>NZ_JABJXS010000020.1 GCF_013155275.1 Brenneria sp. hezel4-2-4
TTAATAACTGTTTATTCGTAATGAATTTACTGTCAGTCACTCTTCAAGACTTTTTTATATCGTTTGCCGATATTGTCTTGTGAGTGCCCACACAGATTGTCTGATTAAATTGTTAAAGAGCAGTGCCGCAGCAAGCTGTGGCGCGGGCCGCATATGTTATGCAATTCCGCTGTGAAGTCAAGTGATTATTGCCTGACTCCTTACCGTCACCCCAACCGCGTAATCGCCGTTGCCGTGTCAGTGGAGGCGCATTATAGGGACTTCCCCGCGGCTTACAAGCGCTAAATGCAAAAAAATTATCAAGCGCTCAAAAAGGAATCAAAAAGCCGTTTCCAGACTGGGTTTTGCACTAAAAGTGGGGATTATCTACACAAAGAAAGAGAAAACGGGAGAAATAAACTATTCCCCCGTTTTTGTTCTCGTTAAAAAGAGAGGTTATTGACGGGCCACGATGTTCTCACCATCAACATCCAGCGTGACCGGTTTGCCGGGAATTAACTTGCCGGATAGAATCTGCTGAGCTAACGGATTTTCAATCAGTTGCTGAATTGCCCTTTTAAGCGGACGAGCGCCATAAACCGGATCGAACCCGATTTCGCCCAACCGTTCCAGTGCAGCATCCGTTATTGTCACATGATAACCCCGTTCTTCAAGACGCTTATACAGACGCTGTAGCTGGATCTTGGCGATTGATGCGATATGCTTCCTTCCCAGAGGATGGAATACGACAACCTCATCGATACGGTTGATAAACTCAGGACGGAAGCTATGGCTAACGACTTCCAGTACCATATCTCTCATCTCTGTATAACTCCGTTCGCCAAAGCGCTCCTGAATAAGATCGGAACCCAGGTTCGACGTCATAATAACAACCGTGTTGCGGAAATCGACCGTACGCCCCTGCCCATCCGTTAAACGCCCATCATCCAATACCTGCAATAGAATGTTGAACACATCGGGATGCGCCTTTTCGATTTCATCCAACAGGATCACCGAGTAAGGACGACGACGGACAGCCTCCGTCAGATAGCCCCCTTCTTCATAGCCGACATACCCCGGAGGCGCCCCCACTAATCGTGACACCGAATGCTTTTCCATAAACTCGGACATGTCGATACGGACCATCGCATCATCACTGTCGAACAGGAAAGAGGCCAGCGTTTTACACAGTTCGGTTTTACCCACCCCTGTTGGCCCAAGAAACAGGAAAGAACCGATTGGGCGATTGGGATCGGATAAACCTGCGCGGCTGCGTCGGATTGAATTCGCCACCGCCTCAACGGCTTCATTCTGCCCAATGACGCGCCGGTGCAACTCCTGCTCCATGCGCAGCAGTTTTTCACGCTCGCCTTCCAACATCCTGGATACGGGGATCCCCGTCCAACGAGCAAGCACTTCAGCAATTTCAGCATCCGTCACGCGGTTACGCAACAAATGCATGGTTTTGCCTTCAAGCTGCGTCGCCGCCGCTAACTGTTTCTCCAGCTCAGGAATTTTACCGTATTGCAACTCCGACATCTGGCCCAAATCGCCTTGCCGACGAGCCTGCTCTAGCGAAATTTTTGCCTGTTCCAGAGAGGCCTTAATGTTCTGAGTACCGGTAAGCGACGCTTTCTCCGCTTTCCATTCCTCCTCTAGCTTGGAGTACTCACGTTCCTTTTGTTCAAGCTCGGTATTTAACAGCTCCAGACGTTTTTGACTGGCTTCATCGGACTCTTTTTTCAGCGCCTGCTGTTCCAGTTTTAACTGAATGATCCGGCGTTCCAGACGATCCAACGGCTCAGGCTTTGAGTCAATCTGGATACGGATACTGGAAGCCGCTTCATCAATCAGGTCGATCGCCTTATCCGGCAGCTTACGGTCTGCAATATAACGATGGGACAGCGTAGCCGCCGCAACGATTGCCGGGTCGGTGATCTGCACATGGTGATGCAACTCATAGCGCTCTTTAAGACCACGCAAAATGGCGATGGTGTCTTCTACTGTCGGTTCGGCCACGAAAACTTTCTGGAAACGGCGCTCTAAAGCCGCGTCTTTTTCAATATATTGCCGATATTCATCCAACGTGGTAGCGCCAACACAGTGCAACTCACCGCGCGCCAAAGCCGGTTTCAGCATATTCCCGGCATCCATGGCGCCGTCCGCTTTACCCGCCCCAACCATGGTGTGGAGTTCATCAATAAACAGGATGACGTTTCCCTCCTGTTTGGATAAATCGGTAAGGACACCTTTCAACCGTTCTTCAAATTCCCCGCGATATTTGGCGCCGGCAACAAGCGAGCCCATATCCAGAGATAGGACACGTTTGTTCTTTAGGCCTTCCGGCACTTCGCCATTAACGATACGTAAAGCCAACCCTTCGACAATCGCGGTTTTACCCACCCCAGGCTCACCGATTAATACCGGATTGTTTTTCGTTCGGCGCTGTAATACTTGAATAGTACGGCGAATTTCTTCGTCGCGGCCGATAACCGGGTCAAGCTTGCCTTGTTCCGCACGCTCGGTCAGGTCGATAGTATATTTTTTTAATGCCTGCCGCTGGTCCTCAGCCCCTTGATCATTCACTTGTTCGCCTCCCCTTATTTGATCAATCGCTTTGGTAACGCTTTCTTGTGTTGCCCCCGTATTTTTAATCATGTCGCTGAGCGTACTGTGTGACTCCAGTACCGCCAGAATAAAAAGCTCCGAAGAAATAAAGGTGTCGCCACGTTTCTGCGCCAGTTTGTCGCAAATATTTAGGGTACGAACTAACTCACTGGATGGCTGAACATCGCCGCCCGTACCTTCCACCTGAGGCAAACGTGCGATAGCCTGTTCGATTTCAGTTTTCAGACGGGCAACATTGGCGCCAGCCGCAGTCAGAAGCGGGCTGACAGTACCGCCTTCCTGATTAAGTAAAGCACTCATCAGATGAAGGGGTTCGATAAATTGATGATCGCGCCCAAGAGCAAGAGATTGTGCATCGGCGAGAGCAAGTTGAAATTTGTTGGTAAGACGATCCAGACGCATAACACCTCCCATACATACTGGTCAAAACTGCTACTGGAGATCAGATGAGGTCATCCCTCAAAATTTCAAGGTTATTTTGCCAGTAGTAATGGGATTAAAATGTTACTTGCCGTGGATCGTCTTAATTCAATAGGTTATATCAGCCAGATTAAACTTGCCATACGGCCCGTCACACCATCGCGCCGATAAGAGAAAAATTTTTGCGGATCGCCGACGGTACAGAAGTCTCCACCAAAAATTTGCGTCACGCCAACGCCATGTAAACGCAAACGCGCCAACTGGTATATATCGGCAAGAAACTTATCTCCATGAGGTCTGAAGGCCGATATCGCCATAGCGTCATGCTGAATAAATTCCTCACGCACTTCCGCCCCGACTTCAAAAGCATCGGGGCCTATGGCTGGCCCCAACCATGCCATGATTTGCGACGGTTTTGCCCGGAAGCAGGCAAGCGTTTCTTCCAGTACGCCCGCGCTCAACCCACGCCAGCCGGCATGAGCCGCAGCAACTTCGCCGCCGTCGGCCGCGCAAAACAATACCGGCAAACAGTCGGCGGTCATTACCGCACAAACCTGACCTTTTCGATCCGTATAAGCCGCATCGCCAACAACTGAAGACGGCGGCGTGCCGTCAATACGAATCACACGCGTACCATGCACCTGCTCCAGCCAGTGCGGCATCGCAGGTAAATTCGCCTTATCAACGAGCTTTTGACGGTTTGCCATCACCGTGTCGGCATCATCACCGACATGACCTCCCAAATTGAGCGCATCATACGGCGGCAAACTGCCGCCGCCGTAACGAGTGGTGCTGCATGCCCGGACGCTATCCGGTAAAGGCCAGTCAGGATGTATTAGCATTGTTTCATCACCGCTCTTGTTCAATCACCAGTTGAGTTGATCCTGGAACGCTTCCGTATCGGCTTTCAGCGCATTGATAAGATCGACCATATCCTGCGGCAGAGGCGCATGCCACTCCATTTGTATCCCGCTAATCGGGTGATATAACCGCAGCATCGTTGCATGTAAAGCCTGTCGGTCAAAACCACGTAGAACCGTAATGAATTCGTCTGATGCGCCTTTGGGCGGACGAGGACGACCGCCATATAAAGGATCGCCCACCAGCGGATGGTTAATGTGCGACATATGCACGCGAATTTGGTGAGTACGTCCCGTTTCCAACCGCAAGCGTAGCCGCGTATGAGCACGGAAATGCGCCATAATCCGATAATGGGTCACCGCCGCTTTACCCATAGGGTGCACCGCCATATGCGTCCGTTTGGTCGAATGCCGGGCGATGGGTTCATCCACTGTGCCGCCGGCGGTCATATTGCCAATCGCGACCGCCTCATACTCACGGGTGATTTCCCGGGCTTGCAATGACTCAACCAGACGGGTCTGTGCCGGTACGGTCTTGGCGACAACCATTAATCCCGTGGTGTCTTTATCCAAACGATGGACGATGCCGGCACGGGGAACATCCGCAATTTCAGGATAATAATGTAGCAACGCATTTAAAACGGTGCCATCCGGGTTACCGGCGCCGGGATGCACCACAAAATCCCGCGGTTTATTGATGACCAGAATATCCTGATCTTCATAGACGATATCCAGCGCGATATTCTGCGCTTCCCAGCGGGCTTCTTCTTCGATAAGCGCATCAATCGCAACCCATTCGCCCCCTAGCACTTTCTCTTTTGGCTTGTTGATTACATTGCCGTTAATCTGAACCCGGTTCTCAAGAATCCACTCTTTTATGCGAGATCGTGAATAATCAGGGAACAATTCGGCCAAAGCCTGATCTAAACGTTGTCCGAGTTGAGATTCGGCCACCGTTGCGGTGAGTTGTACTTGTTGTGCCATATATGCAGCTTCTTCGTTAACGTTGGGTTTTCACGGCGACGCCGTTTAAAATAATGTACTATTGTAGCTGGTCTAAATCGGGAGCTTAACGGACAGTCTCCCGGAATAACACTCTGAGGATAATCAAAACGTCATGACGCGTATGAAATATCTGGTGGCCGCCGCCACGTTGAGCCTGGCGCTGGCTGGTTGCTCCAGCAATTCCAAGGATGCGGTTCCCGACAGTCCGCCATCTGAACTGTATGCCACCGCCCAACAAAAATTGCAGGACGGCAACTTTAGAGCAGCCATCACGCAGTTGGAAGCGCTGGATAACCGATATCCATTTGGTCCTTATTCGCAGCAGGTGCAGTTGGATTTGATTTACGCCTACTATAAATCTGCTGAACTGCCGTTGGCTCAGGCTTCTATCGATCGTTTCCTGCGGTTAAACCCTACGCATCCAAGCGTTGATTATGTCTTGTACATGCGTGGTCTGACCGATATGGCGCTCGACGACAGCGCCTTACAGGGGTTCTTTGGCGTCGATCGCTCCGACCGCGATCCCCAGTATGCCCGTATGGCTTTCCGTGACTTTAGCCGGCTGATTCAGAGCTACCCAAACAGCCAATATGCAACCGATGCCAATAAACGGCTGGTTTACCTAAAAGAACGTCTGGCTAAATATGAACTTTCCGTGGCGCAATACTACACGAAACGTGGCGCATATGTGGCAGTAGTTAACCGTGTCGAGCAAATGCTGCGTGACTATCCCGATACCAAGGCCACGAAAGATGCATTGCCATTGATGGAAAATGCGTATCGCGAGCTTCAGTTAGCTGCGCAGGCTGACAAAGTCGCTAAAATTATTGCTGCAAATCCGGCATAAGAAAATTAAGCGACGAAACCATAAGACGGCAGCTTCGGTTGCCGTCTTTCTTATAGCCGGAATCTGTTCTCGGAAAGGAGGGGAAAAGGCGGAAAATCCGCGAATGGTCTCAATATATCCTTATGATAATGGCATAGCCTTCCCCCTCTCTCAAGCACTTCCCGCCTATTCCCAAGTCCGGTTCACAAATCATGGTTTATTGACAGAAAGTGACAAAAAAAAGCGATCGAAATCACGCTTTTTGTCGCAACTCGCGTTATGCTGAAATTATCCAAGACGGACATAGGCAGAGAGGTAAGTTATATGAGTATCAATATTACCAGTAAGCAAATGGATATTACGCCCGCAATACGTCAGCATGTCGAAGACCGTCTCTCGAAACTGGATAAGTGGCAAGCTCACCTGATTAACCCACATATCATTCTGTCAAAAGAACCTCAGGGTTTCGTTGTCGATGCAACAATCAGTACGCCGAACGGGCCGCTGGTCGCCAGTGCTAAACATGACGATATGTACGCTGCTATCAATGAACTTATCGCCAAACTTGAGCGCCAATTAAACAAAGTGCAGCATAAAGGTGAAGCGCGCCGCGCTGCGGCAGGCGTCAAAGAGGCCAACCTGCAAATTCCGCAAGAAGAATAATACGCTTTGTTCTTGTTATCCAACGCGCCTGACGGCGCGTTTTTGTATGGCGAACATCCTTGTTCGTCCCTCTAAAACGCCACGCTGCCCGTTGTTCAAAATCGCTCCCGGCGATTTTGTATTGACAGGATGAAAAGCCAACCGTTACTTTACATGTTATTATTTTATACTCATGCAGCTTACACACAGGGTCGCCATGACTAACACGCCGTTCTTCTTCGTATTCTTTTTTACCTTCCACTGATTTGGGAGGCGATTCGTCACAAGAGCAAGAATACGAAGACGAATAAAAAAGCCTCCTGGAACAGGAGGCTTTTTTTTGTGGCGGGCTATGTCGATAAGCTATCGCAAACGCCGTTGAAAAACGCCGCCGACGTTTTTTCTCGCGGAAATTTTTTATAAGAACAGAAAACAGGTAACAACATAATGGACAACCCACTACTGGTACTACGCGAGCGCATCAGCGAACTGGATTTAAAATTACTGGAGTTATTAGCAGAAAGGCGGGAACTGGCTCTCGACGTCGCACGCAGTAAATTACACTCTCATCGCCCTATTCGCGATAAAGAACGCGAACGTGATTTACTCGACAACCTGACCGCGGTGGGGAAAAAATATCATCTTGACGGTCACTATATCACCCGTTTGTTCCAGTTGATTATTGAAGATTCGGTGCTGACGCAGCAGGCGCTTTTGCAGCATCACCTTAACCAGATGACATCCCATTCAGCTCGGATTGCTTTTCTGGGGCCTAAGGGGTCTTATTCACACCTGGCGGCCCGCCAGTACGCGGCGCGGCATTTTGAACAACTCATCGAATGCGGCTGCCAGAAATTCCAGGATATTTTCAATATGGTGGAAACGGGCCAGGCTGACTATGCCGTGTTGCCGATTGAAAACACCAGTTCCGGCTCCATTAACGATGTCTACGACCTGTTACAGCATACCGGGCTAGCTATTGTCGGCGAGTTGAGCAATCCGATTAATCACTGTGTTTTAGTGGCGACCGAAACCGACCTCGATCATATTGAGACCGTTTATAGCCACCCGCAACCTTTTCAGCAGTGCAGTCACTTTATCAATCGCTTTCCACACTGGAAAATCGTGTACTGCGAAAGCACCGCCGCCGCGATGGAAAAAGTGGCGGCCCTCAAATCACCGAAGGCCGCGGCCCTCGGTAGCGAAGCCGGCGGAATGCTCTACCAGTTGCAGGTTCTTGAACATAATCTGGCCAATCAGTCGCAAAACATCACTCGCTTTATCGTTCTTGCCCGTAAACCGATTGAGGTATCAGAGCAGGTTCCGGCTAAAACCACGCTGATTATGGCGACGGGTCAGCAATCCGGGGCATTGGTTGAAGCCCTGCTGGTACTGCGCGACCACGGTATTGTGATGACCAAACTGGAGTCACGCCCGATTAACGGCAATCCATGGGAAGAGATGTTTTATATTGATGTGCAGGCCAACCTGCGCGGCGAGGCCATGCAAAAAGCCCTGAAGGAATTAACCGCTATCACTCGTTCGCTGAAAGTCCTGGGCTGCTACCCAAGCGAGAATGTAGTTCCTGTAGATTCGGGCGAGTAAAAAAATTGCCATCCCGGTAAACCGCGGGATGGCATGCTAAGAACATAAACCTACTTAGGACGACTACTGACGAATATCGTTAGCCTGACGCAACAACGTTCGGCTTTCAGACTGGAATCGATCGGCGTAGTCGCCGAACCAATGCTCGACTTTCTTGAAGCTGTTGATGAAAGCCGCTTTATCCGCGCGCTCCAGCAGTTCTATCGCTTCGCCGAAACGTTGGTAATAGCGTTTAATCAGCGCCAGATTATTCTCGGAAGACATAATAATATCAGCGTACAGCTGTGGATCCTGAGCGAACAGCCGCCCGACCATAATCAATTCCAGACGATAGATCGGTGATGACAACGCCAACAACTGTTCCAACTGCACATTCTCTTCCGCCAGATGCAGGCCATACGCAAATGTGGCAAAGTGGCGCAGCGCCTGAATGAACATCATATTCTGATCGTGCTCTACTGCGCTGATGCGATGTAAACGCGCGCCCCACACCTGAATCTGTTCCAGCAGCCACTGATAGGCTTCAGGTTGGCGACCATCGCAATAGACCACCACCTGTTTAGCCAGACTGCCGCTATCAGGGCCGAACATCGGATGTAGCCCAAGCACAGGGCCGCGATGTGCCGCCAGCATCGCTTGCAGCGGCCCATTTTTCACCGAAGCCAAATCAACGAGAATACAGTCATCCGGCAACGTGGGCAGACGGGCTATCACCTGCTCGGTGACATGAATCGGAACGCTGACAATGACCATCCCAGCATCAGATAACAAACTTTCCGCCTGGGGCCAGTCATCCTGCTCCAGAATTCTGACCTGATAGCCGGACAAGGTCAGCATTTTCTCAAACAGCTTACCCATCTGACCGCGACCGCCGATGATGACCACTGGGCGAAGCGATGGGCAGAGCGTTTTAAATCCCTTATCATTTTCACTGGAATAGGATTCACGCATGACCCGACGCAAGATATCCTCAATCAGGTCAGGCGGCACTCCCAGCAACTCAGCCTCTTTACGACGCGAGCTGAACATCGCCGCTTCACGATCGGGAGCATAGATCGGCAAACCATACCGACTTTTCACCTCACCGACCTCCGCCACTAAACGCAATCGACGTGATAACAGGGCTAATAACTCTTTATCTACCTCATCAATCCGATCACGCAATGCGGTCAGTTCAGCCACCATAACTTATTACTCTCCTGAATGTTTTACTCGCGCGTCAAGTTCCTGATGTACCGAACGCAACAATGCTTCTGTGCTTTCCCAACTGATGCAGGCGTCCGTTACGGACACGCCATAGCGCATGGCGGAACGAGGCTGCTCTGAAGACTGACTACCTTCATTAAGGTGGCTCTCCAGCATTAGGCCAATAATTGAACGATTGCCTGCTTTAATCTGCTCAATGGCAGATTCGACCACCAGGGGCTGCCGACGATAATCTTTATTGGAATTACCGTGGCTACAATCTATCATCAGGGACGGTTTCAGTCCTGCATCCTGCATTTGTTTTTCACATTCCGCCACGTCCTGCGCACTGTAGTTTGGCTTTTTGCCGCCGCGCAAAATCACATGACCATCAGCATTGCCCTGAGTATGCAACAGGCAAACCTGTCCGGATTGATTGATACCCATAAACCGGTGCGGCATGGCCGCCGCTCTCATCGCATTGATTGCCGTTCCAAGACTGCCGTCGGTTCCGTTTTTAAAACCAACGGGCATTGACAGGCCAGACGCCATTTCGCGGTGCGTTTGTGATTCCGTGGTACGGGCGCCGATCGCCGACCAACTGAACAGATCGCCCAGATACTGCGGATTATTGGGATCCAGCGCCTCGGTTGCCAGCGGCAATCCCATGTTTACCAGCTTGAGCAATAACTCGCGGGCAATATGCAGCCCGGCTTCCACATCACAAGAACCATCCATATGAGGATCGTTAATCAGCCCTTTCCAGCCGACAGTCGTGCGCGGCTTTTCAAAATACACCCGCATGACGATATACAGCCGGTCGCCCAGTTCAGCAGAAAGCGATTGCAAACGGCGCCCGTACTCCAGAGCCGCATCGGTATCGTGAATAGAACAAGGGCCGCATACGATCAGCAGCCGAGGATCGCGTCCGTGAATAATATTGGCGATAGTTTGACGGGCATCGGCGATAGCCTGTTGTTCGTTGTCGCTGAGAGGGAATTTGGTTTTCAATTCATCCGGAGTAATAAGTATCTGTTCCGCGCTGATATTAATGTTATTGAGTGAATCTTTTTGCATGTTCATATTTCCTGACGAGTCCTTTTATGGGCGTAATCGGTTAATGCTGTTTACGCATATGTTTACACCATATCACGAACCGTAAAGATTTCAATCCATATATGTAAACTAAAAATTACTATCATCGAAAACCGCTCAGAACAAAGCTGTCTGACGCTCAATTCTGTTCGTCAACATTCCAATCCCCGAAGTGAATGATGGTAGAATCATCGGGACAAAGGGGAGAACGATGCTGAAAGCTATCATAATTGACGACGAACTGCCTGCGCGTGAAGAACTGGCTCTACTGCTGGAAAATGAACCGGACATAACGATCGTCGACCAGTGCGGCAACGCTCTTGAGGCGATACCCGCGATTCACCGCCTACAGCCTGACGTGATTTTTCTCGACATACAAATGCCGAAAGTCAACGGTCTGGAATTAGCCGCCATGCTGGATCCTGAAAACATGCCTTATGTCGTGTTCGTCACTGCCTATGATGAATATGCGGTGCGCGCCTTTGAAGAACACGCATTTGACTATCTGCTCAAACCCCTGGACTCACAGCGGCTCAATAAAACCTTAAACCGTTTGCGCCGCGGCGCGAGTGTAAATAAAAATGTACAATTAATTACAGAACCCCATCTTAGGCACATTCCCTGTCACGGGCATAACCGCATTTTTTTACTCAAAGTCGATGAAGTCGAATATCTCAGCTCTGAACTCAGCGGCGTACATGTTGTTGGCGTAAGCCAGTCTGGTTATACGCAACTGTCGCTAAAAACACTGGAAGAAAAAACGCCTTTCGTACGTTGCCATAGAAAATATATGGTCAATACCGATCTACTGAAAGAAATTCAATTGATGGAAAACGGCGCGGCGGAAGTGCTCACCAACACAGGAAAAAATATCCCGGTAAGTCGCCGTTATCTGAAACTGTTAAAAGAAAAATTGGGTATCGCTTAAACGTCGTATGTTTTATAGCGATAACCGACTGATAAAAGGTTTCATTATGAAATACAGTTACTTTCTGGCTGTAATTCTTTTCACCGCAGGCTGCCAGACCGATGTCTCCGCCCCATCGTCAGGCGGCGAAAAAACTTTCTGGTACGATACAGGCTACCAAGACGCCGCATCGGGCATGGTGGTCAAAGACAACAGTGCGCTGGAGGAGTGGTTTGGCAATCCCCAGGTAGACCGTGATGCCTATTTGCGTGGTTACAACGCAGGACAGGCCGATTTTTGCCATGCCGCCAACATGCGTGAATGGGGAAAATCCGGCAAGAGTTTCCCCGCTAGTTGCGACGGCACAGCCAACGCCGAACAGCTGCGAACCGAATGGCAACAGCATATAGAGTAACTTGTTCAGTTGATTGAACGTAAGCCGTTATCCGCAGAGTGAAAATTGATCGTAAAGTTTCAGAAACAACTGAATGATATTAAGGTTTCGACATGTAATAGTGCCGGCGTTAAAGTAGTCGGCGGAATTGTAAATAACTAATGGAGTAGTAGCATGTCAAAACCCGATCAGCCCATCGATACCGATCCTCGTTCCAGTCTGTTGTCCCACCGCAATACCTCTTCTGACGACCATAACGGCCGGATAGCGTCGGCAAAAAACCGAATCCGTCAGTCAGGCGATCTTCCTGGCGCAACGGTTGATCAGCAGCTTGCCATGCTGGATGAGCTTGCCAGTTTTGAACTGGGCCGTTTCTTGCTGGAACACCACGGCTTAAATGCCCACTGGACGCACCGCCTGGTAACCTACCGCAGTGGCGAGGTCCGCTTCGCCAACCAGCTCGAGGAGCTGATTTACGAAAAATTGCCAAGCGTGCTGGCTACCCGTGAACGGTTCGCCATTTTCCAGCAGCAGTTACAAACCTTGTTGCGTCCCGGCATAACGATGGCGTCGGTTCCATGCGGATTTATGGGCGATCTGCTGTTGATCGACTACACCCACCATCATGACATAAGCTTAATTGGCGTCGATCTGGATAATCAGGCACTGGCGGGCGCGCGTAGCCTGGCGGAACAGCAAGGGCTGGAAAAACGGCTATCGCTTTATTGCCATGATGCCTGGTCGCTCGATCTGGGACCCCAGGTTGATGTGTTAACCAGCAACGGCCTTAACATTTATGAACCGAATGACGATCGCGTTACGGCATTATACCGTGCATTCTTTGATGGATTGATACCCGGGGGTACGCTGGTAACCAGTTTCCTCACGCCGCCGCCGGCATTGTCGGCGGACTCCCCATGGAGAGAAGCCGATCCGGCATTACTGGCTTTACAGCATCTGCTCTTCTCACGCATTTTCAGCGCCAAGTGGACGTCTTTTCGCACCCACGCACAAACACAGTCCCAATTGGAAACAGCTGGATTCAGCGACATCCAATTCATTAACGATCGGATGCATATGTTCCCGACCGTCATTGCACGCAAACCCGATTAAACAGCGGCCGAAAACAGGCGGTGGAATATGCCATTTTGCCGCCACTTACGCAAAAAAAGGGTTTAGCCATTGGCTAAACCCTTGATAACTAATTACTTTTGGATGTTGCGCAAGCGCAATCTTAGTTAAGACGCTCTTTAATACGAGCAGACTTACCAGTGCGTTCACGCAGATAGTACAATTTGGCTTTACGTACGGCGCCACGACGTTTAACAGCAATGCTGTCCACTACCGGAGAATGCGTTTGGAAAACACGTTCTACACCTTCGCCGTTGGAAATCTTACGAACAGTGAATGCAGAATGCAGACCGCGGTTACGAATAGCGATAACCACGCCCTCGAATGCCTGCAGACGTTTTTTGCTACCTTCAACAACCCATACCTTCACTTCTACGGTATCACCCGGACGAAATGCAGGTACGTCCTGCTTCATCTGCTCTTGTTCAATTTGCTTAATGATGTTGCTCATAATATGTCTCTTACCCTAGGTAAACTGATATTTGGGTTCGTCAGGTCAAACCGTGACGACCACCTAATACTCTTGTTGCCCGGACTGATATTCCCGTTGGAATTCAGCCAGCAACGTTGCTTGCTCGTCAGTCAGAGCTAGGCTTTTCAGAAGTTCAGGTCTTCTAAGCCAGGTTCGGCCCAGCGACTGCTTCAAACGCCAGCGACGTATTTCAGCATGGTTGCCTGACAGTAAAACTGGCGGAACATCCATACCGGCCAACACTTCAGGACGAGTAAAATGCGGACAATCCAACAATCCGTCAGCAAAAGAATCCTCTTCCGCTGACGACTGATGACCCAACACTCCCGGTATAAAACGGGATACGGAATCAATCAGCGCCATTGCCGGCAGTTCCCCACCGCTGAGTACGTAATCCCCGATTGACCATTCTTCATCAATTTCGGTTTTAATTACGCGCTCATCAATTCCCTCGTACCGCCCGCAAACCAGAATCATTTTCCGGTTAGCGGCGAGTTGGCGCACGCCTTGCTGATCTAATTTACGGCCCTGAGGTGATAAATAAATCACTCTGGCACCTTCGCCTGCCGCTGCTTTTGCTGCGTGGATCGCATCCCTCAAGGGTTGCACCATCATCAGCATTCCGGGGCCGCCGCCATAAGGGCGATCGTCCACGGTGCGATGCCGATCGTAAGCGAAATCTCGCGGACTCCAATACTGTACGCTCAGCAGGCCATTTTTAACTGCCCGGCCAGTGACTCCGTAATCAGTAATTGCGCGGAACATCTCTGGAAACAGGCTAATAACCCCAATCCACATAGTCTCGTTCCACTTGGTACTACTGGTCAATTCAGAGTTCAAAAACCAGGATCCCAATCTACTTCAATAGTTTGAGCAGAAAGGTCAACATGCTTGACAACCTGTCCAGAGAGGAACGGAACCAGCCGCTCCTTGACCCCGAAGGCATCTTTCAGGTTAGCCCTTATTACCATCACATCGTTTGAACCGGTTTCCATCATATCGATGACTTTACCCAGTTGATAACCTTTTACGGTTACGACCTGACAGTCAATAAGATCCTTCCAGTAATAATCACCTTCATCCAGTTCAGGCAACTGCGCCGAATCCACGATAATCTCGCAATTGGTCAGTAAATTTGCCGCATCACGATCGTCAACATCTTTAATCTTGATGATCAGATCCTGATTGTGGTGTTTCCAGCTTTCGATCTCGACAAGCCGCCAACCACTTTTTGTCTGGATAAACCAAGGTTGATAATCAAAAATGCTCTCGGCATCTTCGGTGGATGAAAACACTCTGAGCCAACCTCGGATGCCGTAAGTCGATCCCATTTTCCCCAATACAATCGGGCTAACAGGAGCTTGCAGGCTAAGTTGATTGCTCATTGTCACCACCGCAACAGATTATGCTGCTTTTTTAGCGTCTTTGATCAGCGAAGATACGCGATCAGAAACCGTTGCACCCAGACCGACCCAATGTTCGATACGATCCAGATCTAAACGCAGCGCTTCTGCCTGACCGGTTGCGATCGGGTTGAAGAAGCCTACGCGCTCAATGAAGCGACCATCGCGCGCATTGCGGCTATCGGTCACGACAACTTGATAAAACGGGCGTTTTTTCGCGCCGCCACGTGCCAAACGAATTGTTACCATAACATCCTCTTTAGTTAATAAAACAACCGGGCCCCATCGAGGAACGGGGCCCAGTGTCATATAAAAAGCCCCAAAATTTTACTCATTTTGGCGCAAAAAGCAATCTAAAGCGTATCGGCCGCGATACTTTGTCTGTTCGACAAGGTTTTTCGCGCTTAGCGCCCCGGGAATCCTGGCGGCATCATACCTTTCATGCCGCGCATCATCTTCGCTAAACCGCCATTCTTCATTTTCTTCATCATCCGTTGCATGTCGTCAAACTGCTTAAGCAGACGGTTCACGTCCTGAACCTGCATGCCCGATCCCGTGGCGATACGGCGCTTGCGCGATCCTTTGATAATTTCCGGCTTCGCTCGTTCCTGCTGGGTCATGGAATTAATAATCGCTTCCATGCGCACCAGGACTTTGTCATCCATCTGCGACTTAACGTTATCCGGCAGTTGGCCCATACCCGGCATTTTACTCATCATGCTGGCCATACCGCCCATATTGCGCATTTGCTTCAGTTGATCCAGAAAATCGGTCAAATCAAAGCCGTCGCCCTTTTTAAGCTTTTTGGCAAGTTTCTCTGCCTGGGTGCGATCAACCTTACTCTCAATGTCCTCGATAAGGGAGAGAACATCGCCCATGCCAAGAATACGCGAGGCAATACGTTCAGGATAGAACGGTTCCAGCGCTTCCGTTTTTTCACCGACACCCAGAAACTTGATCGGCTTGCCGGTAATATGACGGATAGACAGCGCCGCCCCGCCTCGGGCATCGCCATCGATCTTGGTAAGAATCACCCCGGTCAGCGGCAGGGCTTCGTTAAAGGCTTTTGCGGTATTCGCCGCATCCTGGCCGGTCATGGCATCGACAACAAACAGGGTTTCTATTGGCTGAATCGCCGCATGAACCTGCTTAATTTCGTCCATCATCGCGTCATCGACATGGAGACGGCCGGCGGTATCGACTAACAACACATCGTAAAACTTCAGCTTGGCGTGCTGTAATGCGCGGTTAACGATATCGATAGGTTTTTCCTGTGCGTCTGACGGGAAAAAATCGACCCCGACGCTTTGCGCCAGCGTTTCCAGCTGTTTTATCGCCGCCGGGCGATAAACGTCAGCGGAAACCACCAGCACCTTTTTCTTCTGTTTTTCTTTAAGGAACTTACCTAATTTACCAACGCTGGTGGTTTTACCCGCCCCTTGCAAACCGGCCATCAGCACCACGGCAGGCGGCTGCGCGGCAAGGTTCAGTTCGGCGTTAACCTCCCCCATTGAGCTGACAAGTTCATTCTTGACGATCTTGACGAACTCTTGCCCCGGCGTCAGACTCTTGTTTACTTCGTGGCCAACGGCGCGTTCTTTTACGCGATTGATAAAGTCCCGAACCACGGGTAAGGCAACGTCAGCTTCAAGCAACGCCATGCGAACTTCACGCAGCGTTTCTTTTATATTGTCTTCAGTCAACCGCCCGCGGCCGCTGATATTGCGCAATGTGCGCGATAGTCGATCGGTTAAATTTTCAAACATATCTCATGCTCAATGTAAGACAAGCCGCCACCGCGACGCGAATGGCAGGATTATAACACGAAAGCGGCAGCGATCTCTGCGCCTCAGATGGAGAACAGTTGGTGCCTATGGCGACTAACGTTATACTGACACTTCATTTTACTTAGTTGATATTTAATAACCTACTTGTATGTCTGTTTTCGCTATTGTGGCCCTGGTCGCCTACACACTCAGCCTCGGACTGATTATTCCCAGTCTGCTGCGCAAGAACAGTGCATATCGTCGGCTGGCGATACTTTCGGCCAGCGTTGCGCTTATCTGCCATGCGGTGGCGCTGTATCAACGAATCTTTGATGTACAGACGGGGCAAAACCTGAGTCTGCTGAATATCGGTTCTCTCATCAGCCTGATTATCTGCACGGTGATGACGATTGTCGCCTCACGTAATCGCGGATGGTTTCTGCTGCCGATCGTATATACCTTTGCCCTGATCAATCTGGCCTTCGCCAGTTTCATGCCCGGTGAGTTCATTACGCATCTGGAAACGACGCCGGGGTTGCTGTTCCATATCGGTTTGGCGCTATTCGCGTACGCTACGCTAATCATCGCCGCGCTTTATGCGTTGCAGTTGGTGTGGATTGATTATCTGCTAAAAAATAAAAAGCTGGGCTTTGCCGCCGATATGCCGCCGCTTATGAGCATCGAGCGCAAAATGTTCCACATTACACAGATTGGCGTCATTCTTTTGACGCTGACGCTGTGTACCGGTCTGTTCTATATGGACGATCTCATCAATAATAAAGAGAATCTGCATAAGGCGCTGTTCTCTTTGTTTGCCTGGTTTATCTATGTCTTGCTGCTATGGGGACACTACCACGAGGGGTGGCGCGGACGGCGCGTGGTATGGTTTAGCCTGGTTGGCGCGCTGCTATTGACGCTGTCCTATTTTGGCAGCCGGGTGATACAACACTTCGTCGCGGCCTGATTCGGCGTACAGTCCGATGTAAAAAAGAGAGCCAACCACGGCTCTCTTTTTATATCTGCGACGATCAGATATGCAGCTCCGCCAGCTTGTCTTTCGGCAACGCCAGTTCGTCGTTCTGGTTGATGCCGATATCATGCTCCAGAATATGCCGGGCGATCTCCTGAGCTTCTGTCAGCGAGTGCATTTCATACGTCCCACACTGGTATTCGTTCAGTTCAGGGATTTTACGCTGATCGGTCACTTTCAGCACATCGGCCATGGCGGCTTTCCAGGCGTCGGCGACACGCTGTTCGCCAGGCGTGCCAATCAAACTCATATAGAAGCCCGTACGGCAGCCCATAGGAGAAATATCAATAATCTCCACGCCATCGCCATTCAGATGATCGCGCATGAAACCGGCAAACAAGTGTTCCAGCGTATGAATCCCTCGTTCCGGCATCACTTCGATATTCGGCCGGCAAAAACGCAGATCAAATACGGTGATGGTATCGCCATGAGGGGTTTTCATGGTTTTTGCAACCCTGACGGCAGGCGCTGCCATGCGGGTATGATCTACAGTAAAGCTATCTAGTAACGGCATAACGTCACCTCCTCATAGAAAAAATTCATTTTTTCTCGTTTCCGGGAAACTTTTCCTTTTTATGCGAGTCTGAATTACTGAAAGACGCGCATTTATTATCATCATCCCTTATTCAAGATGTTTATTTGGCCACATTAATTGTGGCCTTTTCTTTTTTAATGCGCAGCAAGATATTGTTCAAAACTCATCGTATCCTCTGCTTCAATCTGCCGCTGATGATGCCAAGAGCGCTCACTCTCCGCCGCCAGCCGTTCTTCCGTCAGGATTTGCAGTGGTTCATCACTCAGCATCTTGCGGTATTCTTCGGCCAAATGGAGCCCGACGCCACCGCTGCCGCTTTCTTTCATCAGGTTAAGCAACCGACCTGAGAACGTCGTTTCAGGATCGTCAAAACCGGGCACCAGCTCATCACAAACCTGCTGGTAATACGGTTGAGCATTACCACCATCCAATACTTCAGCAACACGGCGCAAATCAGCAAATAATGATTTCCCGACGCGGGCTATCGGATGTTGTTCTGTTTCACACCCCATACCGATAGTTTGACCCGGTTTACGCCCTTCGAGTATCACCCTATTCCAGTTTTTACGGGTACAGAGCAGTTCATCCGCACTCATGTCCGGCGCATCCGCCAACGCGCACCAAATCAGGAATAAATCCAGGAAACGAACCTGGCTGGCGCTGACGCCGGTCGGTGAGAAAGGATTGATATCCAACGATCGAACTTCGATATATTCGATCCCGCCGCGCAGTAAGGCATCAGAAGGCAGTTCTTCAGGCCGCGTAACACGTTTCGGCCTGATTGGCGCATAAAGCTCGTTTTCAATCTGCAACACATTGGTATTCAGTTGCAAATAACGCCCCTCTTTCTTCATTCCAATCTGAACGTATTCTTCAGACGGCGTTTTTATCGCTCGTTTCAACGCGGCCACATATGTGTCCAGATCGTTAAAAGTAATACCAAGGTTACTTTGCGATTTATTGGTGTAGCCCAGATCGCTCAGCCGCAGCGATGTCGCATAAGGCAGATAACACATCCCTTTATCCGTACGAACAAACGGCAGCGAGGTTTCTCTGCCTTGCAGAAAGGAGGAGCAAATCGCCGGAGAAGCGCCAAACAGATACGGAATTATCCAGCCAAAGCGGTAATAGTTCCGGATCAAACGGAAATAGCCCGCCGAAATTTCTGCTTTCCCGCTTTCCATATCACGGACGCCAGCTCTGGCCTGCCAGAACGCCAGCGGTAACGAGAAATTATAATGTACGCCGGAAATCGTCTGCATCAGCGCGCCATAACGATTCTTTAACCCTTCACGATACAGCGTTTTAAAACGCCCAACGTTGGATGAGCCATACTGTGCCAGCTCAATATCCCGTTCTTCGGCAATGAAACACGGCATGCTCAGCGGCCACATCCGTTCATCGCCTAAATTTCGGGCGACGTAGCGATGAATATCACGCAAGAACGTCAACAGGTGATCGACATCTTTATCGACAGGCGTAATGAATTCTAACAAGGTCTCAGCAAAGTCGGTGGTAATCCACGGATGCGTTAATGCCGCACCCAATTTCTTGGGATGTCCAGTAGTGGCAAGATGCCCGTTAGCCATCACGCGCAACGTTTCGCGTTCAATTCCACGCTGGATACCATTCACTGCCTGAGGATTATTTTCCAACCAGGAAAGAGCCTGTGATATATCCGGGATCAAATCGACCTCCCGATGTTAAAATGTAATGTTTGTAAGCATAATTGAAACTTGATGGCACTCACCAGATCTCATTTTCATCCGGTTACGACCACCATACGATGCCTTGTAAAGTTATCCCTGTCAGAACGATATAGCGCAGCGCTTTTCCAATACATATAAAAATCGCTGAACTCATCCAAGGCATTCGCAACCAACCCGCCAACACGCACAATAAATCGCCGACTACCGGCACCCAGCTAAATAATAGCGCAGCCGGACCATAACGCTGTAACCCGCGTACGGCCATCATATATCCAAACTGCTGTTTTGGCTGAGGCAGTAAGCGCCCTATAAAAATATTGGTCAATCCCCCCAGGGTGTTTCCCAGCGTCGCCACAATAATCAGCAAAACGGGCCTGGCGCTGTCAGAAACCAATAGAGTAACGAGCAACACCTCCGAGCTACCGGGCAACAACGTCGCGCTCAGTAAGCTACTCCAGAAGAGAGAGAAAACCGCCCAGAATTCACTCACAGCTTACGAACATCAACCACAGCCATTTTTGCTCTTGCCGCCGCTTCGATACCAAAATCCGCATCTTCAAACACCACACAATATTCTGGCGCAACGGCAATCAGCTCGGCACAACGCAAAAAGGTATCGGGAAAGGGCTTATGCTTATTGACATCATCCGCACCGACAATGGCGTCAAAGTAATCATGCAGGCCCAAATGCTTTAAAAGTTTATCGGCCATACCATGCGTGCTGCCGGTGCCAACGGCCATCGGACGGCGTCCGCGATAGTATTTGACGACATCGATCAAGGGCAATGGTTTTACCGTATCCAACAGCATTTCCTCTACCAGCGCGGTTTTTTCATCAGCCAACCGGTAAGGGTCAATATCAGCTTGATGATGACTGATAATAACCTGAGCAACACGCCAGGTAGGAGAACCATTCAGTGCGGTCATGGCTGCGGCATCGTATTTAATTCCGTACCTTGCCAGGACCTTATTCCATGCTTTGTGATGTGTTGGTTCCGTATCGAGGATGGTGCCGTCCATATCAAAGATCAGGCCTTGATAGCGATCGTACATCATGACTCCATGCACATTGAAAACAAGAATCTACTTTATCGCAAAGTGAAAACATTGTCGCTCACTCAATAACCATATAAAAATCATGGTATTATTAATATCATAACGAAACAATGTAGCAGACAGCCTTTGCAGCGCATACGTAGCGAAAGACAAAAAAATAACGAGGAGAGATCAGAAAATGGAAGAGTATAAAGATTAAAGGAACAGGAGCTGTACCGCCGCCCTATTTTGATATGGTGCATCCGGGAGGATTCGAACCTCCGACCGCTCGGTTCGTAGCCGAGTACTCTATCCAGCTGAGCTACGGATGCATACCGTAAACAAGATTTGTTTGGTGAATAGCGATAAGGCGTTTTAAGCCTAAGAACCCAAGAATGGTGCATCCGGGAGGATTCGAACCTCCGACCGCTCGGTTCGTAGCCGAGTACTCTATCCAGCTGAGCTACGGATGCATTAAGAATTCTTTCTATTACGCAGTGGTTGCTTTTCACTGTCGATACGTGATGTATCGATTACTACCTATCCATTTTAATATGGTGCATCCGGGAGGATTCGAACCTCCGACCGCTCGGTTCGTAGCCGAGTACTCTATCCAGCTGAGCTACGGATGCATAATAAATGGCGGTGAGGGAGGGATTCGAACCCTCGATGCAGCTTTTGACCGCATACTCCCTTAGCAGGGGAGCGCCTTCAGCCTCTCGGCCACCTCACCAAACACTACCTGTAATCACCTAGAAACTTCTTGTCGGCGCTCACCGGTACTGCGTGGCGCACATATTACTTTCCCGGACTTATAAGTCAAACAATTTTTCCCAACTTAGGTTTGTTTGCGCAATTCGCATCCAAGACGGGCAGATTCACAACAAAAAGGGCATTTTATCAACAGAAAAACAGACGCTTATCTTGTGGTGAAAAAAATCAAGGGAGACAAAGCGTGTTGATAAACATGCGAAGGGAATAAACGCGGAAAAGCAACAATAGCGTCCCGTTTCTGCGAGACGCATTGTCAATCAATATGATGTCGGTTGAGATTTTTCTGCCTGAATTCGCTGATAAATCTCTTCACGGTGCACAGAAACTTCTTTAGGCGCGTTAACACCAATACGCACCTGATTGCCTTTTACCCCTAGTACGGTAACCGTTACCTCATCGCCGATCATGAGGGTTTCGCCAACTCGACGAGTCAAAATAAGCATTCTTTGCTCCTTGAAAGATTATAAAGAGTCGGGTCTCTCTGTCTCCCCGTCATTATCCATCATGTGCCGTGAAAACGTAAACCTAGATGGCGATGATAACGCTCACCATCTCACTCATAGTTTGTCGCTACTTTTAGTTTAGTCGATATAAGTAGCTTGTGCCTTTGTTATCACCACAAGACGTATAAGGCAGCCCAACATCGTAACACCTGAAGGTAGCATCTTGTTCATCTCGCTTGCCGGAAGCCTTTCCGACAAGACAAAAACGCCAAAACCAGTAAAGTCATGGCGTTTTTGTCAGCATAACACTCTGATTTAATATTTATAGCTTATCAGCCACCCAAGATTCAATGCTGGCTAATGCTGCGGGCAAGGCGGCGATATCGCTGCCGCCGGCCTGCGCCATATCGGGACGCCCGCCGCCTTTTCCCCCTACCTGCTGAGCGACAAACCCGACCAACTCTCCGGCTTTCACGCGGTCGGTCAGATCTTTCGTCACCCCGGAGATAAGGCTAACCTTACCTTCGGCAGTGGTCGCTAACACAATGATGGCCGATCCTAATTGGTTTTTCAGATCGTCAACCATCGTACGCAACATTTTAGGTTCAACATTGTCCAATCGAGTGACCAGCAGTTTTGCGCCGTTGATATCTTTCGCCTTGCCTGAAAGTGAGGAACTTTCCTGCGCCGCTTGTTGCGCTTTCAACTGTTGGAGCTCTTTTTCCAGTATACGGGTGCGTTCCAGTACAGAACGTACCTTATCAACCAGATTATTGCTATCCCCTTTCAGAAGCTGAGCGGCATCTTGTAAAACATCGCTCTGACGGTGCAACGCAGACAGCGCGTTTTCCCCCGTTATCGCTTCAATACGACGGATACCGGCAGCCGTGCCAGACTCAGATACGATCTGGAACAAACCGATATCCCCTGTGCGGCGGGCATGAGTCCCGCCACATAGTTCGATCGAAAAATCACCCATGGTTAAAACCCGGACATGATCTTCATATTTCTCGCCAAAGAGCGCCATCGCCCCTTTTTCTTTTGCGTCAGACAGCGCCATGACCTCTGTTTGTACGGACAAATTACGGCGAATCTGGGCATTGACGATGTCTTCAACCTGACGAACTTGTTCAGGTTTCATTGCTTCGGAATGGGAAAAGTCGAAACGAAGATAACTGTCGTTGACCAATGACCCTTTCTGCGCGACGTGATCGCCCAAAACCTGGCGCAACGCAGCGTGCAGCAGGTGAGTCGCAGAGTGGTTGAGGCGAATACGGTCACGACGTTCACTGTCAACCATCGCATCTACGCTGTCATTCACGCGCAACAAGCCCTGAGTCAGTTTACCAATATGACCGATGGCCTGGCCGTACTTCTGTGTATCCTGAACAACGAAACTACCGTTAGCGCCGTTTAATTCGCCCCGATCGCCAACCTGTCCGCCAGACTCGCCATAGAATGGCGTTTCATTCAGAAATACAACCGCGTCCTCACCCGCATCAAGCTGCTCGACCGCCTTGCCGTTGTGATAGATCGCGATAACGTTTGACTGCTGCCGGGTTTGTTCGTAGCCGCAGAACGGCGTCGTTGCGTCCACGCGAACCAGATTGTTGTAATCAACGCCAAAACCGCTGGCTTCACGCGCACGTTGACGCTGCGCTTCCATTGCCCGGTCAAATCCTTGCTCATCCACTTTCAGACCGCGTTCACGGCAAACATCAGCCGTAAGGTCGAGCGGAAAACCATAGGTGTCGTACAGCCGGAAAGCGGTTTCGCCATCCAGCGTATTCCCTTGCAGGTTTTTGATTTCTTCATCCAACAGCGAAAGGCCGCGTTCCAGGGTACGAGCGAATTGCTCTTCTTCCGTTTTCAGCGCTTGCTCAACCATCGCCTGCTGACGTTTCAACTCGTCGGCCGCAGAACCCATCACGTCAATCAGCGGCGCGACCAGCTTGTAGAAGAACGTATCGGTTGCCCCTAGCATATTGCCATGGCGAATCGCCCTGCGAATGATGCGACGCAAAACGTAGCCACGGTTTTCATTGGAAGGCATCACGCCGTCGGAAATCAGAAATGCGCAGGAACGGATATGGTCGGCAATAACGCGTAATGATTTGTTGTCTAAATCAATGGTTCCTACTGCTTTTGCCACCGCGGCAATCAGCGTTTTAAACAAGTCGATCTCATAGTTCGAGTTAACATGCTGCAATACCGCAGAAATACGCTCCAGGCCCATGCCGGTATCCACCGAAGGCTTGGGCAACGGCAACATCGTTCCATCTGCCTGACGGTTGAATTGCATAAAGACCAGGTTCCAAATCTCAATGTAGCGATCGCCATCCTCATCGGGACTTCCCGGAGGGCCACCCGCGATATGGTCGCCGTGGTCATAAAAAATCTCAGAACATGGGCCGCAGGGACCGGTATCGCCCATTTGCCAGAAGTTATCTGAAGCGTAAGGCGCGCCTTTATTATCACCGATACGGATAATACGTTCATGAGGGACGCCAATCTCATTTGCCCAGATGTCATATGCCTCATCATCAGTGGCGTATACCGTTACCCACAGTTTCTCTTTCGGCAGGTTAAACCACTGCGCCTCGGTCAACAGTTCCCATGCATAATGGATAGCATCGCGTTTAAAATAATCGCCGAAGCTGAAATTACCCAGCATTTCAAAGAAAGTATGATGGCGCGCGGTATAACCAACGTTTTCTAAATCGTTGTGCTTACCCCCCGCACGCACGCAGCGTTGCGAAGTCGTTGCTCGTGAGTAGCTACGTTTATCCAGCCCAAGAAATACGTCTTTAAACTGGTTCATACCCGCATTGGTGAATAATAACGTTGGATCGTTATTCGGCACCAGGGAACTGCTGGCAACAATCTGGTGCCCCTTACTGTGGAAAAAATCGAGAAACGCTTGACGGATCTCAGCGGTGCTCTTGCTCATAATTGTCCTGGAATCAAGCTAAAAGAACAGATCGCGGGCAAGGATAGTCCAGAATAATGACGCCACCGTGCAACTCACGAACAAAAAAGTGGGAATAAGATAAATTTTCTTCGATGGGAAGTAAAATCCCGTATGCATTCAATCTGAAAAATTTGTATAAATGGATTGGATTTCTTCATGGAAAAACCCCCGATATAGCAAATATCGTTGCAGTTTTGCTTTTTCTTTCCATTCAACAGGCAGGGGATGCCCGAATTTTCGTTCTGCTACAGATTTCGCCAACTCGCACCAATCAATGTCACATTCATTTAATGCCGCAGCGATGGTTGTCTTGTCAATGCCTTTCTGACTCAACTCCGATCTGATACGCTGAACGCCATAGCCTTTTCGGCTACGACTGCTGATATAACGGCGGGCAAAGCGCGCATCATTCAACCAGTCATGCTCTATGCAGTAAGCGATGGCAGACTCAATCTCCGCTAACGCAACGTCAGCCGACATTTCGTCAGCTTCAGCACGTTCTGCAACCACTTTATGCAAATACGCCGCAAGCTTGCGGCGTATTTCGACTTCGCTATGATCGCGTACGGAAAGTACGTTCATCGCATAACGTAATGGTTTACTCATTTACCGACCTGATTCATACCGTAGCGGTAAACAGCTTAACCGACATTAAAACTCTTCACTGTCTTCGCTGGCGGTGGCCTCGTCATAAGCGTCGCCGGCTGTGGCCGAGGATGATTCATTGCCTTTATGCAGCAGCATTTCACGCAGTTTCTTATCCAGTTCAGCGGAAATAGCCGGGTTTTCTCTCAGAAAGTTGCAGGCATTGGCTTTGCCCTGCCCAATCTTTTCTCCGTTATAGCTGTACCAGGCGCCGGCTTTTTCTATCAGCTTATGTTTAACGCCCAGGTCGACAAGCTCGCCATAAATATTAATCCCCTCACCGTACAGGATCTGGAACTCAGCCTGTTTGAAAGGCGCGGCGACTTTGTTCTTGACCACTTTAACGCGGGTTTCACTACCCACCACTTCGTCGCCTTCTTTGATAGAACCGATGCGACGAATATCCAGGCGCACTGACGCATAAAATTTCAGCGCGTTACCGCCCGTGGTGGTTTCAGGGTTACCGAACATCACACCAATCTTCATACGAATCTGGTTGATGAAAATCAGCAGCGTATTCGCCTGCTTCAGGTTACCCGCCAGTTTACGCATCGCCTGGCTCATCATTCGAGCGGCCAGTCCCATATGCGAATCACCGATTTCACCTTCGATTTCGGCTTTAGGCGTCAGCGCCGCCACGGAGTCAACGATGATGACATCCACTGCGCCAGAGCGCGTCAGCGCATCACAGATTTCCAGCGCCTGCTCGCCGGTATCCGGCTGAGAGCACAGTAAATTATCAATATCGACGCCAAGCTTCTTGGCGTAAATCGGATCCAGCGCATGCTCCGCATCAATAAAGGCACAGGTTTTACCTTCACGCTGAGCGGCGGCGATAACCTGTAAGGTCAGCGTTGTTTTACCCGATGATTCAGGGCCGTAAATCTCAACGATACGCCCCATCGGCAAGCCGCCCGCGCCCAGTGCGATATCAAGAGACAGGGAGCCTGTAGAAATAGTTTCAACATCCATTGAGCGATCTTCGCCCAAACGCATGATAGAACCTTTACCAAATTGCTTTTCGATCTGGCCCAGTGCCGCTGCCAGTGCCTTTTGTTTGTTCTCATCAATAGCCATTTCTGCTCCTGTCGTGCGGCGTAGATCTGTCTCTACACGGCCGCTTAATCGTGGATTACCGAATAATTGCTGATATTATACTGTATACTCATACAGCATCAAGCGTATTTTTACAGAAACTCATCTAATAGCGTTTGCAGAGCAAAATGGACCGACTGCAAACGCACGGCATTTCTGTCGCCGCTGAATAATGCTTTGCGGGTAAAGGCGTTCCCCTGTTTATCGGTAAAGCCAAACCAGACCGTGCCTACCGGTTTTTCATCAGAACCCCCATCTGGCCCGGCGATACCGCTAACAGAGACCGCGAAATCCGCACCCGCCGCAATCCGCGCCCCGGCAGCCATTTCCTGCACCACCTCGGAACTCACCGCGCCGTAGCGAGCGAGCGTCTCTTCATTGACCTTAACCAGATCCTGCTTGGCCTGATTGCTGTATGTGACAAAGCCATAATCAAACCAGCCGGAACTGCCGGCCACATCGGTGATGATTTTTGCCAGCCATCCTCCAGTGCAGGACTCCGCGCATGTTACTTTCGCGCCGCGTGCCTTAAGCCGATCGCCGACCAGACCACTTAACCGTAAAATGTCAGTTTCCGTCATTGCAATATCATCTTAATTGGGAGTGGATAAATAAGGGTAACACTCTTCCTCAGAAAAGACGCTTTGTCACCATAGATGCGAAGCGCCTTGCACAGGAAATGCAATGTTACATTAGATATAGCCGTATTCGAATAATGGATACGCCCGATAAATTGATGGAAAGCCCTAAACGTCTTCCTGCTTTGCTTAATGGTCAATATCAGTCAAAATAACCCTAGAAATGCCCTTTAGGGCTGAAAATCTATTAGGGGGACTCTTGGTGCGACCTTCTTTTCTGAAAAACTTTGGGATTAAAGGTAAGAGCGATTCAGACGAAATCCGCAGCAGCATCATTATCGATCGTCCTGCGGAAATCTTGTTTGCGCTCTGGCGTAAACCTGAGACGCTGCCGATCTTAATGAATCATTTTGCTACGATCGATATCCTCAACCATACCGACTCACTGTGGCGTGTTAATACGCCATTTGGCGCACTCATTGAGTGGCAGGCACGGATTGTTGATGAAAAACCAGGAGAATATATCTACTGGCGATCTCTGGAAGGCGCCCGCATTCCCAATGAAGGCAGATTATCGTTCAAACCGGCTCAGTCGGACGCTGGAACAGAAGTCACGTTGATGATTCGCTTCGATCCGCCGGGTGGCCTGCTGGGGAAAAAAATCAGCCAGATGTTCGATATTCTATCCAAGGACATGTTGACAAAAACGCTCTATCGTTTCAAAAACCTGGCGGAAAATGACGTCGCCCCCTGATAAAACGAATAACCACAAGATATCACCGGATTATTGCCTTACCTTAAGAGTATAGATTTGCCGCTAATGGAGGTTGGATGCTGGAGTTGATTCAAACCATCGGACTGGGTTTAGTGCTGATTTTACCGCTCGCCAACCCTCTGACCACCGTAGCGCTGTTTCTTGGGCTGGCTGGAAATATGAGCCAGGGAGAACGCAACAGGCAAATATTTCAGGCATCGCTTTATGTTTTCATCATTATGACCGTCGCATTTTATGGCGGACAGCTTGTCATGAATACCTTTGGTATTTCTATTCCCGGTTTACGTATTGCCGGAGGGCTAATTGTCGCGTTTATCGGTTTCCGTATGCTTTTTCCTCAGCATAAGCCTGAACATGCCCCAGAGGTAAAAAGCAAAGCCGATGAAATCATTGCCAGCGATTCCTCCAATACGGTTAATATTGCCTTCGTTCCATTAGCGATGCCCAGCACCGCCGGCCCAGGAACGATAGCCCTCATCATCAGCACGGCTTCGCAAATAAAAAGCGGCGTGGATATTACGCCGTGGGTTATTGCCGTTGCCCCGATTCTGACGTTTATGCTTGTCAGTTTGATCTTATGGTTAAGCCTGAAAAGCTCGGGGTTTATCATGCGAATAGTGGGAAAAAGCGGCATTGAGGCTATTTCCCGCCTAATGGGGTTTCTGCTGGTATGTATGGGCGTTCAGTTCATCATTAACGGTATATTGGAAATTGTGACGACATTTCATTAGTCAGGTCTTATTTTATCTAACTTCCTGTGGCGTTTGATTTTTCTAATATCACATCGGAAATAGGGTTATATCCGTTCATCCAATGAGCCCGGTATTTAGACGTCGGTTTTTCCAATCAAAAAAGATAAAAAAAACCCGCACAAGGCGGGAAAAGTCATTTAATGACAGGGATGGTTAACACAACATTCACAAGGGATGAAAAGAATATAACAAGATAAATGTATAGTAATGTCATGGCCGGGTAAGGTTAATTCGGCGGATGTAAGACGACATTGATAGCGTATTAGCTTACCCCCTCGGTCATTATATTTGCCGGATTTTAATCAGGGCGAGCAGTAAGGCAACGGCAAGGCCCCCCATAATGCTGGTCACCCCTCTTTCAGGCAGACTGCCAGACAGCCTCATGTAAGTCTTCAAAATCAGTTGAAGAAGAAACCAAACCTATAAGCCGGTTAAACGACTTATCAAAAAACTTGCCTTATCTTTCCTGTTAACCAACGCTTAGGTTGTAACGAGTAAAACCAATACGCTCCGAAACCTATTAGGAGAAAGATAATGAGCACATTTACCACGCAAGACGGTACACAAATTTATTTCAAAGACTGGGGAACGGGCAAACCCGTGTTGCTCAGTCACGGCTGGCCGCTTGATGCTGATATGTGGGACAGCCAGCTTAACTTTCTGGCTGAACAAGGCTATCGGGCCATTGCTTTCGATCGCCGCGGCTTTGGCCGCTCGGATCAACCATGGACAGGTTACGATTACGATACATTTGCAGCTGATATTAATCAGCTTATTCATCATCTGGATCTTCATGACGTAACGCTGGTAGGCTTTTCAATGGGGGGCGGCGACGTGACGCGATATATCGCCCGTTATGGCACAGAACGCGTCGCGGGTCTGGTGCTGCTCGGCGCCGTCACACCGATTTTCATCAAAACGGACGACCACCCGGAAGGCATGGAGAAATCCGTATTTGATGACATCAAACAAGGTCTACGCAAAGACCGTGCACAGTTCATCAGCGACTTTTCTACCCCATTCTACGGGCTTAATAAAGGCACGACGGTTTCTCAGGGAGTACAAACGCAGACGCTGAACATCGCTTTACTCGCCTCGCTGAAAGGCACTATCGACTGTGTTACCGCTTTCTCCGAAACAGACTTCCGCCCTGATATGACAAAAATTGATGTCCCGACGCTGGTCATTCATGGTGATGCCGATCAAGTCGTTCCCTTTGAAGCCACCGGTAAATTGGCCGCCGGCATGATCAAAGATTCCCGATTAAAAATCTATAAAGGCGCGCCACACGGCTTCGCCGCGACACATACCGATGAATTAAATCAGGACTTACTCAGCTTCCTGAACGAGATTTTCGCATCCTGATCCTCGCAAGCGATGGCGTTAATAGATCATTATTCTCTCCACCTGAGCGACTATCGTGACGGTCATGTTGGGCGGCAGTAATTTAGCCAGTGCCGCCGATTTACATTCTGGTGAAATGCGTTTCATGATGTCGCCCTGTAAGTACACCCGTTTTAGTTCCACGCACTTTTTGAGATTTCCGGTTTCTTGACCTCCTCCCATATCCTGACCCAGGATCAATTAGAGGATCTGTCTTTTTTGACCTCCTCCCATATCCTGACCCAGGATCAATTAGAGGATCTGTCTTTTTTGGTGACTTCGGATAAATTCTGCCGGAGTCAGATCATTTAATGAAGAATGTGTCCTGTCATGGTTATATTCTT
>NZ_JABJXS010000021.1 GCF_013155275.1 Brenneria sp. hezel4-2-4
CATTAAAATGGTTGTTAACCTGATAGCGCCGATCGCGATGGACGACGGTTTGCGTTTTGCAATCCGTGAAGGCGGCCGTACTGTTGGTGCGGGCGTTGTTGCTAAAGTTATCGCTTAATCGCTGATACACTAAGAGCGTAAAAAGGCACTTCGGTGCCTTTTTTTATGCTCACAGTCACAAATGTAAATTGAAATAAAAATTATTCTTATTTACAATAAGTGTATTGGTCAAAAAATGAGTCTCTCGGTATGTATGTTTGTTTGTGCAATGCGATATCCGATAAAGTCATCCGCCATACTGTTCGTCAGCACCAGCCTCAGTCTATGCAGCAACTGCGCAAATTAGTTCCTATTGGAAGCGATTGCGGTAAGTGTATTCGTCAGGCGCGGGTTATCCTGGAGGAAGAGCAGGCCAAAATACCTGATATGTATGAAGTAGCATAAAATGTAGGGTCGTTTTTTTGACTCTCTGCTTACTGGTTCTACACTTTTAAGAACTGGAGCGGAGGAGTATGTCATGAAAGGCGATAAAAAAGTCATTGCACATCTGAATAAGTTATTGGGCAACGAGCTGGTAGCGATTAACCAATATTTTCTACATGCCCGAATGTTTAAAAACTGGGGGCTGACCCGCCTTAACGATCACGAGTATCATGAGTCTATTGACGAAATGAAGCACGCCGATCGCTATATTGAACGAATCTTGTTTCTTGAAGGTATTCCCAATCTGCAAGATTTGGGGAAACTTAATATCGGCGAAGATGTTGAGGAGATGTTTCGTTCCGATCTTCAACTTGAACTCGATGGTGCGCAGGATTTACGTGAAGCCATCGCCTATGCGGATTCTGTGCATGATTACGTCAGCCGAGATCTGATGATAGAAATCCTGGCAGATGAAGAAGGGCACATCGATTGGTTGGAAACCGAACTGGATCTGATATCCCGGCTTGGGATACAAAACTACCTTCAGAGTCAGCTTAAAGAGCAATAATCTGCTTTTACCGCCAGCCATCCCACCGCCGGACATAGCGCTATGTTCCGGCTGTTATTCTAAATCATTTCATCCTGCGTGTTGCTTCCTGACTCAATTTGCGTATAATGCGCGAGCTTGCCGAATCTATGGTAAGTCTGATTTGTAGTGAATCAGCGAGCTAAGTTTATTAATTAGCCAAAAACAATACTCCCGATATGGGGGTTATGTACTAACGATTACACTCCCCCATCAATCGAAATGGGTGTGAGGAGTAATTATTTACGTTTATAAATAATTGGAGCTCTGGTCTCATGCAGAACCAAAGAATCCGTATCCGCCTGAAAGCGTTTGATCATCGTCTGATCGATCAATCAACTGCGGAAATCGTCGAGACTGCCAAGCGCACTGGTGCGCAAGTCCGTGGTCCGATCCCGCTGCCGACCCGCAAAGAGCGCTTTACCGTTCTGATCTCTCCGCACGTCAATAAAGATGCGCGCGATCAGTATGAAATCCGCACTCACAAGCGTCTGGTTGACATCGTTGAGCCAACCGAGAAAACCGTTGATGCTCTGATGCGTCTGGATCTGGCTGCCGGTGTAGACGTGCAGATCAGCCTGGGTTAATCAGGTCATTGAGCGATTGAGAGGTTGAAACAATGATTGGTTTAGTCGGTAAAAAAGTGGGCATGACTCGTATCTTCACTGAAGATGGCGTATCTATCCCCGTAACCGTTATCGAAATTGAAGCAAACCGCGTCACTCAGGTCAAAGACCTGACTAACGACGGTTACCGCGCTGTACAGGTAACAACCGGTGCTAAAAAAGCAAGCCGCGTTACCAAACCAGAAGCGGGTCACTTTGCTAAAGCCGGTGTTGAAGCTGGCCGTACTCTGCGTGAATTCCGTCTTGCAGAAGGCGAAGAATTCTCTGTAGGTCAGAGCATTAGTGTTGAAATTTTCGCAGACGTTAAAAAAGTAGACGTTACCGGTACATCTAAAGGTAAAGGTTTTGCCGGCACGGTTAAGCGCTGGAATTTCCGTACCCAGGATGCTACCCACGGTAACTCCTTGTCTCACCGCGTTCCGGGTTCTATCGGTCAGAACCAGACTCCGGGCAAAGTGTTCAAAGGCAAGAAAATGGCAGGCCAGCTGGGTAACGAGCGTGTAACCGTTCAGAGCCTGGACGTAGTGCGTGTTGACGCTGAGCGCAACCTGCTGCTGGTTAAGGGTGCTGTTCCGGGTGCGACCGGTAGCGACCTGATCGTTAAACCAGCAGTGAAGGCGTGAGGAGATAGCAATGGAATTAGTATTGAAAGACGCGCAAAGCGCGCTGACTGTTTCCGAAACTACCTTCGGTCGTGACTTCAACGAAGCGCTGGTACACCAGGTTGTTGTTGCTTACGCAGCAGGTGCCCGTCAAGGTACTCGCGCTCAGAAGACTCGTGCCGAAGTAACTGGTTCCGGTAAAAAACCGTGGCGTCAGAAAGGTACTGGCCGTGCGCGTTCAGGTTCTATCAAGAGCCCGATCTGGCGTTCCGGTGGTGTGACCTTCGCTGCCAAGCCTCAGGACCACAGTCAGAAAGTTAACAAAAAGATGTACCGCGGCGCGCTGAAAAGCATTCTGTCCGAACTGGTACGTCAAGATCGTCTGATCGTTGTCGAGAAGTTCTCTGTCGATGCGCCGAAAACCAAGCTGCTGGCACAGAAACTGAAAGACATGGCGCTGGAAGACGTACTGATCATCACCGGTGAACTGGATGAAAATCTGTTCCTGGCAGCGCGCAACCTGTACAAGGTTGATGTGCGTGATGTTGCCGGTATCGATCCAGTTAGCTTGATCGCCTTCGACAAAGTCGTCATGACTGCTGAAGCTGTTAAGCAAGTTGAGGAGATGCTCGCATGATCCGTGAAGAACGTCTGCTGAAAGTATTGCGCGCGCCGCACGTTTCTGAAAAAGCGTCTACTGCGATGGAAAAGAACAACACCATCGTGCTCAAAGTTGCTAAAGACGCGACTAAAGCAGAAATCAAAGCTGCTGTGCAGAAACTGTTTGAAGTCGAAGTCAATGATGTTCGCACCCTGGTAGTTAAAGGAAAAGTGAAACGTCATGGACAGCGTATCGGTCGTCGTAGCGACTGGAAAAAAGCTTACGTCACCCTGAAAGAAGGCCAGAATCTGGACTTCATCGGCGGCGCAGAGTAAGTCGGAGGAGTAAAGAACAATGGCAATTGTTAAATGTAAACCGACATCTCCGGGTCGTCGCCACGTTGTTAAAGTGGTTAACCCTGAGCTGCACAAGGGCAAACCTTATGCCCCGTTGCTGGAAAAGAACAGCAAATCCGGTGGCCGTAACAACAATGGCCGCATCACTACCCGTCACATCGGTGGTGGTCATAAGCAGGCTTACCGTCTGGTTGACTTCAAACGCAACAAAGATGGTATCCCGGCGGTTGTTGAGCGTCTGGAGTATGATCCGAACCGTTCCGCGAATATCGCGCTGGTTCTGTACAAAGACGGCGAACGCCGTTACATCCTGGCGCCGAAAGGCCTGAAAGCAGGCGACCAGATCCAATCTGGCGTTGATGCTGCAATTAAAACCGGCAACACCTTGCCGATGCGTAACATCCCTGTCGGTTCAACGGTTCACAACGTAGAAATGAAACCAGGTAAAGGCGGCCAGTTGGCGCGTTCTGCCGGTGCTTACGTTCAGATCGTTGCACGTGATGGTGGTTACGTTACCCTGCGTCTGCGTTCCGGCGAAATGCGTAAAGTCGAATCTGACTGCCGCGCGACGCTGGGCGAAGTCGGTAACGCTGAGCATATGCTGCGCGTTCTGGGTAAAGCAGGTGCTGCTCGCTGGCGTGGTGTTCGTCCTACCGTTCGCGGTACGGCGATGAACCCGGTAGACCACCCGCACGGTGGTGGTGAAGGTCGTAACTTTGGTAAGCACCCGGTATCCCCGTGGGGCGTACAGACCAAAGGTAAGAAGACCCGCAGCAACAAGCGTACTGATAAGTTTATCGTACGTCGCCGTACTAAATAATTTTAGAGGATAAACCATGCCACGTTCTCTCAAGAAAGGTCCATTTATTGACCTGCACTTGCTGAAGAAGGTAGAGAAAGCGGTGGAAAGCGGTGACAAGAAGCCTTTGCGCACTTGGTCCCGTCGTTCAACGATCTTTCCAAATATGATCGGTTTGACCATCGCTGTCCATAATGGTCGTCAGCACGTTCCGGTGTTTGTTTCCGATGAAATGGTCGGTCACAAACTGGGTGAATTCGCGCCGACTCGTACTTATCGCGGCCATGCGGCCGATAAAAAGGCTAAAAAGCGCTAAGGTAGGAGGAAGAGATGGAAACTATCGCTAAACATCGCCACGCTCGTTCTTCTGCTCAGAAGGTTCGCCTGGTGGCAGACCTGATTCGCGGTAAGAAAGTGTCGCAAGCTCTGGATATTCTGACCTATACCAACAAGAAAGCTGCTGGTCTGGTTAAAAAAGTACTGGAGTCTGCTATTGCTAACGCAGAACACAACGATGGCGCTGACATTGATGATCTGAACGTCGCGAAAATCTTCGTTGACGAAGGCCCAAGCATGAAGCGCATTATGCCGCGTGCCAAAGGTCGTGCGGATCGCATCCTGAAGCGTACCAGCCACATTACTGTGGTTGTGTCCGATCGCTGAGACTCTGGAGACTAGCAATGGGTCAGAAAGTACATCCTAATGGTATTCGACTGGGTATTGTCAAACCTTGGAACTCTACCTGGTATGCGAATACCAAAGAATTCGCTGACAACCTGGACAGCGACTTTAAAGTTCGTAAATACCTGACGAAGGAACTGGAGAAAGCTTCCGTTTCTCGTATCGTTATCGAACGTCCGGCCAAAAGCATCCGTGTGACTATTCACACTGCTCGTCCGGGCATCGTGATCGGTAAAAAAGGTGAAGATGTTGAAAAACTGCGTAAAGTCGTAGCGGATATCGCTGGCGTACCTGCACAGATCAACATCGCCGAAGTTCGTAAACCTGAACTGGACGCAAAACTGGTTGCTGACAGCATCACTTCTCAGCTGGAACGTCGCGTGATGTTCCGTCGTGCTATGAAGCGTGCGGTTCAGAACGCCATGCGTCTGGGCGCTAAAGGGATCAAAGTTGAAGTAAGCGGCCGTCTTGGCGGCGCTGAAATCGCGCGTACCGAATGGTATCGTGAAGGTCGCGTTCCGTTGCACACGCTGCGTGCGGATATCGACTACAACACCTCCGAAGCGCACACCACTTATGGTGTTATCGGTGTGAAAGTGTGGATCTTCAAAGGTGAGATCCTGGGTGGTATGGCTGCCGTTGAACAACCGGAAAAACCGGCTGCTCAACCTAAAAAGCAGCAGCGTAAAGGCCGCAAGTAAGGAGAGTCGCTGATGTTACAACCAAAGCGTACAAAATTCCGTAAGATGCACAAAGGCCGCAACCGCGGTCTGGCTGCCGGTACGGATGTTAGCTTCGGCACTTTCGGTCTGAAAGCTGTTGGCCGCGGTCGCCTGACCGCTCGTCAAATCGAAGCTGCACGTCGTGCCATGACCCGTGCCGTTAAGCGTCAAGGTAAGATCTGGATCCGTGTATTCCCGGACAAACCGATCACCGAAAAGCCGCTTGAAGTGCGTATGGGTAAAGGTAAAGGTAACGTAGAGTATTGGGTTGCCTTGATTCAGCCAGGTAAAGTCCTGTACGAAATGGACGGTGTGCCGGAAGAGTTAGCCCGTGAGGCATTCCAACTGGCAGCAGCGAAACTGCCGATCAAAACCACCTTTGTAACTAAGACGGTGATGTAATGAAAGCACAAGAGCTGCGTGAAAAGAGCGTTGAAGAGCTGAACACTGAGCTGCTCGAACTGCTGCGCGAACAATTCAATCTGCGCATGCAGGCGGCAAGTGGCCAGCTGCAACAAACTCACCTGTTGAAACAAGTGCGTCGTAATGTTGCACGTGTTAAGACTTTACTGACTGAGAAGGCGGGTGCGTAATGACCGATAAAATCCGTACTCTGCAAGGCCGAGTCGTTAGTGACAAAATGGAGAAATCCATGGTTGTCGCTATCGAACGTTTCGTGAAACACCCGCTTTACGGTAAGTTCATTAAGCGTACGACTAAGCTGCACGTACATGACGAAAACAACGAATGCGGTATCGGCGATGTGGTTGAAATCCGCGAATGCCGTCCGCTGTCCAAAACTAAGTCTTGGACGCTTGTTCGCGTTGTAGAGAAAGCGATTCTGTAATACAGTAGCGCTCTTCTCGATATGATAAACGGCTCAGTAATTGGGCCGTTTATTTTTTCTACCCATAATCTGGAAGCGGTGTTATAATGCTGCGCCCTTAATTATGGGGCATTTTAATGGCCTATCATGGGTCCTAAAGTAGTAGTTGACATTAGCGGAGCACTAACATGATCCAAGAACAGACTATGCTGAACGTGGCCGACAACTCCGGTGCACGTCGCGTAATGTGTATCAAGGTTCTAGGTGGCTCGCACCGTCGCTACGCAGGCGTCGGCGATATCATCAAGATTACCATCAAGGAAGCAATTCCTCGCGGTAAGGTGAAGAAAGGCGATGTACTGAAGGCGGTTGTGGTGCGCACCAAGAAGGGTGTTCGTCGCCCGGACGGTTCTGTCATTCGCTTCGATGGAAATGCTTGCGTTATTTTAAACAATAACAGCGAACAGCCTATCGGTACGCGTATTTTTGGGCCGGTAACTCGTGAACTGCGTAATGAGAAGTTCATGAAAATTATCTCTCTGGCACCAGAAGTACTCTAAGGAGCGAATCATGGCAGCGAAAATCCGTCGTGATGACGAAGTTATCGTGCTGACCGGCAAAGATAAAGGTAAGCGCGGTAAAGTAAAAAATGTCCTGTCTGCTAGTAAGGTCATTGTTGAAGGTATCAACCTGGTTAAAAAACATCAGAAGCCGGTTCCGGCCCTGAACCAACCAGGCGGCATCGTTGAAAAAGAAGCGGCAATTCAAGTTTCCAACCTTGCAATCTTCAATGCGGCAACTGGTAAGGCTGACCGTGTAGGCTTTAGATTCGAAGACGGCAAAAAAGTCCGTTTCTTTAAATCTAACAGCGAAACTATCAAGTAATTTGGAGTAGTACGATGGCGAAACTGCATGATTACTACAAAGACGAAGTAGTTAAAAAACTCATGACTGAGTTTAACTACAATTCTGTCATGCAAGTCCCTCGGGTCGAGAAGATCACCCTGAACATGGGTGTTGGTGAAGCGATCGCTGATAAGAAACTGCTGGATAACGCAGCAGCTGACTTAGCAGCAATCTCCGGTCAAAAACCGTTGATCACCAAAGCTCGCAAATCTGTTGCAGGCTTCAAAATCCGTCAGGGCTATCCGATCGGCTGTAAAGTAACTCTGCGTGGCGAACGCATGTGGGAGTTCCTTGAGCGACTGATTTCCATTGCTGTACCGCGTATTCGTGACTTCCGTGGCCTGTCCGCCAAGTCATTCGATGGCCGTGGTAACTACAGCATGGGTGTGCGTGAGCAGATCATCTTCCCGGAAATCGACTATGACAAAGTCGATCGCGTTCGTGGTTTGGATATTACCATTACCACCACTGCGAAATCCGATGATGAAGGCCGTGCGCTGTTGGCCGCCTTTAACTTCCCATTCCGCAAGTAAGGTAGGGTTACTAATGGCTAAGCAATCCATGAAAGCACGCGAAGTCGTTCGCGTGAAACTGGCTGATAAATACCGCGCTAAACGCGAGGAATTGAAAGCTATTATCTCTGGTGTGAACTCTTCCGACGAAGAACGTTGGGATGCAGTTCTTAAGCTGCAGACTCTGCCGCGTGATTCCAGCCCGTCTCGTCAGCGTAACCGCTGCCGTCAAACTGGTCGTCCGCATGCTTTCCTGCGGAAGTTCGGGTTGAGCCGTATCAAGGTCCGTGAAGCCGCTATGCGCGGTGAAATTCCGGGTCTGAAAAAGGCTAGCTGGTAATTGTCACCAATTGAATCACGGGAGTAAAGACAGATGAGCATGCAAGATCCGATCGCGGATATGCTGACCCGTATCCGTAACGGTCAAGCCGCGAACAAAGTTGCGGTCACCATGCCTTCCTCCAAGCTGAAAGTGGCAATTGCCAACGTGCTGAAGGAAGAAGGTTACATTGAAGATTTTAAAATCGAAGGCGACGCCAAGCCTGTTCTGGAATTAGCACTTAAATATTTCCAGGGCAAGGCAGTGGTAGAAAGCATTCAGCGAGTAAGCCGTCCAGGTCTGCGCATCTATAAAAGAAAAGATGAGCTGCCAAAAGTTATGGCCGGTTTAGGTATCGCGGTTGTTTCTACCTCTAAAGGTGTTATGACTGATCGTGCAGCTCGCCAGGCTGGTCTTGGTGGCGAGATTATCTGCTACGTAGCTTAATCGGGAGGAAAGAATGTCTCGTGTTGCAAAAGCACCCGTCGTCATTCCTGCCGGCGTAGAGGTAAAACTCAACGGTCAGGTTATTTCGATTAAGGGTAAAAACGGCGAGCTGAGTCGTAAGATCCATGACGCTGTTGAAGTTAAACAGGCTGACAACGCTCTGACTTTCGCCCCGCGCGAAGGTTTCGTTGACGGATGGGCCCAAGCGGGTACCACTCGTGCTCTGTTAAACGCAATGGTTGTCGGTGTTACCGAAGGCTTCACCAAGAAGCTGCAGCTGGTCGGTGTTGGTTATCGTGCTGCCGTAAAAGGCAACGTAGTGAATCTGTCTCTTGGGTTCTCTCATCCGGTTGACCACGCGCTGCCGGCAGGTATTACCGCAGAGTGTCCTAGCCAAACTGAAATCGTGCTGAAAGGCGCTGATAAGCAGGTTATTGGTCAGGTCGCTGCGGAAATACGCGCCTACCGTCGTCCTGAGCCTTACAAAGGCAAGGGTGTCCGTTACGCCGACGAAGTCGTGCGTACCAAAGAGGCTAAGAAGAAGTAAGGTAACACTATGGATAAGAAAGCAGCTCGTATCCGTCGTGCGACCCGCGCACGCCGCAAGCTCCAGGAACTGGGTGCGACGCGTCTGGTGGTACATCGTACCCCACGCCATATTTATGCGCAGGTCATCGCACCGAACGGTTCTGAAGTCCTGGTAGCCGCTTCTACTGTAGAAAAAGCTATCGCTGAGCAACTGAAGTATACCGGTAACAAAGATGCAGCTATCGCAGTAGGTAAAGCTATTGCTGAACGCGCATTGGAAAAAGGGATTAAAGACGTATCCTTTGACCGTTCCGGTTTCCAATATCATGGTCGAGTCCAGGCACTGGCAGATGCTGCCCGTGAAGCTGGCCTTCAGTTCTAAGGTAGAGGTGTAAGATGGCTCACATCGAGAAACAAGCTGGCGAACTGCAGGAAAAGCTGATCGCGGTAAATCGCGTATCTAAAACCGTTAAAGGTGGCCGTATTTTCAGCTTCACCGCACTGACTGTAGTGGGTGATGGCAACGGTCGCGTTGGTTTTGGTTACGGAAAAGCGCGCGAAGTTCCGGCAGCGATCCAGAAAGCGATGGAAAAAGCCCGTCGCAATATGATGAATGTCGCGCTGAACAACGGCACCCTGCAGCACCCGGTTAAAGGTGCTCACACGGGCTCTCGTGTGTTCATGCAGCCGGCTTCCGAAGGTACCGGTATTATTGCCGGCGGTGCAATGCGCGCCGTTCTGGAAGTCGCAGGGGTACACAACGTATTGGCTAAGGCCTATGGTTCCACTAACCCGATTAACGTGGTTCGTGCAACGATTGATGGTCTGGCAAATATGAAGTCCCCGGAAATGGTCGCTGCCAAGCGTGGTAAATCCGTTGAAGAAATTCTGGGGTAATTAACCATGGCAAAGACTATTAAAATAACTCAAACCCGTAGTGCAATCGGTCGTCTGCCAAAACACAAGGCAACGCTGCTTGGCCTGGGTCTGCGTCGTATTGGACATACTGTTGAACGTGAGGATACTCCTGCGGTTCGCGGTATGGTCAACGCGGTTTCCTATATGGTTAAAGTGGAGGAGTAAGAGATGCGTTTAAATACTCTGTCTCCGGCCGAAGGTGCGAAACACGCACCGAAGCGTTTAGGTCGTGGTATCGGTTCTGGCCTGGGTAAAACCGGCGGTCGTGGTCACAAGGGTCAGAAGTCTCGTTCTGGCGGTGGCGTACGTCGTGGTTTTGAAGGCGGTCAGATGCCTTTATACCGTCGTCTGCCGAAATTCGGTTTTACTTCTCGCAAAGCAATGGTTACGGCAGAAGTTCGTCTGTCTGACCTGGCTAAAGTGGAAGGCGACATCGTTGACCTGAATACGCTGAAAGCCGCTAATGTTATTGGCATTCAGATCGAATTCGCGAAAGTGATTCTGTCTGGTGAAGTTGCTCGTCCGGTAACGATTCGTGGTCTGCGTGTCACTAAAGGTGCTCGTGCTGCTATCGAAGCTGCTGGCGGTAAAATTGAGGAATAAGTAGCAGATGGCCAAACAACCAGGATTAGATTTTCAAAGTGCTAAAGGCGGAGTTGGCGAACTGAAGCGCAGACTATTGTTTGTTATCGGTGCGCTGATCGTTTTCCGTATTGGCTCTTTTATTCCGATTCCTGGTATTGATGCCACTGTGCTTGCCAAATTGCTTGAGCAACAGCGGGGCACTATCATTGAAATGTTTAACATGTTCTCTGGTGGTGCTCTGAGCCGTGCTTCTATCTTTGCTCTGGGTATTATGCCGTACATTTCGGCATCAATTATTATCCAACTGTTGACGGTGGTTCATCCGGCGTTGGCGGAAATAAAGAAAGAAGGGGAGGCTGGCCGTCGCAAGATTAGCCAGTACACCCGTTACGGCACGTTGGTATTGGCGATATTTCAGTCGATCGGTATTGCTACCGGTCTGCCGAATATGCCGGGAATGCAGGGTCTGGTGTTAAATCCGGGCTTTGCGTTCTATTTTACCGCTGTTGTAAGCCTGGTTACGGGAACCATGTTCCTGATGTGGCTGGGTGAACAGATTACGGAACGAGGTATCGGTAACGGTATTTCGATCATAATCTTCGCTGGTATTGTTGCGGGTTTGCCGCCGGCCATTGGCCATACCATCGAGCAAGCGCGGCAAGGCGACCTGCACTTCCTCCTGTTGCTGTTGGTTGCAGTTTTAGTGTTTGCAGTAACCTTCTTCGTTGTTTTCATTGAACGTGGTCAACGGCGTATTGTCGTTAACTATGCCAAACGTCAACAAGGTCGTCGTGTTTATGCAGCACAGAGTACGCATTTACCGTTGAAAGTGAATATGGCGGGGGTTATCCCAGCTATCTTTGCTTCCAGCATTATTCTGTTCCCTGCCACGATTGCATCCTGGTTTGGGGGCGGTACCGGTTGGAACTGGCTGACGACAATTTCGCTGTATTTGCAGCCCGGACAACCGCTTTATGTGCTACTCTATGCGTCTGCAATCATCTTCTTCTGTTTCTTCTACACTGCGTTGGTTTTCAACCCGCGTGAAACAGCAGATAACCTGAAGAAGTCCGGTGCATTCGTGCCAGGAATTCGTCCGGGAGAGCAAACGGCGAAATATATCGATAAGGTAATGACTCGTCTGACTTTGGTTGGTGCGATGTACATTACTTTCATCTGCCTGATCCCGGAGTTCATGCGTGACGCAATGAAAGTGCCTTTCTATTTCGGCGGCACGTCATTATTGATCGTTGTTGTGGTCATCATGGACTTTATGGCTCAAGTGCAAACTCTGATGATGTCGAGTCAATACGAGTCTGCATTGAAGAAAGCAAACCTGAAAGGCTATAACCGTTGATCGGGCGAGCTTGAGAAGTTACGGAGAGTAAAAATGAAAGTTCGTGCTTCCGTCAAGAAATTATGTCGTAACTGTAAGATTGTTAAGCGTAACGGTGTCGTTCGTGTGATCTGCAGTGCCGAACCGAAGCATAAACAGCGTCAAGGCTGATTATCTCGCATATTTTTCTTGCAAAGTTGGGTTGAGCTGGCTAGATTAGCCAGCCAATCTTTTGTATGTAACTGCAATACTATTTGAGTATCCTGAAAACGGGCTTTTCAGAATGGTATTGCTGTATAAAATTGTAGGAGTGCATAGTGGCCCGTATAGCAGGCATTAACATTCCTGATCATAAACATACCGTTATCGCGTTAACGGCGATCTACGGTATTGGTAAAACTCGTTCGCAGGCTATTTGCGCTGCATCGGGTATTGCTGAAAATGTTAAGATCAGTGAGCTGTCTGAAGAGCAAATCGAAAAGCTGCGTGACGAAGTTGCCAAGTTTGTTGTCGAAGGTGATCTGCGTCGTGAAGTTACCCTGAGCATCAAGCGTCTTATGGATCTTGGTACTTATCGTGGTTTGCGTCATCGTCGTGGTCTGCCGGTTCGCGGTCAGCGTACCAAGACTAACGCCCGTACCCGTAAGGGTCCGCGCAAACCGATCAAGAAATAATCGGGGTGATTGAATAATGGCAAAGGCACCTATTCGTACACGTAAGCGTGTAAGAAAGCAAGTCTCTGACGGTGTGGCTCATATCCATGCTTCTTTTAACAACACCATCGTAACTATTACCGATCGTCAGGGTAATGCGCTGGGTTGGGCAACTGCCGGTGGTTCCGGTTTCCGTGGTTCTCGTAAGTCTACGCCATTCGCCGCTCAGGTTGCAGCAGAGCGCTGTGCCGAAGCAGTGAAAGAGTACGGTATTAAGAACCTGGAAGTTATGGTTAAAGGACCTGGTCCGGGCCGTGAGTCTACTATCCGCGCATTGAACGCGGCTGGTTTCCGCATCACTAATATTACTGATGTGACTCCGATCCCTCATAACGGTTGTCGTCCGCCGAAAAAGCGTCGCGTATAACGCTGCTTTTAGGATTGTTGGAGAAAGAAAATGGCAAGATATTTGGGTCCTAAGCTCAAGCTGAGCCGTCGTGAAGGCACCGACCTGTTTCTGAAGTCTGGTGTTCGTGCGATCGATTCCAAGTGTAAGATTGAACAAGCTCCTGGCCAGCACGGTGCGCGTAAACCGCGTCTGTCTGACTATGGTGTGCAGTTGCGTGAAAAGCAAAAAGTTCGCCGTATTTACGGTGTGCTGGAACGCCAGTTCCGTAACTATTATAAAGAAGCAGCACGTCTGAAAGGCAACACAGGTGCGAACCTGTTACAACTGCTGGAAGGCCGTCTGGATAACGTTGTTTATCGTATGGGTTTTGGCGCCACTCGTGCTGAAGCACGTCAGCTGGTTAGCCACAAAGCTATTATGGTAAACGGTCGCGTTGTCAGCATCGCTTCTTATCAGGTATCCCCGAATGACGTAGTCAGCATCCGTGAGAAAGCTAAAAAGCAATCTCGCGTTAAAGCCGCTCTGGAGCTGGCTGAACAGCGTGAAAAGCCAACTTGGCTGGAAGTTGATGCTGCCAAGATGGAAGGTGTGTTCAAACGTATTCCTGAACGTACCGATCTGTCTGCGGACATTAATGAACACCTGATCGTCGAGCTTTACTCCAAGTAAAGCTTAGTACCAAAGAGAGGACACAATGCAGGGTTCTGTGACAGAGTTTCTAAAACCGCGCCTGGTTGATATCGAGCAAGTGAGTTCGACGCACGCCAAGGTGACCCTTGAGCCGTTAGAGCGGGGCTTCGGCCATACTCTTGGCAACGCACTGCGCCGTATTCTGCTTTCATCCATGCCAGGTTGCGCGGTGACCGAGGTTGAGATTGATGGTGTACTGCATGAGTACAGCACCAAAGAAGGCGTACAGGAAGATATCCTGGAAATCCTGCTCAACCTGAAAGGGCTGGCGGTGAGAGTTCAAGGCAAAGATGAAGTTATTCTTACCCTGAATAAATCTGGCATTGGCCCTGTGACTGCAGCCGACATCATCCATGATGGTGATGTCGAAATCGTCAAGCCACAGCACTTGATCTGCCATCTGACTGATGAAAACGCCGCGATCAGCATGCGTATCAAGGTTCAGCGTGGTCGTGGTTATGTGCCGGCATCTGCCCGTATTCATACGGAAGAAGATGAGCGCCCGATTGGTCGCCTGTTAGTCGATGCTTGCTACAGCCCTGTAGAGCGTATTGCCTACAATGTTGAAGCGGCGCGCGTAGAACAGCGTACCGATTTGGATAAGCTGGTCATCGAAATGGAAACCAATGGCACGATCGATCCTGAAGAGGCGATCCGCCGTGCGGCCACCATTCTGGCTGAACAACTTGAAGCTTTTGTTGACCTGCGTGATGTACGTCAACCGGAAGTTAAAGAAGAAAAACCAGAATTCGATCCGATCCTGCTGCGCCCTGTTGACGATCTGGAATTGACTGTCCGCTCTGCTAACTGCCTCAAGGCAGAAGCTATCCACTACATCGGTGATCTGGTACAGCGTACCGAGGTTGAGCTATTGAAAACGCCTAACCTGGGTAAAAAATCTCTTACTGAGATTAAAGACGTGCTGGCTTCGCGTGGTCTTTCTCTGGGCATGCGCCTGGAAAACTGGCCGCCGGCAAGCATTGCTGATGAGTAACCGGATCACAGGTTAAGGTTTTACTGAGAAGGATAAGGTCATGCGCCATCGTAAGAGTGGTCGTCAACTGAACCGTAACAGCAGCCATCGTCAGGCTATGTTCCGTAACATGGCTAGTTCTTTGGTTCGTCATGAGATTATCAAGACGACCCTGCCGAAAGCAAAAGAGCTGCGTCGTGTTGTTGAACCGCTGATTACTCTTGCCAAGACCGACAGCGTTGCTAATCGTCGTCTGGCATTCGCCCGTACTCGTGATAACGAGATCGTGGCAAAACTGTTTAATGAACTGGGCCCGCGTTTCGCGAGCCGTGCCGGTGGTTACACTCGTATTCTGAAGTGTGGCTTCCGTGCAGGCGACAATGCGCCGATGGCATACATCGAGCTTGTTGATCGTTCTGTTTCTGCGACAGAAGAAGTTGCTACTGCGGAGTAATCTGTAAGAGCATAAAAAAACCGGGGAAACCCGGTTTTTTTACGTCTGAAATAAGCTAACCTGTGAGGGTAGATCAAACCGAATAGAGATTGTGGAATGTGGTTGATTGACGAGATGGTTGAACGCCATATAGCTCACGCTCAGCAAAATGGTGTTTTTGATAACCTTCCCGGTTCGGGACGTCCCCTGGTGTTGGATGATGACAGCGCTGTACCTCCCGATCTCAGAGTGGGTTATCGGCTGCTCAAGAATGCAGGGTGTTTACCGGTCGAACTGCAAGAGCGTAAGGAAGCATTGGCGTTGGCCGATATACTGCAAACTATTTCTCGCGAATCACCTGACTATCAGGAAAAATCGCGGCGTTTGCGCGTACTCGAACTGAACCTGCGGCAAAAAGGTATCAATACTGACTTTTTACACGGCGAATACGCATCATCGCTGAAAAAAAAGTTTTAAAGGTGCAATAAATTATTCCAGCCTGCCTGTTTTCACCTTATTTTCTACACTATACTTTTCACGCTTTATTTCTATCATCCGGTCCCATGAGGAGTGTGATTATGACCACCTATCGTCATAAACGAGGAAAGATCCAGGATAATGCCATTGAAGCATTGCTGCATGACCCGTTGTTTCGCCAAAGAGTAGAGGTTAACGCAAAAGGTAAAGGTAGCTATCGTCGAAAAGACAAACATGCCAAGAAAGGAAATTGGGAGGCCAGCGGTAAGCAATCGAATGATTCTTTACCGCTGGCCTTTTTGTTTTCTGATGTGAAGACGCCGTTGTACAACGGACTATTTAAGTGATTTACAGTTTGGACTGTTGCTGATTTTTTAGCAGATCGCGAATTTCAGTTAACAATGTTTCTTCTGCGCTGGGCTTTGGCGGCGCGGCAGGAGCATCTTCTTGTTTACGACGCATTTTGTTCATTAGCTTAATCGCCATGAAAATCGCAAACGCCACAATAATGAAGTCAAAAACATTCTGAATAAATACACCGTACTGCATAACGACTGCGGGAACATCGCCCTGCGCAGCACGTAAAACAAGACTGAATTGCTTGAAGTCCACTCCGCCGATAAGTAGCCCAAGCGGGGGCATAATAATATCGGATACCAGCGACGATACGATTTTACCGAAAGCCGCACCAATGATTACCCCGACTGCCAGATCCACGACGTTGCCACGCATGGCAAATTCTCGGAATTCTTTAATAATACTCATAACCACACTCCTTGATAAAAAGATAAATTAATTTTAACCAATAGTTTTATATTTGCCATATCACCTTGTGATGTGTAAAGAATAACGTCTTTTGATTACAAGAAGAATGGACTTGGCTGGAATAAGCGTTCCACATCAGGCACGAATTTTTTGTCCGTCAAGAACATGATAATGTGATCGCCCTGCTCAATATGGGTATTATCATTGGCGATGATGACATCATCTCCGCGAACGATAGCGCCGATGGTGGTGCCTGGCGGAAGTTTAATGTCTTCCACCATGCGCCCGACCACTTTTGAGGTGTCCTGATCGCCGTGCGCGATGGCTTCGATGGCCTCTGCGGCCCCTCGGCGCAGCGATGAAACGCTGACGATATCAGCTTTACGCACATGGCTGAGTAGCGCTGATATCGTTGCTTGCTGCGGAGAGATCGCAACATCAATGACACTGCCTTGTACCAAATCAACGTAAGCCCGACGCTGTATGAGCACCATCGCTTTTTTGGCGCCCATCCGTTTAGCCAACATCGCCGACATGATATTGGCTTCGTCGTCATTGGTGATGGCGATAAATACGTCGATTTGCTCAATATGCTCTTCGGCCAGGAGTTCCTGATCTGAGGCATCGCCATGAAAAACGATGGTATCCTGCAATAATTCGGCAAGCTCGGCGGCGCGATCCGCATTCCGCTCTATCAGTTTAATGCTGTAATCTTTTTCCAGCCGTTGGGCTAAGCCCGCCCCTACATTTCCCCCGCCAACGATCATGATGCGTTTATAGGGGTTCTCCAGCCGTTGCAGTTCACTCATAACGGCTCGAATATTCTGCGATGCCGCGACAAAAAATACTTCATCGCCTGCTTCAATCACGGTGGAACCCTGGGGACGAATAGGGCGGTCGTGACGGAAAATCGCGGCAACGCGCGTTTCTATATGCGGGATGTGTTCACGAATAGATGACAAAGCATTACCGACCAGTGGACCGCCATAATAGGCATTTACCGCGGCGATGCTGACTTTACCCTGCGCGAAATTAACCACCTGGAGCGCGCCCGGATACTCAATCAGCTTGTAAATATTATCGATCACCAGTTGTTCCGGAGAGATCAAATGATCAATGGGAACGGCTTCAGGCAGAAACAACTGATCGGATTCACGTATATATTCGGCAGATCTAATCCGTGCAATACGGTTCGGGGTGTTGAAAAGCGAATAGGCTATTTGGCACGCGACCATGTTGGTTTCATCGGAGTTGGTGACCGCAACCAACATATCCGCATCTTCCGCGCCCGCCTCTCGCAGCACTCGCGGATGGGAAGCGTAACCAGTGACCACACGGAGATCGAATTTGTCCTGAAGCTGACGTAAGCGGGTCGTATCGGTGTCGACGACGGTGATGTCGTTGTTTTCACCCGCCAGATTTTCTGCCAGCGTGCCGCCTACCTGACCAGCGCCAAGAATAATAATCTTCATAATACATTCTGCCGTATATGTTATAGCCGTGTGGTTGTAGACAATACTGGGGTTAATATCCGTTTTTTACCAGCTTGGCGTAGAAGAAACCATCGCCGTCATCCGGGCTGGGGAGTTTCTGAAGCCCTGGTTTCGCCTTACTGCCGGTATCGACTAACCGAGCATCGGCATGGCGATTGAGGAAATCCTCTATTTGCCGCTGATTCTCTTCCGGCATGATTGAGCAAGTTGCATAGACCAGCGTGCCGCCGATTTTCAGGTGGGGCCAGATTGCATCAAGGATCTCTTTTTGCAGTAAAGCAAGCTCGGCAATGTCGTTGTCGCGACGCAACCATTTAATATCCGGGTGCCGGCGAATAACGCCTGTAGCAGAGCAGGGCGCATCCAGAAGAATGCGATCGAATACTTTGTCGCCGCGCCAGGTGGCAGGGTAGCGTCCGTCGCCTTGTTTTATCTCAGCGTGCAACTGCAAGCGCTGTAGATTTTCTTTCACCCGTTTTAATCGTGAGTCATCGATATCAATGGCTAAAACATGCGATTTTGGCGCGGCTTCGAGGATGTGCGTTGTTTTGCCGCCTGGCGCCGCACAGAGATCGAGAATTTGCTCGCCGTCCTGTGGCGACAGCCAATGGACGCATCCCTGGGCTGAGGCGTCCTGTACGGTAACCCACCCTTGTGCGAACCCGGGCAGCAGGTCGACCGCGCTGGGCACAGACAGCCTGATGGCATCAGGGTAATCAGCATGCGGGAAAGCGTCGATGTTTTCCCGTGCGAGCAGCGCCAGATATTCATCGCGGGTGTGATGCAAGCGATTGACTCTCAGCCACATTGGCGGCCGCTGGTTATTGGCATCGACGATTTTTTCCCAGTCTTCAGGGTAGGCTTTTTTAATACGCGTCAGTAACCAACTCGGATGCAGATAGCGTGTGGGAGTGTTCGCCGCGCGTTGCAGCAGTTCATCTTGTTGGCGTTGAAACTGACGTAAAACGCCGTTAATCAGACCTTTAAGCTGCGGGCGCTTCATGGCTACGGCGCCTTCCACCGTTTCAGCCAGCGCGGCATGCGCCGGAATGCGGGTATACAGCAATTGGTACATGCCAACCATGATAAGGTAGTGCAGCGGGCGCTGTTTTCCCGTCAACGGTTTTGCCATCAGTTGTTGAATACACCACTCCAACTGCGGCAATACGCGCAGTACGCCAAAACACAGTTCCTGCAATAATGCGCGATCTTTATCTGCGATATCACGCTGATAAGCGGGCAACAATGCGCTGAGCGATTGTCCATGGTCTACTACTTGCCCCACCACTTTAGCGGCAATACTGCGAAGGTTATATGAGCTTTTCATTTGTTAGCGACTACGTGAGAGATAGGGCATACCGGCGCTAATGGCCGGTATAAAAGTCGATTAGTCCAGAATAGCACCGGGTGTAAACCACTCACGACGCGAGTTAAGTAAATCCTGTGCTTTCATCATTTTTTTGCCAGCAGGCTGTAATTCAAGAATATTTAAAATATTTTCCCGAGTGGCAACCTGAATGCCATTCTTGTCGGCTTGCAGAATAGTCCCTGGCTGCGCATGATGATTGGACGAAATAACCTCGGCTTTCCACACTTTAACCGGCTGTTCGTCTATCAGGAAGTAGCTTACAGGCCAGGGATTAAAAGCCCGGATACAACGCTCAAGCTGCGCCGCAGACAGTTGCCAGTCAAGACGGGCTTCTTCCTTACTGAGTTTTTCAGCATAGGTGGCAAGCGCGTCATCCTGATCTTCGGCTACCGCGCGGGCATTGGCAAGCTGTTCCAGCGTTTCCAACAGACCGCGCGGCCCCAGGTCCGCCAGTTTGCCGTACAACGTTGCGCTGGTGTCGTCTTGAAGGATCGGGCATTCAATCTTATGCAACATCGCGCCGGTATCAAGGCCGGCGTCCATTTGCATAATGGTTACGCCGGTACGCCGATCGCCAGCCCACAGCGCACGCTGAATCGGCGCGGCGCCTCGCCAGCGGGGCAGAAGCGAACCGTGTACGTTGATACAGCCGAGACGCGGCATGTTCAGCACGGTTTGCGGTAAAATCAGCCCATAAGCGACAACCACCATTACATCCGCGTGGAGTGCTTCAACCATCTCCTGCCCTTCGCTTTGGCGCAGCGATTTGGGTTGATACACCGGAACGCCATGTTGTTCGGCCAGAATTTTTACCGGGCTGGGCGTAAGCTTGTTGCCTCTTCCCGCCGGGCGATCGGGTTGGGTGAATACGCCAACAATCTGATGTTGAGATGAAAACAGCGCGTCGAGATGACGCGCTGCGAAGTCAGGTGTTCCAGCAAAGATAATGCGTAAAGAATCAGACACGTCGTTTCCTGTCAGGAAAATAAAATGATTAATTCCGGCTGTTTTGTTTAGCCAGCTTTTCCAATTTTTGACGGATTCTCTGGCGTTTCAGCGGGGAGAGATAATCGATAAACAGTTTCCCGACCAGATGATCCATTTCATGCTGAATACAAATCGCCAGAAGACCATCGGTTTCCAGTTCAAAGGTGTTTCCTTCTCGATCCAGGGCGCGAATTTTTACGCGCTCGGCACGCGGAACCAGCGCCCTTGTTTCCGGGATCGACAGGCACCCTTCTTCTATGCCGGTATCGCCGCTCTTCTCAAGAAGTTCGGGATTAATCAAAACCAGTCTCTGATCCCGTTCTTCCGAAACATCAATAACAATAATACGCTGGTGAATATCAACCTGGGTGGCGGCCAGGCCAATGCCTTCTTCTGCATACATGGTATCGAACATATCATCGACGATACGCTGGATGTCTGCATTGACTTCTTTTACGGGCTGCGCTTTTATGCGAAGCCGCTCGTCCGGAAAATGTAATACCTGCAAAACTGACATATATATTTAGATCTGTATCCGAGAGATGAAAGAGTATCAGCCCCTATTCTAGACATTTCCCGCACCGATTGACAGCATCTGAACTTAATTGCACGGTTGACCCGAACCCGGCGGAATAAAGGATGAGCCATGTTATCAACGGAAATCTGGTTGCGCTTGACGGGCGTGAAACATTTGGGCGCCAAGCGGGCCGGGGTAATAGCCAGAGAACTTATTGCGCTGGGCGATCACAACAGGCGTGACTTGATACATCTCGGCATGACTGACGTTCAGGCCGAACAGTTTCAACGCTTTGACCCGCGGAGAGTCGAGGACACGCTGCGCTGGTTGTCGCAGCCTGACCACCATATGGTGACCTGTAGTGATAAAAGATATCCATTTTTGCTTGGGAATATCAGCGCCTTTCCTCTTTTGCTTTTTGTTGCCGGCGATCCCACTTTATTGGCATCGCCGCAAATCGCGATTGTCGGCAGCCGCAATAACAGCGCCTATGGGGATCAATGGGGATATTTCTTTGCTCAGGAACTGGCGGTCAATAATCTCACCATCACCAGCGGGCTGGCTATCGGGATTGACGGCATCGCCCATCGCGCTACGCTCGATGTCGATGGTAAAACCATCGCTATCCTGGGCAGCGGACTGGAGAACATTTACCCCATGCGTCACCGTAAACTGGCCGCGCGCATTCTTGACCAGGGCGGCGCATTGGTATCTGAGTTTCCGCTGGCAACGCCGCCGTTGGCTGTGAATTTTCCACGAAGAAATCGTATTATCAGCGGGCTGAGTCTGGGAGTGCTGGTGGTTGAAGCGTCCGTGCGCAGCGGCTCTCTGGTTACGGCGCGTTATGCGTTGGATCAGGGGCGGGACGTCTTTGCCTTACCAGGGGCTATAGGCAACCCGATGACTGAAGGAACTCACTGGCTGATTCAACAGGGAGCCTATCTTGTCACCCATCCGAAAAATATTGTCGAACAGCTAAGAAGCGGGCTTCACTGGATCTGCGCCGACAACGATCAAACTATTTCTGCCGTAGAAGAGGATGTTGAATTGCCATTTGCTGATGTGTTGGCTAACGTAGGAGATGAGGTTACACCTGTTGACGTTGTCGCTGAACGTGCCGGCCAACCTGTGCCAGAGATAGTGAGTAAGCTATTGGAGCTGGAGTTAGCAGGATGGATCGCAGCAGTACCCGGCGGCTATGTCCGATTAAGGAGGGCAGGCCATGTTCGACGTACTCATGTACTTGTTTGAAACTTATATTCACAATGAAACTGAAATGCGTGTCGATCAGGATACGTTGACCGATGACCTCACCCGTGCTGGATTTCATCGTAATGACATCTATAGCGCGTTGAGTTGGCTGGAAAAATTGGCTGACATACAGGAAGGCCAAAATACGCCCCTCAACCTGGCTCATGATCCCTTGGCAATCCGTATTTATACGCAGGATGAAGAGCAGCGCCTTGATGCCGACTGCCGGGGATTTTTATTATTTCTCGAACAGATCCAGGTATTAAACCTGGAAACGCGTGAGATGGTGATTGACCGGGTGATGGCGTTGGAAACGCAGGAATTCGATCTGGAAGATCTTAAGTGGGTCATTCTTATGGTGCTTTTCAATGTTCCCGGGTGTGAGAACGCGTACCAGCAAATGGAAGAGCTGCTGTTTGAGGAAAATGACGGTTATGTGCAATAGCCCAGAGTGTAATGGATAAGGAATGGCTAAGACTGTACTTTTTGCCGACAAGAAACAAGAGGTTTGCCCTGAGTGCGGGTCTGCGCTGGTGATCCGTTCCGGCCGGCACGGGCCTTTTCTTGGTTGCTCCCGTTATCCTGAATGTGAATTCATTCGTCCGCTTAAGGCGCAGGCGGACGGTCATGTGGTCAAGGTGCTTGATGGGCAATTCTGTCCGAGTTGCCAGTCACTGTTGGTGCTAAGACAAGGGCGTTACGGCATGTTCATCGGGTGCGAAAACTATCCGGAATGTAATCACACGGAGGCGATCGATCGGCCGGATGAAACGGCGTTAAGCTGTCCGCAATGCCATAAAGGAACACTGTTACAGCGTAAGTCACGCTATGGGAAAGTGTTTCATGCATGCTCCCGTTATCCTGATTGTCAGTTTACGCTCAATAATAAACCGGTAGCAGGGGAATGCCTCCACTGCCGCTATCCTTTACTTTTCGAGAAGAAAACGGCGAAAGGCATCAAGCTCTTTTGCGCCAGTAAATTATGTGGGAAGCCGGCAACGGCTGAAGTTGATAAAAATGAATGAGATCGCCGATGATTTACTGCTCCCCATAGTGCAGGCATTGAGAAACGAAAAAGTTGTGGCTTATCCCACCGAAGCCGTTTTTGGTTTGGGGTGCGATCCGGATAGTGAGGTTGCGGTTAAGCGTTTGCTGGCTCTGAAACAACGTCCGTGGCAAAAAGGATTGATTCTTATTGCTGCTGACTATCGGCAGTTAGCGCCTTATGTAGACGATAGCGCGTTGTCTGACGAGCAAAAGAAAACCCTGTTCTCCAGTTGGCCCGGGCCTGTTACCTGGGTGATCCCGGCTAAGTCCACGACGCCATCGTGGCTGACCGGGCAATTTAGTTCGCTTGCTGTGCGGGTCAGCGCGCATCCATTGGTAAAACAACTGTGTCTGAGTTACGGCAAACCGCTGGTTTCAACCAGCGCCAATTTGAGCGGACTGCCCCCTTGTCGTACTGAAGATGAGGTTTATCAACAGTTCGGTGCAGCGTTTCCTGTTGTTCATGGCAACGTCGGCGGCAGAAAAAATCCATCAGAGATAAGAGATATTTTAACCGGTGAACGGCTGCGTCAAGGTTAATGTAAAGATTGGAGAATAGGGTGTCGGAGATAAAATCTTTTGCTGTTTTTGGTAATCCAATCGCGCATAGCAAGTCGCCGCGCATACATGAGTTATTTGCTGCTCAGACGAGGATTGATCTTACCTATAGTCGTTTATTAGCGCCGTTGGACAGTTTTGAAGCGGTGTTGAGACGCTATTTTCAGGATGGAGCCTGTGGGGCGAATATTACCGCGCCGTTTAAAGAGAGGGCCTTTGCTGAAGTTGATGAGCGGAGCGAATGTGCCTCTCTTGCCGGGGCGGTTAATACACTGAAGAAACTGAACGATGGGCGCCTGCTGGGCGATAATACCGATGGCATTGGTTTATTAAGTGATTTACAACGCCTGAATTTTATCAACCCGCAGGATCGTATCTTGTTGGTCGGCGCGGGCGGCGCGGCGCGTGGCGTTATCCAGCCGCTGCTGGCTTATGGCTGTTCGATTGTCGTTACCAACAGAACGTTTTCCAAAGCTGATGCTCTGGCGCAGATATTCAGTTCCGTTGGCAATATTCAGGCGTTGGCGTTGGATGATCTGCACGGTCGGGATTTTGAACTGATTATTAATGCAACGTCATCAGGCGTTCATGGCAATATTCCTGAGTTGCCGACCACATTAATATCGCCACAAACGCGCTGCTACGACATGTTTTATTTGCCAGGCCTGACGCCGTTTTTGGTATGGTGCGCACAGCATGGGGCAAACAGTCATGCAGATGGAATAGGAATGCTGGTGGGGCAAGCGGCTCACGCCTTTCAACTCTGGCATGGCGTAATGCCGGATGTCGTGCCTGTCATTGAACAGCTAAAACGGGAACTTGCTCGATGAATCAGTCGATCCAGTTTCCGGATCGTGAAGTCTGGAATGACGAGCATCAGGCTATCTGTTTTCCCGTATTGATCAATGGATATCAGCAGGAATGCCGAATCAGCGCAAAACAGCTAATGCAGCGCTATGGCGGTGACGCTCCGGAACAGTGGATATCGCTGTTCCGGCTGCATCGTTGGGATCTGGAGGATGAGTTTGAAAAAATGGTGCTCGGCGATGAATATGACGCTCAGGGCTGTTTCTCATTATCCTGAGTAAGATAGTCGTCTTTCCAGTGCACGTAGTTATTTGCCGAGTATACAAGTCCTTCTATCTCTTCCTGACTCAGAGGGCGAATTCTTTTTGCCGGGCTGCCGAGATACAGGTAACCGCTTTCCAGACGTTTTCCCGGAGAGACGAGACTCCCGGCGCCGATCATGACGTCATCTTCAACGACGGCGCCGTCAAGAATAATGGAACCCATACCGACCAACACACGATTGCCGATCGTGCATCCGTGTAACATCGCTTTATGACCTACAGTGACATCATCCCCGATGATTAATGGATTACCCGCCGGATTTTTTTCTGAGCTGTGCGTAATGTGCAACACGGAACCGTCCTGAATGTTGCTCCTCGCTCCGATGCTTATATTGTTCACATCACCCCGGATCACCACCAGAGGCCAGATACTGACATCGTCGCCAAGAGTAACGTTGCCAATAACCACGCTTGATTGATCAATCATGACGTTTTCGCCAATGTCAGGAAATACGCCTTTATAGCCACGAACGATTTCAGGTCCCATCAACAACCCCCTTAATTGATTACATCGTATGTTGACCGGTAAACAAAATATCGGCAGAGATATGGCGTCAGCAAGCTGAAAGTAACCTCGATCGAACAAGATCTCAACGAAAGGGGCGAAAAATACGCGAACGGAAAAAAAGATCGAAAAAGTGGTTGTGTAAAGAAATGGGATCCCTATAATGCGCCTCCATCGACACGGCGCTGTGAAGTAAATCACATACTGGCCGGTGAAGAAGAAAGGGAAAACGGTTAAAATAAACGTTGACTCTGCAAGAGGAACGCGTAATATACGCCACCTCGCGTTAGCGGCCCAGGCCACAGCGCACTGCTCTTTAACAATTTAATCAGACAATCTGTGTGGGCACTCACAAGACAATATCGGCAAACGATATAAAAAAGTCTTGAAGAGTGACTGACAGTAAATTCATTACGAATAAA
>NZ_JABJXS010000022.1 GCF_013155275.1 Brenneria sp. hezel4-2-4
AAAAGCAATTTGCTCTTCAGTACAGCGGATCTTTTTCATGGCCGGATTGCCTCTTTTTTAAGGAAAAGAAGGGCAGAAAACTCCAGTTTAGCCTGGTCCTGTTTAATGGGAAGAGATCATCTTTCGCTGTCACGGACCTGCCCCACGAACACCAGTCCCGGGTCTGCGTTCTCCATTTTACCGGCGGGCTGGATCTGACGGGGATAGAGAATCAGTAAATAACTGAGACTAAATGACAGATAAAATAAAGCCGGAAGGATCGTTTAGATCGCTTCCGGATATTTTATTATAGATAGGCTTGCTTCCATTTATCATCATCAAGCCATTCTTTTTTATCTATACGCCATTCGTTATTTTTATAATGGAGAGTGTAACGATATTTATTTTTAAATCCAGTATGCTTTTGCACAGTGATAGATACTTTATTTTTTACAGTATCCTCATCAAGTATTTCATCATTCTCAGGATCATAATCGGGTGGAAAGCTAACCTTCATTGACACTTGACGACCCTGCTTTCTTTCTTTAACAGTACACCACTTATTGAAAATGTTATTTAATTCAGCCAAATATGGCTCTTTATTCACTCCGTGGTCAGCCATGAAAGCATCACGATAACTATTTTCCCAGCCATTCATATCCTTCATAAAAGCAATCAAAGTGTCTTTTGCATTCATAATTAATTCCCAAATACAGAGTAAAGAACCGTCTTCCCATTTTGGGATACGTTGTAAATAATATCAGTTGGTCTTGTGCCGCCATTTTTATATACAAATGACCAATCAATATCTACAGTTCCATTCTTGTTAATATACTTCCTGACCTCATTCTCAAACACGCGATATTCACCACGGTTAATTGCTGGCAACTGCGGGAACACATTGCCTTTACCGCCCTGACCGCCGAGTACCTTGCCTAATATATGCCCGGCATCATCGCTCTGATTTCCCAGTGCTCTGGCCGCCTCTCGCGCACTGCCATTCACACCGGTTCCTGTTCTCAAGTCTGCTGGCGATATGGTCGCCCGCGCCGATAGAACTTCACCATTTGCACCACGCGTAATGGTTGGACACTTCGCCAACCCCAACGGATCGATCCAAGTCAGCGGATTCGGCGCATAAGCGTAGTTGTTTAATCCACCCAGTAGCCCTATCGGATCATAGGGACGATCCCGACACCGTCGTATTTTTTAACGCACCTAACATGCTGATAAAAATAGCTTTTTAAAGAGCATTTTTTACAGCATTAACAGCACCTTAACCCGACTGCCCCGATGCGCACTTTTGGCCCGTACACGCTACCGCCGCGCCGTGACTTTCCCTGTCTGCACGTCCCGCATCATAACAACACGCCGTACCGCTGGCATTACCTGTTTTTATTACGCCAACCCGTGACGGGGCCGCTGCTTGTCTGCGGCTCCGGCGCGGGTTCTGCGGGGGCGGGCGGCAAAGAGTCCGCAAGCGTCGCCCTGCGGCGCTCTGGTGCACGGTGTCGGTGGGAACGAAGGATTTGCATGACCGCGCCACACCGGGGCGGGGGCGCAAGCAGGCGAGCGGGGAAGGAGCAACGCAGTGCGACCCCGCGCAGCCTGACGCAGCGGGCGGGTACTAAGCCTTTCAGCGGAGGCCGTCAGGCCGACTTCCCTTTGGGGTTGATGTTGACTGAGGACTGACGCCGGTGCCTCCGCCGCCAGGGACGGCGGCCACACCCCGCCGCCGAGGGGAGCGCCGACGCCGACAGCAGAGGGCGCAGCCCTGTGCGCCGCGCCGGGCTAAGATGCTTCCTGCGGGGGCGCAAGACATAATGCAGATTATACGCATTAAGCCGCTGGATGCGGCTTAAGCGGGCAAGTGGGGCGACGGCGCAGTGCGTATAATCTCCGGCATTATGTTTAATGGACGGCGGGCCGGCAACGACGCGGACAGAGAGCGATGTAGCGTAGCGCCGGCCTGACGGCCATTTACCCCCGCACCCGCCGATGCTGAACAAGGCAAGAGGGGCGCCACGGAGGGCGCGCCTTTTGCCCGGCACCGTGGCTGACGCACATTCTACGCCAGACACCACTGTTTTTAAAATCTCTCAGCCGGAGCGCTATCAGCGTGTCGGCTATCGGCCCAACAAGGGCGACACCTCCACACCCGCCATCAATATCAGCGGCAAGTGGCTACAGGAAGCCGGATTCAGCACCGGCCAGCCGCTCAAGTTACGTGTGATGCCGGGTTGCATCGTCATCACCGTGCAGGATCTGCGGGAGTTGTGGCACAGTCTGGAAGGACTGAGCCGGGAACCGTTTGATGAGCGCGCCGCCGCCGACTGGCTCAATCGCTTTCCCGGCGGGCTGGACAAGGGGGGCGCGCAATGAGCATTCAGGCAGCGTTTTATCCGGGTGAACTGCCGGAACTGACGCTCACCGGCGACGAACTGGCTCAGGCGGGCTTTAGCGCCGGGACGTTGTTTCGTATCAGCCTGTACCGCAACGGGTTGATACTGACACGACTCGATGAGGATACCGATATCGCCGCGTTGCTGGCAGAACTGGACGGACATGACAGCGAAGGCGCGGACTGGATACGCGATAACGGCGAGCTTTATCTGGCGGGCGACTGGCTGACCCGCAACGGATTGCTCCGCCAGTCGTTAAATATTGAACTAATGCCCGGTAAGATGATTATTCGGGCGGAGTTTGGGGTTATGCTGGCGTAATAATACAGGCGGGTAAATAAAAAAGCCGGAAGGATCGTTAAAATCACTTCCGGCTTTTTATAAAATATCAGTAAATTATGGATTAGGATCATCAACTATCGAATCAAGAAATGATTTAAATGAAGACCATACCCCGAAAATTTCGGCTTCTTCAAGTAATACATAGAAATACACTTTACCAAAATCACTCTTCCTTAAAGACATTGAATACATACCAGATCCCGGATCATAAGCGAATGGTAATAATTCATGTTTCTTAAAATCATTTGGCAATGCGTCATCATCAAAATCATTATAACTATCAATAATCTCGGCCAATGAATAAAATGAATTTATCGGATAAAGATTTTTTTCATCATGTACAAAAGATGGCTGAGGTTGCCCACCATTATATCTTTTATAAAGGGATATAATTTCATCAGGCAGAGCAGAACCAATCAATGACTCTAGCTCGGCTATTTCCTCATCAGTTACTGGCGGAAGACAATCTGTAAAAAATAAATTTCCCATAGAATCACCATGTTTTGAAAATATATTTCAACCCCGTAATTTCTTGATATTGACTTACCCCACCAACATGCGGAATACCTTTATGGGCAGCCTGTTGAACCAGTTGCATAGTACCTGTGTTTGTTACCGGATCATAATCATCTAAATGGTGCCACACATAACCTTTAGGTGTGGTTTTTTGTCCTAAAGCGGCCATATTGGCCTGCTCAAAATCTTTGTGATAATTACCTGTATATTCAATACGACGTATTGGATTCACACCTTCTTTTGAATATAAAGCGTTGCTATTGGCATAATCTAGTCCGCCATTCTTAGTTGACTTAACCCCAGTAAACCCTTTTTCTTCTAATTTCTGAATGGAGCATTTCGCCAACCCCAACGGATCGATCCAAGTCAGCGGATTCGGCGCATAAGCGTAGTTGTTTAATCCACCCAGTAGCCCTATCGGATCAGGCGAAACATAACACCCTCCTGCCGGATCATAATAGCGAAATCTGTTATAGCATAGCGTACTTTCACTGTCACGATACTGTCCGGCGAACGCCAGGCCGGGGTCGGGACTTTCCGAAGGTTCTGTAGACCGCTGGCCCCACAGCGTCGCTTTCGGCGCCTGCCAGCGTAACTCGCCGTCCGGTTTAAACAGCGCCTGCGGCTCCCCATTCTGACTGCTGGTCACAAAATCCGTTTCCCAGCCGCCATCCTCTTTTTGTCGCTGCTGCACCACCAGTTCCCAACTGTTGTGTATCCAGTGGCGGCGTTGGGTCAGTTCCCCGAGGCGATAGTGCCGCACTTCCGCTATCTGGTCGCCATCCCACAGATAGCGCACCTCTTCGCTTCGCTGTTCACAACGCTTGCCGATACGCCGTCCGAACGGGTCGTAGCGGTAGAACCAGCGCTCACCAGCGGGCGTGTCCACCACCCGCAGTTGGTTGCGGCTGTCCCATCGGTATTGCCAGACCCGAGGCCGATAACCCGGCTTCACCACCTGCTTTCTCACCAACCGACCGGCCTTGTCGTACTGGTAGTGGGTATCGTCGTGCTGGATAAGCCGCCCCGCCTGCCACTCGACCAGCCGCCCTGTTTCCTGCGGCAGACCGCTGTGGGTATAGTCGTATTCTGCTACGGTTTCCGTCTGGCGACCCGCACCGCCCGACAGCACCGACAGCACCCGACCTGTCGCATCCAGCCGGTAACCTTCAGCCTCACGGTTACGGCGCCCCCCTATCAGGTTGCCTACGCCGTCATACCGGTACTCCCGTGTCAATTGCGCCTGCAAACGTCCGTTCTGCTGCTGTCCGCTCATCTCCCGACTAAGCCAGCCCATCACCCCGTACTCACGGCGCTGCATAAATCCGCTACCGCTCGCACGCGAATCCTCCCGCCCTGCCGCATCGTACGTCAATGCCAGTTCGGCCCCGTCCGGCAACTGTACCTGTTGCAGCTCGCCGGTGGCGCTGTGACGGTAGATACTGCTCAGTGCCTGACTTTCGTCTTCATCCTCCCAGTGGAGCGTTCGGGTAACGGTTTTGGCTGCTTCCTGGTATTGGCGCCGTACCTCCGTTCCATTGCACCACTCATGTACTACCCGGTCACGGGCGTCGTAGGACAGTCGCACATGACTTGTGGTGGACACCACTTCCGTCAGCCTGCCTACTGCGTCGTAGCAGTAGTACAGCGTGTCGTCCGGCGCGGTTTCTTTTATCAGCAGCCCACGTTCGTCGTATAGAAAGTGTCGGATTTCCCCTTCGCCATTGCGCACCTCGATGCAGTGGCCATCCTCGTCATAGTCGTAATGGGTTTCCGTTCCGACCATGTCCCGCTCGCGGATAACCCGTCCATCTGCATCCAACCACCACTGCCAGCGGTTGCCGTCCGGGGCAATCACTCCGATAAGCTGCTGGCTCTCCCGATCGTATTCGTAGCGCCAGGTGCGTCCTTGCGCATCCGTGCGGGCAGTCAGCAAATCAAAAGGGCCCCAGGTCTGCTGCCAAGAAGCGCCATTGCCGTCCACGTATCTCAACAGATTGTTGTGCTCGTCATAATGACGCTGCTCCTCCTTATCATCAGGACGTATCAGTTGTTCCGGCAGTTTCCAGCTTGCCCGACGATAGCCCAGCCGGAATTGTGTACCGTCCGGGCGTTGCCATTGCACCACCCGATCTTGCTTATCATAACGCAATTGCAGGGTACGTCCTTCCCCATCGGTAGCGCTCAGCAGGCGCTGCCGATGGTCGTAGTGCAGGCGAGCCTGCACCTCCCCGGTCTGATCGTTAACCTGAGTGAGTAGGCCGTAACGGTTCCAGCTAAAACGCACTTCGCCAGCATCCGGCCCGGTCAGCTTTTCCGGGTTTCCGGCCTCATCGTAGGCCCAGGCCCAGGTGCGTCCCAACGGATCGGCGATACCGCACAGCCGTTGCGCCTCATCGTAGTCATAGCGCCAGACATGACCGCTGCCATCGGTGAACATGCTCACCAGCCCGGTATCCTCCAGATACTGGAATTCCACAACCCGGCCAGCCGGGGAGATTTCCCGCAGCAGATTGCCGTGCTCGTCATAGTCGTAGCGGGTAACGTGCCCCAGCGGCGATTTTTCCCAGCTCATCAACGACAGGTCGTTGAAACCGAACTCACTGCGCTGACCATGGCCATCGGTCATCGCCACCCGGTCAGGGAAATATTCGAAATTCGCTGTCAAAAATCCGTCTGCGCAGGTGGTATAGATACAGCGCCCTTGTACGTCATATTGATAACTCGCCCAAGTCTGGTCATTGTCGTGCCAGCGCGTCAGCCGGTTGCCCGCGTCATACTCGTAGTACAGGCGATAAGCATGAGTGGCATCCGCGTGCACCAGCCGGCCGCGCTCATCCTGCCGGTACACCGCCAGTAGTGTTTTCTGACCGCCGTCGATACGCTGGATCTGGTGCAGGAATTCGCCCTGCCACACTAGCAGCAGCTCGATGCCGTCGCTGTGTCGTACCTGACGCAGATAACCTTTCGGCGTACGTATCAGGTCGATGCGGTTATCCTGAGGATCATAGATAGCCGACAGCAGCAGCCTGTCCGCCTGCGCCACGGTAAAAGCGCGCCAGGTTCGGGTGTCACGGTTCCAGAGATAAAAACCGTCAGTGCGACGGTGCAGGGTGAAGGCCGGGTAGTGCGGACAGAACACCACCTGCACATCCTGATGAAAGGTGAAGTCGATGTCGTACCCCTGCGCCAAGGTGATTACCACGTGAGTGTTGAGGCCATCCCGGCTGACCTTGGCGACTTCGCTCCAGGTGTCATGCCAGCCCTGCCCCAACAGTCCGCTGTGTGTGGCATTGGAGCGGTAGGTGCGCTCAAACAGCAGGGGCAACGTTTGTCCGAGCTCAAAATCCTGTCGGGATTCAATCACTTCTCCGCTGGCGATATATACCGGGTCTTTCAGAAATCCCCGGGTTGCTTCCTTGAAACGTGCAAGCCCTTTGTTATTTTTGAATCCCTTGCTGGTACAGCGGACCGCCCGCCGTAGTCCGACTAATGTTCTTAACGCTCCGGCACGCATGCCTTTGAGCACCGCAGTCGGCCCGCGAGTAAACAGCTTTGCCAGTCCTTTGAACATGCCCCGACTGGGCGGCACCAGGAATTCGACCCCAATAAGCAGCGCCTTCTCCCACCAACTGAACTCGTCGGCAATCTCCAGACAGGTAGCTTGTCCTGAACCGAAGAACACGGTGGATGCCCCCTCCTTGATTGTCGCTCCGCACACTGTCTTGTCGTCGATCCTCGCCGCGGGCGAACCGTTGACAAACACCGTTTCGCTGCCTTGTGCAATCAGTTGCGGCGAGTTGTGTTTGGTACAGGCCACCGTATCCACCGTGGCCCGCGACACCGGCTGTTTTTCCACGAACACATTGCCGGAACCGCTGGATACCGGTCCGAATGCTGGCGCCCCACTGTCAACCATCGCGGAAACCTTGTTGGATACGCTGCTGATAAACCCGCCCAACAAACTCACCGCACCGAATCCGGCGGCAAGTTTGACCGCCCCGACGACCAGCGCTGCGCCCATTCCCCCAGAGCCGACCATTGCCACCGCTATGGCACCCACCACCGCCGTCGCGACGGCAAACGCGGCAGCGGCCACCAGTGCGCCAGCGATGGCTCCCGCCAATGCCCCCAGAAAGCTTTTATGCTTGATGGTCTTGCCCGGTGATGTAGGCGGCTTGCCCTGGCAGGGTTGCGGGCGACCTGCCGGAGGTTGAGGACGGTTACCCGCATGCATGGCGCCGACACGAGCCACGCGAGTCAGGATATCGTTCAGCATGAATACCTCCGCTCAGTTTGTCGCTTTGAAGGTCTCGATCACCGCCAGCAACGCGGTTTTCTGCTCTTCCTGCAACTGTCCGGCCGCCGTGATAGTGAACGTCAGCAATAGTTCGCCACGTACCTGCATCACCACCAGTTGATGCATCACCCCCTCCGGTGAGCGCCAGGTATACTCCAGGCCACGTGCCGGCTGACCGTCCAGCATCAGTTCCCAGGCGGTGCGCTCCTCATACTCCTTCAAATGGGCAGAGAACTGCTCCAGTGTCTGTTGATAGATCGTCTCGGACGTCAGGCCGAACTCAATCGGCGTCCGGTTCACCACCAGATTGGCCGTGTCGCCCGGCAGGACAAAAACGTGGAGTGATTCATCGCGCCAGTCGTTCGGTATCGCTAGCGTTCCTTCGTTCATCTGGTACATAAGTCGTCCTCTAGTTCAAATCGATACGTGTGCCATTCACCACGATACTGTTGCCGGTGATATTGATGTTGCCTGCCTGGTCAATACCGATATAGCCGCCAGCCGTCGCAATCAGGATGTCGCCCGCCTGTGACTGGATGGCTATATTGTTTTTTACTTGCAGCGAGTCGTTGTCATCCACTGTCGTATTACGGTTTCCGGTTACGGCGATGGTTTGTTGCCCCTGTATTTCGGTAACCTGATCCTGGATGACCGAGACGGTCTGATTACGCTGTACCGAGATGGTCTGGTCCTGACCGATGTTTTCGCTGTGATCGACATTCACCGATGTGCTGCGGTTGTTCAGCACCACCGTATTCATGTCCTTTTGCGCATGGATAAAAACCTCTTCCTGCCCAGCCTGATCTTCAAAACGCAGTTCATTGAACCCCGCCCCTTTATGGGTGGTGGTGCGCAGCGTGGTACGGGTTTTGTTTTGCGGCAGCGGATACGGCACCGGATTGGTGGCGTGGAACGTCCGCCCGGTCACTATCGGCTGGTCCGGGTCGCCCTCCAGAAAACTCACGATTACCTCATGTCCGATGCGCGGTATCGCCACCATCCCGTACTGGCCGCCCGCCCATCCCTGACTTACCCGCACCCAGCACGAGCTCTGGTCATTGCTGGCGCCGTACCTGTCCCACGGAAACTGCACTTTCACCCGACCATACTGGTCGCAATAAATCTCTTCCCCCGCCGGGCCTGTCACCGTCGCTATCTGCGGGCCGTCCACCTTCGGCTTG
>NZ_JABJXS010000023.1 GCF_013155275.1 Brenneria sp. hezel4-2-4
ATCTAAGCGGGAAACTTGCCTCGAGATGAGTCTTCCCTGGGCACTTGATGCCCCTGAAGGGCCGTTGAAGACGACGACGTAGATAGGCTGGGTGTGTAAGCGTAGCGATACGTTGAGCTAACCAGTACTAATGACCCGAGAGGCTTAACCTTACAACACCGAAGGTGTTTTGGTGAGAGACGCAGAAGATAAACGATATTCAGCTTGTTTTGAGATTGGTTCTGATGGTTATGTGAAAGCATAACGGTTGGAATGAAAGGAATTTGCCTGGCGGCGATAGCGCGGTGGTCCCACCTGACCCCATGCCGAACTCAGCAGTGAAACGCCGTAGCGCCGATGGTAGTGTGGGGTCTCCCCATGTGAGAGTAGGGAACTGCCAGGCATCAAACAAAGCGGAAAGCCTCATGCGAAAGCATGGGGCTTTTTGTTTTATGCGCTGTTTATTTGGTATTGGCGATAGCGAGAGCTACCGTTCGTTATATAAGATAAAACCACGCTGCTATCCGACCTGAATCAGGTAGACTAGGGGATATCTGATCTAAAGAGTACTCATATTATGACGAACAGTGTCATATCATTAAAACCATATCACACTTTTGCATTGCCTGTTTCTGCATCACAAATCACCGTAGCTGATACACAACAACAGTTAATCAATATATGGCGTGATGCCGGTTTATTGCAACGCCCTGTTTTACTATTGGGGGAAGGCAGCAATGTTCTTTTTCTGGAGGATTTTGCAGGCGTAATTCTGCTTAACCGTCTTAAAGGTATCGATGTTAAGGAAGATGCTGACGGTTGGCACCTTCATGTCGGTGCTGGAGAAAACTGGCATCATTTAGTTGAATACACGCTCAGACAGGGAATTGCCGGTTTAGAGAATCTTGCTTTGATCCCCGGTTGTGTCGGATCAGCGCCTATACAGAACATTGGTGCTTATGGTGTGGAATTGAAGCAGGTATGCGAATATGTCGATCTATTGGATTTGACCCAAGGTACAATAAAACGTCTCGCCGCTTCCGAATGCCAATTCGGGTATCGGGAAAGTATATTTAAGCATCAATATCGACATGGCTTTGTCATTATTGCCGTCGGTTTATCTCTAAGCAAAAACTGGTCTCCGGTGTTAGGTTATGGAGAACTGACCAAACTGGATCCGACTACGGTTACACCCCAGCAAATATTTGATTCGGTCTGTCATATGCGGCGCGGTAAATTACCCGACCCTGCGATTACAGGGAATGCGGGGAGTTTTTTCAAAAACCCTGTTATTGCCGCCCAGCATGCCGACAACATCCTAAAGGCATATCCAAATGCTCCGCATTATTTACACCCTGATGGTCAGGTTAAGCTGGCAGCCGGGTGGCTGATAGATCAGTGTCATTTAAAAGGTTTTCAGGTCGGAGGGGCAGCAGTGCATAGCCAACAGGCGTTAGTGCTGATTAATCAAAATAATGCAACGAGCCTTGATATCGTTAATTTGGCGCGTCATGTCCGCAGCCAGGTCGCCGAGCGATTTAATATCTGGCTGGAACCAGAAGTCCGTTTTATTGCGGCAAGGGGTGAGGTGGATGCTGTCGAGGTATTATCATGAAGGATATTAAAGTTCCTCTTAGATTAATTAATGTTCTGTCTGATGGTGAGTTTTACTCCGGAGAAGCTCTGGGGGAAATGATGGGAATGAGTCGGGCAGCCATTAATAAACATATCCAGACTATTCGGGAATGGGGAATAGATGTTTTTACCGTTACCGGCAAAGGATATTGTTTACCTACGCCGATGCAATTGCTGGATGAGAAAAAAATCCTCAGCGCTCTGCCTGAAGGTGGAGTCACGGTTCTGCCGGTAGTCGATTCAACCAATCAGTATATTTTAGACCGGCTGGATGTGTTATCCCCTGGGGATGCCTGTATTGCTGAATACCAACAATCGGGGCGTGGGCGTCGGGGACGTCAGTGGGTTTCTCCCTTTGGGGCCAATCTTTATTTATCATTGTATTGGCGCCTGGAACAAGGTCCCGCGGCGGCCGTTGGGGTCAGTCTGGTCATTGGAATGGTTATGGCTGAGGTATTGCATAATCTTGGTGCGGACGGAGTTCGTGTTAAATGGCCGAATGATCTGTATCTGAATGACCGCAAACTGGCGGGAATTCTGGTTGAGCTGACAGGAAAAACAGGTGATGCGGCTCATCTGGTGATCGGCGTCGGTATTAATTTACGGATGCGTGAGTCGACGGATAGTACGATTAATCAGGGATGGATAAATCTTCAGGAGGCAGGGATCTCAATCGATCGTAATACGCTTGCCGTTACGCTTATCTCAGAGATCAGACACTCACTGGCTACATTTGAACAGCAAGGATTGTCACCATTCATTTCCCGATGGGAGCAATTAGACAATTATTTCAATCGCCCGGTTAAATTGATCATCGGTAATAGGGAAATACATGGTATTGATCGCGGCATTGATCCACAAGGAGCATTGTTGCTGGAGAGTGGTGGTGAATTAATGTCGTATATCGGTGGGGAAATCTCCTTAAGAGGATTGTGAAATAAGGGGATGATATGACATCCCCTTATTTTAAATGATGGTTTATTTTCTCAAACGAACATATTCCACGGCATGATTAGCGCTTTTTGTCATAATAAGACTGGCTCGTTCGCGCGTTGGAAGAATATTTTCCCTTAGATTGAGTCCATTTATCTCTTGCCACAGTTGTGAGGCGATGCCAATTGCTTCTTTTTCCGGCAGCTTGGCATAATTATGAAAATACGAGCTCGGATTCGAAAACGCTCCCTGCCTGAATTTAAGGAAGCGATTGATATACCAGCTTTTTAATAAGTCTTCCGGCGCATCAACATAAATTGAAAAATCGACAAAGTCGGAGACAAACACTCGATGCGGGTCATGAGGGTAATCCATGCCGCTTTGCAATACATTTAAACCTTCCAATATTAAAATATCAGGTTGCTCCAATATTTTATGATTATCAGGGACAATATCATAGATAAGATGTGAATAAGTTGGCGCCATGACTTTGGCCGCGCCTGACTTCATATCAGAAACAAATTTTACTAAACTGTGCATATCATAAGACTGAGGAAAGCCTTTTTTCTTCATCAAATTGCGATCTTTTAAAACTTTATTGGGATGAAGAAAACCGTCAGTTGTAATGAGTTCTACGCTACGGTGTTCAGGCCAGCGGCTGAGTAGCGCCTGAAGTACACGTGCTGTCGTGCTTTTTCCTACTGCGACGCTACCGGCAATGCCAATGATATAAGGAATTTTCTGTCCATCAGTTCCCAGAAACTGTTCCAGAACTGCTTGGCGACGCAAGTTTGAGCTGATGTAGAAGTTAAGCAGGCGCGACAGCGGCAGATAAATTTCAGCGACTTCATCTAATGACAGATCTTCGTTAATCCCTTTGAGTTTAACTATCTCTTCTTCTGTCAGCGTTAATGGGACGGAATCGCGCAAGGCGGCCCATTGGCGGCGATCAAATTGCAGATATGGCGTAGCCAAAGATTGCTCTCTATGTCTCATAAGTCTGATTCTGCCTGCTTATACAGGTAAGAAAGGGGACTTCAGCCCACTAAGCTAAACGAGCTACCTAGTATAATCAGCTCGTCACAGGCCGTAGAACCTTTTCTTGGTGTGGTAATTTGGATTATGGGCAGGTTAACACTTTGCTAGTGAAAAAAAGAAGAGAAAATCAGCTTGATATCCGATGCCCGTATTCAAGGGGCACCGGACATTGGCGTTAGCTGGCAATCGCCCGCTCTACATGATTCACCGCGAAGAGGCGCTTATAATAGATCGCGGTTGGATGATAATAGCCATCGGGGGTGCTGGCATAGTCGGGAAGTTCGCCTAAATACCGGTATCCCAGCGAGCGATAAAACATCTCCGCAGGGGAACCAGCCTGCGTATCTAAATAAAGTAATCCACGCTGTTGCACGAGCGCGGCTTTTTCCAACGTTTGCATTAATTGTCTGCCGATCCCCATCCTTCTTGCCCGGCTATGCACTAATAATTTTTGAATTTCTGCCCGGTTCTGCCCATTTGGTTTCTGGCAGAGTTCTAATTGCACGCTACCGATGACACCTTCCGTATCGCGGGCAATCCACAGCATGCGCTCACCTTTGGTGATCGACGGACGTAAGCCGTGGAAATAACTTTCCGCTTCTTCATGCGATAAAGGGGCCTGATATCCAACGGAGGCTCCCTTTGCTACCGCATCTATCAGTAGATTGGCGAGTTCATAACGATAGACCGGCAGGGTGGCGCCGTTGAGGGATACGATTTTCATGATGAGCCTCCTGATAGATGGGAACGTACTTTAAATAAAGCAAAATTCGTTCCAACCCACGATAAGGGGCTGGACGCGTAAAAAAGGTGAGAATAGCGATCAAGACATGCGTTCTGGCAGGGCAATCGTCACAGTTTTGGTGCAACGGAGTGGCTGAATATTTCACCCATCAGCTATCTTGCGCCGGTCAGGTTTGATGTTTCTTTGGGCGAATTATTGCCGCTAGCGTGGATTCGTGTTCAAATTTGGATAAAATCTAAGCGATAGCGCATTTTACGCAATTTTTTTGTTGCATAGGCCGTTCGGTCTACCTAGAATGCGCAGCACTTGATGCCGGCTTAGCTCAGTAGGTAGAGCAACTGACTTGTAATCAGTAGGTCGCCAGTTCGATTCCGGCAGCCGGCACCATCAAGTAGACAATCAGGTGGGGTTCCCGAGCGGCCAAAGGGAGCAGACTGTAAATCTGCCGTCACAGACTTCGAAGGTTCGAATCCTTCCCCCACCACCAAATTCAATCCTGGTGACAGGATAAACTCGATACGGTATGTAACACTAGACCGGATCGAAGAATGCGGAGGGTGATTTTATTCTCCAATTTCAAAATCTACAGAAAAATCAGGTAGCCGAGTTCCAGGATGCGGGCATCGTATAATGGCTATTACCTCAGCCTTCCAAGCTGATGATGTGGGTTCGATTCCCACTGCCCGCTCCAAAGATGTGCTGATATAGCTCAGTTGGTAGAGCGCACCCTTGGTAAGGGTGAGGTCGGCAGTTCGAATCTGCCTATCAGCACCACTTCTTTATTCTTCCTCCTGATTTTCTTTCTGTTAAAAAATTCAGCAAGCAAATGCTTGGTTGATGTGGTGATACCACCGATTTATCCGTGTCTTAGAGGGACAATCGATGTCTAAAGAAAAATTTGAACGTACAAAACCGCACGTTAACGTCGGTACTATCGGCCACGTTGACCATGGTAAAACAACGCTGACCGCAGCGATTACTACCGTTCTGGCTAAAACCTACGGTGGCGCTGCGCGCGCATTTGATCAGATCGATAACGCGCCGGAAGAAAAAGCCCGTGGTATCACCATCAACACCTCTCACGTTGAATACGA
>NZ_JABJXS010000024.1 GCF_013155275.1 Brenneria sp. hezel4-2-4
AGGTTTCGCTGCCGACAGTTACCGTGATCGCATCACCGGCTTGGACGTTATCACCAACCTGCCCCGTCACATTAATAGACTGGTTAGATTCGGCGGCATTGACTACGTTATCCGCCGTAATCGTATCAATGGTAATTGAGGCATCCGGCGCAACCGTATCAACGGTGTAGGGACGCTCTGCGTTCGCGGTAGTGGTATTACCCGCCGCATCAGAGGTGGTGACACTCGCCGTAACCGCCGTATTCCCAGCCAGCACGCTGCCGGGCACATTCACACTCCAGGTCACGCCATCGGCATTCACCGTGGTCTGATAGGTCTCACTACCGACGGTAACCGTCACTGCATCGCCCGCCTGCACCTGATCGCCGACTTGGCCGGTGACGTTGATGGTCTGGCCGGACTCAGCGGCATTCACCACATTATCGGCAGTGATGGTATCGATGGTAATCGACGCATCCGGCGCAACCGTATCAACGGTGTAACCGCGGCTGGCATCCGCCGTGGTGGTATTGCCCGCCGCATCTGCGGTGATTACCGTGGCATTAACGGCGGTATTCCCCGCCAGTACGCTACCGGGAACACTCACGCTCCAGGTGCTGCCATCAGCATTGACCGTCGTCTGGTAAGACTCGCTGCCCACGGTGACAGTCACCACATCACCCGCCCGTACCTGATCGTCCACCTGGCCGGTCACGCTGATGGTCTGGCCGGACTCGACGGCATTGACTACGTTATCGGCGGTGATGGTATCAATGGTAATTGAGGCATCCGGGGCTACCGTATCAACCGTGTAACCGCGGCTGGCATCTGCCGTGGTAGTATTGCCCGCCGTATCTGCGGTGGTTACCGTGGCATTAACTGAGGTATTTCCCGCCAGCACGCTACCGGGCACATTCACGCTCCAGGTCACGCCATCGGCATTGACCGTGGTTTGGTAGGTCTCGCTGCCCACCGTGACAGTCACTGCATCACCTGCCCGTACCTGATCGCCAACCTGACCGCTCACGCTGATGGTCTGGCCGGACTCGACGGCATTGACTACATTATCGGCAGTGATGGCATCAATACTGATCGACGCATCCGGGGCAATCGTGTCGACATCGTAAGGACGGTTAGCATTCGCCGTAGTGGTATTGCCTGCTGCATCTGCGGTCGTCACCGTGGCGGTAACCGCCGTATTCCCCGCCAGTACGCTGCCGGGAATATTCACGCTCCAGCTCGTCCCATCGGCATTCACCGTGGTCTGATAGGTCTCGCTGCCCACCGTGACGGTCACCACATCACCGGCCTGGACATTATCGCCAACCTGACCGGTCACATTGATAGACTGGTTGGACTCGGCCGCATTCACCACATTATCGGCAGTGATGGTGTCGATAGTTATCGACGCATCCGGGGCCACCGTGTCGACATCATAGGTACGGTTAGCCTCTGCGATGGTGGTATTCCCCGCCGCATCAGATGTGGTGACGCTAGCCGTAACCGCCGTATTCCCAGCCAGCACGCTGCCGGGGATATTCACACTCCAGGTGCTGCCATCGGCATTCACCGTGGTCTGATAGGTCTCGCTACCCACCGTGACGGTCACCGCATCACCGGCCTGGACATTATCGCCCACCTGACCGGTGACATTGATAGTCTGATTAGACTCGGCCGCATTCACCACATTATCGGCGGTGATAGTATCAATACTGATCGAGGCATCCGGCGCCACGGTATCAACCGTGTAACCGCGGCTGGCATCCGCCGTGGTGGTATTGCCCGCGGCATCCGCGGTCGTCACCGTGGCATTAATCGCTGTATTGGCAGCTAATACGCTACCGGGGATATTCACACTCCAGGTGCTGCCATCAGCATTCACCGTCGTCTGGTAAGACTCGCTGCCCACGCTGACAGTCACCACATCACCCGCCCGTACCTGATCGCCCACCTGGCCGGTCACGCTGATGGTCTGGCCGGACTCGACGGCATTGACTACGTTATCGGCGGTGATGGTATCAATGGTAATTGAGGCATCCGGGGCAATCGTGTCGACATCATAAGGACGGTTAGCCTCTGCCGTGGTGGTATTCCCCGCGGCATCCGCGGTCGTCACCGAGGCATTAATTGCTGTATTGGCAGCTAATACGCTACCGGGAACACTCACACTCCAGCTCGTCCCATCGGCATTGACCGTCGTCTGGTAAGTCTCACTCCCCACGGTGATGGTCACCGCATCACCCGCCCGTACCTGATCACCGACTTGGCCGGTGACGTTGATGGTCTGGCCGGACTCGACGGCATTCACCACATTATCCGCCGTAATCGTATCGATGGTAATCGAGGCGTCCGGGGCAATGGTGTCGACATCATAAGGACGGTTAGCCTCTGCCGTGGTGGTATTGCCCGCGGCATCAGATGTAGTGACACTCGCCGTAACCGCCGTATTCCCTGCCAGTACGCTACCGGGAACACTCACGCTCCAGGTCACGCCATCGGCATTCACCGTGGTTTGGTAAGTCTCACTGCCCACCGTGACGGTCACCGCATCACCTGCCCGCACCTGATCGCCAACCTGACCGGTCACGCTGATAGTCTGACCGGACTCGTCCGCATTCACCACATTATCCGCGGTGATGGTATCGATGGTAATCGACGCATCTGGCGCCACGATATCAACCGTGTAACCGCGGCTGGCATCCGCGGTAGCGATATTCCCCGCCGCGTCAGAGGTGGTGACGCTAGCCGTAACCGCCGTATTTCCTGCCAGTACGCTGCCGGGGATATTGACACTCCAGGTGCTGCCATCGGCATTAACGGTAGTTTGATAAGTCTCACTACCTACGGTGACGGTCACCGCATCACCGGCCTGCACCTGATCGCCAACCTGACCGGTCACATTAATGGTCTGGTTGGACTCGGCCGCATTCACCACATTATCCGCCGTAATCGTATCAATGGTAATCGAGGCATCCGGGGCTACCGTATCAACCGTGTAACCGCGGCTGGCATCCGCCGTGGTGGTATTCCCCGCCGCGTCCGCGGTGGTTACCGTGGCATTAACTGAGGTATTTCCCGCCAGTACGCTGCCGGGAATATTGACACTCCAGGTCACGCCATCGGCATTCACTGTAGTCTGATAGGTCTCGCTACCCACCGTGACGGTCACTGCATCACCCGCTTGCACCTGATCGCCAACCTGACCGGTCACATTGATAGTCTGGCCGGACTCGGCGGCATTGACCACATTATCCGCGGTGATGGTATCGATGGTAATCGACGCATCCGGCGCCACCGTATCAACCGTGTAACCGCGGTTAGCATCCGCAATGGTGGTATTGCCCGCCGCATCTACGGTGGTTACCGTAGCATTAACTGAGGTATTTCCCGCCAGTACGCTGCCGGGGATATCCACGCTCCAGCTCGCCCCATCGGCATTCACCGTGGTCTGATAGGTCTCGCTACCCACCGTGACGGTCACCGCATCACCGGCCTGAACGTTATCACCAACCTGACCGGTGACATTGATGGTCTGGTTGGACTCGGCCGCATTCACCACATTATCGGCGGTGATGGTATCGATGGTAATCGAGGCATCCGGCGCAACCGTATCAACGGTGTAACCGCGACTGGCATCCGCCGTAGCGATATTCCCCGCCGCATCCGCGGTGGTTACCGTGGCATTAACTGAGGTATTTCCCGCCAGTACGCTGCCGGGAATATTCACGCTCCAGGTCACGCCATCGGCATTGACAGTGGTTTGGTAAGTCTCACTGCCGACCGTGACGGTGACCACATCACCGATCTGTACCTGATCGCCCACCTGACCGGTGATGCTAATGGTCTGGCCGGACTCAGCGGCATTGACTATGTTGTCAGCCGTAATCGTATCGATAGTTATCGACGCATCCGGGACTACCGTGTCGACATCATAAGGACGGTTAGCATCCGCCGTAGTAGTATTCCCCGCCGCGTCAGAGGTGGTGACGCTAGCCGTAACCGCCGTATTCCCCGCCAGTACGCTGCCGGGGATATTGACACTCCAGCTCGTCCCATCGGCATTAACGGTGGTCTGATAGGTTTCGCTGCCCACGGTGACGGTCACTGCATCACCGGCCTGCACCTGATCGCCAACCTGACCGGTCACGCTGATGGTCTGGCCGGACTCAGCGGCATTGACTACGTTATCGGCGGTGATGGTATCAATACTGATCGACGCATCCGGGGCAATGGTGTCGACATCATAAGGACGGTTAGCCTCTGCCGTGGTGGTATTGCCCGCGGCATCCGCGGTCGTCACCGAGGCATTAATTGCTGTATTGGCAGCTAATACGCTACCGGGAACACTCACACTCCAGCTCGTCCCATCGGCATTGACCGTCGTCTGGTAAGTCTCACTCCCCACGGTGATGGTCACCGCATCACCCGCCCGTACCTGATCACCGACTTGGCCGGTGACGTTGATGGTCTGGCCGGACTCAGCGGCATTCACCACATTATCCGCCGTAATCGTATCGATGGTAATCGAGGCGTCCGGGGCAATGGTGTCGACATCATAAGGACGGTTAGCTTCTGCCGTGGTGGTATTCCCCGCCGCATCAGATGTGGTGACACTCGCCGTAACCGCCGTATTCCCTGCCAGCACACTACCGGGGATATTGACACTCCAGGTGCTGCCATCGGCATTCACCGTGGTCTGATAAGTCTCGCTGCCGACAGTTACCGTGATCGCATCACCGGCTTGGACGTTATCACCAACCTGACCGGTCACATTGATAGTCTGGTTGGACTCGGCGGCATTGACTACGTTATCCGCCGTAATCGTATCGATGGTAATTGAGGCATCCGGCGCAATCGTGTCAACGGTGTAGGGACGCTCTGCGTTCGCGGTAGTGGTATTGCCCGCCGCGTCAGAGGTGGTGACACTCGCCGTAACCGCCGTATTCCCCGCCAGTACGCTGCCGGGCACATTCACGCTCCAGCTCGTCCCATCGGCATTAACGGTGGTCTGGTAGGTTTCGCTGCCCACGGTGACGGTCACTGCATCACCGGCCTGCACCTGATCGCCAACCTGACCGGTCACGCTAATGGTCTGACCGGACTCGGCCGCATTCACCACGTTATCGGCGGTGATGGTATCAACGGTAATCGACGCATCCGGCGCCACGGTATCAACCGTATAACCGCGGCTGGCATCTGCGGTGGTAATATTCCCAGCCGCGTCAGCCGTGGTGACGCTAGCCGTAACCGCCGTATTCCCAGCCAGCACGCTGCCGGGAATATTCACGCTCCAGGTGCTGCCATCGGCATTCACCGTGGTCTGATAAGTCTCGCTACCCACGGTGACGGTCACCGCATCACCGGCCCG
>NZ_JABJXS010000025.1 GCF_013155275.1 Brenneria sp. hezel4-2-4
ACGGTTGCGCCGGATGCCTTGATTACCATTGATACGATTACGGCGGATAATGTGGTGAATGCGGCCGAGTCCAACCAGACCATTAATGTGACCGGTCAGGTTGGCGATCAGGTGCAGGCCGGTGATGCGGTGACTGTCACGGTGGGTAGTGAGACTTATCAGACTACGGTCAATGCCGATGGGACGAGCTGGAGTGTGAGTGTGCCCGGTAGCGTGCTGGCGGGAAATACCGCCGTTAATGCCACGGTAACCACCGCGGATGCGGCGGGGAATATCGCTACGGCGGATGCCAGTCGCGGTTATACGGTTGATACGGTGGCGCCGGATGCCTCGATCAGTATTGATACCATCACCGCCGATAATGTGGTGAATGCGGCCGAGTCTAATCAGACTATCAATGTCACCGGTCAGGTGGGCGATAATGTCCAGGCCGGTGATGCGGTGACCGTCACGGTGGGTAGCGAGACCTATCAGACCACGGTGAATGCCGATGGCGTGACCTGGAGCGTGAATATCCCCGGCAGTGTATTAGCTGCCAATACAGCAATTAATGCCTCGGTGACGACCGCGGATGCCGCGGGCAATACCACCACGGCGGATGCTAACCGTCCTTATGATGTCGACACCATTGCCCCGGACGCCTCGATTACCATCGATACGATTACGGCGGATAATGTGGTCAATGCCGCTGAGTCTAACCAGTCTATCAATGTGACGGGTCAGGTTGGCGATAATGTCCAGGCCGGTGATGTGGTGACCGTCAAGGTGGGTAGCGAGGCCTATCAGACCACGGTGAATGCCGATGGCAGCACCTGGAGTGTGAATATCCCCGGCAGCGTGCTGGCTGGGAATACGGCGGTTACGGCTAGTGTCACCACATCTGATGCGGCGGGGAATACCACCATCGCAGAGGCTAACCGTACCTATGATGTCGACACGGTGGCCCCGGATGCGTCGATAACTATCGACACCATCACTGCCGATAATGTGGTGAATGCGGCCGAGTCCAACCAGTCTATCAATGTGACCGGTCAGGTTGGCGATAATGTCCAGGCCGGTGATGTGGTGACCGTCACGGTGGGCAGCGAGACCTATCAGACCACGGTGAATGCCGATGGGACGAGCTGGAGCGTGAATATTCCCGGCAGCGTACTGGCGGGAAATACCTCAGTTAATGCCACGGTAACCACCGCGGATGCGGCGGGGAATATCGCTACGGCGGATGCCAGTCGCGGTTACACCGTTGATACGGTGGCGCCGGATGCCTCGATTACCATTGATGCCATCACCGCCGATAATGTGGTGAATGCGGACGAGTCCGGTCAGACTATCAGCGTGACCGGTCAGGTTGGCGATCAGGTGCGGGCCGGTGATGCGGTGACCGTCACGGTGGGCAGTGAGACTTACCAAACCACGGTGAATGCCGATGGCGTGACCTGGAGCGTGAGTGTTCCCGGTAGCGTACTGGCAGGGAATACGGCGGTTACGGCGAGTGTCACTACATCTGATGCCGCGGGCAATACCACCACGGCAGAGGCTAACCGTCCTTACGATGTCGACACGATTGCCCCGGATGCCTCAATTACCATTGATACCATCACCGCCGATAATGTGGTGAATGCGGACGAGTCCGGTCAGACCATTAGCGTGACCGGTCAGGTTGGCGATCAGGTGCGGGCAGGTGATGCAGTGACCGTCACCGTGGGCAGCGAGACCTACCAGACCACGGTGAATGCTGATGGCAGCACCTGGAGTGTCAATATCCCCGGCAGCGTGCTGGCGGGGAATACGGCGGTTACGGCGAGTGTGACGACCGCAGATGCGGCGGGGAATATCACCACGGCAGATGCCAGCCGCGGTTACACGGTTGATACGGTGGCGCCGGATGCCTCGATTACCATCGATACCATCACCGCCGATAATGTGGTGAATGCGGCCGAGTCCAACCAGACCATCAGCGTGAGCGGTCAGGTGGGTGATCAGGTACGGGCGGGTGATGTAGTGACCGTCACCGTCGGTAGCGAGTCTTACCAGACGACGGTCAATGCCGATGGGGCAAGCTGGAGCGTGAGTGTTCCCGGTAGCGTATTAGCTGCCAATACAGCAATTAATGCCACGGTGACGACCGCGGATGCGGCGGGTAACACCACCACGGCAGAGGCTAACCGTCCTTATGATGTCGACACGATTGCCCCGGATGCCTCAATTACCATTGATACCATCACCGCCGATAATGTGGTGAATGCGGCCGAGTCCAACCAGTCTATCAATGTGACCGGTCAGGTGGGCGATAATGTCCAGGCCGGTGATGTGGTGACCGTCACGGTGGGCAGCGAGACCTATCAGACCACGGTGAATGCCGATGGCGTGACCTGGAGCGTGAGTGTTCCCGGTAGCGTGCTGGCGGGAAATACCGCCGTTAATGCTACGGTAACCACCGCAGATACGGCGGGCAATACCACTACCGCGAACGCAGAGCGTCCCTACACCGTTGACACGATTGCGCCGGATGCCTCGATTACCATCGACACGATTACGGCGGATAATGTGGTCAATGCCGCTGAGTCTAACCAGACCATCAATGTGACCGGTCAGGTTGGCGATCAGGTGCAGGCGGGCGATGCGGTGACCGTCACCGTAGGTAGTGAGACTTATCAGACCACCGTTAATGCCGATGGCGTGACCTGGAGCGTGAGTGTGCCCGGTAGCGTGCTAGCAGGGAATACGGCGGTTACGGCTAGCGTCACCACCTCTGATGCGGCGGGTAATACCACCATGGCAGAGGCTAACCGTCCTTATGATGTCGACACCATTGCCCCGGATGCGTCGATCAGTATTGATACGATTACGGCGGATAACGTAGTCAATGCCGCCGAATCTAACCAGTCTATTAATGTGACGGGGCAGGTTGGTGATAATGTCCAGGCCGGTGATGCGGTGACCGTCACGGTGGGTAGTGAGACTTATCAGACGACGGTCAATTCCGATGGGACGAGCTGGAGTGTGAATATCCCCGGCAGCGTACTGGCGGGGAATACGGCGGTTACCGCCACGGTGACGACCGCAGATGCGGCGGGCAATACCACTACCGCGAACGCAGAGCGTCCCTACACCGTTGATACGGTAGCCCCGGATGCCTCGATTACTATTGATACGATTACGGCTGACAACGTAGTGAATGCCGCCGAGTCCGGCCAAACCATCAGCGTCACCGGCCAGGTGGGCGATCAGGTGCGGGCCGGTGATGCGATCACGGTGACTGTCGGCAGCGAGACTTATCAGACCACGGTGAATGCCGATGGCGTAACCTGGAGTGTGAATGTGCCCGGCAGTGTGCTGGCAGGGAATACGGCGGTTACGGCTAGCGTCACCACCTCTGATGCGGCGGGCAATACCACCACGGCGGATGCCAGCCGCGGTTACACGGTTGATATCGTTGCGCCAGATGCGTCGATCACTATTGATGCCATCACTGCCGATAATGTGGTCAATGCCGCCGAGTCCGGCCA
>NZ_JABJXS010000026.1 GCF_013155275.1 Brenneria sp. hezel4-2-4
AATACCGGAGAATGTTATCACGGGAGACACACGGCGGGTGCTAACGTCCGTCGTGAAGAGGGAAACAACCCAGACCGCCAGCTAAGGTCCCAAAGTCATGGTTAAGTGGGAAACGATGTGGGAAGGCATAGACAGCCAGGATGTTGGCTTAGAAGCAGCCATCATTTAAAGAAAGCGTAATAGCTCACTGGTCGAGTCGGCCTGCGCGGAAGATGTAACGGGGCTAAACCATGCACCGAAGCTGCGGCAGCGACACTTAGGTGTTGTTGGGTAGGGGAGCGTTCTGTAAGCCGTAGAAGGTGGTCTGTGAGGGCTGCTGGAGGTATCAGAAGTGCGAATGCTGACATAAGTAACGATAATGCGGGTGAAAAACCCGCACGCCGGAAGACCAAGGGTTCCTGTCCAACGTTAATCGGGGCAGGGTGAGTCGACCCCTAAGGCGAGGCCGAAAGGCGTAGTCGATGGGAAACAGGTTAATATTCCTGTACTTGGTGTTACTGCGAAGGGGGGACGGAGAAAGCTAGGTTATCCGGGCGACGGTTGTCCCGGTTTAAGCGTGAAGGTGGGTGGTCCAGGCAAATCCGGATTACCGTCAACACTGAGGCGTGATGACGAGGCTCTACGGAGCTGAAGTAACCGATGCTACGCTTCCAGGAAAAGCCTCTAAGCTCCAGGTAACACGAAATCGTACCCCAAACCGACACAGGTGGTCAGGTAGAGAATACTCAGGCGCTTGAGAGAACTCGGGTGAAGGAACTAGGCAAAATGGTGCCGTAACTTCGGGAGAAGGCACGCTGGATTTGGTGAAGTCCCTCGCGGATGAAGCTGAGACCAGTCGCAGATACCAGCTGGCTGCAACTGTTTAATAAAAACACAGCACTGTGCAAACACGAAAGTGGACGTATACGGTGTGACGCCTGCCCGGTGCCGGAAGGTTAATTGATGGGGTAAGCAGCAATGCGAAGCTCTTGATCGAAGCCCCGGTAAACGGCGGCCGTAACTATAACGGTCCTAAGGTAGCGAAATTCCTTGTCGGGTAAGTTCCGACCTGCACGAATGGCGTAATGATGGCCAGGCTGTCTCCACCCGAGACTCAGTGAAATTGAACTCGCTGTGAAGATGCAGTGTACCCGCGGCAAGACGGAAAGACCCCGTGAACCTTTACTATAGCTTGACACTGAACCTTGAGCCTTGATGTGTAGGATAGGTGGGAGGCTTTGAAGTGTGGACGCCAGTCTGCATGGAGCCGACCTTGAAATACCACCCTTTAATGTTTGATGTTCTAACGTGGGCCCCTGACCGGGGTTGCGGACAGTGTCTGGTGGGTAGTTTGACTGGGGCGGTCTCCTCCCAAAGAGTAACGGAGGAGCACGAAGGTTAGCTAATCCTGGTCGGACATCAGGAGGTTAGTGCAAAGGCATAAGCTAGCTTGACTGCGAGAGTGACGGCTCGAGCAGGTGCGAAAGCAGGTCTTAGTGATCCGGTGGTTCTGAATGGAAGGGCCATCGCTCAACGGATAAAAGGTACTCCGGGGATAACAGGCTGATACCGCCCAAGAGTTCATATCGACGGCGGTGTTTGGCACCTCGATGTCGGCTCATCACATCCTGGGGCTGAAGTAGGTCCCAAGGGTATGGCTGTTCGCCATTTAAAGTGGTACGCGAGCTGGGTTTAGAACGTCGTGAGACAGTTCGGTCCCTATCTGCCGTGGGCGTTGGAAGATTGAGAGGGGTTGCTCCTAGTACGAGAGGACCGGAGTGAACGCACCACTGGTGTACGGGTTGTGATGCCAATTGCATTGCCCGGTAGCTACGTGCGGAAGAGATAACCGCTGAAAGCATCTAAGCGGGAAACTTGCCTCGAGATGAGTCTTCCCTGGGCACTTGATGCCCCTGAAGGGCCGTTGAAGACGACGACGTAGATAGGCTGGGTGTGTAAGCGTAGCGATACGTTGAGCTGACCAGTACTAATGACCCGAGAGGCTTAACCTTACAACACCGAAGGTGTTTTGGTGAGAGACGCAAAAGATAAATGATATTCAGCTTGTTTTGAGATTGGTTCTGATGGTTATGTGAAAGCATAACGGTTGGAATGAAAGGAATTTGCCTGGCGGCGATAGCGCGGTGGTCCCACCTGACCCCATGCCGAACTCAGCAGTGAAACGCCGTAGCGCCGATGGTAGTGTGGGGTCTCCCCATGTGAGAGTAGGGAACTGCCAGGCATCAA
>NZ_JABJXS010000027.1 GCF_013155275.1 Brenneria sp. hezel4-2-4
TGCTCGTTATTTTCATCAGACAATCTGTGTGGACACTGCACAACCACTATCAGGCTTTTACTAAGGAGGTGATCCAACCGCAGGTTCCCCTACGGTTACCTTGTTACGACTTCACCCCAGTCATGAATCACAAAGTGGTAAGCGCCCCCCCGAAGGTTAAGCTACCTACTTCTTTTGCAACCCACTCCCATGGTGTGACGGGCGGTGTGTACAAGGCCCGGGAACGTATTCACCGTAGCATTCTGATCTACGATTACTAGCGATTCCGACTTCATGGAGTCGAGTTGCAGACTCCAATCCGGACTACGACGCACTTTATGAGGTCCGCTTACCCTCGCGAGTTCGCTTCTCTTTGTATGCGCCATTGTAGCACGTGTGTAGCCCTACTCGTAAGGGCCATGATGACTTGACGTCATCCCCACCTTCCTCCGGTTTATCACCGGCAGTCTCCTTTGAGTTCCCGACCGTATCGCTGGCAACAAAGGATAAGGGTTGCGCTCGTTGCGGGACTTAACCCAACATTTCACAACACGAGCTGACGACAGCCATGCAGCACCTGTCTCTCAGTTCCCGAAGGCACGAGTCTGTCTCCAGTCTCTTCTGAGGATGTCAAGAGTAGGTAAGGTTCTTCGCGTTGCATCGAATTAAACCACATGCTCCACCGCTTGTGCGGGCCCCCGTCAATTCATTTGAGTTTTAACCTTGCGGCCGTACTCCCCAGGCGGTCGACTTAACGCGTTAGCTCCGGAAGCCACGGTTCAAGACCACAGCCTCCAAGTCGACATCGTTTACGGCGTGGACTACCAGGGTATCTAATCCTGTTTGCTCCCCACGCTTTCGCACCTGAGCGTCAGTCTTCGTCCAGGGGGCCGCCTTCGCCACCGGTATTCCTCCAGATCTCTACGCATTTCACCGCTACACCTGGAATTCTACCCCCCTCTACGAGACTCTAGCCTGTCAGTTTTGAATGCAGTTCCCAGGTTAAGCCCGGGGATTTCACATCCAACTTAACAGACCGCCTGCGTGCGCTTTACGCCCAGTCATTCCGATTAACGCTTGCACCCTCCGTATTACCGCGGCTGCTGGCACGGAGTTAGCCGGTGCTTCTTCTGCGGGTAACGTCAATCAACAAGCTTATTAGGTTTGTTGCCTTCCTCCCCGCTGAAAGTGCTTTACAACCCGAAGGCCTTCTTCACACACGCGGCATGGCTGCATCAGGGTTTCCCCCATTGTGCAATATTCCCCACTGCTGCCTCCCGTAGGAGTCTGGACCGTGTCTCAGTTCCAGTGTGGCTGGTCATCCTCTCAGACCAGCTAGGGATCGTCGCCTAGGTGAGCCTTTACCCCGCCTACTAGCTAATCCCATCTGGGCACATCCGATGGCGTGAGGCCCGAAGGTCCCCCACTTTGGTCTTGCGACATTATGCGGTATTAGCTACCGTTTCCAGTAGTTATCCCCCGCCATCAGGCAGTTTCCCAGACATTACTCACCCGTCCGCCGCTCGTCACCCAAGGAGCAAGCTCCTCTGTGCTACCGCTCGACTTGCATGTGTTAGGCCTGCCGCCAGCGTTCAATCTGAGCCATGATCAAACTCTTCAATTTAAGATTTGTTTGATTTGCTTCCACTCGGGAAGCGATGCTCAAAGAATTAATAACTGTTTATTCGTAATGAATTTACTGTCAGTCACTCTTCAAGACTTTTTTATATCGTTTGCCGATATTGTCTTGTGAGTGCCCACACAGATTGTCTGATTAAATTGTTAAAGAGCAGTGC
>NZ_JABJXS010000028.1 GCF_013155275.1 Brenneria sp. hezel4-2-4
CTCCCATATCCTGACCCAGGATCAATTAGAGGATCTGTCTTTTTTGGTGACTTCGGATAAATTCTGCCGGAGTCAGATCATTTAATGAAGAATGTGTCCTGTCATGGTTATATTCTTCCCGCCAGCGATCGAGCTTTTCCTGCACATCTTCCATCGACAGGAACCAGTGGATATTTAGGCATTCATCCCTCAGACTGCCATTAAACGATTCGATAAACGGATTATCCGTCGGCGTGCCGAGGCGTGAGAAGTCCATGGTGACCTTATTTTCATACGCCCATCTATCCAGCGCTTTTGAGATAAATTCGCTGCCATTGTCTGCCTGGATCCTTATCGGCACACGATTATGCATCAATCTCAGGCACTCCATCACCGCCACCACATCCTCGCCCTTGAGCGACTGGCCGGCATGGATCGCCAGGCATTCCCGACTAAAATTATCGACCACAGTTAATGCCCGAAACCGGCGCCCGTTAAACAGATTATCAGCAACGAAATCCATGCTCCAGCATTGATCCGGATTTGACAGCAACGGCCGTTCAACCCGGTGTGCCGCACTCACATGGCGACGGGGGCGATTACGCCGTAGATTCAGTCCTTCCTGGCAATAAATACGATGCGTTTTTTTATGATTAATGACCCAGCCTTCGCGCCTCAGCTGGATATGTATGCGCTGGCAGCCATAACGGATACGGGTTTCCGCTATTTCTCGGATGCGCATCGTTACCGCGCGATCGTCACGACACGAATGATAGTTATAAACCGTGCGACTTAGCATCGCCAGACGACAGGACCGCCTGACGCCCACTCGATATGCGTCTTGTAAAAATACGACTATTTCGCGCTTTTGAGCAGGCCTTAAAACTTTTTTTTCAGCACCTCTTGCAGCATTTCCTTATCGAGACTGAGGTCGGCAACCAGCCGTTTTAGACGTTGATTTTCATCTTCAAGCTGACGCAGGCGACGCAGCTCCGTTACGCCCATTCCGCTAAATTTCTTTTTCCAATTATAAAAAGTGGCTTCAGAGATACCCATTTTTCGGCACACTTCACCCACACGAGTGCCCGTTTCAGCCTGCTTCAGGGCAAAAGCAATTTGCTCTTCAGTACAGCGGATCTTTTTCATGGCCGGATTGCCTCTTTTTTAAGGAAAAGAAGGGCAGAAAACTCCAGTTTAGCCTGGTCCTGTTTAATGGGAAGAGATCA
>NZ_JABJXS010000029.1 GCF_013155275.1 Brenneria sp. hezel4-2-4
ATTACTACCGTTCTGGCTAAAACCTACGGTGGCGCTGCGCGCGCATTTGATCAGATCGATAACGCGCCGGAAGAAAAAGCCCGTGGTATCACCATCAACACCTCTCACGTTGAATACGATACCCCGACTCGCCACTACGCGCACGTTGACTGCCCGGGACACGCCGACTATGTGAAAAACATGATCACCGGCGCCGCGCAGATGGACGGCGCGATCCTGGTTGTCGCCGCGACTGACGGCCCGATGCCGCAGACGCGTGAGCACATCCTGCTGGGTCGTCAGGTTGGCGTTCCTTACATCATCGTGTTCCTGAACAAATGCGACATGGTTGATGATGAAGAACTGCTGGAACTGGTTGAGATGGAAGTGCGTGAGCTGCTGTCTCAGTACGACTTCCCGGGCGACGACACGCCGGTAATCCGCGGTTCCGCGCTGAAAGCGCTGGAAGGCGAAGCCGAGTGGGAAGCGAAAATCATCGAACTGGCTGAAGCGCTGGACAGCTACATTCCAGAACCAGAACGTGCGATTGACAAGCCGTTCCTGCTGCCTATCGAAGACGTATTCTCCATCTCCGGCCGTGGTACGGTTGTGACCGGTCGTGTAGAGCGCGGCATCGTTAAAGTGGGCGAAGAAGTTGAAATCGTGGGTATCAAAGACACCACGAAAACCACGTGTACCGGCGTGGAAATGTTCCGCAAACTGCTGGATGAAGGCCGTGCGGGTGAGAACGTGGGTGTTCTGCTGCGTGGTACTAAACGCGATGACGTAGAGCGCGGTCAGGTTCTGGCTAAACCCGGCTCAATCAAGCCGCACACCCAGTTCGAATCTGAAGTGTATATTCTGAGCAAAGATGAAGGCGGCCGTCATACGCCGTTCTTCAAAGGCTACCGTCCGCAGTTCTACTTCCGTACAACGGACGTGACAGGTACCATCGAACTGCCGGAAGGGGTAGAGATGGTAATGCCAGGCGACAACATTAAAATGGTTGTTAACCTGATAGCGCCGATCGCGATGGACGACGGTTTGCGTTTTGCAATCCGTGAAGGCGGCCGTACTGTTGGTGCGGGCGTTGTTGCTAAAGTTATCGCTTAATCGCTGATA
>NZ_JABJXS010000003.1 GCF_013155275.1 Brenneria sp. hezel4-2-4
CGCTGGCGGGAAGAATATAACCATGACAGGACACATTCTTCATTAAATGATCTGACTCCGGCAGAATTTATCCGAAGTCACCAAAAAAGACAGATCCTCTAATTGATCCTGGGTCAGGATATGGGAGGAGGTCAAAAGCTTCTCCATTACTAGCATCTGCCTGTCGTTTCATGGGCTGAGGGGAGTTGAATAGGTTACCTATTATTTTGATTGTTTGGCTTATTCCTGATTCAATTTTTGTTCTATGGGCCCAAGTTTGGGCCTAAATTTTTTTTGCTTGCTTAAAGTGGATGCTGTGGGACTCATTTGTGACATGAGTAGCAAAAAGATTTTCAGCCGAGGAATCGAATTGTATGTTTTATAGTCATATAATTCATGTTCGATACAGCTCCGACTGTGAATAGTCAGAAAAATATATACCTGCGTAGAACCCAATTTATGCATGTCGCAGAACTGTGCGTAACGATGTTTACTAAGAAAATTAGCTAAGCATAGAGCAATTATAATATTGGTCTTAGTGGAAATTCTGAGCTATAAATAATAAATATTTAAGATAAAAGGGGTGTGAGTATGGGGTTATATTTATCAGAGGAATGAGAGAGGGCTAAATGAAAAATATTATCACTAAGTATTTATTGAATATATGTTCTTAACTTTGAATCAAACGGATTGATATTAATGTAAATGCCATCTATTTTAATTGGAAATGAATTGTTATAAAGAAAGTCCTCTGGTTAATGTTTTTTGATAAAGGCTTTTGGGCGATGTAATGAACAGGATTAGCCACCACTTAACCTGACAGCATTTTAAAAGCAGAACACAGCAAATCTGACAGGCAGCAATGAGCGGATGTTAAACACTTAGGGTTTTTGAGTCTCTGAATGCGCTTTTTTGAAGTAAACTAAGTTAATCATCAATAAAATTAAGGTATCTTTTAATAATCGAAGGCAATAATGTTTCTATTAAATCATTATGAAATGCATGCATTGAGTGGGGGCGAGGAATTATAACTTTGGAAAGTTCTTCAAGTGTGATAACCGAACTAGGAAACTCGATCCCTTTTGATATAAAGTGTGAGACCTCGCGCCCTAAATTTATCGCTGAATCAACACAATCCATGCACATTGCAATTTCATGATGTTTGGTCTTAGATTTACTTTCATCAAACAATGGGGCTTTTTTTATTTCAAGAACCCATTGATTATTTTTAGATGGTCTAACGCAACTATATTTCTTTCGCTGACAACATGGACATACCCATTCTTCATTATATCTGTTCCAATATTTACCTCTAACAGCAGCTAAATGTGCTATATCGTTAGCTAAAGGGATTTTTTTTGCTGTGGGATTATTTTTTATCCTCCAAGAATTTTTCGAACCTTTAAATGGTTCAGTGTTATATAGTAGCCTTTCAGGCTCTATTTCATCAAAATCATGTAATCCATTCAACTTAAATAATCGTTTTGCAATTCGCTCAGTCTGTTTTGCCGTTCTCTCAGATGGTTGATACCAGTCTTGCTTCTCTGCAGCTATTTCAGCGAATTGCCTGGCGAGATTTAAACGCATTTTAAATATGGGCTCTATTCGTGCCCAAACTTCATTCGCAGCTTTTACATCAATCTGGTGCTCATGATTGGGAATTACACAAATAAACTCTGAGATCTCCCTCGGAGAGAATGAAAAGAATTTATGGCACTTAACTAAACGTTTTGCGTCTGCATCTGCTTTATTACAATCAAAACATATAACTGTATTGTCATAAGCTGATAATGAAAAGGCCGCCTTAATGGAAAATTTTTCAGATAGTTCATCTGCAACAATACGCTTCTTTCTCTTTGAAAACTCTTCGAAAAGGGATTTTACGACTTCCTTCATATGATCATGATGTTCGTGTAGTTGGCAGGTTAGAAAATTATTTTTGTTTAGCCTAACAATTTCTGATTTTTTTCTTTTGCAGCACGGGCACCCCCAGTCAACCGATGTCATAACCCACCATTTATTAAGATGGGCTCCATCTGCTTTAAAAAAAGAAATTAAACGTCTTGTTGAAGCGGTGAATTCAGAATCTATACCAATTAAATCTTTTTTCGATAAAGAAAGTTTAAATTCTTTCCATTTCATAATTTAATCCTACAAGTCTTGTCATTTTTTCTCATAAACTTATGAAGTAAAAATATTATTCAACAGAGAAAACACATATGGAAATAAAGTATAATAAAATGCTCTTTATTTCAATGGATTATTTAACAACTTCCGATGAATTAACAGTACATTTGTAAAGTGTCCGTTTCTTGCGCGAAACGGACAGATTGAATAATCGTTAGGTTAGCTGAGATTGAGAGGCGGAAGTTGTTTGCGGAAGGGAATCCACTAACCAATCTTCAATAAAATGGAAAGGAACTGGATATCGGTAACAACGACAAGCTGTCAGTATCAATGGAGCCTTCCCTTCAGTAACAGCTGACATTTTCTTAAACGAATCAGCGCCTTCACACTCTTGTGCTACGAGCTCCAGTGCCAAGCTTCCATTTATCGGAAAGTTAGTTGTCGCAGAGCCATGCATATCTGAGTTCGAGTACATACTCTGTTCACTATGTTGGTTTGGGTACCAATACTGTAACGTGCTATGAGCTAGTTTATCTTTGGCAAATTTTTCCAAGTCTTGGCTTACTGAAGCTAATTTATACAGAGAGCAAAACAATACTAATAGAGGATATAAAATACTAGCTTCCGTAACTTTATTCTTATAACTATTATCAGTCTTGTCTTTTTTTCTATGTTCAAGCAGTTTTTCATAAGAGTCATATATAATTGGATACATTCCATTGCTCTCAAAAGAGAATATACATCTATTGACAATCTCCGAGAGCCAACTCTGCACAAACTCATCGAGTTCTGAATTATTTGAAAGCAGTGTTAGAGCTAGACCAATATCAATGGCTTGCGAATCTTTGTACGGTGACAGTAGTATTGGATTATTAACAACCAACATGTTAATTGATTTTGTTATCTGCTTGAGGCGGAGACATAACCTTTTCTGTTCTTCGCTCTCTCCATCTATTGGTGGGTTTTCAGCATAACTCTTTGACAGTATATCTAAAATCCAGTGTCCTTTGACTGATAAACGTCCTAGCACATCAAAGAGTTTAATATTTACGTCAATAGAGCATGGTGAGTTAACCGCATGGGAAATAGCATATTTAAATTCAACATACGGAATTAAACAACGTTCGACATAACAATCAGTAATTTGTTGATAGGTATCTAAAATGCTATCAAATGATTTTGAGGGTTTGTTCTTTCCTGTGTAGTGGCCTTTTACCTTATCCCAAGCCAACAGCAATGCTCGCTCCGATGAAAGATATGCTGCCTCTAAATTTCCACCATCACGGCACCATGAAAATAGAACCCACAAACAAACATTTGTCCGAGTTATGGACGATGCAACAGAATCTGCGTCAGTGGCGTTGGAAAGAACCTCATCAATCAATAGTGAGAAGTGCTTGCTTGAACTCTCAGGCTCTTCAAGTAGCGCCAAGGATTTTCTTAAAAAACCTTGGCTGGTGCTAGGCAGTAATTCTTCTTTCAACAAGTACTGTTGAATAAACTCTGACAGTTTATCACCATTCCACTCTTCAAAAGAGATATTATCTCGCGTATTCCGTTGCTCATAGCCAGATACCTCCTGCCTGATCCCTGAATTGACATCTCCACCAAAACATAAGCATATAACTTTTTTTTTATCCCTATGTTCAGGGGGGAGACGACTAGGAATAAATGAGTCTTGAATCTCATCTAACGAAGGTCTAAGAGCTTGATCTGCGTTCCCATTCCAAGTCTCACGAGTAAGGTTTCCAGACTTCACAGAAAACAAATAAACTTTTTCTTCCTCGCCATTGACTTGCCCTACAGCCGCTATATCAACACCATACTCTTTAACCCCACGCGTCGGTGAAATGAATACATTCATCCCCATACAGCTCAACAAATCTGGCAGTACAGCATCTAATTCTGTCCGTTCTTTTAGTGAAGCTAAATATTGCTTAAGAATTAACTTCATTTTTCAGTCTCTCACAACGGTAAATTCGCAAAATGTAATCTAGTGACTCGGGGTCTATAACGTTCAATCTTGGCATTTCGGTCGAATGGGAAAAGGACTGCATTTGCATCTCCTGTCGTATGGATTCTCCATCTCCCTGATGTAAATAATAAATAGAGCTGTTGCCATACAATAACCTCTGCGTCGTCGCAATCATCCGAATAAAAGAATATTTTGATGCTTCTTCATGGGCTTTCTGCATGTCTTTGTCAAAGTCTTTCCAATAAGCACTTACATTTTCGTTGGGAGCCATTAACTCCTTCAATTCAGACACTTTCTCAATATCAGCATGATAGGCTTTAAGTTTTCCAAGCAGGCGCTCACATAGATGTTCTTGAACACCTTTATCAATGCATGACTGGAAGAATTGCTTAAGCTCCCCTGGGTAACTTAAAAGTAAAGGGTCGTACAAAATCCGTTCAAGCTCTTTAAGTGTGGTTATCGAAGCAGTACCGGAAATAGATAGAATGAAACTTGCCGCCGCTATAGGCCGCGTAAACAGCCAACCGACGGCCTTGTGGCTGACAAATACTTGCTTTACTTCATCACCTAGCAATGCCGTTTCTGCTTTTAGCTCAATGTCCTCACCCGTTACATCATGAAGTAGATCCAAAACACCATGGCAAAGCGAGGCTTCTCCATATAAAAACCATTTTGTAATTATATAATTACGTAATTCTTGATGCTTGTTCAACAGCTTGTTGGATAAATAGTCCAGCGATGCAAATTCCACTCCTGCAGCCAGAATTGATTCCAATAATTCGACAGCAAGAGAAGATGACCCCCTCTCAATCAACTTAACCAATAAATGATCAATATTATCTATAATACCTTTGTGCTCAGGGGATACATTGGCTAACTGCTTGACGAGAAGACGCAGAACATTCTCTGGAAGATCGATCCTTTGAAAGGAGACAATATCCGATATTGCATAGAGAACCTCTGGAGGGACTCCCTCAACAAATGTAATTAGAAGCTCTTCTATCTGCGACCAGTAAGATGGAAATGTTCCTCCAAAGTGGAGTGTTGCCCTCAGTATCGACGCATAACAACCACTTTCACGCTCACTACTAGCACTGCCGATAAGTAGCTCCCAAATGACACTAGCCTGAGTTTCATTTACATCAAGCCTCCCCAAAGTAAAATAGGCTTGGTTTCTGACCGTCTGATTGCTATTAACAATCAGACTTTCTGTCGTCTGGAGAGCTTCAGCCACACGATCTGAGTCGTATGCGAGGATTGAGCTAGAAAGAAAAGGGGCATATGTACTGAGATCACTTTGTGTCAGGATAAATTCAACGCTATCTTTGGGACGATTTGCTTCCATGCGACAGAAATGCTCAAATGCCTCATAGACTCCACCAATAGCTAAATCTCTACCAGCCTGTTGCGTGAGATGGACCAGACACTGTACGACATTTTCAACTCTTGCATCTAGTGAAGGCAGAACGTTTTCAAAGGCATGCAGAATTGTAAAAAACTTGTTTCCGCAGGAGCTTTTATCAATTTTTCTTACTATCTCGACGAGATCAATCTCCCCTGAGTTGTGAAGCTCAGATAGTGCCTCTGTCAAGACTTTCTCCTCGGAACGTATTTCTTGGACATATAAATCGTTAACCTGAGCAAGCAGACCTTCTGCCGTTTCACTTACAGCTAACAGCCTAGCCCTTGTGTCTTCTAACGACATTTCCGTGTACCTCACTACACCGCTACTAAATCAGTAGATACTTTGTAAGATAAGGAGAAGTAGATCAAATGGTAATCTCCCCATTTTTAACGGTAGTGATAAGTAAAATCGGTTTATGCGATAAATATGCTGCATCGGTGTAATGCTGACTTGCGCCTCATTGATTAATGCGCTGCGATGCCAGCAATGTCCGCATCACAAAACTGTCTGTCAGATTAGGTATGGCCATGAGCCACAAAAGTGTCAGCCCAAATCTGAGCTACTACAGATATGAGGATGTTATAATTTCAATCTGGCGATTATTTCACCAAAATTAATATGTGAGCACCTTTACTCACTAATTTCTCTTATCAATATTTAGTGTTCCCTGTTGCTATTCATCTTGACCTAGTCATTCTCCCATAAACCCGCTCCACATACCGCCCACGCCCATCTCCATGCCCTAAATCCATCGACACCAGCGCGCAGGCTTCCCGTTTACTGAATCCCTGTCGCCGATAATAGCGCATCGCATCCTGCGCCCACGCATAGCGCAGGCTGTGCGGAGAATATTGCCCCTTTAGTCCGGCCAGAGCAGTTTGTGAACGCCAGCGGTTAATGGCGCTTTTCAGATCCGGTTTATCAATCAGCCGACCGTTGCGAGTATCGGCAACTGCCAGCGCCTGATTTACTGTTTGTATTAACGCTTCCCGATCCAGAATCCGCGTTTGTCGGGGCCGTCCGCCTTTGGTGCCGAATACCACCGTCAGTTGCCCGTCGCCTCGCTCCAGCGCGGTGGCCCATGTCTTGAGCGACTGCGAACACTGCACCGCTTCCTGCGAACGTAGGCCCATCATTCGAGCCAGTTGCAGCGTCAGCGCGAGTCCGGCGTCTTTCTGTTGCAGGGTTGCCAGCGCCGCCTGATAGCGCTCCGGCGTAATCGCCTTTCGCGTACCGTCCCGGCTGGCGCCGCTCAGCCCTAACGCCTTGTTGCTCAATCGTTCCGCATCCGCCAACTTATCCCGACCGGCGGTGCGCAGTATCACCCGCACCGCTGCCATTTCATTATGCAGCGTGCGCAGTGTAATTCCCTGTTCTAACCGTTCGGCGATATAGCATTCGATATGTTTTGCTTTCAGATGCTGCACCGTGCGGATCTGAATATTCAAAGATAGCAGATGACTGGCAAGTCGCTCTGCAATTTTTAGTCGGTCATGTACCGTCTTATGGCTGCCGCCAGCCTGACGGGCCAGCGTCTGCATCTCCCGGCTTAATCGTGACATATGCTATGCCTCCATCCTCAATAACCTCTGTTCTCCGGCGCACGGCGATTTACGACACGGGGAAACCGTGCCGCACTGAACAATACCTGCGCGCCGGATCGGCAGCGGTTGAGGTATTACGGGGATATCGGTTATGCACTCGGTGCAGCCGCCTGCATCAGCAGGGTAATCCCCTCAGGCTGAAAGCCTGCTCAGGTATCGGTTCAGTCCTCCTCTGATAAGTGGGTTGATGAGAATTGACGCAGAAAATGTGCGTCAGATGACAGGTCGCGCCGGAAAGCGCTGTGGCGTAAGGGCTGTCGCAGAGTTTGTTCGCGGCGTCACTTGCAACGGCTTTGCGCCGTATGAAGTGACGCCGCAGTCTCATTGAAGTATTCGCTGAGGCAGCAAAAGGCCGCAGACGATTGCGCCAGCAATAAGGTTGTTGTACGCATCAATGCGTATGCAAAAAGCAGTTGCTTCACGAAGAACAAACAAGATGCAGCCCTAAGGCGTTGGGATAAGTGAGCTACCATCGCCGCAGCGATCACCCGCAAACTGGTAGCGGGGCGGGTTGGGCGTTGACCACACAGGCTGGGCCTGCGCGTTGCCTTGAAGGTCGAGGCAACGTGGAGTGCTGCGTGCAGCAGCGGTATAACACTGACAATCTACTGCGCCAAAATCCGTATATCAAGCGGCTAACGCGCTGCGCTTGTTGGCTCCTTGCTGGATTTCTATTCCATAGAAATCCAGTAAGGAGCGTCTAAATCCACTAACAGTATGAAAAAAATTTTGTAAATTTTTAGTGGCTAATCCGAGGTTCCATCTCTGTATTGTTGATGCTGTCCGCTGTTATAACGCGAAGGCCAGATCTCTTCGGGGCGTTTATGCAAGGCTTCGGCGATTAAGCGTTCTCCTTTAGGCCAATGGCGCGTCAGTGTATTTGCCAAAGTGGAAGAGGCGAGTCCCGCTTCTCTGGAAACCGCAGCCAGCGTTGTGCCTTTCTTTCTTAAACCAGCAATGATATCTGCCGGATGCCAGTCTTGTTCAATCATACGAAGTCACCCAAGTTGATGCCCGTCAGAGGCGATGAAATCGTTTGTTCTGACTAAGGCATATTTTTAATTTCTTCCTTTTTAGCATCCGTTAAGTGACTTTATCTTAAGAGTTACTAAAGACGCGGGGTTGAGGATTTGTCGATTGACGATGAGCGAAAAATAACGCGTCTCCCGCCTCACACCATCACTTGCTTATGGTGTGAGGCGGGAGAGAAAACATGGCTTCATACAATCACCCAATCGCTTTGAGTCCCCGGATCCCGCCTTCCAGCACGCTGCCGTTGTCCGCCGCTTTCACAAAGTCGGCCCACCATTGCATCATGGGGCGACGTTGTTCCAGATAGTCGCTGCGGTTATAGGCCCGGCGTACTTCATTTTTATCCACATGGGCGAGGGCGGCTTCGATGACATCGGGCGGAAAGCCTTGCTCATTGAGCGCGGTGCTGGCGATTGACCGCATGCCGTGTGATACCAGAATGCCGCCTAATCCGGCGCGTTTTAGCGCGGCGTTGACCGTCTGGCTATTCATTGGCTGTAACGGCTTAATGCGGCTGGGAAAAACATATTCCCGGTGGCTGCTTAAGAGCTTCATTAGCGCCAGAATCGCCAGCGCCTGTTCTGACAGCGGAACGATATGTACCCGCTTCATTTTCATGCGTTCGGCCGGAATGCGCCATTCTTTAGCATCCAGATCGATCTCTTGCCAGCGCGCCTCTGGCCTGCACCGGCTGGATAGCCTGCACCAGCGTGCGCGCTTTAATGTCGGTAATGTTGATATCGCCGATGGCGGGAAAGATATCCTTTTCGAGGGATCGCTGAATATCGGAGGCATAGTCGGCGGTGACGCTGCTCTTTTTTAACTGTAGCCAGCGTTCGGCAACGACCTTAAAGGTGTTGGATTGGGTTTCCAGCGCTTGCCGTTTTAGCGCGTGGTTATGCTCTTGAGGATCGATATCTTTGGCAATTAACGATTTGGTTTCAGTGCGGCGTTTTCGGGCGTCGGCCAGAGTGACGGCAGGATAGGAACCAAAACTCAGTTTTGCGCGCTTTTTGGTTAAAGGTCGATAGTAGCGGAATTGCCAAAGTTTGCTGCCTCCGGGTTTGATAAGAAGCTCAAGCCCGTCACCATCATACAGGGAGTAGTCAGTCTCTTTGGGTTTGGCCGCTTTGATCTCAGTATCGCTAAGCGGCCTTGTTTGCCTTGCCATAGGTACCTCCACTAAGTTTAGGCCAACAGGAATGAGGGAAACTGCATAGAGTGCCTAAAATTGTGCCTAACAATGGTGGAAGCCATAAGATCGCCACAGCGCCCAGTAGACGTAAAAAAGCCCGCAGAGCTTGTGCCATGCAGGCTTTTCGTACTTCATCGGACTTATCTGGTAATACCCGATGTCTAAATTGGTGGAGCTGGGGGGATTTGAACCCCCGTCCGGAATTACTCTACCGTTGGTACTACATGCTTAGTCTATCTTTACATTCGCTTGCCAGCTGCGGACAGACACGCCACTAACAAACTAGCCTGATTAGATTTAGCGCTTCAACCCCAGGCAAGGCATCCACGCGATCTCTTTTGGGTTTGACCTCTCTTGATCCCCGTCCTAAGAGCGGAGGCTAGGGAGAGAGGGCTCTCAGCAGGTTATTAAGCTGCTAAAGCGTAGTTTTCGTCGTTTGCGACTATTTTTTTGCGGCTTTTTACGAGGCCAACCGCCCCTCGGCATGCACCTTGGGCTTTGCAAATCCCGTCGAATCCAGAATCAGCCCCCAAGAAACTGTTGCCAGTATACCAGAACTTATACCACTTAAGCCACCGGCTTATCGGTTAGCGTTCTTCATGATACGGGCTTTGTCTAATTTCCATTCACGTTCTTTGATGTCATCACGCTTGTCGTGATCTTTCTTACCTTTCGCCACGCCGATTTTGACTTTGCTCCAGGCATTTTTCCAGTACATGGATAAGGCGACAACCGTATAACCATCCCGACTGACGCGCCCCAATAACGAGTCCAATTCTCGTTTGTTGAGTAAGAGTTTACGTGTACGCGTCGGGTCGCAAACCACATGCGAAGACGCAACATTGAGCGGTGTGATGGTGGCGCCGAACAAGTACGCCTCACCGTCTCTGAATGTTACATAGCTGTCGCTGATATTGGCTTTGCCCGCACGCAGTGATTTTACTTCCCAACCTTGCAATGCAAGCCCTGCCTCAAATTCTTCCTCAATGAAGTATTCATGGCGGGCGCGCTTGTTTTGCGCAATGGTGGCGGAACCGGGTTTGTACGCTTTTTTCTTTGTCATAGTGCCGTCATTATACTGGATGTAAAAGGGAATGAAATCCCTGATGCGCAGGATGTTTTTATGTCCGGGACGACTTGCGTTAAAGAGTTGGGGCCTTAAGGTGACGCCGGACAGGTGCCCGGCGTGTCGTTGCCTGTCAATGCATGGCTTTTACAGGAATTTGACGCATTCCACGTCGATATTTGGCACGATGGCCCCGGCCGACAGAGACAGCAAGAAGCTGATGCAACGGACGATATCGTCCGTTTGTATTTTGTCGTTGGCGGTGACGCCGGGAAAGCCGCGAGTCATGTCAGTATCGACGAAAGCGGGATTGATATTGGAAACTTTAATATTATACGGCAGCAAGTCGAGCATTAACGATTCGGAGAACCCTAACAACGCATGCTTGGACGCGCTATAGGCTCCGATGCCCGGTATGGGCCGCCTTGCCGAATTGCTGGCGATATTAAAAATATAGCCCTGCTTATTTTCCCGCATCAGATTAACCACCGTGTGGGTGATCAAAAACGGTGACAGGAAGTTGACCGTCGTCAGGTCAAGCAATCGCTGGTAATCGATATCCACCGTACCGCTATAAAAAATACCGGCGTTATTAATCAGAACGGCGATATTTTTTTTCTGACTCAATGCCCGACATACTTTTTCGACCGCGTGTCTATCTGAAAAGTCCGCCGCTTTGATGTCGATACGGCATGACGGATTGATGTTTTGCCATTCCGTCATGAGCTGCTCGATCCGATCGTGACGTCGTATTATTGCAATAACATCGTATTCGCCCTGTTGGATGAAGTACTCGGTCACCGCTTTGCCAATCCCTCTGGCTGCGCCTGTAATCACGACGGACTTGCTCATGGTTTTTCTCCATAGCAGTAGCGTTTTATCCAGGCTTCGTGTTGCGGATAGCGTGTCGATAGTTCGTGATATTGCGCGATTGCGGAGTCGTAGATTTCCCAACCAGGTAGAACAATTTCACTGACCAGTCCGTATGATGCGCCGGGCGATAATTCCGTTGATTTCCATACTTCGCCGGGCGCCACCAGTTGAAGTTTGTGACCGTTGCGGATATCCGGCCCGAGAATATGTTCCTCTGTTTTTCCGTCAGGATGAATAAAGCGGTAGGTAAGCGGTGCGCCTGAATGATAAAAATGCAGGATAGGCGAAATATTTTTATGAAAATATCCGATAGGGCTGTCGTCAGTCAGAAGATAATAAATGCAGGTTGATAACGTTCTAAGACCGTTGTTGTGTTCACGCTCGGTTTGTATTTTTTCCGGACTGCGGTAAGTTTCGTTATAGTATCCGCCTTCTTCGTGTTTTTTCAGCGCTAATAACTCAATGAGTTGGTGTTTGTTCAGATGTGGCATAACAATCCTCCGTTAATTGCTATTGTCCTTGATACCCGATGCCGTTCGTTGTTTTAGATTGGGTAGGGCATATTTTCAAAAACCTGGTCATGATATCTATGCCAACCGATTTTTTCGGCAAGCGGGCTGCGAAATGAACGTTGTTGAGACAAACAGTCGAGCGCGTATTCAAATGTGTATTTAGGCCGCCAGTTAAGTACCCGTTGAGCTTTTTCATTGACATATACGCGGTCAATACGAGGGAACAGTTTCCATCCTAATGCCGCGTATATCTCACGATATTGTGGGAAGAGTTTACCGACTATGGCGTCGGCATTTTTATTGAGAAGTAAGCAATGTTCTTTTTTAAATGGCGTGGTGGTGCTGAGAAGAAATCTGTCAAAACCGTTTTTCGGCGTATAGGTTAATGCTGCGCAAAGATGGGCGTTAACCGCGTCTTCGACATCTATTCGTCGGTAAAGCAATTCATTGACTTTCGCATTGTCCCCACAGTAATGCGCTCTGATCGCCGGGTTATCGTCATCTTCATAAAAGAATCGCGATACGCGAAAGACAATGCAATTTAAGCCATGATTGCGCGAAAAAATTCGGCAAAGTTCTTCAGAACCCAATTTTGTTACGCCGTAAATATTTTTACTTTCGATCTGTTTATTTTCATCAATCCAACTTGATGGCAAATACGCATCGGGCGACAGACTATCGCCATACACGCTCGTGGTACTTGAGAAAATGAACGACTTAACGTTGTGCATTGCCGCGGACTGCAAGAGGTTATAGGTACCTAGCGTATTAGTTTCAATAAATTCTTTATAAGAATGCGTGACGATGTGCGGTTTATGCAGCGCTGCGGTATGAAAAACGATATCAATACCTTGCATACAGCTATCGACGAGCGTTCTGTTATTAATACAGCCGATGACATTCGTTTCTTCAGACTGTCTTTTATCCAGCCCAATAACTTCAAATCCTCTTTCTTTACATTTAATCGATAATGCTGTTCCCAGATTCCCGCTACTTCCTGTTATTAAAACCCTCATAAATCACCTCATTTTGTTAACACTAATTAGTCCATTTCAACAGCCGCAATGCTCCCTGATGCCATACTTAGGGCTGTGATAGGTAACGATATAGGATGAAATCCATTATTTTCCATGTCCGATAAACGGACGGGTTGTTAAGATTATCTTATGCTTTTTTTTATCTTATGGGTTAGGAATTTTCTGTATATTTGTTTTTATGTCATTTAAAGTGATTTAAATTCAAATCATTATAATTTTAATGATAAGCTTGGTATTGAGTAAAAGAATACCTTATGACATAAAAATATAAATAATAATAAACATATAGTATTCGGATAGTGTTGTAAGTGCGAAATGCGATCGTCTCTTTCAGTGAGCGACCCGCTCGGGACATAATGCTCTGTAAGAGGTCGTGATAGTCAATATGAGGTATTCCGTGAGCCACTTAAAACGGCGGGATATGATGTTGGCGGTTATCCCTGAAGGTGACGCCTGTGTGGCTGGCGGTACGCAATAACCCCGCCGTAGGACTAGGGTCACGGTTGATGATATTGTGCGATAGTGCGCGCAGAATTTTTATCTGTCGGCTTATCAGTGCTATTATTTTGCGCGTTTTATGAATCACGGAAAATTGTATGCCGAAAATAAGTCGTTCTGCCCTGGTGCCGTTTAGCGCGGAGCAGATGTACCAATTGGTGAATGATGTCTCTTCGTATCCTGCTTTTTTGCCGGGTTGTACCGGTAGCCGGGTGCTTTCCGCTACGCCGGATGAAATGACCGCCGCCGTTGATGTCGCCAAGGCGGGAATTCGCAAGACATTTACCACACGCAATACGCTGACCAACAATCAGAATATCAATATGCAACTGGTTGACGGGCCTTTCCGCCAGTTGACGGGAGATTGGCATTTTACGCCATTGAGCAATGATGCTTGCAAAGTTGAACTGCATCTTGATTTTGAATTCACCAATGCTTTGATAGAACTCGCTTTCGGTAAAGTTTTCAAGGATCTGGCGGGAAATATGGTTCAGGCGTTCACACAACGCGCCAAAGAGGTTTACAGTGCCTGATATTTGCGTTGACGTGGTTTATGCCTTACCGGAGCGTCAATATCTGCGGACGATAACCTTAGCGCAAGGCAGTTCGGTCGAAGAGGCGATTATTGCCTCGGGGTTGCTGGAGCTGCGGGGAGAGATTGATCTACAGACCAACAAAGTCGGGATCTACAGCAGGGCAGTCAAGCTGACCGATATTCTCAATGATGGCGATCGCGTGGAGATTTATCGCCCGTTGATCGCCGACCCGAAAGAGCTGCGACGTCAGCGAGCCGAGCGCTCAAAAAAATAAGGCCTCTGGAGCCTTATCCGCACAGCGGAAACCGTTCCTGATAAAACAGTTGGTCTTCGCCGTGTCGGATTAGCGTCTACTCCGCCGGCCGTACCCGATTAATTCAGTGCGGGTTTGTTATCGATATGGGTCAACACGCCGCCGCTATTAAAAGTGAGCGTCAGGGTTTGTTGTTTTACCGACTCATGACCCGGCTGTTGGCGGAAGACGTAAAACCAGGTATCGCTGCCAAACGGATCCTGCAACATCGGTGTTCCCAGGGTGTAAGCGACCTGTTGTTTAGTCATTCCGGTATGAATTTTGGCGACATCACCCGGTGCCAGATAGTTTCCCTGATTGATGTCTGGCCGATAAACCACTTTCTCTAACGTGGAACAACCGGCAGTCAGCATAACAACCACCGCAGCGACGACAGTCAGCGTTTTACAGCGCATAGTGATTACATTCCTTAAGGGCATAGGTTGCCGATGATAATAGACCTTGCCTGACTTGAAAACCTGCAAGATCCCTGTATGACCCCAAGAAGGCGAAAAAGTTGAGATTTTTTATGGCGGGCTATCCGTGCCCGCCACCCTTACGGGCCGTCACTGCGTGACGTTAAAAAATGCTCCGGCATTTTTTTATGGCGGCTATCCCTGCCCGTCACAGGATTCAGCCTTATGCGGCCAGAAGTTCTTTGGCGTTCGCCAGCGTGTTTTTAGTCACGGCGCTTCCGCCTAACAGGCGCGCCAGTTCCTGTAACCGGGCGCGTTTATCAAGCGGCTGCATCAGCGTTTCCGTTTCTGCGCCGTCGGTTTGTTTGCTGACAAAGAAGTGCTGGTGACCGCAACCGGCGACCTGCGGTAGATGAGTGACGCACATAACCTGCGTCGATTCGCCAAGCTGACGCAGCATTTTGCCCACAATCGCCGCTGTCGGGCCGCTGATCCCCACATCGACCTCATCGAAAATCAGCGCCGGCGTGTCCATTTTACGGGCGGTGATAACCTGAACGATCAGCGCGATACGGGAAAGCTCTCCACCGGAGGCCACTTTGGCTAACGCCTGATGCGGTTGCCCGGGGTTGGTGGTGACGCAAAACTCAATGCTGTCCGCGCCGCTGGCCGTCAGGTATTCCGGCGTAAACTTCACGTCAATGGTGAAGTGTCCGTGCGGCATAGCCAGTTCATGCATATTGGATGTGATGAGCTGGGCCAGCTCGTTGGCATAGTATTGCCGACGCGCGTGTAATTGCTCGGCGATATGCAGCGCCTGTTGATGATATTCGCTTACGGCGCCGCTCAAGGTTTTGTGGTCGCTTTCCTGTTGTTCCAGCAGCAGTTGCTCTTCCAAAAGTTGTTGATGGAATGCGGGCAATGCTTCCGGTGGAACATGATGTTTACGCGCCAGCGACAACTGGCGGGATAGCCGTTGCTCCAGTTCGTATAGTCGGATTGGATCGAGATCCATTTGCTCGCTGTAATGGCGCAGTTCATCGCTGGCTTCGCTGATTTGGATGCCCGCTTCCTCCAGCATGGAAAGCACGCCGGACAGCTTGTCGTCCATGCCGACCAATTCGGTGAGCTGATGTTTGACGGTGTGCAGCATGCCGAGCATATTTTGCTCTTCGTCCTCGCTGAGCAACTGTAACGTCTGCTGGCTCAGCGCCAGCCGTTGCCCGCTGTTCGCCAGACGCTTGTATTCGACATCGATCTGTTCGTATTCGCCTGGCTGAGGCGCAAACTCATTCAGCTCTTTCAACTGGTATTGCAGCAGTTCGCGTCGCGCTTCCCGCTCGATGGTAGCTTGTTGCAACTGCGCCAGTGCGCGGCAGCTTTGGTGCCATTGCTGCCAGATTTGCTGCATGGCGCCAAGTAATTGAGGCTCGTCTGCGTAGGCATCCAGCAGATGTTTCTGGTGTTCGGGCCTGAGCAGCAGCTGATGCGCATGCTGGCCGTGAAGCTGGATAAGATGTTGGCCAAGCTCGCGCAACTGAGAAAGCGGCACCGCGGTGCCGTTGATAAAACCACGGGAACGGCCGTCGGCGCCAATGACCCGGCGTAGCAGGCACTCGTTGCTGTCGTCCAGTTGGTTTTGCTCCAGCCACCGGTGGGCGCCGGGCGTGTCCGCCAGCGAAAAACGGGCGCAGATATCAGCGCGGGGCGCCCCCGGCCTTACCATGCTGGCGTCGGAACGATTTCCCAGACACAGACCGAGGGCATCAATCGCAATGGATTTCCCGGCGCCGGTTTCCCCGGTGATAACGCTCATTCCTGCCTGGAAATCGATTTCCAATTCGCGCACGATGGCGAAGTTACTGATAGTGAGTTGCGCCAGCATGATAGTTTCCTGTATGTAAGTACATGGTGTAATTACATACAGTATAAACTGGTTTTATATACAGTAAAGTAGCTGAAGACAAATTTAGAACAATTTTTTAGACCAGCCGAGCTTTGTGCTTAATGTATTGAAATAACTGTAATTTTCAGGATGAATTAGATTCAGGTAATTTTCGCTGCGGCGAATCAGCACCTCTTCTCTTTCCTGTAGCGGTAATGAAATCTGGCTGTCGCAACTGATTTCCAGATCGCTGGTGGTGTGGGAAAATTTTAACCGGATGGTGCTGCTGCTGTTAATGACCAGCGGGCGGGCCGAGAGCGTATGGGGAAACATGGGCACCAGCGCGATGGCATCCAGCGAGGGCGTCAGGATCGGACCGCCGCCCGATAATGAATAGGCGGTCGAACCGGTTGGCGTGGAGATAATCAGGCCGTCTGAACGTTGAGAAAACGCGAAGTTGTCGTCGATGTAGACTTCAAATTCGATCATATGCGCCACTTTGCCGGGATGGAGCACGATTTCATTAATGGCGGTGCTGCTGCTGCTGGGTTGATCGGCACGGCAGATATGCGCTTCCAGCATAAAACGCCGTTCGCTCAGGTAGTGGCCGTTTAATACTTCGGATAGCTGCTGCTGGGCCTGATCGGGATCCAGATCGGTCAGGAAACCGAGATTGCCGCGGTTAACGCCGATGACCTGAATGTCATAGCGTGATAACACGCGGGCCGCGCCCAGCATGTTGCCGTCGCCGCCCACCACCACCGCCAGATCGGCTTGTTGGCCGATATCGGCCAGGCTGGCGGTTCGGGCGCCTTTCAGATTCAGGTCGAGGGCAATCTGCTGCTCAATAAGCACCGCATAACCTTTCGCGGTCAGCCAGTGATAGAGCATTTCGTGAGTTGCCAGCGCGGTGGGGTGGCGCGGGTGGCCGACGATGCCAATACAATTAAATGGTTTAACCATTGCTGTCGTTATCCTCAGCGTGATGTGCCCGATGTCGGGTGAAACCAATATGTGACTGGTTCCCTTGCATCCCCGGTTTTGATCCCCATAATAAGCAACTAGCGAGATTAATGCTAAACCGCGGAGAATTTCATGAGTAGTAAAGAACAGAACACGCCCGATGAGCAAGTCTTGGATCACACGAAGACAGCGAAAGGGCAACAGGCGGAAGCGGCGCCGCAAGCAACAGACGTAGCCGACCCGCGCGATGAGCGTATTGCCGAACTGGAAACACAATTGGCCGAGCTGCAACAGCGTGAGCGCGACAGCATACTGCGCGCCCGGGCCGAAGCCGACAATATCCGTCGTCGTGCGGAAATGGACGTCGAAAAGGCGCACAAATTCGCAGTGGAAAAATTTGCCGGTGAAATGTTGCCGGTAATCGATAACCTTGAACGCGCGCTGGATGTGGCGGACAAATCCAACGATGCGCTGGCATCGATGATTGAAGGCGTTGAGCTGACGTTGAAATCGTTGCTGGATGCCGTGCATAAGTTTGGCATTGAGGTGGTGGGGGAAGTGAATGTTCCCTTTAACCCGGAAGTTCACCAGGCAATGACGATGCTGGAATCCGATGATTATCCGCCAAATCACGTAATGATGGTGATGCAGAAAGGCTACACGCTGAACGGGCGTTTACTGCGTCCGGCGATGGTCGCGGTGTCTAAGGCGAAAGACTGATTCAGCCTATTTCGTTTCGCATCAATCCCAACCCCGTGCTTCAGGCATGGGGTTTTTTGTTTATAGTTAATTACTATTGGTTTGTTAAAAAGGGACTTTTTATTTTTCTGCCGCACCATCATCTTTAACTATCAGAAGAATTGGTATTGTCGTTATAAATGCGGTTGATAATCATTATCATTAATGTGAAGGTAGTAAAAACAACAGTATTAGAAAGGTCATACTATGCGGGGCAACCCTATCGTCGAGTCAGCAAGCCGCGCGTCAAGAAAGATCAAACTTTCTCTGATGGGGCCGGCCTTCATTGCCGCGATCGGTTATATCGACCCGGGCAACTTCGCGACGAATATTCAGTCCGGCGCCGCCTATGGTTATACCCTGTTATGGGTGGTGGTGTGGGCCAATATCATGGCGATGTTGATCCAGTTGCTGTCAGCCAAGCTGGGTATCGCCACCGGTAAAAATCTTGCGGAACTGATCCGCGATCGTTTTCCGCGGCCCGCCGTTTGGGCCTACTGGGTGCAGGCCGAGATCATCGCCATGGCGACCGATCTGGCTGAATTCATCGGGGCGGCTATCGGTTTCAAGCTGTTGTTAGGCGTTTCGCTGCTTGAAGGCGCCGTTCTCACCGGTATCGCGACTTTCCTGATTTTGATGCTGCAACAGCGCGGACAAAAGCCGCTGGAGAGAGTGATTGGCGGGCTGCTGCTGTTTGTGGCCGCGGCTTATATTGTTGAATTGGTTTTCTCGCAGCCGGAACTGGCCGCCCTGACCAAAGGGATGGTTATCCCCAGCCTGCCGACGTCGGATGCGGTGTTTCTGGCCGCGGGCGTGTTGGGGGCGACGATCATGCCGCATGTCATTTATCTGCACTCTTCTTTGACGCAGCGCGCGGATAAGCATTCCCGCGCCGAACGTTATTCCTCGAGCAAAGTCGATGTGGCTATTGCCATGACCATCGCCGGATTTGTCAATCTGGCGATGATGGCGACGGCGGCCGCGGCGTTTCATTTCAGCGGCAATCAGGATATTGCCGATCTGGATCGTGCCTATCTGACGCTGGAGCCTTTGCTGGGGAAAGCGGCGGCGACCATTTTCGGCCTGAGTTTGGTTGCGGCAGGGCTTTCCTCGACGGTCGTCGGCACGCTGGCCGGGCAGGTGGTCATGCAGGGATTTGTTCATTTCCATATTCCGCTGTGGGTGCGGCGCGCGGTGACCATGCTGCCATCATTTATCGTTATCCTGTCTGGTATGGATCCCACCCGGGTGCTGGTATTAAGTCAGGTGATCCTGAGCTTTGGTATTGCTCTGGCGCTGGTTCCTCTGCTGTCATTCACCGGTAACCGGGAATTAATGGGCGATTTGGTCAACCATCGGCTGATACAAATCATCGGCAAAGCGATTGTGTCGATTGTCGTGTCGCTCAATCTTTATCTGCTGGTCAGTACCGCTTTAGGACTATGACGACGTGCAATCCTGTCGGTATCTTCTTATCATCAGATATCGATTCTTGCTTATAGTGGTTCAGTTATGTCGTCGCCAATTACGCTCATCGAAAAGAAACTGTTGTCCGATCATTGGTTTATTCTTCACAAATATGTTTTTGATTTAAAAAGAAAGAATGGCGGCGTGGTGCGTCAGATCCGGGAGGTGTACGATCGTGGCGATGGCGCGACCATTCTGCTGTATAACCGAAAAAAGGGCACCGTGATCCTGACCCGCCAGTTCCGAATCCCCACCTATCTGAATGGCAATGAAAGCGGCATGTTGCTGGAGGCCTGCGCCGGCTTACTGGACGATAACTCGCCGGAGACGTGTATACGTAATGAAGCGATTGAAGAAACCGGCTATGCGATTGGCAAGGTTGAAAAATTGTTTGAGGCTTTTATGTCGCCCGGCGGCGTCACCGAACGGCTGCATTTCTTCGCCGCGGAGTATGATGAGTCGCTGCGGAATAACCAGGGCGGCGGTATCGACGATGAGGACATTGAAGTGCTGGAGCTGTCTTTTACCGAGGCGCTCGAAATGGTGAAAGAAGGGCGCATCATGGATGCCAAAACCATCATGTTGCTACAGCACGCGCAGATTCAGGGATGGTTTACGAAGTAGCGGGCGTACTGCCGGGCGTGTTGATGTCGAACGCGCCCGTGAAAGTGCGGGCAACGGGCGTCGCGCAAAACCAGGAGTGACGATTTCGTCGCCGATGTTTTGTCCTCCGACGGTGTGATGTTTTTTGATTGAACAAAAAACTAACAAATAAAGTAACTATTTTAATCTGCATTAACCTTCCGCTTTTTGTCATCCTTCAAAGTTTAACAATTCTCAAACATTATACTGGTGATCCTTGACCCTACATGTACGCCACAACAAAAACCAAGAAGGGATAAAAAATGGATGAACAACTAAAGCAAAGCGCCCTTGATTTTCACCAATATCCGGTGCCCGGGAAAATACAGGTTTCTCCAACCAAGCCGTTGGCGACCCAGCGCGATCTGGCGCTGGCTTATTCACCCGGGGTGGCGGCGCCCTGTCTGGAAATTGCGGAAGATCCGCTGGCGGCCTACAAGTACACCGCGCGCGGCAATCTGGTGGCGGTGATCTCCAACGGAACCGCCGTGCTCGGCCTTGGCAATATTGGCGCGCTGGCCGGCAAGCCGGTGATGGAAGGCAAGGGGGTTTTGTTTAAGAAATTCTCCGGTATTGACGTGTTCGATATTGAAGTGGATGAACTGGATCCGGATAAACTGATCGACATCATTGCCGCGCTGGAGCCGACGTTTGGCGGCATCAATCTGGAAGATATCAAAGCGCCGGAATGCTTTTACATTGAAAAGAAACTGCGCGAGCGTATGAAAATTCCGGTATTCCATGACGACCAGCACGGCACCGCCATTATCTGTACCGCGGCGGTGCTGAACGGGCTGCGGGTGGTGGAGAAGAATATCGCTGACGTACGCCTGGTGGTTTCCGGCGCGGGAGCGGCATCCATCGCCTGTCTGAACCTGCTGGTGGCGCTGGGCATGAAGCCGCACAACATCGTGGTGTGTGACTCGCGCGGCGTGATCTACAAAGGCCGTGAAGAGGATATGGCGGAAACCAAAGCGGCTTACGCCGTTGAGGATAACGGCAAGCGTAAGCTGGCGGACGTTATCCCCGATGCCGATATTTTCCTCGGCTGCTCCGGCCCCGGGGTGTTGACGCAGGAGATGGTGAAAACCATGGCGCCACGTCCGCTAATCCTGGCGCTGGCCAACCCTGAACCGGAAATTCTGCCGCCGCTGGTCAAGGAGGTTCGCCCGGACGCCATTATCTGTACCGGCCGTTCAGACTACCCGAATCAGGTGAACAACGTGCTGTGCTTCCCGTTCATCTTCCGCGGCGCGCTGGATGTCGGGGCGACCACCATCAATGAAGAGATGAAGCTGGCGTGCGTGCACGCCATTGCCAATCTGGCGCTGGCGGAGCAGAGCGAAGTGGTGGCCTCGGCCTATGGCGATCAGGATCTGTCGTTCGGCCCGGAGTATCTGATCCCGAAACCGTTCGATCCGCGCCTGATTATCAAGATAGCCCCGGCGGTGGCGAAAGCGGCGATGGCGTCCGGCGTGGCGACGCGGCCGATTGAAGACTTTACTGCTTATGTCGAGAAGCTGACGGAGTTTGTCTACAAGACCAACCTGTTTATGAAGCCGGTTTTCTCTCAGGCGCGTCAGCAGCCCCGTCGGGTGGTGCTGGCCGAAGGGGAAGATCCGCGCGTGCTGCACGCGACGCAGGAACTGGTGACGCTGGGGCTGGCTTTTCCGATATTGATTGGGCGGCCGAACGTGATTGAAATGCGCCTGCAAAAGCTGGGGTTACAGTTGACCATTGGTAAAGACTTTGAAGTGGTCAACAATGAATCCGATCCGCGCTTTAAAGAATACTGGAGCGAATATTTCGAGATCATGAAGCGTCGCGGCGTGTCGCAGGAAAAGGCGCAGCGCGAGGTGATCGGTAATCCGACATTGATTGGTTCCATCATGGTGCTGCGCGGTGAAGCCGACGCCTTGATTTGCGGAACTATCGGCACTTATGAAGAGCATTTCGCCGTGGTGGAAAAAGTCTTTGGCTATCGCGAAGGCGTCCACGTCGCCGGCGCTATGAACGCCTTGCTGTTGCCGAGCGGGAATACGTTCATCGCCGATACCTATGTCAATGCCGATCCCACCCCGGAGCAGTTGGCGGAGATTACCCTGATGGCGGCGGACACCGTGCGTCGTTTCGGGATCGAGCCGAAAGTCGCCCTGTTGTCGCATTCGAACTTTGGCACTTCTGACTCGCCCACCGCCGCGAAAATGCGCGCTACGCTGGCGCTGGTGAATAAACTGGCGCCGGAGCTGGAAATCGACGGCGAAATGCACGGCGATGCCGCGCTGGTGGAGTCGATCCGCCGCGAGCAGATGCCGGACAGTCCGCTGAAAGGTTCGGCCAATATCCTGATCATGCCCAATATGGAATCTGCCCGTATCAGCTATAACCTGCTGCGCGTCTCTTCTTCCGAAGGGGTAACCGTCGGGCCGGTGCTGATGGGGGTCGCCAAACCGGTGCATATTCTGACGCCGATCGCCTCGGTGCGGCGTATCGTTAATATGGTGGCGCTGGCGGTGGTTGAGGCGCAAACCCAGCCGCTGTAAGGCCGGTTGAGGTCAAAAGCCCGCAATCGCATGATGCGACCGCGGGCTTTGCTTTTTCTGATCCTCTGGGCGTTACATTGATTGCCGCAGCCATTTATCCAGTTCGTTGGCGAACTGCTGACGGTCACGTTGATTCAGCGTATTCGGGCCGCCGGTCTGGATGCCGCTGGCGCGCAGGGTATCCATAAAATCGCGCATGTTCAGCCGTTCGCGGATGGTGTCCGGCGTATAGCGTTCGCCGCGCGGATTGAGCGCCACAGCGCCTTTTTCGATCGCTTCGGCGGCCAGCGGAATATCGGCGGTCACCACCAGATCGCCCGCTTCAACCCGGCGCACGATTTCGTTATCCGCGACATCGAATCCGGCGGCGACGCGCAGGGTGTGGATAAAACGTGACGGCGGCACTTTCAATGACTGATTGGCGACCAGCGTTACCTGTGTTTCCGTGCGCTCCGCGGCGCGAAACAGCACCTCTTTGATGACGTTGGGACAAGCGTCGGCATCGACCCAAATCTGCATTATTCCGTTACTCCGTTTTTGTTGTCGCCCAGCCAATCCCTGACGGGCAAGAAATCCCGGTATAGCGCGGCCTCGGGGCTGTTGGGCTGAGGGCGATACTGATATTCCCAACGCGCCAGCGGCGGCATGGACATCAAAATCGATTCGGTGCGTCCGCCGCTTTGCAGGCCAAATAGCGTACCGCGATCCCACACCAGATTGAATTCCACATAGCGCCCGCGGCGATAAAGCTGGAATTCGCGCTCGCGCTCGCCCCACGGCAGGGCCTTGCGACGTTCGACTATCGGCAGATAGGCATGCAAAAACCCTTCGCCAACCGCGCGGGTAAAGGCAAAGGCGGTATCAAAATCAGGCGTGTTCAAATCGTCAAAGAACAACCCGCCGATGCCGCGCGCCTCATTACGATGTTTCAGGAAAAAATAATCGTCGCACCATTGTTTATAACGCGGGTAGACGTCCGCGCCGAACGGGCGACATAAATCGCGGGCGGTGCGATGCCAGTGCACGGCGTCTTCCTCGAAGCCATAAAACGGCGTCAGATCGAAACCGCCGCCGAACCACCACACCGGATCTTCCCCCGGTTTTTCCGCGATAAAAAAGCGCACGTTGGCGTGGCTGGTGGGCACATAGGGATTGCGCGGATGAACGACCAGCGAAACGCCCATCGCCTGAAAACCGCGGCCCGCCAGCTCGGGGCGATGGGCGCTGGCGGAAGGGGGAAGCGAACTGCCGGTGATATGAGAAAAGTTGACGCCGGCCCGTTCGAAAACATCGCCGCCGGATAATACGCGGCTGCATCCGCCGCCGCCTTCAGCGCGCTGCCAGATATCTTCATCAAAATCGGTGGCGCCGTCCGCTGCGGCGAGCTGCCGACAGAGATCATCCTGTAATCCGCGCAGAAAGGTTGTTACCGTACTGGTGTGAGACATGCGCAAAGGTTCCTTTTATCACCACTGAATTGAATAAAGCGCTCCAGTATAACGATTATTGCCGATCAATAAATCATATCCCCCACGGCCGCAAGGCGCATTTCTCTTGACCGGCGGCAATTTGATATTGCGTCTGACAAAAATCACGCGATAATCAGAACTTACCTAATTGCACAGTGGCCAACGTGATGGAAATCCGCATATTCCGGCAAGATGACTTTGAGGAAGTGATCACCCTTTGGGAACGCTGCGATTTGCTGCGTCCGTGGAACGATCCTGAAATGGATATTGAACGCAAATTAAACCACGATCCCGAGCTGTTTCTGGTGGCGGAGGTGAGCGGCGAAGTGGTGGGTTCCATCATGGGCGGCTATGACGGCCATCGCGGTTCCGCCTATTATCTCGGCGTGCATCCGGATTTCCGCGGCAGAGGCATTGCCAATGCGCTGATCAGCCGTCTGGAAAAAAAACTCATTGCCCGTGGTTGTCCCAAGATCCACCTGATGGTGCGGGAGGATAACGACGCGGTGATTGGCATGTATGAAAAGCTGGACTATGAGATGGTGGACTGCGTGACGCTGGGTAAACGGCTGATTGAGGATCAGGAATACTGATCCGGCGCCGGATACGTTAGATCACCTCTATTTATCGATGACTCAGGGCCGCTGGGTCTTCTCACCGCATTGTTGATTCAATGATAATTAAAACCCGATTACCCTGCCTTTTACGGCACTTTCCGCCCGCCTTATACTCAAATCCAAATCTGGTGATGGCGGCTAACGATTGCGGCCGTTCAATATTGAGGAGTAAAAGTCATGAGATTTCGCCCGTTATTGCTGGGTTTACCACTGTTACTGACCGGGTGCGGCACGATGAGCCATTTCTCCTGGTCCAGCCTGTCGCCGTTTAGCTGGTTTGGCGGTTCGCTTCAGGTGTCGGACGCCGGCGTTGGGGAGATTAATGCCGGTACGCCATTGTCCGAGCCGGTGTTACACAAGGCGCTGAACGGCGATTATCGCCTCCGCGGCGGAATGGGTTCGGACAACGGTCAACTGGTCGCTTTTTATCAGGCGCTGGACGGCCAGGAAGTTAAATTGATCATCAGCGGTGAGCCGAAAAGTCACGTTCGCAAAGTCGAGGTGATGGATGCGGCAATCGATAGCCAGTGGGGAGTAAAAATCGGCGATGCGTTCAGCGCCTCCTACAGCAAGGCGTTTGGCGTATGCCAGCCGGGGCAAGGTGATGACGCTCAAAGCGTTGAGTGCGTCGCCCCGCAGAGCAAACATGTCAGCTATCTGTTTTCCGGCGAGTGGAGCGGGCCGGAAGGGCTGATGCCGCCTGACGACATTCTCAAAACATGGCGTGTGAGCAAGATTATCTGGCATGCGCAGGCTCGCGATTGATGGGATGCCGGAACTGAAATTGCGTTTAAGCAAAGTAAAAACCGCATTTGTTCCGGTATGATAGCGCTTCTGCACCTAGGGGATAAGGGATTGCGGATAAACACATTACCAATACGACTAAGAAAAATAATGAGATTGAGGAAGCGCAGATGACACAAATTCAAAGCGGTATCTTGCTGGAGCATCGCCGTTTTGCCATTTTTATGGAAGCTATGGTGCAGGGGGAATTTGATGCCATCCGCCAGGGATGCAAAAAGTTTTGTCAGGCGCTGTCCGAGCTGCAACAGCAGTTTCCCGATGCGGGCTTGGGCGCGGTGCTGGCTTTCGGCAATGATGTGTGGCGCGATCTGGATTGCCTCAATTCCGCGCTGGAGCTCAAACCCTTTACGCCGTTGGGTAAAGGGCTGGCGCCGGCAACCCAACGCGACCTGTTGATTCATATTCAGTCATACCGGCATGATGTGAATTTCAGTCTGGCGCAGGCGGCTCTGGCCGCTTTTGGCAGCGCCATCCATGTGGAAGAAGAAATACACGGCTTTCGCTGTGTCGAGGACCGCGATCTGAGTGGTTTCGTGGATGGGACGGAAAACCCGCAGGGCGACGATCGCCACGGTGTGGCTATCGTTCCCGACGGTCAGCCCGATGCCGGCGGCAGCTATGTTTTTGTTCAGCGCTGGGAACATAATCTCAAGCAGTGGCAGCGTTTCAGCGTTGAGCAGCAAGAGCAGATGATCGGCCGCACCAAGTTCGATAACGAAGAGCTTTCTTCTGAACAGCGCCCGTCGACGTCTCATGTCAGCCGCGTGGATTTGAAAGAAGACGGCAAAGGGCTGAAAATTTTACGTCAGAGCCTGCCTTACGGCACGGCGAGCGGCAAGCACGGGTTGTATTTCATCGCCTACTGCGCCCGGCTGCATAACATTGAGCAGCAACTGCTCAGCATGTTTGGCGAGCGGGACGGCAAGCGTGACGATATGCTGCGCTTCACCCGGGCGGTAAGCGGCAGCTATTTCTTTGCGCCTTCGCTGGAACGTCTGCTGACGCTGTAATCTGCTTTAGGGCATTTGTGAGGGCCGGTTTTTGACAACGCTTGAACAGGGTATCGGCAATACTCCGCTGGTGAAATTGCAGCGTTTGGCGCAGGGGACGGGCAGTGAAGTCTGGCTGAAACTGGAAGGAAACAACCCGGCGGGATCGGTAAAAGATCGTGCGGCATTATCCATGGTTCAGCAGGCGGAAAAGCGGGGTGATATCGCTCCCGGTGATAGGTTGATTGAAGCGACCAGTGGGAATACGGGTATTGCGCTGGCGATGATCGCGGCGCTGAAAGGCTACCGTCTACGCCTATTGATGCCGGAAAATATGAGCCGCGAGCGTCAGTCTGCGATGCGTGCCTACGGCGCGGAGCTGGTGTTGGTCAGCCGGCAAGCGGGGATGGAGGGCGCGCGCGATTTGGCGCGGCACATGGCGCAGTCAGGCGAAGGGAAAATCCTCGATCAGTTTAATAACCCGGACAACGCTCTCGCCCATTTTCTGACCACCGGCCCGGAGATCTGGCGGCAAACGGCGGGCAAGCTGACGCATTTTGTATCCAGTATGGGAACCACCGGCACCATTTCCGGCGTCAGCCGTTATCTGAAAGCACAGCGTAATGAGATCGTCACCGTGGGATTACAGCCTGCCGAAGGCAGCCAGATTCCCGGTATCCGGCGCTGGGCGCCGGGGTATCAGCCCGGTATCTTCCGCCCCGATCTTGTCGATCGCATTATGGATATTTCGCAACAGGAAGCGGAGAGCACACTGCGTCATCTCGCCCGCCGGGAAGGCATTTTCTGCGGCGTCAGTTCCGGCGGCGCCGTCTGCGGCGCGTTGCGTATTGCGGCGGACAATCCCGGCAGCGTGATCGTGGCGATCGCCTGCGACCGCGGCGATCGCTATTTATCGACAGGCGTGTTTGAGGCGTTCTGAAAGCAGAACAAGGATGAAGTCATACCATGGCCTATCCGGATAGGTTCTAAGCGTGAGAGCGGTCAATTTTCAGTTAGATTCAGAATACAAAACAGCGGCGCAGGCTTCACATGCCGCACACTGCATGTTATATCCATGATATGTTGTAGGACAACTTATATGCGATAGCCCTCATGAGCATTAAATCAATCCAGAAACACAATGTAGTCAATGCAGTTTATGAGCAAATTAAGGAAAAACTGCTGGATGGTAGCTGGCCGCCGGGCAGTAAGCTCCCCTCAGAATCCGAACTTACTGTGTCATTCAACGTCAGCCGAGTCAGCATCCGTAGCGCGGTACAACGACTACGCGATCTGGGTATTGTCATTACTCATCAGGGGAAAGGCAGTTTCGTTACCAAAAACTTCAGCCAACGTAGCCTGCTTAATGAGCAGCAGCCGATCATGCATCTCAGCCGCGAAGAGTTTCACGACATGATGATATTCCGCCAGACAGTCGAGTTCAAATGCATGGAGTTAGCGGTTCAGAATGCCACAGCGGAGGATATTTCCGCTCTGGAAAAAGCGTTGAATCGTATGCTGACAAACAAGGATGACTATAAGAAATACTCTCAGGCGGATTTTGATTTCCATCTGGCGATCGCTAAGGCTTCACAGAACAAAGTATTCTACAACGTGATGAACTCCATTAAGGATATTTACTACTACTACCTTGAAGAACTGAACCGTTCACTGGGTATCTCGCTTGAGAGCGTCGAGGCGCATATCAAGGTATTTATGGCCATAAAGAACCGTGATGCATCTACCGCCGTAGCGGTGCTTAATGAAGCGATGTCAGAAAACGTTACTGCAATTGAAAAGCTTAACAGTCAACGAATAGAGGATTGAGAACGCTCATTATTTGGCAGAGCGTGGCGAGGGGCCGTAGCGGCGTGCGCCCCTCGGTACGGTAGGCCGGGTATCTCAGGCTTACAGACGACTTTGTCAGCAACCTCAAATGGCTGCGTTCAGCAGCCATTTCTTCTCCCATTAAGGCCGGGAGGCGGTGCCGTCGGGCGTACGGGCGTTAGTCCAGGATGGAATACCGCCAATGCAGGGATATTTCGCGGCTTTTTTCTCGTCGATATCAATCCCCAGCCCAGGACGCTCGCTCAGATAGGCGTACCCTTTCTCTATCTCTGGACAACCAGGGAACACGTCACGGAGCGCATCGTTCACCGGTGTGTATTCCTGAATACCAAAGTTAGTCACGCTCATATCCAAATGCAGGTTGGCACAAACGCCTACTGGCGAGATATCCCCCGGTCCGTGCCAGGCCGTGCGGATCCCATGGATTTCGCTTAACGTCGCCAGTTTTTTCGCCGGTGTAATACCGCCTATGGTGCTGACGTGGCAGCGAATATAGTCGATCAGGTTATTGGCGATCAGCGGTTTCCAGTCATTGATGTTGGTAAATAACTCACCCATTGAAATTGGCGTGGAGGATTGCTGACGCAGCATTTTCAGCCAGTCGATATTCTCTGGCGCCACCGGATCTTCAAGATAGAACAATTGGTACGGCTCCAGTATTTTAGCCAGGTGGATGGCGGCGATAGGGGTCACACGCTCATGAATGTCATGGATGAACTCAATGCCAAAGCCGAGTTTGTTGCGCAGATGCTCGAATAAATGCGGAACGCTTTTCACATAGGCTTCCGGATCAAAATAGATACCCGGCGTGCTGCTACGTGGAGAACGCTTAGGCTGGATGTTTTTCGCTCGTGCCAACTGGGTGGCTATCAGTTTCAGATCGTCTGTACCTGCCCCACCATACATGCCCATCTGGCATCGGACGTACTGATACCCCTCTTCCATGCGGGCACGGACATTGTCTTCGACTTCAAACTCGTCTCCACCGTCGGTGTGGACATACAATGGGATGCCGTCACGACATTTGCCGCCAAGCAGTTCATAGACCGGCATTCCGGCCAGTTTGCCCTTGATGTCCCATAGCGCCATGTCCACGCCCGACAGCGCATTATTCATGATCGGACCGCTGCGCCAGTAACCGCTTACACAGGCAGACTGCCAGATATCCTCGATTCGTGTTGGATCCTTGCCAATCAGGAAAGGCGTCATATATTCGTCAATAGCCGTTTTAACCGCATGAATGCGCTGGGTAAAGGTAGCGCAGCCCAGCCCGTAAAGACCTGGCTGGCTGGTTTCAACCTTCACTACCGCCAAGTCAATACCGCCTGGTGCCGTCAGGATTGTCTTCACCGCAGTAATTTTTATATTACTCACAGTAACTCCTTATTTTTAAAGTTAAATATTATAATTTTACTATTCCACGCGCAGTTGTATGCCTGGCTTTCCACCAACAAAAAACGTCCGGCCACTACTGGCCATTACTCCTAAATACACGGCAGTCGTCCTACAAGTTGATTTTATTTATATCATCGTTCAATTCATTGTTGAAGAAAATTTTAAGCATCATGTTTATTTATGAAACTTATAAAGTAAGCTATAAAAAACAATAAATTAAATTTTTTACTTTAATGTAAACAATGAAGTATAAGTTAGTTTTGTGATCGGTTCTGCAAAATTAACCGATGTCTGTTGATTTAAAAACAATCGTATAACAAGTTAAATATGAGTGATGTCATACAAGTTGATGGCGTTCGCTTCTCTTAATAGTAAACATGAGGATTTTCTATGTCCGCTCTGTTTGATTTGACTGGAAAAACGGCACTGGTCACGGGTTCTGCACGTGGTCTGGGGTTGGCCTATGCTGAAGGGTTAGCCACTGCTGGCGCCCGTGTGATCTTAAACGACATACGTGAAGCGTCACTGAATGAATCAGTACAAAAACTATGTGAAAAAGGGTATCAGGCACACAGCATAGCCTTTGATGTCACCAATGAAGACGCAGTGGAAAGTGCGTTCGTCGCGCTGGATCAGCAAGGCCTGCAAGTGGACATCCTGATCAATAATGCCGGCATCCAATATCGCAAACCGATGGTCGATTTGGAGCTGGAACAATGGAAACGTGTGATTGATACCAACCTGACCAGTACATTTATTGTTTCGCGAGCGGCGGCAAAACGCATGATTTCACGGGGAAAGGGCGGAAAAATTATCAATATTGGTTCACTCACCAGTCAGGCCGCCCGTCCTACTGTCGCGCCTTATACCGCCGCCAAAGGAGGGATTAAATTGCTCACCTGTTCCATGGCCGCAGAATGGGCGGAGTTTAATATTCAGACCAACGCTATCGGCCCAGGTTACATCCTCACCGATATGAACACGGCGCTGATTGATAACCAAGAGTTTGACGCCTGGGTGAAAGCGAGTAACCCCTCCAAACGCTGGGGTGATCCAGACGAGTTGATTGGTACGGCTATTTATCTGTCTTCATCCGCTTCGGACTATGTAAATGGACAGATAGTCTATGTTGATGGAGGGTGGCTGGCCGTATTGTAATTTTGCCTCTGGTAAAGAGGGCGTGATTTCCCGTCCCTGCACCGACGGCACAGACAACTATAACAAATATCTCTGACCGATAATAAATACGGAGCCTACTATGCTATTTCAACCGTTTGTCGGATTAAAAAAAGCCGGGGTGATCGTTGCGATTACTTTCTGTTGCGTAACCTTTGCACAGATGGTTAATGCTCAGACCGTGAAAACAGCCCGTTTGGGACACAGCTTTACCGATCATCATCCGCGTGGCATTGCCATGCAGAAATTTGCCGATGAAGTCAATAAAGCCACGAATGGCGAAATTAAAATTAATGTTTTCGGTTCTTCTTCGCTGGGATCGGAGCAACAGATGTTGCAGGCCACCCAGAGCAACGTACAACAATTTTATCTGGGATCCGTTTCACCATTGGCTGGCAGACAAAAAACGTTGCAGATTTTCGACTTTCCTTTCTTGTTCCAGAATCATGATGAAGTCGCCAAAGTCCTGGATGGGCCAGTTGGACAGGAGATGCTTAAGAACCTGTCGAAACTTAAGCTGTATGGATTAACGTGGAGCGGCGGTGCATTTCGTGATCTGGCCAACAATAAACATGCGGTGAATACCATGGCCGATATGAAAGGACTGAAGATTCGCGTGATGCCGACCAAAGTGGCGATTGACAGCTTTCAGACTATCGGTATGAATCCGGTACCTCTTTCTTACACTGAGGTTTTTACTGCGTTGGAAACTGGGGTACTGGATGGACACGAGCATCCAGTGGTTGATATGTACCAGAACAAAGTATACGAGGTTGAAAAATATTTTACCGTAACTCGCCATGTCTATACTCCGGTAGTGTTGGTCGTGGCGGAGAAATGGTTTGATTCGCTTACCCCTCAGCAGAAGGATATTATTCATAAAATTGCTCAGGAAACACAGGTATTTCAGCGCGCAGAAGAAATACGTCAGGCTGACGATGCAGTTAATCAACTGGAACAGGCCGGTATGCAAATCAGCGTTCTTCCGCCAGAAGAACTGGATAAAATCCGTACCGTTGTTAAGCCGGTTATTGAAAAACATACCGGTATTATCGGTGCCGATTTTGTCAAAACATTTATTGATGAGATAGAGAAAGTTCGCCAGCAGGCAGTAGAATAAAGTGAGGGGCTAGGCGTTTTTATTGTGGTCCGGTGTCACTGTGCCGGACCTTAATGTATAGCGTGTTCAGAGAAGATAAATATTTCTATACCGATAGCCGTGCTGGTAATGAGGAATATATGGCTTATATCATAAATAAATTATTCAGATTAGTGGATATTATCTTAGTGATATGCATCATCAGTATGGTGGTGATGGTTTTTGGCAATGTGGTTATGCGATATGGCTTTCATTCTGGTTTTCCTGTTTCTGATGAGTTATCTCGGTTCTGTTTTTTCTGGGTGATATTTTTAGGTGTCATCAGCGCATCGCGCGATCAGCGGCATTTAAGCGTGGATACCGTACAGCAGCTATTACCCCGATTATCACGAAAAATATGCTGGGGGGTTACGCAGCTACTGGTCATGGTTTGCTGTGTACTGATGTTTTATGGTTTCTGGTTACAGCATGAATTATTTGTCGACGATCCGGCTCCGGTCAGTGGTGTTCCTCTGCTGTTAGTCTATGGGGTAATTTATATTTCATCAGGAAGTATGGCGCTAATATGTATTTATAATCTGGCTCGATTGTTGATGAATAAAGTCAGTGAGGCTGAGTACTCAATGGCGTCTGGTGGGAAAAAGAAATCCGAAGAGGCAGATTCTGAAACAAAATAACTCGGTTTAATTCGCTATATATCGCCATAGTAAACTGTCAGTTAATTTAGGATAATATATGATTATAACCCTATTTATTATCACCCTGTTAGGTGCTCTGGCATTAGGCGTTCCAGTGGCATTTGCACTGTTGCTCAGTGGTGTGGTGTTAATGGTGTCGCAGGGTATGTTTGATCCACAAATTATTATTCAAACCATTATTCCTGGTGCGGATAATTTTGCGTTGCTGGCGATCCCTTTTTTCCTGCTGGCTGGTGAGTTTATGCTGGCGGGCGGATTGTCGAAGCGTATTGTTAATCTGGCGGTGGCCTGGGTCGGCCATGTCCCAGGGGGGCTTGGTTATGTGGTCATTTTTGCCGCCCTGATTATGGCTAGCCTATCCGGGTCGGCTGTGGCCGACACTGCTGCGCTGGCCGCCATGCTATTACCGATGATGCGGGCAGGGGGTTATGATCTTGGGCGTTCTGCTGGTTTGCTGGGGGCTGGAGGTGTTATTGCTCCGGTGTTACCTCCGTCAGTCGGGTTGATCTTATTTGGAATTATTGGAAACGTTTCTATTACGAAACTGTTTATGGCCGGTATTGTACCTGGTTTATTAATGGCGCTGTCTTTGGTCGTGACCTGGTATATATTGATGGGGCGTACGGATAAAATCGGTCAGTTGAAGGTTTTCCCGAAAGTCAGTTTGCGCGAACGTTGGCATGAAACACGTCGCAGTGTCTGGGCGTTGATGCTGCCGGTGATTATTATTGTTGGTTTAAGGATGGGGCTATTTACACCAACCGAAGCCGCGGTTGTTGCCGCCGTTTATTCACTTTTTGTTGGCGTTGTTATTTATCGGGAAATAAAGTTACGGCATATTTTTGAATTGTGTCTGAATGCCGCTAAGTTAACTGCGGTGATTATGCTAATGGTCGCTGCCGCGATGCTCTCGGCTTATATGATCACCATTGCCAATATTCCGGCGGATTTCGCCGATATGCTCCGTCCTTTTAGTGATAAGCCCATGGTGATGCTGCTGATCATGATGGTAATTATCATTATCATCGGAATGTTTATGGATTTCACGCCAACCATTCTGATTCTTACTCCGGTATTATTGCCTGTTGTGGTACAGGCTGGTATTGATCCAGTGTATTTCGGCGTCCTGTTTATTATGAATAACGCGATTGGGTTATTAACACCGCCAGCCGGGAATGTATTAAATGTGGTCAGAGGGATTGCCGGACTTTCTATGAATCAGGCACTGGTGGGGGTATGGCCGTTTGTCCTTGCCCAGTTTGTCGTATTATTCCTGCTGGTACTGTTTCCGCAGTTAGTCATGGCGCCTTTGGCATGGTTGACATCCTGATAATAATAGGATGGTCGTTTTATGCTAACTTCATAAAATCATTAAGTTATATTTATTATTATTTGATTATTGCTAACACCAGGGTTTATTTTTTATTAAGTTGATAGTCGTTTCAGAAACCGGAAAGTCAGTCCACTCCAGGAGAAAATGAGCGCCAGGCGCTGGTTCGTCAGAGAGCGCCCCTCGGATGGAATGGCGCTCCGAAATAAGGGGGAGAACGCCGCAGACACCTCGTCAGCGGCGTGACTTCGACTTTACTCCCGCTCCAGCGCGTGTATCGGCTCCATTTGCGCGGCACGTCGCGCGGGGAAGAAGCCGAAGATAATGCCAATCAAGCTGGAGCAAAGGAAGGCGGCGATAATCGATCCGCTGGAGTAGACCATGGCGAAATTGGTGCTGAATTTGGCGAATATCACCCCCACGCTCAGCGAGAGCGCCACGCCCAACGCCCCGCCGAACAGACAGACCAGTACGGCTTCGATCAGAAATTGCTGCATGATGTCGCTGGTTCTGGCGCCGACCGCCATGCGTACGCCAATTTCCCGCGTGCGCTCGGTGACGGAAACCAGCATGATATTCATCACCCCGATGCCGCCGACCAGCAGGGAAATCAGCGCAATCATTGACACCAGCAGCGTCATGGTCGAGGTGGTTTTCTCAATGGTCTGGCGGATGCTGTCGGTGTTCATGACAAAAAAGTCTTTTGTGCCATGCCGTTGCGTCAGTATCTGGGTAATTCCCTGTTCCGCGACGTTCAGATCGACATTGTCGTTCACCCGCACGGTAATGCTTTTCAGATAAGACTGGCCGATCATGCGCTTCATCGCCGTGGTGTAGGGCACCCAGACGTTCAGGTTTTCATCGCTGCCGAATCCGGACTGGCTTTTACTGACTACGCCGATAATCCGGCTCGGCATCGAATCAAGTAAAATGACCTGACCAATCGGATCTTCTCCGTTGGGGAACAGCTTATCCCGGGTATTTTTATCAATCACCGCGTCTTGCGTCAGATTATCAACGCTGCTGCTCGGGAAGGTGATGCCTTGTTCAAGCTGGTAGCCGCGAACGGTAAAGAACTGTTCGCCAACCCCGGTCACGTTTGCCGAAACGGCAATGTTGCGGTAGCGCAGCGTAATGCTGGTCGATACCGAAGGCGTTACGCTATGCACATAGGGCTGCTGCGCCAGCGGTGAAATATCCGTGGCGCGCAGCGTCTGAATCGCGCTGGATCGCATATCGCCGAAGTCTTTACCAGGGTAAATCTCCAGCGTACTGGTGCCCATGGCGCTGATATCCTCCAGTATCTTCTGCTGCGAACCTTTTCCCAATGCCACCACGGACACCACGGAGGCGATGCCGATGATGATGCCGAGCATCGTCAGAAAGGTTCTCATGCGTTGCGCATTCATCGCCAGCAACGCCATTTTAAACGCATCAATGAAGCGATCTTTCACCTGGTTAAGAGATGATACTGTTGATGACGACGCGGCGGGCGAGGGCTGCGGCAGCGCCGGCGACGGTTTCACCTGACGGTCGGCGATGATTTCGCCGTCGCGGATCTCGATAATTCGCTCGGCCATTTCCGCGATTTGCATATCATGCGTCACAATCACCACCGTGTGGCCCTGGGTATGCAGATCTTTAAGAATGCCGAGCACGTCATTGCCGCTGTGCGTATCCAGTGCGCCCGTAGGTTCGTCGGCCAAAATAACGCTGCCGCCGTTCATCAGCGCGCGGGCGATACTGACCCGCTGTTGTTGCCCGCCGGAAAGCTGGCTGGGACGATAGTTCAGGCGTTCGCCCAGCCCCAGCCTGCCAAGCAGTTCGGCGGCGCGCTGCCGCCGAAGCTGGCGCGATTTACCCGCATAGATGGCGGGAACTTCCACGTTGCCTTGTGCGGTGAGATCGCCCAACAGGTGGTAGCGTTGGAAGATAAAGCCAAAGTTTTCGCGGCGCAGCTGCGCCAACCGATCGCTGCTTAACGTCTGCACCGCGTGCCCGGCGACCTGATAGTCCCCCTCTGACGGTTTATCCAGACATCCCAGGATGTTCATCAGGGTCGATTTCCCCGATCCTGATGCCCCCACGATGGCGACCATTTCCCCGGCGCCGATCGTCAGATTAATATTCTTCAGCACCGTGACGGTTTGTTCGCCGTTGATGAAGCGGCGCGTGATATTGCTAAGTTTGAGTAATGGCTCAGACATGCTTACATCCCCATCGGCGGGCCGGCCCGACGCGTGGTGGTATTGCTGCTGTTGCCTGATTGCTGGCTGACGATGACGCGCTCGCCCGCATTGACGCCAGTGAGCAGTTGGGTATAAACGTTGTCGTTAAGACCGACGGTGACCGCCCTGGATTCAACCTGTCCCTGGTCGTTAACCACCTGGACGAAGCTCATGCCGTCGTGAGAGCTTAAGGCGGTGGCGGGAACGGCAATGGCGCCTTTGACCGACGACAGCAGGATATAGACCTGCGCGGTCATGGAGATGCGCAATATGCCGTCGGGATTCTCTATGTCGAACAGGCCGTTGTAATAGATGGCGCTGCTGGATGATGAACTGCTGGTGCTGCTGCTGGAAGACGATGATGAGGTGTCGTCGTCGTCAATGGAGTCCGGGGCCGGCTCAATGTCCCGCAGCGTTGCCTGATAACGTTGGGCCGGTTCGCCGAGAATACTGAACCATACCGGCATGCCGGTCTTGATTTTAACGATGTCGGCCTCGGATATTTGCGCTTTGATCGTCATGGTGTCCAAATTGGCGACTTTGGCGATGGTGGGCGTACTTTGCGCCGCATTGACCGTTTGCCCCGCTTCGACCGGCAGCGAGACGATGGTGCCGTCCATCGGCGACAGAATTTTGGTATACCCTAGATTGACCTGGGCGGTGTTCACGGCGATCTGGGCCTGAACAATTTGCGCATCCAACGCGTCAATATCGGCTTTTGTCGCATCCAGCGTGGCTTTGGCGCTGTCGTAATCCGCCTGGGCGCCGACGCCGCGTTTTATCAGCATCTGCTGGCGTTGCCAATTCAATTCGTCATTGCGCAGCGTGGCGACTTTGGCCGCCCGTTGCGCCTGCACGTTTTTTAATGCGGCTTCACTGTTTTTCAACGTGTTTTGCTGCGTAAGGTCATCAATTTCCGCCAGCAACTGCCCTTTGGTGACGCTATCTCCCAACGTCACGTGCAGCGCTTTTATCTGTCCTGAAACCTGCGCACCGACGCTAACCAGTTTTTGTGCTTCTATGGTGCCATCCGCCAGAACGGTTTCTTCCATATCGCGGACTTCAGCGACGGCGGTGATATAATTTACTGTGGAATCCGACCGCGATGAAAACATATAAATAAGCACGGCGGTAAGTACAACACCAACCGCCACGCTAACGTTGCGGGTTGTCATGAATCGTAATGGCATCAGGAAAAAGCGTCCTTAAAAATACATCGGCAAATAAGTAAACAGCTGGATAGGATAATTTACTCCGGGTACGAAAAGGAATAGGTAATCTTTAGTGAAAGAATATGCAAGGATTTCGTAAATCTGGCTGCGAAGATTTATGCCAGACCTGAGAATACACGATACATCCGCGAATGGGGACAGGGTATGAAAATTTTACTGGTCGATGATGACGTAGAACTGGGAAATATGCTTTGCGAATATCTGAATGCCGAAGGGTTTGCGACATCAAGGGTACTGACCGGCAAAGAGGGAATTGATGGTGCGATATCAGGCGAGTATACCGCGATTATCCTGGATATCATGTTGCCGGACATGAGCGGTATTGATGTTTTGCGTCAGATAAGAAAAAGCCAGCAGTTGCCGGTGATTATGCTGACGGCAAAGGGCGACAATATCGATCGCGTCATCGGGCTGGAGATGGGCGCCGATGACTACATGCCGAAGCCCTGCTATCCGCGTGAACTGGTTGCCCGGCTGAGAGCGGTGCTGCGTCGTTATGACGACCAGCCAAGTAAAAAATCGGATGAAGGCATCGCCTCGTGCGGCGAACTGGTGCTTAACCCGGCGACTCGCAGCAGCGAGTGGCGGGGGCAGGCTTTTGATCTGACCGCATCGGAGTTTAATTTATTGGAATTACTGCTGCGATCCCCGGAACGGGTGGTATCAAAAGATGAACTCTCGGAAACGTGCCTTGGGCGCCGACGTGAGGCGTACGATCGCAGCGTGGACGTGCATATCAGTAATATTCGCCAGAAGCTCAGCGCGCTGGATGGCAATGAGATGACGATTGAAACGGTGCGCAGCGTGGGATATCGGATTCGTTAATGATGATACGCGGGCGGCTGTTCTGGAAAATATTACTGGGGTTCTGGTTGACGTTTATCGTCATTTCGCAACTGTTATGGTTGGCATTCTCTATGTATGGCGAGCGGTTTAAACCGCTGGAAGAGAGCGTTGTTACGCGCATTGCAACCATGCAGACGACGATTGCAACGACAGCGTTGCGGCAGGGGGGATTGACTGCGCTGAACGGCGTGATGGCGCAGTGGCCGGAAAAAGAACGGCACTATATATCGGTAACCACGTCATCGCAGCCATTGCCCGATCGGGAAATCGCGCCTCGAACGGAGTCGGCTGCTGAGTTTAAAAGGGGCGCGCCGCGCAATATAGTCGAACAGGTTAACGGGCCACAGGGCGAGTGGTATCAGGTGCGTTATGATATAAAACGGCTGCATAGCGAGTTTCGGTCCCGCAGACCGCCGCAAATTCTCAATATGCCTGCGCCTCTGATCTGGGTCGGCGGTCTAGGCGGATTGCTTTTCAGTTGGCTATTGGCATGGAATCTGACCCGGCCGCTTAATCAGCTTCGCGGCGGCTTTGGTCGGGTGGCTCAGGGCGATCTCTCCGTGCGCCTGTTGCCGGTGATGCGCAAACGGCATGATGAAATCAGTGAAGTGGCGCGCGACTTTGACTCGATGGTCGAACGACTGGACATCCTGGTCAGTACCAGAGAACAACTGCTGCATGATGTTTCCCATGAATTGCGTTCTCCCCTGGCCCGATTGCAATTGGCTATCGGCCTGGCGCGTCAGAATGCCGACAATACGGAAAGTTCGCTGTTGCGCATAGAACGTGAGTCTGCCCGTATGGACAAGATGATCGGCGAACTGCTGGCGCTCTCGCGCACGCAAAATTCTGGCGTTGACGAAGAATATTTTGATTTGCTGGGACTGGTAACGGCGGTGGTCAATGACGCGCGTTACGAAGCGCAGGTTCCCGGCGTGGAAATCCTGTTACAAGCGGATGACGGCGTCGATCACACGGTTAAGGGCAATGCTAATCTGATGCGCAGAGCGATTGATAATATCGTGCGTAATGCGCTGAGGTTTTCCTCCCGCGCGCAACAGGTTTGCGTTTCGCTCAGCGGAGATGAACATGAATGGACGATCCGGGTGGTCGATCAAGGGCCGGGGGTCGAGAAAAGTAAGTTATCCAGCATTTTTGATCCCTTTATCCGCATCGAATCGCCGCTTTCCGGCAAAGGCTACGGGTTAGGGTTGGCCATTGCCCGCAAAGTTGTGCTGGCCCATGGTGGGCACATTGAAGCAGAAAACGGGGAGCAGGGCGGGTTGATTATTTGTCTGCGTATTCCTCGCTGGAAGTAATACAAAAACGGCACCGCAGGGGTGCCGTTTTTCAACCATCAATCAATGACGATGCGGTTTATTTCTTAATACGAATAACCGGCGTTTCACCAACAACCACGGTGCCGTTCAGCTTAATCAGTTCTTTGATTTCATCCATATTGGAGATAACCACCGGCGTCAGCGTGGACTTGGCTTTTTCTTCCAACAGCGGCAGATCGAACTCAATAATGAGATCGCCTTTCTTCACGCGTTGACCTTCTTCCGCGATACGTTTGAAGCCTTCGCCTTTCAGTTCGACGGTATCGATACCAAAGTGAACGAATAGCTCAATACCGCTATCAGACTCGATAGAAAAAGCATGGTTAGTTTCAAAAATTTTACCGATCGTGCCATCTACCGGCGCAACGATTTTGTTACCCGTAGGTTTAATGGCAATCCCGTCACCCACGATCTTTTCAGCAAAGACGACATCGGGCACATCTTCAATATTGACGATTTCGCCGGACAGCGGGGCAATGATTTCGATGCTGCCAGTGTCTTTTTTGTCATCCGAAACCAGAGATTTCAACTTATCGAACAAACCCATGATCTTCTCCTAAGCATTAATATTGGGCCAGCATGTGGAATCAGCAGAGCGTTTTTTCTTTAATGAATCGGCTCACCAGGTTGCTTAACTCTTGTGCTGTTGGTTGGGACAGAGCCTGCTCCGCCAGCGCCTTCGCATCTTCGTAATTCGCATTACGGATAATTTTCTTGATGCTCGGGATAGAGATTGCACTCATGCTGAATTCGTCCAGACCCATTCCCAATAACAGTAGTGTAGCACGTTCGTCACCAGCGAGCTCACCACACATTCCCGTCCACTTACCTTCGGCATGGGATGCGTCAATCACCTGTTTAATCAGGGTCAATACTGCTGGAGACATCGGGTTGTAGAGATGAGAAATCAGCTCATTACCACGATCAACCGCCAGAGTATACTGGGTTAAGTCGTTTGTCCCAATACTAAAGAAGTCAACTTCTTTCGCCAAATGATGAGCAATGGCCGCCGCCGCCGGCGTTTCGACCATTACACCCACTTCGATGGACTCATCAAAGGCTTTACCTTCTTCCCTCAGTTGCCCTTTCAGCATCTCCAGTTCGGCTTTCAGTTCGCGAACTTCTTCGACCGAGATGATCATCGGGAACATAATGCGCAGTTTGCCGAAACTGGAAGCGCGCAGGATAGCACGCAACTGTGCATGGAGAATTTCTTTGCGATCCAGACAGATACGGATTGCACGCCAGCCCAGGAACGGGTTCTCTTCCTTCGGCAGATTCATGTAAGGCAGGTCTTTATCGCCGCCGATATCCATGGTGCGCACGATCACCGCCTGAGCGCCGACGGCTTCGGCAACGGCTTTGTAAGCCTGGAACTGCTCTTCTTCGGTCGGCAGCGCGTCGCGATCCATAAACAAGAATTCGGTGCGGTACAGACCAACGCCTTCGGCGCCGTTGCGTTCGGCGCCGGCGACGTCACGCACCGTACCGATGTTGGCGCACACTTCAACCTGATGACCGTCCAGCGTGACCGCCGGCAAATCTTTCAGTTTGGCCAGTTCGTGCTTTTCAGAGCTGTATTGTTGCTGAACCGCTTTTAATTCATCGATAACTTCAGAGGACGGATTCTGATAAATTTTGTTATTTACCGCATCCAGAATCAGAAAATCGCCGTTTTTAACCTGCTTGGTGACATTGGTCGTGCCGACAATCGCCGGTAGCTCCAGCGAGCGGGCCATAATGGACGTATGAGAAGTACGGCCACCGAGATCGGTGATAAAGCCCAACACTTTGTCCAGATTCAACTGTGCGGTTTCAGACGGCGTCAGGTCGGTGGCGACCAGAATGACTTCGTCTTTGATATCGCCCAGATCGACGATGGTCATATTAAGAATGTTCTTCAGCAGACGTTTGCCGATATCCCGCATGTCTGCGGCACGTTCTTTCAGATATTCATCGTCAAGTTCTTCCAGCGCTTTGGCCTGATTTTCAATCACTGAAAATGCGGCGGCGTCGGCAGAAGCGTGTTCATCTTTAATCAGGGCTATGATTTCCTGCTCGAACTCTTCATCTTCCAGCAACATGATGTGGCCTTCGAAGATGGCTTCTTTCTCTGCGCCCAGCGTTTCACCCGCTTTGTTCTTGATGGCTTCCAGCTGTTTAGAGGCCTTGGCCCGACCAGTCAGAAAACGTTCAACTTCGTGCTCTACTTGGTCAGCAGAGATTTTTTTCCGGTTGATGACTATTTCATCTTCTTTCAGTAACAGTGCCTTACCAAAAGCAATGCCCGGTGATACTAATATGCCTGAAATCATAACCCTACCTTACTCGATTCTGATGCTCACTAAAAAGGCTTGCCTGTTGTTACTCAAGCTCCGCCATCAGTTTAACCAGATGTTCTACGGCTTTCTTTTCATCCTCACCTTCTGCGGCGATAGTCACCACAGTACCCTGCGTTAAACCAAGCGTCTGCAATTTGAACAGGCTCTTGGCGCTGGCGCTTTTGCCATTGGAGGTTACGGTGATTTCGGAAGTAAACCCTTTGGCTTCCTTGACAAACTGAGCAGCAGGACGAGTGTGCAGGCCATTCGGTGCTGTAATAGTCACTTCTTGCTGGAACATTCTGTTTTCCCCAACTTGTGGATTAAATTAATGTTGTGGAACTAAAGCTTAGTGTATTCACTAAACTTTAGCCTGTGTGGTTAGCCCTGATATGTTACAGGGGCAGGCCGGGATGCGGCAAGGAAACGGCGAAAAGTATTTCCTGAATAAAATACCACCAAACCTCGCCTGGTTCTCGAATCATTATTTGAAATCAGTAGCAAAATGATGTTGCAGCCATTTTTGCATGGTTAAATCGATTCAGCCGCCAGGGATTTTGGTGCGGTATTTATTTCACGCATCAAAATAATTGTTCGGTTAAATACTAGACCTGACATAGAAAAGCAATCCATCGATGATGGAAAGTTTGAACTACTCCACAAAAATGGCCCAAAAAAAGCACCTGAACAGGTGCTTTTTTAACATTCTTTTTACTTATCCTTGCGGATGGAAGAACGCATTTATTGCTGCAATTCCTGCTCGGTAAAGAGATCGGCGAACAGCGCCGTACTCAGGTAGCGCTCACCGGAGGATGGCAGGATAACAACGATGGTTTTATCCTCGAATTCTTTTTCTTTGAGCAGGTTAAGCGCGGCGGCAACGGCGGCGCCTGAAGAGATCCCGGCTAAAATACCTTCTTCTTCCATTAAACGACGCGCGGTACTGATAGCTTCTTCGTTAGTGATTTTTTCTACCCGGTCTATCAGCGTAAGGTCGAGGTTGCCCGGAATGAAGCCTGCGCCAATCCCCTGGATCTTGTGCGGACCGGGTTTCAGCTCTTCACCCGCCAGCGCCTGACTGATAACCGGTGAATCAGTAGGTTCCACGGCCACGCTGGTGATGGCCTTGCCTTTGGTGTTTTTGATGTAACGGCTAACCCCGGTCAGAGTGCCGCCAGTACCCACACCGGCGATAAATACATCCACTTCGCCGTCGGTATCTTCCCAGATTTCCGGCCCGGTGGTCTTTTCATGAATTTCCGGGTTGGCCGGGTTACTGAACTGCTGTAGCAGCAAAAAACGCTCAGGATCGCTGGCGACAATCTCTTCGGCCTTGGCGATGGCGCCTTTCATGCCTTTTGCACCTTCGGTAAGCACCAGTTTCGCTCCCAGCGCTTTCAGAAGTTTACGGCGTTCGATACTCATGGTTTCCGGCATGGTCAGCGTCAGCTTATAACCCCGCGCGGCAGCGACATAGGCTAACGCGATACCGGTATTCCCGCTGGTTGGTTCAACCAGTTCGATGCCTTTTTTCAACACGCCGCGCTTTTCCGCATCCCAAATCAGGTTTGAACCGATACGGCATTTAACGCTAAAACTGGGATTGCGGGATTCAACCTTAGCCAGAATGCGTCCGTTGCCGATACGGTTCAGACGAACCAGCGGCGTATGGCCGATTGTGAAAGAATTGTCTTCGTAGATCTTGCTCATAGCCTGTCCTTATAACTGTATGAAATTTTTGCGAACATAGAGAGAATACTCGTTCACGCACTCCAGTGAAGTAAAGAATTGCTATATCGTTATGTTCTTAAGAAATATCTTTTCATTACAATAGAAAACATCAGCTCATGTGAGCCATCTCTCACTGCTGTTTTTGCATTGCCGTGGAAAGATTGCGATACCGTTCGACCCACAGCGCGGTTGCGCCGCAAACGGCGACCGGCATGATGACCAGATTCAGGAACGGAATCAGAGTAAACAAGCTGATCAACGCGCCAAACTGCATATTGGTAATTTTGTGTCGCCGCAGTGCCTGACGCATGGCGGGAAAGCTGACCTTATGATTATCGAAAGGATAGTCGCAATATTGAATGGCCAGCATCCAGGCGCTGAACAGGAACCAAAGCACCGGGGCGACGGTCTGCCCGATGCCCGGTATGAAGTAGAGTAAAAGCAGAAACAGGGCGCGTGGCAGGTAATAGGCCAGTTTCTGTACCTCGCGTTTCATTATGCGGGGAACGTCTTTCGCCATCCCCAGCATGCCGCTGTCAGGTAATGACTGGCCGGTCAGGCGCGCTTCCAACTGTTCTGCCAGCAGGCCGTTAAAGGGCGCGGCAATAAAATTGGCGAGCGTGCTGAATAGATAGCCGAACACCAGCAGCACAGACAGCACGGCGATCGGCCAGATCAGATAGCTAAGCCACTGAAGCCATGTCGGAACATGGCTCATGAGCTGCGGGATCCAATCGCCAAGGCGGGTGAACAGCCACCAGAACGCGCCCCCCATCAGTAAACTATTCACCAGCAAGGGCAGGATGACGAAACGTCGGATGCCGGGCAGTGAAATCAGGCGCCATCCCTCGATAAAGTAATGTACGCCGCTGCGGGGTTTGGCAACCTGTTTTGAGTAAGGCATAGGATGATTGTTCTCAGTCGTCTATTCGTGATTGCATCATATCGGGATGATTTTAGACTGACCAGTCTGCATTTGGATGAAAAAACAGCAAAAAAATGCGTTGTATCTATCTTTATTGTCATAATGTACCGTGCAGACTTGCACTTGTGTACGCAGGCAAATAGAGTTAGTGGTATATAACCATTTGCCGTGGTGGCAATGTATTGGAACAATTGGGATAGCAATAATGCAGGACTTGCGTCTGATATTAATCGTCGTTGGCGCGATCGCTATAATAGCGCTGTTACTGCACGGCTTGTGGACCAGCCGTAAAGAGCGTTCGTCCCTTTTTCGTGATCGCCCGGTTAAGCGATTGAAAAAAGAGCGTGATGACACTCCGCTTGAGGATCTTGATGAGGGCGTCGGCGAGGTGCGCGTGAAAAGCGCGCGGACGCAGAATGAGCCTTCGCTGGGCAGCTATAACGAAAAGAGTTATAGCGCAAAGGAAGAAACACGGCCTGAAACCCAATCGCCATTCAGGAATACTGTTCAGCCTGAGTCAGCCTATGATCCGTTGCTGGATGAAGCCACGCCTGTTGATTCCCCGCGTTCTCAAATTCATGGGGATGGTCGTCCCAAGATCGCTGAACCCAAACTGGATATGTCGCCACGGGAACGCTCCGCATTTTCCGATGATTTCTCTCTGGCGGATAGTCAGCACGAGGAAACGGAATCAACCGCCGCCCAGTCTCAGCCGGCAGCGCCAGAGCCTGTTCAGGAAGAGCAACCGAAAGAAGCCGTTTTGGTGCTGCATGTCGCCGCGCATCATGGCGGCGTCATCGGCGGCGAACTGCTGCTGCAAAGCGTGTTGCAGGCAGGATTCCAGTTCGGAGAAATGAATATTTTCCACCGTCATGTCAACCCGGCCGGCGCCGGGCCGGTGTTGTTCAGTCTGGCGAATATGGTCAAGCCCGGCTCGTTTGATCCTGAGGACATGGCAGAGTTTTCCACTCCCGGCGTTTCGATGTTTATGATGGTGCCTTCTTACGGTGACGCCGGCCAGAACTTTAAGCTGATGCTACAGTCGGCGCAGCGTATCGCCGATGATGTCGGCGGCGTGGTGCTGGACGATGAGCGAAGAATGATGACGCCGCAGAAAGTCGAATCCTATAAAATGCGTATTCGGGATGTGTTGAAAGCCAATACCTGATAGCGTCACTGACCTGATCATGGTGAAAGCCTCCAGTGCCGGAGGCTTTTTTATTGATGTTCATGGCTGCGCGTCGGCAAGCGGAATGCGCGACCTGTTGATTCAACGCCGCGGCCAAATGGTCGGCGGCATCGATTATCGGAGCGCAGTTATTCGTTATCTGCTGCCGTTGATTTTTCAGCGGCGGAGAATTTCGCTTCCAGTTCCGTCAGGCGCTGCTCCAGTCGGGAGATTTTCTCGCGGGTGCGTAGCAGAACCTGAGTCTGAACGTCGAATTCTTCGCGGTTGACCAAATCCAGCCGACTGAATTGTGCCTGCAATACCTGACGGATTTTCTTCTCTACATCATCGCCCAATTCCCGGATACCTTTTGGCATAGACTCATGCACCTGACGGGCGATCTGCTCAATTTTTTTCGGGTCAATCATGGCGCTTTCCTGATAATGTTATGTAGGATGATCATATCGGTAAGTGTAATGCTAGTTGAGTGTTGGATAAACTAAAACTCTTATTTACATTGCCGTTATTCATCGTTGTCATGTCACATTTCCTGTGGCTAATCAATTGCCCTGCCACTTTGTTAGCGTTATAGTAACCCTGCTTATTCTCAGGGCGGGGTGTGATTCCCCACCGGCGGTAAACCAGCCGTATATAACGTATACGTGTTGGAAGCCCGCGAGCGCTCACCGTTTGGTTTTCCAACGTGAGGTCAGCAGATCCGGTGTGATTCCGGAGCCGACGGTTAAAGTCCGGATGGGAGAGAGTAACGGTACCTGTCGGGTGTAACGCCCGCTCGCGTTATTTTGTTAGTCATTACAATGCAATCAGTCGTAATGATTACTCCTCAAGCTCGCCCTGATTCTGGTAATCCATATTAACATTGAGGTTTTTTTACCATGAATCAGACATTACTTTCTGAATTCGGCAATCCGACTGAACGTGTGGAACGCGCACTAGATGCATTACGTCAAGGACGTGGTGTATTGGTGTTGGATGATGAAGATCGCGAAAACGAAGGTGACATGATTTTTGCGGCTGAAAATATGACCGTAGAGCAAATGGCGCTGACTATTCGTCATGGCAGCGGCATCGTGTGCCTGTGCCTGACGGAAGAACGTCGTCAGCAACTGGAATTACCGATGATGGTGGCGCATAACTCCAGTCATTATCAAACGGCTTTCACGGTCACTATTGAAGCGGCTGAAGGCGTCACCACGGGGGTTTCCGCCGCCGATCGCATCACCACTATCCGTGCGGCGATAGCGGATAATGCCAAGCCAAGCGATTTGAATCATCCCGGACATGTTTTTCCGCTGCGCGCCCAGCCGGGCGGGGTATTAACCCGTGGCGGGCATACCGAAGCATCCGTTGATCTGACGACGCTGGCCGGTCTTAAGCCCGCTGGCGTGTTGTGCGAACTGACCAACGACGATGGCTCTATGGCGCATGCGCCGGAAGTGATCGCTTTTGCCAAACAACATGATATGCCGGTATTAACCATTGAAGACCTGGTGGCCTATCGTCAGGCGACGGAACGTAAGGCAAGTTGATTTCACGCATTGACGCCTGGTAATCAGTTAGAGGGCCGATCTATCGGCCCTTTGTTATTTGGTCTTTACCACCGGCTTATGGAATCAGGCCGGGTCGTATCATGATATTTTTCTTGCCAACAACGTCGCAAAACGTAGCTTAATCCTGTTGCCGTTTTCATCCGTCTTGTGTAATTCGCCGAGCTCTTCGTTATATTTGACGATCTCCCAATCGGCATAATAATTCTTCAGTTCACCTTCCTTAAATGTGAAAGAGAACGGCATCGGGCAAGGGTAGTCATCGGTCGACATGGCGGCAATAATCAGGTTATGTCCGCCTGGCAACGTGCTTTCCTGTATATTACGAATGATATGGGGCATGCGCTCGGGCGCCAAAAACATAAGAACGACGGTTGAGAGAATAAAATCGTACCGCTCTTTTATTGCCGCCAGGTTGATATCGTAAGTACGCGCCTGAATATTCTTCAGATCTTCTTTTCGGATAATGTCATTTAATGCGCCGATGCTGTGTTCGTTTTTATCGTAGGCGGTGACATTAAATCCGCGCAGATTCAGATATAGCGCGTTACGCCCGCCGCCGCAGCCTAAATCCAGCGTTTTGCCGGGTTTGATAAATGGCATGGCGTCAATGACGTCGGAATGGGTGCGCGTCAGTCCGTACTTTTTATGATAGAAATCCTCCGGGGTGCAGAAAAAGCTCAGTTGGCATTCAAGATCGTCCGAAAAGGAGACGATACGGTGCCAGACTTGCGGCTCTACAAAAGGCGGCTGATGTTGCTGTGAGCAATGAAATGTTTCCTGAATGTCGCCGTTTTCGTGTAACAGCGCAAAGGTCATTTTCCCTTGCAGGATGGTGAGCTTGGCCCAGGTGCCTTCCTGGGTGTTGTGTCTCTCCTGAAAGGCTGTGGGCAATGTCTGAGGGTTCCACTGCGGCATCTTCTTATAACTAATCAGATCTTGCATCTTTACCTCGGTCGATAAACGGGATGTCGGTATTCTATAAACCGGCGCGCAGGCTGACCAGAAATATGTATTTAAAATACATTATTTGTTTTTCGGCGGGGATAAAGTAAAAAAACCATTCCGGCGTTAGTGCCGGAATGGTTCTGACTGATACGTTAACCGTGAACCATCAGGCGCATTGGGTGCATTTGGCGGCCTGAATCACCTGGAAGAAATCATTTCCCTTATCATCCACCAGAATAAAGGCGGGGAAATCTTCCACTTCGATTTTCCAGATCGCTTCCATACCCAGTTCCGGATATTCCACGCAGGTCAGGCTTTTGATGCTGTTCTGCGCCAGAATGGCCGCCGGGCCGCCAATGCTGCCGAGGTAGAAACCACCGTGTTTCTTACACGCATCGGTCACCTGCTGGCTGCGGTTGCCTTTTGCCAGCATGATCATGCTGCCGCCGTTGGCTTGCAGTAAATCGACATAGGAATCCATGCGTCCGGCCGTCGTCGGGCCTAAAGAACCAGAGGCATAGCCCGCCGGGGTTTTGGCCGGGCCGGCGTAGTAGATCGGGTGATCTTTAATGTACTGCGGTAGACCTTCACCCTTGTCCAGACGTTCTTTCAGTTTGGCGTGCGCGATGTCGCGGCCCACGATGATGGTGCCGGTCAGAGACAGACGGGTGGAAACCGGGTATTGCGACAGCTCTTGCAGAATTTCCGGCATTGGGCGATTGAGATCGATTTTGACCGCTTCGCCTTCACCCGCTTCTCGCAAATGTTCAGGAATATATTTACCCGGATTGTGCTCAAGCTGTTCCAGCCATACGCCTTTGCGGTTGATTTTCCCCTTGATGTTGCGGTCGGCGGAACAGGACACCCCCATACCGACCGGGCAGGACGCGCCGTGGCGCGGCAGGCGGATAATGCGCACATCGTGGGCGAAATATTTACCGCCGAACTGCGCGCCCAGACCAAGATTGCGGGCCTCTTCCAGCAGTTCCTGTTCAAGCGCGATATCCCGGAATGCCTGACCGTGTTCATTACCCTCGGTCGGCAATTCGTCATAATATTTGGTTGAGGCCAGCTTAACGGTTTTGAGAGTGGTTTCGGCGGAGGTGCCGCCGATAACAAAGGCGATATGGTACGGCGGGCAGGCGGCCGTGCCCAGCGTGCGCATTTTTTCCAGCAGGAAGTTTTTCAGTTTGCCGGGCGTCAACAGCGCTTTGGTTTCCTGATACAGATAGGTTTTGTTGGCGGAACCGCCGCCTTTGCAGACAAACAGGAACTTATAGTCTTCGCCCTCGGTACTGTAGAGGTCGATCTGCGCAGGCAGATTGGTGCCGGTGTTCACTTCCTGGTACATATCCAGCGCGGCATTCTGCGAATAGCGCAGGTTATCTTCGATAAAGGTATTGTAAACGCCGTGGGACAACGCTTCGGCATCGTTGGCGCCGGTCCAGACCCGCTGGCCTTTCTTGCCGACGATAATCGCGGTTCCGGTATCCTGACAGGTCGGCAGAATGCCTTTGGCGGCGATTTCAGAGTTGCGCAGAAATTGCAGGGCGACGTATTTGTCGTTTTCGCTGGCTTCCGGGTCGTGAAGAATATCGGCAACCTGTTGCTGATGGGACGGGCGGAGCATAAAAGATGCATCGTGGAAGGCTTGCTGGGCGAGCAGGGTAAGCGCTTCCGGTTCGATTTTCAGGATGTCCTGGCCTTCAAATTGCGTAACGGACACGTAGTCACTGCTGAGAAGGCGATACTCGGTGTCATCTTTACTTAGCGGAAAAGGATCTTGGTAATAAAAGGGTTTATTCGACATTTTTTTCTCACTTGCGTTCGCATTATTAGTAGGTTTATATCCCGTATGATTCTAATAACCTTTGCATAGGGCAGGGCAACCGCATTTGGCGCAAATACAAAAGCAATTCACTCTATAATAGTATGGTTTTATGATGGGTAGAACCACTTTGGTTCATCACAGAATTGGCAAGAAAATCGCGTAAGTGTTTTTTTTACAACATAATATAAAAAGTAAAATCATTGTAATGAAACAGGCTGAATTATTAAGATTACGCGGAGTTAAGTTGGTTAATTAAATTATTTAATTAAAATAAACCTCTATTTGGCAATCATAATCATTTAATTAGCGCAGTAATTTTTTTTAGCCGATGACATAAGTCCAAAATAATATAAGTAAGCGGCATCGGAAACCCGGCGCCGCGTAGTGTCTTAGGGATGCGGCGTTGTCGGTGAAACAGCGGCAACGTCCTGCTGAGCCAGTAGGTTATCAATCATCCATAGGCCCGCCGGGCCGGGCGGACAGGGTTTAGACCAGGCGATATCGACCTCGATAAGCAGCGGCCAGCCGGCGACGGGCAATTCGACCAAATGTTGGCTGTACTGTGAAACCAGCCAGCGCGGCAGGATGCTCCAGCCAAAACCCTGTTCCGCCATTTCCAGCAGCATAAGATAGGACGGCGCGGACCAGACTACGCCTTCAGCCTGTAGCCTATCGTTGCGTTTATAGGTGTTCAGATAAAGCTGGCGCACGGTGGAGAGCTGGCTGCGGGTGACTTTTTTCTCGGCGGCCAGCGGATGCGTCGCCGCAACAAATATCGCCATTTCTGTTTTTATCTGCGATCGGGAAACCGCGATATCCGGTGGATAAGCGGATTGCGCCCGCACCAGCCCGACGTGCGCGCGTTGGGATTGCAGCAAATCAATCACATCGTCATCTTCCGCAATCAGGCATTCAAACTCAATATCAGGAAAACGCTGGGCGAAGCGTTGCAATACGGGTTCGTAATGCATGGTTTTCCAGGTATCGGACAGCACAAATGTCAGCCGTGGTTCAATATTGTCGGCCAGCCGGATCGCCAACTCATCCAGCGCATCGCTGGCGGACAGGATCGCCTGCACATAAGCCAGAATTTTTTTACCTGCCTGGGTCAAAACGGGCTGATGCCCGGCGCGATCGAACAGCGTCAGCCCTAAGTCTGCTTCCAGATTGGCGATGGCCGCGCTGACGGTGGACTGGCTTTTATGCAGATGCCGCGCAGCGGCTGAAAATGAGCCGGTATTGACGGTAGCGATAAACGCCAGCAAGGATTCAGGGGAATAACGCATCTCTCACTCTATCGCTTTTATCGATGGATTCTAATTTTATTCTATCAGCTATTACGATGAAAATGACACCCGGTATCGCGTTCCCGCCCTTGAAAGCGGCGGGGATCGATCAGTGAACACCGAGTGAATAGAAGTGAATGTGCTATGCAAAAGAAAACGCTACGTGAACGCATTGTCCATGCGGTTGGTTTTGAAATTATTGCCCTGCTGATTTCTGCCCCCGTGGGGGCCTGGGTGCTGAACAGGCCGATATTGGATATCGGCGCGCTGGCGATCGTGTTGTCCGGCGTGGCGATGATCTGGAACATGATTTATAACGCCGTATTCGACCGGCTGTGGCCCGTCGAGCGGGGGACGCGCCGTTGGCCGCTGCGGATAGGCCATGCGTTAGGGTTTGAAGGCGGATTTATTTTTATCGGCCTGCCGCTGGCGGCGTGGATGCTGAATATTACGCTGTGGCAGGCGTTGATGATCGACATCGGTTTTTTTCTGTTCTTTCTGCCTTATACCATGGCATACAACTGGCTTTACGATATCTTGCGCGCGCGTATCGTTCATCGGCGCGAGATGAGCAATGCGCATGGCGTATCCGTGAATTCTCGCCTGCGCTGATGATGGCGCAGGTTTGCTTTCAGGGAAGCCGCACGGTCAGCGGCTCCGCCGGCGCGTCATTTTAAACGCCTGATACGCCGGCAGCGACGGAACCCGCCATAAATACCAGGACGCAATCGTGCGATAAGGCTGACAGCGGCGGCTCAATTCATGCAGCGTATGTCGGGACGGCGTTTCCGGCAGTCCGTAAACATAACTCAGCCCTTGCTTAATCCCCAGATCGTCTAGCGGCATAATGTCAGTGCGTTCGAGCGAGTAAATCAGAAACATTTCCACCGTCCAGCGCCCGATGCCTTTTAGCGAGCAGAGTTGTTCGATGAGCGCCTCATCGTCCATCGCCGTGGCCTGTTCGAGGCTGGGAACCAGCCCGCTGAGCGCTCCCTGGGCGATAGCGCGCAGGGTTTCAGCCTTACGGGCGGAGAAGCCGCATTGTCTTAGCGTTTCACTGGAGCAGGCGGCTATTTGCTCCGCGCTGGGAAAGGTTTGTCCTGTCTGGTCATGAACGCGCAATAGTTTCGCCACCATCGCATCGCCGGCTCGGGTGGTGAGCTGCTGATAGGCTACGGCGCGAATTAATGCCTCATAAGGTTCCCGGTGAGGCGCCGTTTGATGATGGCAGTCGCCGATTTGTGATATCAGATCGGTCCACCGGTCATTAATCGCGCAGAGATGTTCTCTGGCCAGGCGGTCAACGTGCTGCTGGCGATCGGGTGTCATAAACTTTTTCCAAGTCTGGGGTGATAAAATTAAGCGTCAGGAACCTGAGCATAGGTGATTGTATGGCGATCTGCTATGCCATGCGCGGCCGCGAGCGGGATGCGGAATTAAAAAGCAAGAATTGAGCGTGTTGGCGAGGTCTTTTCATCTTATGGTGATTGCCTGTCCCTGGCGGATAAGGCTGCCGGAGTCCATTACGCGGGAGGTGAAAAATGAAACCGGGCGATAAATCCCATCAGGAAGACGATCCGCGCTGGCTGGCGGTGCTGGCCCGCAATAAAGCGGCGGACGGCCACTTTATTTATGCGGTGAAAACGACCGGGGTGTATTGTGCGCCGTCCTGCGCCTCACGTCGGCCCAGACGTGAAAATGTGGTGTTCTTCGCCACCGCTGACCAGGCGCAGGCGGCGGGATTTCGCCCTTGTAAGCGTTGCCGCCAGGGCGGAATATCGCGGGAGGCGCAGCAGGCGGAACAAATTGTCCGGGCCTGTCGGATGATAGAGCAGACCGAGAAGCCCCCGGCGCTGGATGCGCTGGCGAAAGCGGTGGGGTTAAGCCGGTTTCATTTTCACCGTTTATTTAAGTCGATAACCGGCGTTACGCCAAAACACTATGCCAAAGCCCATCGTCAGCAACAGCTCCGTCAACGGCTGACGAAAGATCACGCCATTACCGACGCGATCCTGGATGCCGGCTATAGCGACACCGGGCGCTTCTATGCGGAGTCCAATGCGCAACTGGGCATGACGCCGACAACCTTTCAACACAAAGGGCTGGGTATGACGATCTATTTCGCTGTCGGCGCCTGTTCGGTGGGGGATATTCTGGTGGCTGAGAGCGAGCGGGGGATTTGCGCTATTCTGTTGGGGGATGATGCGCAACAACTGGTGAATGCGTTGCAGGATATGTTTGCCAATGCGCAACTGGTGGGCGGAGATGCGGCGTTTGAGCAGCGAGTGGCGCAGGTGGTCGGCTTTGTCGATGCGCCGGAAATCGGGCTGGCGTTGCCGCTTGATATCCGCGGAACGGCATTCCAGCGACGGGTGTGGCAGGCGTTGCGGGATATTCCGGCCGGGGAGACCGCCAGCTATCGCGACATCGCCGCCAGGATCGGTTCACCCGCGTCGGTGCGGGCGGTGGCGGGCGCCTGCGCGGCTAACCGGCTGGCCGTGGCGATCCCCTGCCATCGGGTGGTTCGCCATGATGGTTCATTGTCGGGTTATCGCTGGGGCGTGGCGCGTAAAAGCGCCTTGTTGGCGAAAGAAGCACGGGTAAAAGAAGCGGAGGCATCAGCGCGTCATGAATCTTGATTTATTTGAGCAGGAAGAACCGAGACGCTGGACGGAACCGCTGGCGCCCGGCGCGGTTATCCTGCGCGGGTTTGCTTATCAACAGGCTCCGGCGTTGATGGCGGCGGTCAACGCCGTTGCCGCGCAAGCGGCGTTCCGCCATATGACGACGCCGGGCGGCTATACCATGTCGGTCGCCATGAGCAACTGCGGGCCGCTAGGCTGGGTGACGGATGAAACCGGCTATCGCTATTCTCCCGTTGATCCGCTCAGCGGGAAGCCGTGGCCGGCTATGCCGGATATCTTTTCTCAACTGGCGAAAAAAGCCGCCGGTGAAGCCGGTTTTGTCGATTTTGAACCCGATGCCTGTCTGATTAATCGTTATGAGGTCGGCGCCCGGCTGTCGCTGCATCAGGATAAAGACGAATATGATCGCCGGCAGCCCATTGTCTCTTTCTCTCTGGGGCTAAGCGCCGTGTTCTTGTTTGGCGGCATGACGCGTGGCGAGCGGGCGCAGCGGCTGCCGCTGGGGCACGGCGATGTGGTGGTCTGGGGCGGCGCGTCGCGGCTGCGCTATCACGGGATTTTGCCGCTGAAAGGCGGTTCGGTGCCTTCGTACCTGCCGGGAGAGTATCGGTTTAATCTGACGTTTCGTAAAGCGGGCGCCTGAACCGTTAATCGTTATCTGCCGTGAATAAAATGATGGCCGTCGTCTTCATTAAGATGCTTGAATACCAGACAGCAAATCGGTAATCCAATGCCAAGCAATAAAAATAACAGGCTAAAGCTGCTTACGTTAAAGATGGTTTCAAATTGGGACAGAAAGCGTAATACCGGAAAGGTGAGCGCCATACTGACCATCACCGAGATTAATTGCGTCATGGTCAGCAGGTTATTGCCGCTATGATAAGTTGAATTGTTCAGGTTGCTGAATGCCAACGTATTTTCTGCGGAATGCAGCGTTGAAATCAATATTCCCAGAATAGTGGCGATAATGCCGATCTGCATCATCGATTTTTCCTGTACCGCGAAACTCATGGCAAGAATAAATATCGAGGTAAAACCGGTGGTCATCATTAGCAGCCTGCGGTAGCCGGCGCGTTTAATCATTGGCTCGAAAAGCATTTTCGACAGCAGCGCGCCGGTAGAAAAAAGCAGCAGGATCATGCTTGTTTCCACCGGCGGGCAGGCCAGCGTCGTCTGCAACATTAATGAGAGCACCACGGGCGTGGACGACAGCAACACCCGGGTTAAAATTCCGCCAAAGATACCGATGGAGAACGTTTTTATTTCAAATAGCGATGAGGGAAACAGCGTCTCTCTTTTGGTGATGTCCCGCTTGAAATAAAGAAAAGCCAGACCGGTGCCTGACAAACAAAGCAGGATGGCGGCAGGCGCGGGGAGTAGATTTTTGGGCATCGCGGTGAGCGTGAATGCGGCGAGAAAAAGCATTAATACCAGCAACACCAGCCCATAAGAATCGGCCTGGCGCTCCACGCTGATGGCTTCGTCGGGAATATATTTTTGCGCCAAAAAAAGGCAGAGCAGCGATAACGGAATATTAGCGATAAAAATAACCCGCCATGAAACAAGATTAACCACGAAGCTGCCTAATACCGGCCCAATCATCGTACCCAATAAACCGAGCAAGGTAATGCGGTTCAGGAATATCAGCTTCATGGCCTGCGGCGTGGTTCTTAAGATGACGGTTCTGATGATCGGCAACATCAGCGCGCCGCCGATCCCCTGAATAAAACGAAAGGCGCTTAAGCCAAGAATAGAGTTCGCGGTCACGCACAGCAGCGAGCCGAGCATAAATATGCCGATGGCCAACAGATAGGTTTTTTTTTCGCCGAAACGCTCCGCCAGCCAGCCATTGACCGGCGTAAAGGCCACCACGGTGATGACGTAGGAAATGACGATGATTTCCATATGCAACACCGGTTGATGCAGTGAATCCGCAATGGCTGGAATGGCGATATACAGCATGGTGGTATCCAGGGATTGCATAAAAAAGGTGATCGATGCAATCCAGAACAACACCCATGATGTATTCATCGGCTCAGGCCACCGTCATTTGTCCGGCATAGAGCACGAACATGCGCAACAAAAACACGCCTAACAGGCTTAACGCGGCCATTGCCGCGAGATTCATTCTGCCCGGTTCATGGTTTTTGCCTAAAAAGCTGGCGAGCAGCGGTACGACAATTCCCAAGCCGACAATACCGATCCAGAACACGCCGCCCCAGAAGCCGGTAAGCGCGGTATGCGCCGCCACCGCTTTTTGTCCGCCGCCGAGAAACAGGCCGACAAAGAAGGCAAACAGCAGAAACACTTCGGCATAGATAACCGGATTCTCTATTTTATGTATAAAACGCATGGTTGCGGTATTGCCGGAAGCATGACGATTCATGGCGCTGGCGAGCATCGCAACCGCAATGCCTGAAGTGGTGCCGGAAGCCAAAAACAATACCGGTAATACCGGGTTGTTTAATAACGGGAACGATTTCAGCGCCGACAGCAGGAAACCGGTATAGCAGCCGAGCAGAATGGCCAGCACCAGCAGCGTTTTTTCAATCAGGCCGGCTTTATTGGCAATCGCGGCGGTGATTTTTTGCGCCAGCGCGGTCAGCGCCGGGCGATGGATTTTAGTTTCTATCAGGTGGAGCAACTCGCTACGGTAGAGGTTGATAATCCACAGCGCGATCGCCACGAAATAGATCTGAAATAACATCACCCCCAGCGACATGATGGAGGTGGGGCTATAGAAAACCATCAGATACCAGAAGGTCATCGGCCGCGTCAGGTGAAAAATCAGGATCAGCAGCCCGATGATGACCGCCAGCGGGGCGATGACGGCGGTCGATTTTATAATGTTATTGCTGCCGTTATATTCGGCAGGCACATAGTATTTAATCAGAATCGACAGCGACACCATTCCCGCCGAGATACCCACCAGCAACAGATAAATGGCGATGGGCCAATCCCATACCAGCGTGTCAAAATGGAAAGCGTTAAGCATTGTCTATTTCTCCCCGTCTGCCCGGTACGCGATAAAGTTGTGGTTCGGTGCCCAGATAGACTTTCGACCGATAGGTTGAATTGCTCTTAATCATTTTTGAAATATCGCTGTCGGGATCGTTCAGATCGCCGAACACCAGGGCTTTGGTCGGGCATATTTCAACGCAGGCGGGTTGTTTCCCCGCCGCCAGATTGGTTTCCCGGCAAAAATTACATTTATCCGCTGTTTTACTGACCGGGTTAATGAAACGGACGTGATAAGGGCAGGCGGCGATGCAGTAGCGGCAACCGACGCAGCGTTTGTCGTTGACGTCGACGATGCCGGTTAAGGCGTCTTTAAATGACGCGCCGGTCGGGCATACCGACACGCAGGGCGGGTTCTCACAATGCTGACAGGATTTGCGGAAATATTGTCTGAATGAGCGCGTTTTCCCCTCGGCGGGAATATCCACGGTTTTCAGTATTTCCAGCCTGGTCACGCCATCGGGTACGTTGTTGGTGGTTTTACAGGCGCCGATACAGGCGTTGCAGCCAATGCAGCGTTGCTCATTGTGCAGCAGGCCGTATTTAACGGCAGTGGATTTAGCGGTTTTGGTCGGTTGATCCGTCGTCTCTGCAAGCGCGAGACTGGAATTCCCGGTGACAACAATCGCGCTTCCCAGATACGCGATAAAACGACGGCGAGAAAATTCTTCCATAACATAACCTTCACATTGAAACTGCAGTCATGCAGCTGAAAAATGGCGCCGATATAGCAAACCATCGTGATAGGCTTTTGCTGGATTTGAGTCATCCTGAGGATAGACGAGAAAATCCCTGTGTCTGTAACAAAAACCCATTGCGGAAAGTGGCGCCAATCTGGCATCAGAGGTAATTTTTGACTTAGAATATTCCGGTTCTGATCGCTAACTTACCCATACCCGTCATACTTCACGTTGCCTGTGCGTGGTTCAAAACCACAACGTTTCGTCGTGCGGCGCGAATTATCCAGGGGATATACCCCCTGTTTTTTTATTGTTTTTTATTTGACCATAGGTCCACGGATAGGGTTGTGCTGTTAGTCACATTTATTTCTTTGTATATCCACATAAAATTTATCCAAATCTACTTTAACTCCCTGTTATCCGGGTAAGTCTCCCGGCTATTCAGTTCGATAGCGCCTGAATAATCCGCAACATAATGAATTTTTTTTGAAAATCGCCGCCTATCCGTTCCGGCCGCGATGGCTGCGTTTTCCTCCTTTGTCTTTGTTAATTCTTTGTTGTGAGAAATTCATTTTTTGAATGCATAAATGTGAAGTGATTCAATTTATCCGACTTAATATACTTGTATGGTAGTTGCCATTAAGGCGTGGGCCGTCATGAGTAGAGAAGGATAAGTAATGTGAAAATTGTCAGCGCTGAAGTGTTTGTTACCTGCCCAGGGCGTAACTTTGTCACGGTGAAAATTACCACCGATAGCGGTTTGACGGGTATCGGCGACGCGACGCTCAATGGTCGTGAACTGCCGGTCGCGTCTTATCTCAAGGATCATGTGTGCCCGCAGTTGATCGGGCGTGACGCGCATCAGATAGAAGATATCTGGCAGTATTTTTATAAAGGCGCGTATTGGCGTCGCGGCCCGGTCACGATGTCGGCCATTTCCGCGGTGGATATGGCGCTGTGGGATATCAAAGGCAAGGCGGCCAATATGCCGCTTTACCAACTATTGGGCGGCGCATCGCGCACCGGGGTAATGGTTTATTGCCATACCACCGGCCATACCATCGATGAGGTGCTGGACGATTACGCCAAACACCGTGATATGGGATTCAAGGCTATTCGCGTGCAGTGCGGCGTTCCCGGAATGAAAACCACCTATGGGATGGCGAAAGGCAAAGGTCTGGCCTACGAACCGGCGACAAAAGGCAACTGGCCTGAAGAGCAACTGTGGTCGACGGAAAAATACCTCGATTTCACTCCCAAGCTGTTTGAGGCGGTGCGTGACAAATTTGGCTTCTCGGAACACCTGCTGCACGACATGCATCACCGGCTGACGCCCATCGAAGCGGCCCGCTTCGGCAAGAGCATTGAAGATTATCGCCTGTTCTGGATGGAAGATCCCACCCCGGCGGAAAATCAGGAATGTTTCCGCTTAATCCGCCAGCATACGGTTACGCCGATTGCGGTCGGCGAAGTGTTTAACAGTATCTGGGATTGCAAACAGCTGATTGAAGAACAGTTGATCGACTATATCCGCACCACGATTACCCATACCGGCGGCATTACCGGGATGCGCCGGATTGCTGATTTCGCTTCTCTGTATCAGGTGCGTACCGGTTCGCACGGCCCGTCCGATCTGTCGCCGATTTGTATGGCGGCGGCGCTGCATTTCGACCTTTGGGTGCCTAACTTCGGCGTTCAGGAATACATGGGCTATTCCGAGCAAATGCTGGACGTGTTCCCGCATAGCTGGGTGTTTGACGACGGCTATATGCACCCCGGCGACAAGCCCGGGCTGGGCATCGAGTTTGATGAAAAGCTGGCGGCCAAATATCCCTATGAACCCGCTCATTTACCGGTCGCGCGTCTGGAAGACGGCACGCTGTGGAATTGGTGACAGAGGTAGCGAATATGAAAAGCGTGGTGATTGAAACGCCCGGGAAATTGGTTATTCAGGAACGCCCGATCCCCCAGCCGCTTGCCGGCGAAGTCAGAGTAAAGGTGAATTACGCCAGCATCTGCGGCTCTGACGTGCATATTTGGCACGGACATAATCCGTTTGCAAAATATCCGCGGGTTATCGGGCATGAGTTTTTTGGCGTGATTGATGCGGTCGGCGAGGACGTCGATCGTTTGCGTATCGGTGAGCGGGTTGTGGTCGATCCGGTGGTCAGTTGCGGTCATTGCTACCCTTGTTCGGTAGGCCGTCCCAACGTTTGTACTGAATTACAGGTTATCGGCGTGCATCGCGACGGGGGGTTCAGCGAGTATGCCTGCGCGCCCGCCGCCAATGCCCACCGTATCCCCGATTCGATACCGGACAAGCTGGCAAGCCTGGTTGAACCTTTCACCATCGCCGCCAATATCTGCGCCTTTCTGCAACCGGCGCCGGAGGATATCGCCTTGATTTATGGCGCGGGGCCGATGGGATTGACCGCGGTTCAGGTGCTGAAAAAGGTGTATGGCGTTGCTCAGGTCGTGGTGGCGGATCGCCTGCCGGAGCGCCTGGCGATGGCGCGCGACAATGGCGCCGACCTGACGCTGGATAACGGCCGGACGCCATTGGCGGAACAGTTGGCCGGGGTTCGTCCGACGCTGATTATCGACGCCGCCTGTCATCCGTCCATTCTGGCGGAAGCGGTTGCGCTGGCTTCGCCGGCGGCCCGTATCGGACTACTGGGTTTTTCCGGCGAGCCTTGCACTGTCACCCAACAAAGTCTTACCAGTAAAGAACTGTCGTTGTTTACCTCACGCCTTAATAGCCATCGTTTCCCGCAGGTGATTGACTGGCTGCAACAGGGTTTGCTCGAACCGGAAAAGCTGGTGACGCACTATCTGAATATTCATGATGCGGAGGCCGCTTTAACGCTATTTGAAACTGAACAGCGCACGTGTTGCAAAGTTATCTTGTGCGTGGAGTAAAAATCATGCCCGGGGGATTTATTTTCGCCCGGCATCATTCTGATGATTACCTGTGATAGCACCGAATACAATAAGGTGAATATAAAGATGAAAGTATTACAAAAAATACCTCGTACCCTGTCTCTTGCCAGTTTAATCATGGCGTTTTGTCTTGGGCCGGTCAGCGCCAATGAAAAAGATAAAACAATTCGCTTAAAAATGCAGAGTGGTTATGCCTCCTCCCTGGCGATATTAGGGCCGGTTACTCAGCAATTACCCAAAGATATCGCCGCGGCTTCCGATAACAGCATCCGTATTCAGTATTTCGAGCCTAAAGGGCTGGTTCCCAATGAGGGGATCTTTGATGCCGTGTCCACGGGTTCAATTGATATGGGCTATGCCGGGCTGTCATTCTTTGCCCAGAAAAATCCGGCGCTGGCTTTTTTTGATGCCGTTCCTTTTGGTATGGACGCAAATGGACTTATCTCCTGGCTGGAGCAGGGCGGCGGTAATGATCTGAGAGATAAGCTGCTGGAAAAATATAAAATTAAAGGACTGATCTGCGGATTTAATGCCCCTGAAGCCGGCGGCTGGTTCAATAAAGAAATTAACGCCGTACAGGATTTACGCGGATTAAAAATGCGTATTGCCGGGCTGGGCGGGAGAACCTATGAAAAGTTAGGCGTTTCCACGCAGAATATGGCCGGTGGGGATATTTATGCCGCGCTGGAACGCGGCGTGATTGATGCCGCGGAATATTCGATGCCCGCGCTGGATCAGAATATGGGGTTGTATGAAATCGCCAAATATTATTATTTCCCCGGCTGGCATCAGACCTCTTCCATTCAGACGCTTTTGATCAATAAGGACAAATGGGATGGCATGAGTCCGCGTCAACAGCAGGCTATTCAGGCTTCCTGTAACAAAGCCGTGCTGGAAAGTATTGCCGTGGGAGAGGCCATTCAAGGCTCCGCGCTTGATTTTATTAAATCAAAAGGCGTACAGATTAAAATATTCCCACAACCTATTCTGGATGATTTGAATACCGCCTGGCAACAGGTCAGTGAAGAACTGAGCGGTAATAATGCGGAATTTAAAGCGGTGGCGGATTCATATAACCAATTTCAAAAATCCTACTCTCAGTGGAGAGCATTATCAGCGGGCAATTTACCTGAGTAGTCTGCATAGTGCTCAGCAGCGGGTTATGGCCCGCTGCTTTCCATAAGGAATCTTTTTATGGTTAACCGACTCTATAAACTGGCCAATATTATTGATGCGATTCTGCTGAAGACCGGTCGGATTTGCGCCTGGTTTCTGATACCGCTTACCTTGGTTACGCTGTATGACGTCGTTTCCCGACGGTTTGGCGGTATTGGCTCCACCGGATTGCAAGAAGCGGAATGGCATCTGCACACCTTACTGTTTATTTTCCTGTTCGCCGGGGTCATGGTGAAGGATATGAATGTGCGTGTCGATGTGTTCAGGGAGAATTTCAGCGAGAAAACCAGACTCCGTGTGGATCTTTTCGGCGCGCTGTTTCTTGCCCTGCCTTACCTTATTGCGGTGATTTATTTTGGCTATCATTTCGCCTTGATGTCTTTTGAACAAGGAGAAGGATCTATTTCCAGCCATGGTTTACCGCATCGCTGGATAATTAAGGCCACTATTCCGATTGGAATGACGCTATTATTATTAGCCACCCTCAGCCGTATTATTAATATCTGCCGGCAATTACATACGTTATCCACATCTTCATCGGGGAATCCATCATGAGTGCCTCTGTTACAGTCATGGGGAAAAAGTCTCCGCGCCGTAAAGCGTTAGGTTGCGTGGTGTTTGCGTTGCTGCTTATTTTCGTTGTGGTTGGGGTTATTCGCTCGGATCTGGATGCCGGATACCTAATTCCCATTGCGATGTTTTTAACATTATCCGTGCTGATTTTTTCCGGTTATCCGGTGGCTTATGTATTAGGGGGAACAGGAATGCTGTTTGGCTTTATCGCCAGCCAGTACGATCTGTTTTCCATGATTGAGTTTTTTAATATCCTGCCGCGAGCCTGGCAACAGCTTGCGGAAAACCTGACGCTGGTCGCCGGGCCGATGTTTATCTTCATGGGGATACTGCTGGAGCGCAGCGGCATTGCGGTGGATCTGCTCGATGCTATTCGTATCCTGACCAAACGCGTGCCCGGCGGCATGGCGCTGGGCGTTGTGTTGATCGGCGGGATCCTGGGCGCAACGACCGGCGTGGTGTCGGCCACGGTAATTATGATGACGACGCTGGCGTTGCCCAGTATGCAGCGGGCCGGGTATTCGAACGCGCTGTCGTGCGGCACGATCGCCGCGGCAGGGACGATCGGCATTATCATCCCGCCTTCCGTTATGCTGGTTTTTATGGGCGATGTGCTACAGGTCTCCATCGGCCGTCTGTTTATGGCGACGATCGGGCCGGCGTTGCTTAATCTGGCGCTCTATATCGTGCTGGTTATCACTCTCGGCTTCTTTTTTCCGAAACTGGCGCCTAAAGCCGTGGACGTGCCGGAATACACGATCAAGCAAACCCTGCTTATTATTGTTCGCGGGATTCTGGCCCCGGTATTCTTGATTTTTATGGTGTTGGGATCGATCTTCGCCGGTTGGGCGACGCCGACGGAAGCCGCGGCGGTTGGCGCGCTGGGCGCGTTTATTCTGACGCTGGTCAAACGCCGCTTCACCTTTGCCATGCTGTATGACGTGGTACAGAGCACCGCATTCGTCTCGGCGATGATCTTCTTTATTGTGTTTGGCGCGACGGTGTTCTCCTACGTTTTTCGCTCTATCGGTGGTGAGCATTTATTGATTGATGCCATTGAAGCCGCGGATTTAACGCCATATACCCTGTTAATGGTGCTGGTCGTGGTGACTTTTCTGGTGGGTTTCTTTTTCGATTGGATCGAAATTTCGTTAATTTTCCTGCCTATTTTCGGCCCTATTATTGCCCTGATGACATTCGATTTTGAATTTGTCGGGCGGGGCGATGTATTGGTCTGGTTTGGGGTAATTGTCGGGTTGGTATTACAAACGTCATTTCTGACGCCGCCTTTCGGTTATACGCTGTTATATATGCGCGGCGCGATTACGGATAAATCAATAAAAATGACGCAGATTTATACCGGTGTTATTCCCTTTGTTATTCTCCAGTTGATCGTTGTCGGGCTGATTATCGCCTATCCCAATATTGCACTGTGGTTGCCGGTTTATTTGCTCGGCGGCTAATTAAAAGATGAGATAACGAAAATGCAAAGAATCAATTTTGATGTCATGAAAGAGACGGTGAAAAAAGCATTTTTAAATGCCGGATTAAGTGAACGGAAAGCGGAAATTTGCGCGCAGATTCACACTGAATCCAGCTGCGACGGCATTTATTCACACGGTTTGAATCGCGTCCCGCGCTTTGTTGATTATGTGAAGAAGGGCTGGGTGGATATCCATGCCGAACCGACGCTGGTTAAATCATTGGGCGTTATTGAAATTTACGATGGCAATCAAGGTATTGGCATCACCAACGCGCTGTTCGCCGTTGAAAAGGCCGCGGCAATAGCGCGTGAAAATGGCATCGGCATCGTGGCATTGCGTAATACCACGCACTGGATGCGGGGCGGCACCTATGGGTGGAAAACGGTGGAGAAAGGGCTGGCGGCGATTTGCTGGACCAATACGGAATCCTGTATGCCGTCATGGGGCGCGAAAAATACCCGCCTGGGTAATAACCCTTTTGTGATGGCGGTGCCGCGCGACAAAGGGCCGTTGGTGCTGGATATGGCGATGTCGCAATATTCGTACGGCAAATTGCAGGTCACGCGCCTGAAAGGCGAACGCCTGCCTTTCCCCGGCGGTTACGATACCCAGGGACGGCTGACGGATGAACCCGGCCCGATTGAACAATCAATGCGTATTCTTCCTACCGGATATTGGAAAGGTTCCGGCATGGCGGTTCTGCTGGATGCCATGGCCGCGCTGCTTTCCGCCGGTCGTCCAACCAATGAGATCGATAAGGTAGGCAAGGGCAGCTGTACCGGCGCCAGTCAGATTTTTATGGTTTTTGATCCGGCTCAGCTTGGCGGCAGCGAGTTCAGCAACCGTATGGCCGACAGCGTGGCTGATTATGTCAAAACGGCGGAACCGGCCGAAGGGCAGAAAGCGGTTTATTACCCGGGGGAACATTCGGCTCAAAACCGCCGTGAAAATTTGCAACATGGCATCCCGGTGGACGACGGCGTATGGGCAGAGATCCTGGAATTGGCGAGGTAGTTTATAAAACCTTTCCGCGCGGCTTACTGAATTTGAAATGAGAGTCTTTCGATGAATCTTTCACAAAGCAATCTGCATAAGGTGTCGCAGGGAACGATTGTCCCTGAATATGACCGCAATGTATTGAAAACCCGCATCGTGCATCTCGGTTTTGGCGCATTCCACCGGGCTCACCAGGCGGTGTATGCCGACCAGTTGGCCGCCGAGCACGCCAGCGATTGGGGATATTGCGAAGTCAACCTGATCGGCGGCGAGCAGCAAATTGCCGATCTGAAACAGCAGGACTTACTCTATTCCGTCTGTGAAATGAGCGGCAGCCGCTGGCACGGCCGCGTTGTGGGGGTGGTTCGTCAGGCTCTCCACGGCGAAGTCGATGGTATTGAGAAGGTGTTCGACGTGATGACGCAACCGGACATTGCCATCGTCTCATTGACGGTGACGGAGAAAGGGTATTGCTACTTACCGTCAACCGCATCCATTGATATGGATCATCCGTTGATTCAGCACGATCTGGCTCACCCTCGGCGGCCCCATTCGGCGCCCGGGGTGATTATCGAAGCCCTGCGGCTACGTCGGGAAAAATCGCTGATGCCGTTTTCCGTGATGTCCTGCGACAATATGCCGAATAATGGCGTCGTCACCCGCAATGTGGTTCTTGCCCTGGCTAAAGCGCAGGATGCCGACCTGGCGGCGTGGATAGAAAACCACGTCAGTTTCCCTTCCACCATGGTCGATCGGATCGTTCCCGCCATCACGCCGGATTCGTTGGCGAAAATCACCCAGGTTATCGGCGGGATTCAGGATCCGGTGGGCATTGCCTGCGAACCGTTCAGACAGTGGGTCATTGAAGATAATTTTGTCGCCGGGCGCCCCGCATGGGAGAAGGTCGGGGCTGAACTGGTGACGGATGTGCTGCCTTATGAAGAAATGAAGCTGAGAATGCTGAATGGCAGCCACTCTTTTCTGGCTTACCTCGGCTATCTGGCGGGTTATCAATACATTGATGAATGTATGCAGGACCGGGACTATGTACGGGCGGCGCGTCAGCTGATGCTGGATGAGCAGGCGACGACGCTGCATGTCGAGCATGTCGATCTGGACGCTTATGCCGAATCACTGCTTGAGCGCTATCGGAATACCGGGCTGAAACACCGTACCTGGCAAATTGCGATGGACGGAACATTGAAGCTGCCGCAGCGTATGCTGGATTCTATTCGCGTCCATCTGGCGAAAGGTGAGCCGTTCAACCTGCTGGCGTTGGGGGTGGCGGGCTGGATGCGTTACGTCGGCGGCGTGGACGATGCCGGACAACCCATCGACATCAGCGATCCGCAGCGGGAAAAACTGGCGCAACTGGTTTCACAAAGCGCGGACGGCGAGGCACGCATCAAGGCGTTATTAAGCCTGCGCGACGTATTTGGCAATGACCTGCCGGATAATTTGCTTTTCGTGCAACAGGTTGCGGAGGCGTATGCGTTGTTGCAGGCGCATGGCGCAAAGAAATCCGTTGGTTTGGCGTTAGAGAGAATAAATAAACGTTGAGTTAATAACCTGTCGGTATAGTCGGGTTATTAATGCATTGATATGAAATAGGTATTTAAAAAAGGAATTGTCTTTCCACGAGAAAATAAAGCTAATCGTTGCGTTGGTTTATTTTAATGGGGAGCGCTGTAGCAGTGTTATATGAAAGAGTAACCCTAACTCATTCGTGCCGGTATAGGTGATCGTTGTCACAAAATATGATCCGGCTTATGGCATCAATATCCCCGTTCCCCGGGTTTTCCCGGGGATATCAGGGCGGAGGTTATGCAAAGGTGCCGGTTTAAAACCCCTACTTTTCCTTTGGAGAATAAAAAATGTCAAACGATACATTAAGATTAAAAAGTGAAATCATTCATATATCTCCGCAACGAATGTTTAAAAAAATGGTATTCGGGACGTTGCTTTCGCTCTTTGCGGTTTCTTCGCTGGCGGCAAAAACCTATGAATTTAATTTGAGCACCGCCCTGGCGCCTGACGACCCTATTTATGCCGGGTTTAAGGAGTTTAAGAAAAATGTTGAGCAACGTACTGATAAACAGGTGAGAGTAAGGCTGTTTCCCAGTGGTCAGTTGGGGGCCGATGGGGAATTGATTCAACAGGCTCAGGTCGGAAGTAACGTCGGCGTGCTGACCGATGGCGGCAGGTTGGCGCAATTTGTACCTGAGTTGGCGATACTTAACGCTCCTTTCTTGTTATCGAACTATGAAGAGGCTTCAAAGCTGGTCTCAACGCCGCTTTTCAAGGGATGGGAATCCCAGTTGCAGAGCAAGTCAGGTCTGGTCAGCCTCTCGTTCAACTGGTATCAGGGCTCCCGCATGATGATCACCAAAAAACCGTTCTCTACGCCAGCGGATTTGAGGGGCGTCAGGGTAAGGGTGCCGGATGCGCCTATTGTGATTGAAATGATCAATTGCATGGGCGGCGCGCCGACGCCGATGGCCTGGTCTGAAGTCTATTCCGCGGTGCAGACCGGCGTAGTGGATGCCGCGGAAGCGCACCCGACTGCGTTGTATGGCTCCAAGCTCCATGAAGTGGCCAAATATATCACCAAGACCAACCACTACCATTTAATGACCTCTATTGTGGTCGGCAGTAAATGGTTCGATCAGCTTCCCGCCGAGTTTCAGCAGATACTTCATGAAGAATCTTACAATGCCGGAGCCTATGCGTCTCAGAAGATCATCGAGGAGAGCAATGCGGTGCTGGATAGAATGGCAAAAGGCGGGGCGACGATCGCGACCATCGATTTAGCGCCTTTTACTCAATCCTGCGCCAACGTACCCAATAAGCTCGGCCTGGAACAAGCCCGGGTCAGTCTGCAACAGGCTCTTGATATTCAGTAATCGTCATGAGCATTTCCACAGTCCCGTCCTGGCGGCGGGACGTTGTTTGAGAGATCGCAGATGAAAAAAATTATCAAAATAGAAATAGCCATCGCAAAAATCATGTTTATCATCATGGTGATACTTATTTTGGTTGCGGCGATTGGGCGTTGTGTGGGGCACCCATTAATCTGGTCTATCGAAATATCGATGGTGCTATTTGCATGGGTCAGCATGTTCTCTATTCATTATGCCCAGGCTAATCACCGCAATATGGGAATCGATTTTTTATCCAAACGTTTGCCCGAAAAAATACAAAACGCGATTGATTATCTTAATAAAATTCTGATTATTTCCTTTCTTGGTTTCGGCGCCTATGCGGGATATCTCTTTACCTGGGATACGCGGGCTCACGTATTGCCGGTTTCGGAAATTAGCCATATCTTCCTGAGCGCCGCGGTTCCGACGGGGTGCTTGTTGATTATGTTTACCTGCATTGAACAACTGATTGAGAAAGTAAATTCCACCAGAGCGTCTTCTGTAGAAGGGAACTTATCATGATGTGGTTAACTGGCTTGTTGTTTGTACTGTTTATGCTGATGGGAATGCCGGTTGGATTCGTCATTGCCCTATCAAGCCTGGCCTATTTTTTTACTTCCGACTTTTTACCTCTGGGGATCGCCTTTCAAAAATTTGCGGCGCCGACACAGTCATTCCCGATGATTGCCGTTCCGTTGTTTATTCTGGTAGGGAATTTACTGACGCGTACCGGCATTACCGAAAGATTATTGGATTTTGCCCGTTTGTTAACCGGGTGGATGATCGGCGGACTGGCGCAAATTAACGTATTACTGGCTATGTTAATGGGGGGCGTGGCGGGTTCGGCGGTGGCCGACGCCTCCATGCAGTCACGTATGCTGGGCTTCTCGATGATTGCCCGGGGTTATCCGCGCGCCTACACGGCGGTGGTTATCGCTTTCGCGTCATTGATAACCGCCACGTTACCGCCCAGCATCCTGCTGATCTTGTTTGGTTTTGTCGGAAATGTGTCGATTGGCAAGCTATTCCTGGCCGGCATTATCCCCGGTTTTCTGCTCACCATCACCCTGATGATCACCAATTACATCATGGCCCGCAGGATGAAGATCCAGCCGGAAACGTTATCAAAACCGACATTCAAAGAAGTTTGGGTTAGCTTCCGGCGGGGATTTTGGGCATTGATGTTTCCCGTTATTCTGATTGTCGTGATTCGTTTAGGGCTGTTTACGACCTCGGAAGCCGGTGCTTTCATCGTGCTGTATGCGCTGATTGTCGGCGGACTGATCTATAAGGAGCTCACCTGGCAGGGCATTCTTGATACGCTGACGGAAACGTTAGGCGATCTCGGTATTGTTATGCTGCTGGTGATGGCCGCCTTTATTCTCGGACATATCAGCGTATTGGATCAACTGCCTCAGGCAATGACCGAGTTGATTACTGATTTTACCGAGAGCCCGACGGGTATCATGCTGTTGATTTTTGCCCTGGTGCTGATTATCGGCATGGTATTGGATGCCAGCCCGCTTATCTTATTATTGACGCCGATATTGCTGCCGATTGTGACAGAGATTGGTTATGACCCCATTCACTTCGGCATTATGTTCATCACCTTGACATTGCTCGGGGCAAATACGCCGCCGGTCGGGATCTGTATGTATACGGTTTGCGGCATTTTGAAATGCGACACGCTGCACTTTATGCGCGCCTCTGTTCCCTATTTAATTTCTTTCCTGGTCTTCGTCGGTATTCTGTTTATTTTTCCGCAGACGGTACTGTTCCTGCCTAATCTGCTGATGCCATAAACCAGGGGGAAATAATGTACGGTTCGCTAACGTATTAGCCGATTCTGATAATCGCCTCACTATACTGCCGATGGCGGCAGTATAGTATTCCAGTATGCAGACTGTGTCGTATCGCCGGCATAAACATGGGCGTATCACGCCAGATTTATACCGGGAAAATAAGATAGATATGGCCCTGAGTATGCATGTATCATCAATCAATAAATATTTTGGGTAGAAAGCAGCGGTATGGATACGATCAATAACAGTGAACCTGTAAACCAACAGATTTATCGCGTGCTGCGTAAAGATATTGTGGAATGCAATATTTCGCCGGGGAAGCTGCTGTCCGAGAAAGAAATATCAACGCGTTTTGCCGTATCGCGTCAGCCGGTCAGAGAGGCGTTCATCAAGCTGGCTGATGTCGGGCTGGTACAGATCCTGCCGCAGCGCGGCACCTTTGTGATGAAAATTTCCGAACAGCGGGTGGCCGATGCCCGTTTCATCCGTCAGGCGCTGGAGTGCGCGATCGTGCGCCGCGCCGCGGAGTCGGTCACCGATGAGCAACTGTTGATGCTGGAACATAACTTGCGCCGCCAGGAACTGGCGGCGCAGAACCAACAGATGCGCGAGTTTCTCAGCCTGGATGATAGCTTTCATCAATTTCTGACGCAGATTGCAAATTGCCCGCTGGCGTGGGAAACCATTGAGTCGATTAAAGCGACAATGGACCGGGTGCGCTTTCTCAGTTTAAGTCAGGTTTCCCCGCCGATGAGCCTGATTCAGCAACATTATCTTATTTTCAACGGGTTGAAAGCCCGCGATCCCGATGCGGCGGAAAGGGCGATTCGTGAACATTTGCAGGAATTGATTTACTCGATTACGCCCATTGCCGAGCAGAACAGCGATTGGTTCGAGCATGCCTGATTTTAGCTCAGCTGGGCGGAGGGATGCTTATTGAGACACAATATCGGGCGACGGAACGGCGCCCGAATAACCGGAGCGGGGTCGTAAAGACTAAAATAATTCGACCCGCCAGCGTACATGCAACGTGAAGCATGACGAGTATAAACGTCAGGTGCGCCCAAGACGCATCAGTTCTTCCGGGGCAAAATAGCCGCTTACGCCCTGTAGCTCGACGCATTTTGAACGGCGCACTTCTTCTCGTTTCAGATTTTCCGCATGGATCGCCGCAATGGTTCCAACCAGGCGGGAACCGGCTTGCATAACACGGCAGCCGGAATCGATCGGATTTCTATATCTGTCATACGCTTTGTACACGTTAACCTCCTTCGCTTGACGATAAAATCGCATCGATCCTACTGCCGTGAAAAAATCATCACCAGCGGATTGGGGTTTTTATAGAAAGTCCGTCTATAAATCAGCTTGCTATTAACCGGTGTTGCTAAAAAATGTGGTGTAGATCACTATTTTAGCCTATCAACAATATCGTGTTAACACCGACTGGGGCGTTGATACGCGCCTTTTTATGGGTTAACGCCAGTAAATCGCCGGAACAGCAAGCCGGTTTTTTCTGTCACAGCCGTTCCGCAATCGCTTTACCCAATGTTGCGGTATTGCCGCTGCCGCCGAGATCGCGGGTGAGGGGAGCGGCCTGCGGGCCTTGAGACAAAACGTCTTCAATCGCCCGCAATACCGCCGCGCCTGCGTCTGGATAGCCTAAATGTTCCAGCATCATCGCGCCGCACCATATCTGACCGATGGGGTTGGCCAATCCTTTGCCGGCAATATCCGGGGCCGAACCATGAACCGGCTCAAACAGGCTGGGGAAATGGCGTTCCGGGTTGATATTGGCGGAAGGGGCGATGCCTATCGTACCGGTACAGGCCGGCCCCAGATCCGACAGGATATCGCCAAATAAATTGCTGGCGACGACGACGTCAAACCAATCCGGATGCAGGACAAAATTGGCGGTCAGAATATCGATGTGGAATTTATCAACTTTAATATCCGGATACTGTTTCGCCATTTCAGCCACCCGACTGTCCCAGTAAGGCATGGTTATGGCGATACCGTTCGATTTCGTGGCGGAGGTCAGATGTTTTTTCGGGCGTTTCATCGCCAGTTCATAGGCAAACTTCAGGATACGATCGACGCCCACGCGCGTCATCACCGTTTCCTGAATGACGATTTCACGATCGGTGCCGGCAAACAGGGTGCCGCCTACGCTGGAGTATTCGCCCTCGGTGTTTTCCCGCACCACATAGAAATCAATGTCGCCGGCTTCACGACCGGCAAGCGGCGCTTTAATGCCGGGCATTAACCGACAGGGACGCAGGTTGACATACTGATCGAATTCCCGGCGGAATTGCAGCAACGATCCCCATAGGGAAATGTGATCGGGGAGGATTTCAGGCCAGCCTACCGCGCCGAAATAGATCGCGTCATAATTTTTCAGGATAGAAAACCAGTCATCCGGCAGCATTTTCCCATGCCTGAGATAATAGTCGGCACTGGAGAAATCAAACCAGTCCCACTGTATCGTGATGCCAAATTTTTCCGCCGCCCGTTGGATCACGCGGACACCTTCGGGCATCACTTCTTTACCGATTCCATCACCGGGTATGACGGCGATGCTATGTTGTTTTACCGACATCAGGACTTCCTTTTTTTATTTGAGGATAGACCCGAGTGTATTGCTTTATGTCTTGGTTAACCATTGACCTGAACAGACAATGATTAGTGCGTCAAAGAATCCCCGTATCGCGAATACGGGCGAGGTCACATCGGTTTTGAAACAGGAGCGCCGCAGCGCTCTTGTTTTATCTGTCCGGTATATTAATCGCTGATATACGGTTAGCACGCCAATTACGTCACCACTGGGACATTATGGCCTATACGTTATTTTAATCAGCCAATACAAAATACTGGCTACGACCAATGAATTAAGCGATGGAACGCCCCACTCTATTGCGAATCCTACGATGGCGCCGGCAATGCTCGCGACGATGGCGGCCCAACCGATCAGCGGGGTTTCCGCTATTTCCGGCAGTTTTCCCGCTTGCCGGCTGGCCGTCAGCAAGGATCGATGGGTACGTAAAATATAATAATCGACCAGCATGATGCCGATAATCGGCGGGAAAAGAACGCCAAGCAAAGTGAGAAAATCGACAAACCTATCTAAAATACCAATCACGGAAAGAAAGGTGCCGATAAACCCAATCACTAACGTGATCGACATATAGCTGAGTTTTCTGCCGGTCATGCCTTCGATGGCGTTGGCAATGCCCAGCGATGATGAATAAAGATTGATATCGTTTATTCTTAACGTGGAAAAAATAACCGCGATCAGCCCGATGCCCCCGGCGGTTTGCGACATAATCGTCACCACATCAGCCGTATTCAGCGCCCGTGCGATTAATATTGCCAAACCGTTTACGATGAATTCACCCACAATGATCGACAAGATGGTGATCCAGAAAACATGGTTGCCTTTTTTGGAGTAGCGGGTCATATCGGGGGTAATTAAACTTGCCACAATACAACCGCCGACCACCATGGTGGCCCCGGCGCTGATTGAAATGGCTTCCCCGGTAGGAGCGGAAGCGAGCAGTTCGGCGATATTATGCCCCGTAAGGGTCATGACCGATATATAGCCGACAATGAATATAAACATCGGAACGGCTATTTTCGCCGTAAATTTTAACGCTTTGAAACCAAAGGCCACCAGAATCGTCAGCGCCGCGCCGGATATTGCGGCCGACCAACCAAAGCCTAATTTATCGCCCAGGGCGAAGTTAAGGGCTTTGGCGAATACGGCGTTTTGCACCCCGAACCAGCCTAACAGACTGATGGCGATCACCACGCCGATCAATACCGAACCCACGCGCCCGAAGCCGCACCATCGGGCCAGCAGACTACCGGATAACCCCTCTTTCATTCCCGCATAACCGAGCCCCAACGTCACAATCCCAAAGATCGCGCTGCCGATAAAAATCGAGATATAGGCATTGGTCAATGTCATTGAGTTGCCCAGCACCGCGCCTAGCATAAATTGATCCAGCGCGGTTAGCATGCCTATGTGAACCAATGCCACATTGAAGAAGGGAAGCCGCACGCTCATCGGCACCCGACTTACCGGGTAATCATCTATTCTTTCCATCTGAAAATGTTTCCTTATATTTAAATAAATTGAATGCCTTTTTCTATAAGTGCGTTTGGAACATAATTATCCAGCCCCAGTTGGTAGCAAAATTCTTCAAATTGATTCAATGAGTGTACGTTCGCCTTTTGATACATGTTATACACTCTATTTTCTATGGTTTTATATGAGACGTTCATTTTTCTGGCGATTTCTTTATGCGTGAATCGCTGTAATATCAGAAAAATAATATCAAGCTCAGACTTGGTGAAAATAGTGTCGGTTAATTCGGTCTTTAATATGGTCGGTTTTTTATGATTGATATAAACCAACGGAGACAGCGTATTAAGTTGCCTGGCGTTCCACATGGTTCCGATACAGATTTTATCTGCATTAAATATCGGAATTTTTTCGCTAATGAAAGGCGTGAGCGTTTTTTTGCCATACCAAAAATGGGTTTCTATGACGGTAACGCGTTGCGCGCTATTTTCAGTCCGGCGATCGTGCTCTTTTAAGTCATCGGATAACTCCGCCCAACTGGCGGGAAATTCATCATCAAGCTTCCCCTCAATATCAAAATCCAAGGGAGTATTGGTATAAAGATAGGCGGCTTTATTCATGTAGACATGGCGCGACTCTAAATCTTTAATACCCCATGGCTCATTCAGATACTCCATCATGGTAATAAGGTTGCGGATATAGTCATTGGTGCTTTTATGTGATGATGGCATCCTGCCCTCCCTTGAGACTGATGCTGACTCAGCGGATCAATTTTGCTAAATAATGCCGTGTGTGCTTGTGCGCATATCCCGGAAGATTCCCGTATTCGCGATATCCCAGTTTTTCATAAAAGCCTCGCGCCTGAAAACTGAACGTGTCGACATAGGCCAAATGGCAACCCCGTCTGAGCGCTTCTTCCTCGGCTTTTTGCATCAACTGGCGGCCCAGTCCGCTTTTTCTGTGTTTCTCATCGACCCACAGGTATTGAACTTCAAGGCCTCCCCACCAGGTTCTGGCGACCAGCCCGGCAACGATGGCGCCGGTATCGTCCTTGACGTTTAAAAATAATGGATGAATATCCACGTCGTCATATTGCTGATTGTGTTTCCACAGGCTTTGAATAACAAACTCTTCTTCGTTTTTATCCGGGTTATCGGTGATATTCAAATTCATTTTATTCTTCGTCTCCTTATTATTAACATATTGAAGTATGTTTGCTGATTTGAAAGTTGGCTAATAACATAAATTTTTTTATCAAACAAGAGTGATCTTTACCCGTTCTAACGCGCGCGTATTGCGGTATCGTAGAATCGTACTGCGAACATAAAAGATAAAGATATATATAATGTCAGATTCACAGGATTAAGTGAACAATGTCCTTCACCAGGGAAAATAGTTGCACTCGTCATACTTCACATTGCATGTGTGTCGGCTGAGGGACCTGGCCCTTTTCTGGGCCTCGCTCCTTTGGGGCCGCAGTAAGCAGCGTTCAAATTTTCTCCGGGAAAAGTTGCCATCCAAACGGCCTAGCCATCTAAATTTCTCGTCATTCTCTTCTCCCGGAGCAGATAGCTTAGCAAGGGATAACGAGAAATAACGCCATGACTCATCTCTGCCGTTAACCCGGGAGACGATCATGAATTATGTAAGATTTATGTAAAAAAATCATCATGTTGGGATTTAACTTTAAATGCTTTTTTATAAAGCAGGAGATGTTGTTATTAAATAATAACCGTGATTCATTATTTTATTATTATTATATTTAAAATTATTTAATTATATTGTTAATCGTATTTTAACAGAGGAATCTTATTGCGATATTTCCCTACCTACGGTAAAAAGTAGGCTCGATCGTGGTAACTAAATAATAACAAGGATTATTCCTTTATAGGAGTATATGGATATGGATTGGTTAAAAATGCCTCCGCTATATGCATTAAAAGCTTTTGAGTCAGCAGCTCGCCACCAATCATTTACTCAGGCAGCGAATGAGTTATCTATTACACAAAGCGCAATCAGCAAACATATTCATACACTTGAAGTTTTTTTTGGCCGTAGGTTATTTGAACGAAAGGGTCCCAGGGTTTTGTTAACGCCTGACGGGGAATGTTTTGCTAAAGAAATTCAACTTTCGTTTACCTCTCTATGTATCGCATGCGAGCAGTTTTCTGGCGAGAGGGATATGTTACAAATTCGAGCGCCGACAACTTTTTCGTTACGCTGGCTTATTGCGATAATCAGAAAACTATATACTAAGAAAGATTATCCAATGGTTGGATTGGATAGTAACGGCCTTAATTTGGAATGCATTGATTTTAATGGAGGTAAATATGATGGAGCTATCCAGTATGGGAACGGTGATTTTCCTAAAGAATGGGAGGTTACCCGGCTGCTTGATGAATGGCTGATTCCTGTTTGCGCCCCTGGCGTGTTGCCGCGATGCGGCGATATTAACGGTCTCCGGATTAATCTTTTATACTCCAAATCAAAAGCAGATCACTGGTCGTTATGGTGTGAAGGGATGCGTGGGGATATTGGACTAAAAGTTGCTCATAAGAACGAGTTTGACTCGATGGATTTTGCCATAAGCGCTGCCGTTCATGGATTGGGCGTAGCCATTGTTGATATAAACATGGTGATGAGGGAACTTGAAAATAAAACGCTCGTTCTGCCATTCAAAAACGCAGTCCGTACTGGAAATGGATATTATTTCGTATGGCCGAAAAATCATATTTATAATAAAAATATTATCTTGCTGAATGATTTTCTGAAAAACGAAATCATCGAGGAAAGAGTAGATTCAGTGAATTATATTGAGTAATAATTTTTGTGTTATAAAAAGAAAACATTTTTAGAACCTTATTCTTAATAGAGATATTCAATAAAGTTTGCTCATTAAGTATATGCCGCTATTCTCGTACCTCCTGATGGCGGCGGTTAGTCAAGGCAAAGGGTTTGGTTGTCTTGCGCCACCGCCATTCCTGTCGGAAGCCTATGGGTTATTAACCACTCATCCAGAGTATGATCGATGTGCGTCAGCAGCATTCTGCCGGGGCGCAGGGCGTAATATAACTCGGTTGCCTGATTAATATCATTGTGGTTTCTTTGCTCGCCTGGCGGATAAGTACAATCAATAATCAGGCAGGTTATCTTCTGCTGAGACAGAAAATGATAGGTATTCGCCGGTAATCCCCTGGTGTCGGTAAGATAAGCAATCTTGCTGTGCCGCCAGCTTATAACGTAGCCCCAGGTTATACGAGAATGGTTGAGCGGAACGGGGGTAACACGCATATTCCCCATCGGATAAGCTTGGAACGGGTGCTTGAGAAATTGAAAATCCAGAATACCCGGGTGTTTGAATAGATCGTCACAGCCAACAGGGTCGGGGGGAGAGTAAACCGGAATAGGCGTTCCCTTTCCCCAGCGTAAGGGAAACAGTCCATGGACATGGTCCATATGATAGTGCGTGAGCAAAATGCGTTGTAGCTGACCGGGATGAAAACGTTGTGATAAATCGTCCAGCCCGGCATCCAGCAATGTCAGTTCTCCTTCGCAATCTATCAGCGCGCTACAGGGGCGCCGCAGATGTTTTGGCATCGTACGCGCCCGCTGACAGGCCGGGCACTGGCAGCCAAAGAGGGGGGCGGCGTGAACGCCGCCGGTGCCGGTAAAGGTTAGCGAGAACCGGGGGGAGTTAGTCATCGAACCGTCTCCCTGCCGGGGCGGGGTCTTCAGTTTTATTCAACCATTGCCAAAAAGCCTGGACGGTCTGCTCCAGCGGACCGGTATTGGACAAATATGCGCAGCTCGTTGGCACGGTTGCCTGATAGTTCACCGTGCGACGCAGACGCTCTGCAATCTGCCGTTCGTTCTCCCGCCCGCGTTTTCTCAGACGCTGCTCCAAAATTTTTTGCGGAACGGTCAGGCAAATCGGTAACAGGCGATCGCCATAACGTTTGTCCGCCTGCGGCAAATCGGCGCGCGATCCGTTAACAATCACATCAATGCCTTTCTCCAGCCAAACGTCGACTTCAATACCCAGGCCGTAATACAACTGATGCGCTTGCCAGGATAAACAAAATAACCCATGGCGATGACGGAACCGGAACTCCCGCTCACTGAGCGCGATATGGTTTTCACTGCCCGATGACGCCGGGCGGGTGATATAGCGATGGGCCACTAAAATATGTTTGGTGTCCGACGCGCGCAGTGCGCCCAGCAGACTGTCTTTGCCGCAGCCGGAGGCGCCGATAAGATAAATCAATCTGGCCATCAAAATACCCTCCGCCCGCCACACCAGACCGCCTGAATGTAGGGTTCCCCCTTGAATTCCCTGACCAGCGTCATATCCGCACGTTTTCCTTCGGCAATGGAGCCACGGTCATTCAGACCCAGCGCCCTGGCCGGCGTTAATGACGCCAATGCGACCGCCTGCGGCAGGGTGTAGGGCAATGTTTCATCGTGGGCAAGCTTAAAGACCGCCTCCAGCAGACTGCCGGGGAAATAATCGGACGAGAGGATGGTGAGCAGACCCGCCTGCGCCAGCAGATGCGCCGAGACGTTTCCGGAGTGCGATCCGCCACGGATCACATTGGGAGCGCCCATCATGACCTGCATTCCTTGCTGATACGCCGTCTGCGCCGCTTCCCGGGTGGTGGGAAACTCGGCGATAGTGACCCCCAGCTTATATGACTCATCTGTATGTGCGGCGGTCGCATCGTCGTGGCTGGACAGAACCAGTCCCTGCAACCGGCATTGCGAGGCAATGGCCTCGCGATTAGGCTGCGACCAGCGTTTGGCGAAAGCGATCTGTTGTTGGGTAAACGCATCCATCTGGCTGTCGCTCAGATGATATTTCCCCTGATAGTACGTGCGGTATTTTTCCGGTGAGACGAACTGCCGCTGGCCTGGCGAATGATCCATTAATGAAACCAGCAACAATTCCGGGGTGTTTTTCAACCGCTCGAAAAGCGGCAGCGTCGTTTCATGGGGCAACTCACAGCGCAAATGAAGATAATGCTCGGCTCTATTCAGGCCGTTCTGCCGGCTATAGTGGATAGCATCGATCATCTTTTGCACGTTCTCCATGCGATCGCCGCCCGCCCGCACATCGCCAATCGCCACCGCATCCAGTACGGTGGTGATACCGCTGCTGATAATTCCCGCATCGTGATTTTTCATGGCCGAGTTTGCCGGCCAGCTTACGCCGGGGCGCGGGGTAAAGTACTTTTCCAGATTATCGGTGTGCAGTTCAACCAACCCTGGCAGCAGCCAGCCGCCTTCGCCATCCAGCGCCTGCGGTAGATGGCTGACGGAGTCTGAACAGTGATGAATGATTTCGTTGGTTATTTCGACCGAACCCAACATCAGCTCGTTTTCCGTCACTATTTTGACATTATTGATAATCATGGTTTTTCTCCCTGTCCCGATGCAGGGTCCGGCATGATGAAAAGGCTGTCCGCCACCTGTTCGCGGATTTCTTTGTCATGAAAGATGCCGATAATCGCCGTTCCCCGCAGTTTGGCTTCCTCGATTAGCGCCGCCACGGTGCGGCGATTTTTATCATCAAGGGATGCGGTGGGTTCATCCAGCAACAGGATGGGATAATCGGTAATAAAACCCCGCGCGATGTTGATGCGTTGCTGTTCGCCGCCGGAAAAGGTCGAAGGCGCCAATGACCACAGACGCGATGGAATACGTAACCGGGACAGCAATTGCTCGGCCCTTGCCGCGCATTCCGCTTTCTCCACCCCTTGTTCCAGTAGCGGCTGCATCACGACGTCCAGCGTACTGATGCGCGGGATCACGCGTAAAAACTGGCTTACCCAGCCCAGCGTTTCGCGACGGACGGCAAAAATGGTGCGGGCGCCGGCCGTGACGATATCCACCGGATGCTGCCGATGATTGATCCAGATATGCCCTTCATCAGCCTGATAATTGGCATAAAGTGAGCGCAGCAAGGTGGATTTGCCGCAGCCTGAATGACCGTGCAACGCGATGCACTGCCCTTTTTTAACCTGCAAATTGATAGCCGATAGTACCGGTAGCCGGACTCCGCGCTGGTTATGCAATACAAAAGTTTTGGATAGATTTTCTACCGCAACCTGTATTTCAGATGTTGAATCACACATAGTGTTGCTCCCGTGTTGCTCGTCAACAGGTAATGAACGTTTTCCCCATGACTACATCAGCACAGACGACGTCAGCAGTTGGGTATAAGGATGGAGGGGATCGTCAAGTACCCGGTCGGTTAACCCGCTCTCTACGATCCGACCCTGCTGCATAACCATCAGCCGGTGGGTCAGTAGCCGGGCGACGCCCAGGTCATGCGTGACGATAATGACGGCCAGCCCCATTTCCATCACCAGATTGCGCAACAGATCCAACAGGCGTGCCTGTACCGAGACATCCAGTCCGCTGGTGGGTTCATCCATAAAGATCAGGCGCGGGGAGGTAACCAGATTGCAGGCGATTTGCAGACGCTGCTGCATACCGCCGGAAAAGGTGGTCGGAAAATCATCCAGCCGATCCGCCGGAATTTCGACGCTTTCGAGCCACTCTTCCGCCTGCCGGCGGATATAACCGTAATGACGGTGGCCGATGGCCATCAACCGCTCGCCGATATTGCCGCCGGCGGAAACCCGGGAACGCAGGCCATCAAGCGCGTGTTGATGGACGACGCCCCAGTCGCGACGCAGAATCTGTCGACGCCGGTTTTCACTGATGCCGTATACGTCCAACTCGGTATTGTCTTTATCGAGGTAAAGAACCTGGCCTTGCTGCGGCTTCAGGCGTCCTGACAGCGCATTAAGCAAGGTGCTTTTTCCTGAGCCGGACTCACCGACAATCCCCAGCACCTCGCCGGGATAAAGCTGAAAATCAACGTCGGTGAAGCCTTTGCCGGGCGCATACAGATGGGTCAGACTACGAACGCTCAATAACGACTGCTGCTGCATTTGTGACGGTTTCATAATCCTTGTTCCTCTCGCTGCTGCTGGCAAAAATCGGTGTCGGAGCAGACAAACATGCGATTTCCGCGATCGTCGAGCACCACCTCATCCAGAAAGCTGTTCCTGGCGCCGCATAACGCACAGGGTTCGTCCCACTGCTGAACGGAAAAAGGATAATCTTCAAAATCCAGGCTTTTTACCGAAGTAAAGGGGGGCAACGCGTAGATGCGTTTTTCACGTCCGGCGCCGAATAGCTGCAACGCCGGCATCATATCCATTTTGGGGTTGTCGAATTTGGGGATCGGCGAGGGATCCATCACGTAACGATGGTTGACCAATACCGGGTAAGCGTAAGTCGTCGCGATATGTCCGTGGTGCGCAATATCCTCGTACAGCTTAACGTGCATCACGCCATACTCTTCCAGCGCATGCATCTTGCGGGTTTCGGTCTCCCGCGGTTCGATAAAGCGTAGAGGCTCAGGGATCGGCACCTGGTATACGATGATCTGATCGGCGCGCAGCGGGTTTTCGGGGATGCGGTGCCGGGTTTGAATCAATGTCGCCTCGCCGACCCGCGTAGTGGTGGCGACCTGCGCCACCCGCTGAAAGAAGTGGCGGATGGATACGGCGTTGGTGGTGTCGTCCGAGCCCTGGTCGATCACTTTCAGGGTATCGTCGCGCCCGATCAGACTGGCGGTCACCTGGATGCCGCCGGTTCCCCAGCCATAGGGCATCGGCATTTCGCGTCCGCCGAAAGGAACCTGAAAGCCGGGGATCGCCACCGCTTTGAGGATCGCCCGGCGGATCATCCGTTTACTCTGTTCGTCCAGATAACCCATGTTGTAGCCGGTTAAAATATCATCACTCATGACGCCCCTCCTCAAAGTCACGGCGTAACTGCCTAAGCAGATCCAATTCAGACTGAAAATCGACATAATGAGGGAGTTTCAGATGTGAGATGAAGCCGGAGGCGTCCACGCTGTCGGCATGTGATAGCACGAACTCTTCGTCCTGTGCCGGTCCGGCAACCGTTTCGCCGTACTCGGCGGCTCTCAGCGCGCGATCCACCAACGCCATCGACATCGCTTTGCGTTCCGCCCGGCCGAATACCAGGCCATAACCGCGGGTAAAACAAGGGCAGCCTGTGTCGGTGGTTTTGATGTTGTTGACCATTTCACATTCGGTCAGCAATATTTCGCCGATCTCAATCGAAAAACCCAGCTCTTCCGGGGTGCAGCTCAGGCTGACGTAGCCGGTGCGAATTTCGCCGACAAAGGGGTGATTGCGGCCGTAGCCGCGCTGAATGGAATAGCCCAGCGCCAGCAAAAATCCTTCATCGGTTCTGACCAACTGTTGCAGACGGGCCGATCGGCTACAGGGATAACTGATAGGATGGCGGGTAATATCATCAGGTTCGCTGCCGTCATCATTTTCGGCGCTAATCAAGCCTTCCCGGGTCATCATTTCAAAGATGCGCGGACACGAGGTTACCGTCGGCGTTGCGGCCGGTTCGTCTGACTGAGCCAGCGGCGGAGCGTCATGCTCATTTAACAGCCCGAAGTCGAGCAGGCGGTGGGTGTAATCGTAGGTCGGCCCCAGAATCTGGCCGCCGGGCAGATCCTTATAAATGGCGGAAATTCGCCGCTCCAGCCGGATGCCCGCCATATCGAGCGGTTCGCTGACCATAAAGCGCGGCAGCGTGGTTCGATAGGCGCGAAGCAGGAAGATCGCTTCCACCAGATCGCCGCTGGCCTGTTTGATGGCGAGCGAGGCGAGTTGCGTATCGTAAATTCCCCCTTCGTTCATCACCCGCTGTACGCCAAGCTCCAACTGTTGCTCTATTTGCCGACAACCCAGCTCGGCATCGCTGCCTCTGCGTAGTCGTTCCTGTAGGCGATGCGCGGCGGTAATCGCTTTTTCGCCGCCTTTCACTGCAACGTACATTAGCTCTCCTCCACATGGGTTGTGCGCGGAACGGCCAGTAATTGCCGGCCGCAGGTGAAAATGAAATCCAGTCCCTGCGGAAAGGCGACCGGGCGGCGGCAGAGATAGTGTCTGACGTGTTCCGGGAGCGGTACGCTAAAGGTACGCCGCTGCTGAATGCCAGGGCCGCTTAAGGTCAAGGGGGGCGCACCGCTGAGCGAAGGCGCTTCAAGGATCAGTGTGGTGCTGTAATGCGGGGATTCATCGCTGCCGCCGGCAAACGCATCCAGCAGCGTGGCGGGAAACGCATTATCCAGCACCGCAAACGCCGCCTGAGAAGCCTGGTCGGTTAGCGGCGCCCCGGTATGAAAACGCAGATTGTGGATAATCCGATCGTCGCGGAACGGAGCGGAAAGATAGAGCGGCGTCTCATTGTCCGCCAGGGTGAGCAAGACGGCGCTGGTCGCCGGGGATAGCGGTTGCCAGTCCGGGCCGTCATTCAACGTAACCGGCAAGCCGGGCTCGCTCATCGCTTTCAGTATCAGCCGAAACGCGCGTTGCGCATCGTCAACGGGATCGGCAAATCCATTGAGCAGCTTCATTAGTCTTCCCCCCTTACCAGAGTAAAGAAGTCGACCTGACTGGTGGCAATCTCTCGTTTCCGCTGCTGACGCTTTGCGGTTAGCCGGGTGTGCAGCGGGGTAATCAAGCGAACCTGAAGTAAATCGTACTGCGAGGGTATTTGTAATAGCGCATCAATGAGCGCGCTCAGTTCGGCGTGCGCTTTATTGCGACCGATAACATAACTGTGGCCGTAGCCGCCGTTATCATCGCCTGAAAGCTGCACTACCGCACGGGTGACGGTCACGTCTCCCATAAAGAAACGTCGTCCTTCTCCTCCCATACGTCCCTGAACCTGAAGCAACCCGACCTCGGGGGATCGAATCAGGTGATACTCGGGCGTCAGGTTGAGAGACTGCCACAGTTCGGTCAATTCTGACGTCGGACTATGGGCCAGCACTGACATCCAGTGCTGGCGAATAGCGGTATTAATCATTAGCCTGTCCTGTCAAAGTGGATAACTTTCAGCGTCTCTGCGTGCCGTTATCCGGCTACAGATGACAATGTCAGCATCAGCGCCACTCGGGGGCTGGCACTTGTCAGCCCGACATAAATGGCGACGGGTGCACGATTACGTTTGCAGGAAATTCATAAAGTCGGTTTTGTTTTCGATGGGCGTTCGTTTAGGGCGCCCGAGATCGGCGCGGTGTCCGGTGCGGCATAGCACTTCAATAAAGGCGTTTTGCGGTCGTGACAGCGCGTGGGTAAGGCTTAGCGCCAGCTCCAGCGCCGTGGTGACGGTTTGCGTATAGCTGTAACCGATGGCGTGGGCGATATCCGACAGGCGCAGGTTGGCGGCCAGAGTGACCTGACCGCCGACCGAGGCATGAGCGCCGTTATTGATGACGATGTGCAGGATGTTGTTTACCTGTGAGGTATTGGTCAATCCCCCCAGATGCATAAGTACCGCGCCATCGCCATCCATGCACACCACCTGCCGTTGCGGATTGGCCAACGCAATACCCAGCGCAATCTGAGAGGCGTGGCCCATGCCGCCTACGGTAAGAAAGTCTTTTTCATGACTGATCTGGTTACGTTCGCGGAGTTCGTACAATTCGCGCGAAAGCATACCGGTTGTGCTGACGATGGGCAGAGAAGGCGGCAGAATTTCAAGACAGCAGGCAACGATCTCTTCACGGGTCATTACCCCTTTTTCCGCCGCTGGGTTGGGAATATGCACATCGGCGAGCGTCGGCGAAAACGTGTTCTTTCTGCATACCAGCGCGACCGCACGCCGCTCCTGTTTAGCCCGTTCAAGCAGTGAGGCCACTTCGGCGGGTAAATCCGCCTGATTGCCGTCAACGACGTAATAAGGAATATCCAGCGTTTCCAGCAAGCTCAGCGTGACCTGGCCTTGCTTGACGTGCTGAGGCTCATCATGCAACTGCTCTCCGCTGTCGGTGAGCTCTCCGCGCCAGCCGATAATCAGCAGGGCAGGGATCGCGTACACGTGAACATCGGCCAGTGAGCAATAGGGATTGACCAAATTGCCCAGCCCCGAGTTTTGCAAATAAATCGCCGGAATGTGGCCGGTGGCCAGATGGTGACCGATGGCTATCCCCATGGCGGCCCCTTCATTGCAGGCCGTGACATGATTGATGCCATCGTCTGCCGCGGAGAGCGCCCGACAGAATTCTTTTAACAGCGAGTCCGGCACGCCGGTATAAAAATCCACCTCGTGTTCACGCAATAACGCGATAAGATCGTTTGCAGAAATCATAGTATCTCTCTTGAGTATTTAGAAAGAGACACCGTTAAATACGGTGTCGAGCGCGTTATTTTGTTCCGGGAATCAACTCCAGGATCTCTTTTATCGGCAAGCACTTATCCTCAATCTCCAGCGTGCGGCCATTCTTTAAGATATCCTCAAGAATATTTCTCATTGCCGGATAGGATGCTCTCAGCAAATGATTGGCATAAATGACAATATTGAAACCATAATCAGTAAGCTGATCGAAGGTAATATCGTTGAAGCTGGTGGGAACGCAGACCAATGGGACGTTTGGCGCGGACTTCTTAAATATTCGTGAGAACTCGATGATTTCTTGCGGGTCTTTTTTACGGCTGTGGATCATGATGCCATCCGCGCCGGCAGCGACGTAGGTGAGGGCCCGGTCAATCGCATCCGTCATTCCCGCATCCAGAATTAAACTTTCAACTCTGGCGATGACCATAAAATCATCAGTAAGTTGTGCTGACTTGGCGGCGGCTATTTTCTCGGCGAAGCGGGCGGGGTCATCCTGCGTTTGTTTTACGTCCGTGCCAAAAAGGGAGTTTTTCTTCAAACCCGTTTTATCTTCAATAATAATGGAAGATACCCCTATTTTTTCCGCTGCATTGATATGATAAGGCAGATGCGCTATTTGTCCGCCTGTATCACCGTCGAGGATTAAGGGTTTGGTCGTAACATCAAAAATATCTGCAATACTATTTAAACGGCTACTCAGCGACAACAATTCAATATCGGGTTTACCCCGTACGGTTGAATCGGTTAATGAGCTTGACCAAAAGGCGTCAAATTCAATTACTTTTCCATCCTTGTTATAAGAAGCCTGCTCTACCAGCAACGCGGCCAGCGGACTATGCGTTTCCATCACCCGGATACTTTGTTTATTTTCCAGCACCTGCTTCAAAGTATGACGGCGTTTATCCGGCGTGGTGCTTGTAAGATGACGGTGATTTTTCATAAACGGTTCCTCTTATATCAATAAATAATTACTTATGGTTGTAGGCCTTAAAAAACTCAAAATAGGCGCTCTGATCAACACGGGACGGGTTATCTGCTAATGCTTTTTTATAAGCTTCAGATAGTTGTGGATAGAAAAAACTCTGGATGCCGCTCTGTTCGAAAATAGGCGCGGCCAGTAAGAGATCTTTAACGCGAAGATCCAGTGGAAAAGAAATAGAGCGGTCAGCACGTTGATATTTATCTAATAGTACATCCATATAAACGGATCGGCCTCGGCCCAGCGGCAAGGTTTCACAAATCTCCTCTTTGCTTAATCCTATTTCTTCCGCCAGAGAAATGGCTTCGGCGGCGACAGCCATATTCATCGCTTCACAATAATTATTAACCACCTTCATTGCCTGAGCATGGTGATTACTGCTCATCAACGAATAGCGATTACACAGGGCCGCTACAATCTCCAGGATTATCGGGCGAAAGATATCCGCTACCGGCCCCATATAAGCAACCAGCTTGCCTTGAAGCGCGCCTTCAGGCCCTCCGGAAACCGGCAGCTCTGCGTATTCCAACGGAATTTTCCGCATAAACGCTTCAACGCGACGGGATTCTTCCGGTCCCAGCGTACTTGTATTAATCAGCAGTTTTTTCTGAACAGGATTGCCGTGGCTATTGAGCAGCGGCTTAAATGTTGCGATGATACTGTCCGCATCTTTTAGACAGGCGATAGCAATAAGACAACGGTCGTTAAAAATATCCTGTATTTTATAAACCGGTGTCGCTCCATAATCGATCAAGCGATCGGCTTTATCTCTGGTTCGGTTAAATACCGACACCGGATAGCCACAATCAAGTAGTCTTTTGACTAATGCGCTGCCTAAAGATCCTGCGCCGACAATAGCGATTGTATTCTTCATATAACTTGGTCCGTTTATTTGTCTAATACCCAATGAATTTTTCGGAAAAGCAGATGGTTCATGAATTATTATGGACTGTGTTGTTTATGAATATATACAGCATTATTTTTTTTATAAAAACGGAAAATAGTAATTAAAAAGGTTACTTCTACTCATGATGAGTTTTGATTATGGGATTTATTTTATTTGAAATTATTAAAGGGTATAATAAATAGAGTAGTGTGATAAAACGGCTTGCTGGTAATGTAAATACAATAATTACGGCAATCACGATAACGTCGTCATGGGATTTTAGTACGACATGCGATCCCTCTGTAAAATAGAGAGAGTCACAAGGAAAAGTTTATTCTTTGCCTGTTATCAATAAGTATTACATATGAATCGTATCGCGCTGGCACTTTTCAGCTAAATTATTTATGGGGGATAACACGGCAGGTTAACTTAACGAGTGGTTCCGTTGAAAACATCAGCTATTCCCGGCGCCGGCGGATAGCGATCTGGCAGTGCATGAAATTGTTCATTCGTTGAAATATTGACATAACGCATCGATGAAAACTTTATAGCGGGTTTCTTTTGCACGCGAGGGATCATACAGCAGATGCATTGCTCGCTCGGGAAATCGATAGTCAGCGAGGATGGTCACAAGCTGTCCTTGCTTAAGCGGTTGCTCAAGCGCTTTTTCATAGCCAATCAGCACTCCAGCCCCCTTTAACGTCGCTTCCAGCATGGCGCCCCAATCGTTAATCGCCAGCCGGGAACTCACCATCACCTCACTGAGTCCACCTGCGCTGATAAACGGCCAGCGATGGGTTAACCCTGCCTGCCAGGGGGAAAAACCAAGGCACTGGTGATGTTTCAGGTCGGAGGGGTGCCGCGGCCAGCCGTGCTTTGCCAGGTATTCAGGCGCAGCGCAGGCAATAAACCGATACGCGGATAACGGCTTTGCTGCCAGTCGGAGGTCTTTATCCAGCTCGCCTATGCGGATCACCGCATCAAAACCTTCTGAGGCCGGGTTGATAACTTCGTCTGACAGTATGAGTTCAATACTGATTTGCGGATAGCGCTGAAGAAATTGGCAGAGGAAACCTACCAGGGCATAGTGTCCAAATGTCACCGGGGCATTGAGCCGCAGCGTACCAGCAGGTATTTCAGCGGTTCCACTGGCTTCACTGTCTGCGTCATCAATGGCCTGCAAAATGGCCTCGCAGCGCCTGAAGTACTGACTGCCGGTTGGGGTGAGGCTTTGCCTGCGTGTGGTTCTGTTCAGCAGGCGCGTCGACAGCTGTTTTTCCAGCGTGGCGATGTGTCGCGCCACCATTTGCGGCGACATGCTCAGTTTCTGCGCTGCGGCGACAAAAGAACCCGTTTGCACCGCAGCGACAAAGACACGAATACCGGTGAGCTTATCCAGCATTAACAACTCCTGATTGTTTCAGTACTCGATTACAGCCTATTTTAAATACTATTAATGCTCATTACACTCGCTTTGATTAATCATCAAGTAAGAGGTAAATCATGAGTATCTATATTGTAAGAATGGATCATCCGGCAGGCGCGAAGTGGAATTCGTTTGTTCGGGAACATGTGCTTTACCTGAAGGATCTTATTAAAAAAGGGAAGCTGATTGCATCCGGGCCGCTAAAAGGCACTCCGCTACGGGCCGGCTTTCTGATTTTCAGGGCCGAGAACCTTGATGAAGTACAGGCGCTGGTTAACGCCGATCCTTTCATGCGTGAAGACCTCATTGCGGAGTTGGATATTCAGGAATGGGACCCGTTGTTTGGTGAGTTTTCTGCATTATCGAGCCGTACCACAGTCAGTGAATTGCAGGATCTGGTGGACTGAAACGGGTTTGTGCAGGAAAAGATGATTTATGAACTATGCCGCATTCAGGCATCGGCGCTTACCTTTAAGTCTGTAGCTGAACGCGCGATGTCGGCCCCAAACGCGGGCCTGCCGCTGGGGAGATTCTTCCTCATTCCCATTAGTGGTTAATAGAAAATCAGAAAGCACTCCGGCGGGAGCGCTTTCTGACGGTCAGGTTTTATAAGCATGGCGAGGCTAACGCTCATGCCGGGGGCTGTCGCTGACGTTTTATTGCAACAAATTCACGGTCGTCACGGGATTACGCGAGCAATGGTGTTTTAAAGTCGGGGTTGCCCGTTGTTGTATCCGCCTGCTCGGTAACCGAACCGAGTCGGGGCGACGTTGCATTGATCAACACCGCGGCATTGCCATATATTTTCCCTTCTAAGAGCTGCTGATGGGCATACGGTATTTCATCAAACTTAAACACCCTATTCATCGTCGGAACGATTCTTTTCTGGTTAACCAGGTGGAGAAATTCCCAGCATTCCCGAATATTGGCATAGTGGGAGCCTTGGATTCTTTTCTGGTGCATCCAGAGGTGACGGACATCAAAATCGCAGTTATAGCCGGATGTCCCGCCGACGGTGACAACCATGCCCGAATGATCGCAGATTTGCAGCGAGGTCGGGAAGGTGTCCTGGCCGGAATGCTCGATCACCAGCTTGGGGAGTTCCTTTTTACCCAGCGCTTTAAAAAAGTCGCGCCTGAAATTGGCGAAGGTTCTTGACCATGAGGCGTGTTCATCGGTGGTGACATCGGGAAGCCGTCCGAAATGTGAGTATTTCCGCCTGATGATATATCCCACGGCGCCGAGTCCGCGTACGTATTCTCCTTTCTCTTCGCTGGACACCACCGCGACGGGAAGCCCGCCGAGAGCTTTCACTATTTGCACCGATAAGGATCCCAGCCCGCCGGCCGCCCCCCAAATCAGCACGGGATCGCCGGGTTTTACGATATTCGGCGCCCAGTGCGTCAATTGCTTATAGGCGGTGGGGCCGTTCAGCATCAGCGTTGCGCTCTCTTCCCATGTCAGGAAATCGGGTTTGGGATAACACTGGTAGTTTTCCACCACGGTATATTCGGCAAACGAACCGTAATTCCTTTCATAGCCGTAGATTTCCTGACTACGGGTAAACATCGGGTCCGCGGCGACGCGGGACTCAAGGGACGTCGCGTCGTAGACCGAACAGGAAATGACAACGGCGTCGCCGACCTTGACGTTACTGACTTCGCCGCCTACGGCGTAGACAATGCCGGAGGCTTCGGAACCGCCGATATGAAAAGGTTCGGCATGTTTATTTTTTTTACGGCGGGCGGAAATGACGTCCACCGGTTTCCCGGTGGCGGCCCAGACATTGTTATAATTCAGCCCGGAGGCCATGACTTTAATCAGCACCTGCTGGGGGGAAAGTTCGGGAATATTGACGATCTCGGGTTGAATGGCGGTAATAGGATCGCCATAGCGTTCAGGCCGAATAAGATAGGCTTTCATGGTTTTTGGAATAGCAAAATCCGTAGTCATTTTCGTACTCCTTGTCTGAAAAAATTCATTTCCTAAATTTGCGCGCTTTTCCACACCGCCCCGGTTTCGCTATAAAAACAGCGGAACGAGGCGTGACGGGACGCTTGCGCTGACGTAAGACTGAATATCGGGATCACCGGCCGTTGAGCGGCTCATCGAGATCGTCGGACTGGCTTTCACTGCTTTTGCTTTTAACGACGATGCCCGTCGCTGTGGCGCAAATACCGCCGCGCGCGCTATACAGCGTTGCGGATACAAAGGCCAGATGATGATTTTTATTGTCGATGCGGGCTTCAACCCGGCAGGGTTTTTTGCGTATCACTCTCAGCAGTTTTACCGACAATTCGATAACTCCGGCAGGCTGGCCGCCAAGCGCCCGGAATCCGCATAAACCTATCGCAGATTCCAGGGCGGCGCTGACCACCGCGCCGTTGATGCCCGTTGAGGCGAGTACGCCAAATCCGCCTTGATGACAGGGGTTGTCATCGGCAATTTCCATAATGAGGGCGTCGTCGTTGATTTCGACGATGGAAAACCCCAAACTTTTGAACAGCGCCGACGCGTTGAATAGGGATAAGTAATGCTTTTCAATCATGATTATCTCCTGTGAAAATCCCATCGTTATCATGTCTCGTTGCCGTGACGCGCCACGGCAACGAGACGCCAGCTACGCTTTTTGCGTCTTTCCTCGCGTACGGTTTTTCCTGGTAGAGACATTGTCATTGTGGTCATCGCCGTCCCCCGCCTCGTGCAGCAGAACGGCTAAATTGCGCGCCGTGTGCTCAACATACTCGGTAAGCAGTTGGAAGTGGCTTCCCGGCGTGGTGAGGTTTTTGACCAGGTTCGGCCATTCGCTTGCCCAACGTTCGGGTTGCGCGGAAGCGGGGTAGTCCGCCGCCTGGAGCATCAACACCGGCGCGCTCAATCGCGAGGGCGACCACCGCATGCCGAACAGGTCGAGATACCAGGCCAGCGCCATGATGCCGTCATCCTCGTCTGACCAGAATTCGCCTTTTGACGCCATCCACAGCCGCAGCACGTCCTCCAATGCCGCGTCGCTCATCGCGGCGGGAGGGAAACTATCGATCAACACCACGGCTTGCGGCTGGATGCCGCGCGCTTCCAGCCGATGGGCGGCCGCGTGCGCGACCAGCCCGCCGGTGGAAAAGCCGACCAGCGTAAAGGCTTGCCCCGCGGCGCAGTTTTCCACCGCGGTAGCCAGCGCTTCGGCCGCCGCATAGTCGTTATCGGGCAGAGGATCGTGTTGGAAGCCGGGAAGCGGTACGGTCACCATGCTGTATTGACCGTTTAGCGCGGAGCACAATCGCTGGTAAGTGAGATTCGCAGCCGCCGGAATGAATGAGTTAAGGCAAATCAGCAGCGGCTTTTGCGGTTCCCGGCGCAGCCAGGTGACCTCTGGCGCGTACCGGCGGTGTTCGGAATGCGCGAAATGGGGGCGCAGCCGCGCCGCGCCGGCGATGACGCTCAGACCTTCATGCGTCATCCCTTGCTGGACGGCTTGCTGCAACAGGCCGTAGTACCCGTCGCTGCGCGAGGCGGGCTGCGGCGGCTGACGGGGCGCCTCATTCGTCTCGTTCAGTTGGCCGAGTAAGTACAGCGTCAGCGCCTGTGGCGTCGGATGGTCGAAAATCGCCGTGGCGGGCACCCGTATCCCGACGACAGACGCTAACCGGCTGCTCATTTCCACCGAGGTCAATGAGTCGAATCCCAGCGTGATGAACTCCACATCGACCCTGATGGATTTAGGGTCGGGATGGCTTAGCACTTCGCCCGCATGCTGAAGGATCAGCTTGGTCAGATAGGCGCCGCGTTCCGCCTCCGGCATGGCGGCAATCTGCCGGGCCGTGCCGGCGGCGCTCTGGGGCGTCGAAGCGGCGGGCAACAGTTCGGTGAGTAAGACTGCCAAACCTTGAGCGCGCAACGCCTCCAGATTCAAACGCGTCGGGAGCAGATGCGGGGGATGGGGATCGGCGTCGGTGCCGATAACGCCATCCAGGAAGGCCAGCCCTTGCGGGATGGAGAGTGGAATTTGTCCCGAATCAATAATGTCTTGTATGCCTTCGGCGCCCAGTTGTTTACCCATTTCTGAGCGTTCCGCCCACATCCCCCAGGCCATGGCGGTGGCCGGAAGCCCCTTATGGCGGCGGTGATGGGCCAATGCGTCCAAAAACGCGTTGGCGGCGGCGTAATTACCTTGCCCTTTCTGCGGCAGCAGGCTTACCGCCGACGAGTACAGCACAAAAGCGGCCAGATCCTGATGTTGCGTGAGGCGATGCAGATTCCACGCCGAATCGGCTTTGGAACGCAACACGCTGTCTATCTGCTCAGGCGTCATGGCGCGGATTTCCGCGGTATCGACGGTGCCGGCGGCGTGGATAATCGCGGTAAGGGGATGCGTCAGTGGAATCGCGCCGAGCAGCGCTTGCACCGCCTGTGGATCGGCGATATCGCAGGCGGTGATCGTTACCGCAACGCCGAGTCCGACCAGATCTTTTATCACGTCGTCAGCGCCGGGCGCGTCCGGTCCGGTCCGGCTGGCAAGAAGAATGTGGCGAATACCGTGCTTCTCGGCCAGGTGTTTCGCCACGGTTTTGCCAAGCGCGCCGGTGCCGCCGGTGATCAGAACGGTGCCCTCGGGGGCGAGAGGACGTGGGGGCATCAGGGCTGAACTTTCCTCCTGATGGGCAGCCGTGCGCGCGGCGGAGGTTTTCACCAGCCGTGGCGCAAGCAGGCCGCCGCGGCGCAGCGCCAGTTGAGGTTCGCGCGCCAGCGCTACGCCGACCGCCGTACTTAACTGCGGCCATGAGGCATCCAGGTCATCGACGTCAAGCAGCAAGAAACGGCCGGGGTGTTCGCATTGGGCGGTACGCAGCAGTCCCCACAAGGGAGACTGCGTGAGGTTCGGCACATCTTCGCCGTCATGGGTCGCGACCGCATGTTGCGTGACCACCGCCAGGGGACAATGCGCGGTTTGCGGGGCGGCCAGCCAGTTCTGCACCAGGTCGAGCAACTGGCGCAGCGGCTGATGGATATCATCGTCATCGGCGAGGGGACAGATGAAGAGGGCGGCCGCATAGTCCGACGCGGCAGAGAAAGAAGCCAGCGCCGTTTCGCTATCATTGAATACGCGGGTTTGTTCCTCCTCGCTCAATTGAGTAATCAGGCGTTGGCGGGAAGCGGTCTGAGGGATAATCCAGCACAGGTTGTTTACCGCCGCCGTGTCGGCGGGGACGTCGCGCCACGCCAGATGATAGGGCTGCTGGCGACGGGGAGCCGTGTGGGTTTGCGGATTAAACGCTTTGAGTACCAGGCCATCGATTTCCGCGACGGGCGTGCCGATCTCGTCGACCAGGCGCAAATGGTGTTCGCTGTGATCCGGCGTGGATGCGCTCCTGGGCTTGGTGATCATGTGTCCGCGCAACCGACGGGCGCCCAAAGAATAGAATTTCAGGCCGTTGAACGAAAAAACCACTTGTATCTGTCCGTCGGTTTCTTGCGTCGCATCGATAAAGGCGGACTGCATTCCGGCGTCCAGCAATAAAGGGTGGATATCGAATTTATGGTTGTCTGTGACGTTTTCCGGCAGACATTCGGTCTCAATATAGATGCCGCCATTGCCGCGCCACGCGGACTTGAGCCGCTGAAAGGCCGGGCCGAGGGCGCTGAGGCGGTGCTGGTGGTACAGATCGCTAAGATCGAGCGGCTGCGCCCCGGCGGGCGGCCAGGTCTCCATGTTCAGATCCGGCCATACCGGAAGGTTGCGATCGGTCGGCGCCAGTTTACAGATGGCGTGCCGTTGCCAGGTATTTTCCTCTTCCGCGGAGTCAGCATAAGATTGCGGGTAGCGGAAGTAGAAGTCCGCGGGGCGGATGCCGTTTTCGTCGGCTTCGCCAACGCGTAGTTGGATGTCGACCACCACATCGTCGGGCAGCATAAACAGCGAGTGCAGCACCAGCGTATCGATGCAGGCGTAGCCGATCTGCGCTCCGGCGTGTTGAATGAGTTCAATCGTCATGGCGCCGGCCACCGCGGTGACGCCGTCCACTTTGTGCTCGCTCACCCACGGTTGCTTAGCGGCGTCCAACTGTCCGGTAAATATCCAGCCTTGCCGGTCGGCCATTTCGATCCCGGCTTGGAGCAGCGGGTGCGTCAGCGCGCGTAGTCCGCCGCCGGAGGCCGATCGTGGCGACGGCGCTTCCAGCCAATAGCGACGGTGCTGGAAAGGATAGGTGGGCAGCGGTACGCTCCGGGTGCGGGCAAGCAGCTTCGTCCAGTCCAGCGGCAGTCCCTGGGCGTAGAGTTTCGCCAGCGCGGCGAACAACGGGCGCCCTTCCTCTCGCTCCTTGCGCACAGGGGCGATCCACACGGTGTCGGATTCGCCGTCCAACTGACGCGCCGCGTCGTTGGTTCGGCCCATCGCGGTCAGCACGCCATCGGGGCCAATTTCCAGCGCGGTGACGGTATTATGCGCCAGCAGCCAGTTAGCCGCGGCATCGAAACGAACCGCCCGCCGCGCCTGAGTGGCCCAATAGTCAGGAGAACAGGCCTGCTCGTTGGAGAGCAGCTCGCCGGTGACGGTAGATATAATCGGCATGGCGGGAGGATTAAAGGCGAGCGTCGCGAGCGTACTCCGCAACGTCTCAACGATGACATCGATATGCGGCGAGTGGAAGGCGTGGCTGGTTCGCAGACGGTGAGTGCGATAGCCGCGGCTCTGCCACTGTTCGGCGATTTGCAGAACGGTGTCGGTATCCCCGGAGATCACCACTGACGACGGGGTATTCACCACCGCGATGGTAACGGCTGTCTCATAACCCGCCAGTGAAGGCAGAATCTCCTGTTCGCCGGCTTCAATCGCCACCATGGCGCCTTTAGCGCTAATCGATTGCATCAGTCCTCCCCGCACGGCGACGAATTTGGCGGCGTCGGCCAGAGAGAAAACGCCCGCGATATGGGCGGCGGCGATTTCGCCGATGGAGTGTCCGACCACCATGTCGGGCGTCGGGCCGAGGTGGGTCACGGTTCGATACAGGGCGACTTCAAAGGCGAACAGCGCCGCCTGAGTGAAATCGGTGCGATCCAGCAGGTCGGCTTCGGCGGAGCCTTTTTCGGCGAACATGATGGTTTTAAGAGGCTGCGGCAACAGCGGGTCCAGGTGCTCACACACCTCATCCAGCGCCTGAGCGAATACGCTGGAGAGCCGATAAAGCTCCTGTCCCATCGTCGGCCATTGCGCGCCCTGGCCGGTAAACAGAAAAGCGGTATTCCCCGACGGCGAACGGACGCCCTGGACGACGCCGGGGGCGTAGCTATCGTTGGCCAGCGCTTCCAGCGCGCTGATTATCCCCTCGCGGTTTGCCGCGGTGACGACGGCCCGGTAGTCGAAGTGCGTCCGGGTGGTGGCGAAAGAGAAGGCGATGGCGGCGAACTCATCCTCCCCGGCCTCTCTGATCCGTTCGGCCGTCGCTGCCGCCTGGGCGCGCAATCCGCCTGGCGAAGCCGCGGAAAGCGGCAGCGCCAGCTCCGGCGCCGCGAAGGTCAGACCGGGGGCGTCGCTCACCGGCGACGCGTTAAGCGACGGCGCCTCTTCAAGGATGAGATGGGCGTTGGTGCCGGAAAAGCCGAACGACGACACCGCCGCCCGCATGGGATACCCGGTATCCGGCCAGGGACGCGGGGCGGTAAGCAATCTGATCGCGCCCTGCGACCAATCTACCTTGCTGGAGGGAACGTCGGCATGAAGGGTTTTCGGCAATACGCGATACTGAAACGCCATCACCATTTTGATGATGCTGGCAACGCCGGCGGCCAATTGAACATGACCGATATTGGATTTAAGCGAACCCAGCCACAGCGGCCGATCTTCAGGCCGATGCTTGCCGTAGGTGTTGAGCAGCGCATTGGCTTCGATGGGGTCGCCGAGCGTCGTCCCGGTGCCGTGCGCTTCCACTACGTCAATGTCGGAAAATGTCAGTTGCGCATTTTTCAACGCCTGGCGGATGACCTGTTCCTGCGCCGGTCCGTTTGGCGCGGTGAGTCCGTTGCTGGCGCCATCCTGGTTAATCGCGCTGCCGCGAATAACCGCCAGAACCGGATGTCCGGCCTGAACCGCGTCGGAGAGTTTCTCCAGCAGCAACAGCCCCACGCCTTCGGAAAACCCGGTGCCGTCCGCGCTGTCGGCGAAGGCTTTGCAGCGCCCGTCGGCGGATAAGCCGCCCTGACGGGTAAATTCCGCGAAAACCTCTGGCGAGGCGATCACCGTCGCGCCGCCGGTGATCGCCAGCGAGCATTCGCCGGCGCGCAGCGAGCGGACGGCCAGATGCAGGGCGCTCAGCGAGGATGAGCACGCCGTATCCACCGTAAGCGCCGGGCCGTTCAGCCCGAGCGCATAGGCAATTCGACCGGAAGCGATGCTGCTCAGGCCGCCTTGCAGACGATAGCCGTCGGCGGCGGGATTGCGCCGTTCAATATCGGCGAGATAGCCATTATGGGTGGTGCCGATAAATACCCCGGTCTGGCTGTTTTTTAGCGAGGCGGGAACAATATCGGCGCGTTCCAGCGTTTCCCAGGCGACTTCCAACAGCAGGCGCTGCTGCGGATCCATCGCCAGCGCCTCCCGATCGGAAATTTTGAAAAAACCGGCGTCGAATCCGGCGACGTCCTCCAGGAAGCCGCCTTTCCACGAATCGGCGATCGATTTAAGCGTCGGATCCTGCTCAAAAAGGGTGTCGATCCGCCATCCGCGATCCGCGGGAAAGGGGCCGATAGCTTCCGCGCCGTCGTCCAGCAACCGCCAAAGCTGCTCGGGAGAACGGATACCGCCGGGCAAGCGGCAGCCCATCGACACGATGGCGATGGGTTCGTGCGCGGCCTGGCTCAGCTTTTGGTTACTGCGTTTTAACTGTTCGTTAAGCAGTAAGCTGCTGCGCAGCGCTTCAGTCAGGCGTGCAGAGGCATCATTTCCGCCTGACGTCGGGGAGGATTCCGCGGGCATTTGAGCACGGTTTGGCTGCTTAGCCGAAGGGTGTCCTGACATGCTAGTCATAATTTTCTTCCTTGGTGGATAACGCGAGGGATACCAGCTCGTCGGTGCTGGCGGATTGGATGCTTTTTACTCGATTGTTTTCCGCATTTTTGGCCGGACTTGCGGCGTCGTCTCCCGCCTGAAGCAGCATATCGAGCAGTCCGGTATCGCGCAGACGCGAAAGCGGGATCGCGGCGAGGATGTCGCGAATACGCGCTTCCTCTTTTTCTTCCGTCGCCGACGGGTCAGACGCCGTATCCAGTCCGGCAAAAAGCTGTTCGTCGAGGTATTCGGCGAGCGCCGCCGGCGTGGGGTAGTCATAGGTCAAAGTGGCCGGCAGGCGCAGACCGGAAGCCGTCGCCAGGCGATTGCGCAGTTCCAGCGCCATCAGCGAGTCGATGCCGCTTTCCTTGAAAGACTGCTCGGGCGCAAGGCGTGAAGCGTCATCCAGACCGAGGATGGCGGCGATGTTGACGGCAATCGCGGTTTGCAACTGTTTCAGTCGCGCGGCGGGCTCCAGCGCGGCCAGCGATTGGCGAAGATCCGGCGCTTTTTGATTGTCGGCGGATGCCCGACGCGCGCTTGCCGGCCCGGCCAGACGCTCCAGCAACGGATGCAGGCTTCCCGACCGGCTGTTCTTACGCAGCATTTGCGGATTGAGCGGGGCGGCGGTGAGCGCCGCATAGGGCAGCGTCAACGCCGCGTCGATCATCGCATGCCCGTGTTCCGGCGTGATGGGAGCCAGACCGGTGCGGGCGATACGCGCGTTATCCGTGTTGCTTAGCTGGCTGGAAAGCCCGGTGACCGGCTGCCACCAGCCCCAGGCGAGGGAGGTGGCGGGCAAGCCCTGGCTACGACGGTTATGGGCCAGCGCATCGAGCGTCCGGTTCGCGGCCGAGTAGTTCCCCTGGCCAGGACTGCCGAGCGTGCCGGCGCTGGAGGAGTAGAGTACGAAGGCCGCGAGATCCTGATGCCGGGTCTTTTCATGCAGGTGCCAGACCGCATCGACTTTCGGCGTGAAGACCGTGTTGATGTCATCGGCGGTCAGGTTGGCGATGGTGGCGTCGGCCAGTACCCCGGCGGTGTGGAACACCCCGGTGAGCGGATGAGCGGACGGGATGGCGTCGAGCAACGTTTGCAGCGCCTGCGCGTCGGCGGTGTCGCAGGCGGCGAGTTCGACCGTGGCGCCCGCGCTTTCCAGCGCGGCTTTCAACTGATGCGCACCTTCGGCATTCGGGCCGCGGCGGCTGGCCAGAATCAGGCGGCGCACCTGGTGCTCGGTTACCAGATGGCGCGCGAGCAGGCCGCCGAGCGTCCCGGTCCCGCCGGTGATCAGCACCGTTCCTTCGGGGTTTAGCGCGTGCGTAAAGGTCAGCACCACTTTACCGGTGTGACGTCCCTGCTGCATCAGGCGGAAAGCCTGAACCGCCTCCCGGATATCGAAGGCCGTAACGGGCAACGGCGTCAGCGAACCGGCGCGCATCAGTTCAAGCAACTCGCCGAGCATTTTCGCCGTCTGCGCCGGATCTTTGTCGGGGCGATCAAGATAATGATACGCCAGGCCGGCGTGGCTGGCGGCGACCTGGCCGGCGTCGCGGATATCGGTTTTGCCGAGTTCGACAAACCGGCCGTCCGCCGCCATCAACGCCATCGTGGCGTCAATGAATTCGCCGGTCAATGAGTTGAGCGCCACATCGATTCCCCGATCGCCGAGCACGGCGCGGAATTGTTCGGCAAAGCCCAGCGTGCGCGAGCTGGCGATATGGTCGTCGGCAATGCCGAGCTGACGCAGAATCGGCCACTTGTCAGGGTGCGCCGTGGCGAAGATTTCCGCGCCCAGATGACGCGCCAGTTGAATAGCCGCCTGGCCGACCCCGCCGGCCGCCGCATGAATCAAAACTTTTTCGCCGCGGCGCAGAGACGCAAGCTGCGTCAGGGCGTGGAAGGCGGTGAGGAATGCGACGGGAACGCCCGCGGCCTGAGCGAACGACCAGTCGTCTGGGATCGGAACCGTGGTGCGTTGATCGGCAATGACGGTCGGGCCAAAGGCGCCTTCTGTCATGACCATCACCCGGTCTCCGGCTTTGAAACGCTTCACGCCGGGGCCGACTTCCGCAATCACCCCTGCGGCTTCCGTGCCGAACTCATGCTGCGGGGGGATCAGACCCAACGCGCAGACGATATCGTAGAAGTTGACGCCCGCCGCGCGGACGCTCAGTCGTATTTGGCCGCGGCTCAGCGGTGCGGCCGCTTCGGGCGCGGGCTTGAGCGTAAGGTTATCGAGATTGCCCGCGTTTGGAATATCCATGCGCCAGAACGGCGTATCGGCAGGCGGCGTCAGCATTTCGTTTTTCACCAGCCGGGTCAGATGAGGGATAAGCAGTTTGTCTTGACGCACCGCCAACTGCGGGCGGTCGCTGGCCAACGCCGCGCTCAGCAGCGCCGTATCGGCAAGCGGGCGCGCCGTATCGAGCAGGACAATCCGGCCGGGGTTTTCGCTCTGAGCGGAGTGCAGTAGCCCCCACGCCGCGCCGTGGGCGAAATCAACACGTTCATTCGAGGCGGTGACGATGGCGTGGCGGGCGATGACGAACAGCGTCGTATGCGCCATTTTCTCGTCAGCCAGCCAGGTCTGGAGCAGATGAATCACCTTTTCGCACTGCGCACGCGTGGCGCTGGGCGCGTCGGCGGCCGGTTCGGTCGGCAACGGCCAGACGATGACATCGGGCGGCGTGGCCGACGTCATCGCCGTTTGCAGCTCGGGCAGCGTCGGGTAACGGGAAAGGGCGCTGAATGCGGCATCGTCGGTCGTGTCGGCGCCGAGCAACGCCCAGGCGGCGAGCGGCGGGGCATCTTTCGCCCTGGACGCGGTGGGCAACGGGCTCCAGGTGGTGCGCAGCAGATCGTGTTCGGGTTGGATGCGTAATAGGTCGCGCAGTTTGTCCCGCGTCGTTTCACGCAGATTGAGCGCCTCGATGGAGAGGACAAGCTCGCCCGTTTCGTCGATGGCGACCACGCTGACCGTATCGGGTTTCGCCAAATGCAGCCGCGCGCGCAGTTGTCGCGGTTGGGCGTCGGCAATGGTCACGCCGCTGAATGCAAACGGCAAGCGCAATTCTCCCGCATCCTGGTCGTCGCCGGCAGGCAGCGCGATAGTATGGAGCACGGTATCGAGCAGCGCGGGGTGAAGACGGTGCCCGTTCAGCGACAGGTCGTCGGGCAGGTTTGCCTCGGCATACCAATAATCGCCGCTGCGCCAGGCGGCGGCAAGCCCCTTAAAGGCCGGGCCGTATTCATAACCGGCGGCGGCGAGGTGTTGATAAAGGTCGGCAAGATCCACTTGCTCGGCGTCAACCGGCGGCCAGTCCTGGTTGGAGAAGGGGGATTCGGGCAACGCCGCGTCGCGCAGTAATTGCGCATTGGCGTGCAATGTCCATATCGGGGATTCCTGGTCGTCGTCGGCGTGTCGCCGCGCATGGAGCGTTACCGCGCGTAGCCCACGGTCGTCAGGACGGCCGACGCGGAGTTGTAAATCAAGCTCTCCCTGCTCAGGAAGTACCAGCGGCGCCTGGATGACCAACTCGGCGATGTGGTTGTAGCCCGTCGTCAAGGCGGCGTATTGGATCATATCCAGATAAGCCGTACCGGGAAGCAGCGCCACGCCGGAGGCGGCGTGATCGGCGAGCCAGGCATGGCTGGTCAGGCTGATGCGCCCCGTCAGCAGCACCCCTTCATCGTCCGGCAGGTCAATGATCGCGCTCAGCAGGGCGTGTTCCGCCGAACGTTGCCCGGTTGTGGCGACATCGTTGGAGACCTGCGAGTTCAACCAGTAGTGACGGTGCTCGAAAGGATAGGTGGGAACGTCAACCAGATTGGCCGTGGGGTGCAGGGCGCGCCAGTTGATGTCGTGACCGTGGACGTAAAGCCGCGCCATGGCCTCGGTCAGGCATTGGACGGAGGGCTTATTGCGCTGCATGGAGCCGATGGCGGTTGCGGCGTCGCCGACGGTTTCCTCCAGCGCCGGCAGCAGCACCGAGTGTGGGCTGCATTCCAGAAAGGTCATGGTTCCCGCCTTGCTTAACGCCAGCGCGGTATCGGCGAAGCGCACCGGATGGCACAGGTTATCGCACCAATATTCGGCGTCCAGCATCGTGCCGCCGAGCGGCGTAGCATGGGGGTAGCCGTCCACGGTACTGTAAAAGGCGAGGCGCGTCGCCTGTGGCGTCAGGCCGGAGAATAGCTGCATCAGAACCGGGCGCAGCGCGTCGAGACGGGGAGAATGCCCCGCGACGTCAACGGCAACCCGCTTCGCGCGTATCCGCTCTTTTTTGCAGCGGCGCAGCAAAGCGTCGATCGCCTGGGTATCGCCAGAGACAACGGTTGCGATCGGGCTGTTGAAAACGGCCAGCGTAATGTCGTCGTCGCCCTGTTCGACGAACGTTTTGGCCTGTTCCTCGGACAGGCCGATCATCGCCATCGCGCCGCTGCCGGCCTGGCTGAGCATCAGTTGTGAGCGCAAGGCGACGATTTTTACCGCATCCTGTAGGGTGAGCGCTCCGGCGATATAGGCGGCGGCGATTTCCCCTTGCGAATGACCCACTACGGCATTCGGCGTAAAGCCAAAAGATTGCCACAGGCGGGCGAGCGCGGTCATCACCGCGAATAGCGCCGGTTGCACGATGTCGACCCGTTCCAACGGCGGCGCGTCCTGGGCGCCGCGCAGCACGTCGATCAGCGACCAATTCACATAGGGACGAAGCGCTTCGTCAACCCGATCGATGGCCTGGCGGTAAACGGAAAACGCGTCATACAGCGCCATTCCCATTTCGGGCCATTGTGAGCCTTGTCCCGGGAAGACGAAGACCAGCTTGCCTGAGTCGCCCGCCGTCAGGGTGTTTGCGATCAGCATCGGGTGATCCTGACCGTCGGCAAGCGCCTGCAATCCTTGTAATAGCGCGTCCCGTGACTGTCCCCACACCGCGGCGCGGCAGGCAAACCGGCTACGGGACGCGCCCAGTGAATAGCCGATGCTGACGGGATCAATCGTCGGCTGACTGAGGACATGTTCGCGCAGCCGCGTGGCTTGCTTACGCAGCGCGGCGTCCGTTTTCGCCGCAATCGGCCAGAGCATTTCCTGCGGCGTGCCGTCGGGAAGGCTGGCGGCAATCGGCGACGCCGGCGGCTGTTCCACAATCAGGTGACCGTTGGTGCCTGAAACCCCGAACGAAGAAATGGCGGCGCGACAGGGGCGCTCGTCAACCTGCGGCCACGGTTGCTGTTCCGTGAGTAAGCGAATAGCGCCGTTCGACCAGTCCACTTCGGTCGAGGGGGCGGTGATATGCAAACTGCGCGGCAACACGCCATGCTGGAAAGCCATCACCATTTTGATCACCCCCGCCACCCCCGCGGCGGCCTGGGTATGGCCGATGTTGGATTTGATCGACCCGAGCATCAAGGGGCGTTCCGCGGGGCGTTCCCGGCCATAGGTAGCCATCAGCGCGTTGGCTTCTATCGGATCGCCGAGGCGGGTGCCGGTGCCGTGGGCTTCAACCACGTCAATATCCTGAGGCGCTAAACCCGCGTTGACCAGCGCATGGCGGATCACCTGCTGCTGCGCCGTGCCGTTGGGGGCGGTCAGCCCGTTGGAGGCGCCGTCCTGGTTGACCGCGCTGCCGCGAATAACGCCCAGAATCGGGTGGCCGTTGGCCTGGGCCTGCGAAAGCCGTTCCAGCAACAGCATGCCGGCGCCTTCGGACAACCCCACGCCGTCGGCTGAGGCCGAGAACGCTTTGCATCGGCCATCCGGCGCCAGCACGCGCTGTTGAGAAAAGTCGATCAGTACGCCCGGCGTCGGCATGACGGTGACGCCCCCGGCAAGCGCCAGTTTGCAGTCGTTACTGCGTAATGCTTCACATGCCGTATGGATGGCGACCAGAGAAGAAGAGCATGCCGTATCAATGGTGACGGCCGGTCCTTGCAGACCGAGGCTATAGGCGACCCTGCCCGAGGCGACGCAGGTGGCGGTTCCCATGTAGCCGTAACCGGAAACCTCTTCCGGCGCGTATTGAATTTGGGTGCCGTACTCCGTCGACATCACCCCGGCATAGATCCCGGTGAGGGAGCCGTGCAGCGTTGCGGGATCGATCCCCGCCCGCTCGACGGCTTCCCAGGATATTTCCAGTAACAGCCGCTGCTGCGGTTCCAGCGTTAAGGCCTCGCGCGGTGAAATGCCGAAGAATCCGGCGTCGAACAGGGGAGCCTCATACAGAAAGCCGCTGGCGCGGGTGGAGATTTTGCCGAGGCGGCCCGGTTCAGGATCGTACAGGTTTTTGGTATCCCAGCCGCGATCCGACGGGTAGTCGCCGATGGCGTCCCGGCCTTCCAACACCAGATTCCATAGCGCTTCGGGCGTGGTGACGCCGCCGGGATAGCGGCAAGCCATACCGATGATGGCGATAGGGTCGTCGTCGTCGCGGGAGACGCTTTCAAAGGCGTTCTGTTCGCTGTCGGGCGAGATCAGTCCAAGCTCGTGGCGCAGGTATTCGCTGAGCGCCCGCGGCGAGGGATGGTCGTAGACCAGCGTGGACGGTAAATCGATCCCGGTGGCCACCGAAAGCCCGCGCGCGAATTCCACCACGGTAAGCGAGGTGAATCCGATATCCCGGAAAGCCTGGGTATCCGAGGAGAACGCATGTCCCAACAGCGCCTTGGTTTCACGAGCCACCAAATCCAGCAGGATTTCACGCTGTTCGGCTGGGCTGCGCTCGGCCAATGCCGCGCGATCGACGTCGGCGCCTTGCGGCGGCGCGCCGTCATCGCCGGAAACGGCGTTTTCCCTGGCGGGCGGCGTCTTGTCAGCAGGCGTCGCGAGCGACACGGCGTGGTTAAACTGCGCCGCCAGATGTGGGAAGAAATAGCGGAATACGGTATGCCACTCAATCGGCGCACCGTTGATGAACGCGTGGGTCAGCGCATAAATGAAACTTTCCCGGTCGCTTTTTCTGCGGTCGAGGGTGGGTATCGCTGCCCCGCGCACGCCGGCGGCACGCAGGTGTTCGTCTACGATCGCCGTCAGCACGGGATGCGGACTGACCTCGATAAACAGGCGATGACCGTCGTTAATCAGGGCGCGCAGGCTGTTCTCGAACAGAACGGTGTCGCGCAGGATGCGGAACCAATACTCGGGCGTGAAATCGTCGGCGTTGAGTCGGGTTCCGGTCACTGAGGAGTAGTAGGCGGCATGCGCGGAGGACAGAACGCGGCGCGGCGCCTGGTCAATAACATCCTCCCGCAGGATGTCCACCTGCGGACAATGGCCGGCGACGTCGCCCCCCGGTACTTTCCACGCCCAGAATCCCTCTTCCGTCAGCGTGGTCAGCAGCGCATTGGTGTCAGCCGTGCTCCCGCTGATGGTCACGCTTTTCGGGCTGTTGATCGCCGCGATAGCCAGCTTGCCGTTCCATTTTTTCAGTAGCGGCGTGAGGGTATCGACAGAGGCGGCGACCGATATCATCGCGCCTTGTCCTTCAATGCGGGTGAGCGCATTGCCCCATAGCGTGACCAGTTTGGCGGCATCCTCGCTGCTTAAATAGCCGGCGGCGTGAGCGGCGGCGGCTTCGCCCACCGAGTGGCCCACCACCGCCGCTTCACGGATGCCGAAAGCGCGCCATGCATCCGCCAGCGCGGAAGCCATGGTGAACTGTATCGGCTGAATCCGCGCCAGGCGCGTGAATTCTTCGCCAGCGGCGAGCGCGTCGGCGGGGTTCCAGTCAAGGTGCGATTGCAGCGCGTTGCCATAATCGTTAACCCGCTGGCGATAGTCGGGAAGCGCGGTGAGCAGTTCGGTGGTCATGCCCGGCCAAAGCGGCCCCTGGCCGGGAAAAATCAGCACCGGGCGCTGCCCAGCGTCGGCGCTGCCGGTCAGCACGTTGCGCGCGATGCGGCCTTGCGCCAGCGCGGCAAGCCCTTTCATGAACCCGGCTTTGTCTGCGGCGAATACCGCGCCGCGCTGCGCGGCGTGGGGCGCGGCGAGATGGCGCAGGCAAACTTCCTGTAACGCCTCATCCGGCATGGATTCGATTTCGGCGTGCAACTGCTCGGCCGTAGCGGCCAGCGCCAGCTCGGATTCGCCCGAGATAATCAAAGGCAAATTAAATGCGTCCATAAGGTGAACTCCTGTTATTTGGTGACGGCGTTTGCGGCGGAGGCGGTTTTCCGCCAGCCGATGTCCGAAGCCGGGTGAATTTCCAGATTTTTCGGCAGTTCGCTACGCAGCAGGACTTTCCCCAACTGCCGCCGAATATCGCCTTCGGTGAGCGAGCCGTCATGACAATAGACGTCGAGCGTGAAGGCCACTTCACCGCTATCGCCGTTGTTTTGGTGCACCCAGGCTTCCGCTCGGGAAATCCCGGCGATGGTTTCGGCTATCTCACAGACGGATTTCAGGCAGACTTTTTCACCACGGCTCATGACATAGGTCGGATTGCGATGTTGGAAAAAGAGATAGCCGTCGTCATCAATGATGAAGCGATCGCCGGTGCAGATGACGCGCCGGACGCCATTGAGCGGCGTATCCGCTTCATCGTCGCGCCCGTTAATCCGGCGGATCATCCCGCTGCCGGTTTCGACGATGAGTTCGCCGGCGGCATCGTCCGGGTGTTCTTTGCGCAGGTAAGTCTTGACCTCCGGGAAAGGCAAACCGACGGACGCGTATTTATCGGGCGGTTCGCGATGTGCGGCGAGTGTCGCCACGCGCGGGCCGGCCTGCGTCAGACCGTAGGTAAGATAAAGTTCGATCCCCGGATTGCGCGCCAGCATATTTTCCACCGCGCCGGGATTGATCGCGTCTCCGCCGATGGTTAGACGGCGCAACGGCGCCGGAAGCCGTTCGGAACCGCTTTGCAGCCAGGCGTCGATCATCATGGGCGTCAGGGATGACTGCGTTATCTGGTGCGTTTCTATCGTTTGCTCATAATTGCGCGGCGTGAAAGGCGGCCCGGCGATGATGGCTCTGTTTCCCAGCGCGAAGGTGGAAAGCAACTGCGCTACGAAGGCGTAGGAGTAATACATCGGCAGGTTGATAAGCACCCGATCGGCCGGGGTTTGCTCAACGGCTTGCGCATGGTAGGAGGCATTGAGAAAAAGCGCGTCAATGGTGAATAAACAGCCGCTAAAGATGCCGGAGGTTCCCGATGTGAGAAGAATGATCTCTCCCGGACGATAGCGTCGCGCCTTAACCTGACCCAGCACAGCCAGTTTGGCCGCCTGAGTCAGCGGTCGCGTCGGCTGAGTTTGCGCCAGACCGGAGGCAATGTGCAGCGCGATAAGGACATTGGCGCCAATCACCTGGCCGATTCGCTGAATTCGGGACGCCGGCGCCGACGACGGCAGCAGCACGGGAACCGCGCCGTGGGCCAGCAGGGCGAAGACCACCGCCACGAATTGCACGCTGTTCGGCATGGCGACCATAACCGGCTCACCGGGTTCGATTCCCTGCGCGCGAATATTTTCCAGTATTTTCGCAACGACGATCTGCGGCGCGGCATCCTGCGGCAGGTCGACCTGAACCAACTGGTTGATAAAGCGTTGCGCCGAGTCCGGGGTGATTTTCACGGGCGTTTTCATTGCGTCATCTCCCTGCTGTTGTCGGTCACGACCGTGCTGATGATGCGGTGGCCCGAGGCGTCCATGGCGTGAACGGTGATAATGACGTGGGTCGCTAAATGTTCATGCAGCCATGCCCGGGCCAGCACGGCCGCATAAGGGAGCGCGCTTTCCGGCGGCATCGAGAATACGATGCTTGGGCCGCTGAATTTCAGAAACTGAGAAGGCAGGCTACAGATCATGCCCGGGCAGGCGCCGGAAAAACGCAGCGGCGAGATATGGCCGGAAGGAATGGTTTTGGCGATGGCGCGCATGGTGTGAAGGGTACAGTGATCGCTGATGGCGATATGTCCCACGGACGGGCTTGCCGACAGAATGGCGTCGAGATGTTCGCCGATTGCCTGCTCCACGGCTTCCAGAATGAGCCATGAGAGCGGATCGGCATACAGCGACACTTTCTGCACGGGCTTGAAGGTAGCCAGGTCGGGGGCGACGGACACGCCTTGGCCCAAGGTGATTAGGCCCTGGGGCATCAATATATCGAGTTCTTTCATCGTGCTTCGCTCCCGGCGCTTTGGAAAACCAGGCAGGTGTTGAAACCGCCGAATCCCAACGTGACGCTGAGTCCGGCGGCGGCGTGGCGTATCGCAGTTTGTTGCGTGGCGATCGGCAGGCGGAGAGCGGCAAGCGGTTGCCGCAAGCCGTGAATCGGCGGGATCTGTTGCGTATTCAGCGCCTGTAATACGACGATGGCTTCGATCGCTCCGGTCGCGCCGAGTGTGTGTCCGAAAGCGCCTTTGGTGGCGAATAAGATCGGCGGTTGCGGCACAGCGGAAAAGATCTGCGAATAGGCTTTGGCTTCCACGCTATCGTTAACCTGCGTGCCGGTGCCGTGCGCGTTGATTATCCCGATGTTCGCTGGCGTCAGCCCCGCGCTGTCCAACGCCCTTTGCACCGTCAGAATCACGTTTTTACCGGATATGTCGGGAGCGACGGCGCTGGCGGCGTCATTTGCCGACCCCGCTCCCGCTACGATGCCATAAGGCCGCGCCCCCCGGCGCCGCGCCCGTTCCGCCGACTCCAGAACCAGAAAGGCGGCGCCTTCGCCGAGAACGGTCCCGTTGTGGCTGACATCGAAAGCGCGCAGGCCATCGGTCGACAGGGTGCCAAGCCGCGAGTGGCTGAGTCGTTTCCCCACGGTGAGAATATCGGCCCCGCCGCATAGGCAGAGCTCCGCGGCTCCCGAGCGGATGAAGTTCAGCCCGGCCAAAATGGCGTCGGCGCCCGCCGAGCACGCGGTGCTCACCGTTATCGGCTTCGCCACGCAGCCGGCATCCTGTAGCGCCTTGGTCGACCATTCGGACAGCGAGCGCGTGTCGGGCGAATCTAAATGATGGCCGTAGCTGGTGCCCAATATTGGAAGTATGTCTGGATCGTCCGGTGCGATGCCGGCGTCTTTCAGCGCCTTCAGCACGGTGCTTTTCGTCAACGCGTGCTGACGTTGCGGTGCCGGCCACTCCAGGGGCAACGCCGCCAATGGCGCGGCGAGATGACTACGCAGCGGGAAGGGCGCATCGACGTCGGTGATGCCGGAGTGACCCGCGAGCAGCGACTCCCACACCGTCGTTACCTCATCGCCCAGCGCCGTAGACCAGGCCATTCCGGTAACCCAGACCGATGAATGAGCATTCACCATAATTGAACTCCCAGGTCTGATACTTTCTGTCGCACCAGCGAACCTTTGACCATTCCCACGGTGTGGCCGGACACCGCCGCTCGGCAGGAAAACGTCAGGAAGTTGCCGCGCAGACTTTCGCAATGCAGTTCAAAGATGATTTGGTCGCCCGGCACGACAACCCGGGTAAATCTGGATTTGAGCGAACCGATCAGCGTGACTTCGTCATCGGTTAACGGCGCGGTCGAGAGTTGAAACAGAATGATGGCTGACTGGGCGATGGCTTGCATCATGTGGCTGGCGGGGAAAATGGCGCGTTCAGGGAAGTGTCCGGCGATGGCGTCCGTCTGACCCGACACCGCCATCAGGGTTTTAATATAGTCGGCGGGTTCGTAGTCAAGCACGCGGTCAAGGAAAACCATCGGATGGCGATGTCGTAACCACCCTTTGAGTTCGGTGAATCCCATAACCCGCGGCTGACGTTCCTCTGTGGTGTAAGTTTCCGTGTTCATCAATCATTATCTCCGTTGTCGGAAGGGGCGCGAAGGTCGGCGATCAGGCGAGAGAGCGTGCGGATCGAATCGAAGTATTTCGGCGTGAAATACTCGTCTTCAATCTTGACGTTAAAGGCGTATTCGCATTGAGCGCGAAGCTCGCTAAAACCGAGGGAGTCCAGTCCCAGTCCGTCGCGCATATTTTCATCGAGGTCGATTTCCGAACGCGGAGTACTGATAAATAAATCGTCGATTAAGATGCTGACAATGGTGTTTTCTATGTTTTTCAAGGTACGATCTCCAATAGTATTGATGGGTATTCCATAGGGATGTCGGACACGGGCGGTGCACTGAAGAGTTCAGCGCTAATCCGGCCGGCATGAACGGCAAAGCGTGTTTCGGGTATCGTTTGTCTAATGCGTGGCTGAGAGAAATTCCGCCGCGATCCGTCGTCGACTGATTTTCCCCGTGGTCATCACCGGGAGTTTTTCAACGAAAATGAATTCGGCAGGGTGTTTATAATTGGCGATATGATCGGACAAGTGTGAACGTAAGGCTTGTGGGTCGGGACGGCGTCCGGGAACGGGTTGAATCATGGCTATAATGCGTTCGCCCGCCACCGCGTCAGGAATGCCAAAGACAATTGCCGCCATGATATCGATATGTTGGACAAGCGCCTTTTCAACCTCTAACGGTGATACCGGATATCCTTCAATCTTTATTTGATCTTTTTGGCGACCGCAGAATAGCAGGTTGCCGTCGGCTTCTTGCCGGACAGTGTCGCCCGTGGCTATCCATTGTTCCGGCGGAAAAGGATCAACTTCGCTGCCGTTCCAAATCCCTAGCGTTCTGGCCGGAGAACGCAGCAGCAATTGGCCCCTATGCCCAGGACCACCGTCGATTTTGATTTCAACGCCGGGGAGTGGCCAGCCAATGGCAGGCTCGTCAAGAGAACAAAGATCGGGATGATAGATCACCGGACCGCCTAATTCCGTCTGGCCGTAGGAGCTTTGCATGCGGGCGCCAAAATAGGCGAGAAAATTCTGGCTAAGGTCGTGCGGACATGCATCTCCCCCGACCACGCACACCGTGTTGCTAAGATCAAGCGCGATGTTTTGCTGGACAGTCGCATCCATGATTGCTTGAAAATTAGCTGGCGTGCCGATGACCCAGGCAAGTTTGTCATTTTGCAGTTGGTGTAAAATAGCCTGGGTATCGTGGGCGGCGGCCATGAACACCGGGAGACCGCGGCGCAGTGCGGTGAGAGAGGTGAGTATGCTCCAGGGGCTGATGAAATCCACCATGGAGGCGATCGGTAAACGGTTTCCGCTATGCTGGTTGACCTTGGGATTCATGGTCGCGTCGACCTGATTTAGTGAATTAATCAGGGTTTGTTGTGTATAGACAATCCCTCTGGGCTGGTCCGTTGTCCCGGAAGTGTAAAAGATAGAGGCAATTTCTTGCGGCGCTCTATCGGTTGGGGAAAAGGCGGCATGGCGGGTTAACGTATCCCAGGAACGCGTGCGCGCGGTTTCCTCAGTGCTGGGCAGATCTAAGATCCAGCGTTTTTCCAGCGTCTCACAGGAATCGACAGCTTGCCGCCATGCGTGATATTGTTCCGTGTCACCGATATAGAAGCGTGAGGCGCTATGGGTAATTAACTGCTTTGCCTCACTACCGGATAGCCGAAGGCTGAGTGGAACTAAAATAGCGCCGATACTCAGGCACGCATAGTAAACCGAGATAAGTTCAGGGCGATTGCTAATATGTACGGAAATGCGGTCTCCTGGGAATAAACCAGCCCGTCGCAAACCAGCCGCAATCTTTTCGCTGAGAATAAGTACATCAGAATAAGATATATTACGGTTATTGAAGATAATAGCTGTTGCGTTTGAATGCGTTAGCGAATATTTTTTGAAATCCGAAAAAACAGTCATAACCTAATTCCTTTTACCGGTTAAGAAGGGATATAATCCACCTGATTTAAAATATCGGAAATAAAATTAGTTTTTAAGTTTCTTAGTTAACAATAATTCCGTATTTCGATTTGTTTTATACAGGGTTTATTTTCCCTATGAAAAAGGAAAATTATCATTATGATGATTACTAATTCTCATACTGGTTAATACTTAGCGTGCTTATTTATAATAATGCATGTTTTTGTTTTTTAAGATAAATCCTATAGTGGTTGTTTTGGGGTGGCTTTATCCCTTTAAATGGAATTGTAGTTAAAGGATTTTTACAGTTGGAGTCTTGTGAGGTAAATTTAATGGATTGGATGAAAACCCCACCTCTCTACGCATTAAAGGCTTTCGAGTCTGCTGCGCGTCATCAGTCGTTTACTCATGCCGCTTGTGAGTTATCAATTACACAAAGCGCAATCAGTAAACATATACATACCGTAGAGGATTTTTTTGGTAAGAAATTGTTTGAACGTAATGGACCAAGGATATTCTTAACCTCAGATGGAGAACAGTTGGCGAAAGAACTCCAATATGCATTTGTAATTCTGTGTAGGGCCTGTGAGAATTTTCACTATAATGAAAAGGTATTACGTATTCATTCACCTGCTGCTTTTGCATTGCGCTGGATTATTCCGGTGTTAAGGCTGCTTGGCAAAAAAAGTATGTTACCTTTAGTGACTATTGAAAATAAACGAGATGATTATTATTCGTCAATTCTTGATATGCAGGGATATGATGGCATGATTCTCTATGGGGATGGTTTGTTCCCTAATGATTGGAATAGTACCTTATTAATTTCTGAATGTATAACGCCGGTCATATCACCTGATTTATTACACTCTCTTGGCAACGGTATACCGCTTGCTATTGATCTTATTTATACTAAATCGAAAGAGATTGACTGGTTATTATGGCGTAAAGAATACGATTTACAGGATAAGGTTAAAATCATCAATCGATATGAGTTTGAGTCTATGGACTCAGCCATCGCCGCCGCTGTCCAGGGATTGGGGATGGCCATTGTTGATATTAACCTGGTGAAAAAGGAACTTGAAAATAATACCTTGGTTATGCCTTTCAAGTGCGCGGTTTACTCCGGAAAAGGGTATTACTTCGTCAGCAGGGATAACAGAAAAGATAGCGTTCTATCATCATTTTTAGAACGCTTAAAAGGCTATGTGGTAGAGCAACGTGTAGAGGGAGTGAAGTATATTAATCGAGAATTAAGTTAATCCGCGATAATCATGGCCTTCATTCACACTGGATACTGCAATAGGCATTCAGTGTGATAGGCTGATTATCTTCAATCACTCATTCAGGTTTCCACTTAGGGCTACGGCAACGATACCCGTGCACGAAACTCGCCGGAGGTCAGCGGTCAGTATGAAGCGCGGAAAGGTCGTTACGATCTCACGCGCTTCCTGTGAAATAAGGTGAAGGAGCGTCGTCTCCTTTGCCCGTTATCGATCCAACTCCACCGAATACGCGATGTCCTTCTGCGCGTCAAGAGCCGCAAGCCGCTGCCGGAGCGCCGCATGGATACCATCGAAAGCGGATGCTCCGAGCGTCAGACGCAGCGGTGTCGTCCCCGCATCGATCGTTTCGATCATCCGATCTACCATCTTTCCCGCATCGCCGGTGAACGCGAACGCGCCCGAATCAATGCCGCGCCGCACTATACCGTTCTTGAAATTGGTGGCGGTCGGCCCCGGTTCCACGAGGGTGAAGGTGATGCCGAAGGGTTCAAGCTCCCTGGCTATCGCCTCGACGAAGCCTTCGATACCCCATTTGGTGGCATGATAGAGACTGAACCCTGGATAGGCGATCTGCCCCCCTTCCGAGGAGATTTGCAACACGCGTCCTCCCCCTTGACTGCGCAAGTGCGCGATCGCGGCGCGGATGAGGATGATGGAGCCGACGAGGTTAGTATCGATAATCTGGCGGACTTGTTCATCAGACACGGCTTCCGCCGGGCCGAGGATGCCATAACCGGCATTGGAGACGATTACATCAATGCGGCCGAGATCGGCAAAGGCACGATCGGTCACGGTGCGCACGCAGCCGCTGTTGCGGTATGTCACACCGGCCTGTGCGTATCCGGCGTGTCTGCGATAATTTGCCGTCTCGTCTGGCTGGCATGCCTGGCCGGCGGCATGCCGAATATCCGCGCATAGTCGCGGCTGAATTGCGAAGGGCTTTCATAGCCGACCAGGAAGCCGGCGCTGGCGGCGTCCGCGGCATCGCTCACCATCAGTCGCCGAGCTTCCTGCATCCGCAGTTGCGTGCGGAACTCAAGAGGGCTCATGGTCGTGACTGCTTTGAAATGAAGGTGAAAGGTCGAGCTGCTCATCCCTGCGACCTCCGCGGCGTGTTTGATGCGGCAAGGGCCGCGGAAGTGTGCCCTGATCCAGACGATGGCTCGGGCGATCTGGTTAAGCCGGCTATCTCCCCGGGCCATATGACGGATCACGCCGCTGCCGTTCCCGGTCAAGAGGCGGTAAAGAATTTCACGAAGGGTGAGCGGGGCGAGGGCCTCGATGTCATGCGGGGTATCCAGCAAACCAACCAGGCGTATCGCTGCATCGAGCAATTGCGGGGTGGTTTTGTTCAGCGTCAACCCGGCGGGGATGGCGCTCTCATCCCCGGACGGCGCCGCCGGATAACGGATCGCAAGATCCGATAGTTCGGCAGAATCCAGGTCGAGCCGTAGACACAGATAGGGGTGGCTCGCACTCGCTTTGATCACCGACCCCATCACCGGCAGCTCAACGGAGGCGACCAGGAAATGCGCGGGGTCGTAGCGATATGTCGTCGCGCCGAGGGCCGCTTGCTTGGTGCCTTGAGCGACCAGACAGAGCGTTGGCGCATAGATCACCGGCATTGGCATGGTTGGGGAAGACGCGCGCAGCAGTGATACTCCGGGAATGGCGCTCACATAAGTGCCATCGGCTGGCGCATGGCGGCTGATGAGGTCGATGAGCGTGTCGAGCGTATTCATTGGTTTCATGTCGCCGCCGTAATTGCAGAACACAAAACTCAACCTATCAGCATTTCGGACGATCGTGCAAGCAAGCCGGACAAAAAGGCTACCTGGTTTTACATCAACCAGACGACGATGGGGCAACCTAGCCACACATCACGTAAACCGAAAGGACTGCAACGCATGACAACGTCAACTTCTCTCGATCAGTACCGTTTGCTCGGACGATCCGGCCTTCGTGTATCGCCCCTGGCGCTGGGCACCATGACCTTCGGCTCCGACTGGGGCTGGGGCGCCGATGCTGCCGAGGCGAGGCGCATCTTCGATGCTTATGTCGATCGCGGCGGCAATTTCATCGATACCGCCGTCAACTACACCAACGGCAGCTCTGAGAAAATCCTGGGCGGCCTCATCAAAAACAAGCGGGAGCGCATCGTCCTCTCCACCAAGTTCACCATGGCGCGTGAGCTGGGCAATCCGAATTCGGGCGGCAATCACCGCTTCAACCTTATACGCTCGGTCGAGGCCAGCCTGCGCCAACTCGATACGGATCGGATCGACCTCCTCCACGTCCATGCCTGGGACTTCACCACCACTCCCGAAGAGGTGATGCGGGCGCTTGATGATCTGGTGCGGGATGGAAAGATCCTGTACCTCGCGATCTGCAATACGCCGGCCTGGCGCGTCGCGCAGATGCAGGCGATGGCCGACCTGCGTGGCTGGTCGCCGTTCGTCGCGCTGCAAATCGAGTACAGCCTGATCGAGCGCTCCGTCGAACACGAGCTGATTCCGATGGCGCAGGCGCTGGGCCTTGCCGTGCTGCCCTGGTCTCCCCTCGGCGGCGGGATCCTCACCGGCAAATACAGCCGTGCCGATCTTTCCGACGAGAATGCGGCCGATGTCTCGCCGACGCGCAAGGGCGTTATCGCATCCACCGGGCATCTGAACGAACGCGCGCTGGATATCGCCGACGTAGTGGGCCATATCGCCGGGGAACTGGGCGCCTCGCGCTCGCAGGTGGCGCTTGCCTGGACGCTGCTCAATTCGGCCGTGGTCTCGCCGATCGTGGGGGCGCGAACGATCGCGCAGGCCGAGGACAATTTCGGCGCCTTGGCCGTCGTCTTCAGCGAAGAGCAGCGTGACCGCCTCGAAAAAGCCAGCGCTCTGGAGCCGATCTTTCCTGAACGCTTTATGGGCCGACCGATGGCGCAGCAATTGATGTTTGGCGGCACGACGGTTGTAGAGCGTAGGCGATGACGGAAGACGTGTCGTTCCTTCGCGCTGTATTTTCCGTTAGCTAGCAACGGAGCGTAAGTAAACCGTAAGTCCGGCGGTTCTACGATTCCCCTATCTGTCGCTGCCATTGGGGAACAATTGTGAGCAAAACGTCAACCTTTACCTGGCCATTACCATTATTTACTGCGGTACTCTTTTTACCGTCAGCAGGCTTATGGGCCGCCGATGAAAAATATCGTGCGGTTGAGAACACCGCTTCGGGTTTTACCCTGTTAAGCGATGAACCCAATGTCACACAATGGGGACTGGGCGTCGGTGTCGGGTATGAAGAATCACCCTATGAGGGCGTCCGCTCATCATTTTCACCGTTGCCTCTTCTGTACTTTGACGATAAGTGGGTGCATTTTTTTGCGAACAAACTGGATCTGAAAGTTGGCCGCTGGAGCGATGTCAGCGTGACCTTACGCGGCGAGTACGCGCTGGGAGATGGCTATAAAGGCTCGGATTCCTCCGCGCTTAGCGGGATGGAAAAACGTAAGGGGGCTTTCTGGTATGGCCCGACCGTCGCCTGGAATACCGGTTTCGGCACGCTCTCCGGTGAGTTCCTGACCGCGGGGAGCAAGGGGCAAAAGTCAAAAATTCATTTTGGTAAAGATTTTAACTATACCCGTTGGTCGCTCACGCCCTATGTCAGCGCGGAATGGCTGAGCCATAAAAATGTGGATTACTATTACGGCGTCCGGGAGTCAGAAACCAGAGCAGGGCGCGCGGCCTATGATGGCGAATCAACCTATAACTTTTCGCTGGGCAGTCGATTTGACTATCGTCTGGCTGAGCATCAAAAACTTGGGATTGATATTAGCCTTACGCGACTGGGTCGTGGCGTTACCGACAGTCCGTTAGTGGATCATTCGGTGGTTCCTGCCGCAAGCCTTTACTATTTGTATCAATTTTAACTGACGGGCCATTTATGTCACGCATCGCCCTGCTTGAAGACCACCCGCGTTTGGCCGGCATGATCCGACAGGCTCTTGCACAGGTCGGCATTGAGACAGATATCTTTTCCACTATCTCTGAAGCGACCGGTGGCCTGAAGATGGCTGACTATGCCGTGATCATTATTGATCGCGGGCTACCCGATGGCGACGGGCTGATTTTTCTCAATAAGCTACGCGCCTCGGGAGTGAAGACGCCCTGCCTGATTTTGACCGCGAGGGATGCCTTACACGATCGCATCGCCGGCCTGGAAAACGGGGCCGATGATTACGTGACGAAACCCTTCGCTATGGCGGAACTGGTTGCCCGCGTCAGAAGCCAACTACGACGCCCGGCTGACCTGATCCCGTTAACGCCAAACTTTGCCGGGGTGAGTGTCGATCCGCGTGAACATAGATTGCAATCCGGCGACCGTTCGGTGGTGCTGGCGCCGGCGGAGTTGCAAATTATATTGGCGTTGGTCAATGCCAGAGGAAAGGTGGTTGCGCACGCCGCGTTGGAACATGCGGCGTGGGGATTAAGTGAGCCGGTGACCCCCAATGCGCTTGAGGTCACGGTGCACCGGCTGCGAAAGAAAATGAAATCACTGAATGACCGGACGCATATCGTCAATATCCGCGGTATCGGTTTCGCACTGCAAAGCAAGCAATAAGCCTTTCTGCATCAGGGCGAAAAAAGAGGACGCATGCGCATGATGAAAAACTGGATGAGCAGCCTGACGGCTAGGTTATGGTTGGTAAGCATCGTGTCGCTGACGGCAAGTCTTGCACTGATTGCAACGATGGTGCTGGGTATTTTCAACTATTCGCCCCGACAGATGTGGATAGAGGATGAAAATCTGGAAACGGCGCGGCGAGTAATCGCCGGAATCCATTACGACGCGCAGGGCCAACCTGTGTCGGTGACGTTAGATGAGCCACGCGCAACGCTGTACAAAGAGGCGTCCACCGCGCTGATGTATCGCATTTATGACAGTGACGGCAACCTTATTCTCTCTTCAACCGAAGAAAAACAAGATGGCCGCCTGACCAAATGGGGGCCGGCCGGGAAAGTTGCGGAATCAGAAGGCCAGCGTGAAATCAGCATTAATTATAAACGTTATGTTTTGGCGACACTCAATTTTCACCATCAGGGGCAACGGTTTACGGTACAAAGCGTTGGAAGCTTCGACTTTGGCCGCGCGATTCTGGATATTAAGCTCGATCCGGTGCTGGAAGTGGTTGGCTGGAGTATTTTTATCGTCACCTGCATTTTCGCCCTGATCTTTCCCTTGACCATTCGACATATTCTTCGCCCGCTAAAACAGGCCTCCGACATTTCCGCTTCCATCACGCCGGGTAATTTAAGTCTGCGCCTGGCAGGGAAAAATGTTCCCCTGGAAATTAAGCCGCTTATCGTGGCATTTAATGGCGTGTTGGAACGTTTAGAACAAGGTTTCTATGTACAACAAAATTTTCTCGCCGCGGCGGCGCATGAGCTGCAAACGCCGCTAACGCTTCTCCGGGGTCAAATTGAACTTCAGGATGAAATAAAAAATAAAGAGGTGCTATTTCAGGATATCGATTTTATGGCGCGGCAGGTCAGACAGCTTTTGCACCTTTCCGAGGTCAGTGAACGGCATAACTATAAATTTGAGGATGTGGATCGGGTTGCGGTAATGCTGGACGTTATTACCTACCTCAGCCGTAAAGCAAAGAGCAAAAAGGTGAAGGTGAATCTGGAAGTGTCTAAAGCGCTTCCGTGGATTAAAGCGGATAAAAGCGCGTTATTTATTTTGATAAAAAATCTCCTGGAAAATGCCATTAATGTCACACCCGTCCATCGGGCAGTAATGATTCTGGTACAGCACGATTTTATACAGATCGCCGATGGCGGGCCGGGAATAAAACCTGAGTATCGCCCGTTTCTGTTTGAACGGTTCTGGCGCCCTGCGGATATGACCAGCGAGGGCGCGGGACTTGGGCTGGCCATCTGTGAGGAGATCATCAAAGCGCACAACTGGAGTATTGCCGTTGAAGAGGGCGATGTGGGTTCCCGGTTTATTATCCACTTCTCGCGCTAAGGCCGCGTGTAAATTCAGACCGCTTAGTTCAACCCGGTTGAACTTGTCAGCGGTTCAAGATGGCGAACAAACAGGTAGCTGTGACTCCACTGATAATGTTGCAGGTAACTTTGCTGTAGTTGCTCGTAAGGCAAACAATGCAAACCGTATAATGGATCGGCCAACCATACTTGTTCCTCTTCATCAACACCATAAATGACTACCAGATGCCAGCCAATGAAATATCTCATCGCCGCTAATAACGGATGACCCGCCTGTAGCTGGGCTTTGAGCTGCCTTAGTGTCAGCATGCCTTCTCGTTCCTGGTATTCCAATTGCATATGCCGCATCGCCTGTAAGGGGGGACATACCTGATCACAATTGGCGCCCAAAACTTGGTGGGCAAATTCCTGCTGCGTTGGGACAAGCGGTCGTTGATAAAAGCGCCCAAGTGAGATGGCAATCGCTGCCCAGCACTGCAAATGTCCCTGCTGAGCTTCAAGTGTAAAAGGTAATATCGTGTTCATCAGTGCACCTGTATCAGCCGCTGTGCGGTCAATTGATGCAACCAGCTCAGACATTCTTCAGGAGCTATTTGCAGGAATTGACACAGTTGTTCCAGATCACGCCCCTCCTGTACATATTGTAATAAAGCTTGCTGTCGGGAAGACAGTTTTAAAGCAGAGCGGTAGCGTTTAAACACGACCAACCAGCCCTGCGGGCCGTTTTGTACATAACTGATGGCTCTGCTGTGCATCACGCGAAAACTATTGAGCAGTGCCGTATGACTGAGCTGGGATGGATTCGGCGTTTTTGCTGTGGTGCTGTTGTCTTTCAAGGGAACATCATACCGCTGACCGGCAAAAATCAGTTCCGGCACCTGCCATGTTAGGCATGACCATAAAGTTTCTCTGGCTGTAGCGGGTAATTCAACGCCATATTGTTGATCGGTTAGCAAACTGCGGATTCCGCCAAGTTCAAGCTGCGGTAGTAGTATCTGTAATAGTCCCAGCACCCATTGATTAAGTTGCCGGTAGGCAACCCCATCAAAGGGCGCTTGCACCGAATATTCCCTGCTGATTAATAGGCTGATCCCCGGTAATCCAATACATTGTTGCGCCTGGCCTGCGTAGCTAATGCGACCAAAGGCAATACAGCGGTCAGCGCTGCGCACGGGTAAACCCAGTTGTTGGCAACATTGCTGTAGGCTTTGCAACAGGTTGGCGGAAATTTGCTCTGGGCTGGACTCTTTGTTTGACAACGGCCGGTTCAAAATTGCTTGCGCGACTCTGGGAGCCAATGCTTCCGGCATAGGGTTTGACAGCCAATGCAACGCTGCCCGGAGCCAATAATGCAAGGCTTGCTGATGCCGTTCTTGTAACGCTTCTAGTTGAGCCAGACAAAGATTCATATAGAGCAAATCGCTTTCATTACGCAGTTGGTGATTCACCAAAAAGCCCTGGCGATAATAGTGCTCTGCCTTGGGGAAGTTCCGCAGTTTTTTATAAATGCGGGCCAGGTTCAGGCAATTAATATAAATCAGGTGCCAATCTGGAGTGTGTAACAGAGACAATTGCTGCTCAATGTTTTTTTCGATCGTCAACGCTGCTTGAGCATCCCCTAGTCGCAACTGGTTTAGCGCCGAAATATTCAGTAAATAAAGATACAAACGAGGGTCGCGCTGCGGATCCAACAACTGGCGGGCTTTGGCAAAATACTGCTCGGCTTGAACCGGCTGACCGGTCATGACCAGCCCCCAGGCTTTGCTCTGATAGAGTGAGGCCCGTACTTCATCGGGTAGGCTTACATCAGGTAAAGCGCCGGCTGCGGCCCGGGGAAAATCCATTAAAGCGATAGCAATCTTCTGTTTTTGTGCTTCTATTAGCGCCTGCTGCAAAACAGATAACGGCGATTTTTCGATCTGTGCGAGGATTAAATAAGCCAGATCGTAGCCGCCTTCCGCAAAGCGTGTCCCGGCTTGTTGTTGTAAAAATTCAATATCCTGCGGCTGTTGCTGTAATGCAAACACAACCTTTAGCTCATCGGGCAGAAGTGATAGGTCGACAGGAATGACGGACTGTGACGGTCGTAAATTAGGTGATAACAGCAGTTGACCGTCAGCAAGCGGTAAGATCTCTGGCGGCAGTTCGAAATCGGGTCGCAGCCAGTCTGCTGATAATAAGCCCGGAATAGAAAATTCCGCACATTGTAACGCAGTCATGCGCTCCGGGTTGGATTGCTGCGCCGGTTGGTTATTGGCTTTGAATTGAAAGCCTGCTAATTCCGGTAAGTTTGCATCTGTGCGTAATAACAAGCCCAGCCGGAAACCATAAGCCGGCGCGGCACTTGCCAATAACCTGAGCAATTGTAGATTCTCACTGCCCCAAAGCTGATGAGCGATAGGGGCGACAACGAGGATAAACTTTCGTTGTTGCTGCGTGAATGCCGCTATCAAGCGGCGGGCAAATTGATACGCGGTAATGAAATTTTTATCCCCTTCATTTTCATTATCAATAAGTTGTCCAATAGTGTCGGCATATTGCCCCTGTAAAGACGTGCTGCCGTGTAACTCGGGCTGTACTTTGGTTGGCGCCGATATACCAAGTTGAGCCGCCAACTGATGCGCCAACCAGTGCCCACGCCAGCTTCCTAAGCTCAGGTCTGCGAACAGGCAATCAGCGCTGGCATCCTGCCAGCCGATTTGAATCTGTAAATCACAAAGTCGGTGCCAGTACCAGACCTCAAGTAAAGGCGGCGCTATTTGACGGACTATCACCGGCAGCTCAGCGGGCATCTGGGGCATCGTTCCCTCCCGCACACAGGCCGTTCATGTAAAGAATGGAATGGTTCAGACCGTCTAGCCCCAACAGGTCATCTATTTTACGGTCATAAAAACCACCAATATTGATTACGCCAAGCTGTAATGCGGTGGCGGCCAGATTAATATTTTGCGCGACGTGCCCGGCTTCCAGCAGGCAGAAACGGTAGCCTTTATTACGGTATTTAAAAATGGAACGTTGAAACATGGCGGTGATAAAGATGACCACGGATAACTGTTCTGCCAGATGGCTCTGAAACTCGACTAAAGCTTGTGCCAACTCTGAATGAAAATTGCCGGGTTTGATAAAATGCAGGGCATTCAGTGCCGGCGAGTAGTGATAAATCCCGGCAGCCAAGCCTTCGACCTGTCCAGAGTGGTAAAAATACAACTCCAGCGGGTACAACGCACCGCCTGAGGGGGCTGTTCGGAAGGGACGATGAATACCTGGATTGTCTTTGTTATCTCTGGTCTCGCCATAGGCGAAATGCAGAACAGTGCGCAGTTGTGTCAATGTTAGCGGCGCGCTTGTTACCCCGACAGGCGTTTGTCTGGCCTGGATAACGGTGGCGAAATCAGCGTTGATGGGGGACAACGTTTCAGGTAACGGAATGGGTTTGAAGTTTTTATATGGCAGACTGGTATACAGATTATCCATTTCGGCAACAATCTGTTCAGTTGGCAGCGCCAAATCATAACGACTAGTTTTGGAACTTTCATGGAATTGCTCCCAAGCCATGTCGGCGGAGTCAGATTCCAGTTCGGTTTTTTTCCATAAAGAATTCAGCATAAATGGCCTTTTGTAGCAGCGATCACGGGAATGGATGAGGAAATGGGTTGTCGGTAGCGCCAGGGGCTAAGCCAGGGAAACCAAGCAACTGCGGCACTTGCCATAAGCGTTTACCGCCCAGAGGTCTGTGGTGGTACCCCATAAACAACGGGTGATAGCCAGGCACTATGGCTCTGAGAACCCAAAAGCCAAGTTCACGGACGTCTGATGACGTAATGTCACAGATCAGCGCCTGATAACCCGTCTGATCCAACTTATTGACCAGATTCCGTAAGCTGATGGCATGAGTCTGGCCGGTAAAATCAGGCATATCGCGATAATCACGGAAATGGTTTGATGCATGCAGAAAGTCGGCATGTCGGGCATTGGCCGGATCGAGCCAGAAATTGACGTGATCTGCTTGCCCCTGAATGTTGTCGTATTCGGGATCATCTTCAAGTCGCGGTACTTCGCCTTTCATCTGGAAAGCATATCGCTCCGTGTGCGCCAATTCCTCCAATGCCTTACGGATCGCTTCTTCACCATTTAGCGCGACAGATGCCGCCACGACCAGCGGTACATAGTCTGTATTGTGACGTGCAACAGCCATGACCGCCGGAATTTGGCTTTCATTGCTGATATCCATCAGGTACACCTGATAACCGACGGCAGTAAACCGTTGTATTAAATCGCGATTGACCGCAGAAAGGTTATCTTGCCTGATTTGATCGCGGCTCAGTCTTGCTTGCCATGTGATCATAAAGCAATCCCGCTCAATGACTTCACACAATGCCCCTATCGCCGCTTCTTCATAGCTGCAATGACAGGACAGGCCGGTGGAAATTGGCTGGCCGATTGGCGTCTCATCACCATCCTTGTAAAAAAAGTAAGGCACGTAAACCATTGCGGCCGGTACATGAATTTGCAGGTTGGTTTTTAAATTTAATGCAGGGACCCAACGGACAGGCGACGACGGTAAAAACGGATCGAACATGAAGTCGCTGTAGCTGTGTTGTGCTGACGTATACAGCACAAATTGCTCTGGATGCACGCAGGGAAAAGGCGCCTGATCATAACTGGTCAGCGGCATTTGCGTCTTATCGTAAATTGCCGCGCAATAACGTTCTATTGCTTCGCCAATGGTTTTGGCCAGAGCCATTTCACGGCTGGTGGCAGCTCCGCCACCAACCGCGAAATTACGATGCTCACCAAAAGCAGTGGTATTTGCTGCCGTGCAGATGTAGCGGAAAAATCTCGGCGAATCAGCTTCTACTGGATGCTCCTGTACTTGCTCGATAATGCCGACATGGTTGTCTAAAAGATACGGCATCGCGTCCGCCATACGGGATAATGGGCTTTGTAACTCAATTTTCATAATCACCTACCGTTTGCCTAATCTCTTGCCATGCATCATCAGAGGTAATTTGTTGATAAAGGTTGACCTGAGGGGCGTCATGTAAACCACTACAGATGGAGCAACGGGGAGCTTTCAGTAGTTTCCGTCTGGTCATGCTGCCAGCGAGCAAATCAATCTCACACAACGTGCCGACTTCCCACTGAATGTTGCTAATAAATTTCACGAGATCAAATTGAGCAACGGCTGCCAGAGTATGCAGCATCGATTCGTGGTAAGCGGCGACTTTCTGACCAGCAAAGGCGTATTGTTCTGTGGTTCGGCGCTCTGCAAATCCGTTGCTATGCGAGTTTTGTCGTGATTTCAGACAGGTCAAACACGCGCTTTCATGCGGGATAACCAAAGGGCCTGCATAGCCAACCATGTTTTGCAGCAACACGGGATAAAACGTGAGTTTCTGCTTGATCGCATATTCATTCCAACGTTCAAGCAAGAAGAAGCTGCCAAATTCCGAGGCGGCAACCACAAAACCGATTTGCGCATTGTATTTACCTAAAAATAGCTGGTCTTCACTGACGATACGGTCTGTCTGCTGCTGCCAGAAGTCAGCCGACAGTTGGTGGTTATCGTCAAAGAAGTCAATATTTCTCAGCATCGGATCATCAACAATCAGGTAATTCTGCAATCCTTCCCGTTGCATGGCCTGAAGCAACAGCATGTTGAGTTTGTTAATACCGACAAATAACCAATATTTCTGGTTGAGGGTGTTGGCTATCTGTTGCTGATATTGATTAAAATGCCAGTAAAATATTTCCTGAGCAGGATCAACGGATAGCTGTTGATCGGTAGGCCCTTTATCGGTTTGCAATTGTAAAAAACGTTTTTCCAAAAGCTTGTTCAGTAGTTCTTCGACCAGCGGTTGCACCGGCGCGGCAAACAGAGACTTCAGTTCAGCAACAGAATAAGGCTGTTGTAACAACGCTTTTTGGATTACCCGGATAATCAGCAAAATATTTGTATCCGGAATTAATAGCTGTGCCAGACCTCTTTTAAGGATGACCGCATCTTCCGTTTCAATGATCTGTATCGGTAACAGAATTAGTTTATCATTCATGAAGTTTCCTTCTATGCCCGGTTAATGGCTTCAATAACAGGAGTTGCACTGCCATCAGGAGGTCGTGATGGCAGTGCAATCATTCAAATTAAGCTGCGTGTACCACAGCTACGGCTGTACAACAGCATGGTGTACAAGAACAACAGCAGCTTGCGCCAACAACCGGGCTAGTCGATGAGCCATAGAGACTATGATTGCTGAATGCTTCTTCGATTGAGTTTAAATCTCGGACATTGAGTTTTTCAGTCCGGACCGTGTGATTTTTCCATGACAGGGCAATTAAATCGCCCTCTAGTAGCTGAAGAGCATTTTCAGTCAGGATTGAAGAATCATTGCCTTCAAGCAAGGAGGTAATCGGATTGTCAAAATCCGGATAATCAGTAATAGAAGCCATATAATAGCTCTCCGTTGAAATATACATTTATCAATGGAAACACTGTATTATCCGAAAGAAAATTTTCAGATAATATCAGTGAGAGAAATAGGTCTCATCGACCTAAAAAAACCATAGTTTAGTTTTTAGAAAAATAATAGAAAAAATTAAAAAATGATACTTTTAGTATTTCTATTGTAAAGAAACTATTAGTTAGGAGGAAATTAATTCAAAAATAATTAGCGGATTATTATTCTAGGTTCGGTATTACATGGGGGGATTATAGGGCCGTAGCCCCCTTTTTAGAAAACTGAAATATTCTCTAATTAGTTGATATCAATAAACAACTTTTTGAGGTCTTACCATAACATTTTCAAGCGTATTGCTCTTTTTAAGAGGCTTTTTCCTCAGTTAATCAACGATATAACTTCAAAGGGTTGGGTAATCCTCCCAAAAAAGCAGAGTGTTAGTTAGTGGAATTTTCTCGCAATCTGAACGCAGGAGATTCGCTATGACCTGAAGGGCAGCGAAGCTCATAAGTTACGTTTTACTGGCGGGGGAAATGGCGCTATGTAATTAATGAATATTGTATGGTTTCACTCCTAAATAATACATATGCAATTATTATATTGCATTTTATAATTCTGGTTATTGTTTTTATTAATACTTTTTAAAAGAGTTTTATTTCATAAAAAATAGAAAATCATGTGTCGATATATATTGCATGACAAATTTTTTGACGAAAGTTTGCATAATATCTATCTTTAAAAATAAACCCCATCCATTTCCAACTGAGGAGCGGGGATTTTTAATTATCCAATGAAGTTATATTTTTTATTTACCATCTATTTTAACTGTGAGTGCTGACAAGGCAGCAAGATTACTTCGTATTAGTGTTTGACCTTATTTTCAAGCAAGAAATATTTTCCCTGCCCATTTTATCAGACCAAAGAGAGAAGAAATATGGCACTTTATATGACTCAAAACATGAGTTCGGATAAAACTATTACGATTACTTACTACCGAAAACAAAGCTCTTCGCATGTCACCCACGATGAGTCGAGGCGATTCACGCAGGATGCGATGGCAAACTACGCCAAGTTTAACAATCTACAGACTGACCAGATTAGGCCGGGATCTTATAAAAGTGGGCAGGGCGTGCCTGCCGGGGGTAAAGTTTTCGAGATTTAAGCCCCATCCCTTTCAAGATGTTGAACGCTGTTTCCGCTTCACTTCAGCGATGACTCTGCCAGTCATCGCTGAGCAGGTCGAACATTTGCGTGAGTATTTCCGTCAAGGTGTAACACATTACAGAGAAATGAGTAAACAGTCACCGCGTGACACTGACCCGGCATATCAGCGTATGGCAGAGTCCAACGACAAGAAGTAAATGATACTTAGTATCATAAGAGGTTGCTGACAAAGTCTGGTGAGCGGCGATAATGGATGGATCGTAAAGACGCTGCAAGTACGTCCCTGTAAGCTCGAACCGCGCCATCCCTGGCGCGGACGCTTTACTCTTCCATTCCATTATCACTGTTCGATAAAGGGTGATAGGTTTGTCAACGGTCTGAAATGATACTTAGTATCATAATGTCCCAGTGTTAATAATTGGTTTTCAATGGAAATCGTACATACTTTATAGTGCCTGGATAATCCTTCACCATGGAACACCGGCATGGCTTGCGGTCGCTCCTTGCGAATATGTGGGGGGATGCTCTGAGTCCACCGTCATTATTTACAATGTTTTCCCCAAGCGGAAGTTATCTCTTCTCCTACTTGATGATTCGTATAAACTCGAAAAACATGACGATGTCGCGCTTTTCACGGGCTTCCGCCAGCGTAGTTTGCGGGTAGGGGCCAAAGGCCAGACGGTTTTCCTTACCACCGAGGCGATAGCGGAAATACCATAACTTAGCGCCGCTGGCGGATACCGTCAGGTACAGACCTTGCGAATCGGTGAGTTTATAGGATTTTGCGCGAGATTTGGCTGCGCGGATTTTGCTGTCATTCAGGGCCATGTGAGGGTCTCCTTCGTTCATCGAACTGAACGACCCGCAATCTGACCCCAAATTTTCCGGATACGAAGGAATAAACCAAAACGCATCGGGAAAGATTTTTACGCCAACTTATTGAATTGCATACACATAGGAATTGATAAAGAGGCATAAAAAAGGAAAGGTGGTGCCCGGACTCGGAATCGAACCAAGGACACGAGGATTTTCAATCCTCTGCTCTACCGACTGAGCTATCCGGGCAACGGGGCGCATTAAACCGTATTGCCTGCGCGTCGTCAACGGGTTTCTGTCACAAACCCGCGTGCTTGCTCTATTTTCGGGCAATTAATGACGCCAGCCGACAGGCCTGATTTATTCTTTCGGCAATCGGTGCGGCGACGGTTTTTATTGGCGGCGGCGTCTTTGGTGCAAATGTTATGTTCTGGCGCTAAATGAGGGGCGCTCGTTTCTTGAATTTGATGAAAAATAATGCCAATATTGCGCGGTTTTTAACTTTACTATTCACCTGAACTCCCTGTTCACCTGTGGTTAAAGAGGGCTGCTGATATGTCGGATTCATTGCTCATGGTGCGAAATTACTGCGCCGGATCTTTGATGACGTCGCAGCATGTTTCCTTTGCCAGCCGCCTCTTTTCGCTTCTTCGATTATCCCTCGCCACCATGCGGTGAGGCGTCCGTACGCTCACTGTTAGGCATGATTAAAAATAGAGTTTTACTCTGATTTTACTGATGTCTATCGGATGGTGCTGACCCCAGTTTATCCATTCTTAACCTACAGTAATAACTGTAGGGATCATGCGCTTGTCGTCAGCGATCGGCATTGTGATTGGTCGGGATTCGTTATCCCTGCGCTGTGTCTTCCGGGCACGTACACTCATCCTTAACCGTTTGGGTTTGGTTACATGAAACAGTTAAAAATTGCGGCTAATGCGGCGGTTGCCGACCGTTTAATCACCGCACGCGAAATTGTTGCGCTGAGTCACACTGATTTTACCGATGTGGCTGCCGTAGTTGTCTCTATTGAGGAAGCTCGCTGCGGGATCCTGTCGCTGTTACACCATACCGGTTTTACTATTCCGGCTTTTGTGGTGCGGAATAATGATGCCGATTCATTGTCTGAAATGTTGCCGACCGGCAGCGAGTGGCTATTGCTGGATGATGCGGGTGCGCATGCCGGGGTGCTGGAGAATGCGGCACAAACGTACCAGGATGCCATGCTGCCGCCGTTTTTCGATACGTTGCTCAAGTATGTCGATATGGAAAACACCACTTTCGCCTGTCCGGGACATCAGGGCGGGCAGTTTTTCCGTAAGCATCCGGCCGGCAGGCAGTTTTTTGATTTTTATGGCGAAAACATTTTCCGGTCGGATATTTGCAATGCCGATGTCAAGCTGGGCGATTTGCTGATTCATGAGGGGGCCGCCAAGAGCGCGCAGAAATTCGCCGCCCGGGTGTTCAATGCGGATAAAACCTATTTCGTGCTCAATGGCACTTCCGCAGCCAATAAGGTGGTGACCAATGCGTTGCTGACCCAGGGTGATTTGGTGTTGTTCGATCGCAATAATCATAAGTCCAACCATCATGGCGCGCTGATCCAGGCCGGAGCGACGCCGGTTTATCTGGAAACGGTGCGTAATCCCTTCGGTTTTATCGGCGGGATCGACGCACACTGCTTCGATGAGGCTTATCTGCGCAATCTGGTGCGTGAAGTGGCGCCGGCGCGCGCCGATGAGACGCGTCCGTTCCGTTTGGCGGTGATCCAGCTTGGCACTTATGACGGCACGATTTATAACGCGCGTCAGGTGGTTGATAGCATCGGTCATCTGTGCGACTACATTCTGTTTGATTCTGCCTGGGTGGGCTACGAGCAGTTTATTCCGATGATGGAGCAATGCTCGCCGTTGCTGCTGGAGCTGAATGAGAACGATCCGGGCATTTTTGTCACTCAATCGGTGCATAAGCAGCAGGCGGGATTCTCACAAACCTCGCAGATTCATAAGAAAGACACCCACATCAAAGGGCAGCGGCGTTTTTGCAACCATAAACGCTTTAACAACGCATTTATGCTGCACGCGTCGACCAGTCCTTTCTACCCGCTGTTTGCCGCGCTGGATGTGAACGCCAAAATGCATGAGGGCGTCAGCGGGCGTCGTTTATGGCTGGAGTGCGTGAAAACCGGCATTGAGGCGCGTAAACAGTTGCTGGCGCGCTGTGAGTTGATTCAACCGTTCGTGCCCACAACCGTGGCGGGAATACCGTGGCAGGATCATGATACCGACGTGATGGCGCATGACGTGCGTTTCTTCAATTTCGAGCCGGGTGAAAAGTGGCATGCCTTTGATGGCTATGCCCAGGATCAGTATTTTATCGATCCCTGTAAATTACTGCTGACGACGCCGGGGATCGATGCGGTCAGCGGCGAATACACCGACTTCGGTATTCCGGCGACCATTCTGGCAAACTATCTGCGTGAACATGGCATCATCCCTGAAAAATGCGATCTGAATTCGATTTTGTTCCTGCTGACGCCGGCGGAAGACAGTATCAAAATGCAGCGTCTGGTTGAGGCTATCGTCTATTTCGAGCAGTTGATGGCCCGGGATGCGCCGTTGAGCGAGGTGTTGCCAAGCCTGTATCACAAATATGAACAGCGCTATCACGGCTACACGTTGCGCCGGCTCTGTCAGGAAATGCATGATTTTTATGCCAGCCACAAGGTGAAAGATCTGCAAAAGGCGATGTTCCGTAAAGACGCTTTTCCACCGGCGGTGATGCTGCCGCAGGACGCAAACCGCGCGTTTGTGCGCGGCGACATTGAACTGGTGCCGATTGCTCAGGCCGCCGGCCGCATCGCGGCGGAAGGGGCCTTGCCTTATCCGCCGGGCGTGCTGTGCGTGGTGCCGGGGGAAGTGTGGGGCGGGGCGGTGCAGCGTTATTTTCTGGCGCTGGAAGCCGGCATCAACCTGTTGCCGGGGTTCTCGCCCGAGCTGCAAGGCGTCTACAGCGTGGCCGAGGAAGATGGCGGCAAGCGGCTGTACGGTTATGTCATCGAGCAATAAATCTTGTGCTGTCCTCAGGCCCGGCAGCGGGCCTGAGAGATCGCGCTTTCCGTATCAGTTAGCGGTAGATTCCTGTTCCGGTGCGGTGTGCGGCTGGTTTACTTTTTGCTTCTGTAGCCCTGACCATCCGGCCACCAGCATCAATCCCAGAACGGGGATAGAGGCGATAGTCCAGGTTCCGTTGGGGTAATCAAAAGCCATCAGCACCATGACGCCGAGCAAAAACGCCAGCGTCAGCCACGACGTTACCGGCGCGCCCGGCATTTTAAACGAGACGGGCTGCGCCTTACCCAGACGGATAGCCTTACGCAGCTTCATCTGACAGATAATAATGAATCCCCATGAAGAGATAATGCCGAGTGAGGCGACGTTCAACACAATTTCAAATACCTGAGACGGGACGATGTAGTTCAGGAATACACCGATAACATGAATGCTTACCGTGACGAGAATCCCGGCATAAGGCACTGATTGGGCGCTCATCCGGGACAGAAATTTGGGCGCTGAACCGCCCAATGCCAAAGAGCGCAGAATTCGTCCGGTGGAATACAGGCCGGAGTTCAGACTGGAAAGCGCCGCCGACAGCACGACAATGTTCATGATCGTACCGATATAGGGAACGCCCAGCTTGCTGAAGAAAGTAACGAACGGGCTTTGTCCCGCCTGATAGGCGTTCCACGGCAGCAAACAGACCAGCAGCGCAATCGAGCCGACATAAAACAGTCCGATGCGCCAGATGACGCTGTTTACCGCTTTCGGCAGCACTTTTTCCGGGTTTTTACATTCGCCGGCGGTAATGCCGATGATTTCAATACCGGCAAAAGCAAAGATAACCCCTTGGATCAGCACTAAGGCGGGCAACAGGCCGTGAGGGAAGATGCCGCCGTTATCGGTGATCAGATGGAAGCCCGTCGGGTTGCCGTCCAGCGGCGCGCCGACGCCGAGATAGACCGTACCGACCACCAGAAACAGCGAAATGGCCGCGACTTTAATCAGCGCGAACCAGAACTCCATTTCGGCAAACCATTTCACGCCGATCAGGTTCATCATGGTAACGATCGATAACGCGCCCAGCGCAAACATCCACTGCGGCACATCGGCAAATGTTCCCCAATAGTACATGTAAAGCGCGACCGCCGTGATATCCACGATGCCGGTCATCGCCCAGTTGAGAAAATACATCCAGCCTGCTACGTAGGAGGCTTTTTCTCCCAGAAATTCACGGGCGTAAGAGACAAAACTGCCGCTGGTCGGGCGGTGGACGATCAACTCGCCCAGCGCGCGCAGAATGAAAAAAGAGAAGATGCCGCAGATCAGGTAGACCAGCGCCAACGCAGGGCCGGCCATTTGTAAACGTGCGCCTGCGCCGAGAAAAAGACCGGTGCCGATTGAGCCGCCGATGGCGATCATCTGAACGTGACGATTGCCCAATCCCTTGTGATAACCTGTTTCATGCGAGTCCAGCCAACGTCTTTGATTTGTATCCTGTCCAATGCCTGTTTTATTGCTTTGCGTCATTACTTACCTGTATCCCTGTCCGTCATTCATGCTGAGATGAATACTTATAGCTATGCGTATTTTGAACCTGAACTGACCATGTCGAGTATAGGGTTATTTTATAAATGTAGGTCACATGGCGTTAAAGAACGGCAGTGATGCTACCTTTTATCGTCACAGGTAGCAAAAAATGCGTTTATGGACTGAGCGGAAAGCGAAACATTCTGACGTGGTTTGGCGGATAATTGCGCAATGGCGCTTGTTGCATTTAATCCTGACTCCAGGCGCAAACCTGACCTGGCTGCGTTGGAGTCATTGATATCATTAATCGATGAATGTCAGCCGATCCCAGGGATCGGCTGCATGGTCAATCGCCGACAGGGCTCAATCGCCAAATAGTGCCTCAATCTGCGTCTGGTTGGCGGCATAGGGCGCGCGCATGCGTAGATTGAATTCACCGTCAGGACTCTGCACGACCACCGCTTTGGCATGGCTGAAGCGGCGGAAGCCATGGATACCGTGGTAGGCGCCGATGCCCGAGGCCCCCACCCCGCCGAAAGGTATGCTCTCGACCAAGGCGTGGGTCATTACGTCATTGATCACCAGCGCGCCGGAGGTGGTGCGTTCGGCAAACTGCCGTTGGCGCTCCGGAGCCTGACCGAAGTAGTAAGCGGCCAGCGGACGCGGATGAGCGTTGATGTAATCCAGTGTCTCATCAATGCGACGGTAGGTTTTGAGCGGCAGGATCGGCCCGAAGATTTCCTCCTGCATCACCAGCATTTCGTCGGTGGCGTCGAGCACCAGCGTCGGCGCCATCTTGCGGGTCGCCGCGTCGGCGTGGGTTTCGCCCTCGGGTTCCAGCCCGATGACCGTGGCGCCTTTGGCGCGCGCATCGTCCAGCAGGCGTTGTAGACGCTGGAAGTGGCGGTCGTTGATGATCGCGGTGTAGTCCGGGTTCTGCTGTAACGTCGGGAAGCTACGGGTGATGAAGCTGCGCGCATGTTCCACGAAGGCGTCACGGGCGCTGTCAGGCAGCATCACGTAATCGGGGGAAATACAGATCTGACCGGCGTTGAAGGTTTTGATCGTCAGAACTCGCTCGGCGGCCATTTGTACATCGGCATCGGTATCGATCACCACCGGCGACTTGCCTCCCAGCTCCAGCGTTACCGGCACCAGATTTTCCGCCGCCGCGCGCATCACATGACGGCCGACGGTGGTGCTGCCGGTGAACACCAGATGATCGAAAGGCTGCGCGCTGAAGGCCGCGCCCATATCGGCGTCGCCGAGCACGGTCGTTAGTTCCAGCGGATCGAAATAGCGACCGATCAGGTCGGCCAGCAGCGCGGCGGTACGCGGAGTCAGCTCTGACGGTTTGATCAGGGCGCGGTTGCCCGCGGCCAGTACGCCCGCCAAGGGGCTGAATGCCAGATTGAGCGGGAAGTTCCACGGGCTGATGATGCCGACCACGCCCAGCGGCTGGTATTGCACCCGTGCCTGCATGCCGGGGGCTGGCGCTGCTTGTTCGTCGGCTTGCATCCATTGTTCCACGTTTTCTGCGGCGTACTGTAACGTGCCGATAGGAGACAGCACGTCAGCCAGCAAGCTCTGGTAGGGACTGCGATGTCCGTAGTCGGCGCCGATAGCCGCCACCAGTTCCTGGCGATGGCGGGTGAGCAGTTGGGCGGCGCGCGCCAGTCGATCACGGCGCAATTCGGCGCTGGCCGGGCCATCCTGCACATGGGCTTGCTTCATTGCGGCTACGGTCGCGGCCAGCGTTGACGCGGCATCGGAAACATTCATCATTGACTCCAGAACGTGTTGAAAGGGGGATGAATCATCAAGCTAGCTGCTTGATAAGGGCTGCGGCCACCGCCTCGGAACTGGCGGGGTTCTGCCCGGTGATCAAATGACCGTCGGTGACGATGTGGGGTTGCCAGTCGGCGCCTTTCTCATACAGACCGCCCTGACGCTTGAATTCGTCTTCAATCAGGAACGGCACCACATGACTCAATTGCACCGCGTCTTCTTCACTATTGGAGAAGCCGGTCACCTTGCGTCCTTTTACCAATGGCTGACCATCGGCGGCACGCACGTGGCGCAGCGCGCCCGGTGCATGGCAGACCAGTCCGAATGGCTTGCCGGCGCGATCGAAGGCTTCAATCAGCGCGATCGAGTCGGCATTCTCGGCCAGATCCCACAGTGGGCCGTGGCCGCCGGGATAGAACACCGCATCAAAATCAGACTCGCGCACATCGGCCAGCTTGCCGGTGTCGGCCAGCGCCTGCTGGGCTTGCGGATCTTTACGGAAACGTTCGGTCGCGGCGGTCTGCGCTTCCGGTTCGTCGCTTTTGGGATCCAGCGGCGGTTGACCGCCCAGCGGCGAAACCAGCGTCAGCTGCGCGCCCGCATCCTTGAACGCATAGTAAGGGGCGGCGAATTCCTCCAGCCAGAAACCGGTTTTCTTGCCTGTATCGCCGAGGCGGTCGTGTGAGGTAAGGACGATTAAGATCTTCATATCAAGAATTCCTTGGTTTGCATTTCAGGGAGCCGCGCGCTATTGATGCAATCAGGCGCCGGCCGCGCCACCCATCGGAACGAGCAGCAATTCAGTGGTCGATAAAGCGTGCCGCAATGGCGCCTTGTCTTTATTTAGCTTAGACAGCAGCGCCGCACCCAACCAGAACTGGTATAAAGTTTGGGCGGTGTCCGCCGGCGCCTGAACCGATCGTAGCGAACCGTCACGCTGGCCGTCGGCCACCGCTTCGGCGATGCGGGCCACCAGTCGCGTTACGCCATTGCACAGGATCAGGCGCATCTCTTCGGACAGGTCGGCGATTTCGGCGGCAAGCTTGACCACCAGACAGTGTTCCGCCCAGCCGCCCAGCAGCGGATCGTCGATCCATGCCGCCCAGTAGCGCATCAGGCGCTGGTATCCGCTGCCGGTGTCAGGCGCCAGCAATACGTCGAGACGCTGTTCGTAATCGCTGACGTATTGCTCCAGCAATACGCAACCGAACTGCTCCTTGGAAGGGAAGTAGTAATAGAACGAGCCTTTGGGCACGTTGCAGACGTCGAGTATTTCTTTAAGGCCCACGCCGCTGAATCCCTTGTGCAGCACCAGCTTGCGGCCGGTGTCGAGGATATGTTGGCGGGTGAGTTCCGCTTTATGTGTTTTGCTCATGTAGTCACTATACATATTAATAGACCGGTCGTCTATATAGCGATGATCGGTTTGTTCCCTACCTCGTTAAGGGAGGTTCAGACAAAGATCATCGTGGTAAATAAAAGGAGCTGAATCGCGTTTCAGGTCTCATCGGTTAGGGATTGACGCTAAAAGAGCAGTCTATCTTTAATAGGAGAGGATGTAGGATGAAGAGTGCGATTGTGATTTTAATGTGGAGTTGTTTGTGGAGTTTCCCTGCGCTGGCTTTGCAGAATGTTGGGTTGCGGCATGTGTTTTAACGAAAGATTTAGCCGATCGGAAACTCGATGTAGCGGTGCTTTACCCGACCTTATCATCACAGCGCGCCACGCTTATCGGGGATAATCCCGCTTTTTTCGGTTTGTCGGCGATCGAAAATGCTGAACCGGAGTCTGGGATACATCCGCTGGTGGTTATTTCTCATGGATATGGCGGCAGTTGGCGCAATCAACTCTGGCTGGCGCACGCGCTGGTGCAAAAAGGCTATATCGTTGCGGCGCCAAACCACCCTGGCACCACCACCGCAGAGATGGACGACGGCATAGCTGCCAGCTTATGGCTGCGCCCTGATGATCTCAGCCGGGTGATAACCGCGGTGCAACAGCGGAGGGATGTCGGAAACGTGGCGCCCGAACACATTGCGGTTGTTGGCCATTCCCTGGGGGGATGGACTTCTGACGGTTTTTCCTGTTCTTTCGTTACCGGGTCGGCATTGCTCGTCCGGCGGGTATCTTTCGTTACGATAAGATACATGAGGATCATAAGCGTGACTATGTGGGCTAACGCAACAATGTACGGCGCCAGTTCTCCCTCGTAAATATCGAGATCCAGCGCAATGGCGGCGTCAGCGATACCCGAAGCGATAAAGTAAAGCCTCGCCCAAAAGAGCCATGTCTTGCTTGACGCCGAACGTTCGGCTGGAGGGCACGATGTATGACGTGAACGGTGACTGCAAAGTTCGCCTCTGGAGATGCGACTCCAGAGGCTATTTCTATATTAGATTAGCGACGATAATTCTTCTGCGCCGAATTCACTTTGTACAGATAACGGCGCGATTCGCCTGACGGATGTTTGCTGGTCAGCGTATCGTAGACTTCGCTTGGCGACATGTTGTTGATCACGTCCACCGCGCGTCCTCTATCGCTGGAGAACACCCGCAGCACGCTGCCCGCGCCGCCGTTGTAGGCGGTGATGACGGCATAGCGCCGCGAGGTCGGGTTATTGATGCCGGCCAGATAGCTGTTCTTCAGAATCGACAGATAAGCGGTGCCGGCATCGATGTTGTTTTCCGGGTCGAACAGATAGCTGCGGCTCGGCTGTCCCCATTTTCCTTTCATTTTGAAGACGTCGCGGCCTGCGCTGTGCTGCACTACCTGCATCAATCCCAGTGCATCGGAGCGACTTACCGCATAAGGGTTGAAGCTGGACTCCGTCTGCATAATGGCGAGGATCAGCGACTCCTCAATACCGTAGCGTTCGGCGGCTTTACGCACCAGCGGCAGGTATTTGTGCGCCCGCTGGTCCAGATGGTTCGGCACCAACTGGATCGTGACGGACCAGATGACATGCAGCCCGGAGTTGCGTTTTTGCAGCCGGTTTTGCAGCAGATAATCAGCAAAGCTGGCGGCACGCCCTTCCCAACGGATGGCCTGGCCGGTATTGTCCAGCACCTGACCGTAGAGCATGGGTTCCCGGCTGATTTGAATGTCGTTGGCGTCGGAATACAGATCGGTGTTGGTGGCGTCATCCCCCATCAGCAGGGTGGTAATGATCGCCTGACGCAGGCTGGCGGTGGAGTTCGTCGCCGAAATCGTCTCAATAGTGATAGTACCGGCATCAAAGTTGATGTGGCTGCGGGTCTGATATTGATCGGTATATTTTACGTAGTCTTTCGGCCCGGCAATCAGCACTTCGTTCATGCCCCAGATATTCTCGATATTGTGGGCGAATTGCCCCATCAGAATATCAAAGGCGTTGGTGTCCTTGATGAATTCTTCATTGTCGGTACTGCCTTTATTTCCTGAACAGGAAACCAATAACGGTGCAATAACCAGCAGAGCTAAAATTTTCTTCATATATCAAGCCGTGTCGGAGTTAAGGACGCAACAGGGCCGTCAGGCCCTGAGATATCAATGACTCGGGGGGGTAAACCCCTCGATATGGACGTCCTTACCTTCAAACAGGAATTTGATCATCTCCTGTTCCAGCAGCTTGCGATCTTCGACGTTCATCATGCTGAGTTTTTTCTCGTTAATCAGCATGGTTTGCTTGGTCTGCCATTGTGCCCAGGCTTCTTTGGATATCTCGTTATAGATACGTTTGCCTAAATCGCCCGGATAGATTTGAAAGTCCTGTCCTTCGGCATCTCGTTGTAAAAATGTACAAAAAATCGTTCTGCTCATGCTTTTTCCTCATCAATGGCACAGGAATTCAATCGTGTCGGCTGCGGTTGGGCTAACTCGCGCAGCAGGCGTTCAACCGGGGCCGCCAGTCCGACGGAAGGCGGCTGCGCTAAGTTATACCAGAGACCCGCGCCTTCATACATGCAGGTCCTTTTTGGGGCGTCGTCCCGCGGCGATACATCCAGCCAGAGCGGCACGATATCCAAATGGAAATGGCTGAACGTGTGGCGGAAAGCGACGAGCTGTTGCAGTCCGTCAGCGTTCAGACCACGTTGTTGCAGCCAGAGTTCCAATTCGCCGCGTTCGCCGAACTGCGGAAAGCAAAACAGCCCGCCCCACAGGCCAACGGCGGGGCGCTGCTGTAACCATACTTTCGAGCCCTGTTGCAGCAGCAAAAACCAGCCGGTTTTTTCCGGCAGCGTCTGTTTGGGTTTCTTGCCGGGGTACTGCGCCCAACTGTGGTCGGCATAGGCCACGCAGCCGGTATTCAGCGGGCACAGCTCGCATTTGGGGCGGCTGCGGGTACACACCATCGCCCCCAGATCCATCATGGCCTGATTAAACTGACTGACGCCTTCCGCCGGCGTGACATCTTCGCTGATGGCCCATAATTTTTTTTCCACCTCTTTCTTGCCCGGCCAGCCGTCAACCGCGTAGCAGCGGGCGAGTACGCGTTTTACGTTGCCGTCCAGAATCGGATAGCGCTGCCCCAGCGACAGGGACAATATCGCACCGGCGGTGGAGCGCCCCACGCCCGGCAGGTCGGCGACTTCATCGAATGTCGAGGGAAAGACGCCGCCGTGGCGGGCAACAATCGTTTGCGCCGCTTTATGCAGATTGCGGGCGCGGGCGTAATAGCCCAGGCCGGTCCACAGGTGCAGCACTTCATCCAGCGGCGCCGCGGCCAGCGCGGCCACGTCCGGGAAACGGGCCATAAAACGTTGAAAATAGGGGATTACCGTAGCGACCTGCGTTTGTTGCAACATCACTTCGGACAGCCATACTTTATAGGGTGTTTTCTCAAGCTGCCATGGCAGGGTTTTGCGGCCATAACGCTGATACCAGTTCAGCACCTGGTGCGCGAACTGTTGCGCTTGCATCATAAAAGGGATCACTATCCGGCAGGTAGAAAGTCTGACAGCGATTCCAGCACAGAGTTAATGTGCTGTAAACCGGAACTTTCCGAGGCGGCGCTCTTGCTAAACCACGGTATCCTTGCATAATGCGCGTTTCCTTATATGAAATCGGACAGACAGTAAGCACTCTTTATGATTAATAACGTCATCTCACCGGAATTTGATGAAAACGGACGCCCGCTGCGTCGTATACGCAGTTTTGTTCGCCGTCAGGGACGTTTGACCAACGGGCAACAACAGGCGCTGGATAACTTTTGGCCGGTGATGGGTGTCGACTATCAGACTGAAGCGCTGGAATTTACTTCACTCTTCGGGCGCGATGCGCCGGTGGTGCTGGAGATCGGTTTCGGGATGGGCGCATCGCTGGTGACCATGGCGGCGCAGCATCCGCAGCAGAACTTCCTGGGAATTGAAGTGCACCTGCCCGGCGTCGGCGCCTGTCTCTCTTCCGCGCAGGAGAGCGCGGTCGGCAACCTGCGCGTGATGTGTCATGACGCGGTGGAAGTGCTGGAAAATATGATCCCTGACGGTTCCCTGTCGATGGTGCAGCTTTTCTTCCCCGATCCGTGGCATAAGGCGCGCCATAATAAGCGTCGTATTGTGCAGACGCCGTTTGTTGAACTGGTGCTGCGCAAACTGAAAATCGGCGGCGTGTTCCATATGGCGACGGACTGGGAACCTTACGCGCAGCATATGCTCGAAGTGATGAACGCCGTCGCAGGATATCGCAACCTTTCCGATAATAATGACTATGTTGTGCGGCCGGAATCACGTCCGCTGACGAAATTTGAAGTTCGCGGCCAGCGTTTAGGGCATGGTGTTTGGGATCTTATGTTTGAGAGGATGAAATAATGGCACAAGCTCGTAGCCGTCGTTTACGTAAAAAACTACATATTGATGAGTTTCAGGAACTGGGCTTTTCCGTCAGTTGGCGTTTTCCTGAAGGAACCGGCGTTGAAGATATCGACCGGATGATGGACAAGTTTGTTGATGATGTGATTGAACCTAACGGTCTGGCGTTTGAAGGCAGCGGTTATCTGCAATGGCAAGGGCTGGTCTGTCTACAGAAGATCGGTCACTGTACGGACGAACACCGCCAGTTGGTCAGCCGCTGGCTGGAAGAGCAGAAACTGACCGAGGTTAAGGTCAGCGATCTGTTTGATATCTGGTGGGATTTACCCGACGATCTGCTTTAAGTTCCGGGCCGGCCGGGTAACGCCGAGGTTATTCAGTTTTTTCCGCCTGCCGCCGGGCGGATTTCCTCACTTCCGCTGCCTCCGTTGTTTCCCTCAGGAGAAAATATGTTACGTAAAATGACTCTGGGTTTATTGATGTTGCTGTCCTGGCAGGTTCAGGCCGCGTACCAGTGCAACGTTAATCCACAGGACGATATCATCATCAGCCCGCAACATGTGCAGGTGGTGGGCGCCAGCGGGAATTTGCAGATTTCTCCGGATGGAGACATCGTGCGTAACGGGACGCCGCTGACCCTTAATGCCGATCAGCGCCGGCAGTCGAAAGCTTATCAGGCGGATTTACGCCAGCAGCTTCCCTGGATCGATCAGGGAGCGCAGCAGCATCTGGAAAAGGCGCGTGCGGCGTTGGATAAAGTCATCGTGCAGGAGCTGGGCAGCGGCAGTAACGTACGCAACCGGCTGACCACGTTGAATGGTCAGCTCAAACAGCAGATGAACCGTATCATTGAGCATCGCAGCGACGGTTTGACCTTTCACCATCAGGCGGTGAAACAGGTAGAGCAGGATGGCCGGCAGATCGTCGAACAAAGCATGGGCGGCGTATTGCAAGACAGCCTGAATGAAATGGGCGTGAAGCAAATGTCGAACGGCGGCAATCCGCTACAGGCGATGATGGGCAATCTCGGCGGTTTACAGAAAGCCATTCAGACCGAGTGGAATAATCAGGAAATGGCGTTTCAAAATTTCGGCAATGACGTGTGCGGCCGGGTAACCGCGCTGGAAGATCAACGCAAGGCATTACTGCGTTCGCTGAATTGATCTCAGCGGGAAAGATAAACGGTAACGGTCTTTTTCGCTTAAATTAACCATGACTATCCGACAGCGCAGCGTGATATATCACGCTCAAACTGTGACACCGCCTCAGCGGTGTCATTAAAACGCTCTCTGCTCAGGGGGCGGGATAGGTAAAGCGACGGTGGATAGCGTCCAGTTCATCCAGTATTTCACCGTCCAGCGTCAGGTTCTGGCTGTCCAGATTGATCTGCAACTGATCGACCGAGGTTGCGCCCAGCAGCGTCGTGGCGACAAACGGTTGCTGGCGGACGAAGGCCAGCGCCATTTGCGCGGGATCCAGAGCGTGCTTTTGCGCCAGCGCCACATATTCGGCAATCGCCAGTTGGGTATGCTCGGCGGTATAGCGCACAAAGCGGCTGTAAAGCGTGTTACGCGCGCCGGCCGGTCTGGCGCCATTCAGGTATTTCCCGGTCAGCGTACCAAACGCCAGCGCGGAGTAGGCCAACAGCTCGATGCCTTCATGCTGGCTGATTTCCGCCAGGCCGACTTCGAAACTGCGGTTCAGCAGATTGTAGGGATTCTGAATGGAAACGATGCGCGGCAGATCGTGTTTTTCCGCCAGATGCAGATAACGCATCACGCCCCACGGAGTTTCGTTGGAAACGCCGATATAGCGAATTTTACCCGCCCGAACCTGCTCATTCAGCGCTTCCAGCGTTTCCAATAATGTAACCGCGGGCTTTTCATCCGTATATTGATAGCCCAGTTTACCGAAGCAGTTGGTTTGTCGCTGCGGCCAGTGCAGTTGATATAAGTCGATATAGTCGGTGTTCAGGCGGGTCAGGCTGGCGTCCAGCGCATCACGGATATTTTTACGATCCAGCGCCTGCTGAGGACGGATACCGCTATCGTTACCGCGCACCGGCCCGGCGACCTTGCTGGCCAGAATGATTTTTTCGCGTCCGCCGCGGGATTTCAGCCAGGAGCCAATATAGCTTTCGGTTAATCCCTGAGTTTCCGGGCGTGGGGGCACCGGATACATTTCTGCTGTATCAATCAGGTTGACCCCTGCGGCAATGGCGAGATCCAATTGGGCATGAGCTTCAGCTTCACTGTTTTGTTCGCCAAAGGTCATCGTGCCGAGGCCCAGCACACTCACTTCTAAAGAACTGTGGGGAATACGGTGATATAGCATTGCCAGCTTCCTTTATGTCTGAAAATAGCCGGGCGCGTATTTACGCGCCAGCATTTGACTATAACGAAGCCGGGTCATGTGGGGAAGCGTCTTTATATATTCGACATGGGCGGCCGGGGCCGCGGGATAAAAGAATCAATTCGAAAATCAACGCTCAATGATCTGCGAAATATCATCACGGTTAATCTGTTTCTTATTGCCTTGTTCATCAACGTAACTGAGCATTCCGGTGTCTTTATCCAATTCCGGCTTGCTTTGCGTCAGCAGCATCTGCCCCTGTTTGGTCGCCATGACATAGTGGCTGGAACAACCGCTGAGGGTGAACAGCAACGCCAACGCTATCGCTATTTTGATCCGAACTTTCATCATACTTACCCGTCATTACAGCAAAAAAATTGAAGATTCTCGAATGAGTCTAGCAAATAGTCGGTAAGGATTAAGTAAGAATAATGGAAAAAATGAATAATCAGTCGGGGCAACGCGATGTAATCCGGGCGGCGGCGATGCCGCCCGGACAGGCTCAATGCGTTTGCGTTGTTTTGGCTTTTTTGCCGCGCAGCAGATTCAGCGCTTCCACCGACATGGAGAAGAACATGGCGAAGTAGATATAGCCTTTCGGCACATGAATCTCGACGCTTTCCAGAATCAACGTGAAGCCGACCAATATCAGGAACGACAGCGCCAGCATTTTGACCGATGGGTGTCGCTCAACGAATTCGCCGATGGCCCGGGCGGAAAACATCATCACGCCGACCGCGATAATCACCGCCGCCATCATAATAAACAGATGGTCGGACAGGCCGACGGCGGTAATCACCGAATCCAGGCTAAAGATGATATCCAGCAGCATGATTTGCACGATCGCCCCAAAAAATGAATGCACCTGTGAGACGTGATCTTCCGATCCCCCCTCCACCGTTTCGTGAATTTCCTTGCTCGACTTCCAGATCAGGAACAACCCGCCGAAAAACAGGATCAGATCGCGAGTGGAAATGTCATTGCCGAATACGGTAAACAGCGGGTTGGTCAGGCGGATAACCCAGGCAATCGAGGCCAGCAACCCCAGACGCATCAGCATGGCGCCCATAAGGCCGATCCGACGGGCTTTATTCTGTTGGGCTTTGGGGAGTTTGGCGACCACCAACGACAGGAAAATGATGTTGTCGATACCAAGAACGATTTCCAGAATAGTCAGCGTTCCCAGTGCCAACCAGGCATTCGGATCAACAATCCAATCAAACATTATATCAATGCACCTTAAACGAAATGTAAACGGTATTATACGCTGTCAGACAAGTGAACAGGCAAGAGAAAGCGTGGTTGATTACAGCAGAAAATGGCGCGCCAATAGGGGAGCCGTGAATGTTTTCTTCAGGTAGAATCCACGGGGCAGGGTCAGGATGGGTTGCCCGAATTCACCAATCGCTTCCGTCAGGGCACGGCTATTTGCCGCTTTGGGGCGTAATTGTAGCACTTCACCGTGGCGTGCGGTGATACTTTCCACCTGGCCGAGCACGATCAGATCCATCAACTCTTCCCAGTCGCGGCGCAACCGATCTTCCTCTTCCCGGCTGGGGCTCCAGATCAGCGGCGCGCCGATGCGCCGCTCGCCCAAAGGGATCGGCCGGGAGCCTTCCACCGGGATCCACAATACCCGCGCCAGCTTGTGCCGAACGTGGCTGCTTTCCCATGTTACGCCGCTATTGCCGGTTAACGGCGCCACGCATACAAACGTGGTTTCCAGCGGCCTGCCTTGCTCATCAATGGGAATGGTCTTCAGTTCAATACCGATATCGGGGAAATCCTGCTCGGGTTTACTGCCCGCGCTGGCGCCCAGAAAACGCTCCAGCAGCGTGCCAATCCAGCCTTTGTCCCGCTTCAGATTCGCCGGCAGCGGCAGTTGCGCGATGTCCGCCAGTTCAGCCAGATTATAACCGGCAAGCGACTGCGCCCGTAGCAACAATTCCTGTTCGCTAAGCGGCGGGGTAGTAAGAACGGAGGGTGAATTCATAAAGTATATCGTCCGATTTTTTCCGCTCAAAAAAAACACAGCGGTAGAAAAACATTAACGCACAGTCAGAGGATCTGTTGAGGAAATCAATAATAGCATGATTCTTAGCGATTTTTTTTGCTGCGATAACCATCCTCGTCTCTTATTTTCATAAACTGTGCACCTGTAGACACCGACAATGAACAGGATCTTACACTAGCTTATCCACAGATTTCTTGGATAACCGGTATAAATACGGATTACTGGTTTGATTTACAGCCTTGACGCGCGCCGGTTTTGCTGTTTTTGCCGGTTTTTTATCTGATTTGCGATGATGTCCTGTGGATAAAATCGGTATAGAGCGATCTTTCGCCAGTATTGTGATGATAATAATTTAATCAGGATCTTTGACGGTGGTTTTACCGCGGATTAATGATTTAATGTGATGAAAATAAAGGATTATTTTTTATCTGGTTGAGATGCTCATTACCCATTGCGGAAATAGGTTGTGCTCACTTTTTCATGGGTTCTACACAAAGATGTCCACAGAAATAGTGAATAAACCGCGAGTGTGGGACTTAACATGTTTATAACTTCGAGGAGATCTGTGGGTTATCCATATCTTATTATAAAGATAACTGAGCCAAGCAGTAGTTTACCGTCTGCCGGGAGTGTGAAACAATCAGGTCATCTTTGCATTATAAGTCTATCGAGGTAGTCGGTGATCGATGATGATGGCTACCGCCCGAATGTTGGTATTGTAATTTGTAATCGGCAGGGACAGGTCTTGTGGGCCCGTCGTTACGGTCAGCACTCCTGGCAGTTTCCACAGGGGGGAATTAACCCCGGTGAAAGCGCGGAGCAGGCGATGTACCGTGAACTGTTCGAAGAAGTGGGATTAAAGAAAAAAGATGTCCGGATTCTGGCATCTACCCGCAACTGGTTACGTTATAAATTACCAAAACGTTTGGTGCGTTGGGATACAAAACCGGTATGTATCGGCCAAAAGCAAAAATGGTTTCTGCTACAGTTGATGTGTAATGAGTCGGATATCAATATGCAAAGCAGTGGCACGCCTGAGTTTGATGGCTGGCGTTGGGTCAGTTACTGGTATCCGGTACGTCAGGTCGTTTCTTTCAAACGTGATGTTTATCGTCGGGTGATGAAGGAATTTATCAGCCCGGTGATACAACTTCAGGAGAATACTGCTGCCCGGACTGCGCCGCCGTCCGGCTCCCGGCGAAAGAGAGGGTAATTCAGGCACATCATGCTCACGCGCTTGCGAGAAATTGTCGAAAAAGTAGCGGCGGCGGCCCGCCTTGATGATGCGCTGGACATTCTGGTCAATGAAACCTGCCAGGCAATGGACACGGAAGTCTGTTCGATTTATCTGGCCGATCGCGATCACCAATGTTACTACCTGATGGCGACGCGCGGGTTGAAGAAACCACGCGGGCGCACCGTCACGCTGGCATTCGGTCAGGGGGTGGTCGGCCTGGTGGGGCAACGCGCCGAGCCGATTAATCTGGCGGATGCCCGCACCCATCCCAGTTTCAAATATATTCCTGCCGTAAAAGAACAGCACTTCCGCTCTTTCCTGGGCGTGCCGGTTATCCATCGCCGTCAACTGCTGGGGGTTTTGGTGGTGCAGCAGCGCGAACACCGACAGTTTGATAAAAACGAAGAGTCGTTTATGGTGACGCTGGCCACGCAGATGGCGGCCATTCTTTCCCAGGCGCAGATTAAAACGCTGTTCAGTCAATACCGTCAGACGCGAATCAAGGCGCTGGCGGCCTCGCCCGGCGTGGCCATCGCCCCCGGCTGGCAGGATTGCAGCCAACCTTCTCTGGATCAGGTTTTTCCGGCTTCCAGTCTGGATAGCGAACGCGAGCGCGCCCGGTTAACGCAGGCGTTAGAGGACGCTACGGCGGAGTTTCGGCGCTTCAGTAAACGTTTTAGCGCCAGCGCGCAAAAAGAGAGCGCGGCCATTTTCGACTTGTATTCTCACCTGCTGAATGACGCCCGTCTAAAGCGCGAACTGTTTCAGGAAGTGGATGCCGGTCACGCGGCGCAATGGGCGGTCAAGCTGGTGATTGAGCGTTTTGCGGCGCAGTTCGCCAATTTGCAGGACACCTATCTGCGCGAGCGCGCCGGCGATTTGCGTGCTTTGGGACAGCGGCTGCTGTTCCATCTTGACGATAATGCGCAAAGTATCGGGCAATGGCCCGATCGGTTCATTCTGGTGGCCGATGAACTCACGGCCACCCTGCTGGCGGAGCTGCCCCCGGAGCGGCTGGCGGGAGTCGTGGTATACGATGGCGCGGCAAATTCCCATGCCGCCATTCTGGTTCGGGCCATGGGGATCCCCACCCTGGTCGGCGCGGATATTCAGCCTGAGCTGCTGCATCAGCGGTTGTTGATTATTGATGGTTATCGCGGCGAACTGTTGGTGGATCCTGAACCGGTATTGGTGCAGGAATATCAACGTCTGTTGATTGAGGAAAATGAGCTAACCCGTTTGACGGAAGGCGATATGGAGCGCCCGGCCGTCCTGAAAAGCGGTGAGCGTATTCAGGTGATGCTGAATGCCGGCTTGAGCGCAGAACATGAAAAACTTTTTATTAATCAGGTTGATGGCGTAGGTCTGTATCGAACTGAGATCCCTTTTATGCTTCAGAGCGGTTTTCCGTCTGAAGATGAACAAATGGCCCAATATCAACGCATGTTACGGCTCTATCCCTCGCGTCAGGTGATATTGCGTACGTTGGATATCGGCGCCGACAAGCCGTTGCCCTATCTGCCCATCAGTGAAGAGAATCCGTGCCTTGGCTGGCGCGGTATTCGTATTACCCTCGATCAGCCGGAAATATTTTTAATTCAGGTGCGCGCCATGCTGCGGGCGAATGCGCATATCGGCAATCTGAATATTCTGTTGCCGATGGTAAGCAGTGTGGATGAAATTGATGAAGCGCGTCGTTTGATCGACCAGGCCGCCGCTGAAGTTGAGGAACTGCTGGGCTTCCCTCAGCCCAAACCCCGTATCGGCATTATGATCGAAGTGCCGTCGATGATCTTTCTGCTGTCGCATCTGGCTTCACGCGTCGATTTTGTTTCCGTTGGAACCAACGATCTTACCCAGTATTTACTGGCGGTGGATCGTAACAACGTCCATGTCGCCTCTCTGTATGACAGCCTGCATCCGGCGATGCTACAGGCGTTGCATGTGATTGCAAGCGCGTGCCGGCGTCACAATATCGAAGCGTCGGTTTGCGGCGAGATGGCGGGGGAACCGCTGGGCGCATTAATGCTGATGGGGCTGGGATATCGCACGCTGAGTATGAATGGCCGCAGCGTGGCGAGGATTAAATATCTGCTGCGGCAGATCGATTTATCCGAGGCGCAGGCGCTGGTTGAAACCTTGCTGAAGGCGCAGAGCGCCAGCGAAGTAAGGCAATGGGCATCGATCTTTATTGAAGAGCGCGGGCTGGGGGGGCTGATCCGCGGCGGACGCTGATTGCCGATCTCGCTATTCCCTTGCCGCATAAAATATTTTACAGAACTTTTCCCTGCCGGATAAGCAACCTACCCGGCGCGCTATGCTATGATTCGCCACCGCGGTTTGCAGGAAAAAGATGAGAAATGCGGTGATGACAACCTTAATCGCGTCTGGATCGAAATGCCCGGGCTTAGGCCGCTACCGCTGTATCGGCGACGGTTCCTGATATCAGATGGTGTCATAAGTCAGGGCTGATTCCTGCCTCGGCATATTAATAGCCCCGTAGCCGGGAACAATAAAACAAAATATGTGGTGAACTATGACGACAAGCTATCTGGCGTTTCCTCAGTTTGATCCGGTGATTTTTTCCATCGGCCCGGTGGCCTTGCACTGGTATGGACTGATGTATTTGGTTGGGTTTGTGTTTGCCATGTGGCTGGCGGTGCGTCGCGCCAACAAACCGGGCAGCGGCTGGACCAAAGACGAAGTCGAAAACCTGCTGTATATCGGCTTCCTCGGGGTATTTATCGGCGGCCGCCTGGGCTATGTGCTGTTCTATGCGTTGCCGTCGTTTCTGGATAACCCGCTCTATCTGTTTAAAGTCTGGGATGGCGGAATGTCATTCCACGGCGGTCTGGTCGGCGTGATCTGCGTGATGTTGTGGTTTGCCCGTCGAACCAAACGCCATTTCTTTCAGGTGGCTGACTTTATTGCGCCGCTTATCCCGTTTGGTCTGGGGGCCGGGCGTCTGGGTAACTTTATCAACGGCGAACTGTGGGGACGCGTTACCACCGATACGCCGTGGGCGATGTTGTTTCCGGGTTCACGCAGCGAAGATCTGGCGCTGGCGGTCGGTAATCCTCAGTGGCAGGCGATTTTTAATCAGTACGGCATGCTGCCGCGGCATCCTTCTCAGTTATATCAGATGCTGCTTGAGGGCATCGTTCTGTTTATCATACTGAATCTGTTTATCCGTAAACCGCGTCCGATGGGCAGCGTTTCTGGGTTATTCCTGATCGGCTATGGCGTATTCCGTATCATTTCAGAGTTTTTCCGCCAGCCCGATGCGCAACTGGGGTTATTCAGCAATATCTTCAGCATGGGGCAAATTCTGTCGATACCGATGGTGATAGCCGGGGTTGTGTTGATGGTTTGGGCCTATCGTCGGCCGGCACAGCAATAATCAGCCGTAATTCTTTAATATTCGTGGTGAGGTAGTATGAAACAGTATCTGGATCTGATGAAAAAAGTGCTTGAGGAAGGGACGCCGAAAGCCGATCGCACGGGCACCGGTACGCTGTCGATTTTCGGCCATCAGATGCGTTTCAATTTACAGGACGGTTTTCCTCTGGTCACGACCAAGCGCTGCCACCTGCGCTCAATCATTCATGAGCTGCTGTGGTTCCTGAATGGCGACACCAATGTGGCGTATCTGCATGATAACAAGGTCAGTATCTGGGACGAATGGGCGGATGAAAACGGCGATCTCGGCCCGGTCTACGGCAAACAATGGCGCGCCTGGGGCGCGGCCGACGGTCGTCAGATCGACCAGTTGAAAAAAGTGCTTACCCAGTTGAAACAGGATCCCGATTCTCGCCGCATTATTGTTTCCGCCTGGAACGTGGGGGAGTTGGACAAGATGGTGCTGGCGCCGTGCCACGCGTTTTTCCAATTCTACGTTGCCGATGGCAAATTATCCTGCCAGCTTTATCAGCGCTCGTGCGACGTGTTCCTCGGTTTGCCTTTCAACATCGCCAGCTATGCCTTACTGGTGCATATGGTGGCGCAGCAGTGCGACCTGGAAGTCGGAGACTTTGTCTGGACGGGCGGCGATACCCATCTCTACAACAACCATATGGAACAAACGCATCTGCAACTGAGCCGCGAACCGCGGGCCTTGCCGAAGCTGGTGATCAAACGCCGTCCCGATACGCTGTTTGATTACCGTTTTGAAGATTTTGAAATCGAAGGCTACGATCCGCATCCGCCGATTAAAGCGCCGGTGGCTATTTGAGGTCGACGGGTTTGCAGGGCCGCTTCCACGGCCCTTATCGCTTTACTTTTTTCGCGTTTTTCCTTTCTCCTCGCCGCTTTATTTCCCCCGTTGCATCGTTGCAATAAAACATTGCGCGTCTTCTCGTATAACGCCGTTAATCCCCTGTATTGATTCACTAAAATTTCTACACTGTCGGCATGAAAACAGTTAACCGACAACCGCGGGGGTTTACCTTGCTTGAATTATTGATGGTTCTGACCATTGTGGCGCTACTGGCTGGCGGCGGCTTGCATAGCTGGGGCGGTTATCAACAGGCATTGCGTCTGGAGCAGAACGCGCAGCAACTATTGGATTATTTAAACCGGATTCAGGCCAATGCGTATTGGCATAATGAAACCCGGACGGTACGGCTTGTACGGCAGGATGAATACTGGTGCATAAACGGCGCGGCGGGCGGCAGCGATAAGATGAGCGGTTGCGGCGCGGGCGGCGATGAAAACCATATTTGTTGTGAAAGCGATGGACAGCAGTTTATGCGCGCCAATAATGATATCTCCGTATTGCGATCCACCAGCGATACCTTTGCGTTTTACGGTTTGCGCAATGCCGCCCAGGCCGGACACATTACGCTGACGAATCCGGCCGGGCGGTTGCGGTTGGTGATATCCGTACGCGGCCGTATGCGTTTGTGCAGCGAAGCGCAGCCGGTTCTGGCTATCCCGTTATGCTAAGGGAACAGGGATTCACGCTGGCGGAGGTTCTGCTGGCGCTCAGCCTGAGCAGCCTGATTATGCTGTCTGCGGCACAGCTGTATCCGATATTGCGTGCGCAAAGCCAGAACAGCGCCCAGCATTTCCGGCTGGAGCAGTTGTTCAGTCAGGTTGTCTCCGGCATTGAAAAAGATCTGCGGCGAGCCGGTTTTTGTGCCGGCGAATGCCGGGGGCGCGCGCTCAGCATCGGGCAGTATCCCGGGGAAGCGCCGCAAAGCTGTTTGAATGTATCCTATGATTTAAACCGTAACGGTGTTTGGGACGGGGGAGAGCAGCAGGATGCCGAATCATTTGGCTATCGTCTGCGCGCCGGCGCATTGGAGATTCAAAGCGGGGTTCATCATTGTCAGGGCGACCGCTGGGAAAAACTGTTTGATCCACGGGAAGTGGCGCTCACGCAGTTCCGTCTGCAACGTCTGGCCGAGCGCCCGGGCGTGGTTCTGTATGAGCTGCAACTGGCCGGCTACTGGACGAAACGGCCGGTTGTTCGGCGGAAAATCACCCGTCTGATCGTCGGGCGCAATCAATGAAAAAGGCTTCGCAGTCCGGCGGCGGAACGCTGGCGATGGTGATGCTGATATCCATCGTCGGACTACTGCTCATGTCCGGTTTGCAGCGCCAACTGGATGCGGCAGTACGGATGGGGAATGATGAGCGCCATTATCTGCGCGCCTTTAATCAGGCGCTGTCCTCTTTGAATTGGGCGATGAGTCTGCGTTGGCGCGCAACGGAAGCAGGCTGGCAATGTCAGATACTGGCGACGGAGGATTTGAAGGCCTGCCTGAAAAAGGCCTCTGATGAGGGGCGGTGGCTGTTGCGCGGCGAGGGGAGAATCCCTGCGCAGTCGCGTCCGCTGGTGTTATATCAGAGAGTCGTATTGTTAACCTCGGCGTCGGCGAATGCTACGCTGCGGCCTGTGTCGCATGGCTGGCTGGATTTTTGTCCGGATAAGGATGCGGCTCACTGTGCTGATTCGGAATAGGGCGCGCCGGGGGCGGCCGCTTCAGCAGAATGGCTTTAGCCTGCCGGAAACGCTGGTGGCTGCGTTACTGTTGGCGGTGTCGCTGATTGGGCTGCTGCAATATCATCAGGTATTGCAACAGTCGTTCAATCATCAATGGCAGCAGCGTCAGGCATGGCGGCTGGCCGACCAGCAATTGGCGGCGTATGAAGCAATGAAGTACGATGCATTAGCGACGGGAGGCGGATGGCGATTCACGCTGTCGGAACAGGCGCAGAGTGCGGAATGTCGCAAGGTGACGGCGACGGCAATCACGCCGCGGCATTATCAGGCGCAGCTTACGCGTTGGTTTTGCCGGACGGCGAGCGACTTCGCCGCGCGACATCATCCGTAACGGGCAACAAAGTATAATCAGCGGGACAGGAGCAGGATGTTTACGGTTTATCATTCAAATCAGTTGGATATCTTAAAACGGCTGATGGTTGAGCTGATTAAACGTCAGCCTCTGCAAGATCCCTTTCAGCGGGAAGTTATTCTGGTGCAAAGCCCCGGGATGGCGCAGTGGTTACAGATTGAGCTGGCTGAGCATTTCGGTATTGCGGCCAATATCCATTTTCCGCTGCCCGGCGTTTTTCTGTGGGACATGTGCCGTCATATTCTGCCGGATATCCCGAAAGAAAGCGCGTTCAGTAAAGATTCGATGACCTGGAAATTGATGCACCTGTTGCCTGAACAATTGGAGCAGCCCGCTTTTGCTTCCTTGCGTCATTATCTACATGAGGATGGCGACCAGCGTAAACTGCATCAGCTTGCCGGGCGTATTGCCGACCTTTTCGATCAGTATCTGATTTACCGTCCAGAGTGGATAGACCTGTGGCAACAGGGAAAACAGGTTGACGGTCTGGGGAGCAACCAACAGTGGCAGGCGGCGTCATGGTGTGCGCTGTTGAACTATACCCGTGAACTGGGCCAGCCTGAGTGGCACCATGCCAATCTGTACCAGCGTTTTATCAAAAAACTGGAGCAGGCGAAAACCTGTCCGACCGGGCTGCCGCCGCGGATATTTATCTGCGGTATTTCCGCTTTGCCGCCGGTGTATTTGCAGGCATTGCGGGCGCTGGCCCGGCATAGTGATGTTCACCTGCTGTTCACCAATCCCTGTCGCGATTACTGGAGCGACATTCAGGATTACAAGTTTCTGGCCAGGCTGAAAACCCGCAGCCGACGACTGCATTGCTGGGATAACGCTCAGTCGGCAGATTACCGTCCATTGTTCCGCGATGCGCAACAGGTTGATTCGCTGTTTGATACCGAAGGCGAACAGTGGGTGAATAACCCGCTGCTCGCTTCCTGGGGGAAGTTGGGCCGCGATCATCTTTATCTGCTGGCTGAGCTTGATGATGTGCAGGAAGTGGATGCTTTTGTCGATCTGGATACCGATAATCTGCTGCGAACCATACAGCGTGATATCCTGGAGTTGGAAGATCACAGCGTGGTGGCGCTGAGTAAAGCCTCTCTGGAAACCAGTACTCGAAAACGTCAGTTGGATCCTGGCGATCGAACCATTGATTTGCATGCCTGCCATAGCCCGCAGCGGGAAGTTGAAGTGCTGCACGATCAACTCCTTGCCATGATGGCCGATCACCCGGAGCTGACTCCCCGCGACATTATCGTCATGATGGCGGATATCGATAGCTATACGCCGTTTATTCAGGCCGTGTTTGGCAATGCCGCGGAAGATCGCTATCTGCCTTTCGCCATTTCCGATCAGCGGGTACGGCATGCTCACCCTGCGTTACCGGCGGTGATTAGCCTGCTTGATTTGCCCAACAGCCGCTTTACCGCTGAACAGGTGCTGGCCTTGCTGGAAGTGCCTGCACTGGCGGCACGTTTTGGCATTCAGGAAGAAGGGCTGCGGCGTTTGCGCCTGTGGGTGGTGGAATCCGGTATTCGCTGGGGGCTGGATGATGACAACGTGCGCGACCTGATGCTGCCGGCAACAGGACAGCATACCTGGCGTTTCGGGTTGACAAGAATGTTGCTGGGCTATGCGATGGACAGCACTACGGGCGACTGGCAAGGCGTGTTGCCCTATGACGAATCCAGCGGCCTGATAGCCGAACTGGCCGGTCAGTTAGCTGAACTCTTAATGAAGCTTAACCAATGGCGCCACCGTTTGCAGCAGCCCCGAACCCTGACCGAATGGCTGCCTTTATGTCGGCAACTGATTGATACTTTTTTTGACGCGGACAGTGATACTGAAGCCGCCTTGACGCTGATTGAAAAACAGTGGCAGCACATTATCAGTATGGGAACGGCGGCCCGCTATCCACAGCTGGTGCCGGTTTCGCTGTTGCGAGACGAACTTTCCCGCAGGCTCGATCAGGAGCGGCTCAGCCAGCGCTTTCTGGCCGGCGCCATCAACTTTTGTACGCTGATGCCGATGCGTTCCATCCCATTTAAAGTGGTATGCCTGCTGGGAATGAACGACGGCGTATACCCACGGACGTTGCCGCCGCTTGGTTTTGATCTGATGGGGAGGAAATTTAAGCGTGGCGATCGCAGCCGGCGTGATGACGACCGCTATCTGTTTCTGGAAGCGTTGCTCTCAGCGCAGCACAAACTGTATATCAGCTATATAGGCCGCTCGATACAGGACAATACCCGTCGCTATCCGTCCGTATTGGTCAGTGAACTGATGGAATACATTGCGCAAAGTTATTATCTGCCGCAAGACAAGGATTGCGATATTGATACCAGCGCGGAACGCGTCGCACGCCATTTGTGTCATGAGCACAGCCGTATGCCGTTCGATGCGCAAAATTTTCTTCCTCCTGCGCCGCTGAGTTTTGCTGCGGAATGGCTGGCGGCGGCAAACAGACAGGGGCAATCGCAACCTGATTTCGATCGGGAACTGCCCCTGGAACATTATACCGACATCAGTCTGGATGACCTGAAGCGTTTTTATCGTCATCCGATCAGGGCTTTCTTCCAACTGCGGCTGGGGGTGAATTTCATGCTGCAAAATGATGATCTGCTTGATGAAGAGCCCTTTACCGTGGATAACCTAAGCCGCTATCAGTTGAATACCGAATTGCTTAATACCCTGATAGCACAGGGCGATCCTGAGCGATTATATCGTCGTATCCGCGCGGCGGGCGGGCTGCCGTATGGCGCTTTTGGCGAACTATACTGGCAGGCTCAGCAACAGGAAATGTCAGGCCTGGCTGAACGCATATGCGCAGAGCTGACGCCGGGCAAGGCAGACAGTCTGGAGGTGGATATCAGGCTTGACGGCGTGCGTGTCAGCGGTTGGCTGGCTCAGGTGCAGCACGATGGGCTGATACGCTGGCGGCCGGGTAAATTGTCAATGACGGACGGCATTACCTTATGGCTGGAACATCTGGTCTGGTGCCTGGCTGGCGGTCAGGGAGAAAGCCGGATGTTCGGGCGTGAGAAAACCCTCTGGCGTTTTGCCTCCATACCGGTCGGGCAGGCAAGGGAATATCTGCAACTGATGCTGGAGGGGTATCAGCAAGGGATGAATAAGCCGTTATTGCTGCTGAATAAGTCGGGCAGCGCATGGTTAACCCAATGCTATGACCGTGACGGCGACAGGATCCTCTGGGATGAAGAAACGCAAGGTAAGGCGCGAGCCAAGCTTCTACAGGCCTGGCAGGGCAATATGGGTATGATGGGTGAGAGCGAGGATTATTACCTACAGCGGATTGTTCGTGAGTTGGATGAAAGGCGTATGGATGAGGTTATTGAAGCGGCGCAAACCTGGTTGCTGCCGCCAATCCGTTCTAATCTGGTTTGATTTATATAAAAAGTTGGTTGACGTGAAGGCTATGGAGAAATGCATGCGTAAGCAGTTTATCTGGATGACCGGATTGTTTTTTTTACTCACTTTCTGGCTTCCGTTAAGTTGGGCGGAAACCGGTTGGCAGCCGCTGGCGCAAACGATTCGTAAAAGTGAGAAAGATCCACGCCAGTATCAGGCGATAAAACTGGATAACGGAATGACCGTACTGTTGGTTTCCGATCCGCAGGCGACAAAATCCCTGGCCTCACTGGCATTGCCGGTCGGATCGCTGGAAGATCCGGATAATCAGTTAGGGCTGGCTCATTATCTCGAACATATGGTTTTGATGGGTTCCAAGCGCTATCCACAGCCGGAAGCGTTGTCTGAGTTCCTGAAAAAACACGGCGGCAGCCACAATGCCAGCACGGCGTCGTACCGCACGGCGTTCTACCTGGAAGTGGAAAATGACGCGCTGCAACCGGCGGTCGATCGTCTGGCGGATGCCATCGCTGAACCCTTGCTTGATCCGGTTAACGCCGATCGCGAACGCAATGCGGTGAATGCGGAACTGACCATGGCGCGCTCCCGCGATGGTCATCGCATGGCGCAGGTGGGGGCGGAGACATTGAATCCGGCGCATCCCGGTTCGCGATTCTCCGGCGGCAACCTCGACACCTTGAGCGATAAGCCAGGCAGCAAGCTGCATGACGAACTGGTGAAGTTTTATCAGCGTTATTACTCGGCCAATCTGATGAAAGGCGTGATTTACAGTAATCAGCCTTTACCGGCGCTGGCAAAACTGGCCGCGGAGACCTTTGGCCGTATTGCCAATCATGATGCCGGCATTGCGCCGATTACCGTACCGGTAACCACCGAAAAACAGCGCGGCATCATGATCCACTATGTCCCGGCCCAGCCACGCAAACAGCTGCGGATTGAGTTCCGGGTGGAAAACAACAGCCAGGCGTTTCGCAGCAAAACGGACACCTATATCGGTTATTTGATCGGTAACCGCAGCCAGAACACGCTATCGGACTGGTTGCAAAAAGAAGGATTGGTTGAATCGATTGGGGCAGGGGCGGACCCGGTTATCGATCGCAACGGCGGCATCTTTGCGATTTCCGCATCGTTAACGGATAAAGGGCTGGCGCAGCGCGATGACGTCATTGCGGCAATCTTCAATTACCTGCAACTGGTGCGTCGGGAAGGCATCCAGCAGCGCTATTTTGATGAGATAGCCAATGTGCTGGATCTGGATTTCCGCTATCCCTCTATCAGCCGCGATATGGATTATATTGAATGGCTGGTGGACACCATGTTGCGGGTGCCGGTAGAGCATACGCTGGATGCCATGTATCTGGCCGATCGCTACGATCCGCAAGCCATCGCCGAGCGGCTGGATTATATGACGCCGCAGAATGCCCGCATCTGGCTGATCGGCCCGGATGAACCCCACAACAAAGTGGCCTATTTTGTTGACGCGCCTTATCAGGTCGACAAAGTCTCCGAGGCGACGTTCGCCAAATGGCAAAAACTGGGGCGGAACATCTCACTGACCTTACCCGCCATCAATCCCTACATCCCGGACGACTTTTCCCTGATCGAGGCGGATACCGGCATTACGCATCCGAAAATGTTGCTGCAACAGCCCGGGTTGCGGGTGATGTATATGCCCAGCCGCTATTTCGCCGACGAACCCAAGGCGGATATCACGCTGCTGTTGCGCAATAAAGAAGCCCGCAGCTCGGCGCGCAATCAGGTTCTGTTCGCGCTGAATGATTATCTGGCCGGTCTGGCGTTGGATGAGCTGAGCTATCAGGCGTCAGTGGGCGGCATCAGCTTTTCCACCTCCAGCAATGATGGTTTGGTGATCAACGCCAATGGCTATACCCAGCGGCTGCCCCAGCTTTTACTGGCGCTGGTGGAGGGCTATTCCTCTTTCGCCTCGACGGAAGAACAGCTTCAGCAGGCTAAATCCTGGTATTTGCAACAGTTGGACTCGGCGGAAAAAGCGAAAGCGTTTGAACAAGCCATACAGCCAATACAGGCGCTGTCGCAGGTGCCTTATACTGAACGTTCTGAACGCCGTAATTTGCTGAAAGATATCCGCTTGCAAGATATTGTTGATTATCGAAACGCGTTGTTGCAAAAGGCCACGCCGGAAATGCTGGTGGTGGGTAACTTGCGGCCTGAGCAGGTTACGGAACTGGCGCAGACGTTAAAAGAACGCCTGAACTGTGGCGGAGAAACCCTGTGGCGTAGCGCTGAGGTGCAGATCCGTAAAACGCAGCGGGCCAATTTGCAGCGTCCGGGCAGCAGCACCGACTCCGCGCTGGCGGCGGTGTACATTCCGACTGGATATAGTGAAATTCAAAGCATGGCCTATAGCGCCGTGCTGGGGCAGATTATTCAGCCCTGGTTTTACAGTCAGCTAAGAACGGAAGAGCAGTTGGGGTATGCGGTGTTTGCTTTCCCGATGTCCGTCGGGCGGCAATGGGGGATGGGTTTCCTGCTGCAAAGCAACAGTAAACAGCCTGCCTATCTGTATCCGCGCTATCAGGATTTCTACCAAAAAGCGCAAAACCGGCTGCGGGCGATGAAGGCTGAAGATTTTGCGCAGTACAAACAGGGCGTGATTAATGAACTCAGCCAGCGTCCGCAAACGCTCAGTGAAGAAGTCGGACGCTTTACCAACGATCTGGATCGGGAGAATTTTGCGTTTGATACCCGTGAGAAGCTGATTGCCGAAATTAAGCCGCTGACGGTGACGCAACTGGCTGATTTCTTCCGGCAGACGCTGAAGCCTGAAGGGCTGGCGGTATTGTCGCAAATCTCCGGCAGCCATCATGGTCAGGCGGAGTATGCCGCGCCACAGGGTTGGCATACCTATCCTGACGCCTCTTCGTTGCAGAAAACGCTGCCATTACAGCAAGCGCCGGCGATGAGCGCCACGAGCGGGTTGCAGAGCGAGTCTACCCTGAATAACGGCGCATCGATCGGCAAGGGTACGCAAAAATGAAGCATGCCGCGCCGCAATCATTGAACGTCCTGACGTTGCCGCTTCTGGGGGAGCGGCTGATTGAGGCGTCGGCAGGGACGGGGAAAACTTACACGCTGGCTGCGCTTTATTTACGTCTGCTGCTGGGGTTGGGGCGGCAGTCCGCTTACCCGCGTCCATTGCTGGTGGAAGAAATTCTGGTGGTGACCTTTACTGAGGCAGCCACGGAAGAACTGCGTGAGCGTATCCGTGAGAAGATCCACGCGCTGCGTATTGCCTGTATTCGTGGGGGCAGTCAGGATCCGCTGCTTACCTTGCTGCTGGATGAGATCCAGGATCATGGCGGCGCGGCCGACATACTGCTTGGCGCCGAACGCCAGATGGATGAAGCCGCCATCTACACCATTCATGGATTTTGTCAGCGAATGTTAAGCACTAATGCCTTTGAGTCCGGCGTTTTGTTTGAGCAGGAACTGATAGAGGATGAACAGCCGTTGCGTCGTCAGGCCTGTGCCGATTTCTGGCGTCGCTATTGTTATCCGCTGCCGGTGGAGGTGGCGCGAGTGGTGGGGCTGGAATGGAATGGGCCGGAGAGTTTACTGGCTGACCTGATGCCATACTTGCAGGGTGAAAGTCCGGTTTTTCGTCATCCCCCGGAGGAGGATGAGACGCTGCTGAGCCGGCACCAGAAGATTACTGCCGCTATTGATGATTTCAAGCGGCAGTGGCTGGCCGCCTCAGCGGATCTGGGGGCGCTGATCGGCGCATCTGGTGTGGATAAACGCAGCTACAGCAGTAAAAATCTGCCCAACTGGTTGCAGAAAGTGACGCTGTGGGCCGAACAGCAAACGCAGGATTATCAGTTGCCGAAAGAGCTGGACAGGTTCAGTCAACAGACGCTGGCGGAGAAAACCAAAAAAGGCGAACCGCCGGTACATGCCGTATTTGAGGCAACCGACAGATTGCTCAGCGCCTCTCTCTCGCTGCGTGATTTAGTGATGGTGCGGGCGTTGAGCGAGATTCGCCGATCGGTGCGGGAAGAAAAACGCCAGCGGGCGGAGTTAGGGTTTGATGACTTACTGAGCCGACTGGATGAAGCGTTGCAGCAGCCTGGAAGTGAACTGCTGGCGGGTTCAATTCGTGAACGCTATCCCGTCGCGATGATCGACGAATTTCAGGATACCGATCCCCAGCAGTACCGGATTTTCCGCACGCTGTATCTCGGCCAGCCGCAGTGTGGCCTGCTGTTGATCGGCGATCCGAAACAGGCGATTTATGCATTCCGCGGGGCGGATATTTTCACCTATATGCGCGCCCGCTCTGAGGTAAGCGCCCACTATACGCTGGACACCAACTGGCGTTCGTCGCACCAGATGGTTCGGGGCGTGAACCGTTTATTTCAGCGAATTGACCATCCTTTTATTTTTAAGGACATCCCTTTTCTTGCCGTCGAACCCGCCGCGCCGAAACGCGATCTGGTTTTTAATGTGGCAGGCGAGCCGCAGCCTGCGCTTCAGTTGTGGCTGACGGGCGCAGAGTCCATTGGCGTTGGCGACTATCAGCAGTTAATGGCCCGGCAGTGCGCCGCGCAGATCCGCGACTGGCTGGCCGCCAGCCAGCGAAATGAGGCTTGGCTGGAAACCGGTAAAGCGCGGCGTCTGGTTCAGGCCTCTGATATGAGCGTTTTGGTGCGCAGTCGTCATGAAGCCGCGCTGGTGCGCGATGCGCTCAGCAGGCTGGCGATCCCATCGGTTTATCTTTCTAACCGTGACAGCGTTTTCACCACGCCGGAAGCCCGTGACCTGTTGTGGCTGTTGCAGGCGGTACTGACGCCGGAGCAGGAAAGAACGCTACGTAGCGCAATGGCGACCTCTCTGATGGGGTTGGACGCGCGGGCGGTAGATGCATTAAGCCGCAGCGAAGCGGCGTGGGATGCCCTGGTTGATGAATTCGCTGGTTATCGCGCGCTCTGGCGTCAACGCGGCGTATTGCCGATGCTGCGGGCGATCATGAACCGCCACCAACTGGCGGAGAATCTGCTCGCCAGCGTCGATGGCGAGCGACGGTTGACGGATATTCTGCACATCGGTGAGTTATTGCAGGATGCTTCGTCGGCGCTGGACAGCGAGCACGCATTAGTGCGCTGGCTATCGCAGCAGATCACCCAGCCCAATCCGCAGGCGGAGAACCAGCAGCTCCGCCTGGAAAGCGATCGTCATCTGGTACAGATCGTGACTATTCATAAATCAAAAGGACTGGAATATCCGCTGGTCTGGCTGCCGTTTATCAGCAATTTTCGGGTGCAGTCACAAGGGGTTTACCACGACAGAAGCAGTTATCAGGCTTTGCTGGATCTCCATAACGGTGAGGAAAGCCAGTCATTGGCTGAAGAAGAACGTCTGGCGGAGGATTTGCGCTTATTGTACGTGGCGCTTACCCGTTCCATCTATCACTGTAGCGTCGGGGTCGCGCCACTTCAGCGCACACGCAAGAAAGATGCAAGCAGCGACATGCACCTGAGTGCGCTTGGATATTTGCTCCAACGCGGCAAAGAGATGGATGCGGCGGCGCTGGCGACCGAGCTTGAAGGAATGGCGGGGGACGGTGTGGCATTAACTCCGGTACAGCCTGGCGATGAAATCGCCTGGCAACCCGGCGTGTCTGACCGGCCTGAACTACTGGCGCGGCGCAGCGTTCGAATGCTGCGTGATGGCTGGCGGGTGACCAGTTATTCCGGTTTGCAGCAGCATGGTTCTTCCGCCGTACAGGAACTGATGCCGCGTCTGGATATTGAAGCGATGGGGGAGCGTCAGGGGGAGCGGGAAACGCTGTTCACCCCGCATACTTTCCCGCGAGGCGCGAGTCCCGGTACGTTTTTACATAGTCTGTTTGAAACGCTGGATTTTACGCAACCGGTCGATGAAACATGGCTGGCGGAACAACTGCAAGCGCAGGGGCTGGAAGATCTCTGGCATCCGACACTGCGCCAATGGATGGACACCGTGTTGACCACGCCGTTGAATGATGAAGGTATAACATTGTCGGCGTTGGATGCCCGGCATAAGCAGGCGGAACTACAGTTTTATTTGCCGATTCAGGCGCCGATGCAGGCGGTACAGTTCGATCGTCTGGCGAAGCGATATGATCCTTTGTCCGCGCAATGTCCGCCCCTGTCGTTTCAGCAGGTTCAGGGTATGCTGAAGGGGTTTATCGATTTGGTGTTCTGCTGGGAAGGACGCTATTACCTGCTGGATTATAAGTCCAACTGGCTGGGGGCCGATGCCAGCGCCTACACGCAGCCTGCCATGATGCAGGCAATGGCCGCGCACCGTTATGACTTGCAGTATCAGCTTTATAGTCTGGCGCTGCACCGCTACCTGCGTCACCGCATCGCGGACTATGATTATGAACGCCATTTTGGCGGTGTATTTTACCTGTTTCTGCGTGGTGTCGATGACCGTTACCCCGGTAACGGGGTGTTTTATTTCCGTCCGCCGGAAGCGTTTATCACCGGGTTGGATCAACTGTTTGACGGAACGCCGATACAGGATGCCAGTCATGCTTGAATTACTCGAAACGGCATTGCAGCGTCGGCTTCTGCGCCCATTGGATATTCAGTTCGCCAGAATGCTGGCAGACGATGACCACCCTCATTTACTGTTGGCCGCGGCCTGTCTGAGTGCTCAGTCAGGTGCCGGGAATGTTTGCCTGCCGCTGGATACGTTACAGTCTGCGCTGCTGTTTGATGGGCGCGATCGCGAACTGGCGCAGTTACTGTTGGCGGCCGCCGGTCAGCCGGATATCGCCGGCTGGCGACAACATTTACTCGGCTCCCCGGCGGTCGGCGATGGCAGCCGTCCGACGCCGCTGGTGTTACGGCGGGAAAAGCTCTATTTGCAGCGCAGCTGGCAGAGCGAAGGGCAGGTGGCGCGGTTTATTGCCCGTCAAGATCACCATTTCCCGGTCGATGAACCCGCTATCCGTGCGGTGCTTGATACGCTGTTCCCCGCTATCGGCAACGAGATTGACTGGCAGAAAGTTGCCGCCGCGGTGGCCTTGACCCGGCGCATCGCTATCATCTCTGGTGGCCCTGGCACCGGGAAGACCACCACGGTTGCCAAACTGCTGGCCGCTTTGATTCAGCTTAATACGGAGGGGGCGTTGCGTATTCAACTGGCTGCGCCGACGGGCAAAGCTGCCGCGCGTTTGACGGAGTCGCTGGGCGCGGCGTTGAATAACCTCTCGTTGAGCCAGGTTCATCGCGGTTGTTTTCCACAGGAAGCAACAACGCTTCACCGCTTATTGGGGGCGGTGCCGGACAGCCAGCGTTTGCGTCATCATCAGGGGAACCCGCTGCATCTTGATGTGCTGGTGGTGGATGAAGCCTCGATGGTGGATCTGCCGATGATGGCTAACCTGATTGCCGCGCTGCCTGAGCAGGCAAGAGTTATCTTGCTGGGCGATCGCGATCAACTGGCGTCGGTCGAGGCGGGGGCGGTGCTGGGGGATATCTGTCGTTTTGCCGAAGCGGGGTATAGCAGCGCCAGAGCGCAACAGCTACAGCGGTTGACCGGTTGCCGGTTGGACGATAATGGAGCGGAAAGCCCGGCGAGCGTGGGAGACGGCATTTGTCTGCTGCGCAGGAGCTATCGCTTTGATCGGCATTCTGGTATTGGGCAACTGGCGCTGGCGGTAAATAACGGTGACGAGCGGCGTGTTCTTGCTGTTTTGAACGGTACGTTTACGGATATCGCCCGTCACCCGCTGGAGGAAACGGAAGATTACCGACGGATGCTGGCTCAGGGGGTTGAAGGCTACCGTGATTATCTACAACTTCTTGCCTCCGGTGCCAGTCCGGAAGCGGTTCTGCTGGCTTTCCAGCGTTATCGTCAACTGTGTGCCCTGCGCGAGGGGCCATTTGGCGTCGCGGGGCTTAATCAGCGAATCGAACAGGCGTTGCATAAAACCGGGCTGATTCAGAGTAGCCGCAATCCACTCAATCGCTGGTATGTCGGCCGCCCGGTAATGATCGAACGTAATGATGCGGTGTTGGGATTATTTAATGGTGATATCGGTATTGCCATGTTGAGTGAACATGCTGAACTGCGGGTCTATTTCCAGTTACCGAATGGAAAAACCAAGGCGGTGGCCCCCAGCCGTTTGCCGCCGCATGACACCGCTTATGCCATGACGGTACATAAATCGCAAGGGTCGGAGTTTGAGCATACCGCACTGGTATTGCCGAATCAGTACCTGCCGGTGTTGACGCGGGAGCTGGTTTATACCGCCATCACCCGGGCCCGTCAGCGCCTTTCGTTATATGGCGATACGAAGATTTTGTGTCGGGCGGTGAAAACGCCGACCCAGCGACACAGCGGGCTGGTGGAGCGAATAAACCTGATTGTATCCGGCGAGAATGATTAGGCTTATTACCCGTCATACTTCAAGCTGCATGTGCGTTGGCTGCGTTGGCTGCGTTGGCTGCGTTGCTCAGCCTATCCGTGGGCTTCGTCGCGGCGGGGGTAATCCGGATAGCGTTTATCAGGCGGATTCACGTTCAATCAGTGAAAAACCAATATCCACGATGGGTTCCGTAACGTTTTTCCCCTCGATTTTTTCTGCCAGCATCGCGGCGGCGTCTTTACCTATTTTCCAGCGATCAATTCTGATTGTGGTGATCGAAGGCGTATTGTGCGACGCAAAATCAAGGTCGCCAAATCCAATCACCGCCAGTTTATCCGGCACGCTCAATCCTCTTACGCCGGCTTCCATAATGGCGCCTTGCGCCAGAGTATCGGAACTACAGATGATGGCATCGAATCTGCCGCCATCGGCAAGAAGATTGCTTAATCCGCGACGTCCCAGGGCTAAGGTCGCGGGTAAAGGGACTGATGTTTCGCTGATATGGCAGCCTGGCTGCGCTTGCATAATCTCATGAATTCCTTTCTTACGCTGTCCGGCTCGTCTGTCTTCTGTCCAGAGCAGGCCGAGTCGCAAGTAGCCTTTGATCAGTAAATACTGAGCGATGGCATTGCCTATTCTTTCATGAGAAAAACCGACCAGCATATCAAGCGGTGTCGGGGTCAGATCCCAGATTTCCACCACCGGAATACTGGCGTTGAGGATAATTTTCTTTAACTCCGAAGAGTGGTGAATTCCGGTGAGGACAATGCCGTCCGGACGACGAGAAAGAATGGTCGCCACAATATCGGTTTCAGATTCGTGCGTGTATCCTGCGACACACAGCAACATGTGATAACCACGTACCGCAAGCTCGTCGCTAATCGCCTGCACGGTATCAACGAACATGTTGTTATTTATCTGAGGGACGACGACAGCAATAAGCTTGCTGCGTTTGGACGCTAAACCACCCGCTAACATATTGGGTATATAGCCAGTGGCTCGAACGGCTTCCATCACTTTGCCTATGGTTTCCGGCCGGACAATTTGGGGATTGTTCAGCGCTCTGCTGACTGTCATTGGCGACAGTCCTGCCGCACGAGCCACGTCTTCCAGCGTCGGGGGGCGTTGCTGGCTATTGCCGGTATTTTTACCGCTTTTCAATCAAGGCTCCCTTTTGTAAGACATCTGACCTCATGTCCGTCGGATTATCGTTGATGGTGCGCTTATTTTCCAGTCATCTATCCATTGAACAGAGACTTACCGTATCAGGATCACTCTCTTCGTCTGTCCCGTCATTTCCTGCTGAAGCTCGGAGGATAGGCTCTCTGAAAAAACATTTCTCTTAATGATTGCGCAAACATATTTTATTTTTTCATGGGCGATTTTTTGTTTTTATCGATTATTTTGTGATCTATTTTGCAAGATTAAGCTCTTTTCATGGTCATGTCTTTATATCGGGTTTATTAATGATTGCGCAATCATTTTATTGGAGATGAAAGATGACCATCAGTGCTAACTCAGATGCCGTAAGCTACGCCAACGTCACCAATGCCAGAACCGCTGCTGATTCAGGGGATCGGATCGTATGGGTGAAAATCTCGTTGGCCTTTTTACCTCTGGCAACGCCCGTCAGCGATGCAAAAGTGCTTACTGGCCGACAAAAGCCGCTCACCGAAGTCGCGATTATTTTTGCTGAAATTCGCAGTCGGGATGGTTTTGAAGGGGTGGGGTTCAGTTACTCAAAACGTGCCGGAGGGCAAGGTATCTATGCCCATGCCAAAGAAATCGCTGATAACCTGATTGGCGAAGATCCCAGCGATATTGACAAAATCTATACCAAACTGCTGTGGGCCGGGGCCTCTGTCGGACGTAGCGGCATGGCTGTGCAGGCTATTTCGCCAATCGATATTGCGCTGTGGGATATGAAATCCAAACGCGCCGGTTTGCCGCTGGCGAAACTGCTGGGATCGCATCGTGATTCCGTGCAGTGCTATAACACCTCCGGCGGGTTCCTGCATACGCCGCTGGAGCAGGTTTTAAAAAATGTGGTTATTTCACGTGAAAGCGGCATTGGCGGAATAAAACTGAAGGTGGGGCAGCCCAACACTGAAGAAGACATTCGCCGCCTCACTGCGGTGCGTGAGGCCTTGGGGGATGAATTCCCGCTGATGGTGGATGCCAATCAACAATGGGATCGTGAAACGGCAATTCGCATGGGGCGCAAGATGGAAGCATTCAATCTTGTCTGGATTGAAGAACCTCTTGATGCCTACGATGTGGAAGGGCACGCCGCACTGACTTCAGCCCTTGATACACCTATCGCAACCGGTGAGATGTTGACCAGTTTTCGGGAGCATGAACAGCTGATCCTCGGCAACGCCAGCGATTTTGTACAGCCCGATGCCCCGCGTGTTGGCGGGATTTCGCCTTTTTTGAAAATCATGGATCTGGCTGCGAAGCATGGTCGTAAACTGGCCCCCCATTTTGCGATGGAAGTCCATTTGCATTTGGCTGCCGCCTATCCTATCGAACCCTGGCTTGAACATTTCGAATGGCTAAACCCGCTCTTTAACGAACAGCTTGAGCTGCGTGACGGCCGTATGTGGGTTTCTGAACGCCTTGGGCTTGGATTTACCCTCAGTGAACAAGCTCGAAAATGGACCACGCTGGCTTGCGAGTTTGGTAAACGTCCCTGATGAACGCCGTGACTGATCTTTATGCCATCAGTCACGGTTTTTATCTGTATCCCTACAAATCCAATTAAATGCAACCCTTATTAACAGGAGTTGTCTGTCATGAATACATTAAAAAAGCGGACGAATGTCCGGTATGTAATTCTATTATTTCTTTTTCTGGCAACTGTTTTTAATTATGCAGACCGGGCGACGCTTTCAGTTGTTGCTCCATTTATGAGTAAGGAGTTAGGTTTTGATCCGGAAGTCATGGGGCTGGCTTTTTCCGCTTTTGGCATTTCCTACGTTATTATGCAAATTCCAGGGGGATTATTACTGGATAAATTTGGATCGCGCTTAGTGTATGGTTGCGCGTTAATCGCCTGGTCCATTGTCACGATGTTTCAGGGAACCATTTATCTTTTTGCATCCCCGCTTATCGTTTTGATTATACTGCGGTTAATGATGGGGGCTATCGAGGCTCCGGCGTTCCCGGCCAATAGTCGCCTTAGCGTACAATGGTTTCCCAATAACGAAAGGGGATTCGTTACCTCTGTTTATCAAGCTGCACAATATATTTCTTTAGGTATCGTTACGCCATTGATGACGGTTATTTTACATAACCTGAGCTGGCACTATGTATTTTATTATATTGGCGCTATCGGGGTTGTATTGGGCGGCTTTTGGTTTATCTACGTTCAGGAACCCTTCAGGCATAAACGCATTAATCAGGAGGAAATGGACTATATTCGTTCTGGCGGCGGAGAACCTCATTTAGGCAGCAGTGCTAAGAAAAACAAAATCAGTTTCTCACAAATTAAAGTGGTTTGCGTTAATCGCATGATGATTGGCGTTTATATCGGCCAGTTTTGTGTTACTTCAATAACCTGGTTTTTTCTTACCTGGTTTCCGACTTATTTATATCAGGCGAAAGGGATGTCGATACTGAAAGTCGGTCTGGTGGCCTCTGTGCCCGCTATCGCCGGATTTATTGGCGGACTCATGGGCGGTGTTTTTTCAGATTATCTGCTTCGGCGCGGCTATAGTCTGACAATATCACGCAAACTCCCGATTATCTGCGGCATGTTGCTCTCTTGCTCTATCGTCGCCGCTAATTACACCGGGTCGGAGGTGGTGGTTATTGCGGCAATGAGCCTGGCTTTCTTTGCCAAAGGTTTCGGCAATCTGGGGTGGTGTGTATTAAGCGACACCTCACCTAAAGAAATTCTGGGAATAGCCGGCGGGGTTTTTAACATGTGCGGCAATCTGGCCAGCATCGTTACGCCGTTAGTGATTGGCTTTATTTTGTCCGCCACTCAATCGTTTGATTATGCCATTTTGTATGTGGGATCGATGGGCGTAATTGGGCTTATTTCTTATGTATTTATCGTCGGGCCATTGGAGCGTATCCGGATTGAGCCTCCCTGGGGGGAATAACGCAGATATTGGGTAAATTGGCTACACTTTTTGCTGTTCCGGAATATTTAACCCCTTCCCGGAACAGCATTTTTTTATATTGTCGAAAGTAGACTTACCCTATCGTAATAGCCAGGCCGCTACGTATTCCGACCGTTCTCGCATCGCCAGGGCTCAGGCCAGATCCAGAACCAGGATTTTTGAACGGCGATGATAGTTGTACAGCTCCTGCTTTCTCTTCGGCAGCATTTCCACTTCAGCGAGTAAAAATCCGCGCTCCTGGAACCAGTGGATACTGTGGGTGGTCAGGACGAACAGTTTTTTCAGTCCTTGCTGGCGAGCCTGGGCCGCGATTCGCTGTAGCAGCATGTCGCCGCGCGAGGAGCTACGATAGTCCGGATGCACCGCGACGCAGGCCATCTCACCGATGTTCTCTTCCGGGAAAGGATAAAGCGCCGCGCAGGCAATGGTCAGATTATCCCGCACCACCACGGTAAACTTATCGATTTCCATTTCCAACTGTTCACGGGAACGCCTGACCAGAATGCCCTGCTGTTCCAGCGGGCGGATCAGCTCCAGAATGCCGCCGATGTCGTTAATCGTCGCCCTGCGTACCTGTTCGGCGCTTTCCATTACGATTTGCGTGCCAATCCCGTCGCGGGAGAACAGTTCCTGAAGCAGCGCGCCATCATCCTGATAGCTGATCAAATGGCTGCGGCGTACGCCGCTGCGGCAGGCTTTCACCGCTCCGCGCAGGAATCTGACCGTACCGGATTGGTAATCGCCCTGTTCTTCCAGCGTTTCGATGCGCCGTTGGGCGTCGTCCGGAAACAGCTCGGAAATGATGTTGCCTTCTTCGTTGATCACGCCCTGTGAAGAGCAGAAACCGATCATTTTCTCGGCTTTCAGCTTGATCGCCAACTGGGTGGCGACTTCTTCCGAGGTCAGGTTGAAGCTTTCCCCGGTGACGGAAACCGCGACCGGCCCCAGCAGGACAATCGCGCCGCTATTCAACTGGCGGTGCAAGGCTTCTTCGTCGATACGACGAATGCGTCCGCTGTGGCAGTAGTCCACGCCGTCATCCACGCCAAGCGGCTGGGCGATAATAAAGTTGCCGCTGACGACGTTGATGTGCGCGCCCTGTAGCGGCGTATTATTCAAACTCATCGACAACCGGGCGGTGATATCCAACTGCAACATCCCGGCGGCTTGTTTAACCAGCTCCAGCGTGGTTCTGTCCGTGATGCGGATATTTTTGTGGTAATGCGGCTCGTAGTGATGGGTGGTCAGGTTGCTGTCAATCTGCGGGCGGGCGCCATAAACCACCACCAGCTTAATCCCCAGGCTGTGCAGCAGCCCGATATCGTTAATGATGCTGGCGAAGTTTTCATGCTCAATGGCTTCGCCGCCCAGCATGATGACAAAGGTTTTGCCGCGATGGGCATTGATATAGGGAACCGAGTGGCGGAAGCCTTCCACCAGTTCTGTACTACGCTCCTTCACTGGGACTCCTGTTTGAATTTTTATTCGTAATTTTTGTATTTTTATTCTTTATGGGGAAAAACGCAAGGGGTAAGTCATCGCTGAAAGACCGGAAGGGTAAATTAAGAATTTATCCCTTTTGTGCCTGAAAGATACCGTCGGTAAAGCATAAAAATGATTTTTGCATGACACGGGAGAGGAGATTGGTTAAAGTTTTTGAAAATTTTCTTATCCCTACGCTCAGTGCCTGGCAATAACACAGTAATCAGACCGGAGTTGCATGTCTCATTCGAATCACAATCTGACTCGGCGGCGCCTGTTACAAAGCGCTGCGGCAACCTGGCTGTTAAGCGTGAGCGGTGTCGGGATGGCCGCGGTCGCGCAGGTGATTGCCGTGCGCGTCTGGCCTTCTTCTTCTTATACCCGCGTCACGCTGGAATCAAATCATTCGCTTAAGTACAAGCAGTTCACCCTTAGCAATCCGGATCGCATCGTGGTGGACATTGAAAATATCCACCTTAATAACGTCCTGAAGAATATTTCCAGTCAGTTTCAGCAAAACGATCCGCTGATTAAAAATGCCAGAATCGGCCAGTTTGATAAAAATACGGTGCGTTTGGTGTTGGAATTAAAGCAGGGAACGGATGCCAAGCTGTTTACGCTGAGCCCGGTCGCGGAATTCAAACACCGTCTGGTGATGGATCTCTATCCGCTGCCAGGACGTTATGACAACGAAGACGACCCGTTGCTGGCGCTGTTGGAGGATTACAATAAGGGCGATCTGGAGCGCACGCTGCCGGCGGAGGCGCCGCAAGCCGGGAAAGCCGGGCGCGATCGTCCGCTGGTCATTATGCTTGATCCCGGCCACGGCGGTGAAGATCCCGGCGCGATTGGTAAAAACAAAACGCGCGAGAAAGATATTGTGTTGCAGATAGCCCGCCGCCTGCGCGCCTTGATCGATCGTGAACCCAATATGAAAGCGTATATGACCCGCAATGAAGATGTATTTATCCCGTTGCGCGTGCGAGTGGCGAAAGCGCGCAAGCAGCGGGCCGACCTGTTTATCTCTATTCATGCGGATGCGTTTACCAATCGCGCGGCAAGGGGATCGTCGGTATTCGCGCTGTCCAAAAAAGGCGCGACCAGCACCGCGGCAAGCTTTCTGGCGCAGACGCAGAACGAATCGGATTTAATCGGCGGGGTGAGCATGAGCGGCGATCGCTATCTCGACCATACCATGTTTGATCTGGTGCAGACCGTTACCATTAACGACAGTCTGAAGTTCGGCAAGGAAATATTGACCCGGCTGGGCAAGGTGAATCGTCTGCATAAAAATAGCGTCGATCAGGCCGGGTTTGCGGTGCTGAAAGCCCCTGATATCCCCTCTGTTCTGGTGGAAACGGCATTTATCAGTAATCTGGAAGAAGAACGCAAATTACGCACCAGTCAGTTCCAGCAACAGATAGCCGAATCTATTCTTACCGGTATCAAGGCCTATTTTGCCGCGCATTCGGGGCGCTAACTAAGGCAGGGAGACAGGGGCGTTGGCTGTAGCAAATGAATGTTGATCGGAATGGGGTATCTCAGAAAGCAAAAAACACCCGTTAAGGGTGTTCAGCTATTGATTATCAATTGGTTGCGGGGGCCGGATTTGAACCGACGACCTTCGGGTTATGAGCCCGACGAGCTACCGGGCTGCTCCACCCCGCGTCCGTCTTGATATCGTACTTCTTTTGATGGTTTACACACATCAAATTGGTTGCGGGGGCCGGATTTGAACCGACGACCTTCGGGTTATGAGCCCGACGAGCTACCAGGCTGCTCCACCCCGCGTCCGTGGATGCGCACTATACTCCCCATGAACTTCTATGCAACCTATTTCTGTAAAAAATACGGGATAACCCGCACGGGTGCTGAATTTACCACCCAATAGATTGTTTTTTATACACAATGTCATGGGGTTTCATGTGGATAAACGACGTTCGCCGTCCTGAATGGCATGGCTGTGCTATTTTTTATCCGGGGTCGTTTCTTTCTATATAGGTGTTTGTTATCGTTCGACGGTGAATCCGTCGATGTCAAAAGAGAGCGCAACGAAGATGAAAGGATGTTGGGGAAAATATGTGCTGACCGGCGTGGTGATCGCCATTTTGGCTGGGTGTCAGTCCAGGCCGACCGATCGGGGCCAGCAGTATAAAGACGGACACCTCAATCAGCCTCTGGAACTGGTGAATGAGCCGAGCGCCAAGGGGAAACCGGTCAATGCGCGCGACTTTGTCACCCAGGTCTCTGAAATCAGGGCGGCATCTCCGGGGCTGTACTCCCGCAACACCAATACCTTTCAGGCGATAGAAAACTGGATGATGTCCGGCGCCGATACCCGCGAGCTAAGCAAATTCGGGTTGAGCGCCTGGCAGATGGAAGGCGTGGATAACTTCGGCAACGTCCAATTCACCGGTTATTACACGCCGGTGCTGCAAGCCCGCTATACCCGTCAGGGAGAGTTTCGCCATCCGCTCTACGCCATGCCGTCACGGGGCAAGAAAAACCGCCGCCTGCCGGATCGCGCCGCTATCTATTCCGGGGCGTTGGATGACAGCCTGATTCTGGCCTGGTCGAATTCACTGGTGGATAACTTTATGATGGAGGTGCAGGGCAGCGCCTACATCGATTTTGGCGACGGTCGCCCGCTGACTTTCTTTGGTTATGCCGGTAAAAACGGTCATGCCTATCGCAGTATCGGTAAGGTGCTGATCGACCGTGGCGAGGTGGCGCGTGAAGAGATGTCTATGCAGGCTATCCGCAAGTGGGCGGAACAGCGCAGCGAATATGAAGTGCGGGAGTTGCTGGAACAGAACCCGTCTTTTGTATTCTTTAAACCGATGATGTCCGCGCCAGTCAAAGGCGCCAGCGCGGTGCCGCTGGTGGCTAAAGCGTCCGTGGCGTCGGATCGTTCGCTGATCCCGCCGGGTACGGCACTGCTGGCGGAGGTGCCTTTGCTGGATAATGAAGGGAAATTCACCGGTAAGTATGAAATGCGCGTGATGATTGCGCTGGATGTCGGCGGCGCGATTAAAGGCCAGCACTTCGATATTTATCAGGGCATCGGGCATGAGGCGGGTCATGCGGCGGGGTTCTATAACCACTATGGGCGGGTATGGGTACTGAAAAACACCCAAAGTGATAATACGTTGTTCAGTGCTTCTCAGGGCAATCCGGCAATGAAGACCCCTGGTTCAGGCTCGTTGTTGGTTAATAATCCACTGAATTAATTCGTGTTCCACAGGTTGAAATACGCATAAGCAATTTCGAATTACGCATAAATCATTGGCGATTTCGGCGATTGGGTAAGGTGCGGAACCACGCTATTATATAGTCCGCTAACTACTTACCACGAGGTCGTCATGTCGATTAAGCGTTATCCACACCTTGCACACTGGGGCGCGTTTACCGCGGTTGTTGAGGACGGAAAATTGATCCGCTGTGAGCCGTTTGCGGACGATCCGGCTCCCTCCGCCATGCTCGACTCCATTGTGCCGTTGGTCTATTCGGAACGCCGCATCCGCCGTCCCGCGGTACGCCGTTCGTGGCTGCAAAAACGCGAGAACAGCGATCGCACGCTGCGGGGTAAGGAAGCGTTTGTTGAGGTTGACTGGGATGTGGCGCTGGATCTGGTGGCTGCGGAGAACCGCCGCGTGCGCGATCGGTATGGCGCCGACGGGCTGTTTGCCGGCTCTTACGGCTGGTCTTCCGCCGGGCGTTTTCATCATGCGCGCTCGCAGGTGCGTCGTTTCTATTTCTCCGGCGGCGGGGCGGTCGACCAACTGGGCAACTACAGCTGGGGAGCGGCGCAGTTTTTCCTGCCTTATGTGATCGGCACGTTTCATCCCCTGACCGGAAAAGTGACCGAGTGGCGCAGCGTTGCCGAACACTGCGATATTTTCCTCGCTTTCGGCGGTTTGGCGCTGAAAAACGCCCAGGTCGCCTCCGGCGGCGCCGGGCATCATACGCTTAAGCCCGCGCTGGAAAAGCTGGTGGAAAAAGGCATTCCGGTGATTAACATCAGCCCGATGCGTGACGACTGCCCTGAGTTTGTCAACGCCGAGTGGATCCCTATCCGCCCGAATACCGACGTGGCGCTGATGCTGGCGCTGGGCTATGAAATCCAGCGGCTGAACGCCGACGATAAGGATTTTCTGCAACGCTACTGCGTGGGCTACGATCAACTGACGGATTACCTGCACGGGCGCGGCGACGGGATTGCCAAAACTCCGGAATGGGCCAGCGCCATCACCGGTATTCCGGCGCAACGTATCCAGCGCCTGGCGCGACAGTTGATCGGGGTGCGCAGCTTTATTACCTGTTCCTATTCCGTCCAGCGCGCGCACCGCGGCGAGCAGCCTTACTGGATGATGATCGCGCTCTCATCCATGCTGGGGCAGGTCGGTTTACCGGGCGGCGGTTTTTCGTTCGGACATGGTTCGATGAACAGCGTGGGCAACGAACGTATTTCGACGCCCGCGCCGGCTTCTCCCTCCTGTGCGAATGCCGGACGGGCGATCCCTGTCGCGCGTATCGCCGATATGTTGCTGAATCCGGGGCAGCCGTACACCTTTCAGGGGGAAACTCACGCCTATCCTGATATCCATTTGATTCACTGGGCCGGGGGCAATCCTTTCCACCACCACCAGCAGTTGAACCGGCTGGTTGAAGGCTGGCGCCGGCCGGATACGGTCATCGTTCAGGATATCGTCTGGACGCCGGCGGCGCAGATGGCGGATATCGTGCTGCCGGTGACCACGACGCTGGAGCGTAATGATATTGGCGGCTCTTCCCGCGACCGTTTTATTTTTGCCATGCATCAGGCGATTGCTCCGCAGCACCAGGCGCGTCATGACTTCGATATTTTCAGCGAACTGGCCGAACGGCTGGGCTATCAGGAGACGTTCACCCAAAACCGTAATGAGCGGCAATGGCTGGAAACCCTGTATGCGGATTGCCGAGCCAGACAGAACGACGCCGGGCAATTGTGGCCGTCATTCGATGAATTCTGGCGCCATGGGCATGTCGAGATCCCGATGGATGAAAAGCCGTTCGTATTCTTTGAAGATTTCCGCCGCGACCCGCAGCAACATGCGCTGCAAACGCCGAGCGGCAAAATAGAGCTATTCAGTTCGACCATTGCCGGCTACGACTACCCCGACTTTGCGCCGCATCCTGAATGGCGGCCGCCGGTTGAATGGCTGGGTGCGCCCGCCAGCAAAACATGGCCGCTGCACTTTATTTCCATCCAGCCTTCCGATCGGCTGCACAGCCAACTGGCGGCGACGCCGCAGGTTGAAGCCAATAAAACGGCAGGTAAAGAAACGCTCTATATGCATCCGCAGGATGCGGCGGCGCGTGAGATTACCGACCGCTCACAGGTGGAAGTCAGAAACGATCGCGGCCGTATTTTGGCCGGCGTGCGGATCACCGACGGCGTGACGCCGGGCGTGGTGATTATGTCCACCGGCGCCTGGTTTGAACCGGGGTTTGGGCGCAAAGAGTGGCACCCGGTCGAACAATCGGGCAACGCGAACGTCCTGACGCTGGATATCGGCACCTCTTCACTCACTCAGGGGCCGAACGCCATGAGCTGTCTGGTGGATGTGGTGCGGGTTTAGCGCTATCCTGAGGCGTTTTTATTTTCCCTGAGTCAAAGGTCGGTTGTTAATGAGTACGCAATTTTCCGAAGCCTATTTACAGCGCTTCGGCGGCACCGCGCGGTTATATGGTCAGCAGGCGCTGGCGCTGTTTTCTCAGGCTCATATCTGTGTGATTGGCATCGGCGGCGTGGGCAGTTGGGCGGCGGAAGCGCTGGCCCGCACCGGTATTGGCGCCATCACGCTGATTGATATGGATGACGTGTGCGTCAGCAATACCAACCGGCAGATCCATGCGTTGCGCCAGCATACCGGGCAGGCGAAAACCGAGGTGATGGCGGAACGTATTCTGGCCATTAACCCGGAATGCAAGGTCACCTGCGTGGACGATTTCATCAGCGCAGAGAATGTGGCGGAGTTACTTGACCGCAATTTCAGCTATGTGATTGACGCCATTGATAGCGTTCGTCCGAAAGCGGCCCTGCTGTCGTACTGCCGCCGCTATAAAATCCCGGTGGTCACCACCGGCGGGGCGGGCGGGCAAATTGACCCGACGCGTATTGACGTGGCCGATCTGGCCAAAACCATTCAGGATCCGCTGGCGGCCAAACTGCGTGAACGGCTGAAGCATGATTTTAACGTGGTGAAAAACAGCAAAGGGAAACTGGGCATTGACTGCGTATTTTCCAGCGAACCGCTGGTGTATCCGCAGCCGGACGGCTCCGTCTGCGCCTCGCGCCGCACCGCCGAAGGCGCAATGCGCATGGACTGCGCTTCTGGTTTCGGCGCGGCAACCATGGTGACGGCGACCTTTGGTTTTGTCGCCGTTTCCCATGTGTTGAAGAAGATGATGGCGAAAGCGACGCGCCGGTCACAGGGTTAACCTCACGCGGTGCGGCAGGCTGTTTCGGTTATTGCGCGCAAACGTGTTCCGCTATCTCCCGAATTCTGGCGGCCAGCGCCGCTAAGCCGCTGGAGCGAGAGGCGCTGAGTTGGGCGCGTAGCCCCAGCCGATCGAACAGCGCCAGCGGATCGTCCTGAAGCAGTTCGCTCGCGGTTTTTCCTTCCGCGGCGGTGAGTAACACCGCCAGCAGGCCGCGCACGATGCGGCCGTCGCTGTCGCCATAAAAATGCAATGTGCCGTCTTCCCGCCGCTGATAGCCCAGCCAGACGCGGTTTTCACAGCCAGACAGCGAAATGGCGTCGTCTTGCAGCGCTTCCGGCAGCGAAGGGAGCTGTTTGGCTAATAAAATCAGCTGCCGGTAGCGCTCTTCCCATGAACGACAGGCATCAAAACGGATTTGCAGATCGTCAGCGTTAATCTGAGATCCGAAAGGGTGGGGAGTATCGGCAATATCAGTCATGGTTTTTCATATCGATTAATCGGTCAGTAATTCAAGTGAATTACCGATGGCCGTGACCAGCGAGGCAACGTCCTGCTCATTATTATACGGCGCAAACGAGGCGCGCAGCGTGCCGTTGACTCCCAGCGCCGCCATCAGCGGCTGTGCGCAATGGTGTCCGGCACGTAAGGCAATGCCGCTTTCGGCCAGCAGCGTGACCAGATCGTTATGGTGCACGCCGGAAAACGTGAAAGAAAGCAGGCTGGAATCAGAACGGCGGAAACTGCGAAATCCCGGGAATTGCGCCAATTGAGATTCTGCCTGGCGGGCCAGATCCCGGCTATACTGCTCCGCGCCATGCCAATCCTGCGGGGACAGCCAATCCAGCGCCGCGGAAAGGCCAAGTACCCCGGCGATGTGCGGCGTACCGGCTTCAAACCGGTAAGGGATCGCCTGCGGGGTAAAGCCGTCAAAGGAAACCTGGGTCATCATTTTGCCGCCGCCCTGCCACGGAAGCATCCTTTCCAGCAACGCCGGTTTGCCGTACAACACGCCGAGCCCGGTGGGGGCATACAGCTTGTGTGCGGAAAAAGCGTAAAAATCGATATCCAACGCCTGAACATCGGGCGGACAGTGCGCCATTCCCTGCGCGCCATCGACCATCACCACGGCGCCGTACTGATGAGCAAGCTGAATGGCTGTCGCCAAATCGGGCAGACCGCCGGTGACGTTGGACATGTGGCCCAGCGCCAGCAATCGGGAGCGCGGCGTCAGTAAATCGGCAAGCCGCCCGATATCCGGCAACCCATCCGCGCCGACCGGCAGTTTCACCACCCGCGCGCCAGTCTGTTCCGCCGCCATCAGCCAGGGGATTAAATTGGCGTGGTGTTCCGCTTCGCTGACGACGATTTCGTCGCCGGGTTGCAGACGCGGACGGGCATAGCTTTGAGCGACCAGATTGATCGCTTCCGTCGTGCCTTTAGTCCAGACGATGGCGCAGGGATCTTCCGCATTAAGCAGCGTCGCCACCTGTTCCCGTGTCTGTTCGAAATGGTGCGTCAGCGCCTGAGCCGCCCGATGTTGGCTACGGTGAACCGTACCGTTTCCCGTGCTGTAAAACTGCTGCACGGCGTCGATCACGGTCTGTGGCTTCAGGGCCGTTGCCGCGCTGTCCAGATACACGGCGCCATCCCTGAGCGCGGGAAACTGCTGGCGAAACGTTGTGGCGTTAAACGGTGTCATGGTCATCCTCTTTTGGGGAGTCAGATCCTGTCCCATTTTCCCGGGTGAAACAAGTTTAGGACTATACTTAACATTACTTTGTGGAAAAACCAACAAACCTTGCTACGCTTTAAAGTGTTAAGTTTCAGAGTTTACTTGTGTATAAGGCTAATTAAAGAACATTTAAATTCAATTGGAGTTGATTATGAAGAATAAAATTTCTATTTTGGCGGCGATTGTTATGGCATTTTCTCTGGCGGCCTGTTCGAGCAATTACGTCCTGCATACCAACGACGGGCGCACGATTGTAGCCGATGGCAAACCGAAAGTTGATACGGATACCGGTATGATCAGTTATACCGACGCATACGGGCAGAATCAGCAGATTAACCGCGCTGACGTGAAGGAAATGGTGGAAGCGAAGTAGTTATGGTCGGCGGCTTGATATTGCAGATAAAAAAAAGCACCGCGATTTGCGGTGCTATATATAAAATCACTATGGACAGACAGGGTAAATGTACAGGAAGTGAAATAAGGTAGACTCGCTACCGCGTCTGAAAAGGCAGACAATAAACAGCAAACACAACATCACAACCACAAGCCAAAAGCACCTCAGGTCACCCCTCCGCACTTTTCGTTCCGGCTCAGGAAGTCGCGCTAATATAGGTATTTGCTGGTACATCCTCAACGGACAAATTATAATGGCTCGGATTATAAAAACTAATAGATAAATCCGCGCGTCGAAGGCGTTATTTATCGGTAAATAAAAGAATTTTATTTATGTCAAAACGTCTACCTCCGCTCAATTCTTTGCGTGTATTTGATGCGGCAGCCCGTCACCTGAGCTTCACCAAAGCGGCGGAAGAGTTGTTCGTTACGCAGGCGGCGGTGAGTCATCAAATTAAGTCACTGGAGGATTTCCTGGGGCTTAAACTGTTTCGCCGCCGTAACCGCTCCTTGCTGCTGACGGAAGAAGGTCAAAGTTATTACCTTGATATTAAAGAAATTTTCTCTTCACTTAATGAAGCGACCCGTAAATTGCAGTCGCGCAGCGCCAAGGGGGCGCTGACGGTCAGTCTGCTGCCCAGCTTTGCCATTCACTGGCTGGTTCCCCGTTTGTCGAGCTTTAACTCTGAATATCCCGGTATCGATGTGCGCATTCAGGCCGTCGATCGGGATGAAGATCGCCTGTCGGACGATGTGGATGTGGCTATTTTTTACGGCCGTGGCAATTGGCCCGGGCTGCGGGTGGAAAAGTTGTACGCCGAATATCTGTTGCCGGTCTGTTCGCCGGTATTGTTGACCGGCAACCATCCGTTGAAAACGCCGGACGATCTGGCGGCGCACACGTTGCTGCATGACGCCTCGCGCCGTGACTGGCTGACCTACACGCGTCAGCTTGGCGTGCAGATCAATGTGCAGCAGGGGCCGATTTTCAGCCATAGCGCGATGGTGCTTCAGGCGGCAATTCACGGGCAGGGCGTGGCGCTGGCAAATAATGTTATGGCGCAGACGGAAATCGAGGCCGGTCGGCTGGTGTGTCCGTTTAATGACGTTTTGGTCAGCAAAAATGCTTTTTATCTGGTATGTCATGACAGTCAGGCAGAACTGGGTAAAATAGCCGCTTTCCGACACTGGATCCTGGCTCGGGCGGCCAATGAGCAGGAAAAGTTTCGTTTTCGTTATGATAACGGTACGCGCTGAGGCGAAGCGCATCGTCTCGAATTTACACACGACGCTATTGGATAAAACGATGAATGGTCGATTCATGCTGGTGTTTGCCGCCGTCAGCGGTTTTGTTTTTGTCGCGCTGGGGGCATTCGGCAGCCATGTGTTAAGCAAAACGCTGGGCCAGAACGAACTCGCCTGGCTGCATACCGGGCTGGAGTATCAGGCGTTTCATACGCTGGCTATTCTGGCGTTGTCTATCGTCATGTATCAGCGCAGCAATCTGTGGTTCTACTGGAGCAGCGTTTTTCTGGCCCTGGGGACGGTGTTGTTCTGCGGTAGCCTGTACTGTTTGGCCCTGTCGCCTCTGAGGCTTTGGGTTTATGTCACGCCGATTGGTGGATTCTGTTTTCTGGTTGGGTGGTTATTAATGTTGGTTGGCGCACTGCGTCTGAAGAGAAAGGCTGAACGCCATGAATAAAGTGATTCTGTACTGTCGCCCGGGATTTGAGAAAGAGTGTGCGGCGGAAATAACGGAAAAAGCCACGCACCATAACGCCTATGGTTTTGCCAGAGTAAAAGAGAACAGCGGCTATGTGATCTTTGAATGCTATCAGCATGAAGATGCGGAGCGACTAATAAAAGAGCTGCCGTTTCATGAGTTGATTTTTGCCCGGCAGATGTTCATCAGCGGCGAACTGCTGCGCGATCTGCCGCCGGAAGATCGCATTACGCCGATTGTCGGGATGCTGACGGGGGCTATCGAGCGCGCGGGTGAATTGCGTGTTGAAGTGCCGGACACCAATGAAAGTAAGGAACTGATGAAATTCTGCCGCAAATTTACCGTGCCTCTACGTGCGGCGTTGCGTGAGAACAAGATTTTATTGGGATATGAGAAAGCCGACCGACCGGTGCTGCATGTGCTGTTTATCGCGCCCGGTTGCTGTTATGTCGGTTACTCTTACAGTAGCAACAACTCTCCGTTTTACATGGGGATCCCGCGCCTGAAGTTCCCGTCGGATGCGCCCAGCCGCTCGACGTTGAAGCTGGAAGAGGCTTTCCACGTGTTTATCCCGGCGGATGAGTGGGATGAACGGCTCGGCAGCGGTATGTATGCGGTTGATCTGGGCGCGTGTCCCGGCGGCTGGACTTATCAACTGGTGAAACGCAGCATGATGGTTCACGCCGTGGATAATGGCCCGATGGCGCCAAGTCTGATGGACACCGGGCAGGTGATGCATCATCAGGCCGATGGTTTCCGCTTTGAACCGCCGCGTAATAACGTTTACTGGCTGGTGTGCGACATGGTGGAAAAACCGGCCAAGGTAACCAGTCTGATTGCCGACTGGCTGGTAAAAGGCTGGTGCCGCGAAGCAATATTCAATCTGAAATTGCCGATGAAAAAGCGTTATGAGGAAGTCTCGCAGAATCTGGCTTTGCTTAACGCGCGTCTGGCTGAGAACGGTATTAATGCCGAGGTGCATGCCAAACAGTTGTATCACGATCGTGAAGAGGTGACGGTACACGCACGGCGATTCTGGGCCGCCGTGCCGGGTCGGCGCGACGAGCGATAGTTTTTCACCGCCTTTCCATCATTATCATTTCCTATACGTGCAGCGGCAAAGCGCTGTATGTATAGGCGACGGGTTAAAGATAGAAAGAAGGCGAGAGAGCCGGGCTTAATGATGCTGCGGCGATAATCTCAACTGTTGCAGATTGCCGTTCAGCGTCAGCTCGGTACTGAGCGTTGCCACCTTTCGGCTGATAAACGCCATTTCCCGCTGTTGCTCAAGCTTGTTCCGCCATTTTTCCGGCACATTCGTCAGATCCTGATAAAGCGCATCCAGACTGCCGGCCTGTTGCAACAACTGCACGGCGCTTTTGGGGCCGATGCCGCTGACGCCGGGGATCTTACTGCTGCCGATGCCGGCCAATCCCCAGTAATCGGCAAGCTGTTGCGGCAAGACGCCAAACTCCTGCTGCACAAAAGGCAAATCGAGCCAGCGTTTCTGAAAGTAATCACGGATCTGGATCGTCGGCGCCAATAGCTGGCAATAGCCTTTATCGGTTGAAACAATGGTTGCCTGATATCCGGAGGCCGCCACTTTGGTCGCCAGCGTGGCGGCCAGATCGTCGGCTTCGTTGCCCGGTGAATGCCAACTGGCAACGCCCATTGAGGCAAAAGCCGCTTTAATCTGCGGCAGTTCCCCTTTGAGATCGTCCGGCATCGGCGTTCGTCCGGCTTTGTAATCCGGTAAAATCTGATGACGCCAACTGGTGCTTCGGTCTTCGTCGTCAAATACCGCGACAGCATGCGTTGGCTGGCTATGTTGCAGCAGTTGATTTAATGCATGCTGACAGGCGGTGACGGAGGGCGAGCCTTGTACCGCATGAATCCGACGTATCAGGTTAAGCGCATCGACAATCAGCAAATGTACAGGCATAGGCAGTTTCCTGATAGGGTCATCCGTGTGTGCGGGGAAGGGTTACTTCCCCGTGAGGTCTGTATCGAATCGCCTAATCGAATCGCGTTTAACCGATTCGATGCGCGGTAATATCAAGCATCGCGTAATAGCCGGTATGCATAACATCAGGCACAGATTTCGTAGCATGGAATGTAAGCGCTGCCAGGGAGTTTCATGCGCTGCTGTGCAACGAAACCCTGTAGCAATATATCCATACTTTTCATCATCCGCGGATCCCCATGCAGCTTATAAGGCCCTTCCTGCTCGATGGCCTGGATACCGATTTCCTTAACGTTGCCGGCAACTATACCGGAGAAAGCGCGACGTAGCGCGGCGGCAAGCTTTTCCGCGGGCTGCTCGGGATGCAGGTTAAGGTTGGCCATATTTTCATGGCTGGGGTTGAACGGCATTTGCAGGTCTGGCGCGATGCGCAACGACCAGTTAAAGCTATACGCATCCCCGGTATGACGACGGCTTTCCTTCACCAACGGCATCGATTTCTTCATCTGGCGCGCCACTTCCGCCGCGTCATTAATAATGATGGAATAGTAGCGGCGAGCCTGACGTCCTAAAGTGCCGATAATAAATTCATCCAGCACGCGGAAATAATCGGCGCTTTCTTCCGGCCCGGTGAGGATGATCGGCAATACTTGCTCGCTGTTTTCCGGGTTCATCATAATACCCAGCAGGTACAGGAACTCTTCCGCCGTACCGACGCCGCCGGGGAAAATGATGATGCCATGACCGATGCGTACAAAGGCCTCCAGACGTTTTTCAATGTCCGGCATGATGATCAATTCATTCACCAGCGGGTTAGGCGGTTCAGCGGCAATGATGGATGGTTCGGTCATGCCGATGAAGCGCCCGTCTTTATAGCGCTGCTGGGCATGTCCGACCGCGGCGCCTTTCATCGGCGCTTCCATCGCGCCGGGGCCGCAGCCGGTACAGATGTTCAGCTCGCGCAGGCCAAGCTGGCTGCCGACTTTCCGCGCGTAGAGATATTCGGTTTCATTGATTGAGTGACCGCCCCAACACACCACCATATTAGGTTCTTCCCCCACGTGCAGCGCTCTGGCGTTACGTAAAATAGAAAAAACCATATTGGTAATGTGCGCGGAATTTTCCAGATCCAGATTCTGGTAATGGCCCGCGCTGGTGATTTGCCCATTCACAAACAGGATATCGCGCAGCACGGCAAACAGGTTGGCCTGAAGCGAACGGATAATATAACCGTCAACAAATGCTTCTTCAGGAGGGTTAACCAACTCCAGTTTGACGCCGCGTTCACGGCGCAGCACGTTAATATCGAAGTTTTCATAACGGGAAAGCAGCTCTTTGCTGTTATCCGTCTGGCTACCGGAATTTAATACGGCGAGGGAACAGTTACGAAACAAACGGTAAAGATCGCTGCTGGCGGTGCTTTTCAGCATGTCCACTTCCAACTGTGACAACAAATCCATTGACCCTAACGGGCTGATATGTGTAATCAATTTTGCTCCTTTAATCGCAGTAAAATCCGTCGATTCAGCGCTTATTTTCATCTGTGTCCACCTTAGCGCGCTCCCATCATTTTTTCCAATCATGATGGCGATGGGCAACCGAAGTTGCGTAGCGCTACGCATTTATTGACGCGGCAATCGTCCGTCAGGCGCGGTGAAAGGATAGTTACTGCGCCATGGATTAATATCCAGCCCGCCGCGGCGAGTGTAACGGGCGTACACGCTGAGTTTTTCCGGCTGGTAATAACGCATCAGATCGTTAAAAATCCGCTCTACGCACTGTTCATGGAACTCATTATGATGGCGGAATGACACGATATAGCGCAGCAGCGACTCCCGATTAATGCGTTTTCCGCGGTAGTGGATCTGCACCGAGCCCCAGTCCGGCTGATGGGTGATCAGACAGTTAGACTTAAGTAAGTGGCTGACCAGCGTTTCTTCCGTCCATGTCTGGTCTTGATTGCCCGCGGCCAGATAGTCGGCGCTGAAGGTGTAGTCGTCGATCCGGATATCCTGATCGTCGATACATTCGCCGCTGAATGCGGCAATGGGTTGTCCCTCAAGTTCACTGAGTTTAAACAGTGTTATGCTGACCTGTCCTTGCGCGCACCGGGCGAGATCGTTTATTAACGTGGCGCGTACATCGTCCCAACTATCAAATACGGTTTGATTGAAGCTGTTCAGGTAAAGTTTGAAACTTTTGGACTCAACCAGGTTCAGGCTGTTGGCGTCCAGACGCATTTCACCGACAGCGACTTGCGGAACGCCATTTCTGTTCAGCCAGGAAAGCTCATAAAGCGTCCAGATATCCGCGCCATGAAACGGCAGATCCGGCGGAAAGATGCCGAGCGGTTCGCGGTTCAGGCTACGGGGAACCGGCTGCAATAAACCGGCATCGTAGCGATCGTGATAAGGAGTGGGTTTCCCCAGCGTCAGCCCGCTCAGGGCTTGATGCTTGTCGTAAGCGGACATGCTGTTGCCTTGATAGAAGAAGATACAATAATGACTAGTGTAACCCGACTAATAGAATGATGAGAAAAATTATGGATCATGAGGTAACTCAGGCGTTGACGGCATTTACCCGGCGTTATGTCGAGTCCTGGCGGCAGGAAACCGGGCGCGCGCCAGCCAGCGAGGCTTTATACGGCGTGCCTTCCCCTTGTATTACAGACACTAAGGATGATGCGGTTTACTGGTTGCCGCAGCCATTTTTACCCGCTGCGACGCTGGATGGCGTGGAGCGCGCGCTGGATATTAGCTTGCACCCGGATATCCATGCTTTTTATACCATGCAATATGCCGGCGATATGGCGGCGCAATTTGGCTCGGTTTCCTGTGTTGTGCTCCAGGTCTGGAGCGAAGAGGATTTTTCCCGCATGCAGGAAAATCTGATCGGCCATCTGCTGACGCAGAAACGGCTTAAATTGCCTCCGACGCTGTTTTTAGCCACGACCGATTCTGAAATGACGATGATTTCACTGTGTAATGTCTCCGGCCAGATCATTCTTGAAGAATTTGGGACGAAAAAACATCAAGTTTTGGCGCCGACGCTGGCAGTGTTTCTTTCCCAGCTTCGTCCGTTACTGTCCTAATGATTAATCATGTTTCACTTTTCGTGATGTGAGAGATCTCTTACACTTGCTGTAAGAGATCTCGTATCTTTCATATTGAGCTTGGTTTTTATTTTAATTTTTCTATTATTAATTAGTGTGTTAATGTTTTTTTCTCTCTTTTGCCATAAAGGCAGCGGATAAACTATGTCGCTTGCCTCTTGCTGAATTCGAACAATTAATACATCTTATTACTTAAATTAGTAACCGGTTGTATTGGATGTAGCGGTAATCGTCGGTAAAGATGATGGCGGGTTCATCAAGGTTTATTTGACGAATGAACGACGTTTTCAGGAAGAAGCGAGGGACACCTCCAGGAAGGAGACTGAGAACCGATCGGGAATGTCGGTGGGGCTGGAGCCTAAAGGAATTTAGTCATGGATGATACAGGATGGATCAGTCAGGACGAAAGTAGGACGCCAGCAGGGATAGTCGGTTAGGAAGACCACTCAGGAAAAGTTTTCACGGATGAGCAGGGACGCAAAGGTGTAGCGGGATGGCTATAAAACGAACCGGGGGTACTGAGCAATCAGTGCCCCCATTTTTTTGCCGAATTGTTTACCGAAACGCGAATATTGGGCGAGACTAATATCAATGGTATGCTTCGCCGCCTACTGCAACAGGCTTAAGCCGTGAGAAATCGCATGAGTTTAGAGAATCAGGTGCGTCAGTCTTTGTTGGATATCGAACGTGTATTACGAGGCAGCCCTTTCTGGCAGGAATTACCGCCGGAGGCCGCCGCTTTTGCCAGCGTAGAACCTTTCTGCATTGACACCATGACGGCGGAGCAATGGTTACAGTGGGTGCTGTTGCCGCGTATGCATGCGCTGCTTGACGGCGGTGCGCCGCTACCCGCTGAATTATCTTTGTTGCCGTATTTCGAAGAGGCGCTGGAAGGCGCCTCGTCTGATAGAGAACCGGTTCTGATGGTTATTGCGCAGCTTGATGCCTTGTTTGACAAAGATGAGCCGGGTCACCGTCTATCGGATGAAAACCGCCATGCTTGAGATCATTTATCAAGACGAGCATCTGGTGGCGGTAAATAAGCCTGCCGGGTGGCTGGTGCATCGTAGCTGGCTGGATCGCAAAGAAAAAGTTGTTGTTATGCAGACGGTGCGCGATCAAATCGGTCGGCATGTCTATACCGTTCATCGTCTTGATCGACCAACCTCCGGCGTGCTTTTACTGGCGCTTTCCAGCGAAATCGCCCGCCGGTTGTCCAGGCAGCTTGAACAGCATCAGATGCAGAAGCTCTATCATGCCGTGGTGCGAGGCTATGTTTTGGATGACGGCGTGGTTGATTACGCTTTGACGGAAGAGCTGGACAAAATCGCGGATAAATTTGCCAATCCGGATAAAGCGCCTCAACCGGCGGTAAGCCATTATCGGACGTTGGCACAGGCTGAAATGCCGGTGGCTATCGGTCGTTACCCCACATCACGCTATAGTTTACTGGAGCTGACGCCGCAAACCGGTCGCAAGCACCAGTTGCGGCGTCATATGTCGCATATTCGCCATCCGATTATTGGCGACAGTACGCATGGCGACCTGCGGCAGAATCGGGGGATGCATGCACATTTTTCCTGTGACCGACTCATGCTGCATGCCAGCCGACTAAGCTTGCCTCACCCGGTAAGCGGCCGGATGCTGACGCTGCATGCGCGTTGGGATGCGGCCTGGCAGGGGGTGATGTCGCAGTTTGGCTGGCAGGGGATTCTCCCTGACTTTGAAAGGGTTGAGTTTCCTGCTGCGTCGGGTCAGGATAGCGGGTATTTCATCGGGTATTAAATAAAAAGGGAGTCAGAATCATGGCGCAGATTGGTATTTTTGTTGGCACGGTCTACGGAAATGCATTGCTGGTAGCCGAAGAAGCAGAAAATATCCTCAAAGAACGCGGGCATGAGGTCAGGGTTTATGAGGATGCGTCACTGGAGTCATGGCTGAACTACCGTGAACATTATGTGCTGGTGGTGACATCAACGACGGGGCAGGGGCAGCTGCCTGACTCCATTGCTCCCTTGTACGCGGCCTTGCGGGAGCAGGGTGGCTATCAACCGGAACTGCGCTATGGATTGATTGTTCTGGGTGACAGCAGCTACGAGAATTTCTGCGGCGGCGGTCATCAGTTTGATGCGTTGTTGCAGGAAATCGGCGCAAAACGTATTGGCGACGTACTGGATATTGACGCCATTGAACACCCTGAACCGGAAGTGATTTCCTGCCCGTGGGTGGAACAGTGGGCGGATTCCATAGAACAGTAAGATGTGAATACAACACGGGAGCGCCAAGGCTCCCGTTATACTGTGTGGTGATTGCAGAGGAGGTCAGCGATTTTTGGTCAGCTTTTCTAAATCGGCTTCGATCTCGGCGATCTTGTTGGAGACCACGCCTTCCAGATGGCGCAGATCGTCAAGAATTTTGCGTTTTAAATCGACTTCCACCTGCTCGTGCTGACAGATTTGGTCAAGCTCATCAATAACATAACGTAGGTTAGGGCTGATTTCATTGATCTCTTTGTAACCCTGACCGGAATTGTCCGCCATGATGGTTTTACGCTGACGCGGATATTTGAACTTCACGCTTTTGGCGAAAAACTCGCCCTTGTCCTTGCGAAAGTATATTTTCAGGATGTCGTTACTGGCTTCCTGGCGCAGGCTATAGCGATCAATATCATCCGGATTGGTAATACCCAGGCTTTTCAGATTGTCATACATAACGCCACCTTTGATGTTAAAATAGTTCAATTATCATACTGATAAGCAGCCTGCTTTATCTGTGACATACCCCACTTACCTGACGCCGGGGTGTTTCTGGCGCGATTCAATATGATGGGTACAGCAATACGCTGGGGAGAGTCGGCGATAAAAATGGCGGGTTGGATAACCCGCCAGATTCAGTTTAGTCGATGGTGCGTAATAACTCATTAATACCCACTTTTCCGCGGGTTTTCGCATCCACTTTCTTGACAATAACGGCGCAGTACAGGCTATGGCTGCCATCTTTGGACGGCAGGTTGCCGGACACCACCACCGAACCCGCCGGTACGCGTCCATAGTGGCTTTCACCGGTTTCACGGTCGTAGATTCGGGTGCTTTGGCTGATGAATACGCCCATTGAGATGACCGAACCTTCCTCAACGATCACGCCTTCAACCACTTCGGAGCGTGCGCCGATAAAGCAGTTGTCTTCGATGATGGTGGGGTTGGCCTGCAAGGGTTCCAGTACGCCGCCGATGCCGACGCCGCCGGACAGGTGGACGTTTTTACCAATCTGCGCACAGGAGCCGACCGTCACCCAGGTGTCTACCATAGTGCCTTCGTCGACGTAGGCGCCGATGTTGACATAAGAGGGCATAAGCACGGTATTGCGGGCGATAAATGCGCCTTTACGTACGCTGGCCGGCGGCGCGACGCGGAAACCTTCGCGCTGGAAACGTTCAGCATCATAATCGGCGAATTTCATCGGCACTTTGTCATAATAGCGCGTTTCCGCGCCTTCAATAAGCTGGTTATCGTTAATGCGGAAAGAGAGCAGCACGGCTTTTTTCAGCCATTGATGAGTGACCCACTGACCGTCGATTTTTTCCGCGACGCGCAGCGCGCCGCTGTCCAGCAGGCTGATGGCCTGATTGACGGCCTCGCGCGTGACGCTGTCCGCGTTGGCCGGGGTAATCTCGGCGCGGCGTTCGAAGGCGGTTTCGATAACGTTCTGTAATTGTTGATGCATCCTGTTTTCTCTTTCCTGATTGTGAAAATTAACTCAATGGTACTTTATCGTTTGGGTTAAGGGCTTCTGTCAACCGTTCTTGCAATTTAAGACGCAATTCCGGTTTCAGCGCTCGCCTGTCGCTGTCCGCCAGAATAAATAAATCTTCCACCCGTTCGCCGATAGTGGAAATGCGGGCGCCATGCAGCGATAAATTGAGATCGGCGAAGATTTCGCCGATGCGGGCCAGCAGCCCGGGCTGATCGAGGGCGCTAAGTTCCATATAGCTGCGTCGGTCCGTATGGGTCGGCAGAAAACTGACCTCGGTCGGTACGCTGAAGTGGCGTAATTTCGGCGACGGGCGGCGCGCGCGCGGATGCTGATAGTCACGCTGCGTCAGCGCCTGCTCAAGTGCGTAACGCGTCATTTCGTGACGATCCTGCGCCAGCGGGCTGCCGTCCGGTTCCAGCACGATGAACGTGTCCATGGCCATCCCGTCACGGCTGGTAAAGATCTGCGCATCGTGAACGCTGAGGTTACGACGATCCAGTTCACCGGCCACGGCGGCAAACAGATACGGCCGGTCCGGGCACCAGATGAAAATTTCCGTTCCACCCCGGCTGGCCTGATGACTGATTAATACCAAAGGCTTGTTGGTATCGTGTTCCAGCAGGTGGCGGGCGTGCCAGGCCAGTTGGTTGGGGGAATGCCGCAGGAAATAGTCGGCCCGGCAACGGCCCCAGATATTGTGCAGCGCTTCTTCGTCGATATTGTCCATGCGCAACAGAGCCAGCGCCTGTAAACGATGGTGGCGTACGCGTTCGCGCAGGTCCGGGGTATTTTGCATCCCGCGGCGAAGCTGCTTTTCGGTCGCAAAATAGAGTTCGCGCAACAGACTTTGTTTCCAACTGTTCCATAAGGTTTCATTGGTGGCGCAGATATCGGCGACGGTCAGGCTGACCAGATAGCGCAAACGGGTTTCGCTCTGCATTTCCGTGGCAAACTGCTGAATGACCGCCGGATCCTGAATATCGCGGCGCTGCGCGGTAACGGACATCAGCAGATGGCGACGCACCAGCCAGGACACAAGCTGCGCCTCACGAGAATTCAACCCATGCAGGGCGGCGAATTCCAGCACATCCTGTGCTCCGAGTTCCGAATGATCGCCGCCGCGGCCTTTGGCGATGTCATGGAACAGCGCCGCGAGCAACAGCAGCTCAGGCTGGGGAAGACGCGGGTACAATTCCACGCATAGCGGATGGCGCGAACGGGTATCCTCATTCGCAAAGCTTTCCAGCTTCAGCAGCACCCGAATGGTATGTTCGTCGACAGTATAAGCATGAAACAAATCAAACTGCATTTGCCCGACGATATTGCTCCACTGCGGCATATAGGCCGATAACACGCTGTGATGGTGCATGGGGAGCAGGGCGCGGCTGACGGCATGCGGGTGATGCAGTATGTTCATAAACAGCTGCCGCGCTTCTGGAATGGTGCACAACGGACTGGCGAGGTGACGCCGCGCATGGCGCAATTGGCGCAGGGTGGTGGAGTAGATGCCGGCGATATCGCGGTTGCGCACCATCAGGTAAAACATGCGCATGATGGCTTCCGGCTTACGGATGAACAAGGTTTCATCCCGCAGATCAATCAGATTGCCGCGCAGTTGGAATTCGTCATCGATCGGGCGCGGTTTTTCGCTGGTATCCAGCGCCAGAATGGCTTCATCAAACAGTTGCAACAGCATATGGTTCAGTTCGCTGACGCGGCGAGTCACCCGATAGAAGTCTTTCATCATGCGCTCTACCGGCGCATTCCCCTCTCCCTGATATTGCAGAAGCTGGGCGACGTTGAGCTGACGGTCGAATAACAGGCGGTTATCGTAGCGCGGCAGCATGAGATGCAAGGCAAAGCGGATACGCCATAGAAAGCTCTGGCACTCATTCAGCTCTTTGCGCTCGGCTTCCGTCAGAAAACCAAAACCGACCATTTCGTCCAGCGAGGTGGCGCCGAAATGGCGGCGGGCGACCCACAACAGGGTGTGAATGTCGCGTAATCCGCCGGGGCTGCTTTTGATATCGGGTTCGAGATTGTAGCTGGTGCTGTGGTAACGCTGATGGCGTTCCTGTTGTTCGACGATTTTAGCCGGGAAAAACGCCGAAGAAGGCCAGAACGTTTCGCTGAATACCTGTTTTTGCAAATTGAGAAACAGGGCGACATCACCGCATATCATGCGGGATTCAATCAGGTTGGTGGCGACGGAAATATCGGCCCGCCCTTCTTGTAAGCATTGTTCCAGCGTTCTTACGCTATGGCCGACTTCAAGTTTCAGATCCCACAGCAACGTAATAAAAGCGCCCACGCGTTGTGAGCGCTTTTCGTCGAGTTTGTCCTGGCTAAGCACCAGAACGTCAATATCCGACAGCGGGTGCAGTTCGCCGCGACCGTAGCCGCCGACGGCAACCAGGGCCGTTTGCGCGGTGTTTTCAAAACCGTAAAAAGACCACAGCCGCTGGAGTAAACGATCGATGAACTCGGTTCGGGCCGCAATCAGCGTTTCGGCGCTGACGCCTGATTTAAATTCCGTTCCCAGCCAGAGCTGAAATTGTTCCAGTCGCTGTTTCAACGTCTGGCAATTCAGCATGTCGTCACGATAAGTCAGCGGCGAATCAGGAGGCTGTGCGGCCGTGTGGGTTTCAACAGGAATCGCTGGTGAAAGGTTTTTGTTGGTCATATGCGCAACCTATAAAAATCGCCGGGAGTGATTTTAAACGTCGCTTGCGACAGCCCTCGGGGTGGCCGGCGATCCCTGCCTGCCATAATAAAAGCCGGCGTTCGCCGGCTCAATATCACTGTTGATGCGTGATGATGTTGGGGATGGTGTCATCCTTACGCAACGTCATTATCTCGCAGCCGTTTTCGGTTACCACGATAGTATGCTCGTACTGCGCTGACAAGCCGCGATCTTTGGTTTTTACCGTCCAACCGTCTTTCATGGTGCGGATACGATAATCACCGGTGTTGACCATCGGTTCAATGGTAAAGGCCATACCGGCCTGCAAAACCACACCGCCGTCGTCCGCATCGTAATGCAGCACCTGCGGCTCTTCATGGAATCCTTCACCGATGCCATGACCGCAATACTCACGGACAACAGAAAAGTTGTTCGCTTCGACGAATTTCTGAATGGCTTTACCCAGAGAACGCAAGCGGATACCGGGCTTAACCATGTTCAACGCCAGATACAGGCTTTCCTGCGTAATGCGGCACAGGCGTTCGCCAAGAATGGTGGGTTTGCCGGCGATGAACATCTTCGACGTGTCGCCGTGAAAACCGTCTTTGATCACGGTGACGTCAATATTGACGATGTCGCCATCTTTCAGGATTTTTTCTTCGCTCGGAATACCGTGACACACCACTTCATTGACGGAGATGCACACGGATTTAGGAAATCCGTGATAGCCCAGACTGGCGGAGATCGCATGTTGTTTGTTGGTGATGTGATCGTGACAGATTCTGTCGAGTTCGCCGGTGCTGACGCCGGGTACGACGTAAGGTTCGATGATTTCCAGTACTTCGGCCGCCAAACGACCGGCTACGCGCATTTTTTCTATATCTTCAGCAGTTTTGATTGATATTGCCATTAATGTTGTCCGCAGGTGTCGTGTTAAGACACGAAAAATTAAGGTCGTTAAATAACTAGTAACGTATGTTATCAGCCCTATCGCCGGCTTGCCAAATTATCATTCTGCCGCTATGGCACGAAAAGCAACAAAAGTTGGTGTCTGTGGGGGATTTATGATATAAAGCGCGCCGACGATCCGGCTAGATGTTTTTGCATGATATTTGGCCGCATCGACTAAACTCACTTTGTGTATATAACACACACGTGTCGGCACGTTCGCCGGGGTGCTCCAACGGTATTTCACCTGAGGAGTCGGCGCAATGGGACACGTGGAGGCTTAACCCCATACTTAATTAATAGAGGTAATCATGGCAACTGTTTCCATGCGCGATATGCTCAAGGCTGGCGCACACTTCGGTCACCAGACCCGTTACTGGAACCCGAAAATGAAGCCGTTCATCTTCGGCGCTCGTAATAAAGTGCACATCATCAACCTTGAGAAAACCGTACCGATGTTCAACGATGCGCTGGCTGAGCTGAGCAAAATTGCTTCTCGCAAGGGCAAAATTCTGTTCGTTGGTACTAAACGCGCAGCAAGCGAAGCGGTAAAAGACGCTGCCAACAGCTGCGATCAGTTCTTTGTGAACCATCGCTGGCTGGGCGGGATGCTGACTAACTGGAAAACCGTTCGTCAGTCCATCAAACGTTTGAAAGATCTGGAAACGCAGTCTCAGGATGGGACTTTCGACAAACTGACCAAGAAAGAAGCGCTGATGCGAACCCGTGAACTGGACAAGCTGGAAAACAGCCTGGGCGGTATCAAGGATATGGGCGGTTTGCCAGACGCATTGTTCGTTGTTGATGCCGATCACGAACACATCGCAATCAAAGAAGCCAACAACCTGGGTATCCCGGTATTCGCTATCGTTGATACCAACTCCGATCCGGATGGCGTTGACTTCATCATCCCTGGTAACGATGACGCCATCCGTGCAGTTAGCCTGTACCTGAGCGCTGTTGCGACCGCCGTTCGTGAAGGCCGTTCTCAGGATCTGGCTGAACAAGCGGAAGAAGGCTTAGTAGAAGCTGAATAATAAGACTGGCTCTGTCGAGCCCTTATTAACCAGGTATTGAGATATGTTGGTTAGGGGGCCTGTTAAGGCCCCTTTTTTACTTATCTCCCCGCGAGATAACCGAGGAAAAGATAATGGCTGAAATTACCGCTGCCCTGGTAAAAGAACTGCGTGAGCGTACTGGCGCAGGCATGATGGAATGTAAGAAAGCGCTGGTTGAAGCGAATGGCGACATCGAGCTGGCTATCGACAACATGCGTAAATCCGGCCAGGCGAAAGCTGCCAAGAAAGCAGGCCGTGTTGCCGCTGAAGGTATCATCCTGACCAAAATCGCCGCCGATGGAAAATATGGCGTCATCGTTGAACTGAACTGCGAAACCGATTTCGTGGCTAAAGATGCCGGCTTTAAGGCTTTCGGTGAAGATGTGGTTGCCGCAGCGCTGAACGAGCGCATCACCGATGTTGAAGTCCTGAAAGCGAAGTTCGAAGAACAGCGTACGGCGCTGGTGGCTAAAATTGGTGAAAACATCAATATCCGCCGTATCGCGATTCAGGAAGGCGACGCGCTGGGTTCATACCTGCACGGCGCGCGTATCGGCGTAATGGTTGCAGCAACCGGCGCCGATGAAGAGCTGATCAAGCACATCGCCATGCATATCGCCGCCAGCAAGCCGGAATATGTTAAAGCTGAAGAAGTTCCTGCCGATGTGGTCGCCCGTGAGCACCAGATTCAGTTGGATATCGCGATGCAATCCGGCAAGCCGCGTGAAATCGCAGAAAAAATGGTTGAAGGCCGTATGCGCAAATTCACCGGTGAAATCTCCCTGACCGGTCAGCATTTCGTTATGGAACCGAGCAAAACCGTAGGCGATCTGCTGAAAGAGCATAAAGCCGACGTAACCAGCTTCATCCGTTTTGAAGTGGGTGAAGGCATTGAGAAAGCTGAAGTTGACTTTGCTGCTGAAGTTGCCGCAATGAGTAAGCAATCTTAATCATAAAAAAAGGGCCGCCAGTTGGCGGTTCCTTTTTATCCAGCCAAAATAAATTCAGCGCATTTATTCGCGGTTCGCATTCTGATGAATAGCGGTAAGTGTGACAAACAACTCCCAATACGATGACAGCCTGTAGGACAAGAACACCATGGCAACCAATGCAAAACCCGTATATCAACGAATTCTGCTCAAGCTGAGTGGCGAAGCTTTGCAGGGAACCGAAGGTTTTGGTATCGATGCGAGCATTCTGGATCGCATGGCGCAGGAAGTAAAAGAACTGGTTGAGTTGGGCATTCAGGTCGGCGTGGTTATCGGCGGCGGCAACCTGTTTCGCGGCGCCGGTCTGGCTAAAGCAGGGATGAACCGTGTTGTGGGCGATCACATGGGGATGCTGGCGACGGTCATGAATGGTCTGGCGATGCGTGACGCGTTGCATCGCGCCTACGTAAACGCACGCCTGATGTCCGCCATCCCGCTGAATGGCGTGTGTGATAATTACAGCTGGGCGGAAGCCATTAGTCTGTTGCGCAATAATCGCGTAGTGATTTTCTCCGCAGGGACGGGTAATCCTTTCTTTACGACCGATTCGGCTGCCTGTCTGCGCGGTATCGAAATCGAAGCCGACGTGGTGCTGAAGGCGACAAAAGTGGATGGCGTTTATTCCGCTGACCCGGTACAGGATCCCGCTGCGGTATTGCATGAAACACTGAGCTATCAGGAAGTGTTGGAGCGTGAGTTAAAAGTGATGGATTTAGCCGCTTTTACTCTGGCGCGCGACCACAACTTGCCTATCCGGGTTTTCAACATGAACAAACCCGGCGCGCTGCGTCGCGTGGTCATGGGCGAGAAAGAAGGGACGTTGATCAGTAATAACGGATAATCCTGAAAATGGGGTAAGATATCCGTCATTAAATGGTTATATATCGCCAGCTATATGTTGGTATAAATTATTCACCGGGCCGTGCTTGATGTATGGCCTGTCAGGCAACCAGTTTTCAAGGGTTCACAACGTGATTAATGAAATCAGAAAAGATGCTGAAACGCGCATGGAAAAATGCGTAGAGGTTTTCAAAAATCAGATCAGCAAAATTCGTACTGGCCGCGCTTCACCCAGCATTCTTGACGGTATTCAGGTCGAATATTACGGCAGCGCCACGCCGCTGCGCCAACTGGCTAACGTGGTGGTGGAAGACTCCCGCACGCTGGCGATTACGGTATTCGATCGTTCCCTCGGCCCGGCGGTTGAAAAAGCGATCATGTCGTCCGATCTGGGGCTGAATCCTTCGTCTGCGGGTTCTGTCATTCGTGTTCCGCTGCCTCCGCTGACGGAAGAACGTCGTAAGGATCTGATTAAGGTCGTGCGTGGCGAAGCGGAGCAGGGGCGTGTGTCCGTGCGCAACGTGCGTCGTGACGCCAACGATAAGCTGAAAGCACAGCTTAAAGATAAAGCGATCAGCGAAGATGAAGAACGCCGCGCTCAGGAGGATGTGCAGAAACTGACTGATAGCTATATCAAAAAAGTCGATGCCGCGCTGGTAGAGAAAGAAGCGGAGCTGATGGATTTTTAATCCACCTCGTTTTGATAGCGTCGCCGGAGAGTGGGGTGCGTTTCGCATTCCGCTGTCCGGCGGCGCTTTGTTTTTAATGAACCCACTGTTGCGGGCCAGCTCCGTGTTGGCCGGTGAACTCGTTTGTTATGAATGTCGTAGACATATCACGGCAATCGTCTCAGACTAGTCTCTATAATCAAATCCAGTTATTCAGAGCATTGTAATGAAGCGACTGACAATTCTTGGCTCGACCGGTTCGATTGGCGTCAGTTCTCTGGCGGTGATTAAGGCAAACCCAGACCAATTTGCGGTGAAAGCATTATCGGCGGGGCATAACGTCGAGCGAATGCTGGAGCAGTGCTTAACCTTTCGACCGGCCTATGCGTCAATGGCGGATGAAGCTTCCGCCAAATTATTACGTCAACAGCTAGCGCAATACGGCTGCCGGACTGAAGTATTATCCGGTGAGCAGGCGGCATGCGAGCTGGCCGCACTGGATGATGTCGATCAGGTGATGGCGGCCATCGTCGGCGCCGCCGGTCTGCTGCCGACGCTGGCCGCCATCCGCGCCGGCAAACAGGTGTTGCTGGCGAATAAAGAGTCGCTGGTAACCTGCGGACGCCTGTTTATGGATGCGGTGGCCCAAAGCAGCGCCCAACTATTGCCTATCGACAGTGAGCATAATGCGATTTTTCAGAGTTTACCTGAGCAAATTCAGCGCCAGTTAGGCTACTCTTCTTTAGAACAGTATGGCGTCGAGCGTATTATTCTCACCGGATCCGGTGGGCCGTTTCGCGAAACGCCGCTAGAAACGCTGACGGGCATGACGCCCGATCAGGCTTGCGCGCACCCTAACTGGTCGATGGGACGTAAGATTTCAGTGGATTCCGCCACTATGATGAATAAAGGGCTGGAGTACATTGAGGCGCGCTGGCTGTTCAACGCATCCGCTGAGCAGATGGAAGTGATCGTCCATCCTCAGTCAGTGATCCATTCCATGGTGCGTTATGTTGACGGCAGCGTGCTGGCTCAGTTGGGATCGCCGGATATGCGTACGCCGATTGCTCATGCAATGGCTTACCCCAATCGGGTGGTGTCAGGCGTGAAAACCCTGGATTTTTGCCAGTTGGGCGCCTTGACCTTTTCTGCGCCGGACTATCAGCGATATCCTTGTTTACAATTGGCGATTGATGCCTGTAATCACGGTCAGGCGGCGACCACGGCGTTGAATGCCGCCAATGAAATCGCGGTCGCTGCATTTTTACAGTCACGAATTCGTTTCACAGACATTGCCGCTGTTAATCAGCGCGTGGTTGAGCAACTCGCATTGCCGGAGCCGGTAAGCGTGGATGAAGTTCTGTCTATCGATCTATGGGCCAGGCAGACCGCGACACAGACGCTAATGCGTTATAGCTAATGTATTCCGTGGCGCAATTTGTTCATGGGGGGTTGAGATGGTATAGTCTGCGCCGCTCAACAACTGGCTTAGCGATGTTTTTTGCGCCGGTGGTGAAGTTAAGCCGTGATCGTTCACGGCTTTTTTGCGCTGACAGCGTCTGATGTTACGGAAGGACTGTTGTATTTCTTGTTTGAGGAAATAAGTACGCGTTATGCCGTCCGATAATCAAAAAAGTGCTAATAATCTGTCATTCGCTGGGCCTCGGCATGTCGCCATCATCATGGATGGAAATGGCCGCTGGGCTAAAAACCGGGGAAAACTGCGGATTTTCGGCCATCAGGCCGGCGTGAAATCCGTACGCCGGGCGGTCAGTTTTGCCGTCAGCCATGAACTTGATGCGTTAACGCTTTATGCGTTCAGCAGCGAAAACTGGAATCGTCCCGCGCAGGAAGTCACCGCCTTGATGGAACTGTTTGTCCGGGCGCTGGACAGTGAAGTGAAAAGCCTGCATAAACACAACATTCGCTTACGCATCATCGGTGATATCAGCCGTTTTAGCCTGCGTTTACAAGAGCGTATCCGTCGCTCGGAAGCGCTGACACAAAATAATCAGGGGCTGACGCTGAATATTGCTGCGAATTATGGCGGCCGTTGGGATATCATTCAGGGCGTACGACGGCTTGCTGAGCAGGTACAAGAGGGAACATTGCGTCCTGACAGTATTGATGAAGATTCATTATGCCAATATGTTTGCCTGAATGAACTGGCTCCGGTTGATCTGGTAATCAGAACCGGTGGCGAACATCGGATAAGTAATTTCCTGCTATGGCAAATTGCGTATGCCGAGCTTTATTTTACCGATGTCCTTTGGCCTGATTTTGATGAACATGTCTTTGAAGGTGCGCTGAATGCATTTGCACAACGCGAGCGTCGCTTCGGGGGAACAACACCTATCGATGCGGATGCATCCTAGGGGGAACTTTTGCTGAAGTATCGCCTGATTACAGCTTTAATTTTAATTCCGATTGTTATCGCAGCACTGTTTTTGTTGCCCCCGGTGGGCTTTACGCTGGTGACGCTGGCTGTTTGCATGTTGGCCGCCTGGGAATGGGGACAACTTGCCGGGTTCGCCTCCTATGGTCAGCGGCTTTGGTTGGCTATTCTGTGCGGTTTTTTGCTGGCGCTGATGTTGTTGACGCTTCCGGCGTACCATTATTCGATACATGTACCGCAAGTCAGCGCCGCGCTCTGGGTTTCTCTCGCCTGGTGGCTGATCGCGCTGTTTCTGGTTCTGTTCTATCCCGCTTCCGCAGCCTTATGGCGCCATTCGCGTGTTCTGCGTGTGGTCTTCGGGGTCGTCACGATCGTTCCTTTTTTCTGGGGGATGGTCGCCCTTCGTCAATATAATTATGATGTGAATTCTTTTATCGGCGCCTGGTGGCTGTTGTATGTCATGCTGCTGGTGTGGGGAGCGGACAGCGGCGCCTATATGTTTGGAAAATTGTTTGGCAAGCGTAAACTGGCGCCGAAAGTTTCCCCGGGAAAAACCTGGGAAGGTCTAATCGGCGGGCTGATCACCTCAGCCGTGATTTCCCTGCTGTTCAGCCGTTATGCTCCTTTGACCGTTGCGTCATCGACGCTGCTGGTCTGTTCCATTGTGGCGGTGTTGGCGTCGGTGCTGGGTGATTTGACCGAAAGCATGTTTAAACGCGAAGCCGGCATTAAAGACAGCAGTCATTTGATCCCCGGACACGGCGGCGTATTGGACCGTATTGATAGCCTGACAGCAGCCGTACCGGTGTTTTCCTGCCTGATGCTGTTGATATTTAAAGCCGTTTAGCATGAGACGTTAGAGACTATTTATGATGAATTTCCTCTGGAGCCTGGCCGCATTTATCATCGCATTGGGGATATTGATCACCGTGCATGAGTTTGGCCACTTCTGGGTAGCTCGTCGTTGCGGCGTTAAAGTCGAGCGTTTTTCCGTCGGTTTCGGTCGGGCATTGTGGCGCCGCCGCGACCGGCTCGGCACTGAATATGTTATCGCCCTGATTCCGCTTGGCGGTTATGTCAAAATGCTTGATGAGCGCGTCGATAGCGTCGCGCCGGAATTTCGTCATCAATCATTTAATAGCAAAACCGTCTGGCAGCGCGCCGCTATCGTCAGCGCGGGGCCTATCGCCAATTTCCTGTTTGCCATCGTCGCGTATTGGCTGGTGTTTATTATCGGGGTGCCGGGCGTTCGTCCCGTGGTTGGTGAAATATTGCCCAACTCTATCGCATCGCAGGCTGAAATGTCGGCAGGAATTGAACTAAAGTCGGTTGACGGCATCGAAACGCCTGACTGGGATACGGCGCGTCTGGCCCTGATCGGCAAAATCGGCGACAGTGAAGTTGTGATTGGCGCTGCGCCTTTAGGCTCCAATCAGGTAGTGCGCAAAACGCTGGATCTGCGTGACTGGCAGTTTGAGCCGGACAAACAGGATCCGGCGACCTCGCTGGGGATGGTTCCCCGGGGGCCGCAGATTGAAGCCGTGCTTGCTCAGGTACAACCCGGGTCGGCGGCAGAAAAAGCGGGTTTACAAGTTGGGGACAGGATCGTTAAAGTCGGCGGGCAGGTTTTAACGCACTGGCGGTCTTTTGTTACGGCGGTTCGCGACAATCCCGGTCAAAATATTGCGCTGGATATTGAGCGAGGCGGTGTAACATTGCCCCTGACCTTGACACCCGACAGCAAGTCGGTAGGTAATGGCGGGACGGAGGGGTTTGCCGGCGTAATGCCGACGGTGACGCCGCTGCCTGAGGAATACAGAACGGTACGTCAGTATGGGCCGTTTAGCGCCATCTATCAGGCAACAGATAAAACCTGGCAATTGATGAAGTTGACCGTCAGTATGTTAGGCAAACTGGTAACGGGTGATGTTAAGCTGAATAACCTGAGCGGTCCGATCTCGATTGCTCAGGGCGCAGGAATGTCAGCGGATTACGGATTGATTTACTACCTGATGTTTTTGGCCTTAATCAGCGTCAATCTGGGGATCATCAATTTGTTCCCGCTGCCGGTATTGGATGGTGGACACCTGCTCTTTCTTGCGGTTGAAAAACTGAAGGGCAGGCCGGTTTCTGAGCGTGTGCAGGACTTTAGCTACCGCATCGGTACGGTGTTGCTGATGTTGTTAATGGGACTCGCACTTTTCAATGATTTCTCTCGCCTTTAGGCGTGAGATTAGGTTAGGAAAAACGCATAACAACGATGGCGATGAAAAAGTTGCTCATAGCGTCGCTGCTGTTTAGCAGCGCCACCGTATACGGTGCAGACGGGTTCGTAGTGAAGGACATTCATTTCGAGGGCCTGCAACGGGTTGCCGTCGGGGCGGCACTACTCAGTATGCCAGTGCGTGTTGGTGATACCGTCAGTGATGATGATATCGGTAATACCATCCGCGCTTTGTTCGCTACCGGAAATTTTGAAGATGTCCGTGTCCTGCGCGATGGCGAAACGCTGATCGTGCAGGTCAAGGAGCGTCCGACAATCGCCAGCGTGACCTTTTCCGGCAACAAGTCGGTAAAAGACGACATGCTGAAGGAGAATCTGGAGGCATCCGGCGTGCGGGTCGGTGAAGCGCTGGACCGTACCGCGCTTTCCAGCATTGAGAAAGGGCTGGAAGATTTCTATTACAGCGTCGGCAAGTACAGCGCGTCGGTCAAAGCGGTCGTCACGCCGTTGCCCCGTAACCGCGTCGATCTGAAGCTGGTGTTCACCGAAGGGGTGTCCGCCAAGATCCAGCAGATCAATATCGTCGGCAATAAAGCATTCAGTTCCGATGAGCTGATCTCCCGTTTCCAACTGCGCGACGAAGTGCCGTGGTGGAACGTGGTCGGCGATCGCAAATATCAGAAACAAAAACTGTCCGGCGACCTCGAAACGTTGCGCAGCTTTTATCTGGATCGCGGTTACGCGCGGTTCAACATTGATTCCACTCAGGTTAGTCTGACGCCCGATAAAAAGGGCATCTACATTACGATTAACCTGACCGAAGGCGATCAATATAAATTGTCCGGCGTAGCCGTTAAGGGCAACCTGGCCGGCCATTCAGCGGAAATCGAAGGGTTGACGAAAATTGAGCCGGGTGAACTGTATAACGGCGCGAAAGTCACCCGCATGGAAGAAGACATCAAAAAGCTATTGGGCCGTTATGGTTATGCCTATCCGCGCGTGGTGACTCAGCCTGAGATCAACGACGCGGATAAGAGCGTGAGGCTGAATATCAACGTTGATGCCGGCAACCGCTTCTATGTCCGCCGTATCCGTTTTGATGGCAACGATACCTCCAAAGACTCGGTGCTGCGGCGTGAAATGCGCCAGATGGAAGGCGGCTGGTTAGGCAACGATTTAGTCGAGCAGGGCAAAGAGCGGCTGAATCGACTGGGCTACTTTGAAAGCGTCGATGTAGAAACCCAACGCGTTCCCGGTACGGCCGATCAGGTGGATGTGACTTACAAAGTCAAAGAGCGCAACACCGGGACGTTTAACTTCGGCGTGGGCTTTGGTACGGAAAGCGGCGTCAGCTTCCAGGCCGGGGTTCAGCAGGATAACTGGCTGGGAACCGGTAATTCTGTGGGCATCAGCGGGACGAAAAACGACTACCAGACCTATGTCGAGCTGTCGCTGACCGATCCGTACTTCACGGTGGACGGCGTCAGCCTCGGCGGCCGTATCTTCTACAACAAGTTTGAAGCCTACGATGCGGATCTGTCTGACTACACCAATACCAGCTACGGTATCGGCAGTACGTTAGGCTTCCCGATCAACGAGAACAACTCGCTGCGTTTAGGCGTGGATTACGTCCATAACGACCTGTCGGATATGTTGCCGCAGGTGGCGATGTGGCGCTATCTGGATTCCGTCGGCGTGAATCCGGAAGTGGTCGCGGAAGGGAACAAATCCAGCGCCGATTTCAGCGCCGATGATTTCTTCCTGAATACCGGCTGGACTTACAACAATCTGGATCGCGGCTATTTCCCGACCTCGGGCACCCGCGCTTCCGCCAACGCCAAAGTCACCATTCCCGGTTCGGATAACGAATACTACAAGCTGACGTTTGATTCCGCGACTTACGTTCCGCTGAGCGAAAATCGTAACTGGGTGCTGATGGGGCGCGCCCGGGCCGGCTATGCCGATGGTCTGGGCAGCAAAGAAGTGCCGTTCTACGATAACTTCTATGCCGGCGGTTCGAGTACGGTGCGTGGCTTCCAGTCAAATACCATCGGGCCTAAAGCGGCATATTATCAGTGTGCGACAGGGGCGGCCTCGTATGCCAATTGTCCGATTGATAAAGACAATCTGGACGATGCGGTCGGCGGTAACGCCATGGCGGTGTTGAGCGCGGAATTGATTGTGCCGACGCCGTTTATCAGCGAGAAGTACGCCAACTCGGTGCGTACGTCGTTCTTCGTTGATGGCGGTACGGTCTGGGATACCAACTGGGAGAATACGCAGGCGACCATTGATGCGGGCGTTCCTGATTACAGCAAGCCGGGTAACTTCCGTATTTCCAGCGGTATCGCCCTGCAATGGATGTCTCCGCTTGGGCCATTGGTATTCTCTTATGCCCAGCCGGTTAAAAAATACGATGGAGACAAGTCGGAGCAGTTCCAGTTTAATATTGGCAAAACCTGGTAATGTAACGTCGGCAAGATCGTATGCAAGACAAATCGCATAGCGGATATAGGCTGAGAGGCTGATAATGCTATGCACATTGAATGTGTATAAGACACAAATTAGGTTAGGTTGAGGAGTTTATAGTGAAAAAGTGGTTGTGTGCCGCAGGCCTCGGTTTAGCATTGGCTGCTTCAGCCAGCGTTCAAGCTGCTGACAAGATTGCCGTTGTTAACGTATCCAGCATTTTCCAACAGTTGCCGCAGCGCGAAACGGTCGCTAAGCAGTTGGAAAATGAATTCAAAGGCCGTGCTTCCGAACTGCAAACGATGGAAACCAGTTTGCAGACCAAAATGCAAAAGTTGCAGCGTGACGGTTCTACCATGAAAGCGAGCGAGCGCAGCAAGATGGAAAAAGACGTTATGGCGCAGCGCGAGCAGTTCTCCACCAAAGCGCAGGCTTTTGAGCAAGACAATCGCCGTCGCCAGATGGAAGAACGTAACAAAATCCTGACCCGTATTCAGGATGCAGTGAAATCTGTTGCCAGCAAAGAAGGTTATGATGTGGTGATCGACGCTAACGCCGTCGCTTATTCCGCCAATGCCAAAGACATTACTGCCGACGTGCTGAAACAGGTTAAATAATTCATGTATTCGATTCGACTGGATGCGTTAGCACAACAGTTGGATGCGCAATTACACGGTGATGGCAGTCTTGTCATCACCGGTATTGCTTCTATGCATTCAGCGAAATCAGGGCAGATTACCTTTCTGTCCGACAGTCGCTATCGTGAGCAACTGGCGCAGACGCAGGCCTCCGCCGTCGTACTGACGGAAGCGGATTTACCTTACTGTGAGGTTGCGGCGCTGGTGGTGAAAAACCCCTATCTGATCTATGCGCGTATGGCGCAACTGATGGATACCACGCCGGCTCCCGCTACGGATATCGCGCCCAGCGCGGTTATTGCTTCTGATGCGACGTTGGGGCAACAGATTTCCGTCGGGGCGAATGCCGTCATTGAATCCGGTGCGCAACTGGGCGATGGCGTAATCATCGGCCCGGGCTGTTTTATCGGCAAGAATGCCCGTATTGGCGCCGGCACCCGGCTGTGGGCCAATGTAACGGTTTACCACAGCGTTGAAATTGGCGAACAGTGCCTGATTCAATCGGGAACGGTTATCGGTTCCGACGGCTTTGGCTATGCCAACGATCGCGGCAACTGGATCAAGATCCCGCAGTTGGGCACGGTCAGAATCGGCGACCGGGTCGAAATCGGCGCAAGCACCACCATCGACCGCGGCGCATTGGATGACACCGTCATCGGCAACGGGGTGATCATTGATAATCAATGCCAGATTGCGCACAACGTGGTGATTGGCGACAATACGGCCGTGGCCGGCGGCGTCATTATGGCCGGCAGCCTGAAAATCGGTCGTTATTGCATGATCGGTGGAGCCAGTGTGATCAACGGTCACATGGAGATCTGCGATAAAGTCACGGTGACTGGAATGGGCATGGTAATGAGGCCGATCACCGAACCTGGGGTATACTCTTCGGGCATTCCTTTGCAACCCAATAAAGTTTGGCGTAAGACCGCCGCGCTGGTGATGAATATTGATGATATAAGCAAACGGTTAAAAGCCGTTGAACGAAAAGTCGATAATAGCTAATCACTGGGGTTCCCTTATTTGCGGCCTGCCTGAAGATCCCCTTTTTTAGGATCTGAGCAGGCCGTGTTGTTGATGGCATCAGTTTTTATGGACAGGAAGAGTATTTTGACTACTGACACTCATACTCTGCATATTGAAGAGATTTTAGAATTATTACCGCACCGTTTTCCGTTTTTACTGGTTGATCGTGTCCTGGATTTTCAAGAAGGCAAATTTTTGCGGGCGGTTAAAAACGTCTCTTTCAATGAGCCTTTCTTTCAGGGGCATTTCCCGGGCAAACCTATCTTCCCAGGGGTGCTGATCCTGGAAGCAATGGCGCAGGCAACGGGTATTCTGGCGTTTAAAAGCGTCGGCAGGCTGGAGCCTGGCGAACTGTATTATTTTGCGGCAATTGATGAGGCGCGTTTTAAGCGCCCTGTACAGCCAGGGGATCAAATGATCCTGGAGGTTGAATTCATTAAAGAGCGTCGCGGCGTTGCCCGCTTTAAAGGTGTCGCCAAGGTTGATGGCGAAATCGCCTGCGAAGCGTCAATGATGTGCGCTCGTCGTCGGGAGGCCTGATAACGTGATTGATCAAACCGCCTTTGTTCATCCCAGCTCCATTGTTGAAGATGGCGCTATCATTGGTGCCGGTGTCCATATCGGCCCATTCTGCCATATCGGTTCTCAGGTTGAGATCGGTGCAGGTACTGTGCTGAAGTCGCATATTGTGGTTAATGGCATCACCAGGATTGGCCGCGATAACGAAATCTATCAATTCGCCTCGATTGGCGAAGTGAATCAGGATCTGAAATATGCAGGAGAGCCGACTCGCGTGGAAGTCGGCGATCGTAACCGTATACGCGAGAGCGTCACGATTCATCGTGGCACGGAGCAGGGCGGTGGGTTGACTAAAGTCGGCAGCGATAATTTGCTGATGATCAACACGCATATCGCGCATGACTGTGTAATTGGCGACCGCTGTATTCTTGCCAATAATGCGACGTTGGGCGGACACGTGTCCGTGGATGATTTTGCGATCATCGGCGGCATGACGGCGGTGCATCAATTTTGCATCATCGGCGCGCATGTGATGGTCGGCGGATGCTCTGGCGTGGCGCAGGATGTGCCGCCATTCGTGATTGCGCAGGGCAACCATGCCACGCCGTTTGGCCTGAACATTGAAGGGCTGAAGCGCCGTGGTTTTGAGAAAGAAACCCAGCATGCTATCCGCAATGTGTACAAGCTGATTTACCGCAGCGGCAAAACGCTGGATGAGGTAAAACCGGAAATTGAGGCGCTGGCGGTGGAACACCCGGCCGTACAGGCGTTTATCGATTTCTTCGCCCGTTCGACCCGCGGCATCATTCGTTAATCCATGCCGCCGCGTCCTTTGGTTATTGGATTGGTCGCCGGAGAAACCTCCGGCGATATTCTGGGCGCCGGATTGATTCGCGCGTTGAAAGCGAAAGCGCCTGATGCGCGTTTTGTTGGCGTCGCCGGGCCGCGCATGCAGGCGGAAGGTTGTGAAGCCTGGTACGAGATGGAAGAGCTGGCGGTTATGGGCATCGTCGAGGTGCTCGAACGTTTACCGCGCTTGCTTAAAATTCGTCGGGACTTGACGCAGCGTTTCACCGCGCTTAAGCCCGACGTTTTTGTCGGTATCGATGCCCCGGATTTTAATATCACGCTGGAAGGCAGCCTGAAGCAGCGTGGGATCAACACCATTCATTATGTCAGCCCCTCCGTGTGGGCCTGGCGTCAAAAGCGCGTTTTTAAAATCGGCAAGGCCACCAATCTGGTGCTGGCGTTTTTGCCTTTTGAAAAAGCGTTTTACGATCGTTTCAACGTTCCCTGTCGTTTTATCGGCCATACCATGGCGGACGCCATGCCCTTGCAGCCGGACAAACAGGCCGCCAGGGCAACGCTTGGGATCCCGGCCGACAGTCTCTGTCTGGCGTTGTTGCCCGGCAGCCGCGGCGCTGAAGTGGAGATGCTCAGCGCCGACTTTCTGAATACCGCCCGGTTATTGCGTCAGCGCTTTCCTGCGCTGGAAATTGTCGTTCCGCTGGTGAATGACAAGCGTCTCGAACAGTTTGAGCGGATAAAAAATGCCGTAGCGCCTGATCTGCCGGTTCATATACTGGATGGGCAAGCGCGGGAGGCGATGGTCGCCAGCGACGCAACCTTACTGGCTTCGGGAACCGCGGCGTTGGAGTGTATGCTGGCGAAATGCCCGATGGTGGTGGGCTATCGGATGAAACCGTTCACTTTCTGGCTGGCGCAGAAGCTGGTGAAGACGCCGTGGGTTTCTCTGCCGAATCTGCTGGCCGGACGCGAGCTGGTGACGGAACTGCTACAGACCGATTGTACGCCGGATAAACTGGCGGCGGCATTGATGCCGTGGCTGGCCGATAAAAACCAAACGGCCGCTTTGCAGGCGACGTTTTTGGATTTGCATCAGCAGATTCGATGTAATGCCGACGAGCAGGCGGCACAAGCCGTACTGGAATTAGTAAAATCATGAGTGAGATGTTTATCTACCCGCCGGCTTACTGTTGTATTGCGGGGGTTGACGAAGTGGGGCGCGGGCCGCTGGTTGGGGCCGTCGTCACCGCCGCCGTTATTCTCGATCCTTCCCGGCCTATCGTCGGGTTGGCGGATTCAAAGCAACTGAGTGAAAAACGCCGGCTGGCGCTTTATGATGAGATAAAAGAAAAAGCGCTGTCCTGGAGCCTCGGACGGGCGGAGCCGGAAGAGATAGATCGGTTGAATATTCTGCATGCCACTATGCTGGCGATGCAGCGGGCCGTGGCCGGACTGGCGTTGACGCCGGATTTTGTCTTGATCGACGGTAATCGCTGTCCTGTTTTGCCCATGCCGGCGCAAGCGGTGGTGAAAGGCGATAGCCGTGTGGCGGAGATCAGCGCGGCCTCCATCATGGCCAAGGTTACACGCGACCGTGAAATGGTGGCGCTGGATAAACTTTTTCCGGCATACGGTTTTGCGCAGCACAAAGGTTATCCGACCGCTTTCCATTTAGAGAAACTGGCGGTGCTGGGCGCCACCGCGTTCCATCGCCGGAGTTTCGCCCCGGTTAAACGGGCGTTGGGACTGGCTTAATCATCATTAACTCTTGGCTCGGTGGTGGCTTATCGCCGTGCTGACTAATCGATAAATTCTGGGATCTGGAGATGGCCGAACCACGTTTTGTTCACCTGCGTGTGCACAGTGACTATTCCATGATCGATGGGCTGGCTAAGGTCGGGCCGCTGGTAAAGAAAGCGGCGGCGATGGGCATGCCGGCTTTGGCGATTACCGACTTCACCAACCTGTGCGGACTGGTGAAGTTCTATGGCGGCGCGCATGGCGCCGGCATCAAACCCATAATCGGCGCCGATGTGTTTGTCGCAAGTGAAGAATTAGGCGATGAACTGGCTCACCTCACCATACTGGCGATGGATAACGAAGGCTACCAGAATCTCACGCTGTTGATTTCCCACGCTTATCAGCGCGGCTACGGGGCCGAAGGCCCAACGATAGATCGCGACTGGCTGATTGAGCGCAATAACGGACTACTGCTGTTATCCGGCGGCCGCCACGGCGACGTCGGCAAGTTTATACTGCGCGGCAACCAGACGCAGGCCGAGCAGTGTCTGGCATTTTATCAGCAATATTTCCCCGATCGTTATTACCTGGAACTGATCCGCACCAGCCGTCCCGACGAAGAAAGCTATCTGCATGCCGCCGTTGAACTGGCGACCAAACATGGGCTGCCGGTTGTGGCGACCAACGATGTGCGTTTTATTAGTGAAGATGATTTTGATGCGCACGAAATCCGCGTGGCGATCCACGACGGTTATACGCTCGACGACCCCAAGCGGCCGCGAAATTACAGTCCGCAGCAATATATGCGTACTGAAGAGGAAATGTGCGAGCTATTCGCCGATATCCCCGAAGCTTTGGCTAACAGCGTAGAGATTGCCAAACGCTGTAACGTGACCATTCGGTTGGGCGAATACTTCCTGCCGCAGTTCCCGACCGGGGATATGACTACCGAGGATTATCTGGTCAAGCGGGCCAAAGAGGGGCTGGAGGAGCGTCTCGAATTTCTGTTCCCCGATCCGCAAGAACGGGCGCAAAAGCGCCCTGAATATGATGAACGTCTGGATATTGAACTTAAAGTCATCAACCAGATGGGATTCCCCGGTTACTTTCTGATCGTGATGGAGTTTATTCAGTGGTCCAAAGACAACGACGTGCCGGTGGGGCCGGGGCGTGGCTCGGGCGCCGGTTCTTTGGTGGCGTATTCGCTGAAAATCACCGATCTGGATCCGCTGGAGTTTGACCTACTGTTCGAACGTTTTCTGAACCCCGAGCGTGTCTCCATGCCTGACTTTGACGTCGATTTCTGCATGGAAAAACGCGATCTGGTGATCGATCACGTGGCCGATATGTATGGCCGCGATGCGGTATCGCAGATAATTACCTTCGGCACCATGGCCGCGAAAGCGGTCATCCGCGACGTTGGGCGGGTGCTGGGCCATCCTTATGGTTTTGTCGATCGCATTTCCAAACTGGTTCCTCCCGATCCGGGGATGACGCTGGAAAAAGCGTTCGCGGCGGAACCGCAATTACCTGAAATTTATGAAGCGGATGAGGAGGTCAAAGCCCTCATCGATATGGCGCGCAAGCTGGAAGGGGTGACGCGCAACGCCGGGAAACACGCCGGCGGGGTGGTGATTTCGCCAACCAAGATCACCGACTTCGCCCCGCTGTACTGCGATGCGGAAGGCAACCATCCGGTTACCCAGTTTGATAAAAGCGATGTCGAATATGCCGGACTGGTGAAGTTTGACTTCCTTGGCTTGCGCACGCTGACCATCATCGACTGGGCGCTGGAGATGATCAACGCCCGACGATCCAAGCAGGGGCTGGAGCCGATAGACATTGCGGCTATCCCGCTCGACGATAAAAAGAGTTTTGACATGCTGCAACGCTCGGAAACCACCGCGGTCTTCCAGCTTGAATCGCGCGGCATGAAGGATTTGATCAAACGGCTGAAGCCCGACTGTTTCGAAGATATGATCGCACTGGTGGCGCTGTTTCGCCCCGGGCCGCTACAGTCCGGCATGGTGGATAACTTTATCGACCGCAAGCACGGCCGTGAAGCGATTTCCTATCCGGACATCGAGTGGCAGCATGAGTCGCTGAAGCCGGTGCTGGAACCGACCTACGGCATTATCCTGTATCAGGAACAGGTGATGCAGATTGCGCAGGTGCTGGCCGGTTATACGCTGGGCGGCGCGGACATGCTGCGTCGGGCGATGGGGAAAAAGAACCCGGTCGAAATGGCCAAACAGCGCGGCGGCTTTGAAGAAGGCGCCAAGTCTCGCGGCGTCGACGGCGAACTGGCGGTTAAAATCTTCGATCTGGTGGAAAAATTTGCCGGTTATGGTTTTAACAAATCCCACTCGGCGGCCTACGCGCTGGTTTCCTATCAAACCCTGTGGTTGAAAGCGCATTATCCGGCCGAGTTCATGGCGGCGGTGATGACCGCCGATATGGACAACACCGATAAAGTGGTCGGGCTGGTTGACGAATGCTGGCGTATGGGGTTAAAAATCCTGCCGCCGGATATCAACAGCGGGCTTTATCATTTTCACGTCAACGATGACGGTGAAATCGTTTACGGCATCGGCGCGATTAAAGGCGTAGGCGAAGGGCCTATTGAGGCGATTATCGAGGCGCGCAATCAGGACGGCTATTTCAAAGAGCTGTTTGACCTTTGCGCCCGTACCGATATCAAGAAACTGAACCGCCGGGTGCTGGAAAAGTTGATTATGTCCGGGGCGTTTGACCGCCTGGGGCCGCATCGCGCCGCGCTGATGAATTCGCTGGGCGATGCGCTGAAAGCGGCCGATCAGCATGCAAAAGCCGAAGCCATCGGGCAGGTGGATATGTTCGGCGTGCTGGCCGACGCCCCTGAACAGGTCGAGCAGTCTTACAGCACGGTGCCGCCGTGGCCGGAGCAGGTGGTGCTGGACGGCGAGCGCGAGACGCTGGGGCTATATCTGACGGGCCACCCGATCACCCAATATCTTAAGGAGATCGAACGCTATGCCGGCGGCTTGCGTTTGAAAGATATGCACCCGACCGAGCGGGGCAAAATGACCACGGCCGTGGGGCTGGTGTTAGCCGCCCGGGTCATGGTCACCAAGCGGGGAAACCGCATTGGCGTTTGTACGCTGGACGACCGCTCCGGACGTCTGGAAATCATGCTGTTCACCGATGCGTTGGAAAAATATCAGCATTTGTTGGAAAAAGACCGTATCCTTATCGCCAGTGGACAGGTCAGCTTTGATGACTTCAGCGGCGGGCTTAAAATGACCGTCCGCGAGTTAATGGATATCAGCGAAGCACGGGAAAAATACGCGCGCGGGCTTGCTATCTCGCTGACTGACAGGCAAATTGATGACCAGCTATTAAACCGTCTCCGCCAATCGTTGGAACCCCATCGATCGGGGACGATCCCAGTGCATCTCTATTACCAACGCGAAGATGCGCGCGCGCGGTTGCGTTTCGGCGCCGCATGGCGGATAACGCCGACCGATACGCTGCTGAACGATCTGCGCACATTAGTGGGTAATGAGCAGGTGGAACTGGAATTTGACTAATATAGGAATACTATGAGTCTGAATTTTCTTGATTTTGAGCAGCCGATTGCAGAGTTGGAAGCGAAAATTGACTCGCTGACCGCAGTCAGCCGTCAAGACGAAAAATTGGATATTAATCTGGACGAAGAAGTCCAGCGCCTGCGTGAGAAAAGCGTTGAACTGACGCGTAAAATTTTCTCCGATCTTGGCGCCTGGCAGGTCGCGCAGTTGGCGCGCCACCCGCAGCGTCCGTATACGCTTGACTACATCAAGCACATCTTTACCGACTTTGATGAACTGGCCGGCGATCGCGCCTATGCCGATGATAAAGCCATAGTCGGCGGGATTGCGCGTCTGGACGGGCGCCCGGTGATGATCATCGGTCATCAGAAAGGACGTGAGACCAAAGAAAAAATTCGCCGCAACTTTGGTATGCCGGCGCCGGAAGGCTATCGCAAAGCGTTGCGCCTGATGGAAATGGCCGAACGCTTTAAAATGCCGATCATTACCTTTATTGATACGCCGGGCGCTTATCCGGGCGTGGGCGCCGAAGAGCGTGGTCAGTCGGAAGCCATTGCGCGCAACCTGCGTGAAATGTCCGGCCTGAGCGTGCCTATCGTCTGTACGGTTATCGGTGAAGGCGGTTCCGGCGGCGCGCTAGCGATTGGCGTGGGCGACAAAGTCAACATGCTGCAATACAGCACCTATTCCGTGATCTCACCGGAAGGCTGCGCCTCTATCCTGTGGAAAAGTGCGGATAAAGCGCCGCTGGCTGCGGAAGCGATGGGCATCACGGCGCCGCGTCTGAAAGAGCTTAAGCTGATTGATAGCGTGATCCCTGAACCGTTGGGATCGGCGCACCGTAATGTGCCGGCGATGGCTGAATCACTGAAAGCTCAACTGCTGGCCGATCTCCAGGATTTGGACGCGCTGAGTGAAGAAGAACTGCTGAACCGCCGCTATCAACGTCTGATGAATTACGGCTACTGCTGATACCCGCCGTTGCCGCGGCAACGATTAAACAGACCCGCCATCCAACAGGATTGCGGGTTTTTTTATCGGCATCAGCAGTCTTCAATAATCAGATACACCGCATTCACCGGCCCGTGTACCCCGACGACCTTAATCAATTCAATGTCGGCGGTGGAGCTGGGGCCGGCGATCAGATTGATACAGGCTGGGATAGGTTCGCCGTTTTGCGCCATATGATGCAACCGTTGCGCCAACTGCGCCACACGCGGCAGGATGGCGCTTTTGCGCAGCACAAAAATGGACGTTTCGGGCAGCAGGCTGATTGAGCAGCCGCGCTCCGGCGCGGAAAACAGCACCACGCCCGCGGACTCCGTCAGTCCCGCCTCGGCATAGACCACGCCGATTTTTGCCCGTTCGGCCAGCCGAATATTCTCCTGCCGCGCCGCCGGTCGCCAGACATGGGCGTGGTAATGCCGTTGCAAGGTCTGCGTAATGCCCAGTTCTTCCAGACGCGCGTCGCCGCTGACCACCACCGGCGTTCGGCCATACTCTTCGCACAGCGCCAGCAAATTTCCCTGTAGCGCCTCCGCTGATGTCAGCACACAATGGGCTTTAAGGATGTCGCGGGCGAAATCGACAAAGGCCTGACAGCGCTGATCCCGCGACAGATCCGTCAGGCGCGTTTGCGCCAGCAGTTCGACCTCCGACACGGCGCCAACCGGCGTATGGCGTACCTCCCGGCCAAGCTGTCGGGCAATTTCCGCTAAAAAGTCGTCACGGTTTTGTTGATTAAGCATTATTTTTCCCCTCGGACTGGTGGCGTTTGAACCAACTGCGGAAGCTTTCGCCGTCTGCTGCCGGTAAGTCGCGTGCCTGCGTCCAGGCGCCCAGCGCGCCGAGCGTCAATGGCGCCTTGCCATCCTTGATCAGCCATTTGGCGGCTTTGGCGCCCGCCACCATCCCCACTTTCCATAAGCCGGGATGCGCGTTGGCATAGTTGAACAGTTTGATAACCCGTTGTTCCGTTTTGGGCGTCAATCCCTGTTCCGCCATCACCCGGCGATGTTTGAGCAACAATTGCGCCAGCGGGATTTTCACCGGACAGACCTGATTACAGGCGGTACACAGCGAGCAGGCGTAAGGCAGATCTTTAAAATCTTTGTAGCCGCCCAACAGCGGCGACAGCACGGAGCCGATAGGGCCGGGGTAGATTGAGCCGTAAGCGTGTCCGCCGATATGACGATAGGCCGGACAGGTATTGATGCAGGCGCCGCAGCGGATACAGCGCAGGACCGAGCGGAATTCGGAACCCAGCACCCGGGAGCGTCCGTTATCGATAATCACCAGATGGAATTCCTCCGGTCCGTCAATATCGCCTTGCCGGCGCGGGCCGGTCAGCCAGGTATTGTAGCTGGTGAGTCTGGCGCCCACCGCGCTGCGGCATAGCATGGTGATCAATACGTCGACTTCGGCAAAGGTCGGCGCGATACGCTCCATGCCCATCACCGCGATATGGGTTTTCGGCAGCGTGGTGCAAAGCCGTCCGTTGCCTTCGTTGGTCACCAGGCACACCGAGCCGGTTTCGGCGACGGCAAAATTACAGCCGGTAATGCCGATATCGGCGGTTAGAAAATCCTGACGGATCTTTTGACGGATAAATAAGGTCATGGCTTCCGGCGTTTCCGGGCCGTTGTAGCCCAAACGCTCGCTCAGTATGCGTCTAATCTGATGACGGTCTTTATGGATCGCCGGCACCACGATATGCGACGGCGGATCCTCATCCAACTGGAGAATAAATTCGCCCAGATCGCTTTCCACCACTTCAATTCCCGCCTGCTGGAGCTTGGGGTTCATGCCGATCTCTTCCGTGACCATCGATTTGGACTTCACGATTTTTTTGGCCTGTTTGGCCTGCGCCACCTTCAGAATATAGTCGGTGGCCTGTTCGTGGGTGCGGGCGAAAAAGACATGTCCTCCGTTGTCATGCACTTTCTCCGTCAACTGGTACAGATAGGCGTCAAGGTTTTCCAGTACGTGATTACGGATGTGTTCCGCCTGCTCGCGCCATTGTTCCCAGTTCCCCAACTCTTCCACCATCTTTTGCCGGTTGGCGCCGATGCGTTCCTGCGCCATTGAAACGTTACGCCGCATGATAGCGTCCTGCATTTCGGCGTTGATACGCGGTCTGAAATCGATTTTGCTGGTTTTCAAAGACATACGCGGCCCCCTTATCGGCTCATCAACACTTCGGCGATATGCATTACTTTGACGGGATGTTTTTCCCGGCTGAGTCTGCCGCCGATATTGAGTAGGCAACTGACGTCGGCGCTAATCAGATAGTCCGGCTGCGCGGCTATCAGATGCCGCACTTTTTCCTTGACCATTTCACCGGAGATTTCGGCCATCTTGACCGAAAAAGTGCCGCCGAAACCGCAGCAGGTTTCCTGGTGTTCGAAAGGTATCAGCTCAAGTCCTTTCACATGGCGTAACAGCGTGAGCGGGGCATCGGTGATGCCCAGTTTGCGGGACAGGCTACAGGAGGGGTGATAGACCGCCCTACCGGGCAGAGAGGCGCCGACGTTGACCACGCCCAGAATATCGACGATAAACGAAGTGAGATCCTGCATTCGATCGGCCACGGCCTGCGCGCGCCGCGCCCAATCCGGTTCGTCGCTCAGATACCCGGCATAGCTTTTGATGGCATAGGTGCAGGAGCCGGCCGGGGAAACTATCGGATAATCATTTTCTTCCAACGCCATGATTAGCGACTTCATGGCGGGTTTGGCATCTTCGACATAGCCGCTGTTCAGTGCCGGCTGGCCGCAACAGCCTTGTTTTTCTGGAAAAAAAACCTTACAGCCCAATTTCTCAAGCAGTAACACCGTGTCACGCGCCATCCTGGCTTTTAAGGCATCGCCCAGGCAGGTGACATAAAAATTAATGTTCATTGACGTTTGCTCCATTGCTAACGATTAAAACAGCCGGACTGATAAATTTATTTTTAATATTATTTTATGATTCAAATGGTTATTTTTTTGGTGCCGCCTAATCACTTCAGCAGCGTCAGTCCGCTGCTTAGCACCAACAAAGGAAACTGACTGAAAATCAGGCCGACGATTCATTGCAATGCAGGAAACAGCGGAGAGCACAGCAGGATAAAAATAAAGGTTAGCAGATATCTTGCGCCTGGGCGTAACATCTGCCCCGGTGATATATCGTGTTTGGTATCGGCTTTCCGTGTCAGATTGTCGCTGTAGATTGCGCCAGGCATCACGATTACAATCGGTCGGCGTCTTTTGATTATGCCGATCATCATGAGCAAGACAATTCGCGGGAGGGAACAGGATAGCGCTATGCTAAAACTACAGGGTATTCACCATATTGCTATCATCGCTGCCGATTATGCGCGGAGTAAAAGATTCTATTGCGATATTCTGGGTTTTACCCTGATGAATGAGATCTATCGCGCGGAGCGGGACTCCTGGAAGGGCGATTTGGCGTTAAATGGATGTTATCTGGTAGAGCTATTTTCTTTCCCTTCGCCGCCGCCGCGCGTCAGCCAGCCGGAAGCCTGCGGTTTGCGGCATCTGGCTTTTGCGGTTGAGGATGTCGAGCAGGCTATCATTACGCTCGCCCGGGCCGGGGTGAGTTGCGAGCCGGTGCGCATTGACGCTGACACGCGGCGACGGTTTACTTTCTTTAGCGATCCCGATGGGTTGCCTTTAGAGCTGTATGAGAGTTGAATCCGTGAGCGAACCTGAAGATATTTTGCTTGCCTCCCTCGCGTCACAGACGGCGGGACATCGGCAGATTCTGGTGGCTTACAGCGGCGGGCTGGATTCCAGCGTCTTGTTGCATCTGCTGGTCACGCTGCGCCAGCGTAATCATGTCGTTGTCCGCGCCGCCTATGTTAATCACGGTCTAAATCCGTTGGCGGATAGTTGGGCTGAGCACTGTCGCCGGCAATGTCGGCAATGGCAGGTGTCTTTCGCGGAGCTGAAAGTGAATGTCGATGCGCAAAACGGCGGTATTGAGGCGGCGGCGCGTGAGGCGCGCTACCGGGCTTTAAACGCGCATTTACTGGATGATGAGGCGCTTTTGACGGCACAGCATCTGGACGATCAAAGCGAAACGTTTTTGCTGGCGCTCAAGCGTGGCAGCGGGCCGGCCGGGCTTTCCGCGATGGCCGCCAGCACCCTATGCGATAACCACACCCTGCTGCGTCCATTGCTGGGTTTTTCTCGTCAACAGTTGGAGCAGTATGCGCGGCGGCATCAACTGCGCTGGATTGAAGATGACAGCAATCAGGATGAGCGCTTCGACCGCAACTTTTTGCGCCGCAAGGTGCTTCCTTTATTAACCGGGCGCTGGCCGCATTTTCCCGCGGCGGTGGCCCGTAGCGCGCAGCTCTGCGCCGAGCAGGAACAACTGCTTGATGAACTTTTGGCCGAGTCGTTACGGGAACTGTGTCGGCCGGATGGCTCCCTGAGCATTGAAGGCATGTCGTCGTTGAGCCCGGTCAGGCGCTTTGCTTTATTGCGGCGCTGGCTGGCTGAGCAGGGGGCGTCGATGCCTGCGCGCGATCAGTTGCAACGGTTATGGCATGAAGTTGCCGTCAGCCGTCAGGATGCCGATCCGGTGTTACGGCTAAACCAATGGCAAATCCGGCGTTTTCGCCAGCGCCTTTATGTGCTGCCGCTGATGCACTCGCTGAAAGACCACATATTGCCGTGGTCGCCGGGATCCGGCGGATTAACGTTACCTGATGGCCTGGGGGATCTCTCGCTGGCGGATGAAGGGGGAACCGCCGTTCGCGCGCCGCGCGCCGGCGAGCAGGTAAGCATACGTTTCACCACCGGCGGCACGGTACGCATTGTGGGGCGGGCTGGCGGGCGGCAAATCAAGAAACTCTGGCAGGAGCTGGCTGTGCCGCCGTGGTTGCGGGATCGCACCCCGCTGGTTTTTTACGATGACCGATTGATCGCCGCGCTAGGGCGGTTTGTTACGCTGGAAGGACAGGCGCGGGACGATGAGCCGTGCTGGCATATTGTCTGGCGTAACTGAAATGAAAACGGACAACCGAAGTTGTCCGTTTTAGAGAAAAGTTTGCTGGTTAAGCCTCGCTGACGACGACTTTTCCTATTTCCGGATGGCTAAAGCTGACGATGTGATCGAGGCGCAATTCCCGCTTTGAACCGGACTCTTCGATCACCAAATATTCAACATGCTTACGTGAGATCATGTCACTGGCTTTACCGGTAACGATTTCACCATTACGCAGCTCCAGCGTCAGCGTCAAATTCTGCTGACAGGTGGCTTCCAGATTGTCGTAATCATCACAGTTGATGGGTTGATATTCGTTACTCATTGACATAATCGCTCACCAATAAGTTAGCGGCGGCATAAGCCGCCTGTTCCCTGACAGAGGATGGCAATTCGCCGTTAGCGGCAATGTCATCCAGGGTTTTCAATACACAACCCAGCGCGTCGGGTATATAGCCCAGATCGCCGCTGGCGATCTCTGCGTATAAGCGGCGTACTAATTCACCGTATTTTTGCACTATATCCTCCCTTGAAAGCTTAACCCGGTAGACATTCATGCACCTTGATTATGACTGTGGCCGATGTTGTAAGCCTACGGAGATAAACTCTACTTATCAAATCGACTATAGCATAGGCATTGGCAGGATATCAGTATTCCTCAAACACCTAATCGTTCGGTTATGTAGCAGATATCACCTTTACTGTGAGGATAGCGCTAACTCAAGTACACTGTCGCTGGATAAACGTGAGGTTACAGATGGCATTAAAAGCAACGGTTTACAAGGCAGCGATTAATATTGCGGACATGGATCGTCATTTTTTCCATGACGCCAACCTGACTATCGCCCAGCATCCTTCAGAAACGGAACAGCGGATGATGCTGCGTTTGCTGGCCTGGATTTGTCATGCGGATGAAAATTTACGTTTTACCAAAGGGTTAAGCGCTGACGATGAGCCGGAAATCTGGCGGCGTAATGACACGCTGGAGTTGGAACTGTGGATTGAGCTGGGTTTACCCGATGAGAAGAGGCTGAAAAAAGCCTGCAACCAATCCCGTTCGGTGGTGCTGTACGCCTATGGCGAGCGCGCTGCGCAGGTATGGTGGCAAAACATCGCGGACAAGGTGGCAGGGTATAAGAACCTGACCATATATTTTCTGGACGATCGCCAGTTGGCGCAGCTTGCCGCGTTGGCAAAGCGTAATATGACGCTACAGGCCACCTTGCAGGAAGGAACTATCTGGCTGTCAGACAGTGAGAATAGTCTGGAAATGACGTTCGCAGACTGGCAAATAGCCCCGAGACAGGGATGATTGTTCGCTATGTTGATGAACGGTATAAGAAATCACCAATAAAATGAATAACGGTAACAGGACAACCCCAGCGGGAGAATAATGGTGAGAAAACTGGCGATTGGCGTGTTGTTGACTGCGGTAATATCGGCGTTGATTGGGTGTCATACACGTTCACGGATGCAGGAAGAACCGCTTCAACCGATGGCGCAAAGCTATCGTGGAACACTGCCCTGTGCTGACTGTGAGGGGATCGATACGTCGCTGTTTCTGGAAAAAGACGGCACGTTTGTCTTACGTCAGCATTATCAGACGACGCGCGAGGGAACGTCGGTCTTTGCTGAATATGGTCAGTGGCGGCGGACGGCGGACAAATTGGTGTTAACCAACAGTGAGGGGGAAAAGCGTTATTTTCGCCCGCTGGGAAAAGATTTGGAGATGCTGGATCAACAGGGCGTGCCTATTCCGTCTTCTCACGCCTATCGGCTGATTGCCACAGAACTGGCTTTACCCGATACGCCGATGGCGATGAAAGGCATGTATCGCTATATGGCGGATGCGGCGACCTTTACCGATTGCGCGACGGGAAAAACCTTTGTGGTGGATAATACGCTGGCGTTGGAAAAACAGTATATGAACGCCCGAAGCGCCGCAGGTGAACCGGTGTTTACGATATTGACGGCGCATTTCGCCATCGTTCCCTCAATGGAGGAGGGACAGATGACCAAAGCGCTGGTGCCGGACAGCGATGAGGTGCAGATGAATGCGCGCCAACGGTGTGACCCACCCGTTGAATAGCATCGGCGTATAATGAAAAAGCGCTGAAAAATCAGCGCTTTTCAGACTGTTGACAAAGCCCGTTATTAGGGAGAGCGCCCCTCGGTACGCTAGGCCCGGGTATCTCAGGCTTACAAACGACTTTGTCGGCAATCAGCGCTTTTTTAGGTGCATGATAAAAACGCGCCGCTTACAGCATCTTCTTCAACTGATACAGCCAATCCAGCGCCTGACGGGGCGTTAACGCATCCGGATCGATCGATTCCAGGGCTTCCATCGCCGGTGACGGCTCCTCATTACCCAGCAACGCCAGCTGTGCGCCATCAATGTGACTGGCGGTGGCGTTATTGGACAGCGTCTCCAGCTCTTTCAGTTTTTGGCGCGCCCGCTTAATGACGTCTTTCGGCACCCCCGCCAATGCGGCCACCGCCAGTCCGTAGCTTTTGCTGGCGGCGCCGTCCTGCACGCTGTGCATAAAGGCGATGGTATCGCCATGCTCAAGAGCGTCCAGATGGACGTTTACCACGCCTTCCATTTTTTCCGGCAGATTGGTCAGTTCGAAATAGTGAGTCGCAAACAGCGTCATGGCTTTGATGCGGTTAGCCAGATTTTCAGCGCAGGCCCAGGCTAGCGATAATCCATCGTAGGTCGAGGTTCCCCGGCCGATTTCATCCATCAGCACCAGACTGTTTTCCGTCGCGTTGTGCAGGATGTTGGCGGTTTCCGTCATTTCCACCATAAAGGTCGAGCGGCCGGAAGCCAGATCGTCCGCCGCGCCCACGCGGGTGAAAATACGATCCACCGGGCCGATAACCGCCTGATCGGCAGGAACGAAGCAGCCAATATGCGCCATCAGCACGATCAGCGCCGCCTGACGCATATAGGTACTCTTTCCGCCCATATTCGGGCCGGTAACGATCAGCATACGGCGCTGGGGGGAGAGAGACAGCGGATTCGAGATAAAGGGTTCGCTGAGAACCTGTTCCACTACCGGGTGACGTCCGCCGGCGATCTTTATACCGGGCTTATCGCTTAGCGTCGGGCACACATAGTTCAGCGTATCCGCGCGCTCCGCCAGATTCGCCAGTACATCCAGTTCGGCGAGCGCCGCCGCGCTTTGCTGGAGTTCCGCCAGATGCGGCAGCAGCAGATCGAACAGTTGATCATAGAGAGCTTTTTCCAATGCCAGCGCTTTGCCTTTGGAGGTCAGCACCTTATCTTCGTATTCTTTCAGCTCCGGGATGATATAGCGTTCGGCGTTTTTCAGCGTCTGGCGGCGAACGTAATGTATCGGCACCAGATGGCTTTGGCCGCGGCTGACCTGAATATAATAGCCATGTACGCCGTTAAAACCGACCTTGAGCGTATCCAGCCCCAGTTTTTCGCGCTCGCGAATTTCCAGCCTGTCCAGATAATCACTGGCGCCGTCGGCCAGCGCCCGCCATTCATCCAGTTCGGCGTTGTAGCCCGTTGCAATCACGCCGCCGTCGCGCACCAGCACCGGCGGGGCCTCGACGATGGCGCGTTCAAGCAGATCCAGCAGCTCGTCGAATTGCCCAATCTGGCCGACTAGCTGGCGGACGGCGTCCGTTTCCAACGGCGCCAACTGCGCACGAATCTCGGGGAATTGCTGAAAGGCGTGGCGCATACGCGCTAAATCGCGCGGGCGGGCGGTACGCAGCGCCAGACGCGCCAGAATACGTTCCAAATCGCCTACCTGCCGTAGATAAGGCTGCAATTCCGCTGTGATATCCTGCAACGCGCTGATGGCCTGTTGGCGCTGCGTCAGCGCGGCGATATCGCGGCTGGGCATGTGGATCCAACGTTTCAACATCCGGCTGCCCATGGGCGTCACCGTACAGTCGAGCACCGCGGCCAGCGTATTTTCCGTACCGCCGGCCAGATTCTGCGTCAGTTCCAGATTACGCCGCGTGGCGGCATCCATAATGATGCCGTCCTGCTGACGTTCCATCGTGATGCCGCGGATATGCGGCAGGGAAGTGCGCTGAGTATCTTTGGCATATTGCAGCAGACAGCCCGCCGCCCGCAGCGCCAGCTTCGCCTGATCAACGCCAAATCCCGTGAGATCGCGCGTACCGAATTGCAGATTGAGCTGCTGACGGGCGGTGTCCAGTTCAAATTCCCACAGCGGACGGCGGCGCAACCCGTGGCGGTGTTCAATCAGTGACATGGATTCAAACGACTCGGGGTAGAGCAATTCCGCCGGATTGGTACGCTGTAATTCTGCGGCCATGGTTTCCCGATCGGCCGGTTCGGTGACCCGGAAACGGCCGGAGCTGATATCCAGCGTGGCATAGCCAAAGCCCCGCCCGTCCTGCCAGATGGCGGCGAGCAGGTTATCTTGTTTTTCCTGCAACAACGCTTCGTCACTGATGGTGCCGGGCGTCACGATACGCACGACTTTGCGCTCCACCGGCCCCTTACTGGTGGCGGGATCGCCGATCTGTTCGCAGATAGCGACCGACTCGCCCAACAGCACCAGCTTGGCAAGATAGTTTTCGACGGAATGATGGGGAACGCCGGCCATGGGAATCGGCTCCCCGGCGGATGCTCCGCGTTTGGTCAGTGAGATATCCAAAAGCTGCGATGCCCGTTTGGCATCGTCATAAAACAGCTCGTAAAAGTCACCCATACGGTAGAACAACAGAATTTCCGGATGCTCCGCCTTGAGCTTGAAATACTGTTTCATCATTGGCGTATGGCTGGAAAGGTCCTTGTCAATAGACTCATTCATATTGATTTTACTCGGTTTTTACTCTGTCTGTTAGCTCAGGCGGCCGCTGATAAAAGCGCCAAAAACCTACCTAAACCCATTAATTTGTCGCCTGGGAGTATGCCAGAAAAGGTGTATCTTGTTAGAAATCTTATCTTATCACCGACATGCCGCGTGATTCACCTGTGGGGTTCAGGGGGAAATCAGAACCTCTAAAAACCCTACATTATTCATTCAGCGACAGGGTGCTCCCGTCAGGCGTAGCGCTAATACTGGTAAAGCATTACAGGAAGTTATCAGAGCAACGATGGTAAATGTATCTGATTTTACGAGTATCGGTTATGCCTGCGAAACGGCTCGCAACTTTGCCCGCTACTGCGATGATTTTTCTCGTTCTAACGGTGTGTCATCAAGCATAATGCGCCCCGCTATCAATCGCAGGAACAGGTTAAAACCTCCCGCGTTAACATGCTGAAAATGCTGATCTTCATGAAGGGAGCTTCTGGATTTGTCGATAGCCATATTGTTAGTTTGCTTAACAGGGGGAGTCTTTGTCTGGTAGACCAATACCTTTCGGATAGGGATCTCACCTGAGCTACTACGAACAGTTTGATAAAGTCGTGGCAAAATAAGGTGTCAGCTTGGGAAACGGGTTAAAAGAACCGGCGTGTAAAGCGCTTCGTAAGCAGGGGATTGAGCCGAAAGGCTAAAATTTAGCTGATTAGCAGAACGGATAACCAAGGGAATGAGTAATGGATAAAAGAAATCATAACCTCAGGATTGAATGTCAGGGAACGACTTCGTCTGAAAAATAACTACGTGGACACCCAAAAAAGCCTTACAGCAAAGATGCAAAAATAAAAGACATTGAACCTTTTGCTGATATATCTTGTTTATATCACGTTTATCCTGGAAAGGGATGTTAATCCCTTTCCTTTTGCCACTCTGTTTCGCCGTTTATGATTATCGTATTATAAATAGTATTAAATTTTTTGTATTTATTTATGGAATCATGTTGCTATGCGTCTTAAAAAAAGATTATTTTGAGTTGGCTGTTTTTAATTGATTTCTACATTTTTTTGGTGGATGAGTCAATAGTCTTTATTGGGCAGTTCTTTTTGTATCCGGTCTTTTTTGAATCATAATTAGCCAGATTATTATTATAAAGGTAATAATGGCGAGAGAAGATGGAAGTGTAGCATCGTCATTAAATGATATACGCCTTGCCTGCCGTCGGAAACTTGTAATAAATCGTTTGAATTGCCGCGCTTTTTACCGGCGAAACCTTGTTCCGGATGCGCAGGAATTCGATGCGTGAGGGCGGTTTTCCTGAAAAATACAGCAGGGCTGCTGATTTTCATCTATATACATCATGGTTGGAAGCGGTTGTGCTGGCTGGATAAACAGCATGAGGTTTTTTCAGTGACGGCCTAGAAGGCGCCTTGGCGCGGCTTTTTGATTGGCGGTTTGGTAAACGAGTGGGACAGAGGATATATGGGATACTACGGCTTAGTATTAATAAAGTTCATCATTGGATTTTTTATTGTAATCATGCACCTGAATCTTTCAGGGAAAACGCAGCTTTCTCAGATGACGCCAGTTGATTTTATTGGGAATTTTGTTCTAGGGGGGATAATCGGCGGGGTGATATACAGTGATAGCATACCGCTTCAGCAATATGTGCTGGTGTTATTTATTGGCGTCGGGCTGATATCGCTGCTCAATGCCATCACTAAGCATGTTAATTTTTTCCGTGCAATAGCCATCGGTAATCCGCTGCCTATCGTTAAGAAGGGGCGCTTTATCATGGACAATATTCTGCGTAAGAAAAATAAAATAGATATTTTGAATATCGCTTCTCAATTACATTCGCAGGGAATCAATTCGTTCCAGCAGGTCACCTATGCTCAAATAGAACCCAGCGGTCAACTGACGGTTGTTTGTGATAACGCGAAAATGCCCTCGGTTATTATTATGAAAGACGGTAAAGTCAGACAGGAAGAGTTGGAACAAATAGAAAAAGATCAAGAGTGGCTAAAAGGCGAACTGAATGAGCGTAGTCTCAAGGATGAAGATATTTTTATCGCTGAGTTCTGGGATGGGAAAGTGATGTTTATTCTGCGGGACGGCAAGATAGTGAGATGATTCAGGTATCGCCAATCGATGACTACTCAGGATGCGCATAACGCGCTAAAATATCGGTAGCTGGTAACACAATCTTTGATTTTATTGGCTTTTTTCATAAACTTTATTATTTTCAGGAATTTTATAATGCAACAGCTACCGAATTGCCCTAAATGTCACTCTGAATATACCTGGCAGGATAATGAATTACTGAACTGCCCTGAGTGTGGGCATGTATGGGCAATGGATGGTGATTCGGCTGCTCAGGAAGAAGGGCCGATCGTCAAAGATGCCAACGGCAACTTGCTGGCGGATGGCGATACCGTTACCGTGATTAAGGATCTCAAAGTAAAAGGCAGTTCTTCGCCATTGAAAATGGGTACGCGGGTGAAAGGTATTCGTTTGGTTGAAGGCGACCATAATATCGATTGCAAGATTGACGGTTTTGGCGCCATGAAGCTGAAATCCGAGTTTGTGAAGAAAAACTGATCATAAAGCACCCTGGCTTTCAGCGGAAAACAGGGTGCATTTTGTGGTTTTTTCACGTCAGGCGATGCTTTACCATAGCAACGACTCTTTTTTCATCTGTTTAGACGGACATCCAATGCGTCATTTGGCTATTCTTGTTTCACTGCTTGCCTTGCTTTCCGCCTGTAGCAGTAAGCCGACGCCGTCAGCCGAAGCGCCTCAGGGCAATCCCTTTAAAGGCGGTTTTCTGCTCGAGCCTGCGCATACCGGTCATTTGCAGAGCGGCGATTTTGCTTTTAATCCGGCGACGAACCGCTTTATCGACAAAATGGTGAGTGAACACGGTTTTGACCGCCAGCAACTGCACGATGTATTGGCTCAGACGCAGCGGCTGGATTGGGTGATTCGTCTGATGGATAGACAGGCGCCAACGCCGCCGCCAACCGTGCCTCGCCCGCCGTCCGGGCCGAACGGGGCCTGGACGCGTTACCGTAATCAGTTCATTACCCCGGATAACGTACAAAACGGCGTGGTTTTCTGGAATCAGCATCAAGACGCGCTGCAACGCGCCTGGGAAATATACGGCGTTCCCCCGGAGATCATTGTCGGGATTATCGGTGTGGAAACCCGCTGGGGCCGGATAATGGGGAAAACCCGCATTATTGATGCCCTGGCAACCCTGTCTTTCGACTACCCGCGCCGCGCCGCGTACTTCACCGGCGAGTTGGAAACGTTTCTGCTGATGACCCGCAACGAGGGGAATGATCCGCTCAGCTTGCGGGGTTCCTATGCGGGCGCTATGGGCTATGGTCAATTTATGCCGTCGTCGTTTAAAAACTATGCGGTTGATTTTGATGGCAATGGGCATATCAATCTATGGGATCCGGTGGATGCCATCGGCAGCGTAGCCAATTACTTTAAAGCACACGGCTGGCGCAAAGGGGGCGTTGTGGCTGTACCGGCGATCGGTCAGGCGCCATCGCTGGCCCATGGCTTCAATACGCGCTATTCCCTCTCGACGTTACAGGCTGCCGGGCTAAGGCCGCAGAGTACGCTGGGTGGCTATGAAGAGGCCAGTCTGCTGCGTCTCGACATCGGCAGCGGATACCAGTATTGGTATGGTTTGCCTAACTTCTACACCATTACCCGTTACAACCATAGTACCCATTACGCAATGGCGGTGTGGCAACTGGGTGAGGCGGTTGGCCGGGCGCGGCAGGGGTATTAATCAATATTGGTGATATCGGCGACAAATCAACGGTTCTGTCGCCGGTTCTTGCCGGCATCTATACGTTTCCTCCTGCTGTTCACGTCTGTTTTTCCTTTAGTCAGCCTCAGGTAAATCCGCATATACCCCGCAAGACCGTTTCGTGACAATGAGGCCATTGTTTACCTTATTTTCAGGACATGGTCATGGCGGTAATTCTTATCGTTTTTTTACTGGCGGGGATGGTCAAAGGCATCATTGGCGTGGGGCTGCCGACGATTGCCATGGGATTATTAACGCTCACTATGTCGCCGACGACAGCGGCAGGGGTGTTGATTATCCCCTCTCTGGTCACCAATATCTGGCAATTGATTTGCGGCCCGGCGTTCCTAAGCCTGGTTAAGCGATTTTGGTCGTTATTTGCCGGCATCATCATCGGCACGTTGTGGGGAGGATTACCGACCTTAACGTCCTCATCTTCCTGGACGGGGGCGGCTATCGGACTGATTCTGGTTCTGTATGGCATATGGGGAATACTGGCAAAAAAACTGCCTCAGCCCGGCCGCCACGAAGTCTGGCTATCGCCGCTGGCGGGGTACGTTACCGGCGCGATTGCCGCCGCGACGGGGGTTTTTGTTATCCCGGCTGTGCCTTACCTGCAATGTCTGGGGCTGAATAAACACGACCTGGTGCAGTCATTAGGGTTGGCTTTTACGGTTTCAACCATCGGACTGGCGATACAGTTGGCTCAGGGAATAGGGCTGAGCGGCATCGATCTTGGGATATCGTGTTTCGCGCTTCTTCCCGCTATCCTCGGTATGATGATTGGGCAACGTCTGCGCCACCGCATTAGTGAGAAAACCTTTCGGCAGTGCTTTTTTGCAGGGTTAATGACGCTGGGCGGGTATATGTTTATCCCTTTTGCCGCAGGGTAATAAACTCAACGAATTCCTGAAAATAACCGGGCAACGCTGAAAACCGGCGGGCGCAGATAACCAGATTTCTTTTTGCCCAAACGTCAGACAACCCGATGCAGTGGATATCAAGCGAATGCATCATACGATTTGCCGCATGTCGGGGGAGAATACCCACGCCGATACCGCGCTGAATGACATGCATAACCGCGTCGAAGCTGGCTAACCGTACGCGATAATTTAAACGTCGGCCCAGCTTTCTGGCGTGTTCGTCAATATGTTCCTGCAAGGCGTAACCGGCGCTCAGCCCTATAAATTCCGCCCCGACGATGGCTTCAAACGCTATCATGTCATGTTGCGCCCACCGGCTGTCGCCGGGCACCACCGCCACCAGTTCGTCCTGGCGGAAAGGGCGGGTTTCCAATCCGTTTAGCTGCACGGTGTCCGCCACAATGCCTAAATCCGCGGTTTGATTTTTAATCTCGTTAACAATGTCGCGGCTGAGCTGTTCATTCACCGCGATCGATATATTGGGACGTATGAGTAAATACTGCCCCAGCAGTTCAGGTAAATACTCACTCAGCGCGGCGGAATTGCACAGCAGGGGAATATGGCCGCGTAGTCCTTTACTGTATTGATGTAACTCGCTGCGCATATGTTCGACCTGATGCAGGATGATCGTGGCATGATGAACCAGTGAATAGCCCGCCTCGGTCAGAGTGACGCCGTTTTTTGAACGTAATAATAACGGCACGCCGAGTTCATTTTCCATGCCCCTGACGCGCTCACTGGCTGCTTGCAGCGTCAGATTGGACGTCACGGCGCCCCCGGTAATGCTGCCTGCTTTCTGGATATGCAAAAACAGACGAAGATCCGTTAAATCAAATCTCATGCCATCAACCTGCGATTATGGTGATAGTGATGTTATGGCAGATGATCCCCTGATATTCAATGCGCTCCCGATCCTGATTTTAAAGCTGAAAAGCGACGTGCTGCATTATCCCCGATTAGTCGCCAGCCAATACCGCGTTCATCACCTGAGTCTGCCAGTCGAAATAGGGATTGAAGGTTAAACGGACGTGGGTTTTTCCCTCTTCCTGATAGCCCCAGTCGGAATACCATAGCCTGTTTCTGTCCTGACAGACCTGCTGGCTGACCGGCGTTTGTCCGTTGGCGCAGACGATCACCGAGCCTTCTTTGCCATACTCTTTATTGTCTGGCGAAAACAGAATCGACATATGGGAGAACTGACTGATCCGCCACTCGGGTAAATAGTCGCGGCGGATCAGCACGCGCGATGGGGAAGAGCCTGCGGGCGGGTTGCCGTACCAGATCAGCCTGCTGCGCGAGTGGGTGAATTTGCGATCGAACAGCTCAAGCAGATAAGGCGTGTCCAGCACCGAATCATGCTCGGTAAGCACCATCAACACCGGTTTGTCGTAGGTGGTTTTTGCCAACTGCGTTCGCACGGCGCGGCTGGAATAATAAAACTGGGCGAAACCGTTGGTCGGCACCACCATATAACGCGTCATTAACTGTTGCGGGTTGCCGGGCCGGGGTTTTAGTATCCAGTCGGTAAAGACGGAAAGCAGCGGCGTCAGAAAATCATAACGCTCGTTGGATTTTATCGCCGGAGAGAACAGCGCTAATCCTTTAATTTCCGGGTGGCTAAGTGCATATTCCAGCACCAGATTGCCTCCGGTGGAAAAACCGCCCAGATAGACGTCATCCACCTCATGGCTGAGAATGGCCGCCTGTTCGGCGACGACTCTGCGCCAGTCATCCACGGTAATATGCAGCATATCGGCGGGGCGGGTGCCATGCCCCGGCAGCAGCACGGTTCTGACCAGAAAGCCTTGTTCCGCCAGCCGCGTCATGATGTCGTTGAATGAACCGGGGGAGTCGCCCAGACCGTGAACCAGTAAAATGCCCTTGGTTGGCTTACCTGCCGGACGCATTTCCTGCGGCGTATTCCAGACCAGTTCGAGATTTTTATCGGTAGTCTGGAAAGCGCGGTGTTGTTCTACCCATCGTGCGGTTTCCTGTTGATAGCGGGCAAATGAGGTTTGTCCCAGCGGCATGATATCCTGCTGTGCGCCCGTACAGCCGGAAATCAACAGCAGGAAAACGCCGATGACCATGCTGGAGAATACTGCCATGGCTTTTATCGGAAAGCGGGGCCAAAAAGCCCGCTTTCCCATTGATGATCTTTGAAGCATCCGTATGCGCCTGTTTTCATAGACCGCAGTGAATCGTATTGAGCATGAACCGGTGCGGAAATCATTCGTGCATAATATAGAGCGTGTGCGTATCCAGCAACGTGCTTTTTTGGGGGGGTACAGGGTATTTATGCATTGACATTTTGACGTGCGAAATATTTTCGTCGTTGCAGATTCCGCTTTCTGCAAAGCTTTTAATAGAGTGATGGGGATATCACCGCCTTAAATAAGAAGCAAATAGGCCGGCTTCTTGAATATACCGGATGAATATTGCGAAATGACTAAAATAAAATCAATTTATTGATATAATTTACTTTGTTATTGTTTGCTGCTTATTACTTTTTATTAATGATTATAAGTTGAGGTAAGTTAATGTTATTTGAAACTGCGGGAGCCGTTTACGGTTTCAATTTTGTGTTGTAATTATATTTCAATGTAATATGATGACCCGCCCTGATATAAATTCAGATGTCTTCTGTTGTCGATCGTTTTTATATGGTTGACTGCGTCCAGTTGCGTTTTATTACTGCAAAAAGCAGAAATAAGATATTGCATGGAAAGTATCCTGATAGAAAATCTATTAATAGGAATGATTATCAATTTAATGCATCTGGCGGATTTTATACAAATGGATTTTTACTTAATATCAAGCGCTATGCCTAATAAATTTAAAGATACAGAGCGGCGGCCGTCGAACGCATATTTACTCCAGTCAGTAACGGAGAGGATCGAGGCGAGGGCCGCTACTCTATTTGCAGTGTGAAAGATGATAGGTATTAAAATGAGGTTTGGAAATGGAATATAAATTAGACGGAATTTCTTTATCATTGTTCTTTGGTTTTATCGGGATGGCCAGTTTCTCTTCACATGCCGCCGATACCCGCGTTGTCAAAATGCCAACGACGCCGGCCGCCTGTGCTGTCTTACAGTCTCAGGGCAGCATTGCGACTAAGGATATTCAGAAAGCGCTAAATTCTTGCTCTCAAGGCAAGGCGGTGAAATTGGCCGCCGGGGGTAAGTCTGCGGTCTTTCTCAGTGGTTCGATAACGATCCCTTCCGGTGTGAGCCTGTGGATAGATAAAGGCGTTACGTTACGGGCGGTTAATAATGCGGCGGCTTTTAATGCAGGGTCTGGGACTTGCGGGACGTTGGACAATAGCGGCAAAGGTTGTTTGCCATTGATTAAAGTCAACGCTGCGCAAAACAGCGGCATTTATGGGCCGGGAACGATTGATGGGCAAGGGGGCGTCGCGCTTCAGGATAAAAAGGTCAGTTGGTGGGCGTTAGCGGCTAGTGCCAAAGTGAAAAAAATGAAGCAGAATGCTCCGCGTCTGATTCAGATTAACAAGAGTAAAAATTTTACGCTTTACAACGTTACACTGACTAATTCACCTAATTTCCATGTCGTATTCAGCGATAGCGATGGATTGACCGCCTGGAAAACCACGATTAAAACCCCCGCCACCGCAAGAAACACCGATGGTATCGATCCGATATCGTCGCAAAACATCACCATTGCCTACAGCAATATTTCAACTGGCGACGATAACGTGGCGATAAAGGCGTACAGCGGAAGAGCGTCGGCGCAAAATATTTCTATCATTCATAACCAGTTTGGCTCGGGACACGGGATGTCGATCGGCAGTGAAACCATGGGGGTATATGGCGTTCTGGTAGATGATTTAATCATGAATGGAACCACCAACGGTTTACGAATAAAAAGCGATAAATCCGCTGCCGGCATAGTCAACGGCGTAACTTACAAAAACGTCACTATGACTAATGTGGCTAAGCCGATTGTCATTGATACCGTTTATGAGCAAAAAAGCGGCAATACCGTTCCTGACTGGAGCGGAATAACCTTTACGAATGTCACATCTAAAACCAGTGGCGTGGTGGTGATTAATGGCGAGAATGCTAAAAAGCCCATCGTGGTGACGATGAAGAATGTCACCTTGACCACGGACACCAAGTGGCAGGTCAAGAATGCCAAGGTAAATAAAATATAAGTTAAACATAAAGTTGCTGTCTTTCGGCGCAGCCATGTTTTTATTGATGTATTAATAACAAGGTTCCTTTCCTGCCTCCGTCGGGGAGGGAACCGTCGGTCGATGTGTGATTCAACGATTGGCGATTAACTCTACCCCGGGCCGCATACGGCGCGCGCCTCATGCATTTTCCCGTGTATCTCACTCTGACAACAGCGATGTCGTCGTCTGCCGAACCTTTATCCGCGGTACAACCGTGCCTTTATATGAGAATTATTCTTGATATCAACCCCCGGCATATTACACTGCGTGCGATTCCCATCATTATAGAGAACAGAATGTCATGGAGTTGCTTCGTATCGTTTATCAACAATACCGTTGGCCTTTTCTGGCCGTTATCTTATTAAGCATTGTCAGCGCCGCTCTGGGAATCGGCCTGATCGCGTTTATCAACGTGCAGTTGATTGAAACCGCCAACCAGTCTCTGGCCGTGCTGCCTCAGTTCCTGGGATTGCTGATATTGCTGATGGCGGTGACGTTGGCTTCTCAATTGGCATTGACGGCGCTGGGGCACCATTTTGTCTATCAACTGCGCGGGCAGTTTATTAAACGTATTCTGGATACCAATATTGCGCGCATCGAACAGTTAGGGAATGCGCAATTGCTTGCCAGCCTTTCCAGCGACATTCGTAATATCACGCTTGCTTTTGTCCGCCTGCCGGAGTTGATTCAGGGGATAGTGTTAACGCTTGGCTCTGCGGTTTATCTGGCCTGGTTGTCGCCGAAAATGCTGGCCGTGACATCGCTGTGGATTACGATCACCATTTGGGGCGGTTTTATCCTGGTTTCTCGCGTATACCATCATCTTACCCACGTGCGCGAAGCGGAAGATCGCCTCCAGAAAGATTATCAGATGGCGATTGAAGGACGTAAAGAGCTGGCGCTGAACCGTGAGCGGGCGCAAAAGCTGTATGAAGAGATTTATCAGGTCAACGCCCAGGACTACCGCCGGAATATCATCCGGGCGGATACTTTCCATCTTAGCGCGGTGAACTGGTCCAACATCATGATGCTGGGCGCGATCGGCGCGGTGTTTTTTATGGCGAATAATCTGGGATGGTCGGATACCAATGTCGCCGCGACCTATTCATTAACCCTGTTGTTTTTGCGTACCCCTTTGCTTCAGGCCGTCGGGGCATTACCCACGTTGATCAGCGCTCAGGTCGCGTTCAATAAATTAAACGGACTCAAGCTGGCCGACTACCGGCCTGAATTTCCTCCGGCAACCGCGCCAACTGGCTGGCAAACGCTGGAACTGCGCGATGTGGTGTTTCGTTACGCCGGCGCGGAATTTGAAGTCGGGCCAATAAATATGACCATCCGGCGCGGGGAGCTGGTTTATCTGATCGGCGGGAACGGCAGCGGCAAATCGACGCTGGCGATGCTGTTGACCGGCTTATACACTCCGGTATCCGGCGCTTTATTATTGGATAACCGGCCGATAACCGCAGCGACATTGCCCGATTATCAAAAACTGTTTTCCGCCGTCTTTACCGACTTCCATCTCTTCGGGCAAATGATCGGCCCGCAGGGGGCTACGCCTGATAGGGCGCTGATGGATGACTGGCTGGAACGGCTCAATATGCGCCAGAAACTCGAGCTGGATAATTATCGCGTGACGAATCTACAGCTCTCTCAGGGGCAGCGCAAACGCATCGCGCTGCTGCTGGCCGTGGTGGAACAGCGGGATATTCTGTTGCTGGACGAATGGGCCGCCGATCAGGATCCGCAATTTCGGCGGGTATTTTATCTCGAATTGCTGCCTCAGCTTCAGGCGCTGGGCAAAACGATTATCGCGATCAGTCATGACGATCGCTATTTTGAACACGCCGACCGCCTGCTTGAAATGCACAACGGCCAGCTATCGGAATTGACCGGCACCGCGCGCGCGCTGGCAAGTCAGGATGCCGTGGCGCAGATCAATCGATGAGCCGATAGAGCAAAAATATAATCTATGCCAATGATATTATACGCAAAGCTATACAGTCAGCGAGCGCTGGGGCATGATAAGCGCCAATGTCGGCCGTCTGCTGGCAGAAAGGATCGTTCCATTACTCACAGGCGGCGTTCGGGTGCGGATCAAGTCGTGTCGAAATGGCTGCCGTTTAACATATTGGGTTGGTATAGGTTATGAAAAGGATATTTAATTCACTGTTTGTGGTGATTGTTGTTTGTTTTTCTACTCTGTCGCCTGCGGCGGAAAACCTGCCTAACATTGTGATCCTGGCAACCGGCGGGACAATAGCGGGTTCTGCGGCAGCCAATACACAAACGACAGGTTATAAAGCGGGGGCGTTGGGCGTGGATACGCTGATCAATGCCGTGCCGGAACTGAAAACGCTTGCCAATATTTCAGGTGAACAAATCTCCAATATCGGCAGTGAAAACATGACCAGCGACGTTTTGCTGAAGCTGAGTAAAAGAGTCAATGAACTGCTGGCGCGCAGCGATGTGGATGGCGTGGTTATCACTCATGGTACGGATACGCTTGATGAATCCCCCTATTTTCTGAACCTGACGGTAAAAAGCGACAAACCGGTGGTGTTCGCCGCGGCGATGCGTCCGGCGACGTCAATCAGCGCTGATGGCCCGATGAATCTGTACGGCGCGGTTAAAGTGGCGGCGGATAAAAACGCGCGTAGCCGTGGCGTTATGGTGGTGCTGAACGATCGTATCGGTTCTGCCCGCTTTATCACCAAAACCAATGCTTCCACGCTGGATACCTTTAAGGCGCCGGAAGAAGGCTACCTGGGGGTGATTATCGGTAACAAGGTCTATTTCCAGAATCGTCTGGATAAAATTCATACCACCCGTTCCGTCTTCGATGTCGCCAACCTGGAAAAACTGCCGGCAGTAGATATTATTTACGGATATCAGGATGATCCTGAATATATGTATGATGCGGCGCTGGCGCATGGCGTGAAGGGCATTGTCTATGCCGGTATGGGGGCGGGTACGGTGTCTAAACGCAGCGACGCGGGTATCCGCAAAGCAGAGAGTAAAGGCGTGGTCGTGGTTCGCGCCAGCCGTACCGGCAGCGGCATTGTCCCGCCGGATGCTTCCCAGCCAGGGCTGGTCGCCGATTCGCTGAATCCGGCTAAATCTCGTATTCTGTTGATGCTGGCGCTGACGAAAACCACGAATCCGGCAGTGATTCAGGAATATTTCCACACATACTGATATCGACGTCGGTGAAAAACGATAGCCCCGTTATATCGATTACGGGGCTTTTTCTTTGCGAAGCGGCTTTCATATCCGTGAATTTTATCGGTATGATTCATCCCTCGACAGAGTGGGTAATCCCGGCGGCGGTATCATGATGTTCAGAACGGGCTTGGTGAAAATAAGGATACGTCATTAGATGACACAACCCATTTTTATGGTTGGCGCCAGAGGCTGTGGTAAAACCACCGTAGGAAACCGACTGGCTCAGGCGTTGGGATATGATTTTGTCGATACCGACCTGTTTATGCAGCAGAGCAGTCAGATGACGGTTGCCGACGTTGTGGCGCAGGAGGGATGGCACGGTTTTCGTCAACGGGAAAGCCGGGCATTGCAGGATGTGACCGCCCGACGTCGCGTGGTCGCCACCGGTGGTGGAATGGTGCTGTCCGAGTCGAACCGACGCTTTATGAGCGGCAAAGGTTCGGTCATTTATCTCCATGCCCCCGCCGAATTACTGGCCCGGCGCCTGGAAGCCAGCCCGCAGGATCATCAGCGGCCTACCCTGACCGGGCGCCCCATCGCGGAAGAAATGGCGGACGTACTGGCCGCCCGCGAGGCGCTCTACCGCGAAGTCGCTCATCATGTCATTGATGCGAGGCAAGATCCGGCCGCTATCGTGGCGAATGTGATGCGAATTCTGCGATTGTCGGCGGCCTAGTCCAGGCATTTTCCTGAATGGCTAAAATAATCGCCAGTCGATGCTACCGGCAACGCACTTTCGTTGAATAGATAGTGACAACGGCGCTGTTCTCCTTTTAAGATGAATTTTCTAGGTTTTTTCGACTATAGGTGCCGCGCTATGCTGAAGGTAAACGAGTATTTTGCAGGGAAAGTGAAATCTATTGGTTTTGACAGCGGCAGTATCGGCCGTGCCAGTGTCGGGGTCATGGAAGAGGGAACATATACGTTCGGTACGGGTCAAGCCGAAGAGATGACGGTGATTACCGGTGCTTTGAAGGTTTTGTTGCCGGGGGCGCCTGACTGGCAGGTTTTTATGCCGGGCGATTCGTTTTTTGTTCCGGCGCAGAGTGAATTCAACTTACAGGTCGCCGAAGACACGTCTTATTTGTGTAAATACCTGTAGTCATCCACGTTTAATTTAGTTTCTTATTCAAGGCTGCTTTTCGTGCTTCAGGGGAGCAGCTTTCCTTGTTATGAGCAATAAGTTTTATATACCGCGAGTATTAAAACTTTTGATGAAATCAGCTGACTTTCGGCCGTCGCTTGAACCTTAATGACCCATATTTGTTTTAAATCCGGCAGAACATACTAGCGTTTTCTTATTCGTTTCCTGATAAATTCCCGCTCATGTTTGTGAGCCACCTCAAGTTTTATTTCCTTGTGCCGTTATGATTTGCATAACCTTTCCATGCTAAGAGCTTGCTATGCTGAAAACGACACGAGCCAGAATTCTAACGGCCTGTACGGCAATTGTTGTACTTTCTCTCGCCATTAACACTTTTCTTAATTACACCATAGCCGATAATTCTAATGAGGAATCCATCGACAACATGCTGCATGCGATTGCGGCCAGCCACAGCATGGCGATCGGCGAGTGGGTGGAATCTAAAACCCAGATGGTAACCGCCCTCAACGACAGCGTACTGACCGATGATGATCCGGTTCCTGTGTTTAAGCAGATCGCCGCCTCAGGCGGGTTCATCAATGTTTACATGGGATACGAGGATAAAACGGCGAAGTTTTCCGACTCCGTCGGGATCCCCGCTGATTACGATCCGACCATCCGTCCCTGGTATCAGCAGGCGGTAAGGGAAAGAAAACCGATTGTCACCGCGCCTTATGTTGATGTGTCGACCAAAGAACTGATCGTTTCTTTCGCGGCTCCGGTTATGGATGGCGGCACGGTCAAGGGGGTGCTGGGCAGCGATCTGACGATGCAGAATGTGATCGAAAACGTGAAGTCAATTCATCCGACGCCGTCGAGTTTTGGCGTATTGATTGCCCGCGACGGCACCATCATCGCCCACCCGGATGAAAAACTGACGTTGAAGAATATTACTGATATCGCATCGGGTATCGATCTGAGTACGGTGCAGGCGTCAAAAGATCCGCTTGATGTTGATTTTGGCGGCGCCACGAAGATGGTTCTCGCCCAGCCTATTCGCGGCACCGACTGGACTATGCTGGTGGCGCTGGATAAAACCGAAGCCACCGCAGGCATGCGTTCTTTGCTGTTTACCTCTGTCGGGACGCTGCTGTTGATTGCTTTACTCGGGTCATTGGTGATTGGGGTCATGATTACGTCCACGCTGAAGCGTTTGCTGCTGATTCGTGATGCGATGGACGACATCAGCAACGGCAACAACGATCTGACCCAGCGCCTGCCGGATGAAGGGCAGGATGAGGTGGCGCAGATCGCCCGTTCGTTTAATACCTTTATCGACAAGCTCAGTGTGGTGATGATTCAGATCCGTGATATCAGCTCCTCGCTACAGCTGGCGGCGGATGAAATATCAGCCGGCAATAATGACCTGTCGTCGCGCACCGAGTCTGCGGCTTCCAGCATTCAGCAAACGGCCGCGGCGTTAGAGCAGATTTCCGCAACGGTGACGCAGTCCGCCAGCTCGGCGCAGCAGGTTAATCAGCAAGCGCTGCTGCTGTCGAAGGATGCGAGCAGCGGCGGGAAAGTGGTGTCTGATGTGATTGTGACGATGGACGATATCGTGGTCGCGTCGGGTAAAATCGGCGATATCATCGGCGTAATTGACGGCATTGCCTTCCAGACCAATATTCTGGCGCTGAATGCGGCGGTGGAAGCGGCTCGCGCGGGCGAGCAGGGGCGCGGTTTCGCGGTGGTGGCGGGGGAGGTGCGCAGTCTGGCGCAGCGTAGCGCCCAGGCGGCGAAAGAGATTAAAGGCCTGATCGAGTCGACCGTCGACAGCGTCGCCTCCGGCTCGTCCCAGGTTCGTCAGGCCAGCAATACCATGAACGAAATTGTGGGCGGCGTATCAACGGTAACGACGGTGATGTCTGAAATCACCCATGCGGCGGATGAGCAAATGCGCGGCATCCATGAAATCAATCAGGCGGTGGCGCAGTTGGATTCAATGGTGCAGCAGAACGCGGCGTTGGTTCAGGAGTCAGCCGCGGCGTCGGCGGCCTTACAGTCGCAGGCGGAAGATTTGAACGCGGTGATCGGGCACTTCAAAGTGTAATCAGGCGGCCCCCCGCCGCCGTCGCGGCGGGGGGCGCAATGGCGTAAACGCTGAAATCAGCGTTGCGCTTCCCCGCCCAGGGCCTCGATCAGATTGCTGATTAGCGCCGCCAGTTCGCTGGTCATCAAAATAAAATCGGCATCGAAGCGTTGCGCGAAATCATCCCGATCGATATCGTCGTTCTGGTCGCGCAACGTATCCGCAAACTTCAGTCGTTTTAGCGAACCATCGTCCGACAGCACCAGTTGAATGCGTTCCTGCCAGTCCAGCGCCAGTTTGGTGACCAGCTTGCCCGCCTCAATGTGCACGGCAATTTCGTCACTGACCAGATCCTGTTTTTTGCAACGGATCACGCCGCCATCTTCCAGAATCGCTTTCAGCTCGGCTTCATCCTGTAAAGCGAAACCCGCGGGCGGTTCGCCGGCGCGCACCCATTCGGTCATTGTCAGTTCGATCGGGTTTTCCATGGTCAGTGGAACCACCGGCAGCGAGCCCAGCGTTTTACGCAATAATGCCAGCGTGTCTTCCGCTTTTTTGGCGCTGGCGGCATCGACCATGATCAAACCGTTGACGGTATCGATCCACAACCAGACTTGGCTGAAACGGCTGAATGCGCGCGGCAGCAGGCTATGCAGCACTTCGTCTTTCAGGGCGTCTTTTTCGGTTTTCTTCAGCTTGCGGTGTTGTTCCGCCTCCAGCCGCTCGATTTTGGCCTGCAATGTCTGCTTGATAACCGGCGAGGGCAGGATTTTCTCTTCTTTACGGGCGCAGATAACGATCTGCCCGTTAACCACATGCGTTAAGGCATCGCTGTGGGAACCCATTGGCGACACCCAACCCGTCTTCATCATGTCCTGACTGCCGCACGGCGTAAAAGCAAAGGCGCTTAACTGGTTTTCCATCTCATCCGCAGATAAAACGTTTTCCCGATTTAAGCGGTAAATCATTAAATTTTTAAACCACAGCATGGCGTTATCCCTGACTGGGCGTGCAAGCTTGCACGCAGGTTCATTGATGCAGCGCGCATGATAACGAATTCAGCCGGATCATGTTGCATAAAATAAGATTGATCGGCGGCCAGAACGTCGGCTACACCGCAAATTCCGGCGCTAACCGGCTGATGCCTAAGCCATTAACCTTGGCGACCTTGATCTGCACCGGAATGCGCTCTTTCATGGCCTCGACGTGGCTGATTACCCCGATGGTTTTACCGGCGGCGTTGAGGTTATCCAGCGCGTCCAGTGCGGTATCCAGCGTTTCGGCGTCCAGCGTGCCGAAGCCTTCATCCAGAAACAGCGAGTCGATACTGGTTTTATTACTCACCAGGTCGGAGAGCGCCAACGCCAGCGCCAGACTGACCAGAAAGCTTTCTCCGCCGGAAAGCGTGCGGGTATCCCTTAGCGCATCGGCCTGCCAGGTATCCACGATCTGTAACTTCAACTCGTCATTGGCCTGACGTTGCAACAGATAGCGCCCGTGCAGACGGGCGAGTTGCAGGTTGGCCAGATACACCAGATGATCCAGCGTCAGTCCTTGCGCGAATTTGCGGAACTTATCGCCTTTCTGCGAGCCGATAAGTTCGTTCAGACAGCTCCAGTCGTCATAGTGCTGCTGGCTATGGGCGATTTCGGCCAGCAGCGCCTGCTGATTCTGGCGGTGGCGTTGGTCGGTGGTGAGCTGCTGACGGATTTCCCCCTGCTGCTGAAGGTTGGTTTTCAGTCTTTCGCTCAATTCGAGCAGTCTTTGTTGCAGAGCGAGCGGGGTTTCCTCTGCCGCCAGCGTTTCCGGGCGCTGTTGTTGGTGCCGGTTCAGGAGCTGCTCCGCCTGTTGATAAAGGGCGGCGGCCTGTTGCCATTCCCGGTGCAGTTTTTCCTTCCGGTCGCGCAGTTCGTCGCGCTCTTGTTCATTCAGTAAGGCGCGTTTAAACGCCGGTTCATCGGCAAAAATACTGTCCTGTAACGCCTGAGCGAAGCTCAGCGCGGCTTGCTGATGCAATGCCGCCACGCGGGTCTGCTGCTGCTGTACCCCTGTCAACTCGCCGGTTAAGCGGCTGAGTGCCGACTCCGCCTGCTGGCGTTGCGCCTGAGTCTGTTGACTGGTTTGCTCGTGCTGTTGGCTTTGCAGCCGCAACTGATTGCCGACCTCGGCCGTCTGCCGATCGCCGAACAACTGTCGCCGCTGCCGCTGACATTCCTCCAGCGTTTTGAGATGCGCCGCCTGTTGTTGTCGTAAGGCCGATAGCTGTTGTTCGGTCTCGGCAATGGATTTCGTGAGATGCTGCCGTTCCGCTTCCAATGCCGTCTGGCTATTGATTAACCGCTGTTGTTCCTGCTCGGCGTCTTTCCATACCTGCCACTCTTCAGCGCGTTGCTTCAGCCAGGCTGATTGCTCCGCCGGATCCGGTACGGTCAGGTCAAACCCGGCCAGCGTGTTTTCCATCTCCTGCTGATGCTGTGTTTGCTGTTGCTGCGTCTCTTGCAGTGCTCGTTGGAGGTCATCCTGGGCATTTTTCAGCGTTTGCCGCTGCTGGGTATTGAGCGCTATCTGCTGTAGGGTGCGTTGCAGCAGTGCATCCGCATGAGTCAGTGAATCCTTACTTTCCTGCCATTGCCGCTGTGCCTGCTCACGCACTGAAATCTGTTGCTGGAGCTGCTGTTCCGATGCTTCACGTTGCGTCAGCCAATCGGCCACCTCGGCGGTCTGTTGCGGCGCGTAATCTACTTGTAAGCGCTTACTGACATCCTGCCACTGTTGCAGCAAGGTCTGGTATTCCTCGTCCTGCTGGGTGCGTTCGCTCAGCAACCGTTGATGCTGTTGCCGTAATGCAACCAAGGTGGCGTCAGTCTGCGTCAGCTCGCTTTCCAGGCGGCTGACTTCCTGACTCAACTGTAATAGGCGTTGCTCGGTTTCCGACGGTTGCAGCGCCTGATAACGCTCAACCGCCGGATGGTGGGTGGAGCCGCAGAGGGGGCAAGCCTCACCCGCCTGTAGCCGGGTTCTTTCTGCTTCCAGCCGAACGATGCGCATTTCCAACTGATGGTTTTTATCCACCTCGGCCAGATATTCACGGCGCTGCTCGCAGGTTTTACGCTGTTGCCGTTGTTGCGCTTCCTGTTGTCCGATCTGTTCCCGTATCTGGTCGCACTGTGTGTCCAGTTGCCGCCTGCGGGCGTCAACGCCATGAAACAATGCGCTGATGGTGGACAACTGCTGGCGCGCGGGGCGTTGCGTAATCGACTGGCTAAGCTGCTGATGTAAAACAGTGATGGGCTGTTGCGCTTCCTGTTCCTGCATTGCTTGCTGATGTTGCGCGAACTGCCGCTGGGCGTTATCGACGTCCGTCTGCTGTCGGGTTCGCTGCGTGGCTGACTGAGCCGCGTTATTCTCCAGCGTTGCAGCTTGCAAAGCGTACTGCGACTGCTTTTGCGTCAGGTTTATGCAGTCTTCCCCAAGCTGTTGCAGCCGCTGAAACTGCGTGCGCCACAGGGAAAGATATTCCCCCCAGCGCTGATGATGCGGGTGCTGCTGGCGATAGTCCCGTAACTGCTCAAGCCGTTGCTGAGCAAGCCGGTACTGCTGTTCCGTCTGCGTCAGCTTAAGCCGGTCGGCTTGCTGGCGCGTTTGCGATTGATCCAGATCGCGCTGCTGTTTCTCTGTCTGCTGTTGCAGGGTTTGGATCTGGTGATCCAGCGGCATGACGCGTTCACCGATCAGCGTCTCCTGCTGCTGACGGTAATCCGCGTGCTGACGCAGGGTTTGTATGGCGTGTTCTTCCTGTCGGCGGAGTGTCTCCACGGCGGTTAGCTGCGTTTGCTGCTGTTCCTTCAGGCGGGCAATGTGCTGTAACAGCGAGTCGGACTCCAACTGGTAACGTTCTTTCTCCTGCTGGAGCGGCCTGAGTTTTTCCGCCGGTTCATTTTGCGCCAGCCGTTCGAGCGCAGGCTGGGCCTGCCGGATGGCCGTTTCCGCCGCCGTACGTTGTTCCTGGCTGGTGGTCAGCGATTGTTGGTACTGCTCCCGCTGTTCAAACCAGCGTTGATGAGTCAGCGCTTGCTCACGCTCGGCAATCAGCGCCTGCTCCTGTTGCGTCAATGACGACAGTTGCCCTTCCAATTGCTGACGCTGTTCGTCGTTCAGCAGCTCAATGCCTGAAGCCCGCGCCTGCAAATTTTCTAACGTTGTCCGCGCCTGTTTGTGGCGATCGAAAACGCGCTCGGAAATAAGCCCGTAAATATCCGTGCCGGTCAGTTCTTCCAGCAGTTCGGCGCGCTCATTGGCATCCGCATTGAGAAAAGCGGCGAACTGCCCCTGCGACAGCATCATGGAGCGGGTGAAACGGCCAAAATCCAGCCCGGTGAGCTCGGCGGTCATCTCCAGTTTTTCGGTCAGTTTTTCACACAGGATTTTGCCGTCATCAATCCGCGCCAGTTCGGCTTTCGGGGTTTGCAGGTTGCCGTCAGGCGAGTTTCTGGCCCGGCGTTGGCTCCAGAAGGCGCGATAACCGATGCCTTTGACCTCGAACTCCACTTCCGCCAGACATTCCGCGGTGTTGCGGGTCATCAGCTCATTCTGGCTGGCGGAAATATTTTTTAACCGTGGCGTCGCGTGATACAGCGCCAGGCAAATGGCGTCAAGCAGCGTGGTTTTCCCCGCGCCGGTGGGGCCGGTAATGGCGAACAGACCATTGCTGGAAAAAGGTTGCTGCCTGAAATCAATTTTCCATTCGCCTTTTAGAGCATTGAGGTTTTTTAAGCGCAGGCTAAGTATTTTCATTCGACGTGCTCACCGTTTTCCAATTCATCAATAACCTGATCGAACAGCATCCGTACGCGCTGCTGGCGGCTTTCCTCCAGATCGGTCGCCGTGGCCAGCCGCCGTTCGAAAACATCCTGCACCGTCAGCTCATTCAGCGTTTCCTTCTCTTGCCGGACAATCGCCTGTAGATGTTGTTCGCGCGCGCGGCGCAACAGCAGAACCTCGACGGGTAAAGCGTCGGTCAGCGTCTGAATGCGTTTCTGGATGTCGCTCAAATAATCCTGCGTGGTGATTTCAATATCCAGCCACACTGGTTTTTCACCCTGATAATCGTTAAAGGCCGCGAGCCGGCGTTCGATGTCGTCCAGATCGCCTTTGATAAGCTGCATCGGCTGGGTCATCGGAACAGGCAGCGTCTCCACCGTTGGCGGGCTGTCGGCGGCGAAGGTGACCAGACAAATCGATTTCTCACTGCTTAATTCATCAAAACTGAGCGGGATAGGGGAACCGCTGTAGCGAATATGCGCGCTTTTCGTCACCCGCTGCGGCCGGTGAATATGGCCGAGGGCGATATAGTCCGCCGGAGGAAACGCCTGCGCCGGAAACGCATCCAGCGTACCGATGTAAATATCGCGCACGGAATCGGAGGCGGTGACGCCGACGGTGGTCAGGTGTCCGGTGGCAATAATGGGCAACGGCGACCCCAGCCTGTCGCGTTTCCGACAGGCCAACTGGTAACACTGCCGGTAGTGCGTGGTGATGGCATCCAGCAGGGCCTGCTGTTTCTCATCGCCGGATTGCCCTGCCTGGCTGGTTATCAGGTCGCGCGGCCGTAAAAAAGGAATGGCGCACAGTATGGCGCCGGGCTGCCCCTGACGGTTTTTCAGCACGTACACTTGCTTGTCGAGATCGCCGTCGGTGCTGGCGACGACCTGTGTATTCAGGCAGGCCAGAAGATCGCGGGACTCATTCAGCGTGGCGACCGAGTCGTGGTTGCCGCCTAATACCGCTAACCGGCAGCCGGTACGTTGCAGTTCAACCACGAAACGGTAATACATTTCCCGCGCATAGCTGGGCGGCGAACCATTATCAAAGATATCGCCCGCGACGATTACCGCATCCACCTGATGCTGCTCGACCTGGGCGATAAGCCAGTGCAGGAAAGCCTGATGCTCGGCCGCGCGGCTCTTGGTATAAAAATACTGCCCCAGATGCCAGTCGGCGGTATGAATAATGCGCATGGAACTCCCTGAGTGGCGTGTAATAGCAATGCCATTGATTATAAACAGCCGTAGGGGCAACTGTCGTTGCGAAAACATGAGTTTGGAAAGCGGCTCGAAAATATGCCGGGCCTTCACTGCATGCTGAAGAAACTTCACAAATTTGGGGGAAGAATTTCTGCCAGGCCGAGGGGTTTCGTGCGCACTAACCAATGCGGATTTCTGCAACTGTTGCAGCACGCGCCCGACATGGAGCGGCTCAATCGCCGCCGCCCCATGGCCCCGGGCTTTTCGCGGGAAATCGCGTCGCTGCGCGATGCCTTCGGCGTTCGAGACCGCTGTTCGGGCCGCCAGTGACGCGCTCCCGGCGCGGCACTGGCTTTCGCGGCGTCCTTGCCGCTCACCCGGCGGTCCCGCCCACCTCAGCGCGATTTTTACGCGAAGGGAACACCCTAAAAAATAACCTTGTGTTATTTAAAGAATACTTAATTATTTTCTGAGGATCCCTCAGTACTACATGACGTTATGACGTTGAAAATCGCTCCCGGCGATTTTTCTACTTGCCCCATCCCTACGGGCCGTCACTGGGTGAGGTTGAAAAATGCTCCTGCATTTTTTTCATAAATATGTCACAAAACTGACGCATAATGCTTTCCGTATGCTAACGGCGACGATGATTAACGGCGGATTAATGATGGCAAGACGCATATTGGTCGTGGAAGATGAAGCACCGATTCGTGAAATGGTATGCTTTGTACTGGAGCAGAATGGTTATCAGCCAGTCGAAGCCGAAGATTATGACGGCGCAGTCGCACTATTGGCGGAACCTTTCCCTGAGTTGGTGTTGCTGGACTGGATGTTGCCGGGCGGATCGGGCTTGCAATTCATCAGGCATATGAAGCGCGAGGCGCTTACCCGCGATATACCGGTCATGATGTTGACCGCCCGCGGTGAAGAAGAGGATCGCGTGCGCGGGCTTGAGGTCGGGGCGGATGATTACATCATTAAACCGTTTTCGCCTAAAGAGTTGGTGGCGCGCATTAAGGCGGTAATGCGCCGTATCTCGCCGATGGCGGTTGAAGACGTCATAGAAATGCGCGGCCTGAACCTCGATCCTTCCTCGCACCGGGTGACGACGGGCGAGCTGGCGCTGGATATGGGGCCAACGGAATTTAAACTGTTGCACTTCTTTATGACGCATCCTGAGCGGGTTTACAGCCGTGAACAGTTGCTGAATCATGTATGGGGCACTAACGTTTATGTTGAAGATCGGACAGTTGATGTTCATATCCGCCGGTTGCGTAAAGCGCTGGAAACCAGCGGTCATGACAAAATGGTGCAGACCGTTCGCGGAACGGGATACCGTTTTTCAACACGTTACTGAAGGCTGGCATAGCGGAGAAACATTAACGTGCTAGAACGTCTCTCATGGAAAAGGCTGGCGCTGGAGCTGGTTTTTTTTTGCCTGCCCGCGCTGTTGCTGGGTTTGATCTTCGGCTATCTACCCTGGTTTCTGTTGGCCGCCGTTCTGGCGGCGCTAGGCTGGAATTTTTATAACCAACTTAAACTTTCCCACTGGCTGTGGGTCGATCGCAGCATGACGCCGCCTCCCGGCCGCTGGAGCTGGGAGCCGCTGTTTTACGGCCTTTATCAGATGCAATTGCGTAATCGTCGGCGTCGGCGCGAGCTGGCATTATTGATTAAGCGTTTCCGCAGCGGCGCGGAGTCCCTGCCGGATGCACTGGTAATTATTACCGAAGAGGGCACGATCTTTTGGTGTAACCATCTGGCCCAGCATCTGCTCGGCCTACGCTGGCCGGAAGATAACGGCCAGAATATCCTCAACTTGCTGCGCCACCCTGAATTCGCCGGCTATATGAAAAAACAGGATTTCAGCCGTCCGTTAACGCTGCAACTGAGTCATGCCCGCCACCTCGAATTTCGGGTGATGCCTTATTCCGAAGGACAACAGCTGATGGTGGTGCGTGATATTACGCAAATGCACCAGTTGGAAGGGGCCAGACGTAACTTCTTCGCCAATGTCAGTCATGAGCTGCGCACGCCGCTGACCGTATTGCAGGGATATCTGGAGATGATGCAGGATGACTCGCTGGATGATGCTCTGCGCAATAAAGCCCTGAATACCATGCAGGAGCAGACCCGGCGCATGGACGGACTGGTGCAACAGCTTTTAACCCTGTCGCGTATCGAAGCGGCGGCGGTAATCGATCTGCATGAGAAAGTCGATATACCGCTAATGTTGCGCGTAGTTGAGCGTGAAGCCCAGACGTTAAGCCAGGGGCGGCATGAGATCGTGTTTCGCATAAATGAAGACCTTCAGATTTTCGGTAATGAGGAACAACTGCGCAGTGCGGTTTCCAATCTGGTGTATAACGCGATTAATCATACGCCGGCAGGTACGCGCATTGAGGTTGGCTGGCAGAACGTTCCACAGGGCGCGCGCTTTCAGGTCAGTGACGACGGGCCGGGGATCGCAGCGGAACATTTGCCTCGTTTGACCGAGCGCTTTTATCGCGTCGATAAAGCCCGTTCGCGGCAGACCGGGGGGAGCGGGCTGGGGTTGGCGATTGTTAAGCATGCGCTCAGCCACCATGATTCCCGTTTGGAGATCGTGAGCGAGGATGGCGTCGGCTCCCGTTTTATGTTTACGCTGCCGAATCGGTTGATTGTGCCTGCCGCGCTGATTGATTCCCAACGCCAGCCCGTTGCAAGATGAATTTATTTCACGTTATGTGAAAATTATTCCATTGCTCTGCATCAATGCGCATGACAGGATAAATGCCAACTTTAGACGTCCAGATGGCTGATTTTGCTTTCAAGGTGACTATCCCGTCAGTTACTACGCCATAATGGAATATCTCACAACGAAACTATTTGCCGCTCATCCTCTGTTGATGCACCGGCGGCTTGTCAGGAGCAACAATGGCTAAATCACTTCCCCCTTTTCGTGCCGATGTGGTCGGCAGTTTGCTGCGTCCCGCGGCAATCAAACAGGCTCGCTTACAGTATCAGTCCGGTGAGATTGATGGGGCGCAGCTGCGCGAAATAGAAGATCGGGAAATTCTCCGGCTGGTCGAGCGGCAGCGTGAAACGGGCTTGCAGGTCGTCACGGATGGTGAATTGCGCCGCGCCTGGTGGCATTTTGATTTCTTTGCCGAACTGAACGGGGTTGAACGTTATGAGGCGGAGCAGGGCATTCAATTTAACGGGATTCAGACCAAGTCACATGCTATCCGGGTGACGAAAAAAGTAAGCTTCAATCACCAGCACCCTATGTTGGAGGATTTTCGTTATCTAAATAGTATTTCAGGCGATGCGGTGGCGAAAATGACCATCCCCAGCCCCAGCGTGCTGCATTTCCGCGGCGGTCGTAAAGCCATTGACAGCACGGTGTACCCCGATCTGTCCGCCTATTTTGACGATCTGGCGCAAACCTGGCGTGACGCGATCCACGCCTTTTACGCGGCGGGCTGTCGCTACCTGCAACTGGATGACACCGTATGGGCGTACTTGTGTTCCGACGATCAGAAACGACAGATCCGCGAGCGGGGTGAGGATCCCGAACAGCTGGCGCGTATTTATGCCGATGTGTTGAATAAGGCGCTGGCGGATAAACCCGCCGATCTGGTGATTGGTCTGCATGTGTGCCGCGGCAACTTCCGCTCTACCTGGATTTCCGAGGGCGGCTATGAGCCAGTGGCGAAAATATTGTTCGGTGAAGTCAACGCAGATGCCTTTTTCCTTGAATACGACACCGAACGGGCTGGGGGCTTCGAGCCTTTGCGCTTTATAAAACCGGGCCACCAGCAGGTGGTGCTGGGGTTGATTACCAGCAAAAACGGTGATCTGGAAAGCGTGGAAAGCGTACAGGCGCGTATTGCCGAAGCGGCGAAATACGTCGATATCAACCAGCTTTGTCTCAGCCCGCAGTGCGGTTTTGCTTCCACCGAAGAGGGCAATAGTCTGACGGAAGAGCAGCAGTGGAATAAGTTGAAGCGGGTTGTCGATATTGCCCGTCAGGTGTGGTGATGGGCGGTTAGCCGGTCTTTTTCGCTGTTATAGGCCGCAGCCGGATCGTGAGATCCGGCTGCGGTTGCTGGCAAAGTCGTCTGTAAGTCCGAGATACCCGGGCCTACCGTACCGAGGGGCGCTCCGGCGGCTTATGCCGCTACGGCCCCTCGCCACGCTCTCCCTAATAACGGGCTTTGTCAACGGTCTGAGCCGGATCGTGAGATCCGGCTTTTTTTAAGTAAATAAGATTTATTTATGGCTTAAGCGCGCATTTATAGTGATTATTTTTCGGTTTTATTGCACTAAGTCGTCAATAAATGCACAAATCATGTAGCAAGCAATAAGCGATAAGCAATTTTATCTACCAAATAATTGTCTTGATTTAGTCAAAAACTCTGCTTTTTAGATTGTGTCTTGTCTTTTTCCGCTATAAACGTTTTACTTACCCCCCAATATGGCTGTGCGCCAAAATATAATTCCAATAAATCTGCTTATGAGCATGCGAACGCCCGTCGTGACGAACGGCGATCAGCAGCACAGTTCTCCTTTTCTATCGATTGATACAGGCAACACGACATAACTATGAGTCATCGTTTAACGTCCAAAGATATCGTGGCATTAGGTTTTATGACCTTTGCCTTGTTTGTCGGCGCGGGGAATATCATTTTTCCGCCGATGGTGGGGTTACAGGCGGGTGAACACGTCTGGGTAGCCGCGTTTGGCTTTCTGCTTACCGCCGTCGGTTTGCCGGTGCTTACTATTGTTGCGCTGGCGCGGGTTGGCGGGGGAATTGATGCATTAAGCTCCCCGATTGGCAAGAAAGCGGGCGTGGTATTGGCGACGGTTTGTTATCTGGCCGTAGGCCCGCTGTTTGCGACGCCGCGTACCGCTACCGTATCGTTCGAGGTAGGCATTGCCCCGCTGGTGGGAAATGGCGCTGCTCCGTTATTAATTTATAGCCTGATCTATTTTGCGATTGTTATCGCAATCTCGCTGTATCCCGGGCGTTTGTTGGATACGGTGGGGCATGTGCTGGCGCCGTTGAAAATAGCCGCGCTGGCCGTGCTGGGTATTGCCGCGGTCATGTGGCCGGCGGGTTCGCCCCTTCCGGCGATTGATACCTATCAGCATGTGCCGTTTTCCAACGGGTTTGTGAATGGCTATCTCACCATGGATACGCTGGGTGCGATGGTGTTCGGCATTGTTATCGTTAATGCGGCGCGCTCGCGCGGGGTCGAAAGCGCTAAACTGCTTACCCGCTATACCGTGTGGGCCGGGTTGATTGCGGGCATCGGTTTGGCGCTGGTGTACCTGAGTCTGTTCCAATTAGGTTCTGTCAGCGGCGTGCTGGTGCCGGAAGCGCAAAATGGGGCTGAAATTCTGCATGCCTACGTTCAGCATACGTCCGGGAATGTGGGAAGCAGCTTCCTGTCTCTGTTGATCTTTATCGCCTGCATGGTCACGGCGGTTGGCCTGACGTGCGCCTGCGCCGAGTTCTTCGCCCAGTATCTGCCGTTTTCATACCGCACGCTGGTATTTATACTGGGCGGCTTCTCCATGGTGGTGTCAAACCTGGGTTTAAGCCATCTGATTCAGCTTTCCATCCCGGTGCTGACGGCGATCTATCCGCCTTGTATCGTCCTGGTTTTACTGAGTTTTACGCGGCAATGGTGGAATAATTATTCGCGTATTGTGGCGCCGGTGATGTTAATCAGTCTGTTGTTCGGCATGATTGATGGTATAAAATCGTCGACTTTCAAATCGTTGCTGCCCGAGTGGAGTCTGAACCTGCCGCTGAGTGAGCAGGGCCTGGCCTGGTTGCCGCCTTCATTAGTGATTTTGCTGGCAGCGGTGATTTACGATCGGCTGTGTAGCCGTCAGGAAGTCACGGTACATCAATAATACGGTGAGTTTTTGATCTAGCACCACAGGCCATTGCCTGTGGTTTTTTCTTTTGTAAAACAGGGTTGCTTATTTATGGAACAACAATCCACTAAGCTCAAGCGTGGGTTAAGTACGCGGCATATCCGTTTTATCGCCTTGGGTTCGGCGATCGGTACCGGTCTTTTTTATGGTTCAGCCAGCGCCATCCAGATGGCGGGGCCCAGCGTTTTGCTGGCTTATCTGATTGGCGGACTCGTCGCTTACATTATTATGCGGGCGCTGGGTGAAATGTCGGTCAACAACCCGCAATCCAGCTCTTTTTCCCGCTACGCGCAGGATTATCTCGGGCCTTTGGCGGGCTATATCACCGGCTGGACTTACTGCTTTGAGATGCTGATTGTCGCCATCGCCGATGTCACGGCATTTGGTATTTACATGGGCGTCTGGTTTCCGGCCGTTCCCCACTGGGTTTGGGTACTCAGCGTGGTGCTGATCATCGGGGCGATTAACCTGATGAACGTAAAAGTGTTCGGCGAACTGGAGTTCTGGCTGTCCTTTTTCAAAGTCGCCACCATTATCATCATGATCGTCGCCGGGATTGGCATCATCGTCTGGGGCATTGGCAACGGCGGCGAGCCGACGGGCATTCATAACCTGTGGACCAACGGCGGGTTTTTCAGTAACGGCGTGATGGGCATGATCCTGTCGCTGCAACTGGTGATGTTCGCCTATGGCGGGGTGGAAATCATCGGTATCACCGCCGGTGAGGCCAAAGATCCGCAAAAATCTATCCCACGCGCCATCAATTCCGTGCCCTGGCGCATTCTGGTGTTCTATGTGGGTACGCTGTTTGTGATCATGTCGATTTATCCGTGGGATCAGGTGGGCACCAACGGCAGCCCGTTTGTGCTGACGTTCCAGCATATGGGGATTACTGCGGCGGCCGGTATCCTGAATTTTGTGGTGATCACCGCCTCACTGTCGGCGATCAACAGCGATGTGTTTGGCGTTGGGCGTATGCTGCACGGCATGGCGGGACAAGGCCATGCGCCAAAAGCCTTCACCCGGGTGTCTAAACGAGGTATTCCGTGGGTAACGGTCGTGGTGATGATGTCGGCGCTGCTGGTGGCGGTCTATCTGAACTACATTATGCCGGGCAAAGTCTTTCTGGTTATCGCTTCGCTGGCAACCTTCGCCACCGTCTGGGTGTGGATCATGATCCTGTGCTCCCAAATCGCTTTCCGCCGCAGTTTAAGCCGCGAAGCGGTGAAGTCGCTGGCCTTTCCGCTGCGCGGCGGTGTGGCGACCTCGGTGTTCGGCATCGTTTTCCTGTTGTTTATCATCGGTCTGATCGGTTATTTCCCTGCGACCCGCGTTTCCCTGTATGTCGGCCTGATCTGGATTGCGCTGCTGCTGGCGGGCTATGTGATTAAGATAAAACGTCAGCAAAAGTAAGATAAAAAGCGGGCGTTCATGCCCGCTGCGCCATGACCCGCATATCATTGCCGGTTGGGGTTTGATGCACGCGCAGATCGAACTCGGGCAGGATGGCGAAAATGTGATCGAAGATATCCGACTGGATGCTTTCATATTCCACCCAGGCGGTGGTATTGGTAAAGGCGTAGATCTCCAGCGGCAGCCCTTCCGGCGTGGGAGCCAACTGGCGCACCATCAGCGTCATCCCCTTGTGGATCCCCGGATGTGCGCGTAGATAGGCCTGAAGATAGGCGCGGAATGTCCCAAGGTTAGTCAGCCGGCGGCCGTTCAGCGGTGAAGCAAGGTCGGCATCCGTTTGCGCATTATGGCGTTCCAGTTCACTGGTTTTATTCTGGATATACGGCGACAGCAGCTTGCTGCGTATCAGCCGCGCCTGTTCTTCCTCCGTCATGAAATGCACGCTGGTGGTGTCGATATTTACGCTGCGCTTGATGCGTCGTCCGCCGGATTCAGACATGGAACGCCAGTTTTTGAATGAGTCGGAAATCAGCGCGTAGGTGGGAATGGTGGTGATGGTATTGTCCCAGTTTTTGACTTTGACCGTGGTCAGACCGATGTCCGTCACCGCGCCGTCGGCCCCGTATTTCGGCATCTCCAGCCAGTCGCCCAGCGATAGCATATCATTGGCTGAGAGCTGGATCCCCGCGACCAGCCCCATAATGGGATCTTTGAAGACCAACATCAAAACGGCGGTCATGGCGCCCAACCCGCTGATCAGCAGCAGCGGCGATTTTCCTATCAGTAACGAAACCACCATAATGCCAATCACTATCGTGGCGATCAGTTTCAGACTTTGAAACAGCCCCCGCAGCGGCAGTTGTGTGGCGATTTTGGCGCGTGAAGAGACCGCGAGCAAGATATCCAGCAGGGAAAACAGCACCAGCAAAGCAAAAACCATAATCCAGACTTGAGAAGCGATCACCAGCGCTTCACGCGTTTCGCTTTGCGCCGGTAACCACAGCACGACCTGAATGTTAAGAATGATCCCCTGTAACAGGAAAGCGAAGCGGTTAAACAGACCGTGCTGCGTGAGTGCCGACTTCCAGCCGGATGGGGCGCCGGTTCCGGGTTTATTCAGCGAGCGTACGATGATCCGTTTTAGCACCACCTGATGCAAAATAAGATGAATGACCGCAGAGACCAGAAGTATCAGCCCCAGAACAATCAGTAGCGCAATCATGCCGGCGTATTGCACTCCCGCATTTTCCAGCCACAGCGTCAGATTCTGTTGCATGTCTTCTCCTTTTGTTTTGACTGAACGTGTATCAAGGGATAATAGCGTTGAATAAAAAAGCAATGGATATAAAAAAGCCAGTCGCGTTGGCGACTGGCTTTTATGATTGATAAACCACCGACCGGTGAAATATTACAGTTTGTCGGCGTTTTCAGACAGGTATTTCGCGACGCCGTCCGGAGATGCGCCCATACCGGATTTGCCTTTTTCCCACTGAGCCGGGCACACTTCGCCGTGTTCTTCGTGGAATTGCAGCGCGTCGACCATACGCAGCATTTCATCAACGTTACGACCCAGCGGCAGATCGTTCACCACCTGATGACGAACAATGCCTTCTTTGTCGATCAGGAACGATCCGCGCAGCGCCACGCCGGCATCCGGGTGCTCGATACCGTAAGCTTTCTGGATCTCACGTTTAACATCGGCAACCATGGCATATTTCACTTCGCCGATGCCGCCTTTATCGACCGGGGTGTTACGCCACGCGTTATGCACGAATTCTGAGTCGAAAGAAACACCAACCACTTCAACGCCGCGTTTCTGGAACTCCGCGTAACGGTGATCGAACGCAATCAGTTCTGACGGACAAACAAAGGTGAAATCCATCGGCCAGAAGAAGATCACCGCCGGCTTACCGCTGATGTGTTTTTTCAGGTTGAAATTTTCAACGATTTCGCCACTGCCGAGAACGGCTGCGGCGGTGAAGTCAGGGGCTTGACGAGTTACCAGGACCATAATTACTCCTGTAAATAATTGTTTATATTGGATTGATGTGAAAAACATCAATAAGTATAGGGATTTCGCCGGTATGAATACAGTCAAACAGACCAATCGATAAGATAGGTTTCAGCTATTAAACCAATAGGCAATATATATCAAAGTCTTATATTGTCCTTTGCCTTTAAAAGGGTAAATACCGTCGGGCAACGTGATAATCAACCCGCCGTTTTATAGCTGCCGTGTCTTCGCCAGCAGCATCATCCGTGGATAGAACTGCCAGAAAAGTGTTTCAAATTGAGGGTAATGTCGCTCGATATCGCTAAATGAACCGGAAAGCGCCGCCAGTTTGGGGCGACGCACCGACATTCTGTGCAGCACATCGGCAATAAACGGCAATTCGGCATAACGTTCCAGCCAGCGTTCCGGCCAGAGGTAATGATTCAGATGCTGAAAGCGTTCGGGCGTTTGCGCCAGATGCGGCGTAATGCACGATTGCGCCTGACGGACAAATAAAGACAACGACATGCCGGGTTCCAACTGTCGCCAATGTCTCGCCAGAAAGTGATCCCACAGCACATCAAGGGTAATTGGCGCCACCCGCCGATAATCATCGCTGAAATACTGACGCGCCTGTTTGACTTCCGACAGGCTATCGGTCAGGACATCAACCCGCCGGTGTAAACGAATGCCGGCGACGATATCGTCGGCATAGCTGTCCTGAGGATTGCCGCGAACGAAATCCGCCATCAGGTTGCCTAGCAACGAACTGTCGGCCAGCGTGGCTAAATGGAGATGAGCAAGAAAATTCATCGCGACAGTATAATGCATTCTACGACTTGGGTGCTTATTTCTTGCAGCCATGCGCTTGCGGCTCTAGACTAGGCCGCCCTTTTTTAATGTGTTAACCAGCTAAGTGAATTGTCATGCGTGTTGCCGATTTTTCGTTTGAACTTCCTGAATCATTAATCGCCCATTATCCACAGGCTCAGCGCAGCGGTTGTCGCCTGTTGTCGCTGGACGGGCCGACGGGAAATCTGACGCACGGCGTGTTTACCGATTTGTTGGATAAGCTGGATGCCGGCGATCTGCTGGTGTTTAACAATACGCGGGTGATCCCGGCCCGCTTGTTTGGTCGCAAAGCCAGCGGCGGCAAGCTGGAGGTGCTGGTCGAGCGTGTGCTGGATGAGCATCGGGTGCTGGCCCATGTCCGCGCGTCCAAAGCGCCAAAACCCGGGGCCGAGCTGTTGCTGGGCGATGACGAGAGCGTCAGGGCGACGATGGCCGTCCGTCACGACGCCTTGTTTGAACTGCATTTTGACGATGACCGCGACGTGTTGACGATCCTGAATGATATCGGACATATCCCGCTGCCGCCCTATATCGATCGGCCGGACGAAGCGGCCGATCGCGAGCTTTATCAGACGGTTTACAGCCAGCGGCCGGGTGCGGTGGCGGCGCCCACCGCCGGCCTGCATTTTGATGAACCGATGCTGGCGGCTTTGCGCGACAAAGGCGTGGAAATGGCGTTTGTCACCCTGCACGTCGGCGCCGGGACGTTTCAGCCGGTACGCGTCGAGACCATCGAAGATCACGTTATGCATGCCGAATACGCCGAAGTGCCGCAGGCGGTGGTAGAGGCGGTTCTGGCCTGCAAAGCGCGGGGCAATCGCGTGATTGCCGTGGGCACCACCTCGGTTCGTTCGCTGGAGAGCGCCGCCCAGGCCAGTAAGGATGCGCTTATCGCACCTTTTTTCGGCGATACCCGTATTTTTATCTATCCTGGTTATCACTACCGGATTATCGACGCGCTGGTCACCAATTTCCATCTGCCGGAATCGACATTGATCATGCTGGTGTCGGCTTTTGCCGGCTACCGACACACGATGGCGGCCTACCGGCAGGCGGTGGCCGAGCAATACCGGTTTTTCAGCTACGGCGACGCCATGTTTATCACGCGCAATCCTGCCGCTGAGCAAGAGAATGTGGCGTCACCGCCCGATCTCTGATTTATATCCGCGCCGCAGACCAGGTTCTGTCAGGCGTTCGACAGGCATTATCAATAGCAACATCAGACTGTTTTTCTGATGCTGGAGGTGAAGTGAAATACGAATTACAAAAAACCGATGGCCGGGCGCGTCGCGGCAGATTGATTTTTGAGCGCGGCGTGGTGGAAACCCCGGCATTTATGCCGGTGGGCACGTACGGTACGGTCAAAGGCATGACGCCGGAAGAAGTCAAAGACACCGGCGCGCAGATTCTGCTGGGAAACACTTTCCACCTGTGGCTGCGCCCCGGGCAGGAAATCATGAAGCTGCACGGCGATTTACATGACTTTATGCAGTGGCATGGCCCGATCCTCACGGACTCCGGCGGTTTTCAGGTATTTAGCCTGGGCGATATCCGCAAGATCACCGAAGAAGGCGTGCATTTCCGCAACCCCATCAACGGCGATTCAATTTTCCTCAGCCCGGAAAAGTCGATGGAAATCCAGTACGATCTGGGTTCTGACGTGGTGATGATCTTTGACGAATGTACCCCTTATCCCGCCGACTGGGATTACGCCAAGCGCTCGATGGAAATGTCCCTGCGCTGGGCGAAACGCTGCCGTCAGCGTTTTGACGAACTGAATAACAAGAATGCGTTGTTCGGTATTATTCAGGGCAGCGTTTACGAAGATTTACGTGACGTATCGGTAAAAGGACTGGTAGACATTGGCTTTGATGGGTACGCTGTGGGCGGTTTGGCAGTGGGTGAACCGAAAGCGGATATGCACCGTATTTTGGAGCATGTTTGCCCGCAGATCCCGGCCGACAAGCCGCGTTATCTGATGGGCGTCGGCAAACCGGAAGATTTGGTGGAAGGCGTCCGTCGCGGTATTGATATGTTTGACTGCGTCATGCCGACGCGCAACGCGCGCAACGGTCATTTGTTCGTCACTGACGGCGTGGTGAAAATCCGTAATGCGAAGCATAAGGATGATGTTCGCCCGCTTGATGACCACTGTGATTGCTATACGTGTCGCAATTATAGCCGCGCTTACTTGCATCATCTCGACCGTTGCAACGAAATACTCGGCGCAAGACTCAATACCATTCATAATTTGCGTTATTATCAACGTCTGATGGCGGGTTTACGTCAGGCCATCGAAGAGGGTAAATTAGAACGCTTTGTGGTGGATTTTTACCAACGGATAGGCAAACCGATTCCACCGCTTGTTGAAGATGTGTCTAATAGCAACTGACAATCAGCCTTAGTGTGATTTTTATATTATTCACTTTTGTAATATTGATAACTTATCTTTTTGATAACAAAGAGGAAATTTAAATGAGTCTTTTTATCTCCGATGCTGTAGCAGCGACTGGCGCTCCGGCTCAGGGAAGCCCGTACTCTCTGGTTATTATGCTGGCCGTTTTTGGTCTGATTTTCTACTTTATGATCCTGCGTCCGCAGCAAAAGCGCGCCAAGGAGCATAAAAAGTTAATGGATTCCATCAGCAAGGGTGATGAAGTCTTGACCACCGGCGGTCTGGTCGGGCGCGTAACCAAAGTGTCTGAGACTGGCTACATAGCCATTGCGTTGAATGATACCAACGAAGTGGTTATCAAACGTGATTTCGTGGCTGCCGTGCTGCCGAAGGGCACTATTAAAGCCCTGTAATTTTTGATTTTCCCGAAGGGAACTGCCGTGTTAAACCGTTATCCTTTGTGGAAGTACCTGATGCTGATCGTGGCTTTGGTCATTGGTCTGCTCTATGCGCTTCCTAACCTGTATGGTGAGGATCCGGCGGTACAAGTTACTGGCGCGCGGGGAACCGCCGCCAGCGAAACGACGCTGATCCAAGTCCAGAATGTATTACAAGAGCAAAATATCGCCAGTAAGTCGATTGCATTGGAAGATGGTGCGATTTTGGCTCGCTTCTCCAATCCGGACATTCAGATCCGTGCCCGTGAAGCCCTCCTGAGTGAACTGGGCGATAAATTTGTTGTAGCGCTCAATCTGGCGCCGGCCACCCCGACATGGTTGCGTGTCCTGGGGGCGGAGCCGATGAAGCTCGGCCTCGATCTGCGCGGCGGCGTTCACTTTCTGATGGAAGTGGATATGGACACCGCGTTGGGCAAGCTGCAAGAACAATCGATGGATTCCCTGCGCAGCGATTTGCGCGAGCAAAACATTCCTTACGCCGCGATACGTAAAATCGATAATTACGGCGTTGAAGTTCGTTTCCGCGATGCGCAAACGCGTGATAGCGGGGTGAGTCACCTGAGCTCTCGTCACCGCGATCTGGTCATCAGCGCCAGCGGCAGCAATCTGTTGCGGGCGGTAATGAGCGATGAGCGCCTGCGTGAATCGCGTGAATATGCGGTTCAGCAAAATATCAATATCTTGCGTAACCGTGTCAACCAGCTTGGCGTTGCGGAACCGTTGGTGCAGCGTCAGGGCGCCGACCGCATCGTGGTTGAATTGCCTGGTATTCAGGACACCGCCCGGGCGAAAGAGATTCTGGGCGCCACGGCGACGCTGGAATTCCGTCTGGTGAACAGCGACGCCGATGCGACCGCCGCCGCCAATGGCCGCGTGCCGGGCGATTCCGAAGTGAAACACATGCGCGATGGTGCGCCGGTGGTGCTGTTTAAGCGCGTGATCCTGACCGGCGATCACATCACCGATTCCACTTCAAGCAACGACGAGTACAACCGACCGCAGGTGAACATTTCGCTGGACAGCGCGGGCGGCAACACCATGTCCAACTTCACCAAAGACAGTATCGGCAAGCTGATGGCGACGCTGTTTGTTGAATACAAAGACAGCGGCAAGAAAGACGCCAACGGCCGGGCGATTCTGGAGAAACAGGAAGAGGTGATCAACGTGGCGACCATTCAGTCACGTCTGGGCAACAGCTTCCGTATTACCGGCATTGATAACCCCAACGAAGCGCGTCAACTGTCTTTGTTACTGCGCGCCGGCGCGTTGATCGCCCCGATCCAGATTGTGGAAGAACGCACCATCGGGCCGACGCTGGGGATGCAGAACATTACCCAGGGGCTGGAGGCCTGTCTGTGGGGGCTGGTCGCATCAATCGTCTTTATGGTGGTTTACTACCGTAAATTCGGCGTGATTGCGACAACCGCGCTGGTGGCGAACCTGGTGTTGATCGTCGGCGTCATGTCTCTGCTGCCGGGGGCGACGCTAACCATGCCGGGGATTGCCGGTATCGTATTGACGCTGGCGGTGGCCGTTGACGCCAACGTGCTGATCAACGAACGTATCAAGGAAGAACTGAGAAACGGACGCAGCGTCCAGCAGGCGATTCATGAGGGTTATAAGGGCGCATTCTCCAGTATCGTGGATGCCAACCTGACCACCCTGATCACCGCCATTATCCTTTACGCTGTGGGAACGGGTTCGATCAAAGGTTTTGCCATCACGACGGCAATCGGGGTAGCTACCTCGATGTTTACGGCGATCGTCGGTACTCGTGCCATCGTTAACCTGCTTTACGGCGGCAAACGCATTAACAAGCTGTCTATCTGAGGAGTGCGTTGTGGCACAGGATTATACTGTTGAACAACTGAACTACGGACGCCGGGTTCATGACTTTATGCGTTGGGACAACGTCGCGTTTTTGATTTCAGGAACGCTGTTGATCCTTTCGTTAATTGTGATGGGCGTACGGGGTTTTAACTGGGGATTGGATTTCACCGGCGGTACGGTGATTGAGATCAATCTCGAAAAGCCAGCCGATCTGGATCTGATCCGTGATTCGCTGGAGCAAGCCGGGTTTCACGATCCGCTGATCCAGAACTTTGGCAGCAGCCGCGACGTGATGGTGCGGATGCCGCCGAGTATCGGCACCTCCGGTCAGGAGCTTGGCAACCGCGTATTGAGCGTGATCAATCAGGGCACTGAACAGCACGCGACGGTAAAACGGATTGAGTTCGTCGGTCCCAGCGTGGGGAGCGATTTAGCCCAGGCGGGGGGGATGGCGTTGCTGAGCGCGCTGATCTGTATCCTGATTTATGTCGGCTTCCGTTTTGAATGGCGGCTGGCGTTAGGGGCGGTGATAGCGCTGGCGCATGACGTCATTATCACCATGGGTGTGCTGTCGCTCTTCAAGATAGAGATCGACCTGACGATTGTCGCATCGCTGATGTCGGTCATCGGTTACTCGCTGAACGACAGTATTGTGGTCTCTGACCGTATCCGTGAGAATTTTCGTAAAATTCGCCGCGGTACGCCGTATGAGATTATGAACGTCTCTCTGACGCAAACGCTGAGCCGTACCATTATGACGTCGGCAACCACCCTGGTGGTGGTGCTGATGCTGTACATTTTCGGCGGCGCGATGCTGGAAGGGTTCTCGCTGGCGATGCTGATCGGCGTCTCGATCGGTACGGTATCCTCGATCTATGTGGCTTCCGCGCTAGCGCTGAAGCTGGGGATGAAGCGCGAACACCTGCTGGTGCAGAAGGTGGAAAAAGAGGGCGCCGATCAACCCTCATTACTGCCGTAAGCGTTCGGTATAGCCTAATAAAAAACCCCATTTTGGGGTTTTTTTTCGTCGGAAGAATGCCTGTCGGCGCTAAAAATCAAGGTGCGTCAATGCTGGCGACCGGGGGCGAGGTCTGTTCTTCCCGCAGGATGTTATGCAACCGAATAAATCCCAGTTGTTCCGGCGATACTCCGCTGAGCCGCAGTTCAATCGCCGCCTCGGGTTTTGGCAACAGCGACGGTGAAAAAATCAAAGCCTGTGTCTGCATATCGCTGGTTAACGGCTTGCCGCTGACGGGATCGAGTTGGCCCCAATCGAGCTGAGCGCTGAACGCGGGCAACAGACCGTTGTCGATAAGACGGATATGCAGCAGCGCGCGGGTGCCGTTGGCCTCGGTTTCGACATTGCTGAGCGATACGCCAAGTTGGCCGATACTGCTTTGCACGATTGCGCCGTCTTGCGCGGCAGGCAGCAAATAAACGCCGGAGGTTGATTGCGCATTCAGCGCATTTTGCTGTTCCAGCAGCGTTGCCCGATCGGTCAATGTTCGTAACTGCTGATTTAACTGACCCAACTGATTCTGTAACTGTGGCAAAGGGCGTTGTTGCGCGCAGCCAGCCAGGAAAACCATTGCCGGCAACATAGCCAGCATGCGGTATCGGGTTATCATTTCTGTTTTTCCCCTTCGAGGTTTTACTTACTAATCCTTCGGTTGCCTTTATTGATAGTGTAGTCGTGATTACGGGCAAGTTATAGACCCGTCATCTTTCAAGTCGCCGGCGTATGGGTTTCCCGCATCTTGCAATCTATTGGGTATAGACGCGCGGGCTTTTTTCAGGCCGACGCCTGAGCGTGCGAGGCTGTTCGCAACAATGTTCAGGAGTTTTGGTTAGTCTATTAATTCAGGGTAAACTGTCTTTCTGTGAAGGATTAGTGGTCAGGAGACATCATGCATTGCCCGTTTTGTTCCGCTGTTGATACCAAAGTCATTGATTCCCGCCTGGTCGGCGAAGGTTCGCAGGTTCGCCGCCGCCGGCAGTGTCTGGTTTGCAATGAACGTTTTACCACCTTTGAAGTCGCGGAGCTGGTTATGCCCCGAGTGGTGAAAAGCAACGATGTGCGCGAACCTTTTAATGAAGATAAATTGCGCAGCGGTATGCTTAAAGCGTTGGAGAAAAGGCCGGTCAGTTCTGATGATGTTGAAATGGCGATTAATCATATTAAATCCCAACTGCGAGCGACCGGCGAGCGTGAGGTGATGGCGAAAATGATCGGCGGCCTGGTGATGGATGCGCTGAAAAAGCTGGATAAAGTGGCTTATATCCGCTTTGCCTCGGTGTATCGCAGCTTTGAGGATATTCGGGAATTCGGCGAAGAGATCGCTCGCCTACAGGATAAGGCATGATACGGCCGGGGCGTCAGAGATGAGAAGCGCGGGAATGGTGAGTCCACAAGACGAATTCTATATGGCGCGGGCGCTTGAACTGGCGCGGCGCGGCAGTTTTACGACGGCGCCTAACCCCAATGTCGGTTGCGTGATAGTCAGGGAGGGGCGGATCGTCGGCGAGGGTTACCATGTACGGGCCGGCGAGCCTCATGCGGAAGTTCACGCATTGCGGATGGCCGGCGAGTTGGCTCGCGGCGCAACCGCGTATGTCACGCTGGAACCATGCAGTCACCACGGTAGAACGCCTCCTTGCGCCGACGCGCTGATCGCGGCGGGGATCTCGCGCGTGGTCGCCGCCATGCAGGATCCCAATCCGCAGGTGGCCGGTCGCGGGCTACATCGCCTGCAACAGGCGGGGATTACCGTCAGCCATGGTCTGATGATGTCCGAGGCGGAGAACATCAACCTCGGCTTTCTGAAGCGCATGCGCACCGGGTTTCCCTATGTGCGGCTAAAAATGGCCGCGTCGCTGGACGGGCGAACGGCAATGGCCTCGGGGGAAAGCCAGTGGATCACCTCTGCTCAGGCCCGACAGGACGTACAGCGGTTTCGGGCGGAAAGCGCCGCCATTCTGAGCAGCAGCGCCACGGTATTGGCGGATGACCCGTCGCTAACGGTGCGCTGGCAAGAACTGGATGCCGATACGCAGCGGAAGTATAGCGAAGCGGATGTAAGACAGCCCGTGCGTATTATTGTCGATAGCCGGCAACGCGTTACGCCTCATCATCGCCTCATTGCGCAGCCGGGGCGAACCTGGCTGGCGCGCTCGCAAACGGATGAGCAGACATGGCCGGAAACGGTCGAGCAACTGAGACTGCCGCAGCACAATGGCGGCATCGATCTGGTTGCGCTGCTGATGGTGCTGGGGAAACGGCAGATTAATTCGGTATGGGTGGAAGCGGGCGCGAGTCTGGCTGGCGCGTTATTAGCGGCGGGCGTGGTCGACGAACTGATTGTCTACCTTGCCCCAAAACTGTTGGGGGAGAAAGCGCGCGCGCTTTGCGTGCTGCCGGGATTAAGCCGGCTATCGCAAGCGCCCGAATTTGAAATACGTGATGTCCGCCAAATAGGACCGGATTTGCGGCTGCGCTTAAAGCCGAAAAATTAATCGTTTATTATTCTTTCGCTCATGATGTCCGATACGCCCTTTAAATGCGCAAGCGGGGGCCGACAAAACCGGATACGTGGCCGGAAGAATATGATAGAATCCGCCCCCCTGCGGGGTATAAAGACCAGATAAAGGAATGTTATGAACGTTATCGAAGGTGTTGTCGCGACTCCTGATGCCCGCGTGGCGATTGCCATTGCCCGTTTTAACCACTTCATTAACGACAGCCTGTTGGAAGGCGCGATTGATGCCTTAAAGCGCATCGGCCAGGTTAAAGACGAGAATATTACCGTCGTTTGGGTTCCCGGCGCCTATGAACTGCCATTGGCCGTGCGTGCGCTGACCAAGAGCACCCAAAACGGGGGGTATGACGCCGTGGTTGCACTGGGAACGGTTATCCGTGGTGGAACCGCCCATTTCGAATTTGTTGCCGGCGAATGCAGTTCCGGTTTGTCTCATGTCGCCATGACGAGTGAAGTCCCCGTTGCCTTTGGGGTACTGACCACTGAAAGCATTGAGCAGGCGATAGAGCGTGCCGGCACCAAAGCGGGTAATAAAGGCGCTGAAGCCGCCCTGACCGCGCTAGAAATGATTAACGTATTGAAAGCTATCAAGTAAGCCTGATTAAGTAAGGGGAATTCCGTGAAACCTGCTGCTCGTCGCCGCGCCCGTGAATGTGCGGTTCAAGCGCTTTATTCCTGGCAGTTGTCTAAAAACGATATTGCCGATATTGAACTCCAATTCCTGAGCGAGCAGGATGTCAAAGATGTCGACATCACCTATTTCCGTGAGCTGCTGGCGGGGGTTGCCTCCCAGGCTGAAAAGCTGGATCAACTGATGGCGCCCTTCCTGTCCCGTCAACTCGATGAACTGGGTCAGGTGGAAAGAGCCATTCTGCGTTTGGCGATATTTGAACTCAGCAAACGTGAGGATGTTCCTTACAAAGTGGCTATCAACGAGGCCATTGAACTGGCGAAAGTATTTGGTGCAGAGGATAGCCATAAATTTGTGAATGGCGTACTTGATAAAGCCGCGCCCACCGTGCGCAAAGGCAAGAAATAAGTGAGTCAGGGCCGGATATCCGGCCCTGATCTTTTGAATTATCCCCAATAGATTTCAAGATGCGGGAAACCCATACGCCGGCAACTTGAAAGATGACGGGTATAAACGCTGGCTGGAAAGGTTATGGTTAAAGGTGAGTTTGACCTTATTGCCCGCTATTTCAATCGGGTCAGAAGTTCACGCCGGGATGTTGAGTTGGGCATCGGTGACGATTGCGCGTTACTGACGGTCGCAGAGAAACAATTACTGGCGGTAAGTACCGATACATTGGTATCTGGCGTTCATTTTCTGCCTGATATCTCCCCCTCCGATCTGGGTTATAAATCACTGGCGGTGAACTTAAGCGATCTCGCGGCAATGGGCGCCGATCCCGCCTGGCTATCCCTGGCGATTACCCTGCCTGAAAGCAACAGTGACTGGTTGTCGGCCTATAGCGACGGCCTGTTTGAGCTGCTCGATTATTATGGTATGCAGCTCATCGGCGGCGATACCACCCGCGGTCCGCTTAGCCTGACGCTGACGATTTATGGCTTGGTTCCGGCTGGCCGAGCGTTGACCCGCGCCGGCGCCCGAATCGGCGACTGGATCTATGTCACCGGAGCGTTGGGCGACAGCGCCGCCGGCTTGGCGATCTTGCAGAATAAATTGCAGGTTAGCGAGAAGGACGCCCGTCAGGCGCTGATCCGGCGTCATCTGCGCCCGCAGCCCCGAATATTGCAGGGACAGGCGCTGCGGGATTTGGCGAGTTCGGCGATTGATATTTCCGACGGCCTGATTTCTGATTTACAACATGTGCTGAAAGCCAGTGAATGCGGCGCGCGGATCAATCTGGACGCGATCCCTTATTCTGCTTATTTGCGCGATCGCGTGGATGAGGAGCAGGCGCTGCGTTGGGCGCTGTCAGGCGGTGAAGACTATGAACTGTGTTTTACCGTGCCGGAAATCAATCGTGGCGCTCTGGATATCGCATTAGGGCATCTGGGCGCAGATTATACCTGTATTGGGCAAATCGGCCCCTCGTCGGAAGGGTTGCGCTTTTTCCGGGATGAGAAAGAGATTACGTTGAACTGGAAAGGATATGACCATTTTAGCGAACAAAACTAAAGGGTCGCAAACGGCGAAAAGCCGACTGCGTTTACGCAACCCGTGGCACTTGTTGGCGACCGGGTTCGGCAGCGGTTTGTCGCCCTGGATGCCGGGTACGGTAGGGTCATTGGCGGCGATCCCGCTGTGGTATGTGATGTCGTTTCTTCCGCTTGAGCTGTATTCGCTGGTGGTGATGTTCAGCATCTGTATCGGCGTATATCTGTGCCATCAGACAGCTAAAGACATGGGCGTTCACGATCATGGCAGTATCGTCTGGGACGAGTTTGTCGGCATGTGGATAACGTTGATGGCGTTGCCGGCGGATAAATGGCAATGGGTTGCCGCGGGTTTTGTGGTGTTTCGCTGCCTGGATATCTGGAAACCCTGGCCAATCCGCTGGTTTGATCGCAATGTGCACGGCGGGATGGGGATTATGATCGACGACATCGTCGCAGGCGTTATTTCCGCGGGGATTATTTACGGGTTGGGGTATCACTGGCCCGTTTTTTGATCCTCTTTCCCGTCCTGTATCAGGCCGCCGTCGCCATTAATCACGCGTCATGGCGCGCATCTCGTCCCAGGCGCGTTGCGCGGCCTTTTGGTGATCAACCGTGGTTTTTGCAATGCTATCCATTGATGCGGCATTGAAAAAGTGGCTGGAATAGCGCGTACTTGGATCTTTAGCGACGTTTTTCTCATCGAGTAATTCAGCTTCGCTTGCATCAGCCCCTTCCGGGATCTCGGGATTGAGGATCCATGCAAGAAACTCGGGGCCGATTTGGGGCATGTGCTCTTCTCTTATGAATTGGGCTACTTCCGCGCTCGTCACGTGTTTGATGTTATGTAATGCCAGCGCCGCCGGTGCGGGTTCCGCATTTCGCTCTCTTTGAGATTGTGCGTGTGACTCTGGATTTCTGTTGCTGGTTTGCGCCAGGGTTGCCGCCGTGGGGAGTCTAACCCAGGGATCAACCACCACGGTTTTTTGTTCACCCCACGTCTGGTCGCGCGGATCGCCAATCAACACGTATTCATGCTCCCAGTTTTTATCGTCGACGATTTGTACCGGGGCATCGACTTTTTTCCCGGCCAGCAGCGTGTAGGCCAAATCGGCATGTTCATGGCAGTTGCCTGCCTGATAGCGGGCCGCTTCTCTGGCATTTACCATCGGAAAAGGGGAATCGGATTTTTCCCTATGCATCAACACGCGTACCGCGCTTTCCCCCTGCGTCGCGATAATATCGGCTTTTTGATTACCCGCGCCATAAGGCAGCATCATTTTTACTTGGCGCAGGGTTTCCTGTGCCAGGTTCAGATTTTCCATGGTAGACGAGTCAACCCGAATGTTTTTGCCTTCGAAACGGCTGATGCCGAGAAAATCCGCACTCACCGCATCATGCAGTTTCACCACGGATTCCCGATTGAAATTCGCCAGAGGATCGACGGCCCTCTCGCCGCTAAAATATCGGTTTTGCAATGGGTTTAACATGGTGACTTCCTTGTTTATCTGTTGCTTTATTGGTCTGTAATAGGCCCGGTTTCCAACCGGAAACGAACGTTATGCTTTCCGCGCGTCTTTCGCCTGCCGGCGTAGCCATGTCTGAAGTGTTAATACCGTTTCAATAAAAGTGCGAACCAGCTTGTGCGTTTCGCTGTCATTCAGTTCTGCGAGCGCCTGCCGACACGAAAGTATTATTTTCATCTTGTGAATATCAACGCCAAGCGTAAACATGGGATGGCGGGGGCTCCAGGCATTGATCGCCAGAAGTGACAACAGGGTGCCGCTGGCCGTGTTTATCCCTTGTTCCAGACTGGCAAAGGGACTCATGATGTTCAGGTACTCCTGCTGGTTGCCCATTAAAAAGATTGAGGTGCCGTCTTCCAGCGTCATGATATAGACGTCATGTCCGCTCTGAGCCGCTTTTGTGGTATCAATATTGTATGATTTCATCAGCCGGGACATGACAATATGAAAAGCGCGTTTGTTCATTCCGTCCTCTCCATCCCCTCCATTTTCCCATCTTAGTGGCGAGTGATGCGCGGTGGTTCCCGTTGCCGGATAAAAAAACACGCTAGAATGCCGGGTCTGTGTAGACATGGGCTGGTAGGGCGGGACGGATATTGAGCGCCTGAACTGAGCGTGGCGCGCGAGAGGATATTCAGGCCAGATGTGCTGTCCGGCCTGTTTCTGCGTTATCTACTTCAACCACTGGGTTATTCTGCGCTCAATGCCTGCGGCGTCTAAATCGATATCGGCACGGATCTCTTCCTGACCGCCTTGTGGAATAAATTTATCCGGCAGGCCGAGGTTGAGTACCGCAGCCGTAATACGTTTTGCCATCAGCAGCTCATTTACGCCGCTGCCGGCGCCGCCCATAACGGCATTCTCTTCCACGGTCACAAACGTGCCGTGTGTTTTAGCCAGTTCCACTATTAGCGCTTCATCCAATGGCTTAACGAAACGCATGTCGACCAGCGTGGCGTTCAGTTTATCTGCCGCTTTTTGCGCTTCCGGCAATAGCGTGCCGAAGTTAAGGATGGCGATCTCTTCACCCTGACGGCGAACCACGCCTTTACCCATCGGTATTTCAGCCAGCGGCGCCAGTGCGGCCCCTGTGCCGTTGCCGCGCGGGTAACGCACCGCCGTCGGGCCTTTCTGATAGTGATAGCCGGTATACAGCATCTGACGGCACTCGTTTTCGTCGCTGGGCGTCATGATGATCATGTTCGGTATGCAGCGTAAAAATGACAGATCGAATGCGCCCTGATGGGTTTGTCCGTCGGCGCCGACGATGCCGCCGCGGTCGATGGCGAACAGCACCGGTAAATTCTGAATCGCCACGTCATGGATAACCTGATCGTAGGCGCGCTGTAAAAAGGTCGAGTAAATCGCCACCACCGGATGATAACCACCGATGGCCAATCCGGCGGCGAACGTCACCGCGTGTTGTTCGGCAATCGCCACATCAAAATATTGCTGCGGGTAATCACGGGAGAATTGCACCATGCCTGAGCCTTCGCGCATGGCGGGGGTGATGGCCATCAGTTTGCTGTCTTTGGCTGCGGTTTCCTGTAGCCATTGACCGAAAATTTTGGAGTAGGTCGGCAACGCGCCGTCTTTGCTTTTCGGTAACGTGCCGCTGGCGGGGTCGAACCTGGGCACGGCGTGCCAGCTAATCGGATCCTGCTCGGCCGGCGCGTAGCCTTTGCCCTTTTTGGTCATGATATGCAGCAACTGCGGGCCTTTGAGGCTGCGCATATTTTTCAGCGTCTGTGCCAACGCCTGCACATCGTGGCCGTCCACCGGGCCGATATAATTAAAGCCCAGCTCTTCAAATAGGGTGCCGGGAACCACCATCCCTTTAATATGCTCTTCCGTGCGTTTGACCAGCTCTTTGATCGGCGGCAGACCGGATAACACTTTTTTTCCGCCTTCGCGCAGGCTGGCGTAGAGCTTGCCGGACAGTAATTGCGCCAGATGGTTATTCAGCGCGCCGACGTTTTCTGAAATCGACATTTCATTGTCGTTCAGCACCACCAGCAGGTCTGATTTAATGTCGCCGGCGTGGTTCATGGCTTCAAACGCCATACCGGCGGTAATGGCGCCGTCGCCAATCACGCAAACGGTGCGGCGGCCTTTTCCTTCGCGTTCGGCGGCCACCGCCATACCCAACCCGGCGCTGATGGAGGTCGAGGAATGACCGACGCTCAATACGTCGTATTCACTTTCATCCCGCCACGGGAAAGGGTGCAAACCGCCTTTCTGCCGGATGGTTGAAATGCGGTCGCGGCGGCCGGTCAGGATCTTGTGCGGATAGGCCTGATGCCCGACATCCCAGACCAGATGATCGAACGGCGTGTTGTAGACATAGTGCAACGCCACCGTCAGTTCGACCGTGCCCAACCCTGAGGCAAAATGGCCGCTTGAACGGCTGACGCTGTCCAGCAGATATTGACGAAGTTCATCACACAGCTTCGGCAGGCTTTCTTTCGGTAGCAGACGTAGTTCATCGGGTGTTTCCACTAACGATAATGTCGGGTATTTCGCTGTATCAAAACTCATTAGAGACTCATTCAGAGATTTTATTTATTGCGCTCAACGATAAAATTCGCCAGCGCTTGTAATGGCGCAATATTCAGTGGTGCCTGGCTGAAAGTGGCTAAATCATCCAACGATGCCAGTGATTCCTGATAAAGCTCCCGAGCTTTTTTCCGGGCGTTTTCCAGCCCCAGTAATCCGGGGTAGGTGCTCTTGCCCAGTTGTTGATCGGCGCCCTGACGTTTGCCCGTCGTGGCGCTGTCGCCAACCACATCCAGAATATCGTCCTGCACCTGGAACGCCAGCCCGATAGCGTCGGCGTAGCGATCGAGATAAGGCAGCGCCGCGCGACCTTGATCGCCGGCCGCCAATGCGCCAAGTCTTACCGCTGCGCGGATCAGTGCGCCGGTTTTATGACGATGGATCTGTTCCAGCGCGGCGAGATCCACCTGATGGCCTTCCGCCGCCAAATCCAGCGCCTGACCGCCGCACATGCCGGCAACGCCGCTGGCCAGCGCCAGTTCAGACAACATCGCCAGCCGGGAGCGGTCGGTGACCTGCGGCATCGGCGCGTCGGCCAAAATTGAGAATGCCAACGTTTGCAGGGCATCGCCGGCCAAAATGGCGCCTGCCTCGCCGAACTTGATATGACAGGTCGGCTGACCGCGGCGCAGATCATCATTGTCCATTGCCGGAAGATCGTCATGGATTAATGAATAGGCATGAATGCATTCTATCGCGGCGGCGGGCGCATCCAGACTTTCCAACGGCATAGCGAACAGTTCACCAGTAGTATAAACCAGGAACGGACGGAGTCGCTTGCCGCCTAACAGTGAACCATACTCCATGGCATTGACCAGTGGACTCCTCTGAAAGGGAAGTGCGGCGATAAAATGACGTAACACACGATTGGTCCGCTGGGAGTGAGCATTCAATTGCTCAGTGAAGTCTGTCATAACGATTCACTGTCCGGGGTAAAGGGGGATAATGCCGCATCAGGTTCGTCGCTCAGCAGAATCTGTACCCGCTGCTCCGCCTGTTGCAGCTTTTGCTGTCCCTGACGCGCAAGCTGTATTCCCTGCTCAAACGCATTTAGCGCCTCTTCCAATGGCAATTCGCCGGATTCAAGACGGGTAACGATTTTTTCCAGCTCGTTCAGTGAGCTTTCAAAGCTGGCTGGCTGCTCGGTTTTCTTGGGCATAGTCTTTCAGGATCCTGGTTTTATACGCCGTAGCCTTGTCGCTGCATAGCGTTGTTTCGTGTGATCGCCAACGTATAACGACGCCATTATACGCGTTATCCGGCAAGTCGCAGACGCTGTCTCTCCCTGGCCTGGGCGGCGGATTATCCGGCGAGGGGGGCGTTTACCGCCGGGATGCAACGCCAATTACTTTGAGTATATATAATGATATACTCCGCGCCCTGGATGCTATGGGTAAAATCATCCTTGTCCGGCCGATTTTACCGATAACGTGATTTTAGCGCTCGGGGTAAATTTTTTTACGCCGTTCTGACCAAGTAACGACAGCCACCATGAAGTTTATCATTAAATTGTTCCCGGAAATCACCATCAAGAGCCAATCTGTGCGGTTGCGCTTTATCAAGATTCTGACCGGAAACATTCGCAACGTATTAAAACATTATGATGACGCGCTGGCGGTTGTCCGTCACTGGGATCATATCGAAGTTCGCGCAAAAGACGAGAGCCGGCGCGAGATTATTCGCGACGCTCTGACGCGCATTCCCGGCATTCACCATATTCTTGACGTTGAAGATCGCGAATATACCGACGTTCATGACATCTTCGAGCAAACGCTGGCGCTGTACCGTGAACAACTGGAAGGGAAAACCTTCTGCGTTCGCGCAAAACGTCGCGGTAAACATGAGTTTAGCTCGCAGGACGTGGAACGCTATGTCGGCGGCGGTCTGAATCAACATATTGAAACCGCCCGGGTCAATCTTACCTCGCCGCAGGTTACCGTTCATCTGGAAATCGATCAGGATCGTTTACTGCTGATTAATGCCCGCTACGAAGGTATCGGCGGTTTTCCTATCGGGACGCAGGAAGATGTGCTGTCGCTGATTTCGGGCGGTTTTGATTCCGGCGTATCGAGTTACATGCTGATGCGTCGCGGCTGCCGCGTACACTACTGCTTTTTTAATCTGGGCGGCGCCGCGCATGAGATCGGCGTAAAGCAGGTGGCTCACTATTTGTGGAATCGTTACGGCAGCTCGCATCGGGTGCGTTTTATCGCCATCGATTTTGAGCCGGTGGTCGGCGAGATCCTGGAAAAAATCGACGATGGTCAGATGGGCGTGGTGCTTAAGCGTATGATGGTGCGCGCGGCTTCCCAAATGGCGGAGCGCTACGGCGTGCAGGCATTGGTGACCGGGGAAGCGCTGGGCCAGGTTTCCAGCCAGACGCTCACCAATTTACGTTTGATTGACAACGCCTCCGACACCTTGATTTTGCGTCCGCTGATTTCTCATGACAAAGAGCACATTATCAAGCAGGCGCGTGAACTGGGCACGGAAGACTTTGCCAAGACCATGCCGGAATACTGCGGGGTTATCTCCAAAAGCCCCACGGTGAAAGCGGTAAAAGCGAAAATCGAGCACGAAGAGAGCCATTTCGATTTCACTATTCTGGATCGGGTGGTCAGTGAAGCCCGCAATATTGATATTCGCGAAATTGCCGAGCAAACCCGTCAGGAAGTGGTTGAGGTGGAAACGGTGGTGGCTTTCGCGCCTACCGATGTGTTGCTGGATATCCGCGCGCCGGACGAGCAGGAAGATAAGCCGCTGGCGCTGGAGCAGATTGAGATCCGGCTGCTGCCGTTCTATAAATTGGGCACCCAGTTCGGCGACCTGGATCAGAGCAAAACCTATCTGCTGTATTGCGAGCGTGGCGTGATGAGCCGTTTACAGGCGCTTTACCTGCATGAGCAAGGGTTCACCAACGTAAAAGTCTACCGTCCCTGATCGTCGCCGCGCCGCCGTCGGTTTCCGGCGGCGGCGCGGGTGCCGGTTAAAAGCGATAATCCTTTTTATCAATGCCGTATTTCTTCATTCTTAAATAGAGCTTCTTGCGCGGCACCTGAAGGTATTCCGCCACATCGTTAATCCGTCCCTGATGAATATCCAGCGCTTCCGTAATGATCTGGCATTCGTATTGTTCGATGCGGTCGTCGAGCGGGGTGGGGGTGGCGCTCTGGCTGACCCACTCCTTTTCGTCGCTGGCGATAGGCATTACCCCAACGGCGAATAATTCGGCCGCGTTGCGTAACTCTTTGATGTTGCCGCTCCAACTGCGGCGATACAGGCTTTTGCTAAATGTATCGCTCAGCGTGGGATATTCCCGGTTGAGCCGTTGGCAGGCCAGCTTGAGATAGTGGCGAAACAGCGGTTCGATATCGCCCGGGCGTTTGGATAACGGCACGCATTCTATCTGGGTCATGGAAAACTGATAATAAAGTTCAGGTAGGATTTTTTGCTGCGTCGCCGACCGGGTTGCGCACTGCTGGCCGATCGCCAGCAGCCTGAACGCGCGCTCCTCATCGCTTTGCTGTTGAGCCAAAAAATACTGCTGCTGATGGTTGAGCTGTTCAATATTGCGAACGATCAGGGTTCCCTGCCGTACCCGCGCGCAGTGTTCTTCAAACGTTTCCGCCCGGTCGCTGGCGGCGTCAAAGACGACCAGCGGCAAGTGGCGGTTCATACTGAGCTGGTGCAGATGGCGTGCCGCCAGCGTCCGGCCCGTGCCCAGTTCGCCATAGAAAAAAGCCGGCATACGGGTTTCCGCCAGCATTTGCAGCCGCTCGCGTAATTGCTTGCTCCACCCGCTGACGCCGATAAGATTTTCCGCCAACTGACTGCGCTGCCAGCGGCGGCGTTGGATCAACTGTCGACGTTCTTTTAGCGCCTGCTGCAAACAGCGCAGCAGTTTTTCCGGCATGACGGGTTTTTCAAGAAAATCATACGCCCCCTTTTTGACCGCCTCGACGGCCATAGGAACATCGCCATGGCCGGTTATCAGCAACACCGGCAGTTGCTTATCCCGGTTTAATAAATATTCCAGTAACGACAGACCGGAGAGTTGCGGCATATAAACATCGCTGATGACCGCGCCAGGCCATTCGTCCGGGATCATCTCAACGGCGAGCTGGGGATTATTACAGGGAACGACCTGATAGCCCGCCTGCTTGAGCATCTGATAGTAGGCGTCGAGTACATCGTTATCATCATCAATTAAAAGGACGTGTTGTTCTTCAGTTAACGTCATCTGATTTCCTGAACTGTAGAATGACCAGAGCATGCCGATCCAACGTTGATGCCAGATACAGTTCTCCTCCGCATTGTCGCATGATGGACTGACTGATGGACAGGCCGATTCCCAGGCCGATATCTTTACTGGTGGTAAAAGGTTTCAACAGCCGGGGAGCCAATATCAGCGGCCAGCCGGGGCCGTTATCTTCGATCAGCAACAGACACTCGCCGCCCTGCATGGTTTGACTGATGGTGATGCGCGGCGCTGCCTCGCTCGTCGCTTCCAGCGCGTTGGTCAGCAGGTTGACCAGCACCTGTTGCACCCTGATATCTTCGCCAATCACCCGATCCAGCGTTTCCGGCAGGATGAGTTGGGCGTTAAGCGGGCGGTGACGCAGGGCCAATAGCTCCCAGGACGCGAGAAGGCCGTGACGTAAATCGATGGGGCCGAGCGGGGCATCGCTGTCGCTGCGGCGTGAAAACTGCCGCAGTTGGCGAATAATGCTGTCAATGCGTTGTAATAAGCCGCGCATTTTCGTGAGGTTAGCGGCGACAGTGTCCCGATCGCGCCGATTCACGGCCTGTTCGCTGGTAAATAGATACAGAGAAAGGGCATTGAGCGGCTGGTTGATTTCATGCGCCAGGGTGGTCATGGTTTGCCCGACCGTGGCCAGTTTGGCCGCCTGAATCAATTCATCCTGGGCGGTGCGCAGGTTATTTTCAATGGCTTTACGCTCGGTAATTTCCTGCTCAAGCTGCGAACGTTGGCGCTTGATCTGATGCAGGGTGTTGCGCAGCAAACCGGCAATACGCCCCAGTTCATCGCGCCCATACACCGGAATCGAGGTATTCAGATCGCCGTACCCCAGCCTGGCGACCGCCTGATTAAGTTGGGTGAAACGTTTGATAAGCTTCGAGCGGATATAGACATGATTGAGGATAAAAGCGAATAGCAACGCCAGCAGCGTTGCTATCACCATCACCATGCCGCTGATATTCATAATATGTTCAAGGCGCTGGTTAAAGGTTTGCAGTTGCTGGTGGTTATTACCCAACTGCTGTTCAATCTGATGGCGAAATTGGCTCAGCGCCTGTTCCTTGCTACGGGTCGTTTGTCGGAGGGAAGCCTGAATCCGGCTTCGATCGCGCAACATTGCCGGTAATTTGTTTTCTTCCAGTCCCAGCGCCAAGAGTTCGTCGATGGTTTGCCGCAGCGTGACGGTGCTGGGATGACGGGACAACGACTGAATAAGGTCGTCGACGGATTGTCTCAGGTAGTTCAGATAGCGTATATGGCTGTCCAGATTTTCACTATGCCGATCGGCCAGCTGTTCCCGTAAATCGTCGACGATCTGGTTTTCGATATGGGCTAAGGTGTAAATCAGTTGCAGCTCATCCTGAATATTCCGCAACGTATCCTGCAAGCGCGGGTTTTTATTTTGCCCGGCGCTTTGGGTGAATTGATCCAGCAACGAGCTTTGCTGCCAACTGATATCCTGTGAGAGCGAGGTTAATTCAAGATTAAAATCATCATGCAGCCAGTTGATGCGGGTGGTCATTTCATTGGCTTTTTCCCGCATAACCAGGTTGGCCGCCAATATGCCGTCGAGCTGGGTCAACAGGCTGCGCATCTGCCGGATCGTCTCTTCCAGCAGATGGCGATCGTCAAAGGTTAACTGCCGGCTGGCTTTGTGAATGATATTCAGCCGGGAAAGAATTTGTTCCCGTCGCTGTAGCCTGAGGCTGGTGCTCTCCGCCGTCAGAAATTCATTCAGCTCTTTAATTAGAATATTAAGATTATCCTCAAGCTGAAAAGACGCCTGGATTTTGGGAAAATACTCGTTTAGCGCATAGCGGATCTGCGAGCTTTGTTCACGCCATGAATACAGACTGATGGCGCTGACGGAGAGCGTCAATACGGCGCCGAAAGCAAACGCCCAGCGTAAGCTGTTGCTGATGGTCATGGTTTTAAAAAATTTAATCACCCACCGCCTCCAGTTGCTGGAGCGCCTGCTGATGTTGATGCTGAAAAAACCGTTGCCATTCAATCAAGCGTGATTCAAGCGGAACGCTATTGTTGGCCGACTGATTGAATTGCCGCAGATAGTCAGGGTCGTCGGCCTGTTGCGCGCTGACGGGCATGGCGGTCAGTTGGGCGCGAATGTCGGGCAACGGGCGGTGCAGACGCGTTTCCGCATTATGCAGCGCTTTCCATATATCCTGAGACTGGTTCAGGCGGAAGGTAATCGCGGTGTCGAACAGCCGCTGAACCAATTTTTGGCGCAGTAAAACGCGGCGGTAATCGGGCGGCGATGATTGCAGCAGAATAAATTGTTGCTGGGCGCGCGGGTTATGCGCGGGCAGAGGGAAAACCGGGAATTTGCCGGTATCGTTATCCGCCAGAATGTCCTGCCCCTGTTTACTGAGCAAAAAATGAATAAAACGTATCGCCAGATCTTTATTGGCGCTGTTACGGGCAATGGCGATAAACGTAGGAGCGGCGCCGGCCTGGGGAATATAACGGAATGTCAGATGCGGATCTTTTAGCAACGGCGTGGCGTAATTATCGATGATCGGCCCGGCCACGCCCAGTCCGGTTTTTATTTTGCTGGCCACGCCAAAACTGCGCGAGGAAATGGTCGCCAGATTACCGGAAATTTCCATCAGCGTCGCCCAGCCTTGCCGCCACCCCTGTTGTTGCAGCAGCATTTCAATCATCAGGTGGCTGGTATCCGACCGGGAAGGGCTGCTCATCAAAATCAACGACTGATAGCGAGGATCTTTTAGCTGATCCCAGCTAGCCGGCGGCGGCAGATTTTTCTCTTGCAGCGCCGTGGAATTCGCCAGAATGCCAAACCCGGAAATCGCGATGGCGGCGGCGCTGCCGCGAATGGAATCGGGAACCAGACGCTGGCTTTCCAGCGGAAGAACAGGGATTGGCGACAGCAGTTGGCGATCCTGCAAATGTTGCATCAGCATAGGGGATGAGGTCAGGATCAGATCGATGCCGTCATTTAATGGCGTATCCATCAGGCGTTCCAGCGAAGAACTGGTACGGTTCAGGGTGCGCACAGGCAGGGATGACGATTGCCTGTGCCAGTGAGACATCATCTTCGCCGTTGCCTCGGGCGAGAAGGTGGTGGCGATAACCAATTCATTGGCCCACAGCGGCGACAACATCAGAAAGTTTATAAGCCAGATCGTGACCAGCCTGAACGAACGCATTCTTACACCTGTTTTGTGTGACTCGCATCAAAAAAATAAAAAATAGAGAATAAAGTGTTTAATGATAATTTGTTCCGTTTTTTACCATTTTAACCGGCCTAAAGGGAAATAAAAAATAAAATAATTAAATTGAGATAATATTGACTCGTAATTTTTATTTTTTTGAGTCAGTTTTGACTCAAAACCAGGCGGTTGCATCCTGCTTTCAATCTATTCATGCTGTGTTCATACCGCAGTGAAATAGAGTGAAACATCCGGTCATGTCATAGTGATATATCGTTGTTTATTCCGTCAATACATCATTCGAGTATTTTATTCGGGTTGATGGGTATGATTATTAATTATTTATAACACCAGGGTAAAATTATGTTTTCATTTATTAAACCCAGAATCGCAACGCACAAAGTTCCTGATAATGAAATTATGGTGGTTTATCAGCGTAATCGAATTCAGGCGCTTTTAGGCGTTTTTCTGGGTTATTTGTCTTATTATATTGTTCGTAATAACTTCACGCTTTCCACGCCGTATTTAAAGGAACAGTTACATTTAAGCGCGACGGAGATCGGCCTGCTCAGCAGTTGTATGCTGATGACCTATGGCATCAGTAAAGGCCTTATGAGCACCCTGGCGGATAAGGCGAATCCCAAAATGTATATGGCGATCGGCCTGTTGCTGTGCGCGCTGGTTAATATCGGCATGGGTTTCAGCGGCGCTTTCTGGCTATTTGCCCTGTTGGTGGTCTGTAATGGTTTTTTCCAGGGAATGGGAGTAGGGCCATCCTTTATCACCATTGCCAACTGGTTTCCCCGGCACGAACGGGGACGCGTCGGCGCGGTATGGAATATTTCTCATAATGTGGGCGGCGGTATTGTCGCGCCGATAGTCGGCACCGCCTTCGCTTTTCTGGGAAGCGAACACTGGCAGACCGCCAGTTATATCGTGCCGGCCGTTATCGCTATTTTAATGGCGGGCGTAGTGATGATGATTGGGAAAGGTTCTCCCGTTAGTGAAGGCCTGCCCCCTCTCCACCGGATCATCAAGGATGAAATTGTCATTGATACCGCCGGGCAGTCGCATGCCGCGCCGGAAAATATGACCACGTGGCAGATATTTTGTACCTATGTGCTGAAAAATAAACATGCCTGGTACATTTCTTTCGTCGATGTTTTTGTCTATATGGTGCGCTTCGGGATAATTAGCTGGTTGCCTATCTACCTGTTAAGCGAAAAGCATTTCACCAAGAGTGAAATGAGCGTTGCGTTTTTATTTTTTGAATGGGCAGCGATCCCGTCAACCTTATTTGCCGGATGGTTGTCGGATAAGTTGTTCCGCGGGCGTCGTATGCCGCTGGCGATGATTTGTATGGCATTGATTTTCATTTGCCTGATCGGATACTGGAAATCGGATTCACTGCTGGTGGTCACCTTCTTTGCCGCGATTGTGGGTTGCCTGATCTATGTGCCGCAATTTTTGGCTTCCGTGCAAACTATGGAGATTGTTCCCAGTTTTGCCGTCGGCTCCGCGGTCGGTCTGCGCGGCTTTATGAGCTATATTCTGGGCGCCAGCCTGGGAACCAGCCTATTTGGTTTTATCGTTGATAAATCAGGCTGGCATGGCGGTTTTTACCTGCTGATGGGCGGCATCGTTTGCTGCATTATTTTCTGCTATCTGTCTCATCGGGGCGCGCTGGAACTGGAACGCCAACGCACCCAATTGAGTACCAATAAAACCGTGAACGCGTAATATAAACGCTTGAACCATGCCGTCTCACCTGTGGGACGGCATTTTCACGCCGGATTGATCAATCAGTCTATTAATTAATCCGCATAGTTATAGATACCGGGCGGCAGAATTAATTGCGCCGCCACCTCGGCGGCTTTTTCCTTGCCCAGCAGCAGGTCAATCAATTTCAGGGCAAAATCCATACTGGTTCCCGGCCCCTGCGTGGTCAGCAGGCTGACGCGCGGATCGTAAACCACGCGTTTTTCCATCCATTTTTCTGGCGCGATTTTATCTTTCAGCGCCGGGTAGCCCGTCATATTCCCGATCGGGAAAAGCTGATGGTGTTCAAGCACCAAGGCCGGGGTGGCGCACATCGCCGCCACGATTTTCCCTTCCTGATGCGCCTGACGAATACACTCCACCAACACGGGGCTATCGCGGAAACATTCGGCGCCTTGCAGCCCGCCGGGGAGCACCAGGGCATCGAAGTGCCGATCCGCCACCGCCACCAGCGGGGCATCGGCTAAAAGCCTCACGCCGCGGGAGCAGGTGATTTCCAGGTTGCCGTCGCTGGCGACGCTGGCAAGCGTCACCTGAATGCCGGCTCTGACCAGCAGATCTATCGTGGTGACGGCCTCCGTTTCTTCACTGCCAGGAGCCAGACACACCAGTACCGATGCGTTCATATTCATTTTCCTTTCGCTTGATTTGTTCAAACAGACGGCTGTTTTCCGGGACGCTCAGGCCGTGGGCGCGCGCGCGCCGCAGCAGGTAACCGGTGATATAGTCAATCTCGGTGTGACGTTGAGCCTGAATATCCTGCAACATGGAAGAGGTATTGGCCGCCGTGTTTTGAATGATTTGGTTAACATAGAGTAGCAGGCTATCCGCCGAGGTATGAAAACCTTCCCGCTCCATTACCTCGGCAATTTCCCGGCAAAGCGACTCAAGCTGTTGCGGGTAAGCCTGCAATTCTCCGTTGGTGCATTGATAGAGCGCTGTTAACGGATTGATGACGCAGTTGGCCGCCAGCTTCAGCCAGCAGGTCGCGGTAATATTGTTATGCCAGGCAACGTCGGGTAAAGCCTGATGCAGCACTTCAGCAAGGTAGCCGTGCGTGTCCGCATCATTAACCGAGCCGATATGTGTCGTGCCTGCGGCGACATGCACCACGGTGGTCGCATCACGGCGAGCGGCATGGGTCGTGATGCCGAAAATCAACGGTTGCCTGAGAGGCGGTAACTCCTCGCGCGTGCCCATGCCGTTGTGCAATAACAAGATGGTGCAATGCGGGCTGAGTCGCGGCAGTAATGCGGCGACGGCATTGGAAACCTGCCAGGCCTTTAACGTCACTAACAATAACTCGCTGTGCGCCAGATGGTCGGGGTCGTTAGCCGTCAGGTTAAGGTTACAGTGCTGGCCGTTCAACCGGATCACATTGACCGGACAAAAAGGCTGCGGAATACGCAGCCATCCCTGGACATCATGGCCTTGCTGATGCAGAGCCGCGAGCCATAGTTGCCCGAGCGCGCCGCAACCAAGAACGGTTATTTTCATTTTATTCTCCCTTTGTTGATACGGGAACAGACGTTCTTGTCCAGGCCCAACATAGGCCATTATTGTTATCGGCAGTTTGCATATCAGGCTAATGAGTCTGCGTCGAAGAGTAAAGTCTGACGATGATAAGCTCGCTATCGGCTCGTATTTTATTTATGACAAAGGAGCGGTTATGATGCTCGCCAGCCAAACTTGTCAGGAGAACAAATTATGCCGTCTTTCGATATTGTTTCGGAAATTGATATGCAGGAAGTCCGTAATGCGGTGGAAAACGCGACGCGGGAACTGAGCACCCGTTGGGACTTCCGCAATGTTCCGGCCAGCTTTGAACTGAATGAAAAATCACAAAGCATCAAAGCGGCCAGCGAGTCGGATTTTCAGGTACAGCAATTGATCGATATCCTACGAGAAAAATTGCTGAAGCGCGGTATTGAAGGCGGTTCGCTGGAGATCCCCGAAGAGATAGAACACAGCGGTAAAACCTACAGCGTCGAGGCCAAACTGAAGCAGGGGATTGAAAGTACGCTGGCGAAAAAAATCGTTAAGCTGATTAAAGACAGCAAACTGAAAGTACAGGCGCAGATTCAGGGCGAGCAGGTGCGGGTGACGGGGAAATCGCGCGACGATTTACAAGGCGCCATGGCGTTGGTGCGCGGCGCCGACCTGGGGCAACCGTTCCAGTTCACGAACTTCCGTGATTAATCGGTAACAGGTCAGCGCGGCCGGTCTGTTTTTCACGGCTGGCTGACCAACTGCTCTAACTGCTGTCTGCTGATTTTCTGGTTATCGATTTTGACGTAGGCGCTGAACTCATCGGGTACGATAATCACTTCCGCGACGCCGGGCTGAGTGCGCATTTTTTGCTCCAGATCGCCGTTGCGTAAGGCGAAATCGGAGAGCGTAATTCTCAGGCTGCTGAGGTAGGGCGGTTCTTGCATGGTCAGGCTGACCATCAGCCAGATAACCGCAATCGCCGCGCCAGCGATGAAAACAAACGCCGCGCCGTACAATTCGAATACCCCTCCGCCAAGACTGCCGCCAATCGCGACCCCGAGGAACTGCGTCGTAGAGTAGACGCCCATCGCCGTGCCCTTGTATCCGGCCGGCGCTTCTTTGCTGATCAGCGAAGGCAACAGGGCTTCCATCACGTTGAATGCCAGAAAGAAAAGCTGTACGCCGAGGATAAGGTATCCGAGTTGATTTCCTGCCGACCACAGCACCAGCTCGGCGGCGATAAGCACCACGACACAGCCGACGAACACCTGCTTCATCCGTCGTTTCAATTCGGCATAAATAATAAAGGGCACTACGCCGGCGAATGAAATCAGCATGGTCGCCAGATAGACTTTCCAGTGGTCCTGCGGCGCCAGCCCGGCTTGTTCCAGCACCCTTGGCAATGCAACGAAGCTCGACATAAGCAGAATGTGTAAGCACATGATGCCCACGTTCAGCTTCAGTAACCGGCTATTGCCCAAGACCTTATGAAAACTGCCGCGCACCATCGCCGATTCGCGGTTCAGTATATGGGCCGGGGCGGCGGGGATCAGGGTAAGGGTAATCACAATGCCGATCAGCGTCAGCAGGGTAATGCCCCAGAAAAGCGCCTGTAATCCAAACGCATGGGTGACGATGGGGCCTAAAACCATGGCGATGGCGAAGGTAACGCCGAAACTGACGCCGATAAACGCCATGGCTTTGGTGCGGTTCTGCTCGCGGGTGAGATCGGAAAGCAAGGCCATGACGGCGGCGGAGATAGCGCCCGATCCTTGCAAGGCGCGGCCAAGAATGATGCCCCAGATTGAATCGCTGAGGGCGGCAATCACGCTTCCCAGCGCAAAAATCAGCAATCCGCCGACGATTAACGGTTTTCGGCCAACGCGATCTGACAACAGTCCGAATGGGATTTGAAAAATGGCCTGCATCAGGCCATAGATGCCGATAGCAATACCGATAAGGGCTTCGCTGGCGCCTTGCAACGCCATACCGTAGGTGGTCAGAACGGGCAGCACCATAAACATGCCGAGCATACGCAGAGAAAATACCGTGCCTAAGCACCATGTCGCACGGAGCTCGCCTGGGGTCATTTTGTTATCGTTCATTGATACCTCGGGAAAACAGTCGGCGCTATTCTAGTTGGTTATCCATCATTGCGTAAACGACAGGTTTGTTACGTTATTTGGCGGGCGGAGTCGAAGAGGGCGGTATAAAAAAACAACAGGCGGATAAATCCGCCTGAGGTTACTGACAAAGTCGTCTGTAAGCCTGAGATACCCGGGCCTACCGTACCGAGGGGCGCTTCGGCGGCTTACGCCGCTACGGCCCCTCGCCACGCTCTCCCTAATAACAGGCTTTGTCAATGATCTGAGGCGGATAAATCCGCCTGAGTTTTCGAATGCGGCTTTTGTCAGCGCAGGTAGGTCAGCAACACGTCCTGCGTCGGAGCGATGGAGTCGACGGACATCATCACGCTCAGCGAGGTAATGGCGACAATGGAAAACACAAACAGTTTTTTGGCCCATACCCGGTCGTCATTGGCGTTTTTATAGCCCGACAGCGCCATGCCCAACCACCATACGCTGACGGCGGCGGCCACCACCAGATATTTGTAACCGGCATAACCGCCTAAAGAGAGCATCAGGGTCGCAACCATAAACGCCAGAATATACAGCGTGATATGGTTTTTCGCCACGGAAATGCCTTTCACTACCGGCAACACCGGGATATTGGCCGCCTGATAATCCTTGAGTCGGAAAATGGCGATGGCGTAGGAGTGGGGCATCTGCCACAGGCTGAAAATCAGCAGCAGAATCAGGGCGCCGGCGTCAAACTGGTTACTGACGGCGCAATAGCCGATAACCGGCGGCGCGGCGCCTGACAGGCTGCCAATCAACGTGCCGTAAACAGAATGGCGTTTCATGTACAGGCTATAGACGCCGACATAAACCACGAAGCCCATCACGGCCAGCCACATGGCTAACGGATTGGCGGCGATATACAGCAACGCAAAGCCCGCAATACCCAGCACCGCCGCATAAACCAGCGTGACTTTCAGTGAAATCAGTCCCTTTACCAGAACCCGATTCTTGGTTCTCTCCATTTTTTTGTCGATATCGCGATCGATGACGTTGTTGAACACGCAACCGGACGCAACAACCAGCGATACCCCAACGAGGGTGGCGAGAAACAGGACATAATCAATGCTGCCCTGGGCAGCAAGGAGAAATCCGCCGATAACAGAAATTAGATTACCGAAAATAATTCCTGGTTTAGTGACTTGCAGGTATTGCTTAATCATCTTTTACGGCTCTGTTACTGGATCATCATGTTGTGGTGCGCGCTCATCATAATCCAGATGGAGCCGACAACGACAATTGCGATAATCAGGACGGTAAACACAAGGGCCACCACATTCCAACGCTCTTCAGAGGACGAATTCAGATGCAGAAAGTACACCAGGTGCACCAGAATCTGAATCACCGCACATCCCAGGACCGTCAGAAGAATGACGTTATGTGAAGCGGAGCCGGCCATGACCAGGCCGAAAGGAATCACTGTCAGAATAACCGACAGCACAAAACCTATCAGGTAGGATTTGACGCTGCCGTGGCTGGCGCCTGCATGATCGGTGGTAGAATGACTCATTACATCGCCCCCATCAGATAAACAACGGTGAAGACACAAATCCATACCACGTCAAGGAAGTGCCAGAACAGGCTCAGGCACATCAGACGCGTTTTATTCGTCGCGGTCAAACCACGGCTGGAAACCTGAACCATCATGATGATGATCCAGATCAGGCCGGCGGTAACGTGGATACCGTGCGTCCCCACCAGCGCAAAAAACGCCGACAGAAACGCGCTGCGATCCGGGCCAAAGCCTTCGGCGATCAGGTGATGGAATTCATAGATTTCCATCGCGATAAACGCCAGACCAAACAGGAAGGTCATCGCCAACCAGGCGTTAACCTGCGACTTGTTGCCCTTGTTCATGGCGATCATCGCCATGCCGTAGGTGATACTGCTGAACAACAGGACGAAGGTTTCGACCAGCACGAAAGGCAGTTCGAAAATGTCCTGCCCTGTCGGACCGCCGGCGGTACCGTTAACCAGCACTGCATAGGTTGCGAACAAAGACGCAAACAAAATACAGTCGCTCATCAGGTAGATCCAAAAGCCGAATACTTTGGTGGCTCCTGCATCGTGGTGCCCATGCTCGGCATGGGCTGCGCTATGGTTGGTCAGAGTTTCAGTTGACATGTTTCAGACCTGCTTTGCTGATTTGATCAAAATTCTGATTCTCAATTTGCTCGATTTCCTTAACCGGGACGTAGTAGTCAACATCCTGGTTAAAGCTATGCACGATCCAGGTCACGATCATTCCGGCAAAGCCGATAATCGCCATCCACCAGATATGCCAGATCATGGCAAAACCGAACACCAGGCTGAAGGCGGAAATAATGACGCCCGCGCCGGTGTTTTTCGGCATATGGATCTCTTCATAGCCGGCCGGTTTCCGGTAGGCTTCGCCTTTCTCTTTCGCATCCCAGAACGCATCGCGTTCATGAACGTGCGGCACGGTGGCGAAATTATAGAACGGCGCCGGAGAAGAGGTTGACCATTCCAGCGTGCGGCCGTCCCAGGGGTCGCCCGTCAAATCGCGGTTCTGGTGGCGATCGCGAATACTGACGTAGAATTGCATCACTTGGCACAGTACGCCGATACCGATCAGCACCGCCCCTACCGAAGCAACCACCAGCCATGCATGGAACTCAGGATTAATCTGCTGACTCAAACGGCGGGTCATGCCCATGAAGCCCAGCACATACAGCGGCATAAAGGCGACGAAGAAGCCGATGATCCAGAACCAGAAAGCGCGTTTACCCCAGGTTTCGTTCAGGGTGAAGCCGAATGCTTTCGGGAACCAGTAAGTAATACCGGCAAAGCACCCGAATACCACACCGCCGATGATCACGTTATGGAAGTGAGCAATCAGGAACAGGCTGTTATGCAGGACGAAGTTGGCTCCCGGTACGGCCAGCAGAACCCCCGTCATCCCGCCGATGGAGAAGGTGATAATGAAGCCGATGGTCCATAGCATGGCGGAGTGGGACTGAATGCGGCCCTGATACATGGTGAACAGCCAGTTGAAGATTTTAACCCCGGTCGGGATTGAAATAATCATGGTGGCGATACCAAAGAAGGCGTTGACGTTCGCCCCGGACCCCATGGTGAAAAAGTGGTGCAGCCAAACGATAAACGACAATACGGTAATCGCGATGGTCGCCCATACCAGCGAGGTGTAGCCGAACAGGCGTTTTTTACAGAATGTGGCCACGATTTCGGAATAGATGCCGAATACCGGCAGCACCAGAATGTACACCTCGGGATGGCCCCAGGCCCAAATCAGGTTGATGTACATCATCATGTTGCCGCCCATATCATTGGTAAAGAAATGGGTGCCGAGGTAACGGTCAAGCGTCAGCAACGCGATAGTCACCGTCAAGATCGGGAATGCGGCAATAATCAGGACGTTGGTGCATAGGGCCGTCCAGGTAAAGACCGGCATTTTCATCAGCGTCATGCCCGGCGCGCGCATTTTCATGATGGTGGCGAAGAAATTGACCCCGGTCAGCGTGGTGCCCAGACCGGATATCTGTAAACTCCATATCCAGTAATCGACCCCGACGCCGGGACTGTACTCCTTGCCGGAAAGCGGCGGATAAGCCACCCAGCCGGTTTGGGCAAACTCGCCGATTCCCAGCGATATGTTGATCAGAATGACGCCGACCACAAATAACCAGAAACTCAGCGAGTTCAGGAAAGGAAAGGCCACGTCGCGGGCGCCAATTTGCAGAGGAACCGCCAGGTTCATCAAACCGACGACGAACGGGGTCGCCACGAAGAAGATCATGATCACGCCGTGAGCGGTGAAGATCTGATCGTAGTGGTGCGCGTTGAGGAAGCCGGCTTCACCGGCGGAGGACAGCGCCTGTTGACCGCGCATCATAATGGCGTCGGCAAAACCGCGAACCATCATCACCAACGCGACGATGACATACATGATGCCGATCTTTTTATGGTCTACAGAGGTAAACCATTCTGTCCATAACCATTTCCACTTGCCGAAATAGGTAAGTGCCGCCAGCAGCGCCAGGCCGCCGACAATGATCGCCGCCACGGTGACCATGATAATAGGTTCATGATACGGAACCGCATCAAGTGTAAGTTTTCCGAACATCGTATTATCCCTCGGCTCCTTGGTGCGAGCCATGCTCGCCCATGTTCATACTCTCATCGTGGCGCATGTTTTCATCGTGCTTCATGCCTTCGCCATGATGCTGCATGTTCATGTTGTTGCCTGTGAATTTGAGAATAATATTCCTGAATAAATCCGGTTGAACACTGGAGAAGTATTCCACGGGATGAAATTCACTTGGCTGGGCCAGTTGGTTGAATTCATCCATGCTGTTGAGTGTCTTGGAAGACGCACGAACGTTGGCAACCCATTGGTCAAACTCCTGCTGGGTAGGCGTGGCGATAGCCGTGAACTTCATTCCCGAGAAGCCTCTTCCGCTGTAACCGCCGGAAATACCATCATATTTACCCGCTTCGTTGGCAATCAGATGCAGCTTGGTTTGCATGCCGGCCATTGCATAGATTTGTCCGCCGAGACGAGGAATGAAAAACGAGTTCATCACTGAGTCAGAGGTGAGTTTGAATGCAACAGGCGTGTCGGCAGGGAAAGCGAGTTCATTGACGCTGGCAATCCCCAGATCCGGGTAAATGAACAGCCATTTCCAGTCAAGGGAAACCACTTCGACATTAATGGGTTTAACGTCGGATTCCAAAGGCTTATAAGGATCAAGCGAATGGGTGGTTTTCCAGGTAATCGCTGCAAGAATAACGATAATGATAATGGGCACTGTCCAGACAACAGCTTCGATCTTGTTGGAGTGGGACCAATCGGGAGTATATTTCGCCTTCTCATTGGAAGCTCTGAACTTCCAGGCAAAGGCAATGGCCATAATGATGACGGGAACGACAACGATCAACATCAGCCCGATGGCGGTCAGTATTAACGATCGTTGTTCTAACCCGACTTGTCCTTTGGGGTTCATCAATGCCATATCGCAGCCGCTGAGCAGTGCTGTGGCTGCAAATAAAGACAACATCCCAAAAATTTTATTGTATTTCCTGAGTCTCATCTAGCGACCTCAATTACAAGGGCTCTATTGTCATTTCACGCGAGCGGGCATTTTACGGGAAGGTTACTGTACTGTAAACATGATTAGGGTTATGTCAGCCAGTTGTTGCTGCTTTTTGCACGAATTGTCACAAAGACAGCAGTAAATAAAAAATGGTATTTAAAAACAGGTAATTAACGTTTTACCCAGGCAAAAGTATGGATTGATAATAAAAAATTACAACCCATAGCGACTTTTATTTTCAAGAGAGTAGATATTTTGGGTATGGCAAGCATTTTCGTCAAAAAAACAAAATAGGTTTACGAAAAAGGTTGCCGTATGAAATAAATTTTTCCCCTTACCCGATTATTTACAAAAAAATAATTTAATAAGGGGATAAAACCACAGAATAAGGCGCTTTTATCCCTTTGACGCCGCTCAGCCGTAACGTTTCGACGGCGCCCGCAGTGAAAGATAGTCCAGCAGGCTGCCGAGTAGAATGCCCAGCAGCGCCAGTCCGCCGCCCGCCATCAACACGTAATCGGCCAGCCATGGCAGGGCAGTCCACCCCATGGCATTGGTTATCAGCAGCACTAACCACAAGCCCAACAGACTCGAACCGATAGCCAGCGTACGCAATGCCGCGCTGTAATAACCGGGAAACGAGTGACGCAACAGGAAAGCGTCGGTTTTTTGCGTGTATTCCAATGTTCTTCGGCACACCATTAAAAGAAACAGACCTGGCAAGGCCGCGACGATCGAAAACAGATAAAACCATGCCCAGCCGTGGGCCTCGACAAACCAGCCGGCAATCGGGCCGACATACACCCGTCCCACGGCGGAAAGGGCCGACAGCAAGGCAAACTGCGTCGCGGAAAAAGATTTGTGGCACAGCGTCATTAATAGCGCGACAAACGCCGCGGTTCCCATTCCGCCGCACAGGTTTTCCAGAAAAACGGCGCTGGCCATGCTGAACAGGTTTTTATCGGTGATCGCCAGCAACCAGTAGCCGGCATTGGATACCGCCTGCAAAATACCAAACAGCATCAATGCCCTGAACAACGTCAGCCGTTGCATCAGCAATCCGCCGTAAACCGCGCCGACAATCGTGGCAAACAGGCCCAGCGTTTTGTTTACCAGACCGACATCCCCGGCGTTAAAACCGACGCCGCGGATCAGGAACGTGGTCGTCAGGCTCATGGCGAAGGCATCGCCTAATTTGTACAACACGATCAACAGTAAGATCAGCCAGGCATTGTTGCGGCCGAAAAAGTCACGCAGCGGCGCAACGATGGCCTGTTCCATCGTCCGCGGAGCGGGCTGGCTGTTATCCGGTTCGGGGGCCAGCAGGGTGGCAAGCACGCCGATGAGCATTAATCCCGCCATCAGCCAGTAAGTCGCCTGCCAGCCCAATAGCCTGTCCGCTATCCACAACGCCAGTCCGCCGGAGACCAGCATCGCCAGTCGATACCCCAATACTGAAACGGCGGCGCCGGTTCCGCGCTCCGCCGGCGGCAGCAGGTCGGTTTTATAGGCATCAAACACGATATCCTGTGACGCCGAGCAAAACGCAACCAGTACCGCCAGCGCGGCCAGCCACCAGAGATCGCGAGCGGGATTCATAAAGCCCATGCAGACAATCGCCACGATCAGCAACAGTTGGCTCAGCAGCAGCCATCCCCGTCTGCGCCCGAGAAAAGGCGGGGTGTAGCGATCCATCAAGGGCGACCACAGAAATTTGAAGACGTACGCCTGACCGACCAGAGAGAAAAATCCGATGGTTTTCAGATCGACATTTTCTACCGTCATCCAGGCTTGCAAGGTGCCGGAGGTAAGCGCCAGCGGTAGGCCGGAAGCAAACCCGAGCAGCAGCAGGAAAAGCGAATTACGCTGACTAAACAGATTGATGATACGACTAAGCATGGGAAGTCCTTTCCCTTGCTCCGCAGGGGAAGTTGCAGAGCAAAGGAAGCGGATTGAAGTAATTAACGGGCGTTCTCTTTAATAAATGTGCTGACGCTGGTGTCTTGCGCCATATCGTTAATGACATCGCTTAACACGGTATTAACGGCATTGGTGATGTTCTGATTGTTAGCGGTAAAAGCGCCCTGGACGCTATAGGTCGCCCGGTAGTTTTTAACCTGCTTGTTGCCGTTGTTCGCCTGGGAAATAATCGAAATATCCGCTTTGGTGGTGATGTTGTAACGCAGATTGCCTTCGGATACATCGGCATAAAGATGATTCACCACGATCTGCAACGCGACCGGGCCGCCGGTGCCGATCATATAGCCGCGAGCGGCCATTTGTTTTTCCAGCGCCTCCTGCAACAGGAAACGCAGGTCGCGTGACGGAGTCAGGGTCAGCAATTGCCCGTCGCGGTTAACTTTAGCCAGCGCCTGATCGGCACGCTGGTCCGCGCCGTTAATACTGATCGTAATGCCCATCAGCGTCGGATCCTGTGAGGGAAGGCTGATGCTGGGCGTAATATTGAGGGTATTGCTTCTGTTTGCGCAACCCGCAAGTATCAGTACGGCCAGAAGAGGGAAAAATAATTTTTTTAACATTGGTATTTTCTCAGTAATGATTAGGGTGGTGAGCTGATAAAAATTCCCGATATCATATCATTGCCGCCGACAGGGGAAAGAGCGGAGAGTAGGTAATTTCTCCTGAAATTTATCTTTTCTCTCCCTTACCTCTGGCAAAATCGTTTTTATCACATCGAGACCGCTGAATAAATGTCGGCCGGTTGCTATTTTTCCCTTAATAGTTATGTTACAGAGCCATAGCGCTGTGCAAAGCAGCTAAAATGGATGTGGGACAGCGAACTTTTTTAAAGCCGAAGGGGTAGCCGTATGATACGTGAAGTCATAGAAGAAAAATTGCGTGTGGAATTCGAGCCGCTCCACCTGGAGGTGATCGATGAAAGCTATCGTCATAACGTGCCCGCGGGATCTGAAAGCCATTTCAAGGTGGTGATAGTCAGCGAACGTTTTTCCGGGGAACGGGTGTTGGGCCGCCATCGGGCTATCTATGCGTTATTGGCCGCGGAATTGGCCACTACGGTGCACGCGCTGGCGCTGCATACCTATACGCGAAAAGAATGGGAGAGTTTGCAGAATAGCGTTCCTTCATCACCCCCCTGCGGCGGCGCCGGCATCATGTCATAATTCTTGATATAACCCGTTTGCGAACGGGTTATTCATCAAAGTGTGAATGTCCTGTTGTAATAGTCTGCCCGCCGTCCTCGACTCATCCTATCTATACCGCTATAATGCCGCGTCTATTTTTCCGGAATGTATTCGGGACGCTTCTGACTACAGGGAATCGGGTCTGGTAACGACATGGTGGCCGTCCCGGTTCCGTAAGGCCTTTTCGACGTGCCGGTTGGCGCTTGTTCGAAACGGGTTTTGCTGTTGTGAGAATAGTTTTGGGGTTGACCGAGCACTGTGATTTTTTGAGGTAACAAGATGCAAGTTTCTGTTGAAACCACTCAAGGCCTTGGGCGCCGTGTAACGATTACCGTTGCTGCTGACAGCATTGAGAGTGCAGTTAAGAGCGAACTGGTCAACGTGGCCAAAAAAGTACGTATTGACGGCTTTCGCAAAGGCAAAGTGCCGATGAACGTTGTCGCTCAGCGTTATGGTGCATCCGTGCGTCAGGACGTGCTGGGCGATTTGATGCAGCGTAATTTCGTTGACGCCATCATCAAAGAAAAGATTAACCCAGTTGGTGCGCCGAACTATGTTCCGGGTGAGTATCAGGTGGGCGGCGACTTCACATACTCTGTGGAGTTCGAAGTTTATCCGGAAGTCGAATTGAAAGATCTGGAAGCCATCGAAGTTGAAAAACCGGTGGTTGAAGTCACTGACGCCGACGTGGATACCATGCTGGAAACGCTGCGTAAGCAACAGGCGACCTGGAAAGAAACCGATCGCGCGGCGGCGGCTGAAGATCGCGTTACTCTCGACTTCAGCGGTTCTATCGATGGCGAAGAGTTTGAAGGCGGCAAAGCCTCCGATTTCGTACTGGCTATGGGCCAGAACCGTATGATCCCCGGTTTTGAAGACGGCGTTGTGGGTCACAAAGCCGGCGAAGAGTTCACCATTGATGTGAATTTCCCTGAAGACTACCACGCTGAAAACCTGAAAGGTAAGGCGGCTAAATTCGCTATCGTTCTGAAGAAAGTGGAAGAGCGCGAGTTGCCTGAACTGACTGAAGAATTCATTAAGCGTTTCGGCGTGGAAGATGGCTCTCAGGAAGGTCTGCGCGCCGAAGTTCGCAAGAATATGGAACGTGAGTTGAAAGGCGCGGTGCGTAACCGTGTGAAAACCCAGGTTCTCGACGGTCTGGTCAAGGCGAATGAAATCGACGTGCCTGCCGCGCTGATCGACGGTGAAATTGACGTTCTGCGCCGTCAGGCCGCGCAACGTTTTGGCGGCAATGAAAAACAGGCGCTGGAACTGCCGCGCGAACTGTTCGAAGAACAAGCCAAGCGTCGCGTTATTGTCGGCCTGTTGCTGGGCGAAGTCATCAGCAGCAATGAACTGAAAGCCGACGACGCGCGCGTCAACGCACTGATCGAAGAGATGGCTTCCGCCTATGAAGATCCGCAGGAAGTTATCGAGTTCTACAGCAAAAACAAAGAACTGATGAACAACATGCGTAACGTTGCATTGGAAGAACAAGCGGTTGAAACACTGCTTGCCAAAGCAAAAGTGGTTGAGAAATCCGTCAGCTTTAATGAACTGATGAATCAGACTGCGCCTGCTACCGCATAAGCATCATTCCGCTGCTGCGTCAGGGGAGATGTTTCCCTGTCAATAAAAGCCCGTAGCCTTATGGCGCGGGTTTTTTCTATTTGAATGATAGCCGTATCCTCTGTTTGTTGTTAAACGGCGAACCTTAAATTGCACTATTATGTAACAGAGGGGAAAGCTAACCAGCCGGGGGGCGAGGCTGATTACGCTTTAATATAAAACAATGGATAGTGTAAGCTTGAAAAACGCTATGAATGCCCCACATAAGTGAAGAGAAAAGTCCGGTATCATTAGGGACGTCCGCTAACCGTGTTGTCCCACGGATACGCGCGCCGAATGCATGAGCATGGTCATCATCGTTTATCTCAAGTAGAATCGGGCGATAATGGTGCAGGACGTATTTTATCTAGGAGACGTGAATGTCATACAGTGGCGAACAAGAAACACAAGCACCCCACATGGCCCTGGTGCCGATGGTGGTTGAGCAAACCTCTCGTGGGGAGCGTTCTTACGATATCTATTCCCGTCTGCTGAAAGAACGGATAATCTTCCTGACCGGTCAGGTCGAAGACTATATGGCGAACCTGATTGTGGCGCAGATGTTGTTTCTGGAAGCTGAAAACCCGGAAAAGGACATTTTCCTGTACATCAACTCTCCCGGGGGCGTCATTACTGCCGGCATGTCCATTTACGATACCATGCAGTTTATCAAGCCGGATGTCAGTACGATTTGTATGGGGCAGGCATGTTCCATGGGATCGTTCCTGCTGGCGGCGGGCGCGAAAGGCAAACGTATCTGCCTGCCCAACTCACGGGTAATGATTCATCAGCCGCTGGGCGGATTCCAGGGGCAGGCGACGGATATTGAAATCCATGCCAAAGAAATATTGAAAGTAAAAGCCAGAATGAATGAATTGATGGCTAAACATACGGGCCAGTCTCTTGACGTGATAGAAAGAGACACGGAACGTGACCGTTTCCTCTCTGCCAATGAGGCAGTAGACTACGGCTTGGTGGATTCTGTATTTACTCACCGTGAGTGATAATCTGCTATGTTGATAGTTTAATCAGTGTTCGACCGATGGTCTGTTTGCGATGTTTTTGGCGCGTATCGGCTATGAATATCGGCGTTCGCTGTAGCGATATCGCTGTGATTGGCCTGCGGGCAAAAGACTAAGAAGAGGTTTTACTCATGACAGATAAGCGCAAAGACGGTTCAGGAAAGTTGCTGTACTGTTCTTTTTGCGGCAAAAGCCAGCATGAAGTACGCAAGCTGATTGCCGGGCCGTCAGTGTATATCTGCGATGAATGTGTTGACTTGTGTAACGACATTATTCGCGAAGAAATTAAAGAAGTGGCGCCGCATCGTGAACGCAGCGCACTGCCGACGCCACACGAAATTCGTCACCATCTTGATGATTATGTTATCGGTCAGGAACAGGCTAAGAAAGTGCTGGCTGTTGCGGTGTACAACCACTACAAGCGGTTACGCAACGGCGACAGCAGTAACGGCATCGAACTGGGCAAAAGCAATATTTTGCTGATTGGTCCGACCGGTAGCGGTAAAACCTTGCTGGCCGAAACGCTGGCGCGTTTCCTTGATGTACCGTTCACCATGGCGGATGCGACAACCTTGACCGAAGCGGGCTATGTCGGTGAAGACGTTGAAAACATCATCCAGAAATTGTTGCAGAAATGCGACTATGACGTGCAGAAAGCGCAGCGCGGTATCGTCTATATCGATGAAATCGACAAGATTTCACGTAAGTCCGATAACCCGTCGATTACCCGCGACGTGTCCGGCGAAGGGGTTCAGCAGGCGTTGCTGAAGCTGATTGAAGGCACTATCGCCGCCGTTCCGCCGCAGGGCGGGCGCAAGCATCCGCAGCAAGAGTTTTTGCAGGTCGATACCTCCAAGATCCTCTTCATCTGCGGCGGCGCTTTTGCCGGGCTGGATAAGGTTATCGAGCAGCGTACCGACACCGGGCGCGGTATCGGTTTCGGCGCGACGGTAAAAGGCACGGCTGAAAAGGCGACGGAAGGCGAACTGTTGGGTCAGGTCGAACCCGGCGATTTAATCAAGTTTGGTTTGATCCCTGAATTTATCGGTCGTCTGCCGGTGGTCGCCACGCTGAAAGAGTTGAGCGAAGACGCGCTGATCCAGATCCTGCGCGAACCGAAAAACGCCCTGACGAAACAGTATCAGGCGTTGTTTAACCTGGAAGGCGTTGAACTGGAGTTCCGTGATGACGCTCTGACGGCTATCGCCAAGAAAGCGATGGCGCGTAAAACGGGCGCTCGCGGTCTGCGCTCCATCGTTGAGGCCGCATTGCTGGAGACCATGTACGATCTTCCGTCGCTGGAAAGCGTCGATAAAGTGGTGATTGACGAGTCCGTCATCGCCGGCCAGTCCGAGCCTTTGCTGATTTATGGCAAACACGAAGCGCAGCAGGCATCCGGCGAATAATTAGCCGATTACACCGTTCTGCAAGACAAAAATGGGGGATTTTATCCCCCATTCGCTTTTACACGCGTTCTGGTCGTTGAATGTGAGATATTTATCCCCATATACTCGAATACCTATTTGGTGAAACCCGTGAAGATCGCGTTTCACGAGATTCCCTTAACCTGGCGGAAACGAAACTAAGAGAGAGCTCTATGAACCCTGAGCGTTCCGAACGCATAGAAATCCCCGTATTGCCGCTGCGCGATGTGGTGGTTTATCCGCACATGGTGATTCCGTTGTTTGTTGGTCGTGAGAAGTCAATTCGGTGCCTTGAAGCTGCAATGGATCATGATAAAAAGATCATGTTGGTGGCGCAGAAAGAGGCCTCAACGGATGAGCCAAGTATTAACGATCTTTTCTCGGTAGGGACGGTAGCCTCAATTCTTCAAATGCTGAAACTGCCGGACGGCACGGTGAAAGTGCTGGTTGAAGGGTTGCAGCGCGCGCGGATCACGACACTTTCCGACAGCGGCGAGCATTTCGCCGCGCAGGCCGAATATCTGGACTCCCCGGCGATTGATGAGCGCGAGCAGGAAGTATTAATGCGCACGGCGATCAATCAGTTTGAGGGATATATCAAGCTGAATAAAAAGATCCCGCCGGAAGTCCTGACCTCGCTGAACAGCATTGACGATGCCGCGCGTCTGGCCGATACCATCGCGGCGCATATGCCGTTGAAACTGGCGGATAAGCAGTCGGTGCTCGAAATGTCCGACATCACCGAGCGTTTAGAGTACCTGATGGCGATGATGGAATCCGAGATTGACCTGTTGCAGGTTGAGAAGCGGATCCGCAGCCGGGTTAAAAAACAGATGGAGAAGAGCCAGCGCGAGTACTATCTGAATGAGCAAATGAAGGCGATTCAGAAAGAACTTGGCGAAATGGACGATGCGCCGGATGAACATGAAGCGCTGAAGCGCAAGATCGACGCGGCGAAAATGCCGAAGGAAGCGCGGGAAAAAACCGAAGCGGAATTGCAAAAGCTGAAGATGATGTCGCCGATGTCCGCCGAGGCGACCGTGGTGCGCAGCTACATCGACTGGATGGTGCAGGTTCCCTGGAATGCCCGCAGCAAAGTGAAGAAAGACTTGCTCAAGGCGCAGGAAATGCTGGATACCGACCATTATGGTCTTGAGCGGGTAAAAGAACGCATTCTGGAATACCTGGCGGTGCAGAGCCGCGTCAGCAAAATCAGAGGGCCGATTCTGTGTCTGGTCGGGCCGCCGGGGGTAGGTAAAACCTCGCTGGGGCAGTCCATCGCCAAGGCGACCGGGCGTCAGTATGTGCGTATGGCGCTGGGCGGCGTGCGCGATGAAGCGGAAATCCGCGGCCACCGGCGCACCTACATCGGTTCCATGCCGGGCAAACTGATTCAGAAGATGGCGAAAGTCGGGGTGAAAAACCCGCTGTTCCTGTTGGACGAGATCGACAAAATGTCTTCCGACATGCGCGGCGATCCCGCGTCCGCCTTGCTGGAAGTCCTCGATCCGGAACAGAACGTGGCGTTTAACGATCACTATCTGGAAGTGGATTACGATCTGTCGGACGTGATGTTTGTCGCCACGTCCAACTCAATGAACATTCCGGCGCCGCTGCTTGACCGTATGGAAGTGATCCGTCTTTCCGGTTATACCGAAGACGAGAAATTAAACATCGCCAAACAGCATCTTTTGCCGAAGCAGATAGAGCGCAATGCGCTGAAGAAAAACGAGCTGTCCGTGGAAGATAGCGCGATTGTCGGCATTATCCGCTATTACACCCGTGAAGCCGGCGTGCGTAATCTGGAGCGTGAAATCTCCAAGCTGTGCCGGAAAGCGGTAAAAATGCTGCTGATGGATAAAACAGTTAAACATATCCAGATAACGGGCGATAATCTTAAGGATTTCCTTGGCGTACAGCGTTTCGACTATGGCCGGGCGGACGAAGAAAACCGCGTTGGTCAGGTAACCGGTCTGGCGTGGACGGAGGTCGGCGGCGATTTGCTGACCATTGAAACCGCCTGTGTTCCCGGTAAAGGCAAGCTGACTTATACCGGGTCATTGGGCGAGGTCATGCAGGAGTCGATTCAGGCCGCGCTTACCGTGGTGCGCGCCAGAGCGGAAAAACTGGGCATCAATGCGGATTTCTATGAGAAGCGCGATATCCATGTTCACGTTCCTGAAGGCGCGACGCCAAAAGACGGGCCGAGCGCGGGGATTGCGATGTGCACCGCGCTGGTGTCGTGTTTGACGGGGAATCCGGTGCGGGCAGATGTGGCGATGACGGGTGAAATTACCTTGCGTGGTCTGGTGCTGCCGATCGGCGGCCTGAAAGAGAAACTGCTGGCCGCTCACCGTGGCGGCATCAAAACGGTATTGATACCGGATGATAACAAGCGCGATCTTGAAGACATCCCGCAAAATGTCATTGCCGATCTGGATATCCATCCGGTGAAACGCATCGAGGAAGTATTAGCGCTGGCGTTGCTGAATGCGCCTTATGGCATGCAGGTGGTTAGCTCCAACTCCACCGCCAAGGCAAAATAGTGACCTATCGCAAAAACCCTTGATAAAATCAGGGCTGGTAAGTTAAATCGTGCTTGCCAGCCTTTTTTTGTACCGCTAAGTTAGAGCACTGTTGGTTTTAGCTGTAACTTGCTAAGGTCTGACAGGATTGATATAAAGTTACGTGTCGTGTTTTAGGAAATTTCAGCGCGACAGTTGAATTCCAGAGGGGATGAGAGAGTGAACAAGTCACAATTGATCGACAAAATTGCCGCAGATGCTGACATTTCCAAAGCGGCGGCAGGGCGTGTGTTAGATGCAATTATTGGTTCCGTTACCGAGTCTCTGAAAGATGGGGATGATGTTGCTTTGGTTGGTTTCGGTACTTTCTCAGTGCGTGAACGCGCTGCTCGTACCGGCCGCAATCCGCAAACGGGTAAAGAGATCAGTATCCCGGCAGCAAAAGTTCCCGGCTTCCGTGCGGGTAAAACATTGAAAGACGCCGTTAACTGATTATTACGTCACAGGTTTGGCGGATAACACGCTGTGTTGCCAAACATTATCTGACGCAAAGATATTGGTAAGGTAAGATATGAGGCGCATCATTTTATGATGTGCCTTTTTTTATGACGGGCCGCCGCAAGCGACGTTGAAAATCGCTTTGCGATTTTTTATGACGGGCGGAGATACCTGTCACCCTGCGGGCTGTCGCTAAAGATGTTGAAAAACATGCCTGATGTTTTTTTACTGGCAATTCAGGTTACTATTGTCAGACAGAGCTTAAACGCCCCAGGCCTTGTTTGCAGTCCATAGTAATACAAGGACGCACGGTTCAGGCCGGCGCAGGGCGTGTTATCCATACTACAGCGGAGTGTTGTCACACATGATGGACAATTTACGCGCGGCCGCTAATAACGTCGTGCTCAAAATTATTCTTGCCTTGATTATTGCGTCATTCGTTTTAACCGGCGTTGGCGATTATCTTATCGGTGGTTCCGGAGACTATGCGGCGAAGGTTAATGGGCAGGAGATTACCCGGGCTCAGCTTGAACAGGCGGTACAAAACGAACGTAGCCGCCAGCAGGAAGCGCTGGGTGAGAATTTTTCTATTTTGGCGAGTAATGACGGTTATATGCAGCAACTGCGCAGGCAGTCTCTTGCACAGTTGATTGATGAAGTACTGCTGGATCAGTACGCTGATAAGTTAGGGTTGAATATCAGCGATGATCAAATCAAACAGGCGATCTTCGCCGTCCCTGCGTTTCAAACCAATAACCGCTTTGATAATGAAAAATACCTGGCTCAGGTTCGTCGTCTGGGCATGACGCCCGATATGTACGCCGAGCTGTTGCGTAAGCAGTTGACCTCACAGCAACTTATTCGCGGATTTGGCAATACGGCGTTCATTCTGCCGCAGGAAATCGACAATCTGGTTAAGCAGGCCGCTCAGGATCGGGTTATTCGTCTGGCGACCATCGACGTTGAGGCCAACGCCAAGACGCAAAACGTTTCCGATGATGAAGTCCAGAGCTATTACGATCAGAACCAGGCGCGTTTCCTGGCGCCGGAAGCCTTCAAGGTGAGCTATATCACGCTGGATGCGGCGAGCATCATGGATAAAATCACGGTCGATAATGCCGCAATCGCCGATTTTTATGAAAAAAATCAAAGTGACTACGCCCAGCCTGAGCGCAGGAAATTCAGCGTTATTCAGGTGAAAACCGAAGCCGATGCGCAGTCTGTGCTGGATAGCCTTGAGCAAGGCGCCGATTTCGCCGCGCTGGCGAAAGAAAAGTCTACCGATGTGATCTCGCGCCGCAATGGCGGAGATTTGGGATGGATGGATGAAAACTCCACCATTGATGAGCTCAAGCAAGCCAATCTGACGGAAAAGGGGCAGGTTTCTGCGGCGATAAAATCCTCCGTTGGGTATTTGATCGTCCGTCTTGATGATATTCAACCTCGGCAGGTCAAACCGTTGAGTGAAGTCCGTGACGACATCGCCGCCAAAGTGAAGCATGAAAAGGCGCTCGATGAGTATTATGCATTGCAGCAAAAAGTCAGCGAAGCCGCCAGCAACGACAACGAGTCTTTGGCCTCCGCCGAAGAAGCCGCAGGCGTGAAAGCCACGCAAACCGACTGGTTTACCCGCGAGCAAGTGCCTGCGGCATTGAATTTCCAACCGGTCACCCAGGCGATTTTCGATGGCGGACTGGCGGGCGAGAATGGTGGGCCGGGCAGTAACTCCGATGTGATTAATGTCGATGGCGATCGCGCGTTTGTGATCCGGATTACTGAGCATAAAGCGGAAAGCACGCGTCCGTTGGATCAGGTGCGCGAACAGGTCATACAGACGGTTAAGCGTCAGAAGGCGGAACAGCAGGCGCGGGTTGAAGCTGAAAAAATGCTGGCTGAGCTGAAACAAGGTAAGGATGACGCGCTTAAAGCCGCCAATCTGAGCTTTAGCGAGCCAAAAACCCTCTCTTCCATCTCCCAGGGGGATGCAATGGCGGAGTCTATTTTTGCTCTGCCGCTGCCGGTCAACGATCGGCCTTCTTATGGTATTTCTCAGGATCAGGCCGGCAATGTGGTATTGGTGGCGCTGGACAGCGTTACGCCGCATCAACTGACCGACCAACAGAAAGAGCAGTTTGCCAATCAAATACAGCAAAGTTCGGTGGGGTCGCTATTTGATGCCTTGCTGACCAGTTTGCGCAGCGAAGCCAAAATTAAAATGGGTGCGGCGGCGCAGGAACAGCAATAAGCTCCGCATAAATTTGCAAATCGTTGCAACAGGAAAAGGCCGCTTTCGCGGCCTTTTCCATATTCAGAGAATGCCATTTGCGATGAAATCACGCCTGCGGCAAGGTAGCCATGCTGTCAAACACACGGAGGAAACAGCATGAAAAAGTCAGGAGTAAAAGCGCTTTGCTTGATCGTCGGCATGAGTCTGTCTGGGTTACCTTTAATCGCTCAGGCCGCGCCGAGCACCGAAAGTACCGGAAACGCAGCGAAGTCTGCGCCCAGCGTTCAACAATCGGAAAAAACGTTATTGCCCGCCACTGATGAGGACGAGGTAAGCATTAATATGGGAACGGCGGAAGATCTGGCCGCGGTGATGAACGGCGTCGGCCTTAAAAAAGCGGAGGCAATCGTCAATTATCGCGAACAGAACGGCCCTTTCACGCAGCTAGAACAATTGCAGGAAGTCCCCGGGATTGGCGCCGCCTTGGTTGAGCGCAATCTGTCACGCTTAAAATTGTGATGATTTTCGCAACCGCGTGGCGAAGTGGCCGCCGGTTGCGAACCGCTCTGCTAGGCTGGATAACAGTGATACGGGTTATCCGGATCTTTTGCCGCAGGAGCAGGGTTTTATGCAGACTTTCATCACCGTTCGTGGTTACCACATTGATGTTTACCAACATGTGAATAACGCCCGTTATCTGGAGTTTTTAGAAGAGGCGCGTTGGCAGTGGCTGGAAAAGTCAGCGGTTTTCGGCTGGATGAAAAGCAAGCATGTTGCTTTTGTCGTGGTGAATATCAATATCAACTATCGCAAACCCGCGGTATTGGGGGATGAATTGCGTATTGACAGCGCATTGCTGGAGCTTGGCGCCAGAAGCGGCGTGATGAGTCAGTCTGTTACCCGCCTGTCCGATAACACTATTGTTGCGGACGCAACGCTGACATTTGTCTGCATCGATCTTGTCGGGCAAAAAACGTTACCGCTGGAGGGCGAGTTATTGGCGTACTTGAACGCCATTCGTCGGGCTTGAGATGCGGTGGCTTCCTTGTCTTTGGCCTGCGGCGGTTTGTTTAAAGTGTTATCGCGCATCAGGGAAATCATCAAGCGCAGGCAAGCTCGGCTGGTATTTGGGCCTGCCTGACATTTGTTACGCGCGCTATTTTAGGCCGTTTTTTTGTGGCGTGCCATTCTTGGCCGCCACCCTTGCGGGTTGCCGTGGCGACGTCAAAAACTACTCCCGGAAGTTTTTTGTTTCAGCGCCGTCATCACGCCAACGGGATCGCGCCGATACTGTTCCAGTCCTTTGGCGCGTAAATGGCAGGCGGCGCAATGGCCGCAGCCATCGCCTTTAATGCCGTTATAGCAGGTCAACGTGTGGTGACGGACGGTGTCCAACTGTTGGTAATAGTCCGCCAGCGCCCAGGTTTCCGCTTTATTGAGCCACATCAGCGGCGTGACGAAACGGATATCGCGGGCAATACCCAAGGTGACCGCCTGATTCAATGCCTTGACGAATTCATCGCGGCAGTCGGGGTAGCCGGAGAAGTCGGTTTCACACACGCCGGTGATTACGGCTTGCGCGCCGACCTGATAGGCATAGATGGAGGCCAGCGTCAGAAAAAGGATGTTTCGGCCCGGGACAAACGTGCTGGGAAGCCCCTGCGTATCGGCGTCATAGTCAGGGACGGGGATGTTTTCGCGCGTCAGGCTGCTGGCGGCCAGTTCATTCAGTAGTCCGACGTCCAGCACCTTGTGTGCCGTAGCGCCGAGTTGCTGCGCGAGTTCTCTGGCTATCTCGATTTCCGCCCGGTGACGTTGGCCGTAATCGAACGTTATACAGTGGACGTCATCATAGTGTTTCAGAGCCTGAATCAGGCAGGTTGTGGAGTCTTGTCCACCGCTAAAAACGACAACAGCGCGCTTCATTTTTCATTCACCTTGACGCATTGAGCCTCAAGGCGAACGGGCTGCCCTGAGGGGGAAAACCGCTATGTTACCTGAAAAAGCGTCGCCGTTCAGCGATGCGGCGCTTTCTCTTGCACAGGCGTCAGGCCATGTCCAGCGCCGCCGCGGAGTTGGATTCTGCTTTGGCGTTCAGCATATTGAGATAGGGCGTAAGGTCGCCGATATTTTTTTCAACCCAGGCGCTGTTGTAGTAGGTGTCCAGATAGCGTTCTCCGCTATCGCATAGCAGGGTAACAATCGCGCCCTGTTTACCCTGCGCCATCATTTGCCGGGCCAAATGCAGCATTCCCCAGACATTGGTGCCGGTGGACGCGCCAACCTTGCGGCCCAGAATGCCTTCCAGCCAGTAGAGCGTGGCAATGCTGGCCGCGTCAGGAACGCGTATCATGCTGTCGATAACCTCGGGAATAAATGACGGCTCCGCCCGTGGGCGGCCAATGCCTTCGATTCGACTGCCGCATTTGCCGATAAGGGCGCGATCGCGCTGTTGATAGCAGTCGTAGAAAACGGAGTTTTCAGGATCGACCACCACCAGTTGCGTATTCAGCCCCTGATAGCGGATGTAGCGTCCCAGTGTCGCTGAGGTGCCGCCAGTACCGGCGCTCATGACAATATAGTCGGGGACTGCGTAGGGTTCGCGTGACATCTGGCGATAGATGCTGTCGGCGATATTATTATTGCCTCGCCAGTCGGTCGCCCGCTCGGCGTAGGTAAACTGATCCATATAATGGCCGTTCAGTTGTCGGGCTAATTGCTCCGAGGCCGCATAGATTTGTCCGGCCTGTTCGACGAAATGGCATTGTCCGCCATAAAAAGCGATTTGCTCGATTTTCCGTTTGGCGGTGCAGGCGGGCATAACGGCGATAAACGGCAGCCCCAGCAGGCGGGCGAAATACGCTTCGGAGACGGCCGTGCTGCCGGATGAGGCTTCGATGATCGGCGTTCCTTGTTTTATCCAGCCGTTACACAGGCCATACAGGAATAAAGAGCGGGCCAGCCGGTGTTTTAGGCTGCCGCTGGGATGCGTGCTTTCGTCTTTTAAATAGAAATAAATACCGGGGTAATCCGGTAAGGTTAGTCGGATCAGGTGCGTATCAGCTGAACGTTGGAAATCAGCTTCTATGGCATGGATAGCGTTTTTTACCCAGGTGTTGGTCATGATGTCGGTCCGTTCAGCATTGATGATGAGTAGATTACCGAGTTTTCAGGAAAAAAAGGTTGCCTTTTTATCTTCAAATGGGGCAGTTTAGAGGAAAGTTTTCTACGGAATGGCGTTATGTTAGATAAAATAGACCGTGCTTTATTGGGCTTATTGCAACAGGACTGTACGCTTTCGCTGCAAACGCTGGCTGAGTCGGTGAATCTGACCTCGACGCCCTGCTGGAAAAGGCTGAAGAAGCTGGAAGAAGAGGGCTATATCCGGGCGCGCGTCGCATTACTGGATAACGAACGATTGGGGTTGGGGCTAACGGCGTTCGTATTGCTCAAGACTCAGCAACACAATAGCGAGTGGTATCAAACGTTCACCCGCGTGGTGTCGGAAATGCCTGAAGTATTGTCTTTCTATCGGATGGCCGGAGAGTATGATTATCTTATGCAGGTGCAGGTCGCTGATATGAAAAGCTATGATGATTTTTATAAGCGCTTGGTGAACGGCATTCCCGGGCTGGTGGATGTGACATCCAGTTTTGCCATGGAGCGCATCAAATACACTACGGCACTGCCATTATCGCTGTAATTCATCAGCCATCGGTTTCTGTATAATCATTTTTCCGGGTTCATACCAACTCCTCTGAATATTGGAATCAAAACTGCGTGAGACTGTTTGCTCAACTAAGCTGGTATTTCCGTCGAGAATGGCGGCGCTATTTAGGCGCGGTGGCCTTGTTGATTATGATCGCCATTCTGCAATTGCTGCCCCCCAGACTGGTCGGCGTGGTGGTTGATGGCGTCACGCAACACAATATGCCCGCGGCCGAGATCATGAAGTGGATCGGCGTTATGCTGCTGACCGCGGCAATGGTCTATCTGCTGCGTTGTGTCTGGCGCGTTTTGCTGTTCGGCGCATCCTATCAATTGGCGGTTGAGTTACGTGAAGATTTTTACCGTCAACTCAGTCGCCAGCATCCTGCTTTCTATTTCCGCCACCGCACCGGCGACTTGATGGCTCGCGCCACCAATGATGTTGACCGCGTGGTCTTTGCCGCCGGCGAGGGGGTGCTGACGCTGGTCGATTCGATGGTGATGGGGTGCGCGGTTCTGGTTGTCATGTGCACCCAGATAAGCTGGCAACTGACATTGCTGGCGCTGTTGCCGATGCCGATCATGGCGCTGATTATCAAACACTACGGCACACAGTTGCATCACCGTTTTAAATCGGCTCAGGCGGCATTTTCCTCGCTTAACGATCAGGCGCAGGAAAGTCTGACCAGCATTCGCATGATTAAATCGTTTGGTCTGGAAGACTATCAGTCGGCGCGTTTTGCTCAGGTCGCCGCGGATGCGGGGGCCAAGAACATGTATGTCGCACGGGTAGATGCGCGATTCGATCCCACTATTTACATTGCTATCGGGCTGTCGCATCTGCTGGCTATCGGCGGCGGCAGTTGGATGGTGATCAATGGCTCATTGACGCTGGGGCTATTGACCAGTTTTGTTATGTATCTCGGTTTGATGATTTGGCCGATGTTGGCGCTGGCGTGGATGTTCAATATCGTTGAACGCGGCAGCGCGGCCTATAGCCGTATTCGCCAGCTACTGTCGGAAGATCTGGTCGTCACGGACGGCACGCAATCCCTGCCGGCTGAGCGTGGCGCGCTTGAGGTTAATATTCATGCGTTTCATTATCCTGATAGCCCCCGAGGGGTGCTGAAAGATGTCAACTTTACGCTGAAGCCGGGAAAGGTGCTCGGGCTGTGCGGCCCTACCGGCTCAGGCAAAAGTACCTTGCTGGCGCTTATTCTTCGCCACTTTAATATTGAGTCAGGCGATATTCGCTATCATAACGTTCCCTTGTCGAGCATTCGGCTGGATGAATTGCGTCACCGTTTTGCCGTCGTGGGGCAAACACCGTTCCTGTTTTCTGATTCGGTGGCGAACAATATTGCGTTGGGGCGCCCTGACGCCACCCGGCAACATATCGAACAAGCCGCCCGCCTGGCCAGCGTGCATGATGACATTCTGCGGCTTCCGCAAGGGTATGACACCGAAGTGGGGGAGCGCGGCGTCATGTTGTCCGGCGGTCAGAAACAGCGCATCGCGATTGCCCGGGCGTTATTGCTGGAAGCGGAAATTCTGATCCTGGATGACGCCTTGTCCGCGGTTGACGGGCGGACGGAACATCAGATCCTGCAAAATCTTAAACAGTGGGGCGAGCAGCGGACATTGATTATCAGCGCGCACCGACTCTCTGCTTTAACGGAGGCGAATGAGATCCTGGTGCTCCAGCACGGGCAGACCATTCAACGAGGCAGTCATCGTCAGCTTGTCGCCCAGGCCGGCTGGTATCGCGATATGTACCGCTATCAGCAATTAGAAGCCGCACTGGATGATGTGCCGCTGGCGGAAGGGGAAAACAATGAATAGTCCTCGACAGCTTTGGCCGACATTAAAACGGTTGCTGGCCTACGGCTCGCCGTGGCGTAAGCCGTTGGCGGTGGGGATAGTGATGTTGTGGGTGGCCGCCGCCGCTGAGGTTTCCGGCCCGGTTCTGGTGAGTTACTTTATTGACCATCTTGTGGCGAAAGGCGAGTTTCCGTATGCGTTGGCCGCTGGATTGGCCGCCGCCTATCTCCTGTTGCAGATTCTGGCCGCCGTGCTGCACTATTTCCAGACACTGTTATTTAACCGGGTGGCCGTCGGGGTTGTGCAACAGCTGCGCACTGACGTCATGGACGCGGCACTGCGTCAGCCGCTCAGCACTTTCGATACTCAACCGGTCGGGCAGCTGATATCGCGTGTAACCAACGACACGGAGGTGGTGAAAGATCTGTATGTCATGGTGGTGTCAACGGCATTGCGCAGCGCAGCGCTGATTGGCGCCATGCTGGTGGCGATGTTTAGCCTGGATTGGCGGATGGCGCTGGTCGCGCTGACGATTTTCCCGGCGGTGTTGACCGTCATGATGATCTATCAGCGTTACAGTACGCCCATCGTGCGCCGGGTGCGTAGTTATCTGGCGGACATTAACGACGGCTTCAATGAAGTTATCAACGGCATGGGCGTTATTCAGCAATTTCGCCAGCAGGCGCGCTTTGGTGAAAAGCTGGGCAACGCCAGCCGCGAGCATTATCGGGCGCGTATGCAGACGCTGCGGTTGGATGGGTTTCTGTTGCGTCCGTTGCTCAGCCTGTTTTCGGCGCTGGTGCTGTGCGGGCTGTTGATGCAATTTGGCTTTAGTTCCGTAGGCACGGTCGGGGTTGGCGTGCTGTATGCGTTTATTAATTATCTCGGGCGCCTAAACGAGCCATTAATTGAGTTGACCACCCAGCAGTCGATGTTGCAACAGGCGGTGGTCGCCGGTGAACGGATCTTCGAACTGATGGACGGGGCGAAGCAAGGCTATGGCGGCGACGCGCGGCCGCTTACCCAGGGGCGCGTCGAGATTAATGATGTTTCCTTTTCTTACGGTACGGACAAAAACGTCCTGCAACATATCTCACTGACTATACCGGCCCGGGGGTTTGTTGCGCTGGTCGGGCATACCGGCAGCGGCAAAAGTACGCTGGCCAGCCTGTTGATGGGATATTACTCGCCGGATAAAGGTGAAATTCTTCTGGATGGGCGTCCGTTGCCGACCTTATCGCATCAGGCGTTACGCCAGAGCATCGCGATGGTGCAGCAGGATCCCGTGGTGCTGGCTGAGTCTATGTATACCAATGTTACGTTGGGCCGTGATATCAGTGAAGACGACGTATGGCGAGTGCTCGATATTGTGCAGCTATCCGATCTGGTGCGTTCGTTTCCTGACGGGCTCCATACTCACGTTGGGGAGCAGGGGAACAATTTGTCCACCGGGCAGAAACAGCTGTTGGCGATCGCCAGGGTGCTGGTGCAAACCCCCAAGATCCTGATCCTGGATGAAGCAACCGCGAACATTGATTCCGGAACGGAACAGGCGGTGCAAAAGGCGTTAAACATCATACGGGCGCAAACCACGCTGATTGTTATCGCTCATCGCTTATCGACGATTGTCGAGGCCGACACGATTATGGTGCTCCATCATGGACAAACCGTCGAACAAGGCACGCACGAGCAGTTGTTGCGCCAGCAGGGACGTTATTACCAGATGTATCAGTTGCAACTGGCGGGAGAGGAACTGGCGGCGGCGGTTACCCATGAGTCTGCTCCGGTGTCGTGATCGGGATGCACCTATAAGTACAACCACAGGCCGCGGGCTGTTCGTTGCTTCGCACCATCACTAAGCATATTCATTCTGTTTTTAGCCGCCATGCACTAAAATTACGCGTATTGCACCTAAGTGGTGCGATGCGTGCGCCGCTTTATTTGATTTTTTTTCTCCGGAGAGTCTTTTCTCGCCATCAACAGACCTGAACCACGTTCGGTTCCTTGATATCCGTAAGATAAATCATTTATGGCACACCCTTTGCTTTAATCATTGCGTGAAGATAATTCGAAACGATCGTAATCCGAGATAGCAGCGGACGTAAGTCTGAACTTAACGGTTAGGGGGATGATGAATGAAACTGGTTACTGTGGTGATAAAACCATTCAAGCTGGAAGATGTGCGCGAAGCCTTATCTTCCGTCGGCATTCAGGGACTCACGGTCACTGAAGTGAAAGGATTTGGACGTCAGAAAGGGCACGCTGAGTTGTATCGTGGCGCGGAATACAGCGTTAACTTTTTGCCAAAAGTAAAAATTGATATCGCGATTGCTGATGATCAACTGGATGAGGTTATTGATGTGATCAGTAAAGCGGCCTATACCGGAAAAATTGGCGATGGTAAGATTTTTGTCGCTGAATTACAAAGAGTTATTCGTATTCGTACCGGCGAAACCGACGAAGCCGCACTTTAACGCCTGACTTAGATTCGTAAATAGGGATGGATGAAAATGAAAAAACTTGTCTCCTCATTAGGTCTTGGTGTGGCTGCTTTGCTCCCGTCCTGGGCGATGGCTGCCGCACCAACGATCGATAAAGCAGATAATGCGTTTATTATGATTTGTACCGCGTTGGTACTGTTTATGACTATACCTGGAATTGCCCTGTTTTATGGCGGTCTGATTCGTTCCAAGAACGTGCTTTCCATGCTGTCTCAGGTGATAATTTCTTTTGCGCTGGTTTGTATTCTATGGGTCGTCTACGGCTATAGCCTGGCTTTCAGTGAAGGTAACGCTTTCTTTGGCGGTTTTTCCAACTTCATGTTGAACGGTATTACCATTGATTCGATCACCGGAACATTTTATCAGTATGTTCATGTGGCTTATCAGGCTTCTTTCGCCTGTATCACTGTGGCGCTGATTGTGGGAGCCATTGCTGAGCGTATCCGTTTCTCTGCGGTGCTGATCTTTGTTGCGCTGTGGCTGACTTTCTCCTACCTGCCGATGACCCATATGGTATGGGGTGGCGGTTATCTGGCGGCCGATGGCGCTCTGGACTTTGCAGGCGGCACCGTCGTGCATATTAACGCCGCTGTCGCGGGTCTGGTCGGCGCTTATCTGCTGGGCAAACGCGCCGGTTTCGGTAAAGAAGCCTTTAAACCCCACAATCTGCCGATGGTGTTTATTGGTACGGCGATTCTGTACATCGGTTGGTTCGGCTTTAACGCCGGTTCTGCGGGTGCGGCGAATGGCGTTGCGGGTCTGGCTTTTCTGAATACGGTTGTCGCAACCGCCGCTGCGATTCTGGCATGGGTCGTCGGTGAGTGGATGGCGCGCGGTAAGCCTTCACTGTTGGGCGCGTGCTCGGGTTGTATCGCCGGTCTGGTGGCGATTACGCCTGCTGCGGGTACGGTTGGAGTCGGCGGCGCGTTGATCATCGGTCTGGCGGGTGGTTTTGCCGGTCTGTGGGGCGTCACTGTACTGAAAAGATGGCTGCGCGTGGATGACCCATGCGATGTGTTCGGTGTCCATGGCATCTGCGGTATCGTGGGTTGTATTCTGACCGGCGTATTCACTTCCGCATCCCTGGGCGGCGTCGGCTATGCCGAAGGCGTGACTATGGCTCAGCAGGTTTGGGTGCAGTTGTTCAGCGTTATCGTCTGCTTCGTATGGTCTGGCGTGGCGGCTTTCATCGCGTTCAAAGTGGCCGATATGATTGTAGGTCTGCGCGTACCGGAAGAGCAGGAGCGCGAAGGTCTGGACGTCAACAGCCATGGCGAGAATGCATACAACCAGTAAGTAGTATAAACAGAGGTTGATGAACAGGGCGCCGGACGATCTCCGCGCCCTGTTTTTTTTTATGGCTTCTTAATGTGGGAGTCGGCGCATAACGCCTTCTTGTATGCTGGAGGCCACCAGCACACCGTCGCGGGTATAAAATTGTCCGCGTACAAAACCTCTGGCGCCAGAGGCGGATGTGCTTTCTACGGTATACAGCAGCCAGTCATCCAGACGAAAATTACGGTGGAACCACATCGAGTGGTCGATAGTGGCTACCTGCATGCCAGGCTCCAGAAAACCGACGCCGTGCGGCTGTAACGCCGTTAACAAAAAATTACAGTCGGACGTATAGCCAAGCAGGTACTGATGGATATGTTCATCATCCGGCAATGATCCGTTGGCGCGGCACCAGACGTGTCGTATCGGCTCTTCCACTTTTCCTTTCAGCGGGTTATGAAACTTTACCGGACGCATCTCAATGGGCCGTGGACGGGTGAACTTATCGCGAAATTGTGGCGGTAATAGGTGCGCCATACTTTGCGCAATATCCTGCTCCGACTTGAGATCTTCCGGCGGAGTAACCACCGGCATCACATTCTGATGTTCAAAACCCACCTCATGAGATTGGAATGACGCCGTCATATAGAAAATCGGTTTCCCGTTCTGAATGGCGCTGACCCGACGGGCGCTGAAGCTATGGCCGTCACGCAGATTTTCCACATCATAAATAATGGGTTTCTGACTATCGCCAGGTAACAGAAAGTAGCTGTGAAATGAATGGACGCCGCGGTCTGTTGGAACAGTCTGTTTGGCGGCTGACAGCGCCTGACCCACCACTTGACCGCCGAATACCTGACGCAGTCCTAAATCATCGCTTTGTCCCCGAAATAATCCTTCCTCAATTTTCTCCAGATTAAGGAGGTCGAGGAGATTTTGTAATGCCTGGCTCATGGTATCGGCCTCATTGATTGAGAATCATTTTGAAAGTAACACGATGTGGAATTCTTCCATAACTAATTTAGTTACGGAGCTAACGGGTTGAAATTAGTGATTTAAATCATTTATCAAAAAATATCAGAATTTTGCACCATAATTATTCTATTAAGTGACTCATACTCTTTAAAGAACGCTGGTTTCTCTGAAATCGGCAGACTGACAATAATAAAAGGAGATAGACCGAATGAAATTATGGCATATTTTAGGTGGTATCACGTTATCGATGACGTTGGCGGCCTGTGCTGAGAAGAGCGACTATGGTGTTTCTCCTCATACCGGCGCGCCGGTAACCAGCGTCTCTAGCCAGCATCCGGCGGTAGCAATGCCGGCGGTCAGCGGGACGGTCAATATTCGTCAACGTATTGCCTTACCGCCTAATGCGGTCGTGACGGTAACGGTATCCGATGCAACGTTGGCAGATGCGCCTTCAAAAGTGATTACCCAGCGCGTAACCCGCACTGAAGGGAAACAGGCGCCGTTCCAGTTTGTGTTGCCGTATAACCCGGCGGACATTCAACCTAATGCCCGCATTTTACTCAGCGCCGCTATTGCGATAGATAACAGAATCGTGATGGTGACGGAAAATGTCTTACCGGTTATCACTAATGGTGTGAATAATGCCGATCTGGTTATGGTGCCGGTCGCATCCGTTCCTTTACCGGCAAAAAGCACCGGTTCATTGACATCAGCGCCTTCGTCAATAACGCCATCGGCCCCCGTATCATCCAGTTGGTAACCAGCCAAAACGGTACGCGTCAGCGTGTTATGACGCGTACCGCCAGCGGAACTTATCAAGATCGATTCTCCCCTGACGATTAAACATAACTCCCTCGGCCCGTAACGCTGACTTTTGGCGCTGGCGATCGGCACCGATAAGCGATATCTCACCTTTGCGATTAATAACCCGATGCCAGGGGAGTTTACTGCCTTCAGGCAAACGTTTTAATACACCGCCTACTTGTCTGGAAGCGCGGGGGGAACCCGCAAGAAGAGCGACATCGCCATAGGTTGCAATTTTTCCGTAAGGGATGGCGGCCACGATTTGAAAAACACGTTGGCGAAAACTGTCATGTTCTGCGGTCATCAAAGGATCTCGGTATTTCCAGCGCTAAATGGTGAAGAACCTATAGTGGCATAGTGTATTGGGCAAGAAAACACCGGTTAGACGGCGTCAGCTTGCAATTGAACCGTCCATCACCCATAATGCCCACCGCTCTATAGTAACCCATGTGTTAGTAGAAGAGCTGTCAATGGAGGCCCTGTCGGTTCTCCCGCAACACTAACCTGTGGACTCGGTCAGGTCCGGAAGGAAGCAGCCGCAGCAGGAGACGTGTGTGCCGGGATGTAGCTGGCAGGGCCTCCACCAATTCTCCCCCAGTGTTTATTCCCTGCGCTTTGTCGGGTGCCATACTCGTTACGCCATTATGGAAACTGCTTTTAGGTATGCTCGCGCACTGGTCTACATAATGTAGCGGCAATAGCCGACGCGTAACGTGCGTTTATTGGCACAATCTATTTGGTTATCAAACGATGTGTTTTTAATAACAAACTATCCGCAGCGATTTATCTGTACGAGTTATGTTTACTTAAATGGGTACTGAATAATCAGGGTTATTAGACCTGGCGCGGTCAGCCGTTGGATTGATGATTAAGTATAAAACATGGTGTTCTCATGGCTTTTATAAAAGTCACTATTCTAATTATTTCTTTTATCTGGAATACACTTTTTTACACGTCTTGCTTTATTACAAAGACAGCAGAAACAAAGGCCGATAATGTTATCGGCGCAATGTATTTTATATCGGTACTTATGTGCTTTACGTCAAAGAATTAACGGACGTATTTCCATACTGCGGTGGGGACTTTGTCATAGAGTTTGTTCATCGTCAGTTCTGCCAGACGATGATCCGCAGCGGAATAGAACATCTCCAGTTCATCATTGGAGAGTTCGTACTTGTTTTTCTCAATAACGCGTTCTAGCGTGTCAATGGTTGTGCATTTACGTAAACGCATCAAATAATCGATTTTTTTCATGTTGGCCTTTATGCGAACAGTACCTGGTGGTTAATTAATATAAGATAAATTATTGCTTAAGTTTTAGCCGGCGTACAGATGTTCCCTTCTGAGAACATTCCGAATAATCTTTCTTTAGATTTCTGCCATCCGCGCAACTCCGCATCATTGATGCCGTAGTTGCTAAACAGTACATAGGTATCATCTAAATACTTTTCAACTCGCTGAGAAAGCTCGCTTTCATCAGGGTATTTTATTTTATATGTAAGAATAAATGTAGCGATATGTTCAATAAGTTCATTTAATTGGAGATTGATCGCAGATGTCGGGTCATTGACCCAGCCGTGGCTGCTATCGCCTAACGTTGCAATGCTTTCGTCGCACAGATTTTCACATAAGAATCTGAGTTGGGCAATATCATAATGTTTGGGTGTGTACTCATCCATATCAATCCCTCCGTTAAGCCGTTATTCAGTGTGACTGAGACTGACATAACTCATAAGAGAATAGCCTTACCATGTTTCTACAATCAATCATGGTGTCTACAAGCGAGATTTCAACGTCATGGATTTCGACAACCACAATTTAGCCTGCAATGGTTTTTACACCTCCCGATATCGGCAGCCTATTTTCGTTTTAATGGACGCGGGCATGCTGATGCTATCTTGATACCTATCATACCGCCCTGTATATAACTATAGCAAAAGAGTCGGTAAGATTCTCGAACATTAGATAAGGTTTTTCGTGCTATTTGTCGTGATTAAATCACTGAACTTTAAGGCAGCGGAATGGTGATGGAAATATCCTAATATTAGCTTATTAAATTAATTTGTGTTTAGACTCCGGCCCTATGGCATAAGAAGTGGCGGGGTAGTCGTATATGTAAAGAAAAGACGTCACGGGCCATTTTTATCCTATTGTTTTGTCTGTTTTTATTCAATTGTTAAAAAAGCTCTGTTACATATATAACAGAGCTGTAGTGAATTGTTACAGGTAAATGATTAGCCTTTTTTCTTTTTTCTGCCCTGTACGGCTTTAAACCGAGGGTTGGTTTTGCATATCACGTAGATACGTCCGCGACGGCGTACTACGATACAGTCTTTATGGCGGTTTTTCGCGGAGCGCAGCGAACTAAGCACCTGCATCTGAATATTCCTCTCTATTTACTGAAGAAACGCCCAAAACGCTGCTGGAAGCGCGCAGTGCTGCCCTCTTTGGCGTACTCTTTCTGCTTCCCGGTATAGTAAGGATGGGATGCGGAAGAAACATCAATGGTGACATAAGGATAGCTAACGCCTTCCAGTTCGATAGTACGCTCGGTTTGGATGGTTGAACCGACCCTATAATACGCATCGGCACTGGTATCATGAAACACCACTGTCCGGTAGTCAGGATGAATGCCTGTTTTCATATCGCCTCTATTGTTATGTTATAACATAACTTAATATTGCGCTTTTTTGCCATGCGGATCAACCTTGATATTTATAAGGTCATGGTTCGTTCAGCGCCTGCGATGCGTTGAAGGGGAGGGGGCAATAAAAAAGGCCGCGGAGGCGGCCTTTTGAAATCAGAGAGAGGATTAGTGATGATCTGTCTGCTGATTATGTGGTTCTAAATCTTCGTTTTTCTTTCCGAAGCGGCGGCGAACCACCACAAAGAATACCGGAACGAAGAAGATCGCCAACACGGTAGCAGTAATCATCCCGCCCATTACGCCAGTACCCACGGCGTTCTGAGCGCCGGAACCCGCTCCGGAGCTGATAACCAGCGGGACAACCCCGAGGATAAAGGCGAGGGAGGTCATCAGGATCGGACGCAAACGCATACGTACCGCATCCAGCGTCGCCTCAACAAGCCCTTTGCCTTCTTTTTCCATCAGGTCTTTGGCAAACTCGACGATCAGTATGGCGTTCTTTGCCGACAGCCCAATGGTTGTCAGCATGCCCACCTTGAAGTAAACGTCGTTCTCAAGGCCGCGCATGGATGCGGCGATAACCGCACCCAGAATCCCCAAAGGTACGACCAGCATAACCGAGAAGGGAATCGACCAGCTTTCGTACAGGGCCGCCAGACACAGGAACACGACAATCAGGGAGATGGTATACAGCGCCGGGGCCTGGCTACCAGACAATCGTTCCTGGTAGGACATGCCTGTCCATTCATACCCAATGCCTTGCGGCAGCTTGGTGACGAACTCTTCCATCAGCGCCATGGCTTCACCGGTACTTTTACCTGGCGTCGCTTCACCCTGAATCTGCATGGATGGCTGGCCGTTGTAACGTTCCAGACGCGGAGAACCATATTCCCAGTGGCTTTGTGAGAACGAGGAGAAAGGAACCATTTGCCCATTGCTGCCGCGTACATACCAGTTTTTGATATCATCCGGCAGCATACGGAACGGCGCGTCCCCCTGAACATAGACTTTCTTCACCCGGCCGCGATCGATAAAGTCGTTAACATAACTTCCGCCCAGCGCCGTTGCCAGCGTGGCATTGACATCCGACAGGGAAACGCCAAGGGCGAGGACTTTTTCCTGATCGATATCGAGCCGGAACTGCGGCGTATCTTCCATGCCGTTAGGACGAACCTGCACCAGCGTATCTGGTCGTTGCGCGGCCATGCCCAACAGTTGATTACGCGCCTGGGTTAGCTGTTCATGACCCAGGTTGGCCTGATCGACCAACTGGAAGTCAAAACCGGTGGCCGTTCCCAGTTCGACAATCGCGGGAACGTTCGCGGCGATGGCAATTGCTTCTTTAATCTGACTGAACGCGGCGTTGGCCCTGGCGGCGATAGCTGGAACCTTATTCTCTGCGCCTGAACGCTCACCCCAGTCTTTCAAACTGACGAAGGCCAGGCCGGCATTCTGACCACGGCCGGAGAAGCCGAAACCGTTAACCGAAAAGACTGAGTTGACGGTGTCTTTTTCATTATCCAGATAGTGCCTGGTTATCTTGTCCAGCACTTTCTGGGTATTTTCCTGTGTGGCCCCGGCCGGTAACTGCACGATGTTGAGCAGTACGCCCTGATCTTCTTCAGGCAGGAAGGAACTGGGCAAACGCAGGAACAGGAACGCCAGCCCGACGACAATCAGCAGATAAAGCAGCAGATAGCGGCCGGTGCTGCGAAGAATGTTGCCAACGCTATCGGTGTAATGGTGCGTGCTCTTTTCAAACAGGTTGTTGAACCAGCCGAAGAAGCCTGTTTTCGTTCCGTGATCGCCTTTGGCGATCGGTTTCAACAACGTGGCGCAAAGCGCCGGGGTTAAAATCAGCGCGACTAACACCGAGAGCACCATCGCGGAAACGATGGTAATGGAGAACTGGCGGTAGATAGCGCCGGTAGAGCCGCCGGTAAAGGCCATTGGAACAAATACCGCGGAGAGCACCAGTGCGATCCCAACCAGCGCCCCTTGTATCTGCCCCATTGATTTCTTGGTCGCTTCTTTCGGCGGCAAACCTTCTTCCGCCATCACGCGTTCCACGTTTTCCACCACCACGATGGCGTCATCCACCAAAAGCCCGATCGCCAGCACCATGGCGAACATGGTCAGGGTATTGATGGAATAACCGAGCGCGGAAAGAATGGCGAATGTGCCCAACAGAACCACGGGTACGGCAATCGTCGGGATCAGCGTAGCGCGAAAGTTTTGCAGGAACAGATACATCACCAGGAACACCAGCACGATGGCTTCTACCAGTGTTTTCACCACTTCGTTGATGGAGATTTGAACGAAAGGCGTCGTATCGTAGGGATAAACCACACTTAATCCGGTCGGGAAGAATTCCTGTAGCCGGGATAATTCGGCTTTCACCGCCGATGCCGTATTCAGGGCGTTGGCGCCTGTGGCCAGTTTAATCCCGATACCGGCGGCCGGCTGGCCGTTGTAGCGGGCGATAACGTCATAACCTTCCGCACCAAGCTCAACGCGCGCCACATCTTTCAGGCGTACCTGTGAGCCGTCCGTATTCACCTTCAGCAGAATTTCGGAAAACTCTTCAGCTGATTTCAACCGCGTTTGCGCAATGATCGATGCGTTCAATTGTTGACCCGCAACCGGCGGCGATCCCCCCAACTGACCTGCGGCGATTTGGTTGTTTTGTACCGTAATGGCGGAAGTGACGTCACTGACTGTTAACTGGTAATTGTTCAGTTTGTTCGGATCCAGCCAGATTCGCATGGCATATTGTGCGCCAAATAGCTGAACATCGCCGACCCCGTTGGTACGGCTGATCGGATCCTGCACATTGGCCGCCACGTAGTCGGCTATGTCCTGTTGCGTCATTTCGCCATTATTATTGATAAAGGCGGCGACCATCAGGAAGCTGCTGCTGGATTTCTGGACGTTAACCCCTTGCTGCTGAACTTCCTGCGGCAGGAGGGGCATTGCCAACTGGAGTTTGTTTTGCACCTGAACCTGTGCGATGTCCGGGTCGGTGCCGGCTTCAAAGGTTAGAGTAATCTGCGCGGTGCCTGATGAATCACTGCTGGATGACATATACATCAGGTGATCGATGCCGTTCATATTCTGTTCGATAACCTGCGTCACCGAATCTTGCAGCGTTGAGGCATCCGCTCCCGGATAGCTTGCCGTAACTTCAATTGCCGGCGGGGCAATAGTCGGATATTGAGCGATGGGTAACTTTACAATCGCCAGTGCCCCGGCCAACATCACCACGATGGCGATTACCCACGCAAAAATGGGGCGATCAATAAAAAACTTAGCCATGAATTACCGGCTCCTGTTAAGACTTCGCGGATTCAGCCTGCGACGATTGCGACTGATCATTCTCTTGAGCGACTTCCTTTCCTGTCACCTGTAAACCGGGCTGAATTTTTTGCAAGCCGGTAACAATGACGCGGTCACCCTCTTTTAAACCATCGGTGACGAGCCATGTATTACCGATTGCTTTTGACGTTACCACATTGCGGAGTTCGACTTTATCGCCTTCACCTATAACCATTACCGTCGCCTCGCCTCGCGGGGTACGGCTAACGCCCATCTGCGGAACCAACAATGCGTTGTCCTGCACGCCGGAATCCAGACGTGCGCGAACGAACATACCGGGTAACAGATCGTGTTGCGGGTTGGGGAAGATCGCCCGCAGGGTGATCGAACCGGTCGTTTCATCCACGGTGACATCGGAAAATTCCAACGTACCCGGCTGAGCGTATTCAGCACCATTTTCCAACAGCAGACGAACGTTGGCTTTGCCTTCGCTTTGTTTTAGCTTGCCTTCTTCCAGTTCTTTTTTCAGACGCAGGAAGTCATTGCTTGATTGGGTCACGTCGACGTAAATGGGATCGAGTTGCTGCACGGTGGTTAAGGCGACCGTTTGGCCGCTGGAAACCAGCGCGCCTTCCGTCACCGTCGATTTACCCACCCGGCCTGATATCGGGGCGTTGACCTTGGTATAGGCAAGATTGATTTCGGCATTATCTACCGCGGCCTTGGCTGCCTGCACGCTGGCATCCGCCTGGCGTGACGTCGCGACGGCCTGATCGTAATCCTGCTTACTGATGTAGCTGGTTCCCAGCAAGGGTTTATAACGGTTGACGGTCAGGCGGGCGATTTCAGCGCTTGCCTGGGCCTGAGCCAATGAACCTTTGGCGCTATTGTAATCAGCCTGATAAGGCGCAGGATCGATTTGATATAGCGATGAACCCGCCTGAATATCGCTACCTTCAACAAAATTGCGTTTCAGGATAATCCCACCGACCTGAGGGCGAACTTCGGCGATGCGATAGGCATTGGTTCGGCCCGGCAAATCGGTAGTGACATTCAGCGCTTGCGCTTTCAGCGTCACTATTCCGACTTCAGGCGCCTGTTGCGCACCGGCCTGCTGCTGTTCACTATTATCACATCCTGCGAGAATTAAGCCGCCAGAAAGCATCAGAACTGCCGCCAGAGGCGTTAGCCCTCTGTTTTTGTTCATAGATAAACCTCAAGTGTCCGATTTGAATTGACCAATGGATCACGCGCTTTAAAACCCATTGCTGCGATAATTTTATGTTCATGCTATGTTACATACATACTCGAATGTATGTAAATCACACTTTCTTTCAAATACAGCGATATGGCACGAAAAACCAAACAGCAGGCTCTGGAAACCAGACAACAGATATTAGATGCGGCGTTGAGAATATTCTCCGAGCATGGCGTATCGGCTACCTCCCTCACCGACGTTGCGACGGCCGCTGGCGTGACCCGCGGTGCCATTTACTGGCACTTTAAAAATAAAACTGAGCTGTTTGACGAAATATGGACGCTGGCTGAATCAAAAATCAGTGATTTTGAAATAGAGTATCAGACAAAATTTCCTGATAATCCACTCTATGTGATGCGTGAATTATTGATTTATATGCTTCGTTTAACCGTCAGTGACCCACAATGGCGCTCGATGGTCGAGATTATCTTTCACAAGTGTGAGTTTGTCGGTGAATTATTGCAGTCTTATAACACCCGTAAAGCGATTTATCTCGGCTGCTATGACGATATTGAGAATAATTTGGCACGCTGTATTCGTATGCGAATGTTGCCGGCGGATATCCATCTCCGGCGCGCGGCCATCGCAATGCGCGCCTATTTCTCCGGCATCATGGAAAACTGGCTGTTTATGCCGGAGAGTTTCGATCTCGAGCAGGAAGCTCCGGCGCTGGTCGACTCCTTTATTGATATGCTTCGCTTCAGCGCCGCGTTGCGCCAGCCGGTCTGAGGCAGAGAGCGGCGGTCGCGCCATTAGCCCAATAGATAGCGAGCGATGGCTATTGCGTACCTGTCCATGCCTTTTTCTACTTTGGGGCGAACTTACTTTAACGCCGTATTTTTTTCCTGCTGCGCTTTTTTCTGAAAGTCGTTGCGCACAATATCGAGGGCGGCCAGGACAACTTGCGGTTCGATCTGGTTATCTTCCAGCAGCATAATCAAATCGACGGCCAGCTTGATTTCCGGGGCGGCATTTTCCAGTGACATAATGAATCCACCTTAGTTGTGCTCAGCATAGGCCTTTCAGATATAGCAGAGATTTAAGGGGGGATCGCCAGAATTTACAACCCCTGTTCCCTGCGTTCAATTAATCGTTCCAGTCGCGTGAGTGCTTGTCGGCAGCGCGATAACCGTCCTTCGAGCGCCGCCAGCTCTTTTTGCAGTCGTTGTTGTTCGCTGAAGTTGGTCTGAACGTTCAGCAGGCTTTCTCTGTCCTGAATCATGGACAGCAGGCGCCGCTCGTAGTCCTGATGTTCGGCCAGCTTATGGTAAAGATCCTGCGGCAGCGTTTCCGCCGCCAATTCCTGACGTCGTAACGGCTGGGTCGCCAGTTCACGTTGCAGCGCCGTGATTTGCCTCACCAGCTTTTCGGCCATAAACGCGACGCGATCGGAACGTTGTTCGGCCACTAACTGCCGGATGGCGTGCAGATTTTGGTTAACCTCATTGAAATAATCTTTCAGTCGGGTGCCATAGCTGCTGAATAGCTGGCGATCGAAGCGCGACCGAGGGACCGGTTTATCCGCCAGCGGCTCGATCGCTTTCGCCAGCGTATCAATTTGTTGTTCAAGCGCCAGCAGCAGTTTGTGAGTATTCACGCTGTTCCTTAATTCGATTAGCAAGCGGCGGGTCGGTAGCTCAGCTTGCCCGTGAATACCCGTTGATACAACCTCTTTGCCAGGTATCGCGTCAATGATTGCCGATTAACAGGAGGTCGATGTTGGTGGTAGAGTGAGGCTGTAGGGTAGCGTTTCACTTACCCGTCAACAGTCAACGGATTAAAGGTGAATATGTATCGCGCGGTGCTGATTGTCATAGGGTGGATGGCCGTCGTTCTGGCGACGTTAGGCGTGGTGCTGCCCCTGTTGCCGACGACACCGTTTTTATTGTTGGCCGCCTGGTGCTTTGCCCGTTCGTCGCCGCGTTTTCATTACTGGCTGTTGTACCGTTCCTGGTTTGGCGGATATTTGCGCCACTGGCAGCAATATCGGGCTTTGCCGCCCGGCGCGAAATGGAAAGCGGTTAGCGTCATTTTATTGACGTTTGCTCTCTCGCTCTGGCTGGTTAAAATCAGTTGGGTGCGCGTCTTGTTGTTGGTTATTCTGGCGATTTTGCTGACGTTTATGCTTCGTCTGCCGGTTGTTGCTTCAGAACAACAAAAAATTTCCAACGAACCATAGGGATAGGGATGCGGCAAGCTCTAAAAAATACGCTGAGATGGCCGGGAGTGTTGCATTTACCGGGCAGTTTGACTAGATTTGAGCGTTTTCGTGCGCGGATCGCTATTCACTTTTAACGAAAGTCGTCGGGCCATCAATATCATGGCGGCGCGGCGGGCAATAACGGCCGGCATTGGTATGATCAGAACGTTTTATCAGGCACACATATAATGACCGCAACAGCGCAACAATCAGAATTAATTAAAAACAGCATTAAAAGCGTCCCCGACTATCCGAAACCGGGCATTCTGTTTCGTGACATCACCAGTCTGCTGGAAGATCCGGTAGCCTATGCCGCCAGCATTGATATGCTGGCGAACCGTTACCGTAATACGGGGATCACCAAGGTCGTCGGCACGGAGGCGCGTGGCTTTTTGTTCGGCGCGCCGGTGGCGCTGGCGCTGGGCGTCGGGTTTGTTCCGGTGCGTAAACCGGGTAAATTGCCGCGTCCGACCATCAGCGAAAGCTACGAGCTGGAATATGGCACCGATAGCCTGGAAATTCACTCGGATGCGATTGGCGCCGATGACAAGGTGCTGGTCATCGACGATCTGTTGGCAACGGGCGGAACGGTGGAGGCGACGGTAAAACTGATCCGTCGTTTAGGCGGTGCGGTAAATGATGCGGCCTTTGTGATTAATCTGTTCGATCTGGGAGGCGCGCAGCGTCTGGAAACGATGGGCGTCACCTGCTTTAGTCTGGTTGACTTCCCCGGACATTGATCACAACAGTCTCGCCGATAGCCGGGCGGCTGTGTTAGCATGACCTCTTCAATAACTCGACTGTTGCGGTATTGATGAGCTATCAGGTTCTTGCCCGTAAGTGGCGTCCCCAAACCTTTGCTGATGTCGTCGGTCAGGAGCATGTCCTGACCGCCTTAGCCAATGGCCTTTCTTTAGGCAGGATCCATCACGCCTATTTGTTTTCCGGCACGCGCGGCGTAGGAAAAACCACCATCGCCCGTTTGCTGGCGAAAGGGCTAAACTGCGAAAACGGCGTAACGGCGACGCCCTGCGGCCAGTGTGATAACTGCCGTGAAATCGAGCAAGGCCGGTTCGTGGATTTAATTGAAATCGATGCGGCCTCGCGCACCAAGGTCGAGGATACCCGCGATCTGCTGGATAACGTGCAGTACGCGCCGGCGCGCGGGCGTTTTAAAGTGTACCTGATCGATGAAGTGCACATGCTGTCGCGTCACAGTTTTAATGCATTGCTGAAAACGCTGGAAGAACCGCCGCCGCACGTAAAATTTCTGCTGGCAACCACCGATCCGCAAAAGTTGCCGGTGACGATCCTGTCGCGCTGTCTGCAATTTCATCTCAAGGCGCTGGATGTCGAGCAAATCCGGGCGCATCTGGAGAGCGTGTTGCAAGCGGAACATCTGGCGAGCGAACCCCGGGCGTTGCAGTTGCTGGCCCGGGCCGCCGACGGCAGCCTGCGTGACGCGCTCAGTCTCACCGATCAGGCGATCGCCATGGGGCAAGGGCAGGTGACGACCGAATCGGTCAGTCAGATGTTGGGCACGCTGGATGACGAGCAGCCGCTGGCGATCATCGAAGCGTTAGTGAAAGCCGACGGCGCGCGCGTGATGTCTTTGCTCGATCAGGCGGCGTCGCGGGGCGTCGACTGGGAATCGTTATTGGTTGAAACCCTGACGTTATTGCACCGCATTGCCATGGTTCAGCTACTGCCGGCCGCCCTCAGTCATGATTATGCGGCGGTCGAAGCCCGGCTGCGGGATTTGGCCCGCGCCATACCGCCTGCCGATGTCCAACTCTACTACCAGACATTGCTGATCGGCCGCAAAGAACTGTCGTATGCGCCGGATCGCCGTATGGGAGTCGAAATGACGCTGCTGCGCGCGCTGGCTTTTCATCCTAAACAGATCATCGAAGCGCCGGCGTCGCCGGTTTCCGGCGTCGCTCAGACGAATATCGCACCGCAATCCGCGCCGGTTTCCTCCCCGCCATCAACAACCGCGCCGCCATTAGAAACCTCGCGGCAGGAGAGTGCGCCGCCGCCGTCTGAGCCGGCGGCGTCGTTCGCGGCTCCCTCTGATTTTCAGCCTGCGGCTTTCGCCCCCCCCGGGGCGGAACAGCCGACGGATATAAATGCCGATAACGGGCTTTCTGATGCCACGTCACAGCTCTTGCAGGCGCGCAGCCAACTGTTGCGTAAGCAGGGGGCAACCCCGCCAAAAAAAACTGAGCCGGCGGCGTTAAGTAAAACGCGGCCGGCGAACTCGGCGCTTGAGCGTTTAGCCTCGGTGACCGAGCGCAGTATGCAGCGGCAAAATGCCAAAGACGGCGCGTCGTCAGAACCCAAAAAACAAGAAGCGTATCGCTGGCGGGCGCAGAAAAAAACCGAAGTCGTCAAAGCCGACGTGACCACGCCAAAGGCGTTGCGCTCGGCGCTGGAGCATGAAAAAACGCCCGAGCTGGCCGCCCGCCTGGCGGAGGAAGCGCAGGAACGTGATGAGTGGGCGGCGGAAATTCATCGCCTGTCGTTACCAAAACTGGTACAACAGCTGGCGTTAAATGCATTCAGGGAACGCCCGGAGGCGGGTAAAATACATCTGCATCTGCGTTCATCCCAGCGTCACCTCAATTCGCCGGCGGCGCAAAAAGCGCTGACCGACGCCTTGAGCGCGCACTATGGCCACCCCATCGCGTTGTCGGTGACGGAAGACGATAACCCGGCGGTGCTGACGCCGCTGGAGTGGCGTCAGGCGATTTACGAAGAAAAGCTGGCGCAGGCGCGCCAGTCGATTATGGCCGATAATACGATCCAAACGCTGCGGCGTTTTTTTGATGCGGAACTGGACGAAGAAAGTATCCGCCCTGTTTAACCGCTGCGTGTACGCAGCCCGAAGTGATAGAGAGAAAACTATGTTTGGTAAAGGTGGAATTGGCAATCTGATGAAGCAAGCCCAGCAGATGCAGGAAAAAATGCAGCAGATGCAGGAAGAGATTGCAAATCTGGAAGTCACTGGCGAATCGGGCGCGGGGCTGGTCAAAATCACCATCAATGGCGCGCACAACTGCCGCCGGGTGGAGATCGATCCCAGCCTGATGGAAGACGATAAAGATATGTTGGAAGACTTGATCGCCGCCGCATTCAATGATGCCGCCCGTCGCGTTGCTGAAACGCAGAAAGAAAAAATGGCCTCGGTCTCCAGCGGTATGCAATTGCCGCCAGGCTTCAAGATGCCGTTCTGATGCAAACCAGTCCGCTTCTTGAATCGTTGATGGAGGCGCTGCGCTGTTTACCGGGCGTGGGGCCGAAGTCAGCCCAACGCATGGCGTTTCACCTGTTGCAGCGCAATCGCAGCGGGGGAATGCGCCTGGCGCAGTCGTTGACTCGGGCGATGTCTGAAATCGGTCACTGCGAAGATTGCCGCACCTTTACCGAACAGGATGTGTGTTCGATTTGTTCGAATCCCCGGCGCCAGCAGAATGGTCAAATCTGCGTGGTGGAAAGCCCGGCGGATATCCACGCCATCGAGCAGACCGGGCAGTTCGCCGGGCGTTATTTTGTGTTGATGGGGCACCTGTCGCCGCTGGATGGCATCGGCCCGGATGATATCGGTCTGGGGCGGCTGGAGGAGCGGCTGCAAAGCGAATCCATCAGCGAGGTCATTCTGGCGACCAATCCGACGGTGGAAGGCGACGCGACGGCGAATTATATCGCCGAACTGTGCGCGCAGCATGGCGTGATGGCCAGCCGCATTGCACACGGCGTCCCGGTCGGCGGCGAGCTGGAAATGGTGGATGGCACCACGCTTTCTCATTCGCTGGCCGGTCGTCAGCCTTTCCGGTTTTAAATCCCCTGGCTGTCGGGCCTTCGCCTGATAGCCAGGCTATTGCTTCATTTCTCAGCTCTTTTCTCTACGCTGAATTTTCCGCCGCCCTTGAAATCTTCTCTGATGATCCCCATCTGCTGCTTATCGTTAATTTAATCAGCCTGAATAATATTAGGATTGAGGTAAGCAACAATGAGTATGAAAGGCCAAGAAACCCGCGGATTCCAGTCTGAAGTAAAGCAACTGCTGCACTTGATGATCCATTCACTGTATTCCAACAAAGAAATCTTTCTGCGTGAACTGATCTCCAATGCCTCCGATGCGGCAGATAAATTACGTTTTCGCGCGCTGTCCTCGCCTGAATTATACGAAGGGGACGGCGAGTTGCGCGTACGCGTTTCCACCGATAAGGAAAAACGCACGCTGACGATTTCCGACAACGGCATCGGTATGAGCCGCGATGAGGTGATTGATAACCTGGGGACGATCGCCAAATCCGGGACCAAGGCGTTTCTGGAATCCATGGGTTCCGATCAGGTAAAAGACAGCCAACTGATTGGTCAGTTCGGCGTGGGATTCTACTCCGCCTTTATCGTGGCCGATAAAGTCACCGTGCGTACCCGTGCGGCGGGCGCCGCCGCCGATCAAGGCGTGTATTGGGAATCCGCCGGCGAAGGCGATTACACCATTGCGGATATCACCAAAGAAGATCGCGGGACTGAAATTACCCTGCACCTGCGTGAAGGGGAAGATGAATTTCTGGATGACTGGCGCGTACGTTCCATCATCAGCAAATATTCCGACCATATCGCTCTGCCGGTGGAAATCGAGTCTCGTCAGGAGAGTGAAGAAGAGGGCGGCGAAGCAACGGTAAGTTGGGAAAAGATCAACAAAGCCCAGGCGCTGTGGACCCGCAGTAAATCCGACATCAGCGATGAAGAATATACTGAATTCTACAAGCATATTGCCCATGACTTTACCGATCCGCTGAGCTGGAGCCACAACCGGGTTGAAGGGAAGCAGGAATATACCAGCCTGCTGTATATTCCTTCCCAGGCGCCGTGGGACATGTGGAACCGCGACCATAAGCACGGCCTGAAACTTTACGTACAGCGTGTATTCATTATGGATGACGCGGAACAGTTTATGCCGAACTACCTGCGCTTTGTCCGCGGCCTGATTGATTCCAATGACCTGCCGCTGAACGTTTCCCGTGAAATTCTGCAAGACAGCCGCGTCACTCAGAACCTGCGCAACGCGCTGACCAAACGCGTATTGCAGATGCTGGAAAAGCTGGCGAAGGACGACGCGGAAAAATATCAGACATTCTGGCAACAGTTTGGTCTGGTGCTGAAAGAAGGTCCGGCCGAAGATGGCGGCAACCGCGAAGCGATTGCCAAGCTGCTGCGGTTCGCCAGTACCCACAATGACAATTCGGCGCAGACGGTATCGCTGGAAGACTATGTCGGCCGGATGGTGGAAGGTCAGGATAAGATTTACTACATCACCGCGGACAGCTACGCCGCGGCGAAGAGCAGCCCGCATCTGGAACTGTTCCGCAAGAAAGGCATTGAGGTGCTGTTGCTCTCCGATCGTATCGACGAATGGATGATGAGCTACCTGACCGAGTTCGACGGCAAACCGTTCCAGTCGGTCAGCAAAGCCGATGACGCGCTGGATAAGTTGGCCGATGAAGAAAACGATGCGCAGAAAGAAGCGGAAAAAGCGCTGGAGCCTTTCGTTGAGCGAGTGAAAACGCTGCTGGGCGATCGGGTGAAAGACGTGCGCCTGACGCACCGCTTGACGGATACGCCGGCGATTGTCACCACTGACGCCAATGAAATGAGCACCCAGATGGCGAAACTGTTTGCCGCCGCGGGGCAACAGGCGCCGGAAGTGAAGTATCTTTTTGAACTGAATCCGGAACATGCGCTGGTCAAGCGCGCGGCTGAGGTGAGCGACGACGCGCAGTTCGCCGAGTGGGTGGAATTGCTGCTGGATCAGGCTTTACTGGCTGAACGTGGTACGCTGGACGATCCGAACCAGTTTATCCGTCGGATGAATCAGCTGCTGAGTGCCTGATGTCTCTCTGATTGGTTTATACCGGTCTCTTCCAAACCCATCCCCCCGAGTTTATCGGGGGGATTTTTTTTGCTTCAATATTCACCAATGGAACAACTGATACGCCGTTCGGTGTTTTACAACATTATGATTTAAATTGATTTTTATAACGGAATGCAAAAAAATAACATAATTCACAAAGAGAAATAATTAACGCGGTAAGAGATAAAATAACCAGAATCTGATCAAGCAATGCTTTCGCTATCGATGAATCGCGGTAATACTCGGCAGAGGTTACATGATTTGAATCACACTTTGATTATTCTTTATAACATCGAGCTGTAATTAACCCGCAATCAGGCACAAGATGTAATGGATGCTAACGGCGAAAAATATTGTATCGGTTTACAGTATTTTCTTTTTTTAACATGAGAAATAACATTTTCTCAACGAGGAGAGTGCGGAATGTCATTAAAAATGAAAGCACTGTTTTGTCTGCCTTTACTATTGCCATTTTCAACGGAAACTCTGGCCAGCGGCGATAATTTTGCGTTGGAGCAGGTGGTGGTATTTAGCCGCCACGGTTTGCGGGCGCCATTGGCAAGCCCCAGCAGTACCCTCGGTAAAATGACGCCGGACGCCTGGCCGCAATGGGACACCCCCAGCAGCTATCTGACCACGCGGGGAGGCGCATTAGAAGCTTTCTTCGGCCACTATTTCAGCGAATGGCTGGTAGATAACCACCTGTTAGCCGCTGATACCTGCCCGACGGAAAAAGACGTGCGTTTTTACGCCAACAGTCTGCAACGCACGATTGCGACCGCGCAATACTTCTCCATCGGCGCATTCCCGGGCTGCATCGTACCGGTGGAACATAAAGAAAAATTAGGCACCATGGATGCGACGTTTAACCCGATTATTCGCGACGGCAGCGCTGACTTTAAGCAGCGGGCCATTGATTCAATTAATAAAACGGCAGGTGAAAAAGGCCTGGATGGTCTGAATGAGAGCCTGAAACCAACCTATCAGCAGATGGCGCAGGTGATCCGTTATGCTGAATCGGCAAATTGTAAAAACGACAAGCAGTGCGATCTCACGGCCCAGCCAACCACAGTGAAAATTGTGGCGGATCAGGAACCCGGCGTCTCCGGCCCGCTAAGAACGGGAACTTCAATTTCGGATGCCTTTATTTTGCAATATTATGAAGGCGCGCCGATCGAGAATGTCGGCTGGGGCAGAATCAAAGACAACGCGCAGTTCGAGTCGTTGGTGTCGATCAAAGAGTACTACAACAGCGTGGTGTTCAGCGCCCCGGTCGTCGCCAAAGAAGTCTCCGTGAATCTGGTCAAAGAACTGGAACGTTCATTCGGCGGGAACATGCCGAAATTTACTTTCCTGGTGGGCCACGACTCAAACGTCGCATCGCTGTTTTCGGCATTAGGCGTTAAACCCTACAAACTGCCAAATCAGTTTGAAACCACGCCGATCGGCGGCAAAGTGGTATTTGAGCGTTGGAAAGATAAAACCAGCGGCGCGTCGCTGTTGAAAATGGAGTATGTCTATCAATCCACCGATCAGATCAGAACCCTGGCGCAGCTTAATCGGGCCAATCCGCCGCAACGCGTCACGCTTGAGCTGAAAGACTGCCCGGTCAATGCCGATGGCTTCTGTTCGTTTAATGATTTTGAGAAAATACTGTCTGGATTAACCGGAAAATAATCGGCGCCGTAGAGGCTGAAACGTGCCCGTTCCTTGAGGATAAGCGCCCGGGATGGTATGGTTTAGCGTTTTTCAAATTTATTTTATAAATACTCTATAGCAAGGGGATTTACGCAATGCGTATTATTCTGCTGGGCGCTCCGGGCGCAGGCAAAGGTACTCAGGCTCAGTTCATCATGGAAAAATACGGTATTCCGCAGATTTCCACCGGTGACATGCTGCGTGCAGCGGTAAAAGCCGGTACTGAATTGGGCAAACAGGCTAAAGAAATCATGGATGCAGGTAAACTGGTCACTGATGAATTGGTTATTGCCCTGGTAAAAGAACGTATCGCCCAGAACGATTGTCGTAACGGTTTTCTGCTGGATGGCTTCCCGCGGACAATTCCCCAGGCTGATGCCATGAAAGAGGCGGGCATCAACGTGGATTACGTTATCGAGTTTGCGGTTCCTGACGAACTGATTGTCGATCGTATCGTCGGGCGTCGCGTACACCCGGCTTCCGGCCGCGTCTACCATGTGAAATTTAATCCGCCGCAGGTGGAGGGCAAAGACGACGTTACCGGTGAAGAGTTGGTCACCCGTAAAGACGATCAGGAAGAGACGGTGCGCAAACGTCTGGTGGAATACCATCAACAGACGGCGCCGCTGGTGGCTTACTACCAGAAAGAAGCGGATGCCGGCAATACGCGCTACTTCAAAGTGGAAGGCACGCGCAAAGTTGCCGAAGTGCGCGCTGAACTGGAAACCATTCTGGGTTAATTCTCCGCTCAGCCGTGCCAGTGATGCCAGGCGGTTGCCTGGCATTTTTTTTGGCATGGCATCACATCACTTCTCTCTATTGATGGCATCGGTTTTATCCCCACTATCTTGCCATCTTTATTCGCTGTTTTTAGCTACAATAGAAGCCTGATATTTAGCACGGATAGGCTGGCGTTAACCGGCTTGTCTATAAGAGGAAGTCAGTGATGACGCAACAGAAGTACGGCGTGCTGATGGTGAATTTAGGCACCCCCGACGCACCAACTCCGCAGGCGGTGAAACGCTATCTGGCTGAATTCCTGAGCGACCGGCGAGTGGTTGATACCTCGCGTCTGCTATGGTGGCCTCTGCTGCGCGGCGTGATCCTGCCTACCCGCGCCCCGCGAGTGGCGAAGCTCTATCAGTCGGTCTGGATGGCGGAAGGCTCGCCATTGCTGGTGTTCAGCCGTCGGCAGCAACAGGCGCTGGCAAGCCGTATGCCGGACGTCCCGGTAGAGCTGGGGATGAGCTATGGTTCTCCCAGCCTGCACTCGGCGCTGGACAAGCTGTTGGCGCAAGGGGTCACTCAACTGGTGGTGCTGCCGATGTATCCGCAGTATTCCTGTTCGACGACCGCCGCCGTGTGGGACGGGCTAGCGAAGCTGTTGCGCCAATACCGCCGCTTGCCCGCTATCCGCTTTATTCGCGACTATGCCGAACATCCTGCCTATATTGCCGCGTTGAAATCCCGCGTTGAACAGGCGTTTGCGCAACAGGGGGAACCAGACCGGCTGGTGCTCTCGTATCACGGTATCCCGGTACGCTATGCCAGCGAGGGGGATGATTACCCGCAGCGCTGTATGGCGACCAGCAGGGCGCTGATCGCGGCGTTGGGATTACCTGAGGAGAAAGTGCTGGTGACCTTTCAATCGCGTTTTGGACGTGAACCCTGGCTGACGCCGTATACGGATGAAACGCTGAAAGGGCTGCCGGCGCAGGGAGTTAAACATATTCAGATCATGTGTCCGGGCTTTGCCGCGGACTGTCTGGAAACGCTGGAAGAGATTCAGGAGCAAAACAGAGAGATATTTCTGCATGCGGGGGGTGAAAAATTCAGCTACATTCCGGCATTAAACGACGATCCCCTGCATATTGACCTACTGGAACAACTGGTGACAAAAACAGAGTAGGCGGAAAGCAAAGGCGGGCATAGCCCGCCGGCAAGATGTCAGATCGGACATTCCTGAGGAGTGTTGGCAATGTCTTCCAGCTTCAGTAAGGTAATCATGCTGTTAGCGATTTCTCGCTCGCCCATAACCACTTCATTGGCGCCATGTTCGGTGATGTAGCTGACTTCATCATCGTAATGAGCACGGGCAATAATTTCTAAATCAGGCCGTTTTTCTCGTGCCGCCGCCACAATCTCACCCGCTTCATAGCCGTTGGGGATGGTCAGCAGCAACCAGCGGGCGCAGTCCAGACGGGCGATTTCCATAATCTCCGGTTTGGTGGCGTTGCCGAGTACGGCCTTGATGCCCTGTTCCCGTAAGGCATCGACGCGCGCGCGGGAGTTTTCCACCACTACCACCGGAATGCCCTCCTGATGAAGCTTGGCGCCTATCAGGCTACCCACTCGTCCATAGCCGACCAGCAGGGCGTGGTTGCACAAATCGACCGGGATCTGTTTCTCTTCTTCGATCGCTTCTTCCACTATCTGTTCTTCAATGGTTTCATTTTTAGCCAGATAGCGTTCGAGCAGGGTAAAGAGCACCGGATTGAGCATGATGGACAGGATAGCCCCCGCCAACACCAGGCTGCGCCCCTCTTCGGACAGCAGCCCCAGCGCAATGCCCAGTCCGGCAAGAATAAAGGCGAATTCGCCGATTTGCGCCAGACTGGCGGAAATGGTCAACGCGGTACGTTTCGAGTGGCCGAACAGCCGAACCAGCATGAAAGCCGCCGCTGACTTGCCAAAGACGATAATCGCCAGGGTAACCAGAACCGCAACCGGATCGTTAAGCAGGATCATCGGGTCGAACAGCATGCCGACGGAAACAAAGAACAGCACCGCAAAAGCATCGCGTAGCGGCAGCGTATCATGCGCGGCGCGCTGACTTAACTCCGACTCGTTCAACACCACGCCGGCAAAGAACGCGCCCAGCGCAAAGGAAACATCAAACAGTTTCACGGCGCCAAAGGCGATGCCCAGCGCCATGGCAAGCACCGCCAGCGTGAATAGCTCGCGGGAGCCGGTGCTGGCGCTTTTGGCCAGTACCCAGGGCACCAGACGACGCCCGACGACAACCATCAAGGTGATGAAAGCGATGACTTTACCGATGGTCCAGGCCAGATCGCGCAGCAGCTTGCCGGTATCGGCATGTTCCGCGCCAACCATGTCGCCAAAAGCAGGCAGCAGAACCAGCGTCAGCACCATCGCCAAATCTTCGACAATCAGCCAGCCGATGGCGATTTGGCCGCGCTGGCTGTCAATCAACTGACGTTCTTCCAGCGCGCGCAATAATACGACGGTACTGGCGGTTGAAAGGCAGAGACCGAATACCAGACCGTTTGCCAGACTCCAGCCCAGCATGGCGGAAAGCCCCATCCCCAGCAGCGTGGCTACCGCGATCTGCGCAATGGCGCCGGGAATGGCGATCGATTTAACCGCCATCAGATCTTTCAGAGAGAAGTGCAAACCCACACCAAACATCAACAGAATAACGCCAAGTTCGGCCAATTCCGACGCCAGAGAGGTGTCAGCGACAAATCCCGGGGTAAACGGCCCGACAAGCACACCGGCAGCCAGATAACCGACAAGTGGGGAGATGCGCAGGCGGTTTGCCAGAATACCGAGAAGGAAGGCAAGAACCAGCCCTCCGGCGATAGTTGAAATTAGAGGTGTTGCAGCATGCATCCCGACTCCTTTTGCCATGTTTGAAACGTGAATGAGCGGACTTCTTACATAAATTCTATTGCATATAGAGAAATGTTGCTTGGGTAAAACAAGTATTCTGTTAAAAATGTTAGCTTACCAGCATTTTTACATGGTAACACATATTTAAGCACGGTTTCTTCAGATAAGCGTTGATAAACATGCGTAATTATCACTGTTAAGCCTGCTTCTTAGTGATTATACCTTACGATTTCTCCGCTTATTCAGTAAAAAAATGCTATCCGTCAGTAATAAAGCATAGAAAATAGGGAATAAAAGGCATAACAACGGATTACTCCTATGAACTCTCCATATTATGAAGAATTCATTACGATGCGAAGACAACGGGCGGACAGACCGATGCTGTGTTCTTTTATGATATATGTCTATCATAGAGAGCCGATCGTTAGGAGAATGGCGACAGCGCACGCAGCGTATCGCCGCTTTTCCCGTTTTCTCTGACCGTTCTTTCTATTCGGGTATCTAAAATAAACGGAGATTTTTCATGCGTTTTTCAACAAAAACATTGGGTTGCGCTGTAGCGATATCGCTGGCGCTGGCGCCGTTCGGGGCGATAGCCTGGGAAAAGGATAAAACGTATGCCATCACCATACTGCATACCAACGATCACCACGGTCATTTTTGGCACAACGATCATGGTGAGTATGGGCTGGCGGCGCAGAAAACCTTGGTTGATCAGATCCGCCAGGAGGTCGCCGGCAAAGGCGGCAGTTTATTGTTGTTGTCCGGCGGGGATATTAATACCGGGGTTCCCGAATCGGACTTACAGGACGCCGAACCCGATTTTCGCGGCATGAATATGGTGGGTTACGATGCGATGGCGTTGGGTAATCATGAATTTGATAATCCGCTCTCCGTCTTGAGACAGCAGGAAAAATGGGCCAGTTTCCCTTTGTTGTCAGCCAATATTTATCAGAAAAGCACCAATGAACGGTTATTCAAGCCGTACGCCCTGTTTGATAAACAAGGTGTGAAAATTGCCGTGATCGGCCTGACCACCGATGATACCGCCAAATTAGGCAATCCTGAATATTTCACCGATATCGAATTTCGTCAGCCCGCCGCGGAAGCGAAGCAGGTTGTCGAGTCATTGCGTAAAAATGAAAAACCCGATGTCATCATTGCCGCGACCCATATGGGGCATTATGACGACGGCAGACACGGTTCGAACGCGCCGGGCGATGTGGAAATGGCGCGCAGCCTGCCGGCGGGGTATCTGGATATGATTGTCGGCGGCCATTCGCAGGATCCGGTGTGCATGGCCGGCGAGAATAAAAAGCAGGTGGACTACGTACCGGGTACGCCTTGCGCTCCCGATCGTCAGAACGGTATCTGGATCGTTCAGGCGCATGAGTGGGGCAAATATGTCGGTCGGGCGGATTTTACCTTCCGTAATGGAGAACTGAAGCTGGAGCACTATCAGCTGATCCCGGTCAACCTTAAGAAAAAAGTTGAGACGGCGGACGGTAAAACAGAGCGGGTTTTCTATACGCATGAAATCCAGCAGGATGCGTCGGTGCTGAAAATGCTGACCCCGTTCCAGGAAAAAGGGCAGGCGCAGTTGGATGTCAAAATAGGGAGCGTCAAGGGCAAGCTGGAAGGCGATCGCAATCAGGTACGGTTCCACCAGACCAATCTGGCGCGGCTATTGCTGTCAGCCCAGCGTGAGCGCGCGAATGCTGATTTTGCGGTAATGAGCGGCGGCGGCGTACGTGATTCGATTGAGTCCGGTGACATCACCTATAAAAATGTGCTGAAAGTGCAGCCGTTTTCCAACACGCTGGTCTATGTGGATATGAAAGGCAGCGAGGTGGCAAAATACCTGGCGGTGGCGGCGAATAAAGAGGTCGATTCCGGCGCCTATGCTCAATTCCTTAACGTCAGCCTGACGGCGGATGGCGAAAACGTGCGCGATATAAAAATCAACGGCGAGCCATTGCAGTCAGATAAAGTCTACCGTATGGCGACGCTGAATTTTAACGCCATGGGCGGCGACGGATATCCGCGGATCGATAACTTGCCCGGCTATGTTAATACCGGCTTTATTGATGCCGAGGTGCTGAAACAGTACATCGAGAAGCACTCGCCGCTGGACGCGGCGGCCTATGAGCCGCAAGGCGAGATTGTTTATAAGTAAACTGTTGGGGAGGCGGACCGCGGAGCGCGTAGTCCGCCTGTTTGCTTTCGGTCAGACGTGCGCTGTTTGTCGACGCGGCCAGAAGCGATACAACAGTAGAGCAATCGCGAATGTCGTCGGCGCGGAAAACGATTGCAGCGCCGCGCTGCCGTGCATCAGCGCAATGCCGGCGCTCACGCTTAAAAACCAGGCGCTGAGCCCGCGCAGGCTAAAGGTTTGTTCCGTATGCCGCTCGACTGTCGGGGCGTCGGAAAAAATATGTCCCAGCGCTACGCCGACCCAGGCCACCACGAATACGCCCTGATAAGCCAATGCTTGCAGAATGTAGGAAAAAATGTCCGCCAGCATCAGGACATAGACCACCGCGCCGACAATGCACGCCCAGACGATTTTACGTCCGCGCAGGCGGAACAGGCGGTCGAAAAATACCTGCATATTAACCGTTGCCAGATAATAATTGGCGGTGTTGATCCGCGTCTGGGTGATCCAGACGAATAGCAATCCCCATAACCCCAGTAAGTTCAGGATGGCGACCACCACCGAGATTTCACTCACGCCCCCTTGCTGCTCAAAGGTGCTGACCAGATAAATGCCGGCTACGCCGTTCAGCAAAAAGGTGATCAGGTAGAATGGCATGCCGAAGTTAAACCGCGCATGGTAATCGCTGTCTTCCCGTTTGCCGAAACGGGCGTAGTCGAAGGTATACATCATCAGGATCCATACCCCCATATAGTAAGTGAAGCAGTTCCACCAGCCATAAGCGGGCGGCGATCCCGGCCCCAAATCCAGCCATTGCGACTGATAGCCATAGTGGTTAATCGAAACCAGCACGGTGATTAGCAAACCGAACAGGTAGAACGGCAGCAAAACGCCGTTAAACTTATCCAGCCAGTTTTGTACGCTGCCGAAAATCAGCGGCACGCTGTATAACACCACAATCAGCGCCGCCCAGTAATAGGCCAGTTGTGGAAAGAGATGATGGATCGCATAGGCGATTACCGCCCCTTCAAATACCGCGTAATAGATAGCGGTCGAAAAGAAAATCAGCGTAGCCAGCGCCGAACCGAGGCGCCCGAACAGCAAATTGGAAAACAGCGCGACGGATAAACCGCTGCGGATGGCAAAACGGCTAATCGCCGCATTAACCAGCCCATAGCCGATCACCGAAAGAATCATGCCGATAATGGCGTTTTTAGCGCCATAGCTCAGCGCCAGCGAAGCCCCGACCACGATATAGAAAATAGCGCTGCATACTGCCCACCAGGCCATCGTCAGGGAAAATTTTCCCATTCGTTCCGCGTCTGTGACCGTTTTGGCGGATGTGGCGTCATACGAATCTTCAACTTGCGATAAATCAGCCATGGTAAATCTCCAGAAAGCAGGCAATACCTTGCCAGATAGCAGTGGGCCTGATTGTGATTGAAACCGTCGATTAAAGGCGAACAGACCCGCGGTTTTAGCCAGACCAAAACCGACAGGCGAGACGTCCGGTGTAGACGGGTTTAGTTCACAAACAGATGTTCAAGCCGCTCCAGACGTTGACGATATTGCTGTCGTGCTAGCAGGGCTTCTTCCAGGGTGATCGGTACAAAACGTGCGCGATGATTGGGTTGCAACTGCCCGATGATATCCAGATCGGCGGCGATCACCGTTCCCAGCGTCATATATCCCCCGCCGGACACGGCATCGCGCAGCAGGACGATCGGTTCCAAACCTCCCGGCACCTGTATCGAACCAATCGGATAGCAGGCATCCACGATATTGGATGGATCCGATCCCGCGCCAAACGGCGGCGTACGCGGCAGGAACGCCAGCGGGCTTCCGCCTTTCAGCCGATAGCCGATGCGGTCCGCCTCGGTGCCCACCGACCAACTATCGGCGAAAAACTGCGTCGCCGCCTCCGGTGTCAGACGATGGATGTACAGACCGGGCACCATGCGCAGCGAGACGTCTTTGCCGAATACCGGCAGGTAGTCGGCGGGTACGGTGACGCCGGGGCGGGCTGTTGTTTCCGCCACGCCGACGGGCAACACATCATTGGCGGCCAGGCGACGCCCCTGATATCCGCCCAGCGCCCCCAATGTATAAGTGGAGCGGCTTCCCAGAGCGACGGGCACGTCAATACCGCCCGCCACGGCCAGATAACTGCGGCAACCTGACGCGGCGTAACCAAAACGCAGTATCTGCCCGGCCTTGACGCTAAAGGCGGTATGCATCGGCATTTCCGCGCCATCCAACTGCGGTTTCATGCTCGCTCCGCAAAGGGCCACCACGCCTGCGCCGGTAAATTCCAGCTCCGGCCCCAATAGCGTGATTTCAAGCACTGCGGCGGAGTCGGGGTTACCGACCAGCAGATTCGCCATGCGCAGCGAATACTGATCCAGACCGCCGGAAGGCGGGATGCCGAGGTGGTAATACCCTTCACGGCCCGTATCCTGCACCGAGGTCGCCAGTCCGGGTTTGAGGACATTAATCTGCATACAGCACCTCCTGAAGATAGTGTTTGTAGCCGGCGGGATCGGCGATGAATTGATCCAGTTCGAACGTCACGGGCCGGATACGCAGATCAAAGGTTCCCGCTTCAACCGCCTGCACCGACTGGTCATAGCGCGACGGGTCAATGGGTTTGAACTGCACGATGTCGCCGGTTCGGAAAAACACCAGCGATTCCCGCAAATAGTCCAGATGCTGCTGCGGGTCATAAATGGGGGCGGGGGTGACGCCAAATAGCTGATAACCCCCGGCGCCGCGCACCGAATAAATACAGCCGAAACACCCGCCGTGTCCCAGCGACAGGCGCGGCGTGTCGGTGCGGGGACGCAGATATTTGGGAACCTGAATCTGTTTTTCCTGTTCGGCCATCTGGAACATAAACGGCAGACCGGCGACAAACCCGACCATCGACACAAACCACGGCGTTCCGCTGTGGGCGGCGATAAATTCGTCGATATTCTGATAACCATTGATGCGGGCGGCGTATTCCAGATCGGTGGCGGCGGGGTCCTGATGACGATCGCGAAAGCGCATCAGCGTTTCATGCGTCCATGGATCGTTGTATAACACCGGAATTTCAATGATGCGCGTCTCAAGCCGGTTGACCGTTTGCGCCTGGCTTTCCGCCTGTCGCACGGCGTCCAGCAGCGCCTGCGGCGCAACGATATCCGGATTGAAACGGATCTGAAAAGAGGCATTAGCCAGACAGATATCCAGAATGCCGGGGATCGCCTGTTGCTCCACGGCGCGGGTGATCGCCAGGCCGCGAAAGAACGCGGACAGCGACATGGCTTCATCAATTTCAGCGAAAAGATGCTCATCGCCGCCAAAACTGTAACGAATTGCGGTGTTCTTCATATCAGGCCTCCCGGGACGCCGGCGTCTTGGTTTGCGCGCGCGCTTGCAGCCAGCTTTCCAACGCAGTGGTATCAAATTGTCCGGCCCTCAGGCGCGGATCGGCGATCAGCCACTGATGCAGCGATTGCGTGGTGGCGATCCCCGTCAGGCGCAGTTGGCGCAGCGCCTGTTCCGAGCGCGCCAACATTTGCTGACGATCGCCGCCATGAACCACCAGTTTCGCCAACAGGGAGTCGTAATAGGGCGGGATGCGGTAACCGCTGAACAGATGGCTATCAATCCGGATCCCCGGGCCCTGCGGCCATACCAGTTTTTCCACCACGCCGGGGCAGGGGAAAAAATTGCGATCCGGATCTTCGGCATTGATACGCATCTCGCAGGCGTGGCCGCTGAGGGTGATATCCTGCTGACGCAGACTGAGCCTTTCGCCCTGGGCGATACGCAGCATCCACTGCACCAGATCGACGCCGGTGACCATCTCGGTCACCGGGTGTTCCACCTGAATCCGGGTATTCATTTCAATGAAATAGAATTCACCGCTCTGCTCATCAAACAGGTATTCCAGCGTCCCCGCGCCGCGATAACCCAACTGCAACGCCAGTTGCAGGGCGCTGCGGCAAATGGCTTCACGCTGAACAGGGGAGAGCGCCGGCGAGGGCGCCTCTTCAAATATTTTTTGCCGCCGCCGTTGTAATGAGCACTCGCGTTCATAGAGATGTACGACCTGCTCGCCGTCACCGAGTATTTGCACCTCGATGTGGCGGGCGCGCTGAATAAAACGTTCCAGGTAGACGTCCCCGCAGCCAAACGCGCTGTTGGACTCGTTCTGAGCGATGGGAAACTCACGCGCCAGCTCCGCCGCATTGGCGACGGTGCGTATACCGCGGCCTCCGCCGCCGGCCGCCGCTTTAATCAGCAGCGGATAACCAATCTCTTCCGCGCAGCGCAAGGCGTCCTCAATATTGCCCAGCGCGGCGGCGGAACCGGGCACCACCGGAACGCCGGCCGCCTGTGCGGTGCGTCTGGCAACGGCTTTGTCTCCCATCATGCGGATGGTTTGCGGCGTAGGGCCGATAAACAGCAATCCGGCCTGTTCAACCGCCTGTGCGAAGTCGGCATTTTCAGACAGAAAACCATATCCCGGATGAATGGCATTGGCGCCGCAGTGGCGGGCTCCCTGGAGCAGCGCATCAAAATTCAAATAGCTTTGGTCGGCGCGGGCCGGACCAAGAACATAAACCTCATCGGCAAGACGGGCGGGCAGAGAATCCACATCCGCTTCGCTGCATGCCGCCACCGTGGGGATCCCGAGGCTTTTGGCCGAGTGGATGATTCGTACTGCTATTTCGCCGCGATTGGCGATCAGTAGTTTTGTTATTGGTATTCCCATTTCCACCTCCTCGGAAAAATATTCTTGTGGTACTTATGTATTGGTTTTTATGATGGCTATGACCTGTCCCGGTTCAACGGCGTCGCCGTTGTTGACGTTAAACGAAATTAATTCTCCGGCTTGTTCCGCATAAACTTCGCTGAATTGTTTCATCACTTCAATTAAGCCAATCACGGTGTTTTCAGTAACAATATCTTTTTCTTCAATAAAAACGGCGGCATCCGGTGCGGGTCGTCGATAAAAAATGCCGGGTAAGGGAGAACATACCTCGTATTCTTTCATCTCAAATGCTCCTTACTTATTAAGATGTGGGATAAGAAATTATTCTGGCTGGCGGTTTAACATGAATATCTGCATCATTAAGCCGTTCGCGTGTGGCTTTAATTAATGTCAGCGCCCCCGGCGTATCGCTGTGAATACAAACTGAATCGAATACGATGGGAATATCATCGCCTTCAACGGTACGGACTTTTCCTTCCTGACAGGCGCGCAACACTTTCTGCGCCACCTGCTCGGGATCGAGTTGACCGACCCGGCGGGTAAATACGATCGACCCGCTGCGGTCATAATCCCTGTCGGCATAAAATTCACAAATAACAGGATGTTGTAATTTTTTCGCCGCCTGCCAGATCGCAGATCCCTGCATGCAGAACAACAATAAATCAGGAGCCAGCGTATGCAGCGTTTCCATAAATAATTGTGCGGCGGATTGTTCCCTGGCGAGGTGCATATACAGTGCGCCGTGCGGTTTTATATGTTGCAACGGTAGTTGATGAAGCGTGGCGAATTCACGCAGCGCGCCTAACTGGTAAATAATGTCATTAACGATCTCTTGCGGCTGAATATTGATATGCCGCCGCCCAAATCCGACTAAATCAGGAAAGCCGGGATGAGCGCCGATGGCGACGCCATGATATTTCGCCAGTTCAATAGTCTGGCTCATGGTATTGGGATCGCCGGCGTGAAACCCGGTGGCGATATTGGCGGAGCTGATATAAGGCATAATCTCTTTATCGACGTTATCGCCAATTACCCACGGGCCGAAGTTCTCGCCCATATCGGAATTCAGATCGATTTCATATTTCATAATTATTTCTTATTTGTAATTACTATGTTTAAAAATAATATAAAGTGAATTTTTTCCATTCGGAAAGACGTATTTTTAGATAGCAGAATATCTGAAAAACAGAACGCTCCCATCAATAAGAGAACGATATGATCACACTGCGTCAAATCCGCTATTTCGTCGCTACCGCCGAGATGGGGCAAATATCCCAGGCGGCGATTCATCTGAATATTTCACAGTCGGCGGTGACCACCGCGATTCAGGAGCTGGAAAACATCGTGGGCAAACCGTTGTTCCTGCGGTCGGTTCACGGTATGACGCTGACCGAAAACGGCAGCTACTTTCTTAATCATGCCTATTCCATTCTGCGCAGCGTCGATGATGCGATGACGGTGCCGCTTACCGATAATCACACTCAGGGATCGCTGAATGTCGCGGCCAGCTATACGGTCATGGGGTATTTTTTACCGTTTCACCTGCAACGTCTGTCCTACGGTTTCCCGCATATCACCATCAATCTGAATGAACGGGAACGCAGCGACATCGAGCAGGGGCTGATCAACCGCTCTTTTGATATTTCGTTGGTTCTGACCGCGAATCTGACTCACCCGGAAATTACCGCGGAAAAGCTGTTTAACTCCGAGCGCCGTCTATGGCTGCCCAGCCGCCACCCGTTATGCGACAAAGCGGACGTGAGTCTGGCCGATGTGGCGAAAGAACCGTTTATTATGCTGACGGTCGATGAGGCGGATCACAGCGCGATGCGCTATTGGGATCAGAGCGGATATCGTCCGCGCATTATGCTGCGCACCAGCTCGGTCGAAGCGGTACGCAGCATGGTGGCGAACGGACTCGGGGTGGCGATTTTATCCGACCTGGTTTACCGGCCGTGGTCGCTGGAAGGGCGGCGCATCGAAACTCGCTCGCTGAAAGATACCGTGCACCCGATGAGCGTCGGGCTGGCCTGGCATCGTGACGCTGAATTTACTCCGCCGATGCAGGCTATTCGCGAATATTTTCGTCATGCCTTTCTGACGCCGCAGCTTAATTTTGCCCGACGGTAATCGTTTTCATTGCAAAGCATTTTCCCGCCAACCGCTCACCGGACGATTCTAACCGCTTAGTACGCTATTTTACCGGCTAGCGAAATACCGATAGTTCGCCTACGTACGCTGCCGTAATGTCCCGTCACCAGCGGTGCTTCGGTAGAACACGATGACGGTTTCCTTGTTACTTGCACTTATCCGCAACCCTGCCTTGAGCCGGGTCGGGCTGTTACCGCCTCTGCATCCGCATTATTCCCTATTTGTCCGAGCCCAATACGCGATGGATTTATTATCGCATTGATTTTTTTAATAAAACTTAGAATTAAATAATGACGATTTATATTTTAATGAAGGATGTCTTATGAAGAACAGCACCATTCTTAAACACATCCCCTGGCTGATCTTAGGGATCATAGGGGCTGCCTGTCTCGGCGTGGTCGCGCTACGCCGTGGCGAGCATGTCAGCGCATTGTGGATTATTGTCGCCTCCGTCGCCGTTTATCTGGTGGCGTACCGATACTACAGTCTGTATATCGCCCAGAAGGTGATGAAACTGGATCCGTCGCGGGCCACGCCGGCCGTGGTCAACAATGACGGACTGAACTTTGTGCCGACTAACCGCAATGTGCTGTTCGGCCACCACTTTGCCGCCATCGCCGGCGCCGGGCCGCTGGTCGGGCCGGTATTGGCCGCTCAGGTCGGCTATCTGCCGGGCACGCTGTGGCTGTTGGCCGGGGTGGTGCTGGCCGGGGCGGTGCAGGACTTTATGGTGCTGTTTATCTCTTCGCGTCGTAACGGCGCTTCGCTGGGTGAAATCATCAAGGAAGAAATGGGGCCGGTGCCGGGAACCATCGCGCTGTTTGGCTGCTTCCTGATTATGATCATCATTCTGGCCGTACTGGCGTTGATCGTGGTGAAAGCGCTGGCGGAAAGCCCGTGGGGCGTGTTTACCGTCTGTTCGACGGTGCCGATTGCCCTGTTTATGGGGATCTACATGCGATTTATTCGCCCCGGACGCGTGGGCGAAGTGTCGGTCATCGGTGTGGTGCTGCTGCTGTTGGCGATCTGGTTCGGCGGTGTGATCGCCCACGACCCGTACTGGGGCCCGGCGTTGACCTTTAAAGACACCACCATCACCTATACGCTGATTGGCTATGCCTTTGTATCGGCGCTGTTGCCGGTGTGGTTGATTCTGGCGCCGCGCGATTATCTGGCGACATTCCTGAAAATCGGGGTGATTGTCGGTCTGGCTATCGGCATCGTGATCCTGAATCCGGATCTGAAAATGCCGGCGGTGACGCAATTTGTCGACGGCACCGGGCCGGTCTGGAAAGGCACGCTGTTTCCTTTCCTGTTTATTACCATTGCCTGCGGCGCCGTGTCGGGCTTCCACGCGCTGATCGCCTCCGGCACCACGCCGAAGCTATTGGCCAGCGAAAACGACGCGCGCTTTATTGGTTACGGCGCCATGCTGATGGAGTCTTTCGTCGCGATTATGGCGCTGGTGGCGGCTTCCATTATCGAACCCGGTCTGTATTTTGCGATGAATACCCCGCCGGCCGCGTTAGGGATCACCATGCCCAACCTGCATCAACTGGGCACCGCTGACGCGCCGATGATCATGGCGCAATTGCAGGATGTTTCGGCGCATGCCGCGGCGGCGGTCAGTTCCTGGGGATTTGTGATTTCGCCGGAGCAGATCCTGCAAACCGCCAAAGACATCGGTGAGCCTTCCGTGCTGAACCGTGCCGGCGGCGCGCCGACGCTGGCGGTGGGGATTGCCCACGTATTCCACCAAATCATTCCTGGCGCGAACATGGGCTTCTGGTATCACTTCGGTATCCTGTTTGAAGCGCTGTTTATTCTGACGGCGTTGGATGCGGGCACCCGTTCCGGTCGCTTTATGTTGCAGGATTTGCTGGGCAACTTTGTGCCGTTCCTGAAGAAAACCGATTCGCTGGTCGCGGGGATTATCGGCACCGCCGGGTGCGTCGGCCTGTGGGGCTACCTGCTCTATCAGGGCGTGGTGGATCCGCTGGGCGGCGTGAAGAGCCTGTGGCCGTTGTTCGGCATCTCCAACCAAATGCTGGCGGCCGTTGCGCTGGTGCTGGGTACGGTGGTGTTAATCAAGATGAAACGTACCCAATACATTTGGGTGACATTGGTTCCTGCGGTGTGGTTGCTGATTTGCACCACCTGGGCGCTTGGTCTCAAGTTGTTCAGCGACAATCCGCAGCTTGAAGGCTTCTTCTACCAGGCCAACGTGTACAAGCAGAAGATTGCGGAAAGCGGCGCCGAGGTGACGGCCCAACAAATCAGCGATATGAACCATATCGTGATCAATAACTACACCAATGCCGGCCTGAGCATTCTGTTCCTGATTGTGGTCTACAGCATCATCGCCTACGGTATTAAAACGGCGCTGAAGGCACGTAAGGATCCGAACAGTTCGGATAATGAAACGCCATACGTACCGGTTCCGGAAGGCGGCGTGCAGATCTCATCCAGCCACTAATCGGGTGATACCATAAATACCCCGCATAATGTATAAACGTTATGTGGGGTATTTTTATCGTGGCCATCGCAAGCGGCGTTAAACAGGAGGCAACTATGTTTGGCAATCTGGGACAGGCAGGTAAATATTTAGGTCAGGCGGCCCGAATGTTGGTGGGGATGCCAGACTATGAAACCTATGTCCAGCATATGCAGACCAACCATCCTGATAAGCCTTTTATGACCTATAAAGAATTTTTCCGCGAACGCCAGCAGGCGCGTTATGGCGGAGATGGAAAAGGCGGGATGCGTTGCTGTTAGTCTATCGGGAGCAGTTATGACTCAACCTCTTTATGTCACCATTCTGACCGGCTTTTTGGGCGCGGGTAAAACCACCCTGTTGCGGCACATTCTCAATGCCGATCATGGCTATAAGATTGCGGTGATTGAAAACGAATTCGGCGAAGTGCCGATTGATAATGCGCTGATCGGCGAACGGGCAAGCAAAATCACCACGCTGAGCAACGGCTGCATCTGCTGTAGTCAGGCGAACGAACTGGCCGACGCGCTGCTGGATTTACTGGACGGCATTGACGACGGTTCGCTGGACTTCGATCACGTGGTGATCGAGTGTACCGGCATGGCCGACCCCGGCCCGGTGGCGCAGACGTTCTTCTCCCATGAAATCATCTGCGAACGTTTCGTTCTGGACGGCATTATTACGCTGGTGGATGCGGTACACGCCCAGCAACAGCTCGATCAGTTTACAATTGCGCAGTCGCAGATTGGTTATGCCGATCGAATTCTGCTGACGAAAACCGATATTGCCGGCGAAGACCACGCGCTGATCTCGCGCTTGCAGCGTATTAATGCCCGAGCGCCGGTTTATCCGGTGGTGAACGGGGACATTGACTTAAGCGTTTTATTCAATATTGAAGGCTTTATTCTTAACGACCGGCTGGCGCTGAATACGCCGGTATTCCGCTTTGTGGCGCCGGCGCAAAATGATATTCAGTCTATCGTGATTTATTTCGATGCGCCGGTGGAACTCGCCGCCGTGTCTGATCTGATGGAAGGTTTCCTAGTGAACTACGCGGATAATTTATTGCGTTATAAAGGCATTCTGGCGATTAAAGACGACGCGCGCCGTCTGCTGTTTCAGGGCGTACAACGTCTGTACAGCGCCGATTGGGACAGAGAATGGCGGGATGACGAAGCAAGACAAAGCGTATTGGTGTTTATCGGCCGGGAACTGCCCGAACAGGAAATACGGGACGGCTTTGCCCGTCTGACGGCCTGAGTATATTGGCTCCGCCGTCCGACGGGGATATTGGGTTATTTACCCGTCATGCTTGGCGATATCCGCGAAGGTCGCCCGTAACAGACGGCCGAGGTCTTCCGCCGCCAGTTCGATATCCAGCCCTCGTTTGCCGCCGGAAATATAAATGGTATCGAATTGTCGCGCGGGCTGGTCAATAACCGTCGGCAATAACTTCTTCTGCCCTAATGGACTGATGCCGCCCACCAGATAACCGGTTACCCGTTGAGCGATGGCGGGATCGGCCATATCGGCTTTTTTGGCCGATAGCGCCCGGGCCACTTTCTTCAAGTCCAACATGCCGGCGACCGGCGTAACGGCGACGGCAAGATTTTTTGCATCGCCGTTCAGCGCCACCAGCAGCGTTTTATAAACCCGATCTTTGTTCAGCCCCAGTTTTCTGGCCGCTTCCTCGCCAAAATTGGTCTCATCGCTGTCGTGATGATAGCTGTGTAACGTAAAGGCGATGTTGTTTTTCTCAAGCAGTTTGACTGCGGGTGTCATGGTTCAAATATCCTTAGATGATGTTTTGCTCAATTTGCCTGTAATAACGCGGGTAGGTTGTCATCACCATATAAATGCAGAGCGCCGACGGCAACCACATAGTTTCCGGCAGGCAGCGCCTGAAGCTGTTGTTGCCAGCGTCGGTTACGCTGGTTCATCAGCAGATCGGTCATTTCATTGCCGAACGTTGCGGGGAGGGCGGACGTCAGCCTGTCGGGTTTGCTGTCCAGCCACCAGCCCACCATGGTTTGCAACAGGCGGGCGTTGGCATGCCAGTGAGTAAGGGTATCTTCCAGCAGCAGCAACCCGCCATGCGGCAACTGCTGGAGTAAATCAACCTGTGTTTGCTGTCCCTCAAGCTCAATGATATGCAGGCCTTGAGATTTCGCGGCATTAATCAATTGATAATCAATGCCGTAATCCGGGCGCAGTCCCAGCAGCTGCGCCTGTCTGGCCTGTAGCATCAGCGCCGCCTGCCAGGCGGGAAGTCGATCGATACTGCTTTCGCTGAAAGCCAGCGTTTCGCAGATCTGTTGCAACTGACGATAGTTGTCAGGGCTCAGACGCTGTGCGAGCGGCGGTTCCGTTTCGTTATGTTCAAACGGCGAACCGGGATCCGAGATATCCGCCTCGATAATCAGCGCGGTCGCGCTCTTCAACTGTTTTAGCAGTGCATCAGGCAGGGGCGCCATATCCATGCTGCCCATATGAATACTGCCGACCAGATGAAACTGGCGCCGATCCGCCAGTTGAATGTCCACCGCCGGGTAGGCGTAAGCCAGCGGCGAAATAAACCCAAGGAAAGTCGCGATTCGACGCAGCAGTGGCCCCATAGATCCTGTCTCCTTATCAACACGTCTATGCTAAACGCTAAACGGGATAAGTTGTACCGGTAATCGGCTGAAAAAGCGCAGATGACGGTATATTGCCGGCCGTCGTCTATTATCCTTTCGGTTTAAAGCGCAGCAGCCGGTTGGCGTTGCTGACCACCGTAATGGAGGACAACGCCATCGCCGCCCCGGCCACCACCGGGCTTAACAGCGTACCGGTCAGGGGATAAAGCACGCCGGCGGCGATCGGAATACCCAATGTGTTATAGATAAACGCGCCCAGCAGGTTCTGCTTCATATTGCGCAGCGTGGCGTTGGACAGCGCCAGCGCATCGGCCACGCCGTGCAGGCTGTGGCGCATCAGCGTAATGGCCGCGGTTTCGATGGCGATATCGCTGCCGCCGCCCATGGCGATCCCCACGTCGGCCTGCGCCAGCGCCGGCGCATCGTTGATGCCGTCGCCAATCATCGCCACGCGTTTTCCCTGCGCTTGAAGCTTTTTGATGGCGTCCGCCTTGCCGTCCGGCAGTACGCCGGCAATCACCTGGTCGATCCCGGCCTGCTTGGCGATGGCGTTGGCGGTCACTGGGTTGTCGCCGGTCAACATCACCAACTGGTAACCTTGCCGGTGCAGGCGTTGCAGGGCGGCGGCGCTGTCTTGCCGCAGGGGATCGCGAATGGAGAACATGGCGACAATTTGACCGTCCGCCGCCAGTAAAACCGGCGTGACGCCGCGCTGCGCCTGTTCGTCGATCGGCACATCGTCTTGCCGGGCGGTAATCTGATGCTGCTTAAGCAGCGCCGGATTGCCCAGCAGCAACGATACCCCGTCGGCCTGTCCGCTGACGCCCAGCCCGCGCAGGGTGCGAAACCGGTTAACCTCGGTGAGCGTCAGCCCTTTCGCCCGCTCGACAATGGCTTTCGCCAGCGGGTGACTGGAGCCTTGCTCCAGCGACGCCGCCCAGCTTAACGCCTGTTGTTCCGTCACCGCGCCAAAGGTGTGAATCTCGACCACCCGTGGCTGACCTTCGGTTAAGGTGCCGGTTTTATCGAACACCAGAATATCCAGTTTGCTGGCCTGCTGAAGCGCATCCGCGTCCCGCACCAGCACCCCCAGTTCGGCGGCGCGTCCGACGCCGGAAATAATCGACATCGGCGTCGCTAGCCCGAGCGCGCAGGGGCAGGCGATGATCAGCACCGTGGTGGCAATCACCAGCGTATAGACGATTTGCGGCTGCGGCCCGACAAAGAACCAAATCGCGCCGCTGATCACGGCGATAGCCACCACCACCGGGACGAACACGGCGGAAATCCGATCCGCCAACTGGCCGATGGCGGGTTTGCTGCTCTGCGCCTGCCTGACCAAGCGGATAATGCGTGACAGCGTGGTTTGATTGCCGATCGCGTCGGCGCGAAAGAGCGCGCCGCCATCCTGCACCAACGTCCCGGCATGTACGGCGTCGCCGGGGGTTTTTTGCCGCGGGATCGGTTCGCCGGTCAGCATTGCTTCATCGACCCACAGTTCCCCTTGCAGGATTTCACCGTCCACCGGAATGCGATCGCCGGTGGTCAGACGCAGCGTCACCCCGGATTGCACCTCGGACAGGGGGATCTGTCGCTCGCCTTCTGCCGTGACGACGCGCGCGGTCGGCGGCGTTAAGTCCAACAGCCTTTCCAGCGCGTGAGAAGAACGCTGACGGGCGCGCTGCTCCAGCGCATGGCCGAGATTAATCAGGCCGATAATCATCGCGCTGGCTTCATAGTAAAGGTGACGCGCCGCCATAGGGAAAATATCGGGCCACAGGTTAACGGTGATGGAATACAGCCAGGCGGCGCCGGTGCCGAGCGCGACCAGCGTATCCATCGTGGCCGCGCCGTTTTTCAGGCTGCGCCAGGCATTACGGTAAAAGTGTCCCCCGGCGAAAACCATCACCGCCAGCGTCAGTACGCCAATCGCCAGCCACGGCGTGCGGCTTTCCGGCGTCAGGGTCATGCTGCCGCCCAGTACGCCCCAGAGCATCAGGGGAATACCAAGCAGTAAACCCAGCGCGGCCTGCCACTGAAACCGGCGGATATTTTGTTGTGCGGTTTGCTGCTGACGCGCGCGGCGCTGATCCTCATCCTGAATGATTTCCGCCCCGTAGCCCGCCTGTTCGACGGCGGCAATCAGCGCCGCCTGCGTTGCGTGCCCGCTGACCAGCGCGCTGCGTTCGGCCAGATTAACCCGCGCCTGCGTGACGCCCGCCACGCTCTGCAACGCATTTTGCACCCGATTGACGCAGCTGGCGCAGCTCATCCCCTGAAGCAGAAGCTGCACGCTATCATCGTCAATCCGCGCTGCCGGAACATCACTCTGGGCCGCTGGCAGCGTTTCCGGCGTGGTCGCTACCTGTGCCAGCGGCTCAGTTTTTGGGGGCGCGGCTTCCTGTACGCTGGCCTGATAGCCCGCCTGTTCGATACTGTCGATGAGCGTCTGGGCATCGGCATCGCCGGTGATCCTGGCACCATCGAGCGTGACCTCTGCCTGTTCAACATCCGGCAGCGCCTCCAGCGTTTTTTTAACCCGCTGGACGCAATGTCCGCAGGTTAATCCCTGCAATGACAACACGGTGGTTTGCGACATAATTATCTTCTCCTGAGATCGCAATCGATGGTCAAATACATTGACCGGCTGACTGATTTACACTAGTTATTAAGCAGGGTAAACCCTCCAGCAAGGGGAGAGTCAAGGGGGAAACAATGAACATCAGCGATGTGGCGAAAAAAACCGGCCTTACCAGTAAAACCATTCGCTTCTATGAAGAGAAAGCGTTGCTGACCGCGCCGTTACGCTCTGAAAATGGCTACCGTAGCTATAACGCGCATCATGTCGAAGAGCTGACGCTATTGCGTCAGGCGCGTCAGGTCGGGTTTAACCTGGACGAGTGCCGCGAACTGGTGGCGTTGTTTAACGATCCTTTGCGCCACAGTGCGGATGTGAAAGCCCGCACGTTGCAAAAAGTACATGAAATAGAAGAACATATCGAGGCGCTAAAAGTGATGCGCGAGCGTTTACTCTCGCTGGCGGAACAGTGCCCGGGAGACAGCGGCGCCGACTGTCCGATTATTAATCATCTTGCCGGATGTTGTCATTCGGGGCCAAAATCGCGCTCCGAATGACCGGTTGTGTTATGGCGTAACCGGACGCACGTGCAGCGTAATGCCTTCAACGGCGATCACTTCAATCTGCGTACCGGCAACCAAATCCTGTTCGGATTTTATCCGCCAGGCGCCGTCGCCGATTCTGACGCGGCCAAAGCCGTCCACCACCGGTTCCGTCAGCGTGGCCCGCAGTCCCACTAACTGTTGACCGCGCTGGTTGAGCGTCGATGCCGGACGAGTAAGCGTTCGCTTACGCAGCCAGTACCACCACAGCAGGGCGGTGACAATGGTCAGAATGGCGAACGTAACGCCCTGCCACGGCCATCCCACCGGCGCCAGCCAGACCAGTAAGCCGACCAGTATCGCGGAGATCCCGCTCCATAACAGATAACCGCTGGCGCCCAGCATCTCGGCCGCCAGCAGCAGGCCACCGAGTGACAGCCAGAACCAGTGCGCATTTTCCATCACCAGTTCAATCCCCATTATTTACTCCGACTGTCCTGACTATCTTTTATCAGCTCGGTAATCCCGCCAATCGCGCCCATCAGATTACTGGCTTCCAGCGGCATCATGATCACTTTGCTGTTGTTGGATGAGCCGATTTGTTGCAGCGCATCGGTATATTTCTGGGCCACGAAATAGTTGATTGCCTGAATGTTGCCCGCGGCGATGGCCTCAGACACCATTTTGGTGGCTTGCGCTTCGGCTTCCGCCGCACGTTCACGCGCTTCCGCTTCTAAAAAGGCCGACTGACGCTGCCCTTCGGCTTTCAGGATCTGCGATTGTTTTTCCCCCTCGGCGCGCAGAATCGCCGCCTGGCGCACCCCTTCGGCCTCAAGAATATCGGCGCGTTTGTTACGCTCCGCTTTCATCTGCGCGTTCATCGCCGCAATCAACTCGGCCGGCGGGCGCACATCGCGGATTTCAATACGGGTGATTTTAACGCCCCACGGGTTGGTGGCTTCATCGACGATATGCAGTAACCGGCTGTTAATGCTGTCGCGCTGGGAAAGCATTTCATCCAGTTCCATCGAACCCAGCACCGTACGGAAGTTGGTCATGGTCAGGTTGACGATGGCCTGTTCCAGATTGCTGACTTCATACGCCGCGCGCGCCGGGTCGATCACCTGAATAAAGCACACGGCATCGATCGCCACATTGGCGTTGTCGCGCGAGATGACTTCCTGGGACGGAATATCCAGTACCTGTTCCATCATGTTGATTTTCCGGCCGACGCGATCCATGAAAGGAACGACCAGATTAAGCCCCGGCATCAGCGTTTTGGTGTAGCGGCCGAAGCGTTCGACAGTCCATTGATAACCCTGCGGGACGATTTTGATGCCTGACCAGACAAGAATGAGCGCAACAAAGATCAAAATAGGAATGACGGTAAGCATGGTCTAAAACCTCCTGATTGTTTTATCTGCCGTTAGTGTAACCCAAGCGTAGCCGGGATCCGTTGTTCTGTGGTTATTTTCCCCCGTTTTGTCGCCTTCGGCATTCTTTCTCTCTCGATCTTGCCGCGTGAGTAAAATCGGACGAGTGAAAAATACGACAAGTTTGATAAGTTTGTCGTATTAGACAAGTTTGGAAAGTTTTTGCTACGGTGGTTTTGCGCAATCGATTTGCTTGATTCTTGATCTATATCCGGCGATGCACCCGTGCTACGGCAATGGCGTCTCTGGGAATGCTGTTAATCAGGAGTATGTGATGAGCCTTTCACCTGCAATAAACAAGACACCGACAACCGCTTCCGCGTCGCCTCCGGTTGCAATCTCGATGCGAGGAGTAAAAAAGCAGTTTCTTGATCACGATGAAAACGTGGTGGACGTGATTAAAGACATCTCGATTGATATTTATCACCGCGAATTTATCAGTATTGTCGGCCCCAGCGGATGCGGCAAGAGCACCATGTTCAACATGATCGCCGGACTGTTGGCGCCCTCCGCCGGTGAAATTCAGGTCTTTGACCAATATTACGCCATGCCTAAGAAAGGCCGGGTGGGCTACATGCTGCAAAAGGATCTGCTGTTTCCCTGGCGCACCATCCTCGATAACGTCTGCCTGGGTCTGGAAATCAGCGAAGTGCCGAAGAAAGAACGCCATGAACGGGCCATGGCCTATCTGCTGAAATATGGTCTGGGGGATTTCGCCCATGCCTATCCCGCCACGCTTTCCGGCGGCATGCGCCAAAGAGCGGCGCTGATCCGCACGCTGGTCATCGATCCGGACATCATTCTGCTCGATGAACCTTTCTCCGCGCTGGATTACCAAACCCGGCTGGTGCTGGAAGAGGAGATCCTGTCGATTCTCAATGAATATGGCAAGACGGTGGTGCTGATCACCCACGATATTGGCGAGGCGATTTCCATGTCCGATCGCATCGTGGTGATGTCGCAGCGACCGACGTGGAATAAAAAAACCTATGAAGTGGGCCTGGCCAAGCAACACGGTTCCGCTATGGGCGCCCGAAAAGATCCGCGTTTTCAGCAGTTTTTCGATGATATATGGGCTGATATGGATATTCAGTTGGGAGGACGGCCATGAATATGCCAGCGACCGCTACGGATAAAAATCGTTCCGCGCTGTCGGCTCTGAACCGCCGACGCAGAAAGAAATTGTTGCGGCTATTGAAAGATAATAGCTGGCGCGCGCTGATCCTCATCTCGATGGTCGGGCTGTGGCAATACGGCGTGGATACCGGCATGGTCAATGCCTTTTTGATGGGCTCTCCGGCAGGGATCTGGCATGAGTTTGTCCGCCTGTCGGCTAACGGCGAACTGCTGACCAATACCTATGTCACGGTCTACGCCACGGTGATCGGCTTTGTGCTCGGCAGCCTGCTCGGCTCGTTGTCCGGGCTGTTGTTGTGGTATTCGCCGGCGCTGGCGCGCATCCTCGATCCGTTTTTTATCGCCTTGAACGGGCTGCCGAAAATCGCGCTGGCTCCCATCATTATTATCTGGTTCGGGTCCGGCATGTTTTCCAAAATCGCCCTGGCTTTCATCGCCACCTATATCGTGGCGCTGCTGTCGGCGTGGCAGGGAACGCACCAGATCGATAACAACCAGGTGAATTTGATGCGCTCGCTCGGCGCCAACAAGAACCAGATTTTCCGCAAAGTGGTGATCCCGTCCACGCTGCCATGGATCATCTCCGCCTTCCGCCTGAATATCGGTTTCGCGCTGATTGCCGATATCGGGGGCGAATTTATCTCCTCGGATTATGGCCTGGGCAAAATGATTTTCGTCGCCGGCAACCTGTTCAATCTCAATGTGGTCTGGGTCGGCGTCTTTACCCTGCTGTTTGTCGCTATCGTACTTTATCTGCTGGTTATCCAGCTACAGCGCTGGCTGCTGCCCTGGGAACGCCAGTCCGCCAATCGTTAGTCATGTCGTTTGCTTGTTCCGTAACCCATTAATCGAAGGAGTTCGACGATGAATAAATTGGTTTCATGGCTGTGTGCCGCTGTCTTTACTCTGGGCTCCGCCGGCAGCTTCGCCGCTGACGGCAAGGCCGATCGCGTGCTGGTAACCGAAGCGTTTCATTCGCTGCTGTATCTGCCGGTCTATGTGGCGAAACATCAGGGGATATTCGCTCAGAATCAGATTGATGTGGCGACCATTCGGTCGGCGGGGTCCGGCCCTACCGCGCTGGCGGCCGTGTTGTCCGGCGAGGCGCAGTTCTCGGTTCACGGTCCTGAGCATGTGGGATTCGCTCAGCAGAAAGGCGGCACCGCCAAGGCGGTCAGCGCCGTCGCTAACAGCGCGCCGGTATGGATACTGGCCAAGCCGGACTTTACCTTTAATTCGCCGGCCGACCTGAAGGGGAAACGCCTGGTTTCCGGGCTGGCTCCCGGTACGTCCAACACGCTGCTGCTGCGTTTGCTGCAACAACATGGTTTGGATCCCAAGAAAGACGTCACGATTAACGAAGTCCAGAATGGCTCGGAACTGGGGCCGTTGCTGGCCGGCAGAGCAGACGTGGCGGTGGTCTATGAACCGCAGGCCGATCAGGGGGTAGGGCAGGGGCTGAAGGTGATTTACGACTTTACCCGCGACTACCCTGAGTACGCTTTTTCCACCATCAATACCTCGGAGAAAATCATCACCGACAATCCTCAACTGGTCGCCCGTTTCGTCAAATCCATCAACGAGTCGCTGGCTTTTATACGCCAACACCCGGATGAAGCGAAAAAAGTGGCCCGTCTGGAGTTCTCCTCCCTGGACGCCAAAGTGGTGGATGCGGCGGTACAGCGGATGATCGACAGCAGTGTCTATCCCGCTGACGCGGTGATTTCTCCTTTGGCGTTTACCACTGCTATCGATATCCAGAAATTCGTCGGCAATATCACGCAGGATATGCCTTATGAACAGATTGTTGATGGTCAGTTCGCCAGCAAACCCTGATAAGGAGCGGCTTTATGAAAAACATGTTGGACCATTCGCCTTTTGCCACTATCGCCGCCACCCGGCGGATGCTGGCGCAGCGTCAAGTGTCTCCAGGCGAGTTGCTGAGTCATTTTCTGGCGCGTATCGATGAGCGTGATGGTCAGATCAAAGCCTGGCGCTATCTCGATCGGGACGGCGCCAAACGGCGGGCGGTGGAGCTGGATCGGCAGATGGCGGCGATTGCCTGTAAGCCTGCGCTATTCGGCATTCCCTATGGCGCCAAGGATATCTTCCATACGCGCGGGCTGCCCACCGAAGGCGGTTCCAAAGTTTGTCAGGGGATGATCTCCGGCGAAAATGCCAGCGTAGTCGATAGGCTCGATGAGATGGGCGCGCTGTTGCTGGGCAAGCTGACGACGACGGAGTTCGCCAATTGGGGCACGCCGCCCGAAACGGGCAACGCCTGGAATCCGCAATATACGCCCGGCGGCTCCAGCAGCGGCTCTGCCGCCGCGCTTGGCGCGCGCATGGCGCTGATGACGCTGGGAACGCAGACCGCCGGGTCGTTGTCCCGTCCGGCGGCGTTTAACGGGGTCACGGTGCTGAAAGCGACCTATGGGCGCATCAGTAAAGCCGGGGTTATCCCCGCCAGTTGGTCGCTGGATCATGTCGGCGCCTTTACTCACACGGTTGAGGATGCGGTGCTGGTGTATAACGCGCTGTCTGGCCCGGACTCGAAAGATGAAGCCACCCATTCGCTGCCTTATATGCCGCTGCAATTAAGGGAGAAGCACGATTATACTGTCGGTATCGTGGAACATCCGTGGTTTGCCAATGTGGATGATGAGATAGGCGCGGCCTGTCGGCGGGCGATGGATCAACTGGCCGGACACGGCGTTCGGCTAAGACGTATCGGGCTGCCGGAAAGCTTTGACGCGGCCTGTCAGGCGCATCAGATTGTGATGCAGGCTGAATGCGCCGCCTATCATCGCCCCAATTTCCTGAAAACGCCGGGGTTATTCGGCGTTTATTTACAGGAATTCCTGCAACAGGGGCTGGAGATTTCCGCCCATGAGTATCTGCAAGCCCAGCAGACCCGGGCGCGTTACCGTGCGGAGCTGGCGGCGTTGTTTGATGGGGTGGATATCCTGATGACGCCCGCCACGCCGACGCTGGCGCCGTATAGCCTGGAGCTTACCGGTTCGCCGGCGTTTAATATGCCGTTTACCAACGCCGGCGTGCCGACGCTGACGCTGCCGGTCGGTTTTTCCCGTTCGGGATTGCCTATTGGTATGCAGTGGGTCGCCCGGCACGGTAATGAACAGGCGCTGGCGGATTTGGGGTTGTACTACCAGCAGATGACCGACTGGCATGCCTATTTACCTCCGGTCTGCCAGCAATGAAAATAAATTGCCCGCCGGTCAATTCAGCGGGCGTTGAAAAATGCTCCTGGCATTTTTTTATGACGGGCTATCCCTGCCCGTCACCCTACGGGCCGCCGCAAGCGGCGTTGAAAAATGCTCCTGGCATTTTTTTTATGACGGGCTATCCTTGCCCGTCACCCTGTGGGCCGCCGCAAGCGGCGTTGAAAAATGCTCCTGGCATTTTTTTGTGCACGGACTGTGCGTGGTGGTTTTTCCGGTTAACCAGGATGGCGTGTTATGTACGATAAATTATTGACGGTTTCCGATGCGGCGAAAATGCTGGGGATCTCCGCCAGCACTTTGAGGCGCCTGGAGGAGAATGGCGAGGTGAAAACCTATGGCCTTAAGGTGGTTTACACCCCCGGCGGCCAGCGTCGCTACCTGGCCGATGAAATCCAGCGCATTTATTCACAGACCGGGTTTGCCAGTAAAATTGGTTTTGGCTCGAAGGCGGCCGTTCTGATACGGGACGTGACCTATGCCTTTATGGATTCGGGATCCACGCTGGCGATCAATACGTCGTTTAATAAAACCGCGCTGCGTCAGTTGCTGGAACTGGCCCGGCAACATCAATTGCCGACGGTATTCAGCCGCACGATTTATCAGCAAGATCACCACTTTTCCCGCATGTGGGGGAAAAAATTCTCCTCAATCACGGCGCTGACGGAGGATGCCTACCTTAATCAGATCGATGCGGCGTTGGAAGACATCGCGTTCGATCGGATGCAATCCACCTGCTATATCTCCGATTTGCACGGCCACGATCTGACGGCGTGGCTGAAGCGGCAGGGGGTGGATACGGTCATTCTGGGGGGGGTGACCGCCAGCGGCAGTTTGCGCGCCACGGCGATTGAAGCATTCCAGGATGGGTTCCACGTGGTATTGCCGCGCGAGATTGCCGGCGATAGAAGTCAGTCAGTATTGGATTTTACGCTGTTGGATCTTAACGCCCGTTATGCGGATGTGCTTGGCATTGACGAAGTTTTCGGCTGGCTGGCCGAGCAGCCGGTTGCGGCGGAACCGGCGCAGGCCTGACGCCCGGCGTCACATATCCAGTTCAATATCGTCCAGCGGCATACAGCAGCAGGGCAGAATTTCATCCTGTTGAATACAGGCCAGCGGCGTCTGGCGGTAGGCGACTTTGCCCTTGAGCAGACGCACGCGACATGAGCCGCAATAACCGGAGCGGCACTGATATTCGACGCTGACCCGGTTGGATTCCAGCACATCCAGTAAGGAGCGTCTCTCGTCGGAACAGCATAACTGCGCACCGGACGTGCGCAGCGTGATGGTCGAGGTAGTCATACTTTTCCGGCACCCATCAAAGCTGGAAATCGCTCAGATCATCGGCGTTCATTTCAGAGTCGATCTGACCCACCAGATAGGAGCTGACCTCCACTTCCTGCGGCGCGACCTGAACGTTATCGGAAACCAGCCAGGCGTTAATCCACGGGATCGGGTTGGTGCGGGTTTCAAACGGCAGCGCCAGACCCACCGCCTGCATACGGATATTGGTAATATATTCCACATACTGGCAGAGAATTTCTTTGTTCAGCCCAATCATCGAGCCGTCGCGGAACAGGTATTCCGCCCACTCTTTTTCCTGCTGGGCGGCGAGCACGAACAGGTCATAACACTCCTGCTGGCACTCTTCGGCGATTTGCGCCATATCCGGATCGTCATGGCCGCCGCGCATCAGGTTCAGCATATGCTGCGTCCCTGTCAGATGCAGCGCTTCGTCGCGGGCAATCAGCTTGATGATTTTGGCGTTGCCTTCCATCAACTCACGTTCGGCAAAGGCGAACGAACAGGCAAAGCTCACGTAGAAGCGGATCGCTTCCAGCGCGTTAACGCTCATCAGACACAGATACAGTTTCTTTTTCAGTTCATACAGGTTAACGGTAACGGTTTTGCCGTTGACCTGATGCGTGCCTTCGCCCAGCAGATGATAGTAGCTGGTCATTTCGATCAGCGTGTCGTAGTAAGCGGAAATGTCCTTGGCGCGTTTGAGAATTTCCTCATTGGTGACGATGTCGTCAAACACCAGCGACGGATCGTTGACGATGTTGCGGATAATGTGGGTGTAGGAGCGCGAATGGATGGTTTCCGAAAATGCCCAGGTTTCCACCCAGGTTTCCAATTCGGGGATGGAAATCAACGGCAGCAAGGCGACGTTCGGGCTGCGCCCCTGAATGGAATCCAGCAATGTCTGGTATTTCAGGTTACTGATGAAAATGTGTTTTTCATGATCGGGCAATGCCTGATAGTCGATGCGATCGCGGGAAACGTCGACTTCCTCCGGGCGCCAGAAGAAAGAAAGTTGTTTCTCAATGAGTTTCTCAAATATTTCATATTTCTGCTGATCGAAACGGGCGACGTTAACCGATTGACCGAAGAACATCGGTTCAAGCAGTTGGTCATTTTTATTCTGCGAAAAAGTGGTGTAGGCCATTGATATCTCCAAAAGAACGCGAGGTTGCCGACAAACCCTCCCGGCTTCTCCCTGGGACAAAAGGGGGAAGTGGAGCGTTCGTCGGCAGCCTATGTCCGTAGCTTAAATCTTGCAGGCGCCGCCTTCGCAACCATCGTCCTGCGGCTCCGCCAGCAGATCGTCCTGCGCATCTTCGGCGCCGTCACGGGTGTTTTGATAGTAGAGCGTTTTGACGCCGAATTTATAGGCGGTCAGCAAATCTTTCAGCAACTGCTTCATCGGCACTTTCCCCGACGGGAAGCGTGACGGATCATAGTTGGTATTGGACGAAATCGCCTGATCGACAAATTTCTGCATTACTCCGACCAGTTGCAGATAGCCGTCGTTATTGGGCATTTCCCACAGCAGTTCGTAAGCGTCTTTCAGCGTTTCATATTCAGGCACCACCTGACGCAGGATCCCGTCTTTCGACGCCTTAACGCTGATATGGCCGCGCGGCGGTTCAATGCCGTTGGTGGCGTTGGAAATCTGCGAAGAGGTTTCCGATGGCATCAGGGCCGACAACGTCGAGTTGCGCAGACCGTATTCTTTAATATCGTTACGCAGCGATTCCCAGTCGTAATGCAGCGGTTCGTTACAAATCGCGTCGAGATCGCGCTTGTAGGTATCGATCGGCAAAATACCCTGCGAGTAGGTGGTTTCGTTGAACCACGGGCAGGCGCCTTGCTCGCGCGCAAGGACGTTGGACGCTTTCAACAGATAATATTGAATCGCTTCAAAGGTGCGGTGCGTCAGATTGTTGGCACTGCCGTCGGAATAGCGCACGCCGTTTTTCGCCAGATAGTAAGCGAAGTTGATGACGCCGATACCCAGCGTACGACGCCCCATCGCGCCGCGTTCGGCCGCCGGGATCGGGTAGTCCTGATAGTCCAGCAGGGCATCCAGCGCGCGTACCGCCAGCGTCGCCAGCTCTTCCAGATCGTCCAGGCTGTCGATGGCGCCGAGGTTAAAGGCGGACAGCGTACACAGCGCGATTTCGCCGTTTTCGTCATTGACGTCATACAACGGCTTGGTCGGCAGCGCGATTTCCAGACACAGGTTGGACTGGCGCACCGGCGCGATGTGCGCGTCAAACGGGCTGTGGGTATTACAGTGATCCACGTTCTGGATATAAATACGACCGGTTGACGCGCGTTCCTGCATCATCAGCGAGAACAGATCCACCGCTTTGATGCGCTGCTTACGGATGCTGTCGTCATTTTCGTATTGCACGTACAGACGTTCAAATTCGTTCTGATCGGCAAAAAAGGCGTCATACAGCCCCGGCACGTCAGAGGGGCTGAACAGCGTAATGTCGCCGCCTTTCACCAGACGTTGGTACATCAGCTTGTTAAGCTGTACGCCGTAGTCGAGATGACGGACGCGGTTGCCTTCCACGCCGCGGTTGTTTTTCAGCACCAGCAGACTTTCCACTTCCAGATGCCACAGCGGATAGAACAACGTTGCCGCTCCGCCGCGCACGCCGCCCTGAGAGCAGGACTTAACCGCGGTCTGGAAGTGCTTGTAGAACGGGATACAGCCGGTATGAAAAGCTTCGCCGCCGCGGATCGGGCTGCCCAGCGCGCGAATGCGGCCGGCGTTGATGCCGATGCCGGCGCGCTGGGAGACGTATTTGACGATGGCGCTGGAGGTGGCGTTGATGGAGTCCAGGCTGTCGCCGCACTCGATCAGCACGCAGGAGCTGAACTGGCGGGTCGGGGTGCGCACGCCGGACATAATCGGCGTCGGCAGGGAAATTTTAAAGGTCGAGATCGCATCGTAGAAACGCTTTACGTAATCCAGGCGGGTTTCACGCGGATAGCCGGAGAACAGGCAGGCGGCCACCAGGATATACAGGAACTGCGCGCTTTCGTAGATGTCGCCGGTGACGCGGTTCTGCACCAGATATTTCCCTTCGAGCTGTTTGACCGCCGCATAAGAGAAATTCATATCGCGCCAGTGGTCGATAAAACCGTCCATGACGGCAAACTCTTCCGCGCTATAGTCTTCCAGCAGATGTTTGTCGTATTTTCCCATCTCGACCATTTTGCCGACGTGATCCAGCAAGGCGGGCGGCTCAAACCGGCCGTAGGCTTTTTTACGCAGATGGAAGATCGCCAGACGCGCGGCCAGATACTGGTAATCGGGACTTTCACGCGAGATCAGGTCGGCCGCCGCTTTAATGATGGTTTCATGAATATCGGCGGTTTTGATGCCGTCATAAAACTGAATGTGGGAGCGCAGTTCCACTTGAGAAACAGAGACGTTATGTAATCCTTCCGCGGCCCAGGTAATGACTCGGTGGATTTTATCCAGATTGATTCTTTCTTTACTGCCATCGCGTTTGGTTACTAGCAGGCTCTGGTTCATGGGATGTAACACCTATCCGTTTTTTTAACCCTACGTTGGTTGCGTCATACAAAATAAAGCGCCAGGCACAGTCGTACCTTTTCGCCGGATGCAAACACTATATATAGGGGGGTGAGTTTAGTTTGATAACAAGATAGTGAGAAAAACGGGTTATTGCAAGTGAACAAAATCAGGCTAAATTGTGGATAACTTGGGTAGTAAATGTTATTGATTCGCTAAATGCCGGTTCGCTCGCGGCCTCTGCTCATGTCAATACATCGGGATAAAAAAACTAAATAATTGATCGGTTGCCGCTTTCTTGTTCGCGATGCGAATTATCGCCTTGCGCAATGCATAAAACCGCCGCTGAAGCTCGGAATCGTCTGATTCATGTTGTGTCTTTGTAGGGGGCAGGGGATGCCCGTCTGCGAGTTGAGAGTCCCCAGAAATTTGGGGAAGCGTTCCTGTCCGGCGCGGCGCTGGCTTTCGCGGCGTCCATGCCGCTTACCTCAGCGCTTGCACGGGTATAACGCGTTTTACGCTTCGTGCCGGGTGTGCAGCATATAATTGACCTCCACATTCGGGCAGAGCTTGAAGTGGTCTGTCAGCGGGTTATAGCTTAAGCCGGTGATATGTTTTTCGCGCAGCGGCGTGGCGTCGATCCAGCCGATCAGTTCGGCGGGGCGGATGAACTTTTTAATATCGTGCGTGCCGTGCGGCAGCATATTCAGGATGTATTCGGCGCCGACCACCACCATCAGCCAGGCTTTGGCGTTGCGGTTAATGGTGGAGAAGAACACGTGACCGCCCGGTTTGACCAGACTGGCGCAGGCCTGAACCACCGACTGCGGATCGGGAACGTGTTCCAGCATTTCCATGCAGGTCACGACGTCGTATTCGCCGTGATGCGCCTCGGCATGCGCTTCCACGGTTTCCTGAATGTAATTTACCGCCATGCCGCTTTCCAGCGCATGCAGACGGGCCACCTGCAACGGCTCCGCGCCCATGTCCAACCCCGTGACCTCCGCGCCTTCGCGCGCCATGCTTTCGGCTAGAATGCCGCCGCCGCAGCCTACATCCAGCACTTTTTTGCCAAACAGCCCTTCGGCATGTTGTGAAATGTAGCCCAGACGCAGCGGGTTGATGCGGTGCAACGGTTTGAACTCGCCTTCCAGATCCCACCAGCGTGAAGCAATGGCTTCAAATTTGGCGATTTCCTGATGGTCGACATTCGGGGTTTGCTGTTCTGCATTCATATGCAATCACGACCTTTGGTTATCTTCATTGGCTGCGAGTATATCGCCAGCGCCGGTAATGTTGTAGTTATCATCGATTTTCCTACGGCGTGACCGGGCGGATATCCTTTGTCGCTTGCCGGGGAGTTTTCCCCAAAACGGCGGTTTGTGATATACTTTTTCACCTTTTGAACTCGGGTAGATGCATAAATAGAGGGATAGCGGCTCCATGAGCGACCTTGCCAGAGAAATCACACCGGTCAACATTGAAGAAGAGCTGAAAAGCTCGTATCTGGACTATGCCATGTCCGTTATTGTCGGGCGTGCGTTACCAGATGTTCGTGATGGACTAAAACCGGTACACCGTCGCGTACTGTACGCGATGAGCGTATTGGGGAACGACTGGAATAAGCCTTACAAAAAATCCGCCCGTGTGGTCGGGGATGTGATCGGTAAATATCACCCGCACGGTGATACGGCCGTTTACGATACGATTGTGCGTATGGCGCAGCCATTTTCACTGCGTTATATGCTGGTCGACGGCCAGGGCAACTTCGGTTCCATTGACGGCGACTCCGCGGCGGCAATGCGTTATACCGAAGTTCGCATGTCGAAGATCGCCCATGAACTGTTGGCCGATCTGGAAAAAGACACCGTTGATTTTGTGCCGAACTATGACGGCACGGAACAAATTCCCGACGTCATGCCGACCCGGATCCCTAACCTGCTGGTCAACGGCTCTTCCGGTATTGCGGTCGGGATGGCGACCAATATTCCGCCTCATAACCTGACGGAAGTGGTTAACGGCTGTCTGGCGTATATCGACGACGAAAATATCAGCCTTGAAGGCTTGATGGAGCACATTACCGGGCCTGATTTCCCGACGGCCGCCATCATTAACGGTAAGCGCGGTATCGAAGAAGCCTACCGTACCGGACGCGGCAAGATTTATATCCGCGCCCGCGCCGAAGTGGAAGCGGACGCTAAAACCGGGCGTGAAACCATCATCGTGCATGAAATTCCTTATCAGGTGAACAAAGCGCGCCTGATTGAAAAAATCGCCGAGCTGGTGAAAGACAAGCGTATTGAAGGGATCAGCGCGCTGCGCGACGAGTCTGACAAAGACGGTATGCGTATCGTCATTGAGATTAAACGCGACGCGGTCGGCGAAGTGGTGCTGAACAATCTGTATTCTCAGACGCAGCTTCAGACCTCTTTCGGCATTAATATGGTGGCGCTGCATCAGGGCCAGCCGAAGATCATGCCGCTGAAAGATATTATTTCCGCGTTTATTCGCCACCGCCGCGAGGTGGTTACCCGGCGGACGATTTTTGAACTGCGTAAAGCCCGCGATCGCGCGCACATTTTGGAAGGTCTGGCGATTGCGCTGGCGAATATCGATCCGATTATCGAATTGATCCGCCGCGCCCAATCCCCGGCGGAAGCAAAAGCCGGATTGATCGCCCAATCGTGGGAGCTGGGTACGGTTTCCGCGATGTTGGAACGGGCGGGCGATGACGCCGCGCGTCCTGACTGGCTGGAGCCGGAGTTCGGTATCCGCGAGGGCCGTTATTATCTGACCGAGCAACAGGCTCAGGCGATTTTGGATCTGCGTTTGCAGAAACTGACCGGCCTGGAGCATGAAAAACTGCTGGATGAGTACAAAGAGCTGCTGGCGCAGATTGCCGAGTTGCTGCACATCCTGGCAAGCCCGGAACGCCTGATGGAAGTGATCCGCGAAGAGCTGGAAGCCATCCGGGATCAATACAGCGATAAACGCCGTACTGAAATCACCGTCAATACCGCGGACATCAACATCGAAGATCTGATTAATCAGGAAGATGTCGTCGTGACCTTGTCGCATCAGGGTTACGTCAAGTATCAGCCGCTGAGCGATTATGAAGCGCAGCGTCGCGGCGGACGCGGTAAATCCGCCGCCCGGATTAAAGAAGAGGATTTCATCGACCGTCTGCTGGTCGCCAACACCCACGATACGATCCTGTGCTTCTCCAGCCGCGGTCGTCTGTACTGGATGAAGGTTTATCAGTTGCCGGAAGCCAGCCGCGGCGCGCGCGGCCGCCCGATCGTCAACCTGCTGCCGCTTGAGCCGGATGAACGTATCACCGCCATTCTGCCGGTGCGTGAATATGAAGAAGGTCGCCACGTCTTTATGGCTACCGCCAGCGGTACGGTGAAGAAAACCGCGCTGACTGAATTCAGCCGTCCGCGCAGCGCCGGGATTATTGCCGTTAACCTGCACGATGGCGATGAGCTGATTGGCGTCGACCTGACCGACGGCAACGACGAAGCGATGTTGTTCTCGGCGGACGGGAAAGTGGTTCGCTTCTCGGAAGGCGCGGTGCGCTCGATGGGACGTACCGCGACCGGCGTGCGCGGTATCAACCTGCAAGGCGAAGATCGTGTCGTTTCCCTGATCATTCCGCGCGGCGAAGGCGATATCCTTACCGTGACGCAAAATGGTTTTGGCAAGCGTACCGCGGTCGGCGAGTACCCGACCAAGTCCCGCGCCACAAAAGGGGTTATCTCCATCAAGGTCAGCGAGCGTAACGGTAAAGTGGTTGGCGCCGTACAGGTTGACGCCGCCGATCAGATCATGATGATCACCGATGCCGGTACGCTGGTTCGTACCCGCGTGTCTGAAGTCAGTATTGTCGGGCGCAACACCCAGGGTGTTACGCTGATCCGTACGGCGGAAGATGAAAAAGTCGTTGGTCTGCAACGTGTGGCGGAACCGGTGGAAGATGAAGAGTTGGATGGCGTGGTCAGCGTTGACGGTGAAATTGCCGAAGACGACGATGCCGTCGACGACATTGATGCCGATGACGACATCGCGGAAGACGACGAAGAATAAGCCGTCGTTTTAGCCGCAATAACCCTGAGCCAGCGTGTGATGCGCTGGCTTTTTTTATGCAGGATCGGTAGTGTATCGACAGGTTTATGGCGCTCGTTAATCTTTTTCTTAATCCAACGGTATCCACTTGAAATATCTCGCCTCGTTCCATACGACATTAAAAGTCTCCCGCTATTTGTTTCGGGTGGTGGCCGTTATGCTGTGGGTGCTTGGCGCGCTGATATCCGTGTTTTATATCAGTAAGACGCTGGATAAAAAAGAATCAGAACTGCGCCAGGAATATAACCTGAGCTTCGATCAGGCTCAGGGATATATTCGTCACGCGGCCGATGTGGTGCGCGAGCTTAAATATTTGGCGGCAAACCGCCTGATGAACGCCGCCGCCGGCAATCAACACCCGCCGGCGGATGAAAGCTCGACGTTATCGATTTATCCCTTATATCCCGGGGCGAGTTGCGCGGTTAATGGTGGGGGAAACAATAGCCCCCTGGCGTCGTTAAGTGATTTTTTTACCGGCTGGCGAGAAAATTTTTCGGCGGTGTACGATCTGAACCGGGTATTTTTTGTCGGCGGCGATCGGCGCTGTATGGTGGATTTCGGTATCCGCAACCCGTCGCTTGATCGCGATAACCTGCTTAAAAACGTTCAGGATCGTTTTCTGGAGCAGAAAAACTCCATTCCCTCCGTCGCCCGGGATGAAACCGTCTACTGGATTACCCCGGCCTCAATACCGGACGTCGGTTATCTGTATGCGCTGACGCCGATTTATATCGGTAATAAGCTGGAAGTGATCATGGGGATCGAGCAGACGATCCGCCTGGACGATTTCGTCTCCTTGGGGAAATTCCCGATAAATGTCAAACTGATCAATCAATATAATCAGACGGTTTTGCAGTTTGCCGAGGGCGTGGGCCGTTACACCTCTTCGGTGAGCAATTATCCGATAGAGCATAATTACTTTGGCTACGTGAATGGCTATGATGAAATTATCCTGAAAAAAAATCTGTCGCCCACGTCTTTCAGCATCATTTATTCGTTGCCGTTAAAAGTATTACTGTCTCATATCGGCACGTTGATAATTAATATGGCGGCGCTGAATGCGCTATCGGCTTTATTGCTGTTTGCGCTGGCGTGGATCTTTGAGCGGAAAATGCTGTTGCCTGCCGAAGTCAATGCGTTCCAGTTGGAAGAAAACGAACAGTTTAACCGTAAAATTGTGGCATCCGCCCCGGTGGGGATTTGCATCCTGCGCATTAACGACGGCACCAATATTCTCAGTAATGAGCTGGCGCATAATTACCTGAACTTGCTGACGCATGAAGATCGCCTGCGCATTACCCGCATTATCTGCGAGCAGCAATCCAAGTTCGTCGATGTGATGACCAGCCGAAACCATCATCTGCAAATCAGCTTCGTGCATTCGCGCTATCGTAATGAAAACGTGGCGATTTGCGTGCTGCTGGATGTCAGCGCCCGGGTGAAAATGGAAGAGTCGTTGCAGGAAATGGCCAATGCCGCGGAACAGGCGAGCCAGTCCAAATCGATGTTCCTGGCCACGGTGAGTCACGAATTGCGCACACCGCTGTATGGCATTATCGGTAATCTGGACTTATTACAAACCAAAGCCCTGCCCAAGGATGCGAATCGTCTGGTCGCGGCGATGAATAATTCATCCTCGCTGTTGTTGAAAATCATCAGCGATATCCTCGATTTTTCCAAGATTGAATCTGAACAGTTGAAAATCGAACCCTGTGAGTTCGCGCCTCATGAGGTGATCAGCCACATCACCAGCAATTATTTACCGCTGGTGGTGAAAAAACGTCTTTCGCTGTACTGCTTTATCGATCCGAATGTGCCGGTGAGCCTGTCCGGCGATCCGGTGCGTTTGCAGCAGGTGTTGTCCAACCTGTTGAGCAACGCCATTAAATTCACCGATACGGGATGCATTATTTTCCAGGTGGGCTGCCGTGACGGTTATCTGGAATTTCAGGTGCGCGATACCGGGGTCGGGATCCCGTCCCGTGAAACCGTGAAGCTGTTTGATCCGTTCTTTCAGGCCGGCAGCGGCGTGCAGCGTCATTTCCAGGGTACCGGGCTGGGGCTGGCGATCTGTGAGAAACTGGTCAACCTAATGGACGGCGATATCACCATTGAGTCGGAGCCGGGGTTGGGCAGTCAGTTCGGCATAAGGCTTCCTCTCTATAAGGCGCGCTATGTCCCGGTGGCGATTAATGCCGGTTTGCAGGGGAAAAAGTGCTGGCTTATGGTGCGTAATGCGCGGCTGGAGTCTTACCTGCTGGCTTTTCTACAGGCGCACGGGCTACAGGCTTGCCGCTATCAGCGCCAGACGATCGCCGCTGATGATGTGATCGTCAGCGATTATGCGCTGTCGCAGACGTTTGAGGCGCGGGCGCATATTGAAATTAGCGGTTCGCATACCGGTTCGGCGCAGGAAATCAGCCCCGGTCATTGGCTGCACAGTACCTCTACGCCACGGTATCTCCCGGATTTACTAGAGAAAATTTACCGTGCGGATATAAACGATAGCTCGCATTCCGCACTTTCGACGCCGTTGACCCGCTATGGCCGTATCGAGAATGGCGACATCATGATTCTGGTGGTCGATGACCATCCGATTAACCGGCGCTTGCTGGCCGATCAGCTTGGATCGTTGGGGTATAAGGCGATGACGGCAAACGACGGCGTAGACGCGCTGAGCGTATTAAGTAAAAACAACATCGATCTTGTGCTGACCGACGTCAATATGCCGAATATGGATGGTTACCGATTAACCCAGCGTTTACGTGAATCAGGGCGGACGTTCCCGGTTATTGGCGTCACGGCGAATGCGCTGGCCGAAGAGAGACAGCGCTGTTTACAGTCGGGCATGGATAATTGTTTATCAAAACCGGTAACGCTGGATACCTTGCAGCAGACACTGACGTATTACAGCAACGTTGTGCGTCAGGTGAAAGAAACCTGAGTAAAAAAATCGCCTTACGCCCTCCTCTGTGAAGGGGAGGGCCGGGGGATTAAATAGAAAGGATGCGAAACTCAGGCAACGTTATCCGCTGCCTGTTGCCGTGCCGGTCGGCGCTTTGCTTACTCTTTTTCTGCTTGCGGCGTATGGCCGTTCACCGAAGAAAGGTAATTCAGCAGCGCAATATCGTTATCCACGCCTAATTTTGTCATGGCTGATTTTTTCTGGCTGCTGATGGTTTTAATACTGCGGTTCAGTTTCTTGGCAATTTCGGTTACCAGAAAACCTTCGGCGAATAACCGCAATACTTCGCTTTCTTTCGGCGACAGACGCTTGTCGCCGTAACCGCTGGCGCTGATCTTTTCCAGCACTTTGGAGACGCTGTCCGGCGTGAATTTTTTCCCTTTCTGCAATGCCGCCAGGGCTTTGGGTAAGTCCGTCGGCGCGCCTTGTTTGAGTACGATGCCTTCAATATCCAAATCCAGCACGGCGCTCAGAATAGCCGGGTTATTGTTCATGGTCAGAACAATAATAGAGAGATGGGGAAAATGGCGTTTAATGTATTTAATTAACGTTATGCCGTCGCCGTATTTATCTCCCGGCATGGACAAATCGGTAATTAAAACGTTGGCGTCCAGTTTTGGCAGGTTATTGATCAAGGCTGTCGAATCTTCAAATTCGCCCACCACATTGACCCATTCAATTTGTTCAAGCGACTTTCTGATGCCGAAAAGGACAATAGGATGGTCGTCGGCAATAATTACGTTTAGGTTACTCATCGTTTTGGTTACTCATAGGTTGGCTACCTTGCTGTAGTAATGCACTGACGAATCCTCCAATTTCATGAAGGTTATTTTCAATCCGTACACTATCGCGCGCGGTAATATGCTGTTCAAGCTGCTCACACAGCTGTTTGCCGGGATGCAGATTTAACATGGCAAACACGCCTTTCAGCCGATGTGCCGTTTGCGCAAGTGATGAAAAATCGCCCTGTTGCGTCTCAGTATACAGCCTCTTTAAATCATCCGGTACTGTCTCGACAAACAGAGAATAATAATCACTTGACGCCAATTGACGGGCGTAGGCATCAGTATCATGGTTATCCTCCGCCGACGCCGTATCCACCGGTATTTCCAGCTGTTGCTCAATCAATTTCAGCAGCGCTTCCAGCAAGAGCTGGCTGATATTATAATTCGCCCGCAGCCGATGCGATCCCAGAGAAACCAACTCGGTATCATCGCCGCTGAGCAATATGGAATAATTCGCGTTTCTTTCCGGATCGTCGGTGACGCACAGATCGGCCTGCTGATTGACCTGACGATCGTCGACCAGCAGATAATTGGCGCCCCAGCCGGTAAGCATATGGCTAACGATATGCCGTACCTCATCTGAGGTGATATCCAGTAAGACATTAATGCCGTCCAGCAGCTTCTCTTCCTCGACCGGCAAGGCTTCCGGCTCCGCGGTTACCGTCAAAATATAGTGTGTGCCCAGCCCCGGTTTACTGTTGATATGCAACTCGCCGCCCAGTTTATGGCACAGTTGATTGCACAGGAATAGGGTCAATCCTGAATTTTGACTGAAGCGATCCGCCGTCGTCGGATTTAAAAAGGGGTAGTCAAGATTATCCTGCTCGTTTCCCGAGATCCCGGCGCCGGTATCGCTGACCTGAACGATCAGTTTTTTCGGCTCATTGGCGTCACGATCGACAGAAACCGTAATCTTGCCGTAGTCAGTATTGGTGATGGCGTAATTCAGCAGCAACGACAGGGTTTTCTTCAGCAGTTCGCTATCGCCCAGATAGGTTTGGTTAATATCCAGTTTGTAATGGTTAAACAGGCCGAGCCCTTTTTGGTTAATCTTCGGCAATAATTCCAGCAATAAATTATCCACGACGGTCAGCGGAGAAAAACGCGCATGGGCGGGCTGCCATTGCTGCGTCTCCAGTTTTTCCTGCAAGGCGATGTTTTCCAGCAATTCGATGGCGCAGCCGGCCTCGGTCAAAAGCTGTCGGACGATCTGCCGCTGTTCCGCAATATCATCGGTGCGGCGCAGGGAAAGGATACTCTGCCGTAGGGAAAGCAACGGTTGTTTGAATTCGTTCAATAGATTTTTGAACAGATGCCTTCTGGCCTGAACGTTTTTCTCATATTCACGCTGCGCCAACTGTAGCTTTTTATTAACCAGAATTTCTCTGTCCTGTTCGCGCAGCAGAAACAGACAATAGTCGGGCGAATATTGACTACGTAACTGGCGTATTTCATACATTTCATTATTCACCGTGACCTGAACGACCCCCTGATGTTCGTCGGCCATATTGGTGATTTTTTGCAGACTGAGGTGCGGCAACAAGTTCTCCGCCAGTTCATTCTGCATGATGACTTTGTTGCTGCTGAAGTCATAAATCAGTATGCCCATCGGAATATTGCCGATGGTTTCATTATAGATATTCAACTGCTTTCTCAGACGTTGCGACAGGTCTTCGCCGGGGTGCGCATTTTTTTTGCGAAACGAATACAGTCCGGAAAACGCCAGCAGCAGCAAAACCAGATTCAGCAACAGCAGCCACACATTGTTGCGCAGCATATCGGTGACCAGCACTTTTATCGGGACCTGGAAAACGATTTTTACCGGCGCATTGACCAGCAGAGAGGATATCTCCAGGAATGAACCGTTCAATTGAGCGGTCGTCATATCCTCGCTGCCGCTGTTGGCGTCAAAACTGCTTGGTATGTCTTGCCGCAGCATAAAATTCTCGCGCGACATATTGGCCGGGATCAAATCGTTAATCGGTAAGTCGAAGGCAATGATGGTCGCCAGATGGCCGGGCTGATTGAAAGTGGTTCGCAGTGTGAAATAGTAATTGTTGTAAAATCGCAGTTTGCGAATGGGAGAGAAGCTTTCGCGCTCATCCAATGCGTTGGCCTGTTGCAGCATTTCCGTGCGGCGCGCTTCGGCGATCGCGGTGATATAGTTTCCCCGGAACTGGGATGAGATGTCTTTCAAGGTCTGGGTTGAAATCATCGTCAGGCTGTTATCGATGCCGTTAAGATAATACATGGTATAAACATCGCTTTCCGCGCCCCACAGGATGTCCAGATAGCGCGATATCCGGCGTACGGAAACCAAGGTGCTTTCATCATGCTGACCGAATATCAACGCATCGGTTTTTTGGCCGTTTTTCTCCACGTAAAACACATTCGGCATCAGATTGATGGAGTTGATCGGGGCGTCGGCGAGCGGCGGCTCGTTGTTCAGGCCGCCATATATCTGATAGGTAAAGAAACGATAAGTATCAATGCGCTTTTGGACGCCTTGCGCGATGTCCGTCAATGCGTGCTTTTTCTCGGTCAGCCAGCTACTGAGGTAGTTATAGCTAAACAAGCCGGTCACCAGCAGCAAAAGCACGATGAACAAAGCAAAATAGCGCATTATTATTGCGGGCATTGATTAACGCTCCTGATTAACGGATAACGGCGCGCGCGCTGGCGCTGACGATCAATAACAATAGCGCGACGCTGCCAAATGCCACCGCCAGACTGCTTAGCTGAGCGATAAACCCCAGCAGCGTCGGGCCGATTAGAATACCAGCGTAACCGACAGTCGTAATCGAGGCGATAGCCAGATTCGCCGGCATAATTTTTTGATTACCCGCCGCGCTGAAAAGGATCGGAACCACGTTTGATGCGCCAATCCCCACCATGACGAAACCGAGGACGGCTATCGCCGCATTGTCGATGCTGATGGCCAACAGCAGGCCCAATGCCGCGCAAAGGCTTCCTCCCATCAGGACGGCGTAACGCCCCAGCGCATTGACGATACGATCGCCCTTCAGTCTGCCCAACGTCATCGCCACGGAAAACGCGGCATAGCCGATGCCTCCCTGGGCGCTGCTCAGGTTACGCTCCACGGTTAAAAACAACGCGCTCCAGTCGAGTATCGCTCCCTCGGTCAGAAACATAATAAAGCACAGCAGGCCGATAAACATCACCCAACCCCGCGGGATCACAAATAGCGGGCCGCCCTCGGCGTGCCGGGTGGCGCGCAGCAGATGGCTTTGCGCCACAGACAGCAAGATAAGGAACACCACGACAATCGTCAGAATCGCCATCAGGGGAGACAAGCCCAGCCACAGCAACATGCTGACCCCGCCCGCGCCGGCGATCCCGCCAATGCTGAAAAAGCCGTGAAAGCCGGACATCATCGCCCGCCCGCCGGCCTGTTCGACAATGATCGCCTGAATATTCATGGATACGTCGATCATGCCGATGGCCGCGCCGAAAAACAGCAGCGTAATCGCCATCAGCGGCAGCGTATCTGCCTGCGTCAGCAGCGGCAGCACCAGACAAAGCGCGGCGCCGGCCAGCAATATAACGGTTCTGCATCCCAGTTTGCCGGTCAGCAATCCGGTGAATGGCATCGCCAGCAGCGAACCGATGCCGAGGGAAAGCAACAACATTCCCAAAGAGGCGTCGCTGATTGCCAGACGATTTTTAACCAGAGGCACTAACGGCGCCCAGGAGGCCATCGCCAAACCGGCGACAAAAAAAGTGATACGCGTGGCGACCTGCGCTTTTTTGCCCGGCTGTTTTTGACTGATACAGGACGCGTCGGAACTCAGTGTGGTGCTCATAAATGGAACGATACTACCTAAATGGACGAAATAAGGGCTTCTTTCTACCATAATTACCTAGCTGAATCGAAGAGTTCATCGCCTCCCGCTCAAGGAGGGCGTAATAATCAGATAAGTTAACCTCGGCGGCGTTAAAGATAAGCCGCGGACTCTCTGCATAACCTCTCACCCACGGCGCCATTTTTTCCGTATAATCCCGTCCTTTACGTTAGGATACCGGGGTTACGTTGAAACAACTTTCCGACTTGTTGCGATACATGCAGCAGGATTTGCGCGAACCACAGCCCGCAAGCGCGGGGTTCAGACAGATAACGCGTTCATTGACCCTCAGTGAACCGTCTGAATTATTGTCGTGGCTGGCGACGCAGCCCGCGTATCCGCAGTTTTACTGGCAGCATCGACAGGAAAACGAAGAGGCGGCGGTTTGCGGGCGCGTCTGCGGCTTTCAGCGGATTCAGGATGCGGAAGCGTTCCTTGTGCAACAAGATTGTGACCAGAACGTGCGGATCTGGGGGCTGAACGCTTTTGACCAGACCTCCGCCGAGAGGGAACGGGGCGTATCCCCCGGCTATCTCTTCTTGCCGCGCGTCGAGTTATTACGGCAGGGAAATACGCTGAGCCTGCGCATAAACTTATTCAGTGAAACCTCATTGCAACTGGATGCCGAGGAAGCGTCGGCATTCATCAATTTTCTGTTGCCGATGCGTCCGTTGCCGCCCTTGCAGGCCGAGATCAACGCGGTTGAGCATCAGCCGGATCGCCGGGACTGGGACAATCTGCTGCGGCGGGCGTTGCGGGATATCGCCGCCGGAGAAATGAAGAAAGTGGTTCTGGCAAGAGCGACGACGCTAACGCTGGCGCGGCCTTTGCGGGCCACCACCTTTATCGCGGCCAGCCGCGCGGTCAATCACCGCTGTTTCCATTTCATGCTGGCCCATGACCCCGGTCAGGCGTTTCTCGGCTCCAGTCCCGAGCGGCTTTATCGTCGCCGTGATTTGCTGCTCGAAACCGAGGCGCTGGCCGGCACGGTGGCGAGCGATAAAGATGAGCGTAAGCGCGCGGCCCTTGCCGATTGGCTGATGACGGATAGCAAAAATCAGTACGAAAATATGCTGGTGGTGGATGATATTTGCCGGCAGTTGCAACCGTCGGCGCTGACGCTGGATGTGATGCCGCCGGAAATCGTCGGTTTGCGCAAAGTACAGCATCTGCGTCGCGCCATTCAGGCTGAGTTGCGGGAGCGGTCGGACGCCGTTTGTCTCCATGATTTGCAGCCCACCGCGGCGGTGGCCGGTATTCCCAGAGGCGTCGCGCGACGCTTCATCGCCGAGCATGAGCCGTTCGAGCGCGGTTGGTATGCCGGTTCCGCGGGCTATCTGTCCCGTCGGCAGGCGGAGTTTTGCGTCGCATTGCGTTCGGCCGAAATCAGCGACAATATTTTGAAGCTGTACGCCGGCGCCGGCATTGTGGCGGGTTCTGATCCGGAACAGGAATGGCTGGAGCTGGAAAACAAAGCCGCCGGGTTAAAATCCCTGCTAGAGGGCGATGTGTCATAGTTTTGTTTTATGTCTGTTGTGTCCCGTACGGGTTTATATCAAAGTCGGCGGAACGGAAAAAATTATAATTATTGTCAGAAACCGCAACCTGGATTGTTGAGTAAAACATGTCGACAAGTGTATTTAATCGTCGCTGGGCAACGTTGCTGCTTGAGGCGCTGACCCGTCATGGCGTCCGCCACATCTGCATTGCGCCCGGCTCCCGTTCTACGCCGCTGACGCTGGCCGCCGCCGAGCATGGCGCATTGATTTGCCACACCCATTTTGACGAGCGGGGATTAGGGCATTTGGCTTTGGGGTTGGCGAAAGCCGCCGACGAACCGGTAGCGATTGTGGTGACGTCAGGCACGGCGGCCGCGAATCTTTATCCGGCGATTATCGAGGCGGGGCTGACCGGCGAGCGTCTGGTGGTGCTGACCGCCGATCGCCCGCCTGAATTGATCGACTGCGGTGCCAATCAGGCTATTCGCCAGCACGGGCTCTATGCCGCTCACCCAACGCTGGCGCTGAATCTGCCGCGCCCGACGCCCGATATTCCGGCCCGCTGGCTGGTATCCGCGCTGGACAGCGTCATGGCTCAACTTACTCACGGTGCGTTACACATTAATTGTCCGTTTGCCGAACCCTTATATGGCGCCGATGATGACGCCGCATACCGCGACTGGCTAATGGCGCTGGGCGACTGGTGGCGGCACGACGAACCTTGGCTGCGTGAAATGCGGTGCGCAGCGTTGGCGGTTCAGCGTGACTGGGATGAATGGCGGCAAAAGCGCGGGGTGGCGATTGTCGGGCAGGTCAGCCCGGCGCAGGGCGCGCAGATCGCGCAGTGGGCCGCCGCGCTTGGCTGGCCGCTGATTGGCGATGTACTGTCGCAAAGCGGTCAGCCGTTGCCTTGCGCGGATCTCTGGCTGGCGCATCCGGCGGCGGCCGCATGTTTGCGGCAGGCCGACATTGTGGTGCAGTTCGGCGCGAATCTGACCGGGAAACGGCTGTTACAGTGGCAGGAACACTGCCAGCCGCAGACGTTTTGGCTGGTGGATGCGCTGCCCGGCCGTCTGGATCCGGCGCACCATCGCGGTCGCCGCCTGATTGCCGATATCAGCGACTGGCTTGCGGCGCATCCGGCTTTGACGCGGGCGCCCTGGGCTGACGAACTGAGCGCTTACGCTTTGCGGGCGCAACGGCATGCCGCCGCCTATTTGGCCGATCGGTTTGGCGAAGCCCAACTGGCGCACCGCCTACCGGAATTGTTACCCGCGGAGGGGCAACTGTTTGTCGGCAACAGTCTGGTGGTTCGCCTTATCGATGCGCTGGCGCAGTTACCGCAGGCGTACCCGGTGTACGGCAATCGGGGAGCCAGCGGCATCGACGGCTTGATCTCGACCCTGGCGGGCGTCCAGCGGGCGAATGGCAAGGCGACGCTGGGGATCGTCGGCGATCTGTCCGCGTTGTACGATCTCAATGCGCTGGCCTTGCTGCGCCACGCTCCGGCGCCGCTGGTGCTTATCGTGGTAAACAATAACGGCGGGCAGATATTTTCGCTGCTGCCGACGCCGGCGGCGCAGCGGGAGGCATTTTACTGTATGCCGCAAAACGTGGAGTTCAGTCATGCCGCCGCCATGTTCGGGCTGAATTATGTCCGGGCGGATAACTGGACCCAGCTTTCCCAATCCGTTGCGAAGGGCTGGGAGCAGGGCGGCGTAACGCTGTTGGAGGTGGTCGTCCCGCCGAAAGACGGCGCGGAAACCCTCAACGCTTTAGTCTCGCAGGTCGCCGCTTGGTAATGCACAGCCAGAAAGTCGTCGGCTGCGATCCCGCGCCCTTGCAGCCGTGGCTGGTATGTCTGCACGGTCTGTTGGGCAGCGCCGAAGACTGGCGGCCGATAGCGCCGTTTTTCACCCACTGGCCGTTGCTGCTGGTGGATTTGCCGGGGCATGGCGGATCGCGCGGCGTGACGCCCGGCGGTTTTGCGCAGATGAGTCAGGGGTTGAACGCCACCTTGCAGCGGCAAGGCATTGAGCGTTATTGGCTGCTGGGGTATTCGCTGGGCGGCCGCATCGCCATGTATCATGCCTGTTGCGGACAGCATCATGGTCTGCAAGGGTTATTGGTCGAGGGAGGAAACCCGGGGCTGCCCGTGCGGTCATTACGCGAAGAGCGCGTCCTGCATGATGCGCGCTGGGCGCGGCGTTTTCGCCATGAACCGCTGGAAACCGTACTGCATGACTGGTATCAGCAGGCGGTTTTTGCTGATTTAACCGCCGAACAGCGCGCCAGTCTCGTCTCCCTGCGCCGCCACAATCATGGCGCGGCGGTGGCGGATATGCTGGAGGCCACCTCGCTGGGGCGTCAGCCCTGGCTGGGAGAAAAACTCCGGCGGTTGGCGGTTCCTTTTGCTTATCTGTGCGGCGCCAGAGACGCTAAGTTTCAGGCGCTGGCGCAGCAGTATGCTTTGCCGCTGTTGAGCGTGGCGCAGGCCGGCCATAATGCGCATCAGGCCAATCCGGCGGCGTATGCCGCACGGATACTTTCTTTTATTTCGCATCCCGTTAAGGACTAATTACTATGCTCTATCCCAGTGAAGAACTGCTTTACGCCCCGGTGGAATGGCACGATTGCAGCGGTGATTTCGTCGATATTCTCTATCACAAATCCGCTGACGGCATCGCCAAAATCACCATTAATCGTCCTCAGGTGCGTAATGCTTTTCGCCCGCAAACGGTGAAAGAGATGATCCAGGCGCTGGATAATGCCCGTCATGATGACGGCATCGGCGTGATTATTCTGACCGGCGCGGGCGATAAAGCTTTCTGCTCCGGCGGCGACCAGAAAGTCCGTGGCGACTACGGCGGCTATCAGGACGACAGCGGCGTGCATCATCTGAACGTGCTGGACTTCCAGCGCCAAATCCGCACCTGCCCGAAACCGGTGGTGGCGATGGTGGCGGGTTACTCCATCGGCGGCGGACATGTGCTGCATATGATGTGCGATCTGACGATCGCGGCGGAGAACGCCATTTTCGGTCAGACCGGCCCGCGCGTCGGATCCTTTGACGGCGGCTGGGGCGCGTCTTATATGGCGCGGATCGTCGGTCAGAAAAAGGCCCGCGAAATCTGGTTCCTGTGCCGCCAGTACGATGCCGCGCAAGCGCTGGATATGGGGCTGGTCAACACCGTGGTGCCGCTGGCCGAGCTGGAAAAAGAGACCGTACGCTGGTGCCGAGAAATGTTGCAAAACAGTCCGATGGCCTTGCGTTGCCTGAAAGCGGCGTTGAATGCCGACTGCGACGGGCAGGCCGGTTTGCAGGAATTGGCGGGTAACGCCACCATGCTGTTCTATATGACTGACGAAGGGCAGGAGGGCCGTAATGCCTTTAATGAAAAACGTCAGCCCGATTTCAGTAAATTCAAACGGAATCCGTAATGCGTCAGGTTAACGTCTATCGCTACCGCGTGCCGATGGAGGCCGGGGTGGTGTTGCGCAATCAGCGCCTGAAAACCCGCGACGGGCTGATCGTTTGTTTGCAGCAGGGCGAGCGGCAGGGCTGGGGCGAGATTGCGCCGCTGCCTGAGTTCAGCGTGGAAACGCTGGCGGAGGCCGAAGCGGCGACGCTTGCGCAGCTACGGCGCTGGGCGGCCGGCGACGAACTGGCGGATGATGTCCCGCCGTCGGTGGCCTTTGGTCTGAGCGTGGCGCTGGCTGAGCTGAATCAGGAGCTGCCTGTGACGGCGGATTACCGTAAGGCGCCGCTGTGCAATGGCGATCCGGATGAGCTATTCGCCATGCTTCAGGCGTTGCCGGGCGAGAAAGTCGCCAAAGTTAAAGTCGGTCTGTATGAGGCGGTGCGTGACGGCATGATCGTCAACGTGCTGCTGGAGGCGTTGCCGGATCTGAAACTGCGTCTGGACGCCAACCGCGGCTGGACGCGGGCCAAAGCGGATGGGTTCGCCCGTTATGTGGCGCCGCAGTTGCGTTCGCGCATCGCTTTTCTGGAAGAGCCTTGCAAAACCCGTCAGGAATCCCGCGAGTTTGCGCGGGACACCGGCATCAATATCGCCTGGGATGAAAGCGTGCGCGAAGCCGACTTTCGGGTCGAGGCCGAACCGGGCGTCAGCGCCATCGTCATCAAACCGACGCTGGTCGGCAGCCTGACGCGCTGTCGGCAACTGGTGCGGGAAGCGCATCAGGCGGGGCTGACCGCGGTCATCAGCTCCAGTATTGAGTCCAGTCTGGGATTAAGCCAACTGGCGCGTCTGGCGCACTGGCTGACGCCGGATACCATTCCCGGGCTGGATACGCTGGATTTGATGCAGTCGCAGGTGATACGGCCCTGGCCGGAAAGCGAATTACCGCTGCTGGCGGTCGACCAACTGGAACGGGTATGGCAATCCTGAACGACTGGCCCTGGCGTCACTGGGCCGGCCATGCCTCCCGGTCAGACGCGCTGATCGACGGCGAGCGACGCTGGAACTGGCGGGAGCTTGCGCAGCGGGTCGATCAACTGGCCTGCGGTTTTCAGCGGCAGGGCGTCGCGCCCGGTTGCGGCGTGGTGCTGCGCGGTAAGAACAGCCCCGCCATGCTGTTCTGTTATCTGGCGCTGTTACGGTGCGGCGCGCGGCTGTTGCCGCTCAATCCGCAACTGCCTGAATCATTAACCGACTCCCTGCTGCATTCACTGGACGTCCGCTACGGCCTATGCCTGAATGGGCGGCCGTGGTCGTCAGGGGTGGCGGCGTTACGGCATGACCCTGTCGATGCGCCTTCTTCCCCACCGGCGCTGCCCTGGCAAGCGGAGCGGCTGGCGACGCTGACGTTAACCTCGGGATCCAGCGGCTTGCCCAAGGCCGCCGCGCATACCTTTGCTGCCCACCTTGCCAGCGCCGGGGGCGTGTTGCAGATGATGGCGTTCTCCCATGGAGATAGCTGGCTGCTGTCGTTGCCGCTGTTTCATGTGTCCGGGCAGGGCATCGTGTGGCGCTGGTTGGCCGCCGGCGCCACGCTGGTGGTACGCGCCGATCGGCCGTTGGATACGGCGTTGCAGGAGTGTACGCATGCCTCATTGGTGCCGACCCAGCTATGGCGGCTGTTAACGCAAAATAGGCTGCCCCCGACGCTGAAAGCGGTGTTGCTGGGCGGGGTGACGATCCCGGCGGCGTTAACCCGGCAGGCGGAGGTCCACGGCGTGACGTGCTGGTGCGGATACGGTTTAACCGAGCTGGCTTCGACGGTGTGCGCCAAACGCGCCGACGGCCGTGCCGGCGTCGGGCTTCCGCTTAGCGGGCGGGAGATCCGTCTGGCGGGCGAGGAAATTTTGCTGCGCGGCAGTACGCTGGCTTCGGGCTATTGGCGCGACGGACGGCTAGTTCCGCTGGTCGACGAACAGGGTTGGTTCCATACGCGGGATCGCGGCTGTTTCGATAAGGGCGAGTGGCGCATTCTGGGCCGCCTGGATAATCAGTTTTTCAGCGGCGGCGAGGGGATTCAGCCGGAAAATATCGAGTCGCTGCTGCTTACGCACCCGGATATTCAGCAAGCCTGCGTGGTGCCGATTGATGACGTGGAGTTCGGTCAGCGTCCTGTGGCGGTGGTGGAAATAAGCGGCGCGACAACGCCGGATGAGATCCGTGACTGGCTGCTGCCGCAGTTGCCGGGGTTTCAGCGTCCGGTCGCCTATTATCTGTTGCCCGAGGCGTTGAAAAGCGGCGGGATTAAGCTCTCCCGCCAGCAGGTAAAATTGTGGGTCGATGGCCTGAACGACAGGAAAAAAGCGTGAGGATGACCTCACGCCTGCCGATTATTTCCCTAACGCTTTCGCCACCCCGGCGCCATAGGCCGGATCAACGCGGTTAAACAGCGCAATCTGACGATCCTGAATAAACTCCGGCACCTGCGACAGTTCACCGGCGATACGCTGGAACATGCGCTGGTGTTCTTCTTCGCTCAGCAGATTAAACAACGCCCGCGGCTGACTGAAATAGTCTTCATCTTCACGGTGATTCCAATGATCGGCAGCGCCATCCAGCGTGAGCGGCGGTTCGCTGAAGTCTGGCTGCTCCTGAAAGACGCCAAAGCTGTTCGGTTCATAGGTCGCCCCGTTGCCGCTGTTGCCGTCGACGCGCAGCGCGCCGTCGCGGTGGTAGTTGTGGAACGGACATTGGGGGGCGTTGACCGGGATCTGATGATGGTTGACCCCCAGGCGATAGCGTGCGGCATCGCCATAAGAGAACAGACGGCCTTGCAGCATTTTATCCGGTGAGAAGCCGATGCCGGGAATGATGTGTGCCGGATTAAAGGCGGCCTGTTCCACTTCGGAAAAGTAGTTATCCGGGTTGCGGTTCAACTCAAAAAAACCGACATCGATCAGCGGATAATCGCCGTGCGGCCAGACTTTGGTCAGATCAAACGGATTATAGGGAACCTGCGAGGCTTCCGCTTCCGGCATGATTTGGATTTTCAGGTTCCAGCGGGGAAAATCGCCGTTTTCAATGGCGGTGAATAAATCCCGCTGCGCGCTTTCACGATCTTTACCAACCAGCGCCTCTGCTTCATCGTCCATCAGATTTTCAATCCCCTGCTGGCAGATAAAGTGGAATTTAACCCAGAAACGCTCATTGGCCGCATTGATGAAGCTGTAGGTGTGGCTGCCGAAACCGTGAATATGACGAAATGACTTGGGTAAACCGCGGTCGCTGAAATCAATCGTCAACTGATGCAGCGATTCCGGCAGTTGGGAAAAGAAATCCCATTTGTAGACCGGGTTACGCAGGTTGGTGCGCGGATCGCGTTTAACGATGTGATTGAGGTCGGGAAACTTCAGCGGATCGCGCAAATAGAATACCGGGGTATTGTTGCCCACCAGATCCCAGTTGCCTTCTTCGGTATAGAATTTCATGGCGAAACCGCGGATATCGCGCTCTGCGTCGGCGGCGCCGCGCTCGCCCGCCACGGTGGAAAGGCGTATAAACATCTCGGTTTGTTTACCGACTTCAGAGAAGATTTTCGCACGGGTATAACGGGTGATATCGTGGGTGACGGTGAACGTGCCGTGTGCGCCGGAACCTTTGGCGTGCATCCGTCGTTCGGGGATCACTTCACGATCGAAATGCGCCAGTTTTTCCAGAAACCAGACATCCTGCATTAACATCGGGCCGCGCCGTCCGGCGGTAATGACATTGTTGTTATCCACAACGGGAGCGCCGGCGACCGTCGTCAGCTTTTTCTTGCTCATCATGTGTTCCTTATATTTATTACTCTACGTTTTTGAGTCTTTGCCCTAAATACTATTATTCATTATGGGGTTTTTAGCCAAATAAGCGACGCTAATCATTTTTTATGCTTCCGGGAGCGCCGCTGGAATTTTCCGGCGCGTTTTAACGGCGTAAATACCGCTTTAACACAATATCGTGCTGGAGTAGCGGCCCGATTCGGGTAGAATCGGCGACGATATCGACATATTTTGCACGTGCGTTTAACAACGGTTTTAAGGATATTAACAATGAAAAAGTTTGTGATTGCTTGTGCAGGAAGTTTGCTGCTGGCGACGTCTTCCGTTTACGCCATTGGCATCTCCGGGGAAGCCGGACGTGACTATGTGGGCGCAAACGCCGGGTTTGGCCTGCTGGTGCCCGGGCTGTCCGGTAATGTGAGCTATGCTCATGGCGACAACGATAACGATGTTTACGGCTTCGGACTAGGCTACACCCTGCCGGTCGGCCCGCTGAAAGTCACGCTTGGCGGCAAGGCGCTGTATCTGAATCAGGATCGCGGCTCTGACGGACATGCGCTGGCGCTGGGCGGCGGCGTACAGTGGCCGATCAACCGTTACTTCTCTGTGTACGGCGAGGGTTATTATTCGCCGGACGCCTTCTCCAGCCACGTCGATCACTACGTTGAAGGTAAAGCGGGGGTTCGCTGGCATGTCGTCGGGCCGCTCAATGTGGATGTGGGGTATCGTTATATCAACATGGCCGGCGAGAGCGGCCGCTCAGATAACACGCTGGCCGATTCCGCCTATATCGGCGTTGGTCTGAATTTCTGATAACCCGCCTTACCCTCCACAGGTATCGGAAGTTATGACGGGCGCGAGCGATCGCGCCCGTTTGCCATAAACAGGAGTAAAACATGCTTAGGGTCGAGATGTTATGTACCGGCGATGAAGTGTTGCATGGTCAGATTATTGATACCAATGCGGCCTGGCTGGCGGACTACCTGTTCCAACAGGGGCTGCCGATGACCAGTCGTATGACGGTGGGGGATGATCTCGACGCGTTGGTCGCCGCGATTACCCAGCGTAGCCGGATTGCCGATATCCTGATTGTAAACGGCGGGTTGGGGCCAACCAGCGATGACTTGAGCGCGCTGGCCGCGGCGACCGCGGCCGGTGAAGGATTGGTCGAACACGCCGACTGGCTGGCGCGGATGGAGGTTTTTTTTGCCGAGCGCGGCCGGGTGATGGCGCCGAGCAACCGTAAGCAGGCGCAGATCCCGGCCAGCGCCGAAATGGTCGACAATCCAGTCGGCACGGCATGCGGTTTCGCCTTGCGGTTGAACCAATGCCTGATGTTTTTTACGCCGGGGGTTCCCTCGGAATTCAAGGTCATGGTGGATCAGCAAATCATGCCGCGTCTGCGCGAGCGCTTTACGATTGCTCCGCCGCCGCTGTGTTTGCGCTTAACCACCTTTGGCCGTTCCGAAAGCGATCTTGCCAGCCAGTTGGATGGATTGGCGCTTCCGCCGGGCGTGGTGCTGGGATATCGCTCCGCCATGCCGATTATTGAGTTGAAGCTGACCGGGCCGGCCGCGCAACGGGCGGCGATGGAGCGGTTATGGGAACAGGTGCGCGCCGTCGCCGGGGAAAACGCCCTATTCGAAGGGACGGAAGGCTTACCCGCTCAGTTGGCCCGGCGCCTGGTTGAACGGCATCTTCAACTGGCGGTAAGCGAACATTTTACCGCCGGCTTGCTGAACTGGCAGCTACAGTCGGCAAACGTCCCTCTGGCCGGGGGAGAATTGCCGGCAAAAGCGGATTCGCAGGATTTAGCGCGGCTGGCCGACGATACCCGTCAACTGGCCGAACGCCATCAGTCGGCGCTGGCGCTGAGCGTGGGCGAGCGGCAAAACGATCGGCTGGCGATTGCGCTGCACACGCCGCAAGGGACATTTGCCCAGGCGATACAGTTCAACGTGCAGCGTTATAGCCTGAAGACGCATCAGGAAGTGGTGGCGATGCTGGCAATGAATATGTTGCGCCGTTGGCTTAATGGCTGGCCGGTCTACGGCGGCCACGGCTGGATCACGGTGTTGGAAACGCTGGACTGAGTATGCGATTCTTAATTGGCTAACTTGTTAAAATTATTGGGTTTTAACCTTCCTTGAAAGGTGAGGGATCCCCACAAATTTGGGGAAGCGTTTCTGTCGGTGCAGTGAGGTTTCGTGCGCACTAACCAATGCGGATTTCTGCAACCGTTGCAGCACGCGCCCGACATGGGGTGGCTCAAGCGCCGCCGCCCCATGGCCCCGCCCACCTCAGCGCAATTTTTACGCCAAGAGAACCCCTAAATAACAACCTTTTGTTATTTAACGTGATTGATCAAATAATACTTAATCACTTTCTGGGGATTCCTCCCCGGGAAAGGGGAGGCCGGGTGGAATTAACCGCGATTAATACAGCAGCGAATAGAGCTGGCGACGATAGCGGGCGGCGAGGGCGTCGCCGGTGCCGAGCGCGGCCATGATATCCATCAGCGTTTTACGCGCGGCCCCTTGCGCCGCACCCAGATCTTTTCTCAGGAAGCCCATCAGCAGCTCCAGCGCTTCTTCGTTACGTCCGACCTGATGCATCTGCAACGCCAACTGTACCGCCAGCTCCGCGTTCTGCGGGTCGGCCTCCAACTGCTGTTGCAATTGCTGGATTTCCGGGGTGTCGGCCGCCTGCTTCAGCAATTCAATCTGCGCCACCAGACCGTGATAACGGGTATCCTGATCCTGTAGCGGGATGGTCGCCAGCACGGCTTCGGCGTCTTCGCTGCGGTTGAGCTGAATTTGAATCTCCGCCAGCATCAGGCCGATGTCGCTGCGCTGCTGGCTAAGCTGCCAGGCGTCTTTCAGCAACACCATCGCTTCCGGCAGTTTATCTTCCTGAATCAGTTGCTGCGCCTCGGCGACCTTCAGTTCTTCTTCTTTCGGCAATGCGCGAGTCAACAGTTCACGGATGGCTTCTTCCGGCTGCGGCCCCTGAAAACCATCCAGCGGCTGGCCGTCTTTGAACAGATAGACGGTCGGGATCGCGCGCAGGCCGAATTGCGCCGCGACGTGCTGTTCGGCGTCGCAATCGACTTTGGCCAGAATAAATTGCCCGGCGTATTCCTGCGCCAGCTTATTCAGCACCGGTTCCAGTTGCTGACAGTGCTGGCTGCGTTCCGACCAGAAATAGAACAGAACCGGCAGGGTCGCGGACTGTTCCAGCACCTGATGCAGGTTGGATTCGTTGATATCAATAATCGTTGCTTGTTGTTCTAGCATTGGAGTTCTCTCTCAGCCGTTTTGGCTATAAATGGGGGCAAAATGCGCCGCTTCAAGCCAATATCAGGAGCGGGTGCGTAATACGTTGTCCAGACAGCGTCCGGGCAACAGACGACGCAACCACGATAAGCCGTGCGCAACCAGCGTGACGGGATAACGCAGCCTGGGGCGCGGGCTTTCCAGCGCGTGATGCAGTTTGGGCAATACCGCTTCGGGCGACAGCGTAAAGCGTTTGGCGATGCCGGGATTGGTCACCGGTTTATCGGTCTGCGTCTGATCGACATTGGCGCTAAAGCGGGTCGCCAGCGGGCCGGGTTCGATCAGGCTGACGTGCAAACCGCTGCCGTGCAGCTCCATCCGTAACGTGTCCGACCAGGCTTCAAGGGCGAATTTACTGGCGGCGTAGGCGCCGCGTCCGGGCGTGGCGACCAATCCCATCACCGAACTGGTCTGAATAATGCGGCCTTCGCCGTGCGGCAACATCGCCGGCAGCAATAATTGCGTCAGTTGATGCGTGCCAAACAGATTGCTGGAAAACTGCTGTTCCAACTGCCGACGCGAAATGCTGTTCAATGCGCCGTATAAACCATATCCGGCGTTATTAAACAGGGCGTACAGACGGTTCCCGGTCAGTCCAATGACGTCGGCGGCGGCGCGCTCAATGCTGGCGCCGTCGTCCAGATCCAACTCGATTCCTTCCAGACCCAGCGCCGCCATTCGCGCGACATCTTCAGCGCGCCGGCAGGCGGCGATCACGCGGTAGCCGCGTTTTTGCAGATCCTGCGCGGCAATCAGGCCGATTCCGCTGGAACATCCGGTAATTAAAACCGTTTTTTGCATAACTTTACCTAATTGAAAAGCCCTATTTATCAAGACTCATGCTTAACTAAGGGTTCCAACTGTTGCGCCATCCAGTCGGCAATAAACGGTTGGGCGTCACGGGTTGGATGGATCCCATCCTCCAGTATCCACTCTGGTTTAAGATACACCTGCTCCATAAAGAACGGCACCAGAGGAATATCAAACTGTTTTGCCAGGCGGGGATACACCTCGCTGAATGAATCCGTGTAGCGTCGGCCATAGTTGGTCGGCAGGCGGATTTGCATAAGCAGCGGTTGGGCGTTTGCCTGTTTGACCAGGGTAATGATTTTGCTCAGATCCTGTTCGATGTTTTGCGGCGGAAACCCCCGCAGCCCATCGTTGCCGCCAAGCTCAATCAGTACCCAGCGCGGCTGATGCTGTTCCAGCAACGCCGGAAGACGCGCCAGACCTTGCGTGGCGGTATCGCCGCTGATGCTGGCATTAATAACGGCGGCGCCTTCCGGCAGCGTCTGCCACTTCTGATTCAGCAAGGCCGGCCAGGCGTTGGCCGCCGGCATTCGATAGCCCGCACTGAGGCTATCGCCCAGTATCAATAAAGTATCCGCCGCGAAAGCGCGTACACTGAATAATCCCAGAAGCAAAAGGACGAAAACATGTTTGCGAAGACCAGTCCAGCGAGCGTTATGCCAACCAAAACCGGGCCCGCGGAAAACATTCTTGAAGTTCATCATCTTAGTAAGCACGTTGGTCAAGGGGAACATCGGCTTTCCATCCTTACCGGAGTTGAGCTGATTGTCAAACCCGCGCAGACAATCGCCCTGATCGGCGAGTCGGGATCGGGCAAGTCTACCTTGCTGGGGATCCTGGCCGGACTGGATGACGGCAGTGAAGGCGACGTCAGCCTGATGGGCGAAACGCTGGGCAAACTGGACGAAGAGGGGCGCGCGGCGCTGCGCGCCCGTGATGTGGGTTTTGTGTTTCAGTCGTTTATGCTGGTGCCGACGCTGAATGCGTTGGAAAACGTGCAGTTGCCCGCGCTGCTGCGCGGGGAGAGCGATAGCCACAGCCGCGGGCAGGCCGAACAGCTTTTGCAGCAGTTGGGGCTGGGGGAGCGTCTGCATCACCTTCCCGCCCAGCTTTCAGGGGGCGAGCAGCAGCGTGTCGCGCTGGCCCGCGCCTTTAGCGGTCGTCCCAAAGTGCTGTTCGCCGACGAACCGACCGGCAATCTGGATCGCAAAACCGGCGAGCGTATCGTCGATTTGCTGTTTTCTTTGAACCGGGATTACGCCACCACGCTGATTCTGGTGACGCATGATGAGCAACTGGCGGCACGCTGCGAACGGCGGCTGCGTCTGGTGGACGGCAAACTGAGGGAAGACCTATGATCTGGCGCTGGTTCTGGCGCGAATGGCGCTCCCCCTCATTATTGATTGTCTGGCTGGCGTTGACGCTGGCGGTGGCCTGTGTGCTGGCGCTGGGCAATATCAGCGACCGGATGGAAAAAGGGCTGAGTCAGCAAAGCCGCGATTTTCTGGCCGGCGATCGGGTATTGCGCGCCTCGCGTCCGGTGGATGAGGCGTGGCTTCAGACGGCGCAGCAGCAAGGGCTGACGCTGAGCCGGCAGATTTCGTTTATGACCATGACCTTCGCCGGCGATACGCCGCAGCTGGCGCGGGTGAAAGCCACCGATCAACGCTATCCGCTATACGGCGAGTTGTTGACGCGCCCGAGCGGGCTGCGGGTGGAGCCCGGAACCGTACTGGTTGAGCCGCGTCTGCTGGCGCTGTTGGGGTTAGCGGTCGGCGACAGTCTGGATGTGGGCGATACCTCTCTGCGCGTTGCCGGCGAGCTGATTCAGGAACCGGATTCCGGCTTTAATCCGTTTGAGACCGCGCCGCGTATTTTGATGAACCTGGCCGATGTGGAAAAAACCGGCGCCATCCAGCCCGGCGGTCGGATTACCTGGCGCTATATGTTTGCCGGGGATGCGCGGCAGATCGACGGCTTTAGCGATTTTATCAAGCCGCTGCTCAAGCCCGATCAGCGCTGGTACGGTATGGAAGATTCCGAGGGCGCGCTGAGTCAGTCGCTGAAACGCTCGCAGCAATTCCTGTTGCTCTCGGCGCTGTTGACGCTGCTGCTGTCTATCGCGGCGGTGGCGGTGTCCATGGGGCACTATTGCCGCAGCCGTTACGATCTGGTGGCGGTATTAAAAACGCTGGGCGCCGGACGGCAGGCGCTGCGGCGGCTGATTGTCGGGCAGTGGCTGTCGGTGTTGGGGTTGGCGGCCCTGTGCGGCAGCCTTGTCGGCCTCGGTTTTGAGGCGCTGCTGATGAAAATGCTGGCGCCGGTGTTGCCTGCGGCGCTGCCGGCCTCGGGTCTGTGGCCGTGGGTGTGGGCGTTGGGCTCGCTGGTGCTGATCTCGCTGTTGGTGGGGCTGCGGCCGTATCGTTTATTGCTGGCGACGCAACCGCTGCGCGTACTGCGTCAGGATGTGGTGGCCAATGTCTGGCCGCTGCGCTATTACCTGCCGGCGGTGGCGCTGATCGTTATCGGGATGCTGGCCGTGTTGTCCGGCGGTGGTACGCTGTTGTGGTCATTGCTGGGCGGTATGGCGGTGCTGTCGCTGTTATTGGGCGTGATTGGCTGGGGCGGGTTGCTGTTGCTACGGCGTTTGACGGTTAAGCGGCTGGCGCTGCGCCTGGCGATTAACCGTCTGCTGCGTCAGCCGTGGTCGACGCTGAGTCAACTGGCCGCTTTTTCGCTGTCGTTTATGCTGCTGGCGCTGTTGCTGGTGATGCGGGGCGATTTGCTGGAACGCTGGCAGCAGCAGTTGCCGCCGGGCAGTCCGAATTACTTCCTGATGAATATGACCGCCGAGCAGGTGCCGCAGGTAAGAACCTTCCTTGAGCAGCATCAGGTTAAGCCGGAGCTGTTTTATCCGATTATCCGCGCGCGTCTGACGGAAATTAATCAGCAGGTAGCCACGGAAATCATCCATGAAGACGATCCCGGCGGCAACACGGTCAATCGCGAACTGAACCTGACCTGGCTGGACGGCATCCCCGAGCACAATGTGCTGGTGGAAGGGCAGGCGCCGCAAGCCGGTGAAGTCTCAATGGAAGAGAACGAAGCCAAAGAGATGGGGATTAAGATCGGCGATACGCTGACCTTTACCGGCGATACGCAGCCATTCAGCGCCAAAGTGACCAGCTTCCGTCAGGTGGACTGGGAAAGTCTGCGCCCGAACTTCTTCTTTATTTTTCCTGCCGGGGCATTGGATAGTCAGCCGCAGTCGTGGCTGACCAGCTTCCGCTATGAGGGCGATGAAAAAATGATCGCCCAGCTAAACCGTCAATTCCCGACGCTGAGCGTACTGGATATCGGCAGTATCCTGCGTCAGGTCGGGCAGGTGTTGCAGCAGGTTAGCCGGGCGTTGGAAATCATGGTGATCCTGGTGCTGTTCTGCGGCGTGCTGTTGCTGATGGCGCAAATTCAGGTGGGCATGCGTCAGCGGCGGCAGGAGTTGATGGTGTACCGCACCTTGGGGGCCGGGCTGCGTTTGTTGCGCACGACGCTATGGTGTGAGTTTGCCGTGCTGGGGCTGGTGGCGGGCATCGCCGCCGCCATTGGCGCGGAAGCCGCATTATGGTTATTGCAACGTAAGGTATTCAACTTCCCCTGGGAGCCGAACGTGGCGATGTGGGTGACGCTGCCGCTGTCGGCGGCATTGCTGCTGTCGCTGTGCGGCGGCTGGCTGGGATTGCGATTGCTGCGCGGTAAGGCGTTATTCCGGCAGTTTGCCGGGTAGCGATACAGAACGGCGGGAGGGGCGACCGAATCCACGCCCCATTCCGCGGTGAAACGGAATGAGGCGGATACGGTTTAGAAATCCACGCTGGCGCGCAGCACCACCTGACGGGGTTCGCCGATGGCGACGCGCAGGTTGTTGCCGCTGGACGGGTAGTAGATTTTATCAAACAGGTTCTTTACGTTGAGCTGCCATTTCACCTTATAGCCATTCAGCGGCAGGCTATACGCCAGGAAGGCGTCCGCGACCGTGTAATCGTCCAGATAGAAACTGTTTGCCGCATCCCCCGCCCGGCGGCCGACATAGCGCGCCCCGGCGCCGACGCGCAGGTTATCCCCCGACTGTAAGCCGGTGGCGCCGAAATCCTGGGTCAGAAACAGCGACGCGGTATGACGGGCCGCATTGGTCATTTCATTGCCGTTATTTTCCGGGTCAGCCGTCACTTTGGCATCGGTATAGGCATAGGAGCCGATCAGGCTGAGCGAATCGGTGAGCTTACCCGCCAGATCCAATTCAACTCCCTGCGAGCGGACTTTACCGGCGGTGCGGGTCACGCTATCGCCATTGCCGTCGAGTTCGCTGACCATCACATTGCGTTTTTCAATATCGAACAACGCCAGATTCGCGGTGATCCGGTTTGGCAGATCCAGCTTGGCGCCGATCTCGTAGGCGGTGCCGATTTCAGGCGGCAGCGCGCCGATTTGCGTGGCAATGGAAACGTTCGGCTTAAACGACTCGCTGTAGCTGGCATAGAGCGACGAATACGAGGTCAGGTTGTAAACCACCCCTGCGCGCGGCACCAGCCGGCTGTAGGAACTGTCGGTGCGGGTGACGAACGGACGGCCTTTACCGGCCATGACGTCAAAGCTGTCGTAGCGCAGCCCGGCCAGCAACAACCAGCGGTCGTTAAGGCGAATGGCATCCTGCATAAAGAAACCGGTGCTGTCGATATTTTCCCGCTGATCGCTGTCTGACGCGATGGCGTTGGTCGATGCGGCCAACTGACCGTACACCGGATTGTAGATGTTAAAGTCTGTTCTGTTATTTGTTCCGCGGATCATATCGCCGCGGAAAGTGCGGTCGGCTTCGTAGTCAAAGCCGAACAGCAACTGGTGATTAATGCGTCCCCAGTCAACATCGCCGTTCAGGGTAAACTGCGCCATCTGGGTTTGGGCGTGGGCGTACCCCGTGGCGTCGGGACGGCGGGTCAATATGCCGGTGTCGGGGTTATAGCTCATGGCCCGCGCCTGATTATCGCTATAACGGTTGCGGTTATAGGAATAGGTTAGGCTGCTTTTCCAGCGATCGGTCAGATTGCGGTCCACCTGTAGCGTGATGCTGTCCTGATCGCCGCGGGTGGTATTGTAATGTTCGTCGAAACGACGATCGCGCGGGGTGTTCACCGGTTTACCGGTATTGGGATCGATAATGGTGCCGCGATCGAATGGCGTCAGATATTCCATGTGCTCGTATGCCACGCGCACCGTGGTGTCCTCGCCGTACCACATCAGGGACGGCGCAATGGTGGTCTGGCGGTTGCGGCCAAAGTTACGCCAGTAATCGGTTTCATCGTGATCGATCACCATACGGTAAGCCAGCCCCGAGGCGCCCAGCGGCCCGGTTACATCCAACTGGCCGCCGCCGCCGTTAAAGCTGCTGCCCCAGCCTTCAATATGGGTTTTTTGCACTAACTCCGGTTTTTTGCTGATGATATTGATCACGCCGCCGGGTTCGCCCATGCCATACAACATGGAGGCCGGGCCTTTCAGCACTTCCACCCGTTGGCTGCTCGGGGTGAAGTTACGCGCCTGAATAGAACGGATGCCATCACGCAGAATGGAGCCATCCCGGTTGTCGCCAAAGCCGCGTTTGATGAGCGCATCCTGCGTGCCGCCGAGCGTATTGGCTTGCGTGATGCCGCTGACGTTGTACAACGCTTCATCAATATTGCGTACCGCGCGATCTTCAAGCACTTGCGTCGGCACCACGTTGACCGCCTGCGGCACATCCAGCAGACGACTTTCAGTGCGCGTTCCGGTGACCGTGTTGTGCGGCTGGTAGCCGGTTTCTGCTTCCGCCTGCGTCGCCGTTGTCGCGCTGACCACCAGCGTATCGTCTTTGGATTGTGTTGCGGCCTGAATACTGAACGGCAACAGCGCCAGCAACGGCCAGCCGTTACGCCATGTCTTATTATTCATGAGTGAGATGACTCCAATAGGTCCCTGAAAAATCAATAGGTAAAAACTGCTGATAAAGCGCTTGTAGCGTGTGTTGCGGATCGATATCGGTGAACAAATCGGGATAGAGCGCTTTGGCAAACATTTCGACCATCACCACGTGATACGGACTGAGGTAAAAGTTGTGCCACATACTCCATGCCCGACCGTTTCGCACCGCGTCGAGATGAGACAAAATCGGTTCCTGACGGATCAAATCGCGGAAGCTGCTGTCGGCCTGTTGTTCCGCGACCTGCGGCCCAAGCATCAGGCTGGAAAAGCGTTTGCCTTGCGGCCCCGCCATGCCGGTGGCGATGTAGACATCCGGTTTGGCGGCCAGCGCCCGTTCCGGACTCAGTTCGCCATAGACGCTGCTGATGACGCCGGCGGCGATGTTTTCACCGCCGGCAAACCTCAGCAGGTCGCCCAGATTTCCGCCCACCGCGGTGGTGCAGCAGGTATCGCGGCGACCAAGATGCAGATGCAGCATCACGGTGGTTTTTTTACCGTGATATTGCTCGATGCGCTGACGGACCCTATCCATATGCCGTTGATAGAAGGCGCTGAATGCCGCCGCGCGTTCCGGCTGATTCAATGCCTCCCCCAACAGTCGGATACTGGGTAAGGTGTGATTGAGTAAGTCGACGCGTAAATCGACATAAATGACCGGGACGCCGGCGTTGGTCAGCGTCTGAAGCAGCCGGTCTTCGTTGGCGGCGGTTTTTGCCAGCCGCGGCAAAATAACCAGATCGGGTTTGAGCGGCAGCAGCGACTCCGCATTCATGGTTTGCAGGCTGCCGTTGCCTAATTGCGGGATTTGGGCGATCTGCGGAAATTTTTGCGTATAGCGTTGCCAACTCTGCGCGTCATAACGCGGCATATCGCCCGGCCAGCCCACCACATTTTTTGCCGGGTTGCCCGGTTCAAGCAAAGCCAGCGTATACAGCATGCGGCTCTCACCGAGGATAATGCGCTGCGGATTGTCCGGGATCTCGACTTGGCGACCGAGCATATCCGTGACGGTTTTAGCCGGCGATAACGGGCTAAGTAGGGATAAAAAAACCAGGATGGCGATACGCATGATTAACTCTGCATAAAAGTGGGCGGCGAAAGATAATCATTGTCATTCTTGTTTTCAACACGTGGCGAGTAGGGTTAATTCGCGCCGGCGGAAAATACCGTTACAGATCTGAAAATTACGCAGAGTTAAGTAAATAATTAAAGTGCCGGACGGCGACGAAAAGCGGCGGGCGAAAGTCGAGTTACCGTTTGCTCTAATATCAGAAAATTCCTATGGTTAGTGAAAATTTTATGGTGATGCGATACGATGTTACCCGTAAAACTTGCTGTGCAGGAGAAAGAGAATGGGGGCGTACCGCCAGACCGGGGATCAGCGCCAGAAACTTATAAAATCCGCTATCGCTCAACCTCCTGGCCGACTGATTGTGCTCGGTCGGTGCGGTGATGGGGTGGATCTGTCGGAATTCTCATTGTCTTCACTAAAATTGTCTTCGCTAACATTGGTGCAGTGCGCCACGCTGGAACACGTGCCGCAACCCGTCGGCGATGGCGATATATTGCTTACCTCGCTGGACTGGATGGACGAGCTTGCGTCGGCGCGGCACGATGAGTTATCGCGCTACGGGCGCCGCGTTGCCCTCTGGATCGCCTTTACTGATGGTTCCACCCGTATCGCCAGGCAGATCTACTGGCAAAAGCAAGGCGTCGATTATTTTTCCCCCGCCTTGCGGGACGGGCAAGAGTTGGCGTTGCTGCTTGACGCGGTGTGCCCGCAGGACTCGGGCAGCCTGTGGCAATTAATCCTCGATCGCCTGCCGGCCGGCGTGTTCTGGAAAGATCTCTCTTTGCGCTATCTTGGCGCCAATCGCTATTTTACTCATGATGCCGGACGAAACGATCCCGGCGAGATCGTCGGGCGCGATGATTTTGAACTGTTTGAACCGGCGCTGGCCGAGAAATATCGTCAGGATGATCTGGCGGTGCTGAACGGCGGGCAGCCAAGAATGAATGCCGTTGAGTCTGTCGAACGGCAAACGGGCGGGCAACGCTGGCTGAGCGTGAATAAGGTTCCGCTGCGCGATGCGCGGGGCGAACTGGTCGGGCTGCTGTGTTTGTATCTTGATATCACTCGCTTCAAAGAGACGGAGCGGGAGTTGATCGAGAGCGAAGCGCGTTTTCGTTTCTTTCTGGATAATGTCGACGAAGGGGTGGTGGTGTTCGACCCGCAGGGCATTATCGTTGACGTCAGCTCGCGCTGGCTTGAGCTGTTCCGCTGTCGGCGCGAGGACGCCATCGGTCAGCCGGTGCTCTCTTATACCAGTCCGACGGCGGTGCCGATGGCGACGCAGCTGATCGGTGAAAAATGGTCCGAGTCCTATGAGTCCGAGATGCTGAGAAAGGACGGCACCACTTTTCCCGCCATTGTGCGCGGCAGGGAGCAGGATTTTGGCGGCCGCGGGCTGCGTCTGACCACCATTCTTGATATCACCCGGCAAAAAGAGGGCGAGCGGGCGCTGAAGGTCGCCAAGATTGAAGCGGAACGCGCCAACCGGGCCAAATCTGAATTTCTCTCCAGCATGAGTCACGAGTTGCGCACGCCGATGAATGCCATTCTGGGGTTTTCCCAGATCCTGGCGTTCGATGAGCAACTGAACGATGATCAGTTAGACAATGTGACGGAAATCCTCAAGGCGGGGCGACATTTGCTGGGGTTGATCAATGATGTTCTCGATCTTGCCAAGATCGAATCCGGCGTCGTGTCTCTGTCGATAGAAGCGGTGGATCTGTCCGCGTTGATGCGCGACTGCCGGCAACTGATCCAACCGCTGGCCGCGGACAGGCAAATAACCCTGCGTCTGGATGTTCCCGAACAGCTGACGGTCAGCGCCGATCCGGTTCGTTTCAAGCAGGTGTTGCTGAATCTGTTGTCCAACGCCATCAAATACAATAACGCCGGGGGCGAAGTGCGTATCGCGTTGGAAACGCGGCAAAACGGGCTGCGTATCGCCGTTGTCGATACCGGAAACGGTATTGCCCGCGAGCGTATGGGGGAGTTGTTCCAGCCCTTTAACCGGCTTGATGAGGAGCGTGGCGCTATCGAGGGAAGCGGCATCGGTCTGGTGATCACCCGCAGGCTGATCGACGCCATGGGCGGCAGAATCGGCGTGGAAAGCGTGCCTGGCAAGGGGAGTCGTTTCTGGGTGGAGCTGCCGCTGGCCGATCCGCGGCTGCCGCCGACGGAAGCGAGGCCGGCGGCGGCCCGGCCCAGGCCGTTTATCGACGGACAGCGGCGGCATTGCATTCTATATATTGACGATAACCCGGTGAATCTCAAGCTGGTGGCGCAGATCCTGGATAAATTGCGTCATATCCAACTTGTCGCGATGCATACTCCGGAAGAGGGGATCGAGTATGCCGTGACGCATCAGCCTGATTTGATTCTGCTTGATATCAACCTGCCGGGCATGGATGGCTATGAAGTGCTGGCGCTGTTTAAGTCTCATGTCCGGCTACGGCATGTACCGGTATTTGCCGTCTCGGCCAATGTTATGCCGCAGGATATTGAGCGCGGTATGGCGGCGGGTTTTGCCGATTACCTGACCAAACCGTTGGATATCGGTCGGTTCCTGGCCAGTATTGACGCTCATCTGTACGATGATAGGGGGAATTTACGCCATGATGAACAAGCATAATGATGCTCGTATCCTCATTGTTGATGACGAAGCGGCGAACCTCAAGGTGCTGGAAAAGCTGTTGTCCAGCGAAGGCTATTGCCGTCTGGTCAGCGTTCAGGATCCGCGCCTGGTGCTGCGTACCTATTTGGAAGCCCGCCCTGATCTGATCCTGCTGGACATTAATATGCCGCATATCGACGGCTACCAACTGATGCAGCAGTTGAAAATGTTGCACGATCCGCTGTTGCCGCCGATCATGGTGCTGACGGCGGAGCACGGGCGTGAGCGGTTGTTGAAAGCGCTGAGCGCCGGGGCGCGGGATTATGTCAATAAACCTTTCGATCGCACCGAACTGCTGATGCGGGTGCGTAACCTGCTTGATGCCCATCTGGCTCATCGGCTGATATACGAACAGAACGATGTATTGGAAAAGATGGTTCGCCTGCGCACCCGGGAACTGCTTGACACCCGTCTACAGGTGGTGCGTCGCCTTGCCCGGGCGGCGGAATACCGTGACAGCGAAACCGGCCGCCATATTATGCGCATGAGCCATACCTGCGCATTGCTGGCGCGCCAATTGGGATGGAGCGAAAGCGACGTCGAACTGATTCTGCATTCCAGCCCAATGCATGATGTGGGGAAAATCGGTATTCCGGATGCGATCCTGCTCAAGCCTGACAAACTTAACGCCGCCGAATGGGAAGTCATGCGGCAGCACACGGTTATCGGCGCCGAAATATTGGCCGGCGACGATTCCCAGCTTATGGTGATGTCTCGCAATATCGCGCTGACGCACCATGAAAAATGGAATGGCGATGGTTATCCCGGCGGTTTGTCGGGGGAGGATATTCCGTTGCCGGGACGTATTGTCGCCGTGGCGGATGTGTTCGATGCGCTGGTTTCAGAACGCCCTTATAAGCCGGCCTGGCCGCATGAGCAGGCTATTGATTATATCAAGGCGCAATCAGGCTCTCATTTCGATCCTGAGGTGGTCAGCGCTTTTATGGATATTCTGGATGGTGCCATCAGAATCCAGGAGATTTATCGTGAAGCCGTGTGAGGATTAAAAATCAGGCGCACCCGGGCGGGTGTGCGCCTGACCGTATACGCTATTCGGCGGCATAACCCTGCGGGGGAATGCGCACGCCATCCAGCCAGGCCTCGTTTTCCCGCATGATCAGCCGACCGGAAAGGAACCAGCCAACCACCATCGGGTAAATAGTATGCTCCTGCGTCTGAACGCGTTCCTTCAGGCTTTCTTCCGTATCATCGCTGAAAACCGGGACTTTGGCCTGGAGAATTAACGGCCCGCCGTCCAGCTCATCCGTTACGAAATGCACGGAAGCGCCGTGTACGCCATCGCTATTTTCCAGCGCCTTGCGGTGCGTGTGCAGCCCCGGATATTTCGGCAACAGCGAGGGGTGGATATTGAGCATTTTACCCGCGAACTGCGCGACAAAAGCGGGGCTGAGGATCCGCATATAGCCCGCCAGCACGATGAGCTCCGGTTCATACTGCTCGATTTCCTGCGCCATGGCGGCATCATAGGCGTCCCGATCGGCAAATTCTTCCGGGCTGACGACATGCGTCGGTATGCCCGCATCCTGCGCTCGCTGTAAGCCCGGGGCTTCAGGATTATTGCTGAACACTGCCGCTATCTTTCCTTTAATGCGTCCGCGCTTGCCGGCGTCAATCAACGCCTGCAAGTTGCTTCCCTGACCTGATAGCAAGATAATGATGTTTTTCATCAGTTAATGACCACTGTGTCTCCGGCGTCGGTTTGCGTAATGACGCCGATTTTCCATGCGCTTTCGCCACTGTCGTTCAACAACGCAACGGCCTCATTTGCCTGCTCGGCCGGCAGTGCGATAATCATACCCACACCGCAGTTAAAAGTGCGATACATTTCGTGACGGCTGACATTACCGGCCTGTTGCAGCCAGTTAAATACCGCCGGCCACTGCCAGCTTGATTCGTCAATCGCAGCCTGCATGCCTTCCGGCAATACGCGTGGGATATTCTCCCAGAAACCGCCGCCCGTCAGATGAGAAATAGCGTGAATATCCACCTTTTCAATCAGCGACAGAATGGATTTCACATAGATTTTCGTCGGCGCCAGCAGATGGTCGGCCAGTGATTTGCCTTCCAGCGTCACCTGCTCCGGATCGGCTTTGCTGACTTCGAGAATTTTGCGTACCAGCGAGTAGCCGTTTGAATGCGGGCCGCTGGACGCCAGAGCAACCAGCGCGTCGCCTGAGCGCACTTTACTGCCGTCGATGATTTCCGATTTCTCGACCACGCCCACGCAGAAACCGGCGACGTCATAATCTTCGCCGTGGTACATGCCCGGCATTTCCGCCGTTTCGCCGCCCACCAGCGCACAACCGGATTGCTTACAGCCTTCTGCGATACCGGTAATCACGCTGGCCGCGGTGTCGACATCCAACTTGCCCGTTGCGTAGTAATCGAGGAAGAATAAGGGCTCTGCGCCTTGAACGATCAGATCGTTAACGCACATGGCGACCAGATCGATACCAATGGTATCGTGACGTTTAAGGTCCATCGCCAGACGCAGCTTGGTGCCGACTCCGTCAGTGCCGGAAACCAGAATCGGTTCGCGGTATTTTTGCGGTAAGGCGCACAAGGCGCCGAAACCACCCAGGCCTCCCATGACTTCCGGGCGACGGGTCTGTTTCACTACACCTTTGATACGATCCACCAATGCGTTGCCAGCATCAATATCCACGCCTGCGTCTTTATAGCTGAGAGAGGTTTTGTCGGTCACTGCGGAGTCCCCACGGAGGTTACAATTTGTGGTTAAAAACAAGTTATGGTTAACACAATCTGTAGTTCAAAACGATGGTGGTTCAACCATGAAGCGCGCTAATTCTAACAGCGTGAGCAAACGTTTGCGAGCGATGTGTCGCCGGGTTTCCATTTTTCCTTATCGTTGGTAATTTCCCTTGCCGGTTGATCTGGATCAGGCTTAAATCGTATGCGGCTCAGTCAAAAAGCGGTATAATCCGGCGATTTTTTTATGCCGGGCGTCCTGCCTCCACCCTGCGGGCCGCCGCAAGCGGCGTTTTTTTGTCCGTCCACTGCTTAGGGGAGAATAATGATGAAGATCGTCGAGGTGAAACACCCGCTCGTCAAACATAAACTGGGCCTGATGCGTGAGAACGAGATTAGTACAAAACGTTTCCGTGAGTTGGCCTCCGAAGTGGGGAGTTTATTGACCTATGAAGCCACGGCCGATTTAGCCACCGAGAAAGTGACCATTGACGGTTGGTGCGGCCCGGTTGAAGTCGATCAAATCAAGGGCAAAAAAATTACCGTGGTGCCGATCCTGCGCGCCGGTTTGGGAATGATGGACGGCGTGCTGGAAAATGTGCCCAGCGCCCGTATCAGCGTTGTCGGCATCTACCGTAATGAAGAGACGCTGGAGCCGGTGCCGTATTTCCAAAAGCTGGTTTCTAATATTGAAGAACGTATGGCGCTGGTGGTCGACCCGATGCTGGCGACCGGCGGCTCGATGATTGCCACCATCGATCTGCTGAAAAAAGCGGGTTGCCGGAGCATTAAGGTGCTGGTGTTGGTTGCCGCGCCTGAAGGGATTGCGGCGCTGGAAAAAGCCCATCCGGACATAGAACTGTACACGGCGTCGATTGATAAAGGTCTAAATGAGCATGGTTACATCATGCCGGGCCTGGGCGATGCGGGCGATAAAATATTTGGTACGAAATAATAAGCAGCCGACTTAATTAGTCGGCTTTTTTTTGCGGCGGGCCTTCAGACTCGCCGCTCTGCGGTTCGGCGGAGCCGCATCTGAATAACAACGACACCATGCAGCACGGAACAATGCTGCGCCGCTACCGCGGCGCGGGATAAGTCTGGCTGTAATAACCGGCGCGGGAGTTTGCCCGCAGACCACAAATAGCCATGTTACAGAGGATACAAAGATGACTCGTCGCGCCATCGGGGTAAGTGAACGGCCACCCTTGTTACAAACCATACCGCTGAGCTTCCAACATCTGTTTGCGATGTTTGGCGCCACCGTGCTGGTGCCGATCCTGTTCAAAATCAACCCGGCGACCGTATTGTTGTTTAACGGTATCGGGACGTTGCTCTATTTGTTTATCTGTAAAGGGAAAATCCCGGCCTATCTGGGATCCAGTTTTGCCTTTATCTCGCCGGTACTGCTGCTGTTGCCGCTGGGCTACGAGGTCGCGCTGGGCGGTTTTATTATGTGCGGCGTGCTGTTCTGTCTGGTGGCGCTGATTGTCAAGAAAGCCGGGACAGGCTGGCTGGACGTGCTGTTTCCGCCGGCGGCGATGGGCGCTATTGTTGCCGTTATCGGCCTGGAGCTGGCTGGCGTGGCCGCCGGCATGGCCGGATTATTGCCCGCCGACGGCGCCTCTGTGGATACCACGGCCGTCACCATCTCATTGACCACGTTGGCGGTAACGATCCTCGGATCGGTGCTGTTTCGCGGTTTTCTGGCGATTATCCCAATTTTGATTGGCGTACTGGCGGGTTATGCGCTGTCGTTTGCCATGGGCGTAGTGGATTTTACCCCCATTAGCCAGGCGCACTGGTTTGCGCTGCCGACCTTCTACACCCCGCGTTTCGAGTGGTTCGCCATTCTGACTATCTTGCCGGCGGCGCTGGTCGTCATTGCCGAGCATGTCGGGCATCTGGTGGTCACGGCCAACATCGTGAAGAAAGACTTAATGCGCGAGCCGGGGCTGCACCGTTCGATGTTCGCCAACGGTATTTCCACCGTGCTGTCGGGCTTCTTTGGTTCAACGCCCAATACCACCTACGGTGAAAATATCGGCGTACTGGCTATCACCAAGGTATACAGCACCTGGGTTATCGGCGGCGCGGCGATTCTGGCGATCCTGCTGTCCTGCGTCGGGAAACTGGCGGCGGCGATCCAGGCGGTGCCTGTGCCGGTAATGGGCGGGGTGTCGTTGCTGCTGTACGGGGTCATTGGCGCTTCCGGCATCCGTGTGCTGATCGAATCCAAAGTAGACTACAACAAGGCGCAAAACCTGATTCTAACTTCGGTTATCCTGATCATCGGCGTCAGCGGCGCGAAAGTTCATCTGGGGGCGACCGAGCTGAAAGGCATGGCGCTGGCGACGATTGTCGGTATCGGCATGAGTCTGCTGTTCAAGGTTATTAGCCTGTTCCGCAAAGAAGAAGTGATTCTTGATGCGCCGGATGAAGAAGAAACGGCGCAGCGTTAAGGTGATTTCTACCGATGGCGGATTTTACTCTCCGCGCCGTTTTATCCTGTTGCGGGGCGTTTGCGACGCCCTCAACAGGGCTGGGTTTCTGTGATAGACTCAGTTCGTTTTCCTGCCAGTCTTGCTTGAGGTGATTCTGAACACGCCGGCACAGCTTTCATTGCCACTCTATTTACCGGATGACGAAACGTTTGCCAGTTTCTATCCGGGAGAAAATGCGTCTCTCCTTGCCGCGCTTACCGCGGCTTTGCATCAGGAGCACGGCAGTTATATCTATTTCTGGTCGCGGGAAGGGGGCGGGCGCAGTCATCTGTTGCACGCGGCCTGCGCTGATTTATCCCGTCATGGTCAGGCTGTCGGCTATGTGCCGCTGGATAAACGGGCCTATTTCGTGCCGGAAGTGCTGGATGGCATGGAACAACTGGCGTTGGTCTGCATCGATAATATCGAGTCAATCGCCGGTGATGAAGCCTGGGAAATGGCGATGTTCGATCTCTATAACCGCATTCAGGAAGCCGGACATACCCGCTTGTTGATCACCGGCGATCGTCCTCCCCGTCAGCTTAATCTGCATTTGCCCGATCTTTCCTCACGGCTCGACTGGGGGCAGATTTATAAGCTCCAGCCGTTGTCGGATGAAGAAAAAGGCGAAGCGTTGCAACTGAGGGCGAAACTGCGAGGATTCGAACTGCCCGAAGACGTCAGCCGTTTTCTGCTTAAGCGTCTGGATCGTGAAATGCGCACGTTATTTATGACGCTGGATCAGCTTGATCACGCGTCAATCACCGCCCAACGCAAACTCACCATTCCGTTTGTAAAAGAGATCCTCGGGTTGTAATCGGAACGTCTTGTTTACAGTATTTCCAATACCTGTTCGGGCGGACGGCCAATCCGCGCCTGTTGATCGACAACCACGATAGGGCGTTCAATCAATTTGGGGTGATCGACCATGGCTTGAATAAGCTGTGTTTCGGTCAGCGTGCTCCGGGCAAGATTCAACTGCCGATAAATCTCCTCCTTCTGCCGCATCAGTTGGCGTGCGCTGGTCAAACCAAGCTGATGAATCAAACGCGTCAGCGTTTCGGCATCGGGCGGCGTTTCCAGATACAACACCACCCGGGGCCGGATGCCGCGCTGTTCCAGCAGCGCCAGCGTTTCCCGGCTTTTGGAGCAATGCGGGTTATGGTAAATGGTTACGTGTTCGGTCACGGTCAGTCATCCTCAATTATCTGGCGTTAGGTTTTCTGGTACTGCTGGAAACGCTGCTGAAGCTGGCGTAGCTGATCGATTCGGGCGTCATAGCGCGCCTGCTCCAGACTGCCGAGTTTTACCAGTGAACTGGCATTGCTCAGCAAACGAATGGACTGATCAAGCTGTCCGTTTAGCGCCAGACTTTCCGCCCTGGCGGATAACTCTTCCGCCCGCGATCCCTGTGCGGCGGACGCCTGCGCCAGTAAATCCCAGCCGTTGGGATCGTCAGGGTGGGCGTAAGTATAGCGATAGAGAATTCTGCTCGCCGCCGCAGGCTGTTTTCCCTCAACGTAGGCGTTCGCCAGATTGAGCTGGAGTACGGGATTCGTCTGTGCGCCCGGCGTGTTTTGCAGCCGGGCGATCGCCTGCGCGGCGCGGTTTTGCCCCAGATCGATGTCGGTCATCAAATCCAGAAACCACGGATTGTCGGAAGCCTGATTCAACAGCGGTTGCAACACATTCCGCGCTTCATCGTATTTTTTGGCCTGATAAAAACGGATCGCCTGACCGTATTTGGCCGCCAATTGTTCACGTACGTTGCCTTTCGCCCAGGCGTCCAGCAAGTCATCGCTCAGCGGCCTGTTCGCCGAACCATACATGCCGAAAGTACGTACTTTGGCAAACAGGAAATCCTGGGATGATTGCATCGGGCTGGAGCGCATCTGGTTGGCCCGGTTACGCGCATCGGACAACCGGCTTTCCGGCAAGGGGTGAGTGAGCAAAATTTCCGGCGGTTTCGATGTATATCGTGATTGATCGGCTAATTTTTGCAGGAAATTCGGCATGGCCTGCGGGTCGAAGCCGGCGCGCTGCAACACCTGAATGCCAATGCGATCCGCTTCCTGTTCATTACCCTGGGTAAAGGTAATCATCCCCTGTTGCGCGCCGGCCATGGTGCCGCTCAGCGCGGCCATACCCAGTTGCGGGTTGGCCATCGCCAGCAGAATGGAACCCAGCGCGCCTACCCAGGTCAGCGGCGCGCTGCGCTGTTGCGACTCCATGGCTCGGGCCAGATGGCGTTGCGTCACGTGCGAAATTTCATGCGCCAGAACGGAAGCCAGCTCGCTTTCGTTATCCGCATAGTGAAATAAAGCCGAATGGAGCACCACGTTGCCGCCAAAAAAGGCGAAGGCGTTGATGTCATCATTGCGGATCAGGAAAAAATGAAAAGGCGTGCGTACGGAATCGGCCTGCTTTACCAGACGATTTCCGAGTTGGTTGATGTAATTGGACAGCAGGGGATCGTTAATCAGCGGCGCGCCTGAGCGTAGCTGACGGACATAAAAATCGCCCATGGCCAGTTCCTGATTGATACTGAGCGTGCCGCCGGCGGTGGTGCCGATATCCGGCAGCCGATCCTGGATCTCGGCCTGAACGGGAAGCGTATTACCGGTCAGCATCGTCCCTAACAGAACGGCAATGACCGTTTTTCTTAACCGACTAGACATAACGGAAGCCAACCTTTATCAACAACCAACATTGAAGCGCTTTGATAAGCATCTTAGACAGCAGCGGCGCACAAAGAAATATTTATACAGGAAAATCGTGGAGCAGACCGGGAATATCCTTTGTCCGGCGCGCAGGAAGGACAATGAGGCAACCGGTACTTTACTAGGCAAAGCACCGGCGATATCGCCAAAACGAAACAACTCAGGCGGTTTTCAGGTAGTCCAGAACGATGTCATGGTGGTTGCTGGTTTTGAAATCATCAAACACCTTTTCCACTTTGCCATTTTCATCAATCAGGAAGCTGATGCGGTGAATACCGTCATAGGTTTTCCCCATAAACGTCTTTTCGCCCCAGACGCCGAATCCTTCTGCGACCTGATGGTTTTCGTCAGATAACAGCGTGAAATTCAACAACTCTTTTTCGGCAAAGCGGGACAGTTTTTCTGGTTTATCGGTGCTGATCCCGATAACCTCGACGCCATATTTTTTCAGATCGTCCATATTGTCACGCAGACCGCAGGCCTGAACGGTACACCCCGGTGTCATGGCTTTGGGGTAAAAATACACCAAGACTTTCTGTCCCTGGAAGTCGGTTAAATTTACTTGTTCGCCATCCTGGTCGGGCAAGCTAAATTTCGGTGCCATATCACCGGCTTTCAGTGTGTTCATCACTACTCTCCGTCTTTTTCTTCATGCTGTGGATAGTTCACAACGCTAATACTGCCTTGCGCGTGCAGTTCTGTACATAGCTGATAAAAGGCTGGCTCAATAATTGAACCATCCAACGTGGCAGGGCTGTGCGCGGTGATCTGAATATACAACTGCGGCGGTTGTTCCCCCTTGGCTGGTTGAGTTTTAGAGACTAATTCAGCAATGTTCATTTGATGAGAGTCAAACAGATCGGTAAAACGCTCAATAATGTGCGGTGAGTCCGCCACATCCACTTTGACCCAAACGGTGGACGGCATTGGCGGCCGGGCCTGCGATTCCGTTCGTTTCATCACGATCAATAAATCCATCTCCGCCCCTTTTAGCGGCAGGGTGGATTCGATCAGCGTAATGGCGTTCCAACTCCCGGAAAGCAACATGATAAAGGTAAATTCTTCACCCAACATGGCAAGACGGCTATCTTCTATATTACAGCCGCAACTGCTGACGTGGCGGGTAATCGCGTTAACGATTCCTGAGCGATCGGCTCCCACGGCGGTGATAACCAGATAGTGTTCTTGTGAGCTAGGCAAAATAATGCTTCCTGTACGTCTTCCCAAAGCCACATGGTAAACATAAAAAATTGCCGGGAGCAATTTTTAACGCCGCAACGCGGCGGCCCGCAGGGCTGAGGTATTTCTACAATAATTAGTCGTTATTTGATAAATCATCTTAGATAACAGGATATTGTTTTTTAGGGAGTTCTTTCGCGTAAAAAATCGCGCTGAGGTGGATGTGACCGCCGGGTGAGCGACAGGACGTCGCGAAAGCCAGTGCCGCGCTGGGAGCGCGTCACTGGCGGCCCGATCAGCGGTCACAAACGCCGAAGGCATCGCGTAGCGATGCGATTTCCGCGAAAAGCCCCTCGTGTCGGGCGCGTGCTGCGACCGTCGCAGAAATCGACTGAGATTAGTGCGCACGAAACCCTCACTACACTTACAGAAATTCTTTTCCCAGATTTGTGGGGGAGCCTTCTGCTCGGAATAAAAACCTCAGAAGAGTTTTTAATGCCGCCCGCGGTATCATAAAAAAACGTGTGTCAGATACCTACAACGTCCTTGCGCGCTTGCTTTTGCATAGAGGTCAAAAGTACCATGAAGCACTTGTTTGTGGAGGGGATGGCCAATGTTTACGGGAAGTATTGTTGCGCTGGTTACGCCGATGGACGCCAAAGGCGCCGTCGACCGCGTCAGCCTGAAAAAACTGATTGATTATCATGTCGCTAGCGGTACATCGGCGATTGTCTCTGTGGGAACAACCGGCGAATCCGCCACGCTGAGCCACGAGGAACATGGCGATGTGGTGATGACCACGCTGGAATTGAGCGATGGCCGCATCCCGGTGATCGCCGGAACCGGCGCCAATGCCACCGCCGAAGCCATTTCGCTGACCAAGCGGTTTCACGGCACCGGCGTCGTCGGCTGCCTGTCGGTCACGCCATACTACAATCGGCCGACGCAGGAAGGGCTGTTTCAGCATTTTAAAGCGATTGCCGAACATACCGACCTGCCGCAAATCCTGTATAACGTACCCTCCCGTACCGGTTGCGACCTGCTGCCGGAAACCGTGGCGCGTTTGTCCGAAATTAAAAATATTGTCGCGATTAAAGAAGCGACAGGGAACTTAAGTCGGGTAAGTCAGATCCAAGAGCTGGTTAGTGAAGACTTCAGTCTGCTGAGCGGCAATGACGATATCGGGCTGGACTTCATGCAACTCGGCGGTCAAGGGGTGATTTCCGTCACGGCGAACATTGCCGCGCGAGAAATGGCCGAGCTTTGCAGACTGGCGGCGCAGGGCAATTTTGTCGAGGCGCGCCGGTTAAATCAGCGCCTGATGCCGTTGCATCAGAAATTATTTGTTGAACCCAATCCGATCCCGGTGAAGTGGGCCTGTAAGGAGTTGGGACTCATGGCGACCGATACGCTTCGCCTGCCCATGACGCCACTGACCGACTCCGGTCGGACGGTGGTGGCGCGCGCATTGAAGCAGGCTGGTTTGCTGTAATCGTTAGGGAGATTTAATGACTGATTCATTACAAAAGTCGATGGTGGCAAAAGTAGTCGGCATATCGTTAGTGATGTTGCTAACTGCCTGTTCCAGCGATCAGCGCTATAAGCGTCAGGTAAGCGGCGATGAATCCTATCTGGAGACGCCGACGCAGAAAGCGCTGAACACGCCGGCCGGAATGATTTTACCGGTGCAGAATGGGGATTATGATATACCGCCAGTTACCCTGAATGGCGCGGTAGGCAAAGAACTGGACATTCGTCCGCCGTTGCAGCCATTGGCTTTGTTGAATGGTTCCCGTACCCAAATCTCGGGCGGCACGGCGACACTGTTATTGGAAAACAGTGCGCAAAACAGCCGGCTTTGGTCTCAGGTCGTTGGTATCCTGCAAGATAAAGGCTTCACCATCGCCCGCCGTCAGGATGCCGAGCAGACCTTGACGACGGATTGGATCACCTGGGCGCGTCAGGATGAAGATCTTCAATATCAGGGCCGTTATCAGATAGCCGTGCAGCAGCAAGGGTATCAGGTCGCGCTGGTGGTGAAACTGTTGGCATTACAGCAGCAGAATAATCCGGTCACTGAGCCTGCTCAAATCCAACGTTACACGGGGTTGATGCTGAATACGCTCAGCGAGGCCCTGGATAATCAGGCGACCGCGCGTGAAAGCGCGCTGGCAAACCGCGCCAACGGTGCGTTGGATGTGCAGAGCGGGGCGGATGATACGGGTCTGCCGCTGTTGGTGGTGCGCGGGCCTTATTCCCTGGTATGGGAACGTTTGCCGACGGCGTTGAATAAAATCGGTATGACGGTTACCGATCGCAGCCGTCCGCAGGGTTCGGTTTCCGTCACCTACAAGGAGCCGGGCAGCAGCGTATGGGATGGGCTAGGCGCGAAAAATCCTGAGCTTCCCAACGGGGATTACAAATTGCAGGTGGGCGATCTTGATAACCGCAGCAGTCTGCAATTTATTGACTCCAAAGGACATACGCTAAGTCAGTCGCAAAACGATGCGCTGGTATCGGTATTCCAGGCGGCATTCAGTCAGTAACTCGAAAGGGTCGGATTATCCGGCCCTTCTTCATTAAGCAATCTAGGCGTTAAATTCTCGGGCCGTATGCGGTTGGCCCTCACTGTGTGGAGTAATAAAGATGCAAAAGCTAGCTGAGTTGTATCGTGGAAAGGCGAAAACCGTCTACACCACCGAAGATCCTGACCTGCTGGTGCTGGAGTTTCGCAATGATACGTCAGCATTGGATGGTCAGCGCATTGAGCAGTTCGATCGTAAAGGGATGGTGAACAACAAGTTCAACCATTTCATCATGAGCAAACTGGAAGAAGCCGGAATCCCTACGCAAATGGTGAGCCTGCTGTCTGATAACGAAGTGCTGGTGAAAAAACTGGATATGGTGCCGGTAGAATGCGTTGTGCGTAACCGCGCCGCAGGTTCGCTGGTAAAACGCCTGGGGGTTGAAGAAGGGATTGCGCTCAATCCGCCGCTGTTTGATCTGTTCCTGAAAAATGACGCCATGCACGACCCAATGGTAAACGAGTCTTACTGCAAAACGTTCGGCTGGGTGAGTGAAGAGAATCTCGCGCGCATGAAAGAACTGAGCTATAAAGCGAATGACGTCCTGAGCAAACTGTTTGATGACGCCGGTCTGATCCTGGTGGATTTCAAACTGGAGTTCGGTTTATTTAAAGGTGAAGTGGTATTGGGCGATGAATTCTCGCCGGACGGCAGCCGCCTGTGGGATAAGGCCACGCTGAACAAAATGGACAAAGATCGCTTCCGCCAAAGCCTCGGAGGAGTAATTGAAGCGTACGAAGAAGTCGCACAGCGTATCGGCGTAAAATTAGACTAACTGCGCAATCGTTTTCGTTTCAGGTTGTCAGATGCTGAACAGGTCTGGCAACTTATTCCCCGTTTCAATAAACGGCCTCTCCGTGATTGATGGATTGATGTCCGATATCCTCCTGCGCCGACTGCTTATTTAGTGCTATTATTGCCCGCCTTGGCGAAAGCCGCGAACATCGCTATTTTCTTTTTTCTTCTCTGCTATTCGGGCAAGGATTTTTCATGGCCTATTTTGATCCGACGCTGTTAATTTTACTGGTGCTGGCCGGACTGGGAATCATCAGCCATAACATGACCGTTACGCTGGCGATTCTGATTTTACTGGCTGTACGTATTACGCCGCTGAATAACTATTTTCCGTGGGTGGAAAAATACGGTCTAAGCATCGGTATTGTGATTCTGACTATCGGGGTGATGGCGCCCATTGCCAGTGGAAAAATTACCGCCGGCGAGGTGATGAATTCGTTCCTGAGCTGGAAATCGATACTGGCGATTGTGATCGGCGTGGCGGTTTCCTGGTTGGGCGGGCGCGGCGTTTCGCTAATGAGTAGCCAGCCGTCGGTGGTTGCGGGGCTGCTGGTCGGCACCGTCATGGGCGTGGCGCTGTTTCGCGGCGTTCCCGTCGGGCCGCTGATCGCCGCGGGTCTGCTTTCTCTGTTGATCGGCAAAACCTGATCGTCTCCGCCGCCGATGAACGTTTTCTGTTCCGATTTTGCCAACGGCCAGCGCCAACAGCAGCGTGCCGGCGTTCGTCGCCTGATGGTGCTCAGCGGGGATGCCGACTGGTGCGGCAAACAGGCGTTAACTCTGCGTAGTCAACTTGACGGCGACGGTCTGTGGATCGGTTCCTGCGCGCCGAACGGCCTGACGGCATTGCCCGTGGGCAAAGTGCGCACATTGCTCGGGCGGGAATTCACCCATGCGGTATTTGATGCCCGGCAGGGGCTGGATGTGGAAGCCTGGGCGATGTTGGCGGGCGCGTTGCGGGCGGGGAGCTGGTTGATCCTGCTGGCGCCTGAGTGGCGCTCATGGTCGGCGCAGCCTGATGAAGACAGCCTGCGCTGGAGTGAGCAGCCCCGGCCTATCGCCACTCCGCATTTTGTGCGGCATTTTCAGCGCCATTTGCTGGCGGATGATGATGTCGTCATCTGGCGTCAGGGGAGTGAGGCGGCTATCCGTCCATTGGCTCCCCGGCCTGACTGGCGGTCCGCCGATGGTCAACCAACCGCTCAACAACTGTCCATTCTGCAAACGCTGAGTGCGGCATCGCCGGGAGTTTATGTCGTCACCGCCCCGCGAGGACGGGGGAAATCAGCGCTGGCGGGGATGTTGACGCACCGTTGTCCGGCAACCTGTTGGATCACCGCGCCTTCTCGTTCGGCGACGGATGTATTACAACATTATGCTCGGGAGGACGCGCGGTTTTGGGCGCCGGATGCCTTGCTGGCGTATTGCCGTCTCAATCCTTTCCCCCCTGTTGACTGGCTGCTGATTGATGAAGCCGCCGCGATCCCATCGCCGTTGCTCGCCGAACTGGTGAGCTATTTCCCGCGAGTTTTGCTCACGACCACCGTACAGGGATATGAAGGCACCGGGCGCGGGTTCCTGTTGAAGTTCTGCGCCTCACTGCCGCAATGGCAGGCGTTCGCTCTGGATGAACCGTTACGCTGGGCTAAAAACGATCCGCTGGAGCGCATCGTGGATAATGCGCTGCTGTTCACCGAGTCATGCCGGTCTGAAGATGCCGGAGCACCTGTTGCGCCGCGAGCTGCACCGGCGCTCAGCGAGGAGAGCGCGCAAAGTTGGCTCTTGCATCCGCAGCGTTTACAGCAGTGTTATGCTTTGTTGTGCAGCGCTCACTACCGTACCTCTCCCCTTGATTTACGTCGCCTGTTGGATGCGCCGGGTATGCAGGTGTGCAGCGCCAGCGTGGCCGGATCGCTTAGCGGCATACTGTGGATGGTGGAGGAAGGCGGCTTAACCGGTGAACTGGCGCATGAGGTGTGGGCCGGACGGCGACGGCCGCGCGGTAATCTGGTGGCCCAGTCGTTGGCCGCGCACGGCGGGCAATGGATGGCGCCGATGCTTCGTTCACGCAGAGTCAGCCGCATCGCGATAGCCGCGACTTACCGGCGACAGGGCATTGGGCGGGCTTTAATCGCATTTCAACAGCGGGCGGCAGATGAACAAGGATTGGATTTTCTGTCGGTCAGTTTTGGCTATCAACCGGATCTGTGGGCATTCTGGCGGTCATGCGGTTTTCAACTGGTGCGCATCGGCAGCCATCGTGAAGCCAGCAGCGGCTGTTACAACGCGATGGCGATATTGCCCCTGAGTTCGAAAGGCCGCTCGCTGGCGGCGCAGGGCGTGCGGCAATTGGCGCGGGATTGGTTCTGGCTGCGACGCCTTATTCCGCTGGATTTATCATTGCCGCTGGACGAAACGACGGAACTGGAGCAGGAGGACTGGCGCACGCTGGCCGGTTTTGCGTTTGCCCACCGGCCAATGGAAGCCTGTTACGCGGCGCTATCGCGGCTGGTTTTCAGCTCAGAACTTCCTCTTCCCGCATTACGTTTGCTGATCGAAGAACCCATGCAGGGGGAACGGATTGTCAGCGTACTTGGCCTATCGGGGAAAAAAACCATGCTGCGGCAGTGGCGTGAGGAAACGGCTGGCGCGCTGCGTGAGTACGATTTGACTGCCAGTCTGTATTGGCGCAACTGGGCGCGGAGTGGCGATGTGGTTTCCGGCCGAGAGTGATCCTCTTCCCTGAGAAGCCACAAGCCATTCAGCGGTGCCAACCACGGTAGGTGCATGGCTCAGAAAGATTGGACATAGCTGCGTATCCGTGTGAGGAAAGATGATATGAGCTATATGTAACGTAGTAGGATATTGCTCAGGGTTTTTTCTTCGGCCAGTCATCGTCTTCTTCATCCCATTTATCGTTGTTGTCCCGATGCGGGGGAAGTTTCGGCTTATGCAGCAGAAAACGTTTATGGTCGACATTGCGCAGTTCTTTAATGCCGTTCAACAACATTCCGAACAGGATAATCAGGATTATCCACCAGTAATCAGCCAGCCATGCCATGATTAAGCCTCGTCGACGTTGTGTATAAAACGGGTAAACAACTGCGGCAGGTGTTCGCATAGCCAGTCATAACCGGCGATATCCTCACCTCGCCAGGCGGACAAAATAATGCCCGACGTGAGTTGTTTTTCCGCATGCTGTGCCAATGGATAATAGCTGATATGCCAGAGTTCGGCGGCGACGCCGCCGAGATCGTGTTCATAAGGGCGATAAAAGCCGAATTCATGCATATGCCGGCTGAGCCAGTCGTTCAGGTCGGCGAAATAACCGCCGGATTCGTATTCCCAGGGTTCCAACTGTAGCCTTTGCCCTTTCGGGAGGCGGTCCGGATCGTAGATATCCAGATCGCTGCCCCAGTGGTGACGGCTGGCGCCCGGCATTGCCGACCACCTTAAAATGGCTTCACAGCGTTCGCCGTCATCCAGCGATAATACGTCCAGCGGCTGACCCTGTTCACCCATTACCGGGCGTTCTCCGCGGAATTTACCGTTCCAGATCAAACGCTGGCGATCGAAATCACGAAAGGTGCTGGCAGGTTGTACGTTAAATCCGTCTTTTTCCGCTGCGCGCTGTAAAGCCTGAAACGCGATAGCCGCTTCAGGCTGAAGGCGATGGTGTCCGCTGAGCGTAACCAGATGACTGTCGTTTTTCCCGGTTAGCATGGCATGAGTAATCATGCGATCAATTGCTCCATAATCCGCTGATACATCCGGCTGAGCAGTTGCAAGTCCGCAGCGCTGACGCACTCGTCCACTTTATGAATAGTGGCGTTTACCGGCCCAAGCTCCACCACCTGAGCGCCCATACGGGCGATAAAACGCCCATCGGATGTGCCGCCGTTGGTCAACAACTGCGGCGTGACTTCATTATAATGCTCTACGGCGTTAACCACCGCGTCGACCAGTTCCCCGCGTGCGGTCAGGAACGGCTGGCCGGAAAGCTGCCAGTCAATAGTGTAGCGCAGTTGATGACGGTCCAGCAGTTCTGCAACGCGTTGTTTAATGCGTTCGTCCGTCAGTTCGGTGCTGAACCGGAAATTGAATTGTACCAACAGCTCGCCGGGAATGACGTTATTACTTCCGGTGCCGGCCTGAACGTTGGCGATTTGCATGCTGGTGGGGGGAAAAAATTCATTACCCTGATCCCATTGCGTCTCAACCAGCTCATTGAGCGCCGGTATTGCCCGGTGTACCGGGTTGTCGGCCAGATGCGGATAGGCGACGTGGCCTTGAACGCCCTGTACGCGCAGATTGGCGGTAATGGAGCCACGGCGGCCGTTTTTCACCACGTCGCCGACGATAGCGGTGCTCGACGGTTCGCCCACCAGGCAATAATCCAATCGCTCATTACGCGCCATCAGGGCTTCAACCACTTTTACCGTACCATTAACGGCGCTGGCTTCCTCATCCGAGGTGATCAAAAAAGCCAGCCGTCCCTGATGGTCGGGGTTGGCGGCGACGAAACGCTCGGCGGCAACCACCATGGCCGCCAGTGAGCCTTTCATATCCGCCGCGCCGCGGCCGTATAACATGCCGTCACGAATGGTGGGTTCAAAAGGCGGATGCTGCCAGCGGCTTTCGTCACCGCTTGGCACGATATCGGTGTGCCCGGCGAATGCCAGCGTTTTCCCGGTGCCGCGCCAGGCCCAGACGTTTTGCGTATCGCCGAAATTCATCGGTTCAATGGTGAAGCCAATGGCTTTCAGGCGTTCGGTCATGAGTTCCTGGCAGCCTTCATCATTTGGGCTGAGGGAAGGGCGTTTAATCAACTGTTGAGCGAGTTCGATAACCGGACAAGACACGTTATTTGTTCTCCGCGATAAATTTCTGGTAGCTGTCGTCGCTGAAACCAAGCAGCGCTTTTCCAGCGTCTGTCACTAACAGCGGCCGTTTAATCAACGCGGGCTGCGCCAGCATGAGCGTTTTTGCCGTGGTTTCGCTGCCGGCGGCGTTGCTATTAATGATGTTGCGCTGTTCTTCGCTTAGTTTACGCCAGGTCGTGCCGCGCGTGTTGATTAATGACTGCCAGCCCAGTAGCTCGATAAAATGCTGAAGTCGCTGCTCGTCCAGGCCGTCGGCGCGATAATCATGAAAGCGGTAATCAACCTGTTGCTGTTCCAGCCAGCGGCGGGCTTTTTTTATGGTGTCGCAGTTTTTGATACCGTACATGGTCAGCGTCATTGTTATTAATGTCCTTTCTGCTTAATGGATTGAATGAGGGTTGTCGAGCGGCACAGCGAGGGGAACAGCCCTGACATCGTGGTGATCCAGCATGCCGAAAAAAAACGGCGAGATCCACAGTGAACTGAGAAACAAAAATGAGCGGCAGTATACTTTTTATACTTACAGAACTATTTCACCTGGTTAAAAAGTGTGCGTATAATACGTCGCCGTTAATTACCAAGAGGTTCCCATGATAGAAGTAGAAGTGAGTCATTGGAAAGATTTTATTGAAGCAATGTTACGCAAATAATAATTAAACGTTACACCTGCCATTGCATACCAGGAAGATCGAGCAAATAAAGCAGTTACCCACCGGGAGCTGCTTTTTTCTTTGCGTAAAATGAGGAAACCTGAGTAAATAAAAGAGGCTATTATTTTTTCGCAAGGAATTTTAATTTAACTGTTTGTTATTAAATGGCTAATGCATATTTGGCCGCGGCCAGCGCATGTAAGACTCCGGAGTCGAAAAGAGGAACATTGGCATCCTCTGCGCTCAATAATAATGGTATTTCCGTACAACCGAGAATCACGCCGCCGGCGCCTTGTTGCTCAAGCCGCTGGATGATTTCCCGGTATTTCCGGCGCGATCCGGGATCAATTTTTCCCTGGCACAACTCTTCGAAAATAATGCGGTTTATCGTCTCTCTTGCCGGTTTGTCAGGGGTGATAACCTCGATACCATAGCGGTCATGGATTCTTTGCCGGTAAAAATCCTGCTCCATGGTGTAGCGGGTTCCCAGCAAACCGACTTTTCTTATCCCCTGCTTATCTATGTATTCTCCGGTTGCGTCGGCAATGTGTAAAAGAGGAAGCCGGCTGACCGTCTCTACGGTATCAGCAACCTTATGCATGGTGTTGGTGCAGATGACGATAGCCTCTGCGCCCGCATTGCCTAAGCCAATGGCGATATCTGACAACACCTGGGCGGCCTGTTTCCAATCCCCCCGCGACTGAAGCTGTTCGATATCGTGAAAATCGACGCTGTGCAGAATGAGTTTGGCCGAGTGCAGTCCGCCGAGCTGATTTTTGACGTATTCATTGATGGTGCGGTAGTAAGGGATCGTCGATTCCCAACTCATTCCCCCGATAAGCCCTAATGTTTTCATCACCGTTCTCCTTGAGCAAGGGATACCATAAAAAGTAATGGGTTAGGGCTCAACGTACCAGACTGAGATATGGATCGCGTTAAAATTTGTCTGCTCAGCATTCAGACACCTTTTTTTAGCGATTTTTATCACTTTTTACCCATCTTAAACTGGACAAACGGCCAATCTATTGCTGTACTGTACCTGACACAGATTTTGTGTCTTTCATTCATGTAAAGGTAAGTTTGATGTCTAAGATTAAAGGTAGCGTTAAGTGGTTTAACGAGTCCAAAGGATTCGGTTTCATTACTCCTGAAGATGGTAGCAAAGACGTATTTGTACATTTCTCTGCCATCCAGAGCAATGGATTCAAAACTCTGGCTGAAGGTCAGCGCGTAGAGTTTGAAATCACCAGCGGTGCGAAAGGGCCGTCTGCTGCTAACGTTATCGCTATTTAATTATACCGATTTCTTGAAAAACCCACCTTATGGTGGGTTTTTTTTATGGGAGCAGGAACCACTCTATGGGCCGCTTTCAGTGATGTTCAAGATCGTTCCCGGCATTTTTTCTCCCGGTCAGTTATCCTGACTTCCCCGGTTTTTCATCATACCTAATGCGTTGCCGCCCAGGCGACCAGCATGAAGGCGAGTGCGGTCATTAATAAAGACCCGGCCAGGTTGAGCAATATGTGAATGCCTGCGGCAGCAAAATGCCCGCTTTGCAGAAACATGACCACTTCAGCTGAAAAGGTCGAAAACGTGGTTAAACCGCCGCATAGCCCGGTAGTAATCAGCATTTTCCAGTGTTGGTCGAGAGGATGGCGCAGGAAAAAAGCCAGGGCGCCGCCGATAATAAATGCACCCAGCAAGTTGGCTAATAGCGTTCCTATCGGCAGGGCGGGGTAAACACCATTCAATCGCATGCCTAGCTGCCAGCGAGCAACGCTGCCGACGCCACCGCCAATAAATACCGCGAGTAACGTACTAAACATAGACACCTTTTGTTAACAGTGAATCGGAGTAACTCGGAGAGAGGGAACCACAACGCTACGCCTCCTTCGGGGATGCGCAGACATCATTAGCCAAATGGCGGTTATGGAGGAATATCATCTCCTTTGTTGGCAGGGAAAAGTTTACGCCTTTAGCCGATCTTTTTACAGTTTATCTCGCTGTGAAAGTTGTCAGACGATTTTAAGTAAACACGAAAACTCAGGTGCGGCTTGTGCCGGCGTCTTAAATTGTTACAGATGGTGATTGTATTGTTGTCGGTAAGGTTTTACATAGAGAATATTATTTATTCGCTGGCTTATCCGGCATCTGTAATCAGGTAGGTAAGTATGGAAGGTATCAGTATCGCCAAACTGTTGGTCATCGGCGCCTTGATCGTTTTGCTGTTCGGCACCAATAAATTACGCAGCCTGGGAGGCGATCTAGGCGCCGCCATCAAAGGTTTCAAGAAAGCGATGAATGATGACCCAGCCTCCAAGCCCTCTGCCGCTGACGATTCCGCGGCGATGAATGATACACACCGCAAAGAGCCATAATCCGCGGCTGAAAAGCAAACGGACGGTTAATGCCGTCCGTTGGCGATTACCCACGCCCAATATGTAACTAATTATAAGCGCTTATTTGACCTCAATGCCCTTTGCCTGCAAATCCGCATGATAGGAAGAGCGAACAAACGGGCCGCAGGCCGCGTGGGTGAAGCCCATCGCCATGGCTTCGGCTTTCATTTCGTCAAATTCGTCCGGGCTGACATAGCGCTGCACCGGCAGGTGATGGCGGCTTGGTTGCAGATATTGCCCCAGCGTCAGCATGGTCACGCCGTGGCGGCGCAGATCGCGCATCACCTCGACAATCTCGGCGTTGGTTTCACCCAGGCCGACCATAAGTCCGGATTTTGTCGGGATAGTGGGATGCGCGTTCTTGAAGTTTTCCAGCAGCTTCAACGACCATTCGTAATTGGCGCCGGGGCGAACCTGACGATAAACGCGCGGTACGTTTTCGAGGTTGTGATTGAATACGTCCGGCGGCGTCGCCGTCAAAATATCCAATGCCCGATCCATTCGGCCGCGGAAGTCCGGCACCAGCGTTTCAATACGGATTTGCGGATTCTTACGGCGAATGGCGCTGATACAGTCGGCAAAATGCTGGGCGCCGCCGTCACGCAGGTCATCACGGTCGACCGAGGTGATCACCACATAGCGCAGCCCCATATCATGGATGGTTTGCGCCAGCTTTTCCGGCTCGTTGGCGTCCGGCGTGAGCGGCCGGCCGTGGGCGACGTCGCAAAACGGGCAACGCCGGGTGCAGATGGCGCCCAGAATCATAAATGTGGCCGTGCCGTGGTTAAAACATTCCGCCAGATTCGGGCAGGAGGCTTCTTCGCAAACCGAGTGCAGCCCGTTTTTACGCATCGCGGCTTTAATGCCCTGAATACGGCTGGAGTCCGCCGGGAGTTTGATTCTCATCCATTCAGGTTTGCGCAGTATCTCCTGACGTTCAGTCACCACGGTACGCACCGGAATTAGCGCCATTTTATCGGCATCGCGGTATTTTACGCCGCGTTCGATCTGAATCGGTTTACTCATGTTTGCGTAAGTTCCAGTTCTGACTCGTTTTTTGAATAAAACTCAAAGGGTTATATTTTTAGTTAAACTTTTTTTTAATAAACTCTCAAAATTATATCATCTTGCCCAACCACAATCAGCTGTTGAGCAATCAAAATGAAGAAATTATGTAAATAAAATGTGAGTAGTGATCGCTACGGCGATATTCCGTACCGGGGAGCAACAAGACATGCCTTCATTGCGGGCGCGGGTCGCCGTTTGCGGCCATATCCCAGTTAAGCCAATCATGCTGTTGATAACCCAGTAATTGCAGGAACATGTTAACCAGCACCGGTGCGGTGTCTTCAAGGGTGACGCCGGGAACCAGGTCGCTTATCTGGGTCATCTGCATTCCGGCATAACCACAGGGATTGATGCGCTGGAAAGGAGACAAATCCATGGCGATATTCAGCGCCAAACCGTGAAAAGAACAGCCTTTACGAATACGCAAGCCCAGCGAGCAGATTTTACGTTCGCCGACATAAACCCCCGGCGCGTCGGTTCGGGCGTGGGCGTCGATTTGAAAATGGGCCAGCGTGTTGACGACTGTCTCTTCTATCGCGGTCACTAACTGCCGGACGCCCAGCTTACGTCGTTTTAAATCGACCAGAACGTACATCACCTGCTGACCCGGCCCGTGATAGGTGACCTGACCGCCCCGGTCGCTCTGTATGACGGGAATATCTCCGGGCATCAAAACATGTTCCGATTTGCCTGCCTGACCTTGGGTGAATACCGGATGATGTTGAACCAGCCAGATTTCATCCAACGTTTTATCATCGCGCAGATCGGTGAATTTATGCATCGCCAGCGAAACCGGCTCATAAGGTTGTACGCTGAATTGGCGTACGACGATCTTATCCTGTAGCAAGCGTGTCATCTTCAGGTTAAGGAAAGATGCGGAAAATTATAACACCATCCGTACGATTTCAATATTGCCAAGCTCTTCATACAACGTTTCCACCTGCTCAATATGGGTAGCATTAATGGTGATGGAAACGGAATGATAATTGCCTTTGCTGCTGGGTTTGATCTGCGGCGTGTAATCGCCGGGCGCGTGACGCTGCACCACTTCAACCACCAGATCGGCCAACTCGGGTTTTGCTAATCCCATAACCTTGTAAGTAAAAGGGCAGGGGAATTCGAGCAGTTCGTTTAATTTGGTTTTCATCTGCGCTCCAGAGTGAAAAAGGAATGGTATAAATTAAACTCCCGCCTGAAAGAGCGGGAGTGGATGTCTTCCTATCTTATATGGGGGCCGTTCGTCCCCATACAAGGGGATTAGCCGAACCAGTGGTGGAACATCAGCTTGATGTAGTCAACCATGCGGCTGAAAATACCGCCTTCTTTGACTTCATTCATCACTACCAATGGCCGCTGGTCTATGGTTTTGCCGTCCAACTGGAAGTTGATCGCGCCAACCACCTGATTTTTGCTCAGCGGCGCGTGCAGTTCGGTGGTGGTCAGTACATAGCTGGCTTTCAGATCTTTCATTCGGCCGCGGGGAATGGTCAGATACACATCTTTTTCCACACCGAGTGCAACGCGGTCGCTGTCGCCAAACCAGACGGGTTCCGAGGCGAACTCTTTACCGGTTTTCAGCGGTGCGACGGTTTCGAAGAAACGGAAACCCCAGGTGAGCAATTTCTTGCTTTCGGTTTCGCGCCCCTTAAAGGTACGCCCGCCCATGACCGTTGAAATCAGCCGCATCTGGCCTTCAGTCGCGGAGGCGACCAGGTTATAACCGGCAGATGAGGTATGACCGGTTTTAATGCCGTCAACATTCAGACTGCTGTCCCACAGCAAACCATTGCGGTTGGTCTGGCGGATATTGTTGAAGGTAAATTCCTTTTCTTTATAGGTCGCGTATTCTTCCGGCACGTCACGGATTAATGCCTGGCCGATCAGCGCCATATCACGCGCCGAACTGAACTGCCCCGGCGCATCCAAGCCATGTACGGTTTCAAAATGCGTATTTTGCAGGCCAAGCGCTTTTACGTAGCCGTTCATCAAATTAACGAACGTATCCTGACTGCCGGCCACATAGTCGGCCATCGCCACGCAGGCATCATTACCGGACTGTAGAATGATGCCGCGGTTCAGCTGCGAAACCGGCACGCGATCGCCCGGCTTCAGAAACATCAGCGACGAACCCTGAAAAACCGGGTTGCCGGTGGCCCAGGCATCCTTGCCGACGGTAACAATATCGTTGGGCGTGATTTTCCCTGACTTTATCGCCTGACCGATGACGTAGCTGGTCATCATTTTGGTCAGGCTGGCCGGATCGCGGCGTGCGTCGGCGTTCATTTCAGCCAGCACTTTCCCGGAGTTGTAATCAATCAGGATGTAGGATTCCGCATCAATTTGCGGCACGCCGGGGATCATCGTTTTAAGATTGATGTCGTCGGCATAAACAAAGGAAGACGCACTAACGGCGAGCAAAGCGCCAAACGCAGTGCGTTTAGTAAAACGAGACGTGTTTACAGTATTCATGATTGGAACAACAACATCCGTGGGTATGAGTTAAAAACGAGCCACACTATAGCAGATGAGAAATAGGCCGGCACCAGACATTACGTTACGCGATTTTGCAAAAAGGTCGCTGTGCTTGATATCACAGCGTCCCTTTGTACCCGTGATGACTTATGGCGACGTTACCGATGATCGGGGCCATCGCCATTCGGCGCAAGGAGCATGCTTATCAGGGGGGATCTCCCCTGGCTATAACGTGCCGGGCGCCGCGGTAATAAAGGATTGCTGCTGAGCTTCGACTGACAAACGTTGTTGAAGTTCAACCGCTTGCTGACGATTCTGGAATGGCCCCAGTTGGATGCGATATAACCCGTTATTGCTGGTGACGTTGCCCGTTACGTGAAAGCGTTCGCGCAGACTGCGCAACCACTCCTGCGCCCGCTGTTGATCGCTGAGCGCGCCAACCTGCACCACATAGCGTCCATCGGCCGTTGAGGCGGCGGGCGTCGACGCAGGCGAGTCAGTCGCGGCCGATGGCGCCGCAACGGGTGACGGCGTGGTTTCGATCACGCCGGCGGGAAGCGCGGAGGGGGCGCCCAGGAAACCGCCGCTGCGGGGTGAGGGACTGCTCTGCGGCAGCGTGTCGTCGGCCGGCGCGCTCAAGGTACTGTTGCTGACGGGCTGGATCGCGCCCGCCGCAGGCATGGTGCTTTCCATCATCGGCGTGCCGAGGCCGCTGGCGCCGAAGCTGGGGCGTTCGGGCAACGCGAAACTTTGCTTGGCGACGGTAGTGCCGATGGTGCCGGGGCCGGACAGCGTACCGTCCGGCGCAACGTTGATGAAATCAACCTTAACTTTGGTATTGTTGGAAATGTTCAAGCGATCGCCGGCGGCTTTAGACAGATCGATGATCCTGCCCGGCGTATACGGCCCGCGATCGTTCACTCTAACCACCAGACGGCGGCCGTTGCTGAGGTTGGTGACGCGAACATAGCTGGGCAAAGGCAGCGTAGGATGGGCGGCCGTGATGGCGTTGGGATCGAACACTTCGCCAATAGCCGTCTGATTACCGCTGGCCTCTTCGCCATACCAGGTCGCCAGACCGGTTTCACTGAAGTTTTGCGGATTTTTTATGACCTTATAAGTCCTGCCTTTGACGGTGTAGTCTTGCAATGTGCCCTGATTATAGGGTTCATAACGCGGCTCGGCGCCGCCGATTTCTTCAACGGGGCCGCTGTATACGTCACTGACAGGGGGCGTCGTCCGCTGTTCCGTGACGGTACAGGCCGAGAGCGTCAGGGTTACGACGCCAATCCAAAGCCAATCCTTACGCATTGCTCACCTCGGTTTATAAGTTCTTGGATAGCATCTTGCGGTGAGTATGTATCGACATCACGATACCAAATCCCGCCATTAAGACGACAAGCGCCGAACCGCCGTAGCTGACCAGCGGCAAGGGTACGCCAACAACCGGCAGAATACCGCTGACCATCCCGATATTGACGAAAACATAGACGAACAGAATCAGCATCAGTCCGCCAACCATCACCCGACCGAATGAGGTCTGGGCGTTAGCCGCAATAACCAAACCGCGCATAATCAGAAACAGGTACATCGCCAACAGGATCAGTACGCCGATTAACCCTAACTCTTCCGCCAGCACGGCGAAGATAAAGTCGGTATGGCGCTCCGGCAGAAACTCCAACTGCGATTGTGTGCCATGCAGCCAGCCTTTGCCAGACAAACCGCCGGAACCAATCGCGATCTTCGACTGTATAATATGATAGCCCGCTCCCAGCGGATCGCTCTCCGGATCCAGCAACATCATCACCCGCGCTTGCTGGTAGTCGTGCATCAGGAAGAACCACAGGATAGGAATAAAAGCGGCAAGCAACAGAACCGCGATGCCGATTAACCGCCAGCTCATCCCGGCGAGGAACAGAACAAACAGCCCCGAGGCGGCGATGAGAATGGAGGTGCCTAAATCCGGCTGCGCCGCGACCAGCAGCGTCGGGGTAAAAATAATCACCAGCGCGATGCCGGTATTTTTGAGCGAGGGCGGGCACATATCGCGGTTGATAAAGCGGGCGACCATCAGCGGAACCGCAATTTTGGCGATTTCCGAAGGCTGAAAACGTACAAATCCCAGATCCAGCCAGCGTTGGGCCCCTTTACTGATTTGACCGAAAATATCCACCAGCAACAACAGGATAACGCAGACGACGTACAGGTAAGGCGCCCACCCTTCATAAACCCGCGGCGGGATTTGCGCCATGATCGCCATGACAATCAACCCCAGCACGATCTGAACAATTTTGCGCTCCATCATGTCGACATCCTGACCGCTGGCGCTCCACATAACAAATAGGCTATAGCCCAGCAATGCCAGGATGCAGAGGAGGAAAGGAAAGTCGATATGGATTTTCGTCCAGATCGAGCCTTTTTGTTGGTTATCCGTCATGAATGTCTGTTACTCGCTCTCGCTGCCCGGCGGCGCCGGCGGCGCGGTCGGTAATTCGGTATTGTTATCGCCTAACAGAATATGGTCAAGGATCTGTCGGGTGATGGTGCCGACCGTGGGGCCGGCGCCGCCGTTTTCCAGGATGATCGATACCGCGACCTTTGGACTGTCATAGGGCGCGAAAGCCACCATCAGCTTATGGTCGCGCAAGTGTTCGGCAATCTTGTGCGCATTGTAGGTTTCATTTTCTTTCAGGCCGAAAACCTGCGCGGTGCCGGACTTGGCCGCAATCTTGTAAGGCGCGCTGTCAAAACTTTTATGCGCCGTGCCATTCGGGCGGTTAGCCACGCCGTACATGCCGTCTTTGGCGATTTCCCAGAAACCGGAATGGATATCGCCAATCTGTTGATGCTCAGGCTGACGGTAAGGAATAATCGTCCCGTTTTCTCTGGTGCTGTGAAGCAGGTGCGGCGTTTTCACCTGTCCGTCATTAATCAGGGTGGTCAGCGATTTGTTCATCTGCATCGGCGTCGCCGTCCAGTACCCTTGCCCAATTCCCACCGGGATCGTATCGCCCTGATACCAGGGCTTCTTGAAGCGTCGGAGTTTCCATTCGCGCGTCGGCATGTTGCCGGCGCTTTCTTCAGAGATATCAATACCGGTTTTTTCACCGTAACCGAATTTATTCATCCATTCCGACAGACGATCGATACCCATGTCATAGGCGACCTGATAAAAATAGGTATCCGCCGATTCTTCCAGCGCCTTGGTCAGATTAAGCCGCCCGTGGCCCCATTTTTTCCAGTCACGAAAACGCTTTTCCGAACCCGGCAATTGCCACCAGCCCGGATCGAACAGCGTGGTGTTGGGGGTGATAACCCCGGCGGTTAAGGCTGAAACGGCAATATAGGGTTTTACCGTGGAGGCCGGCGGATACACCCCTTGCGTCGCCCGGTTGATCAGCGGGCGGTTAGGATCGTTGCGCAACTGGTTATAGTCTTTGCTGGATATGCCGTCCACGAACAGGTTGGGATCATAGCTGGGCGTGGAAACCAGCGCGAGAATACCGCCGTCGCGCGGATCGGTGACGATGACGGCGGCGCGGCTGCCTTCCAGCAGTTTTTCGATATAAATTTGCAGGTTCAGGTCGAGCGTCAGATAAATATCTCTTCCCGCCTGCGGCGGCTGTTCATGCAACTGGCGAATCACCCGGCCGCGGTTATTGACCTCGACTTCTTCATAGCCGGGTTTGCCGTGCAGCAAATCTTCGTAATGACGCTCGATGCCCAATTTGCCGATATCGTGGGTGGCGGCGTAATCAGCGATTTTTTCTTCTTTATTCAGCCGTTCGACGTCTTTATCGTTAATTTTCGAAACATAGCCGATAACATGGGTCAGCGCGGAGCCATAGGGGTAATAGCGGCGCTGATAGCCTTTGATTTCCACGCCGGGAAAGCGGTATTGATTAACCGCAAAGCGGGCGACCTGAATATCATCCAGACCGGTTTTAACCGGAATTGAGGTAAAGCGGCGCGAACGCTTGCGTTCTTTTTCAAAGCTCTCCAGATCCTCATCGCTCAGATCGATGATAGGTTTCAGCGCCGCCAGCGTTTCCTGAAGGTTATCCACCTTTTCCGGCACCAGTTCTAACTGGTAGATCGTTCGGTTCAGCGCCAGCGGAATGCCGTTGCGGTCGTGGATAATGCCGCGACTGGGCGCGATCGGCACCAGTTTGATACGGTTTTCATTGGATCGGGTACGGTAGTCATCGACGCGTAAAACTTGCAGATGATAGAGATTGGCGAGCAATACGCCGGAAAGCAGCAAAATGCCCAGAAACGCCACCAGCGCGCGGCGCACGAATAGGGCGGACTCCGCCGTATAATCACGAAAGGGTTTGCGTTCTATTTTCATCCCGCGGTTTATTTCACGTGTTTCATCGTAGCGCCTTACTCCCGATGGTAAGGATGATTGGTGGTAATGCTCCAGGCCCGATACAGACTTTCCGCCACCAGTACGCGTACCAGCGGATGAGGCAACGTCAAGGGCGACAGCGACCAGCTTTGTTCCGCCGCCGCTTTGCATTCAGGCGCCAGCCCTTCAGGGCCGCCGATTAATAGACTGACGTCGCGCCCGTCCTGTTTCCAGCGTTCCAGTTGCTGGGCCAACTGCGGGGTTTCCCACGGTGTGCCGGGGATATCCAGCGTCACAATACGGTTGCCTTTACCCACGGCCGCCAGCATTTGTTCACCTTCGCGTTCCAGAATGCGTTTGATGTCCGCATTCTTGCCCCGTTTGCCGGCCGGAATTTCGGTCAGTTCGAATGGCATATCTTTGGGAAAGCGGCGGAGATAATCGGTGAAGCCTGTCTGCACCCAATCCGGCATTTTGGTGCCGACGGCGACCAGTTGCAGTTTCATGCTAGCCCCAAAGCTTTTCCAGTTCGTATAACTGACGGCTCTCTTCCTGCATCACATGAACCATCACGTCACCCAGATCGACCACCACCCAGTCGGCGACATTTTCGCCTTCCACGCCAAACGGGATCAATCCGGCCGCTCGCGACGCCTGCACCACATGGTCGGCAATGGACGCGACGTGGCGGGTGGAGGTGCCGGTACAGATGATCATATAGTCGGTGATACTGGATTTACCCTGCACGTTCAGTGCAACGATATCCTGACCTTTTAAATCGTCTATCTTATCAATAACGAAATCTTGGAGTGCTTGGCCTTGCAAAGGTTCCCCCTCGATGGCTGCCCATCAACGTTGATGGACGCTTATTGCGCTGAATTAGGTATAGAAAGACCATTTTTCGCCGCATAATTGCAGATATTAACGGTTTTTCCCGTGATTGAAACCAGCGGCGGAGTATATCACGCAGTTCTGATGAGTGGTATAAAGCTGTGGCTACCGGTATAGCCCGTGCTCATTGATGTAGCGTAACACCGCCGGGGGCAACAGATCGCCGCAGTCGAGGCCTTGCTGTCGTCGCTGGCGTATTTCTGTGGCGGAAATAGCCACCAATGGCGTGTCGGCTAAAAAGATCAGTCCGTGGGGGCGTTGGTGCAGGGCGCGGGTGTCCTGCGTCAGGTGGGCTTCCAGCCATTGCTGTAACGCTGGCGTCGCCAGTTCCGAACGGTAGCCCGGGCGGGCGCAAACCAGCAGATGGCAAACGTTGAGGATATCTTGCCAGCGGTGCCATTGATGCAGCGTCTGTAACGAATCCTGTCCGATGATAAACGCCAACAGCGCGGCATTTCCTTGCTCGGCGCGCAGCGCTTCCAGCGTATCGATGGTGTATGACGGCTGCTGGCGCCGTAACTCCCGGTCGTCCACGCTAAACAGCGGATTGGCTTCAACCGCCAGTTCAACCATGCGTTGCCGCTGTTGCGGGCTGGCTTCGGGTTGCGGCCGGTGAGGCGGCACATTGTTCGGCAGCAAAACGATCTGGTTCAGCCCGACAATTTTCGCCAGCGCGCTAACCGGTTGAAGGTGTCCGTAATGAATGGGATCGAACGTTCCCCCGAAAAATGCGGTCAGAGAAGCGGGACCGGCTTGTTTACCTAAATCATTTGGGGTGGTCAAACGCGTTAACATCCAACAGGCTCTCCGGTAAGTCTTTTCCGCACAATATCATGGAGAGCGTTTCCAGCTCAGGCCAGACAGACTGACCATAGTTCTGTTTCAAGGTAATTTCCAGTTTAGCCAGCAGGCCGATGGCCTGCTGCAACTGCGCCATGCTTAACCGTTGCAGCGCCTGAGTTAATAAATCTCTGCGGTTTTGCCAGACTTTGTGCTGATCGAACAGCGCCCGCAGCGGCGCGTTCGTCATTTTCCTTTTTAGCGTAAGCAGCAACAGCAGTTCCCGCTGTATCGTTCGCAGCAGGATAACCGGTTCGCAGTCTTCTTGCCTGAGCTGATGCAAAATGTGCCAGGCGCGCTTGGCTTTGCCCGCCAGCAACGCATCGAGCCAGTGGTAAGGGGTAAAGTGCGCCGCGTCGTTGACCGCGTGCTCCACGCGGGGCAGGGTGAGCTTGCCGTCGGGATAAAGCAGCGCCAGGCGCTCCAGCGCTTGCGTCAACGCCAGAAGATTACCCTCATAGCAATAACAGATGAGCTGGCTTGCCGGTTCGTCCAGATCCAGCTTCATGGATTTGGCGCGGTTAGCCACCCAGCGCGGCAACTGCGCCTGCTCCGGAGTAAGGCAGTTCACATAAACGCAGTCCTGCGACAAGGCTTTGAACCAGGCGCTGTTTTCCTGCGCCTTGGTCAGCTTGTGACCGCGCAGCATCAGTAAGATATCCTGATGCAATAAACCAGACAGTTTGATCAGATTTTCAGCCATCGCGGCGTTAGGGCCGTTTTCAGGCAATGTCAGCAACAGCGTCTGACGGGTGGCGAACAGGCTAAGGGCCTGACAGGCGCTGAAGATCGCTTCCCAGTCGGTGTGAACGTCCAGCGTGAAACTAAAGTGTTCGCTGAACGCCTGCTGCTGAGCCGCTCGCCGAATGCCGTCCAGGCTTTCCTGCAACAAAAGGGGGTCGTTGCCGCAGATCAGATAACACGCGCGCAACCCCTCATGGAGTTGCGCGGCGAGTTGTTCCGGGTAAAGCCGAATCATGGACGCGCGGATGGCGGGGTGACGGCTGCCGCCGTGTGCGACTGCCGGTTTTTGATTTCTTCGCTGCCGTTAATAGTCAGCAGCTTGCGCACCAACTGGGTTGCCGCCTGCTCACGCATTTCCTGCCGGATAATATCCTGCTCGGCGTCTTTCGCCAGTGCGGTTAACGGGTTATCGAAGAATGTACGGAATACCGTTACGCTGAGCGGATAGATATCTTCATCCGGCATCAGCACCTGCGCTCTGAGCACCAATACCATTTGGTATTCCGCCGTTTTCCCATCCTGGAAAATCGAGACGGTGTCTTTGTTTTCCGAGGCGTTCAGGATCCGCAACGAGGGAATATCCTGCCGTGCGGCATCCGCAACGATGGTCACGTCGTTGAGACGCAACTGTTCACGCACCGCGCGGGTTAACGGGCCGTACGGGTCGCTGCTGTCCAGCACCAGCGTTTGTAGCTGCGCAGGCACTTGTGTCGTGCCGCGCAGATGGAAACCGCAACCGGCGGTGGCTAACACCGCCAGCCCCAGCAACAACGTGAATAGACGATGTCGCACAGCTCCTCCTTGCCTTAACCCACAACCAGGTTAAGCAGTTTGCCAGGGACATAGATCACTTTACGCACAGTGACGCCGTCCAGATATTTCGCTACCAGAGGTTCCTGGGCAGCGCGCTCACGCACCTGATCCTGAGTGGCATCGGCGGCAACGGTGATTTTACCACGTACCTTACCGTTGACCTGAATAACCACCAGTTTGGAATCTTCCACCATCGCGCTTTCATCCGCGACCGGCCAGGGCGCGGTATCAATGTCGCCCTCACCCTGCAATGCCTGCCACAGCGCAAAGCAAATGTGCGGGGTGAACGGATAAAGCATACGAACAACCGCCAGCAGGATTTCCTGAGTCAGAGCGCGATCCTGTACGCTGTCCTGCGGCGCTTTGGCCAGCTTGTTCATCAGCTCCATAATGGCGGCGATGGCGGTGTTAAAGGTCTGGCGGCGACCGATATCATCGGTCACTTTGGCAATGGTTTTATGCAGATCGCGGCGCAGTGATTTCTGATCTTCGGTTAACGTCGCCACATCCAGCGCCTGAGCCGGGCCTTTGGCCGTATGCTCGAAAGCCTGCTTCCAGACGCGTTTCAGGAAGCGGTTCGCCCCTTCAACCCCGGATTCCTGCCATTCGAGCGTCATTTCCGCCGGCGAGGCGAACATCATAAACAGACGAACGGTGTCCGCACCATATTTTTCAACCATCACCTGCGGGTCGATGCCGTTGTTTTTAGACTTCGACATTTTGCTCATACCCGCGTAGACGACTTCCCGGCCCTGGTTGTCGACGGCCTTGACGATACGGCCTTTCTCATCACGCTCAAGGGTGACGTCGATAGGGGAAACCCAGTTACGCTCGCCATTATCGCCCAGGTAATAGAACGCGTCCGCCAGCACCATGCCCTGGCACAGCAGGCGTTTGGCCGGTTCATCCGAGGTGACCAGCCCGGCGTCACGCATCAGCTTGTGGAAAAAGCGGAAATACATCAGGTGCATGATGGCATGTTCGATGCCGCCGACATACTGATCGACGGGCAGCCAGTAGTTGGCCGCCGCCGGATCCAGCATGCCCTGATCATACTGTGGACAGGTGTAACGCGCGTAATACCAGGACGACTCCATAAAGGTGTCGAAGGTATCGGTTTCACGCAGCGCCGGCTGACCGTTAACCGTGGTTTTGGCCCACTCCGGATCGGATTTCAGCGGGCTGGTGATGCCGTCCATCACCACATCTTCCGGCAATACCACCGGCAGTTGATCTTCCGGCGTGGGGATCACGGTGCCGTCTTCCAGCGTCACCATCGGGATTGGCGCTCCCCAGTAACGCTGGCGGGAAACCCCCCAGTCGCGCAGGCGGTAATTGACTTTACGCTCGCCGATCCCCAATGCCACCAGTTTGTCGGCAATGGCGTTAAAGGCGGCTTCAAAATCCAAACCATCAAACTCGCCGGAATTAAACAAACGGCCTTTTTCCGTCATCGCTTGAGCGGACAAATCCGGCTCGCTGCCATCGCTGTTCAGGATCACCGGTTTGATCGTCAGGCCGTACTTGGCGGCGAATTCCCAATCGCGCTGATCGTGTCCCGGCACCGCCATAACGGCGCCGGTGCCGTAATCCATCAGCACAAAGTTGGCGGCCCAGATAGCGACTTTTTCTCCGTTCAGCGGATGAATGGCATACAGGCCGGTAGCCATGCCTTTCTTCTCCATGGTGGCCATATCCGCTTCCGCCACTTTGGTATTGCGGCATTCGTCAATAAAGTCAGCCAGCGCCGGGTTATTAACGGCGGCCTGCTGCGCCAGCGGGTGGCCGGCGGCGACGGCGACATAGGTCACCCCCATAAAGGTATCCGGGCGGGTGGTATAGACGCTCAGCTTCTCCTGACTGCCTGCCACCTCAAAGGCGATCTCAACGCCTTCGGAACGGCCAATCCAATTGCGCTGCATGGTTTTGACCTGTTCGGGCCAGCTTTCCAGCGTATCCAGATCGTTGAGCAGTTGATCGGCGTAATCGGTGATTTTGATAAACCACTGGGGGATTTCTTTGCGTTCGACTTTGGTATCGCAGCGCCAGCAGCAGCCGTCGATAACCTGTTCATTGGCCAGAACGGTCTGGTCGTTCGGACACCAGTTCACCGCGGAGGTTTTTTTATAAACCAGACCTTTTTCATACAGTTTGGTGAAGAACCATTGTTCCCAGCGATAGTAATCGGGTTTGCAGGTGGCGACTTCGCGATCCCAGTCGTAGCCGAAACCCAGCAGCTTGAGCTGGTTTTTCATGTACTCAATATTGGAGTACGTCCACGGCGCGGGCGCGGTGTTGTTTTTTACCGCGGCGCCTTCAGCCGGCAGGCCGAACGCATCCCAGCCAATCGGCTGTAGGACGTTTTTCCCCAGCATGCGCTGATAGCGAGAGATCACATCGCCGATGGTGTAGTTACGAACGTGTCCCATGTGTAGACGGCCAGAAGGGTAGGGCAACATGGAAAGGCAGTAGTACTTTTCCTTGCCAGGTTCTTCGGTCACTTTGAATGTCTGCTTCTCTTGCCAATGAAGCTGGACGTGCGCTTCTATCTCTTCTGGGCGGTATTGCTCTTGCATGGCTGCCAGGGGTCCTATTAAGTAAAGAATGGCTACGGCAGTAGCGTGTTCTGATTCATAACTAAAGATCCGCATAGCATAGCTGATAAGCGACTGAGGCAACAACACCCTGTTCCCGCCTGAGGAATATTTCTGATCTGTGAAGCGAAAACGGATAAAAATCATTCAAATATAGGGGGAGTACCGGTTGTGAAAAGAAAATAGGCTAAAATAGAGGGGAATCGGTCAGACGCCAGGAATGGTTGCGCAACGTATTTCAACCGGCATATTCAGGAGGAAGCATGAGTAAAGTTGCCCGCTACTATCGCGAATTAATGGCTTCAGTGACGGCCCGGCTGAATAATGGCGAACGGGATATTGATGGTCTGGTACAAAGCGCCCGGGAGAAATTGCAGGAAAGCTCGGCGTTGACGCAAAAAGAAATCGAGCAGGTGATTCAGGCGGTACAGCGGGATCTGGAGGAGTTCGCACGTAGCTACGGCGAGAGTCAGGAAGAATTTACCGATAGCGTTTTTATGCGGGTCATCAAGGAGAGTCTATGGCAGGAACTGGTGGATATTACGGATAAAACGCAGCTGGAATGGCGTGAAATCTTTAAGGATGTCAGCCATCACGGCGTCTATCACAGCGGTGAAGTCGTGGGATTAGGCAATCTGGTGTGTGAAAAATGCCACCATCATATCGCGTTTTATACGCCGGAAATTTTGCCGCTTTGCCCGAAATGTTCACACGATCTTTTTCACCGGCAGCCTTTCCAGCCGTAATGGTTTGATGAAAAAGCGTGCCCTGAGGCACGCTTTCTGTACATCAGTGCAGGATTTTCGCCAGAAAATCCTTGGCTCGGTCGGACTGCGGATTATTGAAGAAATCGTCTTTCGCCGTATCTTCAATAATTTTTCCTTCATCCATAAAAATGACCCGGTGCGCCACCTTGCGGGCAAAACCCATTTCGTGCGTCACCACCATCATGGTCATCCCTTCCTGTGCCAGTTCAACCATAACGTCCAGCACCTCGTTGATCATTTCCGGATCCAGCGCCGACGTGGGTTCGTCAAACAGCATCGCGATGGGATCCATGCACAGCGCGCGGGCAATCGCCACACGCTGTTGCTGCCCGCCGGACAACTGACCGGGATATTTGTTCGCCTGAACCGACAGCCCGACGCGCTCCAGCAGTTTTTGCGCTTTGACCCTCGCTTCTTCGCGATTCCGTTTCAGCACTTTTATCTGCGCCAGCGTCAGGTTTTCGATGATGGACAGATGTGGAAACAGTTCAAAGTGTTGGAAAACCATGCCTACTTTCGAGCGTAGCTGAGCCAGATTGGTTTTTTTATCGTTAACGATGATACCGTTGACTTCAATCTCGCCTTTTTGGATCGGCTCCAGGCCATTAACGGTTTTGATTAAGGTAGACTTACCGGAGCCGGAAGGCCCGCAAACCACCACCACCTCGCCTTTCTTCACTTCCGTGGAGCAGTCGGTTAGCACCTGAAATTGGCCATACCATTTAGAAATATTTCTCAGGAAAATCATCAAACCGTCCTTTTTTTCAGGTAACTGACCAGCATTGATGCGCTAATGCTGATAATGAAATAGATAAATCCGGCAAACAGGATCATTTCAACTTGCGTGCCGTCACGTTCGCCGATGCTGGAGGCCGTACGGAAGAAATCAGCCAGGCTGAGCACGTAAACCAGCGATGTATCCTGAAACAGCACAATACCTTGCGTCAGCAGCAGGGGAACCATGGCGCGGAATGCCTGCGGCAGGATAACCAGCTTCATGGATTGCCACTGCGTCATTCCCAGCGCCAATGCCGCGGATGACTGCCCGCGTGATACGCTGAGTATGCCTGCGCGGATAATTTCAGAGTAATATGCCGCCTCAAATAATGAAAAGGCTACCATAGCCGAAATTAACCGAATATCTGTTTTCGGTGACAGGCCAAGCACATTTTGTAATAAGCTCGGCACCACCAGATAGAACCACAACAGCACCATAACCAATGGCACGGAGCGGAACACGTTAACGTACAGCTTGGCGAACCAACTGATGGGTTTTAGCGGCGAGAGCCGCATAACCGCCAGAATCGTTCCCCAGATGATACCGACGATCACGGCGGTAACGGTGATTTTTAGCGTAACCGCCATGCCTTGTAACAGGTAGGGCAGGCTCGGCCCGATTGAGCTCCAGTCAAATTCATACATGGCTTATTTGCTCCCCATATTGCCCGGCAAACGGGTTTTTTGCTCTACCACCTGCATGATCAGCATAATGATTGCGTTGATACCGACATAGGCCAGCGTAATCGCGGTGAAAGATTCATACGCATGGGCGGAGTAATCCAGCAGTTTGCCAGCCTGCGCCGCCATATCCACCAGCCCGATCGTCGAGGCGATGGCGGAGTTTTTGACCAGGTTGAGCATTTCCGATGTGAGCGGCGGAACAACAACGCGATAGGCGTTAGGCAGTAAGACGTAACGGTAGGTCTGCGGCAGCGTCAATCCCATTGCCAACCCGGCGGCTTTTTGACCGCTCGGCAGCGACTGGATGCCTGCCCGAACCTGTTCGCACACGCGGGCGGCGGTAAATAAGCCCAAACAAATCATGGACGATAAAAAGAACTGGATATTGGGGTCGAGTTCAGCTTTAAACCACATTCCGATATCGGGGGGGAGCAGTTCCGGCACCACCAGATACCAGGTAAAGAATTGTACGATCAGCGGCACATTACGGAATAATTCCACGTAGCAGGTCCCGATGGCTGAAAGAAAGCGATTGGGAACGGTACGTAAAATACCAAATAAAGATCCAACGAAAAACGCGATGATCCAGGCACAAATAGACAATGTGACTGTGACTTGCAGGCCGGACAATATCCACCCGAGATAGGTGGTGTTGCCGAATGGGGCTGCTTGCAGGAATATGCCCCAGTTCCAATCTATTGACATAACAAACTCCGGTAAAAAAAGGGTAGCGAAGCTACCCCGAAGATTGATGAGCGGCGATATACCCGTTATTTTGCAAGTTGCAGGCGTGTTGCCTGTCTTCCCGCATCTCGAAATCTATTGGGCATTAACATGCGCTGGGGAACGACCAGCGCATGTCCGTCTGTCCTGCCACGAATCAGCAATCATAGGGCAGAGCGTTCTGCCCTTATTCTCATTATTAATTAGTTTAAAGCCTTATCATTTGGCGCGCTGAACAGGGCTTTCATTTCGTCAGAAAGTTCGAAATTCAAATTGAGATCTCTTGGCGGAATGGGTTGTTTGAACCAGCGATCAAACCATTTTTCCGCTTCACCGGAGGTTTGTACTGAAGCGATGGTTTCATCGACCAGCTGTTTGAACTGAGGATCGTCTTTACGCAACATACAGCCGTAAGCTTCTTCCGACTGGGCGGTGCCGACGATATCCCACTGATCGGCATTTCTGGCTTTGGCGCGTTCACCGGCCAGCAACGCGTCATCCATCATAAAGGCCACGGCACGGCTGCTTTCCAGCGTACGGAAAGAGTCGCCATGGTCTTTGGCGCTGATGATGCGCATCTTCAACTGTTTTTCATCGTTCAGCTTATTCAACAGAACTTCAGAGGTGGTGCCGGAGGTGACGACGACGGTTTTACCCGCCAGGTCAGGGAAGTCTTTAATGCCGGAGTCTTTTTTAGTTAACAGACGCGTACCGACAACGAAAATCGTGTTGGAGAAAGCGGCCTGTTTCTGACGTTCCAGGTTATTGGTCGTCGAACCACATTCCAGATCGAAGGTTCCGTTCTGCAAGAGTGGAATACGGTTTTGAGACGTGATAGGCAACAGCTTGACTTGCAGGTTAGGCGCATCCAGTTTCGTCTTGATGGCTTCTACGATTTGATCCGAATAGGCCTGCGAGTAACCGACGACTTTTTGTTGGTTATCGTAATAAGAAAAAGGAACGGATGATTCACGGTGGCCGATAACGATAACGCCATTATCTTTTACTTTTTTCAGCGTACCCGTCAGTTCTTCGGCCTGAGCCGCCAGGCTGGCTGTGGTGCCGAGCAGAAGCAGTGATAGTGCCAGTTTACGCATTTGCATGTTCTAACTCCTTTGCTGTAGTTATGGCGCTGTAATTGTGGATCTGTAGTTGTATATCTAAAATCGTGCCGCTAAATCAATGCTGACGTTCTGCTACTTCCGCGGTACCAAAATCATGCACCGCTAAAGAGCGACGTAACGATGTATACTGTTAAAAAGTAGCTTATTGTAAATAGATTGATGTCGAAATGTTTGTTTTTTGCGAGTCACTCCGCACCAAATGGCGGCAATAAAGCCCATATGCACAAACATGGTGCGGCGTTTGCTCTGAAAGCGTGCTTTTTCAGTGCGAAACGGCAAAAAACGTTGAGACAATCATTTACAATAATAGAAATAAGCAAAACACATGCCAGTTAATAACTATACCTGATAGGCATCAAGGCGCGACCAGTCGGCGACTGAGCGATTCCGCCGTCGCGTGAAAGGGGAACGACGGAGGTGACTTGGAAAATGAAAGCATAAAGGCATGCGTTAACATGCCTTGAGTGGGGGGAGAAGAGGCTAACGGCGGCGCAGGCTGAAGATAATGGCGAAAAAGCCGCCGAGCAGGCTAATCGCCCACAGCGGCCAGGAACCGAAACGCGCATAGGGCGTAAGCCCGGAAGTGGGAACGATGCGGGTATCCAGTACCGCGCGGGTAAACTGCGGCAGGCTGGCGCTGATTTCGCCGTCAGGCGCGATCACCGCGGTCACGCCATTGTTGGTGCCGCGAATCAACGGGCGGCCTAATTCCAGCGCGCGCATCCGCGCCATCTGGAAGTGCTGCCACGGTCCGATAGAGTGACCGAACCAGGCGTCGTTCGAAATGGTTAACAGCATATCGGTGTCTTCACGGAAGTTATCCCGCATTTGCTGGCCGAGAATAATTTCATAACAGATGGCTGGCGTCAGCTTATAGCCGTTAACATTCAACTGTGGTTGGAGATAATTGCCGCGGCTGAAAGAGGACATCGGCAAATCGAAAAGCGGAGCGATCGGGCGCAGCAGCGTCTCCAGCGGGACAAACTCGCCGAACGGCACCAGATGATGTTTGTTGTAACGGTTACTGGTCGGGTAGCGGTACGGGGTTTGGTCACCCAGCACGATAATGCTGTTGTAATAGTCATACTGCGCGCCATTGCGACGCGTATCAACAATGCCGGTGACCAGACTGCTATTGCGGCGGCGCAGCAGCTCATCAACCTGGGTAAGATAAGCTCCCTGATGGTTTTCGACATCGGGAACGGCTGATTCAGGCCAGATAATAATCGAGGCTTTATCTGCATAAGGCAGGGTGTTGTTCAGATAAACGTTTAGCGTGTTGCGTAACTGATCCGGATCCCACTTCAACGCCTGAGGAATATTTCCCTGTACCAGGGCTACATTCACCTCGCGTTCAGGCAGCGGGGTGAACCACTGAATATTACGCAGCGGCCATGGCAGCGCCAGCAGCGCAAGGGCGATGACCGCCGGCCCGATCCTGCGCTGATGCAGCGCGAAAGTCAGCAAGCCGCTGATGCTAACCAGTAGGAAAGTAATGGCATCGACACCCAGAATCGGCGCAATGCCTTTCAGCGGCCCGTTAATCTGGCTGTAACCAAACTGGAGCCACGGAAAACCGGTGAGCACCCATCCGCGCAGAAATTCAGTCACCTGCCATAGCACCGGCGCGGCAATCGCTAACCGCCACCAAGTGGTTTTAGGCCACACGCGTGAGAGCATCGCGGAGAAGAGCAAAGGATAGAGCGCCAGATAGGCGGCCAGCAGTATCACCAGCGCGATATTGATCGGCCCGGGCATGCCGCCAAACTGCGCGATGCTGACATAGACCCAGTTTACCCCGCTGCCGAACAGGCCGAATCCCCAACTGAAACCAAGCCAGGCTGACTGGCGCACCGTGCGATTCAGCGTCAGCGCCTGCAATCCCATCAAGGAAATCAGCGCGGCCGGCCAGAAATCAAAGGGAGAAAACGCCAGCGTGCCGAAAGCGCCGAGCAAGAGCGCCAGCAGGGCGCGAACCTGCTGGCGTTGAAGTAGAGAGGCTACAGCCATTGTTGATTCAGTCTTCCAAATGCGGTTGAGGCGAATGGTCAGGGATCCTGACGTGTACCTGAATGATACGGCGGCTGTCGGCCATGGCGACTTTAAATAGGTAACCTTCTATTTCAATGGTTTCCCCACGGGCGGGCAGATGCCCGAAAGACTGCATGATTAAGCCGCCAATGGTGTCAACCTCTTCGTCGCTGAACTGGGTGCCGAACGCCTCATTGAAGTCTTCAATATCGGTGAGCGCGCGCACCGTGTAGGTATGGCGGTTAAGCTGACGGATATCCCGGTCTTCTTCGTCGTCGTATTCGTCTTCAATTTCACCGACGATCAATTCAAGAATGTCTTCAATGGTGACCAGACCGGAGACGCCGCCAAATTCGTCAATCACGATGGCCATATGGTAACGCAGGGAGCGGAATTCGTTCAGCATCCGGTCAACGCGCTTGCTCTCGGGCACCACTACGGCGGAGCGGAGCACTTTATCCATGCTGAACGGTTCAGAATTGCTGCGCATAAAAGGCAGCAAGTCTTTGGCCATCAGAATGCCTTCGATATGATCTTTATCTTCGCTGATGACCGGAAAACGGGAATGCGCGGATTCGATAATGACATCCAGGCACTCTTCCAGCGTTTGATTGTGTTTCAGGGTAATCATCTGCGAACGTGGGATCATGATGTCACGCACGCGCTGTTCAGCGATATCCATCACGCCTTCAAGCATATCGCGGGTTTCCGGATCAATCAGTTCGTTCTGTTCCGAATCACGGATGAGCGTCAGCAGATCGTTACGATCTTTGGGTTCGCCATGAAAAAGCTGATTGAGAATAAGAGAAAAGAAACCCTTCTTGGGACTGGGGCTATCGCTGTTTTGAGAATGGTCGTCGCTCATGGCGTTTTAATAATATCACTCATGTTAATGAATAATTATCAGCAGGTTGGAAATCAACGTGGTGCAGCCTGACTGACGTGGAAAATGGCTATTGGGTAAAAACAGAATTATCTATTTATTCGTATTCGGCAAGGTTATCTTTTTCTGCAAGATAGGGATCGGAATACCCCATACTCTGCATAATCTCCGTTTCCAGCGCTTCCATTTCTTCCGCTTCGCCGTCTTCGATATGATCATAACCTAGCAGATGCAGACTACCATGGACAACCATATGTGCCCAGTGCTCCTCCAGCGTCTTTTGTTGTTCAGCCGCTTCCTGTTCAACCACCTGGCGACAAATGATTAAATCGCCCAACAGCGGCAGTTCAACTTCCGGCGGCGCCTCAAACGGAAAGGACAGCACGTTGGTCGGCTTGTCTTTACCCCGATAGGTGTGATTCAGGTGGTGGCTTTCCGCTTCGTCGACGATACGGATCGTCACCTCTGCAACCGCCTGAAACTGGGGCAACACCCCTTCCAGCCAGCGTTGGAAATCCTTTTCGTCAGGTAATCCCTGACGCGGTTCGCTGGCGATTTGTAAATCGAGAATGACCTGACTCATTTGTGTTCCTGTTCTGACGCCGCCTGTGCTTCGCGCTTACGCTGTTCCGCCAGGGCATCTTTGCGTTTCTGATCGGCAAGCTCCCAGGCTTCATAAGCATTGACAATCTGTGCGACGACCGGGTGGCGCACTACATCTTCGCTGTTGAAGAAGTTAAAGCTGATTTCCTCGACCTCGGCCAGCACTTCAATGGCATGACGCAGGCCCGATTTCTGGTTACGCGGCAAATCAATCTGCGTGACGTCGCCGGTGATCACCGCTTTGGAGTTAAACCCGATGCGGGTCAGGAACATTTTCATTTGTTCAATGCTGGTATTCTGGCTTTCATCCAGAATAATAAATGCATCGTTCAAGGTACGGCCACGCATGTAAGCCAGGGGCGCGACTTCGATCACATTACGTTCGATTAGCTTTTCGACCCGCTCGAACCCCAACATTTCAAACAGCGCGTCATACAGCGGACGCAGATAAGGATCGACCTTCTGGCTCAGATCGCCGGGCAGAAACCCCAGCTTTTCCCCGGCTTCAACGGCGGGACGCGTCAGCAAAATACGGCGTATTTCCTGACGTTCAAGCGCATCAACCGCCGCCGCCACGGCCAGATAGGTTTTCCCCGTACCCGCCGGGCCTACGCCAAAGGTAATGTCGTGGTCGAGCACATTGGCAATATATTGCGCCTGATTGGGCGTACGCGGTTTAATCACGCCACGTTTGGTACGGATGTTAATCGCCTTACCGTAATCCGGCACGCTTTCGGCCGATTGTTCCAGCACGCGCGATTCTTTAATCGCGAGGTGAATTTGCTCGGGTTCAATGTCGCCAATCGCGCCGCGTACCGGCGCGGTATCAACATACAGACGTTGCAGGATATCGGCGGCGGCCTCGACGCAAAGCGCTTTGCCTGACAGCTTGAATGTATTATCCCGCCGGTTGATTTCGATGCCTAAACGGCGCTCCAGTTGTTTTATGTTGTCGTCAAACGGGCCGCAGAGGCTGAGCAGACGATGGTTGTCCGCGGGTTCAAGGGCAATTTCTTTTGTCGTTAGGTTCAAATTATTCCTCTTGGGGTTATCAGACCGGTATCGGATTGCGCGATTTTTTATGCGCCATATTCATGAATTATTTATCGCTAATGACAATTGGCGCAAGTCGCAATACCGATATTGGGGTAGCTATTCGCAAAAAAAGGGTGGCAATGCCACCCATAATCAAGATGTCGTCCGGTGTGACGTCAATTAAGGCTGGTAGATGCCAACCCCGATTTCGTTCTCTTTACGGGTACGCGCGATGACGTCGGAAGGGGACTCATGAACGCGTAGATTCATCTGGTCTTCGGTACGCACCACGATACCGCGTAATGAGTTGGGGTAAACGTCAACGATTTCCACATCGACGAATTTACCGATCATGTCGGGCGTGCCTTCAAAGTTGACCACGCGGTTGTTCTCCGTGCGGCCGGACAGCTCCATCACGCTCTTACGCGATGTGCCTTCCACCAGAATACGCTGAATGGTTCCCTGCATACGACGGCTGTATTGCATTGCCTGCTGGCTGATACGCTCTTGCAGGATGTACAGACGCTGTTTTTTCTCTTCTTCAGGAACATCGTCGACCATGTCCGCCGCCGGCGTGCCCGGGCGCGCGGAATAAATAAAGCTAAAGCTCATGTCGAAATTCACATCGGCAATCAGCTTCATGGTTTGTTCAAAGTCGGCCTGGGTTTCGCCGGGGAAACCGATAATAAAGTCAGAGCTTATCTGAATTCCGGGGCGCGCGTTGTGCAGCTTGCGGATAATCGACTTGTATTCGAGCGTGGTATGACGACGTTTCATCATGGTCAACACGCGATCGGAGCCGCTTTGCACCGGCAAGTGCAGGAAGCTCACCAGTTCCGGCGTATCTTCGTAAACGCTGATGATGTCGTCGGTAAATTCAATCGGGTGACTGGTGGTGAAACGAATGCGGTCGATACCGTCAATGGCCGCCACCAGACGCAGCAGTTCCGCGAATGAACAGATGTCGCCGTTGTAGGTGGCGCCGCGGTAAGCGTTGACGTTCTGCCCCAGCAGGTTCACTTCGCGTACCCCTTGCTCCGCCAATTGCGCGATTTCAAACAGCACGTCATCGCACGGGCGGCTGACTTCTTCGCCGCGCGTATAGGGCACAACGCAGAAGGTACAGTATTTATTACAGCCTTCCATAATGGAGACGAACGCCGTCGGGCCTTCGGCTTTCGGCTCCGGCAGGCGGTCAAACTTCTCAATTTCAGGGAAGCTGATGTCCACGACCGGGCTGCGGGTGCCCTGGACGTGATTAATCATTTCCGGCAGACGGTGTAATGTCTGAGGGCCGAAAATCACATCGACATAGTGCGCGCGTTCGCGGATGTGCGCGCCTTCCTGTGAAGCCACACAGCCACCGACGCCGATAATCAGATTCGGGTTGATATCTTTCAGCGCTTTCCAGCGGCCAAGTTGATGGAAGACCTTCTCCTGCGCTTTTTCACGGATAGAACAGGTATTCAGCAGCAAAACATCGGCCTCTTCCGCGACCTCGGTTAGTTCATAACCGTGCGTACTTCCCAGTAAGTCAGCCATCTTGGATGAATCGTATTCATTCATCTGACAGCCCCAGGTTTTAATATGCAGTTTTTTTGTCATCGACTTGCCATTACTCAGTGCGGGTAAGAAAGCTTTCCCTTTACTCGGGGCGCGTATTGTAATCTTTTGCCGCCGTGGTGACCAGCGTCCACAAACTTTACGTTTTTATAAACGCCTTCGCATTTATTAAACCCGGCTTGGGTGAAATAGTCGGTTGAAATCCAGTACACTGTTTTTATCGCTGTTGATAAGCATAGCCGGATAGGGACAAAACCAGAATGCATTATGATGTGATCGTCGTCGGGGGCGGCATGGTGGGGGCAGCTGCGGCACTGGGGCTGGCCCGGAACGGGTTTCGGGTGGCCGTGATTGAACATGAACAGCCTGCGCCGTTTGATGCGGCCAGTCCGCCTGACCTGCGCATTTCGGCGATCGGGTATGCGTCCGTCGCCCTGTTAAAGCAATTGGGCGCCTGGCAACGGGTTCAGCAGATGCGTAGCGCGCCCTATCGCCGTTTGGAAACCTGGGAATGGGATAATGCCCGCGTGGTGTTTGACGCGGCGGATATCCCTTTGCCCGAGCTGGGTTTTATGGTTGAGAACCGGGTATTGCAACTGGCGCTCTGGTCATGTCTGCGTGAAGTGGAACAGTGCCAATGCTATTGTCCGGCCAATTTGAAAAGCCTGCGACAGACGGAAGAAGGCTGGAGCGTTCAGCTTGATGATGGGCAGCGCCTGACGGCGCAACTGGTGATCGGCGCTGACGGGGCTAATTCCCAGGTACGGCGGCAGGCGGGGATCGGCATCCGGGGTTGGCAATATCGTCAGTCCTGTATGTTGATAAGCGTTGAGATGCCATCGCCGCAGCAGGATGTTACCTGGCAACAATTTACGCCGGCCGGCCCGCGTGCGTTTTTGCCGCTTTTTGACCGCTGGGGATCGCTGGTATGGTATGACAGCCCTCAGAAGATCCGTCAGCTTCAGGCTATGCCGTTAACACAGTTGGACAAAGAGATTGCGGCTGCCTTCCCGGCGCGTCTGGGGGCGGTTAAATCGCTGTCTGCCGGTTCGTTTCCGCTGGTGCGGCGTCATGCGCAACGGTATGTTCAGCAGGGGTTGGTATTGCTGGGGGATGCGGCCCATACGATCAATCCGCTGGCGGGGCAGGGGGTGAATCTCGGCTACCGGGATGTGGAAGCTTTGCTGGATGTGCTGAACAATGCCCGGGATGCCGGCGAGAGCTGGCATTCAGAGTCTGTATTACGTCGTTACCAGTGTCGTCGCATGCCTGATAATCTGCTGATGCAAAGCGGGATGGACTTGTTTTACTACGCTTTCAGTAATGCGTTGCCGCCGGTGAGCCTGATCCGCAATCTGGCCTTGATGGCCGCGCAGCGGGCCGGAAAATTAAAGCAGCAGGCGCTGAAATATGCCATCGGGGTTTGATGACGTCTCTGTTGCCGCGCCGTGTCGCACGGCGTGATACCGGGGAGATTTCAAGCGCGGCCAACGTCGCTGCAACCAGAAAAAAGAGGAAGGTCGTACAAGAGTCAGCCGATATTCGGATATAAAAAAGCCCGCGTTAGCGGGCTTCTCTATTTGGCTGGGGTACCAGGATTCGAACCTGGGAATGCCGGAATCAGAATCCGGTGCCTTACCGCTTGGCGATACCCCAAAAATGTGGTGGCTACGACGGGAATCGAACCTGTGACCCCAGCATTATGAGTGCTGTGCTCTAACCAGCTGAGCTACGTAGCCAAATCGTACTGCCATTTTTGTTATATTACAACAAAAATCTTTAAACATCAAATAGATGGCTGGGGTACCTGGATTCGAACCAGGGAATGCTGGTATCAAAAACCAGTGCCTTACCGCTTGGCGATACCCCAATTGTGCAATTACTTTTTCAGCATTACCCGCTTAAATATGGCTGGGGTACCAGGATTCGAACCTGGGAATGCTGGTATCAAAAACCAGTGCCTTACCGCTTGGCGATACCCCAATACAGGATTCATGCTTAAAAAATAATCTCAAGCCGTGAAAGTAATGGTGCGGGAGGCGAGACTTGAACTCGCACACCTTGCGGCGCCAGAACCTAAATCTGGTGCGTCTACCAATTTCGCCACTCCCGCAAAAGATGGTGGCTACGACGGGAATCGAACCTGTGACCCCAGCATTATGAGTGCTGTGCTCTAACCAGCTGAGCTACGTAGCCATCTTTTCCGCGTCACCTTCATCGGCGTTGCGGGGCGCATTATGCGTAGTTGGTCTAATTGCGTCAACAAATTTTTTCCCGAAAATGACTTCCCTGCCGCCGTTTGTTTGGGTTGTGAACAGTCTGGTGAGAAAAGCGTCAAAAAGCCCGCTTTTCCAATCTATCAAACGGCGAAAACGGGCCTGCGAGGCCCGTTGCATAACGAAAAACAAAACCGGGATTAGTATGCGGACTGGTGCACGCCAACCGCACGACCCGACGGATCGTCCATCTTTTTGAAGGATTCATCCCATTCAATGGCTTTCGCCGAAGAACAGGCAACCGATGGGCCGCCAGGCACGCATTCTGCGGCGCTCGGCACCGGGAACAGCTCTTCAAAGATTTCACGGTACAAATAGCCTTCTTTGGAGGTCGGCGTGTTGTACGGGAAACGGAAGTGCGCGGTTTCCAACTGTTGGTCGCTAACTTGTTGAGCGGCAACCTCTTTCAGCGTATCAATCCAGCTATAGCCGACGCCGTCGGAGAATTGCTCTTTCTGACGCCATGCGACGCTGTGCGGCAAGTATGATTCAAAGCATTCGCGCAGGATGTGTTTTTCCATCTTGCCGTTGCCGCACATTTTGTCGCGCGGGTTGATGCGCATCGCCACATCAAGGAAATTTTTATCCAGGAAAGGCACACGCGCTTCCACGCCCCAGGCCGACATCGCTTTGTTGGCGCGGGCGCAGTCGTACTGGTGCAGCGCCAGCAATTTGCGCACGGTTTCTTCGTGCAGCTCTTTGGCGTTTGGCGCTTTGTGGAAATACAGATAGCCGCCGAACACTTCATCGGAGCCTTCGCCGGACAGCACCATCTTGATGCCCATCGCTTTGATTTTACGAGACATCAGATACATCGGCGTCGAGGCGCGGATAGTGGTCACGTCATAGGTTTCAATGTGATAAATCACATCGCGAATCGCATCCAATCCTTCCTGTACCGTAAAGTGAATTTCATGGTGGACGGTGCCCAGATGGTTAGCCACCTCCTGCGCCGCTTTTAAATCCGGGGCGCCTTCCAGGCCGACGGCGAAAGAGTGCAACTGAGGCCACCAGGCTTCGCTGCGCTCGTCGTCTTCAACACGGCGTGCGGCGTATTTTTTGGTGATCGCGGAGATAACCGAGGAATCCAGACCGCCAGAGAGCAGTACGCCGTAAGGCACATCGGACATCAGGTGGCTTTTTACCGCTTCTTCCAGCGCGTCACGCAGGGCATAGGCGTCGGTTTCGTTATCTTTTACATTTTCATAATCGAACCAGTCACGGTGATAGTATTCACGGATTTCTCCGTCCTTGCTCCACAGATAGCTGCCGGCCGGGAACTCTTTAATCGTGCGGCATACCGGAACCAGCGCTTTCATTTCTGAAGCCACGTAGAAGTTGCCGTGCTCATCGTAACCCATGTACAACGGGATGATGCCTAAGTGATCGCGGCCGATCAGGTAAGCGTCTTTTTCACTGTCGTAGAGCGCGAAAGCAAACATGCCGCGCAGGTCATCCAGGAATTCCGGGCCTTTTTCCTGATACAAGGCCAGGATAACTTCGCAATCGGAGCCGGTCTGGAACGCATAGCGGTCGCCATATTGCTGACGCAATGCCTGATGGTTATAAATTTCGCCGTTAACCGCCAGAACGTGGGTACGCGCCGCGTTGTATAACGGCTGAGCGCCGGTATTCACGTCGACGATAGACAGACGCTCATGGGCCAGAATCGCTTTATCGCTGGCATAAACACCGGACCAGTCAGGCCCGCGGTGGCGCATCAAGCGTGATAACTCCAGCGCTTTTTTACGCATTTCAACAGGATCGGTCTTAAGATCAAGCACACCGAAGATAGAACACATGGATGACTCCCTAGATGTTTTAGATTAATCAGATGTCATTCACGGATAGCGACATCGCCTTCCGTTTTTTCTGCATCATGATTACAAATGCCGTGTCAGTGACAATGATTTAGCATCAAAATGCCATAAGAATTCAATATCATCTAATGAAAAAAGCCATATTGATGATGTTTGAATAATTTATATGGCATTTTGATGAATAATCGACAAATTAATCGAGTGGAATGGCCGGATTTTTAGTGATTTGATAATCCGACATTAGCGCATTAATCCGATATCACTGCGTTTCCAGCAGATATTGCAACAAAACGCCATTCAACATGGCGCGTTTTACCAACGCAAAGGCGCCAATCGCCGAGAGGTGGTTCAGGCTGGAGACTTCCACGGGCAGGTTGTTACGAAAGTCCTTCAGCACTTGGGCATTGATGCAGCGCTGAATGGCGGGCAACAGGATTTTTTCGGCCGCGGTGATTTCACCGGCAATCACCACCTTTTGCGGATTGAAGAGATTAATGGCGATCGATACGGCTTTACCCAGATATTGCCCGACATGTTCAATGACTTCGCATGCGAGCATATCGCCCCGGTTGGCGGCTTTGCATATCGTTGAAATCGTACAGTTATCTCCGGTTATCTTACTTGGATAACCTTGTTGCAATAAGTGTTGCACCCGCTGTTCGATAGCCGCATTGGCCACCACCGTTTCCAGACAGCCAAAATTGCCGCAGTGGCATCGTTCCCCCAGCGGATCAATCTGAATATGTCCGATTTCCCCGACGTTGCCGTTATTGCCGAGAAATATCTGTCCGTTAACCAGAATACCGGCGCCGGTGCCGCGGTGAACGCGCACCAGAATCGAATCCAGCGAGTCGTGCGTTACCCCGAAGTAATGTTCAGCCAGCGCCAGACTGCGAATATCATGCCCGACAAAGCTGGTCACATGGAAACGGCGCTGAATATGGTCGACCAGCGGCCAGTCGTTGACGTCGATATGCGGCATATAACGAACCACGCCGGCAAGGGGATCGACCAGGCCAGGCAAAGCCACTGCAATGGCGATCAATTCACGGATACGGTGCCGATAGTGCTCAATAAAATGACTGATGGCTTTAAAAAGGGCGGTTTCCAGCGTTTCCTGGGTTTTCTCCGGCAGGTTGTAGTGCGCTTCGCCCAAGGCTTTTCCCTGCAAATCGTATAGCGCGATGGTGGCGTCATAGCGCCCGAGACGAACGGCAATGGTATGAAACGAACGCGTTTCGGTAACAATGGAAATAGCGCGTCTGCCGCCGGTTGAAGCCTGTTGGTCAACCTCTTTGATTAACCCGCGCTCCAGCAGTTGACGGGTGATTTTAGTGACGCTGGCGGGAGCAAGCTGGCTCTGTTCCGCAATCTGTATCCGTGAAATGGGGCCTTGTTGATCAATCAGACGATACACGACCGCACTGTTCAATTGTTTAACCAGATCAACATTCCCTATCTGAGCTTGTCCGCCTGTGGTCATTAAAAAGTCACTCGTCTGTGGTCAATTCTTTGTCGCCGTTAACATGTCGTTGCCGCCAACAAAAGTTTTGAGAATGTGATAATTACGATCAAATACGGTCAAATTAGCCACTTTACCGCTTTCAATGCTGCCCAGCCGTTTGTCTGTGCCGATGGCCCGCGCCGGATAAAGCGTTGCCATTCTGAGCGCTTCATCCAGCGGGATACCTGCCTGTTCCACACAATTGCGTACCGCTTCTATCATCGTGAGGGCAGAACCGCTGAGTGTGCCGTTCTCATCCACGCACAGGCCGTCGCGATAGTATATGGTTTTACCGGCAAAAATGAACTGGTCAATATCCGCGCCGGCCGGCGCGGTTGCGTCAGTCACCAGAACCAGTTTTTCACCTTTGATCCGTTTGCTGATACGGAGATTGGCCCAGTCAACGTGTAAACCATCGGCAATAATACCGCAGTAGATTTCCGGCGCATCATACACCGCGCCGACCAGGCCTGGCTCGCGGCCGGTCAGGTAAGGCATGGCATTAAACAGGTGGGTGGCAAAACGGATGCCGGCGGCAAAGCCTTGTTTGGCCTGTTTCCAGGTGGCGTTGGAGTGTCCGGCGGACACCACGATGCCGGCCTCGACCAACTGACGGATCACCACGGATGACACTTTTTCCGGGGCGAGCGTGATTTTGCTGACGACATCGGCGTTTTTGCACAGAAAGTCCACCAGCTCCGCTGTCGGTTGACGAATAAACGCCGCATTATGCGTGCCTTTTTTTATCACGTTCAACCAAGGCCCTTCGAGGTGCAGACCCAGCGCCTGATGCTGGTTCTGCGCCAGATAGGCGCGCATGACTTCCACGCTATGTTTCATAAATTCGTCGCTGGAGGTAATCAGCGTAGGTAAAAAACTGGTGCATCCCGACTTCAGATTAGCCTGATGCATGGTTTCCAGCGTCTGGACTGAAATGGATTCCAGCGAGTCATTGAACTGAACGCCACCGCAGCCGTTCAGCTGTAAATCAATAAATCCGGGAGCGAGCAGCGCCCCGCCGAGGTCATGTTTTTCCAGCCCGGCCGGCAGGTCGCTAATGGGGCAAACATTTTCTATCAGACCATCGGCAATCACCACGGCATGATTATCAAGCACCTGGTGGCCGGTGTAGATCCGGCCATTTGTTAAAGCGTACATCATCAACTCCCGGCTACAGATTAAAGATTTTTCATATTTTCCGTTTCTAACTCACGGAAATATTTAACGGTTTTGACTTTCAGCTCCATGGTGGAAGGCTCGTCGCATACCATCACGGCTTTAGCATGAAGTTGCAGGCAACTGATGGTCCACATATGGTTCACATTTCCTTCTACCGCCGCCTGCAATGCCTGTGCTTTGTTGCGTCCGGTGACCAGGATCATCACTTCTTCGGCATCCAGCAGCGTACCAACGCCAACCGTCAGGGCAAATTTAGGCACCAGATTAACGTCGCCGCCAAAGAAACGCGAGTTGGCGAGGCGAGTCTCTTCCGTCAGGGTTTTGATACGAGTCCGGGAAGCTAAAGAAGATGCAGGTTCATTGAAGGCAATATGTCCGTCATTTCCAACCCCCCCCATGAACAGATGGATCTTACCGTAAGACTGGATTTTCTCTTCGTAGCGGCGACACTCCGCTGCAATGTCCTCCGCGTTGCCATTCAACAGGTTAATGTTTTCCTGCGGAATATCAACGTGATTGAAAAAATTCTGATGCATAAAGCTGCGGTAGCTTTCAGGGTGATCGCTGGGCAGGCCGACATATTCATCCATATTGAAGGTCACTACATGCTTAAAGCTCACCTGTCCGGCTTTATGCAGCGCGACCAGCGCCTTATACGCTTCCAGCGGCGAACTGCCGGTGGGAAGACCGAGGACAAAAGGACGGGTGGCGCTGGGGTTGAAGTCGTTAATTTTTCGGGCGATATAACGGGCGGCCCATTTACCGACTTCCGTCGGGGTGGTTAGAGGAATCAATCTCATCAGTGGTCTCCTGATTATTCGATAGCGGTAAAATTAAGTATCGGGCTAAATCGTGCGATTGGCGCGTTTCGATACTGAAATAGAACGGAGCGCCAGTGTAGCCTGTTTTTTTTTATCTTGAAATAAGTTGGGGTTTTATTCAGATATAAAATTTTCATATGCGGTTTTTTAGTGATTGATATCACATAATGTTAGGGTTTAATTTGCGTAGCGAAATATTTTTCTTACACTCCATGCCAAAGCCACCCACAGTGGTTTTACCCGGCAGTGAGCACGTATGACTGGCAGTTTTGGGTCCCATAAGGGAAAGAGAGGAAAAGGTGAGTATTCTTAGCTATTTACAAAAAATAGGTCGGGCGTTGATGGTGCCCGTCGCCACGCTGCCCGCTGCCGCCATCCTGATGGGGGTCGGCTACTGGATCGATCCGATCGGCTGGGGGAGTGAAAATGCGTTGGCCGCGCTATTTATTAAATCAGGCGCCGCCATTATTGAACATATGGCGGTGCTGTTTGCAGTGGGGGTCGCCTATGGCATGTCGAAAGATAAAGACGGCGCCGCGGCATTAACCGGTTTTGTCGGATACCTGGTTCTGACCACGCTCTGCTCGCCGGCGGCGGTGGCGATGATTCAAAAAATTCCACTGGATCAGGTGCCTGCCGCGTTTGGTAAGATCGAAAACCAGTTTATCGGTATTTTGGTCGGGGTTATTTCCGCAGAGCTGTATAACCGTTTTAGCCAGGTTGAGTTGCCGAAAGCGCTGTCGTTTTTTAGCGGACGCCGCCTGGTGCCTATTCTTACCTCGTTCCTGATGATCCTGGTTGCGTTCATTCTGATGTATGTGTGGCCGGTTATTTATAACGCACTGGTCGCTTTTGGTGAGTCTATTCAGCAGCTAGGCTCAGTGGGCGCCGGGGTTTATGCGTTCTTCAACCGCTTGTTGATCCCTGTCGGTCTGCATCATGCGCTGAACTCGGTGTTCTGGTTTGATGTCGCCGGAATTAACGATATTCCTAATTTCCTGGCCGGGCAGCAGTCTATCGAAGCCGGTAAAGCCGTGGTCGGCATTACCGGTCGTTATCAGGCCGGGTTCTTCCCGATTATGATGTTTGGTCTACCGGGGGCGGCGTTGGCCATTTATCACTGTTCGCGCCCGGAAAACAAAAGCAAGGTCGCCGGGATTATGATTGCCGCGGCTTTTGCTTCATTCTTTACCGGCATCACTGAGCCGCTGGAGTTCTCCTTTATGTTTGTGGCGCCGGTGCTCTATGTCCTGCACGCGTTGCTCACCGGGCTATCGGTGTTTATTGCGGCCAGCATGCATTGGATTGCCGGTTTCGGCTTCAGCGCCGGACTGGTGGATATGATGCTGTCGTCGCGTAATCCGCTGGCAACGCAGTGGTATATGCTGATACCGCAGGGTTTGGCGTTCTTCGTCGTTTACTATTTGGCGTTTCGTTTCACCATCACGCGTTTCAATTTGCTGACCCCGGGACGCGAACTGGCGGTAAGCGGCAGCGAAGCGGATGGCTATGATGTGAATGCCGCAACGGCCACGTCGTCATCCGGCGACGCCCTCACGCTGGCCCGGGGCTATTTGCAGGCTCTGGGCGGTAAAGACAATCTGCTGGGCATCGATGCCTGTATCACTCGCCTGCGGTTGAACGTGGTCGACTCCGGTCAGGTTGATGAAGGCTTGGCCAAGCGACTGGGCGCGGCGGGGGTCATTCGGCTGAATAAGCAGAATGTGCAGATTGTGGTCGGCACTCAGGCTGAGTCGCTAGCGTCCGCGCTGAAGAAAGTCAGCGCAGAGTAAGGCTGGCTCAGGCTTTCCATCGCGCGCGGCTAACGCGGTGGAAAGGAAATTTGCGGGATGGGATCGTTATCTCATCCCGTTTTTGTTTTTTAATGAAACTAACGGTTGTTTCCCGGCGTAGCTTGTTGGATCATTGGCGGTTATATGTCGTTTTAGCATTGAGGAAGCAAGCATGAGTGAGGCTGAAGCCCGCCCAACCAACTTTATCCGTCAGATTATTGATGAAGATCTGGCATCCGGTAAGCATGACCATATTCAGACGCGTTTTCCGCCGGAGCCTAACGGCTATCTTCATATCGGGCATGCGAAATCCATCTGTCTGAACTTTGGCATTGCCCAGGACTACAACGGGCAATGCAACCTGCGTTTTGACGATACCAATCCGGTAAAAGAAGATATTGAATACGTTGAGTCAATCAAACGCGACGTTAAATGGTTGGGGTTCTCATGGAGCGGCGAGGTTCGTTATTCCTCCGATTATTTCGATCAACTGCATCAGTATGCGGTTGAACTGATTAGCAAAGGGCTGGCCTACGTTGATGAATTGACGCCGGAGCAGATCCGTGAATATCGCGGCACGCTGACGGCGCCGGGCAAAAATAGCCCGTACCGCGATCGTAGCGTGCAGGAAAACCTGACGCTGTTTGAAAAAATGCGTAACGGCGGCTTCGCCGAGGGAACGGCTTGTCTGCGCGCCAAGATTGATATGGCCTCGTCGTTTATGGTGATGCGCGATCCGGTTTTGTATCGGATTAAGTTTGCCGAACATCACCAAACGGGAAATAAGTGGTGCATCTATCCGATGTATGATTTTACCCACTGTATTTCCGATGCGCTGGAAGGCGTGACGCACTCTTTGTGTACGCTGGAGTTTCAGGATAATCGCCGTCTGTATGATTGGGTATTGGATAACATCACCATACCTTGCCATCCGCGGCAGTATGAGTTCTCACGTCTTAATCTCGAATACGCCATTATGTCCAAGCGTAAGCTGAACCAACTGGTAACCGAGAAGATTGTCGAGGGGTGGGACGATCCGCGGATGCCGACCATTTCCGGTTTGCGTCGTCGCGGTTACAGCGCCGCGTCTATCCGTGAATTCTGCGTTCGCATCGGTATTACCAAGCAGGATAACAACGTTGAAATGGCCGCGCTGGAATCCTGTATTCGTGACGATCTGAATGAAAATGCGCCGCGCGCCATGGCGGTTCTTGACCCGGTGAAAGTGGTGATTGAAAACTTGCCCGCCGATCATGAAGAGTGGGTGACGATGCCGAATCATCCGAATAAACCGGAAATGGGATCCCGTCAGGTTGCATTCAGCCGCGAGGTGTATATCGATCGCGCTGATTTCCGTGAGGAAGCCAATAAACAGTATAAGCGTCTGGTGCTGGGTAAAGAGGTTCGTCTGCGTAACGCTTATGTGATTAAAGCGGAACATATTGATAAAGACGAGCAGGGCGCCATCACCGCCATCTACTGTCGCTACGATCCGGATACCTTAAGTAAAGATCCGGCTGATGGCCGCAAGGTAAAAGGCGTGATTCACTGGGTGTCCGTAGCGCATGCGTTGCCGGCGGAGTTCCGCTTGTACGATCGTCTGTTTAGCGTCGCCAATCCGGCGGCGGCGGATGATTTCCTGTCAACCATCAACCCGGAATCGCTGAAAGTGGTGCAGGGATTCGTTGAGGCGAGTCTGGCGCAGGCGGAAGCGGAAAAAGCGTATCAGTTTGAGCGCGAAGGCTACTTCTGCGCCGATCGGGTTTATTCCAGCGCGCAACATCTGGTGTTTAATCGCACGGTAGGCCTGCGGGATACCTGGGTGGGGTGATAGCGGGATTGGCTTGCAGAGTAAACCAAAAATAAAACCGCCTCGGCGGTTTTATTTTATGACGGACAGGAAGTCCGTCACCCTACGGGTCGTCGCAAGCGACGTTGAAAAGAGGTTGCTGACAAAGTCGTCCGTAAGCCTGAGATACCCGGGCCTACCGTACCGAGGGGCCATTATGGGACACATCCTTGTGCCCCACCCTGCGGGCCAGCATAAATGCTGTTCAAATTTGCTCCTGGCAAATTTGTCGGCGGCTTACACCGCTACGGCCCCTCGCCACGCTCTCCCTAATAACAGGCTATGTCAATGGTCTGAAAATCGCTTCAGGCGATTTTTTATGCGGTCGATTTATCTTCTTGCATCGTGCAGGGTTTCGTCTTCACGGCAATCCCCTTCACTGCAATGGCCATACAGATACAAACTGTGGTTGGTCAACTTGATACCGTGTCTTTCCGCTATTTCGCGTTGGCGTGCTTCGATATATTCGTCACGGAATTCAATCACTTTGCCACAATCCAGACAAATCAGATGGTCATGATGATACTGCTGCGTCAGTTCAAAAACGGATTTACCGCCTTCAAAATTATGACGGGTTACGATCCCCGCATCATCAAACTGATTCAGTACGCGGTAGACGGTCGCCAGACCAATCTCTTCACCCATATCAATCAGTTTCTTATATAAATCTTCCGCACTGACGTGATGGCACTCCGGGTCCTGCAACACTTCCAGAATTTTCAGTCTTGGAAGAGTGACTTTCAGGCCGGCCTTCTTTAATGCGATGTTGTTGTCAGTCATGCGGATTTAGTCCTGTTGCTTACTTATCAATGGAGGCTACCTAGCCTATGTCATCGGTCGGCTCAAAAAATGTAATAACGTCCCAATTATAGAACTGCGCATTCAAAATGAAAACCATGGAATGTTAACAATATTATTTCCACATACACTACAGGTGTACCATGCAATGTATTGTTGGTAAATGAGGAACGTTCAATGAACGCACAGAACCGATGTGGGTATTGTACATACTTATAAGGAGAAGTTAAAAAAATGTATCAATTTTTATGAGAGGTTTTTTCTATCAATCTGGCTCTGACGAGAGTGTCATCAGAGCCAGAGAATCGGCTCAGCCTACCAGTTCTTTCAGATTCAGTTCGTCGCCGATCTGTTTTACCCAGGCTGTAACGCGCTCGCTGGTCAGTTCGGGTTGACGATCTTCGTCGATGGCCAAACCGATGAAGTGGTTGTCATCAGCCAGACCTTTAGAGGCTTCAAAGTAATACCCTTCCGTCGGCCAGTGTCCAATAATCGTCGCGCCATGCGGTTCAATGATATCGCGGATGGTGCCCATGGCGTCACAGAAGTACTCGGCATAGTCTTCCTGATCGCCGCAGCCGAACAAGGCAACCAGTTTACCGCTGAAGTCGATCTCTTCCAGCGTAGGGAAAAAGTCATCCCAGTCGCACTGCGCTTCCCCGTAGTACCAGGTAGGGATACCGAGCAATAAAATATCGAACGCTTCAAGATCTTCTTTGCTGCTTTTGGCGATGTCATGAACTTCGGCAACGTCGGTTCCCAGTTGCTGTTGGATCGTCTTGGCAATGTTCTCGGTATTGCCAGTGTCACTGCCAAAGAAAATTCCTATGAGTGCCATGAATTGAATAACCTCTTGATTCTTAATGGTATGATGCCGTGTTTTACCCACTTATCGGCTAATAATAGCAGACGCGCCCGGCATGAGAAACTCGTATCGGTAAGCATCGGTAAATTGTGGCGGGTATTTTGCTGATACGCATTTTCCAGTTGTCGCTCCGGCTGGCGACCCTTGGTGATTAAATTTTTTAACGTAATCTCTTTAAACTTAAAAAATTATGTGTATGGCGAGTTATGAAATTGTTCACAGAATAGAAAATAAATGAGCATAAGAACCGCCCTGACTCTAAATGTTCTCTGAACTTTGTCGATTTAGTTAACGTGATTTTATCTGTTTTCAACATAACGGAACGTTAGCGCCAGATAAAGGTGACATATCTTGTTGGCATGAATTTCTGTGTTTCATTGTTGAATGACGATGAAAATGTCCTTTTATGTGTGTTTAGTTCGGAGTGAACCATGAAATTTTTAAAGAACATTGCCATCAGAACGGCCATGCTATGGGTGCTTGGCACTTTCTGTGTGCTCTGGGGCGGCGTGTCGATATACACCATGTTTTCTTTCAAAGAGATGACGACAACGTCCAAGACCAGTAGCCTCCTGGTGCAAAATATGAATTTTGTTAATCAGGGCAACGATCAATATTTTCGCATGGTGACGCGCCTGGCTCGCGCCGTTGATGCACGTCGCAACGGCGATAATGAAGCGGCGGACAGAGAGCAGGCATCTTCTTTGAATGCGCTTAATACCTTAAAAGCGGATTTGGCGGCGTTTAATGGCATAGACCACGCAGGGCTGGACGATGCGCTGGTGCAGGCGGTGAGCCGTGACTGGAATAACCTGATTACCCAGGGCGTTGAACCTTTATACCAAAAAGCCGCGGCAAACGAATTTGATGATTATCAGAATCAGGCGAAAAATGTTGTTCCGCCGCTGAGTCGTCAGTTCGGCGCGTCGTTAACGGCGTTCAATAAGGCCGGTTCAGAGCAGTTTTCCGCCGCTGGAACCCGCTTTGAACAGATTACCGCCATTGGTCAGAACATTTTGCTGGCCGGTTTGATTATTGGGTTGATGCTGCTGTTTCTGACCGATCGTTATCTGGTGATGTGTCTGGTGCGGCCATTGAATGATTTGCGCGATCACTTCAGCGTGATTGCATCCGGTCAGTTAGGCAAGCCAATTATTGATTTCGGCCGTAACTGCGTCGGTAAATTATTTCCGCTGTTGCGTGAAATGCAAACCAGCCTGGCGAACACGGTCAGCACGATTAGAAATAGCACGGATTCTATTTATCAGGGGGCTTCGGAAATCGCCTCTGGCAATAACGATCTGTCATCACGTACCGAGCAGCAGGCTTCGGCTCTGGAAGAAACCGCCGCCAGCATGGAACAGTTAACGGCAACGGTGAAACAGAACGCCGAAAACGCCAACCATGCCAGCCAGTTGGCTTTACAAGCCTCAACGACGGCGAAGAAAGGGGGCGATATTGTCGGCAACGTGGTGAAAACCATGGCGGAGATTTCCGGCAGTTCGCGGAAAATCGCCGAGATTACGACGGTGATAAACGGTATTGCTTTCCAAACCAATATTCTGGCGCTCAACGCGGCGGTCGAAGCCGCGCGCGCGGGTGAGCAGGGACGCGGATTTGCCGTGGTGGCGGGGGAAGTGCGCAGCCTGGCGCAGCGCAGCGCGCAGGCGGCCAAAGAGATTGAAGGGCTGATTTCAGACTCGGTAAGATGCGTGGATAGCGGTTCTCATCTGGTTGAAGATGCCGGGAATACCATGCAGGAAATTGTCCGGGCGGTGACGAACGTAACCGATATTATGGGTGAAATCGCTTCCGCATCGGAAGAGCAAAGCAAGGGGATCGCTCAGGTCGCGCAGGCGGTCTCGGAAATGGACAGCGTGACTCAGCAGAATGCGGCATTGGTCGAGCAGGCCTCTTCGGCGGCATTGTCACTGGAAGAGCAGGCGGCGGTGCTGAACCAGACTATCGCCTTGTTCCAACTTTCCGAGCAATATTCACACCCGGCGACGGCGGCAAAATCAACGCTTATTCCAAAAGCCCCGCTGGCAGGGGCGAGTAAAAAAGCGCTGCCGCCAGGCAATGATAATTGGGAAAAATTCTGATTTTGATTTTATCCGGCATCAGGGATGATGCCGCACTGCCGGGAGAAACGCGGAGTTTCAGGTTTTTTTCCCGGCCAATTGAGCCAGCAACATTTGTTCAATCAGTTCGCTACGGCTGATATTCTGCTGGTCAGCCAGATGGTTAAGTATATCGACGGCTTCGCTGTCAATTTTCAATTCTATCCGCCGCAACCCACGCACTTTATCGCGCCGCAGTTGATTACGCTTATTGATTCTTAGCTGTTCATCACGTGAAAGCGGGTTGGTCTTCGGACGGCCCGGGCGACGCTCATCTGCGAACAGATCCAGCGTGGTGCGATCGGTTTGTTCTTTTGCCATAGGTAATGATACTGCAAGGTATTCGAACCAAAACGCATATGTCCTTAAATAGCCGGTATGCATCTTGATGATGTGGTTACAATGCCTGCGGCTGAATCAGCCTTCCCTCTACTGCGGGCGTCATCATACCCCAGCCGTACTGGCGGCGACAACGGTTAACTGTGTTAATCCGGGGGGCCGCTTAACCGGCGTCCAGAAAACGATGAATCGCGCGTAATACCGCCTGTGGTTTTTCGGCATGTACCCAATGGCCTGCGCCGCCGATCGCATGAGCGCGAGCCTGCGGGAACTGACGCAGCACGGCATCGCGATGGATATCATCCAGATAGGGCGAATTTTCGCCGCGGATAAACAGAATTTGCCCCTGCCAGGCGGGAACCTCCTGCCAACCAACGATATTTTCGTATTGATCCCACAGAATCGGCACGTCAAAGCGCCATTCACCTTGTTGAAATGATTTCAACAGAAATTGAATAACCCCTTCTTCTTTCAGGTATTGACGCATCAGGGCTGCCGCCTGCGAACGGGAGGTCATGCCGGCATCGGTGACGGCGCGCAACGCGGCAAAGACCGAATCATGCCGACGCGTCTGATAATCGACCGGTGCGATATCAATCGCCACCAGCTTTTCCAGCCGTTGCGGGATAACGGCGCTAAGCGACATCGCGACTTTCCCGCCCATGGAATGACCGATAATAATCGCTCGCGTAATGTTCAACGCGTCCAGCAGTTCCACAACGTCCTGCGCCATCGCCGGATAGGTCATCTGTGGCGAGCGCGGCGACAGACCGTGATTGCGTAAATCAAGTTGTAAAACGTCGTGCTGACTTTGCAAATCCCGCCCCAGTACACCAAGATTATCCAGATTGCCAAACAGGCCGTGAATGAGGACAACGGGTAATCCGCCATTGGGTTGATGCGCATAATGCCTGCGATAATTCAATTTCATGGTGAAGTTCATTCAGAGAGACAGGCGCTTAGGGTATCATGACCTTACGACATTATGTTGCCGCGGAAGAAAGCAATTATGGCTGCTTGAACGGGAACCGAGACAGTAAGGCATAATCCGACTTTTTGCCTTGTCCGCGTTCTGCCGCTGTTCGAGCGAGTTTGATCGCTTGTATAATCCTTGACGATTGATCTGAGTAATAAAAAACAGTACTGGATAAAGATGAAAACTATTGAAGTCGACGAAGAGCTTTATCGTTATATCGCCAGCCACACACAGCACATCGGTGAAAGCGCATCGGATATTTTACGGCGTATGCTGAAATTTACCGCCGGTCAATCCACGGCGATGCCGTCGGCGGATGCGGCGGTCAATGCGCAACCCGCCGCCTCCTTGCATCCGGGCGATCGGGTTCGGGCGCTGCGTGAGCTGTTGCTGTCGGATGAATATGCAGAACAGCATAAGGCCATCAATCGTTTTATGCTGGTATTGTCCACGCTGTATCTCCTATCGCCGCAGGAATTCGCGCTGGCGACGGAATCGCTTCATGGGCGCACGCGGGTTTATTTTGCCGGCGATCAGCAAACCTTGCTTCAACATGGCACACACACCAAACCCAAACATATCCCGGGTACGCCATACTGGGTTATTACCAATACCAATACCGGTCGTAAACGCAGCATGGTGGAACACATTATGCTGACAATGCAGTTCCCCGCGGAACTGACAGAGAAGGTTTGCGGAACAATTTAACTTTCAATAGCGTCAGGGAGAAACGTCGATGGCTAATCATCCCCGAGCCGGACAGCCTACCCGGCAAAGCGATTTAATCAATGTGGCGCAGTTGACGTCACAATATTATGTTCTGCGTCCGGAAGTAGGGAATGCGGCGCATGCAGTGAAGTTTGGCACCTCCGGCCATCGCGGTAGCGCGGGGCGTCATAGTTTTAACGAAGCGCATATTCTGGCGATAGCCCAGGCCATTGCCGAAGAGCGTAAAAAGCAAGGCATCAGCGGCCCGTGCTACGTCGGCAAGGATACCCATGCGCTGTCCGAACCGGCCTTTATTTCGGTATTGGAAGTGCTGGCGGCAAACGGCGTGGATGTCATCGTCCAGCAGGATAACGGTTTCACTCCGACGCCCGCCGTCTCCAATGCCATTCTGGTACATAACCGTCAAGGCGGCGCACAGGCGGACGGCATTGTTATCACCCCGTCTCACAATCCGCCGGAAGATGGCGGCATTAAATATAATCCGCCAAATGGCGGCCCGGCGGATACCAACGTCACCAGCGTGATCGAACAGCGAGCGAATGCGCTGCTGACCGATGAACTGCGGGATGTGAAGCGGATTACGCTGGAGCAAGCCTGGAAGAGCGGTTACGTACACGAACAGGATTTGGTGCAACCTTATGTTGAAGGGTTGACCGGCGTGATTGATATGGCCGCCATTCAACGTGCGGGCCTGAAACTGGGCGTCGATCCGCTGGGTGGTTCAGGTATTGCTTACTGGCAGCGCATCGCCGAGCATTACAAACTGGATCTGACGCTGGTGAATGATGCCGTCGACCAGACTTTCCGCTTTATGACGTTGGATCATGACGGCGTGATCCGCATGGACTGTTCGTCGGTGTCGGCGATGGCCGGGCTGCTGGCGCTGCGTGACAAGTTTGATCTGGCGTTTGCCAACGATCCTGATTATGACCGCCACGGCATCGTCACGCCGGCCGGCCTGATGAATCCGAACCATTATCTGGCGGTATCCATCAATTATCTGTTCCAGCATCGTCCGCAGTGGGGTCAGTCGGTTGCGGTGGGGAAAACGCTGGTTTCCAGCGCGATGATCGATCGCGTGGTGGCGGATCTGGGGCGTAAGCTGGTGGAAGTGCCGGTCGGCTTCAAATGGTTTGTGGATGGTCTGTTTGACGGCAGCTTCGGCTTCGGCGGCGAGGAAAGCGCCGGCGCGTCATTCCTGCGCTTTGACGGCACGCCGTGGTCAACGGATAAAGACGGCATCATTATGTGTCTGCTGGCGGCGGAGATTACGGCGGTGACCGGTAAAAATCCCCAGCAGCATTATGACGAGCTGGCAAAACGCTTCGGCGCGCCAAGCTACAACCGTATCCAGGCGCCGGCGACCCATGCGCAAAAAGCGGCGTTATCCCGCTTATCGCCGGAACAGGTGTCAGCCGATACGTTGGCGGGCGATCCCATCACCGCGCGTTTGACGGCGGCGCCGGGTAACGGCGCGGCGATTGGCGGACTGAAAGTGATGACCGATAACGGTTGGTTCGCCGCGCGCCCTTCCGGTACTGAAGAGGCCTATAAAATCTACTGCGAAAGTTTCCTGGGCGCCGAGCACCGGGAACGGATTGAGAAAGAAGCGGTAGAGATTGTCGGCGCGGTACTGGCGAATACCCAATAAGCGAATGGCGCTGCGATGCAGCGCCTTTTTTACAGCGGCTATCCCAGCGCCACCATCAACGCGCCGGCAGAAATCAATGCCACGCCGGCGGCGGCCATCAGCGAAATCTTTTCACCCAGTAATATCACCGCCAGCACCACGGCAAATACCACGCTGAGCTTGTCAATCGGCGCCACTTGCGCGACGTTGCCGTTTTTCAGCGCGACAAAGTAAAACAGCCACGACATGGCGCCGGCCACACCGCTGAGCAGGATAAACAACAAGGCTTTTTTGTTGGCGATGACCTCGCCGACCAGCGCGGTTTTCCCTTGCGCAATCACCACGCCGATCAGAAATAACGCCATTACCACGGCGCGGATAGCGGTTGCGGTATTGGCATCCAGATTTTGCAGGCCGATTTTTCCAAACAGGGCGACCAACGCGGCGCACAGGGCAGAAAGCAAGGCATAGATTAACCAGCTACTCATGATATGAAATCCCTGAATAAGAAAAGAGAAAGGTGAAAAATAAGCATGCTACGCCGGGTGGGCCGTCGACAACCAGATTTACGGTGTAAAACGTTAACCCCTCGACGTTTCGGTTAAAAGGCGGCTAATCCTTAACGTCTATTATGTTTATTTTTAACCAATTAGTAACTTAATGACCTAATAGAGAAAATTTTGGCGATTATTTGATCTTTTTCTGGTCCGATGAGTAGTAAACTTTCACTAAAAGCGGTAAAGTTTTAACCAATTTCCCTGTTCTGCTTTTATCGTGACGGTGAGTCGCCTGCCGAGAACGGTAACTCACCCCTTTGGAGGAGGATCGTTATGTCGCTCTATACTGCTTATCCTTTACACCGTATTCTCCTGCGCCGTATTGCTGTTATATGTATCGGTATCGCCGCGTTGCCGGTAATGCTGTTCCGACGCGATCGCGCGCGTTTTTATAGCTATCTGCACCGTGTCTGGTTGAAAACCAGCGATAAACCGGTCTGGATGGCGCAGTCAGAATCGGCGGCGTGTGATTTTTATTGATATAGCGCTATTTTGCCGGCTGCGGCGCGCTGGCTTCATTCGTATGCGGCCTTGAGCGCGCGTGGTATGAATGAATAGTTCGGATAAATTTGCTGTCGCACCCCATTTTTATGTAACCCTCGCTACGGCGGGGGTTTTTGCTTTATATAAGCCACACCGTTCTCACGTTCATGATTTGTTTCTTTAATTTCCCGCAATTTCCCTATCACGGCACAGGATCAGGGTGGGATCCGCTATGCTGAAAACAGAGGATTATTTTTTATAAGGGGAAATCATGATGTTCAATCAGATCCCGGTTGGTATCAGCGCCTGCCTGCTTGGAAGCGCGGTGCGGTTTGACGGCGGGCATAAACGTCTGGCGTTTGCCGTTGAGCAACTGGCGCCATATTTCCATTTTGAGCCGGTATGTCCGGAACTCGCCGTCGGGTTACCGGTGCCCCGTCCGGCATTGCGGCTGATAAAAGACGCGGCGGGAAACATTACCCTGCGCGCCAGTAATGGTTCGCCGCTGGATATGACTCAACGGATGCAGCGCTTCTCCGCCGAAAAAGTCAGCCAGTTACAGCATCTGTGCGGCTATATTGTCTGCGCTAAATCGCCCTGCTGTGGTATGGAGCGGGTAAAGGTCTATGATGCGTCGCAAAAAAATGCATGCAAAAGCGGTATCGGCCTGTTTACTCAGGCGCTGCTGCGCCAGATGCCCTGGCTGCCGGTAGAAGAAGATGGCCGTTTGCACGATCCGGGATTGCGGGAAAATTTTATCGAACGGGTTTATACGTTGCACGAGTTGCACCAGCTTTGGCGGCAAGGTCTTAGCCGCGGGGCGCTGATGGCGTTTCACAGTCGTTATAAACTGTTGCTGCTGGCGCATTCACAGCCGGAATACCGTGAGCTGGGGCGTTTTGTGGCCGGGATGGATCGGTGGGCGTCGTTGGATGAGTTTGTGGCGGAATATCGCCTGCGGCTGATGAAGCTGCTGACGCATCCGGCAACGCGGCGTAATCACACCAATGTGCTGATGCACGTTCAGGGCTATTTCCGCCGCCAGCTTAGTCCCTCGCAACGACAGGAACTGACGCAACTCATCGACCGTTATCGACAGGGATTGCAACCTCTGCTGGCGCCGATCACCCTGCTGAAGCATTACATGGCGGAGTATCCGGATGATTATCTGGCGGAGCAGCGTTATTTTGAGCCTTATCCGGAAGCATTGCGGTTACGGTATGGTCACTAGTTTCCAACGAGTAAGGATGATGCATGTCCACGCATTTGGTCTGGCTGCGTAATGATTTACGCATTACGGATAATTTAGCGTTGTATACGGCCTGCCAGGATCCGCAAGCCCGGGTTTTGGCGCTATTCATTGCGACGCCTCAGCAGTGGCGACAGCATGATATGGCGCCACGGCAGGCGGCTTTCCTGCTGGAGAATCTCCGGCTGGTACAGCAGGCGCTGGCGGAAAAAGGGATCGCGCTTTATTACCATGAGTGCGCTGATTTTTCCGCCGCGGCGAACTGGCTGGTGCAGTTTTGTCAGCAGCAGGCCGTGACGCATTTGTTCTACAACCGTCAGTATGAAATTAACGAATGTCGGCGCGACAGTCAGGTCGAGACGCTGTTGGCAGGAAGCGTCGAGTGTCGGGGATTTGACGACAGCCTGCTGTTGCCGCCCGGTAGCGTACTGACCGGCAATGGCGAGATGTACAAGGTATTCACGCCATTCCGTCAGGCTTTCGTTAAACGCCTGCTGGAAGCCGATATCAACAGCGTTCCGGCGCCCGAGCAGAGAAGCGATGGCGCGATCGCTATCACGCAGGCATTAACTCCGTTCAGCTATCCCCGGCAAGAGGTTGACCGGGATGTTCCTGCCGGTGAAACGGCGGCGCTGCGTCAGCTTCGCCGGTTTTGCCGTGAGCAGGTTCAGGATTATCCACGCCAGCGGGATTTACCCGCGCTGGCGGGAACCAGCAAGCTATCGCCTTATCTGGCGTTGGGCATCATCTCGCCGCGCCAATGTTTTAACCGTCTGCGCGCTGAATCCCCGGATATGCTGGAACAGCGCGAGAGCGGGGCGTTTATCTGGTTTAATGAGCTGATCTGGCGTGAGTTTTATCGGCATTTACTGGTGTTCTGGCCGGATTTGTGCCGGCATAAACCGTTTATCGCCTGGACGCAATGGGTGCAATGGCGGCGCGCGCCTGACGTGTTGGCCGCATGGCAGCAGGGGAAAACCGGCTATCCGATAGTGGATGCCGCCATGCGCCAGTTGAATCAAACCGGCTGGATGCACAACCGCCTGCGTATGATTTGCGCCGGTTTTTTAGTAAAAGATTTACTTATCGACTGGCGTGAGGGCGAACGTTATTTTATGTCACAGTTGCTGGATGGCGATCTGGCGGCGAATAATGGCGGCTGGCAGTGGGCGGCCTCCACCGGCACGGACGCGGCGCCCTATTTCCGTATTTTCAACCCCACCACGCAGGGCGAGCGATTCGATCCGCAGGGAACCTTTATCCGCCGCTGGTTGCCAGAACTGGCAGAGGTGTCCGATAAAGATATTCACCAGCCTCATCGCTGGGCCGATCGACAGTCGCGCCAGTTAAACTACCCGCTGCCGATTGTCGATCATAAACAGGCGAGACAGCAGACGCTGGCGGCTTTTCAGGCGGCGAAAATGTCGGCCGGGGCGAATCACGATCACACAGAGAAGAGTAAGTATGCGTAATAGCGATTTGGAAAAATTGATCAATCAACAGCTTAGCGTTGAAGCTTTTCAGGACTACGCGCCGAATGGCTTGCAGGTTGAAGGGCGCAGCGAGGTCAGGCGTATTGTCACCGGAGTGACGGCCTCTCAGGCATTACTGGATGCGGCGGTTGAATATCAGGCCGATGCCGTTCTGGTGCATCACGGCTATTTTTGGAAAAACGAATCGCCGATTGTGAGCGGCATGAAGCGTAACCGGTTGAAAACATTGCTGGTTAACGATATCAATTTATATGGCTACCATTTGCCGCTGGATGCGCATCCGCAGTTGGGCAACAACGCGCAACTGGCGGCGTTGCTGGAAATCGACATCCTGGGCGCCATTGAGCCGCTGCTGCCGTATGGCGAGCTGTTCCAGCCGCTGAGCGGCGAGGCGTTATGCCATCGTTTGGAAAACCGTCTGGGGCGTTCGGTGCTACATTGTGGGGATAATGCACCGCAACAGATACAACGCCTTGCCTGGTGTACCGGCGGTGGACAGGGTTTTATCGAGCAGGCGGCCAGGTTCGGGGTCGATGCCTTTATTACGGGGGAAGTGTCGGAGCAGACGATTCATATCGCCCGGGAAATGGGGCTGCACTTTTTTGCGGCCGGACACCATGCCACTGAGCGGGGAGGCATCCAGGCGCTGGGAGATTGGTTGGCCGAGCAGCACGGTTTTGACGTGACCTTTATTGATATCCCTAATCCGGCCTGATGGTTAATGCTTTTTTATTAAAGGCATAGGATTAAAAACGGCAAAAAACAGCATAAAAAGTCATTTTGGTATCTTTCTTGCTTTCCCCATAATCATAGGAAAGGCACACAACGCGATTCAGGAGAAAAGATTGCAACGGGCACGATGTTATCTGCTGGGCGAGAAGACCGTGGTTCTGGAGCTGGAACCGCCAATGACACTGCAAAGTCAGCAGCGCATCTGGGGGCTGGCCGAGCGTTTGAACCACCATGAAGCGGTGCAGGAAGCGATTCCCGGCATGAATAACCTGACGGTTTTTCTGGCGCAGCCGCAACAGGTTGCGTTGGAGGCCATTGAGCGGCTGCAACGTTGGTGGGAAGAGAGCGAGTCATTGGTATTCGATCCCCGTGACATTGATATCCCGGTGGTGTACGGCGGCGAGTCGGGGCCTGATTTGGCGTGGGTGGCCGATCACTGCAATATGACGGAAAAGCAGGTGGTGGAAGCGCATGCTTCCGCCCGCTATATCGTCTATTTTCTTGGCTTTCAGCCGGGGTTTGCCTATTTGGGCGGGTTGGATGAAAAATTGCACGCTCCACGCCGGGCCGATCCCCGCCTGAAGGTCGCCGCCGGATCGGTCGGCATCGGCGGCGCCCAGACCGGTATCTACCCGTTATCCACGCCAGGCGGCTGGCAATTGATTGGCCGCACCTCGCTGACCTTATTTAATCCACAGAGTATGCCGCCAACCTTGCTGCGCCCCGGCGATAATGTTCGCTTTCTGCCGCAGAAGGAGGGCATATGCTGAAGATTATTCATGCCGGGCTGTACACCTCGGTACAGGATACCGGGCGGTTCGGCTTTCGCCGTCTGGGCATCAGTCAGTCCGGCGCGCTTGATATTCCCGCGCTGAAAATGGCCAATCTGCTGGTGGGGAACGCGGAGAATAGCGCGGCGTTGGAAATCACGCTGGGAAATTTCGTCGCCACCTTTACTTCGCCTTGCTGGGTCGCGCTGACCGGGGCGGACTGCCATGCCGTGCTGGATGGTAAACCGCTGTGGACCGGCTGGCGTTTCGCGGTGGAAGCCGGGCAAACATTAAAAATGCATTTACCGCGTCACGGTATGCGCAGCTATCTGGCGTTCTCCGGCGGCATTGAGGTGCTGGAAGCGTTAGGGTCGCGCAGTACCGATCTAAAGGCGGGTTTTGGCGGCTTTGCCGGGCGTTTGCTGAAGGATGGCGATGAGCTTTTGCTGGGAGCCGCGTCCCGATTGCCGGCCAGGGAAACCGGGGTTAAGCAACTGCTGTTCGGAAATCGCGTACGGGCCTTGCCGGGGCCGGAGTATCAGGAGTTCAGCGAAGAGGCGCGGGAGGCATTCTGGCGTACGCCCTGGCACCTCAGCCCGCAAAGCAACCGGATGGGCTATCGTCTGCAAGGGCCGGAACTGCAACGAACGACGTTGCGTGAAATGCCGTCGCACGGTTTGTTGCCGGGAGTGGTGCAGGTGCCGCATAGCGGTCAGCCGATTGTGCTGCTGGCCGATGCGCAAACCACGGGCGGCTATCCGCGTATCGCCTGCGTGATCGACGCCGATTTGTATCATCTGGCGCAAATCCGTCTGGGTGAACCGGTGCATTTTATCCGTTGTACGCTGGCGGAGGCTCAACAGGCGGCGCAGGAACAGCGGCGTTATCTGGAACAACTGGCGTGGAGGCTACATGGTTATTGATCTGAATGCCGACCTGGGCGAAGGCGGCGAGAATGATGAAGCGTTGTTGAAATTGGTCAGTTCGGCGAATATAGCCTGTGGATTTCATGCCGGAGACGCACAGACTATGCGGCAGTCGGTGCGTTGGGGCATCGACTATGGCGTGGCGATTGGCGCCCACCCGAGCTTTCCCGATCGTGAAAATTTTGGCCGCAAAGAGATGCAGTTGCCCGCGGAGACGGTGTTTGCGCAGATGGTGTACCAGATTGGCGCGCTGACCGCGATAGCGGCGTCCGAAGGGGGAAAGCTGGTTCACGTCAAGCCACATGGCATGCTCTACAATCAGGCCGCCCGCGAGCCGGCATTGGCGGATGCCATCGCCCGCGCGGTGAAAGTGATTAATCCGGCCCTGCGGCTGGTGGGATTGGCCGGCAGCGAGTTGATTCGGGCCGGACAGCGTTTAGGCTTGATGACCCGGCAGGAAGTGTTTGCCGATCGGTGTTATTTGCCTGACGGTTCTCTGGTGCCGCGTAAACAGTCAGGGGCGCTGATTAACAGCGACGATCTCGCACTGGCCCAAACGTTGGAAATGATTCAGCGTCAGCGTGTGCGCGCCAGTGATGGTTCCTGGGTGAACGTACAGGCGGACACGGTCTGCATACATGGCGACAGTCCGCATGCGCTGACCTTCGCGCGTAAGTTACGTAACTGTTTTTCCCAGCATCAGATTACCGTTGCCGCGGCATGAACGTCGCTGAAAGCCAATGTTGAGCAATAATTACGGAGCAATCGATGCCGGAAGGACCTGAAATCCGCCGTGCGGCAGATATGCTGACGGCGGCGGTCGTCGGAAAGCCGTTGACCCGCGTTTGGTTCGCGTTCCCTGAATTGAAGCCGTATGAGGCGGCGTTGACCGGGCAACGGATCGAGCGGATCGTGACGCGTGGAAAAGCCCTGTTGACCTATTTCACCAATGGTCTGGTGCTTTACAGTCATAACCAGTTATATGGCGTATGGCGAGTGGCAGGTGCGGACGAGACGCCGGAAACGAAACGCGATCTGCGCGTCAGACTGGCAACGGCGGAGCGGGCCGCTCTGCTCTACAGCGCGTCTGACATTGAGATGCTGACGGTGGACGCGCTCTCCTCGCACCCGTTTTTGCAGCGCATCGGGCCTGATGTATTGGATCTCTCGCTGACGGCCGAGCAGGTCGGCGAACGGTTATTATCGCCGCGTTTTCGCCGCCGTCGGTTCAGCGGGTTATTGCTCGACCAGTCTTTTCTCGCCGGTCTGGGAAACTACCTCAGGGTCGAGATCCTCTGGCAGGCGCAACTGGCTCCACAGCATTGCGCGCAGGATTTGAGCAGTGAACAACGGCAAATTTTGAGTCAGGCGCTGCTTGATATCCCGCGTTTATCCTATAACACCCGTGGTGCTGTAGTAGATGAAAATCGGCATCACGGCGCCGTTTTTTCTCTCAAGGTGTTCCATCGTGGAGGTGAAGCCTGCGTGCGGTGCGGGCATATCATCGAGAAAACCATGCTGGCGGCGCGCCCGTTTTACTGGTGTCCCGGCTGTCAGAAATAAAGAAAAGGGCAAGCCTGGCGTGTAGGGTTTCCAACTTTTCCCTGACAGGACAGGGGAGGGAGAAACTCAGCGTTAGCTCCCCCGTCTAAAACCGATGCCCAAGTTTAGGGATTCAGTTCAGTCGGGGGAGCTGGGAGGGAGCGACCCGGTTAGCTGTTTTCCAGATTGGATTTAAAATCACGTTTGTCGTAGCCGGTGTACAACTGGCGCGGACGCGCGATTTTAATCCCGTCGTCATGCATTTCATTCCAGTGCGCAATCCAGCCCACGGTTCGCGCCATCGCGAAAATCACGGTGAACATGGAAGATGGAATGCCCATCGCTTTCAAAATGATGCCTGAGTAGAAATCGACGTTGGGATACAGTTTTTTCTCAATAAAGTACGGGTCGTTCAGCGCGATGTTTTCCAGCTCCATGGCGACTTCCAGCAAATCATCTTTTCGGCCCAATTCCCTCAGCACTTCGTGGCAGGTTTCACGCATCACGGTGGCGCGCGGGTCATGATTTTTATAAACCCGGTGGCCGAAGCCCATCAGACGGAAAGAGTCATTTTTGTCTTTGGCGCGTTCGATAAAGGCGGGGATATGCTCAACCGAGCTGATTTCTTCCAGCATACGTAAACAGGCTTCGTTCGCGCCGCCGTGCGCAGGGCCCCACAGCGAGGCGATCCCCGCGGCGATACAGGCGAACGGGTTGGCGCCGGAAGAGCCGGCGGTACGCACGGTTGACGTCGAGGCATTCTGTTCGTGATCGGCATGCAGGATCAGAATACGATCCATCGCCCGTTCCAACACCGGATTCACCACATATTCCTCACAAGGCGTGGAGAACATCATGTGCAGGAAATTACCGGCATAGGAAAGATTATTTCTTGGATAAACAAACGGTTGGCCGAGCGAATATTTGTAACACATCGCGGCGACGGTCGGCATTTTAGACAGCAGGCGATAAGCGGCGATTTCGCGGTGGCGCTCGATGCTGATATCCAACGAGTCATGGTAGAACGCGGCCAGCGCGCCGGTAACGCCGCACAGCACCGCCATCGGGTGTGAGTCACGACGGAAGCCGTGGAACAGGCGGGTGATCTGTTCATGAATCATGGTGTGCCGCGTCACCGTGGTTTTAAAGGTGTCGTATTGCTCTTGCGTCGGCACTTCGCCAAACAGCAGAATGTAGCAGACTTCAAGATAGTTGGATTTCTCCGCCAACTGCGCGATAGGGAATCCACGGTGTAATAAAACCCCTTCATCGCCGTCGATATAGGTGATTTTTGATTCGCAGGACGCAGTGGACGTAAAACCGGGATCAAAAGTGAAATAGCCTTTGGAACCCAGAGAACGAATGTCGATTTCATCATGCCCCAACGTGCCGGACAGTACGTCAAGTTCAATAGGTTCTTTACCATCTAGAGTAAGCGTCGCTTTTTTATCAGCCATTTATATTCTCCTTAGCGCTTTAATTTTAAAATTTTCCACCGAAGAAATACCGTACATACCTGTATCACCGGATGTGAATGATAAGTTGGCGAAACTCTGTAGCGACACATCTGTCAGTAGGGTACAGAGCAGGGTCATGAAACCCGGCCAGCCACATCCCGGATGGATACACCGTTCTCCAGATAATTAACCATTCCCTGAATTAATCATAGCCATTACCTATGACTTTTACGCGGATTCTCACCTTCACTGTTACATAAGTTATGCCGGCGGGAAAGTGTAACCGCTGAGCTTTAACACATCATAGGGAATTTAACGGCGTAGTTGTAATTTAAATGTTGAGTTTTTGTCAAATTAGATAATTGATTTTAGCTGAATTGTGAAATTCGTGACCTAAATCACTATTCAAGGGAAATGTTTCCAAACGGTTTGTGTGGGAATTGTAATAAGAATGTGAAGCACCTATACTTCGGCCAGGTCTCCGGAATACCCTGCAGTAGGAGCACCCAGTATGAATGGATCATGCGCTGTTTAGACACCGGAATGTCGATGTTTGAGCGCGTACCGTAAAACCGGCTTCAGGTTTTCGACATTTATGCTGTCTGACCTCAATTCAGGTCCGGAGGAAGATAAAATAATAAAAGCTGTGTGGGCAAATCCGTGAAAAAACAAAGACCTGTTAATCTGGATCTACAGACGATCCGGTTTCCCGTTACTGCGATAGCTTCTATTCTTCACCGCGTCTCCGGCGTTATCACTTTTGTCGCCGTCGGTATTTTACTGTGGCTGTTAGGACGTTCTCTTTCTTCTGAGGATGGCTTTCTACAGGTTGCAGCAATGATGGACGGTTTCATCGTGAAATTTATCGTTTGGGGCATCCTTACCGCGTTGGCCTATCATATAGTAGGTGGCTTACGCCATCTAATGATGGATTTTGGCTATATAGAAGAAGATCTTATTGCCGGTAAACGTTCTGCAACTCTCTCTTTTATCATTTCCGTCGTGCTTTCATTTCTGGCTGGAGTCCTCGTATGGTAAGCAATGCTTCTGCATTAGGACGCAATGGCGTACAAGATTGGTTACTGATCCGCGCTTCCGCCATCGTCATCGTGCTGTATGTGATTTATCTGCTCGGCTTTATTATCGCGGCCGACGATATCACCTATCAAGTCTGGCGTGGCTTCTTCGCTATGCCCCTCACCAAGGTATTTACGCTACTGACGTTATTTTCCATCCTGGTACATGCATGGATAGGGATGTGGCAAGTGCTGACCGACTACATTAAACCGCTGGCCTTACGCCTGACTTTACAGTTGGCGATTGTGGTCGCGCTGTTGGTGTACGTCATTTATGGAACGATAGTGGTGTGGGGGGTGTAATGAATTTGCCAATTAGAGAATTTGATGCTGTTGTGGTCGGCGCGGGTGGCGCAGGTATGCGCGCCGCGCTGCAAATATCCCAGATGGGCCTCTCCTGCGCCCTGTTATCCAAAGTTTTTCCAACCCGTTCCCATACCGTGTCCGCACAGGGGGGTATTACCGTGGCGCTGGGTAATACCCATGAAGACAACTGGGAATGGCATATGTATGACACCGTGAAAGGTTCCGACTATATCGGCGATCAGGACGCGATTGAATATATGTGTAAAACCGGCCCGGAAGCGGTTCTGGAGCTGGAACATATGGGATTGCCGTTTTCCCGGCTGGACGATGGCCGCATCTATCAGCGTCCTTTTGGCGGACAGTCCAGAAATTTTGGCGGCGAACAGGCGGCCCGTACCGCGGCGGCGGCCGACCGTACCGGTCATGCTTTGCTGCATACGCTCTATCAGCAGAACCTGAAAAACCATACCACCATCTTCTCCGAATGGTATGCGCTCGATCTGGTTAAAAATCAGGATGGCGCGGTGGTGGGCTGTACCGCTATCTGTATCGAAACCGGCGAAGTGGTCTATTTCAAAGCGCGGGCCACCATACTGGCGACCGGCGGCGCGGGCCGTATCTATCAGTCCACCACCAATGCGCACATCAATACCGGCGACGGCGTCGGCATGGCGTTGCGCGCCGGCGTACCGGTGCAGGATATGGAGATGTGGCAATTCCATCCCACCGGTATCGCCGGGGCCGGGGTGCTGGTGACCGAGGGCTGCCGCGGCGAAGGCGGTTATCTGTTGAATAAGCATGGCGAACGTTTTATGGAGCGTTACGCGCCGAACGCCAAAGATTTGGCCGGTCGCGACGTGGTCGCCCGCTCTATTATGATCGAAATCCGCGAAGGGCGCGGTTGTGAAGGGCCGTGGGGGCCGCACGCCAAGCTGAAGCTGGATCACCTGGGTAAAGAGGTGTTGGAGTCACGTCTGCCGGGCATCCTGGAACTGTCCCGTACCTTTGCCCACGTTGATCCGGTTAAAGAGCCGATTCCGGTTATTCCAACCTGTCATTACATGATGGGCGGCATCCCGACCCGCGTCAGCGGACAGGCGCTGACGGTCAACGAAAAAGGCGAAGATGTGCCGATCCCCGGCCTGTTTGCCGTCGGCGAGATCGCCTGTGTATCGGTTCACGGCGCCAACCGTCTGGGCGGCAACTCGTTGCTCGATCTGGTGGTATTCGGTCGTTCGGCCGGGATGCATTTGCAGGAATCGCTGGACGAGCAGGGCGTCAGTCGTGACGCCAGCGAGTCGGATATCGAGGCCTCGCTCGATCGCCTGAATCGTTGGAACAACACCCCCTCGGGTGAAGATCCGGTGGAAATCCGTAAGGCGCTTCAGGCCTGCATGCAAAACAACTTCTCGGTATTCCGCGAAGGGGATGCAATGGCGAAAGGACTGGAAGAATTGAAGGTGATTCGCGAACGGCTGAAAAACGCCCGTCTGGACGATCGCTCCACTGAATTCAATACCCAGCGTGTGGAATGCCTGGAACTGGAGAACCTGATGGAAACGGCGTATGCGACCGCGGTTTCCGCCAATTTCCGTACCGAAAGCCGTGGGGCGCATAGCCGTTTCGACTATCCTGAGCGTGACGATGAAAACTGGTTATGTCATTCGTTGTATCTGCCGCAAACCGATAGCATGACGCGCCGTAAGGTAAACATGCAGCCTAAACTGCGCCCGGCCTTCCCGCCGAAAGTGCGTACTTATTGACCGCGGAGATCGATTGATGAAACTTGAATTTTCCATTTATCGCTATAACCCGGATGCCGATGATGCGCCGCGGATGCAGGACTACCAGTTGGATGCGGAGGAGGGGCGCGACATGATGTTGCTGGATGCCCTGATTCTGCTGAAAGAACAGGACCCAACGTTGTCATTTCGCCGTTCGTGCCGCGAGGGGGTTTGCGGTTCAGACGGTGTTAACATGAACGGTAAAAACGGGCTGGCCTGCATCACGCCGATTTCAGCGCTGCGGCGCGGAAACGGCAAAATTGTCGTCCGCCCCCTGCCTGGATTGCCGGTTGTGCGTGATTTGGTAGTGGACATGGGGCAATTCTATGCCCAATATGAGAAAATAAAACCTTACCTGTTGAATAATGGGAAGAATCCACCGGCGCGCGAGCATCTGCAATCACCGGAGCAACGGGCGAAACTGGATGGGTTGTATGAATGCATCATGTGCGCCTGTTGTTCAACGTCTTGTCCGTCGTTCTGGTGGAACCCGGATAAGTTTGTCGGCCCTGCGGGCCTGTTGGCCGCATACCGCTTCCTGATTGACAGCCGCGATACGGAAACCAAGCCGCGCCTGGACAATCTGGACGATGCTTTCAGCGTATTCCGCTGTCACAGCATTATGAATTGCGTCAGTGTTTGTCCGAAAGGGCTTAACCCGACGCGGGCGATTGGTCATATTAAATCCATGTTGCTACAGCGTAATGGGTAACCAGACGGCCGTGACGGAACAGGTGATGTAGTAAAGACCGGCATATCCCCCGGAAGCCGCCAAGCTCCGGGGGATGGCAGGAAACCTTTAAAAACCGGCTTACGCGTCAGAAGCGGTTTTTAAAGGTTCCTTAAAAGGTAGTGGATGCCTTGACAGCGCGTACGGATGTACGGCAAGCGAACCGTTTTTACGGCAACCGATTTTATACGGCACGATTGACATGTTAACCACGGCGAAAACTGAAGCTTATTAGCTTAAGGGATCATAATGCAGAACGGCGCAATGAAGGCCTGGCTGGATTCCTCCTATCTGGCGGGCGCGAACCAGTCCTACATAGAGCAGCTCTATGAAGATTTTTTAACTGACCCGGATTCTATCGATCTCAGCTGGCGCTCGATCTTCCAGCAGTTGCCAACGGCTGGGATCAAACCGGATCAATTTCATTCCAAGACACGGGAATATTTTCGCCGTCTGGCGAAAGATTCTTCACGTCACACCTCGTCGATTACCGATCCTGATAGTGATGCGAAGCAGGTTAAGGTATTGCAGTTGATCAATGCTTTCCGTTTCCGCGGTCACCAGCAGGCCAATCTCGATCCCTTGAATTTACGCACTCAGATCCCGGTGCCCGAACTAGATCTCGATTATCACAATCTGACGCAGGATGATTTGCAGGAAACCTTTAACGTGGGGTCGTTTGCCATCGGCAAGGACACCATGCAACTGGGTGAACTGTATCAAGCGCTGAAACAGACCTACTGTGGGCCGATCGGGGCGGAATACATGCACATCACCAATACGGAAGAAAAACGCTGGATCCAGCACCGTATTGAGTCCGTGATGGGGCAGCCGTCCTTTAGCGCCGATGAGAAAAAACGTTTCCTGAAAGAGCTGACCGCGGCGGAAGGGCTGGAGCGTTATCTCGGCGCGAAATTCCCCGGCGCCAAGCGTTTCTCGCTGGAAGGGGGCGATGCATTAGTGCCGATGCTGAAAGAGATGGTTCATCATGCGGGCAATAACGGCACGCGTGAAGTGGTGCTGGGCATGGCGCACCGGGGCCGTCTGAATGTGCTGATTAACGTGTTGGGGAAAAAGCCGCAGGATTTGTTTGATGAGTTCGCCGGCAAGCATAAAGAGCATTTGGGCACCGGTGATGTGAAATACCATCAGGGGTTCTCCTCGGATCTGGAAACGGAGGGCGGGCTGGTGCATCTGGCGCTGGCCTTCAACCCTTCGCATCTGGAGATTGTCAGTCCGGTGGTGACCGGTTCGGTGCGCGCGCGGCTCGACCGGCTGGATAATCCGGTCGGTACGCTGGTTCTGCCGGTTACCATTCATGGGGACGCGGCCATCAGCGGACAGGGCGTGGTGCAGGAAACGCTGAACATGTCCAAAGTGCGCGGTTATGAAGTGGGCGGAACGTTGCGTATCGTGATTAACAACCGCATCGGTTTCACCACCTCGAACCTGCTGGATATCCGTTCCACGGAATACTGTACGGATATCGGTAAAATGGTTCAGGCGCCTATTTTCCACGTTAATTCGGACGATCCGGAAGCGGTGGCCTTTGTTACCCGTCTGGCGCTGGATTTCCGTAATACCTTTAAGCGCGATGTGTTTATCGATCTGATTTGCTACCGTCGGCACGGCCATAACGAAGCGGATGAGCCGAGCGCCACTCAGCCGATGATGTACCAGAAAATCAAAAAGCATCCGACGCCGCGTAAAGTGTATGCGGATCGCCTGGAACAGCAACAGGTGGTCACGTTGGAAGACGCCACCGAGATGGTCAATCTGTATCGCGATGCGCTGGATGACGGGGAATGCGTGGTGGACGAGTGGCGCGAGATGGACATGCAGTCCTTCACCTGGTCGCCCTATCTGAATCACGAATGGGACGAACCCTACCCGAACAAGGTTGAAATGAAGCGCTTGCAGGAGCTTGCCAAACGCATCAGCGAAATTCCCGAGGCGATAGATATGCAGCCGCGGGTGGCCAAGGTGTATCACGATCGGGCGGAAATGGCCAACGGCAATAAGCCGTTTGACTGGGGCGGGGCGGAAATGCTGGCCTATGCCACGCTGGTTGATGACGGGATTTCGGTGCGCCTGTCAGGCGAAGACACCGGCCGCGGCACGTTCTTCCATCGCCATGCGGTGGTGCATAATCAGAAGAATGGTTCGGGGTATACGCCGCTCGAACATGTGCATAATGCGCAGGGCGAATTCAAAGTCTGGGACTCCGTGCTTTCCGAGGAAGCGGTATTGGCGTTTGAATACGGCTATGCGACGGCGGAGCCGCGCACGCTGACCATTTGGGAAGCGCAGTTTGGCGATTTCGCCAACGGCGCCCAGGTGGTCATCGATCAGTTCATCAGTTCTGGCGAGCAGAAGTGGGGCCGGATGTGTGGGCTGGTGATGCTGTTGCCGCACGGGTATGAAGGACAGGGGCCTGAGCACTCCTCGGCCAGGCTTGAACGTTATCTGCAATTGTGCGCCGAACAGAATATGCAGGTTTGTATTCCGTCCACGCCGGCCCAGGTTTATCACATGCTGCGCCGTCAGGCGTTGCGCGGCATGCGTCGTCCGTTGATTGTGATGTCGCCGAAATCGCTGTTGCGTCACCCGCTGGCTATTTCCTCTTTGGATGAACTGGCCAACGGTCATTTCCAGCCGGCGATCGGCGAGGTTGACGATCTGGATCCCAAGGCGATCAAGCGCGTCGTTCTCTGTTCCGGTAAGGTTTATTATGATCTGGTGGAACAGCGTCGTAAAAATGATCAAAAAGATGTGGCCGTGGTGCGTATCGAACAACTCTATCCTTTCCCGCACCAGGCGGTGCAGGCAGCGCTGGAGCCGTTCTCCCACGTACATGATTTCGTGTGGTGTCAGGAAGAGCCGCTGAACCAGGGGGCCTGGTATTGCAGCCAGCACCACTTCCGTGAAGTCATACCATTCGGGGCTTCTTTACGTTACGCCGGACGTCCAGCCTCCGCTTCACCCGCCGTTGGCTATTTGTCCGTACACCAGAAACAGCAGCAAGCTCTGGTTAATGACGCGCTGAACGTTGATTAAATAAAAGGATAGATAATGAGTAGCGTAGATATTCTCGTCCCTGACCTGCCTGAATCGGTAGCCGATGCAACCGTGGCTACCTGGCATAAAAAACCGGGCGATAGCGTCCAGCGTGATGAAGTGCTGGTCGAGATTGAAACCGACAAAGTCATCCTGGAAGTACCGGCGTCTGAAGCCGGTATTCTGGATGCGATTCTGGAAGATGAAGGCGCCACGGTAACCTCTCGTCAGGTGCTGGCCCGCCTGCGTCCGGGCGACAGTTCCGGCAAAGAAACCAGCGAGAAGTCTCAGAGTAAGGAGTCCACGCCGGCACAGCGCCATACGGCCGCGCTGGAAGAGGAAAATAACGATGCGCTCAGCCCGGCGATCCGCCGCCTGATTGCGGAACACGACCTGGATGCTTCCGCGATTAAAGGCAGCGGCGTCGGCGGGCGAATTACCCGCGAAGATGTCGAGAAACATCTGGCGGCGCGCAAGAAAGATGCCGGGAAAGAGGAAAAGCCCGCCGCGTCTCCCGCTCCGGCTACCGAGTCTGCCCCTGCTGCCCCTGGCGGCCGCAGCGAAAAACGCGTACCGATGACGCGCTTGCGTAAACGCGTGGCGGAGCGCTTGCTGGAAGCGAAAAACAGCACCGCGATGCTGACGACGTTTAATGAAGTCAACATGAAACCCATCATGGATTTGCGCAAGCAGTACGGCGAAGTGTTTGAGAAGCGCCACGGCATCCGGTTAGGCTTCATGTCTTTCTATATCAAGGCGGTGGTTGAGGCGCTGAAGCGCTTCCCGGAAGTGAATGCTTCCATTGATGGCGAAGACGTGGTTTACCACAGCTATTTTGATGTCAGTATTGCGGTGTCGACGCCGCGCGGTCTGGTTACGCCGGTTCTGCAAGATGCAGATAGGCTGGGCATGGCCGAGATCGAGAAGAAGATCAAAGAGTTGGCGCTGAAAGGTCGTGATGGTAAGTTGACCGTGGAAGAACTGACCGGGGGGAATTTCACTATTACCAACGGCGGCGTCTTTGGTTCGCTGATGTCCACCCCGATCATTAACCCACCGCAAAGCGCCATTCTGGGTATGCATGCGATTAAAGATCGTCCGATGGCGGTGGAAGGCCAGGTGGTCATTCTGCCGATGATGTATCTGGCGCTGTCCTACGATCATCGTCTGATTGACGGCCGTGAGTCCGTGGGCTTCCTGGTGACGATAAAAGAACTGCTGGAAGATCCCACGCGTTTGCTGTTGGATATCTGATCCATTGGGCGGTAAGCCATCGAATGCTTACCGCCCTTTATCTATGTATGTGCTATGCAGGCCGCCTTGTCGGCGGCGTTATCAATAAATATAAGATAGGCATATCTTTAAACCTGAATGGATAGAACATCATGAATCTACATGAGTATCAGGCAAAACAATTATTTGCTCGATATGGGTTACCGGCGCCGGTCGGCTTTGCCTGTACGACACCTCGCGAGGCGGAAGAAGCCGCATCGAAAATCGGTGTCGGCCCGTGGGTGGTGAAATGCCAGGTTCACGCGGGCGGACGCGGTAAAGCCGGCGGGGTAAAAGTCGTCGGCAATAAAGAGGATATCCGCGCATTCGCAGAAAGCTGGCTGGGTAAAAACCTAGTGACGTATCAAACGGATGCGCAAGGGCAGCCCGTTCATCAGATTCTGGTGGAGGCGGCCACCGACATTGACAAAGAACTCTATCTGGGCGCGGTGGTTGACCGCGGCAGTCGCCGGGTGGTGTTCATGGCGTCAACGGAAGGCGGCGTAGAGATTGAGAAAGTCGCGGAAGAAACGCCCGAGCTGATTTATAAAGCCGCGCTGGATCCGCTGACCGGGCCGCAGCCCTATCAGGGGCGCGAACTGGCCTTTAAATTAGGCTTAAGCGGCAAGCAGGTGGCGCAGTTCACCAAAATCTTCATGGGGCTGGCGACGATGTTCCTGGAGCGTGATTTGGCGCTGGTCGAGATCAATCCGCTGGTGATTACCAAACAGGGCGATTTGATTTGTCTGGACGGTAAATTGGCGGCCGACGGCAACGCCTTGTTCCGCCAGCCTGAACTGCGTGAAATGCGCGATCCGAGTCAGGAAGATTCCCGTGAAGCGCATGCCGCCCAATGGGAACTCAACTATGTGGCGCTGGACGGCAACATTGGCTGCATGGTGAACGGCGCCGGTCTGGCAATGGGCACCATGGATATCGTCAAACTACACGGCGGCGCACCGGCCAACTTCCTTGATGTGGGGGGCGGCGCAACCAAAGAGCGGGTGACGGAAGCGTTCAAAATCATCCTGTCCGACGACAAAGTCAACGCGGTGTTGGTCAATATTTTCGGCGGCATCGTGCGCTGCGATTTAATCGCCGACGGTATCATCGGCGCGGTTTCCGAAGTCGGCGTCAATGTACCGGTAGTCGTTCGCCTGGAAGGGAATAACGCCGAACTGGGCGCCAGAAAGCTGGCGGAGAGCGGCCTGAATATTATCGCGGCGACCAGCCTGACGGATGCGGCCCAGCAAGTTGTTGCGGCAGCGGGGGGTAAATAATGTCCATTCTGATCGATAAAAACACCAAAGTTATCTGCCAGGGTTTTACCGGTAGTCAGGGGACTTTTCACTCCGAGCAGGCGATTGCTTACGGTACGCAGATGGTGGGAGGCGTAACGCCGGGTAAAGGCGGTACGGAACATCTCGGTCTGCCGGTTTTCAATACGGTGCGTGAAGCCGTTGAAGCCACCGGGGCGACGGCTTCGGTGATCTATGTGCCGGCGCCGTTTTGTAAAGACTCTATTCTGGAAGCGATTGACGCCGGTATCGAGCTGATTATTTGTATTACGGAAGGTATCCCGACGCTGGATATGCTGACGGTCAAGGTCAGGCTGGATCAGAGCGGCGTACGGATGATCGGCCCGAACTGTCCGGGGGTTATTACGCCCGGCGAGTGTAAGATCGGCATCATGCCCGGTCACATCCATCTGCCGGGGAAAGTGGGTATTGTTTCCCGTTCCGGCACCCTGACGTATGAAGCGGTAAAACAGACCACCGATACCGGTTTGGGGCAATCGAGCTGTGTGGGCATCGGCGGCGATCCGATCCCCGGTTCCAACTTCATTGATATCCTGAAACTGTTTGAGCAGGATCCGCAGACTGAAGCGATTGTGATGATCGGTGAAATAGGCGGGACGGCGGAAGAAGAAGCCGCGGCCTATATCAAAGATCACGTGACGAAACCGGTGGTCAGCTACATTGCGGGCGTAACCGCGCCGAAAGGCAAGCGCATGGGGCACGCCGGGGCGATTATCGCCGGCGGTAAGGGCACCGCTGACGATAAGTTTGCCGCGCTGGAGGCGGCCGGGGTAAAAACGGTGCGCAGTCTGGCCGATATCGGCGAGGCGGTAAAATCCGTGCTTTCCCGCTGATGAGCGAATAACACAATCGTTATTAATGTAATGCTGTTAACGTTCGACATGTTTAGCCACCTCAGGGTGGCTTTTTTTATAGAGAAAAATTAATGTATTCAGCCAGTTCTAATGAGTAATGATTTTTGTTAATTTCATATAACAATACGCTAACAATAAAAATACTTAATTATGGTCTATAAACAAAGCACATGACTAAAAAGTGCAGGAATGGAACGGAAACGCATTCAGGATGAATAATCGATATTAAAGTGAAAAATATATTACCGGCTTGATTTTAATTTAAACTATAAAATCACATATATTTAACAATGCAGGTAAGTGTGAAATTAACGCAAACCATTAATTAACAAAAAGGAGTTAATTTGTTTTAGATCAAAATTCACCTATGGATATATTTTAAAAAATAAGCTTAAATTGCGCCAAATCAATTATTCAGAAACACCGGGTTTGCCGGTAAAATGATTTGCAACCAAAAACCCAATCCATGTCACGTAAAAACCTATTTATTGTAGGGGATTACAGGCGTAATATACTGATACTCTGTAGGATACGATACTGGCAATATTTGTGATTTTTCTTTGGCTTGCTGTTTGATTCGCCAATTTACCGGCGTTTGCTAAAGCCTGGGCTGAAGTAATTTAATGTTGTGTTCTTTTTGGGTGTTCACTGACGGGTGTTTAGCGGCTTGCGGGATCCTGCAAGCTAAAACCTTCCTGCGAGGAGCAAGGAGTCAAGATGTTTGATATAGTCGAACTGTCACGCTTACAGTTTGCCTTAACCGCGATGTACCATTTTCTATTCGTGCCATTAACGCTGGGGATGGCGTTTTTGCTGGCGATTATGGAAACGGTATATGTGCTGTCCGGCAAACAAATCTATAAAGATATGACTAAGTTCTGGGGCAAGTTATTTGCAATTAACTTTGCTCTGGGCGTCGCGACCGGGCTGACGATGGAGTTTCAGTTTGGTACCAACTGGTCATATTTCTCGCATTACGTCGGGGATATTTTTGGCGCGCCGCTGGCCATTGAAGGCCTGATGGCATTCTTCCTCGAATCTACCTTTGTTGGTCTGTTCTTCTTCGGCTGGGACCGATTGGGAAAAGTACAACACATGGCGGTTACCTGGCTCGTCGCGCTCGGCTCCAACTTCTCTGCGCTATGGATCCTGGTGGCCAACGGCTGGATGCAAAACCCTATCGCCTCTGATTTCAACTTTGAAACCATGCGTATGGAAATGGTGAGCTTTGCCGATCTGGTGTTGAACCCGGTTGCTCAGGTGAAATTCGTTCATACGGTCGCCGCGGGTTACTGTACCGGCGCGATGTTCATTCTGGGTATCAGCTCTTACTATCTGCTGAAAGGCCGTGATATCGCTTTCGCCAAACGTTCTTTTGCCATTGCCGCCAGCTTCGGCATGGCTTCCGTTTTATCCGTTATCGTCCTCGGCGATGAGTCCGGTTATGAAATGGGGGACGTACAGAAAACCAAACTCGCCGCCATCGAAGCTGAATGGGAAACCCAGCCTGCGCCGGCCTCCTTTACCCTGATTGGTTTGCCGAATCAGGATAATATGGAAAACAACTATGCCATCAGGATCCCGTATGTGCTGGGGCTGATTGCCACGCGTTCCACCGATAAACAAGTGACCGGCCTGAAAGAACTGATGGAAATGCATCAGGTGCGTATCCGTAATGGTATGAAGGCTTATCAATTGCTGGAAGAACTGCGTGCGGGCAACACCGATCCCGCCGTTAAAGAAGCCTTCAACCAGTCCAAGCAGGATCTGGGTTACGGTATGCTGCTGAAACGCTATACGCCAACCGTGTCCGATGCGACGGAAGCGCAGATTCAGCAGGCGACCAAAGATTCCATTCCACGCGTTGCGCCGCTGTATTTCTCTTTCCGTATCATGGTGGCGTGCGGCATTTTGATGCTGATTATCATCGGCCTGTCTTTCTGGACTGTGCTGCGTGGAAAAATCGGCGAGAAAAAATGGCTGCATCGCGCCGCGCTGTATGGCATCCCTCTGCCGTGGATTGCCGTAGAAGCGGGCTGGTTCGTCGCTGAGTATGGCCGTCAACCCTGGGCGATTGGTGAAATACTGCCGACCGCGGTCGCCACCTCATCATTGACGGCAGGGGATATCCTGTTCTCTATGGCGCTGATTTGCGGCCTGTATACGCTGTTCCTGGTCGCGGAAATGTATCTGATGTTCAAGTACGCGCGTCTGGGGCCAAGCAGCCTGAAAACAGGGCGTTACCACTTTGAACAGCCCATAGCGGTTGCGCAGGAAGCACGGTAAACAGGAGTCCACTATGTTCGAATATGAAGTATTGCGTTTTATCTGGTGGCTGTTGATTGGCATTCTGCTGATTGGTTTCGCCATCACCGATGGTTTTGACATGGGCGTGGGGGTGTTGGTTCGACTGATGGGCCGTGGCGACACGGAACGCCGGGTGATGATCAACAGTATCGCGCCGCATTGGGATGGAAACCAGGTGTGGCTGATCACCGCGGGCGGCGCGCTATTTGCCGCCTGGCCGATGGTGTATGCCGCTGCGTTTTCCGGTTTTTACATTGCGATGATTCTGGTATTGGCATCGTTGTTCTTCCGTCCCGTCGGTTTTGACTATCGTTCAAAAATCGAAAATCCGCGCTGGCGCGGCATGTGGGATTGGGGCATCTTCATCGGTAGCTTCGTTCCGCCGGTGGTGATCGGTGTGGCGTTCGGTAACCTGTTGCAGGGCGTGCCGTTCCATGTGGATGAATATCTGCGACTGTACTACACCGGAAACTTCTTCCAGCTTCTCAATCCGTTCGGCCTGCTGACGGGTATTGTCAGCCTGACGATGATTGTGGCGCAGGGGGCGACCTATCTGATGATGCGTACGACGGGCGATCTGCACGTGCGTACAAAATCGGCGGCGCAGATTTCTGCGCTGGTGATGATGGTGACGTTCGCGCTGGCGGGCGTGTGGGTGGTTTACGGCATTGATGGTTATGTGGTGACGTCGGTTATGAACACGGCGGCCGAGTCCAACCCGCTGCATAAAGAAGTCGCGCATCAGGCTGGCGCCTGGCTGATTAACTTCAACAATCATCCTGTGCTGTGGGCTATTCCGGCGTTGGGCGTGGTGCTGCCTTTGCTGACTATCGCCATGGCGCGGGCCGAGAAAGGCGCGTGGGCATTCCTGTTCTCCTCATTGACCATTGCCTGTGTGATTCTGACGGCCGGCGTTGCGATGTTCCCGTTCATCATGCCGTCTGTTACGGTGCCGAATGTCAGCCTGACCATGTGGGATGCGACCTCAAGCCTGTTGACCCTGAAAGTCATGACCATCGTCGCGATCATTTTCGTCCCGATTGTGCTTTCTTATACCGCGTGGTGTTACTACAAAATGTTCGGACGCATCACCAAAGAACATATTGAGCAAAACACTCATTCGATGTACTAAGTAAGGAGCTTAATTTATGTGGTATTTCGCTTGGATACTCGGAACGCTTCTTGCTTGTTCACTGGGGATTATTACCGCCCTGGCGCTTGAGCAGAGCGAGGCAAGCAAAGAGAGTGAAGATAAAACACAATGAGTGATTTGGTCGATAGACTCTATCGCCTGATGGATAAGAGCCCGTTACGGGCTCTTTCCCTGATCATGGCGCTGCTGGTGGCCGGCTGCGTTTTCTGGGATCCGTCGCGCTTTGCCGCGCGTACCAGCGAACTGGCGGTATGGCAGGGGTTTTTGCTGATTTGGGCGGTGTGCGCCGGCGTGGTTCACGGCGTTGGTTTTCGTCCTCGGCGGCTGCGCTGGCGCGCGTTTTTCGCGCCCCTTCCGGCCTTTGTGATCCTGGCCGCAGGTTTGTATTACTTCTTTCGCTAAAATAGCCCTCTATTCCATTTTGTTATGGGTTGCCTGCAACCCATAATTATTTTCTTTCCGCTGTTACAATCCATTCCAAACCTCATTTCTCTTGCGTATAGTAACGATGTTTAGTGCATTACCGGGATATAGAGTGAGTAATACGTTGTTCCGCTGGCCAGTTAGGGTCTATTTTGAAGACACTGATGCGGGTGGTGTTGTCTATCACGCGCGGTATGTCGCCTTTTATGAAAGGGCGAGAACCGAAATGTTGCGTGAGCGCAATTTTCACCAGCAAGCTTTAATGAGTGAGCATGTTGCTTTTGCTGTTCGCCGGATGACGGTGGAGTATCTTGCCCCGGCGCGCCTTGACGACCTGTTGGAAGTGCAAAGCGAGATCGTTTCGATCCGCGGCGCTTCGCTGACGTTCGCACAGCGCATTCTCAATTCACATGGTACCTTATTGAGCCATGCCGAAGTTTTGATCGCATGTATCGATCCATCTCAAATGAAGCCAATTGCGCTTCCTAAGTCTATTGTCGCGGAGTTTAAGCAGTGACTGACATGAACATTCTTGATTTGTTCCTGAAGGCAAGCCTTCTGGTCAAACTAATCATGCTGATTTTAATCTGTTTTTCCATTGCTTCCTGGGCGATTATCATTCAGCGAACCCGAATTCTGAATGCGGCGACGCGTGATGCGGAAGCGTTTGAGGATAAGTTCTGGTCCGGCATCGAGTTGTCCCGACTGTATCAGGAAAGCCAGACCCGCCGCGATAGCCTGACGGGTACGGAACAAATCTTCTATTCCGGTTTCAAAGAATTTGCCCGTTTGCACCGCGCCAACAATCATGCGCCGGAAGCCGTGGTGGAAGGGGCATCGCGCGCGATGCGTATTTCCATGAACCGTGAGCTGGAAACGCTGGAAACGCATATTCCGTTTCTGGGTACGGTAGGTTCCATCAGTCCGTATATCGGCCTGTTTGGCACCGTCTGGGGGATCATGCATGCCTTTATCGCGCTGGGCGCGGTGAAGCAGGCAACCTTGCAGATGGTGGCGCCGGGTATCGCTGAAGCCTTGATTGCCACGGCGATCGGTCTGTTCGCCGCTATCCCCGCGGTTATGGCGTATAACCGTCTTAATCAGCGCGTCAACAAGCTGGAGCAGAACTATGACAACTTTATGGAAGAGTTCATCGCCATCCTGCACCGTCAAGCTTTCTCCAGCGATAGCGGCAAATAATCAGGGGGCAGCATGGCACGAGTACGCAGAGGGCGTCGTGAACTGAAGTCCGAGATCAACATTGTTCCATTACTGGACGTCCTGCTGGTGTTGTTGCTGATTTTCATGGCCACCGCACCGATTATCACGCAGAGCGTCGAGGTTGATTTACCGGACGCGACGGATTCAAAAACGGTTTCCAGTAATGATAACCCGCCGATCATCGTCGAGGTTTCCGGCGTCGGGCAGTATAGCCTGGTGGTGGAGCAGAACCGGATGGAGCAGCTTCCGGCGGAACAGATTATTGCTGAAGCGCAGACGCGTCTGGCGGCAAACCCCAAAGCGGTGTTTTTGATTGGCGGTGCAAAAGATGTTCCTTATGATGAAATTATTAAAGCACTGAACCTGCTGCATCAGGCTGGGGTCAAATCCGTTGGGCTGATGACGCAACCAATCTGAATCAGCGCGATGTACATTGAGCATATTTCTGGCAACACTGTTTTTGGGAATCGATTGTGCTAAAAGCAACCGAACAAAACGACAAGCTGAAACGCGCCGTTATTATTTCGGTGGTTCTGCATGTCCTACTGATTGCTTTGCTGATCTGGAGCTCGTTTACGCAAACGATGGAAGCCAGCGGAGGCGGAGGCGGCTCGTCAATTGATGCCGTCATGGTCGATCCCAGCGCCGTTGCCGAGCAATACAACCGTCAGCAGCAACAGCAGACCGATGCTCAGCGTTCCGAACAGTTGCGTAAAAAACAGGCTGAGCAACAGGCGGAAGAACTACAGCAGAAGCAGGCGGCAGAGCAACAGCGGCTGAAAGAGCTGGAAAGAGAGCGTTTGCAGGCGCAGGAAGAGGCTAAACAGCAGGCGCAGGAACAGGAGCAGCAGCGTAAGCAGGCGGAAGCCGCCGCGCAACAGGCGAGAGAGCAGCAGAAGCAGGCCGAGGCCGCCGCGGCGAAAGCGAAAGCCGATGCGGAACAACAGGCGAAAGCCGCCGCTGATGCGAAGAGAAAAGCCGAACAAGAAATTCAACAGCAAGCCGCAGCGGCGGCCGCGAAGAAAAAAGCGGAAGAGGAAGCCAAAGCCGCTGCCGAGGCGGCGAAGCAGAAAGCGGCGGAAGCCGCCAAAGCAGAGGCGGCAAAAGCCGCTGAATTGGCAAAACAGAAAGCCGCGGCTGAGGCCGCAAAGAAAGCTGAAGCCGCCGCAGCGGCAAAAAAAGCGGCGGATGAGAAAAAGAGGGCGGCCGCGGAAGCGGCTAAACAGGAAAGCGCCGTTGATGATTTGCTGGGCGGACTGGCATCATCAAAAAATGCCCCCAGATCAGGCGGCGGCGCGCCGGCCGGCGTTGGAAACAACAAACAAAGCGGCGCGTCCGGCGCGGCGCTGGACAGCTACGGCAGTCAGGTTCGGGCGGCTATCCAAAGCAAGTTTTATGACTGGCAGCTCTATAAAGGACGAACCTGCACATTACGTATCAAACTTGCGCCAGATGGCTTGTTGATCGATGTGAATGCTGAAGGCGGCGATCCCGCATTGTGTCAGGCGGCGATTGCTGCGGCAAGGCAAGCCAGAATTCCGAGACCGCCAAGTACGGATGTTTATGAGGCTTTCAAAAATGCACCGATAGACTTTAAACCGCAGTAATCCGGGCTGTTTACCGATATGGGTTTAAGATTATTACTATGGTAAGCAAACCAGGTTATGGTGTTTTGTTAACATTGGTTTGTTTTTGTTAAAATTCTGCTGTAGCCAATATATTTCAAGGTGCAGGAATACGGCAATCGAACGAATCCCAGGAGCTTACATCAGTAAGTAACTCGGGTGACAACTTTGCTGGAGCAGATTTGAACGCTGCTTGCGGCGGCTGAGGCCCAGAAAAGGGCCGAATAATTCGAGCAGCCAACGCGCCTGCAACTTGAAAGATGAAGGGTATATTTATCGTAGACTTCGCGTCTGGATAAGGGAGATCAAATGAAGCAGGTATTTAAAGTTGCATTAAGCTTTTTGATGCTGTTTGCCGCGGTAGCGCACGCGGAAGTTCGTATCGAGATTACCCAGGGGGTAGACTCCGCGCGTCCGATCGGCGTTGTGCCGTTCAAATGGGCGGGGCCGGGCGCCGCGCCTGAGGATATCGGCGGTATCGTGGGCGCCGATTTGCGTAACAGCGGTAAGTTCAATCCGATCGATGCCAGCCGTATGCCCCAGCAACCCGCAACGGCATCCGAAGTGACGCCTGCCGCCTGGACCGCGCTGGGTATCGACGCCGTGGTTGTCGGTCAGGTACAGCCCAGCGCCGACGGCAGCTACGTTATCTCTTATCAACTGGTTGATACCTCCGGCAATCCCGGTAGCGTATTGGCGCAGAATCAGTTCAAAGTGACCAAACAATGGTTGCGTTATGCCGCGCATACCGCCAGTGATGAAGTATTTGAAAAACTGAGCGGCATCAAAGGCGCGTTCCGTACCCGTATCGCTTATGTCGTGCAGACCAACGGCGGTCAGTTCCCTTATGAACTGCGCGTTGCGGACTATGACGGCTACAACCAGTTTGTGGTGCACCGCTCTCCCGAACCTTTGATGTCTCCCGCCTGGTCGCCGGACGGCAGCAAACTGGCTTACGTTACCTTTGAAAGCGGACGTTCGGCGCTGGTTATCCAGACGCTGGCAAACGGCGCGATTCGTCAGGTCGCTTCTTTCCCGCGTCATAACGGAGCGCCTTCTTTTTCTCCTGACGGCAGCAAACTGGCGTTTGCCCTGTCCAAGAGCGGCAGCCTGAATCTGTACGTCATGAATCTCAGCTCCGGCCAAATGAGTCAGGTAACCGACGGACGCAGCAATAACACGGAACCGAGCTGGTTCCCGGATAGTCAGACTCTGGCCTATACTTCGGATCAGGCCGGTCGTCCTCAGGTTTATAAAATGAATGTGAACGGCGGTTCACCTCAACGTCTGACTTGGGAAGGCGCCCAAAATCAGGATTCTGAAGTGAGCGCCGATGGTAAATTTCTGGTAATGGTTGGCTCCAATAGCGGCGTTCAGCATATTGCCAAACAGGATCTGGTAACGGGCGCCGTACAAGTATTAACGGACACGTTCCTGGACGAAACGCCAAGCATCGCGCCTAATGGCACCATGGTTATCTATAGCTCCAAACAAGGGCTGGGTTCCGTGTTACAGCTAGTCTCGACAGATGGGCGTTTCAAAGCGCGTCTTCCGGCGACGGATGGACAGGTTAAATTCCCTGCCTGGTCGCCGTATCTATAAGTGCAGATATGTACAATAAACCATTTAAAGGACATAACGAGATGCAATTCAATAAAGTGCTGAAAGGCCTGATGTTGGCTCTGCCGGTACTGGCAGTTGCCGCATGTAGCTCTAACAAAAATGCGGACAATGATCAGTCTTCAATCGGCGCCGCTGGCGGCAGTAACGGTATGATGGACGGCAATGCGTCTTCTTCTGAGCAGGCTCGTCTACAGATGCAGGAATTACAGCGTAACAATATCGTTTACTTCGATCTGGACAAGTACGATATTCGTTCCGATTTCGCTCAAATGCTGGACGCGCACGCGTCATTCCTGCGTAGCAACCCGTCTTACAAAGTGACTATCGAAGGTCACGCGGATGAACGCGGTACGCCGGAATACAACATCGCTCTGGGTGAACGTCGCGCCAACGCGGTACAAATGTATCTGCAAGGTAAAGGCGTTTCTTCCGATCAAATCTCTATCGTATCTTACGGTAAAGAAAAACCAGCCGTTCTGGGTCATGACGAAGCGGCTTATGCCAAAAACCGTCGTGCCGTTCTGGTCTATTAAGAGAATCGCATGAGCAGTAACTTCAGACGTCACTTGTTGGGTCTGTCGTTACTGGTTGGCGTAGCGGCCCCCTGGGCCGCTACTGTCCTGGCTGCGCCAATCAGTAATGTCGGCTCTGGCTCGGTGGAAGATCGAGTCACGCAACTGGAGCGTATTTCCAACGCTCACAGCCAGCTTTTAACTCAACTTCAGCAACAGCTTTCTGATACGCAGCGTGATATTGATAATTTACGCGGGCAGATTCAGGAAAGTCAGTATCAACTGAATCAGGTTGTTGAACGGCAAAAACAGATCTATCAGCAAATTGATGGATTGAACTCGCAGACATCATCAACTGCGCCGTCAGATAACGCGCCTGCTGCGGGGTCGAATACCGGTGCCGCAACGAGTGCGGCGCCGGCCAGTACCGGTGATGTCAACACGGATTACAATGAGGCTGTCGCCCTGGTGCTGGAGAAAAAACAGTACGATCAGGCCATCAGCGCATTTCAGGCTTTCGTCAAAAAATACCCGGATTCGACCTATCAGCCCAATGCCAATTACTGGCTCGGGCAGTTGAATTACAACAAGGGCAATAAAGACGACGCCGCCTACTACTTTGCCAATGTAGTAAAAAACTATCCTAAATCCCCAAAAAGTGCGGAAGCCTTGCTGAAAGTCGGGGTGATCATGCAGGAAAAAGGGCAGGCCGATAAAGCCAAAGCCGTTTACCAGCAGGTCGTAAAATTGTACCCCAATACTGAAAGCGCCAAACAGGCTCAAAAACGCCTATCTGCATCGTGATCGCTTTTCACAGGCACAAAAGTTGCTCGTTATGAGTGATTTTTGTGCCTTAACGTTTGAAGAATAAGCAGTCGAACCGTTTTTATGGAAAATAGGTTGCGCTGAAAATTTAAATTAGTAATATATGCCGCCGTTGCCAAGGCAAGAACGAAACGCTAAAGCAGCATGAATTGGGGTCGTTAGCTCAGTTGGTAGAGCAGTTGACTTTTAATCAATTGGTCGCAGGTTCGAATCCTGCACGACCCACCAATTTCAAATTAAGAAAAGCGGTTTAGAATCGTGAAGGATGAGAACCGTAAGGTTCGACAAAATCGATATCGTCGATTTTGAACAACGCGCAAGCGTTGACCCGAAGGGTGAGGCCTTAGGCCGAATAATCCTGCACGACCCACCCATTACGGCAGTCAGTTTTATTAGCAGTTCCGCACAGCGGGTCGTTAGCTCAGTTGGTAGAGCAGTTGACTTTTAATCAATTGGTCGCAGGTTCGAATCCTGCACGACCCACCAATTTCAAATTAGGAAAGCGGTTTAGAATCGTGAGGATGAGAACCGTAAGGTTCGACAAAATCGATATCGTCGATTTTGAACAACGCGCAAGCGTTGACCCGAAGGGTGAGGCCGTAGGCCGAATAATCCTGCACGACCCACCACTTCCTGATTTTCCTGCCCAGACAAAAATCAATTTCTAATCTTGAATCAAACCTGACTTTTAGGTCTTTTCGGCACGACCTGCTCAGCGTTACCTGATGGTTTACGGTATATTACGTTCCCTTGGCCTGGCGCAATGGCCCGCTAAAGCCAGCCAGTCGGTTTGTTTCAACTCCGGTGAAGTTGGTCTCGGTTGTCGCGTAATAAGCTCGTATCGCAGTGGTTAGGGAGTTTTGATGATAGGTCCTTTGATTAATGGTGCCGCAATCCTCATCGGTGGCGGGTTGGGTATCGCATTGCGGCGTTTTATCCCGCAACGTTTACAAGATGGTCTGCCTCCTGCATTTGCCATGGTGTCGATAGCAATGGGCGTGACGCTGGTGATTAAAGTCCAGCAACTGCCGGCGGTGGCGCTGGCGGTCATCATCGGCGTTGCGGTTGGTGAGTTGTGCCGTATGGAATATGGCGTTCAGCAGGCGGGTATGGCGATCCAACGCGTGCTTAGCCGCGTACTGCCAGCGCCTGAACACCGCTTGCCGCAGGATGTTTACGCGCAGAACTTTACGGCGCTGATCGTGCTGTTTTGCGCCAGCGGGACAGGGGTAGTCGGGGCCTTGACCGAAGGGCTCACTGGCGATTATCAATTACTGATCATCAAGTCGGCGCTGGATGTTTTTACCGCGTTGATTTTCTCTATTACGCTTGGCTTTGCGGTCATGTCGATCGTCATTCCCCAGCTTATTATCCAATCGTTACTGTTTTTCTCCGCCAAGTTGATAATGCCGTTTATGACGGTGGTCTCGACAGGCGATTTTTCTGCCTGCGGCGGCATTATTATGATCGCGGTAGGATTGCGGATTGCCCAGATTAAGTTATTTGCCGTGGTGAATTTTCTGCCGGCGTTGTTGCTGGTTATTCCCATCTCGCTGTATTGGCAGCGGCTCTTTGGTTGAAGAATAAAGCCGACGTTATCGTTTCATTTTAAGTTAAATAAACAAATTATCGATTTTTAGACAAAAAATGGCGACTCAAGGCTTTTTTTTCGGTATTTTGTTTAGGATAAAAAACATTACGATCTGAGTTAGGCGGCTTTTGCTGTTTCAGATCTCAGCGTTGTCATCATGGAAACCCATAATGAGCATCCTTTTTGATAGCAATGAAACGATTTACCCCTTTCCTGCGAAGCCTAAGCCGTTATCGGCTGAAGCAAAGCAACATTACCGTAGCAGGATAAAAGTCTTATTGCAGCAGCGAAATGCGGTGATGGTGGCGCATTATTACACCGATCCGGAAATTCAATCCCTGGCCGAGGAAACCGGCGGCTGTGTCGCCGACTCGCTGGAGATGGCGCGCTTTGGCAGTACGCACCCCGCATCGACGCTGTTGGTCGCGGGGGTTCGTTTTATGGGGGAAACGGCAAAAATCCTTAACCCGGAAAAAACCGTGCTGATGCCAACGCTTGAGGCTGAATGTTCGCTCGATCTCGGTTGCCCCATTGAAGCGTTCAATCGTTTTTGCGACAGTCATCCCGATCGCACCGTCGTGGTGTACGCCAATACGTCAGCGGCGGTAAAAGCGCGTGCGGATTGGGTAGTGACCTCCAGCATCGCGGTGGAGTTGATTGAACATCTGGATAGCCTGGGCGAAAAGATTATCTGGGCGCCCGATCGTCATCTGGGCAGTTATGTGCAAAAGCAAACCGGCGCCGATGTGCTGTGCTGGCAGGGCGCCTGTATTGTGCATGATGAATTTAAAACTCAGGCATTAAGGCGCATGAAAGCGCTGTATCCCGACGCCGCTATTTTAGTGCATCCGGAATCACCGCAGAGCGTCGTGGAGATGGCCGATGCCGTCGGTTCCACCAGCCAGCTTATTCAGGCCGCCCAAACCTTGCCTCAGCGGGAACTGATTGTGGCTACCGATCGCGGCATTTTTTATAAAATGCAGCAGGCATGTCCGGGTAAAACCTTACTGGAAGCGCCGACCGCCGGCGAGGGCGCAACCTGCCGCAGCTGCGCGCATTGCCCCTGGATGGCGATGAACGGTTTGCAAGCGATTGCTCAGGGCCTGGAACAGGGCGGGGAGGCACATGAAATTCACGTCGATGCCGCGCTGAGGGAAGGCGCGTTGATCCCGTTAAACAGAATGCTCGAATTCGCTGCTACACTGAAACTACGTGTACGCGGAAATGCCTGATAGATCGTGATTTTCATTTATGCGTAGGCAACGTAAAAAATAAATTAGCGCATTATTACTCAGACAGGATGGCGAGATGGACTTTTTCAGTACCAGTAATATTTTGGTTCATATTCCTTTGGGGACGGGGGGATACGATCTTTCCTGGATAGAAGCGATAGGCACGCTGTTTGGGTTACTTTGTATCTGGTTGGCAAGTCTGGAAAAAACCATTAACTACCTGTTTGGTTTGATTAACGTCACGCTGTTTGCGGTGATTTTTTTCCAGATCCAACTCTATGCCAGCCTGCTGCTGCAAATTTTCTTTTTTGCCGCCAATATTTATGGTTGGTACGCCTGGACGCGCAAAACCGAGTCTCACGAAGTTGAGCTTAAAATTCGCTGGCTTCCCTTGCCGAAGCTGATCGGCTGGTCTGCCGTGAGTGTGGTCGCCATCGGGTTAATGACGTTTTATATCGACGCCGTTTTCGCCGTTCTGACGCGCATGGCGGTTTCAGGCATGCAAGCGCTCGGATTAGGTGTACAGATGCCGGAACTCCAGCCGGATGCTTTTCCGTTCTGGGATTCCACGATGATGGTCTTGTCGATTGTCGCGATGATCCTGATGACGCGTAAGTACGTTGAAAACTGGCTGCTGTGGGTGGTCATTGATGTTATTTGCGTGGTGATTTTCGCCTATCAGGGGGTGTACGCCATGGCGGTGGAATACGCTATTCTGACGCTGATTGCGCTGAACGGTTCCTGGCTGTGGATTAAAAGCGCGCAGGAAAACCGCTCCAGTCCGTTATCACACGCCAGGCCGTAACGGCCTCAATGATGATGGCCTGCTGCGTGATGAATGTCGCAGTGGTCATCATCACAGTGGTGATACTCCATCTGAATCGTGGCATGACCGATTTGATAATTTTTCAACAGATATTCCTGAATACGTTTCAGCAACGCGTCATGATCGTAAGGCGGGATCACCTGCGCATGCAGCGTCATTAACGGCTTTTCGCCCACCTGCCACAGATGCACATGATGAATATTGCGTACTTCCGGGATATTCAGCGTCAGATCTTTCTTCAGCGCATCAACGCTTATCTGGCCGGGCGTGCCTTCCAGTAACTCGTGAATACTCTCTTTCATCAGCGCCCATGCGCTACGCAACACCAGGCAGGACACCAATATCGACAATATGGGGTCAATCGGCGTCCAGTCGGTAAACAGAATAACCAACGCGGCGATAATCGCCCCCACTGAACCTAGCAAATCGCCCAGTACGTGCAGCGCCGCCGCCCGGACATTAATGTTTTTTTCTTCGCTCCCGTGATGCAATAACCAGAACGCGGCAATATTCGCCAGCAAACCGGCCACGGCAATAATCAGCATCGGCACACTGGCCACCGGCTGAGGATCATAGAAGCGCCGTATGGCTTCCCAGAATATAAATGCGGTAATAACCACCAGCGTCAGCGCATTAACAAAAGCCGCGAGAGTGGTCAGGCGCAGATAGCCAAACGTATGATTCGCGTTGGGCTTACGCTGCGCGAAACGCACGGCCAGCAGAGCGACAAACAGCGCCGCGGCATCGGTCAGCATGTGACCGGCGTCGGCAAGCAGCGCCAGCGAGCCGGAAAGCAGGCCGCCGATAACTTCCGCCACCATAAACGTCGCGGTAACAATAAATGCGGCGAGCAGACGTTTACTGTTGCCCGATTCTGCATGGTGGTGGGAATGCGCCATAGTCCATCCTGAGTGGTGTATAAGCCGATTACCCTGTCACTGTACTGCAATCGGCGGTGAAAAAATATTCTGCTGATTATCAATGTTGTGCGCTTTGACGCGATATCAAAAGCGCCTGCCTGTGTATATTACGTAGGCCGTGCGCGCTCCGTATGGTGAAAATACACCTTATTCCGCATCTGAAAGCATTTGATCATGTAAACATAGCCTATTTCAGCGCGATGAAGTCGCCTGCTTGGCATATAATAGTCAACTTGCATTATGGCAGCTCAGTTTTTCAATCTATTCGCTATCTTGTATATCGTGCGTTGGATATGGGTCAAAAATACCGCTTTGGAATCGATGGAATTATTATGAATTACCAGAATGATGATTTAAGGATTAAAGAGATTAAAGAACTTTTGCCACCCGTCGCCCTGTTGGAGAAATTCCCGGCGACCGATCGTGCCGCGGAAACCGTCTCGTTCGCGCGAACTGCCATTCACAAAATTCTGAACGGCAATGATGATCGTTTGCTGGTGGTTATTGGCCCATGTTCGATTCACGATCCTAAAGCCGCCAAGGAATATGCTGCCCGCCTGCTTGAGTTACGTCATGAACTAAATGACGATCTGGAAGTGGTGATGCGGGTTTATTTTGAAAAACCGCGCACGACGGTGGGATGGAAAGGGCTGATTAACGATCCTCATATGGATCATAGTTTCCAGATCAACGACGGTCTGCGTATCGCACGTCAATTACTGCTGGATATTAATGATTCCGGTATGCCTGCCGCCGGTGAGTTTTTGGATATGATCACACCGCAATATCTTGCGGATCTGATGAGCTGGGGGGCTATCGGCGCCCGGACGACCGAATCTCAGGTGCATCGTGAGTTGGCCTCCGGCCTGTCCTGCCCGGTCGGTTTTAAGAACGGCACTGACGGCACCATCAAGGTTGCCATTGACGCAATAAATGCGGCCAGCGCGCCGCACTGCTTCCTGTCCGTCACCAAGTGGGGGCATTCGGCCATCGTTAATACCAGCGGCAACAGCGACTGCCACATTATTCTGCGTGGCGGCAAAACGCCGAATTACAGTGCGCAACATGTTAAAGAGGTAAAGGCGGGGCTGGAGAAAGCCGGGTTGTCGCCACAGGTGATGATTGACTTCAGCCATGCGAACAGCTGCAAGCAGTTTAAAAAGCAGATGGACGTATGTGAAGACGTCAGCGGCCAGATTGCACAGGGCGAAAAAGCGATTATAGGGGTGATGGTGGAAAGCCATCTGGTTGAAGGCAATCAGGATCTGGAGAGTAATGAACCGCTGGTCTATGGCCGCAGCGTCACGGATGCCTGTATCGGATGGGAAGATACGCAAGCGCTGTTGCGTCAGTTGGCGTCGGCGGTGCGTGAGCGCCGCAGCAGATAATGGCGGAATAACGGTCAATAAAAAACCCGGCTTTATCGGCCGGGTTTTTTTTAAACCAGGTAATTTTACTTGGCTTTACCCTGATTCGCTACCGCCGCGGCTTTTGCGGCGATTTCATCAGCATTACCCAGGTAGTAATGTTTGATCGGCTTGAAGTTTTCATCAAACTCATAAACCAACGGCACGCCGGTTGGGATATTCAGTTCAAGGATTTCATCTTCACCCATGTTGTCCAGGTATTTAACCAGCGCACGCAGCGAGTTGCCGTGAGCGGCGATAATGACACGCTCACCGCTTTTGATGCGCGGCAGGATGGTTTCATTCCAGTAAGGAACAACACGTTCAATGGTCAGCGCCAGGCTTTCAGTCAGCGGCAGCTCTTTGTCGCTCAGCGACGCGTAACGCGGATCGTGCCCTGGGAAACGTTCGTCATCGCGAGTCAGTTCCGGCGGGGTAACAGCAAAGCCGCGACGCCACTGTTTTACTTGCTCGTCGCCGTATTTCTCAGCGGTTTCGGCCTTGTTCAGACCTTGCAGAGCACCGTAATGACGTTCATTCAGTTTCCAGCATTTTTCCACCGGCAGCCAGGCTTGGTCCAACTCGTCCAGTACATTCCACAGTGTGTGAATAGCGCGTTTCAGCACCGAGGTGTAAGCAAAGTCGAAAGCAAAACCTTCGTCTTTAAGCAGCTTACCGGCGGCTTTCGCTTCTGCACGGCCTTTTTCGGACAGGTCAACATCGTACCAGCCGGTGAAGCGGTTTTCGTTGTTCCACTGGCTCTCACCGTGTCTTACCAGTACCAGCTTAGTTACAGCCATAGCTAAACTCCTTCATATCCTAAGATTTCTGTGATAACTCGTTCCATTATAGGGGCGGAGAGCGGCTATCGGCAATCGATAGTCGCCCATCAACGTCATTTATCCGCGCTATGTTTGTTCAAAATCACGCTCAGCTTTATCGTTTCAGCGGATCGGGATCATTCTTATGCAATAACAGATAAACCGCCGGGATCACCAGCATGGAAAGCAGCGGAGCGCTGACCATGCCGCCAATCATTGGCGCGGCGATGCGTTGCATAATCTCCGAACCGCTGCCGCCGCCCCACATGATCGGCAGCAGACCGGCCATAATCGTCGCGACGGTCATCATTTTAGGCCGTACACGCAACACCGCCCCTTCGTGAATGGCATCCATTAACTGCTGCCGCGATAACGACTGTCCCGGAATGCGGTGTTTTTCCACCGCATGATTGAGATAGAGCAACATAATGACGCCGAATTCGGCCGAGACGCCTGCCAGCGCGATAAACCCTACCGCCCCGGCGACGGACAGATTATAACCCAGAATATAGAGCAGCCAGACCCCGCCGATCAGCGCAAAGGGCAGCGTGGCCATAATCAGCAAGGCATCTCTGATCCGGTTAAAGGTGACGTACAGCAGCACGAAAATGATGATCAACGTAAAGGGGACGACAATTTTCATTTTTTCCGTCGCGCGCTCCAGATACTCGAATTGTCCCGACCAACTGAGTGAAACGCCCTCCGGCAGCGTCACCTGTTGTGCGACGGTCTGCTGCATTTCCTCTACGGCGGATTTGAGATCCCGGCCGCGCAGATCGACATATATCCAGTCGGACAGGCGGCCGTTCTCGCTTTTCAACATCGGCGGGCCTTCGCTGACGCGAATATCGGCCAGTTCGGCCAGCGTGACGCGGGCGCCGTCAGCCGTTACCACCGGCAGAGCGCGCAGTTTTTCCAGTGAGTCGCGGAGTTCGCGCGGATAACGGATATTGATGGGATAGCGCCGGCGTCCCTCAATGGTTTCACCGATGTTCTGTCCGCCGATCAAGGTCGATACCAGCGACTGCAACTCCGCTACCGAAACGCCGTAGCGGGCGGCCCGCAGGCGATCGATATCAATATCGATATAGCGGCCGCCGGCCAGGCGTTCGGCCAGTGCCGATGTCACGCCCGGCACGTTCTTCACCACCCGTTCGATTTGCGCCGCAATCCGCTCGATATCCGCCAGATTATTGCCATTCACCTTGATGCCCACCGGGCTTTTGATGCCGGTCGCCAGCATATCCAGGCGGTTACGGATCGGCGGCACCCAAACGTTGGCGATCCCCGGCAGGTTGACGGTGCTATCCAGTTCGGCGATCAATTTATCCATCGTCATGCCCGGACGCCACTGGTCACGAGGCTTCAGGCGAATAGTGCTTTCCAGCATGGTTAACGGCGCGGGGTCGGTGGCGGTTTCGGCCCGGCCGGCTTTACCAAAAACCGACTCAACCTCAGGAACGGTTTTGATCAGCCGGTCTGTCAACTGCAACAGTCGGGCCGCTTCCCGGGCGGAAATACCGGGCAGGGTGGAAGGCATATACAGCAGATCGCCTTCATCCAGCGGCGGCATAAATTCGCTGCCGAGGCGGCTGAGCGGGAATAGCGTGAGCAGCAATAAGGCGCCGGAAACCAGCAAGGTGGTTTTGGGATAGCTCAGCACTTTCTGGAGTACCGGCTGATAGCCGGCGATCAGCCAGCGGTTCAGTGGATTGGCCTGCTCATCGGGAATTTTCCCGCGCACGAAATAGCCCATCAGCACCGGGATCAGGGTGATGCCTAATCCGGCGGCAACCGCCATGGCATAGGTTTTGGTGAACGCCAGCGGCGAAAACATGCGGCCTTCCTGCGCTTCCAGCGAGAAAACCGGCACAAAGGAGAGCGTGATGATCAACAGACTGCAAAACAGCGCCGGACCCACCTCGGTCGCGGCGCGCTCCGCCAGTTGCCACCACTCCTTTTCCTGCGGGTTTTTCCCAGGATGGTCATGACGCCATTGCTCCACCACTTTGTGCATGTTTTCTATCATCACGATGGCCGCATCCACCATGGCGCCAATCGCAATCGCAATCCCGCCCAGCGACATGATGTTGGCGTTAACCCCCTGATAGCGCATGATAATAAACGCCCCGAGTATCCCCAGCGGCAGGCTGATAATCGCCACCAGCGCCGAACGGAAATGAAACAGAAACAGGATGCAAATCACCGCCACCACCGCAAACTCTTCCAGCAGTTTGTGACTCAGCGTTTCGATAGCGTGTTCAATCAGCTGCGAGCGATCGTAGGTGGGGACGATTTCTACGCCCGCGGGCAGGCTTTTCTGAATTTCCTGTAGCCGCGCCTTAACCGCATATAACGTCTCCAGCGCGTTTTTACCGTAGCGCAGCACAATGATGCCGCCCGCCACTTCGCCTTCGCCGTTCAGTTCGGCGATGCCCCGGCGCATTTCCGGGCCTTCCCGCAGGGAAGCGACATCTTGCAGCAACACCGGAATGCCATTGCGGGTGGTGATGACCACATGGTTGAAATCCTGCGCGTTTTTCAGATAGCCGGCGGTGCGCACCATGTATTCCGCCTCCCCCAATTCCAGTACCGAACCGCCGCTTTCCTGATTGGCTGCCTGAATGGCGCTAATAATCTGCTGATGGCTAATATTCTGCGTGCGCATCCTCTCCGGATCGACCACCACCTGATACTGTTTCACCATGCCGCCGACGCTGGCGACCTCGGCGACGTTGGGAACGGTTTTCAGTTCGAACCTGAGCAGCCAGTCCTGCAAGCCGCGCAGCTCGGCCAGACTATGCTTGCCGCTGCGATCGACCAGGGCATATTCATAGATCCAACCGACGCCGGTGGCATCCGGCCCAAGGGCGGTTTTTGCCTCCGCCGGCAGACTGGACTGCACCTGACTGAGATATTCCAGTACGCGGGAACGCGCCCAGTAAGGATCGGTGCCATCCTCGAACAGAATATAGACATAAGCATCGCCAAACATGGAAAAGCCGCGTACCGTTTTCGCTCCCGGCACCGACAGCATGGTGGTCGTCAGCGGGTAAGTGACCTGATTTTCCACCACCTGCGGCGCCTGGCCCGGATAGCTGACGCGGATAATGACCTGCACGTCAGACAGATCGGGCAGGGCATCCAGCGGCGTTTTCTGCAACGAGACGATCCCCCAGGCGGCCATCAGTAATGCGGCCAGCAGTACCAGCAGCCGGTTTTTCAGCGACCAGCGAATGACATAGGCAATCATGGGTGGCCTCCATGTCCGGCATGAGGATCGTTGAGCGGTGAGATGTCCTGAATATGAATGCCGCTGTCATCCATAGTGAAGCCAAAGCTGACTTTGCTGCCGATGCCGATACCTTGCGGCAAGCCGTCTGGCGGCAGCGCGAAATCCATGGTCATTGGCGACCAGTTAAGCGCCGGAACGGCGTCATGTTCAATGGTGAGCTGATTGCCGTTAATCGCCTTAATGACCCCTTGCGTCCGATAGCCGGTTGTTGAGCCGTCGCCGGTCTGCGCCTGCGGTGATGTCTCCGGCTGCGCATCGCCAAACTGAGACAGCGAACTGCTCAGGCTGGCTTCGGAGTCAATCAGGAACTGACCGGAAGTCACGACGTTGTCGCCTTGATTAAGCCCGGCGGAGATTTCAACCCAGTCGTCGTGGGCGACCCCAACGGTAACGTTGCGCGGAACAAAATGGCCGTCGCCTTCGCTCAGTAATACCCGGTTTTGACTGCCGCTAACCAGCAGTGCCTGCTGAGGGATCATCAACAGCCGCTGTGGTTTGGCGTTGGCGAGCCGTACGGACAGATACATTCCCGGTTTCAACTGTTGTCCGGCATTTTCCACGATGACCCGGGCTTTCAGCGTGCGGGTAGTGCTGTCCAGCACCGGGAGCAGCTCGCTGACGGTTCCATGGAAGGTTTTTCCCGGCCAGGCGGGGCTGCTGGCGATCATCTCGCCGCCAACCGTCAACTGCGCCGCCTGCGCTTCCGGGTAATCGATTTCCACCCACACCGGATCCAGGCTTGCCAACTCGAATAGCGGTTGCGCCGGGGTTAGCTGCATGCCGGCACGGACTTCGAGCTTATTCACATAACCGGCCTCGGGGGCGGTAATCGTCATTCGCGGCTGCGGCTGTCCGCTGCGCTCCACCTGACGGATCACCGCTTCCGGCATAAACAGCAGCGACAGTTTTTGACGCGCCGCCTGTGTCAGCGAACGGTCGCCCAACTGCCGTACCGCCAGATATTCCTGTTGTGCCGCGGCCCAGGCGGGGTTCCACAGCATAGCCAGCGTTTCCCCTTTATTAACCTGTTGTTGCGGCGCGTTGACATTAAGCTGTTCGACAATGCCGCCGCTGGGAGCGACCAGCGTGCGCAGCGTGCGTTCGTTAAGTGCGACGGAACCATAGCCCGAGGTTTGCAGGTTGACGCTGCGAATCTCCGCCTGCGCGATGCGAACCCCGAGATTCTGCTGCTGACGGGCGCTAATCGTTACGCCGCCGTCATCTTGTGCCTCATCGGCATAACGGGGAATTAACTGCATGTCCATAAACGGCGATTTACCCGGCTTATCGAAACGTTTATCGGGCACCATCGGATCATACCAATACAGTACCGGGCGATCGGCCGCCGCCGGCGTGTCGGGCGTAGCCGCCCGGTGTTGCAGACTGCCCCAGAAATAACCGGCGCCGATAGCGCCGGCGAGCGCCAGCGCGAGCAGACTGATAGCGAGTGGTTTATTCATGATCGTGGGTTTCCCTGTGGCGTCAGATAGCGAATGTCCGCCCAAAGCCGAGCCATTTCCCGCGTAGCGTTCAGTGTGGCGATCTGGCTTTCGAGCATTGAACGGCGGGCTTCCAGCACGTCGGCAAGGTTGCTGCTGCCGGACTGATACTGGGCCTGAATCAGCCCGATGCGCTGATGCTGGAGAGGAAGCACCTGGTTTTTCTGGCGCTGCCAGCGCGACTGGGCGGCCTGATATTGCGCTATCAGCGTGTCGAGCTGCGCCTGATGCTCCCGGCCCGCCAATAACACCCTGTCGCGGGCCTCCTGGCTGCGGGCCACATCGGCGGCGTAGTCTTTATCCTGCCGTTTGGATTTGAACAGCGGCAGATCGACCGTCACCATCACGCCGGCCATATCGTCGTAGTCATTTCCGCGTTTGGCATAGTAAATTTCGACGCCGACATCGGGAATGGCCGCGACGGCCGATTGCGCCGATCGCGCCTGTGCAAGTTCGGCTTCACGCTGCGCCAACTGCATTTCCGGGTGCAGATGAATGATTTTTCTCAGTTCATCGGGCGAGGCGGGTAACCGCTCAAAGCGGGGGAGATCGCCGCGAACGTTGATATCAGGCAGGCCGATAAGCTGCGCCATTCTGGCCTTTGCTATCAGAACATCCCGTTCGGCATCGGCCAGCGTATCCTGCATTGCCGCCAGCGTCAGACGGGCATCCAGCACGCTGCTGGCTTCGACGCCCGCGGCTACGCCGGCTTTTTGCAAGGCAATCTGCCGTTGGCTTTCGTTAACCAGCGACCGCGCTGCTTTCAGCGTCTGTTGGGACAGCGCCAGTTCCAGCCAGGCTTGCGCGGTCTCCCGTTGCAGACGGGCGCGGATGGTTTCGCTGTTGCTGCGCAGACTATCGGCTTCCACCCGGAATGTTTGCGCCTTGTTTTCGCGTTTGGTGCTGCTGACATAGGTTTGCATGACGCCGATACGTTGCATCGTCATGCCTTCACGCGTCAGTCGGCTACCGCTGTTGCCCCCTAATGGCAGGTTTTCCACGCCGAACCTGAGTTGCGGATCGGGAAGCTGTGTGGCGGAGTCGGCCATGTTTTGCAGCGCGCGAATCTGGTGCTGATTGGCCGACAGATCGGCGGAATAGCGTTCCGCTGCCTGTAAAGCCTGATCAAGGTCCAGATCTGCCGCAAATGACACGGCCGGCAGCCACAGCAACATCGCCAACCACGCTCTTACCGAGAGGTGCCGGGAGGTGTTCATATTTTATCCCCCGGTTATGGTTGCTGTGGCGTAATCGCGGTCAAGGTATAACCACTGTCGCTTTGAATAAAACTGAACGCCACGAGGGTATCCGCCGGTAAGGGATTAAATTCGCCGGAGACGCCGGGCAGCCTGAACGCCATGGTCATGGCCGGCCACTGCAAATCGGCGATCGGACGGTGGGAAATGGTGACGCTGTCGGCATTCCATTGTTTTATCGTACCGGTGGCCTGATACACTCTGGCGGCGGTATCCGGCGGCGTCATGGCGTGATGTTGGTGTCCATTCGCCCACAACGGGGAAGAAAAAAGCAGGCTGGCGATAAACGCCACATAAGCGGTGCGCATAATAATAGCTCCATAAAAACGATGAATAACGGTTGATTACGCCAATCGGCGCAAGCGTGTCATCATCAAAGAGCTATTCTCTAAAGCGGCAGAAACGGATTTCAGCCGGCGGGCCGGCGACAGGGGGAGAGAACCAGACATGATTGGCGCCGTTCGCCTCGTGCGGCTGAGCCGCCAGGACCAGGTCATTGTTGACCGGGAGAGCCAATGATATCAGAGAGGCATTGTCTTGCTTGATGGTGTCTGGCACACAGTGTTTTTCACACAGCGGCGTCTGCTGGTCGGCCGAAGGTTTCGCCATCGCATCATGGTGAGAAAAATGCGACGTTGTTTGTTGCAGGTGCGCTTGGTGCTGTATGGATGGAGAGACATGGCTGACGGTCAGGTCGCATTGATGTCCGGCGATGGCCAGTTGCGCATTCAGAAATAGCCAGCATAACGCTAATAGCCATCCCCACCTGCCTTTGTGGCGCAGATGATGAATGAACGATGGCGATAAACCGGATGCTGACATAACGTTTCCTTACAGAAAGTCATGGCAGTGTAATCGTCTGAATCTAACCTCAGCAAGCGGCGAATTGAAGAGTTTTGTAAATTGGCGGAAGATGCCGCCGTCAATGTTATCAATAGGTTAATTGTTGATTGTTTAACCGTTACTGAAAAAAAACTGGTACGTCGTATCAGAACGATAAACGTTCCCCGGTCTTAACCAACAATCGGGCTGCGGCCAGTTAGGATGATTGGGGCTGTCGGGCAGAAATTCGCTTTCCAGCGCCAGCCCGGCGCAATTTTCATAGACGCCGCCTTCGCGCGATGGCGTACCGGCCAGAACGTTTCCGCTATAGAGCTGCAATGCCGGCGCGCTGGTAAATACGCTCATGAGCACGCGGCCATCCGACGACCACAGATTGGCCGCCGGACTTTCGCTGGAGCCACAGACTCGGTGCAACAGATAGGCATGATCGTAGCCGCCGACGGCAATCTGATCCTGGTCCCGCAGGAAGTCCTGTTCCAGCGTTTTGGGTTGACGGAAATCCATTCCGGTGTTTTGCACCTGAGCCAGATCGCCGTTGGGAATACCCGTCTGGTTTACCGGCAGGTAATAATCGGCGAACAGTTGCAGCCGGTGTCGGCGTACGTCGGTCGGGCTGCCGTCAAGATTAAAATAGGCATGATTGGTTAAGCACACCGGGCAGGGTTTCTCGGCGGTGGCCCGATACGAGATTTCCAGCGCGTTATGTTCAGTCAGACGATAACATACCTGAACGTTAAGCTGCCCCGGATACCCTTGATCGCCATCCGGCGAATACAGTTGGTAGGTGATCTGTGACGCATCCTGACTGAGCATGCGCCAGCGCCGGGTGTGAAACCCCTCCGGTCCGCCATGTAGCTGGTTCCGGCCCTGATTGGCGGTCAGATGAAAAATGTCATTTCCGCGACGGATCGTGGCATTGGCGATGCGGTTGGCATAACGTCCAATCGATGCGCCGAGATAGGCGTTTTGTTGCGGATATTGCTCAGGCGATGCGCAGCCCAGCAGTACTTCCCGAATCCCGTCCTGTACCGGAAGCTGACAGGAAAGCCAGGTTGCGCCCCAGTCCATAAAGCAAACGCGCATGCCAGCCAGGTTCTGTAGCGTGGTTAACTGAAACGGCTGACCGTCCGGCGCCAGCGCCGCGGTTTTTTCATCCAACATACGTTGCTCCTGTGATGCACGACGTTAGTCCGGATAGCCCTCAGGGTGGGCGGATTGCCAGCGCCAGGTATCCTGAGCCATTTCTTCCAGCGAGCGTGTGACCCGCCAGTTCAGGTCGGCGGCGGCTTTTTCCGCATCGGCCCAATAGGCGGCCAGGTCGCCCTGCCGGCGTGGCGCGAAGTGGTAGGCAACAGGTTTGCCGCAAGCCTCGCTGAAAGCGTCAACCACCTGTAATACGCTGTAGCCGACTCCGGCGCCCAGATTGTAAATGTGAACTCCGGCGCGGTCTTGCAGCCTATTCATCGCCGCGACGTGTCCATCGGCCAGATCGACGACATGGATATAATCACGTACGCCCGTGCCGTCCGCCGTCGGATAGTCATTGCCGAAAATAGCCAGTGATTCCCGGCGGCCAACCGCAACCTGGGCGATATAAGGCATCAGGTTGTTGGGCGTTCCCTGGGGATCCTCGCCCATTTCGCCTGAAGGGTGCGCGCCCACCGGATTGAAATAGCGCAGCAGGGCGATGCTCCACTCCGGTTGTGCATGTTGCAAATCTTGTAAAATTTGCTCGACCATCAGCTTGCTGCGGCCGTAAGGGCTGGCGGGATGGCCCGTCGGGAAGCTTTCCTGATACGGGATTTGGGGCTGATCGCCATAAACCGTGGCGGAGGAGCTGAAAATCAGGTTCTTCACGCCGGCTTTTTTCATCGCCTCAACCAGCGTCAGCGTGCCATAGACATTATTGCCATAATAATCGAGCGGCTGCCGAACGGATTCCCCGACGGCTTTCAGGCCTGCAAAGTGGATCACGGAGCCAATGGCATGGCGGGAAAAAATGTCATTCAGCAACGCGCCGTCACGGATATCGCCCTGATAAAAAACGGGGGTTTTCCCGGTCAATTGCGTTATGGTTTTAACCACGCTGGCTTTGCTATTGCATAAATTGTCGAGAATGATCGGGTGATGCCCGGCGGCCAGCAGTTGTACACAGGTATGGCTTCCTATGTAACCGCATCCCCCCGTAACCAGAACGTTCATAATGACCTCTGTTGTGACGATTTGACAAAAAATAACATGGCTTGCTGCCGGGAAAGGTGATCCACGGCGAAAACAGCGCCGGTTATTATCGATGGTATAGAATTCTGATTTGGCTTGAGAAAATCAATCGGAATCCAGAGGGATTTTACTTTTTGTTAGTTAACCAGAAGCGGGGCGAACCTCTTCCGTCTGGTAGTCATAGACATCGTCTCTGGCAACGAACGTTAGCCGGTGCGTAATGCACAGCGGCGCATCCTCCGCATGATGAGAGACGAAGAGCAATTGCGTATCGCCTTCGCTGATTAAAACATCCAGCCAGCGCCGCACCAACTGACGGTTAAGCGGATCTAATCCCTGCAACGGTTCGTCGAGGATCAGCAAAGCGGGGTGTTTGACCAATGCTCTGGCGATCAGCGTCAGCCGCTGTTGGCCCCAGGACAGCGATTGAAACGGCGTATCGGCGATAGCGCCGTCAAGACCCAGCAACGCCAGCCACTGGTCGGTTAATTGGCGCTGGCGGTCGGAAACCGCCTGATAAATGCCGATAGAATCAAAAAAACCGGACAAAATAACGTTGCGCACGCTGACGCTGACGCGGTAATCAAGATGCAGGCTGCTGCTGACGTAGCCGATATGCCGTTTGATATCCCAGATGGTTTCTCCGCTTCCTCGTCGACGGCCAAACAGCGTGAGATCGTTGCTGTAGCCTTGCGGGTGGTCGCCGGTAATCAGGCTCAGCAGGGTGGATTTGCCTGCGCCGTTCGGGCCGACAATCTGCCAGTGTTGGCCGGGCAGCACTTCCCAGGTTAATCCGTGCAGGATCGGGCGATCGTTGTACTTCACGATGCCGTTGCGCAGCGTGATGCGCGGTTGGTCGGCGGGCAGCGCGGCAGACTGCCGGGGATCTTCCGGTTCAGGGAGCGCGGTGCCTGACAGCTTTTCACTGTAGGCCAACTGAGCGATGAGAGCTTCCGACAGGATATCCTTACGGTCTCCGTTACGGGTCAACGTGCAGTCGGCAAGGATACCGACGTGATTGATGAAATCAGGAATATCGTCAAAGCGATTGAGGATCAGCACCAGCGTATATCCCTGGCCGGCAAGCTCCGGCAGTCGCGCGGCAAGTTGAGCGCGCGAGGACACGTCAAGTCCGTCGAAAGGCTCGTCCAGAATAAGCAGGTCGGGCTGCGGCATCAACGCCTGACACAGCATGGTTTTACGTGTCTCGCCGGTGGAAAGATACTTGAAGCGGCGATCCAGCAGAGGCTCGATACCAAACTGTTGTGCGAGCTGCCGGCAGCGAACCGGATCGTTTACCGTATCCTGGATCACGTCTGCGGTGGTGCGACCGGTGTCGTCTTCATCGGCGCTTAGCATGTCGGTATTGTTGCGCTGCCATTCCGCACTGACCAACTGCTGCAACTGTTCAAAGGATAATCGGACGATGCGCTGAAAATCGCACCGGCGTTCGCCGCTCAGCAGCGACAACTCGCCGGACAAGGCCCGCGCCAGCGCCGATTTTCCGCTGCCGTTTGCGCCGACGAACGCCCAGCTTTGATGTTGCGCGAGGGTCAGTTCATCCAGACGCAACATACGGGTATCACTTAGCCGGAATAACCCTTGCGATATTTTCAACAACGACATTTTTCTACCTTCCTGCATCGGGGTGTAAAATTTAGCGATGGCGGTTTTTGCGCATGCTATTTGTTTGTCGGAAATAAACCCACCCAGGCGGTCTATTCGATCGGGTTAATGTTTAGCAGAGCGTCGCGATAATGACTCTGTCGGCATTAAAATACGCGCTGACGTCCTGATCGCGCCTGAGCTGCTGTTGTGAGACAACATCATTGGGAACGGTGGCGCACAGCGTCTCCCCGCCGGCCAGTGCGATCAACACCTCGCTGTTTTCAGCGCCGGGCTGAATGCTGCTGATCCGCCCCTGAAGGCGGTTATCCGCTTTCGTTGCCGGGGAGGACGCCGCGCATACGTTCACCCAGGGCGCCTTAATCAGCACCAACACTTCCTTTCCCGATTTGAGTTGTAACCGCTCGGCGCTGTGTTGGGTTATCAATGCGCTGATGGAGGTTTTACCATCGGCGAGCAAAATATCCACATGCTGTTGCACTTGCCCATCGTCGCGTGCGAGCACGGTTCCAAAAAATTGGTTACGCGCGCTGGTTTGTAGCGAAAAACGCGCAATGGCCGCCAACAGGCTGTCCAGCGGTAAATCGTCTTCCTGCAATACATCAAAAGCCTTTTGCTGGATTTGCGCCATCAGGTCATAAAGCTGAATCAACCGTTCGCCATAGCGGGTGAGCCGGGCGCCGCCGCCGCCTTTGCCGCCGGTCATGCGCTCGACCAATGTTTGCTCAGCTAACTGATTCATTTCGTTGATGGCATCCCAGGCGCTTTTATAACTGATCCCCGCCAGCTTGGCTCCCTGACTGATTGAACCGGTATGACGGACTTGTTTCAGTAAGTCGATGCGCCGCGGGTCGGCAAACAACCGCTGCTGGAGTTTCAGGGTAAGAAGGATTTCAGCTTGCATGGCTAAGGGCCTGATGATGTTTCATTTTATCAGTCTGTATTGTCGTCATTTTTTCCATCCGGGGCAAATCGCACGAATGGCCGCCTTATTTTCTTTGATTGGGTTAAACTGTGGGGAAGTCACTATGACTATGATAGAAACAGTTTATTGCGTTAGCCACGGGATTAACGCTGACCGTTGCGATAAGTGAGGTAAGCATGTTGGAATTATTAACGAGTCTGCTATTTGCCATAGCCATGGTGCCGGTCATGATGGCGATTATTCTGGGCGCCATTTATGGCCTGGGCGAGGTGTTTAACGTTCTTTCGAACATAGGTCATTTAGAAGATCGCACCGCTAAAAAGCAGCATTGATTGACTTTTTTACTCCCCTGATTTTGATGTCCGGCGTTCCGCCGGACATTTCCTCCCGCTTGCGCCGACCGTCCCGATAAATTGCATGACAGTCGCTGATTTTTCGTTATATGATTCATTACATAACGGTAACGGTCGGGAGACGAAGATGAAACGGCAATGGTTGAAAGGGTTTGCTGCGCTGGCGCTCAGCGTAGGGATGGCGGTTCCGGCAATGGCGGCGGAAGAAAAGGTGACGGTCTTCGCCGCGGCTTCACTGACGAATGCATTGCAAGAGATTGCCACACAGTACCAGAAAGAGAAAAACGTCACGATTGTCGCTTCCTTCGCATCATCGTCGACGCTGGCGCGCCAGATTGAGCAGGGGGCGCCTGCCGATATGTTTATTTCCGCCGATCAGCAGTGGATGAATTACGTCCAGGATAAAAATCTGATAGAAACGGATAGCCGTTATACGCTGTTAGGCAATGAACTGGTGGTGATTGCCCCCAGCACCAGCCCGCTGAAAGATCTCGCCATCAATGAAAATACCGACTGGAAAAGTCTGCTGAAAGAGGGACGATTGGCCGTGGGCGACCCGGACCATGTTCCCGCCGGTATCTATGCCAAAGAAGCGCTGCAAAACTTAAAAGCCTGGGATGCCCTTTCCCCCTTGATGGCGCGCGCGAATAGCGTCCGCGCCGCCATGGCGTTGGTTGAGCGTGAAGAAGCGCCGCTGGGTATTGTGTATGGTTCGGATGTCGTCGCCAGCGATAAGGTCAAGGTGGTCGGATTATTTCCCGCCAACAGCCATAAACCGGTGGAATATCCGATGGCGATAGTAAAAGATCGTACAAATCCGGCGGTGACCGCTTTTTACGCGCAATTGAAAACACCGGAAGCCGCGGCGATCTTTAAACGCTATGGATTCACTCCCCGTTAATGATGCTAAGTGACTAGATGCTAAGTGACTATGAGTGGCAGGCCGTTGAGCTGAGCCTCAAAGTTTCTGTTGTGGCTGTGATTTGCAGCCTGCCGCTGGGGATACTGATGGCGTGGGTTTTGGTGCGCTGTCGGTTCCCCGGTAAATCACTGCTTGATAGTATTATCCATCTGCCGCTGGTGTTGCCGCCGGTCGTCATTGGCTATGTGTTGCTGATTGCGATGGGGCGTCGCGGGATTATTGGCGTCTGGCTGTATGAGTGGTTTGGTTTTAGCTTCAGTTTCAGTTGGCGCGGCGCGGCGCTGGCGTCGGCGATCGTCGCTTTTCCCCTGATGGTCAGAGCGATTCGTTTGTCGCTGGAAGCGGTGGATACGCGTCTTGAACAGGCTGCCCGTACGTTAGGGGCGGCGCCCTGGCGGGTATTTTTTACCGTTACCTTACCGCTTTCCTTTCCCGGCATCGTTGTCGGCACGGTGTTGGCCTTTGCCCGCTCGTTGGGGGAATTCGGCGCCACCATCACTTTTGTTTCCAATATTCCCGGAGAGACCAGAACCATCCCGCTGGCGATGTATACGCTGATCGAAACCCCCGGCGCGGAGTCCGCCGCCGCGCGGCTGTGCATCATTGCGATTGCGCTCTCGCTGGTGTCGCTGTTACTGTCGGAATGGTTGACGCGCTGGAGCCGTAAGCGGCTGGGGGGATAATGCTACAACTCGATTTTAACCAGCAGCTTGGCGAACTGGACCTCAGCGTTAAGGCGGATTTGCCCGCCAGCGGCATTACCGCCGTTTTTGGCGTCTCCGGCGCGGGGAAAACATCGTTAATCAACGCCATTGTGGGATTGACCCAGCCCAGGTCAGGGCGCATCGTTCTCAACGATCGGGTGTTGGTGGATACCCGGCGGCGTATTTCCCTGCCGCCGGAAAAGCGTCATGTCGGCTATGTGTTTCAGGATGCCCGCCTGTTCCCGCATTATCGGGTGCGCGGCAATCTGCGCTATGGCATGGCGGCGCATATGTCGCAACAGTTTGATGATATTGTCGCGCTGTTGGGGATTGAACATTTACTGCATCGCTATCCGCTAACGTTATCGGGTGGGGAAAAGCAGCGCGTGGCGATTGGTCGCGCATTATTGACCGCGCCGGAACTGCTGCTGATGGATGAGCCGTTGGCCTCCCTCGATTTACCGCGCAAACGGGAACTGTTGCCCTATCTGGAGCGGCTGGCGAAAGAAGTGAACATTCCCATCCTGTATGTCAGCCACAGTATGGAAGAAATTCTTCGGCTGGCGGATCGTGTTTTGGTATTGGATCAGGGCAAAGTAAAGGCGCTGGGAGGGCTGGAGGAAGTCTGGGCCAGCAGTGCGTTACGCCCCTGGCTGCCGCGGGAAGAGCAAAGCAGCATATTGAACGTCCGTGTGCTTGCGCACCACGACCGTTACGCGATGACCGCGCTGTCGCTGGGCGACCGGCATCTGTGGGTGGGAAAGGTGGACGCGCCTACGGACACGCCGTTGCGTATCCGCATTAACGCCGCCGATGTATCGCTGGTGCTCGCGCCGCCCGAAGTGAGCAGTATCCGTAATATTCTCCCTGCCGATGTGGTGGAGTGCATTGAGGTTGACGACCAGGTAGAAGTTAAGCTGGTTGTCGGCAACCAGATTCTATGGGCAAGGATCTCGCCGTGGGCGCGCGACGATCTGGCCTTGCATCCGCAGCAGCAACTTTATGCGCAGGTAAAAAGCGTTTCGATAACGGCTTAACATACTGATTATTTTTTTAAAATCCTGTCTGAAAAAATCCGCTTTGATTTCTTCCCTGAATATTGTGTGCTGTGTTGTCGCGATTTGAATAAGGTCGCGTTATCGTAACCACATTATCTTTTCAATTTGGGGAAGTAACACAATGACGCATTATGCGCTGGTTGGCGATGTGGGGGGGACAAATACCCGTTTGGCCCTGTGCGACATGACAACAGGCTCGTTATCACAGTTGGCGACGTATTCGGTGCGGCAATTTCCCAGCCTTGAGACGCTTATCCGCGACTATCTGGGCGATCAGGCCGTCACCGTCGAGGCGGCATGCCTGGCGATTGCCTGTCCGATTACCGGCGATTGGGTCGCCATGACCAATCATAGTTGGGAGTTTTCTATTGCGCAGATGAAGGCCGGGCTTGGATTGCAGCACCTTGAGGTCATCAATGACTTTACCGCGGTATCCATGGCGGTTCCGGTGCTGGAGAAAACCTCGCTTATCCAGATCGGAGGCGGCGAGCCGGTCGCCAACCAGCCCGTTGCCGTCTATGGGGCGGGAACCGGGCTTGGGGTCGCGCATTTGCTCCGGGTGGATAACCGTTGGATCAGCTTGCCGGGGGAAGGCGGACACGTAGACTTCGCCGCCGGCAGCGATGAAGAAGATCGCGTATTGCAAGTCTTGCGTCGGCAGTGGGGGCATGTTTCCGCAGAGCGGTTGCTCTCCGGGCAGGGACTGGTCAATCTTTATCGCGCGTTGGTGCTGGCCGATGGGCGCGAGCCGCAAAATCTGCTGCCTCGGGCGGTGTCCGAGCGCGCGCTGGCGGCGGAGTATGATGTTGACTGCCATCGGGCGCTGTCGCTGTTTTGTTCGATGATGGGGCGGTTTGGCGGTAATTTGGCGCTCACGTTGGGAACTTTTGGCGGCGTGTATATCGCCGGTGGGATTGTGCCGCGCTTTCTGTCTTTTTTTCAGGCTTCCGGTTTTCGCGCCGCCTTTGAGGACAAAGGGCGTTTTAAAGACTACCTTGCCGATATTCCGGTTTTTCTGATTACGCATCAACAGCCGGGGTTGTTGGGCGCGGGAGCGCATTTGCGGCAAACGTTCGGCAGCGTACTCTAACCATAAGGTGCGACGTGCCGGGCAAGGCCCTGAGCGCTTTGTCCGGCGTTGAGGTGGAGCGAGGTATAAGCCGTTACGACAAGACTCGGGTGCGGATCACCTCGGCAATGCCGGGCTGTTCATGGTGGCCGATAACCAGATCGGCGCGGGCTTTGATTTCATCGGCGCTGTTGCCCATCGCCACGCCGAGTCCGGCGCCTTCAAGCATGCTGAGGTCATTGAAGTTATCCCCAAAGGCGACCACTTCTTTCATGCTGATGCCTTGTTCTTCAACCCATTGTTGCAGCAGCTTGCCTTTACTGTTGCCGGTTTGGGCGATATCGACTTGATCCTGCCACGACCATTCGCATGCCAAACCGAGCTGTTGCTCCACGACGCGGGAGAAATTGTTTAAGGTAGGGATATCGGCGTGAGAGGTGGCGAATTTCCAGATAGACAATGCGTCATCCGTTTGCAAAACCAGATCTTCAACCTGTTTGAACAGCGGACGCTGCAATTCCGGTAATGTCGAGGCCCATGCCTGAGTACGGATAACATGCCCGGTAGGATACTGATAATACATCGCGTCGTCGGCATACATCAGGCCGTGGATATCAAACTCTTGCAGCAGGCTGAGCACGCGTTTGGCTTGATCGGCGGTCAGCGGATTGGCATGAGACGCCTGACCTGACCGATAATCATACACATAAGTCCCGTTACAGCAGATGGCCGGGGTATCAAGTTGCAACGCCTGATAAAAAGGGTGAATGGCTGAGTGATGACGTCCGGTAACGATCACGATTTTTATACCTTGCTGACGTGCCAGCGCTAATGCAGTAAGTGATTCCGGCAGGATTTTTTTCTGTCGATCCAATAAGGTTCCGTCGAGATCGAGTGCAATTACGCGATAGGTCATAGTAGTCTCGCAAAGTGTCTGTAGAATAACGCTATTAACGATGATGTTACACTGGAAGTCAGGTTGCGAAAATATGAGTCGTATGACTTATCTCTGTTTTTGATAAAAAACTCTGCCTATGCTTGAGCAGTGAACGTCGCATGAATGAGGAGAATACGATGCAGCAAGTAGTTTATGTCGCCAGCCCGGAAAGTCAGCAGATCCATGTGTGGCAACTCGGCACGCAAGGCGGACTGACATTATTACAGGTTGTTGATGTGCCCGGGCAGGTACAACCGATGGTGATTGCGCCTGATAAACGCCATCTGTATGTGGGGGTTCGCCCCGAGTTTCGCGTCATCAACTACCGCATTGACGATCGGGGTCTGCTGACGGACGCGGGCGCCGCATCCTTGCCCGGCAGCCCGACCCATCTTTCTACCGATCGGGACGGCCGTTTCCTGTTCAGCGCCTCCTATAGCGGCGCTTGCGTCAGCGTTAGCCCGATTGACGCGAATGGCATTGTTGGCGAGCCGATCCAGCAGTTGGACGGTTTGGAGGGGTGCCACTCAACCAATATCGACCCGCACAATGCGGTGATCTGGGCGCCTTGCCTGAAAGAAGATCGCATTCGTTTATACGATCTGGGGGAAACGGGCGAACTGAGCGTACATCGTCAGCCGGCCATGGCCGCCGTTGCAGGGGCGGGGCCGCGCCATATGGCATTCCACCCCAACCAACGCTTTGCCTATTGCGTCAATGAACTGAACAGTTCGGTGGACGTTTATCAGCTCGACGCGCCGAACGTCCAATTGCAGAAAGTCCAGACGTTGGACGCCATGCCCGCCGATTTTGCCGATACGCGCTGGGCGGCGGATATTCACATCACGCCCGATGGCCGTTTTCTGTACATCAGCGATCGCACCGCCAGCCTGCTGAGCATTTTCCAGGTATCCGAAGATGGCAGCACGCTGTCTCTGACCGGCCATCAGCCGACGGAAACACAGCCGCGCGGCTTCAATATCGATCATAACGGCGAGTTCCTGATTTCCGCCGGACAGAAATCGGATCATATCGAGGTGTATCGTATTAACGGGGCTGATGGCGGATTACAGCCGCTGGCGCGTTATGCGGTGGGGCAGGGGCCGATGTGGGTGAGCGTGTTGGCGCTGGATTGAGTTTCAGCGGGAGCCTGGCGTTCAGCACCTCGTGCTCTGTCTATTAGTCACATATTTACCGATAATAGTCTCTGTGAGTTCAGAGCTATTTCGTGCGCGAAAATAAAGGTATTTTCATGCCACGGCGAAGCACGCGCCCGACAAGGAGCGCTCAATCGCCGCAGCTCCTTGACCTCTGGCTTCCGGCTGAAATTATGCCGCTGACGCGGTTCCCTCGGCGCCCATGACCGCTATTCGAGCCACCAGTGACGCGTTCCCGACGCGGCACTGGTTTTCGCAGCATCCATGCTGCTCACTCGGCGGTCAAGTTCACCTCAGCATAATTTCTTACGCCGGGTAACGGAAAAACCGTCATGAGTCCCTGCATTTGTGTATAAGAGACAGGTGTGCAACGGGGCTGAGCGCATGACTTAACCGCGATACTCTATGATCGACAGGCCCGCGTTGTAGTCGGTGCTGTAGATAATGCCTTCGGCATCGACAAACACATCACAGGATTGAATCACCGACGGCCGGCCGGGGCGCTTGTCTATCATGCGTTGCGGCGCGGCGGGCACCAGCGCGCCGGTTTCTTTCGGTCGATAGGGGTTGCTGATATCGTAAGCCCTGACGCCGGCGTTCTGATAGGTGGCGAAAATCAGCGTTGAGCTGATAAAGCTGCCCGGGCGGTTTTCGTGCAGGTTATGCGGGCCGAAGTGCGCGCCTTTTTTCACATAATCCGTTTCGGTCGGCTGTGGAAAGGTGGCGATACTGACCGGATTGGCCGGTTCGCGAATATCAAACACCCAGATAAGCTTCTCGCCATCTTCCTGATTATCCAGCACCGCTTCATCCAGAACGATTAACAAATCACGATCGGGCAGCGGAAGCGCGGTATGTGTTCCTCCGCCGAAAGGCGGGCTCCAGTTACGATGGCTAATAAGCTGAGGCTTGTGGCGATCGCGGACGTCCAGCAGCGTTAAGCCGCCGTCGCGCCAGCTGGCGTAAGCCGTATCGCCGCTGATAATGGCGTGATGCAGCGCATATCGTTTACCTTCCGGCCAGGTCGGCTGCTCGCCGCCGGCGCTATGCATCCCCGGCAGCCAGTAGCGCCCGGCGACCTGAGGGCGTTGCGGATCGGCCAAATCGATAGTCAGAAAAATGTAATCGCTGTATCCGTCCAGTAGGGCGGAAACATAGGCCCAGCGGCCGCCGACGTACCAGATACGGTGAACGCCAATACCGTCCAGCGACAGGAAGCTGATTTCGCGCGGCTTATCCGGCGTCGAAATATCGAAAATACGCAGCCCGGCGCTCCAGCTTTTTCCCTGCTGCCGGGTGCTTATCGTCTCGGCGACGGCGCGGGTGTAGTAGACTTTTTCTTCGGCAAAGCTGGCATCGGCGAACAGATCCCGGGCATTGACGACCAGCAGCAGATCGTCGTGCGTCTGAAGGTGGATATTCCAGGTTCCCGGCGGCGCGGCGATAAACCCGGCGGGCTTCGGGTTTTTAGGATCGCACACGTCAACAATCGATACCCCCTGTGAAACCATATGCCCGATATAGGCATAACCGCGATGAACCATCACCTGTACGCCATCAGGTCGGCCTCCCTGATCGCTGTGTCCGATTAACCGCATATTGCGGCTGTATTCCGGCGTTGGCAGAGGCGTGGATGCCATAGGTTATCTCCCTGTTATTTAGCCTGTTTGGCTTCCAATGTAGCAAACCAGGGCGCAATAAAATCATCGGTTTGGCCCCAGCCGGGAATAATTTTACTCAGACCGGCAACGTTTACCGGGCCAGGCTGACTGGCTAATAGCGCCTGAGGAATGGATGCGCCGCGGAATTCATAAGTGGCGGGAGTCGGTTCGCCGGCGATTTTGTTGGCGACCAGACGCAGGTTTACTTTGCCAATCAGCTTAGGATCGACGGCCACACTCACTTTCCACGGGCTATTGGCTTCCCGCATCAGTTGCAGATCCTGATTGGAAATATCGATGCTGTAGAGTTTGATTTCAGTACGGCCGTTTTCTTTCAATGCCTTATAAGCCCCCTGACTGAACGCGTCCCACGTGCCCCAGATGGCGTCGATTTTGCCTTTCGGATATTTGGCCAGCACCGCGCCGACTTTGTTGGCGGTATCGCCCTGCACATCGGAAGAGACGGCGCCGATGGATTCCAGCTCTTTGATGCCGGGGTTGGCCTTCAGGATTTGCTGATAGGCGGCCTGACGACGCTCCATTGGCGGAAAGCCGGCGACCCACAGTTTGATGATATTGGCTTTACCGTTGAAATCTTTAACCAGTTGACCGAATGACTCATCGGTCAGGGAGGCATCATCCTGCTGGGTGACGGTAACACCCGGGATCTCGCCGTTAACGGCGGTATCAAACACCGATACCGCAATACCGCTGTCGACGATGCGTTTGATTAGCTCGGTCGAATAGGGATCGCGTCCCTGTGACAGAATGATGCCGTCGTATTTCTGGCTGATAGCCTGATTCACGAAGTCCTGAAAGCGGGCATCGTCGCCGTTGCTCAGAAAGGTGCTGACCTTAAAGCCCAGCTTTTTGCCTTCTTCGAGTACGCCGGAGATAAACTGGGTGGTGTTGTCGTCAGAACCCAGATTGCGGATAACCGCGATCCGTACCGGGCCGTCGTGCTGAGCCAGACTGGCAGGAATAGGGGCAATTGCGGTTGTCTGGCCGGCAAACGCAGGTAACGACGCGATCAGGCTTAATGCCAGCAGGGCGGGGGTGAATTTCTTCATTATCAGCTCCATGGTGTCTCAGCAATGTTGTGTGTTATACACAATTTATGGCTATCTTTATGTCTGGATGTCTATTTTAAGACGATAGCGCATCATAACTGCTAAGCGATAATGGAGGAATGGGGTAACGTTATGACTTTTGGGCGTAAGTTATAACCTTTAGTTTGCCTATTCGCCGACTCCACGTCCTGCGGCGCATTCGCGGGAACGCCCGCCTCGGCGTAATGGCTTACGCCGAGGCACGCCGAATATTTATGCCGGGCGTTGGCGGGGAGCGTAACGGGGTTATTTTTTCACCTGGGATTTTTCTTTCAGGCTGCGCGCCCAGCGGGGATGGTGCTTCTTCGCCCACTGTTCGGAAACCTTGCCCTCGATCATGCCTTTAATCGACCCTTTGACCCAGAATGCCATATACATATGGATCAGAATGGCATGGATCAGCACGATAGCCGCTGTCGCATGAATCAGAATGGCATAACGCACCACGTCAATGGGAAATAGATGCGCGAAGTACGGGCGCCACATGATGATGCCGGTAATCAGCAATACCAGCGTTAAGCCCATGATGCTCCAGAACATCATTTTCTGCCCGGGGTTATATTTGCCCACATCGGACACTTCATGCTCGTTGCCTTTCAATACCTCAACGATATGGAGAAACCAGGGCAGGTCGCCGCGTTTCGGAATATTGTGGCCGACAAAACGGATAAACATCGGGATCAGGCAGATAACAATCAATACCCCGAAAACAGGATGCATGATCCGCCCCATCTGCGGCGTGCCAAATGTTTGCGTCAGCCACTGCAAGGTGGGAAAGAACAGGGCGATACCGGACAGCGCAACCAGAAAAAAGCTGATCACCACGATCCAGTGACAGATGCGATCGATGAATTTGGTGCGCAAAATCATTTTCTGCTTACTCATGTTTGTTCTCCCCTTCATTGTCGTGCTCCATTTCTTCCGTATTGGGGCCAATGCCGACGTAGTGGAACATCAGTCCGGCAAAGGTGGCGACAAACCCGAGCGCCGACAGCGGTTTGAGAATGCCTTTCCACAGATTGACCGGGGTGGAGATTTGCGGATTATCCGGCAGATGGTGATACAGCGACGGTCTGTCGGCGTGGTGCAGCACATACATCACGTGCGTGCCGCCGACGCCTTGCGGATCGTAAAGACCGGCGTGTGAATAACCGCGTTTTTTCAGGTCGACCAGGCGTTCCTGCGCCAGGTGTTTCATCTCTTCTTTGGTGCCGAAACGGATCGCCCCGGTCGGGCAGGTTTTCACACAGGCAGGCTCCTGCCCGACGCTGACCCGGTCAACGCACAGCGTACATTTGTAAACCCGGTTATCGTCTTTATTCAGCCGTGGAATATTGAACGGGCAACCGGCGATGCAGTAGCCGCAGCCGATACAGTGTTCGGACTGAAAATCCACGATGCCGTTGGCATATTGAATCACTGCGCCGGCGGACGGACAGGCTTTCAGGCAGCCGGGATCGCTACAGTGCATACAGCCGTCTTTGCGGATCAGCCACTCCAGGCGGTCATTTTCTTCGATCTCGGAAAAACGCATCAGCGTCCAGGACTTGGCGCTGAGGTCGGCCGGGTTATCGTAAACCCCGGCATTGTGACCGACTTCATCACGAATATCGTTCCATTCAGAGCAGGCGACCTGACAGGCTTTACAGCCAATACAGGTGGTGACGTCGATAAGTTTCGCCACTTCGCTTTTATCACTACGCACCTGCGGCGGCGGCGTGAAGGCATTGGTGGCCGAACGTTTAATAATATCTTGAGATTGCATTGACATGGTTGGCTACCCTTACACCTTCTCTACATTAACCAAAAACGCTTTGTACTCAGGCGTTTGTGTATTCGCGTCGCCGACGCTGGGGGTGAGCGTGTTAGCCAGGAACCCCTTACGGGTGGCGCCCTCAAAACCCCAGTGGCACGGAATGCCAATGGTTTCCACGCTACGACCGGCGATGTGCAGCGTTTTGATGCGCTTGGTCACCACCGCTTTGGCCTTGATGTAGCCGCGCTGACAGGAGATTTTGACCTCATCGCCCGCTTTGATGCCTTTGCTGTGCGCCAGATTTTCACCGATTTCGATAAATTGCTCTGGTTGTACAATGGCATTCAGCCGTGCGTGTTTTGTCCAGTGACGGAACAGTTCGGTAATCGAGTAGGTTGTTGCAACGTAAGGGAAGTCTTTGGCTGACCCCATGGTTTTCGCATCGCGGGCAAACAGACGCGCCGCCGGGCTTGACACCACGGACGGGTGCAGCGGGTTGGTGCCGATTGGGGTTTCAATCGGTTCATAGTGTTCAGGGAACGGGCCATCCACCAGTTTATCCACGGAGAACAGCCGCGCCAGACCTTCCGGCAGCATGATAAACGGCCCGGTATCTTTACCCGGCGGAACGGCGCTGGCAAAGTCCGGCACATCAATCCCCTGCCACTTCCGGCCGTTCCATTCCAGCAGCTTGCGTTTGCTGTCCCACGGCTTGCCTTGCAGATCGGCCGAGGCGCGGTTGTACAGAATGCGGCGGTTTTGCGGCCAGGCCCATGACCAGTTTGGCGTACAGCCCAGACCGGCATCGGCGTTGTCGCGTTTGTCCATCTGATTGCCGGCTTCGGTCCAGCTACCGGCGTAAATCCAGCAGAAACTGGCGGTGGTGCCGTCATCGCGCAACTGCGAGAAGTCCGCGATTTGCTGGCCTTTTTTCAGCATCAGTTCGCCGCTGTCGTCATAGAGATCCGTCAGCGCCATGCCGTTGGCTTCGCGCGCGACTTCTTCCGGCGTCGGGTCTTGCGGATCCTGATAATTCCAGTTGATATTCATCAACGGCTCCGGAAACGCGCCGCCTTCTTCCTGATAAAGCTCCCGCAGGCGCATCAGTAATTTGCCGAGGATCTTGCCGTCATGCAGCGCTTCTCCCGGCGGCTCGGCCGCCGCCCAGTGCCATTGCAGCCAGCGTCCCGAGTTGGCGATAGAGCCGTTTTCTTCGGCAAAGCAGGATGATGGCAGGCGAAACACTTCTGTCTGGATGGACTGCGTATCGACGTCGTTAAACTCGCCGTGGTTTTGCCAGAAGGTGGAGGTTTCCGTCGCCAGCGGGTCAATGGTCACCATGAACTTGAGTTTGGACAGCGCTTGCGTGGCTTTATTTTTGTTGGAAAAGGCGGCGACAGGATTAAAGCCCTGAACGATATAACCGTTCATTTTGCCTTCCATCATCAGTTCGGTCTGCGCCATGACGTCGTAGCTGCGATCCCACTTGGGCAACCAGTCATAGCCCCAGTTGTTTGCGGGTTGGGCATGTTCGCCGTAGAAACTCTTCATCATACTGATAAAGAATTTTGGGGTGTTTTTCCAGAAGTTAACCTGTTCGGGCAGCAGGGCGGTCGGCGTGATTTGTCCCAGATAGGTCTTCAGGTCAACCTGTTTTTCGGACGGCAACGGCATATAGCCGGGCAGGTTGGTGGTCAGCAAACCGAGGTCGGTATACCCCTGAATATTGGAGTGGCCGCGCAGGGCGTTAATACCGCCGCCCGCCATGCCGATGTTGCCCAGCAGCAGTTGGATAATCGCCGCCGCGCGGATAATCTGGGCGCCGTTGGTGTGGTGCGTCCAGCCCAGCGCGTACATGAAAGTGGCGGTTTTGTCGGGGACGCAGGTTTCCGCCAGCGTACGGCAGATTTCCGCATAATCTTTCGCGGAGGTGCCGCACAGGGAGGTCACCATCTCTGGGGTATAGCGTTCCACGTGTTTCTTCAGCAGATTCCACACGCAGCGCGGATGCGACAAGGTGACGTCGCGTTTGGCGAAGCCGGATGCATCCAGTTCATACTGCCAACTGGATTTATCATACTGGCGGGTTTGCTCATCGTAACCGCTGAACAGCCCCTCATCGAAACTGAAATCGTCGCGCACGATCAGGCTGGCGCTGGTGTAGGAGACGACGTACTCGCGGTGGATCTTATCGTGGGTGATGAGGTAGTTGACGATACCGAGCAGAAACGCGGCGTCTGAGCCGGCGCGGATCGGCGCGTACAGATCCGCCACGGCGGCCGAGCGGTTAAAGCGCGGGTCAACGACGATCAGTTTCGCATCGTTATGGGTTTTGGCTTCCACAGCCCATTTAAAACCGACGGGGTGGGCTTCCGCCGGGTTGCCGCCCATGACGATCACCACGTTGGCGTTTTTGATATCGACCCAGTTGTTGGTCATGGCTCCGCGACCAAAGGTCGGCGCCAGCGCGGCGACGGTAGGGCCGTGACACAGGCGCGCCTGACAGTCGATGGCGACCATACCCAGCGCACGGGTAAATTTCTGGTCGAGAACGCCGGTTTCATTACTGGCGGCGGAGGAGCACAGCATTCCGGTCGTCAGCCAGCGGTTGACGGTGGCGCCGTGGGCGTTGGTGCGTTCAAAGTTGGCGTCGCGGTCGGCCTTCATCAGCCGGGCAATGCGGTCGATGGCCTCATCCCAACTGATGCGCTGCCATTTGTCGGCGCCCGGCGCGCGATATTCCGGGTATTGCAGGCGGTTTTCACTGTGAATATAGTCCACCAGACCGGCGCCTTTGGGACATAGCGAACCGCGGCTGACCGGATGGTCGGCATCGCCTTCAATATGGAAAATAGAGGGTTTAGCGTTTTTTGCCCCGTCGCCCAGGCTGTACATGAGAATGCCGCAGCCAACGGAACAGTAAGTGCAGTTGTTGCGCGTTTCTTTGGCTCGTAACAGCTTGTATTGACGTACTGATGCCATTGCTTCCGTTGGTGTGAAACCCAATACCGCGAGCGTGGTGCCGGCCATCCCTCCCGCGCAAACTTTAAAGAAACCTCTTCGATTCAGTTGCATTAGTTTCCCTGTTTTATTATGTGTCGTTTTTATTGCAGGCAATTTATCAACACACAATTTGTGGGTTTTGCGCGAAATCAAAATTTAACTATTTAAAGTCGTTGATTACTTATTCGTGGGAATGGTTTATGTGATATGAATCACATTTATTGGGGTGGCGAGTTAAATATGTGTTTAATTTGGGATATGGCGTGTAACGGAATAATGAACAAAAATCAGCGCGGCGAAATGAGGAAAAGTGGGGAAAATAACAGGCCGAACAGATGTTCGGCCTGAGTGGGGATTATTTGACCTGCATACCCGGCTGAGCGCCGCTATCCGGGCTGAGCAGGAAAATATCTTTCCCGCCCGGGCCGGCGGCCATCACCATGCCTTCCGATACGCCAAAACGCATTTTGCGCGGCGCAAGATTGGCGACCATTACCGTCAGACGGCCTTCCAGTACGGACGGTTCGGGATAAGCCGTGCGGATACCGGAGAACACCTGACGGGTTTCGCCGCCCAGATCCAGCGTTAAGCGCAGCAGCTTGTCGGAACCGTCAACCAACTCAGCCTGTTTGATCAGGGCGATGCGCATATCCACCTTATCAAAATCGTCAAACTTTATGGTTTCCTGAATCGGGTTGTCCGCCAACGGGCCGGTCACGACTTTTGCCGTCGCCATATCTTCTTTGGACGCATCCACCATGGCGTTAACCTTATCCAGATCGATACGGTTGAAAAGGGCTTTAAAGGTGTTCACCTGATGATTAAGCAACGGCGTGGTGATTTCATCCCACTTCAGTTCCTGATTCAGGAACGCTTCCGCACGCTCCGCCAGCGCCGGCAGCACCGGCTTCAGATAGGTCATCAATACCCGGAACAGATTGATGCCCATGGAACAGATCGCCTGAAGATCGGCATCGCGGCCTTCTGCTTTGGCCACCACCCACGGCGCCTGCTCGTCCACATAACGGTTTGCCAGATCGGCCAGCGCCATGATTTCACGGATTGCCTTGCCGGATTCGCGGCTGGCGTAGGATTCGGCGATAGTTTCCGCGGCATCGGTAAAGGTGCGGTACAGCGCGGCGTCAGCCAGCTTATCCGCCAGCTTGCCGTCAAAACGCTTGCTGATAAACCCGGCGTTGCGCGAGGCCAGATTCACCAGTTTGTTGACGATATCCGCGTTCACGCGCTGAACGAAATCTTCCAGATTGAGGTCGATATCGTCAATGCGCGAAGAGAGCTTCGCCGCGTAGTAATAGCGCAGGCAGTCGGCATCCAGATGTTGCAGATAGGTATCGGCCTTGATGAACGTGCCGCGTGACTTGGACATCTTGGCGCCGTTGACCGTTACATAACCGTGCACAAACAGGTTGGTGGGCTTACGGAAACCGCTGCCTTCCAGCATGGCCGGCCAGAACAGGCTGTGGAAATAGACGATGTCTTTGCCGATGAAATGATACAGATCGGCGCTGGAGTCTTTGCGCCAGAACTCGTCGAAATCCATATCGCCGCGTTTGTCGCACAGGTTTTTGAATGAACCCATGTAGCCGATGGGCGCGTCCAGCCAGACGTAGAAATATTTGCCCGGCGCGTCAGGCACTTCGAAACCGAAGTAGGGCGCATCGCGGGAGATATCCCACTGTTGCAGGCCGGCGTCAAACCACTCCTGCATTTTGTTGGCGACCTGTTCCTGTAGCGCGCCGGATCGCGTCCAGGCATGCAGCATGTCGCTGAAAGCCGGCAAATCAAAGAAGAAATGCTCTGATTCGCGCATCACCGGCGTGGCGCCGGATACCGCGGATTTCGGGTCGATCAATTCAGTCGGACTGTAGGTCGCGCCGCAAACTTCGCAGTTATCGCCGTACTGATCGGCGGCTTTACATTTTGGACAGGTGCCTTTCACGAAACGGTCGGGCAGAAACATGCCTTTTTCCGGATCGTAAAGCTGAGAAATAGTGCGGTTTTTAATAAAACCGTTCTCTTTCAGCCGACGGTAAATCAGACCGGACAGCTCGCGGTTCTCTTCACTGTGGGTCGAGTGATAGTTGTCATAGCTGATGTTGAAACCGGCGAAATCTTGTTGATGTTCCTGACTCATCGCCGCAATCATCTGCTCTGGCGCGATTCCCATCTGCTGAGCTTTCAGCATGATCGGCGTGCCGTGGGCATCGTCCGCACAGATAAAATAAACCTGGTTGCCGCGCATTCGCTGGTAACGAACCCAGATATCCGCCTGAATGTGTTCAAGCATATGACCGAGGTGGATCGAACCATTAGCGTAAGGCAGCGCGCACGTTACCAATATTTTCTTTGCGACTTGAGTCATGAGGAACTTGCTTTCTTTTGTGATAGAGGGAAACCGATGTTAACCGATAGCGGCTTGCGGCGTAAACCGCTGCCGCGTCTAAACCTGTCGCTATAGGGAAGTCTGATCGGCCCGAACGGATGATTCAGTACCTCCGTCAGGGTTTTTTACGCCCGATCGCGCAAGTCGCGCTGTGCTTCTGGTATGCTATAACCGTTTTTTATCGGTTAAATAATGAGAATTTCAAGGAGCCGGAATGAACCCTAACTTCCCCGAACAGCGTCCGGAAGCGCTGCGCGCCATGGTTACCGGGGTACTGTCGACGTTTCAGCACCCGACGTTGAAAAATAATCTGACGACGCTGAATGCGCTGCACCACTGCGCGCTGCTGGATGATGTGCTGCATATTGAATTGACGATGCCGTTTGCCTGGCTGAGCGGTCTGGAAGCGTTGAAAGAGACGGTGAGTGATGAGCTGCTGCGCCTGTCAGGCGCCAACGCGGTAGAGTGGCGTTTGACGCATAATATCGCCACGCTGCGCCGGGTGAACGATCAGGCCGGCGTGAAAGGCGTGAAGAACATTATCGCGGTCAGCTCCGGCAAAGGCGGCGTCGGCAAGTCCAGCACCGCGGTGAATATGGCGCTGGCGCTGGCGGCGGAAGGAGCCAATGTCGGTATTCTGGATGCCGATATTTACGGGCCGTCGATCCCGACCATGCTGGGGGCGGCGAGCGAACGTCCGACCTCGCCGGACGGCCAGCATATGGCGCCGATTATGGCGCACGGACTGGCGACCAATTCGATTGGCTATCTGGTTACCGATGATAACGCCATGGTGTGGCGCGGGCCGATGGCCAGCAAAGCGCTGCTGCAACTGTTGCAAGACACCCTGTGGCCGGATCTGGATTATCTGGTGCTGGACATGCCGCCGGGAACCGGGGATATCCAACTGACGCTGGCGCAAAGTATTCCGGTCACCGGCGCGGTGGTGGTGACCACGCCGCAGGATATCGCATTGATGGATGCCATGAAAGGGATCGCCATGTTTGAGAAAGTCAGCGTGCCGGTTCTGGGCATCGTTGAAAACATGAGCGTGCATATTTGCAGCCACTGCGGTCATCTGGAACCCATTTTCGGGACTGGCGGCGCGCAAAAACTGGCGGAAAAATACCACTGCGCGCTATTGGGGCAACTGCCGCTGCATATCTCTTTGCGTGAAGATCTGGATCGCGGGGAACCGACGGTGGTCAGCCATCCTGAGAGCGAATTTACCTCATTATACCGTGAACTGGCCGGCCAGGTCGCCGCACAGCTTTACTGGCAGGGCGAGGTTATTCCGACGGAGATCGCTTTTCGCGCGGTGTAAGCCGTTGCCTGCCGCTACGAAACAGGTATGCAGTAGCGGCATTATCCACCCGAGTTGCGCTGTTTACGTCGACGTCGGCCTAAAGGCTGGCGTGAACAGCGCTAACTCCCTATAATTGCCGCGTCACAGCACCTTTGGTGTATCCCTCTCTTTATTTATGTTAATCAGGTCGTTAATACCATGACTGATCAGTCTCATCAGTGTGTCATTATCGGGATAGCGGGTGCGTCTGCTTCCGGTAAAAGTCTTATTTCCAGCACGTTGTACCGTGAATTGCGTGACCAGGTGGGTGACGAACATATTGGTGTGATACCCGAAGACAGCTACTACAAAGATCAAAGCCACCTGACGATGGAAGAGCGGGTCAAAACAAACTACGACCACCCGAACGCGATGGATCACAGCCTGCTGCTGATGCATCTGCAAATGTTAAAAGCCGGTCAGGCGATAGAACTTCCCTTGTACAGCTATGTTGAACATACCCGTATGCAGGAAACCGTGCACCTTGAGCCGAAGAAGGTGATTATTCTGGAAGGCATTCTGCTGCTGACGGAAGCCCGTCTGCGTGACGAGATGAACTTTTCCATTTTTGTCGATACGCCGCTGGATATCTGCCTGATGCGCCGCATGCGCCGGGATGTCAACGAACGGGGCCGTTCAATGGATTCGGTGATGGAGCAGTATCAAAAAACGGTGCGTCCCATGTTCCTGCAATTCATCGAGCCGTCAAAACAATACGCCGATATTATCGTGCCGCGCGGCGGGAAAAACCGCATTGCGATTGATATTCTGAAAGCCAAGATAAGCCAGTTCTTTGAGTAATCTTTTGGGGTTTTGTTACCTAATACCGATGTCGAGTGGAGAAGAAGATGAGACTGTGTGATCGTGATATCGAGGCCTGGCTGGATGATGGCCGGTTGTCAATTACGCCCCGCCCGCCAACAGAAAGAATTAATGGCGCGACCGTTGATGTCCGTTTGGGCAATCAGTTCCGGGTATTCCGCGGGCATACGGCGGCCTTTATTGATTTAAGCGGTCCGAAAGATGAAGTCAGCGCGGCGTTGGATCGCGTAATGAGCGATGAAATCAATCTGCCGGAAGGCGAAGCCTTCTTTCTGCATCCGGGGGAATTGGCGCTGGCGGTCACGCTGGAGTCGGTGACTTTGCCGGATAACCTGGTCGGCTGGCTCGACGGGCGTTCTTCGCTGGCGCGTTTAGGGCTGATGGTTCACGTCACCGCGCACCGCATCGATCCAGGTTGGCAAGGAAGAATTGTGCTGGAGTTCTATAATTCAGGTAAGTTGCCGCTGGCGCTACGTCCCGGCATGATGATTGGCGCGCTGAGTTTTGAGCCGCTATCGGGGCCGGCGGCGCGTCCCTACAACCGTCGTCAGGATGCCAAATATAGAGATCAGCAGGGCGCGGTGGCGAGCCGGATCGACAAAGACTGACTATGGCTTAAGGCGAATGACAATGAGGATGGCATGAAACGATTTCTGACAACGCTGGCAATTCTGCTTGTTGTGCTGGTGGCAGGAATGACGGCGCTGGTAGTGCTGGTGAATCCCAATGACTTTCGCGCTTATATGGTTAGGCAAGTCGAGGAGCGTAGCGGTTATCAGCTACGGCTGGATGGCGACTTGCGCTGGCATGTCTGGCCGCAGTTGAGCATTCTGTCCGGCGGTATGTCGTTAAGCGCGCCGGGTTCGACGGCGCCGGTGGTTAGCGCGGAAAATATGCGGCTTGATGTACAGCTCCTGCCGCTGTTGTCCCACCGGCTGGCAGTCAAGCAGGTGATGCTGAAAGGCGCGGTGATCCAACTGACGCCGGAAAGCGAAGCGAAAAAGCCCAGCAATGCGCCCATTGCCCCATCAGGTTCGCCCGCGCCCGCCGAAGAACAAGGCTGGCGACTGGATATCGATAAACTCAGGATCGCCGACAGTCTGTTGATTCTGCAACGTAATGACCATGAACAACTCAACGTCCGCGATATCAATTTATTGATGGAACGGCATGACAACCGCCAGGTGAGTATTACTCTCTCCAGCCGGGTTAATCGCGATCAGCGGGATGTGGCTTTTTCTCTGTCCGCGGATATGGATATGCAGCACTTCCCACAGCAGGTTAATGCGACTATCAGCAAGCTGGACTACCAGATTCAAGGTGCGGGTATTCCCGAAGGCGGGATTAGCGGCAGCGGCAGTTTACAAGCCGGCTATCAGCGACAGCCTGAAAAAATCACCGTCGACCAACTGGCGCTGAGCGCCAATGAAAGTCAACTGACGGGCAGCGGCAGCGCGACGTTCGGGGATATTCCCGAGTATGTGGCGGATTTGAAATCTGACAAGCTTGATTTGGATTCACTGCTTGGTATCACACTTGCCGCCGATCGCGGCGCCTCTGCCGGTCAGATTAAAGCGGGAAAACCGGTAATCTCTGCTGAAGAAGCGCTGCCAAATAAGGGTGCGGGCGACCTGCAAGGATTTACCGCTCGACTGTCATTGCAAGCCGACTCGCTGATTTACCGTGGCCTTGATGTCAGTCAGTTCACTCTTCAGGCAACCAATCAGCAGGGGCTATTGGATATCGCCACGCTGAGTGGAAAATTGGGAGCGGGACATTTTTCTCTGCCTGGCAAGATGGATATCACCGCATCTCCCGTCATCACTATTCAGCCGGAACTGGATAATATCGATATCGCACCGCTGACGGCGGCATTTGCCTTGCCGGAAAGCCTGAGCGGTAAGCTCTCCATGCGCGGCGAGTTCGGCGGCGATTCCTTTACTCTGCCGGCCTTGATGCAGCAGTGGCGGGGGAGCGCGGCGCTGCAAGCCAGCAATCTGCGTTTCCACGGATTGAACATTCAGCAGATGGTGCAAATGGCCGTCGTGCGCAGTAGCAACAGTGTGCGAGGTCAGGAACGCTACGAACGTTATACCGAGGTGCGGCAGTTGACGGCAAACGTGCAGTTGAACGCAGGCAAGTTGAAGATAAATGAACTGAGCGGCAGCTCTGAATTTCTGGCATTGACCGGGGCCGGGCAGATTAACCTTCTGGCGAGAACCTGCGATACCAACCTGAACGTGCGGGTTACCGATGGTTGGCAGGGCGATGAGCAGTTGATTGAGGTATTGCGGGATACGGCGATTCCGTTACGGCTGTACGGTTCGTGGGACAAGCTGAATTATCAGTTGCAGGTGGATCAACTGCTGCGTAAGCGTCTGCAAAACGAACTGAAAAAACGGCTGAATGACTGGGCCGACGAAAATCAGCAAAGTCAGAAAGGTAAGGATCTGAAACAATTACTCGATCGGCTGTAAGCATAGGTTTTACGATTGATGCGCTTCTTTCGCTAACTGCGCCACGTCGTCGTGGGTAAGGGGGGATTTGCCGTACGCTGGTTTTTGATGCCTTTTTCTATCCCTAGTTCCATCCCTTTCTTAAAACCAATCTGTTCCAACTGTTGCGCGATGGTCATGATTTTCTCATCGGGGATAACGCTGAGATTTTTAAGACAGATTGAGAAATGGAGGTTTTCAATCCACTTATGATAAGCCTGTCGGGAGAAATGATTCAGGTCTGCGCCGCCAACGTAGAGGAGATGGGAACGATGGCGGCTATATCGTCAGACCTCGAAATCAGATTGCGGCCCGCCGTTCGGGGTGATCAGCACCTTCACAATACGATGGCTTTCTACGGAGAGAATGGTGAACTGGTAGCCATCAATAGACAGGGTGTCGCCGGCCTGCGGGATACGCTGAGAATGCTCCATCAATAACCCCGCCAGCGTGTAGTATTCACGTTTCTCATCCAGCGTGAGCGGGATGTACATGGTCAGATCTTCCAGGGGCATATAACCATTCGCCGTCCAACTGCCGTCCTCATTCTGTTGAATATCATGGCGGGCATCCAGTTCTTCCCCGGCCAATGGCAGGTTGCCGGCAATGGTTTCCATCACATCGCTGAGTGTGACAATGCCCTCCACCGAACCAAACTCATCAACGACAAACGCAAAGTGGGTTCGTGCTTCCCTGAATTGATCAAGGGCCAGCAACAGCGAAAGCTGTTCAGGAAAAACCAGTGGCTGGCGGACCAGAATACGCAGATCAAAAGGTTCATGATTTAGCTGTTGCTGCAACAGGTCTGTGACGTTCACTATCCCCAGCAGCTCATCTGAAGTGTTACTGTCGATTAGGACCAGACGGGTGTGCTGATTGGTTTTTAATATCTGCGCCAGTTGGTCTTGAGAAGTATTCAACTCCACCGGGTCAATGTCATGGCGGGACGTCATAATGCTGCTGATGGTTCGCTGCGCCATGCCAAGCACGCGCTCTATCATACGGCGCTCCTGCCGATTGAACACCTCTTGGCCGGTATGCGCATTATCCGCAATCATGGCTGACGTTTGATTGTCCAACTCCGCTTCATCATGATCCCCCCGCAGAATACGCAGAACGACCTCAGCGGTACGTTGACGCAAGGGAACGGAAGAGGAAAGAAAACGGCGACGGTTAAACTGCGACACCTGATTCAACAACTCAATGAGTACCGAGAAACCAATCGCGGCGTAGAGGTAGCCTTTGGGAATATGGTAGCCGAATGCATCCGCGACCAGGCTGAAACCGATCATCAGCAAAAAGCTCAGACACAAGATGACGATGGTCGGATGCGCGCTGACAAAGCGGGTCAACGGTTTGCTGGCTAACAGCATCAGGAAGATGGCAATCGTCACCGCAGACATCATCACTAGCAAGTGGTCGGTCATACCGACGGCGGTAATAACTGAATCGAGCGAGAAAATAGCATCCAGTACGACGATTTGCGCCACGACAGGCCAGAAACGCGCGCCTTTACGCTGTGCCTGCTGCTGCTGATCCTTGCCTTCCAGCCGTTCGTTGAGTTCTACCGTGGCCTTAAACAGCAGGAACACGCCGCCAACCAGCATAATGACATCACGGGCGCTGAATGCATGCTCAAGGAGCGTGAAGAGTGGGGTGGTCAGAGAAACCAGCCAGGAAATCGACGATAACAAAATCAGCCGCATTACCAGTGCCAGCAACAGGCCAACGACTCTGGCCTTATCTCTTTGTTCTTTGGGTAATTTTTCGGCAAGAATGGCAATAAATACGAGATTGTCAATTCCCAGCACCAGTTCCAGTACGACGAGTGTGGCCAGACCGGCCCATATCGTTGGATCTGCGATCCACTCCATACTTTTTATTTCACCTTTATTTGCATATGACGTCTGTTAGCGTATCAGGGCAAACACCGATGAACCAGAATTTGTGAGGATTTGTTGTCGGTTTTTCGGTGATGAAAACTGTTGTGCTCAAGTTGTACTCGTATCACTTAATTTCAACAGGAGAACAGGACATAAGCGCGATCTGAGCCGTGATGTTAACCAGTGGCTATAAAACTGATTAAAAATAACGCGTATTCATACATTTTTTAGCCTTATGGCTTTGCCCCAGCGCGTAATGTTTGAAGTGTTGTCAAACGGTGCATAGAATGTGTCTGAATGGTAACCATAATTTTACGGCTGTACATGCTGTTATCTTTAATAAAACTTTCACCAAAACCTACTGATTTCATCCTTTAAGTTAGTGTTTTGTTCTAATGGAGGCAGCACAGTTATGGATACGCGTAGTCTTATTCTGAAAAACTCTGCTTAAAACATCTTATCCTTGTGCTCTGCAATTACTCGTCAATACTATGAGGGTACAAAATTCGGTTTTTGTAATGAGTGTCACCTTATTTTAATAAAACATAATTGTTAAAATTTTGTTAATTATAATTCAGCTTTGGATAAGCATCGCGATGTCGCGTAATTGGCGTGATTTACGCATCCAAAGCCTCAGCCAGCAGGATGGCGTTCCGTACTTTTACAGCGCATTGGTTGCTATAAGCCAAGGGCGGTAGCGTGTCTGATGCTACATATTCATAACGGTTGATGATGGTGCAAAAATGCAAGAATTCACGGTTATTCTTATCAGCGCATTCGTTGCGCTGTTCTTGGCGAGAAAAGTGGCGGTAAAAGTAGGGTTGGTGGACAAACCCAATGTACGTAAAAAACACCACGGGCATATTCCGCTGGTCGGCGGGGTTTCAATTTATCTGGCGCTGTGGGTGTTGTATGTGCTTCATTCTGAATGGCTACCTGATTTTTCCCTTTATATGGTCTGCGCCAGCGCGCTGTTGATCATTGGCGTACTGGACGATCGTTTTGACCTGCCGGTACTGCCCCGTATCGGCTTACAGGCGCTGGTCGCCGGCGTGATGATGTATGCCGGGTTGTATCTTGTCTCGTTGGGAAACATTCTTTTTGGTTACGAGTTGTTTTTAGGCGTTATAGGCTATGGTGTGACGCTGTTTGCCGTATGGGGAGCCATCAATGCCTTTAATATGGTGGATGGGATCGATGGCCTGCTGGGTGCGCTTTCCTGCGTGACGTTCGGTGCGCTGGCGGTGGTATTTTATCTCGGCGAACATCACGAATTGGCGAGCTGGAGCGTATGTCTGCTTGCAGCTACGCTGCCTTATATTATGCTTAATCTGGGCATTCCATTGGGCGCTAAATTTAAGGTCTTTATGGGGGATGCGGGCAGCACGCTGATTGGTTTTACGGTCATCTGGCTTTTGATACTGGCGACTCAGGGCGAAGATGCAGTAATGCGCCCGGTTACGGCATTATGGCTTATCGCCATCCCTTTGATGGATATGATCACCATTATGGTGCGCCGAATCCGTAAAGGCCATAGCCCGTTCAAACCAGACCGCGAACATTTGCATCATATCTTGATGCGCGGCGGGTTAACGCCGCGGCAGGTTCTGGTTGTTATCGTTGCCGCCGCACTTTTATTTGCCGCAATTGGTATCATTGGCGAGCGCAATGGCGCAACTGATTTTATGATGTTAAGCGCGTTTGTGGCGGCGTTCGCGGGTTATTTCTGGTCAATTACACGTATATGGCGGGTACTGACTTGGGTGCGGCGTATCAACCACGGTCAGAGTGCGGTAACACGTCGTTCGGAGCAACATCGTTAAGATGTTGAATTACTCGCCTTTTATATGTCTGATGGCGGGTTTTATTTGAATAAATCTTCTCTATAAGAATTGTTTGTTTTATAGGGACTTGCGCAAATTTCAATTAAAAGCGATGGCATACACAGGATGATAAAGCACAGGTTAAAATTGATACCGCTGATGGTATCCGCAGTGCTGCTGAGTGGTTGCACCATTATTCCCGGCACGCACCTTTCCACCAGTGGAAAAGAGGTTGTAAAGCAGCAGGATGCTGATTTTGATATTAATAAGTTGGTCAATGTTTATCCGCTAACCCCATCTTTAGTGGATAAAATGCGCCTTAAGCCGCTGGTGGCGCAGACCAATCCACAGCTGGATCAAGAGTTACAGCGCTATGAATACCGTATCGGTATTGGTGATGTGATCATGGTGACAGTGTGGGATCACCCTGAGTTAACCACCCCGGCAGGGACATACCGTACGGCTGCCGATACTGGCAACTGGGTACACTCCGACGGTACGATTTTCTATCCTTATATTGGCAAGGTAAAAGTAGCCGGTAAGACGGTGACTGAGGTGCGTGATGAGATTATGGGCCGCCTGGCGACGTATATCGAATCCCCTCAGGTTGACGTCAGTATTGCCGCATTCAGATCGCAAAAAGCCTATGTGACCGGAGAAGTGACCACTTCGGGTCAACAGGAAATTACCAACGTGCCGTTGACGGTGCTGGACGCTATTAATAAAGCCGGCGGGTTAACGGAGAATGCCGACTGGCGTAATATTATCCTGACCCATAATGGCAAAGAGCAACGTATCTCCCTCCAGGCGCTGATGCAAAATGGCGACCTGTCGCAAAACCGTCTGCTGTATCCCGGTGATATCCTCTATATTCCCCGTAACGACGATCTGAAAGTCTTTGTGATGGGCGAAGTCAGTAAGCAGAGTACGCTGAAAATGGATCGCAGCGGTATGACGCTGACCGAAGCGTTGGGTAATGCAGAGGGGATATCACAGTCCGTTGCTGATGCCACCGGGGTATTTGTGATCCGCTCCTTACGCGGCACCGAGGGTAAAAAACTGGCGAATATTTATCAGTTAAATACAGCAGACGCTACCGCGCTGGTGATGGGGACTGAATTCCAGCTACAACCGTATGACATTGTTTATGTCACTACGGCGCCGCTGGTGCGTTGGAATCGTGTAATCAGTCAGATTGTCCCGACTATTTCTGGCTTTAATGAATTGACCGAAGGCACTTTACGTATCCGTAACTGGCCATAGAGATAACAATGTTTGAGTCTATTTTAGTGGTCTGTGTGGGCAATATCTGCCGCTCCCCTACCGGGGAGCGGTTGTTAAAACAGGCGTTACCCGCGAAACAGATTGCATCAGCTGGATTGGGGGCATTGGTAGGCAAACCGGCAGAGGCGACTGCAACAGATGTGGCCAGCCAACATGGTCTTTCGCTTGAAGGGCATTGCGCTCAGCAACTTACCTCCGCTTTATGCCGTCAGTATGATCTGATTTTGGTGATGGAAAAAGGCCATATCGATGCTGTTTGCCGAATTGCGCCAGAGGTTCGCGGTAAAACCATGCTATTCGGCTACTGGCTGAATCAACAGGAAATTGCCGACCCTTATCGTAAAAGCCGCGAAGCGTTTGAATTCGTCTATTCACAACTTGAGCAATCTGCCCAGAAATGGGTGCAAGCATTAAGCCGTTAAGTTAACAAGTCAGGGAAACCCATGGCAGAGAAAATTTCAGTAAAAGCATCTGAAACGAATTCGGATGAGATTGATTTAGGGCGTTTATTAGGAACATTGCTGGATAATAAATGGTTTATTATCGGTGTTACCGCGCTATTCGCTATTGTCGGGATTTTATATGCCACGCTGGCGACCCCCATATACAAGGCTGATGCCTTAATTCAGGTAGAGCAGAACTCAGGTAACAAGCTATTGAGTGATATCTCCAGTATGCTGCCGGAGGCGAAGCCACAGTCGGCGGCGGAGGTTGAACTGATTAGATCGCGTATGGTAATCGGAAAAACGATTCGCGATCTTTCTTTAGATACGGTGGTTGAACAAAAATATTTTCCTGTTTTTGGCAAAGGATTAGCTCGAATCTTAAATGAAGAACCAGGGGAAATAGCGGTTTCTCGTCTCGAAGTTCCTGATTCCTGGCAGGATGAAAAAATTGAACTGAAGATATTAAGTAACACAACTTATCAGCTAACCGCCGGCGATATTGTTAGCCTCACTGGCACCGTTGGTCAGTTAGAAAAGCAGAATGGACTTTCGCTATTAGTCAGTGATATTGCTGCGTCGGAAGGCACTGTTTTTCGATTAAAAAAACTTAATGAGCTAACTGCAATTAATACGCTACTTGTTAATTTCTCTGTGGGCGATACTGGCAAAGATACCGGCGTTTTGCAGCTTAGTTTGGAAGGGGAAGACCCGGCTAAAGTCAGCAAAATTTTAAACAGTATTAGCCAGAATTACTTGCAGCAAAATGTAGAGCGAAAATCAGAAGAGGCGGGGAAAAGCCTAGAGTTTTTAAAAGAGCAATTGCCGAGTGTCCGCGATTCGTTGAATGATTCTGAAAATAAACTGAATAAATTTCGCCAACTAAATGAATCCGTTGATTTATCGTTAGAGGCTAAAGCGGTATTAGACACAATGGTGTCTGTCGAATCGCAGCTAAATGAACTGACCTTTAAAGAAGCGGAAATCTCCAAGCTGTATACCAAAGAGCACCCGGCTTATCGGGCTTTGATGGAAAAGCGTGTAACGCTGGAGCAAGAAAGAGACAAATTAAATAAACGTGTCGGCGGCATGCCAAAAACCCAGCAGGAAATTCTGCGATTAACTCGCGATGTTGAAGCTGGGCAGGAAGTATATATGCAACTGTTGAATAAGCAGCAGGAGCTTAGTATCAATAAAGCCAGCGTGGTCGGTAATGTGCGTATTATTGACTCGGCCGCTACGCAGTTAAAGCCGGTTAAACCTAAAAAGCCATTAATCGTTTTATTAAGCCTGATTTTAGGTGGAATGCTTTCCACCGCTTTTGTAGTACTTAAGACCATGTTGCATAGGGGTATTGAAAGCCCGGAGCAACTGGAGGAATTAGGTATTAATGTTTACGCCAGCGTACCGCTTTCCGAATGGCAGCAGAAAAAAGACAGAGAGCTATTTGTTCGTAATAAGAACAAGAAAATTAACGCCCGTTCGAATGAGTTGCTAGCTGTCGGTAATCCAACGGATTTGGCTATTGAAGCTATCCGTAGCTTACGCACCAGCTTGCATTTCGCAATGATGGAAGCGAAAAACAATGTATTGATGATTTCCGGCGCCAGTCCGGCGATTGGTAAAACCTTCGTTAGTGCCAACCTGGGGGCGGTTATTGCGCAATCAGGACAGAAAGTTTTGATTGTCGACTGTGATATGCGTAAAGGGTATGCTCATGAATTAATGGGAACTGATGGTGGTAACGGTTTATCCAATATTTTATCTGGGCAAGTAATTACAGAAAAAACAGTTCGAAAAACGGCGGTAGAAAATATGGATTTTATCCCAAGAGGACAAATTCCGCCTAATCCTTCTGAGTTGCTGATGCATAGCCGTTTCCCTGAATTTATAAAATGGGCTGGAGAGAACTACAATATTGTGTTACTTGATACACCGCCTATATTAGCGGTAACTGATGCTGCTATTATTAGCCGTCATGCCGGAACCTCACTATTAGTTGCTCGCTTTGAGCTGAATACATTAAAAGAGATTGAGGTGAGTATTCGTCGCTTTGAGCAAAATGGTGCAGAGATTAAAGGTGTGATTCTGAACGCAATTGTAAAACGCGCAGCCAGTTACTATGGTTATGGTAATTATCATTATTATACATACGATTATAAATCTGATAAATAATTGCTTATCTCTTTAATTACCTTGCTGGTCATATATCGGCAAGGTACTATTCTTGTTCTTTTAACACAAAGGGCTAATAGTGAAAATATTAATTACTGGTGGTGCCGGATTTATTGGTTCGGCAGTCGTTCGCCATATTATTAAAAATACTAACGACTTAGTTATCAATATCGATAAATTAACTTATGCTGGAAATTTAGAATCAGTTAATAAAGTTAGTGATTCCGAACGGTATATTTTTGAAAAAATCGATATTTGTAATCGTACAGAATTAGATCGTGTTTTTATACAATATCAGCCGGATGCTGTGATGCATCTGGCGGCTGAGAGTCATGTTGATCGTTCAATCGATGGGCCGTCCGCGTTTATCGAAACCAATATTGTAGGCACGTATACATTATTGGAATCTGCGCGGCAATATTGGAATCAGCTCTCCGACGAGAAAAAAGCACAATTTCGTTTTCATCATATATCAACCGATGAGGTCTACGGGGATCTGCATGGTAAGGACGATTTATTTACTGAGTTGACGCCTTATTCACCAAGTAGCCCTTATTCCGCATCAAAGGCTTCAAGCGACCATCTGGTGCGTGCATGGTATCGAACGTATGGATTACCAACACTGATTACTAATTGCTCGAATAACTATGGCCCCTTCCATTTTCCGGAAAAACTGATCCCGCTGATTATTCTGAATGCGCTGGAAGGCAAAGCGTTACCGGTTTATGGCGATGGTAAACAAATTCGTGACTGGTTGTATGTTGAAGATCATGCAAGAGCGCTTTATACCGTAGTGACTACCGGAGTTATCGGCGAGACCTACAATATTGGCGGACATAATGAAAAAGCTAATATTGAGGTGGTTGAGAAAATATGTTCCCTACTTGAAGAGTTAGCACCAAATAAGCCAGCGAATGTCGGTGCTTATAAGGATTTAATTACTTACGTCAAGGATCGTCCTGGGCATGATGCGCGCTATGCAATCGATGCAAGTAAAATAGCCAATGAGCTAGACTGGCGGCCTCAGGAGACTTTTGATTCAGGAATAAAGAAAACGGTTGAGTGGTATTTGAATAATAAAGAATGGTGGAGCCGGGTTCTAGACGGATCGTATAGCCGGGAACGTTTGGGTACGGGAGAGAAATAATGAAAGGTATTATTTTAGCGGGTGGTTCTGGAACGCGCCTTTATCCGATCACGCTCGGTGTATCAAAGCAATTATTACCGGTTTATGATAAGCCGATGATTTATTATCCCTTGTCAACGCTTATGCTGGCAGGTATCCGTGATGTGTTAATTATTACGACACCAGAGGATAGTACGGCATTTCATCGCTTATTAGGCGATGGCAGCAAATACGGTATTAATATTGAATATGCTATTCAACCGAGTCCTGATGGTTTGGCGCAAGCCTTTATTATCGGAGAATCATTTATCGGCAATGATAACTGTTGTCTGGTGCTGGGTGATAATATTTTCTACGGACAGTCATTCTCGCGAACGCTGGCTCAGGCAGCAAGCAGGGAGTGCGGCGCGACAGTATTTGGTTATCGTGTAAAAGACCCTGAACGTTTTGGCGTGGTTGAATTCGACGCAGATAATAAAGTTCTTTCAATTGAAGAGAAGCCGCTAAAACCGAAATCAAGCTGGGCTGTAACGGGACTTTATTTCTACGATAATCAAGTTATTGATTTTGCGAAGGCTGTTAAACCGTCAAGTCGAGGTGAATTAGAGATTACCGCGGTCAATCAAATGTATCTGGATGATGGTAGCCTTAATGTCGAATTGCTAGGGCGCGGATTTGCCTGGCTGGATTCAGGGACTCATGAAAGTTTGCATGAGGCATCCTCTTTTGTCGAAACCATTGAGCATGTTCAAGGGCTGAAAGTTGCTTGTCTGGAAGAAATCGCCTGGCGCAACGGCTGGCTGAACGATAATGAGCTTGCCGTTTTAGCCGAGCCTATGCTGAAAAATGACTATGGCCGTTATTTAATATCGCTGCTTAAACCAACTGTTTGAGATAAATGATGATGAGAATATTGATTACGGGTGCTCATGGACAAGTAGGAAGCCGTCTGGTTGAGCGTTTGCAAGGCTGTACGGAATTGCTTGCAGTCGATCGGGACGTTCTGGATATTACCGATCGTAAAGCGGTATTTCAGTCCGTCGCTACATTTAAGCCGGACGTAATTATTAATGCTGCCGCCCATACCGCAGTTGATAAAGCAGAACAGGAAATAGATTTATCTTATAAAATCAATCGAGACGGGCCGCAATTTCTGGCTGAGGCCGCGGAGGAAAACGGAGCGGCAATATTACATATATCAACCGATTATGTTTTCAATGGTGACAGCGACGAGCCTTACGTTGAATCGGATCCTATCGATCCGCAAAGCGTTTACGGTAAAAGTAAACATGCCGGCGAGGTTGCCGTCGCGCAGGCCTGTGAGCGACATATTATTCTGAGAACGGCCTGGGTCTTTGGCGAGGATGGTCATAATTTTGTAAAAACCATGCTTCGTCTGGGTAAGGATCGTGATTCACTCGGTATTGTCGCCGATCAGTTTGGCGGCCCGACTTACGCTGGCGATATCGCCGACGCCTTAATTATAATTGCAAAAAAAATCCACGCTCAAAAAACAACCCACTGGGGTATATATCATTTCAGCGGCATACCTTATGTCAGCTGGTTTGAATTTGCTGAGAAAATATTCGATATCGCGGTAGAAAAAAACATATTGGAAAGAAAGCCCGAACTCAATGATCTAAAAACAGAACAGTATCCCACGCCTGCAAAGCGACCGCACTTTTCAAAATTGAACTGCTGTAAAATAAATCAATTCTTTGATATTCATCCCAGCGACTGGAAAAAAGCACTTGAGAATATTCAACTGTATAAATAAGTGATAACCATGAAAATAATCGATACTAAAATTCCTGCTGTAAAAATTATCGAACCTACTGTTTTTGGCGACGATCGCGGTTTTTTTTATGAAAGTTTCAACCAGAAAAATTTCGAAGAAGCCATTGGATATTCTATAAACTTTGTTCAGGACAACCATTCAAAATCATCCAAAGGCGTATTACGCGGCTTGCATTATCAATTGGCCCCGCACGCACAGGATAAACTGGTTAGATGTGTTGTTGGCGAGGTGTTCGATGTTGCGGTCGATATAAGAAAGTCTTCTCCCACTTTTGGGCAGTGGGTAGGGGTCCATCTTTCCGCAGAAAATAAACGACAGTTCTGGATCCCGGCCGGTTTTGCTCATGGGTTCCTGACATTGAGCGAAACAGCAGAGTTTCTTTATAAAACGACCAATTACTATGCGCCGATAAGTGACCGCGGCGTTTTATGGAATGATGAAAGTATTGGTATCGAGTGGCCGCTGGATATACAGCCGTTACTTTCAGAGAAGGACAAGAATGCGAAAAGACTGTCTGAAGCAGATGTGTTTTAAGGCGGACTTATCGAATTACAAACTTATTCTTAAAAGAGGTAATGGGAATGAAAATTCTGGACTGTACTCTACGTGACGGTGGCTACTACAACAATTGGGATTTCGATTTTGAGGTCGTCAATGCATATTTGGCAGCGGTTGCCGCAGCTAAGATTGATTATGTCGAACTGGGATTGCGTAACTTTCCTCAAAATGGTTTTTTAGGGCCTTTTGCTTACACGACAGAAAGTTTGGTCAACCGTCTGGTTCTGCCAGAGGGGCCGGTTTATGGTGTCATGATTGATGCTAAAACGGTTCTTTCTGCAAATATGCCGGTAGAAGAGGCGATTAATAAATTATTTGTCGATAAGACAGAAAGTAAAATCAGTTTAGTGCGTATTGCCGCCCACTTTCATGAAGTTGAGCAATCGGGAGCAATCGCCAAGGCATTGAAGCAAAAAGGCTATAAAGTCGGATTCAATCTGATGCAATCTGGCGGCAAGCCCAGTGAAGTTATTTCTGAGAAAGCCCGGCAGGCTGTAGCATGGAACTGTCTTGATGTGCTTTATTTTGCTGACTCTTTAGGCAATATGGATACCAAAGAGGTTCAGCGAATTATTCAGGCGCTGAGAATTCACTGGGAAGGCGAGCTAGGTATTCATACGCACAATAACATGGCCAAAGCCCTTGATAACACGTTAATGGCCTACGAAGATGGCGTTACCTGGCTGGATGTTACTGTAACAGGTATGGGGCGTGGGGCAGGTAACGCGCAGACTGAAAACCTGCTAACCGTATTGAGTAAGTCCGGATCGCCTTATAACCCGGCTCCCGTTTACGATCTGGTGGTCAGGCATTTTGACAAGATGCAGAAGGCATATGGTTGGGGAAGTAATTTTCTCTATTTCATCGGAGCGCAGAACAATGTGCATCCAACGTATGTACAGAACCTGTTATCCAATGAGCGCTATGGGCCTGATGAAATTGTCGGCGCAATAGATTACCTCAGTAAGGCGCAGGCCTCCTCCTACAGCGGTAAGGTATTAGAACAGGCTTTAAAACTTAACGATCAAGATAGCGATACTGTTGCAGGCGGCGATGATTTGAGCGGGCGGTTCGCCAATCGTGAGGTACTGATTATTGGTAGCGGCGACAGTGTGTTGCGCTATAAGAACGGCATTATCGATTATATTGTCGAGCATCAGCCAATTGTGCTATCCATCAATGTGAATAAGAATATCCCGGCAGAGTACGTCAGTTATTATATTATTTCTCATAACACCAAGTTTTTGGCAGATAAAAACAAGTATAGCAGTCTGACGAAGCCGTTAATTCTTCCCAAGCATCGTTTCAATAATGACGAATTGTCCTACCTGAGTCCGAAAACGGAAATTTTTGACTATGGTCTAAGAGTAGAGGCCGAAAAATATGCAGTAGAAAAAAGTTATTGCATAATCCCCTCTGAGTTGACCATCGGTTACGCGATTTCCGCAGCGTTAGCCGCAAATTCATCATCCATAAGGCTGGTGGGATTTGATGGCTATGAAAAAGGTGATGACAGGCAACAGGAAATGGTGGATCTGATCATTAGGATTAATGACTATCAAGAGAAGAAAGAGATCATCTCATTAACGCCTACGTCCTATCCGCTTAAAAAAGGTTCGATTTATGCGCCTCTCGTCTGATCATGATGTATATATCTTTGATTGTGACGGCGTTATCCTTGATTCAAACCAGCTAAAACTGGATGCGATGAAAAAAGCACTGGGTTCTTACCCAGTGCATCGGGTCAATGAGTGTATCGATTATTTTTCTCAAAATTTCGGGCGCTCCCGTTACCTTCATATTGAGTATTTTCTAAAAAATATTTTATTATGCTCAAAGGAACAATATCAGCAGCAGTACGATAATATTCTTTACCGTTATGCGGATTTTTGTAAAAAACTCTATAAAGAAGCAAAACTCAATACAGGATTTATTGAATTTATAACGGCTATTAAAGAAGATAAGTATGTGGCCAGCGGTTCCGATGAACAGGAACTGCGGGATGTATTTTCTGCGAGGAGCCTGGATAGCTATTTTTCAGGAATATTTGGTTCTCCAGAGTCGAAAGCTAATAATATAAAAAAAATTCTTGAACGAGGTTATCGAAACGGCATTATGTTTGGTGATGCATTAGGGGATTTAACTGCGGCCAAGGAAAATAAAATTGATTTTATGTTTGTTTCGGGGTTATCTACGGCAGCAAATTTAGTGAGATCATCGGCAAGTTTTACCGGTCATGAGATAAAGGACTTTACTCATTTAGAAATAATTAGGTGATATATGAATTATGCCATAGTGATACCAGCAAGATATCAATCGACCCGTTTACCTGGTAAGCCACTTATCGAGTTGAATGGTGTGCCGATGATAAAACGAGTCTGGCAGCGTTGCTGCCTGGCTGTTGAAGCCGATAGGGTGTACATCGCGACCGATGATGAAAAAATTCTGGATTTTTGTTTAACATTTACTCCAAATGTTATTATGACGTCTCGTGAATGCAAGACGGGAACGGATCGTGTCCATGAAGCGTGTCAGAAAATCGGCAATCTGGATTTTGTCGTCAACGTTCAGGGCGATGAACCTATCATTAATCCAGACGATATTAAAACCATCATTGACGAATGCTTGCGTAAGCCGGATTCCATTGTTAATGGCATGGCTCCAATTACGGATCCTTCCGAATATGAAAGTAAAACCATCCCGAAGGTTGTTTTCCGTCCTGATGGACGCTTGATGTACATGAGCCGTGCCGCGATTCCTTCCAGTAAGACTGGTGTATTTAACAAATCCTGGAAGCAGATTTGTATTTATGGTTTTCCGATCAAGGCGTTGCAGGATTTTTCTTCATGTGAAGAAAAAACCCCCTTTGAAAATGAGGAAGATATCGAGATATTGCGTTTTCTGGAACTGGGATATGACGTCAATATGGTTAGCCTCCATGGCAATAGTCTGGCAATCGATACGCCTGAGGATGTTGAAAAAGTATTAAAAATTATGAACGTTGACTAATTCATTGATTATTTTTAAATGGGCTTTTTGGTTAAAAATAAGCCCATTTTTTTAAAATTATCTGAAAATATATAATTAAAAGACCATTCATGAAACCAATTCATCCAAAGCTAAACCTTTTTTTTAATATTCTGGCAACTATTATTACTCAAGCCAGCTCAATTGTTGTCGGCGTTATATTAACGCCGTTGTTAATCAATAGATTAAGCAAAGATGAATATGGATTGTATGTGTCAGGTGTCTCACTCTCCAGCTTTGCTTTCGTGATTGTTGATTTAGGGATGGCTTTATATTTAATAAAGGAAGTCTCGGAACATCGTGAAGACCCTAAATATGTAGGAAAATTGTTATCAGCCTCCTTTTTAATAAAAATACCAATATTGCTATTGAGCCTTGCTATTTTTGTGCTGTTGGCTCCCCCACACCACTTTTTCAGTTATGCCGTACCTTTCTGGCTTTTCCTGGTGGCGACATCGTTACAGCCGAACTGGCTATTTCAAGGTATCGAAGCCCTTAAAATTATTACTTTTGCTACCGTGCTCAGTAAACTGGTTATGCTTGCTGTTATCTATTTCTTCGTTCACAGCTCTGCCGAGTTTTACCTGGTTACTTATACGCTAGGCCTCTCTTCCATCGTCTGTATGATTTTTTCACTTATATATAGCAAATGGCGGGGATACGGATTTACCTTGTGTCGTTATGCGGATATGACGTTTTTGTTGAAAAATGCGATGGGATTTTATGCGCCGCGAGTCATGGTGGCGATGTACACGCAGGCGTCGGTCTTTATTGTTTCACGTGTTGCAGGAACCAGTGACGCTGCCGTTTATGCTGTGGCGGATCAGTTTTATAAACTCGGACAAATGGCTATTGCTGCGGTAACACAGGCCTTTTATCCTTTTATGGTTTTTAGAAAAGATGTCCGTTTTTTATTAATGACTTGTAGTGCGCTTATGGTTGTTGCATTTATCGCTTGTGCCTTACTTTGGGGATGGGTGGATGATGTTATTTATTGGTACGTTGGCGAAGGATTTGAAACGGCAGTTATTCTGGTGAAAATATTTATGATTGCCTGTTTGTTTATCGTGCCTTCGTCATTTTTGGGATTTCCTCTTTTAGGCAGTCTGGGATTTCATCGAGTCGCTAATCAAACTCTTATGATTGGTGCTTCTTTTTACTCTATAGGCTTAGCCGTACTCTATGTTACAGGACACGTTATGGCGCTATACATCGCGTTATTAACGTTACTTGCCGAAGTGACTGTTTTCTTACTGCGCGCGTATAAATCTTTTTATCTCATCAAAAAAAACAAATAGTATTTGGCTATTCCTAATAGAGGTATTCTGGTGGAAGACTTTTTCTTAAAATATAAAGAATATAAAGGGAAACTATCTTTTAATTACAGAGGGTATCCCTTACATAAAATTATTTCTGTGGAGTTGGCATCTATTATTTATGGTAAAAAGGTATTTAATTATTGGGATATAACCCGATTTTTTTCCTCGCGAGATGTTGAACTACCTGTAGGGCAGGAAAAACCTTTCTTTTTGTATTCTATGGGGGGGTATGGCCGTGATGATTATTATTCACTGTTAAATTATGTTCGTGAACAGGTTCCAGGCCCCCTTATTGATCTTAATCACAATAAAAAAAGGATAAAGGTCAATTTAATTAACATCATCAAAGCAATACGATTTGTTTTCTCGAGAGTTGATGGGATTTCTTTTAAGGATAAAATACTTATTTCATCTTTCTTCTCCTATTTAATGAACTACATCGATACATTAGAAAAAAAAAGAGTGGATATGCCAGAAGCTTATATCGCTTTTTGTAGTTCACATATGGATGAAGGGGTTTTAGATACCTTTTTTAAAAATAAGAATATCCGCACTTACACCCTACAACATGGCTTGTATTTTATTTGTGATAATAAAAATATAGATATGATTGCATACGAAAATATTATTTCTGATCGGCTGTTATGCTGGGGGGAATATACAAAAAACGAATTTTCTCGTTATGGTGTACCACGTGAGCAAATGTTAGTTGCCGGTTATCCTAATGAGACTAAAAAATTGGGTAAAAGAACATTACAAGGCAAGCCCTGTATTTTAGTTCTATTGTCTAGATACACCTTTCACGCTAATAACATGAAAATGTTAAAACTGTTATCATCGCTGAAGTTGCAGGATCCGGAAATTAAAATTGATGTAAAGATGCACCCGTCTTTGCAGATCAATGATTATAATGAGATCTTTGAAAAATATGGATTTTCTTTATGTGCTTCAGGCACGATAAAGTCTTTGCTGGAATCAGATAAGTATCACATGACGATTTCGTACAACAGTACGGCCTATTATGATAGCTATATGAATAACTGTGCAAGCTTACGATATATTGATGAAGATGCTGATGATAGTATTAACGTCATGGATGATGGTTTCGATGATGAATTATCATTGATGACTAAAATTAGTAAAGTAAAGTCTGAAATCTGCACTGAAGATTTCTGGGTTGAGGTTGAGTCAAGGCTGAAATATATTACTGGTTATAATATTAATAATTATAAAATATCGATAACCAATACTTTAAATAATAAACATTAAATTGAGCTCACTAGTGAATAAGATATTTAGAAAGATAAAAAATTTCAGTAATATGCCTTTTTCAAGAAAATTACAGTTTTTTTATCTTTTGTCTCGAAAATATTATACCTATCTCTTCTATCGCCCCAGAATGAAATCGTGTGGTAGTCATCTCATTGTTTTTAAACCTATATTTTGGACTCCGGAATATGTTTCATCTGGAAGTAATGTTTTAATATGGCATCACGCTCGAATAGAAGGTATCAGCCAATATGGCGATAAGGTCTTTTCCCCTGAGATAACATTTGGAGATAGGGTGAGTATTCAGCAGCGATGTCACATTATTGCGGCAGGAAATCTGAATATCGGCGATGATGTTACGATCTCAATCGACGTGATGATTAATGACACGGAACATGAATATAGAGATATTGATGTTAATGTATTAGAACAACCCTTAATACACAATCCTATCAGTATTGGTTCACGTTGCTTCCTCGGGGCAGGGGCACGTATTCTGGCTGGAACAACATTGGGCGATCACTGTATTGTCGGCGCTAATTCGGTTGTTAAAGGACATTTCCCTTCAGGATGTGTTATCGCTGGGATACCAGCAAGAATAATTAAAAAATATGATCCGGTAACCCAGTCATGGTTATCTGTTGAAAAAAACAAGGAGTAAATATGTCAAATCATAATGTTCTTATTTCCGGGGGAGCGGGTTTTATCGGTTCTAACCTGGCGCTTGCGCTGATTAAAAAAGGATGGAACGTCACAGTTTTAGATAATTTATCCCCCCAGATTCATGGCGATCATTCACCGCTGTATGAAAGTATTAAAGATAAAGTTACCTTTATTCATGGCGATGTGCGTTCAAAAGATGACTGGCAGAAAGCTCTGAAAGGTCAAAATTGCGTGGTTCATCTGGCAGCGGAAACCGGTACAGGTCAATCTATGTACCAGATTCAGCAATATACCGATGTTAACGTCGGAGGCACCGGGATCTTTTTGGATCTGCTCGCGAATGAACCGCATGAGGTTTCAAAAATCGTTGTTGCATCTTCGCGAGCAATCTACGGTGAAGGCCGTTATGCTTGTGATGAGTGCGGTGAGGTTTATCCGGAGTCTCGGCATGCCGATGATATGGAGAAGGGCGATTTTGAAGTGAAATGCCCGGTATGCGCGCGTAATGTTGAAATGCTGACTACGCACGAAGATAGCAAAATTCATCCTTCTTCAATCTATGGCATTACAAAACAAACTCAAGAGCAGCTTGTTTTGGCCGCGGGCAAGGCGCTGAATATTCCTGCCGTCGCTTTCCGCTATCAAAATGTTTACGGTCCGGGACAATCGCTATCAAATCCTTATACCGGGATACTTTCTATTTTCTCGACCCGAATTCGTAATGGTAACGATATCTTCATTTTCGAAGACGGAAAGGAAAGCCGTGATTTTGTTTATATTGATGACGTGGTGAATGCCACGATTGCCGGCATTGAAAATCCAGTTGCAGCGGGGCACGTTTTTAATGTTGGCGCCGGTGTATCAACCAGCGTTACGCATGTTGCAAATACCCTGGTTCAGGCCTATGGCTCGACTGCGGCAGTAAAAACAACTGGTAATTTTCGCGTGGGCGATATCCGGCATAATATTGCCGATCTTAATAAAATCAAAGCGGTGCTGGATTTTACGCCATCGGTGAGCTTTGAACAAGGTATCAGGAAATTTGTCGATTGGGTAATGACACAAGAAACCCAGGTGGATAGCTATGAAACCAGTATCCAGGAAATGAAAGAGAAAGGGTTGTATAAATGAGTTTTTCTGGGCGTAAAATATTATTTATTGGGATAGGGTTTTATGATTATGAAAATGCGATTGTTAATCGCATGATTGAGCGCGGTTGTGATGTTACCGCTTTTATCGATAAGCCCTATTTTCTGCGTCAGAGACCCTGGGGGGGGCTTTTTTATCGTATTCCTAATGCTGCTCAATATCTGCAAAAATGGCATGAAGAAAAAATATTAAATCATGTAAAGAAAGAGAAGTATGAGCAAGTGCTCATAATTAAGGGGACTGACTATAGTAATGATTTTATTAGAAATCTAAGAAATATATTATCTAATAGTGAATTTATATTATATGAATGGGATTCAATCACTCGCTATCCACAGCTCATTGAAAGGTTAGATTATTTTGATAAAGTTTTATCTTTTGATAGGCATGACGCACTTAAGTTCCCCTCAATTAAATTTAGACCTTTATTCTATCGGGTTAAAGAGGAATTAAGTAATAGTAATGATAATACCTACAAATATGATATTATTTTCATTGGTCTTCTGCAATCTTCTCGATTAGAGCAGATTAGGGAGATACAAGCACAATCCGCTGCTAATGATCTAAAAACCTATACCTATCTAATAACGGGTTTCCCTCATTGGATAAAACTATGGCTTAAAGGGCAATCAAGAGATATACATTTTAGAAAGTTATCGTATGATAAAGTCCTCAAATTGAATATGCAATCTCTCTGTGTTTTAGATTTACCGCATCCAGATCAAACCGGATTAACAATGCGTTCTATTGAAACATTAGGTCTTGATCGTAAGTTGATAACAACAGGCAAGGATGTTATTTACTACGATTTTTTTAATGATGAAAAAATTAGTATTATCGATCAAGATCAACCTAAAATTGATATAACCTTTATTAAAGAAAATAAAGATACTGTTAGTTTTGGTTCAGTAAAAAATAATTATTCATTAGACAAGTGGTTAGATGATGTTTTAGGTGAATAGTGTCTGTTATTGAACTGTTTAAACTATGTGTTTATTATGGTTTTTTCTAAATATTTTATATACATATAAAATTTATTGATTGATATATTTCTAATGATTTTATGATGATGATTACAATCATCAGATAAGGGTGATTATTATGCAAGGTAGTTTTCGCGTACCTCTTTTAAATTTTAGTATTTTAATCCTTGCTTTTATTTTTGTTTCTTTTCCTCTTGGGTTTGGTGTTGCAATTAAATATGGTGTCATCGTTCTTGTTATGATCTCTTTTTTGTTATCTATGGATGGTAAGCACATATCAAGATTAACGATGTTCAGTGCGCTGTCTATAATAATAATTCTATTATCTTCTTATTTATATTTTTCTACCACTAGGATGTTTTATGTAGAGTCTATAACTTTACTCAATAGTGTCTTACTTTCTATATTTATATTTATAACAATATATGTTGCATTAAAAAATGACACAATTAAGTTTGAACAATTTGTTAAGGCTTGTATATATGGTGGTTTTGCATACGCAATTATTAAATTTATATTGGTTTTGCTGATTTTTTGGAATATGCTTGATCAGGATGCTATAAACCTTTTTTCTCCAGATATGAGTTCATTGGGGTATATAGGTATTTCTGGTTTTATAAGAGTTGTTGGCGTTAATGATTATCTTTTAGTGTTTTTGTTCTTTTTTACTGACTATTGCAATATTAAGTGGAAAAAAATAATAAAATTATGCTTCATTGTTACAATATTTTTATCCTTTACTCGATATATATGGGTCAGTTTTGTTTTTCTGTTTTTTGTTAATGAAATGTTAGTAAAGAAAAAGTTCGTGTTCTTCACCATATTTACATTGTTCGTTGTCTTAGCCGTTTTTGCTATAAGCCTTTTTACTCCGTTTGATCTGATTTCCTCAATTAATCATCGACTTTTTGCGGAAGGAGCTCTGTCTTCGGGAGAAAAATATCGGCAATCAAAGGCATTATTAGATGGGATAGCTAATAATCCTTTATTTGGGCAAGGACTAGGTTCTTATCTCCCTGATTACATAAGAAATGATAGATTAAAGTATGGTTATGAAGTAATGATACTTGCATTGATTATGCAACTGGGTATTGTGCTTTTCGCAATAGTTACATGTGTGCTTCTTCTCGGAATGATTGGTTTGTTTATGAAAACAACTAGAAGTAGTGTTTGTTATTTTAACCTATTATCTTTTTTTGTTTTTATTTTATCAGGCTTTAGTAACCCGGTAATAATTTCATCGGTATCAGTAATATTATATTCTCTGTTCTCAGGCTTTTTCATTAATGATGCCAGTAAGTATAAAGAAATCCCTGTTCTAATAAAGAGATAAAGTAAATGGAAAAGAAAAATAATTACAGTGTGGCGATTTTATTATCCGCATATAACGGTGAGAAATACATTTCTGAACAGATCGATTCTATTTTGAATCAAAGTTATAAATATTTCTCACTCTATATCCGAGATGATTCTTCGTCGGACAGAACAAAGGATATAATAAGAAGTTACGCTAATAAGGACAATAGAATTGTCATTATAGATGATGATATGAACAGAGGCGCATCGGGCTCTTTCTTCTATCTTATTCGAAATGTTGATGCTGATGTTTATTTCTTCTCTGATCAAGATGATGTCTGGCTAGATAATAAAATAGAATTATGTCTACAGGAGATCAATAAACACGGAATCCATCAACCATTACTGGTTAATACTGACTTGAAAGTGGTTGATGCACATCTAAAGGAAATTAGTCATTCATTTTATGAATATATTAATATTGATTTAGATGTGGCGAAAAAAAAGAAGCAGATTTTGTTCCAGAATTATGTGGTAGGTTGTACGGTATGCCTCACTAGACCTCTCGTGGATATTGCATTACCAAAAATAGAAGATGAGCATTTTATTGCAATGCATGACTGGTGGTTTGCTCTTGTGGCTACATATTTCGGTCAAATTATTACAGTAAAAAAATCAACAATGCTTTATAGGCAACATGGCGGAAATGTTTTAGGGGCACAGAATAACAGTTTAACAAGATATTTTTATTCTCTAGTCTCTTTTAAAGGATTTAAAAGGGTGAAAAATTTCAGGAGAAAAGTTTTTTTACAAGATAAATTATTTGAAAGGTATTTCTATAAAAACCTTGGTAATGATGATCGTAAAATAATATATGATACTCATCTTATTAGTGAGTCTGCAGGTTTACTTTCGGTTTATAATTTCATTTACCGTAAAGGATTTACTTTGCAATCATTTAAAAGAAATATAGCTTTTTTATTTTCATCTTATTATTAGTAAGATGAATTATAATGTAATTCGGTGATTGTTTCTATATAATTAACGGTAAATGTAAATATATGAAGAAAATTTCAGTCGTTGGCACTGTTGGTCTACCTGCATGCTATGGAGGATTTGAATCGCTTGTTGATAACTTAAACAACTATAGAACAAATGGAATAAAATATGTCATTTACTGTTCTTCTAAAACATACAAGGATAAAATAAAAGAATATAAAGGAGCAGAGTTAAGGTATATCAACTTAAAAGCAAACGGAATTCAAAGTATACTCTACGATGTTTTTTCTCTTGCTAAATGTTTATTTTATAAAACAGATGTGATATTGATTTTAGGTGTGTCAGGTTGCATTTTTTTGCCATTATTGAAGTATATATCTAAATCAAAGGTTATTACTAATATAGACGGATTGGAATGGAAACGAGATAAGTGGAACAGTCTGGCTAGATGGTTTTTAAAAAAATCAGAATATTTTGCAGTGAAATATTCTGACGTGGTGATTGCTGATAATATTGCTATTTCTGAATATGTAAATACTACTTACGGTGTTTATCCAGAAGTTATAGCTTATGGTGGTGATCATGCTGTTCAGTTTAATACTGAAAAGAAAAGAAGTGATTATTTTTTTTCTGTTTGTAGAATTGAGCCGGAAAATAATATAAAAATGATTTTGGATTCCTTCGCAAAAACAACAAAAAAATTAAAAATCGTGGGGAATTGGAATAATAGTATTTATGGTTCTAATTTGAGAAAGAATTATTCTCAGTATGCTAACTTAGATTTAATTGATCCTGTGTATGATCAGGAAGAGTTATTCTATTTAAGAGATAACTGTATCGGTTACATCCACGGACATTCTGCTGGCGGTACAAATCCCTCACTCGTTGAGGCTATGCATTTTGCAGTAAATATTTATGCATTTGATTGTAGCTTTAATAGATATACAACCGAAAATAATGCATTCTATTTTAAAAATAGTGACGAGCTTATTGCGTTGATCTCAAAAAATATGGAGCACAATATAGGACCTGAAATGAGCGCGATTGCCAATAGAGAATATACATGGCGTGTTATAACGGAGAAATACGAATCTTTATATTAGGATTAAATTTAATCCTATTTAAAGCACTAATTTATGAAAAATAGCACAAATCATGCTAATGAAATATGAAGCCCTATCCACCGCAGGTTCCATTAGCTCAAGAGGAACCGTCAGAGGATTTTTTACAATACCTTTTGTAAGTAACGGCTTACGACGCAAAAGACCTTTTCTGCAATATTCAAAATCTCGATAAAGCTGCAAACTATAGTGACAAATATTGACTTGATCATTTGGGGCGAAAACGCCGTACACTGACTGGTACTGATTCTGATGACACTAGGCGATGCTGAAGTATGGCTATATCACGAAGAAGTCTTTTGAGGTGGGTAATACCATCAGCACTTTTAACAAAGATCTTTCCAGCGGAAGCGATGGGGAATATGACCAGTGGACCCGAACCCTGCCCAAAGTCGCTCCTGCCAGTTCGACGACAGAATCGGCTGGCGGTGCAGGGAAAGGGATTGATGCCGCATTACGGAATGAGCTATCTAAGCCAACCGGAGCAAGTTTAATTGAGGGCATTGAGAAACAGCGATATAAAAAGCGCTCAATGACATTCTCCACAGGCGGAACTGTTTCCCGACACTACGATGTCGTTTTAGATGAAGCATCCGGAATGTGGTACCAGTGGATGGGGAAACTGCCATATTGTTTTCCACCTTTCACCACGACTCCGACTCAGTCTTTTCAGGGGTGGTTGTGTCGGGGCTTTTTAAGCCAATGGGAGCTGAACGATCCAAGAAATTTTGGTGCGCATTCGTGTCATGAAACCGGATTTACTGATTTTGATTCCACTGCGGCCATTCAACTATTAATTGATTCAGTTCGCCTTTCTCTCCCCAATGCGGGTTCCAATTTCTCTGTTCAATACACTGACAGAGGCGCTATAGATTTTTATGGACACACCTATAATATTTCTAAGCCGCTTAAAGTGCAGGATGACATTGCATCTGGTTATCGTTGTTCTGGAATTAGAATCACGAATGGTGGGTTACGCGCTTTATCTGGGTTTACACCTGCAATTCAGGTCGACAATTCAGGAGGGGATAATGTTGATATAAGCGCATTTTTTATTGTTGGAACTAAGAATTACGCTACGCAATCAGGGCAATATTGTGGTTTTGTTAAGATTGACAATTTTACTTGCGATGGTAATAAATTTAAGGTAGATGTGGTTGTTTATGTGGATGTACTAGCTTGGAGTGAATTTGATTCAATTAATTGCATTGATGTTAAGTATGGTCTTAACGGTAAGGTCCTATTTCTTAGTTCAATGACTAATTGGAAATTACATAACTGTAACGCCATTTACTATCTCGATAACACATCGATCGCCGATGGTTATAATTCTGGAGATGGATTAGAAGGTGGCGGAAATATAATATCAAATATTCTCATCACTGGTAATGGGTATAATGACCGTTCTATCAGTAGAATCTATCAAAATAGAAACGGTGAGACTAACGCATCAAATATCATTAGTTACAATGGGTTGGGTGACTTCCTGTATATCGGTGCTGATTCCGCCGGAGTCACTGGCACTAAATGGTCACAATTTAGAGGTATCGAGGTTGGTGACATTGATGGGAGTATTGCTCGTATTATTAACTCTCAATATATTGAGATTGATATAACCGCCGTGAAATGCGGGCAGAAACTGAAGGCGACCTCAGCATTGATAGAGGTTATTGGCAGTTCATACGTTGATATTCATCCTAATATTGACCAGTTTTATGATTTACCTTCAACATGGAAAGAAGTCATTTCAGTAACGAACAGTACAGGTGTGAATATTCATCCCGGAACGATCCGTTCGATCCCGGCTGATGATAACTTGTATCCGATGATTGGTTTTTATGGAACGTCACAACGATGCAATGTTATGCCGCTTGTAAGCAATATAGCTTCGTATACTAAACGATATACCCGCCCTATTTACTCTGACTCAACATGTTCAGCGATATGCGTAGTCGGTGGTTCTTTCCCCAATGGAGCTTTCATCTCCGGTATTCCTTCGTTAAATGGCATTGGCGATTCATATCATGCTGTTAATACTGGAGCTGTTGCCCCAATTGACTCTGCAAAGCGTCAAATATCTTTGACGAACTCAAACACGACTGCGGCCACTTTTATCGAGAAACAAATCAAACTTTCAACCATTAGCGTAAAGGGAGCCGAGTTGATGACTGTGTCATTTAATGAGGCGTCAAAGATTCATAATGCAATAATAGACATTGATATTATTGGGACTACGGCGGCAGGGTACGGAACATATAGCAAGCGCGTCCGTGCGATGTTTTCGAGAATGTCTTCGTCGCAAGGTGCATTGCAAATGCTTGAATCCGACGTGCTATCTGCAACAACCAATAACTCTGCTTTATCCCTAAAAATGGCAGCGTCACACACGCAGTATAGTGTTTCATTTACTGTAATACCGGAGTTTTCCGGCACATCATCTGAATCAACATGCAATATAACGGCGTTATGCAGAGTGAGTGGCGAGTATGGCGTATCTATATCATAAGGCCAGTCAAGGATGAGCTGCTTTGTTAAAGTGATATCGAGCTTTAATCCTTAAGATTGATCAACGCTGGTGGTAACACCAGAATTGTCCGATGTCGCGGAAAAAATCCATCCCTGCGATCGCTTTGCGCAAGATTAGGTGTAATCTTAATGTCATGCGTGACACAGCAGTTACTGTGTTACCAAGTGAAAACAACCCGATGAAGAGAATCCATTCATGACATCATTGAAAGCCGTTATCCCTGTTGCTGGTTTAGGGATGAATCTGTTGCCGGTGACCAAAGCGATCCCGAAAGAAATGTTGCCGTTGGTCGATCGTCCGGTAATTGAAAAAATCGTTAACGAGTGTGCCAATGCGGGTATCAAAGATATTGTGCTGGTTACCCATGCCTCTAAAAATGCGATTGAAAATCACTTTGATACCTCGTTTGAGCTCGAGTCCCTGTTGGAGGAGCGGGCCAAGCGGCAACTGCTGGCGGAAGTTCAGGCCATCTGCCCGAAAGGCGTGACCATCATGAACGTGCGGCAGGGTGAAACGCTGGGCTTGGGCCATGCGATTGCCTGTGCGAAACCCATTATTGGCGACTCCCCGTTTGTGGTGGTGTTGCCGGACGTGGTGCTGGATGAGAATACCGCCGATCAGACCAAAGACAATCTGGCGTTGCTGATTTCGCGTTTTGAACAGACGGGGCGCAGCCAGGTATTGGTAAAACACCGCCCTTATGAAGCCCTGCCGGAGTATTCCGTGGTTGAATGTGAAAAGCCGCTGGTCAATGCGGGTGATGCTTCAGCCATTACCTCAATGATCGAGAAGCCGGAAGCGCCTTCTGCGGCGGGTTCGGATCTTTCGGCGGTCGGCCGCTATGTATTGACCGCGGATGCCTGGCCGCTGTTGGCGAAAGCCGTACCCGGCGCCTGGGGGCGCATTCAGCTTACCGACGTTATTGCCGAGCTAATCCCCACTCAGCAGGTTGATGCGGTACAGATGGCGGGTAAAAACTTTAACTGCGGTCGTAAGCTAGGTTATGCGCAGGCGTTTATCACCTATGGTTTGCGCAACCCGGATTTCGGGGCGGAATTCAAAGAAAGCATTAAGGCACTGTTAGCAAAGCAGGCCTGATCCGCTGTCTCCGCATAGCGTTTGTCGCGTAGACCCTTCCGCCATTGTTATTTCCGCATTCCCCCTGTGCAGGCGAGAAGCTCTCCTGCACAGGATTGCCATCCGATGCCGCTTTAGTCATGCGCGCCTCTACTCATCGCAACGATTAAAGGAGACGCCGTCTGGCGTCTCCTTTATATCGCTTATCTGCATTTAATCATGGTTTCTATTCATCAAACCATTCGGCAAAACTACCTTCATAAGCTTTGTTATCGCCACTGATATAAGCGATGTTGCTATCTGAATGACCTTTGGCAATATCTCCATTGGGGGAGTGAAAGAAGACATAATCTTTAATCGTGGCCTGCCATTGCGTGCCGTCGGCGGTAATATAATTGATTATGGTGTCCTTATGGCCTTCGGCTTTCTTCCCCTGATGCCAGTGGAAAAAAGCATTTCCATTGTCGACGACTTCTGCAAACCACAGATTGGCATCGTTCCAGGATTTATAGGCTATAAATTTACTTGCCGTTTTTATCGTTCTGTCCGATAAAAGCTGGTTCACGAAAACAGGCTTGGTATATTTTCCCATTGCAATTACCCCACATGATATGTGAATGATCCACGTTTTCGGCGACTTTCCCAGTCGCCGCTTTACTGCAACTCGAAATCTATTGTTTGATTTATTAACACTGCTAATAGCGGCTAGAATATATATTTCACGCCTAAAGATAATGTGTAATATTTATTATCCATCCCGTTCCAGTCACCATCGAGATACTCAGTTTCTCCTTCTTCTCGCCATTCCATACCGCCTCTGGCTTCCTCATAACGATTGTAGGAGGCTTCCGCATAAATTTTTGTTTTTGGATAAATATAATAACCGGCGCTAACGGTAGCGGAGAGGTAGCGGGCATTATTTCCCTGAGTACGTATGGTCAAGTCCCTGGCATAGTGTTCATCATTGCTTTTCCCTTCGACCCAATCGCTGAATTTTATCAGGCCGCCAAGTTCGAAATCCTGAAAGCGCCATAAACCAATTAGTCCGATATAAGGCATGCTGTATTTTTGCTGGTAGCCGATTATCTTGTAGCCGTTGGGGTAAGTGAAAATATCCTGGCCGTTATCGTAGTTGAACTCGCCGCCGTACGCTGACCAGCTAAAGGCGGTTCTCTGGTAGCCGAAAGTCGCGCCGACTTTGTAATCAGGGGCTTTGGCCAGCCAGCCAATGATATTCACATCAATTTCATTGGCATAATTTAAATCGGTTTTGGCGTGATGGCTCCAGTCCGACCAGCCTGATTGACTGTCGTCAATCCAGTCATAATCGTCCATGGTGCCGTCGCCAGAGGAAAGCGTGGTCCAGCCGCGCAGGCCTGCGCTAAGGCGGGGCAGAATATCGTAATTCAGGTCGGCTTTCAGAATAGCCGCGCTGTTGATTTTCCAGTCCAGTTCACTGGCTTTTTTCCCGCCGTTATCCGGATGATAAACCGATTCCTGAGACTCTCCGGATAAAAAAACCAGTGCAATACCGCCGGTTAATTTATCCTGATAAAAGCGCCTGCTCTTTTCATTCGTATCCGCGGCGGCATATGCGCTAACCATCAGTCCGCCAGTCAGGCTGATAATGGCGAGTGTTTTTTTCATTTTTTTATTCCTGTGCCAGTGTAGTTATTTAATGTGACAACCGTGTAATAAAATCCGGATGATCTATATCCGGGAAATAAAAGGATAAAATAATATGGCTATGGGAAGGAAAATATTATCCTCCCTGATTTTTTGGCGTGCTACCTACTGTAATGTTTTCAGATTAACGAAATAGAATAATATTCCTATCGCCTTTTGTCTGATTTAATATTCACCCCCCTAGATGTAATACATTTATTTTTATCTGAAGAGAATACGCGGCCAGACAGGGAGCGGCAGCAAACAACGTGTAAGTGCGAAGCAAAAAGATAATGCTGATAAGTGAGGATGCTCACCCCCTTGGGTTTACATAACCTGTTGTTTTATCGATAAAGTATGATCTCCGCATGAGACCCTCACCCCCCTGGTGATAAAAATAGCCGGCTGGCGGGGGGTGAGACTAATTTTATATTTACACTGTGACTTGATCACGGTAAACATTCCTCTGCACAGGTAATTGATATAGTAGAAACATTTCCTCATTCAGCGATGGTCGCTCTTATGCATAAGTTGTTACAGGCTTTGGAAGAAAAAGAAGGCAGGGTGATTGAACTCCATCGTGAACTGGTCTGCCGCCCGGCGATTAATCCGGAGCATGGTGGTGAGGGTGAGGAAGTTAAAGCGCGGTGGATAGAAAGCTGGCTGTATCATAATGGCCTGTGCCGGGTACAGCGCATGGACTCGCTGGATATCCGGGCACATAAAAAGCTGCGGCCTAATCTGGTGGCGCACTATTTACCGCCCAGTTGTAAACAAACGCTATGGATTGTGACCCATATGGATGTCGCGGCCAGCGGTCCGCTGGAAAATTGGGTCAGCGATCCTTTTACGCTGCGGGTTGACGGGGACAGGCTATATGGCCGGGGGGTAGAAGATAATAATCAGGGCATTGTCTCCGCTTTATTACTGCTGGAAACAATAAAACAATTAAATATCTCTTCCCCGATGGGAGTGGGCGTAATATTCACCAGCGCCGGTCTTACCGACTACACCAAAGGTATCGGCCATATTCTGAATAAAAGCCCTAATCTATTTCGCCCGCAGGATCTGATTGTGGTGCCGGATTATGGCAACGAAACCGGCAGTATTATCGAGATTGGGGAAAAGCGTAATGCCTGGGTGCGTATTGATGCGCGAGGAAGAGAATATCATGCCGGTTTTAGCGAGGGGCCAAACTGTTTTGAAGCGGCGGCCTTGTTTATTTCTCGCCTGAAGCATATTCGCAAGCGCTACGCCTGTCCGGATCCTTTTTTTATTCCTCCCACCTCCACCATCACGCCAACGCATGCGGAAACAAACTGCACCGGATTAAATCACGTCCCGGCGAATTTTATTTTTTATCTGGATATTCGTCTGATGCCGAATTGCGAGCTTGAACAGGTGATGCAGGAATTGCAGCAGTTGGCGGTGTTTATCGAGAAAAGAGAGAAGGTTTCTTTTGCCTTCGAATATGTGGAAATTACCCCGGACGCTCCCGTCACCTCCATTAATGCCCCGGTGATCCGCACGCTTTCCGACGCCATAGTGAAAGAGCTTAATGTGACGCCTCGTCTGGTGGGCGTTGGCGGAGTGACCATGGTTTCCGTTATCCGCTCGTTGGGGTTGCCTGTGGCGGTATGGGGGATTCAGCAATCCGCTAAAAATCAGACTAACGAAAGTATCAGCATGAAAGCTCAACTGGCCCAGACGCGCGTATTTGCCCGCATGCTCTATGCTCCGTTGCTGAAAGATCAGCCCGTTGTCTGCCGGGAGCGGGTGAACGACGGTGCCAGAAAGATCACGCCTGCCGAGCAGGCCGTCGCCACCCTGGTGGGGGTTGGCATAAATAACGAGCAAATTGGTGAACAGCTAAATTTGAGTGTGAACACCGTGCGTACGCATCTGAAGAATTTGTATCGTAAAACGGGCGCCCGCAACCGGCGCGAACTGCAACGATTGTTTATTCTGAAATAGTGAGGCGGTCGGCATTTCCCGTGATTCCCGCAGGCTCCTGCCCGCGCGGGGAGGGATCGGTGTCTAAAATGTGTGGCAAGGCTCCATAGTATAGAGGGTAAGATCGCCAGGGGCGGCTATCAAACCAATCACTATTCACCTGCGCTAAGCTGAGTTACCATGTGGGCCTGCTTTTATTGCCTGCGGGTATAAGCCGTAGCAGGCAGGTTATCCTTCAGACAGGAGTTGCTTTAATGTCCAAACAGCAAATTGGCGTTGTTGGTATGGCGGTGATGGGGCGCAATCTGGCGCTGAATATCGAAAGCCGTGGCTATAGCGTTTCCATTTTTAACCGTTCTTCAGACAAAACTGACGAAGTGATTGCAGAAAATCCGGGTAAACAATTGGTGCCTTGTTATACCGTTGAAGAGTTCGTCGGCTCCCTGGAAAAACCGCGTCGGATTCTCCTGATGGTTAAAGCTGGAGAAGCGACCGATAAAACCATTGAGTCTCTGAAGCCGTACCTGGATAAGGGCGATATCCTGATTGACGGTGGCAACACCTATTATAAAGACACGATCCGTCGTAATCGCGAGCTGTCCGAGCAAGGGTTCAATTTCATCGGCACCGGCGTTTCCGGCGGTGAAGAGGGCGCGCTGAAAGGGCCTTCCATCATGCCTGGCGGTCAGAAAGAAGCGTATGAGCTGGTTGCGCCGATTCTGGAAAAAATCGCCGCTCGCGCCGAAGGTGAAGCCTGTGTCGCCTATATCGGCGCCGATGGCGCCGGTCACTATGTAAAAATGGTGCACAACGGTATTGAATACGGCGATATGCAACTGATTGCCGAGGCCTATGCGCTGTTGAAGCAGGCCCTGAGTCTGGGTAATGAAGAGCTGGCCGCCACTTTCTCCGAGTGGAATAAAGGCGAACTGAGCAGCTATCTGATCGAAATTACCGCCGACATCTTCACCAAGAAAGATGAAGACGGTAAATACCTGGTGGATGTGATTCTGGATGAAGCGGCGAACAAAGGCACCGGTAAGTGGACCAGCCAAAGTTCGCTGGATCTGGGCGAACCGCTGTCGTTGATCACTGAATCCGTGTTTGCCCGTTACCTGTCATCGCTGAAAGCGCAACGCGTCGCCGCCTCCAAAGTGCTGAGCGGGCCGAAGGCTAAACCGTTCGATGGCGATAAAGCGGAATTCGTTGAGAAAGTTCGCCGGGCGCTGTATCTGGGGAAAATTGTCTCTTATGCGCAGGGCTTCTCTCAGTTGAAAGCGGCATCTGAAGAAAACAACTGGGATCTTAACTACGGTGAGATCGCCAAAATTTTCCGTGCGGGTTGCATTATTCGCGCCCAGTTCCTGCAAACCATCACCGATGCCTACGCACAGCAAGCGGATATCGCCAACCTGCTGTTGGCGCCGTATTTCAAGCAGGTTGCCGACGAGTACCAGCAGGCGCTGCGCGATGTGGTGGCGTATGCCGTTCAGCATGGTATCCCGACGCCGACCTTCTCTGCCGCTATCGCTTATTACGATAGCTACCGTTCCGCGGTATTACCCGCTAACCTGATTCAGGCGCAGCGCGATTACTTCGGCGCGCACACTTATAAACGTACCGACAAAGAAGGGGTATTCCATACCGAATGGTTGGAATAAGTTGTTACGGATAAGCCTCTGAGCAAAAAACGCCAGCGATTCAAACCCGCTGGCGTTTTTTGTCACGTGATAATATAGCTACGGCACGGGCAGAACAAAGGGTACGTGTCCCGCAAAGTTCCCAATATTTAACCCCCATCTTCCCGGTACTGTTGCCTATAGAAGTGATATCCGGCTGATTAAGTGTGGCCGGTCTAAAAGCCCGCAAGGTGCGGACTCCGCATTCATTCCCAGGCATCCATGCACAGGGAGAGAATGTCTCCATCCGACTTTTTCGTCAGGAGTGAGCAAGCACCTTCATTTTTTCAAACTGCTGCCGAATGGGGGCGGTATCGTAGATGATGGTGATGGATTCAAACACCGGTTTATCTTTATTGATCCTGAATACATCAACACATTCGAAATTGACTACTTCGTCGTTGGCGAAAGTCCATTTATAATTAAAATGTAGAGCGATAGTATTACTGCTGCTCGACGTATTGAATACGTTTAACAGCGTGGTATCAGAACGGCTGGTATCATTGAAAAGTTCGTAATAAAAATCACTCACTTTGCAGGAACCATACAGCGGAGACTGAACCACTGCATCTGGAGTGAACAGGCTCAGGACGGACTGAAGATCACCTGCATTCAGAGCGTTCAAATAGTCCGAACAAAGTTGCTGAGAAGACATAATACCTCCAAATAAAAATGTGTGGAGATTATACTCTATAAAACAATACGCATGAGCAATGGATAGTTATTCATACCCCCGCCAAATTTATTCATAAATACGATAAATTTTTTATTTCATTAACCAATAAGGTGATTTTTTTATCCTGTCTATTTCGTTCTGGAATATTAATGTAGTAATTTTTCCCCGTTTTAATACTGTTTGGGAAGGGGAAGATTAGTTTATTATTTTGTACTCTTGATGTTGCCATTAGAGGGTCTGTCAGGACCAGTCCGACACCTATTTCTGCGGCGGACATACTTATTTCTAAGGTGTCAAAAGTGACGGTATTCATATCTGTCAGGAATGGCAAGCCATTATCTCGCAGCCAATGAGACCAGTTATGCATTGATTTATCCGATTTAATTAAACAAAGCTTTGAAATTTCTTCCGCATCGGCATTAATTTGATGACCGATCGCCGGTGTGCATGCCATGTTCAATGTTTCTGAAAATAACTCAATGGCAATAAAAGAAGGGAGCCCCTGTTCACCTCGGGTAATTATTACATCAATGGTATCACCCGGTTCTGACTCCTGTTTTTGTAAATCGTCAAACGATGTGTCAATCTTTAAATATTCATCGGCGATGACTGAGCGCAACCGTTGATAATTTGGCATCAGCAGGTTTATCGCAAACGTGGAAGGCGAACGAATGATAAAGGTTCTTTTATTCTTCTTTACAGAAAAATTCAGGTATTCCGCCATTTCAAGGATCTGTTTGCACGTTTCCACGAAACGCTCTCCGTCCGGCGTGAGAACCATGCCACTGAGGGAGCGCTCAAAAATCGTCAGACCGTACATTTCTTCTATTTGTTTAATTTGTCTGCTGACAGCGCCTTGCGTTTTATGTAAAAAAAGGGCAGTTTTGCTAATGCTGCAAAATTTCGAGCAGATGACAACTGCATGGATCGCATTCAAATTGGGGATATGTTTTAACATTATAATGAAAGATCACCGCTAAAACGTAAACTTTAGAGTAGAAACCGAATCATGTAAACGTCCATAAAAAATAGACTATTCGGACGTGCACGCATGTGCGCCGGAGCGCACATGTAGTGTATTTTATGAAGTGTGTCGTTTTTTGCTCAACCAGAAAATAGTTAGCAATGAAAACCATATAATACCGACTACCCCGGCAATTCTGGTATCACTGGACACCAGGATCAGAACGAACAGGAACGCGATAGATACAGCGCAGACCAAACCTGAAACAGGGTACAAAGGCAATCTGAAAGTCAGGTTGTCAAACTTTCTTTTTCTACGATAACGGAAATGAGATGCAATGATAATACCCCAGATCCACAGTAACATAACCAGTACGCCAGTCATCAGATAGCCAAATATTTTATCCGGGACAAGATAGTTAAGCAGGACACCGGTTAGCATGGCTATAAATGATACACCCAACGCTTTTGCCGGGATCCTGTTATTATTTAGTTTACTCAGGCTAACTGGTGCATTACCACGCAGAGATAATGTATATAACATGCGTGTTGTGGCATAAAGACCGCTGTTACATGAAGAAGCGAGAGAAGAGATCACCACCATTGTCATGATGCTGGCAGCCGCCTGTAAGCCTATTTTCTCAAAAGATAAGATGAAAGGACTTTCATTGGGGCGAACTTCAGTCCAGGGGAATAAAGACATAATGATAAATATTGAACCAATATAAAACACCAGAATCCTGACAGGAAGGGCATTTATCGCCTTTGGAATATTTATTCCAGCCTGCTTGGTTTCAGATGCCATTAATCCGACGATTTCAATCCCGCCAAAAGAAAAAACGGCAATGGGTAACACCATCAAGAACCCATGTAATCCGGATGCAAAAAAATCCCCATGAGAAAACACGTTACTGAAGGACACATTTTCTGAACTGTCAGCCATAAATAGAATATAGATACTCCCGCCAACGATCAGAGCAATAATAGCGACGATCTTGATTGATGCCAGCCAGAATTCAGTTTCACCAAAGTATCGAACATTAAAAAAATTCAGTGTAACGAGAAGTGACAGGACAATCAGGCCAGGTACCCATTGTGGCAAGTCGGGATACCAGAAATTAAACAGCATGCCGATAGCGGTAATTTCCGCAATGCCAACTAGAACCCAGTTCATCCAGTAGGTCCACCCGGTGACGTATCCTGCCCAGGGGCCAATAAATTCCGTTGCGAAATCTGAAAAGTTTTTGAGATTTAGGTTATTGACAAGCAACTCTCCCATTGCGCGGGAAATAATAAAAACAAAAAGGCCTGAAATAGCGTAAGCAAGTAAGAGACTGGGACCCGCGATTGAAATTGCCGCGCCTGACCCCATAAATAAACCAGCTCCAATAGCCCCACCGAGCGATAAAAGCATAATGTGTCTGTATGATAAGCCCTGAGCTAATTCAGGGGGACTTTCTTCAGCAACATCATTTAAAAATTTCACTTTATTACTAATAATTATTTTTGGGTTTGTCATAAAATCTTTCCCGAGTGTAGCCTTAAGATTTTATGATGTTCTGATAGCAATGCTAAAGCCGTCAATTGATAAGTTTTTCCCTGGAAGGTAAGTTTTATCAACGATATATAAATCACTTATATTATCGTTGAAACAGCCTCTCCGATAAATGGAATAATGATGCTGTTTATTAACAAGATTGAATACCTGTCAGGGAAAGTTGCAGCGTAGGACGGCCATCCTGTTCGCCCCCTCAGTCCGTTGCTGAGCAATATTTTTATGATTTTTTTGTGCAAAGAATAAGTAAGCGAGTGTAACCAAGGATTTATAAGGATCTTTTCAGGAAGATTCCGCATTGTTTGCCGATTCGCTCCCCTCTATGCTTCGCCTGTGAAGTCCCATTAATACAGAGGTAAACATGAGTCGTATTTTTAAAATCATCGGGGTGATTACATTAGTTACCGCATTAAGCGGTTGTCTGTTTCCGCCTCCGGGCGGCGGTCATGGCGGCGGTGGTGGCGGTGGCGGCCCACACGGTGGCTTCCAGGGAATGCATGGCGGCCAGCCGGGCCCGCGTTAATTTCCATCCGCAATGACATTTATCTTTTCACAGGCAGGTTTCCCTGCCTGTTTCGATTATTAGCACATTTTTACCGCACGCCACCGGCGATCATCGGCAGCAGATACTGATTAGGGTAATGCCGCAATATTCCTTTTTGATGTAGCTGTCGGCTTAGTTTTTCCACATCATGATGATGACGATCCAGCAATAGCCCTACCACGCTGCCGCTGTGCGCCACGTTCAAACCATAAATGCCGCTGCTTTCAACCAGGTCGAGCAGATCGATAAAGGCCGGCTTGACCAGCATATGCTGACTGGCGCGGGCGCTGAGGGTGCAGGCTTCTCCCAGCTTGACGGGATCCCCGGTTTTCGCCGCCGCGCGGAACAAGCGCCAGGCGCGTTCCAGCGCATCGGCGTTGTCCAGTAATGCCTGCCGACGGTCGAGGCGATGGTAATCCGCTGTGTTCAGGGTTTGCGGACTTTCCAGCAGTAAAATATCCATCGTTGGCTGCCAGTCGCAGGAAATCGTTGTACCGGCGGTTTGATGATCAAATAGCGTGAGTTGACGAAACAGGGTGCTGTCGGTGGGTTCCAGTTGAACACAGAGTGCGGCAAGCGCGGCTTCATCCAGCGTTGCGCCAAGATGGCGGGCGGTAGCCTGCGCGGTGGCGGCAATATCCGCGGTGCTGCTGGCCATCCCTTTGGCGACCGGGATGGTGGAGGTGAAGTCAATGTGCAGGCCATAAGCGGTATCCGGCGGCAGCCCGAAGTGCGCGACCACGGTTTCCAGCATCCGCCGCATCTGCGGACGTTCGGTTACGCCGGGTTGCCCATCCGTCACCGAGACCTCGCTGAACCAGTCCACCGGGCAGGAGATCAGCTTCTCACCGCCCAGAATCCATCCCTGAAGCAGTTCGCCGCAGGAGGCGGGACAGCGGGCGTCAGCCATGACCGAATACCTGATGCAGCGCGGCAACTAACCGCTGGTTATCCGCCTCGCTTTTGATGGCGACCCGGTAATCGTTGGCGGTGAGGCCGGGGTAATTGGCGCAGGCGCGGATAAGAATGCGTTGTTCCAGCAACGCTTGCTGGAGATCGGTTTGCGGGCGTAGGCAGCGCAGGAAAATATAGTTGGCTGTCGGTTGCCAGACCTGTAATTCCGGCATGGCGGCCAGCGCCTGATAAAGCCAGCGTCGTGCCTGATAAAGCCAGCGGTGAGTGGCGTCGATATAAGCCCGATCGTCCAGCATGATTTCACCGGCCAGCGCCGCGAACGCGTTAATCGTCCAGGGTTCCCGCGACTGCTTCATGGCCCGGATAGCCGCCCGATCGGCGCTGACCAAATAGCCGAGGCGCAGACCGGGGATGGCGAAAAATTTGGTTAGCGATCTCAGGATATAAAGCTGTGGAAAGGCGGATAGCTGGGGAATCAGCCCCGGCGCATCGGGTAGAAAATCGATAAAAGCCTCATCGACGATCAGCGCCGTATGGCGCTGGCGGCAGCGCTCAACAATGGCCTGCAACAGCACGCTGTCGGGCATCAGCCCGGTAGGATTATTGGGGGTGGCGATAAACAGACAGTCGTAGCGAGTGTTGTCCAGCGCGGTTAACAGTCGGGCATCGGGCTGAAAACCGTCCTCTGCCGACATCCTATAGTCATCGATCTGGCAGCCGACGCGCAGCAGGGCGCGGCGATATTCGGCAAACCCCGGCGTTAACAGCAGCACCCGCCGTGGCTGGAGGTATTGCGCCACGGCATAAATCAGTTCGGTGGCGCCGTTGCCGGCGATAAGATTATCCGCTGAACAGCCGTGCGCACGGGCCAGGGCGGCATGAAGCTCGCGGTACTCCACATCGGGATAACGTTCTGCCCGCTCAAGCTGGCTGACGATAGCCGTTTTTAGCGACGCGGGCATACCCAACGGATTGATGTTGGCGCTGAAGTCGATAATGTCATCGGCGTTCACGCCGATTTTCGCCGCCATTTCCAGCACATTGCCGCCATGTTCGCTCATGATGTCCTGATTATCTCCCTGATTTCAATGGGGTCAGCATAGCATAAGCGAGGAAACCGCGGCCAATGTCAGAGGCTCCGGCGTAAAGGACAACACGGATTGTAGCCTGACCACATCGCCAATCACGATTAACGCCGGTGAAGAGAGTCCGGCCGCGGTCGCCTCGTCGGCCAGCGTCGCCAGCATGCCGCTGACGGTACGCTGCTGCTGGCGACTGGCATACATCACCACTGCCGCGGGCGTCGCCGGCGATTTACCGCCGGCAATCAACTGCTGACAAATAGCGGACAGCTGCGCCATGCCCATCAGGATCACCAGCGTTCCGTCGAGTTTGGCCAGCGCGGCCCAGTCCTGCGGTTGGTTGCCCTGACGCAGGTGGCCGGTAATGACGTGGAAGCCGGACGAGAAGTCCCGGTGCGTCACCGGGATCCCCGCATAGGCCAGTCCACCGATGGCGGAGGTAATGCCGGGCACAACTTCAAACGCGATGCCCGACAGCGACAGCGCTTCCGCTTCTTCGCCGCCGCGCCCGAAGACGTAAGGATCGCCGCCTTTCAGCCTAACCACGTTCAGCCCCCGCTGCGCGCACTCGACCAGCGTCTGGTTGATTTGCGGCTGGGGCACGGGGTGATGGTCGGGCATTTTACCCACGTTGATCATTTCACAATCGGCAGGGGCTTCTACCAACAGATCGGAACTCACCAGCCGATCGTACACCAGCACGTCCGCATGACGTATGCAGTGCAAACCTTTTACCGTGATTAATGTGGCGTCACCGGGTCCGGCGCCAACCAGCCAAACTTTTCCGTTATTCATCATCGTTCTCACTGTAACTGACCGGGGAAACGCGGCATGGCCGCCGCTGCGGCAATACGCGCCACATCGCGGGCGATCATCAATTCTTCATTGGTATTCACCACCGCAATGGCTACCGGGGAGGCGTCCTGCTGGATGAACGGCGCATTGCGGCGGTTTTTCTCTTCGCACAGCGCGATGCCGAGAAAACCCAGGTTATGACAGATTTGCCGCCGGGCATTTTGGGCGTTTTCACCGATGCCGCCGGTAAAAATCAGCGCGTCAAGGCCGCCGAGCTGGAGGATATAGCTGCCGATAACCGCCCGGATGCGCTCGGCAAACAGCTGCAACGCCTGCTGCGCTCGCGGGTTGCCAGCCTGCGCCGCCTGTTCGACATCGCGGTAATCATGCGAGACGCCGGAGACGCCGAGCAGACCGGATTGGTTGTTGATCAACTGGTTGATTTCCTCTGCGCTTTTTCCCTCTTTCAACTGGATAAACGGCAGAATGGAGGGATCGACGTCGCCGCTGCGTGTTCCCATCATCACCCCGGCCTGCGGGGTAAATCCCATTGATGTGTTGATGGATTCGCCGTTTCGGATGGCGCAGATGCTGGAGCCGTTGCCAAGATGACAGGAGATCAGACGCAGCGTCGCAAGCGGTTTCCCCAGCCGTTCGGCGCACAGCGCGCCGACGTATTTATGGCTGGTGCCATGAAAGCCATAGCGGCGCACGCCCAGTTCGGCATAGTAACGCCAGGGCAAAGGGTAAAGGTAAGAAGCGGGTTCCAGCGTCTGGTGGAACGCCGTATCGAAGACGGCGACCGCCGGTGCGTGCGGTAAAGCTCGCTGAAACACCCGGATGCCGACGGCGTTGACGGGATTATGCAGCGGCGCCAGCGCGGCCAGTTCGTCGATTTTGGTCAGAACATCCGGGGTTATAGCGATGGAATCACGGAAATATTCGCCGCCGTGCGCCACCCGGTGACCGACGCCGTCAATCTCGTCCAGAGAGGCAAGAATGCCGTGCGCCAGCAGCGCGTCCAGCAGCAGGGTCGCCGCGTCATAGTGGGTGGCGATCGGGCGGGTCTCGCTCCACGTCTTATCGCCGGCGCGCAGGGTAAAGACGGCATCCTGCAAACCGATGCGCTCCACCAGCCCCTGACAAAGCACCTGTTCGGCAGGCAAGACGAACAGCTGAAATTTCAATGAAGAACTGCCGGCGTTAATCGCCATTATTTTACCGGACATACGACTCTCCCACGGTGTCTAAATAAGCCATGAGTTCCGCCATCCCAAGGCCGGTCTGGGCGGAGGTGGTGAATAGCGTGTGGGCGCCCGCCTGACGCAGGCTGTCCGCCGCCCACGCCAGCCGCGCCGGATCGCTGACGGTATCGGCCTTGCTGATGATGCCGATGACGGGCTGGTTAAATACGCAGGCGAACAAGGGGGCGAACCAGCTCTGGCCGGCATCGGCGTTTTGCACCAGCCCGATCACCTCGGCTTCACCGGCGCTGGCCAGCAACGCGCTGTAGAGACAACGGTTCTCCAGATATTCGCCGGGGGTATCGATGGCGCCGTCCCGCCAGTCGATGGCCTGTGTTTTTTGGTAGCGCGGCGTTTCGCCGTGCAGACGCTGAATCAACGACGTTTTGCCGCACTGGCTGGGGCCGATCAGCATGATTCGTCGCATCATGTCAGGTCCGGGTCAGCGAACAGGCGGTGAATTTCATCACATCCCCCAGCGTGTGGGTCACCTGTTTAAGGGCATATTCCACCGCGGACACATCGCCGGTGATCACCACGGCGCCGGTAAACCGATCGATGAAACCGATTTCCACCGCGCCGGACTTGGTGGCGATATCGCTGGCGATGATTGAGGCTTCGCTGGGGGTGATGGTCAAGATACCAATCGCGGTACTGCTATCACTCAGCCCCAGTTTTTTGTATAGCGCCTTGTTGGGGTTGGCGATCAGGTGCGCCAGCGTGATCTGTTTGCCGGGCACATATTCCTGAATAACCCGCTCGGTTGGGTGAGTGGTTTCCATCATGCCTCCTGTACCAGTTGGCGCCACAGGGCATCGTGCGGACGGGGGATCACGCTGCGGTAAACCAGCAATCCTTTTTCCCCCGCGCTCTGGCCGGCGACCTCGACGGCGGTGCTGACATCGGCGATATCGCCGGTGAGCACCAGATAGCATTTACCGCCGATACCGTAGGCCATATGTACTCGTACCAGCGTTACGTTGGCGGCTTTCACGGCGCGGTCGGCGGCGGCGATGCAGGCCGCCGCGCTCCAGGTTTCGACGATGCCGGCGGACTGCCGGTTCGCCACCGGATTAAGGCCGCTGAGCGCCGGCAGGACCGACGCGTGGATATTGGGCAGGATCAGGCTGTCGACCAATAAGCTGCCGCTTTGCTGCTCGCCGTGTCGTACCGCCTGACTTACGGCGCCCACGTCTCCGCCAATCATCAACAGATATTTACCGGGGCAGAGGGTTTTGCACACCAGCAAATCGACGCGGGCGCTTTTCATCATCAGGTCGGCCACCTCCATGCCTTTGGCGATACTGCTTAATTCCACAACTCCAATAGCGTGTGACATACCTCTTATCCTCTGGCGGTGCGATGGGCGGTAATAACGATGGCGGAGGCGCTCACTTCGGCGACTATCCCATTAATGCTGGCGTGAACCGGGGCGCCCAGCGCGTTGTCCGGGATGGCGGCGATTGGTTGCCCTGTACGAACCGTGCTGCCAACGGCAACCATCGCTTCTGCCGGTGCGCCGATATGCTGGCGTAACGGCAGCACCACGTGTTCAGGCTGATAATTCATCTCAACAAACGGCGCGTCCTGATACCATTGGGCGAGGTCGAGGCGGGTAATCAGCCGCGAAATGGGCACCATGCGATAGTTCGCCATCGGATCGGCCGGATAAAGCTCGCCCTGATAGCGTGCGCCCTGGGTTTGCAACTGCTGTTTCAACAGGCGGTTAATGCGCATGGGCGAAATATCCACCGGGCAGGCGTAACTTTCGCACAGGCCGCATTCCGAGCAGGTCAGCGCGCTCAGCAGGACGTCGGGGGTCGCGACCTGCTGGTAGTTAACGGCGCGAACCAAAAGATGCGGCGACAGTTCATGCCCCACCAGATGACGGGGGCACAGCTCGGTACACATGCGGCACTGCTCGCACACGGTGCGGGCAATCGCCAGAATATCCCGATCGCTGCGCAGGCGGCGGGTCAGCAACAAATGGTCGGCCGGCAGAACCAGCAGACCGCCGCTGGTTTTGGTGACCGGCAGATCGAGATCGCTCAGGGCGTGTCCCATCATCGGGCCGCCGTTGATAAACCCCGGCTTGTCGATGGTGGCGCCGCCGGCCAGCGTCAGAACCTCACGGAAGCTGACGCCGAGCGGTACGGTCAGCGTCAGCGGCGTAGCCACGGCGCCGTTAACCGTCAAGGTGCGATGCGTCACCGGCTGCTGTTCTTCCACGGCGCGCGCCACGTTGAGCACGGTCTGTACGTTATTCACCACCACGCCGATGCTGATGGGCAGGGCGGCGGGCGGAACGCGCCGACCCGTCGCCAGCCAGATGGTGATCACTTCGTCGCCCGCCGGATAAACATCCGGCAGAATATGAAGGCGGATCTGCGGGGGGAGCAGCGGCGTCAGGGCGTCGATGGCGCCGCGATATTTGGCTTTCAGCGCGATAATGCCCTGCTGCGCGCCCGTCGCCGTCATGCCATATAAGATGCCGCGGATCAGCGGCGCCGCCTGCCGGGACATCAACTGCTGATCGACCTTGAGCATCGGCTCGCACTCGGCGGCGTTGACCAAAAAAAGATCTGCCCGCGCCTGTAGCTTTACGGCGGTGGGAAATCCCGCGCCGCCCGCGCCCACCACGCCGGCCAGCCGTACCCGCTGGCGGATCGTTTCCGCGTCACAGTCGGTCAGCGAACCGTAAATCGGCGCATTCGGCAGGGTTAACACGCTCATCCTCTGTTCCTCTTATCGCGAGCGATACGGTGCGTTAATCGCATAACGCTTCAATCACCCGGCGGATATCCCCGGCGCTGGCTTCACGCGGGTTGGTGCGCAGCGTGACGTCCGCCTGAGCGGCGGGGATCATGTCGGGAATGCGCGCCAGCAGTTGGCTTTGCGTCACCTTAAGAGCCGCCAGCGGACGCGGTAAACCGCACTGGCGTTTGAGCTGCTCAATCTGGTGAATCAACTGATTCACTGCACCGCGATCGTCCCCTTTGGCGGGGCTGAACCGACACAGCCGGGATAGCCGGGCGTAGCGCTTGCGGGCGCGTTCATCCTGCGCGTTGAAGCGAAGGACGGGCGCCAGCAGCAAGGCGTTCGCCAGCCCGTGCGCAATGTGAAACTGTCCGCCAAGCTGGTGGGCAATGGCATGGTTCAGCCCCAGTCCGGCCTGACTGAACGCCATGCCCGCCAGCGTTGAGGCATTGTGCATTTTCCCCCGGGTAATCACGCAATCCCCGTTGCTACAGGCCGTCGGCAGGTGGCGAAACACCAGTTGCAACGCTTTTTCCGCCAGCGCGTCGGTGAAGTCGCTGGCGTGCGGCGAGACATAGGCCTCCAGCGCATGGGTCAGCACATCCATGCCGGTATTGGCGGTGATGTCCGGGGGAACGGAGAGCGCCAGCGACGGATCGAGGATGGCGATGTCGGGGTAAATCTGGTTGTCGAACAGCGGATACTTGATGCCTTTTTCCGGGTCGCCGATCACGCAGGCGCTGGTCACTTCAGAGCCGGTGCCGCTGGTGGTCGGAATGGCGATGCAGGTGTCAATCCCGATATCCTGCCGACGGCTGAACCAGACGATAGCTTTGGCGGCGTCCAACGCCGATCCGCCGCCAAACCCAATCACCACATCCGGCTGCAACGCGTGCATCTGCGCGATCCCCTTGACCACGGTCGCAATGGTCGGATCGGGGGTGATGTCGCTGAACAGGTCGATCTGGTTATCCGCCGGCAACGTCTGGGTAAGGTTGGTCAACAGCGGCGAGGTAGCCAGAAAACCATCGCAGACGATCCAGATTTTGCGCTGATGAAAGCGCTGCAACACGCTGAGGCTGCCGTTGCCGCTATAAATTCGGGTCTGTAAGGAAAAGCGTTTCATACGCGCTCCAGTCAACGAATGGAAAAGCCGGTTGTCAGCACGCAGCGGCGTTGTCGGGCAAAGGTGCGGGCTGAGGTGGTGCCTTCGCCGGTCGGGGTGGCGATGGTGAAGGTGGTAAATCCTTCGCCGCCGACGCCGATGCCGGCATAAGAAGGCCCGTTCTTGACGAAAATGGAGGTCTGGAGCCGGCGTGCGGCCAGATTCAGGCGGGAGACATTCTGCGAATGCATGATCGCGGTATGATGCAGCCCGCCCTCCACCTGTAACGCCAGCTCCAGCGCCGCGTCGAAATCTTTCACCCGCACCACGGGCAGGAGGGGCATCAACTGTTCGTTGGTCACCAGCGGATCGTCGCCTTTTACCTCCACCAGCAAAAGCCGCGGGGGCTTGGCCGGACAAGGCAAACCCGCCGCTTGCAGCAACTGCGCCGGACTTTTGCCGACCAGTTGTTTATTGGCATGCCCTTGTGGCGACAGGCAGGTCTGGCGCAGGCTGTCGATATCCTGCGGTGAGGTAATCAGCAACGCGTCGAAAGCCTGCATCTGTTGCAGCAGCCGATCGGCCACGCTGTCCACCACAATCAGGCTTTTCTCGGCAATACAGGGCAGGTTGTAGTCGAAAGACGCGCCGGAAACGATATCCTGCGCGGCTTTGACCAGTTCGGCGGTTTCATCCACCAGACAGGGCGGATTGCCGGCGCCGGCGCCGATGGTTTTTTTGCCGCTTTTCATCGCCATCGCAACGATGGCGGGGCCGCCGGTAATCGCCAGCAGGGCGATTTTCTCATTCGCCATCATCTGCTGAGTGGCTTCAACGCTGGGTTCGCCGACCGTCACCACCAGATTGCGGATGCCGCAGCTGTTGAACACGATCTCTTCAATCAGGGCAATCAGCTTCAGCGACACATTTTTAGCGCCGGGATGCGGGCTGAAATAGACGGCGTTGCCCGCCGCCAACATGCTGATGCTGTTATTGATTATGGTTTCCGTGGGGTTGGTGCTGGGCGCGACGGAGCCAATGACGCCAAACGGCGAGAACTCAAACAGCACCATGCCGCCATCCCCGGTCAGGGCGGTGGTGGTCAGATCTTCAATACCGGGCGTATTATCCAGCGCGGCCTTGTTTTTCAGTAGCTTATCTTCTTTATTACCCATGCCGGTTTCCCGCGCGCCTTCCTCGGACAATGTCGCCAGGTGGGGTTGTAGCTGTTCGCGCAGGGCGCTGATAATCGCGCTGCGGGTTTTCAGCGGGCTTTGTTGATAACGCAGGAAAGCGCCGTGCGCCGCGTTAATGGCTTCATCCACGCCGGCGAAAATAGCGCAGGCGGCATGGTCGGGCGCGGCATCCGGCATCAGTTGTTCGGTGAGGATAGTGCGAATGAGAGATTCAAGCTCAGTGGTGTTCATTATTCATTCCCCAGGTGTAAAGCCGATATGGCCGCTTCTGCAATGTGTTGATCCTGTTCGACGCTGCCGCCGCTGATGCCAAGCCCGCCCACCAGTCGGCCGTTTCGCCACAGCGGATAACCGCCGCCAAAGGTGACAACCTTGCCGCCGGTGCTGGACTCAAGCTGAAACAGCTCGGCGCCCGGCTGGATGCTGGGCCCCAGCAAATGGGTGGGCGTTTTCATCGCCACCGCCGTCCAGGCTTTTTTCGGCGCCAGCTCGCTGCTGACCAGCAGGGTATCCGGCATGCGATAGGTCATAATTGAATTGCCGTGGCGATCGGCCAGTGCGATCGCCACGGGGACATGGAGCTTGATGGCGGCATCTACCGCCGTCTTGATGAGTTGATGAACCTCGGCGAAGGCCAGCGCGGCGGAGGCGATGGGCTGTGCGGCTGAGGCGGCGGCCAGATAGCGGCTGAGCACCGTTTCGACCATCCTCGCTTGCCGATGGCGGTGATCTTCATCGCGGGCCAGGGCGTACAGGCAATCCGACAGTCGGTTCAGATATTGCAGCAGCACCGGCCTGATCGGCGCCTGCTCCGCCAGTTCCACCAGCCTGCGTTCGGCGCGGCGCGCCAGCGTACGGGCGAAATGAAGACGGCCGCCGGCTTCGCAGACGCCGGGCAAGACAAACCCGTTGACCGGCGGTACAGCCGACATACAGCGGTCGACGGCCTGTTCCAGCGCCACGATATCCCCGGCTTCGATCCAGCGTCGTCCGGCGGCGAGAGGTTCCGCGTTTTCACTGGCCAATTCGGCGCTGAAATAGAACAGCTGATATTGCACCGTCTCCAGCAAACGGCCGTTTTCCTGGTTATCCACTACGCGCACGCACAGGCCGAGCGCGGCGTTCAGCTCGTCCAGCGTGCCGTAGGCTTCAACCCGTGGGTGGCTTTTCTTCACCCTCTGGCCGGTAAATAACGCCGTGGTGCCTGCGTCGCCGGTTTTGGTATAAATGCTCATCAGACGGTCGCTCCTGTTAACGCGAAAAATTATCCACAATGCCGACAATCGCCAGATCGATGGCCTCATTGGGGGCGGCAAACACCCGCCGGGCGCTGGAACCGGAGGACAACAGCACCAGTTCGCCTTCTCCCGCGCCAACCGAATCCACAGCCACTTCATCCGGCTCCACGCCGTCCGGCGGCAACGATCCATCGCCCGTCACCCGCCGCACCAGCAACAATTTTCTGCCGCTAAGCGAAGGCGACTTCTGGGTTGACACCACCGATCCCACCACTCTGGCTAGCTGCATGATTTACTCCTGCCTTAACAGTTGAATGTGACGCGATAGCAGACTGTCCCGCACCAACGGCGTTATCAGCGTCTTGCGCTGAACAACCAGCCAGCCCGGTTTCTGCGCGGCAATATCCCGATAGCTCAGCAGCGGACCGCCGAATAGCCTGACATCGTGTCCCTGATGGTCGCTGAAGCTGAGCGGCAACCGGCTCAGCGCTTTAACCGGCAATGCGCCCAGCAACTGCCGATGGAGGCTGATATGGATTCGCATCCCCCACGACAGCGCCTCCTGCAACGCGGCCACCGCCGAATGGCGGTTATCCGCGGCGGCAAACTGCCGCAGAAACGCTAAATCAGGCAACACCAGATGCAGCGTGGCATGCCTGACGAATATCGTCGGATCGATACCCATGCTGAGCTGATGCAAACGCAGGGCATAGACCCGGCGCTCGCGCTCGGCAAGCCGCGTGACGATGCGGCTCACCGCGCTTTCCATCTGGGGCGCGGTGAGATTCATGCGCCTGATACCAGCGTGGCGACGGCGTCCGGGTCGTCTGCGCCGGCCGCGTTGGCTTCATCGGTATCAATGTGCAGCTCCAGCCGCATTTGCTCGGATACGCGGATGGCGACATCATCCAATATCAGCCTGCGTCCGCGGCTCTGAATGGCGACCTGTACGCTGTCGCCGTGGCGCACCCGATAGATCAGCGCATCCAGCGGCGACATATGAATGTGGCGCTGGGCGACGATGACCCCCTGCGGCAGTTCCAGTTCCGCATAGGGACTGACCAACCGGATGCCCGGCGTGCCGTCCAGATTACCCGACATGCGCAGCGGGGCGGCGATGCCCAACGTGCGCGCGTCGGTACGGGAAATTTCCACCTGACTGCGGCTGCGCAGCGGCCCCAGAATGCGGACGTTTTTCAGGCTGCTTTTGGGGCCGACCAGCGTAACGGTCTGTTCGGCGGCGAATTGGCCGGGTTGGCGCAGCGCTTTCTTCTCCGTCAGCGGGCGATCGGGAAACAGCCGCTGGTAATCCTGTCCGGACAGATGCAGATGACGGTTGGACACCCCTAGCGGGATCGGACGAAGACGCATTTCGTCGAGGATCTTGCTGACGACAGGTTCCAGTAATGCTTTTTCCATCACGCTTTACCTCGTTTACCGGTATGAATACATAAAAAACGGCGCTCTCCTTTCTGCCGCGGGCAGGCTGGATCGAGACAAAGATTGCAGCGCGCGGTCGGCCGCACGGAGGGGGCGGCCGCGATGGCGCTTTCTGTCTCCGTTTCCGCTGCGAATTGCGGCGCGTCAGCGGCGGTATCGGCGTCTGATAACGGGATGTCAGCGACTGGCGCTGACACGGGGTTGTCGATCGGGGGCGTAGTGGCCGGTACGCCCGGTGGCCGAGTCGGTTGCCAATGAACCTTCTGTGAGTCGGCCGGCCGCGCCAGCACCGCGCTGGCGACCAGCCCATGATGTTGACGGGCCAATGCCGCGCCGCCGGCGATGGCGGCGTTGACCGACGCCACATCGCCGGCGATTTTAACCAACGTCCAGCCGGAGCCTTTGGTGCTTTCCATGCCGATGATCGTGACCGAGGCGGCTTTCGCCATCACGTCAGCCACGCCGATCGCCAGCGCTAAACCGCTAACTTCAAGTAAACCCAGTGACGTTTTCACGCTGCGCTCCTGTGTCTGCTACGCTATTTTTCAGCTATCAGGCCGATGCCGGTAAAATCGCTTCAACCTCGCTGTGCGGACGCGGAATAACGTGGCAGGATTTCACTTCGCCCACCGCGCCGGCCGCCGCCGCGCCGGCATCGACCGCCGCTTTTACCGCGCCGACATCGCCGCGAACCATAACGGTCACCAGCCCGGAGCCAATTTTTTCGTAACCGATCAGCTGCACGTTGGCTGACTTCACCATGGCATCCGCGGCTTCAATGGCGCCCACCAGACCTTTTGTTTCGACCAGCCCTAATGCGTTGTTCATGTTTTACTTCTCCTGTTTAGGGCTATCGCCCCGGTTGAATAAAATGATCATTTAAACGGTAACCCTTTAACCAGCCGCGCGGCGTTGTTGCCCAGCCGGCGCAGCGCGTCTTCATTCTGCTGCCCCCGCAGGCGGAAAAGCGGCTGAGCGGCCGGTAAATTCCGGTAATGCACCACCATTTCATGGCCGTTGCAGGCCAGGCCGACCAGCAGCGGCGAACGGGCCGCGGCCTGCCAGGCCCGTTGGGCGAGATCGCCGTCGCCGTCCTGTTGCCAGCGCCAGGGAATACTCTCTTCTTCAATGCCCAGCAGAACCTGCCGCCAGATATGCTCGCTGGTGGCATGGGCGCTGATAAGGATGGCGGGTCTATCGTCAGGCGGCAGATTCATCAATGGCGCTCCTTCTGGTAAGCCAGAATCAAACCGGTCGCCACCGCGTTGCGCGGGCCTTCAATGGCGCGGATATTGCCGCGACCGGCCACCAGCTTGTAGTGCGCGAGGGCGTCGGTGACTAACTGCGGGATTTCAAAGTCCAGCGAGGAGCCGCCGACCAGCACCACAAAGGGAATATCGCGGATATTGCCCGTCGGGCTGACCTGACGCAGCGCGCGCAAGGCGTTGGTGACAAATACCCGTTCTTTGGCGGAGCGCCGGATAGTGCGAACTTTTTCCAGCGAAAAATCTCCCGGCAACGGCAGCAGAGTGTCGGGTTTCACCACCACCAGCCGGGCGAACACCTCGGCGGGCAACGGATGGGGGAAAAACTGCACGCTGCCGTCTTCATGACGCAGGTGAAACAGACTCTCCACCTTTGCCAGCGGGTACTTTTTGATATCCTCCGCCAGATAGCGATCTTCCAGACCGAGTTCCGAGGCGATAATCATGGTGACCATGTCGCCCGCGCCCGCCAGATGGGTGGCGACAATGTCGCCATCCGTATTGATGATGGAGGCGTCGGTGGAACCTGCGCCGAGATCGAGAATCGCCAGCGGACGTCGCGTGCCCGGCGTGGTCAATGCGCCCAGAATGGCGGCTTCCGCCTCGGCGCCGCCAATTTGTACGGCAATGTGCAGCGACGTTTCGATTTCACTGGCGATGCGCGCCATTTGCAAACGATCCGATTTCACCATTGAGGCGATGCCCACGGCCTGTTCGAGGGAGAATTCCCCCGCCAGCCCGCCGGTGACGTTTACCGGCACCGCGGTATCCACCGCCAGCAGATCCTGAATAAAGATCTCTTTGGTCGGGCGATTGGTCAGTTCCGCCATCGTCTGGCGCACGTGTTCCAGCATGCCGCCGATATTGGTGCCGGCTTCGCCCGTCACGTTATCCAGCCTGCGGCAACTGTCGACCGCTTTCATGATCGGCTCGCCGCCTGCGGCGACGTCAACCCGCAGAGTGCGTCCATCGGCATACAGTTCCAAATGTCCCGCCGGAATCGAACGCGCTTTCACATCGCCTGCCGGGGTTTTCACCACCACCGCCGAACGCGTGCCAATCAAGGCCCGGGCAATAGGCACGATATTTTTGGTTTCTTCGGCGTTAAGGGAAAATACCGTGGCGATGCCGTAGGGGTTGGAAAGGGTTTCAATCACTTTGCCCGGCATGGCCACTTCGACGGCGGCCAACATGCCGAGGGGAATGCGGTCGATGTGCAGCACTTCGTCCACCACCGGCAGCGGGGTATGCAGACGGTTGCTGACCAGCACGCCGTCGTCACGTTGCATAATGATGGCGGTAATCCGATAACCCGCGCCGCTGGCGGCATTGACAATCGCCGCGACATCGGCGAAATCAACGGCGGCCGGAACCACCAGAATATAAGGCTGCGCCGGATCGCGGGTCATAAGATCGCCGATACCAATCGTCAGTCCCACGCCCAGCCCCAGCCCGCCGGGGGTTTTCGGGTTATGCCCGATCATGGTGGATTCGGTGATAATGGTTTCGGTAATGGTTTCCATCGCCACATCGCCAATCACCGGCGTGGCTTCATTGATGCGGATCAGGCTGATATCGCGCTGCGCGATCCCGGCTTTCTCCACCAGTTGCGCCAGCGCCTGCCGAATGCCAAAGACGTTGCGCTGTGTCCCTTTGATGCCGGTGGTTTCGGTCAGCGTACTGGCGACAAAGCGCAGTTGCCCGTCAGCTTGACACTCGGCCAGCGCCACTTCTGTTGACGAGTTGCCAATGTCTACTCCGGCGATGTAACGCATGACCAGCTCCTGATGGTGGTAAAAGTCGGGTTAACTAATCGTCGCCTTTGAGTTTTTTGCGCTGCACATACAAATCAGCCGCTTCCCGCACGAAGGCGGCGCAGACCTTGGCTTTGTAGGTCTGTTCAAGATCGTCCGCGATGGCGTACAGCTCCGTTTTGCTGGAGCGGTAGGGGCGCAGGGCGTTATAAATATCCAGCACTTTGTCATCGGGAACGGCGGTGAGCTCGGCGGCGCGCTCAAAGTTCATCGCCAGCCGATCGCGCCCGGCGTCGCGGGCAATATCGGCCTGAATGCGCAGGATCTCCGGCGTAATGCGCAGATCCTGCGGGGTCACGCCGCCGTTAAGCACGTTAGCCAGCGTCAGCTCTTCCAGCGTTTTATTGGTTGCGGTTTTCACCCAGTCAGGGTGCTTGTTCGCCAGCGGATAATCGGCGACCTTCGCCTTGATGCCTGTCGTGCTTGCGGCGGCCGTATCGGCGGGTGTCGTCGTCTGCCCTTGTAGGCTGTTCATCTTGCTGAGAACATCGCGAACCATGGATTCAATAGCTTCGGAATTCATTGTGTTTTCCTTTGTTAAATCGCCACCCGGAGTTCCTGCGGATTCTTGCCGGTCACCACGTATTTGGTTTCTTTAATGTGCAGAATGGCGGATTTCGCCTGGTATTTCGGCCGCGCCATCTGATCGTTCAGGGTCGGCACCGGCTGGGGCGATTCCCGCTTGGCGTAACGCGCGGCGTTCTTGCCGATCTGCCGATAGGTTTCCAGCGTCAGCAACGGGGCCTGCGGGAACAGTTCCAGATTGGACAGGGGCGGTAATCCCTGTTGATGGATCACGGTTGTCCCTTTGGATTGCACGCCGATGGAAATCCCGGAGCCGCTGAGTCGATTGCCTTCAACGGCGACAAACGCCACATCCGAGGATTTAAAGCAGCGGATCACCCGCGCCTTGAGCCCTTCTTCCTCAACCCCGGCGATAAGTTCGCGCAGAATGTTTTTATGCGGAATACCGACGATATTGACGGTTTGCGACAATCCGAATGCCGGCCCGACGGCAATAATCACTTCATCCTGGCTGGTGCCGGAACGCGCTTCGCCGACCTCGCTCAGAAAGCCGTCGCCCGCGGCCGATGTCACGGCGTCTGTTGCCGGCGCGCCCGGCTGTTTAAACGAGACGGTTTTGTTCTCGTCGTGCATTTCCTGTAGTACGCCTTCGATAATCTGGCGTAATAGCTTTTCGTTAATCTCCACCATGACGGAACCCCTTAGCCCAGCTCGTTGGGATCAAGCGCGTTAGGAATGTTTTTGATCTCTTCCCAACGCGCGCCTTCCAGCCGGTAACCGGTGGCCGGCCCGGCGTAATCATTGACGTCGTTCACCGCGGACAGCACCTGACTGTCGCCGACGATAATCGCCGACGTGTGCAGGTAGTCGCCGGCAATCTTGGCTTTCTGAATATTCAGCATGTCCTGGGCGACATCTTCAAAGCCGCCTTGCGCCAGCGCTTTCACCACGTCCAGCCCGGTGCGGTTTTTACTGATGATCTCCTGTGCGAACTTGATGTCTTCGACGATATTGCGCTCCGGCATGTCTTTGGAGCCGTGGGCATAGGTGGCGGCGGTGACTTCCTCATCGCTAATCGGCGGCAGCCCCATGCCGGCAAACACCGCCTGTAGGGCGCGCGCGGCCTTATTGCGGATGGCGACCACATCGGCTTCGCGAACCGGACGCAAACCGCCGTCGACTTTGAGGTCGCGCTGCATGATGTTGTAGTCGTCGAAATCTTCCGCATCCTCATTGGAGCCAGCGAACATGTTGTCGTAGTTGGGGACGGCGGAATAACCGGAGGAGATAAAATCGGTGCCCGGTAAAAACTGCATCAGCAGACGCGCGGTGCGGCGCATGTCCGAGTGGGTAAAGGTCTGGTCGTTGCTGGAGGCGCACTCCAGATCCAGCGCCGAACAGATCAGGTTTTCCGCCAGAATGGCGCGAATGCCTGACGGCACCGCCGAGGGGATCCCCACGCAGCTGACCGAGCCGTTTTGCAGGCCCTGAACCCCGGCCGCTTTGGTGATGTAGATACAGCGGGCTTCGAGATACAGCATGGATTTGCCTTCGGCATACCCCATCTGCACTTCGGAACCGGAGCCGGAGGTAAAGCGCATTTTCAGGCCGCGCGAGGCATAGGACGAGGCGAGAAAACCTTTCGACCAGGGCGTGTCGTCCCCATCCGTGAACACCGGTTCGGTGCCGTAAACGGAGATGGTTTCCGCATAGCAGGTGTGGCCGAGCATGCCGAGTTTCAGTTCGGTGGCTTCCTCCAGCGAACACTGGGTCAACACGCCGGGGCGGCCCACCTGTGAACCCACCATCAGCGCCATGGCGTTGAACGGCGCATAGCGGGCGACGGCGACGGTGGTTTCCTGTTCGTCAAAACCCCGGAACGCCCCTTCGGCGGCGTCGGCGGCAATCTGCACCGGGTTGTCTTTGACATTGGTGACGTGAGCCTGCTGGGACGGCGTGCGACGGGCGCGCATTTTTTGCATGGCCATCATCATTTCCACCACGTTCATCTGCGACACCACCTCGACGATTTTCGCCGGGGTCATCGCCGTGGTCAGCGGTACGATGGCGCTGCGCGGGACATTGGGATCGCACAGCATGTTCGCCAGCTTGACGGAGTCCATCCGCAGCACCTCTTCCGCGCGATCGAGATTGATGCCGTACCGGGCGATAAAGTGGTCGATCAGGTCGAAATCGGACTGGGGTTTGCCGTCCAGCTCGGTTACCACGCCGTTTTGAATCGTGATCGACGGTTTGGGATCGTTCGGACTCTCCATGGCAATGAAGCCTTCTTCGATCCACTCTTTGACAAAACCATCCTGATTGACCGGGCGTTTCGCCAATGCTTCAAATCTTTTCGATTTCATGAAACTGCCTCGCTGTGGCGTCAGATATAGGAGGGGCGATCGTTTTTCGGTTCCGAACCCAGCGTCGCCAATACCGTTTTGCCGATTTCACGGGCGGAAATCACGGCCTGACGCACGGCGCCGGAGTCGCCGGAAATGACCAGGATGGCTTCATTGCTGTAGCTGGTGCCGTGCGCCGGCGTGCTGTAAGCCACCACATCCACATTGGCGGATTTCACCGCCGTATCCGCCATCAGCACGCCCACTGCCGCCGGCGCGCCGACGATCACCCCGCAGGAGCGGCCAATCGGCGCGCCAAAGGCTTTTTCCAGCGCATAGCTGGCGCGGGCGCTGTATTGCAGCTCGATGTGTCCGGCTTCGTTGGCGTAAACATCACCAAAGGTGCGATCCAGTTCCTTCAGCGCGACTTCGATGGCGCGTTTTACGTCGGAGACGTCGTTGCCGCCGAAAACAATCAGTGAGCCGTGCCCGGCGCCGCCTTTGGTATCGCGCGGCAGTTCGATGCTGACGACTTCGGTGTTGGTCGCTTTCACCGCTTCATCCGCCGCCATGATGTGCGGGCCTGCGCCGGTGCGCGCGCCCAGAATGCCGATAGAGCGGTAGCGTTTTTCAAGTTTCATGGCATCCAGCAGGGCGCTGTCGACGTTGGCGATCACCAGACCAACGGTGTCGCCAATCGCGGTGCCGACGAACTCGGTTAAACCACAGGTTTTTTCAGCCATAGCCGTATCTCGCGTTGTGTGAGTGGAGGATGGGGAAGACGCGCCGATTTTTGTCATCACCTGGGCCATGATGTGTTCGACCAGGTCATTGCTGCTCATTGGCTAGTTTCCTTTGGTAAGAATTTTTCGACATCGGCGTGCGGGCGCGGGATCACATGCGTCGAGATCACCTCGCCGACGGCGGCGGCGGACGACGACCCGGCGTCCACCGCGGCTTTTACCGCACCGACATCACCACGAACGATGACGGTGACCAGACCGGAGCCGATTTTCTCGTAGCCAAACAGCGTCACATTGGCGGATTTCACCATGGTGTCGGCGGCTTCGATGGCGGCGGTCAACCCTTTTGTTTCCACCATGCCTAATGCTTCTTGTTGCATAAATTACCTCGACGTGATTGTCAGGATAGCGATGCGATGACTATACAAATAAGCGATGAAAAAGAATGGCTGCGTTGAGTTTATTGGCGGGAATGGTTGGCGACGGGATAATAAAATATTGGCATGGGTTTATATTAACTGCTTGTTTTTGAATCGATTTAAAGCAATTTCGCTATTGTTAATATTCGTTTTCCCCTTTCCATTTTTATTAAAATCAGCATGACAATGGAGTGGTTTTATGCTATTTGCGCGCGTTTTTTAATAAAGCTGAAATTATTGGGGAAATAAAAATTGCGAGATGGATAGCAATAACGAAAAGAGAATAGAGCAATAAATTCATATTGCGTTAAATAACAAACCGGCGTTATTCATCAGGAAAAATAAGGCCTGCGCAAAAATGCGCGGCAGGGAGATGACAAGAAAGTGTTATCGGCGCTCTATTTTTTTGCCGTTTACCGACAGATTACGCCAACACTTTGCTTCACCCGCTCTCTATAGTAGCCGCAGCATTGCCCGAAACCCGCGTGTAAGACAGACAAAGCGCGATCGCACGCCGGTATTTCATATTAATAACGAAGGCAGGGTAACGTTTATGAATGATTCACTGAAGGCTCAATGTATTGCGGAGTTTCTTGGCACGGGATTGTTTCTATTTTTCGGGATTGGCAGTCTCTGCGCGCTGAAAGTGGCGGGCGCGGGCTTAGGCCTATGGGAAATCTGCATCGTGTGGGGGCTGGGGATCTCACTGGCGGTGTACCTGACGGCGGGAATTTCGGGCGCGCATCTGAATCCTGCGATAACCATTGCGCTCTGGCTGTTTGCCTGTTTCCCCCGGCATAAAGTGCTGCCTTACAGCGTGGCGCAGATTGCGGGCGCGTTTGGCGGGGCCACGCTGGCGTATGCGCTTTATCATAATCTGTTTATCGAGTTTGAAACGGCGCACGGCATGGTGCGCGGCAGTGTGGATAGCCTGCAACTGGCCAGCATCTTCAGTACCTATCCGGCAACGGCCATCAACGTATGGCAGGCGGCCGGGGTGGAAGTGGTGATTACCTCGATCCTGATGGGGCTCATCATGGCGATTACCGATGATGGCAACGGCGTGCCCCGCGGGCCGTTGGCGCCGTTGTTGATTGGTATTCTGGTGGCGGTGATTGGCGCGTCCATGGGGCCGTTGACCGGGTTTGCCATGAATCCTGCCCGTGATTTCGGGCCGAAACTGTTCTCTTTTCTGGCGGGCTGGGGGAACGTGGCGATGACGGGCGGGCGCGATATTCCGTATTTCATTATTCCGATTGTGGCGCCGATTATTGGCGCGTGTCTGGGCGCCGCCTGTTACCGCTATTTAATTGGCAAGAATCTACCCTGTAATACCTGCGTCGTGGAGGACGGAAAGCCATGATGTGTTTCCTCATTCTGGCGGCATACCGTTATTTTTTACGCTGTCGGTAAACTGATTGCCCTCCGGCAATGGGATAAAGAGGCAGGATGAGGAAATTTCGTGATCGCGATTGATGAATAGGTTAAATAGTGACCAATCGCAAATATAGTCTGCTAAGGTTATTTATTTATTTGGGGCGAAGAAACCAAAAGCGTTGATGCGGGGAGTGGTAATACGAATTTGTTAAATACTGATTATTGTTATTAACAATAATTTAAAATACACCAAGGGGGTTTTATCATGATTTCTGCCAGTTCTCTTAACTCAGAGCTCATAAATAAAATCGCCCAGGATTTCTCTCAGGCAACCGGACTGGCGGTGGTGGTGGTGAATATTCACGGAGAGGAGATTTCCGATCTGTTTAACTTTACCTCTTTCTGCCAGTTAATGCGTCAGGATCCGGTTAATCATTACCGTTGCCGTATGAGCGATCGCTGTGGTGGCTTTGAAGCGTCAAAATCCAATGAGCCTTGTATTTACCGTTGCCATGCCGGGCTAACGGACTTCTCTATTCCACTGGTGATCGCCGGGCATCTTGTCGGTTTCGTGCTCTGCGGGCAGGTGCGTCTGCGTAATGACGTGTCGTTGATTAACGTGATTAATGTTGACGATCGCTGGCAAAAGGATCCCGTGTTGGTGGATGAGTTCCATAATGTGCCGATCATGGATTACTCGCGGGTTATTGCCTCTGCGGATCTGCTGAAGCTGATTGTGGAAAATTGTCTAAAGAAGCACCTTAATTTTGTGGTTATCAGAGACAGCGACGAATCCGGCGAACCGGGTAAAAGCCGTTCTCCGAAGCCGCATGACGCCAAAATGAAAAAGGCGCTGCGCTATATTGATGCGCATTTATCAGAGGAACTGCGGCTGGAGGATGTGGCGGCCAGAGTGTATCTTAGCCCTTACTATTTCAGTAAGCTTTTCAAGAAATATCAAGGAATTGGATTTAACGCCTGGGTGAACCGTCAGCGTATGGCGAACGCCCGTGAAATGTTGCGCCACAGCGACTGGAGTATTGCCAGCATCGCCAAAAATCTGGGGTTTTCCCAGACCAGCTATTTCTGCAAGGTATTCCGTCAGACTTATCAGATGACGCCGCAGGTGTTCCGTTCCAGCGTGGAACACGAGCGGCAGTAAGCGGGTTTAGAAAACGTAAAGTGCCTCCGCCGATGTTTTCGTGGATGACGACCGAATTTTTCACAAAGAAATCAGCGTATTAAGCCATATTGAGGTTCACACCGTTACTCCCGTAGCGGAATATAACGGCGCTGGTGTGACAATCAATCCTGAAAACTTGCCTTTAATGACGCAATATCAATGACAAATCGGTAGTGCACGTCGCTTTTTAGCATCCGATCGTATGCCGTGTTGATATCCTGCATAGCGATCATCTCAACGTCGCAGTTAATGCCATGTTCGGCACAGAAATCCAGCATTTCCTGGGTTTCTTCGATGCCGCCGATCAGCGAACCGGCAATCGACTTACGGCCCATCACCAGCGGCCCGCTGTGCAGGGTGGGTTCGATAGGCTCAATCAACCCGACCAGAATCAGCGTGCCGTCGCGCTTCAGCGTCGCCAGGTAAGGGTTAAGGTCGTGCTGCATCGGCACCGTGTCCAGAATAATGTCGAAGTGGTTGGCGACGGCGTCCATTTGTGCCGAATCGGTGGAGATAACCACACGATCGGCGCCTAAGCGCCGCGCTTCCTGCTCTTTTCCCGGAGAGCGGGTAAATAGCGTGACGTCCGCGCCCATCGCTTTGGCGAACTTCAGTCCCATATGACCCAGACCGCCCAGCCCGACAACGGCCACTTTGTCGCCCGGCCCGACGTTCCAGTGCTTCAGCGGCGAGTAGGTGGTGATGCCGGCACACAGCAGCGGTGCGGCGGATTTCATGTCCAGCGCTTCCGGCACGCTGAGCACAAAATTATCTGCAACGACAATCCGCTCGGAGTAGCCGCCGAAGGTCGGCAGATTGTCGTGGCGATCGACGCTGCCGTATGTCAGCGTGGCGCCTTCTTCGCAATACTGCTCCAGCCCTTCATCGCAGGCATCGCAGTGTTGACAGGAATCCACCATACAGCCTACGCCGACCCAGTCCCCTGCTTTGAAGCGATCGACCGCTTTACCGACGCTGACGACTTTCCCAATGATTTCATGTCCCGGAACAATCGGATACTGGCTCATATGCCACTCGTTGCGCGCCATATGAATGTCTGAATGGCACACGCCGCAATAGATGATATCGATCACCACATCGTTTTCTCGCGGATCCCGGCGGACAAACTGGTGCGGAACCAATGGGCTGGTTGAATCTAGAGCGGCAAAGCCGCGTATGTTTTGCATTGTGATTTTCCTCTTCATTTTATGCACGATATCAAAGGATCGACTTCAGAAGTCAGTATGATGCAGATTGGTTCTCTCCGCTTTAACCATTTATGGCTAAACGGTAACGCCGTTCGGTATTGGCAATGACTATATTTTGTTATTGCCCGTTGCGGCAATCAGGTAGCAAAGCCGCGTTTTAGCCCGGGAGAAAGGACAATATTTTGCTATCGAGCGGCAAGATATTCCCTTAAAGAAAATAAACTCAGCCATTTTTTTGTGAATGGAAAGATTATATTGGCTGTAATGGTTCAGGGTATGTAGAGAAATAATAACCATATGTTGTCAGGTTAGAATCGAACGCGGAAAACGACGATCGATTCTGTATGTTGTCATGCTGCATGACAACTGGGAAGGGGGTGAAATTCCCCCGCAGCCCCCGCTGCTGTGATGCCGACGACCCCGTAAAAAGCCACTGATCGCTGCGATTGGGAAGGTTCGGGGAAGGATGACGCTAAGCCAGAAGACCGACCTGATGATGACAGATTCAACTCCTTCGGCGGGAAGCGGGTTGTCATCCGATGCGTGCAGCGGCAACGCCGCTCTTGCGCACCCTGTGACATTACCTGTCCCGACCGATGACGTCGGGATTTTTTATGCCGTGTGTAAAAGAACAGCAGAAGAACGCGCCAGCGGGCCAGAGGCGAAATAAAACCGCGTTTGTTATCGCCGGCACCGGCAGCGGCTGCGGCAAAACCACCGTTACGCTCGGTATCTTGCGGGCGTTGATGCGGCGCGGGCTGTCTGTGCAGCCCTTCAAGGTGGGGCCTGACTATCTGGATAGCGGCTGGCATAGCGCGGTATGCGGCGTGGCGTCGCGTAATCTGGATGCGTTCATGCTTCCCGCGGCGACGCTTAACGGGTTGTATAACCAGCGTATGCGCCATGCCGACGTGGCGGTGATCGAAGGGGCTATGGGGCTGTACGACGGCTACGGCACGGACCCTGACTATTGCAGCACCGCCGCCATGGCTAAACAGCTCGGCTGTCCGGTGGTGTTGCTGGTGGACGGCAAGGCGGTATCCACGTCGGCGGCGGCAACCGTGATGGGATTTCGCCAGTTCGACCCCGCGTTGACCATTGCCGGCGTGATTGTCAATCGCGTCAATTCGGTGGAGCACTATCAATTACTGCGTCGCGCCATTGAGCACTATTGCGGTATTCCGGTGCTGGGCCGCTTACCGGTCATGACCGACACCGAACTGCCTTCCCGCCACCTGGGTCTGATCCCGGCGCGGGAACAGGCCTATGATGATAGCCGCTGGCGGAAACTGGCGATGCAGATTGAAGAAACCCTCGATCTGGATCGTCTGCTGACCTTATGCGCCGGCGTTCGGCCCCCCGACGGCGAATTACCCGCCTTATCCGCGCCTGAACTGGGCGAAGGTCTGACGATGGCGCTGGCGGACGATGAAGCCTTCAATTTCTATTATCAGGACAATCTCGATCTGCTGGAGCAGGCGGGGGTGCGCCTGCAACGCTTCAGTCCGATCCATGACCGCCGGCTTCCCGACTGTCAGATGATCTTTCTCGGCGGCGGTTACCCTGAAATTTATGCCGCGCAACTCGCGGCCAATACCGCGATGCACGATGCGTTACGGCATGCGCATCGGCGCAATATCCCGCTGTACGCCGAATGCGGCGGATTGATGTATCTGGGGGAAGGGCTGACGGACGCCGGCGGCCGGCGGCATCGCATGAGCGGAATTCTGCCCGGTGAAAGCCGGATGGGAAAACGGCTGACCCGCTTTGGCTACTGTCAGGCTCAGGCCTTGACCGATACGCTGTTGGCGGCGCGGGGCGAGATTCTGCGCGGCCATGAATTTCATTATTCCGATTTCGCCACCTCGCTGTCGCCCCGTTTCGACTGTACAAAATCGCGCGATGGCGCGGTCGTCAAACGGTGGCGGGGGGGATACCAGCTTCAGCAAACCTGCGCCAGCTATCTCCATCTCCATTTTGCCCAGCGTCCGGGGCTGCTTGAGCGCTGGTTTAGCCATGCCGGGAGGGCGTCATGATCCTCTCCGCCTGGTTTGCCGCCTTTCTGCTTGACTGCTGGTTGGGCGATCCGCCGCGCTGGCCGCATCCGGTGCGCTGGATGGGCCATCTTATTTCATGGCTGCAAACCCGAATCCGCGCCTGTTGCGTCAGTGAACGCGCGCTGTGGCTGGGCGGCGCGCTACTGTGGCTGGCGGTGGTCGGCCTGACCTGGCTGCTGAGTTGGGGCGTGCTTGCCCTGATGACGGCGATTCATCCGTGGCTGGGCTGGCTGGCCGCCGTGTGGATGATTTATACCCTGCTGGCGGGCCGTTGCTTAAGTGACGCCGCGATGGCGGTGCATCAGGCCTTGCAACATGGCTCGCTGGAAGAGAGCCGCCGTCAACTGTCGTGGATTGTGGGGCGCGATACCTCGCAGCTTGAAAAGCCGCAGATGACCCGCGCGGTGGTCGAAACGGTGGCGGAGAATAGCGTGGACGGCGTGATTGCGCCGCTGTTTTTCCTGCTGCTTGGCGGCGTGCCGCTGGCGATGGCCTATAAAGCCGTAAATACCCTGGATTCTATGGTGGGCTACAAAAACGCCAAATATCGCGCCATTGGTTTTGTTTCCGCCCGTATGGACGATCTGGCGAATCTGATCCCCGCCCGGTTGAGCTGGCTGTTGCTGAGCGCGGCGGCCTGGCTGCTGCGCGCCGATTATCGGCAGGCGCTGCGCATCGGCTGGCGCGATCGTTATCAGCATTCCAGCCCTAACTGCGCCTGGTCGGAAGCGACGGTGGCCGGGGCGCTTGGCGTACGTCTCGGCGGGCCGAACAACTATTTTGGCGAGCGGGTGGAAAAACCGTGGATTGGCGACGAATGCCGGGAGATTACGCTGAACGACATCCCGCGCAGCATCAATCTGATGAGGGTGGCCTCACTGTTGGCGCTGCTGTTGTTCGCCCTGACGTCTCTTTTGCTGTCGGCCGCCTTCGGCGTATAAAACAAGGAAACCCGATGAATTATCTCCAGCAACCCCAGCAAATTGAACGGCAAAGTTTTGCCATTATCAGCGATATCATCGCCCGCGAGCGCCCCGGCTACCGTTTTGTCGATCCGGATCAGGAGGCGGTCATCAAACGGGTGATCCATACCACGGCGGATTTCGACTGGTTGGACGTACTGTGGTTTTCGCCCGCGGTATTAACGCGGATTACGCAAGCACTGCGGGACGGTTGCATCCTTTATACCGATACCACCATGGCACTGTCCGGCATCAATAAAACGCTGCTGGCGCAACTTGGCTGCGAATGCCGCTGTTTTATCAGCGATCCCCGCGTGGTGGCGCGGGCGCGCGCCGAAAATATGACGCGCTCGATGGCGGCGGTGGATATTGCGCTGGAAGAGGCGGGCGATAAGCTTTTCGTGTTCGGCAACGCGCCGACGGCGCTGTTTCGCCTGCTGGAGCGTTCGTCGCAACAGGCGTCGCCGCTGGCGGTGATCGGCGTACCGGTCGGTTTTGTGGGCGCGGCGGAATCAAAGGCGGCGCTGATGCACAGCGATCTGCCCTGTATCGCCGCGGCGGGGCGCAAGGGCGGCAGCAATGTCGCGGCGGCGATCGTTAACGCCATCCTTTATCGCATTCGGGAGACGCTGTGAACAACGATACCGGGTTGGACACCGTCTGGCATAACGGCAGGCAATACCGCAAAGGCTACACCACCGGCTCTTGCGCCACCGCCGCGGCGCGGGTCGCCGCGTTGATGGTACTGCGCCAGCAGGTGATCGATCAGGTTTCCATCGTCACGCCGTCAGGCGTCACGCTGTACCTCAATGTGGAACAGCCGCTGATTGAAGGACAGCAGGCGACGGCCGCCATTCGCAAGGACGGCGGCGATGATGTTGACGCCACCCACGGCATGCTGATTTTTGCCCGCGTCACCCTGTGTGAACACGGTGATATTCATATCCGCGGCGGCGAAGGCGTCGGCACCGTAACGCGCAAAGGCATCGGCTTGCCGGTAGGCAGTCCGGCGATTAACCGCACGCCGTTGCAAACCATTGAAGCGGCGGTGCGCGAGGTTATCGGCCCGACACGCGGCGCGGAAATAGAAATTTTTGCCCCGGAGGGTGAGGAAAGGGCGAAAAAAACCTATAACGGCCGATTGGGCATTCTCGGCGGCATTTCCATTATCGGCACCACCGGCATTGTGACGCCGATGTCGGAAGAGAGCTGGAAACGCTCGCTGGCGCTGGAGCTGGAAATGAAGCGCGCGGCGGGGTTGGACAAGGTGATCCTGGTGCCGGGCAATCACGGCGAGCGCTTTGTCCGTGAACAGCTCGGGCTGGATAGTCAATGGGTGGTTACCATGAGCAACTTTGTCGGTTACATGTTGCAGGAAACGGTACGGCTGAAATTTCGCCATGTGGCGCTGATCGGCCATCCCGGCAAGCTGGTCAAGGTGGCCGCCGGGATCTTCCATACCCACAGCCATATCGCCGACGGACGCATGGAGACGCTGATTGCCCATCTGGCGCTAATGGGCGCGCCGCAGGATTTATTGCTGGCGGTCAACCACTGCGATACCACCGAAGCCGCGATGGAGCTGATCGCGCAGCACGGCTGGCAGGCGGTGTATGACCGTATTGCGCAGCGTATTTGTGAACGGGTAAACGAGATGCTGCGTTTCTCCAATGAACCGCCGCGCATCGACGCCATTCTGTTCTCTTTTGATAATCAGGTGCTGGGAACCAACCGGCCGCTGACCGACATTGTGGAGGCGCTGCGATGATTGTGGTCGTGGGCATCGGCCCCGGTTCTGCGGCGTATCTGACGTCGGAAGCGCGGCAGGCGATTGCCGCCGCCGATATTCTGGTCGGCGGGGCGCGGCATCTGGCGATGTTTCCCGATTTTAACGGCCAGACCCGCAGGCTGGATGCCGATATCGACGGGCTGATGAAGTGGCTTGATGAGCAAAAATCCCATCAGGTGGTGGTGCTCGCCTCCGGCGACCCCTTGCTGTTCGGCATCGGTAAGCGTTTGTCGGTGCATTTCTCCCCGGACGAGCTGCTGATTATTCCCGGCATCAGCGCCATACAGTATCTATGCGCCCGTATCGCGCTGGATATGAACGATATTTACCTGACCAGCTGCCACGGACGGGCGCCGGATTTCGACTGGATTTTACAGCATGACAAAGTGGCGATGGTGACGGATTCACGCATCGGGCCACGGGCGATTGCGGACGCCGTTGTGCAACGGCGGCTCAGCCGGACGCTGATTGTCGGCGAAAACCTTTCCCTGCCGGATGAACGTATCCACCGCCTGCAACCGCATGACGTGGCGCAACACTATGACATCAACGTGGTGGTGATCCTCAATGAGAGATGACGAGTTTTTACGCGGCCAACGGGTGCCGATGACCAAAGAGCCGGTTCGATTGCTGGCGCTGGAACGGCTGGAACTGTCGCAGGCGCAATGCCTGATTGACGTCGGCGCCGGAACCGGCAGCGTGGCGCTGGAGGCGGCATTGCGCTATCCGCGGCTACAAGTGACGGCGATCGAGCGCAATCCGGCGGCGCTGGCGCTGATTGAAGAGAACCGTCGGCGGTTTGGCTGCCGGAATGTGGAAATCATCGGCGGTGAAGCGCCGATGACGCTCGACATAACGGCTGACGCGGTATTTATCGGCGGCAGCGGAGGGCGACTGACCGCGCTGATCGACTGGGCGCTGGCGCATTTGCGCCCCGGCGGACGATTGGCGCTGACCTTTATCCTGCTGGATAACCTGCAAACCGCGCTGGCGCATTTGCAGTCGCTGAGCGTTATGTCGCTGGAATGCAGTCAATTACAGGTTTCAGCCCTGACGCCGCTCGGCGACGGGCACTACTTTAAACCCAATAATCCCACCTATCTTATTTCCTGCCGCAAGGAGAGCAACCATGTCTGAGCATGCTGAAACATCCGGCAAACACGTTGAGGCCCGCAAAGTCTGGTTCGTGGGCGCCGGCCCCGGCGACCGCGAGTTAATTACGCTGAAAGGCTACCGCCTGTTGCAACAGGCTGACGTGGTGATTTACGCCGGATCGCTGATTAATATCGAATTACTCGACTATTGCCCGCCGCATGCCGCCCGTCATGACAGCGCCGGACTGACGCTGGATCAAATCATTGCGCTGATGGTGAACGGCGTGCGTGAAGGCAAACGGGTGGTGCGGCTGCAAACCGGCGATCTCTCTTTGTACGGTTCGATTCGCGAACAGGGGGAAGCGCTGGCGCAACACGGCATCGGTTTTGTTTCCGTTCCCGGCGTCAGCGCGTTTTTGGGCGCGGCGGCGCAGCTTGGGGTGGAATACACCGTACCGGAAGTGGCGCAGAGCCTGATTATTACCCGTATCGAAGGGCGCACGCCGATGCCGCCGCGCGAACGGCTGGCCGCCTTTGCCGCGCATCAGACCTCCATGGCGATCTTTCTGTCGGTGCAGGACATTCACGGCGTGGTCGGGCAACTGGTCGAGGGGGGCTATCCGCTATCGACCCCCGTCGCGGTGGTCTACAAAGCCACCTGGCCGGAAAGCCGCACGGTGCGCGGCACGCTGGCGGACATTGCCGACCAGGTGCGGACGGCGGCGATCCGTAAAACGGCGCTGATTCTGGTCGGCGCCTTTCTCGGTGAGGAATACCACTATTCACGACTCTATGACGCGGAGTTTAGCCATGAATATCGTCAAGCCTGAATCCATCGCGCTGTTTTGTCTGACGCCCGGCGGCGTTCGCCTCGCCCGGCGTTTACGGGCGCATTTACCGCTGACCTGCTTTACCAGCGAAAAACTGCTGGAGCCGGGGTGCGTCGCCTTCAACGGCAGCTTCGGCGATACCCTGCGCGCGGCGTTCAAACAGTACACCGCGCTGGTGGTCATTGGCGCGACGGGGCTGACGGTACGGAGTATCGCGCCGCTGGTCAGCGACAAAATGACCGATCCGGCGGTGGTGGTGATTGATGAGCAAGGGCAACACGTTATCAGTCTGCTGTCCGGGCACGTCGGCGGCGCCAATGCGCTGACGCGCTATCTGGCCGGGCTGCTGGGGGCCGATCCGGTGATCACCACCGCCACCGACGTGAATCAACTGGCGGCGCTGGATACGCTGGCGACGCAGCTGGACGCCGAGATGCAGGATTTCCGCCATGCGGTAAAAGTCATCAACCAGATGCTGGTCAGCGATCGGAAAGTCGGCCTGTGGTGGGATGCGCCGTTAACCTGCGAACGTGAGCGCTGCGACGTGCGCGGTTTTGTGGCGGTAGACCGTCTGGACGCGTTGCCGGAACTGGATGCGTTGGTGTGCGTCAGCCTGCGCGATAGCCTGCCGGAATTGCCGTTGCCGGTGTATAAGCTGGTGCCGCGCCGCGTGGTGGCAGGCATCGGCTGCCGGCGGGCGACGTCGCTGCAAACGCTGGTGGAACTGCTGTCGCGGCAGTTGGCGGAAAACCATTTCGACCCGCTGGCGTTGCGGGCCATCGGCAGCGCGGCCATTAAAAAGGACGAGCCGGCCTTACAGCAGCTGGCGCAATGCTGGCGCGTACCGTTCGAGCTGTTTAGCGTTGATGAGCTCAGCCCTCACGAACAACGTTTTCCCGCTTCTGAATTTGTGCGCCAAACGGTGGGCGTCGGCAGCGTTTCGCAACCGGTGGCCTGGCTGATGAGCGAGGGCCGGTTGATCGGTCATACCCTGCGTCAGCAGGGGGTCACTATTACCCTGGGAGTATCGCATTAATGTTAACCGTGATCGGCATTGGGCCGGGCAGTGAAGCCATGATGACGCAGGAGGCGATTGCCGCCATTCGCGAGGCGGAAATCGTGGTGGGCTACAAAACCTATACCCATCTGGTGAAGCCGTTAACCGGTGATAAACAGGTGATCAAAACCGGCATGTGCAAAGAGATCGAACGCTGTCAGGCGGCGATCGATCTGGCGATGGCGGGCCGCAACGTCGCCCTGATCAGCAGCGGCGACGCGGGTATTTACGGCATGGCCGGGCTGGTGCTGGAGCTGGTCGGTCAGCAACGGTTGGATCTGGAAGTCAGACTGGTGGCCGGGATCACCGCCAGCATTGCGGCGGCTTCGCTATTAGGCGCGCCGCTGATGCATGACTTCTGTCATATCAGCCTGAGCGATCTGCTGACGCCGTGGCCGGTGATTGAAAAACGTATCGCCGCCGCCGCGCAGGCCGATTTTGTGGTGTGCTTCTACAATCCGCGCAGTCGCGGGCGCGAAGGGCATCTGGCGCGGGCGTTTGAGCTAATGAAACCGTGGACATCGCCGCAAACGCCGGTTGGCGTGGTAAAAGCCGCCGGGCGAAAGAAACAGGAAAAATGGATCACCACCTTCGGCGATATGGATTTCACTCCGGTGGATATGACCAGTCTGGTGATCGTCGGCAACAAGACCACCTATTGCCGCGACGGCCTGATGATCACGCCACGAGGCTATGAACTGTGAGCGCCCCGGCGATCCATGTGTTTGGCGGCACCAGCGATGCGCGGCTGATTTGTCAGGCGCTGGATGCGGCGGGCGAAGGCTACCGTCTGTCCGTCGCCACCGAGACGGGAAAACAACTGGCCGGCGACATCGCCGGTGAGGTGGTGGTCGGGCGCATGGATACCGACGGCATGGCGGATTATCTCGCCGCCCGGCAGGTGCGTTGGGTGATCGATGCCGCTCACCCCTATGCCGAGGCGTTGCACCAGAACGTGAGCGCCGCCTGCCGTCGTCTCCGGCTGCCGCTGACCCGCTATCAGCGGCCGAGCGACATTGACGCCATCGATCATCCATTACTGCATAAGGCGGACAGCCTTGAGGCGGCCTGCGCCGTGGCCCGCACGCTGGGATCGCGCGTGCTGCTGACCACCGGCAGTAAAGATCTGGCGGCATACCGGCAAAATCTGCCGGGAAAATATCTTCTGGCGCGCGTATTGCCGACGGCGTCCGTGCTGGCGCAATGCGAAGCGCTGGGGCTGGGCGTTGAACAGATTATTGCCCAGTGCGGGCCATTCAGCGCCGCGTTCAATCGGGCACTGTATGAACTTTGTCGGCCTGACGTGGTGATCACCAAAGAGTCCGGCGCCGAAGGCGGTTATCGGCAAAAGGTCGCCCCCTGTCTGGCGCTGAATATCCCCTGCATCGTGGTCTGCCGCCCGGCGGCGTCAGGGGTGACGGAAGCGAAGGAACGGATTGCGTCACTGGAGGATTTTGTCCGTCGGCTGGCCTGCTGGCAGGCGCGGCAAGAGTAATAACGCGAGGAGAATAAAATGAAAAAAGCGCTGCTGATTATCAGCTTTGGCACTAGCTACCCACAAACCCGAGAAAAGAATATTGATGCGTGCGAGCAACATCTGGCCGCCGCCTGTGGCGATCGCGATCTGTTTCGCGCTTTTACCTCCGAAATGATTATCCGCAAGCTGCATAACCGCGACGGCTTGCAGATAGACAATCCCGGCCAGGCGCTTAACCGGCTGGCCGAGGCGGGGTATCAGGATGTGGCCGTTCAGTCGCTGCATGTCATTAACGGCGATGAATTCGAAAAAGTGGTTCGTGAAGTCCATGCGTTTCGCAACCGTTTCCAGCGACTGGCGCTGGGCGCGCCGCTGCTCAGCGGCTTTGATGACTACCCGCGGTTGATGACGGCGTTACGGGGGCAGATGCCGACGCTGGCGGCCGACGAACGGGTGGTGTTTATGGGGCATGGCGCCAGCCATCCCGCTTTTTCGGCCTATGCCTGTCTCGATCACCTGATGGCGTCGCAGAACTTCCCCGCCCTGGTGGGCGCGGTGGAAAGTTACCCTGAAATCGATCATATCATTGCGCGTTTGCAACAGCAGCGGGTGCGGAAAGTCCACCTGATGCCGCTGATGCTGGTGGCGGGCGATCACGCGATCAACGATATGGCCTCTGACGAAGCCGATTCCTGGAAATCGCGGCTCGAAGCCGTCGGGATCGACACCCAAAGCTGGTTGCGGGGGCTGGGGGAAAATCCGCTTATCCGGCAAATGTTTGCTCAACATCTTGAGGCGGCGCTACGTCTACAAGAACAGGAGGCCGCGTAATGACCGGCAGACTGTATGCACTGGGCGTAGGGCCGGGAGCCGCCGATCTGATTACCGTGCGCGCCGCCCGCATTATCGGCAAGCTTGATCTGCTCTATGCGCCCGCCGGTCGCAAAGGCGGCGACAGCCTGGCGTTATCCATCGTGCGCGAATATCTGTCGCCGGCGACGGAAGTCCGCACCCGCCATTTTCCTATGAGCGCCGGGAATGACGCGAAAGAAGCCGTCTGGGACGATATGGCGCAGCAGTTGACCAGCGATGTCGCCGACGGCAAACAGGTCGGTTTTATCACCCTGGGGGACGCCATGCTGTTCAGCACCTGGGTGTTTCTGCTGGCGCGTATCGGCCGGCAGCCGTGGCTGGAAATCGTGCCGGGCGTGACGTCATTCGCGGCGATTGCGGCGCGCTCCGCCTTACCGCTGGCGATGGAGCGACAGTCGCTGGCCGTGATGCCCTGTACCGCGCCGGAAGCCGAGCTGGAACGGGCGCTGCTGACCCATGACAGCGTGGTGCTGATGAAAGTGTACGGCCGTTTTACGCTAGTGCGCGCGCTGCTGGCGCGGCTGGGGTTGTTCAGACACGCGTTGCTGATGGCGGACGCCTCGCTGCCCGGTGAGCAGTGCTGGCGGCGTTTGGATCAAGTGGCGGACGATCAGCCATTGCCTTACTTCTCAACTATTCTTGTTAATAAACAGTGGGATGCAGAGGAATAACCTATGGAACGACAATTAAAGAAACTCTCGTTATCCGGGCTGGCAATGGCGCTGTTGCTGATGCTGGCGCCGCAGGAGGCTTTCGCCATGCATATCATGGAGGGCTTCCTGCCGACGCTGTGGGCGCTGGCCTGGTGGGTTCTGTTTCTGCCCTGCCTGTTTATGGGGCTGGTGCGTTTGCGCCAGATTGTCAGCGAAGACAGCAATCAGAAAGTCCTGCTGGCGCTGTGCGGCGCGTTCATTTTCGTGCTTTCCGCCCTGAAGATCCCCTCGGTGACCGGAAGCTGTTCGCATCCCACCGGCGTCGGTCTGGCGGTGATTTTGTTCGGGCCGGCAGTAGTGGCGGTGCTGGGGGCGATCGTGTTGCTGTTTCAGGCGCTGTTGTTGGCGCATGGCGGCTTGACCACGCTGGGCGCGAACGGCATGTCGATGGCGGTGATCGGCCCGCTGGTGGGCTATCTGGTATGGAAACTGGCCTGTAAAGCCGGCGTGCGCCGCGATGTCGGGGTATTCCTGTGCGCCATGCTGGCGGATCTGGCGACCTACTTTGTGACGTCGGTTCAGTTGGGCGTCGCCTTCCCCGATCCGCAACTGGGGATGATGGCGTCGGTGGTGAAATTCATGGGGATCTTTTGCCTGACGCAGGTGCCGATCGCCGTTGCGGAAGGGCTGCTGACGGTGATGATTTACGATCAGTTGACCAAACGTCGGCTTATTCATGCGGGGAATCACTAATATGAAAAAGAATCTTATTCTGCTGGCGATGGTGATCGCGCTGGTGCTGCTGCCGTTTTTTATCGATCACGGCGGCGAATACGGAGGGTCGGACGGTGAGGCGGAAACGTTGATTACGCAAACCGCGCCGGACTATCAACCCTGGTTCCAGCCGCTGTATGAACCGGCCAGCGGTGAAATTGAAAGCTTACTGTTTACGCTGCAAGGATCGTTAGGCGCGGCGGTGATCTTTTACATTCTGGGCTATTACCGCGGCAAGCGCAGCGATCATGCTGGGCATTGACAAGCTGAGTTATCAAAGCCGCTGGCGGCAGGTTGATCCCATGCGCAAACTGGCGCTTTACGGCCTGTTTTTGCTGCTGGCGATGAGCTGCCCGCCGCTGTATCAGGCGCTGCTGCTGGGGTTTATCGCCGTGTTGACCTGCTGGCTGCTGCGCGTCGGCCCGGTTCGCTATCTGAAATGGCTGGCGGTGCCGCTGGGCTTTCTGCTGGTGGGGCTGGTCGCGATTGTGCTATCGGTGTCCCGCCAGCCGGAAACCCTATTGTGGAGTCTGCCGCTGGGGCGGTTCTGGCTGGGCGTGGATCCGCAGGGGCTGAGCGCGGCGAATCAGACGTTCTGGCGCAGTCTGGCGGCGCTGTCGGCCACCTTTTGGTTCGTGCTGAATACGCCATTTCCGCAGCTGATTCAGATACTGCAACGCTGTCGCGTGCCGCAAGTGCTGACCGAGCAAATTTTGCTGACCTGGCGGTTTATCTTTATTTTTCTTGATGAGGCGGTGGCTATCCAGCGCGCTCAGTCGCTGCGTTTTGGCTACACCTCGCTGGGTAACAGCTATCGTTCGTTGTCGATGCTGATTGGCATGCTGTTTATGCGGGTCATGACCCGCTATCAGCAGATGGTGACATCGTTGGATATCAAACTCTATCAGGGAGATTTTCATCTGTGAAAAGAGGTCAAGCATGTTAGCGACCCGACGATTGAGTTTTCGCTATCAGGATGAGCCGATCCTGCGCGATCTGACGCTGGATTTCAGCCGGCACCCGGTCACGGGCGTGATCGGGGCGAACGGCTGCGGTAAATCCACGCTGTTTATGAATCTGACCGGCCTTTTGCGCCCGCAGACGGGCGAGGTGCGCTGGAACGGGCAGCCTATTGATTACGGCAAGGCCGGGCTACGCCGGCTGCGCCAGCAGGTTGCCACGGTGTTTCAGGATCCGGAACAACAGATTTTTTATACCGATATCGACAGCGACATTGCTTTCAGTCTGCGCAATCTCGGTATGGATGAAACCCTCATCGCCCAGCGGGTCGATCGGGCGTTAACGCTGGTGGACGCGCAGGGATTTCGGCATAAGCCGATTCAGTACCTCAGCCACGGGCAGAAAAAGCGCGTCGCCATTGCCGGGGCGCTGGTGATGGAAGCGGAATACCTGCTGCTGGACGAACCCACCGCCGGGCTGGATCCGTCCGGCCGTGAACAGATGATTGCCATTATTGAGCGCATCGTCGCCCAGGGAAAGCAGGTCATCATCTCCAGCCACGATATCGATTTAATCTACACGGTTTGCGATTACCTGTACGTGCTGTCTCACGGGCGGCTGATTAGCGAAGGCGCCGCCGCCGAGGTTTTTTTGCGCCGAGAGCAGCTAAATGAGGCGGGACTGGCGCAGCCGTGGTTAATCAAGCTGCACAGTGAACTGGGCTTGCCGCTGTGTAAAACGGAACAACAGCTGTTTGCCTTGCTGCGTGAGCGGGGCAGAGGAGAAGTCGCATGAGTCTGTCCATCATGATTCAGGGAACGGCGTCGGACGTGGGTAAAAGCGTTCTGGTCGCCGGACTGTGCCGGATTTTTATGCAGGATGGTTATCGCTGCGCGCCGTTTAAATCGCAGAATATGGCGCTGAATTCCGGTATTACGCCGCACGGCGAAGAGATGGGACGGGCACAGATATTTCAGGCGGAGGCCGCCGGGATCGAGCCGGATGTGCGTATGAATCCGGTGTTGCTTAAGCCGACCAGCGATCGTAAGTCCCAGGTGGTGCTGATGGGCAAAGTGGCCTGCAATATGGATGCCGTTGAGTATCATCAGTATAAACCGCGGTTACAGCAGCAAATTCACGCGGTCTACCACAGCCTGGCCGGCGAATATGACGTCATGGTGCTGGAAGGGGCCGGCAGTCCGGCGGAAATCAACCTGCGCGATCGGGATATCGTCAATATGGGCATGGCGGCAATGGCCGATGCGCCGGTGCTGCTGGTGGCGGATATCGATCGCGGCGGCGTATTTGCCGCCATCTATGGCACGTTGGCGCTGTTGCGTCCTGAAGAGAAAGCGCGGGTGAAAGGCGTGATCATCAATAAGTTTCGCGGCGATGTCGCCTTGCTCGAACCGGGGCTGGCGCAGATCGAAGCGCTGACCGGCGTGCCGGTGATTGGCGTTATGCCGTGGTTGAATATCGAACTGGAAGACGAAGACGGCGTGGCGCTGCAAAGCGGAAAATACGATAGGGAGGCGGCGAAAGCGCTGGATATTGCGGTGGTGCGGCTGCCGCATATCGCCAACTTTACCGATTTCAACGCCCTGACTTGCCAGCCGGATGTGCGCTTGCGCTACGTCACGCGGCCGTCGGCGCTGGCAGGGGCGGATTTGATTATCCTGCCCGGCAGTAAAAATACGCTGGGTGATTTGCAGTGGCTGCAACAAAACGGGCTGGGCGATGCGTTGCGGTCGAGGCATCAGGCCGGTGTGCCGATTATCGGTATTTGCGGCGGCTATCAGATGCTGGGCAAACGGATTATTGATGGCGTGGAGTCGGGGCTTGCGCAGATGGATGGGCTGGGGTTGCTGGATATCGAAACCGAGTTCGCAGCGGAAAAAACCACCACGCGCGTCAGCGGACGCTGTCAGCCGTCGCTGCCGGGCATGGCGATAACCGGATCGGCGATGCCGATTAGCGGTTATGAAATCCACATGGGAACATCGCGTCTTGGCGGGCAGGCCGCGCCATTTATCACCTTGACGCACAGTAACGGTCAGCCGATTACCCGATACGACGGGGCGATTAACGCGGACGGCAGCGTGATCGGCAGCTATATTCACGGTCTGTTTGATAACGGCGGGTTTACCCGCGCCTTGCTGGATTCGCTGCGCCAGCGTAAAGGTCTGGCCGCATTTGACGGCGAGGTGGTTGATTATGCCGCTCACAAACAGCGGCAGTTCGATATCCTGGCGGCGGCGATGCGCGAGCATATTGATATCGCGGCGATATATCGGTGTCTGCAATCCGAGGGCGACAAGTCGCGTATCCAGAACAGGAGTTGAAGGTGATTTTAATTACTGGCGGTGCGCGCAGCGGTAAAAGCGCGTTGGCGGAGAAACTGGCGGCGCGATGCCGCGATCGGGTGCTGTATATCGCCACGTCGGTGGTGACCGACGATGAGATGGCCGAGCGGGTGCGGCGGCATCAGCAGGGCCGTCCGGCCCACTGGCGCACCTGGGAAGGCTATCGCGATCTGGGGGCGGTGATCGCGCATCAGGTGGCCGGGGATGAAGCGGTGATCCTCGAATGCATCACCACCATGATAACCAATGTGCTATTCGAGCAGGCGGGGGACACATCGCCTGAACAGATGGATTTCCCGGCGATAGAGGCCGCTATCGGGCAGCAGATCGACGAATTGATCGCCGCCTGCTCATACAGCGCCGCGCCGATCTATCTGGTCACCAACGAACTGGGCATGGGCATTGTGCCGGAAAATCGTCTGGCGCGGCACTTCCGGGATATCGCCGGGCGCGTTAACCAGCGGCTGGCCGCGGCGGCGGAATCGGTTTATCTGGTGGTGTCGGGCATTGAGGTAAAAATCAAATGAGTCTGCGTCTGTTTCTCGCCACGTTGCAATTTATGACCCGTATTCCCGTGCCGGCACGCTGGACGCAGGGGCTGGATATGCAGCAGTACGTGCGGGGCATCATCGGCTTTCCGTTTATCGGCCTGATCGTGGGGGGAATTGCCGGCGCGGTGTTTGTTGCGGTTGCGCCGTGGAGCGGCGTGCCGTTGGCGGCATTGGCCTATGTGTTGGCGCTGGCGCTGATTACCGGCGCCTTTCATCTGGATGGGTTGGCGGATACCTGTGACGGCGTGTTTTCCGCCCGAACGCGCGAAAAAATGCTGGAAATTATGCGCGACAGCCGACTTGGCACCAATGGCGGGCTGGCGCTGATTTTTATTGTGATCGCCAAAGTGCTGGTGGTCAGTGAGCTGGCGTTGCGCGGCACATCGATGCTGACGATGCTGACGATGCTGACGGCGGCTTCGGTGACCGGCCGCACGGCCATTGTGCTGCTGATGTATCGTCAGCGCTATGCCCGTGAGGGCAACGGGCTGGGCAATCTGTATATCGGCCGGGTTAGCGGGCGGCAAACGCTGGCGACGCTGTGCGGCGGCGTTTTGCTGGCGGGGCTGCTGGGGCAGGGGCCGGCGTTGTTGGCGTTTGGCGTCACCCTGATGCTTATCTGGCTGCTGGGCGCTTACCTGCGCCGTCGTTTGGGCGGGCAAACCGGCGACACGCTTGGCGCTGCGGCGGAAATCGGCGAACTGGCGTTTTTACTGGCTCTGCTGTGAAGCATTGGCGGCAGGTGGTGAAGATAAGACGAAAGATAAGGGGAAAATATGCGGTTGTTTCTGGTCAGGCACGGACAGACTGAGGCCAATCTCAGCGGCGTTTTTTGTGGTTCAACCGATGTCGGTCTGACGGAAAACGGCGTGGCGCAGGCTCGGCAGACGGCCGGCTGGCTGGCCGATGTTGTCTTTTCGTCCGCCGTCAGCAGCGCGTTATGGCGGGCGAAGCAAACGGCGGAAATTGTGCTGGCCGCCCGGGGAATAACGGCTATTGCCGATCCCTGCCTGAACGAAATGCATTTTGGCGACTGGGAAATGCGCCATCACCGCGACTTGCAGCATGAGGATGCCGAAGGTTGGGCCGCCTGGGTAGCGGACTGGCAGCAGGCCAGCCCGACAGGCGGAGAGGCCTTTCCTGCGTTTGCGGCGCGAGTGGAAAATTTCGCTCAGACATTACTGACGCAGAACACTAAACATAATCAACTGATCGTCGCGCATCAGGGGGGGTTGAGTTTATTGCTGGCGACGCTGTTGGCGATGCCACCCTCCGCGATGTGGCATTTTCATTTCGATCAAGACGCCTACAGCGTGCTGGATATTCAGGATGGCTTTGTCACGCTGAAGGCATTTAATCATCGGGCGCGTTGGCTAAGCGTTTAATAACGAGAACAACATGATGCAAATACACTTACCGCAAACACTCTCATCGCTGGTGGAATCCATTGCTCCGCTGGATAAGGCCGCCATGCAGCATACCGCCGTCAGGATTGACGGCTTGTTGAAGCCGACAGGCAGCCTTGGCCGACTGGAAACGCTGGCAATCCAGCTTGCCGGCATGCGCGGTCTAGCCGGCCATCAGGTCGCCCGCAAGCAGATTATCGTGATGGCGGCCGATCACGGCGTCTATGACGAGGGGGTGGCGATTTCCCCGCGCGCGGTGACGGCGATTCAGGCCGCCAATATGGTAAAAGGGATTACCGGCGTTTGCGTACTGGCCGCCAATGCCGGCACCGAGGTGAAAATTGTCGATGTCGGCATCGACAGCGATCCCTTGCCCGGCGTGTTGAACATGAAGGTTCGGCGCGGTAGCGGCAATATTCGCCGTGAAGCGGCCATGACGCGCCAACAGGCCGAAGGTTTGCTGCTCGACTGCGCGCGGCTGACCATGCGGCAGGCGTCTGAGGGTGTCCGGGTATTTGGCGTCGGTGAGTTGGGGATGGCGAATACCACCCCCGCCGCCGCGCTGGTCAGCGTATTAACCGATAGCGACCCGCATCAGGTCGTCGGTATCGGCGCCAACTTCCCCAGCGAACGGTTAGATCATAAAGTGGCCGTGGTGCGTGAAGCCATCGCGTTTAACCAACCCGACGCCCATGACGGCGTGGACGTACTGGCTAAAGTCGGCGGTTTCGATCTGGCGGGCATGGCCGGCGTCATGCTGGGGGCCGCGGCCGCTGGGTTACCCGTGGTGCTGGACGGCTTTCTTTCCTATGCGTCGGCGCTGGCCGTCTGCCGTATCGCGCCGCAGGCGCGTGATTATCTGATCCCTTCCCATCTCTCGGCGGAAAAGGGCGCGATGATTGCTATGCGCCATTTACAACTGGAGCCTTATTTGCAATTGGGCATGCGGCTTGGCGAAGGCAGCGGCGCGGCCATCGCCATGCATCTGATCGATGCCGCCTGTGCGATGCACAATAATATGGGGCAGTTGGCGGACAGCCATATTGTCCTGCCGGCATAACTGAAACCTGCGGCGGATAGCTCGGTATATTACTTACCTCTCTATCGACGGGAAAAAGTGCGATCTTTTTTCCGTCTCACCTCGCGATTCATCTACATTTTGACAGAATCTGCCTTTGTTTTCGCCTGTTAACAGGAGGAATAGATAATAATGAACTATATTATCTATTTTATATTTTTATGGAATGATAGCTATCATGTAAATGAAACTATTAACAGCCTATATATGTGTCTGATATGTTTATTTCTTATTGCTGTAGCAATTGATTTAAATATATCCGTCTGATTTGCATTGTTTTTGCATGTCAGTTTTAAAAAAATGAATTTTATTGTTGCAAACACAACATGTTTGCATTTTACTGTAGTCACGAAATTATTGGGGTGTATATGAATTTCACAAGTCTGGTCGGTGAACGTTTTTCAAGTCTGACGCCGGCACAGCAGCTTATTGCTCGTTATATCGAAAGGAATAAGGAACGAGTGGCGTTCATGACGGCCAAGCAGTTAGCGGGGGCGATAAATGTGAGCGATGCGGCGATAATCCGGTTTTCTCGTGCATTAGGCTACCGTGGTTATACGCATCTGCGTGAAGATCTGGGCGAGGCGTTGATTGAAAAAACGGGCTTAAGCGGTGTATTCCAATGGGCTCCGATGTCATCAAGCGATACTGAATTAAAAGAACAGGTATTTGCAAATGGCAGTTTGTTAATAGAGCAAACCGCGGCCTTAAATCAACCGGAAACCATTGTTCGTATCGCCGATAAATTGGTGTCGGCCAGGCGTATATGGGTTACGGCGCATGGCACCACCCACGCCATGGCCGTCTATCTGGCAATGCAGCTCAATGTGCTGAAAAATGCGGAAGTGTTCAATATTGGCGTGGGCGACATCGCCGACCGTATAAGGCATGTGAGTGAGGAAGATGTCTTTATCGGCATCGGGTATGAACGCTATATTCCTTATACCATTGAAATGATGCATCTTGCCCGTCTTCGTGGGGCCTATATCGTCGCGGTGACCGATCGACCTTCATCTCCATTAGCTAACGAATCTAATGAGGCGCTTTATGTCGCCCACAGTACGTCGCAGGTAGCCTGGTGGTCACAGATCGGAACGTTGATTATAGCTGATTGGCTAATGTCACAAATGGTGGTGCGAAATACGGAAAATGTAAGAGGAAAACTACAAGAGTCGGATAAAGTTTGGGAATTGCTTGGTCATTGGAAAAATGACAACACCAGGGAAACACTTATAAATAAAAGATTAAATAAAAAGTAATATTTGTTGTTAATATATTATTTATACCAGAATGGAGTGGTTTTCGTTATCTTTTATCAAAGGACAATGAGTATGAGTAATAAAAATGAAGATAGACTTTCCACCGGTCAGGAATCAGCAGTGGAAAGTATTGATACCGTACGTCGCCGGTTAATAAAACAAAGCTCCATTATTAGCGCAGGCGTGGCGCTTGGCGCTTTTTCAGTTCCTGCGGCATTCGCCAAAGGAAATCAGGAAGTGATTGTCCGGGGATTAGGCGGCGCTTATCAGGAAGCAATGGATACCGCTATTTATAAGCCTTTTACTGCGGCAACCGGCGTTAATGTCAAAGTTATAACGACAACAGCCTCGCAAATATTGGCAATGGTAAAAGCTGGGCGGGTAAGCATCGATGTTCTGGATTTAGGCGATATTATTCAGTTTAATCTGGATAAAGCCGGCATATTAGCTCCCATCAATTACTCGGCAATGAAATTCTGTGATCCGAATGACATTCTGCCGGAACTTCGCCACCCGAATATGGTCGGCAATCTTTTGTTCGCCACCGTTATCGCCTACAACACCGATGTTTTTAGCGCAGAATCGCACCCTAAAAGCTGGGCGGAATTTTGGGACGCCAGGCAGTTTCCCGGCGCCCGAACGTTGGCGGATATGCGGTCCGGCGGGATTGATTTGGAGTTTGCGTTGTTGGCTGACGGTGTGGATAAATCGCAGATCTACCCTGTCGATATCGAGCGCGCGTTTGCCTCTTTAAGCAAAATCAAACCTTATGTTTCAAAATGGTGGGACACCGGCGCGGTTTCCGCGCAGTTACTGGAACGCAAAGATGCGGTAGTCGGCGCTATCTGGAACGGCAGGGCGCAGGCGTTAATCGATCAGGGAGCGCCGCTGGCGATCGAGTGGAATCAGGCTAAACAGCAGGTGCAATATTGGAGCGTGGTTAAAGGCGCGCCGAACCCTGAAAATGCGCAGTTGCTGATTGATTTCGCCTTGCAGCCGGAGGTTCAGGCCAAGCTGACCCAGTATATCGCCTATGGCCCGACTAATAAAAAAGCCTTCGACTTTGTGCGGCCGGAAGATCGGATGAAGCTGCCCTCGAACCCGGCATATTTTTCACATACTTTTGTGCAGGATGCGCAGTGGTGGTCGGAAAATCTGGAACAGGTGGGCAAGGTCTGGCAACCGTGGATCCTGGGTCAGGCTTAATGAGTGGCGCTAATTTGTTACTTCGTTCCCGCCAGGTGAAGGCGGGGGCGGAGCTTCGTCTGGAAGGGTTGACCCGGCGTTTTGGTCAGACGGCCGCGGTGGATAATCTGAATCTGAAGGTCGAACCGGGGGAGTTCGTTACGCTGCTGGGCGCCAGCGGGTCGGGGAAAACCACCACGCTGATGATGGTCGGAGGGTTTACGGCGCCGACCGCCGGTCGGATCCTGATCGGCGGCAAGAATGTGACGGATTTACCGCCCGCCAAACGGGATCTGGGGGTGGTGTTCCAGAATTACGCCTTATTCCCGCATCTCTCGGTGTTCCGCAACCTGGCATTTCCGTTGGAAATGCGCGGCGTGTCGGGGAAAGTCATCCGGCGGAAAGTGGCCGATGCCCTGGACATGGTGCAGTTGTCCGATAAAAGTCAGCGGCTGCCCGATGAGTTATCCGGCGGGCAGCAACAGCGGATCGCCCTGGCCAGAGCATTGATTTTCGAACCTCAGGCGCTGTTGATGGACGAGCCGCTGGGGGCGCTGGATAAAAAACTGCGCGAGTATATGCAACTGGAATTAAAACGCCTGCATACTTCATGTGGGGCGACGGTTCTGTTCGTCACCCATGATCAGGAAGAAGCACTCACGCTTTCCGATCGGGTGGCGGTTATGCAGGATGGGCGGATTGCGCAAATCGACACCCCGCAATCTTTGTACGAGCGGCCGGAAAACCGCTGGGTCGCCGAATTTATCGGCCAGTCCAACTTTATCGGCGGGTATATCGATGGGGTTGATGCCGCGGGCTATGACGTCAGGTTAGATAGCGGCGAACGGGTCCGCGGGCGGGGAGTCAGGCATCTGTCCGGCGGACAGCGTGTATCCGCAGTGTTGCGCCCGGAGAAGATTCGTCTGGCGGCGGCGGGGCGGCTGGCGGTCAACGCGGTGGTCAGTGAAGTGTTGTATCTGGGACATACGGTGAAAGTGACCGTGCGGCTTAATGATGGCACGGCGCTGCTGGTTCAGACTCAGAATATCGATCTGGAAAGGGCGATAACCCCCGGGATGACGATTTCTCTCGGCTGGCGGCCGGAAAGCCTGTGGTTTATTGCCGGAGAACAAGGCGCATGAGTTTACCGATACCGGCCCGGCGGCATTGGAAGCCCTGGCTGCTGCTGGCGCCGTCGTTGCTGGCGCTGCTGATATTTTTTATTTATCCGTTGATAAAAATGCTGAGCGTCAGCGTCTATAGCCCGGATTTTACCTGGATGCACTACCTGCGGATTCTCCATGAGCCTGTTTGGTTGAATGTGCTGTGGATCACCCTGCGTATTTCCCTGTTAGTGACGTTAAGCACCTTGCTGCTGGGTTATCCTTTGGCCTGGTTTCTGGCAAGGCTGCAACCCCGTACGGCGAATATCTTGCTGATTGTGGTGATTATTCCTTATTTCACCAGTGTGCTGGTACGCACTTATGCCTGGATGGTGTTATTGGGGAGCGAAGGTATTATCAACCAGCTTTTAATCACCACCGGGTTAATCAGCGAACCGCTTAAGCTGATGTATTCCTCAACGGGCGTGTTGATCGGTATGACCTATATTCTGCTGCCTTATATGATTCTGGCGCTATACAGCGTAATGCGCGGAATTGACCTGGGATTGCTGAGCGCCGCGGAAAGCCTGGGGGCTTCCCGTCGCCGGGCCTTTTGGCGGATCGTCGTTCCTCTCTCTTTGCCTGGCGTGGCGGCCGGCGGGTTGCTGGTGTTCATTTTGTCTCTGGGGTTCTTTATTACGCCTGCGCTGATGGGCGGCCCGCAGCAGACAATGATTTCGATGGTGATTGAAAGCCAAATAGAAACTTATTTCGACTGGGGATTCGGCGCTGCGCTGTCATCGGTATTGCTGGTCTGTACGTTATTGCTATTCTGGCTTTATCAGCGGCTGATCGGGTTAGATCGCTTGTTCGAGGCAAAACAATGAGTACCATCAAACCGGGGCTGTTTTCGCTGATTATGGCGATACTGGTGCTGTTATTTCTGGCGTTGCCCATCATGATTATTTTCCCGCTGGCGTTTAGTCAGTCGGCCTATCTGACTTTTCCGCCTGGCGGATTTTCCCTGCGCTGGATGGAAAAGGTGCTGACCGATACGGGCTGGCTGGATTCGCTATGGCTGAGTTTCCGTATCGCTATGATGGCGACGCTACTGGCGATGATATTAAGCCTATTTATGGCGATGGCATTGGTTCGCTTTCGTTTTACCGGTAAGAAAATTATCTATGTGTTGGTATTACTGCCGATGATCGTTCCTAATATTATATCGGCGCTCTCATTGTTATTTTTCTTTTCCGCTGTGGATATATTTAATAGCATCAGCGCGATTATTATTGGTCATACGATAATTTCATTACCTGTGGCGACGATTATTATTTCCTCCACTTTACAGGGAATAGACCGCCAGCTTGAGTATGCGGCGATGAGCCTTGGCGCCGGCAGCTTTGCCGTGTTTCGGCGTATTACCTTTCCACTCGCCGCCCCGGGCATGATATCGGCGGCGATTTTCGCGTTTCTCAGCTCTTTTGATGAGTTATTGATTGCGATGTTTATGGCTGGCAATGAAGCGCAAACGCTATCGGTGCGCATATGGAACAGCGTACAGTTCCAGCTCGATCCGACTATTGCGGCGGTGAGCGTATTGCTGGTTCTGATTACCATTGTCACGTTGCTGACCGCTAACTTAATAACAAGAAAACGATAGCAATATTGTGAGTTTTTTGAAGGAATAAAAATGAATAGTCATCAAAATTTGATTTTTTCATTAGAAGAATATCATCAGCGCGTCGAACAGACGCGTTCTCATATGCGCGCCAAAGACGTCGATCTATTATTGATCGACCAAACGGAATTTTTATTTTATCTGACCGGATTCGGCATTTCCGAAAATATGTACCGCGCCTGTTTATTACCGCTAGAAGGTGAACCGGTGATGGTATTCCGTGCGATGGATGAGCATACTTTTCAGGAAAACAGTTGGATAACGGATACCGTGACTTTTGCCGACTGGCAAGATCCTATCGACGTGGTCGTCGACACCATCGTGCGGCGTGGCTGGGAGCAACTGAAAATCGGCGTCGATTTTGATTCTTACTGTATGACGTTGAACCGTTTTAATCGCCTGCAACGCCGTCTTGCCACCCAGCCTTTCCGCGATTTTTCCGGGGTACTGGAACGGCTGCGGGAGTGCAAAACGCCACGGGAGATTGACTATATTTCCGCAGCCGCGCGGGTGGGCGATATCGCTTTGTCCGCCGCGGTCTCCGGGCTGGGCGTAGGCAAGACCGAACGTGATGCGGCGGCTATCGTCCATCAGGTGTTTATGCAAAACGGGTTGGATTCCTCCCGCTACGGCATTATCACCAGCGGCGTCGGGAACAGTTTTTTGCACGGTAATCTGCACGATCGGCCGCTGGCGACGGGGGATATTGTCCATATGGAGCTGTTGCCAATTCTGCATGGCTACCACGCCCGATTGATGCGCCCGGCGATCGTCGGACGGGCATCGCAACGACAACAGGAGATAGCGGAACAGCTAATCAAGATTCAGGACGCGCAGTTTGCCGCCATGCGGCCAGGCGCGCTGGCGAAAGATATTGACGCGTTGGCCCGCGATGCCGTGCTGGCGGCCGGCCTGCGGGAAGATTATGTCAATATTACCGGATATACATTGGGGTATTATTCGCAATCTACGCCTCATACCAGCGATTTCAGCCGCGTCTTTTTACCCAACGCGGAGTGGCGTCTCAAACCGGACATGGTATTTCATATGTATATTTATGCCGAGGGGCTGGCTTTCAGCGAGACCATTGCCATTACCGGGCAGGGATACGCCCGTTTAACCCGGGCGCCGCGTCAGTTATTTATCGCCGACAGTATTTGCTGACGCTTGCCTCGTATGCTCGGCAGCGCGCATACGAGGCATTATTCCCGATTGAGATCGTTTCCCGTTGCCGCAACGCAACGGGCGTTTAATAGGTGGTACAGGTGAAAAGGTAAGAAATCGGGCCGCCAATCAGATAGGATTTGTCCTGAATGGGAATCACATCCAGTTGCAGCGTCCTATTATCGATGATTAATTCCGCGAGCAACTGATTGAATAGCGCATCCGGGGTGTTATCCGTTGGCGAGGCCACAATGTCGTTGATCTGGTATCGGAAGGTATCGCTATCGATTTTCCCTCCTTGTCCCAGATGGAGTGTACGGTTGAGAACCGTGATATTTTCATTATGAATAGCGCGGCCGTTCAGTAAAAAATAGCCTGAATTTTTGTCCTGAAAGCGCAGATCCTGTGCAAGATAAAACTCCAGATGATTATCATCCTGTGACAGGTTATAGCGGGTAAAGGCCGAACACTTAAACGGCCAGATAGTGTGCTGACTGGAAAAAAGCACGGCAAATAGCACAATCAGCAGCGACAGAATACCGATGGCGATGACCGTATGGCGGCTGAATTTTTTCAACGTTATCTCCAGTCGTAATAATAAAAATTATCGCAGGAGATAATGTCATTTTTTATCCCCAGTTGACAAAATGACAACATGGTGCGGCCATAACTTTGTGTGGAATAGGACGTATAATTATCGAAAATGATTTTTCGGTTTTTGCCGCACTGTAATTTATTCTCATCAAGAATTTTTACGATCTGTTTATCGATCGCTTCCCGATCTTTGCTATCCATGTTTTTGAGATAGGTGACGTTGCAATCTCCCTGCAACACATCATTCACCGGCTCGATCTCCCGCTCTTCCAGCGGATCCCGGAACTGGAGAAGCAGCAATCCCACTAGCAGCAGACTAAAGCCGACGCACAAAATCAGAAACCAGGTTTTTCTTTTGTTGTTGCTGCCATTTTGTGCCGGATTCGCCGGTGTTTCGGGGGGCTGAACTGCGGACGGCGCCTGTTCGACGGGTGGCGTTTCCTCCACGGGCAGCGGTTGCTCCAGGGATAAAGGCGGCGCAGCGTCATCGCGATGGATGGGGATATCGGTGTTCAGACGAAAACCAATTTTGGGAATGGTGACGATCAGATTTTCACAGCCATAGCCGGCCAGAGCGCGGCGCAGGATGCTGATATATTGGTTGAGATTGCTATTGGTGCCGCGCAGGCCATATTTGTCCCATACCTCGGTCAGCAGATATTCCCGGGTCAGGGTTTCTCCGCCGGAGAGCAGCAACTGTTCGAGCAAACGGCAGGCGGGGATGCTAAGTTTAATAAAATCATCGTCTTGATGGTTTACCAGGGTACAATCATCGGGATTGAATCTGATCTCCTCCGCTATGATATAAATCATCAAGTTACCTGTAGAAAGGGACGGCCTGCCAAGTAACGGTGATTATATAATGGAGCTTTCCGCAAAGTATAGTTTACGTCCGCCACTGCTGGCGGATTGCTACGTGGCGGAATAGGTCGGTTCAGGCGCCGGGGGCTTTTGCCGCCAGCAGAAAAGCCAGTTTTCTGCCGCCGCGGATTTGCTCCAGCGTTAATTTGACCGACATGGTCAGCGGCACGGCCAGCAACACGCCGGTCATTCCCAGCAACCCTTCCCATACCAGCAACGATATGATCACGGTGCTGGTGGACAAATTGAGCTTACGCCCGATCAGGTAGGGATCCAGCAAGCATCCCACGATCAGGTTAATCAACAGAAACGCCAGCAGCACCAATGCGCCGGTTGCAAAGCCGTTGAACAGGAATGCCTGGATCAAGGGCGGGACGGCGGCGACCACGGAGCCCACCACCGGAATGAAATTCAGCAGAAACGCCAGCACGCCCCAGATGAAAGAAAATTTCACGTTCAGCAGGAACAGGGCGGCCCAGACCGCCAGACCGCTCAGCAGGCTAATCAGCGTTTTTAACACCAGATAGTGCGTCACATAGCCTATTCCCTGGCGAATGGCGTCAATGCCGGCGGAAGAGTGCCGCAACAGACGATGGCTTTTGGCGGCCAGCGCAGGCGCCTCTATCAGCATAAATATCACCATCAGGAATACCACCAGCACGGCTGACAGGATCCCGGATATCCGGCCGACGGTCCGGGTCGCCATTCTCAGGAGCTGGCTGGGATCGATTAAGGCCATCACCTCATCTGGCGTCAACGACAGCCCCGCCCGCGTAAGCGGTTCCAACACGGTAATGAGATGAGCGGCCAGCAATCCGCGCATTTGGGCGATCATTTGCGTCAGTTCGGGCAGCGCCCCCATGATTTTTACCAGCGAAAGCAGCAGAGCGATCAACAGACTCACGCTTAGCAGCGCAATGGCGGCAAGGCGCGGCAGCCCCAGACGCGACATCATGACGATCAGTGGTTCCAGGACAATCGCCAGAAACAAAGCCAGCAACAGCAGCACGATAATCGGTGCGGCGAGGCGAATGCCGATCATGACTATCACCAGGCAAGCGAGCAGCAACATGCCTCTTAGTACGGTATCACGCGAGCGATCAATGTTGTTCATGCCGATGTCCTTCTGATGGTGTGTGCTCCCCGGAAGCCGCCGGTTGGTGAAAGCGTTCCCGCAGCGTCTGAATATGCAGATATAACGCCGGAATAAACAGTATGCCGACGGTCGTGGCGGCAAGCATGCCCGCGAACAGCGTGACGCCGATGACCTGCCGGCTCAGCGCACTGGCGCCGCCCGCCAACATGAGCGGCACCACTCCAATAATAAATGAAACGGCGGTCATGATAACGGCGCGGAAGCGTTGCCTGGCTCCCTGAAGCGCGGCCTGTTGCAGACTGTATCCCTGGCTCCGCAGGCTGAGGGAGAATTCAACGATCAGTATGGCATTTTTGGCGGCCAAACCAATGAGCAGCATCAGGCCGATTTGCGCATAAATATCGTTGGACAGACCGGTCAGTTTGAGTCCGGTTACGGCGCCCGCCAACGCAAAAACCACTGAGAGCAGTACCGCCGCCGGGATACTCCAGCTTTCATATTGCGCCACCAGAAACAGATAGGCGAACACCAGCGCCGCCAGGACGAGATAGACAATTTGTCCGCCGGTCTGCTGTTCCTGTAGGGATAATCCACTCCAGCTGTAGCCATACCCTGACGGTAAATGTTCCGACAGCACCTGTTCCATCACCTGCATTGCCTGTCCCGAGCGTACCCCTTCCGCCCCGGAGCCGGCGATCGCCACCGACGGAAATAGATTGTATTGGGTCAGAAAGGGCGAACCGAGCGACGGCTGTAGCGACACCAACTGGCTGAGATTCACCAGCGCGCCGCTGTCGCTGCGCACCGACATCCGGTGGATTTGTTCGCTGCGTTGCCGGAAGCTCATCTCATTTTGCACCTGTACCCTGAACAAACGGTTATGGTGGGTAAAATCGCCGGCCAGCGTGCCGCCAAACGCGGTCTGAAGCGTGGCGAACAGACGGTCTACCGGCACCTGCAACAACGCCGCGCGTTCACGATCGATGGTCAAGGTATATTCCGGCGCGCTGGCGCTGAACGTGGTAAACACGCGCTGTAATTCGGGCTGCTGATTGGCCGCCATAATGATGGCGTGGCTGATGCGGGCCAGCTCCTGCGGCGACTGTCCTTCAAAAGCCTGAAGTTGCAGATCAAAGCCGGCGGCATTTCCCAGACCGCTGATGGGGGGAGGGGCGACCACCATCAACATCGCCGACGGCACGGCCATAAGCTGTTGCTGGATCTCCGGCAATAGCCGATCGACGCTCGGGCGTTCTTCCCAGGGTTTCAGCATGATAATCGCAAACCCGGTATTGGCGGCGTTGCCGCCGCCCATCAGGCTGAAACCGGCGACCTTGATCACGTCCTCAACCGCCGGATTGGTTGAAAGATGCTGATACATCTGATCCAGTACGCTCTGGGTGCGTTCCAACGAGGCGCCATCCGGTAGTTGCACATTCACAAACAGATAGCCCTGATCTTCCTGCGGCAAAAAGGTGGTGGGAAGCTGACGGTAACATAGCCAAGTGATCGCCACGGCGCCGGCAATAACCACCAGGGTAACCGTGCCATAGCGGTTGATGGCATTGCTCATTTTCACGTAACCTTCCCGGGTCGCGCCAAGCAGCCGGTTGAATCCGGCAAAAAATCCTGCCGGTGGCGACGGGCGAGGACGTAAAAGCAGCGCCGACAGCGCGGGGGTCAAGGTCAGGGCGTTGGCGCTGGAAAGCACCATGGCGGTGGACAGCGTAACGGCAAACTGGCGGTACAGCTCGCCGGTGATGCCGGGCAGCATCGCGACCGGCACAAACACCGCCAGCAGCACCAGCGTGGTGGTAATAACCGGCCCGGCGATCTGGCCGACCGCCTCCCTGGTGGCCTGAAGCGCGCTTTTCCCTACGGTTTCGCTCATTAGCCGTTCGACGTTTTCCACCACCACGATGGCGTCGTCGACCACAATATTCAGCGCCAGAATCATGGCGAACAGGCTGAGCATATTCAGGCTATAGCCGGTCAAATACAGCACGGCCACCGTACCCAGCAGCGAGACCGGAATGGTCAGCGCCACAATCAGAGTGGCCCGCAGGCTCTGCATAAACAGATAGACTACGGCCAGTACGATCAGCAGCGTCAGCGCCAGCGAAAACAGGATCTCCTGCAATGAGGCGCGAACCGAGTCGCTGGCGTCGAATTTCACCTGATACTGGATGTCGTCGGGAAAATCGACGGCCAGACGCGCCATCTCCTGATTAATCGCCCTCACCAGACTCAGCGCATTAGCCCCCGGCGCCGGATAAATCATCAGCAGTACCCCGGGGGTATTGTTTACAGCCGCATTAATCTGATAATTTTCCGCGCCCAGTTCGATTTTAGCGATGTCTCCCAGCCGCACCATCCCGCCTTGAGCATTGCTGCGCAGGATAATCCGGGAGAAGGCTTCCGGGGTGGCGAGCCGGCCTTGTCCGCTCAGGGTCAGCGTTTGCTGTTGTGATACGGGCGCCGGGGCGGCGCCTAGCTGGCCCGCCGCCGCCTGTACGTTTTGCTGTCTCAGCGCGGCGATCAATTCGTCGCTACTGATATGCAACGCCTCCATCCGTTGCGGATCGAGCCAGATGCGCATGCTGTAATCCCGTGCGCCCAACATGTCTACTTCGCCAATACCGTCAATGCGGGCCAATACGTCAATCAGGCGCTGACGGGCAAAATGACTCAGGTAGAGATTATCAAAGGTATTCGCGGGTGAAACGATGCTGATCCCCATGAGAATATTGGTGGCGCGTTTACGGACAGTCACGCCCTGACTGTTCACTTCCGGCGGTAGCTGGGCGCTGATCTGAGAGAGTCGGTTTTGCACTTCAACCATCGCCATGTCCGGGTCGGTTCCGCTGGCAAAAGTCATATTCAACTGGTAGCGCCCATTGTTGCTGCTGTTCGACTCCATATAGAGCATATGGCTGACGCCGTTGAGCTGTCGCTCAATCGGGCCGGCTACCGCCTGCGAGACGTCGCGGGCGCTGGCGCCCGGATAGAAGGCGCTGACGCCGATCACCGGCGGCGTGATATCCGGAAATTGTTCCATGGCAATAAGCCGTAGCGCCAGCAATCCGCATAGCGCCGTGATCAGCGCGATAACCATCGCCAACTTGGGTCTTCTGATGAAAAAATGTAACACGATTCCCTCCTTAGCGGCTGGCGGCCGCCGGTGTATGCAACGTGACATTGACCACGCCGCCCGGCAGCAGCTTTTCCTGAGGATTGGGGACTTGCAGGCGCAGCGCGACGGTGCCGGTCAGCGGATCGATGTGGTTATCAAGGGCGTCAAAGATACCGCTATAGGGATAAGGTGAACCGTCGCTCAGTCGTAACCGAAGCGACAGACGGTCAAGCCGCGGCGCGCCGTCGGCATCGTTTTTCGACAGATTACGCAGATAGTCCGGTTCGTTGACCGCGATAACTACCCGCAGCGGATCAAGCTGCGTTACCGTCGCCAGCGTGCCGGTCGCCGGCCCGACCAACGTTCCCTGGTGATAGGGACTATGGCTGATGCGTCCGCTGAAAGGCGCGCTAATACGGGTATAGCCGAGCGAAATCTGCTGCGTAGTCAGTTCGGCCTGCGCCTGCGCCAGCGTCGCCTGGGCGATATCCCAATTGGCTTTGGCCGTATCCTTATCCGCCTGGCTGACTGCCCGACTGACCGTAAGCCGACCGAGGCGTTCAAAATGCAGCCGGGCGTGGTTGGCGCCGGCTCTGGCGCTGGCGACGGCGGCTTTGGCCCGGGCAACTGCGGCCTGCTGCTGCGCCGGATCAATCTCAAACAGCAGTTGACCGGCCTCAACCCGGTCGCCGTCGTGAAAATGACGCCGGGCGATAATGCCTTCCACCCGCGAGACGATGTCAGCGGAACGCAGGGATTCAATGCGCCCCAGATAAGTTTGCACCGCTTCCTGATGCGCGTTGGCGACGCTGACCGTAGCCGCCATGGGGCCGTCCGTTGCCAATGCCGGCCCGGATAGCAGTAAACTCAGCAGCAACAGGCTTACCCGCGAGATCCTGTTATTAAACATATCTTTCATAATGTGCAACCTGGTCGAAATAGGAGGCCGGCGGCGAACCAGAGCGTCAGCCCCGGTCTGCGGCTCAGGCGATACAGTGCGACAGCGCCGTTGTGCTCAAACTGTGACGTTCCGCCGCGCGCTGCAATACAGCGATGTCGGCCGGGCCGGGATTGGGGTGCAGTTCGCCATAGCGATAAGGTTTGCCCAATAGCGCATATTTATTCACGCCGAAACGGTGGTAAGGCAACAAATCAATGCCGGTAAAGCAGCGGCTGTGGCGGCTGAGCGTACGGATTAGCGCCATCATTTGCTCCGCCTGTTCCGGCCCGTCATTGACCTGCGGGATCGCCGGAATTCGGATACGCACCGGAATATCCCCGGCCAGCAGTCGTTGCAGATTACGCAAAATAGGCCGATTGCCGACGCCGGTGTAATGCAGATGCATGCTGTTATTCGCCAGCTTCAGGTCATACATGATTAATTGACTGTATTCACAGGCTTGCTCCAGCGCTGACCACGGAGCAAAACCGGAGGTTTCCACCGCGGTATGAATACCTTCTTCCCTGAGCGTGGCCAGCAGCGCGCGGGCGAACGCCGGCTGAAGCGCCATTTCCCCGCCGCTGAGCGTGACCCCGCCGCCGGAGACCCGATAGTGCGCTTCGTCGGCTATGACTTTTTGGCGAACCTGTTCGACGGTGTAAATCTCGCCGACCCGGCGCGGCGCCGAAGCGCCGGCAAACCGCATCTCGCTATGGGGTGAAATCCCCTCCGGGTTGGCGCACCAGGCGCATTGCATCGGGCAGCCTTGTAAAAACACTACCGTGCGGATGCCCGGCCCGTCGTGCAATGAAAAGCGCTGGATATTGAATACCCGACCGCGGCAGTACCGCAGATCAGAAGTGGCGCAGCAGGGTGCGGCTGATGATTTCATCCTGTACCTCCCGGCTAAGTTCGACAAAAAATGCGCTATAACCGGCGACCCGGATCATCAGGTTGCGGTAGGACTCCGGATCTTGCTGCGCTTTCAATAGGGTGTCGTTATCCACATAGCTGAACTGCATCTGCGCATTGCCCAGCAGGCTGGCGCTACGCAGCAGATGGATGATCCCCTGTTCGCCTTCCGGCGTATCCAGCATGCCGTACAGCAGCTTGAAGTTATGCACCATGCCGATTTCCATCTCTTCGACGTTAATACGGCTGATGGAATTGATAATGGCCGTCGGCCCGGCGACATCCGACTGCTGGGACGGGCTGATGCCGTCGGCCAGCGGTTGCCCCGCCAGACGGCCGCTGGGCAGCGCGCCGGTGATCAGTCCGAACGGGGTGTTGTTGGAAATGGACAGCGTACCGTGAGTGAACGGGCCGTACAGCATACGGTACTGACGGTGCTCATATTCCATAAAGCGGATCAGATCGCGGGCGATCAGGTCGACTTCCTCGATATCGTTGCCGAATTTGGCGACATTTAGGCACTGTTCCCGCAGTTCCGCGTGGTCGCAGAAGTTATGACGCAGCGCCAGCGCCATTTCCGCCGCCGTGACTTTGCCCTGACGATAGACCAGTTCGCGCATCACCATCATCGAGTTGGCGAAGTCCGCCATACCGGTCCAGATCAGCCCCGGGCCGTTATTGATTTCGGCGCCGCCGTGCATCACATCGCGCCCGGAGGCGACGCAGCCCTCGATCAGGCAGGAGATCAGCGGTTTGGGCGCATAGCTTTTGTGCAGTTTCTGTACGATCAGCGTGGCTCTGGCCGCCTGACGAATAATATGGCTTAACTGGGTTTTAACCGCCTGTTCGAAAGCGGCATAGTCCGTCAGAGTGCTGATGTCGCCGGTGGCGGGGCCAGCCTGTTTACCATTGGCGCGCTTGCCGTTGTTTATCGCCAGCTCAATGGCGGCGGTAAACGTTGTGTAGCCGACGGAGGTCCACTGATAGATTTTGCCTGATTTTTGCGGCTCCACGCAGCCCATCAGGCAGTAATCGCGGGCGTCTTCGTAGTCAAAACCTTTGCGCAGCATCATACGGATATGCGCGTCATCAAAGTGACAGGCGGGAAAGCCCATGCCGGCGCGGATCACCTCCACCACTTTGCGCATGAAATTCTGCGGCGTACGGTTATGGATCCGCACCGCCAGCCCCGGCTGATACAACTTCAGCTTGCGCGAACAGTCCATAAACAGCAGAGAGAGCGGATTGGTGGCATCGCCGCCTTCGCGTTTCTGGCCGCCGACCACCAGATTAATAAAAGGCTGATAGCCGGCAAAGTACATGGCGGTATCGGCGCTGCATACCCACATGCATTCCGACATTTTGATCATCCAGCAGCAGATCAGCTCTTCTGCCTGCGCTTCCGTCAGCGTGCCGTTCGACAGATCGGCTTCCAGATAAGGCCATAGATACTGATCGGCCCGCCCGAGAGAGATGCCGGTTTGGTTCTCCTCCAGAATAAACAGGGACTGAACGAACCAAACGGATTGCAGCGCTTCATGGAAGTTGCGCGGCGGATGTTCCGGCACGCGCAGGCAAATTTCCGCCAGCCGCTCCAGCTCCGCCTTGCGCGACAGCTCAGTCTGCCGTTCGGCAAGCTGTTGTGCATAGGCGGCGTAGCGGTGCGCATATTCAATCACGCCGTCGCAGGTGTTGATCACCGCCTGATGGAAATGTTGTTTTTCCATCTCTTCATCACTGACGCCAGAGAGGGCGAGCAGCGACTGGCGCGCCTGTTCCCGAATGCCGGCCATGCCCTGGGTCAGCAGGATATTGTCATACCCCGGACAGGTATCGCCGCCGCCATTCTGGGTTTTAATGGTTAAATCGCAAATGTTTTCATCATGGCTCCAGGCCCACAACCCGGCCTGACGCAGTTGGGTTTCCGCCATCTCATCCAGTGAACGCCCTTGCCAGAACGGGAAAATGCGTTCACGCAGCTCCTGCTTGTCGGCTTCGCTGATAAAGTAAGGATCCTGAGCGCGCTCGGTCATGGTGTCCAGTTCGTCCGCCACCCAGCGCCAGGCGATTTCCGGCGAAATTTCGCCGCCGCGCGCCCGGCCCGCGGGATGGCTGATAATCAACTCGCCTTCTTCTATCACCAACGGCGCGATTTGGCAGGCGCGGCGAAAAGCCAGCGCACGCAGCAAAATGGCGGGCATGCCGGGGTGGCGTTGATAAATTTCCGTTACCGCCCGGGCGCGTGAAATGGAAATAAAGGGCTTGGCCTGCAAATAGTGGTTACGCAGCCTGTTGATGCGTCCGGATAATTCATTTTTGTGGTTGTTCATCATTTGAATAATCCCATGGTTATACAGCCGGTGACGATAAAACACAGACCGATTACGCCGAATCTATCCGGTTTCTGCTGATAAAAAATAAATCCTGAACAGGCAATCAAAATGATGCCCAGCCCGCACCACAAGGCATAAGCCAGTCCGGGAGAAATAAGCGACATTGCCTGAGCCAGTGCGTAGAAACAGACCAAATAGCACCCGATCACCAGCACTGACGGAATAAATTTACGAAAATTCTGGGTTTTTAATAGCAGGCTGGTGCCGGTGACTTCCAGCAATACCGCGATAAATAACCACAACGTCGCCATAAGCAAAATTGTCATATTCTTTCCGCCTGTGTTTCGGTATTTGACAGTAAATTAATAATCAGCACGCCGATAATAATTAACCACATGCCAATCAGTGCCCCGCTCTGTAATGTTTCATTGAATAAAATAGTGCCGAGGATATTGGTCGCCAGAATGCCGATACCGGACCAAATCGCGTAGGCAAAACCCATTGGAATTCGATTCAACGCCAGCGTCAGGGTGTAATAAGAAACGGCATAACCGAGGGTTGCAAATACCGATGGGATCGCCCGACTAATACCGTCGGATAAAATCAGCATAGTGGTTGCAAATATTTCAGTAATTACCGCGATAAAAAGCCAGAAATAACATTTACCACGACTCATTGATCTGTCCTGATGTTAATAAACGTGCGCTCTTGACGAGCGCACAACAAAGGTTGGGTAGGGATAGAAATTTATTTAGAAACTCACTTGGCCGCCAACGTAAGGGCCTTCCACCAGACGTTCATTAGGGCGCTGGTTTTTGCCGTCCATACCGATATAGCGATAACCGGCTTTCAGCGTCAGCGGTTGCACCGGCTTCCAGCTCAGACCGGAATCCACATCCAGATAATTTTTTGTGCTGTTGCTCAACTGACGGGGAGCGGTATAAGCGCTGGCATACAGCCCGACCGAGTCGCTAACCGGTAATTGCACGCCGGCGCCGACCGGGAAAACCACGCCTTCGCTGCTGCCGTTGGAACCTTTGATATAATTAGCCTGAATGCCGAGATTGACCCGCGCCGGACCGGCGGGAAGATTGATCCCGGTTTCGGCCCCGGCCACTTCACGGCCGTTTTCATTATTTTTAACCCAGCCGCCGTTGATATACAGGCCGGAAGAGTGTTGTCCCATTCCGATATTCACGTCGGTAAAGTTTTTACCGACATCAACGCCGCCTTCAATTGCCTGCGCCGCCGGGATACTCATCATTGCCGCCAGTGAGAAGCCGATTACCGTCGTGATGTTTTTTACTGATGTACGCATTTTCATTTACCTTTTTAGTCTGAGGATTGATGAAACCACCGTTAAAGCGGATGGGTTTCGTTGAGGCATATGAAACACCACTGATACGATTCGGCACAATTTAATTATGAAAAAACACAATATTTAGTTTTTTATTCCAATAATTATTTCATATTTATACTTACATCCTGTTTTCTGCGCCAGAGGATAAGCCGCGGACGTGGTCGAGGTGAAAGGCGTGGCATGAAGCTGGGAATTATCGGGCAAATCACCCGACAGATAACGCGCATGGCGTTGGAAGAGCTAAAGGATATTCTGGTTCTGAATAGAAATTTTTACCTGAGCATCAATCTTGATATTAACGACGTCCTGGAGATCGAGTTTCAGTCCTATCTTGATGAGCTTGTTGAACCGCCCGGAGAGCAATGTCCGAATTCGGTCGGGCAGGGATGGTATTTTGATAAACCGATGAACGGTGAGAATTTCAAAGATTATTACCATGAAAAGACTATCGATAAATTTCGATGTCGATGCGTTTGCTTATTTCACTATGACTTGAACGCGCTGCCGGGAAATTAGGTTCGCTGCGTCGCCGCCTTTCTATAACTCGAAATCTATTGGATAGGTTACTTCGCCGGTTTTGGATCGTGCGATTTTATAGACGTTTTTTAGAAAATATTAGTTTTATAAGTTATATAGATAACGTGTTTATATCCATTGCTTTCATCGTATATTGTGCTGATAAAAGAAAGGAAAGTAACATTTCTATTTAATACGCTAAATAATTCGAGTCGCGGGAAAGCCAACGCATATGCAACTTGAAGTATGACGAGTATATAGGGGATGACAATGAGATATCTGTTTTTACGGCCGGTGTTAGCCGCAACGATGTTAATCAGTTTGAGCTTTATGGCGAGCGCCGCCGATCTTACCGTGGCATACCAAACGATTCCGGATCCTTCGCAGGTGGCTCAGGCCGATGGCGTTTATGAAAAAGCGACCGGTTTGAAAATAGACTGGCGAAAATTTGACGCCGGTGCGGAAGTGATCGCCGCGGTGGCCTCCGGCGATGTGCAGATAGCCTATTTGGGATCCAGTCCCTATGCCGCCGCGGTGAGTCAGAAAGTCCCGGTTGAAACATTGTTGATCGCCTCCAAACTGGGGGCCAGCGAAGCGCTGGTGGTGCGCAACGGGGCCGGTATCGAAAAGCCCGAAGATTTGATCGGCAAGAAGGTCGCGACGCCTTTTGTTTCCACCAGCCATTACAGTTTGCTGGCCGCGCTTAAGCACTGGAATATCGATGCGAAAAAAGTACAGATCCTGAATCTGAATCCGCCGGCTATCAGCGCTGCCTGGCAACGTGGCGATATTGATGCCGCCTATACCTGGGATCCGGCGCTTGGCGTGGCGAAATCGAGCGGCGATGTTTTGATCTCTTCCGGGGATTTGGCCAATCTCGGCGCGCCGACGTTTGATGTCTGGCTGGTACGCAAGGATTTTGCCGAGAAGCATCCGCAGGCGGCAAAAGCGTTTGCCAACGTCACCCAGGATGCCTATACCCGCTACCGCCAGGATCCGCAAGCCTGGCTGGCGGATAAAAGCAACATCGATAAGCTGGTGAAAATCACCGGCGCCAAAGCGGAAGATATCCCCGGTTTGTTGCAGGGAAATACCTATCCTTTGGCGGAGGAGCAACGGGAGTCCCTTGCCGAGCCAACCGTGAAGGCGATTAGCGATACGGCGGCGTTTCTCAAGGAACAGGGACGCATTGATGCGGTTTTACCCGATTACTCGCCCTATGTTACCGCCAGGTTTGTTCCCGAATGATGTTTGACGCGCCCGCGCGCCTTGCCGGCGCGGGCGTGATTTGCCAGCGGATACACGATGACATTACTGAAACTTGAACGGGTTAGCGCGCGTTATACCAATAGCGAACAGGCGGTATTGGAAAATATCTCTTTTACGCTATCCGCCAGACAATTGATGGTGGCCTTGGGCCCGTCGGGCAGCGGAAAAACCACGTTGCTAAATTTGATAGCCGGATTTCTCCATCCCGTTGCGGGGGCTATTTCGCTTGACGGCGAGGCTGTTGCCGGGCCGGGGCCGGATCGCGGCGTCGTGTTTCAGCACGATGTATTACTGCCCTGGCGGGACGTACTGGGCAATGTGGCCTTTGGGCTGGAACTGGCCGGCGTGCCGACGGTCGAGCGCGAACAGAAGGCGCGGCGGTTGTTGGCGCAGGTCGGATTGAGCGGCTATGACCGCCGGGCGGTGTGGCAGCTTTCCGGCGGGCAGCGGCAGCGTGTCGGTATTGCCAGAGCGCTGGCGGCCGATCCGCAGGTTTTACTGCTGGATGAGCCTTTTGGCGCGCTGGATGCGTTCACGCGTGAACAGATGCAGGAACTGTTGCTCACGGTGTGGAAAAAAACGGTTAAGCCGGTTTTTTTGATCACGCACGATATTGAAGAAGCCATCTTCCTCGCTACCGATCTGATCGTTATGTCGCCCCATCCAGGACGGATTATCGAGCATCTGAAGCTTGAATTTGGCTCACGCTATGCGGATGGGGAAAGCGCGCGGGCCATAAAATCCGATCCGTCGTTTATTGATATGCGAGAACATGTTCTTTCCCGCGTGTTCGCCGAACGCGAACAGTTTTCAAACCGCGATGAGGATACATAGCCATGAGCGCCGTCGAGAACCCGACCACACAGCAAAATGCCCCCCGGAAACGGCCAACGGTTACCAAACCGCTCCCGCTCTTTGCCGTCAGCACTATCAGCATCAGCGCGCTGTTGCTGGCATGGTGGCTGGCAACCCGCTTCAATATCATAGAACCGTTATTTCTTCCTGCGCCTGGCGCGGTATTACGGCGGTTTTGGCAGTTGGTTACCGTCGGATATATGGATGCCACGCTGTGGCATCATTTGTCCGCCAGCCTGCAACGTATCGGGTTGGCGCTACTGGCGGCGTTATTGACGGCGATCCCGCTGGGCGTCGCTATCGGCCGTAGCCGGATTGCCCGTGGGGTGTTTGATCCGTTAATCGAGTTCTATCGACCCATCCCGCCGCTGGCTTATCTTCCGCTGATCGTTATCTGGTTCGGCATTGGCGAGTTTTCCAAGGTGTTGTTGATTTATCTGGCTATTCTCGCTCCTATCGTGATTGCGACCGCCGATGGCGTGCGCAGTGCGGACCCAGCCAGGATCCTCGCGGCCCAGACACTGGGGGCGACGCCGTTACAGCTTATCCGCTATGTCATTTTCCCCGGCGCGCTGCCGGATATTCTGGTCGGGGTGCGAATCGGGCTGGGGGTGGGCTGGTCAACGCTGGTCGCCGCGGAACTGGTGGCGGCGACGCAAGGGCTGGGATTTATGGTACAGGCCGCCTCACAGTTTTTGGTGACGGAGGTGGTGATTCTGGGGATCCTGGTGATTGCGAGCATCGCTTTTGTGATGGAAATCGGGCTGCGCTACCTGCAACGCAAGCTGACCCCCTGGCACGGACGGACGCCGTAGCGGTTATCCCGTTGATATTCACTCGCGGCGCGTTGCCTGGCTAGGTTTGGGCGTTAAGCGTATTCGCCGAATTAACCATCAGTTGTTCACCCAGCTTAAGGCGCTGAATTTTACCGGAAGCGCCGCGAGGCAGGCTGGTCACCAGATAAAAATAACGCGGCGTTTTGTATTTCCCCAGTTTTTCCCCGCACCATTCGCGCAGCGCCTCTTCATCCAGCCGGCAACCGGCCTTAAGGACGATGGCGGCGGCGATGTCCTGTCCGTAGTCGGCGTCGGCAATGGCGAAAGCGGCGGCCTCCATAATCGTCGGGTAGCTGACCAGCGCATCGTCGATTTCCCGCGGCGCGATATTCTCGCCGCCTTTTATAATCAGCTCCTTCAGCCTGCCGGTAACAAAATAGAACCCGGTATCATTGCGATAGCCTAAATCACCGGTGTGTAGCCATCCGTCCCGATCGATGGCGGAGGCCGTCTGAACGGCATCGTTGTAGTAGCCATTCATGACGCCGGCGCCGTGCAGAATAATTTCCCCCACGCGGTTATCCGCCAGCCGTTCCCCTTGCTTATTGATGACCGCCGCCTCGACGCCGCAGGGTAGCCCGACGCTGCCGAATACCCGTTGTGCGTGAGGATTACAGAAAACCAGCGAACTGGACTCCGTCATTCCCATGCCCTCAATCACCGGGATGCCGAAACGTTGCTCAAACTGTTCATGGTGTGTCTGAGGTAACGGCGCGGAGGCTGAACGGGCAAACCTTATCCGAGGATAGCGCCGTGCGCCGCCGGTATCGGCATTTAATAAGAACGCAATCATGGTGGGCACCAGATTCAGCCAGGTGCAGCGATGGTTCTCGACCGTTTTCCACCATGCGGAAACGGAGAAACGCCGCATGGCGACCAGACTGCCGCCTGAAAAGAGCGGAACCAGTACGCCGATAACCCAGCCGTTAATATGGTAAACCGGCAGGGTGCTCAGCAAACGATCCTGCGGGCCAAGCCGGTGCCAGCGGCTGATTTCACCCGCGGCGGCGAACAGGTTGGCATGGCTGAGCAACACGCCCTTCGGGTTTCCGGTGGTGCCGGAGGTGTACATCAGTAACGCGGGTTGCGCCGGCGCCGGCCGGTAGAGCGGGATGGAATGCCTGGATAACGGTTGTTCGGCGGCAGGCCAGCGCTCGCGGGTGATCATCAACGGCCTTTCCTGCGCGGGAAGCCGTTGCAGTATGCCCTGCAAGCGGGGAGTGAGCTGGCGCGTGGTGAAAATGATCCGCGCGTCGCTGTGGGGAATAATTCGCGCCAGCGCATCGTCGGTCGCCAGCAGGTTAAGCGGCGCCACCACATAGCCGGCCAGCATCAAAGAGAGCGCCAGTCTGACGGTATGAAAACCGCCTTCCGACAGAAAGGCGATGTTATCTCCCGGCCGGCAGCCTTGCTCGTGCAGCCATGCCGCCGTGGCGGTGGTGCTCTGTAATAGCTGGGCGAAACTCAGGGCGTCAGGCGATTCGCCGGCGACGATAAACGGCGCGTCCGGGCGCTTAGCCGCCTGCCGCAATAAAATGTCCTGTAGCGTAGCGGGTTGCGTGCTCATGGATAGCGCCTGTGCAAATAGCCGCCCAGAACGTCTTCCAGCGCCGGTACGCTTTCGGGGATCGGCGACGAAACCCGGACCAGATTAAAAAAATGACGGTAGTTGAGATTGTCCGAGAAATGATTCTTGCCCCAGGTGCCGCAGCCGAGCGTCAGGGTAAAAGGCAGGCCGTTGTTGAAATTGCCGCCGGTGGCGAAACAGTGCGCCTGATTGACGATAACCCGGCTGGCGGGCAGCAGCAGCCCGGCCTGCAAGGCCTCGTTGTTGTCGCGGGTATGCAGGCCGACCGAGTGTCCGGCGCCTTGCCAGCGGTAGATCGCCTGTACCGTCTCACAGGCATGGTGAAAATCTTTTACCTGGTACAGAGTCAATACCGGAGAGAGTTTTTCGCCGGAGAAAGGGAACGCCGGGCCGATCCCTTGCTCTTCCACCAGTAGAAAACGCGCCTCATGACACGTTTGTCGCGTCAATCCGGCAATTTCCGCTAGCCGGCTGACGGGGCGGGCAATACTGTGGCGGGCCAACTTCCCCTCCGGCCAGAGCGCCTGCTGTAGCTGCCGTTTTTCCGCCGGCGTTAATAACACGCCGCCCTGATCCAGCAATGCCGCAATGGTTTGCCGATAACGGGAAGCGGGAATAATCAGGCTATTTTCCGCGGAACAGCTGGTGGCGTTGTCAAAGGTTTTGGATGCGGCGATGCGGGCGGCGGCGGCCTCAATATCCGCGGTTTCACTGATGATGCTGGCGACATTGCCGGCGCTGACGCCAAAGGCCGGCGTGCCGCTCTGCGCCGCGGCGGCAATATTTTTTGGCGAACCAGTGGCGATGACCAGATCGGCTTGTTGCAGTAACGTTTCCGTTTGGGCGCGATCCGCCGCGATAGGCAGCATCTGTACCAGTTCGCGCGGAGCCTGCACGAAATCCAGTTCGTGATGGATATACTCCAGCATGCGGGCGCACACCTTTGCCGCGGCGGGGGAGGGCGCAAGAATAATGGCGTTGCGGCATTTGATCGCGTTGATGATGTTATTGATCACCGTGGCGACCGGGTTGGTGGACGGCGTGACTGCCGCGACAACCCCCACCGGCCGTGCGATTTCAATAATGCCTTTAGCGGGAATTTCATTAATGACCCCAACGGTGCGTTTCCCCTGAAGATCGCGCAGCAGGCCGATGGTTTTGCGGTAATTCTTCGCCACTTTATCTTCGATGTCGCCCAGGCCGGTATCCGCAACGGCCTGGGCCGCCAACGCCCGGTTATTCTCCGGGTGAATAATCGCCCAGGCCGCCGCGTCAACCACCCGATCGATTTGTTGTTGATGGTAATGTTCAATACCTTGCTGAGCATGACGAGCCTGTTCAACCAACCTGCTTACCGTCGAGCGATGCGCCGTCCGGTTGCGCTCGCGGCCAGCCGTCATTGGCTTTGCCCCGTAGTCGGATGCCAGATCGCGACCTCCTGAGCGTTGATACGCTCGGGCAACAGGCCTTCATTAAAAAAGGCATCGGCGATATGTTGTTGTTCACCCAAACTTTGCGGCGTGACCGGCCGTACCTGATAGGTGCGGTTGGCGTTAGCCAGCTTGACCGTATCGCTATCCAGATTGCCCCACTGCGGCCCCAGCAACGCCGCCGCCTGATCGGGATTCGCCTTCACCCACTGGCCGGTTTTTTCCAGTTGTTGAAAAATAATATTCAGAATTTCAGGATGTTGGCGGGCGTAGTTCGTTGCGGCAAGATAATAGCGCTGATAGCTTGCCAGCCCTTCGCCATCGGCCAGCACCCTGGCTTTTTGCTGAACGATGGCGCTGGAGACGAAGGGTTCCCAGGTTACCCAGGCGTCAACGTTGCCATTTTCCAACGCCGCCCGGCCGTCGGCCGGCGTCAGGTAGGCCGGCGTAATATCTTTAAAAGAGAGATTGGCCTTGGCGAGCGCGGCGATCAGCAAGAAGTGGCTGCCTGCCGCCTTGGTGACGGCAATGCGCTTGCCTTTCAACTCCGCCAGGCTGTTGAGCGGCGAATGATCCGGCACCAGAATCGCCTGCGCCGCGGGGGAGGGGGTTTCCAGCGCCACGTAGGTCAGCTTTGCCCCGGCCGCCTGTGCGAACACCGGTACGGTATCCGCCACGTCGGCGGAAATATCCACATTGCCCAAATTAAGCGCCTCCAGTAACGGCAATCCGCTGGAGAACTCATGCCAGGTAACCTTTACCCCTTGTTCATTGAGCGTTTTTTCCAGAGCGCCCTGCAACTTCAGAATGGTGAGCAGCGTAGACGATTTTTGGTAGCCAATGCGCAGCGTCGATTCAGCCTGAGCCGGGGGAAGCGTGAATATCGATAATATGAAAATGAATAATAAAAACAGCGGCAAGGCGACTAATCGTCGGCGATTAGCCCAATATAATAATAGCGGCATAGTTGGCATCCCATAAAATAGAGAAAACAAAAGCTATGCTTGATAAAAAAATAAAAACTGTCAAAGACGATAGTTGTCTTTTTATTGCCGGTTTTTCACTATTGGATATGCCTTAATGCTATTTTAAGAAAAGTAAATGCGTCTCGGACGTGGAGTAAAATAAATGGCAAGTAATGGTGCGATTTTTTAAATATTTATCACCGTTGGTATTAACATTTTAGCTTTTTAATCGAAGTTGCTGATACCCCCACCCAGGGAGAAACCCGGCATTTTAATTTAATATGTTAGCTCCTCCCCCTGACAAGGGGAAGCCGGGAGTGCTGAGGAATCCCCACAAAAGTCCCTTGTTAATATTTTATATTTAACATACTGATATTAAATATATATTCAGTGCTTAAACCGTTCGCCCCACGGCGTAAGAAATTACGCTGAGGTGAACGACCCCGCGAATGAGCAGCATGGATGCTGCTCAAGCCAGTGCCGCGTCGGGAACGCGTCACTGGCGGTTCGGAAAAGGGGGCGTCCGCCGAAGGTACCGCGTCAGCGGCGTGATTTCAGCCACAAGCCCGGGTCCGGAGGGTGGTGGCGTTTGAACCACCCTGCGTCGGGCGCGTGCTACGACGTGGCATGAAAAAGCCTTTCTTTTCGCGCACGAATAGCGCTGAACTTATATATATCGTTATCGGGAAATCATTGTGACTAAGAGACAACTGACAAGGGGGAGGCTGGGAGGGGGTAATTAACAGCAACGTCAAACGTTGTCATCAACCGCGTTAATAGAAAACGTATATTAATGGATGGGTGGAAAATATATTTCTCCTTAAATAACCCGTTAGATAAATAATCGATATCCTTATCAATAACTGATGTTTCATACTGCCGGTTGATAGGGCTAGGATGCACAATTATTGTCTCTATTCTACGGTGCATTTATGATCGGCTTCCTCCGTTATGGTCTTCTTTTCATTATTTCTATGGCATTTTCCGCCGCCGCTTGGTCAGAAGACGTTTTACGCATTGGCTATCAGAAATCCGCCACCACGCTGGTGTTGCTGAAGGGCGAAGGTGCGCTGGAAAAACGATTGCGTTCGCAAGGGGTCAAGGTGAAGTGGACGGAGTTTCCCGGCGGCCCGCAATTGCTCGAAGGATTAAATGTCGGTTCCATCGATTTTGGCTTTACCGGGGAAACGCCGCCGGTATTCGCCCAAGCGGCCGGGGCCAGTCTGGTTTATGTCGCCAACGAACCGGCTTCTCCAGCGGCGGAAGCTATTCTGGTGCCTGAAAATTCCGTGCTGCGTTCGGTGGCGGAATTAAAAGGAAAGAAAGTGGCGTTAAATAAAGGTTCTAACGTTCACTATTTATTGGTGCGGGCGTTATACGAAGCCGGACTGAAATACAGCGACATTACCCCGGTGTATTTACCGCCGGCGGATGCCCGCGCGGCATTTGAAAATGGCAGCGTCGATGCCTGGGTTATCTGGGATCCTTTTAGCGCCGCCGCGGAAAAACAGATCCATGCCCGCGTGCTGCGGGACGGCCGCGGTATCGTCGATAATTATCAGTTTTATCTGGCGACCCGCGACTTCGCCGCTAAACACCCGCAGGTCATCAGCGCGCTGATCGAAGAAATCCGCCTCATCGGCAAGAAAGCCACGCAGGACCCGCAGGCGGTTACCCGTCAGGTCGCGCCGCTGCTGGGGTTGCCTGAGGATATCGCCCTGGTTGCCGTCGAGCGGCAGGGCTATGACGCGCAGTTTATTTCGCCGGAGGTGATAGCCGGCCAGCAGCGTATCGCCGATACCTTCACCGACCTGAAGCTGATTCCGCAAAAGCTGGATATCAAGCAGGCGGTGTGGGCTCAGCCTCAGTAATCCATCACTTACTACTCCGTCAACGCGTTTTATCAGGAGAAGAATTCGATGAATATCATAGTTAAACAGACGCTGACGCGGCTGATCCCCTGGCTGATACCGACGTTATTGATTATCGCCTGGCAAGGGGCGGTGACGGCCGGCTGGTTGTCCACCCGCATACTGCCGGCGCCGGGCGCGGTGCTTAAGGCGGGTTGGACGCTGGCCTATAGCGGCGAATTATGGCAACACCTGGCGATCAGCAGTTGGCGGGCGGCGGTGGGCTTCGGCATCGGCGGAAGCATCGGTTTGTTGCTGGGATTGATTACCGGGCTATCGCGCTTCGGCGCGCTGCTGATCGACAGTACGGTGCAGATGGTGCGCAACGTTCCGCATCTGGCGCTGATCCCGCTGGTTATTCTGTGGTTCGGGATTGATGAATCGGCCAAGATTTTCCTGGTGGCGCTGGGCACCTTCTTTCCTATCTATCTGAATACTTACCACGGGGTGCGCCAGGTCGATGCCGGGCTGGTGGAAATGGCGCGTAATTACGGGCTGTCCGGCTTTGCGCTGTTTCGTCAGGTTATTCTTCCCGGCGCGTTGTCTTCCATTTTGGTCGGCGTGCGTTTTGCGCTTGGCCTGATGTGGCTGACGCTGATTGTGGCGGAAACCATTTCCGCCAGCGCCGGGATCGGTTATCTGGCGATGAATGCCCGTGAATTTCTGCAAACCGATGTCGTGGTGATGGCCATTATCCTGTATGCCGTGCTTGGCAAATTGGCGGATATCGCCGCCCGCCTGTTGGAGCGAAGCTGGCTGCGTTGGCATCCTTCCTATCAATCAACCGGAGGTTGAGGCATGAGCGCCCGTATCTATTCCGTCAATCAGGGCATTTCGCTCGCCACGCAGCGGCTTGATAAGCATTTTAATCAGCGTTCGGTATTGCATAGCCTGGATTTGCAGATCCCCGCCGGGCAGTTTGTCGCGGTGGTCGGACGCAGCGGCTGCGGCAAAAGCACCTTGCTGCGTTTGTTCGCCGGGCTGGAAAAGCCCAACGGCGGGCAACTACTGTCGGGAAATCAGCCGCTGCATCAATTTCGTCAGGATATTCGGCTGATGTTTCAGGATGCCAGGCTGCTTCCCTGGAAGAAAGTGATTGAAAATGTGGGCATCGGCCTGACGGGGGACTGGAAAGCCGAAGCGCGGGAAGCGCTGGACGCGGTAGGGCTTGCCGGGCGGGAAAACGACTGGCCGGCGGCGTTATCCGGCGGGCAAAAGCAGCGCGTGGCGTTAGCCCGGGCGCTGATCCACCGTCCGCGCCTGCTGCTGCTTGATGAGCCGCTTGGCGCATTGGATGCGCTGACCCGCATTGAAATGCAACAGCTTATCGAGCGTTTATGGCTGGATCTGGGTTTTACCGTATTGCTGGTGACGCACGATGTCAGCGAGGCGGTTGGTATTGCCGATCGGGTGATTCTGATCGAACAGGGAACCATCGGTCTGGATTTGACTATCGATCTGCCTCGACCGCGGCCGAGGCAGCGGGGTTTGCCTCGTCTGGCGGCGCTGGAGCAGGAAGTGCTGGAACATATTTTTAACCGGCGTGAGGCGCATTCCGGGGAAAGCGCGGAGATCGACCGCCAACAGGTTAACGAATAAGCGCGTGGCCGGCTAACGCGCGTAAAGCGGAGAACGGGTAATGAGTCAGGAAGCACCGGTACTGAGTCCGCAGGAATCGCGTCTTTTACAATCCAGCGCGGCTCCACAGGCCAGACAACAGCGCAGGACAGATAAGATATTGACCGAAATCCAGCGGGGGAAACCCGGCATTGACGTGGAGCGCGCCCGCTATTTCACCGCGTCGATGCGCGCCACGGAAGGACAATTATTGATCCTGCGCTGGGCGAAGGCGATGTATCACATTGCGCAGAACATCACGGTTTATATTGATGATGAACAGTTGATCGTCGGCCGGGCCGGTAAGCCGGGGCGTTATGGCATTCTTTATCCCGAGCTGGATGGCGATTTTCTTGATGCCGCCATCAGTCAGCTTCCTTCCCGGATGGCGTCGCCGTTTACCATTGATGAGCAGGACAGCGCGGTTATCCGTGAGGAGATTTCCCCATACTGGCAAGGTAAAACCTATCATGAGAGCCTGTCTCAGGCATTGCCGGAAGAGACGTTGCGCCTGACCTATGATCCCCAAGACCAGCAGACTTCCCGCTTTATCGTCAATGAAACCTCCTCTTTCCGCTCATCCATTCAATGGGTGCATGACTATGAAAAGGTATTGCAGCGGGGGTTTAAAGGTATCCGTCAGGACGCCGAGCAGCGGCTGGCGCAGTTGGATCCGTTTAATCCGCTTGATAGCGTGGAAAAAGCGCCGTTCTTACAGGCGATTATCATCGCCGCCGATGCGATCGTGCTGTGGGCGAAGCGTCATGCGCGGCTTGCCGGAGAATTGGCGCAGAAAGAAAATAATCTCCGGCGGCGGCAGGAGCTGCTGGAGATTGCCGAGCGCTGCGAGCGGGTGCCGGAACACCCGGCGCGGGACTTTCGCGATGCCCTTCAGGCGCAGTGGTTTACCCAGCTCTTTTCCCGCCTGGAACAGAAAACCGGCACCATTATTTCCAATGGCCGGATGGACCAGTATCTTTTCCCTTATTATCAGCGGGATATCGAGCAGGGCGTATTGAATGACGAGCAGGCGCTGGAGTGGTTGTCCTGCGTGTGGGTATCCATGGCGCAGTTCGTCGACTTATATATCTCACCGACCGGGGGCGCGTTTAACGAAGGCTATGCGCACTGGGAGGCGGTGACCATCGGCGGGCAGACGCCGGACGGTATGGATGCCACCAACGCGTTGTCGCACCTGTTTTTACGCTCCAAACGCGAGTTTCCTTTGCATTATCCCGATCTGGCCGCCCGTATTCACAATCGTACGCCGGCGCGTTTTCTTCACGATATCGCGGAGACGATTAAAGAGGGCACCGGCTTTCCTAAATTGATTAATGATGAGGAAGTCGTTCCCTTGCTGCTATCCAAGGGGGCCGAATTTTCTCAGGCCTATGACTATGCGGTTTCCGGCTGCGCCGAATGCCGGATGCCGAACCGCGATACTTATACCAGCCCCTGCGCCTATATCAATTTCCCGGCGGCGCTGGAAATGACGCTCTATAACGGGCGGATGAAACGCTACGGTTCAGAACGGCTCGGTCTGGAAACCGGCGACCCGCTGAATTTCGCCACATGGGAGGATTTTTGGCAGGCCTATATCCGGCAGCATATTAATTTTCTGCGCCACGCCTTTATCCAGCAAAAGATCATCATCGATTTACGGGCTAAGCATTTTGCCTGGCCGCTAGGCTCGGCCTTGCATGACTTAGCCATGGCGGCCTGCAAAGATATTCATCAGCCGACGATCGACGGCGGGATTGATTTAGGCTACTTCGAATTTATGGGCTACGGCACGGTGATTGATTCGCTGGCGGCGATTAAAAAACTGGTCTACGAAGAGCGGCGCGTTTCAATGTCTCAGTTGCTGGCGGCGTTGGAAAACGATTTTGAACATCATCAGGTGCTGCGCGCCCTGCTGATGAACGCGCCTAAATACGGCAACAACGATCCCTATGCCGATGATATCGGCAAAGCGTTGGATAAAGTGTGCCTGGAATTCACCCGTAAATATTCGCGAACGCTGGGCGTGCATCTGGACCTTCGGCTGGTGCCTTTCACTTCCCACGTGCCGTTCGGCAAAGTGGTGCATGCCACGCCAAACGGCCGTAAGGCCTGGATGCCGCTGTCGGATGGCTCATCGGCCTCTCAGGGATGCGATAGCAAAGGGCCGACGGCGGTGCTGCTGTCGAATTATCAGACCAAGAACTACCAGTTCCGCGAACGGGCGGCGCGATTGCTGAATATTAAATTCACGCCGTCGATTGTCGCGGGGGAGATGGGAACGCGCAAACTGTGCGATTTGATCCGAGCCTGGTGCGATCTGAAATTGTGGCACGTGCAGTTTAACGTCATTAACCGCGAAACGTTGCTGGCGGCCAAGGCCGATCCCGAACGTTACCGCGGGCTGATTGTGCGTATCGCCGGTTACAGCGCCTATTTCACCGATTTGTCGCCGGATTTACAGGATGACCTGATCGCCCGCACCGGGCATGAAATGTTTTAGACGGATGTCGTCATTGACGGATGTTCCGCTGCTGACGGTTAGTTACAGCTTCCGGTTACGGTAAACCTGCCATGTCGTTTCGCGCCGAACAGCCTACGGGCTGGGTATTTAATACTCAGCGTTACTCTCTGCATGACGGGGAGGGGATCCGCACGGTAGTGTTTTTGAAAGGTTGCCCGCTGCGCTGCGCGTGGTGCAGTAACCCCGAATCCCAGATGGGCAAGCCGGAAATCGCCGTTGATGTCCGCAAATGTCTGGGCGGCGCGATCTGTGGGCTGTGCGCCCCCCAATGTCAGACGGCGGCGCTGGGTTATGCGCCGTCGGGAGAGATAAGTATTGACCGCCGCCGCTGCGCTCACTGTCTGCAATGCATCGCCAGTTGCCCGACGCGGGCTTTGCATCATTTTGGCGAACGGATGACGGTGGGGCAGGTGCTGGATATCGTGGAGTCCGACGCGATTTTTTATCGGCGCTCCGGCGGCGGGTTGACGTTGAGCGGTGGCGAACCCTTGATGCAAGGGGCGTTCGCGCTGGCGCTATTGCAGGAAGCAAAGAGAAGAAATATCAATACGCTGCTGGAAACCTGCGGCGACGGCAACTGGCCGGTTCTGCGCGAGGTCGCCGGCTACGCCGATGCCGTTTACTTTGATGTTAAAAGCCTGAGCGACATACGGCACCGCCGGTTTACCCAACGGGGCAATCGCCGCATTCTGACCAATTTATTGCGTTTACGCCGTGCGTTCCCCGGCTTGCCCATTCATGTCCGCACACCGCTGATTCCGGGGTTTAACGCCACCTGGGACGACATTAAACCGATTATCGACTTCATTCTTCCGCTGGCGCAGGTCAGCTATGAAATTCTGCCCTACCACCGTTTAGGCCGCGACAAATACCGGCTGCTGGGCCGGGACTATTTTCCGGCGGAGCAGCGACTGCCGCCCCAACTGGCGAACGATATTATCCGCCAGGCAAAGGCGCGATGCGGTACACGTTATGGCGTATCAGGCGGGTAGCTGTCTTTGAGTCATATTTTCCCTCTCCCGTGTCACAGGGCTTTAACGGTTTTCTTGCAGCGGAGGAACAATTTGCGGTCGGCTACCGACTCATTGCCGACGGTTGTTGTTCGCCGGGCCTGATTCGTTGCCGGGAAAAGGCGTTAAAATAATTCTGTCGTTCCAGCGCGCGCGAAAAGTCGTTGAGCGCGTCTGTCAGGCGTGATTCAAGGGAGGGACTTAATTCCGGACGGTGATCGTAGTGGGTTATCTGGCTGTCCTGCGCGAAAACGCCGTGCAGGATTTCCTGGGCCTTCAGCGCATTAAGTACCGGTTTAAGCGCATAATCCAATGCCAGCATATGGTTGGAAGATCCGCCGCTCGCCACCGGTAGAATCACTTTATTTTCAAATGCGCGCTCCGGCAAAACATCGAGCAGGGTTTTCAGCGCGCCGGTAAAGGAGGCTTTATAGACCGGAGTACTGATGATCACCCCGTCGGCCTCGGTCAACTGATCGACAAAAACCTTCAGGCCGGGACTGTCGAATTTGGCGTATAACAGATCTTGCGGATCAAAATTAAATAAATTCCAGGGAATAACGTTAATCCCTTTTTTTTCCAGCCAATGTTGGGCATAGGTGAGAAGCGCGGTGGATCGGGATGGAAAACGCGGACTGCCGGCAAGGGTAATAACGTTCATTGTCTCTCCTAAAGATGTCATCCTGCTTAATATAAAAATCACTTAACGATGTGCCTATTAATGCGCGGGCGGATTGCCTCTTGTTACTCGTTGCAAATGATTTACAGTTGGATAACTAATCTATTACCTGAACGACAACGGAAGAAATACGTTTTATGGCTGTGGATAGCTAAAAATCGGCAATAGCAATCCGTCGTCGCCTCCGGCAACGGTTATTGCGCCTGTGGTTATTTTCAGCCTTAGGTCATGACGGGCTGTGCCTGCTTATGGGTTTGCCAAATGGCGTCCCTGATATTAATGGCGCGAGGCAGCAATCCCAGGGCGAAGAAACGGTCGGCGATAATTTGCTGCTCGCGAATAACATGGCTATTCATCGCGGCGGGGGTGTTGCGGCGGCGGGAAAGGGCAAGTTCCAGCGTTGCGCAGGGCAAGCCCAACTCAGCCGACAGCAGCGCCGTGGCTTCGGCGCGCTGATGGTCGATGAAATTGCCGGTTTTCTGTAGCGCGCCGAACAACTGCCGCAAGATATCCTCCGACTGTTCCGCAAACCGGCGCCGAGCCAGATAGAACTGCTGGTTTTGCACCCGCTGGCGGCCGTCGGCAAGCACCCGCAGATCGCCGTTACGTTCGGCATCGCTAAGCAGCGGATCCCACAAGAGCCAGGCGTCCACCGCCTGATAATCACTGGGGGCCAGCGGGTATTTCGGCGGCGCATAGACAATGCGCACATCCTGCAAGCTCAGTCCGTGTTCATCAAGTAGCTGAAGCAGCAGGTAATGTACATTGGAACCTTTGTTCACGGCGATACGCTTGCCCCGCAGTTCGGCGACGCCGGCGATCGGACTGTCGTGCAACACCAGCAACGCCACGCTCTGCGGCGCCGGTGGTTCGTAGGCCACATACACTAACGGACAGCCCTGGGCCTGGGCGAAAATCGGCGGAACTTCTCCCGTGGTGCCGAAATCGATTTCGTCGCTGTGCAGCGCATGCAGCAGTTGGGGACCTGCCGGGAATTCGCTCCATGATACGCTGACGCCTTGTCCGGCGAAGAGCGATTCCAGACTTTGCCGCGCCTTCAGCACCCCCAGATTACCGAACTTCTGATAGCCGATACGCAATTCCCGGTCGTGACGCGGGACGGGACAATCTTTATGCCAGCGTATGGCCGTCGCGGCGCTCTGTCGCGGCTTTATCAGGCCCAGGTGCGCCAACTGGGTACGCAGGCTATTGCGGCTGATCCCCAGCATGGCCGCGGTCTGTATCTGGTTGCGATGGCAGATTTCAAACGCATTGCGCACCAGCGACTGGGTAACGCGCTGGTATATCCGATCGCTATCGTTCTGCAAATGCTGGCGGATAATGCGATCCAGCGTCTCCGAATTCTGGGCGAACGGCGTTTCGGTTAATGCGCCGAGCCGCAGTTGCTGAGGATGGATCACCGGATCTTTGCTTAGCAGCACGGCGTTATGCAACGTATTTTCCAGCTCACGAATATTTCCCGGCCACGGGTAATCCATCAGCATCTGGTGGGCTTCCGGCGTCAACTGCAACTGTGGCCGCCCCAGACGACGGGCGTACAGCGACAGGAAATGTTCCGCCAGCAGTGGAATATCTTCCTGGCGTTGCCGCAGCGGCGGCAGGGCGACGGCCGCGACATTGAGACGATAGTAGAGATCTTCACGAAAGCGTTTTTCACGGATGGCGTGCGCCAGATCCACGTGGGTGGCGGCAATGACGCGCACGTTAACCTTGATTGGCTTACGCGAGCCGACCCGGGTGATCTCCCGCTCCTGCAACACCCGCAGCAGTTTAACCTGTAGCGACAGGCTTAGTTCGCCGATCTCGTCGAGCAACAAGGTTCCTCCCTCGGCCGCTTCAAACCACCCCTGGTGGGTTTCGGTCGCACCGGTGAAAGCGCCTTTCTGATGGCCGAACAGTTCCGCTTCGGCCAGATTCTCCGTCAGCGCGCCGCAGTTGACGGCCAGAAAGGGTTGCTGACGCCGCGGGCTATGGTGATGCAGATAGCGTGCAACCACTTCTTTACCGGTGCCGGTTTCGCCGACAATCAACACCGTGGCGTCGGTGGGCGCCAGTTGATCCAGTACAGTCTGAAAAGCAATGGAGGCGGGATCGATCAATACCGGTTTATCTGAGGCGAAGGGGCGTCGGTTATGCATAAGTAGCTCCGTGGTTACAGCGGTGTGAAAATCCTATCTGAGTGATTGTTAAAGGGCGAGAGGGGGCGAGATGGGAGAAGCTGCAAATGCAGCAGACGCTATTGGCCAGCTGTTGCATTTGCAGCAGGAATTAAAGCGGCTTTAATTTATAAATAATTGATTTTTATTGTTTTTATCCAGTGTTTATTTTGGCATGCATTGTGCTCGCATCGTTATAACGAAAGTGTGATTTTCTATCTATAAATAAGACATATCGTTATATGGGAAATGCATAATGAGCCAACCGGTGAAACAAAATATCAACGTTTTTTGGTTTTTACCCACCCACGGCGACGGCCGTTATCTCGGCACCGCTGAAGGGGGCCGTGCGGTGGATCTTCAGTATCTGCAACAGGTGGCGCTGGCCGCAGACAATCTCGGTTACTACGGCGTACTGATCCCGACGGGTAAAAGCTGCGAGGATTCATGGCTGATTGCCTCGGCGCTGGCGCCGATCACGCGTCGTCTGCGTTATCTGGTGGCGGTGCGTCCGGGGTTGCAACCGCCGACGCTGGCGGCGCGCATGGCCGCTACGCTGGATCGCTTATCCGAAGGTCGCCTGTTGATCAACGTGGTGACCGGCGGCGATCCGGTAGAAAACCGCGGGGACGGCATCTTTCTCAGCCACGCCGAACGCTACGAGGTGACGCAAGAGTTTCTCACCGTCTATTCACGTTTGCTCAAAGGAGAGAAGGTCGACTTCAAGGGAAAACATCTCCATGTCGAAGGGGCGGAAGTGCTGTTCCCGCCGGTACAGAAAAACGGTCCGCCGCTCTATTTCGGCGGCTCCTCGCCCGAAGCGATTGATGTGGCGGCCAGCCAGATCGACAGCTACCTGACCTGGGGAGAACCGCTTGAGCAGGTGGCGGAGAAACTGGCGCTGGTGCGCCGGCGGGCGCAGGAAGCAGGGCGGACGCTGAGTTACGGCATTCGTTTACATGTGATCGTCCGGGAAACCGAGGACGAGGCCTGGGCGGCGGCCGATCGCCTGATCGCCCATCTTGATGAAGACACCATCGCCAGCGCTCAGAAAATCTTTGCGCGCATGGATTCCACCGGGCAGCGGCGTATGAGCGCCCTGCACGGCGGCTCGCGCGACAGTTTGCGCATCGGCCCCAATCTGTGGGCCGGCGTAGGGCTGGTGCGCGGCGGCGCCGGAACCGCGCTGGTGGGGGATCCGCAACAGGTTGCCGAGCGCATCCGCGAGTATCAGGCGCTGGGGATTGAGAACTTTATTTTTTCCGGCTATCCGCACCTTGAAGAAGCCCATCGCTTCGCCGAACTGGTGATGCCGCTGTTGCCGGTATCGGAAGCGGCGGAACGCCAGGCGCGTCAGGTGAATACCGGGCCGTTTGGCGAAACCATCGGCGGAGATAAACGGCCGGTTAAACAGGTCAGCGCGAGCTGAGTACGTCGGCGTCACGGAGCAGAGTATGTCTAAACGGCAGGTAGTGATTATCGGCGGCGGCTTTAGCGGCGCGGCGGTGGCGATCCATCTGGCCCGCGCCGCGCGGCCGGAGCTGGAGATAACCGTGGTGGAGCCGCGCGCGCAGGTGGGGCAGGGCGTGGCCTATTCCACCATCGACGCGGCGCACCGTATTAATGTGCCGGCGGAAAAAATGGCGTTGTCGCCTGCGGAACAGGACAGTTTTGAACACTGGTTCGAGGCCGTCGGCGGGTTGCGCGACGACCCCGAAGCGCGCTGGCATGACGGTAAGATCTATCCGCGGCGCAACGCGTTCGGCCGCTATATGGCGGAAAAATTCGTCCAGGCGGCAAGCGGCAGAGCAGGTAATCTGCGCCATCTGCAAGACCGCGCCGTTGATTGGCGCAACGGCGTCGTCGTCACGGAAAAGGGCGTGCGCCTTAAGGCCGACGAAGTCGTGCTGGCCATCAGTCATCCACGGCCGTCGCTGCCGCGCCCGCTGGCGCAGAAATTGGCGAACCACCCCGGCCTGATCGCCGATCCCTGGCGCAACGGGGCGCTGGATGGCGTCGCGGCGACGGATCGGGTGGCGATTATCGGCACCGGGCTAACCATGGCGGATATGGCGGCGTCGTTGCACTCGCGCGGCCACCGCGGTTCCATCGTGGCGTTTTCCCGTCACGGTCTGCTGTCCCGGCCCAATATCACCGAGGACTTCCCCGACTGGACGCCGGCGGCAGCGCCGACGCTGCCGAATACCCCGCGCGGCTGGCTGCGGCGCATCCGGCAGGATATCCGCCGGGCCGCGGCGCAGCGGCTTCCCTGGCAGAAGGTGCTGGATGAAATCCGCACCCACGGACAGCAGTTGTGGCAACAGTGGCCGCTCGTCGAGCAGCGGCGTTTTTTACGCCACCTGCGCGCCTACTGGGATGCGCACCGCTACCGTATCGCGCCGCAGGTCAGCGCGTTATTGGCGCAACAACAGGCTGCCGGCGGGCTGCGCGTGCTGGCCGCCCGCCTGCAACAGGCGGCGGCCGACAGCGACAATGTCATCGCCCTGACGCTGCGGCCCCGCGGCGGGCCGCTGGAAATGCTGTATGCCGATAAGTTGATCGTCACCACCGGCCCGGCTCACGGAACGCTGCTGGACAGCAATCCGCTGTTTCGGGCGCTGGCGCGACGCGGCGAACTGCGCGCCGATCCGCTCGGTTTGGGGTTGCTGGTGAATGAGGACAGTCAGGCGATTAACCAGCATGGGCGGGCGAATCCGCATTTGCTGGTCGCCGGCCCCGCGGCGCGAGGGCGCTTTGGCGAGTTGATCGGTTTCCCGCAGGTGGCCGACCATGCCGAGGCCATCGCTCAGCGGCTACTGGCTGCCGCCGCGTCCGCCGCCGCGCAACGATGTCCCGCCTCATCCTGAATCCATCTGCCCGAGTCAACCGCTAACAATACCCGGCCGGCGCGCCGTTTGGGGTACACCGTGGAGAAAATTATGTCATCACAACGTGAAATTCGGCTTAACGCCTTTGATATGAACTGCGTCGGTCATCAGTCGCCCGGCTTGTGGGCGCACCCTCGCGACCGCGCATGGCAATACAAGGATCTGGAATACTGGACCGATCTGGCCCGTTTGCTGGAGCGGGGCAAGTTTGACGGCCTGTTCATTGCCGACGTTCTGGGCATTTACGATGTCTTGAACGGCAATGGCGACGCGGCGATCCGGCAGGCGGCGCAAGTACCGGTCAATGATCCGCTGGCGCTGATTACCCCGATGGCGTTGGTCACCGAGCATCTGGGTTTTGGGTTGACCGCCTCGCTGTCTTTTGAGCATCCGTATCCGTTTGCCCGCCGACTTTCCACGCTTGATCACCTCACCAAAGGGCGGGTCGGCTGGAATATCGTCACCTCTTATCTGGAAAGCGGCGCCCGCAATATCGGTCAGCAGACTCAGACCGACCACGATGCGCGTTACGACTATGCCGACGAGTATCTGGAGGTGGTGTACAAACTGCTGGAAGGCAGTTGGGAAGAGGGCGCGGTTCTACGCGATCGTCAGCGGCGTATTTTCAGCGATCCGAGCAAAATTCATCCGATAAACCATCAGGGCCATTTTTTTCAGGTACCCGGTATTCACTTGTGCGAGCCTTCGCCGCAGCGCACGCCGGTGCTGTATCAGGCCGGCGCTTCCAGCCGGGGCAAACAGTTCGCGGCGCAACATGCGGAGTGCGTGTTTGTCGCGTCGCCGTCCACCGTGTTGCTCAAGAAAACGGTGGCGGATATTCGCCGCCGCGCCGCCGAAGCCGGTCGGGATCCGTATGCGATTAAAATTTTCAACCTACAGACCGTTATCGTCGGGGAAACCGATAAAGATGCGCAGGACAAATGGCGGGAATATAAGTCCTGGGTGAGTTATGAAGGGGCGCTGGCGCTGCTTTCCGGCTGGACCGGGATTGATTTCGGCCAATACCGGCCGGATCAGGTGTTAAAGCACCTGCATACCAACGCCATTCAATCGGCGGTCGAAACCTTCTCCACCGCCGATCCCGACCGGCAGTGGACGGTGCAGGGACTGGCCGACTGGGTGGGGATCGGCGGTTTTGGGCCGCTGCTGGTCGGCAGCGCGGCGACGGTGGCCGACGAGTTGCAATCATGGGTGGAGGAAACCGACGTTGACGGTTTCAATCTGGCGTATGCGGTCACCCATGAAACCTTTACCGATGTGGTCGACCTGCTGATCCCGGAGTTGCAGCGCCGGGGCGTGTTCAAACGCGACTACGCGCCAGGCACCCTGCGTGAAAAATTGTTCGGACAAGGGCCGCGTCTGGCTGCGCCGCATCCGGGCGCCGGTTATCGGCGGGGGGCGCCGACGCGCGCGACCGAGGGCGAACGCGTGGGAGAGCAACTGCCATGATTTCTCTTTTCCATCAGGATAAACGCCATACCGGGGCTTATGGCGGGCGTATTACGCTACCGGAACCGCGGGCGTTTATTTTCTTAGCATCCGATCGAAAACTATTCCCTCCATAATAAAAATAGGAATGGGTTATTTAAATAAAGGAAATAGGTTCCAGCGGAAAAGTATTTCCCTAATCCAGGGAATAAATATATCCGGCGTTAATGAATGCCGAATACGCCAGAACTGCGTATTAATCAACTTGAGATTAGATATTTCAATTGACCTTATAAATAGCGAGTCACCTGCATAAAATAACGTATATCAAGAGGGAATAATGAGTACATTAAATATCGATGATGAGTTTAACTCATCATTATCGGCGCCCGTTCGTTCGGCCGGTGATGTGGCGCGGTTAATCAATACCCGCACCGATAATAACAGCTATGCGCGAATGATCGTCTTTTTGGCATTGGGCGGGATATTTCTGGACGCCTACGATCTGACCACGCTTTCATACGGTATTGACGACGTGGTCAGGGAGTTTTCATTGACGCCGGTGGTTACCGGATTGGTGACCTCATCGATCATGATCGGCACCATTATCGGTAATTTGATCGGCGGCTGGTTAACCGATAAGTACGGGCGTTACTCGGTTTTTATGGCGGACATGCTGTTCTTCGTGGTGTCGGCGATCGCCGCGGGACTGGCGCCGAATGTCTGGGTATTGATCGGCGCGCGTTTCCTGATGGGCATCGGGGTCGGTATCGATCTGCCGGTGGCGATGGCCTATCTGGCGGAGTTTTCCAAATTTAGCGGCAAAGGCAACAAAGCCTCCCGTCTTGCCGCATGGTGCCCGATGTGGTACGCCGCCTCATCGATGTGTTTTCTGATTATCTTCGGCCTCTACTTCCTGCTGCCGGCGGAGCATATGGATTGGCTGTGGCGCGCGTCGCTGTTGTTCGGCGCCGTACCCGCGCTGTTGATTATTGCGGTGCGGCGGAAATTCATGAATGAATCCCCGCTGTGGGCCGCCAATCAGGGCGATTTGAAAAATGCGGTGCGTATCCTGCGTGATTCGTACGGTATTCAGGCGCACGAAGCGCCGCAGGAGCGACCCGAGGTCGAGAGGCCCAGGCCGCCGCAGCCCAGTTTCCGCGTATTGTTCCAGAAACCCTATCGCGAGCGCACCATCGTGGCCGGGGTGATGAATGTGTGTATTTCTTTTGAATATACCGCCATCGCGTTCTTCCTGCCCTCCATTCTGGCGCAGTTTCTGGGCGCCGGGGTATTTGAAACCATCTCCGCCTCGTTGGGGCTAAACGCGCTGTTTGCCTTTACCGGCGGTCTGCTCGGCATGCGTCTGGCGTGGAAATACCCGTCGCGCCACGTGGCGATTGCCGGATTCGCCCTCCAGTTTATCGCGCTGATTGCGCTGGCGTTGATCGGTCAGCCACAGGCGACCCTCGGCGTCGTCATTGCCATCGCCATGCTGGGGCTGTGGCTGTTTGCGGAAGGTTTTGGCCCGGGGGCGCAACTGATGATTTATCCGGCGCTCTCTTATCCGACTTCCATTCGCGCGACCGGCGTGGGCTTCAGCCGTTCGCTGTCGGGGGTAGGCAGTGCGCTGGCGCTGTTTGTGTTGCCTATTCTACAGGCGCGATTCGGCACCGACATGTTCTGGCTGGTCTCCATCAGCGCCATTCTGCCGATTATTTTCCTGTTGGCGGTGCGCCATGAGCCGACGAAACAGGATATTGATGACGACAACGACGTAAGGAGTGAAGCATGAGCGCAACCCCTTTGATTGCAACAGGAACCGACTACGCGCGGCTGGCCGCGCGGTTTCGCCCGATTTTTGCCGACATTGCCGCCGGCGCCCTGGAGCGGGAGCGCACTCGCCAGCTTCCCTATGAACCGATCCGCTGGCTGAAAGAGTCGGGGTTTGGCACGGTGCGGCTTCCGAAGGAGAAAGGCGGGCATGGGGCGTCGCTGCCGCAGTTATTCCAACTGCTGATTGAACTGGCGGAAGCCGATCCCAATCTGCCCCAGGCGTGGCGCGCGCATCTGGCCTTCGTCGAAGATCGGCTGAACGCGCCGGATAGCCCCGAGCGCGAGCGCTGGTTTCAGCGTTTTGTCGCTGGAGAGATGGTGGGCAGCGGCTGGACTGAAATCGGCGCGGTTACGCTGGGCAAGGTCAACACCAAAGTGACTGCGACGAAGGACGGCTGGCTGTTGAACGGAGAGAAGTTCTACAGTACCGGTGCGCTGTTCGCCGACTGGATTGACGTCTATGCCGAACGCGCCGACAACGGCGGTGCGGCGATCGCCATCGTCAGCACCCGGCAGGAGGGGGTGCAGCGCGATGACGACTGGGATGGTTTCGGTCAGCGGCTAACCGGCAGCGGCACCACCCGCTTTTATCAGGCGTACGTCGAGGCGCAACATGTTTATGATTTTGCCGATCGCTTTCGCTACCAGACGGCGTTTTACCAGCATGTGCTGCTGGCGGCGCTGGCGGGTATCGGCAGGGCCGTCACCCGGGATGCGTCGCAGGGCGTGCGGCAGCGCACGCGAATCTACAGCCACGGGAACGGCGATCGGGTGAAAGACGACGTACAGGTGCAACAGGTGGTCGGGCAGATTGCCGCCTGGTCCTATGCCGTCGAAGCCACGGTGCTCGACGCGACCGTATCGCTACAGCGCGCCTATGAAGCGCATTTCTCCGGTGACGACGCTGCGGAACTGGAGGCGAATATCGCGGCCGAAGTCGATGCGGCAAAGGCCCAGGCCATTGCCGTCGAACTGGTTCCCCGTGCGGCCACCGCGCTGTTTGATGCGCTGGGCGCATCGGATACCCGGGTGAGCAAGGCATTGGATCGTCATTGGCGCAACGCGCGCACGCTGGCCTCGCACAATCCGGTTATTTATAAGATCCGAAATATCGGCGCCTGGGAAGTCAACGGCACGCCGCCCACCTTCATCTGGCAGATAGGCAACAGCCAGCGCGCGGAATAGCGCGCGCCCGGCGTCCCTGTGGTCAGGGGCGTCGGGGTTTATAACATAAGCGTGCCAGCTCTGCCCGTCTCCTTACAGCCGTCGCTGTCGCGACGTCAAAAACTTCTCCCGGAAGTTTTTTGTGGCGGTTTCCCGTATTACGCCATCTTGCCGTGCATTCGACATGTGATTGTGATTGCAAAAATAGCGGTATTTGTCATGAAAATGTTAACCGGTACGCAAAAATATCATTCCTACTTTCTCTGTAATTGAAATAAATGTTTTATTTATTTTGGCTTCAGAACTTCATTATGCGTGCTGAGCGCGGGTTCGCTCGGTTAAAAATATGATTAAGGGAAACGAGTATGGCCGTTCAACTTGGTATTAATCCGCTCACCTGGACGAATGACGATCTGCCATCGCTTGGCGCCGAAACATCGTTGGAAACCTGCCTGAAAGAAGGTAAACAGGCGGGATTCGCCGGTTTTGAGTTGGGAAATAAATTTCCCCGTCAGTCCGCCGTGTTAGGGCCGATTTTGCAAGCGCACGATCTTCGTCTGGTATCGGGATGGTATTCCGGACAGTTGCTCACGCGTTCGGTGGAAGAGGAGATCGACGCGGTACAGGATCATCTCACCCTGCTGCGCGATCTGGGCGCCGACGTGATGGTATTTGCCGAGGTCACCGGCGCCGTGCATGGCGACCGGCAAAAGCCCGTGCATCTGCGTCCGCAATTTCCTGCCGAACGCTGGCGGGAATACGGCGAGAAGCTCACTGAGTTTGCCCGTTATACGCAACGTCAGGGCGTTCGGATTGCCTATCATCACCATATGGGAACGGTAATTGAAAGTGCGCAGGACGTAGACAACCTGATGGAGCATACCGGGCCGGAAGTCGGTTTGCTGCTGGATACCGGGCATCTGACCTTTGCCGGCGCCGATCCGGCGGCGGTTGCCGAACGCTGGATAGGACGCATTAATCACGTCCACTGCAAAGACATTCGCGCCGAGGTGCTGCGGGAAGTCAAAAGCCGTAAAACCAGCTTTCTGGATGCGGTACTCAGCGGCGTATTTACCGTGCCGGACGACGGCTGTGTCGATTATCCGTCGGTTTTCAGCATCCTGAAAGCGCACAATTATCAGGGATGGCTGGTGGTGGAAGCCGAGCAGGATCCCGCCGTGGCGCATCCGCTGACTTATGCCACGTTGGGTTATAACAACTTGCAGCGTCTGGCTTATCAGGCCGGACTGATTTAACGATTCTCGGTCGGACACCCGCATTTTGCGGGTGTCCTGCCTGGGCGGAGGGCGATAACGCCATGGTTATCAGGTTATTACACCCCGGTTGATCCGGGGTGAGCGCCATACCCGGATTAGAACGTATGCTCGGGACCGGGAAAGGTTCCTGCTTCAACATCGGCGGCATATTCTTGCGCCGCCTTATGGAGCAAGGTGTTCATGTCGGCATATTGCTTAACGAAGCGCGGCAGGCGTCCGGTTCGCAGACCGGCCATGTCTTGCCAGACCAGCACCTGAGCGTCGCATTGATTGCCTGCGCCGATACCCACGGTGGGGATGGATACGGCGGCGGTGATCTCCGCGGCGACGTCGCCGGGCACCATCTCGATGAGCAAGCCGAAAGCGCCGGCGGCTTCAAAGGCCCGGGCGGCATCGATAAGACGCTGGGCATCTTCGCCTTTCCCCTGAATACGGTAGCCGCCAAGTTGATGCTCCGCCTGTGGGGTAAAGCCGATATGCGCCATGACGGGGATACCGGAATGGGCAAGTTTTTCGACCTGCGGCAGCATTTCTATGCCGCCTTCGAGTTTGACGGCGTGGGCGCCGCCTTCCTTCATGAAACGCACCGCGGTGTGAAAACACTGCTCCGGGGATGCCTGATAGGAGCCGAAAGGAAGGTCGGCAATCACCAGCGGCCTACGGGTAGAGCGGCTCACGGCGCGCACCAACGGGATAAGCTCGTCTACCGTTATCGGCAGCGAGCTGTCATTTCCGTAGACATTGTTGGAAGCGGAATCGCCGATCAACAGCACCGGGATCCCCGCGCTTTCAAAAATTGCCGCCGTGTACATGTCATAAGCGGTGAGCATCGCCCATTTCTGTCCCCGGGCCTTCATCTGCTGAAGGTGTGGGATACGTACACGTGACCCGGTAATGCCGGAGGGTGAGCCGTTTCCATACGGGGAAGATTGTTCACTCATCGTGTTTTCCTCAAAAATATAAGAGATTTTCCTTAGATGATAACCTGTTCGGCAATCAGGAGCACGGCGATGATTATCATGGCAGTAGCGGAAATCCTGCTGACGCTCCGTGCCGCCTGCGGACGTGTCTGTAACACGGTCTGCGAACACAAGCCGACAAACAGGTAGACTACGCCACAACTGAAGACATGAATCAACCCCAGCGCGATGATCTGTGCCGGAACCGACCAAGCGGCGGCGGGATCGGTGAACTGTGGCAACAAAGCCAGGAATAGCAGGAAAACTTTGGGGTTCAGGCCGCTGACGCACGCGCCTTTGACGGCCCAGCGCGTCCATGAACCGGAGTCCTGTATATGGCCCGCGCCGGGAACAGGGGGATGGATAAGCATATTGACGCCAAGCCAGAGTAAATAGGCCGATCCGGTGAAAGTGAGCACAGTGAGGGCGATGGGGTTGTCGGCGACGATTGCCCCCACGCCGGCGGCGACGATCAGGGTGGCCGTCAGATGACCGAATAACAGCCCGGTCACCGCAGGCACCACGACGCGCCCGCGCATGCCGGCCGAAATCATGTAGGCCCAGTCCACTCCGGGGGTAATGATAAACAGAATGGATACTGCCCAGAATGCCGCAATGATACTGAACGTCATGACGGTTTCACACTCTCGCGGGCCGGCTTGGCGAACGGTTGATTCACCGGTATTGTCATTTTTTCTCCTTGATTGCTGTTCTGGCCGGACTCACGCCATTTCGTCCCGGATTTGGCTGAGTCCGCTGCTGTTCAATGCATGGAAAGAATATCCTTAGCTTGTTAGAATGTGCTGCCAATTATTTGCGCTATTCGCGTAATAAAAGGAAATATCTTCCATATGGATAAGATAGATCGAAGAATTCTTGCTGAACTCCAGTCGGACGGGCGTCTGTCTGTCACTGAACTCGCCGGGCGGGTCGGACTCAGTCTCTCTCCCTGTCACCGTCGGGTGCGCGCGCTGGAGCAGTCCGGCGTTATCAGGGGATATCGTGCTCAGCTCGAACCCTGCAACCTTGGGCTTAATTTTTCCGCCATTGTTTTTGTTACCCTGAAAGAAGGCGATCGCCACGCCGTAGACGCTTTCGAATCGGCTATCGTGGAGATCCCGCAGGTTATTCAGGGCCAGCGGCTTTTTGGCGATCCTGACTATATCCTCCATGTTATTACCCGGGATTTGCCCGCTTTCCAGCAATGCTATGACGATAAGTTGTCCACTCTGCCCGGGGTCAGGCGCCTCACCTCCACTCTGGTGATGAAAGACGTTGTGCAAAATCGCCTGCTTCCGCTGGCATGAAGCGGGGATGGGAAGGCAATGTTTAACGGCCATAGGCAGACGAATATAAAGCGTTCGGATGCTCAGAAACCTTTCTTTGAGTATGGTTAATAATATTTAATATTTTTTGATTTACATTGTCTGGCAACGAATTTTCCGGCTGGCGGGAGTTGTTATGTTTTTGTAAAAAACAAGCTTGCTTAAATCAAAGAAAGTGTCTGGTGTTTCAGTGAGTTAATCTCAACCTGCACTTGAAATTTCGATACCCTTACTGCTTTGCCGAGAGGCGGCCATCAGCCTTATATCATTACTGGCGTCACGCTTTTCCCATTAAATTATTCTTATTGATCCTTCCACGTCTGCGGTTTTTTCAGAGCTGATTTCCGAAAATATTTAATCTCTTCACGGTATGACGGCGGCGGATTGCAATCGGGTGCATTTTGTTGAAATTTTGTGATCAGCTACGTCAATTTTGCATCCTGACGATTGACTTCAATCCCGCCTTCTATCAAAAGTGCAGGCGTGGTTATCAATCAACTTTACTTCATAACTCTGTCACGGTCTGTTGTCTAAATTTTTTGCACCCGGGTGCAAAAGCCTCTAAGGAGCCTGAAAATGATTAATGGTGAAAGAAAAATACCTCGTCCGTTACGCTGGGCAATGATTGGCGGCGGCCGGCTAAGTCAGGTTGGCTACAAACATCGCAGCGGCGCCCTGCGGGATAACACCGCTTATCAACTGGTCGCCAGCGCATTTGATATTGACGCCGAGCGGGGACGGGATTTCGGCGTCAATCTGGGTATAGCGGCGGAGCGCTGTTATGACAATTACCGCCAACTGCTGGAAGAGGAAGCGAAGCGCGAGGATGGCGTGGAAGTGGTGAGCATTGCCACGCCTAACGGCACGCACTATGAAATCACTCGCGCGGCGTTGAATGCCGGTATTCATGTCATTTGCGAAAAACCGCTGTTTTTCACCACCGCAGAGGCTAGAGAAATTAAGGCGCTGGCTGAAGAGAAAGGGCTGATTGTCGGCGTTACCTACGGCTTTTCCGGTCATCCTTTGCTGATGCAGATGCGCGCCATGATCGCCAAAGGCGAAATTGGCGAAGTGAGAATGGTGGAGTTGCAATATACGCACGGCTTCAGTTCCGACGCGGCGGCGGAGAAGGGCAACGATGCGGCGAAATGGCGTGTTGACCCCAAGATCTCCGGGCCGAGCTTTGTGTTGGGCGATATTTCCACTCATACCTATTACATCTCTCAGTTGGTGATGCCGGACTTGCATATCAAGGAGCTGCTGTGCGATCGCCAAAGCTTCATCCCCTCGCGAGCGCCGCTGGAAGACAATGCGATGGTTCTGATGCACTACCACGGCGGCGCCGTGGGCAGGATGTGGGCATCGGCAGTGAACGCCGGCTCCATGGATAGTCAGAGCATTCGCGTGATCGGCTCCAAAGCCAGTCTGGAATGGGGCGACT
>NZ_JABJXS010000030.1 GCF_013155275.1 Brenneria sp. hezel4-2-4
TTCATGACTGGGGTGAAGTCGTAACAAGGTAACCGTAGGGGAACCTGCGGTTGGATCACCTCCTTAGTAAAAGCCTGATAGTGGTTGTGCAGTGTCCACACAGATTGTCTGATGAAAATAACGAGCAGAAATACCTTATAGGCTTGTAGCTCAGGTGGTTAGAGCGCACCCCTGATAAGGGTGAGGTCGGTGGTTCAAGTCCACTCAGGCCTACCAAATTCTTTCCCATGCCGCGTTGTGAAATGACTCGCATACTGATGTATGCTTCGCCATTGCACGCCTTGCCTGGAAAAGAATTAACTCTCCGAGTGGTATCTAAAGGTATCTGTAAGTCATGGGGCTATAGCTCAGCTGGGAGAGCGCCTGCTTTGCACGCAGGAGGTCTGCGGTTCGATCCCGCATAGCTCCACCATAAAAAAGACTTCAGAGTGTATTGGAAACAGTATGCTGCGAAGTATTTTGCTCTTTAACAATCTGGAACAAGCTGAAAATTGAAACGATACGGCTGAACATTATCCGCAAGGGTAGTGATTTTGTCGTATCGGAGTCTCTCAAATAATCGCAGCGCGAGCGTGACTTGATTTATCAAAGACACCTTCGGGTTGTGAGGTTAAGCGACTAAGCGTACACGGTGGATGCCTAGGCAGTCAGAGGCGATGAAGGGCGTGCTA
>NZ_JABJXS010000031.1 GCF_013155275.1 Brenneria sp. hezel4-2-4
GGCTCCCACTGCTTGTACGTACACGGTTTCAGGTTCTATTTCACTCCCCTCGCCGGGGTTCTTTTCGCCTTTCCCTCACGGTACTGGTTCACTATCGGTCAGTCAGGAGTATTTAGCCTTGGAGGATGGTCCCCCCATATTCAGACAGGATGTCACGTGTCCCGCCCTACTCATCGAACTCACAATCCGTGCATCTTCGTGTACGGGACTTTCACCCTCTGTCGTGCGACTTTCCAGACGCTTCCACTGATACACAAACTGATTCTGGTTCTGGGCTCCTCCCCGTTCGCTCGCCGCTACTGGGGGAATCTCGGTTGATTTCTTTTCCTCGGGGTACTGAGATGTTTCAGTTCCCCCGGTTCGCCTCATCACACTATGTATTCATGTGATGATAATGTGTCGAAACACACTGGGTTTCCCCATTCGGGTATCGTCGGGTGTAGCGGTTCATATCACCTTGCCGACGCTTTTCGCAGATTAGCACGCCCTTCATCGCCTCTGACTGCCTAGGCATCCACCGTGTACGCTTAGTCGCTTAACCTCACAACCCGAAGGTGTCTTTGATAAATCAAGTCACGCTCGCGCTGCGATTATTTGAGAGACTC
>NZ_JABJXS010000032.1 GCF_013155275.1 Brenneria sp. hezel4-2-4
GCCCTTCATCGCCTCTGACTGCCTAGGCATCCACCGTGTACGCTTAGTCGCTTAACCTCACAACCCGAAGGTGTCTTTGATAAATCAAGTCACGCTCGCGCTGCGATTATTTGAGAGACTCCGATACAACAAAATCACTACCCTTGCGGATAATGTTCAGCCGTATCGTTTCAATTTTCAGCTTGTTCCAGATTGTTAAAGAGCAATATCTTAAACACGACTCGTTAAAGTCATCTTTAAGATATTCGGTGATAATGTCTTTCACTCATTATCGCAATGGCGTCCCCAAGGGGATTCGAACCCCTGTTACAGCCGTGAAAGGGCAGTGTCCTAGGCCTCTAGACGATGGGGACACGAAAAATCCGCACCAGATTAAAAATCCGGCACTTTCGCATCAGCATGAGTCCGGGACTCATTACATCAACAGGTTACCTTGCTCGTTATTTTCATCAGACAATCTGTGTGGACACTGCACAACCACTATCAGGCTTTTACTAAGGAGGTGATCCAACCGCAGGTTCCCCTACGGTTACCTTGTTACGACTTCACCCCAGTCATGAA
>NZ_JABJXS010000004.1 GCF_013155275.1 Brenneria sp. hezel4-2-4
TTCAGGGCAAAAGCAATTTGCTCTTCAGTACAGCGGATCTTTTTCATGGCCGGATTGCCTCTTTTTTAAGGAAAAGAAGGGCAGAAAACTCCAGTTTAGCCTGGTCCTGTTTAATGGGAAGAGATCACTTTTTGCTTTCCGTCAAAGTGGTAGAGCGGCTGCCAGTATTTCACGCCATCAGGATGTACCAGTAGATCAATCGCGAAGCAATGAACAGGATGCGATAAAGGATTTAATATTTATCTTTGGTATTGGCAAGAACGCATTGCTGGATGAATCACTTTCACACAGTATTTTATTTATCTCTTCAATAGACAATAATTTAGTACTCCGGAGTGAACACTAACTATCCAAAATGTGATGGCGGATATTGTATCGGCTGGCTAATACCGCAGTATTAGTCTCTATAGGATTTTTTTAGCGCAACCCGGGCCAAACGTTGCCGGACTTCGTAACCATACGGATTTTCCGCATCAGGCGTCGTCCGATTGTCGGTTTGTGATATTTGTCGATTGACCGGATTGTACAATCTGGACTGAGAGCCCTGCGGGGGATCTACTATCTAAAACAGTTAGTTAACAGAAGATCTTACTATGGAATTTCGTGATATTAAATATGTGTTAATGGTCGCAGAAGAAAAGAGTTTTTCTAACGCGGCGCAAAGACTCTTTATTACTCAGCCGTCGTTGAGCCAATCCATCGCCCGCATCGAGGAATCACTGGGGGTAAAATTGTTTGATCGCAGCAGAAAGCCTTTAATGCTGACTTTCGCCGGGAAGCAATTTCTTGAAATGGCTTATCAGATTTTAAATTATGAAAAACAACTTCATAAGAAGATGAAGGACATAGCCGATTTAAAAAATGGAAATATCACCGTTGGCATTTCTCAATTCCGGGGAAAGTACTTTTTCCCCAAAGTGCTTCCGATTTTCTATAATAAATACCCCGGCATAACAGTTTCTATTTATGAAAATAATGCATCAAAACTTGAAAGTGCTGTACTTACTGGTGATATAGATTTTTGCGTGGAAATTTTACCGGTAAAAAACAACGATCTAACCCATTCTCTTATCAATAAGGAAAGGCATTTAATCGTATTGCCCCGCGATCATCCTGTTAACAGTAAGTATAAAGTCAATAGTTCTGTTGATTCATATCCCTCAATCAATCTGGTTGATTTACAAAATGAGCCGTTTATTTATCTTCTTCCGGATTCTCAATCCAGAATCCAGCTCACAAATTTCTTTAAAAAACAAAAATTTACACCCAAACAAATCATTGAGGTCAGAAGCATGGAAACGGCCCACGCGTTAGCCGTCGCCGGCATAGGCGTTGCGTTCGTATCGGAAGTGATCATTCCTTACTGCAATCCCGAATTTCGCGGAAAATATTATATATTAAACGGCTGTGTGCCTGATCAATTGCAAGTGGGGTTTGTTTATAGAAAAAATGCTTATCTGTCTAAAGATGTATTTTCTTTTTTTTCAACGGTAAAAAGTATTTACAGGTAATGCCGGTTTATCTGCCGACGGCATTAATCCTGATTTTCAGCCCCAGCCACCTGCCGTCCCTGGCGCCATTCATCACAATATTAATAATTTTCTTTTTACCGAACTTATGGGCGTAGTAATAGCCGTAATACCGTGAAAATACCATGACAGTTCTGATAGAGATAGTGCTTAACTTTACGAAAATAATTATTTTTCTGGCGGTAACGGCCCTGGAGTTGGCAAAGTCACCCTTATTACATTAATGTAAACAATACGATAAATGCCGCAATGATCGTTGGAATCATATTACGTTTACTAATTTCTATAGGATTAACGCCCGCAATTTTAGCCAGAATAATTGCCGCCGGACATACCGGTGACATTGTGCGCCCTAAAGCGGCCCCGATTTGAACCATGGATCCCATTTCGATAATACCATAGCCGAAACTCGGGGCGTGTGGTGTTACGGCTCCATTAAAAGCAAGTGCCGCCGCATTTCCCGTGCCTGATATGGCCGCTATAATAAAAGGACCAAACGCCGCCGAGAATTTGGCCAGTTGCTGCGAACTTTTCATTATATCCAGCAACTCGTCAACCAGACCAATGGCCTGCATCCCCTGAATAAACATTGCGGCGGAAGCGATAATGCCGACGACATCGCAGAAACCATCCCCCATTCCGCGGAAGAACTGCTTTGTCATCTCTTTTAAATGCCGTCGGGTAATAATAAACCCTAACGCGGTTCCCAAGATCATTGCCTGAGGCACTGTAAATTCAGGTATCAACTGAACCTGTTTACTGCCTAAAACTAAAATAACAATCGGGACGACAGGTATAAAGGAAAATAAATAATTGACCTTGTTTTTTTCAATTTCCCCATCTTTACTGACTGAAGGGCTGCTTCCCACGCCTTCTTTTTTTACATAAGCAATCACCATTAAAATCAATGCGGCGGCAACAGCAGCAACTAATACCTGTCTGGAAAAGGTCGAGATAACGGTCATGACATCCACCCCAGCCATTTCAGCTACCTGAGGGTTAAACATCAGGCCGGGACTCATGACGCTCCCCCATGTTCCTAAAAACACAGCGCTGCCGGCCATTGCCGGACGAACACCTGCGGCCAGCAAAGTAGGAATTAAAAGTGTTCCTACGGCAGCAGCAACGCCAGCCGCGCTTGGTATAGCAATATTCAGGAAAAATGTGGATAAAACAGCACCGGGAATAATAATTAACGGCACTTTCTTTAACAAATTCGTCATAAAAGTAATCAGATGTTTGCTACAGCCTGTATAGTCCATTACGTAGCTGAAGCCCATGACTGTGCAAATTGTTGGCACCAGACCGGGATTGGTTAACTCTTTGACAAAGGCATTGACCGCACTGACAACATTTCCCCCGAGTAATGCCATAACTGCGCCGGAAATAATTAGCACTAATCTGGTTTCATAATTTTTTATGATAAAATAAAATGTTGCAATAATAATAAGAATACCAGCCCATATCATAATTTTATTCTCCTTAATATAATTGCATTGGTTTTTATTGTTGGCTTTACCTGGTTTTGCAAATCGGCGGATTATTCGACGCCATGCAAAATCTCCGTGCAACGCAGGGCCATTTTTATGTGGTCAATTTTATTACTATTATGCGAGAGTAAAACAGCATGGACATTCGTCAGATTATTTTATTTTTAGGTAACCTTATTTTATATCGCATTTATCGAAGTCCCATTCCCAGTCACAATATGGAGCCGTTTCTCTAACATCATCCCGCAGCTCAACACCAAGTCCCGGACCTTCCGGCACCATTAAGTAGCCATTCTCAATTTTAAACGGCGTGGTTATCTCTTTTTGAATCTTCTCCCATTCACTTGTAATAGGACACATTTCCATTACTTCAAAATTAGGTATTGCGGCGGCCAGATGCAGACTACCGGCAAGATTAATGCTGCCAGTAGCAACATGCGGAATAACATTTACATAATGACTTTCCGCAATTGCTGCGGCTTTTTTACAACCGGTAATGCCCGCCATAACACAAATGTCCGGCCGAATAAAACTAACGCTTTCCTCCCGAAGCAGCATATCAACATCCTGAATGCAGAAACTGCGCTCTCCGGCACTGATCGGTGTTTTAGTTTTACGCGTTATTTCTTTTAGCGATAAATAATTTTCATAATTAATAGGATCCTCGAAGAAGAGAAGATTGCAGTCTTCTACTATCCTCAGCAGAGTAATACTTTCATGCGGCTGTAACGCACGATGAATTTCGCAACCAATATCCATATCCAGACCAACAGCTTCACGCACGGCATGAATCATATCGCTCATTGCTTTCATCTGGCGCGCGTAAGTACCGGTGGCCTCCCTGATGTTGGTTGGATTTAAACGAATGCAGGTATATCCTTCCGCCTGTAGCTTTATCGCTGATTCAACGCTCTCCTCAATGGTTTTGCCATTCACAACGCCCCATAAACGAATTTTCTTGCGCACGGCGCCGCCTAACAGCTCATAAATAGGGGCATTATAAAACTTACCCTTGATATCCCACAAAGCAATGTCAATGGCGGAAATCGCGCTGCCGACAACCGTGCCGCCGAATTTAAACCGGTTATATAACTCGCTTCCGATATATTCTATCCGCATCGGATCCTGACCAATCAACGGTTTTGCCATGCGGGCAACAGCGCCGGCCACCGCTTCCCTGAAGCCCCAGTTCCCGCCTTCGCCTGTGCCGATAATACCTTCGTCAGTGTACACTTTTACGAATAAGCGGCGAGAGCCTGTTAAAATAGATTCAACTTTTGTGATCTTCATTCATTTTTCCTTTATGAAAATATTATCGAAATATAGAGCACTTAACATATTCGAGATATTCGCGCATAATTCAGGATTTTTTTAATGATAAATAGTGAGATAACAGCCAATAATTCCGCCGTAAATCTCTAAAAATTTCGCCTCATTGGCTATTTATTTGGACTATCGCACTCTATAAATAATAATTCAAATTGGAAATTACATATAATATTATAGGTTTTGATTATACTTCATTTTAAATAGCTATTTTGGGTTCCCTTCTTAATAGGGAGGGTCATGTAATAAACAGTTTTTATTAAGTGATATGAGTAAGGAAATTACTGGATCGGTATCAACCGGGAATACCGACTAGCCGCCCAAATGCGATATGGCCTGGCTCCCACCAACAGCGACACAACCGGCTCCGGCCGGTTGTGTCGTTTCTACGGCCATACTCAATAAAGATGAAATTATCGATTAGGTTTAATTGATATAAACTTGGCGGATAAATCGATTATTTTATTCTCTTTGAGTATGTTCAATCGAAGGATCACATCGCCCGATCGCTCAGCAGATCAACCTTACTTGTCTTGGCGATATGCTCAATGTAACTGGCGACATTCGGCCCGAAGCTAACGCCTTTAACAATGGTCAGCGAGCGGAGAACCGGGAACAGAATAAAATCGGTGGTGGAGATATCCCGTTTATTGGCCAGCAGAGGTTCAAGCTCGGCGAGTTTTTGCCGGACATCAGCGACCAATGCGGGAGTATCGGCAATGAGCGCGTCCAGATCGCCAAAGGCCTTTTCTTCCCGCAGTAAATAAGCCGAGCGCGCTTGCGGGGTAGATAGCTCTTTAAACTCAGATCGGGTGAAGCGCGGAACGGCCAGTTTGAAAACCGCCCCGGAGGCTGCCTTGCACCATTCTTCAATGACGGGATCCGCGGGTTTATCCGCCAATAACGGCGTTTTCAGGCTGTCTACATAATGAACGATATCCATACTTTCCGGCATAAAGCCGCCATCGTCTTTCTGCAAAATAGGCACGACTTTGCGTCCGACCATTCGGGTTGGGGTTTCAACGTCGCCCTCCATAATAACGGACAGTTCAAATGGCAATTCTTTCAGACCGAAAATCATTCTGGCTCTGACGCAAAACGGGCAATGCTCATAGATGAAAAGTTTCACAGTTGACTCCTGGGTGACGTAAAACGGCGGGATCATTGTTTTGTCCCGCGCTTTCCAAAAACGATGTCACCAGAGTAATACCAGCGATGGGCGTCGGTAAAGAAAATGCATCCGTCACCGGCCTCTCATTTACTGAGCCGCAGTTCGGTTCGTGAGTTGGCGATGCTGGCGAACGCCGCCGACAGATGGTTCACGTTGGAAGCATCAAAATAATAACCGCCCGCGCCGCTGGAGCAGTTCTGCATCAGCGTTTTCGTCGCCTCACTCACGCTGTCGCCCAGCACCACCGTGTAAATTTTAATACCCTCTTGCTTCATCCTGGTACAGAGCGTGGCGGTTAACTTATTCATAGCGGCGTTATCCATTTTCTCTCCGTACGGCTGTATCGCCGTGCCGCCGCTTCTTATTTCGGCGATGGAACCTACCCGCAATGAGGTAAAATCAACGCTGTTGGCATACTTATAAGACGAAAGCAGGTGATTATCGTCGTTCAGTTTTTCGATATAAGCGCTGTAAGAGTCGTCCTCTGCTTCAGACCAGGCGCTATTACCGTCTTTTCGTACCTGATATTTGAAGTGAACGGCATACTCCACGGCAATGTCTTTTTCGCCATCGATGGTGACGCCGGCGTCAAGCTGGTTATTGCCGTCGGTCAGCAGAACCACGGCTTTATCCAGGTTGATAGACTTATCGCGAGGCTTTTGTCCGTCTCCCCAGCCTGAGCGCCAGCCGGGTTCCAACATGCGCCATGACCAGAGCAACCCTAATGGAATAATGGTGCGCCCATCGTCAACCATGTCGCCGATTTTTTGTTCCAGCGCCGCTTTATTGTCGGTCAGAAACAGCATTTCCCGGCTAGAGGGACAATTATCATGGCGGACATTTTTTTGTATATAGTCAGGATTGAAAGCGAATTGCGGCACGATATTGCCGTTACTATCGATGTCGGCGCGAATACTGCGAGGGCCGGTAATCTGCGGTGCAAAAGCAGGAAAAATGCGATATTCCGCCACCGCCTTGCCGCCGTTTCTTTGCCTCTCATAGCGGGCTTTCAGCTGTGCGGTGGTAATTAGATGGTTATCGGGCGCGCTGAGGGTCGCGACGGTGATCAGCGGTTCAAATCGTCCCGGTAATCCCGGCTCGGCCGCAAACGTATCGCCAACATACGGTTCCACCAGGCAACCCGCCCAATTTATGTTGCTGGCGATATAAGGGGATTTTTGCGCCGACGGCGACAGCCAGTGTGCCTTATCTCTACCAACGTAGACGGTATCGGCAAACGGCACGATACCGATAGCGACATCACTGTCGCCGTTACGGCTATCTTGCAACAGCGACGCGACCAAGTTTTTCGACGCCGCTTTCAATGCATCGATTTTTTTCGGATTGCCCTGCCCCATCGAACCGGTATTATCCAGCGCCAGCACCATTTCCAGATCGCCTCTGCGGCGCACCGCTTCATTCGCCACCGATAAATTAAAGGACGTTCTCTCCATCATCCCGGTGGTCAGCAACGGAAGCGTACCGCTGGCCGACATCTGTACCAATTGTGCGCCGATTGCGCCCTGTCCGGTATTCCCCGTTGCGTAATCGATCTTCAGCGACTCAGGCGGGATCCGGCTGCCGAGAAAACCCTGCGGCATATTGCTGTGAAAATAGCCGGCGGCGTCGGCGCGCCAGCGGGTTTCATGGTCGGAACCGACCTCCGGGGTAAATTTTTCCAGATTACGTCCGGCGGAAATCGCCGCCGCATCCAGCGCATTTTGCAACTTGCCCTGCGCCAGGCTGTAGCGAATAAAATCAATCGATCCCAGCAACATAAACAAGATCACCGGAAAACAAAGCAGATAGGTCACCGTTACCGCGCCGCGCTGTTCGTGCAGGAGTTTGTGAATAAATAATCGGAGTGTGGTCATGGCTGCTGCCGCCTTCATACTATTCAGACTCAATACGTAACGGGATAAAGCGCGGGCGATAAAATACCCGGCTGACGATTTGCCGTTCAGCGCCGAGCGCCCGCCAAAATGTCGAGCCAATCGCAAACGGGGTGTAGTGATAAAAGACTTCCACCACAATGGCCGCATCGCCGACCTCGGCCTGCGGGAAGCCCGCCGGCGGGGCCAACCGCGAAACCGGAACGCGGCTGTTGCCGCTGCCCTTAAAAATTTTCGACGGCCTTTCCGGTATCGTTTGCCAGACAGCCTCGCCGTTGGCCTCTTCCGCGGTATAGAAACTAATCACTAAACCGCCATTGCGTTGATAATCGAGCGGGGTCATCAAATCCGGCGCAATGGTCTGATAGGTACAAATATCATCCGCCAAACGGCACCCATTGCCGTCTTTCAGTTCACGCTGCATCGACAAGCTGTTGGCCACCATAAATGCCGCGCGATCCACCACCGCCGCCGTTCGAAAATAGTGGTATAGCTCCCACGCCCCAATGATCAGAAACACCGCCAGGGGAATAATCAGCGCCGCTTCGATCGCCACCACGCCACGGCAGTTTCGCCCGACACGCCACAACGCCGCCTGCGCCACACGTTGCCGCAGATAACCACAGATATTCATCGCTCGCTGTCTCATGGTTCGTTCTGAATCAGGATCACGCGTTCAAAACGCATTCTGTTATAGCCCAGCCAGAAGAGAAATCCCGTCAGGCCGGGGCGATCAAAACCCAGCCGATAGATCACCATATCGCCCCGCTTGCCGGCGTCACATACCGGCTGATAGTTTTCGTCGTTCAGATCGCTGAACTGATTATCTTCCCCGGGGGTGTAGATCCTGGCATCAACATATATCGCCTTTTCGCTGCTGACCCAGGTCGATAGCGTGTTTTTCATTACGCCGCGCACCGCCTGTCGACAATCCCCCTCAATACCGATGCGCCCCATCCGCGCCACCCGATTGGCGGCAATATCCAGATGCGCATCGGCCAGCATGATGAAAGCCACTTCAACGGCAATAAACACCACCGCAAACAACAACGGCGCCACCAGCGCGAACTCCAGCGCGCTAACGCCGCGCGGATTACGGCGCAACAGACGGAACAGGGTTAACGCTTTCATCGCATCACCTCATGTTCTGTCGCAGGTAGTGATAGAACGCCAGATTGTCCTCTACCGCGCTGCGTGACTGGTTGCTCATCAGAATCTCTTCGGCGGCGTCATCCCGCCCCAGCATTCCATAAGCCAACGCCAGATTGTCCCGCTCCTGCGGCAGTTTGCCGGACACGCCGCTGTCGCCCAGCAGGACATTGATCGCTTCGCGGGGTTTCCCGTTCAGCGCCAGCGATAACCCCAGATTGGTGCGTAACGCGCTATCATCGGGATGCAGGCTCAACCCGCGCCGATAGGTGCTCTGCGCTCGATCGGGATCGTTGGCCAGATCGTAACTGACGCCCAGCCCGGACAAAGCCAACGGATGGTCGGGAAAATGGCTGAGAATAGACTGGAAACGGGCAATGGCCGCCGTCAGGTTGCGCTGTCGCACCAAAACCCGGGCTTGCCCCAACTGGGCGTCGATATTTTCCGGCTCCAGCCGCTGTGCGGTCGCGTACGCTTTACTGGCGGCGCCCAGTTCGCCCGATAAGAAATGAATGTCCGCCATCCCCAGCCAGGCCGAGGCATTATCGGGCTGTTGCTCGATTAAACGGCTATAGATTGGCAGCGCGACATTAAGATCCCCGCTGTGTAGCGCGCTGGCCGCGATACGCAGGTCGCTCTCCCCCATGGTCGCGTGCCGCTGGGCCGTTTTATCCGCATGCGGGGGAACCACGCAGCCCGCCAGCGAAATCAGTACACACAGCACCACGCCTATCCGATATTTATAATCCATCGCCATCATCCTTCCGGTTATATTTTTATTACGGCTGTTCGGCGAAAAAAGCCATCAACCCCAGCACCGACGGCCCTGCCGCCACAATTAATACCGTGGGCAGAATAAACAGCATCATGGGCAGCGTGATTTTCACCGCCAGCTTGGCGGCCGCTTCTTCCAGCCGCATCATGCGGGCGGTGCGTTCGGAGCGGGCCAGAATACGCAACGCCTGGGTAATCGCCGTGCCATACTGACGGGATTGCAGCAGCGTATTCACCAGCGAGTTGATGGAATCCAGCCCGGTGCGCGCGGCCAGCCGCTTGAGTACGGTTTCGGTATCGCTGCTGAGCTGCATTTCCCCGGAGGTTAAACGCAGCTCATCCGCCAGAGCGGGGCAGACGATTTCAATCTCCTCGGCAACCCGCTGGATGGCGCTGTTCAGGCCCAGCCCGGCGTTGGTGCAGATCACCAACAGATCGAGCGCATCCGGTAAACTTTGCTGGATCAGACGCTGACGCCGCGCCACCAGCCGGTCGAGCAACAGGCGCGGAAATAGCGTCCCCAGATAGAGCGCCATCAGGCCGAGCGCCATACCATATAGCCGGTTGCCCTCCAGATACGGCCAGACGAAGATCGCCACCAGCGCGGCCAGCGAAAGCATCGACAACAACGATAGCGCCGCGACGACAATCAATGCCTGAGGGCCGCGGAATCCGGCGGAAACCAGTTTGCCGGCGATTTCCGTGCGCTGAGCTGCGCTGAACAGCGGCGCAAAGCGGCCGATATGCTGCAACATCCGCATCATTCGCTGAGGCAAAGCATGATACCGCCAGGACTGAACCGGCCCCTGTTGCTGGTTACGCTTGCGTAATACTTCGGCGCGCAGCCGTTCGGCCAGCCTGGCGCGGCGCCCGATGCGGGCATACAGATACAGCGCCACCCCGGCGACCGCGCACAGCAGATAGATGAGATTAAACAGATCCACTCAAACCTCCATTTTGGCAATCTTGCGAATCGACATCACGCCCAGCGCCAGCATGATGCCCGCCGTCCATAACAGACTTCGCCCGTTGGGCGTCTCAAACAGAATGCTGATGTAATCGGGGTTAAGCGCATACAGCGCGCCGCCGATAAAAAACGGCAGCAGCGCGAGGATCGTGCCGGACAAGCGCCCTTCGGCGGTCATCGCTTTGGTTTTCAGCCGCAGATCGCGCCGCGCCCGGATAATGGCGGAAAGATTATCCAGCGCTTCCACCAGCGAACCGCCGGTGTCGCGTTGCAAGGCGAGGCAAACGGCAAAAAAGGCAAAGTCAGGTAATTCGATACGCAATACCGCTTCGTCCACCACTTCCTGAATATCGTTGCCCAACAGCAGCCCGTCGCCCATTTTCAGAAATTCCGGCCCGAGCGGCGCGGCTACGTGGTCGCCGACATTGCGAATGGATTGGGTGACCGGGATCCCGGCCTGACTGGCGCGGGTGATCATATCCATCGCCTCCGGCAGTTGATCGAGAAACCGCAGTTGAAAACGCGCAACCTGTTTCTGGTAAATAAAAGCGACCGCCGCCAGCGGAGCAACCAGCAACGCCAGCGGGAGGCTCCACCAGCTAACCGGGATAAAACCGTAGGACAGCAGAGTGGCGGCCAGCAGGAGCACCGCCGCCGCGGCTATTGCCAGCGTCCGCTTTCCCTGCCTGCCGCCGACGGTATCCAGGCGGTTAAGATAGTATCCCAATGTTCCCATGGCCTGACGCCGACGGCGGCGGCGCGCGGCGGCCTGCGCCCGCGCCAGTTCCAGCAGGATTTTTTGCCGCGAAACGTTGGCGGATACGCCGGAGATCGTTTTCAAACGCTGCCGGATGCGCGCGCCGGCCCGCTGGCGCAGCGCGTTGCTCACGACGATAACGGCCAGCCCGGCCAATACGCTGGCGGCGAAAGCCGCCATCATCACCACATCTGCCTGACTCATGGCCGCACCGCCTCCAGCAACGCGTTTTCCATGCCGTAATAGCGCGCCCGCTCGGCAAAAGCCGGGCGCATGCCGCTGCTGTCGAAGGTTCCCTTGACGTCATCGTCAAAGGCGCTGGCATCGTAACTGAAGTGAAACAGCTCCTGGGTGACAATCACATCCCCTTCCATTCCCGCCAGTTCGGTAATGCTGGTGACGCGCCGGGCACCGTCACGCATGCGTTCAACCTGAACAATCAGATGCACCGCGCTGGAAATCTGCCGGCGAATGGAATACAGCGGCAGATTGCCGTTCGCCATCAGCACCATGCTTTCCAGACGGATCAGCGCATCACGCGGATTGTTGGCGTGCAGCGTGGTCATCGAACCATCATGGCCGGTATTCATCGCCTGGAGCACATCCAGCGCTTCCACGCCGCGCGTCTCCCCCAGAATGATGCGATCCGGCCGCATACGCAGCGCATTGCGAACCAGATCGCCCTGCGCCACCCGGCCGATCCCCTCCAGATTCGCCGGGCGCGTCTCCAGTCTTAAGACATGGGGCTGCTGTAGCTGTAATTCAGCCGCATCCTCAACGGTAATCACCCGCTCGGAAACAGAGATAAACCGCGACAGCGCATTGAGCAGCGTGGTTTTGCCCGAGCCGGTGCCGCCGGAAATAATGATGTTGAGCCGACTGGCCGCCGCAATCTCCAGCACCCGCGCCATAGCCGGCGACAGGCAGCCTCTCGCCACCAGCCGCTGTAGCGTCAGATCCCGGCGTGAAAACTTACGGATCGAGATCGAGGCGCCGTCTATCGCCAGCGGCGGTAAAATCACGTTGACGCGGCTACCGTCAGGCAGACGGGCGTCCACCATCGGGCTGCTTTCATCCACCCGCCGCCCCACCGATGACGCGATACGCTGGGCGACGCTGATGACATGCGCATTATCGCGGAACTTGAGCGGCGTCAGTTCCAGCTTGCCGAAACGCTCCACATAAATCTGATCCGGGCCGTTGACCATAATGTCGGACACCGTTTCATCCTGTAACAACGGCTCAATCGGCCCGACACCGAACATGTCGTTGAGGATCTCCTGTCCCATCAACCGTTGCTCGGTTTGCGTCACCGGCATGTTATCCATCACCACCGTTTCGGCGATAATGGCTTCAACATCGCGCTTTACCTCCTCACGGGTACGATTGAGCGCGCTGGAGACATCAATAGTGGAAAACACGGTCTGCCGGATCCGCACATAATATTCGGAGCGCACTACCGTCGCCTCGCTATCGGGCAGACGATACGTCGCCAGCGGATCGCGTGCGGAAGCGGCGGCGTCCGACACCGGCGCCAGCACGGCGGCCTCTTTGTGTTCCCGGCCGCGATTATTTTCCAGGGGCGGGGTCGCCACACGCGGCGCCAGCGCCGTTTCAGGCGCGGCGGTCAATTTGCGGCCGAAGCTCATGCTGACCCCTTGCTGAGTATCTTCTGCCACCATGACGCCTGCTGCCTGGCCTGTGCTTCACCGGTCAATACGCCGGTAAGCTGTTTAACGCCGCGGGCAAACTCACTGCGCTCCGGCAGCGCCTCAGCCAGATTTTCCGCCAGCGACAGCGACTGGGCGTCGTAGCCGATTTGAACCGCGATCGCCAGATCCACCGCCTTAACGAAATCGTCGATATTGACTTTATTACGGTTCAGCGGCTGTGGCTGGTTGACGATGCTGTACACGGTAGCCGGGTTGGGATGCGCTTCGATATGGCGCGCCAGCCTGACCAGCGTTCGGGCGGAGTAAACCGATCGATCCGCCACCACGCAGGCCAGACTGGCATGGGAAAACACCTCGGAAGCCAGTTCGCCGCCCCGCTGCGGCACATCCAGCACCACATAGTGGAAATGTTGGCTGAGCGTGGTCAGCAACGCGCCCAGCGCGCCTTCCGCCGGCGTATAGGCGTCCATAAAATCCAGTTCGCCGCCCAGGGCATACAGCCGATTGTCCACCGTAGACAGCGTCCGTTCCAGATACTGCGGATCCAGACGGTTCACATTGCCCATGATTTCAATCAGCGCGTTCCCGCCCGCCAGTCCCAACATCCCCATACCGGCGCCGCCATAAAAATCGAGATCGATATAGACCACGCGCCGATGCGCGCCGCCGTCGGCAAGCCCCCGGGCCAGATGCGTCGCCACGCTGGTGGTGCCGACCCCGCCGCGCGTGCCGATAACGGCGATAACCTTGCCAAGCCGCCGCTGACGTACCCTGTTGCTCTCGTCCGCTTCCAGCGCGCGACGCAATAATTCGGTTCCCAACGGCTTCACCAAATAGTCTTGCACCCCGCGTTGCAGCAGATTGCGATACAGACCGACGTCATTGCGATCCCCCACCACATAGACCCGCACCGACGGCTCGCAGGCGTTGGCCAGCCGTTCCAGCTCATCCAGCGGCCCGCTGGAACCGGAAATATCCACCATCAGGCGCTGCGGCGAGCGGCCGGTTTTTTTCAGCCAGGCGATCGCATCATCGATATCGCCGCGCTCAACCCGGCTATCGGTCAGGGTGCCGGCTTTCAGGAAACGCGTCAGTTCCTCTTTGCTGTCGGAATCATGAACAAATGCCGCGAAATTTACCGCGCGCTGCTCACCCCGTTCTTTCTCACCCAGTACGCTCATAGATCCCTATCCGCCTAATCACCTGATTTTGAAGTAGAGTGCGTCTGCCGCAACGGCTCGACCGTATTCTGGCGATAGCGCGTCACCGATAAGGCCGCCGCATCCGCTTGCATACCGCTATACACCCGGGGCCGGGATAAGTCCTGCGGCCGCGCCAGACTCACCGCCAGATTGGTGTAGGTCGCACAGCCGAACGCCACTTGTCGGCGACCGTTATGACTCCAGTGATAGTCGGGTTGGAGCAACGGGTAGCAATCCGGCGGCATCGCCACCCACCGTTTGCCGTACTGCTGCAATTTGATTGATGAAACATCCGGCATACCGGCCTTATCCCGCTGCCATGAAGCGCACCCCGCCATCAGCCCGATGCCGCCGGCGATGAGCAGTAACGCGGACAGGCGCAGTCTTGTATCAACAGCCATCCTCATACTCCTTTATGTCAACGAATCACTAATACACAAAACCAGCCGATCCCGTCAGGCGGGGAACTTCATTTTGCAAGGGGTCATAACCGATCTTTTTGTTCACGATAAATTCGATATCGGAATTGGCCCGCATGCTGTCCAGCGGCGTCGCCAGTTGCGCGGCGGCCGCGGGCCGCACCAGATACGGCGTGACGATCACCACCAGTTCGCTTTTGTTGTTTTGATAATCCGTAGAAGAAAACAGTTTGCCCAACACCGGCACCGAACCCAGCCCCGGGATTTTAGAAAGCACATCGCTGACGTTGTTCTGCAACAGACCGCCAATGGCGAAACTTTGGCCGCTCGCCAGTTCGATGGTGGTTTCCACGCGGCGCACGGACACCCCGGGGATCGTCAACCCTTCCATCACGATGCTGTTGTTGGGATCGATATCGCTGATTTCTGGACGCACTTTGAGGCTGATGCGGTCGTCGCCCAATACCGTGGGGGTAAAATCGAGCGCCACGCCGAATGGTTTGAACTCCACGCTCATCGATTCGGATTCCTGACGGATAGGAACCGGGAACTCCCCGCCGGCCAGAAAACTGGCGGTCTGACCGGACACCGCGGTCAGGTTAGGCTCGGCCAGAATGCTGATTAAGCCTTCCTTATCCAGCGCGTCAATCATGGTTTCAATCGACGTATTGCCGGTACGGAACCCGCCGATACCGCCATAGGCGCCCGATGCCCGGGTATAGTTCCTCACCCCCGTAGCGGCGTCGGTCGTCGCAAAGTCCCGCATTCCAGCCAGCCCAAGCAGAAAGTTTCCCGGGGTGGAAACCGCCTCCCAGTTCACCCCCAGTTGTTGAACGACCTGGCGCGACACCTCGGTGACGCGCACCCGCAGATGCACCTGCACCGGGCTGGCGATAGTCAACTGGTTGAGCAACTGCTCCTTTTCCGCCAGATAGGGACGAATGGTCTGGACAACCGCCTCGGCGGCTTCGGCATCCGGCACCGAACCGGTAACCATGATCGAACCCGGCGTCGAGGTCAGCGCCAGCCGCAGTTTCGGGAAACGCTGGCGCAACGAACTTTGCAGTTCGCCCAGATTATGCCGCACCACCACCGTGCGTTGCAGCAGCGGTTTGCCCGCTTCATCCAGCGCGTACAGCGAGGTGGTGCCCACCCGTTTCCCCAGCACCAGCACCGCGCCCTGAGCCGGCGACTGCACATCGGCGATCTCCGGGTCGGCGACGAATACCGTCGTCATTTCAGCGGCGACGTTGATTAATTTCCCCGCCCCGACAGACAGCGCCAGCGTCTGTTGCGCCTTAACCGCCGTCGTCAACAGCAAACCGGCCATAGCCAGCGTAAGCATAAAAGTGCTCAATGAAATCCTAGCGAGCATGAGAGCTAAACTCCTGTTCCTGACGTTGACTGCCCCGCATAATCACCACCTGACGCGGCGCTAGCGGGCGCGCATTTCCTTCCGATGACGCCGATGCGCCGTTCCCCAATGCCCGGGAGACATCGCCGCCCCATATTGGCCGGTTCTCCTTCCCGACCGTCTTATCCCATGCCACCACCGAGGCCGTCGCCTGCTGCTGATCGTCGCCCTCGCCCCCATCCCGCTCGTCCACCGCGAAGCTGCGCAGCGCCATGGACAGGCTGCCCAACTGCGCCGCCACGGTCACCGCCTCCGCCGCCCGGGGCGCCACTTCAATGGTCACGGTGCCGGCGCGGATCGGCTTGCCGTTATCTTCGGTTTTGCGCTGTATGCTGGAGCCGACGGCGATAATACGCACCCGCTCGACCACTGTTTCACTCACCACCGCCCGCGCATCATGACGGGGGTTGTTCTCGTCCTGACGTAGGCGCTGGGTGAGGATAATGTCGACGAAATCGCCCGGCTGAATCAGCCCGGCGTTGCCGGAAACCTCATCCACCGGCACCGAGACGGCGCGCATGCCCGGTTTCAACACCGCCGCCAGAAAACCCGGGGCGTCCGGGCGGATGACATCGCTCTCCAGAATCAGCGTCCCCGCCGCCATCTGTTTGCGCAGCAGCGCCCCGTTAAGATTGGCCGCGCGGCCGTCCGCCGTCAGCGCCCCTTCCGGCACCTTGTTTTCCGGGTAGGCTTGCCAACCCAGATCCCCCTCGCGCAGCAGCAACCCTTCCGGCAACGCGGCAGCGGTGATACGCACTTGCACACGTTGTTCCGGCGGCGCGTCGCTCTGCTCGCTAGTGACGAACATCATGCGGGCCAGCGCCGCCAGCAGGGCCGCCGCCAGCAGAATCAAGGCCAGTTTCAATACCGAAGACATCGACAGACCACTCCCAAATGGATTAGCAGATGACTGAAAAAGCGATCATTAACCCTGGCCGAGGATCAGCACCGTTATTCCGCCCGCGACCAGCGCCACGCCGGGCACCCCGCGCCGGGCCGACAGGGCATAAGCCAGTGACGGTTCGTTTACCGGATCGGCGACCGCCGGCGGCCGCTTTGCCAGTTTATCCGCCAGCCAACCCGCCACGCCGATCAACGCGCCGACCAGACCAATGACGACCAAAGCCGGGGCCGCGTACAGCGGCCCGGCCCAAAGCATGACTACCGCGCCCAACTTGACGTCGCCGCCGCCGACGCCGCCGCGTATAAACGGCGGCAGCAGCAGCGCAAAGGCGATCGCGCCAACCAGACAATGTGTCGCGAATTGCGCCCCGTTCAGCCCCTGATAAAAGGCATACAAGGGAAATAACAGGGCGTAATACAATACCCACCGGTTGGGCAAACAGCGCCGGGTTAAATCGGCGCGGATTAATAGCCCAAATAACGCCAGTAGCGACGCGGTAATGGTTAGCTTAATAAAAAGCATTAACGATTTATTTTTTCGCTTCGCTTTCGGTAACCGCTTTCTCAATCGATGTATTAGCATTCTTAAAAAGCGTATCGACCTTATCGCCGAAAGTTGTTATTCCGCCGGCGACAATCACCACGATCACCCCTGCCAGAATGGCGTATTCCAGTGCGGAAACGCCACGTTCGTCTTTTTGTAGTTTCTTTAAAAAATTACGCATCACTTCTCTCCTAAGCGTTAATGTTGATAAATTAAATATTTCACTACAATAAAATAACAATCAGTAAGGTTAATATAAATTGATACGCACCACCGTCTGAAAGACGCGCAAAGAAGCGCTGCGCATGGCTGCTCGTCACAGTCTGGCGCTTATCAAAATAGTAGAACCGATAATTGAAACCGATAAAAAGATGACATTTAACGCATCTAAATATGGCGGAACAATCCTATCCAATTAAATAATTAACGCAAGCATTTTAATCAGAATGCTTATCAAGTTTTAACCAGATCACAGAAATAAAAATAATAAGTCGAATTCCCTTATAACGAATAACAAATAAACGTTACACATTCATGTTATTAATAATACAGCCGACCCAATAAAACAATATTAATAGGAGACTAATTAATAACTCCATCAATAAAACACGATTCATAATCTAATAATTTTTTAAAACATCATTAAAAATATGATTACCTCTATTCATAAGAAAAGTTATTAATCGCATATACTCTAAATAATAGAGATCTTATGGTTGGTTTTTTCCGAGTGGGAAACGCCGACGCCGGCCGATATGCGACACGGACTTTTGAAACAGCGGCAGGATGCGACAGCGTTGTCGTTAGCGTAACTCGATTAACGTCAGCAGGCCGCCGAATACGGCTCCGGTGTCGATGTAGAGCTGATTAAAAAAGATCAGGGGTTTGTGCAGCGGCGTATGGCCGAAGATAAACAGATAAGCGCCGACGATCGGACTTCCCGCGCCCGCCAGCGCCCGGGTAATGCGGGTACGCCCCCAGATAAGCGCATCCTCATCAACCGCCTTGCCGAACGCGTAGTCGTTCGCCGGGTAGTCGGCATGGGCAATCACATAGCGGCGGCTGCCGATATGTACGTCAATGACCAGCGGCAGGCTGGAGGTTCGGGCTATCCGTTGCGCGGCGAGAGATTTATCCGCCGGATTAAGCGCGGCATACCATGTTCCGCCGTTGCGTTCCCAAAGCCAGTGGTTATCCTCGCTCAGCGCGGCCCGCGCCATTCGCTCATGATTGCCGCACACGGCGGTAAACCAGGGTTCATCCAGCAACGCCAGACAGGCCATACTGTCCGGCCCGCGATCGATCAGATCGCCAACCGAGATCAGCAGGTCGGTTTGACGGTTGAATTTTCGGGCCGACAGGGCATCCAGCAATAACCGATGGCAGCCGTGGATATCACCGACGACGAATACTTTTTGATAATCATCCCCACTGATGCTGCGATACATGACTACCCCACCTTCGGCTCGCGGATATGCGCCCCTTGCGCGCTGAGATCGAGGAGGATTCAACACGCCAGCGAATCACGTTTCCGTCAGGCGGCGCGTTATCATCACGCTCCCGTATCTCCACCGCGCGCGCGGGAAAGCTCAGGAAAATACTCGCGCAAGGTATTTGCCACCGCCTGTCGGTCATAACCCAGGCGGTGCAGGATGGTGGCGATTTGCCGGGCGGAAATGGCATCCTGATATACCGTGATCAATACGTCGGCGATCAGCTGCGGCGTAATGACGGAAATAGCCGAGATCTCGCCGACATTGCCCCCGAAAGACTGAAGGATATGGTCGACAGCCTGTTCCGGGGTCATGCCTTGTGCCTGCAACGCGGCCAATACCGAAACCAACCGGTCTTTTAATTCATTCGTCGCCACCATTCGGCTCCTTCAAATCAGCGCCTCTCACAGTAGGATTATGGGCAGGCAAAGACACCACAATCCGCTAGGTATATAATAGTGTCAAATAGACCAAAACACATATTGATACAACTCCACGCGTATCGATTCATCATCTTCTTACCCGAAATGCGATAATCCCCCCGGATAAGAATCGTATTTCTGTTTATGCCCGATCAATTTCATGATGCCGCAAGCCGACGCACGCGCAATCTGAAAGATGAAGGGCTTTGTGAGCAAAAGGTTAAGTCATGATCACCACCGACGGTAACAATGCGGTCGCTTCTGTGGCCTGGCGAACAAATGAAGTTATCGCCATCTACCCGATTACGCCCAGTTCCACCATGGCCGAGCAGGCCGCCGCCTGGTCGAGCGACGGCGGAACGAATATATGGGGAGACACGCCCCGCGTGGTTGAAATGCAGTCGGAAGGCGGCGCCATCGCCACCGTGCATGGCGCACTGCAAACCGGGACGCTGGCGACGACATTTACCTCATCGCAGGGTTTACTGCTGATGATCCCGACGCTGTATAAGCTGGCGGGCGAATTGACGCCGTTTGTCCTGCATGTGGCGGCCCGTACGGTAGCGACCCACGCTTTATCCATTTTCTGCGATCACTCAGACGTGATGGCGGTACGCCAGACCGGCTGCGCCATGCTGTGCGCCAGCAACGTGCAGGAAGCGCAGGACTTCGCGCTGATCGCACAGATTGCCAGTCTCAACAGTCGACTGCCGTTTATCCATTTCTTCGACGGTTTCCGCACCTCGCATGAAATCAACAAGATCGAACCGCTGAGCGATGAAGCGCTGCGCCAGCTATTGCCGCAGAAAGCCATCGATGCGCATCGTGAGCGAGCGCTTACTCCCGAACATCCGGTGATCCGTGGAACTGCCTCCAACCCGGACACCTTTTTCCAGGCGCGGGAAGCGACCAACCCGTGGTATGACGCCGCTTATCGGCATGTTGAACAGGCAATGGACGATTTCGCCGCCGCCACGGGACGTCAGTACCGGCCGTTTGACTATTACGGTCATCCGGAAGCCACCCGCGTGATTGTTCTGATGGGTTCAGGCGTCGGCACCTGTGAAGAGGTCATCGATACGCGGCTGACGCACGGCGAGAAGGTCGGCGTGGTGAAAGTACGCCTGTATCGTCCGTTCTCCGCGCAACATCTGCTGGCAGCCATTCCGCCGACGGCGAAAAGCATTGCCGTGCTGGATCGCACCAAAGAACCGGGCGCGCTGGCCGAACCACTGTACCTGGATGTGATGACCTCGCTGGCGGAAGCCTTCTCAATCGGTGAGCGCTCGCAAATGCCGCGGGTGATTGGCGGTCGTTATGGCTTGTCATCCAAAGAATTTACCCCGCAATGCGTGCAGGCTATATTCAATGAGTTAGCGCTTGCCAACCCACGACCGCGCTTCACCGTGGGGATTTATGATGACGTCACGCATCTTTCACTGCCGTTGCCGACACAGCATCTGCCTACCGGCGCCTCGCTGGAAGCCTTGTTCTATGGGCTGGGCAGCGATGGAACCGTATCCGCCACCAAAAACGCGATCAAGATCGTCGGCGAAACCACGCCGATGTTTGTACAGGGCTACTTTGTCTATGACTCCAAGAAAGCGGGCAGTCTGACGGTTTCCCATATGCGCGTCGGCCCGCACCCCATCAATTCCGCCTACCTGATCGATCGGGCGGATTTCGTCGCCTGTCACCAGTGGCAGTTCATTGATAAGTACAGCATGGTGGAACGGCTGAAGCCCGGCGGCGTGTTCCTGATTAACGCCCCGTACGCCAGCGATGATTTGTGGCATCGTCTGCCGCAGGACGTTCAGGCCGGCCTTAATCAACGCAAGGCCCAGGTGTACTGCATCAATGCCGCCAAGATCGCCCGTGAATGCCAGTTGGGCGCCCGTATCAATACCGTGATGCAGATGGCGTTCTTCCATCTGTCGCAGATCCTGCCGGGCGAGCTTGCCGTCGAAAAACTGCGGGCGGCGATCGCCAAAAGCTACGGCAGTAAAGGTCAGGAGCTGGTTGAACGCAACTGGCTGGCGCTCGACGCCACCCTGGCCGCCTTATCGGCCGTGCCGCTGGAAGCGGTCAACCCGCAAAGCCCGCTGCGCCCGCCGGTGGTTTCCGACGCCGCGCCGGACTTCGTGAAAACCGTGACGGCGACAATGCTGGCCGGTTTGGGCGATACCCTGCCGGTCTCGGCGCTGCCGCCGGACGGCACCTGGCCGACCGGCACCACCCAATGGGAAAAACGCAATATCGCGGAAGAAATTCCGCTGTGGCAGCCCCAACTGTGTACCCAGTGCAACCACTGCGTCGCCGCCTGCCCGCACGCCGCCATTCGCGCCAAAGTAGTGCCGGCCGAGGCGATGGAGCACGCGCCGTCGTCGCTGCAGTCGCTGGACGTGAAAGCCCGCGATATGCGCGGTCAGAAATATGTTTTGCAGGTCGCGCCGGAAGACTGCACCGGCTGTAATCTGTGCGTGGAGGTTTGTCCGGCGAAAGATCGCCAAAATCCAGAGATTAAAGCCATCAACATGGCATCGCGTCTGGATAACCTGAACGTCGAAAAAGAGAACTTTGACTTCTTCCTGCAACTGCCGGAAATCGACAAATCCAAGCTGGAACGTATCGATATCCGTACTTCTCAGTTGATTTCGCCGCTGTTTGAATATTCCGGCGCCTGCTCCGGCTGCGGCGAAACCCCTTACATCAAACTGCTGACCCAGTTGTATGGCGATCGCCTGCTGGTGGCCAACGCCACCGGCTGTTCGTCCATCTACGGCGGCAACCTGCCCACCACGCCGTGGACCACCGACGCCAACGGGCGCGGGCCGGCCTGGGCCAACTCGCTGTTCGAAGATAACGCCGAATTCGGTCTGGGCTTCCGCCTGAGCGTCGATCAGCATCGCCAGCGCGCCGTGCGTTTACTGCACGAGTTGGCGCCGCAACTGCCGGCCGATTTAGTCGCCGCGCTACAGGAAGAAGCGATCGCACCGGAACTGCGTCGTCAGCAAATTGCGCAACTGCGGATGCTGCTGGCCGATCTCGGCGGCGACGCCGCCATAGCGCTGGCCGCCGCCGCCGATCATCTGGTGGACAAATCCATTTGGCTTATCGGCGGCGACGGCTGGGCATATGACATCGGCTACGGCGGTCTGGATCACGTGATGAGCCTGAGCGAAAACGTCAACGTGCTGGTGCTGGACACCCAGTGTTACTCCAACACCGGCGGCCAGCAGTCCAAAGCCACCCCGCTGGGTGCGGTGACCAAGTTCGGCGAAAAAGGCAAACGCAAGGCGCGCAAAGATCTCGGCATCAACGTCATGATGTACGGCCACGTGTACGTGGCGCAGATTTCACTGGGCGCGCAGCTTAACCAGACGGTGAAAGCGATTCAGGAAGCGGAAGCCTGGCCGGGGCCGTCGCTGATTATTGCTTACAGTCCCTGTGAGGAACACGGCTACGATCTGGCATTCAGCCATGACCAGATGCGCCAGTTGACCGCCACCGGATTCTGGCCGCTCTATCGCTTCGATCCGCGCCGCGCCGAGGAAGGAAAAGCGGCGCTGGTGACCGATTCCCGTCCGCCTTCCAGCAGCCTGAGCGACACCCTGCTGAAAGAGCAGCGTTTCCGCCGTCTGAATACCCAGATGCCGGAAGAAACCGCGCTGCTTTACCAAGAGGCCGAATTGGATCTGCGCCGCCGCTATGATTTCCTGACCATGATGGCCGGAAAAACAGAGAAAAACCCGCAGGAGTAAGTGGTCCAGCCCCGCCTCGGCCCGTCCTCCGTCAAGGGGGAAGCCAGGTGGGGAATCAGAGTAACGCATCGAATTTTATCGATGGTCTGGAAAAAGGAAACGGATATGAAGGTCGCACTCGGGCAATTCGCGGTTGACCGCGACTGGCAAAATAATGTCACGACGATATCCGCGCTGATGTCGGACGCACAGCGTGCGGGGGCCGATCTGTTGGTATTGCCTGAAGGCGTTCTGGCGCGCGACATCACCAATCCCAAGCTGGTGTTGACCGCCGCTCAACCGCTGGACGGCCCGTTCGTCACCCAGGTGCTGACGGCCAGCAAAGGCAGCGACATGACCGTCATAATGAGCATTCATGTGCCGAACGGTGCGGAAAAAGTGTGGAATGTGCTCATCGCCATTCGTAACGGCGAGATCATCGCCCAGTATCGGAAACTGCATCTGTACGATGCCTTTTCAATGCGGGAATCGGAAAACGTCGTTCCCGGCGATGAAGTGCCGCCGCTGGTCGCCGTCGCGGGGTTGAAAATCGGTCTGATGACCTGTTACGACATTCGTTTCCCCGAATTGGCCCGACGCCTGGCGCTGGACGGCGCCGACGTCCTGGTTCTGCCGGCCGCCTGGATCAAAGGGCCGTTAAAAGAGTCGCACTGGGAATTGCTGGTTCGCGCGCGCGCATTGGAAAACACCGCTTATGTGGTGGCGGTCGGCGAATGCGGCGTCAAGAATATCGGCAACAGCATGGTGGTTGATCCCTTGGGCGTCGTCGTCGTTCAGGCTCCTGAAGTACCGGCGCTGCTCTACGCGGATATCGATCCTGCCCGCCTGGGTTACGCACGGGAGGTATTGCCTGCGCTGGCGAACCGCCGTTTCGACATACCGCGCCTGCCGAATGAATAACCAGCGCCGACTGGCGCTGAATAATAACCGCAAGAACCATTCAAGATAAAAAAGTGTGATTCGTTACACATGTTGTTTCCCTCCGAGGCGGTTCTGCACATATAATGCGCATCCGGTCATATCGACCCAGAACAAACCAGATCCCGCTTTTCTGGTATGGCATTTACCACTCAACAAAGACATGAAAATGAGTATTCGCGCGATCCTTACCTTAGTTATGGCAGCCGCGGCATTCAGCCAGGCCGCTTTTGCCGTTGTCTACCCTCTGCCCGCGGCCAACAGCCGACTGGTGGGAGATAATCTGGAAGTCACTATCCCCACGGACAGTACGTTGCCGCTAGAGCATTTTGCCGCCCAATATCAAATGGGGCTGAGCAACATGATGGAGGCGAACCCGGGAATTGATGCCTACCTGCCGATGCCGGGCAGCACCATGATTGTTCCTCATCAATTGATTCTTCCGGACGCGCCGCGCGAAGGTATCGTGATCAACAGTGCGGAAATGCGCCTGTATTACTACCCGAAAGGCACCAAAACCGTCGTGGTGCTGCCGATCGGCATCGGTGAGTTGGGCAAGGATACGCCGATTGACTGGACGACGTCGGTACAGCGTAAAAAAGCCGGCCCGACCTGGACGCCGACGGCCGCCATGCATGCGGAATATGCCGCGCGCGGTGAAACATTACAGAAAGTTTTCCCCGCCGGCCCAGATAACCCGATGGGGCTTTACGCTCTGTATATCGGCCGGCTGTACGCCATTCACGGCACCAACGCCAATTTTGGCATCGGTCTGCGCGTCAGCCACGGCTGCGTGCGTTTACGGGCGGATGACATAAAATACCTGTTCGATCACGTCCCGGTCGGCACGCGCGTGCAATTTATCAACGAACCGATCAAGGCAACGGTGGAACCGGATGGTTCGCGTTATGTGGAAGTTCATCACCCGCTGTCGCGCACCGTGGAAGAATTTAACTCCGAAGCCCCGACGCCGCTGACCATCAGCGCCAAAGTCGGCAAAGTGGTCGCCGATGCCGGCGTCAACCAGCACCAACTTGACAAGGCACTTCAGGAACGCTCCGGCATGCCGGTCAAGATCAACGGTCTGATTGAAGAAGCGGCGCCTACGGTGCCGGTTGAATCCGTCGCGGCGCCGATTGCGCCGGATGCGGCAGATCCCGCCGTCGCGCCGCCGCAGGATAATGCGGCGCAAGAATCCGCGCCAAACGACGCCGCCCAAACGCCCGCACAGGACAATACCGCGCCGCAAACAGATGCCGCCGCGCCAGCGTCCAACGCCGATCACTCCTGATTGCTCATCTCGTGAAAAATGGCACGGACGCCATTTTTCACGCTTCCCGCATGGCGCTTTCGCCGCCGGTCGTCAAATCAGCGCCGCTTCTTTCAGTTCGCTTTTCAGATAAGCATAATAAATCGGCGCGGCGATCACGCCGGATAAACCAAACGCTGCTTCAAACACCAGCATCGCCAGCAGAATTTCCCAGGCATGGGCTTTAATTCGGGTGCCGACAATCTGCGCGTTGAGAAAATATTCGAACTTATGAATCAGCATCAGATAAATCAGCGCCACCAGCGCGATCGGCAAGGAAATAGACAGCGCGGAAATAAACACAATCGAATTGGAAATTAAATTACCGATAACCGGCAATAAGCCGAAGACGAACGTCAAAACCACCAGGGTTTTAGAGAACGGCAAATGAATGCCGAAACAGGGAAACGCCCCGAGAATAAAAATCGCGGACAGTACGGTATTGACGGCGGAAATTTTTACCTGGGCAAAAACAATATTGCGGAATGAGGCCGACAACAGCGATACCCGACGCAGCAATTCAGCCTTCAGCAGCGGTTTTTCTTCATCACTTTCCACATTATATAAAGAGATAATGGCGCCCAGCACCATACCAATCAGCATGGTGACAAAACCGTGCAGAAAGCTTTTCCCCATGTTTTGCAGGATAGCGATATGCTGCTGCACCCATTGCAGAAACTCATGCTGCAACTCTTCGACGCTAACCGGCAAATATCCCGGCAGATACAGCATCAACTGCTGCTGGATATCGTTGAGAATATAGGCGATGCGCGTGTTAAACGCCGTGGTATCTTTCATTTCCTGCATCAGCAAGCCGACCAGACTGCCGAACAGCAGGCTCAACAGGCTGACCACCAGCGTGCTGATGATCGCCACCACCATCCAGCGGGCGCGCTTACCGCTAATCACTTTTTGAAAATAGGGTGTCAGCAGATTAACGATTTCATAAACCAGAAAACCGGCGATAAAACAGGCTAACAGACGCAAGGGCAGCAACAGTAACAGGCCCCCCATAATAAAGAAAAAGCTCAAAAACCGGGCTTGTTTCAGATTCAATAACTGCATGATGACGCCCCGTATGCGTAAAACTAATGCTAAATGCCAAATCGACGTTTTAAGCAGTTATTCTTGGCGTTTTAGCGCGGAAACGCCAGCGGGTTTTAACGTTGGCTGATGTCAATCCACCAGGAAAAGCGTTTTGTCGCCTGAACGGGCAACGTTCGGGCCAATGCGGCAAGTAAGCGATCCGTTTCGCGCAGCGGAAACACGCCGGAAATACGCAACCCCGCCACCTGCTTATCCACGTGGAAATAGCCATTATGATAACGGGAAAACTCATCGATAAGCTGATCCAGACGCATATTATCCGCCACCAGCACACCGGTGCGCCAGCTTTCCCGAAAGCGCTCGACGGGCGTGGGAGGGCTGCCGCCGTCCTGGTTAAACACAATCTGTTGCCCAGCGGCGACCTGCTGCGCCGACGCCGCGGTATGCAGCATGGCTTCGCCATCGAATACGGAAAGGAAACTCTGCGCCGGGGTATAGCGTAAAACAATCTGACAGGGTAATGGCGCATCAACCCGTCCGTGGGGAGTCATCAGCCCGATCGGCTGAGCGGTGCGGTTTTCCATCATCAGTTCCCCTTTGACCAACTGAAACGTCAGCGGCTGGGCGCCGCCGGTTCGTTGATTCAGGGCGGAATCGGTATTTAGCCAGACGCTCATGTCATCGGCAATCTTCAGCTCGCGGGTTTCGCCGGTGCCCGTCCGATAGTCGGCAGCATAGCTTTCCCACGGCAATCCGGCGCCTAGCCCCCCGGTCAGAGCGACGATGATCAGCAGTTTGAGCATCCGCCGCCGTTCCTGCCCGCGCTGGCGCAGCACCGAAGACGCCAGTTGGCCGTCTACCGCATGGAAACGGGCATGGATCTGTTCGACCTGTTGCCAGGCCAGACGGTGCGTATCGTCACGCATCAGCCACTGTTGCCATTCCTGCCGATCGCGTTCGCTGCACGCTTCATCGTACAGCGTGGCATACCACTCTGCGGCGGCATACAGCACCTCTTTTGGAATATCGGATTTAACCGCGGAGATCATGAGTCCTGACAGAGCAGACAATTCAGCATCGCCTGCGCCATATATTTTTTTACCATCCGCTCGGAGACCGCCAATCGTTCGGCGACCTGCTTGTAGGTCAGGCCGTCAAGATGAACCCAGAGAAACGCCTGACGCGCCTTGGCGGGCAGCGTCGCCAGCATGCTATCAATCTCGATTAGCGCATCAACCACTATCGCTTGCTGCTCGGGCGAAGGCGTGTCGCACCTCTCCTGCTCCGCCAGCACTTGCAGGTAGGCGTTTTCAATATCCTTGCGCCGCCAGTGATTCACCACCAAACCGTGCGCCACGGTGGTCAGCCAGGCGCGAGGCTCGCGGATTTGCATCGCCTGATGCTGGCTGATAAGCCGTAAAAACGTATCCTGCGCCAAATCGGCCGCCTGCTGCGAACATCCCAAACGCCGACGCAGCCAGGCCTGTAACCAGGAGTGATGGTCGTGATAAATCTGCTGAACCACAAAAGACTCAGTCTGATTTGAATAAGCGAGCGCGGGACTATTCACGGGCGTAACTCGATGTCATAGCGATGAAATGATTTTCATTATCACTATCGATAAAGTCAATGAATTTTCGCCGCGTTCGCGACCGGCAGGCCTTTTCCCTTCCCTGGGAAGAGACGCCTTACCAGCGGTAGCTGATATTGGCGCTTACGTTACGACCCTCGCCGTAATAGCACCAGAAATTACAGGCGCTGACATATTCATGATTGGTCAGATTGGTGGCATTAACCTGCAACCGCCAGTCTTTACTGAAGTCATAGGCGATCATCGCGTCCCACAGGGTATAAGCCGGTACTTTCATCTCCGCGCTATTGGCGATATCGCCGTAAGAACTTCCCACATACCGCACGCCGCTGCCGACCGTCAGGCCTTCCAGCGGCCCGTTAAACGCATAGCTCACCCAGCCGGAAACCACATGCTCCGGTAATCCGGGCAGGCGCTTGCCCAATTCGCCGACCGTGCCGGATTTGGTGGTCTCAACTTGGTTATAGGTGTAGTTCGCCGTTAACGTCAGCCCCGAATACACCTCGCCGCTGAATTCCAGTTCCACGCCGCGGGAGCGCGCTTCCCCGGCCTGAACGGTGATATTGGGGTTGGCGGGATCGGTGGTCTTAACGTTTTTCTGTTCCAGATTAAACAACGCCGCCGAGGCGTAGCCATTAAATCCTTCCGGCGTATATTTTACCCCGACTTCAGTCTGCTGCCCTTCTTCAGGAACATAGGGGCGCTCATAGCCGTCACGCCCTGAAACCGGCAGGAAAGATTCCGAGTAGCTGATATAGGGCGACAGGCCGTTATCGAACAGATACATCAAGCCGGCGGTTTTGGTAAATTTGGTGTCATCGGTACGGGTGTCAGCGCCGGACGTGAGATTGCGATCGCGGGATTTCGCCACATCGTAGCGGCCCCCCAACAGGAAGATCAGGCGCTCATTATATTTAATCTGATTCTGAATATAGTAACCCGTCTGGTGACGTCCCGAACGGTGATCGAAAAGCTCGCTATCGGTCGGCGAAGTATAGTTGCCGTAAACCGGGTTAAAGATATCAATCGGATCGCCGAAAGAATACAAGTTGGCGTCGCGGCTTTGCGTATTGGCCCGACGATAATCCACCCCCAGCAGCAAGGTATTCTCAACGTCGCTAAACTGCCACTCGCCCACCATACGGTTATCCGTCGACCAGTTTTGCGCAAAACCATCACGATAGGTCAGCCCACGGTAAGCCTCGCGATCGCTGACCATACCCAGGACATAGGCGCCCCGTAGATCCATGTTCAGGTAGGCGTAATTCAGATTTTGATGAAACGTCCAGGTATCGTTTAGATGGTGGGTAAACTCATACCCGAGGTTAAACTGGCGGGTATTGTGGTGGTTAATACCCGGCTCACCGAGCGAGGTTTTATAACCAACCTTGCCAAACGGCGTGTTATGCAGGGTGCCGTATGGCAGTTTGAACCCATTGGTCATACCCGACTGGGTATCCATATAACTGGCCAGGATCGTTAACTCGGTATCTTCTCCCAGCAATGTCACGCTGGGCGCCAGATAGAAACGCTTGCTCTCGGCAAAATCAACCTCGCCCGAGGTGTCTCGCGCCAGCGCGACCACGCGATACAATACTGAACCGTCGTCGTTCAACGGCCCGGAGCTATCAATCGCTAAATGACGATAGTCGTCGGAACCGTATTCCAGTTCGATCTGCCCCTGGGGAAGACGTGTCGGTCGCTTGGTGATCACGTTCACCAAACCGCCCGGCGGATTCTGCCCGTACAACACCGAGGCCGGGCCTTTCAGCACCTCGATACGCTCCACGCCGAACGGTTCGATCTGCTGGCCGTAAAAACCGTCTTCATTCAGCGTAGCCAGCCCGTTTTGAAAGCGGGACTGATCGCTGAAGCCGCGAATCGTTACCCATTCAGCTTTGTTATCCGGCCCGTAAGGCGTCGCCAGAATACCGGTGCTATACCGCAGCGCCTGATCGATCTTCTGCGCGCCGCGCTCCTGAATCTGTTGTTCAGTCACCACCGAAACCGCCCGCGGCGTTTCTGAAAGGGGAACGTCCAGCTTTAATGCCGTGTTGGGCGGCGCGGTAACCACAATCCGATCGTTGTTAGCCGCTGTCGATCCTGAAGCCGCCGCCGGCGCATTCGCGGTTTGCGGCGCCAGCGTTACGCTGCCGTCAGCGCTGTAGCGGGCCGTCAGGCCATTGCCGCCGAGCAACTGTTGAAACCCCTGCTCGATGCTGTAACGACCTTGCAAGCCGGCGCTGTTTTTCCCCGCAACCAGCACCGGATCATAAGAGAGCAGCACGCCGGACTGTTGTGCGAACTGATTTAAAACCTGATTAAGCGGCCCCGACGGTACATGATACTGCTGAACAGCCGCCGCCGGCGCGGCGTACGCCACCACCGCCGGCAGTGTCATAACGAAACCGGCCCCCAGCATCCCGGCGCGTATGGCGCGGGCCAACAGATGGGTACGCAATCTTGCCATTATTCATCCCCTTTAGATTAAAAAAATTATCGTTTTCAGGAGGTATGCCAACTGAGGAGCGCAAAAGGGGAACCGCAAAATCAAAAAATGTTAGTTAGTAGAATAGTGGATGAGATCATAAATACAAAAATCGAAGATACTGAGATTAATGACAACGATCATTTCCGGGGTTAAAAAACCAATATGTTAATGATCTAAAATGGATTATTGCTTTTACGGCGATAACAAAAGTGAAGAGAGTGACGGGGTTGCCAACATGGGTCGCCCGCGACGTATCAGCACGGGAAAGGTTGTCGGCTGTCTGGAACAATAAAATAGCATTTTATGTATAAACAATATTGCTTAGTAGACTCATCGAAGAAAGTATAAATCACGCAAGAAAAGACAACCTGGCAAATAATTCGGCAAGCGATAAAAACCACCATTGCCATTATTTTTATGATGGTTAAGTCATTTAGAGTAATTCATGTTTTCTCTTCTCTAATTCGGAGAATGATACCAAAACCGAATGCCCGAACGCTTCGCTTTCTGAAACGCTATCAGACAGATCAATAAGAGCAGGTAATGAATTTTAAACCCGACAGGCCTTATGCAAATAACTCGCAGATCAATGCAACCGGTTGCTATTGATATCGGCCTTGCGCCTGGCGTTACACTCGCTGACGTTGCTCATCTTTGTTAATCAAAACGTCATAAAACTCTGCTATTTATGCTCGCCAATACCGTGTGTTTAAGAATCCAGATTGGTTGGCGATTCCGCTGAATCCTGGTTGAGGATTAATAAAGAAAGCACACGGTTTTCGACATTCAATTTAGAGAAAGATAACGTACTCAGCTGTTTTTTTGTAAAGCCGTCCGACAGCAGGTCTGAGACCACGCGGGTACTTAACACATTGGAATTGGTGATAAAATCCTGATACGCGAACTTCACGTTAATCGGCAGTACGTCATCGATGGAAACCGACGCGTTCATTTCGGCGCGCAGTCCAAAATGGGCGTTAAAAGCAGAGTTGGCGCAGACAACTTTACATGTCTCGTCAATCACTGCGGCAGCACGCCGTTCATTCTGAACAGGTTGACTTAGCATGCCAATGATCTCATTCCGGCCAAATATCAGACTCATTATTTCCTCTGCTTCATGCTGTATAAAAAGGTATCGCAGGTCGCTACCAGGCAAGTTCTCGCTCAGACACCCCGGCGATAAGCATTCAACCCACCGGATCACATAGGGCACCGGCATAATGTAGTTATCTAAGTTGTTTAGTTTTGGAAACCGGATGTTGCTAAATAAAAAACAAAAATAAAAATTAGCTTCCGGCCTGACTGACAAACCGTTCGCTGCTGTTCTTCGTCAATAGAGCGGCGTTTCTATTAACGTATCGTCTTGCATTGTAGATTATCCATACCAACCAGCCGGTTGAATCAGATAAATCTAAATAGCGATAGCGGGAAAAATATACCTCAATGATGTTGTCACTATCGGCGGAATAAGAGAGATCTTTATGCTTTTTGATCGTAAAGGACGATCAAACTGGGAATAACAATAGACGCAATCTATTGAAAACAATAGATTGATCGTTATACCCGTCGCGAAGCAGGGAATAATTCTCATAATTTTTTATAGCGTGACATATATCACTTGAAGAAACGCTGTTTTCATGCCGTAACTTGCTTATTTCCTAAGGGCTTAGGCAATAACTTTAGGCCATCCGCTGATTACTTTCCTGCATTGCGTGATCCATCGCTCAAAAAAGAAACAAATATTGCCAGTTAACTACAATTAACCATTGATTGACATATCCTTAACATGTTTAAGGAGAAGCGCACATGACTCAACATCATAAACATGCCATACCTGCCGCCATTGCGGAAACAGCCCTGATAAATGCCGATCAATATACCCGGTTGTACCGGCAATCCATTGACGACCCTGAGTCTTTCTGGCGTGAGCAGGGGAAAATCGTCGACTGGATCAAACCCTATCAGCAAGTGAAAAATACGTCCTTTGACCCCGGTCATATTCGTATTCGCTGGTTTGAAGACGGCACGTTGAATGTCGCGGCCAACTGTCTTGACCGCCATCTTGCAGAGCGCGGCGATCAAACGGCGATAATCTGGGAAGGGGACGACGCCAAAGAAAGCAAAAAGATCACCTACCGCGAGTTATATCAATCGGTTTGCCGCTTTGCCAACGCCATGAAATCTCTGGGGATTAAAAAAGGCGATGTGGTTGCCATCTACATGCCGATGGTGCCGGAGGCGGCCGTCGCCATGCTGGCCTGCGCCCGCATCGGCGCTATTCATTCCGTTATCTTCGGCGGTTTTTCCCCGGAGGCTATCGCCGGGCGAATCATCGATTCCAACGCCAGGCTGGTGATTACCGCCGATGAAGGCATCCGCGCCGGACGCGTCATCCCACTTAAGAAAAACATTGATGAAGCGCTGAAAAATCCGGGCGTCAAGACCATCACCAACACGATCGTATTCCGTCGCACCGGAAAACAGGGCGAATGGCAAAACGGACGCGACCTCTGGTGGCACGATCTGATCGCGCAGGCTGACGAACATTGCCCGCCGGAAGAGATGAATGCCGAAGATCCGCTGTTTATCCTTTATACCTCCGGCTCCACCGGAAAACCCAAAGGCGTATTACACACCACCGGCGGTTATCTGGTCTACGCGACGCTGACGTTCAAATATGTCTTTGACTATCATCCGGGGGATATTTACTGGTGTACGGCGGATGTCGGCTGGATCACCGGCCACAGCTATCTGCTGTACGGCCCGCTGGCCTGCGGCGCCATCACGCTGATGTTCGAAGGCGTTCCCAACTGGCCGGACGCGCGGCGTATGGCACAGGTTGTCGATAAGCATCGGGTCAATATTCTCTATACCGCCCCCACGGCGATCCGGGCGCTGATGGCGGAAGGCGACAAAGCCATCGAAGGCACGTCGCGGGAATCGCTGAAAATCATGGGTTCCGTCGGCGAACCGATCAACCCGGAAGCCTGGGAGTGGTATTTCAACAAGATCGGCAACGGCAAGTGTCCGATCGTCGATACCTGGTGGCAGACGGAAACCGGCGGCTTCATGATCACCCCGCTGCCCGGCGCGATTGAAGCGAAAGCCGGGTCGGCCACCTATCCTTTCTTCGGCGTTCAACCGGCGCTGGTGGATAATCTGGGCAACCCGCAGGAAGGCGCCTGCGAAGGCAATCTGGTGATTACCGATTCCTGGCCCGGTCAGGCGCGAACCCTGTTCGGCGATCACCATCGGTTTGAACAAACCTATTTCTCCACCTTTAAAGGGATGTACTTCAGCGGTGACGGCGCCCGCCGTGACGAAGATGGCTACTACTGGATCACCGGCCGCGTCGATGATGTGCTGAACGTTTCCGGCCACCGTCTGGGGACGGCGGAAATCGAGTCGGCGCTGGTCGCTCACCCAAAAATCGCCGAAGCGGCGGTGGTGGGTATTCCGCACAATATGAAAGGCCAGGCGATTTATGCCTACATCACGCTTAACCACGGTGAAGAACCGTCCAGCGAATTGTATACCGAGGTGCGCAACTGGGTTCGCAAAGAGATCGGGCCGATCGCCACACCGGACATTCTCCACTGGACGGACTCTTTGCCGAAAACGCGATCCGGCAAAATCATGCGCCGTATTCTGCGCAAAATTGCCGCGGGCGACACCAGCAATCTGGGAGATACCTCCACGCTGGCCGATCCCGGCGTCGTCGAAAAGCTGTTGGAAGAAAAGCAGGCCATGAGCACATCCTCCCCATGATCGTGTAATCCCTTGTTCCTTCACACACCACCGGGCCAGATAGCGGTTCGATGGCGTGTGGCTGCGATCGATCAATCGTTTACTGGAGACTTACGATGAATGATGACATTTATCAACGGATTGAAAGTAACCCCCTGTTTAGAGAACTGGTGAATAAACGGCAGCGCTTCGCGACGATCCTTTCTCTGATCATGCTGGTGCTTTACGTCGGCTTTATTCTGTTGATCGCCTTTGCCCCCGGCTGGCTGGGAACCCCAATCGCTTCCGGATCGAGCATTACACGCGGGATCCCGATTGGGGTTGGGTTGATCGTCACCTCTTTTATTCTCACCGGTATTTATGTCTACCGTGCCAACGGTGAATTTGATCGCCTGACCAAACAGTTACTGAACGAGGTAAAGCAATGAAAACGCGTTTCATGATGCTGCTCGGGCTGCTCGCTTTATCTCCGGCGGTATTGGCCGCCAAAGCCCTGACCGGTGAGGTTCAGCGTCAACCGCTGAATATCCAGGCCATTGTGATGTTCCTGCTGTTTGTCTGCGCCACGTTGTATATCACCTATTGGGCGTCCAAACGGACACGCTCGCGCAGCGATTACTATACCGCGGGCGGCAATATCACCGGATTTCAGAACGGACTGGCGATTGCCGGCGACTATATGTCGGCGGCCTCCTTTCTGGGGATCTCCGCGCTGGTCTATACCTCTGGCTATGACGGGCTGATTTACTCGCTCGGCTTTCTGGTCGGCTGGCCGATCATCCTGTTTTTAATCGCCGAACGCCTGCGCAACCTCGGGCGTTACACCTTTGCCGACGTAGCGTCGTATCGTCTGCAACAGCGCCCGATCCGCAGTCTGTCGGCCTGTGGCTCGCTGGTGGTGGTGGCGCTGTACCTGATCGCCCAGATGGTCGGCGCGGGCAAACTGATCGAACTGCTGTTCGGCCTTAACTATCATGTCGCGGTCATTCTGGTCGGGATCCTGATGGTGATGTACGTGATGTTTGGCGGGATGCTGGCGACCACCTGGGTACAGATCATCAAGGCAGTGCTGCTGTTGTTCGGCGCGACGTTCATGGCGGTCATGGTGATGAAATCCGTCAACTTCAGCTTTGACAGCCTGTTCAGGCAGGCCATGGCCGTTCACCCGAAAGGCGTTGACATCATGAGCCCCGGCGGGCTGGTTTCCGATCCGATCTCCGCGCTGTCGCTGGGGCTGGGACTGATGTTCGGCACCGCGGGCCTGCCGCATATCCTGATGCGTTTTTTCACCGTCAGCGACGCCAAAGAAGCGCGGAAAAGCGTGTTCTACGCCACCGGCTTTATGGGCTATTTTTACTTCCTGACCTTTATCATCGGCTTTGGCGCAATCCTGCTGGTCAGCGCCAATCCTGACTTTAAGGATGCGACCGGGGCGCTGATTGGCGGCAACAACATGGCCGCCGTTCATCTGGCCGATGCGGTAGGCGGTAATTTCTTCCTGGGATTTATCTCCGCCGTCGCCTTCGCCACCATTCTGGCGGTGGTCGCCGGGCTGACGCTGGCGGGCGCATCGGCGGTTTCCCACGATCTGTATTCCCACGTCATCAAAAAAGGCAAAGCTACCGAACGTAACGAATTAAAAGTCTCGAAAATAACCGTTTTGGTGCTGGGCATCGTCGCCATCGCGCTGGGGATTCTGTTTGAAAATCAGAACATCGCCTTTATGGTCGGTCTGGCTTTCTCCATCGCCGCAAGCTGCAACTTCCCGATCATCATCATCTCGATGTACTGGTCGAAACTCACCACCCGCGGGGCGATGATCGGCGGCTGGGCCGGATTGCTGACGGCGGTGATTCTGATGATTCTGGGGCCGACGGTATGGGTGAAAATTCTCGGCCACGCGACGCCGATTTATCCGTATGAATATCCGGCGTTGTTCTCCATGCTGGTGGCCTTTATCGGCATCTGGCTATTCTCCATCACCGATCGCTCCGCCGCAGGTCAGCAAGAGCGCGCCCGTTTCCATTCACAGTTTGTGCGTTCACAAACCGGCGTCGGCGCTTCGCGCAGCGGTTCGCATGTGGGATAGCGTCTCTGTGGTAAGAGTGCCTCTTAGTAACAACTCAGGAAGAGACTCTAGGCAACAGGTTGTTTTTCCTTTGGCGTAAAAGGGGCTGAGTCGGGAGAGGCCTTTAGGATGAGCCGCAAGGATGCGGTTCAAGCCAGTGCCGCGTAGGGAACGCGTCACCGGCGGTCCGTCAGAAGGACTCCCTCGGCAAAAATACCTCTCTTTTCGCGCACGAAATGACACCGACCTCATATATGCCATTATCAGTAATTATGTAGTTAACATCAGTAAATACATGACTAAGAAACATCCCTGTCAATGGGAAGATTAGACGGAGCATTAATGGCAAAGCGCCTAACTTTTTGCGAAGCGCTTTCCCGATCCTGTCTCTCCAGCTTGGCCGCTGTTATTTATCCGCTATGGTGCTGAAAGAACGCGGATCGGCGCCTCCTCGTATTCACAGCCCTGCCGCCGGAAATTATAGGTTTACGCCTATATAGCATTTAAGCTATATTTACTCGGGAAAGTTATGTGGACTATCGAAACCACCGACATCTTTGACCATTGGTTCGATGGCCTGGGTGACGCCGACAGAATCAATGTACTGGCCTCCATCATGGTGCTGCGGGAAAAAGGCCCCATGCTGACCAGACCTTATGCAGACAGCGTTAATGGTTCACGCCATCGCAACATGAAAGAATTGCGGGTTCAAAGCCAGGGAGATCCAATAAGAGTTTTCTTTGCATTCGATCCCTGGCGGAGAGGCATTTTACTTTGCGGCGGCAACAAGACCACTAATGAGAAAAGATTTTATACAGTAACCATCCCGATAGCAGACCGCGAGTTTTCTGCTCATCTGGCGAAACTCAAGAAAAACGGAGAGTAATAAGTATGGCAAGAACATTCGACCAAATGCTGGAGAACGAAAATCCTGAGGTTGTTGCCAAAGCTCGGGCCAAAGCGGACGAGATTTTGCTTAACATCCATCTGGCGGAGATTCGTGAACGGGTGCAAAAAACCCAACAGGAAGTCGCTCTGGCGCTTGGCATCAAACAGCCAACCGTAGCCGGTATGGAAAAGCGAGGCCGTGATCTGAAACTGTCATCGCTAAAACGTTACGTTGAAGCCGCCGGCGGTAAACTGCACCTTGATATTGAGCTGCCCGACGGCACCCGCTACATTTTTTCCATCTGAGAGGCCCGGCTCTTGTTAATGCCGCCCCGCCATCAGCGGCATTGCTCATCGAAAGGCGCTTCCGGCGGGCAATAGACCGGCATTAAAACGACAATTCCCGTATCAATACCGCCGATACCACTTTCCAGCCGCGCACCAGCAGGCTTTGCGCTTCGCCGTCCATTGCCACCGTGCCGCGCAGCATCTGTGGTTGACTGTCGCTGTCGGCCGGCAGACTTAGCACTACCCGGTAAACCACCTGCTCGGGATGCAGTTTGCGCTGCGCATCGCTTAAGGTGGCGATATCGCCGCCGTATGTAGAAGCCAGTTCCGGTACGGCGCTTAAGTCACGGGTGGCGGTATGGTCGATATCCACAATGGTCACCGGCAACGACGGGCGGCTGGCATCCTGCGGGTAAAAACGCCCTTGCCCGCCGACTTTCAGCCGCTGCCAATCCTTTTCCGAGACGAACGCCTCCACCAGCCCGCCGGTGGGTTTGGTAATCACCGCCAGCCATTCGCCCTGCGCCAGCCACTCCCCGGTCGCCAGCGGCATGGCCATGTCCGCCACCACGCCGCTTATCGGGGCGCGTACCGTCAACTGCGCCGACTGCCGCGTTAATACCGCCAGCTTTTGCAACGCGGCCTGACGTTCCTGATTCACCCGCTGATGTTCGCCCACCGTCTCTTTATTGAATACCTGAAATGCCCCTTGCCAGCTCAGGGTGGCGATTTGGCGCTCTAATTGTTGCCGCTCATGCACTAACGTATCGGCCGCCAGCGTGAATAACGTCTGTCCGGCCTGAACGGGCTGCCCGACCTGAACGGCAATGCCGTCGATCATCGCCGGCAACGGCATATATAAACTGCTCTGTTGTTCAGCGCGCAACAGCGCCGGCGCATACACCGTGTTCTGCCAGGGGATCGCCAGCAGCAGCAGTAATACGCAGCCTGATGTCAGCGTCACGATCATATTGCGATTCATACGATAATCCTTGCGGCGTTTGCTCCACTCATGCAGTTCATTCACCACCGGCATGATGACGAAATAACCGATCTCCACCGCGAAAAGCAGCATACCCAGCAGCTTGAACGCCATGTGATAAACCAGAATGGCGATGCCGGTAAACAGAAAAAGCCGGTATATCCACACGCAGAAGGCATAGCCGACCAGCGTGCGCCGTAGCCAGCGGGGAAAGGGCTCCGGCGGGGCATCGCCCAATCCGAACAGCCATTCACGCATCTGCCAGCGGCCGATGGCAAACCCCCGGTTTTGCAGATTCGGGATCTGGAGCCAATCCGACAGCAGAAAATAGCCGTCAAAGCGCATAAACGGGCTGAGGTTAATCGCCAGCGTCATAATCCAGGTGGTGGTCGCCAGCATAAAGGCCGCGCTGCGCAGCATACCGTCCGGCAGAAAGCTCCAGGCCAGCGTCGCCCAGGCCGCCAGCGCCAGTTCGGTCAGCATCCCGGCGCCGCCGATCGCCATACGCTGCCGGCGACGGGTCAGCTTCCATGAGCCGGAGGTATCGGTATACAGCACCGGCATCAGCACCAGAAAGGCGACGCCCATGGTGGCGACCCGCGCCCCAAAGCGCTTACAGGTATAGGCATGCCCCAGTTCATGCAGCACTTTGGTGCAGCACAGCGTGATGCCTGCCAGCGCGGCCCCTTCCAGAGTAAAAAAGTGCATAAAGGTGTGCTTGAAGGTTTCCCATTGCCGCCCGGCCAGAAACAGCCCCAACACCGCGGCCATCAGCGTCAGAGTTAAAAATAAACGGCTGAAAAAGGGTTCCACCCACGCCAGGGTACGGCTGAGAAAGCGATCCGGATGACACAGCGGAATACGGAAAAACAGATAGTTCTTCAGCAACTTACGCCACACCGACACCCGCGTTTTCGCCAATTGCCGCCCAAACTGCGCCAGCGCCTCATCGCCCGTTGCCCGCGTCAGGCTATTAGCCTGCAAAAAACGGCTGAAATCCTGTACGTCGCTGTCATCGACGGTCAGCGGCAGCGTCTGGCTGATCGCCGTCGCAATTTTCGCCGCATCCCCCAGCGACCAGCGCGACAGCATCGCCATTTCCGCCCAGCCGATGCGGAAAAACAGCCCGCGCAACGGATCTTCCAGCGTCCAACTGGGCGATCCGTCACGGTTGGCAGGCCCGGTATGCAGGATCAGTTCATCCCGCAGCGGGCTAAGCGCAGGAACCGGACGGTCGTTCATGGTAGAGACGGCATCATCATACGCCCAGCCACACGCGCAGCGTCGCCAATGGCTTACGCAACAGGTAGACGAACAGCACGGTGCGATGACCATACACTTTCGCCGTGCCTTTCAACCCCACGCGCAACAGCGGATCATCCTGGGTGAACCTGGCCCGCAGCCGATAAGCCATAATGTTGTCCGGCGTCGGCGCCGAACGGTAGCCGATGTGTTCCAACAGCGCCGACTGCGCCGAATTTGGCGCCACGTTGAGGAATAGGCGCACATCGGCCCCTTTCTCCAGCGCGATGGCGTCGGCGGCGGGCAGTTGGATCTCCAGTTCGACATCGTGCGGATCGGCAATCATCATGATACGTTCGCCAATCGCCACCGAACGGCCGATCCAGTCGCTGGCATCATCAAAAATCGCTACGCCGTCACGTGGGGAAACCAGTTGCATACGCGCCAGTTGCCGTTGCAGAAAATCCATCTCGCTTTGCGCCTGTCCCCGGCGGCTTTGCAGCACCGCCAGACTGGCCTTGCTATTGGCATCGAACAGCGCCTGCTGCTGCGCCTGACGGAATTGCGCATCGGCGCTGGCAAACGCCTGCCGCGCCGATTCCAACCGGTTTTCCAGTTCGCGGGCGTCCAGACGCACCAGCGGTTGATTGGCCGCGATCTGCTGATTGGGGCGCACCAGAATGTCGTCCACCACCCCGGCCACCGGCGCCCGCACCATCACCGGACGATGCGCGACGATCTCCGCGGGCGCCAGCACCGACTGGCGCACCGGGATCAGCATAATCAGCAACAACGCGATCGCCCCCGCCAGCATCAGGCGGCGGCGGTTGGGACGGACGTCTGCTGTAGCGCGCCGATGTCTGCCTAACCCCAGCCAGGCGTGGGAATAGGCGTCGGCCAGCTTTTCCAGCAGCACCAGCTCGGCGGGTTGCCATGGGCGGTCGCGCGCCAGAATCAGCACCAGCGGCTGTTCCCCCTGCGGACGCCGCAGCGGCAGCCACAACAAAAATTCCGGCAGATGTTCCTGCCACAGCAACCGATCGCTGGCCGGCAGATCCAGCCAGCGCAGGGATTGCGTCTGCCGCCCTTGCTGTTGCCACTGGCGACACAGGTTGCTGAATTCGCTGCAAAACGGCGCATTGGGATCGAGCGCCGCCAGCCCGGATGCCGTACGCAGACGCTGCTTTTCGCAGTCCCACAGCAACGCCTGGCGGTACTTCACCAGATTGTGCGTTTCATTCACCATGAAGAACGCCAGCTCATCCTGCGTTTCCCGCGCTCTGGCGCGGCTTTGCAACTGCAACAGCTCGGCCAGCAGCGCCAGACGGTTATCCGCCTCGTTTGCTGTCTGCCCGGCGGGATGATTGATGGTCATGGCGCAGCGCCGCCCGGCGCGGGCGGGGCAATCAGCGCGACGCCGCTCATGCCCGGCAGCAGCCCGGCGGTGGACTGGGTAATACGCCCAAACACCTTGACCGACTGGCTGACCGGCTCCACCGCCGAAGAGATGCGGCTGATTTCCGCCGGATAACTCAGCCCGGTTTCATCCAGCGTCACCTGAAAGGGATTCCCCTGCTTTAGCCACGCCAGCCAGCGCGACGGCACGATCATTTCCAGCTCAAAGGCGCTGTCATCGTAAATCGCCAGCAGTTCCTTGCCTTCCGGCACCGACTCCCAGCGCTTCACTTTGCTTTCCGTCACCCGGCCGGAGAACGGCGCTTTAATGGCGCAGCGTTGCAGCATGGCGCGGTTGACGCCGCTTTCCGCCTGCGCCATCGCCACCGCCGAACGGGCCTGATCGACCTCGGACAGGCTGATCGAGTTCAGCTTGTCCAGCCGGTTGGCGATAGCCAGTTTTTTACGGGCGGCATGTTCTGCCGCGGCGGAATAATTCAGCTTTTCTTTCAGCACCGTACAGTCAAAGCTCAACAGCGTATCGCCCTGCTTGAAATGCTCGCCCTCTTTCACCGCGATATCGGTGACTTTGGCCGAAATTTCACTGGAAAGGGTGGTGTAACGCACCGCGCTGAGCTGTACGCGAATATCGCTGTTATCGGCCGCCTGCCCCCACAGCGGCGTCAGCAGCGCCCCCGCCAACAGAAACTGCCGCGCTTTCATCAATGGGCGCCTCCGGCTTGTAAGGATTGCAGGTTGTCCCACATGTCGGTGTTTACCGTACGGTAGGGTTTGGCCGGCGTCGCCGCGACGGCGACCGGCTGAGCGACCACCGGCGTTACGGTTGTCGCCGCCGCGCCCGGCGCAGCCAGTGAAAGACGCGGCACCGGCACGCTCCCGGTTTCAATATTGCTGGTGGTGCGGGCGATGGTATTGCTTAACGCCGCCAGACTGGTATCGCCGACATGATCGGGCAGCACGTCCAGCCCGGCGGCCTGATACACCGCGCCCAGCGCATTCTGCACATCGGCAAAGCTGCGGTCGCGGGCGCGGGTGGTGAGGATGGTTTCCGTGCTGACGCGCACCTGCTCCATCTGCGTCGCCGCCTGATTACGCACGCTTAACTCGGTCTGATTGAGAATGCCGCGTTGAATACGCGCCAGTTCCTGATAACGGTTAAACATGCGCGTGCTTTGCTGATACTCCTGCCAGGCGACGTTCACCTGCGTCAGCACCGCCATGCGCAATGCCTGACGCCGCGCTTCCGCCAGTTCTTCGTTGGCCTCGCCGGCGCGCTTTACCGGCGACCATGCCAGCACATTCAGTAGGTTGCCGCTGACCTGTAACCCGGCGCTGGCCCACTGGTGGTTCACCAGATAGCTGTTGCTGTCGCCATTGATGCCGGCGAACAGCGAGACGCCGGGCAGCAGCCGCAGCAGCGATTTACGGGTTTCCAATACCGCATTGCGCGCCAGATAGCTCTCTTCGCGCACTTCAGGCCGTTTCACCATCGAGAAGTTTTCCAGATCGTCGAGGGTATAGGCCATTTTCGGCGCCGCCAGACTGCTTTCGACGGGCGCCGCCAGATCAAATTTGCTGGCCGGCGGCAGGTTCATCAGCGCAGCCAGACGGGACTTGGCCATCACCAGATCGCTGTCGACGATTTCAAGCTGGCGCACCATTTCCAGCATATTTTTCTGGAAACGCAGCGCGTCTACCGGCGCCAGCAAACGTTGTTGCTCGGTCTGACGGGCATATTCCAGCGCCTGACGCGCGTCGACCAGCGCGGCCGTCACTTCCGGCTGCAAGCGCTGGGCGGTGGCCGCTTCCCAATAGGCGGTACGCACCTGACGGGTAATATCCGCCACCACGCGGCGGCGGCGCTCTTCGGCCGCCAGCGATTTGTTCGCCTGCATCTTGGCGTTGAAGTAGCTGATGCCGAAATCCAGCACGTTCCAGCTCAACGACAAATCCGCCGTGCGCGTCGTTTTATCCTGACTGGTGGAGGCTTCCAACGACTGCTCGCCGGTGGTCACCGATTCGCTGCTGGATCCGGCCACGTTATTGCGGGTTTGCAGCCCCGCCCGCGCCGCCAGCTTAGGCAACATGTCCAGACTGGAAACGCCGATCAGGTTATCTTCCATCGCCTGTTCCATCAGCGCCACCCGCTGTTGCAGGTTGTATTTCAGCGCCCGGGCAATCGCCTCGTCCAGCGTAATGGTGCCGCGCACCGGCTCCTGATTGGCGAACATCTGCGTCCGATCGCTTAGCGCCTGCGCCACCTGTTGCTCCGTGGTCACCGGTTCAGGCTTGACCGCACAGCCGGCCAGCCCCAGGCAGGCCAGCGTTACCGCTACTTTCAGCGCCCGGGAACCGGCAGACTGTTGCTTGCTATCCCGGAGTTTTGCTATGTGCTGATTCACCAGGGTTCTCCCCATCAATGTAGTGTGTTTATGTTGTTTTTATGCGGCGCTAAATTCACGTCACGCCGCCGGTGACGCGGTGTTTTCCGTTAACTGACTTAAGGCGTTCAGTAATTCGTCGTACTCTTTCTGCGCCTGATATGCACTCTGTTCCTGTTGCAGTTGCGCGGAGAAAGCGACTTTGGCGTCCGGCCCGTCCGACTGCGGCATCTGCTGCCCAAGTCGCGCGTTTTCCGGTGTGGTTCGCAGAGATGAAAAATCCACCGCGTCCAGCGGCGGCATCAGCGTCGCCATAATCGGATCCAACTGCCAGGGCGTTGCGGCATAATCCATTTCCCCGTTCACCAGCGGATATCGCTCGGTGGACAACGCGTCGCCGGACAACGGCGTCGCCCCTGTCGCCAGGTTGGATACGGAAGGCATTGCGCGCGTAACCGGACGGGAGGCGCCGCCTATCGCCTCTTCCGGCCGCTCCTCTTCCTGCCGGGCGTCCCCCCCTTGCTCCATCATGCCCGGCGCGTTGGACGGAGGCAGGAAAACCGGCGATACCGGCTGTTTATCAACCGCCAACGTCAGGTTGCGGGTGGCGGTTCCGCCCTGTCCGTCGCTTACCGTTACCGTCAGCTCGAAGCTGCCGACGGCGAACGTCCTGCCGCTGATGGTTCGCGTGTCGGGGTCAAAGCCCAGACCGTCCGGTAGCCCGTCGACGCGCCAGCTCAGCGTGTCGCCGTTGACGTCGCTGAACAGATCGCCCGATAGCGTGGCGCTATATGCCGCGGCCCGCGTCGCCGTCGGCAGTTCTGCCTCGGCGTCCGTCGCCTGCGGCGCGCTGTTGACGATATTTACCCTGGCCGCGATCGACAACGCAGTGGTGTTCTCACCGCCAGCGGCGGTGCCGCCGTCGTCCCGTACCGCCGTCAGGCTAATGACCCGCTCGCCGGTGGAAACCGTGCCGTCGGTGTTGGCGTAAGTCAGGCCGTCGATCAGCGCCTGCGCGTCGGCCTGGCTGAGTCCGGCGTTACTGGTGATAATCAGCGTAGCGGTGCCTTGATCGACGGCGACCGTCACGTTCAGACCGCCGACGGTGGTCACACTGACGCCATCGGTCAGCGTCACGGTCGTGCCGTCGACCAGCAGACTTTCGGCAGCGTCGACCACGCCGGAGACGGTGATGGTCAACGCCGCGATGGACTGGCCGTCCTCCACGGTGGAAACGTGGGTGCCATCGAACAGCGGTGCGCCATTATCGCCTGCCGCGTAGCTGGCATCGGTGGGCGTGGTCGTTAGTACCGGCGCATTGTTGACCGCGGTGACGCCGACGGTGGCGACAATATTCAGCGCGGCGGTGTCGCTGCCGCCGTTATCCAGGCCGCCGTTATCCTGAATCGCCGTCAGCGTGACGGTTCGCGCGCCGGCCGTCGGATCGTCGCTGGCGTTGGCATACGCCATGCCGTTGATGAGTATGGCCGCGTCGGCGGCAGAAATGCCGGTCGCACTGGAAATCACCACGCTAGCGATGCCGTCGCTGAGCGAGATGCTATAGGCATAGCCGCTGGCGGTGACGCCGGAACCGTCGACCAGCGCCACCACGCCGCCGTCGAGGGTCAGGGTTTCATTGTCCCCATCGCTCAGACCGGAAACGCTCAGCGTCAGAGCGCTCAGCGCCTGCCCGGCTTCCACGGTGGAAACGCCGGCGTTGCTGAACAGAGCGGCGGCGGCGGCGCCTTCCACATAAACGGTGTCGGCGGGGGTGGCGTTCAGCACCGGCGCGTCGTTAACTTCGGTGACGTTTAGCGCCAATATCGCACTGACGCTGGCGGCATAGGCATCGGTCACGGCGATCGCCAGCCGAATACTCGCGCCCGGATCGTCGCTGGCGTTGGTATAGCTGATCTGTTGCAGTACCCGATTGGCGGTGACGCCAGTCACATCCGCTGTAAAGGTCAGCGTCAGGGCGCCGCCGTCGCTGGTGAAGTCGGCGATGGCCGCGCCGTCCAGATAGAGCGTACCGTCTGTCAGCGTCAAACCGTTGCCGTCTACGAATCCATAACCATCGTCGCCGTTGGCGCCGCCTTCACGCACGAGTGTGATAACCGCACCGTTATAGTTGCCCGCGCCGTCGGCCAGCGCGTCGTAATCCGCATCGCTGAGGGTAATCACATCGGCAGGCAGAACCGTTCCCTGCTCGTGGTAATCAATGGTGATTTGCGTCAGCGCGTCTTTTAGGCTGACCACGCCGCCGCTGCCAATCACCACCACCGCGCCATGGGCGCCGGTCGCCACGCGCTGCGCGCCGGCCAGCGCGGCCGTCGACGTGCTGGAGAGCGTTTCAATCAGCGTCAGCGTACCGCCCTCGGACTTGTAGCGGTTGATACTGCCGTCCGAACGGGTGACATACAGTGTGCCGTCGTCGCCGGACAACGCGATATCCGTTACGTTGGACAAGTCGCCAACCGCGCCGAGATAGCTCAACGCGCCGCTGGCGGCGTCAAGGCTGAATGCGGCGACGCCATCCTGGCTGGCGACATAAATCGTGCCGCCATCGCCGGCAACGGCGATGGCGACGGGGCTGGACATGGCAACGGCGTCTTCGCCCGCGGCCGCGCCGTCGCGCAGCCAGGCGACCGCGCTGAGCGTGCCGTCCGTCGCGCGTTGATAGACAATCAGCGTATTGGCGACCGTCTCCGCGGCCGGATTGGTGATCACATACACGTAGTCGCCCACCACCTCAATGCCCACCGCAGTGAACAGATAAGGTTCGCTGCTGGTGGAAGCGGCGACGGACTGGCTCAGCGCATACTGGCCGCTGTCGGTATCCAGGGTGTAGACCAACAGGCCGGAGTAGTTGCCGTCCACCACATACAGAGCGCTGCCGTCAGCGGACAGGGTCAGGTCGACGACGTTTTCGGTGGTCAGCGTCTGAACCAGCGTCAGGCTACCGTCGCGGCTATCACGGCTGAATACCGTTACGCTGCCCCCGTCCGCGCCAAGCATAAACACCGTGCCGCCATCGTCGCTCACTTCGATCAGCGAGACGGACGAGACGCCGCTATCCAGCGTCTGCAACAGCGCCAGTTCGCCGGTGTGGGCGTTGCGACTGAACACGGCAATATCGCCATCGCTACTGACCACATACAGGTAATCGCCTGCCGTCGTCAGCGCACCGGCCGTAATGTCGGCAAGACCGCTAATCGCCGTCAGGCTGGCGGCGACATCCAGATTGGTGTAATCGGCGGCGGCGCTGAGTTCAGGTACTGAGTTGTTCACCACGTCAACGGAGGAGACCGCCTGCAACGCGGCGGTATCGCTGCCGCCGTTGTCCTGTCCCCCGCTGTCCCGCACGCTAAGGGCGATAGTGCGCACGCCGGCGGTCTGGGTATTACTGAGATTGGCGTAGCGGGTCTGTTCGATCAGCGCGATGGCGGCATCGGCGGCGATACCGCCGTCGCTGACAATCGTCACGGTAGCGGTATCGCCGTCAAGGGTAACGCTATAAGCGTAACCGTTATCGAGCGTGCCGCTGCCATCGACCAACCCGATACGCGTGCCCGAGACGGTCAGCGACTCGTTGCCGCCGTCGAGCAGCCCTGAAACGGTAAAGGTGATGGCGGAGAGAGTCTGACCGCTTTCCACCGTCGATAGGGAAACATCGCTGAACAGACTGACGTTGCTGCCGGAAGTGGCGTAAGTGACATCAGCCGCTGTTGCATCGATCACCGGCGCATCGTTAACCGCAACCACCGTTATGCTCGCCGCGATAGCCGGTGAAACGGTATCGCTGCCGCCGTTGGCCGTACCGCCGTCGTCCTGAACGGAAGTCAACGTGATGGTGCGCGTAGCCGCCGTGGGATCATCGCTCTGATTGGCATAGCTTAGCCCGGCGATCAGCGCCGTGGCATCGTCCACGGCGATCCCGTCGCTGTCGCTGATAACCACGATGGCCGTTCCGCCTTCCAGAGTAATGCTATAGCTGTAGCCGCCGGCCGTGACGCCGGAACCGTCAACCAGCGCCACCACGCTGCCGTCGAGGGTCAGGGTTTCACTCGCGCCGTCGGTCAGGCCGGAGACGGTCAGGGTAATATTGGCAATCGCCTGCCCCGGCTCGGTGGTGGAGAGCGTCACGCCGTCGAACAGCACCACCGCTTCGCCGTTCTCCGTGAAGGTGGCCGTGTTGCCGGTCGCGGCGACGGCGGGCGCGGCGTTGGTCAGGCTGACGGTGACCGTGCTGGCGATCGCCAGCGTCGTGCTGTTGACGCCGCCATTGTCGGTGCCGCCACTGTCCTGAATCGAGGTGAGCGTGATGGTTCGTGCGCCGAGGGTCGGATTGTCGCTGCTATTGGCATAACCGACGCTATCCAGCAGCGTGGCGGTCGCCGCGGCGGGCAGATTGCCGCTAAGCGTCACGGTGGCGATGCCGTCGACCACGCTGACCGCAAGGGTATAGCCATAACTGACGGTGCTGCCGTCATCGGCGGCGACGTCAATGCTGCCGCTGGCGCTGGCGCCGTCGATCAGCGCCACGCTGATGCCGCCCACCGTCAGGGTTTCGCTTTCGCCGTCCGTCAGGCCGGAGACGGTCAGGGTGACGCTGCTGACCTGTTGGCCGGCTTCAACCGTTGAAACCGCACTGTCGTCGAACAACTTAACCGCGTTGCCGCCGCTGGTGTAAACCACGCTGCCGCCGCTGGTTTCCACAATCGGCGCATCATTAATCTCGGTGACGTTGAGCAGCAGATCGAGGCTCGATGAGGCGTACTGGTCCGCTACGGTCAACGTAAGCGCAATGCTGCCGCCCGGATCGCTGCTGGTATTGCTGTAGCCGATCTGGCGCAGCACCAGATTGGCGGTGGCGGTGGTAACGTCTGTGGTGAACGTCACGGTCAGCGTACCGTCCGCGCTCACAAAGGTGCCGATGGCCGTACCGTTGAGCGAAATCACCCCATCGGCCAGAGTCAGCCCGTTGCCGTCGCTAAAACTGTAGCTGTCCGCCGCATCGGCGCCGCCTGCACGCGCCAGCGTGATGCTCGCGCCGTTGTAGTTGCCCGCGCCGCCGTTAAGCGCGTCGTAATCGGCGTCGGACAAGGTGATGGCGGTCAGCGGCTGGGCGGCGGCGCCTTCGGTGTAGGACGCGGCCACCGCGCCGGCGCTGATCTGGCCCAGGCCGGCAGCGTTGTAGAAACCGCCGTAGTAAATGCTGGAGCCGTCCGAGGAAACGGCAAAGCGGTTAGCCCGGCCGCTGCTGTTGGACAGCGTACTGATCTGGGACAGCGAGCCGTCTTCGTTGACGCGGTAGACATAGATGTTGCCGATAAAATAACCCGCATAGAGCGCAGTGCCATCGGCCGAAAGAGACACACCCCAGACGTTCGCAACAGAAATAGAAGCGATTTGGGTGACGCTATTGGCATCGCTGTCATAATGCAGCGTGACGATCTTCCCACCCGCGCCGGTGGCCACATAGAGGTAGCCGCTGTCGGAGACGACCATGCTACGCATAAAGTTGCTCAGGCCATTTGTATAGGTGGTGGCGTATGTCAGGGTGCCGTCGTCGTTGGTGGTGTAGACGACGATCCTGGAGTCGCCTGCCACATAGACCACGCCGGAAGCGTTATCGATGACGATGGCGCTTGCGCCGGCCGTGTAGTCGCTGCTTCTGTAGCTGTCGCTGTAGGCGCCGGCCAGTGTCAGGTTGCCGTTCTCGCCGACCGAATAGGCATAGAGAGTGTTGCTGGAAATAATGTACAGCGAATCGCCGTCGTCCGATGCCGCCATCCCCTTGATTTGCGATGCGTCGGTAATCTCGACGCTCAGGTCGGTGGCGCTGAGAGCGCCGCCCTCGTTGACGCCAAGCACGGTAATGGCATAAACGCCGGCAGCGTTCTTGCCCACCAGATAGACATACTTGCCGTCGGCGGAATAGATCGCCGAGGTGGCGCTGTCCAGGCCATTGATCTCAATGCCGTTGGAGTCGTCGCCATCGTCAGCCGTACCCTGCACGAACGTCTGCACCAACGTCAGGTTGCCGGTTTCGCTGTCGCGACTGTAAACATACAGAGTGCTATTGCCCGAAGGCGAGAGCAGTTGGGAATTCGAGTCATTGCCCAGCACGATCAGGTGACGCTCGTCGGAAGACAGCTCCAGGTTGTAAACGTACTGGCTGAACCCGGTCAAATTGCCTTCGACGGTGTACGCCAGCTCACTGTCATCCGCATCCAGCGACGGCGCGCTGTTGTTGGCCTCATCCGTGGTGATCACCCGCAGCGTCAATTCGACTGAAGAACCGGCGCCCGACTCGTCAGTCGCCGTCACGGTGACGGTGTAGTCGCCCACCGCGCTGGAAGAGCCGGAAATGGTCAGGGTCGCGGCATCGAAGGTGAAACCGTCTGGCAGGCCGCTGACGCGCCAGGTCAGGCTGTCGCCGTAGAGGCTATCGGCGTCGCTGAACATCGTACTGTCCAGCGTCGTGCCGTAGGCGGCGCCCTCGGTGGCATAGGCCAGCGTGGCGGAGACGTTCTCGTTGATTTCCGGCGCGCGGTTGGCGATCTGTTCGACCGTCAAATCCAGTTCCAGCGCGGCGCTGGCGCCGGAGACGTCGGTAACGGTCACGGTCACGATAAAGCTGCCGGTTGCCAGCGCCGCTCCGGAAATGGTACGGGTCGTGGCGTCGAAAGTCAGACCTTCAGGCAAACCGCTGACGCTCCAGGTCAGGCTGTCGCCGTCGGCATCGCCGAACAGGCCGGAGAACAGCGTGAAGCTGTAGGGCGTCTCACTGGTGGCGGCGCTCAGACTATAGCCGGTGGACGCATCGATGTTGACCTGCGGCGCCGCATTCACCCGCAGGGTAATCGCCACGGCGCTGCTGGCCAGCGTCGCGTCGCTGGCGATCACGCTGAGCTGGATAAAACTGCCGACCGTCGCGCCGGCGTTGGCGTAGGTGAGCTGTTGCAGCACCTGGTTGGCGACCGCCGTGGTGGCGTCGGCGGTGAAAATCACCGTCAGCACGCCATCATCGCTCGCGCTCAAGGCGGCGATGGCGCTGCCGTCCAGGGAAATAACGCCGTTCGACAAACTCAGTCCGTTTCCATCGGCGAAACCATAGCTGCCAGTATCAACGTTGGCGCTGACGGTGATACCGGCGCCGTTGTAGTTGCCCGCGCCGTTGCTCAGCACGTCATAGTTGCTATCTTTCAGCGTCAGGCCGGCGGCAAAGGTCAGCGCCTCCCCCTGATCCAACGTCTGCGCGCTGGTATAGCGGTATACGCTGCCGCCGGCCACCAGTATGGACAGGCCGTCAGCGGAAATAGCAATATCACTGCCGCCGCCGGCAATACGGCTGCTCAGGGTCAGCGCGCCGTCGCCGGCGACCGAGAAGACGCTGATGCCGCCGTCGACGGATACGGCATAGAGCAAACCGTCCTCATCACTTAAGGCGATGCTGGATATGCCGCTGATGGAAAGGGTATCAAGCTGGGTGAGGGCGTTATCCCTGAACTGATAGATTAAAACCACCTCTTTGAGCGGCGCCGCAATATAGAGATACTGACCATCCGCCGAAACCGCCAGAGTGGCATCGCTGACATCGTTGGTGTAGTTCGGGTTATTCCAGTCAATATTATCCCAGTCTGTATCGAGGTCGCTGACTGTCACGTTGGTGATGGCGTCAAGTGAACCGTCGTCATTGCGCTGGTAAACACTCAGGCTGACTGAACCGAAATTACCTGCGCCGGAGTAAATCACGTAAACATAGTCGCCGGCGGCGGCGATCACACCCTCGCGGCTGTTGTCGTCCGGCGCGCGCCCTACATAGGTCAGCGCGCCGGTGGCGGCATCGCGGCTGTAGATCACCACCCCGTTCGATTCGGTGCCGACATAGACCCAGGCGTCATCGTCAGCGATCGCCATCCCGCCGGTTACGTCGCCGTTGTCGGTAGCGACGGTTGATACATTATCGATCTTACCGTCGTCGCCAACGCTGAAGACATATACGTTGCTGCTGCCGTCAATGACGTAGATCGAACGGTCATCCGCGCTGATCACCATTTCCGTGGCTTTGCTCATTCCATCGACAGCCAGCGTGTCGGCCAGCGTCAGACGCCCGCCGTCATCAATGGAAAAGACGGCAACTACGCCCTCTCCGGCGGCGTAGGCGTAGTTGCCGTCGCCGGAATAGACAACCTCCGCGATGTCGCCAACGGTAATGGATTCGGCGGCTTCCAGCGCGCCATCATCCGACAACACCGGGGCGACGTTGATCTGGCTGTCGATGGTGATGGTGGAGCTGATGCCCAATTGCGCCGTGTCGCTGTTGTCGCTCAAAGTGGACAGGGTCACAGTGACGGTGCCGCTTTCCACCGTGTTATCCAGCGTGCTATAGGCAATACCGTCGATCAGGCTGGCGACGTCGGAAGCCGTGGTGTCTTCCACCGAGTCGAGAGCGATCGTGACGGTGGTGGTATTGCCGCTGACCGCGACAGAATAGAAATAGCTTTTGCCGGTCGTGGCGCCGCTTCCGGTCTCAAGGGAGATAGCGCTGCCGTCAATAATCAGCGCCTGGTTGCCGCCGCTGCTATCCACGGTTATCACCAACGAGGATAATGACTCGCTGCTGTTGTCGAGCGTGACGCTGACGCCGCTGAACATATCCACGCTTTGGCTACCGGAGGATTCATCAATGGTAACGGTGGCTTCGGCCCCGCTGGCGGTAACGCCGGGCGCGGTGTCGGTGGCGGCCACCACCGCTTCCGCCGTGGCGACGGCGGCGGCGTCGAACATCATGCGAGGTTCCAGCGCCCATGCCTGCTGAGGAAGGCGCCGGTGTGCCGCGCGCGATGCGGAACGTGAATAGGTCATGGTGTCATATCCTGTCAGTCAAAAGGCACATGGGCCGTTATTCAATCAATCGAACGAAACTGCTTTTCTGATGCAGTTCGTCAACAATGTCACTTAGGCGATCCCTGATTTTGCTTTCCGAGGCGACAAAGTCCTCACCGTTGTAATACGTCAGATCGCTGCTTTTCTCGGCGCAACTTTGTAATCCCGCCCCGGCAATACGGCGAAATTCCGAAGCGCTGGCAATGGCGCCGTCTTCATCCGTCGCCTCGTCGTTGCCGGTGGTAATCATGTAGAACTTAAGATTACGAGCACGAAAGCTGGCGCACAGGTTGGCGAAACGCTCAGTGGTAAGCGCCGCGTAATTGTTGCAATTGGCCTCACTGGCGGAGACGGAACACCCGTCTATGGGGTTGCCCACATAACTGTTGTAGCTGTCAGTGTCGAACCAGCGCTGACCGGTGGAATTAACCAGCATGACGATAGCCTTGATGCGTTCGCCGTTGCCCTCGTCAAAATCCTTAGGCAAATCGTCATCCAGATCCCAACCGGCGCTGCCGCGAAACTCAGGCGCTAGCGCCATGGCCGCCCAGCCTAGCGCGATGGCGTAGTTGGTATTGAAACGTCGGGACATCTCGTCGAGGCGTTCGGCGATCTTGTCCAGATCGTTGGTCAGCGGCAGCAGAGCGGCGCTGGGGCAGCCGCGATCGGTGATCAAGGTGCGGGTATCATTCACGCCGGTAGCCTGACCAAAATCAGGGTTGGGGCCGATCCAACTGATGGTGTAGGGTTCGATGCCGAAATTGGTGTCGTTCGACGGTATATCGGCGCGGTAATAAATGTTGAACTGCCCGCTGGGCGCTTCGTCCCAGAAATAGTTTTCCCCCCGCGCCAGTCCCCGGTACATACACAGGAGTTTGGCGCGCCGATCGGGCATACGGGCATCGGCCAGTCCGCTGTAGCCGACGCTGAACAGCGAGGTCAGTTCCACCGGTCTTAGCGCGCCGGATGCGGCCCACTGCCGGATGCGGTTGCTATGATCATTATCGTAGATGCTAACCGATTGGCTATGCGGCACCAGCGCCAGCCAGACGTTATCGCTGTCGCCGATCAGATTCTCCGCGAACTCATTGCCGATACGGCGCAACACCGCCAGATTAGCGCTGTCCTCATTCAAGGTATTGGGCAATATCAGGGACACTTCCGTCGAACGGTTGACCACCTCCACCGTGGAGTGGATCTGCTGCTCGGAGGATGCCAGCGTCAAGAGTTCCGGAGAGGCGGTAAAGCCGACCGTCACGGTATAGGTCGGATAGTTGTCGCCGTTGCGCCCTTCGCTCAGACTCACCTTATCAAAGGTAATATCCTCGGCCAGCTTGCTGTTCACGCCCAGATTCGCCCGGATATAATCGAACGCCAGCTCCGTCAGTTGCTCCTGACTGACGTTTTCATTCTGTTTTCCGCTCAGCAGCGCCTGATGCCCCACCGCCAGCGCCGCGGCATCGGCGGCGCGTTTAATCTGCGCCGCATCGCCCGTCGCAGTGGAAGAATCAACAATGAAGGCCGCGCTGACCAGCAGTGCCATCGCGCCCAACACGTAGAGCGACGCGCCCGCACCGCGCTCCTGCCGCGCAAAAACTCGCAGGGCATGCGTCAAACGCCGCATACGGCCACCGGAATTATCCTTCATTGTCTTCGTATTCCTCTTTCGGCTGTCCGGCTTCCTGCCCCAGGGCGCTATCCAACGCAATCACGCCATCCCCGGTCCGGTTTACCATCGTGACGTTCAGCAGGTTACTCAGCGACAGCCCGCCGGCCAGGCTGATGTCTTTCCCTTCACGGCACAGTTCCACCACCACCATAGAAATGTTCTCGCTGCCGGTTTCCTGATCTTTTTCCGGTAAATCGCCCGGATAGTGTTCGCCGTAACCGGCCTGATTGGCGGTACAGAGTTGGTCCGAATTGCCGCGATCAAGCTGCCAGTACAGCTCCCCGGTCTGGCGCACATTGCTGATAAGCAACTGGTAATTTCCCAGTCCTTCCTCCGGCAGCACCGCATCCAGCAGACCTTGCAACCCTTCTTGCGTCAGTTCCCGCTGCATGCCGAGAATTGAGACGATGGCGCCGGCCCGCTGCTCCATGCGTTCACGTTCAAGACCGACGGTATAGATATCCGCGCACAGCGCGCCGATTGCCAACACGATGGGCAGCGCCAGCGCCGTTTCAACGGCGACGGAAGCACGGACGGAAGAGCGGAAGCGACGCCAGCCGCGCGGGCGGAAACTAGTCATTACGCAGTTCCGTGCCGAAAACATGCTTGTACTGGTAGCGGAAGGTATCCCCCAGCGTCAGTACCTCCGGCAACGGGGTAATAAACGCTTTGGTGATCTGCACCGTGACCGACCAGACCGGCAGCGTGCCGCTGTCCTCGCTGTCGCTATTGATCGTCAGCCCGCCCAGTTGACTCAGATTGTCGAAATGCAACACGCTGACGGTTAAATCCTCTTCTTGCAGATAACCGTATGCCGAACTGATCATGCGTTCTTTCAGATTGCCGCCCATCTGTTCGGCGCTGTCGCTCTGGAGATCGTCAAGACGAAATGTCTGCACCGCTTTATCCAGCGCCGCGCTGCCCACGGCAATCACCAGCGCGATACGCGCCAGTTCGAACAGCATCATCACGCCGACCAGCACCACCGGCATCAAAAAGGCCACCTCTGTGGCGATCACGCCGCGCGTACTGCGCCAGTTCCGTTCGTTAACCGGGATCATCGCCATTTACTCAGGGCTGCTCAGTTGCAGGCGCTGACGACTGGACAGCAACAGGGTTTCGCCGCGGGAGCCGTCCTGACGCAGTTGCTGTAGGCGTTGATTCAAGGCGTCGATCAGCCCGTCGATACGATCCGGCTGCGCGATGGTCGCCAGCGTACTGCGGGCGTCCTCTTCCCGATCGCTGTCGAGATAGGCCAGCGCCAGGTTAAGCTTGCCGGCCGGGTTAGCGTTATCCGCCGATCGCAACAAGCCGATAGCTTGATCCGCATCGCCGCTGGCCAGCCAGGAAAGCGCCAGATTGTTGATGGCGGCGAGATCGGCCGGGTTGACCTGCAACGCTTTTTCAAACAGTTGACGCGCTTCAGTGTGTTTACCGGCCGCATCCATCACCACGCCCATGCCATTGAGCGCCCCGGCGTTGTCTGGCTGGGCTTGCAGCGCACAGCTAAAATCTTTCTGCGCCATCGCATTGCGTCCCAGCGCCAGATGCGCGCGCCCCATGCCTAAACAGATAGCCAGCGCTTCCTGCGGTTTTAACTGGTTGGTATCGCCGCCCAGCGCATGCCGGGCGCGGCCGTACAGCTCCAGCGTTTGCTGCGGCCGACGAACCGGCGCCGCCACGCTGGCGTATTCCAGCAGTTCGGTGCCTTTCAGTTCGCCGCGGCTGTCGATACGGGCATAGACTTCCGTGGCCGCTTCAATCCGTCCCTGATCGCGCAGTAAGCGCGCCAGCCGCAGCCCTTCGTCTTTGGTGCCCTTGATCGCCGTGGAACTGGCGCACCCCGCCAGTAGCGTACTCATCACCAGCAACGCCAGAAACGACGCGCCGCGTTTATATGTTGTTATCAGACCGACCATCGTCGAGCACTCCATCCGTTATTGTCTGTTCATTTCCGGTCAATATTGCCGGGGAAAGCATCGTTATTGGGCCAGCAGGCGAATCACCCGCACCAGCGCCGGCGAGGCCATAATGGCGATAATCGGCGGCAGGATCAGCGCCATCAGCGGGATGCTGAGCTGCGCGGGCAATTTCCCCGCTTTTTCTTCCAGCCCCAGAATCAGCGTCTTACGACTTTCATCCGCAATGGTGCGCAGCGCCTGCGACAACGGCGTACCGTAACGTTCGGCCTGAATCAGCGTAGCGACCATACTTTCGATTTCCGCCACCCGGGTTCTTTCCGCCAGATGCACCATCGCCTGGGTACGATCGGCGAGGATCTGCAACTCGGCCGCGGTGTAGTGCAGCTCATCGGCCATTTCCGGCGACGACAGCCCCAGCTCTTTCGAGACCACCTGTAATACGCGGCCAATCGGCAACCCGGCCTCGGCGCAGACCACCATTAAATCCAGCGCGTCCGGCACCGCCCGCGCCAGCTTCTCGCCCCGGCCGGCGGCGCGCCATTTCAGCCACCATTCCGGCAGCAGCGCGCCGACGAAAAAGCCGATCAGCCCGGCGGCGATGCCGGTCATACCCAAACGATCGGCAGGCGGCAGCCAGCCCCACACCAGGCTTATGGCGCACAGGAAACCCGCCAGGAATTTGCCCATCACCAGCCAACCCACCGCTTCGCTGCGGCGTAAGCCGGCCAGATCGAGCAGGCGGCGTAAATTAAGACGATCCCGTTCGGATCCGGAGAGGCGATAGCCCTGTTGCGCTATCGGTAAAAGAATTTTTTCCAGCCAGGGAGTAAGGGTTGTTCCCTGGCCTCTCAGGATAGTATCCTGAGAGGCCTCCCCTATAGGGGAGGTCGGCAAATGCGCCTGCATGCGCTCCGCCAGTTGGCGGTGCCGCCGCTGGCCGTTGTGGTAACGGGCAAGGTATATCCCCGCGCCAATCAAACCCAGCGCCAGCAGTAATAAGGGATCGCTAAATATCGTCATGTTGGCTCTTCCCTCGTCCTTAACTTATCCGCTTGACCATAAAATGCGTGACCAGCATCCCCAGCGCGACGCTGCACAAGGCATAAATCAGCACCGTCGTTCCCACCGGATCGGAAAACAGAAAGCTGAAATCATCCGGAGATTTCATATACAAATAGGCCAGGCAGCAGGGAAACAGCGCCGCGACGATCTTCGCCGACGCCCGCGCTTCCGAGGTTTTGGACTGCACCTTAAGCTGCAACTCGCGGCGATCGCGCAGCGTGGCGGACAGCCGCTCCAGCGTTTCCCCCAGTCGCCCGCCGGCCTCCTGATTGATAATCAGGATCACCACGAAGAAACGGTATTCCGCCATCGGTACGCGACCCGCCGAGGTCTGGATCACCTGACGCAGCGGGATCCCCAACTTCAGCCAGTGGTCGATGGTTTTAAATTCCGCCGACAGCGGCCCGGTTAAATGCTCCGCCACGATGGCGAAAGTATTCGCCACCGGCACCCCCGCCCGACAGCTGCGGGTAATGGCGTCAATGGCTTCCGGCAGGCTTTCGCGCAGCGCTTTCAGGTGCTTTTGCAGCGTGGCGCGAAACAGCAACGTCCCGATGGCGGCGAACAGCAGCAGGGAGAACATCAGCCCCAGCGTTAACGGCAGCAGTGTTTTTTGCCCCATCATCATTCCCAGCATCAGCGCCGGCAGCGCCAACAGCAGCGCCCGCTGACGTAAATTCTTCTTCCAGCCGATAAACGCCAGTTGCGCCCAGATCCCCGCCAGCCAGCGTCCCAACACCGGCACCCGCATCAACGGCGTTTTTATCTCATCACGCAGAATGGAATCGGAGACCGGTTGTTCCGTCTGCGGCGCCGCTTCGGCTAAAATCTGCCGCCAACGCTGTTCACTGCGCGCGCGGCGCTGGCGCGCCTGTTGCCAACCATGGAGGGCAAAAAGCGCCAGCAGCACGCAGCAAAACACCAGCAAGGTAATCAGATTGAGCAATAACGGGGTCATCGGCGTCTCCTCAGTTCATCACTGCGCATCAAACAGATGCGCTTTATCGCTGTAGAACTGCGGGCGCTGAATATGCTGAACGTATTCGCCGGTCAGTATCCCCTGCGCGTCCATGCCTTTGATCTGGAAAGTGAACAGATCCTGTAGCTGGATCACTTCATTCTCCATGCCGCACACTTCGGTAATCGACACCACCCGGCGCATGCCGTCGCGCATACGTTCGATCTGGACGATCAGGTGCACCGCACTGGCGATCTGACGGCGGATCGCCATCAGCGGCAGTTGCATATTGGCCATCATCACCATGTTTTCCAGCCGCTGTATCGAATCACGCGAGGTGTTGGCATGCACGGTGCACAGCGAGCCGTCATGGCCGGTGTTCATCGCCTGCAACATGTCAAAACTTTCCCCGCCGCGAACTTCGCCGAGGATGATGCGGTCGGGACGCATACGCAGCGCGTTACGCATCAGATCGCGCTGATCGACGCGTCCGGTGCCTTCGGCGCTGATCGGGCGGGTTTCCAGCCTGACCACATGTTCCTGTTGCAATTGCAGCTCGGCGGCGTCTTCAATGGTGATGATGCGATCGGTGCTGCCGATCTTCTGCGACAGCGCATTCAGCAGCGTGGTTTTCCCCGCGCCGGTGCCGCCCGAGACAATCACATTCACCCGCGCCTGCATCGCCTTGTTCAACACATCCGCCATCGCGTATGACATACAGCGGCTTTCCGCCAGCGCTTCCAGCGACAGGTTGCGACGCATGAATTTACGAATGGAGATGGTGGTGCCGTCGATCGCCAGCGGATAGGTAATCACGTTGACGCGGCTGCCGTCCGGCAGACGGGCATCGACCATCGGGCTGGCTTCATCGATACGCCGCCCCACCGCCGCGGCAATCCGCTGGGCGGTATTGAACACATGCTCTTCGTCAATGAAGGTGATCGGCGAAAGTTCCAGCTTGCCGAAACGCTCGACAAACACCTGACCCGCGCCATTAACCAGAATATCGTTGACGGTATCGTCCGCCAGCAGCGGCTGGATCGGGCCGATCCCGGTCATCTCGTCCAGCATTTCCGTGGCGATGGCTTCTTCTTCCTGCCGGGAAAGCTGTAAACGCTGTTCGTCGCAGATACGGCGGATCACCGTTTCAATCTGCACCAGCAGCTTGTCGCGCCCCATGATGGCGGCCTTGCCGGCATCGATCTGATCGTAAAGCTGAGAACGAATCAGACGCCGCTGGCTGGTGCGACCGTCCGTTTGTCTTGCCGCGGGCGTGGCGACCATCGGGTTATTTACCGCCGGCTGCGCACGATTTTCCGCCGCCGGACGGGCTTTCAGTTCGGTCACGCTGGCCGTCGCAGGCTGGGACGCGCTGTTATGCGCCTCGCCTTTTTGCTGGTTGTTTTTATATAAATTGTTTTTACGAATCAGCATAGTGTTTAACCTTTTGATAAACCGGCAATGTCAGCGGTATTCATGCCCGTTTCAACCAGCGCGAAAACCAGCGTTTTTCCACCGGTCGGGCGCGCACGCCGCAGGCCAGATCGACAAGCTGACGCAACCCTTGCTGGAACGCCGGCGCCGCCGCCAGATTCAGCGCGCCCAGGCTGAGGCTCTGCGCCAGCGCATGGCCGGCGTTCGGCAGCACCGCGTCGATCTTCCGGCCGACAAACTGCTCAAACTGCTCGCGACTGAGCGGCGTGTTGCCGACAAACCGGCTGTGGTTATGCACCAGCAGCAGGCGTTGTCCTTCGCTTTCATCGCCGATTTCATGCAACACCCGGCGGATATTGCGCGCATCCTGTAGCGTCAGTTCGGTAACGATGATGCGTAAGTCCGCGTAGGTCAGCACGTCCAGCGCCCCCGGCGGGTAGCTGCTGGGTAAATCCCAGATCACCTGATTAAACATGCGGCACAGCGCCCCGCCGAGGTTCAGCACGTTGTCCACCTCGACCGGGCTTAACTCGCCCAGTTCCGGTTTCTGCGCCAGCAGGTGCAGACGCGTATCCACCCGCAGCATGGCGCGCTGCAACAGCCGGGTATCCAGCTCCTGCGTACCCAGCACCGCCGCCAGCCCGGCATCTTCGTTCTGCCCCAGCAGCAACAGTTGATCGCCATTGCGACGGTCAAAATCCACCAGCGCGACCGGTAAGTGCCGCTCGCCGGACATCAGCCGGCTGAGTCCCATGGCCACGGTACTGCCGCCGCTGCCGCCGCTGGCGCTGACCACCGCAACGGTGCGCCCCATACGGGCATACTCCGGCCCCGCCTGCTGGCCTTCGCATTTCGCCAACGTCGACGCCAGCAAATCCAGCGTGAACGGCTTTAGCAGATAGTCCACCACGCCGGCCTGCAACAACGCCCGATACAAACCGACATCCTGCGCTTTGCCGGTGGCGATCACCTGACTGGCGGGGCCGCAAACGTTGAGCAATTCGTCCAGCTCCGGCAACGGCCAGTGCGCGCCGTCCAAATCCACCAGCAGAATGCGCGGCGGCGCATTCCGCTCGCACCATTGCCGTGCGGCGGCGATGCCCCCGGGCATAACCGGCGCATCCGGCTGTTTCAGGCGGGCCAATTGGTCGCTGATATCAGCGACGTCGTGTTCGGTATGGACAAACGCCACTAGCGGCAGCGCCAGCTCTTCACCGTCGTTAAGGGTAATTTCACTCATGGAATGCCCGGCCCTTAATCATCAAAGTTAATGTCGATGAGCTCTTTCACCTCATCGGATTGATAACGTTCGATGCTGTTGACCGCAACCACGCCGTCCGCATCATCCAGCGCTTTGGCCTGAATCAGATCGCGCGGCTCCGCCACCATCATCGCCAGATTGTTTTGTGTGGCGCAGCCCAGATAGCCGATGCCTTCAAACGGTTTCACCATCAGCAAATCAGGATCGTTCACCTGACAGCGAGTGGTTTTTACCGCCAGCGCCTCGGAAATCACCTCCACATCGCCAGACTGAGCGCCGGCCGTCGCTGCGCGCATCAGTTTGACTTTTTGCGCATCGGCGCCCGCGTTCTTCAGCACGCTCGCCAGCCTGGCGGCCATTTGCTCGCCGCGGGCGCTACGGGGGATCAGCGTTAACGTCTGTTTGGAAAGCCGCCCCTGATCCTTGAGCATCACATTGAGCTGTTTAAGCGATTCCGGGGTAAAGCCGCGCCCGTTTGCCGCCACCTGCAACGTGACCGCCAGCGAAGAAGGCCGGACGTCAATCGGCGCCAGCGCGGGCTGGTCATAGCGCTGCAAACGCTGGCTGTTGACGGCGCTATCGCCGCAGGCCGTCAGCAGCAAGCAGAGGGCGCAGAGCGTCAGGCCGAAAATCGGCCCGCCGGACGGCTGGCGCGCGGCGCGCGGGAATGTGTGAATATTGTGTTTATGCATTGTGCTCACCATTAATCATCAGGCTCAGTAGAGATAGCCCACGGCGCCATAACTTGGCATCACCGAGTCCAGCGTTTTGACGCCCTGCCCCGGCATCTGAAGATCGCCCGCATTCACCGGCTCCACCACATACGCCGTGGCGATGATCACCAGTTCGGTTTCCTCATGACTTGCTGATTCGTTTTCAAAAGCACGGCCGATAATCGGAATGCGGCTTAACCCCGGCACGCCGGTCACCGTTTGGCTGTTGGAGCTGCGCAACATGCCGGCCAGGGCGAAACTCTGCCCGCTGGCCAGTTCCACCGTGGTATCGGCGCGGCGCACGGTCAGCGCCGGAATGGTTGATCCGCCTTCCAGCGTGACCGCCCCGACCGAGGTTAACTCACTGACTTCCGGGGCGATGTGCAGGCTGATGCGGTTGGCGGACAGTAAGGTCGGCGTCATGCGCAGGATCACGCCGTACGATTTGTAATCGATATTGACGTTGTTATTGGTGATCACCACCACCGGCACTTCACCGCCGGCGGCAAAGGCGGCGGTTTCGCCCGACATGGCGGTGAGGTTCGGTTCCGCCAGCACGGAGGCCATGCCCTGTTTGTTCATGGCGGACAACAATCCGCTGAGCGATCCTTCGCCGCCGCCGACGTTGGCGCCAAAGAAGCTGCTCCCCTCGACGCCGGTAAACGCCCCGGTGCTGGAATCAAAAAAGCCGCCCAGCGTACCGGTGCCCAAACCAAAGTTGGCGCCGCCCCGGTTAAGCGAGGCTTCCCAGTTAAAACCCAGTTCGTGCGTCAGGTTGCGGGACACTTCCACCACCCGGACGCGGATATTGATTTGCGAGGGGGTTTTAATCTTCAACTGGTTGATCACTTTGCCGGACGATTCGCTGCTGCCGGGCAAGCCATTCGCTCCGCCGCCGCTGCCGCCGGCCGTAGAGGCGGAGGCGACGATATAAGCCTGTACGCTGTCGATCACCCGTTTGGCGTCTTGCGGGGTATCAACGCTGCCGCGCACAATCACGCCGCTGGGGATCCCCGCTTCCAGTTGAATGTCCGCATTGGGAAATTCCCGCTTCATCCGTTGGCTTAAGGCTTTCAGATCGTGTTCGGAAACGATGCGGATGGCATTGATGACATTGCCGCTCTCATCCATGGCGTACAGCGTGGTGGTTCCCACATTCTTGGCATAGATAAACAGGTTGCCGGGAGAAGGCAGTTCGAAACTGGCTATTTCCGGATCCGCCACCAATACGCTGTCCGGTAAGGCATCCAACTGTAATAAACGCCCCTGATGCACCGTCATATGCACCACGTTGGTTTCAGCGACTTCAGAAATGCCCGCGGCGAAAATCGTGGCGGGCGACAATGCCATTGCCAGCCAGCCGGCGGCCAACCATCGTTTACACGCACCCCGGGAATCCGCTTTCAAAAACAGGGAAAACATCGTCATTTACTTAATTTCCGTAATAGGCTTCATTTTTTCCGTAAACCGGCTGATTGAGCGATTCAGAGGCTGCCGGATGGATTGCTCGCCCGTCCTAACGGGCCGGGAACGTCAGCACATCTTTTTGCGCGCCGCGAAACACTTTTACCTGATGGCCGCTGCCGGACAGACCGTTATAAATGCTGGTGCTCTGCGACAGCGTGGTAACCGGCGATGCGCCCTGCCGGGCATTGTCCAATTCATCCGGCGTTGAGCTGCGCAGCGCCAGATGCAACATTCCCACTTCTTTCGCCACCGCCAAAATCTCCGCCTGTTCCGACGTCACTTCTACCGTTACCGTCTGGTAACTGACGGAACGCGGCCGATTGCCGACGGCGGCCGTACGGCTTCTATTCGAGGCCGTTGTCTCGGCGTCATCTTCCTGCACCACGTCCTGCCGCGGACGCACGTCGGTGTCGGTTTGATTGTTCAGCGCCAGAACCCGTAAATCGCGCACGATGGTTTGCGACGCCAGCAGAGGCGCGGCCGTCTGTCCGCCGCCGGTCTGCGGTTCCGGCTGTTCGTCTCTGCGCAAACTGAGGATGATATCTACCCGATCGCCGGCGGCGACCAGACCGGAGTTACTGGCTACGGCGTTGGTGGGAATCGAGATGGCGCGCATCCCTTTGCGCAACACGGCGGCGACAAAACCCGGCTCGTTGGGCTTCACCACCACATTGCTGGTCAGCGGCGTGCCTGCGGTAATCGACTCGCGCAGGGTGGCGCCCAACAGCAGCGTCTGGCTGTCTTTACCGCGAATGAAATTGAAGGTACGGGATACCGGCTCTGCCGTTACCTGCCAGCGCAGCGAGGAAGAATCCAGAAAATCGCCGGGATGAAGATCTTTCGCCGCCACCAGCACGGCAATCTGTTCCGGCGCTTTTACCGCAACCTGCTGGGGAACCGGCGGCGGTGACGACAAATGGCTGCGCACCATCAGCGCGACAATACCCGCCAGGATCAAGGCGCCTGACAGTACATACGTAGAGTTAACTTTCATTTCAACTTGCCTACCCAAGTGTGTGCGTCTTAAAAAACAGCGACGGAATTAAAACAAGGGAAAAATCAGGACGTACGTCGCGCCGAATGCGATGGCGATGCCGTAAGGGATCCCTTGCAAAAGGTCGGCGGGCAGCGCGGGCGGAATGGGTAACCGGCTTTTAAACATCCGGTTGGTGGTTTGAATTCCCATTGTCACCGCGGCCGGTACGGTATTGAGCAACGGCAGACTCAGCGCCAATACGCCCCCCGCCAGCGCGGTTACCATGACAAAAACGATCTGATGCCCATGTCCCACCCACAGACATAACACGCTCATCAGTTTCACATCGCCCGCGCCCAGCCTGCCGGTGAGGAAAAGCAAAAAACCGACCACCAGCACGACGGCGGCGCCCGGCAACGCCCACAACGTCTGATACAGTTTCAGCCTGTCAATCAGGCCGGACTGCAACACATCCAGCGCGCTGAAAGCCAACCAGCCCAACGCCAGCATCAGCACCGCCTGATTCGGGATCTTTCGCGCCAACAGATCGGTGCTGATACACCACAACAGGCAGGCTGCCAGTAACGCCGTTTGCAGCCAGTCTGCGTAATGCGCCGCCACTGGATTTATTTCGCCGTCCCTGACGTGCCGGATCCGCTGGTGCCGGCGCCGGTAATCTGGTCGGCGATTTCACTGAACTTTTCATTCAGGGCCTGAACGAAAATACCGTCGCTGCCGAAAATAGCGCCGATCGCCGCCGCCATCGCCGCCGCCAGAATGCCGTATTCAATCGCCGTCACACCGCTTTCATCACGCAGGAAAGTACGCAATGGGGTTTTCATTTTATTCATGGGGAGATTCTCTTATCCGCAGCCAAAGGGATCATGGCGAATATCGGGCGCCATGACGCTAATAAGAGTAATAATGAGACTTATTATCAAACACTACAAGATGCAGAACATTAATATTAGTTAATCTTTCAATACGAAAAATTAACAATAAAAATCAAATAGTAATACAAATCCACGATCAAGACGGCAAGGTTGGATATGCACTTTTTTTGCAGGGATATTCACTCTTTCAACCACGTTTAAGGCACAGATAGACGGTTAATCCGGGATTGTCTGACTCCAGATACAGTTTGCCATTATGCAGGTCGATAATCGCCTTGACCAATGACAGGCCCAGTCCATAACCCGGCTGCTGCCCGGGATCCAGGCGCTGAAAACGCTGAAGCGCTTTATCATGCTGGGCGCTCGGGATCCCCGGCCCGCGATCGGCGACGCTCAGCGCCATCCAACCCCGGTATAATTTGACGCCCAGGGTGATATATTTGCCGTGCGCGGCATATTTCAGGGCATTTTCGACCAGATTGGCCAATGCCTGAAACAGCAACGCGCGATCGCCAAACAACTGAATGCCCGCCTTAACCTCAATGAGCAGATGACAGCCGCGCTGCTCTGCCAGCGGCTGATAATATTCGACAATCTCTTCCAGAATGAGCCGGGCCTCGATGTGCTCAAACTGATGAATGCAGCGCCCACTTTCAATCTCGCCGATACGCATTACCGTGCGAAACAGCCCCAGAATTTTATGCACCTCGTCCACCGCCAGATTCAACTCATCGCGCAGCGCGCCGTCCGGGCCGATGCGTTCCGTCAGGTTGAATAACCGGTTTTGCAGGTGCGTCAATGGCGTGCGCAACTCATGGGCGACATGGCTGGAGGTGCTGCGCACCTGCTCCATCAGGCGTTCGATGCGTTCCAGATTCTGATTAATATCCGCACTCAGGCTGTCGAAATCGTCACCGTAGCGTGATAACGGCATTCTGACCTGTTGTTCACCGGTGCTGTAACGGTGTAGCGCGGTGCGGATTTGCTCGACGCGGCGCAAATTGCGCAAGCTGAAATGACGGCTGACAAACAGGCAAAACAGCAACACGATAAACAGCCCGGCCCCCGCCACCAACGGAATCGTCCGTACCCGCTCCAGCATCGGCCGAATATTGTAGGCGGTAAAAAATACGCCGCCGTCATCAAGCATGACGGATAAACCAATCAGATTAGGATCGTTTTTGCTGGAGAGAAGCGCTTTCAGGCAGGCGACGTCCATCAGACAGTCGGTGCGCTGCAAATTTTTCAACGGGTGATTGTGATACACAATGTCACCGCGGTTATCCATTATCAGGAATAGCGGCAATTCATCGTTTTTAGCCAGATTATCCTGACGCAACTGGGTCATCAGGCTATTCGCATCGGTTAAACGCGACTGCATGGAGTAATCATAAATATTACCCAGAATAACTTCACGGACATGCGTTCTGATCAGCGTCTCGCTTAATAAACTGAAGCCGATAATACACATCAGCATCATCAGTAAAAATAAAAAAACAATGGTGATCGCCTGCCTGAAATTAGAGGTGCATAAAAAGTCCGGGTATTGACTTGCCCCTATTAATTGCCAGTGTTTTATTTTTATCTGCCACAGACGGCCCAGTTTCTTTATTTTTATTTTATTCAGCGTAGCTGCCAACATCCGTTTTATCCTTGTCAACAGAACCTAACGCATAGCCCATCGCTCTTAATGTTTTGATTAACGGATGCGGGAAACCTTTATCGATTTTCGCCCGCAGTTTCGACATATGAACATCGATTAAATTGGTCTGCGGATCGAAATTATAGCCCCATACCCGCTCCAGCAGCATGGTGCGCGTAATCGCCTGACCTGGATTTTCCATAAGTATAATCAACAACTTAATTTCTTTATCCGTCAGATCGATACGCTTGCCGCCACGCCAGGCGACCCGTTGCAGACGGTCGAGTTGCAGATCTTCAAACGTCAGGATGGAGGAATTATCGGCATGACGTTTACCGCGCCGCGCCATAATATCCAGACGCAGTCTGAGTTCATTAAAATTAAACGGTTTGCCAAGATAATCTTCCGCGCCGAGTTCCAATCCCATCACCCGATCGACATCTCGGTCTAATGCGGATAACAACATAATCGGCGGGTGACGCAGCCCCTGTAATTCACGCAATACCGTAAATCCGTCCATAATCGGCAGCATTCTATCCAGCAGCACCACATCATAAACCTCATCCTTTATGGCTTTTAATGCATGTGCGCCATCGTGAACCATACGACAGGAATGACCGTGTGAGTGTAATTTAGAGCCTAACCAATGGCACAGTACAGAATCATCATCGACCACGAGTACGCGCATAATTTTCCCCTACCAAAAACCTATTTAATTTATGGTTAACGCTAATTTATTATTTCAGACCGCCATCATAGGCAGCGCTCATCCCACACGCAGCGGTGAGGGATGAGCAAACATCATCTGAGAATTATTAGTCGGATAATAACAATCATTATCATTTAGTGACAAGTCATTTACGGCGTCTGCCGATAAGAACAAGAGTAGGATCTCCACTGCCCGAGCAGTGGAGATTAACGTGAAAGGAAAGAAATCAAGACGATACCAATATCATCCGGCGAAAATCATACTGCTTCAATCAACACCGCTTCGAGTAAGTCCAGTTCTCGCAGCATTTTCTGCAACGTCTCATTGCTGATTTGCTGCGTGGCGCGCAGGTGATACAGCTCCGCCCGCTCCGAATTCAGCGCCGTCAGGCGAAAACGCCGCTCCAAATCCTCCACCAGCAAACTGTTTTCCAGATCGTCGTTGCCCACCACCCGCCGGCGCAAATTACCGATCACCCGGGCGCTGACCTCTTTCAGCACCTGGGCGTCAATATTTTCTTCCCGATCGGCGGCCAATCGCTCCTCCATTTTATGCAGGCTATCGATGGCCACTTCCGCGGCGGCAACCCGCGCCATCCGCTCCTCTTTGGCGTAAGCCGCTTTATCCGCCACCACGATCCCCCGCAGCAGAAAAGGCAACGCCAGCACGCCGCACAATAGGGAAAACAGGATCACGCCCGTGGCGATAAACACCAGTTGGTAACGTGACGGGAAAGCGGTGCCATCCGTCAGCAACAGCGGAATGGAGAGCACGCCGGCCAGCGTAATGGCCCCGCGCACGCCGGCAAAAGACGCGATCCACAGCTCGCGCGTGGTGAATTCGCTGAATACCATCGGCTTCTTTTTCTGGATGTGGGTGCTGTATTTTTTCATCATCCACAGCCAGCCGAAACGCAGCAGCAGCAGCGCGGCGTAAATGATGGCGATATCGGTAAACAGCATCCAGGTTTCAACGGTGGGATCCAGCTCCGCCTGCGTCACCGAGGTTTCCAAAATACCCGGCAATTGCAGCCCCAGCATGATGAACACCATGCCGTTAAACACGAACTCCAGCATCGACCAGACGCTATTCGCCCGTAGCCGCATGGTCAGCGGCGCATTACGGATAATCCCGGACTGGCCGATGGTCATCCCGGAGGCGACCGCCGCCAGAATGCCTGAAACCCCGATATGTTCGGCAATCAGATACGCCGCAAAAGGCAACAACAGCAGTAACACAATTTGCGTTGCCGCGTCATTGCCGCTCCAGCGGCTGATGATGCGCAGGGATTTACTGTACAGCCAGGTGACGGCCACACCGGCCAGCAACCCGCCGATCGCCACTTTGATAAACGCCAGCGTGGCGCCCGACACGCTGAACACCATGGTGCCCATGGCGATGGCGACGGCGAATTTCAGCGACACCAGACCGGACGCATCATTCATTAATGCTTCGCCCTGAAGGATCCCCATCAGCTTTTTCGGGATGCGATCTTCGCCCACGATGCCGGAAAGCGCCACGGCGTCGGTCGGAGACAGCACGGCAGCCAGGGCGAAAGCCGCAATCAGCGGCATGCCGGGCACCATCCAGTAGATGAAGTATCCGACGCCGGCCACGGTAATCAACACCAAAACCAGCGCCAGACCGATGATCTCACGCCCATGCTTGAGAAATTCACGGGTCGGCGTCTTCCAGCCGTCGGCAAACAGCAGCGGCGGAATAAACAGCACCATAAACAGCTCGGGATTGAAATCGACGTGCAAACCGAACTGGGGCCAGGCAAGTATGGCGCCGACGGCAATTTGCATTAACGGCAGAGGTATCTGAAAAGGTAAAATTCGTGTAACCACCCCTGACAGAGAAACCATCAGGGTCAAAATAAGAATAGTAAAAAAGATTTCCATGCTTTCCTTAGACGATCTCCCGCTGCATTAAAAAGTGAGTTATCCGCCAGCCAGGCTTAATGACGTGCTACCTAATATTTAACGCATTTATTCTGGCATTAACATCGGTTTTTACGTGAAGAAATTAATATTTTTCGCCGGACGGGAATAGGCCCTCCGACGCCTGCAAATCCATGTTAAGAATAGCGGAAAAAGCGGAAATCAAACGGCGGAAAAAAGGATAAGCGGACAGTTGAAGGGGGACAACGTCCCCCGACACAGAAAGACCCGGCGGATTACAGCGCCCAACCGCCGGCGTAGAACACCACCAGCGCGATGGCGATCAGGACGGTGCCGATATTCAGCTTGCGCCATTCGCCGGAGAAAATACGCCCCAGCACCAGTGAACCGAAGCCCAGCATAATGCCGGTAACGATATTGCAGGTCAGCACGATAAATACGGCGCACACCAGACCGGACATGGCATCAACGAAGTCGTCAAAGTTCAGTTTGGACACGTTGCCCAGCATCAACAAACCGACATACATCAGCGCCGGCGCGGTCGCATAGCCGGGAACCAGATAAGACAGCGGCGACAGGAACAAAATCAGCAGGAACAATACGCCGACGACCGTAGCGGTCAGACCGGTTTTACCGCCGGCAGCCGTACCGGCGGCGGATTCAATATAGACCGCCGCCGGCGCCGTACCCACCAGACTGGAGAAAATGCTGCTGACGGAGTCGGAGGTCAAGGCTTTGCCGCCGTTGATGATTTGTCCGTCTTTATCCAGCAGGTTGGCCTGCCCCGCCACCGCACGAATGGTGCCGGTGGCGTCAAAGACCGCCGTCATCACCAGCGCCAGTACGCTTGGCAAAATCACCGGCTGCAACGCACCCATGATATCCAGGCTGAAGATCAGCGACGTGCCGTCCGCCCCCGTCAGACTGGGCCACGCAAACCAACCCTGATATTTCACATTCGGATCGAAAATCAGACCGAGGACGGAAATCACGATGATCACCAGCAAAATACCGCCCGGTACGCGACGTTTTTCCAGACCGATGGTGGCCGCCAACCCGAGCAGCGCCATAATAACCGGGAAAGAAGTAAAATCGCCCAGCGCAACCGGCAAGCCGTCAAGCGGGTTTTTAATCACCAGACCAATCCCGTTGGCGGCAATAATCAACAGAAACAGGCCGATACCGATGCCGGTTCCGTGAGCCACCCCGAGCGGCAGGTTACGCAAAATCCAGGTGCGGATCCCGGTGGCGGAGATAATGGTGAACAATACCCCCATCAGGAAAATCGCGCCCAACGCAACCGGCACGCTGATCTGCTGGCCCAATACCAGACTGAACGCGGTAAACGCGGTCAGAGAAATGGCGCAGCCAATCGCCATCGGCAGATTGGCCCATAAGCCCATCAGTAATGAACCAAAGCCGGCAACCAGACAGGTGGCGACAAACACCGCCGTCGGCGGAAAGCCGGCTTTACCCAGCATACCCGGAACAACGATAACCGAGTAAACCATGGCCAGAAAGGTGGTTAGCCCTGCCAACACTTCCTGACGCACGTTGCTGCCACGCTGGGTAATATTAAAAAATGCATCAAGCGCGCCGTGCGGACGGGCCGCACTATCAGCCTGACGAGTGGTATTTGACATGGTGGTATCCCCTGAGATGTCATCATTATTAAGGTAAATCGTAAGCGGTTCACCCAGCCTTGCACCGGGTATGGTCGGCAAACGCCCATCCACAAAGAACCATCAGGCCGTGCACGCAAACGATTAACTCGCTGAATGCAAAACCTCAAAATTTCGCCGGGTCAATTGAAGCAAACGATTATCCTGCTTCCCCGACGTCTATTTCAACTGCTATTCAAGACTATTTACCAATAGTTGCCGCGTAATACCCCACCGGCCGTCCCACTAACGCCAACGCGATCGTCGTCGAACCGCCTGGTGGGAAAACAGGGGATCGTCAGCGAAAACCAAACAATCAAAACGACGGTTTATTTCAAACAAACTGCATAATCATTTTTTTGTGATTTGCGTCACAAAAAAATTGACCCGCCATATCGACGCGAGTATGCTTTAAAACGTGAAGAGCATCACAGAATTGGATTAATCTACGAGGAAGCTGAAATGAAACTGGTAAAAAAAATCATCGTTGCGTTTGAAAACATCAACGTAAACTTCGGCACATTCAACCTGTAAGATCAGCAAAAGTGAGAAGAATAAAGATGAGAGTTGTCCGTAAAATCAATCAATTGCTAAAAGCGTTGGGCAAAAACTATCACGGTTTCAACTCCCACGCCATCTTCCGTTAATCGCATCAAGTGTGATGACAAAAATTTAAATGGCTGCCATCGGGCGGCCATTTTTGTTTTCATCGGTACAGCGCTTTTTTCGCCGCGCTGCAATCACCACGATGTCGGGTAAGGATGATGCCGGATCCAGTGATCGGCAATATCCTGACGACGACAGATCCATACGCGATCGTGCTGCTGGATATAGTCGAGAAAGCGCTGCAACGCCCGAAAGCGCCCTGGTCGCCCAAGCAAACGGCAGTGCATACCGATCGACAGCATTTTCGGCGACGTCTCGCCTTCGGCATACAACACATCAAAGCTGTCTTTCAGGTAGGTAAAAAACTGATCGCCGCTGTTAAAACCCTGCGGCGAAGCAAAACGCATATCATTGGCTTCCAGCGTATAGGGCACAACCAGATGCGGCCGGATCTCTCCGTCAGAACGCGTTACCGGCATCCAGAACGGCAGATCGTCACCATAATAGTCGCTGTCATACAGAAAGCCGCCGTGATCGACCACCAACTGACGCGTATTGGGGCTATCGCGTCCGGTGTACCAGCCCGCCGGCGGTTGACCGAACAATGCGGTCAACACCTCCACCGCTTTTTGCATATGCAGCCGCTCGGTATCGATATCCATATTCTGATAGTGGATCCAACGCCAGCCGTGGCTGACCACATCGTAACCAGCGGACGTAATGGCTTCCACCACCGCCGGATTGCGAGCCAGCGCCATGGCGACGCCAAACACCGTTAACGGCAATCCGCGACGCTGAAACTCCTGATGAATACGCCAGAATCCGGCCCGGGAACCGTACTCATACAACGAATCCATCGACATATGGCGATCGGGATAGCTGGCCGCGCCGATGATATCGGAAAGAAACTGTTCCGAACCGGCATCGCCATGCAGCACATGGTTTTCCGATCCTTCCTCATAGTTCAGCACAAACTGTACGGCAATTCGCGCCTGCCCCGGCCAGTTGGCGTGCGGCGGCTTGCCGGCATAACCGATCAGATCGCGCGGATAGCGGCTATCAATCTCCTCCAGCGCTATTCCCGGTTGTCTTTTCATACTGCCTTCCTTAACGACTGTGTTTCACGTAACTGGCTGAATATTCCGGTCAGCGGTTTGGCGATTGGATAATCGAGATCGCCACGCTTGCTGGTAGTCAGCCCCAGCGACGCCAATGACTCGATCAACTTGACCGCCGAACTGACGCCATCAATAACCGGGATCCCTAATTCCTGCGTGAGTGCCAACGCCAGATCGGCCATGCCGCCGCAGCCCAGCACGATCGCGCCGGTATCATCCTGACGGCTGGATTGTATACATAATTCCCGCACCTTCTGTTGCGCCACGCCCGCATCCTCTTCCAGCGCCAGCACCGGCAGGTCGATGGCATGCAGCCCGGCACAATGATGTTCAAAGCCATAACGTTGCAATAAGTGACGGGCGATAATCAGCGTGCGCGGCAACGTCGTGACGATCGAAAAGCGCGTCGCCACCAGCGTCGCCATATGCATGGCGGCTTCGGCAATCCCCACCACCGGCGCGCTGGCCAGCTCACGGGCCGCCAGCAACCCCGGGTCGCCGAAACAGGCGATAACATGCCCCTGAACGCCCTGCTCCTTCCCTTTCCTCACCTGCTCCAGCACGCCAATCGCGGCAATCGCCTCATCAAAGTGGCCTTCAATCGACGGCACGCCGTGCGATGGACTGACGGCGATAATTTCCGTTCCCGGCGCCGCAACGCGACGGGCCGCGTCGCCGATAGTCTCGGTCATGGCAAGACTGGTATTCGGGTTGATGACCTGTATCACACATGAACTCATGCTTTGCGCCCCTTAAGGTGACCAAACAGGCGAAAAAAATCAGGCGCGATCTCTTTGTCGCGATCAAAACGCAGGCTGGCGACGATATCGGCAAAGTGGTGCTGCATTGCGGTCGATAGCGCGTCGGCCTTTTTCTCACGCAACAGCGTGAAAAGATCGTGGTGATCGTGACCACGGCATCCCTGCTGCCACGGCGCGCCATAGGCCGCGATAACCAACGACGATCGCAGAGTTAACTGCGACACCATGCCAGTCAGCACGGTATTGCCGGAGATTGCCTGTATCTGAATATGAAAAGCGGCGGACAGACGGATCGCTTCCGGCCCGTTTTGATCGCGGTGAGCCTGCTGTTCCGCCTGTAACAGGTTTTCCAGCGCAACCAGATGGGGGGACTGGCAGTGCGCCACCACCTGCGGCAGGTTGGCGCACTCCAATATGCTGCGGGTTTGGAAGATCTCTTGCGCTTCTTCTACCGACGGCGTGGCGACATGCGCACCTCGTTTGGGCGTTAAGGTGATCATTTGCACCGTGGCAAGGCGTTGCAGCACTTTTCTGATCCCGGTGCGGCTGACGTCAAATACCTCCGCCAGCGCTTCCTCAGGCAATTTTGTTCCCGGCAATAGCTGATGCTCAACGATCGCATTCAGCAAGGCGTGATAGATAACTTCATCTTTTTGTTCAAAAAACGGAGCTTGCTCAAGTCCATAGGTATAATTCATCGGTTTATCCCGTCATCACATCATTGCTAAATCGTATACTGATTAATCTATTTTTTGTATACAAAAAAACAATTTTGGCCTAATTAATGCAATTCCTTTTGCATACATCGATTTGGTTAATTTCTCGGTCGTAGTCAAAAGGAGCAGATTCCATGCCAGAAAATAATACGTTAGACAATGACGCTCAGGCACATTACAGCCCCAGATTATGCAATGAGGATCTGGCCCCCACCCGCGTTCAAACCTGGTCCTGGTACAACATCTTTTCGTTCTGGATGTCTGATGTCCACAGCATGGGAGGCTACGTCGTCGCCGCCAGTTTCTTTACGCTGGGGTTGGCGAGCTGGCAGGTGCTGCTGTGCCTGTTGGTGGGAATTTGTATCGTGCAGCTATGCGCCAATCTGGTGGCGAAACCCAGCCAGATGAGCGGCGTGCCCTACGCGGTGATTTGCCGTCAAGCCTTCGGCGTCTTTGGCGCCAATATTCCGGCGGTTATTCGCGGGCTGATCGCCTTCGCCTGGTATGGCATTCAGACCTATCTGGCCGCCCACGCGCTAATGCTGGTGCTGCTTAAGTTCACTCCCTCGCTTCAGCCGCTCACACAAAGTCACTGGCTCGGCCTGTCCGCGCTGGGGTGGATCTGCTTTGGCGTGATGTGGCTGTTGCAAGCTATGGTGTTCTGGCACGGCATGAGCGCCATCAAGCGCTTTATTGATATTGCCGGGCCGGCAGTCTATGTTGTGATGTTGGCGCTGGCCGGATGGATTGTTTATAAAACCGGGCTGGAAAATATCTCGTTTACCCTGGGCAGCAAACAACTTACCGTCGGCGAGCAAACGTGGCAGATGATTACGGCAACGGCGTTGGTGGTTTCTTATTTTTCAGGCCCGTTGCTCAACTTTGGCGATTTCTCCCGCTATGGGAAAAGTATGCAGGAAATCCGCCGCGGCAACCGCTGGGGACTACCGTTTAACTTCCTGCTGTTTTCCATTGTGACGGTGGTGATTGTCTCCGGCACGCAATCGTTGTTTGGTCAAATGATTACCGATCCGATAGAAACCGTCAGCCGCGTGGGTAACAGCGTTGCCGTCGCGCTGGGCTTACTGACCATGATTGTGGCGACCATTGGTATCAATATCGTGGCGAACTTTGTTTCTCCGGCGTTTGATTTCTCCAACTGCTCGCCCCAGCGCATCAGCTTCCGCACCGGCGGGATGATCGCCGCCGTGGGTTCTGTGCTGCTCACGCCGTGGAACCTGTTTAACTCCCCGGAACTGATCCATTACACACTGGATGTGCTGGGCGCCTTTATCGGCCCGCTGTTCGGCATCCTGCTGACCGATTTCTACCTGATCAAAGGGGCAAAAGTGCATGTGGACGATTTGTTCGACGATACGCCCAAAGGGCGCTATTGGTATCGCAACGGATTTAACCCCAAGGCAGTGCTGGCGCTGCTTCCGTCGGTGGCGATTGGTTTGATCATCAGCTTCACGCCGGGATGGCATGCGGTGGCGAACTTTAGCTGGTTTATTGGCGCATTCCTTGGCGCCGGCTGTTATCGCTATCTGGCGCGCCATGAACGCGCGGCGAATGTACCGGCCATCTCAATGCACGGCATGATGCTGAAGAAGGATTAACGGCTGTTCACTCTCTGCCCGCCTGACTTTCAGGTTGAAAGTCAGGCGAAATGTTCCATTCGGCCCGACGTTTATCGCTTCAGTTCAGAACGCTGTAACACTCGGGTATACAGCGAAACTTCCCCGGCCGGACGAGTTTTGAAACGACGATGCAGCCAAAGATATTGCTCTGGTGCGCGCATGATTTCCGTCTCTATCACTTTATTCATATAACATGCCGCTTCTTGCTCGTCATGATACGGATAATCCTGTAATTCAGGCTGGATCACCAGCTTATACCCGGACGCATCCGGCTTACGGATTAGCACCGTGGTAATCATTGCGGGCTTGGCTAAACGGCCAATGGTAAACGTACCGCTGGTGGTGGCGGCCTTCTTTACGGCGAAGAACGGCGCAAAAACGCTGCCTTTCGGGCCGTAATCCTGATCCGGCGCAAACCACACGGCCTCGCCGCGCTTCAGAGCCTGCACCATACCGCGCAAATCCTTTCTGTCGATCATCGCCTTATTGGAACGGGAACGCCCCCAGGTTTGCACCAACTCCATTACTTTGTTGTTGTGGGGGCGATACATTGCCATCATCGGCTGACACAGCCCCATTGCCCTGCCGCCCAACTCAAGCGACATAAAATGGATGCCAATCACCATCACCCCGCGACCTTTACCGCAGGCATGTTGTAAATGCTCAAGTCCGGAGACGTCAAACCAATGGCGAACGCGGCGATCCGACCAGAACCAGGCCATACCGGTTTCCACCAGTGCCATTCCCAGCGAGGCGAAATTGCTGATAATCATCGCTTCACGCTCGGCAACGGAAATCGCCGGAAAACAGAGTTCAAGATTACGCCGGGCAATAGACACCCTGCGCTTGAGAAAAAGACGGGAGAAGCGACCGGCGCTACTACCAATTCTCATCAGCAGCGGGTAAGGCAGTTGCACCAATAAAAACAGAATGCCGAGACCGAACCAGGTGGCCCAGTAGCGAGGATGAAGCAAAGCCAGGGTAAATTTTTGTTTAATCTTCATTAGACTCATCTTTAAGTGGTCAAAGTGCGTACCGCATAAAAGAAAATCGTTCCTCCTGTCGCGCTACATCTACTGTGACATTACTTAGCGTATAATAGTTTCCATACTGTATTAAATTCAATCTAACCGTCACGATTAGTAAGATTAACAAAGACGCTGAAAGACCAGGCGGGAGGTGTCACAGGGGAGTACTCGGGTCCAACCGGCCAGTCGGCAGCAGCGCTGGATATCATACTCGATTAAGAATAAGGGTAGGAGTAGTGATTATAGAAATAATTAAGCCCCTCAGAATTTCTGAGGGGCTTAATACATAATCAGGTGTTTTCAGCGATGAAACCGAAACCTGTAATGCCAGGTCGGCTATTCATCAGCGGAAGACCATTAGATTACGGTAACATTCACTGCTGACGGGCCTTTCTGGCCGCTTTCAACGCTGAATTCTACCTTCTGGCCTTCGTCCAGACTTTTGTAATCGTTACCCTGGCCTTGGATGGCAGAGAAGTGAACGAATACGTCTTTGCTGCCGTCAGTCGGGGTGATGAAACCAAAACCTTTACCAGCGTCAAACCATTTTACCAATCCAGTCATTTTATTAGACATAGAGAATTTCCTTTATATATTTAGATAGCCACTATAGGGCGGAGTAAGGTCTGTTACAGTGATTACTTATGGGCACTTATAAGAAGGAAATTCGTCGGATAAGAGATTGGGTACATCGCTTGAACTAGGAACTACTTAATTACAATGTCTTTCATAAATAGGGTCTGTATTCCAGGCCGATGAAGCTATTAACGCACGAACGAATTTTTATAGCAAGCTTTTCTTTCAACGCATCCAAAGTATTACTGTCGCCGGTAATGAAAACAGGCTCTGCCCCAGACCAGAAACATTTACCTCCCCGCATAAAACCAGGAAAAATACGCATAGGGATGATAAATATAACTTTATTCCTGAATAGCCTGTTTTTTCATCCAGCCTCTTTCAACATCATTTCCCCTGCCTTAAGGCAAAAGGTGATATAATGATGCACCAAAAAAGCCGGAGATAATCAATGAATATTCATAATCTAACCTGGTACCCGGCACAGCGCTCACGTGTTGAAGCCATTATCGGTCAAGCCGTAGTATTGGTTTGTGAGCAAGGCAGGCCGATAAACACACGGACATTACTTGATCTGATGTATGTACAACTCAACGACATGGGAAAAAGAGAAGACATAGAAGGTATGATGACCGCCATTTCAATTCTGGAAAAGAATCAGGACGCTCACGCCAAAGAGTAACATCAGGGTTGTTTGAAAATGGTTATTTGAAAAAAGATAACCTGACTCAATGCACGCTATTGATGAGCCATCATAAAATACCGCTCCGGATAAATGCGCTAAACGACAGTAAACTTAGCAAGCGAATTATTTATTTTTCGAAGAATCGCGTCCCCTAATCGTAAACTGTTGCGGCAGAAATATCCGTATGTCAGTATATAAATATTCGGTTTTGGTAATCGCATATCGATAAATAATATCCTCTTTAAATTATTCACACCTTGTATCTTTCACCGCTCATTTCTTTTTTAATCACTCCAAACGGTTTAGCCTATCAAACAGGCTTAATCGATCGGCAAATTAATCATTTCAATCAATTTAATCAATTGATACAGGCATATTGATCAGTTTTACTGATCGATCAATAATACCGTTTACCTTTGCAAACAGGGAGCGGTGATGATGGTAGATTCAATATTAGACGTAGATGACAGAAGATACTATGTGGCGCAGCCAATCTATAATTGTCAGAACCAAATGTTCGCAGTGGAACTGCTTGCCCGGTATAAGAACAAGGGGGTAAACAGCGAAAAACGCATTCAAAAAATGACGCCATCAGAAAAACAAACCCTGCTTATCGAGCAACTGGAGTGTATTTCACAGAAGCAGTCATACTTTGTCGATCACGACATGCTGGTAACCGTAGACATTGATTTCGTCATGGCGGTATTCCTATTACAGGATCGGTACGCCGGTTACTTGCTGGACAACTTACCATTTATCCATTTGAAAATAAATGAAATATTTCCAAATCTCAATGATGGGATACATAATCCGCTACTCGCAAAACTGTATGAGCGTCACCCACTCTGGCTGGATGATTTAGGCAGAGGGGATGCGAACCTCTATGCCGTGCTCCAATCTATGTTCAGCTATATTAAGTTAGATAAAAAATTCTATTCGGCGATGATGAAAAGCAGACAGGAACATATTTTCCCGGCATTGATTAAAAATATGAAAAAATTCTGTAATGGCATTATTGTTGAAGGCGTACAGGATTATTCAGAATATGAGTATTTAAAACAGTGTGGGGTAGATGGCATGCAAGGACACATATACCCAACATACCTGTTCGATAAGTTATCGGTATTGCCGACGTAAGCATATTCATTGTCACAAGGCATTAGGTATTCACCCGCTCCAAAATCACCTTGATAGCATTAAAAAAACACGTGCCTGACACAACCAAAATGATGTGAAGAAAAAGTTTCCCTGCGCCTTCGCCAATTCAAGCAGAAGCCTTATCACGTCTATTGATATAAAATCATCTCAATTTCATTAGGTCAGCCGAACATTTAAATGTTCTTTCGACATAATCAATTGACGTCTGTCAAGAAAACGGACTGCCTGCCGGGGCTGAACAATTATGATTTCAGCCCCGGTCGATCTTTATGACGTCATCAAAAAGCGATTGAGCTGCCTGTGCAGTTGGTCATTCTCTCTCTTGAGTTCATCAATCTTATCCAGCAATGTCAGCGTCATTGCAATCCCTGACCAGTCTAAATCCAACTCTGCCTGTAACCGCTGCGCGCGCCTGAGGCAACTTACCGCATGGTAATCAAAAACCCAGCTCGATTTATCGGTATCCAACGGAACAATAACACCCAGTCCAACCACTTCAAGCAACTCATCCTGAGAAATATTTACTGACTGACACAGTTCCACCATAGTAAATGTCATTTCTTCAGCCATCGTATTTACTCCCATTCAACCCGAGGATTAAACGCAGCCTGTTCGGCCAACTGTTTCCACAGGGCACTGATCTTTTCATCCGGTTTCGGGGGCATCACCACCTTCAGAATGGCATACATATCGCCCGTCCCTTTCTTACCGACCAACCCTTTCCCCTTAATGCGCAACCGCTTCCCGCTCTGGCTGCCGGCCGGGATCGTCAGGGAAATCTTGCCGGTTAAGGTCGGTACTTCAATACTGGCCCCTAACGCCGCTTCCCAGGGAGCCAATGGCACCACGATGTGCAGATCTTGGCCATCAATATCAAACAACGGATGCGGCGCCATACGGATAATCAGGAATAAATCACCGTTCGGGCCGCCGCCAAATCCCGCGCTCCCCTGTCCTTTTAAACGAATACGCTCGCCATCCCCGACGCCCGCCGGGATTTTCACATTCAGCGTTTTGGTGATTTCTTTTACCTGGCGGCCCAGTTCATCATAAACCGGTAGATGATAAGAAATAGGTCGGGTTTGCTCGGCTAAGGTTTCCTCTAAAAACAGGGGCACCTCCATCTCGAAATCCTGACCGCGGCCGCTGGGTGAAGTATGATCGGACGCTCGCCGCCCCGCCGCCTGACGGCCAAAAATGGATTCAAAAAAATCAGAAAAATCGTGCGGGCTGCCTTCCGAACTATGCCAGGTCTGCTCGCGGCCACCATAGTTCGGCGGCGGTTCGGAAAAGCGGGGATCGTTTCGGTGTACTCTTAGCTCGTCGTATTCAGCGCGGCGCTCGCTGTCTTTCAGCACCTCATACGCTTCGGCGACCTCTTTAAACTTGCTTTCTGCATCCTGCTCAGAGCTGACATCGGGGTGATATTTACGCGCCAGCCTGCGGTAGGCCGTTTTGATCGTTTTCAGATCGGCGGACGGGTCTACTTCCAACGCAGCATAGTAATCTTTAAACTCCATGCGATAATACCCTCAATTCAATGGGTTGTGCGGTAGAAACATTTATCTGTCAGATAGGTTACCTATTCTCTTCAGTGTCCGATATCGATCATACACCTTTAATAAAACAGCCACCTCCCTTAAAAACGTAGTCGATCAGTCGGTCTTTCGGTGCCAACGGCGCAGAGAAATTATCGAAAAAGCGTAGGTAATTCATTGTAAAATTATTCGAGCAATGCGCAATGCCGGCCTCCCCTCTCTGGTCGAGATAAATAACCCGTGCTATCTTGCTAGCAGCACCACCTGCATGTTACCTACCGCTAACATCTGATTAACTCAAGTGTAGAGGATTCGGTTATGGCACGTATGACTGCAAAAGATTTCTCGCCGGAATTGCTTGAACTGTATGATTACTATGCGCATGGAAAAATCACCAAACGTGAATTCGTCTCTATGGCGGCAAAATTCGCCATCGGCGGGATGACCGGCCTGACGCTGCTCAGTATGCTGAGCCCCAATTATGCGCTAGCGCAACAGGTTGAATTCACCGATCCCGCGATCATTCCCGAATATATCCGTTATCCCTCACCCTCAGGGCATGGCGAGGTGCGGGGGTATTTTGTGCGTCCAGCGGCGGCGACCGGCAAAGTTCCGGCGGTCGTGGTGGTGCATGAGAACCGGGGACTGAATCCCTATATAGAAGACGTGGCTCGTCGGGTCGCTAAAGCCGGTTTCATTGCTCTGGCGCCTGATGGACTAAGCTCGGTGGGCGGCTATCCCGGTAATGATGATCAAGGACGCGAGCTGCAACAGCAGATCGATCCGACCAAATTGATGAATGACTTCTTCGCGGCGATCGACTTTATGATGCATCACCCGGACACCACCGGTAAGGTAGGGATCACCGGTTTCTGCTATGGCGGCGGTGTGTCAAATGCGGCAGCGGTCGCTTTTCCCGAACTGGCGGCAGCCGTTCCTTTTTACGGACGTCAGGCGAATCCGCAGGACGTGCCCAAAATCAAAGCCCCGCTACTGATCCACTACGCAGAACTGGATACCCGCATCAACGAAGGTTGGCCCGCCTATGAAGAAGCGCTGAAAGCCGCGGGCAAAACCTATGAGGCCTACATTTATCCAGGCGTTAATCACGGTTTTCATAACGATTCGACGCCGCGCTACGATAAAGCCGCCGCCGAGCTGGCCTGGGATCGCACCATCAACTGGTTTAACCGCTATCTGGCGTGATTGCCGTCATAGGCGGGTGTGCGCACGTTGATGCTATCAGCTATACCCGGGTTTCCCCGGGTATAGCTAGTGAAACATGGCGATCAGAAGTTGTAAGTCAAGCTGGCATGATAGGCGCGGCCCGGCTCGTTATAGGTTGATGCCCCGTCGTTTTCACGATAGACGCGTTTGTCGAACAGGTTGTTGACGCCCGCATTAACCCGCACGTTTTTCGTGATGTCGTAATTCACGCCAAGTCCCACAACGGAATAAGACGCGACTTCCTTATTAGACATGCCGCTGCTGAATTCAGTGCGGTTTTCCGCATTCTGGCGCGGTTTCTGACGTCCATACATCGTCCAGGCCACATTCGCCGATAACTGTTCGGTTACCTGCCAATCCAGTATGGTATTGATGGTGTATTTGGGAATGACAGACAGCGGATTACCGGTATCTTTATTCTCGGAAGTGATCATATAGGTCGCATTGGTACGCCAGTTCAGCGTATCAGGCACCACCGGCACCACCAGATTGGCTTCCAGCCCTTCCACCACCGCTTTGCCGCCGTTTTCCCATTGATAGATATTACGACCGGAAGACGTGGTGCCCAGAGAGTCGAGACCGGAGATGATTTTGTTCTTGTAGTCGTTGCGGAACCAGGTAATCCCGGCGTCATAACCCTCGTAGGTGAACTCCAGCCCAACCTCTTTATTGACGCTGATTTCCGGATCCAGATTGTCATTACCAATCAGATAGCAAGCGACGTTGGTACCGATCGGGCAACCATTGCCGTTGCTGGTCATCAGGTAACCTTCACTGGACTGGTACAGGTTGGGGGCCTTGAATGCCCTGGCGATCCCCGCTTTTAGTGTGAAGTAGTCGCCCAGTTCCTGAGAGGCGTTCAGGCTCGGACTCCAGTTGGCGCCGAACTCGTTGTGATAATCGAGGCGCAGGCCGGGGATGATATTGGTGCCCGGCGCAGCTTCGATATTATCCTCGAAATAAAGGGCGCTCAGCGTCGCGCTGTTTTTGCTGCTGCGCCCATCCGGGTTGCCCGATATGCCACCGATATCCGTATCTGTGGCGCTATAGCCGGTTGCGGCCGGATCGTTAAGCTTGTCGCGGTTCCATTCGGCGCCTAAGGTAGCAGTCTGATCCGCCAGTAAGTGGAACGGAACGTTAGCTTCGAAATTGGCTCGGTAGCTGTCCAGTCTGCTAGTGTCATATTCGGTGCTGTTGGGCGCGCCTTCCGTTCGTCCGGCATAACCTTCGCCCAAGCGGGTATTGTTGGTTTTTTCATAATAAAAACCGGTTCTCGTCTGACCCCAGTCCCAGATGCCGTTATGGGTTACGCCGTAGGTCTGCCGGTACAACCGGTTGGTTTCCTGGCCGTACATATTTTCCACAATATCGGTCTGACCGGCGGGCAGCGAGTCATGGTTACTGTACTGAACATCCCCGGCGTAGATATTGCCCTGACGGCTGTAAGCGTATTCGAAATCCATGATCTGCTGGGGATTGATCTTCCACGACAACAGCGTGTTGATATCTCTGTTGCGCACCCCTTCGCGCCCGGCGGCAGTGGTATCGGCGATGGAACTATTGATATCGGCGGCGTCGGCGTCAGTCTTATTGATATTGCCATACACCCGCATGGTCAGCGTATCGTCGATCAACGGGCCGTTAAGGCTAAAGTTAGCCCGGTTGGTGGCGCCTTCTTTATTATCTTCCGGCTGGTTGGTATACACAGTGAATGAGCCATGCCAGTCGTTGGTGGGGCGTTTGGTAATAATATTCACCACACCGCCCGCCGCGCCGGAACCATAGCGTGCGGCGGCCGGACCGCGCAATACTTCGACCCGCTCGACCATCTCCACCGGCACCCAGTTGGTATCGCCGCGGGTGTCACGTTCACCTGTCCGGCTATAGCGGATGGCATTACGCGAGGAAACCGGTTTGCCGTCGATTAGAATCAGCGTGTTCTCCGGCCCCATGCCGCGGATATCGATCTGGCGATTATTGCCGCGAGCGCCAGTGGCGCTGTTGCCGGTCAGATTAACGCCGGGCATTTTACGAATAAGATCCGACAGGTCATTAACCGGCGGCGATTTCTGAATATCCTCGGCGGTAATGATGGAAACCCCTGGCTGCTGTTTCAGCGCTTCCTCCGCCGTCGCCTGCACTACCATGACATCTTCTTGTGTTTCTTCTGCTGCGTAGACGTTACCGCTCAAAATTCCAGCCAGCAGTACGGCCAATGGTCGCTTAATGTAATTAGTTGTTACATTCATTATATTTATCCCCATTTATGTACATAATTGCAAGCAAAGACTAATGATAATAATAATGATTATCATTGTATATATGTCGGGAAAAACCTCACATTTCCTCCATAATGTGTGGCGTGAAAAGAGGATCGTAATGATGAATACATCAATGGGGATGTCTAATTTATTTATTAAAAACAATTAATTATATAAAAACGTCTTTGCGTAAAGAACGAATAGGCAGTATTTTTTATGGGGTTTATAGGTAACCGCGGACAGGCATTCCTGACAAAGATACCGCTCGGATATGGACGATGATTGCCATACTTGTCATCAAGCGATATTTATCCTGCCATCCTAATGATAAAGACGGTGAGCGTTAGAGAGCGACGCAAGCGCATATATAGCCTACCCTCATTATTACGCTACTTTACCGGAAGAGTGATATATGGTCGTTTTTGATGTGAGTCGGATGGCTATTAATAATTTCCCCATCAGCTACTTAGGAGAGGTCGCCGTACGCTCGATAATCTCATTCTTTTTCGTTTTAACTTTTATCAAACTGATCGGCCGGCGTGGAATTAAGCAAATGACGCCGTTAGAGTTGGTGATCGTTTTATCTCTGGGATCGGCGGCCGGGGATGTGGCTTTATATGACGATACGCCCCTGCTTCCAGTACTGGTGGTGTTTGTTGTGGTTATTTTGCTGTACAAGATGTTTGCATATGCATTGAAGAAAAGTGATTATTTCCAGGAAAAATTTGATGGAAAACCGCTTTTGATTATTGAGGATGGCGTATTGAAATGGCATAGCCTGCAAAAGCAAAGTTTCTCAATGGATGAAGTGATGATGGAGCTGCGGCAGAAAAGCATTGAACAGCTTGGACAGATTAAATTAGCCTTTCTTGAAATAGATGGAAATATCAGCGTATTTGAGCATGAAAAAAAGGACATTAAACCTGGCTTGACCACGTTACCTTTATATCTGTTAGCGATTAAAGAGGAAATAGACGATAAAGGTTATTATTCATGTTGTCACTGTAGTCATACACAATATCATGAAGCGCAAAACCAGCCTGGAAGCAACAAGGAAAAATGTCCCCGGTGTGGGAAAACGCGATGGGTTAAATCAGGGTTTCAGCCTATGGAATAATAAGGTCTTGAATATTTATAGATTACCGAGAGTCTGACACTGACAAATGGTCGACCGAGCAATAATATTTTTATTGCCATCGGCTACCATGGTAGGGAGTTATTTTTTCTTGTGCCACTTGTTATCATCTTTTTTTTCATACTGGTTTTTCACCGCGCTCCATGCCACCTTATGAGCGGTTTCTTCCCTACTGTCATCGCCCCGCCTGTCGTCAGCATCTTTATATTGATCCCAAGCGCTATTGAACGCTTCTTTATATATTTCCTGCGCGTGGGAAGGCAGTACGTTTTTTACATTATCAGGAAGTTGTTCTTTCGATGAATAAGGCATCGCCACCCCCGTCTTTTTTAATTTAAATGTCACTAATAAGATAAAGTATGAGAGGAAATTATTATAATAATGTAAGATTATTCCTAAACAAAAGAGAGAGTGATAAGTGAATATGGAATAATGATTCTCTGTGAAATTATTAATTGAGGGATTACCGGTTTAAATTCTGCTATTTAACTGGGCATTCAATTATATCGATGCCGGGCGTCTAATCTTCTCTTGCGGCGCGACCTATCTCAAGCACTGTAAGCGGCATGGGTATAGAATTTCGCATATAACCAACGCCTATACACATAACTATACAGATTTTGCTAGACGTCGATTTTCCCTGAGCAAACGCAACTCGACTTTAAGCCTTGTAGAGACAGGATGGATGGACTTAGCAGAGGTTGAGAAACTGTAATTGGAGCGAGTGAAGGGAATCGAACCCTCGTATAGAGCTTGGGAAGCTCTCGTTCTACCATTGAACTACACTCGCAACGGGACAGCGCTTGGCATTATAGCGCTATCCCGTTGCCGGGCAAGCAAAAAACCCGGCAAAACTGTTTAGCTTTTGACCGGTTACACGTTTGGCGAGGCAAGTGCGGGGAAAAAAGCGTTATAAAACGCAAACGGCGCGATTAAGCGCCGTTTGGCGACATCCTATTCGTCAGCAGGGAGTATTACTTCTGCGGACGCATCGCCGGGAACAGGATCACGTCGCGGATAGTGTGGCTGTTGGTAAACAACATCACCATCCGGTCGATGCCGATCCCCAGACCGGCGGTCGGCGGCATACCGTGCTCCAGCGCGGTCACGTAGTCTTCGTCGTAGAACATGGCTTCATCATCACCCGCGTCTTTGGCGCTGACCTGCTGGGCAAAGCGTTCGGCCTGATCTTCGGCGTCGTTCAACTCGGAGAAACCGTTGCCAATTTCACGTCCGCCGATGAAGAATTCGAAACGATCGGTGATTGCCGGGTTCTGATCGTTACGGCGCGCCAGCGGCGACACTTCTGCCGGGTATTCGGTAATAAACGTCGGTTGGATCAGGCTGCTTTCCGCGGTTTCTTCAAAGATCTCGGTAACGATGCGACCCAGTCCCCAGCTTTTCTCGATTTTAATGCCCAAAGACCGGGCAATGTCGGACGCTTTATCAAAATCGTCCAGATCGGCAACGTTGGTTTGCGGGCGGTATTTGCAGATCGCTTCGCGCATGGTCAGTTTCTCAAATGGTTTCCCAAAATCGAAACTCTGATCGCCGTATTCGACCGTCGTGGAACCTAATACCTGCTGCGTCAGCGTGCGGAACAGGTTTTCCGTCAGTACAATCAGGTCTTTATAATCGGCATACGCCATATAAAGTTCCATCATGGTGAACTCAGGGTTATGGCGCGGGGAAACCCCTTCGTTACGGAAGTTGCGGTTGATTTCGAACACGCGTTCAAAGCCGCCGACCACCAGACGCTTCAAATACAGTTCCGGCGCAATGCGCAGGTACATATCGATGTCCAGCGCGTTATGATGGGTGATAAACGGACGCGCCGCCGCGCCGCCGGGGATCACCTGCATCATCGGCGTTTCCACTTCCATAAAGCCATTATCGACCATAAAGCTGCGGATCGCCGCCATCACTTTTGAACGAATACGGAAAGTATTGCGCGATTCATCGTTGGCGATCAGATCCAGATAACGCTGACGGTAGCGGGTTTCCTGATCGGCCAGACCGTGGAATTTATCCGGCAGCGGGCGCAGGGCTTTGGTCAGCAAACGCAGTTCGGTACAGTGAACGGAAAGCTCGCCGGTTTTGGTTTTAAACAGTTTGCCGCGCGCGCCGAGGATATCGCCCAAATCCCATTTTTTGAACTGTTCGTTATAAACGCCCGCCGCCAGATCGTCGCGGGAAACGTACAGTTGAATACGTCCGCCCACATCCTGTAACGTCACAAAGGAGGCTTTCCCCATGATACGACGCGTCATCATCCGGCCGGCGACGGTCACTTCAAGGTTCAGCGCTTCCAGCTCTTCGTTTTCTTTGTCGTCATAGTCGGCGTGCAGCAGGTCTGAGGTGCTGTCACGGCGGAAATCATTCGGAAACGCAATGCCGTTTTCACGCAGCGCCGCCAATTTTTCACGCCGCGCTTTCAGTTCGTTATTAAGATCCTGCGCCTGATCGGCACCCTGTGATTGTGATTCAGACATGTGATTCCTTATAGCCCCGCTTTTAAACTTGCTTCAATAAATTTATCCAGATCGCCATCCAGCACCGCCTGGGTATTACGCGTCTCTACTCCGGTACGCAAATCTTTAATGCGCGAATCATCCAGTACATAGGAACGGATCTGGCTGCCCCAGCCGATATCGGACTTGTTATCCTCCATTGCCTGTTTCTCAGCATTTTTCTTTTGCATTTCAAACTCGTACAGCTTGGCTTTCAGCTGTTTCATCGCCTGATCTTTGTTTTTATGCTGGGAACGGTCGTTCTGGCACTGCGTCACGATATTGGTGGGGATATGGGTAATACGTACCGCGGATTCCGTACGGTTTACGTGCTGACCGCCCGCGCCGGAAGCGCGGTAAACGTCAATGCGCAGATCGGCGGGGTTGATTTCGATATCAATGTCGTCATCCACTTCGGGATAAACGAAAGCGGAACTGAACGAGGTATGTCGGCGGCCGCCGGAGTCGAATGGGCTTTTACGCACCAGACGATGTACGCCGGTTTCAGTACGCAGCCAGCCAAAGGCATAATCGCCGATGATTTTGATGGTGGCGGATTTCGTGCCAGCCACTTCACCATCGGACTCTTCAATAATTTCGGTTTTGAAGCCTTTGGCTTCCGCCCAGCGCAGATACATCCGCACCAGCATGCTGGCCCAGTCCTGCGCCTCCGTGCCGCCGGAGCCCGCCTGAATATCCAGGTAGCAGTCTGCGCTGTCATATTCGCCGGAGAACATGCGCCGGAATTCCAACTGGCTTAATTTATTTTCCAGCGCGTCCAGCTCGGCGCTGGTTTCATTGAAGGTGTCTTCGTCGTCTTCTTCCACCGCCAGCTCAAGCAAGCCGGCCACATCTTCCAGCCCCTGGGTCATCTGATCGATGGTATCGACGATAGCTTCCAGCGAGGAACGCTCTTTACCCAGCGCCTGCGCGCGTTCGGGTTCATTCCAGACGTCAGGCTGTTCGAGTTCGGCGTTTACTTCTTCGAGGCGTTCTTTCTTGGCATCATAGTCAAAGATACCCCCTAAGAACGGCGGTACGTTCCGACAGATCCTGAATGCGGTTTTTTACCGGATTAATTTCAAACATGATTTTTTATATTCTTACGTTAAGTCGTCGACAACGGAATGGTATGGCCCTACGGGCATAAACCGGACATTCTAACGGATAACATGCTCAGTTTATATACCCAATAGATGTCGAGTTGCAGGCGCACGGGCTGCAACTTGAAAGATGACGGGTATCGCCTTTCCGCCCGCCGTATTTCGTTCACCGCCTCAGCGCGGCCACAGATGCTGAATCAGCAACTGTACCGAGCGTTTACCGCGAAACTCGTTAATATCCAGCCGATATACCATTTCCACTTCTTTAATGCTCGGATCCGGCCATACGGACGTATCAACATTAAACGCGATGCCATCCAACAAAGGCACCTGCCCTTTGCCGTCAAGCGGTTCAAACATCGCTTTCAAATGGCGCGCTTTTAACAGACGGGGTTGCAGAATACGAAATCGGCCATCGAACGTCGGTTCAGGAAACGCTTGTCCCCAGGGGCCGGCGTAACGCAGCATCTCCGCCGTTGATAACAGATTCAGTTCCGGCAGCGCCAACTCGCCATCAGACCAGACGACGCCTTCGAGTTGAGAAGGATCGAGCCACTCGCCGACCAGTGCGCCGAAACGCTGCCGGAAATCCTCGAACCGATCTTCATGCAGCGAAAGCCCCGCCGCCATGGCATGTCCGCCGAATTTCTGCATCATCCCGGGATACAACGTGTCCAGCCGTTCCAGCGCATCACGCAGATGCAGACCGGCAATGGAACGTCCCGACCCTTTCAGCATGCCATCGCCGGCGGGCGCAAAGGCAATCACCGGACGATGAAAACGCTCTTTAATGCGCGACGCCAGAATCCCGACCACGCCCTGATGCCATTCCGGGTGGTATATCGCCAGTCCGTAAGGCAGCGCGGCGCGAGTACGCTCCAGCGACTCGCACAGGTGCAGCGCTTCCACCTGCATGCTTTGCTCGATTTCACGGCGATCCTGATTCAGCGCGTCCAGATCGCTGGCCAGCATGCGCGCCTGAGTGATGTCGTCACTCAGTAACAACTCCACCCCTACCGTCATATCGTCAAGCCGTCCGGCCGCGTTCAGACGCGGCCCAAGCGCAAACCCCAAATCACTGGCCACCAGTTGACCGGCATCGCGGTTCGCCACTTCCAGCAGCGCCCGAATGCCCGGACGACACTCGCCGGCGCGAATGCGGTTCAACCCTTGCGCGACCAGAATACGGTTATTGGCATCCAGCGGCACCACGTCGGCCACCGTGCCCAGCGCCACCAAATCCAGCAGCTCGGTGAGATTCGGCTTTGGCAATCCTTGTTGCGTAAACCAGCCGCTCTCACGCAGGCGCACAAACAGCGCCATCATCAGATAAAACGTCACCCCCACGCCTGCCAGCGCTTTGGAGGGAAACAGACAATCGGGAAGGTTGGGGTTAATCATCGCATCGGCGTCAGGCAGCGTTTCCCCCGGCAGATGGTGGTCGGTCACCAGCACGGCGATGCCGCGTCGATGCGCTTCCTCGACCCCCGCATGGGAGGAAATCCCGTTATCCACGGTGACAATGATCTCTGCGCCCAACCCGGCTGCCTGCGCGACGACCTCCGGGCTTAGCCCGTAGCCATCTTCAAAACGGTTCGGCACCAGATATTTCACGTTCACGCCGCCCATACTGCGCAGCGCCAGCACGGCGAGCGCGGTGCTGGTGGCGCCGTCGGCGTCAAAGTCGCCGACGATCACCATGCGGCGTTTCTCCGCCAGTGCCCGTTGCAGAAGATCGACCGCTTGCTCAATTCCGCTTAACAAACGGTAATTGTGCAAGCCGCTCAGGCTACGTTCCAGTTCCTGCGCGCCCTTAACGCCGCGCTGCGCATACAGGCGGCGCAGCAATGGCGGAACGGTGTCGGGTAAATCAATGTCCTCCGCCAGCGGACGCCGGCGGAGTTGGGTAATCATTTCCACTTAGCCTCAACCACCGGTTTTCTTCGATGCCTTGTGCGCATCCAGCATCGCCAACATCTCTTGCGGCCCTTGATAACCGGGCACGATCATACCGTCTTCCAGCACAATGGCCGGGGTACCCTGCACGCCAAACTGAACGCCGAGCTGATAGTGCGCGGCGATATTGGTCTTGCAGGTCGCCGGGGAAATCTCTTCGCCTTTCAGCGCGTCATCGAACGCCTTGTTGCGATTAGCCACACACCAGATGGACTGCATATCTTTCTCCGCCTGAGAATTTGGCCCTTGACGCGGGAAAGCCAGATAGCGCACGGTAATGCCCAGCGCGTTGTACTCTTTCATCTGCTCATGCAGTTTGTGGCAGTAGCCGCAGGTGATGTCGGTAAACACGGTTATCACATGTTTTTCCTGCGCCGCTTTATAGACGATCATCTGATCCTGCAACGCATCCATTTTTGCTTTTAAAATCTGACTGGTCACGTTCAGCGGCGCGTTGCCGCTCACGTCGTACAACGGCCCCTGAATAAGATGCTTGCCATCCTCGCTGATATAAAACACGCCGCTGTCGGTCAGCACGGTTTTCATACCCAAAACCGGCGCGTTCTGGATCTGCGCATCCGGCATCCCCAGGCGGGTCATGGTCTGTTTGATCGCCGAATCGTCGGCGTGAGCAAACCCGGCAGCCGTTGCCGCCAATAATAGAGAAAGTAGTCGTAACCCTTTTTTCATTTCATCAATCCTGTTTCGGTAACTACGCCGAAGCGATACGCTGATAACCGACAATCCGGCAACAGCCATCACGCTCGCGGATGATGCCGCTGATGGAGCTGTTTCAGACGCTCCGTCGCAACATGGGTATAAATCTGCGTCGTTGAAAGATCGCTGTGCCCCAGCAACATCTGTACCACCCGTAAGTCCGCGCCGTGGTTCAGCAAATGGGTGGCAAACGCATGACGCAGCACATGCGGCGAAAGTTTTGCGCTATCGATGGAGGCCAGAATCGCATAGTGCTTGATACGATGCCAGAACGTCTGACGCGTCATCTGCCGCGCGCGGTTACTGGGAAACATCACATCCAGCGTCCGCCCGTTGAGCAACCACGGCCGTCCATATTCCAGATACTGTTCAATCCAGTACACCGCCTCTTCACCCAACGGCACCAGCCGTTCTTTATTCCCCTTGCCGATGACCCGCACCACGCCCTGACGCAGGCTGACATCGCCGATGGTCAGCCCCACCAGTTCCGAGACTCGCAGCCCGGTGGCATACAATACCTCAAGCATGGCCTTATCGCGCAATTCCAGCGGTTGATCAACGCTGGGGGCGCTGAGCAGCGCTTCGACCTGGGCCTCGCTCAAATCTTTCGGCAACCGCTGCGGCAGCTTCGGGGATGACAACACGGCGCTGGGATCGTCGCTGCGGATTTTTTCCCGGTAAAGGTACTGGAACAGCCGACGCATGGCGCTCAGTAAACGCGCCGAGCTGGTCGCTTTATACCCGCCTTCGATGCGTTCAGCCAGAAACGATTGCAGATCAATCGCCTGCGCCCGCAGCAAATCGTTATCGTGGTGCGCCAGCCACTCAGCCAGCGACCGGAGATCCAAACGGTAAGAGGCCAGCGTATTTTCCGCCAGATTGCGCTCCAGCCACAGCGCATCAAGAAATTGTTCAATAAATGTCTGATCCTGCGCGTGCATCGCAGTATCCTCTCTAACTCATCGGCCTCCATTATGCCTGAGCAATCCGTTAAGGGGCTAATCATCGTGATATAAAGGCGGCCAACAGACTTTCGACTCGAACACGAAAGAGATAATCGCAAAGATTGACGGATCTCACATATCCCGTGATATCTCACATCGTCATAACATTCTCCGGTAAAAACATCATGTGCTGAGATTATATCTTACACATGCCGTATATGTCGGAATAGGCTCCAGACGCGGCTTTTCTCCGGACGATACCCCTGCGAAATCCCCGTTGAAAAGCACTTTTTTCCATGCATAGAATAAGCGTTCGTGTTGTTAAAAAAGATGAATCACCATGCAAGCCACCATCACCCCCACTATCGACGCAGAGGCCGATGCTTCGCCGGTAAACTCCAGAAGTAAAGTTGTTATCGCCTCTCTGGTGGGTACAGCTATTGAATTTTTTGATTTCTATATCTACGCCACCGCCGCCGTGCTGGTGTTTCCCCATATCTTCTTTCCGCAGGGCGATCCGGCGGCGGCCACGCTACAGTCTCTGGCGACGTTTGCGATTGCCTTTATCGCCCGGCCGATTGGCTCAGCGCTATTCGGTCATTTCGGCGACCGCGCGGGCCGTAAGGTTACGCTGGTGGCGTCGTTGCTGACCATGGGTATTTCAACCGTACTGATCGGTCTGCTGCCCAGCTATGAAACCATTGGCATCCTTGCTCCCATCCTGCTGGCGCTGGCGCGTTTCGGACAGGGCCTGGGTCTGGGCGGCGAATGGGGCGGCGCGGCGCTGCTGGCGACCGAAAACGCGCCGGCCCACAAGCGGGCATTGTACGGTTCATTCCCTCAGCTTGGCGCCCCGATCGGCTTCTTCTTCGCCAACGGCACCTTCCTGCTGCTCTCCTGGCTATTGACCGACGAGCAATTCATGCAGTGGGGCTGGCGCGTGCCGTTCATTTTCTCCGCCGTGCTGGTGTTAATCGGTCTGTACGTGCGCGTCTCCCTGCACGAAACGCCGGTCTTCGCCAAAGTCGCCAAAGCGGGCAAGCAAGTGCGGATCCCCATTGGAACGCTGTTCAGTAAACATATGAAAGCCACCATTCTTGGCACTTTCATCATGCTGGCGACCTACACGCTGTTCTACATCATGACCGTTTACTCCATGACCTACGGCACCACGCCGTCGCCAAGAGGGCTGGGATTCTCGCGCAACACCTTCCTGTGGATGCTGATGATCGCCGTCATTGCCTTCGCCGTCATCATCCCTTTGTCGGGGTATCTGGCCGACATCTTCGGACGGCGTAAAACCATGATTACCGTTACCTGCCTGATGCTGGTGTTCGCCATGCTGTTCCCGTCAATGCTGGGTTCCGGCAATCAGGCCATGGTGATGGCTTTCCTGATCTGCGGCATGGGCATGATGGGGTTGACGTTCGGCCCGATGGGCGCGCTGCTGCCGGAGTTGTTCCCAACGGAAGTGCGTTATACCGGGGCATCGTTCTCCTATAACGTGTCGTCCATTCTCGGCGCCTCCATCGCTCCCTATATCGCCACCTGGCTGACGGTGACTTACGGCCTGTTCTATGTGGGGATTTATCTGGCGGCCATGGCGTCGCTGACGCTGATCGCCTTGCTGTTGAGCAAAGAAACCCGCCATCAATCGCTTGGCTAAATCGATCTGACGGCAGTGAAGGCGACGGCCTTCACTGCGTCTTTCTTTCCTCCGCCCATCATTTTAGAATACCCGCTTCTGACTCCCTCATTTACTTCGACCAGGAACGACTTCCCTACCGCCTATGAAAATCGGTCTGTTTTACGGCTCAAGCACCTGCTATACCGAAATGGCAGCAGAAAAAATCCGCGACACGCTGGGTGAAGATCTGGTGGATCTGCATAACGTTAAAGATGTCGATCCGCAACGTATGGAAGAGTACGACATGCTGATCCTCGGCATTCCGACCTGGGATTTTGGCGAACTTCAGGAAGATTGGGAGGCTATCTGGCCACAGTTACCCACCCTCAGGCTGAGCGGCAAGATCGTGGCGTTGTATGGTATGGGCGACCAGTTAGGGTACGGCGAGTGGTTTCTTGATGCGTTAGGGATGTTGCACGACCAGTTACTGCCGCTGGGGGTGAAGTTTATCGGCTATTGGCCGGTGGCAGGTTATGACTTCACCAGCCCGAAACCGCTGACCGCCGATGGCAAGCAGTTTGTCGGGCTGGCGCTGGATGAAGTCAATCAGTACGATCTCAGCGACGAGCGAATCGCGCAATGGTGCGAGCAGATTCTGCTGGAAATGGAACCGCTGCTGTAAACGCCATCACCGCTTCTGCTTCTGTAGCCACCATCTTGCGCGCGCAGGCGTATCAAAAAAACTCCAGGCCACGAAGCGGCTCTGTTTCTGCCCCTGCGCCATATTGATGGTTCTGACTTTCTCTGCCCCGGCGCTTTCCAGCGCACGATAAAGGTCGGGCAGGTTTTCTTTGCGCGATACCAGCGAGGTGAACCACAGGCACTGGCGGGCAAAGCTGGCGCTCTCGCCGATCATCTGACTGATAAACGCGGTTTCCCCGCCGTCGCACCACAACTCATCCTGTTGACCGCCGAAGTTGAGCGGCGAGTTTTTATCCAGACCAAGATTATGCAGTTTGCGCTGCGATCCTTGCCGCGCATCGGCGGCGGAAGCGTGGAACGGCGGGTTACACAGCACTGCGTCAAAGATTTCGTTCTTATGAATGATACCGGCAAGAATCGCTTTGCTGTTTTTCTGACGACGTAACCGAATAGCCCGATTCAGGCCGGGATTCGCTTCAATGGTGGCATTGGCGGCCTGCATCGCCTGCGGATTAATTTCGCTACCGGTAAAACGCCAGCCATATTCCCGATAACCAATCAGCGGATAAATACAGTTGGCGCCGCAACCGACATCCAGCACCGACGCCTCACGCGGCACCACGGATTGATTGTCTTCCGCCAGCAGATCGGCCAGATGGTGAACGTAATCCGCCCGGCCGGGCACCGGCGGGCAGAGAAAACCATCGGGAATAATCCAGTGTTCAATCTGATAGAAATGGTGCAATAGCGCCTGATTGAGCACCTTAACGGCCTGCGGATCGGAAAAATCAACCGATTCGTCGCCGTAGGCATTCACCTTCACAAAGGGGATCAGCGCCGGGTGGATTTGTTTTAGCGCGGGAAAGTCATATCGACCGCGGTGGCGGTTACGCGGGTGCAGCACATTTTTTTGCACGGCATGTTTATCAGCGGGCGTTGTCATCGGCTTCTCTCTTATTCAATGCCGCGTAAGATACCTGCTGCGCTAATCGAGGTAAATCACTGCCGTTATTTTTTATGCTGCAACAGCAACTGGCGCAGGTGCCGCCACTCTTCTTCGTCCATGCTGTCCGACGCCAGCCACAGGCGCTGCCGCCCTTTACCCTCCGTCGATTTCAGCGACAGCAAAATGCCATGCTTCAACATCCACGGACGTTTGATAATCAGCCATTCCCGCCGCTGCCAACGCAGGAGCGTGTCGCCGAGTAATGAAATTTCCCCCTGGCGGGATTTGATATTGCGCTGGCTGCGGATAAAACCGAACACCACCAGCGTGACCAGCCCCAGCCACAGCACGGTATAGCTGTCCGGCCAGGGAGCCAGCAGTATCAGTAAAACCAGCAGTCCGTGCACAACCAACGAGAAAAGCTGCATGCGCCAGGAAACGCGAAGGTCACATTGCCACTGGGCCACGGTCTTTGTTTCGCGTCTGGATAAGGGAGATCATACGTTTCAGATCCTGATCTTGCGGTTCACCGTGATTCATCAGCCAGTTAAACAGATCCGGATCGTCACACTGCAACAGGCGGACGAATGTTCGCTTGTCATCATCGCTTAATGCATCATAGTCATGCTCAAAAAAAGGCATGATAGAAATATCCAACTCTCGCATACCGCGTCGACATGCCCAATGAATCCGTGATTTGTTATCGATTTCCATGCTTATACCACCTTGTTATCGATGCTGACTATCAGTGTAACCTGATTTCAGCAACAGGTATTCAACAAATAGTAACACTTTGACATATTTTAGCGTCGCATTGCGCGCCGCATCGCAGACCTGACCGCACAATAACCCCTTGCAAACCCCGGCCGCTCTTTTACCATTAGGCCATTCGCTTATCGTATCGCGCGCAGGATTGTACTATGGCTAATCAACCGTCTTTTACTTCACTACCCCCGTTTGCCTCGGCTCATTTACCCGCGACCCTGATCTCGCTTGACGACTGGGCATTGGTCACATTAAGCGGCCCCGACACCGTCAAGTACCTTCAGGGGCAGGTCACCGCCGATGTGGCCGCGCTACCGGCCGACCAGCATATACTCTGTGCCCACTGTGACGCCAAAGGGAAAATGTGGAGCGATCTGCGTTTATTCCAGCGTGGGGAAGGTTTCGCCTTTATCGAACGGCGCAACCTGCGCGACACCCAACTCAACGAGCTGAAAAAATACGCCGTTTTTTCTAAAACCACGATTGCCGCAGACGACGATGTCATTCTGCTGGGCGCCGCCGGCGCGCAAATCCGTGAACTGCTGGGCCCGATTTTCGATATCCTGCCGGACGCCGAGCATCCGGTGGTTCAATATCAAGGCGCCACCCTGCTGCATTTTTCTCATCCGGCGGAGCGTTTCCTGCTGGTGCTGAACGCAGAGCAGAGCGCTGCGCTGCTGGAACGGCTGGCGGACAAAACCGGGTTAAATGATAGCCGCCAATGGCTGGCTTTGGATATTGAATCCGGTCTGCCGATCATTGACAGCGCAAACAGTGCGCAGTTCATCCCGCAAGCGGCTAATTTACAGGCATTAAACGGGATTAGCTTCAGTAAAGGCTGTTATGCCGGACAGGAAATGGTTGCCCGGGCCAAATACCGGGGGGCCAATAAACGCGCGCTTTACTGGCTGGCCGGCCAGGCAAGCCGGGTTCCCGAAGCGGGAGAAGATCTTGAATTACAACTGGGAGAAAACTGGCGGCGCACCGGCAGCGTACTGGCGGCCTGCCGCTTACAGGATGAAAGCGTATGGGTACAGGCGGTGCTGAACAACGATCTGGACGCCGACAGCCTGTTACGCGTGCGGGATGACGCCGACAGTCAACTGGCGATCCAACCCCTGCCTTACGCAATAACCGACTGAACGTAGCCTCGGATGCCTGCTGCCGCAGGCATCGCTATTTCCGCGCTACACGTACAGGTAAATTGCCAAAAAATGGCAAACGCTGCCGCCCAGCACAAAACCGTGCCAGATGGCGTGGTTGTAGGGAATGCGCTGGCTGGCATAAAAAATCACCCCCAACGTATAAATGACGCCGCCTATCGCCAGCAGCGTCACGCCGCCGATGGACAGCGTCATAACCAGCTGATAAATCACCACTAACGACAGCCAGCCCATCGCCAGATAGGTAATCAGCGACAGCACTTCAAAACGGTGCGCGAACGCCAGTTTAAAGATCACCCCCGCCAGCGCCATACTCCAGATCACCACCATCAGCCCGCGGGCCAGCGGCGAATCAAGCCCCACCAGCAGGAAAGGCGTATAAGTACCGGCAATCAGCACGTAAATCGCACAGTGATCAAACTTCTTCAGCCAGGGTTTGGCGCGCGGCGAAGGAATGGCGTGATACAACGTTGAAGCCAGAAACAACAGAATAATGCTTCCGCCGTACAGGCTATAGCTGGTGATGGCGACGCTATCCGCGCCATTGTTCACCGCCTGCACCAACAGCAGAACCAGACCGACAATACCGAAAACCAGGCCGATTCCATGACTGATGCTGTTGGCGATTTCCTCCGCCAGTGAATACCCTGATTCCCACAAATTCTTTGACATGTTTACCTTAATGAGCAGTAGCGCAGGCTATCGAAGCGCAATAAGCCGACGGTTAACGAACGCATTGGTATAACCTTTGAGCAGATTAACTGAGAATAGTTTCAGTGTACACGTGTAAGCTAAAATAATTATTATTACCCTCCTACGCAATTTTTAGCGTAATCAAGCGTATAAATTTCCGATCGCTTCCCCTACAATTATCGGCTTCGATGTACGCTGTACGCACGTTTTCGCGATGCCATCCTTCTTTACCGGTTATCAGGCTTTGATGATGGCTGGCTTTTCACTACCAAGAGGTTGTTCTGATGTCGTTTGCTTCACCTGTTCTGGATTTCGGTTCATTGACTGAGGTGGTCGATTTTCTGATGGAAATCGACAAGTTGAAAAGCGTACAGCGCCGCTCAAAAATTATTGGCAGCCCGCGCCATGAGGACTCCGCCGAGCATAGCTGGCATTTTGCCGTCGCCGCCATGAGCCTGGCGCCCTATGCCGGAAAAGAGGTCGATATTAATCGCGTGATTCAAATGGCGCTGGTTCACGATATCGTCGAGATCGATGCCGGCGACGTGATGGTTTACGATCTCTCCGCCCGACTGGCGGTGCACGTCCAAGAAGTGGCCGCCGCGGCGCGTATTTTCGGTTTGTTACCCGAACCGCAACGGCAGAAATTTCACGATCTGTGGCTGGAATATGAAGCGGGCGAAACCGCCAATGCCCGCTTTGCTCTGATGATCGACCGCATCATGCCGGTGCTGATGAATTTACACAATCAGGGTCAAAGCTGGGTGGAAAACGGCATTCGGCTGGATCAGGTATTAGGCCGCACCGAGTTTATCGCCGGCGTTCATCCCGAGCTGTGGCAACATCTGAAACAACATCTGGAAGCCGCGCAGGACAAAGGCTGGCTGCTTTAGTACCTAGGCTGCTAACACATCCGTACTGACTTCGGCCGTATCCGTTATCCGTCCCCAGCGCTCACGCAATCTTGTCGGACGCGCTGGAGAAATGGCCGAACGGCAGTAATCTAGGGGTGAACGGGAACCACCGTAACGTCGGGAATAGGAAAATTCATCGAGTTATCGCCAATAATAGCCCGCATCACGGTGGGTATTTCAGATCTTCTGACCCTGAATTCGCCGATATTAGGATCAAACAATGCGATCCTATTACCATGCGCATGCGTAGCGACCACATGCTTGCTGGCGGAACAGTCGTCTGGCCGATCCAACCAAATAAAATTTGAACTGCCTTGGCGACTCAGCGCTTCGGCAAGCTCGCTCATTGCGCTTTCTTCATCTTCTGTTATATCAATTACACGGTTATCGCCAGAGCCGGGATTGATGCCTATGGCTCTAATCGTTTGAAAAAACGGATCCTCAACGGCGTAGGAACTTTGATTGGCGGCATGGACTCTATCCGCATAATCCTGTTGCTGCGCAATCACATCAGGGGTGGCGTTATCAAGAAAATCCATCCGTGAAGACGCATCATTTGAGGGATGAGCGGCAATCTGTTTTAACCACTGCGCGCTATAGATAACGCAAGCGCCGGGATGCCCATCTTCTACACGATCCAGCGCTTCGCTCTGGTCAAAAGCCGCCGCTCGGTAAGATGACCAAGCCGCGCTCCCCCCAAAAGAATAGCTATTATGTTCATCGACCCGGGGCTGTGATGAACATAAGCCGCGTATTACAGCGAAAGTACCGAGCGTCATCGGCAGAATCGGCGCGCGCTTACCCTTCCCCTGCATGTCGTTCTGCGTTACGGCAAACTGTTCGGGAGAAAGACGATTATTCGGCTTAATGGTAAATCGTTGTTTAACCAGGGCCTCGGCCTTCTCCGATCTCTCAGGTAGCGTTTTAATTTCATTCTGGATTGCCGATTTCAAAAGGCTGAGAGCCTGTTTCTCTATTTTTAGATCGCTCGCTACGTCTAATTTTTCCAGATATTTTTGCGCATGGGTTTTATCCGTAAACCGCTGTGCGGCAACATACGTTCGCGCTTCGTCCAATGTTCTTATCCCAATCTCTTTTTTCTCCGGCGCTTTACTCACACTCTGGACGTAGGTGGAAAAGTCAGGCGCTTGTCGATTCCTTATTCCATTCACGCTATACGCTCCCTGTTTATTAATGCGAAAGATAAACGCGATCATTCATACGACCTATCAGCGACGAGGCAGGCGCTGACGCTCGCGTCATATTCAGGATGCGATGAAAAATCCGCGGACCAATCACATCATGGCGTTTTCAGGATAAAGCTCAGCGATCAGACCCAGACCATGAGTTAAGTGGTCTAAAACCCTTATACGGTTCCATCAATCTTTCCAATCATGGCGTATGACAACGGTTCAGAGCTACAGAGGCCCAGACTTGCAGAAAGTTTGAATAATGTTAATACGGCCAGTATGGCGATCGGCCCGCCGGATAACCGACGGGCCGATGCTCAGGGAAAAGGATTACTGATAATCCGCCAGCGGTACGCAGGAACAGAACAGATTGCGGTCGCCGTAGACATCATCGAGGCGTTTTACCGTCGGCCAGAATTTATTTTCGCTGCCCGCCGGAAACACCGCCAGCTCACGGCTGTAGGGATGCGACCACTCGCCGACCAGTTCCGCCTGCGTATGGGGAGCATTGACCAGCGGATTGTCCGCCAGCGGCCATTCGCCGCTCGCCACGCGATCGATTTCGGCCCGAATCGACAGCATGGCGTCAATAAACCGATCCAGCTCCGCCTGACTTTCTGATTCAGTCGGTTCCACCATCAAGGTGCCGGCCACCGGGAACGACATCGTCGGGGCATGGAAACCGTAGTCAATCAAACGCTTGGCGATATCCATTTCGCTGATGCCGCTGCGCTCTTTCAGCGGGCGAATATCCAGAATACATTCATGCGCGACGCGACCGCCCCGCCCGGTATACAGCACCGGATAAGCCGATTGCAGCCGTGCGGCAATATAGTTGGCATTCAGGATCGCCATCTGGCTTGCCTGCTTCAGCCCCTCCGCGCCCATCATGCGGATATACATCCAGCTAATCGGCAAAATGGAGGCGCTGCCGAACGGCGCGGCGGACACCGCCCCCTGCTCCGTCAACATCTCGTCGATTTTCACCACCTTGTGCCCCGGGACAAACGGCGCCAGATGCGCTTTCACGCCAATCGGCCCCATGCCCGGGCCGCCGCCGCCGTGCGGGATACAGAAGGTTTTATGCAAATTGAGATGGGAAACATCCGCGCCGATATACCCCGGCGTGGTGATCCCGACCTGCGCGTTCATGTTGGCGCCGTCCAGATACACCTGGCCGCCGAACTGATGCACGATCTGGCACACTTCACGGATGGTTTCTTCATATACCCCGTGAGTTGACGGATAAGTCACCATGATGCAGGCCAGGCGTTCTCCCGCCGACTGCGCTTTTTCCCGCAGATCGTGCAGATCGATATTGCCATGCTTGTCGCAGGCCACCACCACCACGCTCATTCCCGCCATCTGCGCCGACGCCGGGTTGGTGCCGTGCGCGGAACTGGGGATCAGGCAGATATCGCGGGCTTCGTTACGGCTTGCATGATAGCGGCGGATCGCCAGCAGTCCGGCGTACTCGCCCTGGGCGCCGGAGTTCGGCTGCATGCACACCGCATCATAACCGGTCAGTTGTACCAGCCAGCCGGCAAGCTGCTCGATCATCTGCCGATAGCCAAGCGCCTGCTCAGGCGGGCAGAACGGATGCAGTTCGGCAAATTCCGGCCAGGTAATCGGCAACATTTCAGCGGCGGCGTTGAGCTTCATGGTGCAGGAGCCCAGCGGGATCATCGCCTGATTGAGCGCCAGATCCTTGCGCTCCAGACGATGCAGATAGCGCATCATCTCGGTTTCGCTGTGATAGCGGTTGAACACCGGATGGGAAAGAATGGCGTCATCACGTTGCAGCGCGGCGGGAATGGACGCGGCCTGCCGGTTGACCGCCGCATCCAGCGTATCGATATCCAGACCGTTGGCATAGCCCAGCAGTACCGCAAACAAGGTCAGTACGTCTTCCCGAGTGGTGGCCTCATCCAGCGTCACCCCGACCGCGCCGTCAAGATCGCCGCGAAGGTTGATGCCAAAGCTCAATGCCCGGCTCAGCACCGCGGCCTTGTCTTCCACCTCGACGGTTAATGTGTCAAACCACGCCTGATGGCGCAACGTCAACCCGCCCTGACGTAAGCCGAGCGCCAGAATATCCGTCAAACGGTGGATACGCCCGGCAATGCGTTTCAACCCTTCCGGGCCGTGGAACACCGCATACAGGCTGGCGATATTGGCCAATAGCACCTGTGAGGTACAGATATTGGAGTTGGCCTTTTCACGGCGGATATGCTGCTCGCGGGTTTGCATCGCCATACGCAGCGCGGTATTGCCCGCCGCATCGCGCGACACGCCGATAATCCGCCCCGGCATGGCGCGTTTGTGTTCGTCGCGACAGGCGAAGAACGCCGCATGCGGCCCACCGTAGCCCATCGGCACCCCAAAGCGCTGCGCGGAGCCGAAGACGATATCCGCGCCCTGTTTGCCCGGCGCGGTCAACAGCACCAGCGCCATGATATCGGCGGCCACACAGCTTATGACCTTACGTTGTTTCAATTCGGCCATCAGCGCGCCGTAGTCATGCAGCTCACCGGTCGTCCCGGTCTGTTGCAACAGCACGCCGAATATGCTGTCGTCCGTCAGCGCGGCTTGCGCGTTGCCGACCACCACCTCAAAACCGAACGTCTGCGCCCGGGTGCGCACCACATCCAGCGTTTGCGGGTGAACATCCTCCGCGACCAGAAAACGATCGGCCTGTTTCAGCTTGCTGATGCGTTTCGCCATCGCCATCGCTTCGGCGGCGGCGGTTGCTTCATCCAGCAACGAGGCGGAGGCCAGTTCCAGACCGGTTAAGTCCTGCGTCACCTGCTGAAAATTGAGTAATGCTTCCAGACGTCCCTGAGAAACTTCCGGCTGATACGGCGTATAGGCCGTGTACCAACCCGGATTTTCCAGCACGTTGCGTAAAATCACCGGCGGCGTCAGCACCGCGCTATAGCCCATGCCGATGTAGCTTTTGTAGCGCTGATTATGGCTGGCAATGGCTTTCAACTCAGCCAACGCCTGATGTTCCGTCGTCGCTTCACCAACCGCCGGCGGGCCGGGTAACTGAATATCAGCCGGCACAATCTGCTGGATCAACGCATCGAGAGAATCCGCGCCGACCACCGACAGCATGTGCCGCTGCTGGCCGGCGGAGGGGCCGATATGACGTTCAACGAAAGCGCCGTTATGTTCAAGTTGACTGAGAGTCTGGGTCATTACGAAAATTTCCTGCATCAGACATTCTCCGCATAGCACAGGCTGCATAACGCAGTGACTGTCCGACACAGAGCGAGGAACAAAATAAAACGCCCCGGCTCAGCAGAGTCCGGGGCGCGGTCATTATTCGTCTTCTTCCAGCGTGGCCTGATATCCCTCGGCATCAAGCAGCTCATTCAAGTCGGATTCGTCGGACGAACGGATACGGAACAGCCAGCCATCGGTATAGGGCGCGCTGTTAACCAGTTCAGGGGCGTTTTCCAACTCTTCATTGACTTCGATAATTTCTCCGCTGATCGGCGCATAAATATCGGAAGCCGCCTTGACCGACTCGGCCACGGCGCAGTCATCGCCGGCGGAGACGATAGTGCCCACCTCCGGCAAATCGATAAACACCATGTCGCCCAATAATTCCTGCGCGTGTTCGGTAATACCCACGCTATAAATCCCGTCGCCTTCAAATAGCACCCACTCATGCGAAGCGGTATATTTTAACTCTGCTGGGACATCGCTCATTGCCACCTTCTCCTTTCACAATACGGTTAAAACCAAATGGGTCATTAATACTGAACAATAGGTTTTCCGGCACGAACAAAACCGGGTTTGGTGACATGCACGGGGAGTTCACGGTTGCGGATCTGGACGATCGCCTGTTCACCGATCCCCGCCGGAACGCGCGCCAGCGCAATGCTCAGGCCAAGCGTAGGCGAAAACGATCCGCTGGTAATGACACCTTCCCGCATCACACCCTCGCTATCAGTAAAGCGTACCGGCAAATCATTGCGCAATACCCCTTTTTCCGTCATCACCAGCCCGACCAGTTGCTCAGTCCCCTTTTCACGCTGACGTTCCAGCGCTTCGCGGCCGATAAACTGGCGATCCTCCGGCTGCCAGGCGATGGTCCAGCCCATATTGGCGGCCAGCGGCGAAATGCCTTCACTCATATCCTGGCCGTAAAGATTCATCCCGGCTTCCAGCCGCAGCGTGTCGCGCGCGCCTAATCCACAGGGCTTGACGCCTACGGACAAAAGCTGTTGCCAGAAGCTCACCGCCTGTTCCTGCGGCAGTGCGATTTCATAGCCCGCTTCGCCAGTATAGCCAGTCGTGGCAATAAAAAGGTCATTGGCCTGCACGCCGAAAAATGGCTTCATAGCGGCAATCTGTTCAATCTGCGCCTCACTTAGCCGCTGATGTTCTTTCAGCAAAGAGCGTACCTTTTGCTGCGCGTTCGGCCCCTGAACGGCAATTAACGCCAGATCGTCACGCTCGCGGATGTCGATGGTGAAAGGCTCGGCGTGCCGGACGATCCAGGCCAGATCGTTGTCGCGGGTTGCCGAGTTGACCACCAGCCGGAAATAATCCTCCGCCATGAAATACACGATCAGATCGTCGATAACGCCGCCGGAGGCATTCAGCATACCGCTATAGAGCGCTTTGCCTGGCTGAGTGAGCTTTGCCACATCGTTCGCCAGCAGATAGCGCAGAAATTCGCGGGTTCGGGCGCCGTGTAAATCCACAATCGTCATATGAGACACATCGAACATGCCGGCATCACGACGAACAATGTGATGCTCATCAAGCTGGGAGCCATAATGCAGCGGCATCATCCAGCCGTGGAAATCAACCATCTTGGCACCGTCTGTCAGGTGCTGCTGATACAACGGGGTGTGCTTTGCCATTTTTTCCCTCGATTCGGAGCATTGCGTTCCGGTGATAACCACCACGCAAACGATTTCTTACTGGTGAACTTACCACCGAAGCACGGTTGAAACTATCCCTTCAGTCATAAGTTAAACTATATGGGAAACACCTCAACACCTGGGTTATGGCGCGATAAAAAACAGATGAATAAACCAATAAATTGGAAATAATCAATACAAACACAATAAAAACCGGATAAAAAATAAAATTATTGATATGAAAAATAGAACCATCCGTCACTTTAGACAGTAAAAAAAACCCATACCCATTACTAAAATTAATGCGAAAATTTCACCAAAATTAGATTATTTCAATCGAAACGCCGCTACTGCGGCATTTTCCCGTCGATACGCTGCATCAGATAAGGAAAAAACGGGTTGGACGATAAACGCAGCAGCGTATCCAGATCCACCACCAGCACCGAACGTTCCCCCCGCGCCGCGATCATGCCCAGCGGCAGGCCAAACTCGCTGGGATTCTGCGAAAAACGACCATACAGAGAATCCGTATCCGGGAAAGGCAAAGCGACGTGCGAGAGAGAGTAAACATCCTGCGGGTAGTCAATGCCCAACTCACGGGATTGGTCCTGTCCCGTCCCGGCTTTGACATCAAGCGCAATGGCATGGGCGCTGTCCGGCGCGGCATTGGTGATCACCGTAGTGTCATAATGGCGCGGCGGCGGCGGCAGCAACTGACTGAGCGCGCCATTTGCCGAATCTCGCAGCAACGGGCCAAAATTGATCGTGCGGTTCACGTCAAACAGCACCAGTTGGCTGCCGTTGGCGGGTAAGAGATTGTAAAACGATGAAATCACCGCCCGGGTGCTGACGGTAAAATCCATCACCGACTGAAACGTCAGCACCGGAGGCAGGTGTTCCAGCATATGGTTTTGCGCTTTACGGGTTAGCTGACGCTGCAACTCATGGGTCAACAGCCAGGACTGCCGGGCGCCGTTAACCGGAAACGAGTTATATTTGAAAGGGTTAAACTCCGGCAAAATGCTTAGCCACGCCGACTTGGCAAACGCCGGGAAGACTGCGGGCAACCCCGCCAGCCCGGCAAAGCGGGCGTAACGGGTGACGCCAATCATCGGCGAAATCAGTATCAGCTGGTCGGGGCGGGACAGCGTTGGATCGTCCAGCGTATCCAGCGCATATTTCAACGCCAGCGCCCCACCGTTGGAGAACCCCACAAGATGCAGCGGTAATGCGCCCGCTGACGTATGCGTAAGATGCCGGTTCGCTTCGCGCACCGCCAGACGGGTTGCCGCCAGCCAGTCCTGCCAACGGACGTCCGTCAGGGCGCCCGGCACCGTACCGTGCGCCGGCAGACGAATGCCGACGACCACAAATCCGCGCTGGCGATAGCGCTCGGCAATATGCCGCAGGCTATAAGGAGAATCCGTCAGCCCATGCAACAGCACCACCGCGCCTTTTGGCGCGCCGTCCGGCATCAATTCATAAGAACGGTTCCAGTCATGCTGAAACTTGCCCGGATAAACCGGGCTGCCGGAAAAATAACGGTTAATCGGCCGTTGTTCATCGTCATCCAGTTCCTGAGTCACATGCTGATTGATTTGCTGGAAAAGCGTCTCTTCGGTGCGCAGGTAAGCTGCCCAGTCAGCCCGGTCAAGCTCCTCCGCCGACAGTTCATCCGGCGCAAACGTATGCCACGGCGCCAGCGCCGGCCCACGTTGCGTGTCATAAATACGGATAGCCAGCAGCGTCACCGCCACCACGCCCAAAATAATGGCAATACGTTTGATTATCCGCCTGACGGATCTTATCAGCATGTTAATTTCCCTGTCGGTTTGCCGTTTTACCGCCTGTTTTCAGTGCGGCCCGCACCACTGAAAGAGTAAACCATCCACGCCGCGGAAGGTATTAAACCTTATTCAGCGTACAGTCCTGACAACGCATGACGCCGGGAATACGGTAGCGCTGGCAACAGCTGCGGCGTTGAATGATGCCGCTACGGGGAATAACCGTGCGATAGAGGGGATTTTCGCCGCCATCCAGCAGTGAACGGGAAAAGAACAGATCGTTGCTCAGGCGGGTAAGTTCATCTTGCGGCATCAGCGCCTTCATTTCGCCCAGAAACCAGTACATCAGATAGCCGGTATTGTTCCAGGCGAGTCTGGCATTCAGCTCACCGAAGCTGTCCAGCGTATTAATCACCGGGGCAATATGTTGATGCAGCAGCCTCTCCAGCCGCGCTCGCGGCGAGTCGCCGGCCGATGCGGACGGCAGCGCCCGCGTCGCAATATAAAACGTCGCCGGGTGTCCTTTGTGATGAAAACCGACATGTATCTGATTCGGCGAACAATCCAGTACGGCAGCGTGTTTGAGCAATACCAACATCAAGGGCGGCACCAGCAGCCCGAAGTACCACTGCGCCCATAGCGATTGCAGCGGTTTTCCCTCGCGCTGGCTATCCGGATAGTCCCGATACAGATCATCGCCATAGCGCTGAACCAACGGATTAAATACCGCGGGCTGAGACCACTCGGCAAGGGGCATACTGCCCGCCGGGGGAGGTTCGCCGAATTTAACGCTATCGAGGCAATGAGGTCGATGCTGCCGCAGCAAGTCGCTTAACTCAGCGGCCAGCGCCCGGTCGCCGCCGGAAAACGCCGGCGGCTCAACGGTGCTGACGATATTTTTGGTCGGCATAAGGCAGATTCCGCTAGGCATCCGAATAAACCGGAAACGAAATGATAACTATTGCCAATAGTATCCACGTTTATCACCAATGACAAACCGTGCGCATGCGGTGATGGCTTCCCCGATCGCGATCCGCCTGGGCCGCCGGCGTCAAAAGCACGCCAGACAGACGCTAGATAAGCTGACTGATATTCAGATCCTCCATCAGACGCTGGTTGTCCGAATAATCCACCGGAATGGCGATCACCGCCGGCCCTTGAACATCCATCGCCTGCCGCAGCTTACTGACCAGTTCGTCTTCCGATTCGACCGCAAACCCTTTGGCGCCGAACGCTTCTGCATACGCTTTAAAATCGATCGGGCCGAATTTGACCCCGGAAGAACGGTGATATTTTTTCTCTTCCTGCATCTCAACCATGTTATAGGCATTATCCACCCAGATAATGTGCAACAGATTGCTCTTCAGGCGTATCGCCGTTTCAAGCTCCATGCTGGACTGCATAAAACCGCCGTCGCCTGAAACCGAAATCACTTTCTGACCGGGATGGATCAGCGAGCTGGCGATAGCCCAGGGCAAGGCCACGCCCATGGTTTGCTGGCCATTGGTCATCAGCACCTGCCGCGCCCGGAAGCTGTACAGATAGCGCGCCAGCCAGATATGGAAGCTGCCCATGTCGACGCACAGCGTAACGTCATTATTGACGATATCCTGCATCGCCCTGACCAGCCGCAGAGGATGAATGGCAAATCCGCGCATATTCATGCCGCGTGTCGCCAGATCGTGACGTTGCTGGCAGCGGTCGCGCAAAATAGCCTGCGTTTGCGACGAAAGCGTTAGCGGCGCATGGATGCAGGCGGTCAGTTTATCAATGGTCGGCTCGATATCGCCGACCAGTTCCACATCGGGAAGATAGGCGCTGTCGATATTGGCGGGCAGCACATCGATATGCACCAACGCCGACTTACCGCTGTTCCACAATGCCGGATCATATTCCACCGGACTGTAACCGACCGTGACGATCAGGTCGGCCTGTTGCAACAGCTTATCGCCGGCCTGATTGTTGAACAGACCGACACGCCCGGCGAAATGGTCAAAATGCTGCTGATCGACCGCGCCGGCGGCCTGATAGGTGCTGGTTACCGGCAGCTTGCTTTTATGCAACAAGCGGCGCAATGCCTCGGCGGTTTTAGGCTGGCTCGCCATTAGCCCCAGCAGCAAAATAGGATTTTTAGCCTGTTGGATCATCCGCGCGACCTTCTCGATGTCGGCATAAGGCGCACTGTTCAACGCGGGGATATTCGGACGCACCAGTACGGCGCTGGTCACCGGCTCATTAATGATATCCTGGGGCAAGCTGATGAAAGATGCGCCAGGATGCCCCATCTCCGCAGTCCGGAATGCATTCGCCAGCACTTCGGAAATCGCCGATGACGCCCTGACTTCGGCGCTGAACTTGGTGACCGGCTGAAACAGGCTGACGGTGTCCAGGCTCTGGTGCGTCAGCTTAAGGCTTTCGGATCGTTTGACCGCCCCGCCGATGGCCACCACCGGATCGCCTTCCGACGTCGCCGTCGCCAGGCCGGTAACCAGATTGCAGCAGCCCGGCCCGGAAGTCACCAGCGTCACGCCGGCTTTTCCGGTCAATCGTCCGATCGCCGCCGCCATAAAAGCGCCGTTGGCTTCATGCCGTACCGGGATCGTTTCAATTGGCGAGTCTTCCAACGCATCAAAAACGCGATCGATTTTCGCGCCCGGAATACCAAATACGTATTTCACACCCTGCTGTTCCAGATGTTTTACAACCAGGGATGCCCCACAGTTCCAGCTCTGCCGGCCTGTTGAATTTTCCATTGTCTTATTCCTCAGAAATGATTCGTGATCTGTCTTATTTAATCTGTGTTCAGCTTTCCACCGACTGGATGGCTCTGTCGAGGTTGTCAGGTGACAGATCGGCACTGAGAAAATCACGATCTTGCGGCAAATCGATAATCAGTTTGGAGATGACCCCAAATGTCAAAACCCCGCTTTCCATTTCATAATCAAGGATATGTCCGCCGCCTTTGCGGTCGTCGGTAATAAAATGCTCGTGATAGCCGGCAACGTTGATGCCCTGCGTATAGGTCGGACTGCGAAAACCAATCACGCTTCCCTGACAATCGTCAAAATGGAACGTCGGCTGCTGGGCAATCGCCTCCAGCATCGGTTTATAAGGACGCTGCTGACGCGGCACGGTACGAGTTTCAACGTAATGAAAATGACCATCGATTCTCAGAGCGCAAAACAGGTTATCCGTACCGATAAGCTTGTCGATTTTCTGATGGAGGCCGTTGCGGGTAATCGTGCTGTCGAAGCGCACTTCTTCTGTCGGACGGAAAAACGTCATGACCGCGAAAGGCGTCTTTTGATGCGGCAGGGCGTTACGCGCGCTGCCATCGGAACGCAACTGAAAAATTCGGCTGTTGAAAGCCACCAGTTCTCCATCCAGGTTGTTAAACGTTCCTAATCCAAAATCTCCGTGCTCCAATAATTCCTTCATCGTTCGGCTGCCTTCGTATACGCCATTTATTAGCCCACTCATTAGTGAGGTTTGATAAATAACGCAGTCAGAATGGTGCTTTTGATGAGCAATCGCATACGATGCGATCTCTTCAGCACAGGAATCGACGTTAATGTCTTCTTTCATATATCTTCTCTTCCGACGAGTTATTACTTAAATTTTTTTAATCCTTGTATAAAGATTGACGCGGACACGGGCAAAGTTCCAATATACAAATATCGTTATTTCAAGATCTAAAAAATATGGAGTTATCCCCATGGAGCTTCGCTACCTGCGCTATTTTGTTGCCGTCGCCACTGCCCGGCATTTCACTCGGGCGGCAGAAAACCTGGGCATATCGCAACCCCCGCTGAGTCAGCAAATCAAGAAGCTGGAACATGAGATAGGGACGCCGTTATTCAAAAGGCTCACGCGCGGCGTGGAAATGACTGAAGCGGGGGAAGCGTTGTATACGGATGCCTGTCAGCTCCTGAAGCTCTCGGACGCTGCCATCGACAGAGCAAGAAGCATCGCCAGGGGGGAAGAAGGCAGCTTCAACATCGGTTTCTCTTCCTCTTCATCCTTCCATCCCGCGGTACTACGGCTGCTGAATGCTTACCGTCAGCGCTATCCGAACGTGTCATTAAGCCCGCGTGAAGAAAATCCCCCGCTGCTGCTTACTGAACTGCACAACAGAAATCTTGATATCGCCTTTCTTCGTCTGCCATGCAATATCGGCAGCGAATTCAATAGCGAGGTACTAGCGGAAGAATCAATGGAATTGGTGCTGCCCGCCGATCATCCCCTGCATAACAAGCAGAGCGTCCACCTGAATGAACTGAAGCGGGAGCCGTTGATCATGTCCCCGCGTGAAGTGTGCCCCGGGTTGCACGACATGATCCTTCGCACCTGTTATTTATCCGGATACCAACCCACACTAAGCCAGCCGGCGCCTCAGTTACCCGCCACCATCGGCATGGTGTCGGCAGGTTTTGGCATCACCATCATTCCCCAGTCGCTCTCCTGTATCAAAATGGCGAACGTTTCCTATCATGCGATCAAAGATAGCCAGCTAAGCACCCAGATAATTATGGTATGGCGCCAGCATGAACGCTCGCCGATCATCATGAACATGGTGAAATTGCTGCGCCATCACCTACGGGCGAGCTGACCGATTTCCCCTGCGCATTCCGCCGAGGCCGCCAGCGCCAAAAAGCTGGCAATTGATATAAATTCTTATATGATATTAGTTATCATTATCATTTTTGAGGCGGACATAACATGCTGACTGCGATGATTACTGCCTGTGGATTGTGGGGCGCCGGTTGGCGTTTGGGCAAACGGTTGTCCAGCGCATGGGGAGTGTTATTGCCCTGCGCCGTCATGCCATTGCTGGCCGTGCTTGATCTGAATCTGACGCATCTGAAAGTGATTATCGCCATCGCGCTGTTGGCGACTTTGGCGATGCTGCTTCATCAGCGTTTACGCCACTATTTGCTGTTGCCGTCCTGCATTGCATTGGCCGGCGGACTGGCGGCGCTGTCCGTCGTATTTAATTTGACGCTGGGATAATAAAGAAGAAAGATCTTGAGAGGAGTGGTGCGAAGAGAGGGACTTGAACCCTCACGCCCGTTAAGGCACTAACACCTGAAGCTAGCGCGTCTACCAATTCCGCCACCTTCGCACAGGGATAACGCTATATACTTTCACCGCTCAATCTGTACCACGACATGGTGCGAAGAGAGGGACTTGAACCCTCACGTCCGTTAAGACACTAACACCTGAAGCTAGCGCGTCTACCAATTCCGCCACCTTCGCAGGGATGCCATGCAATACAAATGACTACAGCAGTAAAACATTGTGGTGATATTGGTGCGAAGAGAGGGACTTGAACCCTCACGCCCGTTAAGGCACTAACACCTGAAGCTAGCGCGTCTACCAATTCCGCCACCTTCGCAATCCGGCAACATGACGTTACGCAATGCCACCACGGGGGCGAATTCTAGAGGTTTTAACGTCAAGGTCAATGATTATTTCCGCGTAAATGCGGGGTTTGCTGTAAAAATCATCATCTCAGGATGGCAAGGGCCGGGTAAACAGTTCATTCAGCCATTCAATGAATACCCGGATCCGCGGCGCGAGGAATCTTCCCGGCGGATACATCACGTATAACGGCATATCCGGCGGCGGCGTATCCTTAAGGATCTCAACCAGTTCGCCGCTGTTCAGCCAGCGTTGAAGCCCATGGCGCGGCGCCTGAATCAACCCCAATCCCGCCCGACACCCGGCGATATAGGCATCGGCGCCGTTCACCTGCAATTTCCCAGGCAACATTGCGGTGATACGCTCGCCCTGAGACATAAACTCCAGCGGATAGAGCCGCTCGGTGCGCAATGAAAAATAGCCCACGGCCTGATGATGAACCAAATCGTCCAGCGATTGCGGCGTGCCGAATTTAGCAAGATAGTCGGCGGAGGCGCAGGTTATCTGCGACATCGGCGGTAAATGGCGGGTCGCCAGCGAGTCATCCTCGGTCTGCCAGGCTCGCAGCACGCAGTCCACGCCTTCTCGCAACACGTTAATGGCCGCGTCATTGGCGCTCAGCGACAGCGTAATCTGCGGATAGCGCTGATAAAAGTCGCTCAGGGCCGGGATCACCACCTCGCGCGCCAGCGAATGCGGCATATCCACCCGCACCTTGCCCACCGGCTGTCGCTTGTGCCGAGTGAAAAGCGAATCCGTCTCTTCAATTTCCGCCAGCAGCTGCGTACAGCGTTGGTAATAAATGCGGCCTTCATCGGTGATCTGTACCTGCCGCGTTGTGCGTTGCAGTAAACGCACGCCCAGACGCGCCTCAAGCTGTTTGATGGTATGACTGACCGTCGCCCGCGGCAGCGCCAGCCTTTCCGCCGCACGGCTAAAGCTCCCCAGCTCTACAATACGTACAAAAACCCGCATCGCCTGAATATGATCCATCTTGCCTGACCGATTGTTGTTTATTTTTGAACAGTGTTGCACAAAATGCGTTATTTATCTTTATTCAATAAACAACCACACTTGTCTGACTTTCCATACCAAGTATGAGGACGACACAATGCAACAGCGTCAATTAGGCAAAAACGGCCCAGCGGTTTCAGCTCTCGGACTGGGCTGCATGGGAATGAGCGATTTCTACTCCACGGCACAGGATGAAAAAGAAGCCATTGCCACCCTGCACAGAGCGCTGGAATTGGGCGTCACTCTGCTGGATACCGCGGACATGTACGGCCCGCATACCAATGAATTACTGGTTGGCAAAGCCATTAAAGGCAAGCGGCGGCAGGTTTTCCTTGCCACCAAGTTTGGTATCGTGCGCAACCCGGATAACCACATCGAGCGCGGCGTATGCGGAAAACCGGAATATATTCGTCGCGCCATTGAAGGTAGCCTGCAACGGCTGGGCGTAGAAGAAATCGACCTCTACTATCAACACCGCGTCGACCCTACGGTGCCCATTGAAGAAACCGTCGGTACGCTGGCCGATTTGGTCAAGGAAGGTAAGATTCGCTATATCGGTTTAAGTGAAGCGTCCGCCGCGACGCTGGAGCGCGCGCATCGGGTTCATCCCATTACGGCGTTGCAGAGTGAATATTCGCTGTGGACACGGGACGTGGAAACAACCATTCTGCCCGCCTGTAAACGGCTCGGCGTCGGCTTCGTGCCCTACAGCCCGTTGGGACGCGGTTTTCTGACCGGCGCGATCCGCAGCCCGGACGATTTGGATGCGGATGATTTCCGCCGCAGCAATCCGCGTTTTTCCGGAGATAACTTCACCAAAAACCTGCGACTGGTGGACAAAGTCAATCAACTGGCGCAAGAGAAAGGCATTGCGCCGTCACAGTTGGCGTTGGCCTGGGTACTGGCGCAGGGCGAGCATATTGTGCCGATTCCAGGCACCAAACGGCGCCGTTATCTGGAAGAGAATGTCGCCGCGCTGGACGTCACGCTAACGGCGGAAGAACTGGCGCAAATCGACGCCATCTTTCCGTTCCATGCCGCAGCGGGGGAACGCTACGGCAAAGAAGGCATGGCGGCGATCAATACGGAGAACTAACGGCGGCCTTTGCCGGTGCGCGGCGGGCGGCCCACCGTGGCCTGGTAAACCTTGAAGCGCCCGGTCTGCGCCAGCACTTCATGGCTGCCGAACGCCGCGTCCAACAGATCCGGATAAGGCAGGAACGCATTGGCGACGATGCGCAACTGCCCGCCAATCGGCAAGTGGGACACCGCGCCGCGGATCAGCAGTTCCGCCGCTTGCAGGCTGGTTTGCAAACCATCATGAAACGGCGGATTGGATACGATGAGATCAAAACGGCCGGTAATCTCTGAATAGACATTGCTGGCGATCACTTCGCCTTCCAGCTGGTTCGCCGCCAGCGTGGCTTTACTCGACGCCAGCGCCCCGGCGCTGACATCGCTCAGCGTCAGGCGGATTTTAGGCGACTGTTGCGCCAGCATCGCCGCCAGCACGCCTGCGCCGCAGGCGATATCCAGCACCTTGCCTTTCATATGCGGCTCAAAGGTAGACAGCAAAAGCCGGCTGCCCGGATCCAGTCCGTCGCGGCTGAATACCCCGGGCAGCGCTTTCACCGTCACGCCATCCACCACGTACTCATCCCACCAGTCGGCCAGATTGAAAGCGGTTTGTTTTTCAATGCGCCCGTGGTAAAGCCCGCAACGCCGGGCGCCGTCGATTTTATTCAACGACACGACATCAGACAGCATATTTTCCGCGCTGCGCACGCCGCTGCGATTTTCACCCACCACAAAGATTTCGGCGCCAACCGGCAGCAGCGACAACAGGTTGGACAGTTGGAACTCCGCTTCCAGTTTGCTTTTCGGCCAGTAATAGATCAGGGTGTCGCAATCCGCCGCCAGCGCGGCATCCGCCAGCAGGCCGTACTGAATATTATCCTCCAGCGTGCGTTTCAGCTGTTGCCAGTGGTGAAACTGCGTGGCGTGGACGCGAACATCGGCCGCGTCGAACTGCGCGGGCAAAGTGTCTTGTAAATCACCGGCAAACAATACCCGGCGGGGGATAAATTCGTCGCTATGGCGCAGTATGACTTCACTGGCTGGGGTTAATGCGGACATCAGGCTGAAGCTCCTTAACAATTGAGCAGGGATTATATACTCTTCATCCCTGAAGTTGCAGCGATGTTGGCGCATGCTCGATGGGTTTGCTAGCATAAGCGGCATAAACCCGATCCGCACAGGATAAGGCATGGAATCAAGACGTGACTGGCTGCTACAACAACTGGGGATTACGCAGTGGACGCTGACGCGCCCGGCGGTGTTGCAGGGAGAAATCGCCGTCACTCTGCCGGCCCGGGTTCGTCTGGTTATTGTGTCGGCCGAACCGCTGGCCGGCGACGATCCGCTGCTGGCCGATGTGCTGCGCAGTCTGTCGCTCACGCCCGAACAAACATTCAGCCTGACGCCGCAACAGGTGGTGATGCTCCCCCCAAACGCCCGCTGCCACAGTTGGCGCTTGGGCGTCGAGGAACCGCTTGCGCTGGAAGGCGTCCAACTCACCAGCCCGGCACTGACCGAGCTTTACCACAACGCCGACGCCAAACGGGCGCTCTGGCAGCAGATCTGTAAACATGAACACGATATCTACCCTGATGCCGGCCGATCTGGCGCAAGCCTTTGAGATTGAACAAGCCAGCCACCCTTTTCCCTGGACGAAACAAACCTTTGCCAGCAATCAAGGGGAGCGTTATTTCAATCTGAAGCTTACCCGCCACGGGCAGTTGGCGGCTTACGCCATCACCCAGGTGGTGCTGGATGAAGCCACGCTGTTCAATATCACCGTCCACCCGGATCATCAGCGTCAGGGGTTGGGACGCCGACTACTGGAACATCTCATTCAGGAGATGGAGACGCGCGGCATAGTGACGCTATGGCTGGAAGTTCGCGCCTCCAATCAGCGGGCGCTTGCGCTCTATAACAGTCTGGGCTTCAACGAGGTCTCGCTGCGGCGGGATTATTACCCCACGGCGGAAGGCCATGAGGACGCCATCATTATGGCGCTGCCGCTGGGGTAACGGGCGCGTCAGGCATGAAGAAAGTCCTGCCAGCGCCTTACCAGATAGTTGTGTTCATCCATTACCGAGTTCCACACCGCTATGTGGCTCATGCGCTGTGCGTAGCAGCCGCCGTCGCGGCGTTCGCCTTTGGCGATCATCGGCTCGCCGAAGGCGTTGGGCAGCATCTCCGCCGCCGGTTTGCCGTCGTACCAGAAATCCCACTCCGCCGCCGACAGATAGGGCCGGCTGCGCTGTGGATTGGAAATGTAATATCCTTGTCTGGCCATCACCGCTCCGGGCCAGCCCGACTGCCACCAGTTGAGGTATGCATAGGCGGCATCTTTCACCTTTCCTGTCGCGCAGCGCGACAGCGACAGGCCGCCATACCAGGCCCGATAACCTTCACGCGGCATCGCCAGCTTATAGCCGTTCTGGCGAAAATGGTGGCGGAAATAGGTCGGCGCCCACAGGCTCTGAATCCCCACCTGCCGATCGTCAATCAGCTCACAGGCCTCATCCGGGGTGGCCCAGAACGCGGCAAAATGGCCGTGTCGGCGGTGGCTGACCAGAATATCCGTCAGGGTGTCGATCTCTTCCAGCGTCAGATTCCCCACGCTGGCGAAGTTCGCCAAACCGGCGCCCTGCACCGCCAAGGCGGCATCGAGCGCCCCCATCGCCGCATCGTGTTGCAGCGCCGCCTGTCCGCCGTAGGCGGGATGCAGCAGCCAACTCCAACTCTCCTCTTCCCCCTGTAACGAATCAGGCAGACGGTCGGCGTGATAAGCAAAGCTGTCGGCATTGTGCGTGAGCGGCAGCATGCTGATGAAATCGGCGGGGCGGCTGCTGAGGTGGTTATCGCGCTGGACGTAAAGCCGGTCCACCGGCACGCTGCCGTCGCCAGGGTGCCCGCCGGGCAATAGCGAACCGAACTTGGGCAGATTATTGATTTCGTCCCAGTATTTCAGGCGTTTGATCTCCAGCGGCTGAATCGCCCGCGCCGGCCAGACGAAATCAATATTATGAAACCACTGATCGTACAGGTCGTAGCATTCAGGGTGCATGACCGCGATGCGCTGGGCGTCTTCGACGTTATGCACCAGATAGTCGATTTTAATCCCCAGATCCTGCGCCGCCCGGTTACGCAGCAATTCCAGCAGCGTGACCGAGGTGCCGAGTACGCGCAGTGTGGTGGTCGAAGAAGAAAGGCTGGACATTATGTTGGGGCCTTTTCGCTGATAAAGGGCTGCTGAAAGCGTAGAAAAGCCTGCCTGAGCGTTGCCGGGTCAATCCCCCGCATAATAAATACCAGTTGCGACTCACGCAACTTACCCGGCCATGCCGCCATGTGCTCCGGCGGATGCAGGCTGTGCTGCACGCCGTGGATCACGATGGGCGACGCACTCTCATTCACGCGCAGGATCCCTTTCATACGCAGTACCGATTTACCGTGGCAGTGCAATAACAGCGACAGCCAAACGGCAAAGGCGCTCCAGTTGATATCATTCTCCAGCGTAATCACACAGGTGTGGGTTTGCGGGTGGGAAGCCTTGAGGGCGGCGGCAGGGGCGGCGATTAATGCCGCCGACGCCGCGTTCCCCAGCCAACGAAATACCTGATGCTTGATCGCCGAGGCGTCCTCGCCCGACGTCATCCGTGCGACGAACAATCTGTCGGGATGCTGGAGAGCGCGGGCGCTCTCATCAATCTGCGCCATCGGGTTGAGACGCGCAAGATAATCCTTCAGCGGCGCCAACGCCGCGCCGTCGACGCGATCGCATTTGCTCAGCAGCAGCGTATCCGCCGCCGTCACCTGCGCCAGCCACTCAGGCTGATGCTCCGCCTGATCCCAGGCGTGCTCGGCATCCACCAGCGTGATCACCGCGCCCTGAGCAAAGTGATACTGCAACTGCCTGTCGTGCAACAGCGTGGAGAGAATAGGCGCCGGATCGGCAAGGCCGGTGGTTTCGATCACCACGTGGCGGAAAGGCGGCAACTCGCCCCGCTCTCTGCCTTCATACAGATCCAGCAGCGCCTGCTTCAGTTCGCCGCGGATCTGACAGCATACGCACCCGCCGGGCAGCAATACCGTATCCGGCGCGATCGCCTGAAGCAGAAAATGATCGATGCCCACCTCGCCGAACTCATTGACCAGCACAGCCACGTCACTCCCGTCCTGACTACGCAGCCAGTGCTGTAACAGCGTGGTTTTACCGCTGCCAAGAAAACCGCAGAGAATGTGCACCACCAGCTTTTCTTCTCGTCGCATGGTTATCTCCCGCTCTCCAACGCAGCCAGCCAATGCTCATCCAGCGGATCGATGGGCCGCCGGATGATCCCTTCCGCCGCCTGCCAGATCTCATCGAGACTGTTGACCATCACCTGCTGCCCGGTCGGGCCGGACAACGTCCAACTGTTATAGAAGTCATGCAGTTTGATCCCAAAGGGCGCCAGCACATGATTTAACACCGCCCGTTGCTGCTGACGCTGCTGATAACGCGGAAGCGAGCGCTGCAACGGATCGCTCCACTGCGGGCCGCTGTCCAATAAACCACAGACTCCACACATTCGCTTTCTCCTCAGGGCATGACATCGCCGGAATTGGGCCCCAGCGTCTGACCGACGAACAGGTTGCCGCCCGGTTCGCTGGCCAACAGTAACGCCACCGGCGCCACCTCTTCCGGCCTGCCGAAGCGGCCAAGCGGCAACTCCACCGCTTTAGCCTGTTTCCAGGCGCGGCTTATGCCATCGACCAGCGGCGTCTCAATCGGCCCCGGCGCAATGGCGTTAACCAGCACATTGTGGGGGGCCGCCTCCAGCGCCAGCGACTTGGTAAAACCAATCACGCCCGCTTTGGCTGCGGCGTAGTGGCATAGCTCCGCGCCGCCCTTGATCCCCAATTGCGAGGCGATATTGATAATCCGCCCCCACTTCTGCGCCACCATGGCTGGCAGGGCGCGCTGTGAAGCCAGGAACACGCTGCGTAAATCCACCGCCATCATCTCGTCCCACATCGCCAGCGAGATCTCGCCACAGGGTGCCTGGGTCAGAATACCGGCGTTGTTGACCAGAATATCGATGCCGCCGTAGTGGCGCAGACAGCGATCCACGCTCTGCCTGGCTCCCGCGGCGTCGCTGACGTCGCAAACACAGCCTTCACACTCGGCGCCAAGGGCGCGGCACGCCGCCACCACGTTCTCCAGCGCTGCGGCATCGCGGTCGGCCAGCAGCAGACGGGCGCCGTTGGCGGCAAACAGCCGCGCTATCTCAGCGCCTATGCCGCTGGCGGCGCCGGTAATCACCGCGTTTCGGTTTTGTAATTGCATGCTTCCTCTCCTAATCAGGCCAGCGCACGGTCAAACCGCCGTCGATAATCAGACTTTGACCGGTGATATAGCTGCTTGCTTCGCTGGTCAGAAACGTGACCAGATTGGCGACCTCTTCCGGCCGTCCTACCCGACCCAGCGGAATACCGCGCGCCGCCTGTTTTAAGCCCTCCGGTCCCAGCGAATTCTCGGCATCCAGCGACTGCGGCGTTTCGATTAGCCCCGGGATCACCGCATTGCAGCGAATGCCTCGCGGCGCCAGTTCCACCGCCATTGAGCGGCAAATCCCCGGCACGCCCGCTTTCGCCGCCGCATAGTGCGCGTGATCCTGCCACCCATAGAACGCCCCGGCGATGGAGGAAATGGCCACCAGACTGCCGCCGCTCGTCATACGGACGGACGCTTCGCGAAAGCAGCGCATCACGCCGGTTAAATCAACATTGAGCATGGCATCCCACTTTTCGTCGCTCATCTCGCCAATCGGCGAGCGGCGCAGCACCCCCGCGTTGGCCACCACGTAGTCGATCCGTCCGAAGTGCTGACAGGCCGCGTCGACAAACGCCGCCACCGATGGGGTTGACGCCACATCCAGCGGCAGCCAGATGGCCTCGCCCCCCGCGGCGGCCACCGCGGCTTGCGCCGCGTCGGGATCGTGGGGATCGGCGGGATAATATCCCGCCACAACACGCACGCCTTTGCGTGCGTAGGCTTGCGCCAGCGCCAGACCGATACCGCTGGCGGCGCCGCTGATCATCGCCACGGGCGCGGAAGATAACGTTTCAGCCATAGCTGAACTCCTTCAATGAATAAGCGGAGAGGCCGGCTCTCCCCGCGGGGTTATTTCACGTCGTCTGCGCGGATATGCTGCGCCAGCAGAATAATCACGCCCGAGATAAAGCATGGCAGCGCCCCAAACCACAGCGCCGCACTCTGCCAGTCACCGCCGCTGCTCAACATGCTGGTGGTGCCGATACCGGCCAGAATGGCGCCCACCGGCCCCATCGCCCCGATCAGCGATCCGGCGGTGGCGCGAATGGCGGTAGGGAAACTTTCGCTGATAAAAAACAGCGCGGCGGCATACGGGCCAATCAGGAAAAACAGCCCGATGCTGTAGAGCGCGACAATGGTGGCGAAGTCATCCGGGCAGAAGAGCATGGCGGCAAAGGCCACGCCGCCCAGCATCCAGCCGATGGCAATGGTATTGCGGCGGCCGAAGCGATCCCCCAGCCAGCCGTGTACCAGATAACCGCAGTATCCGACCAGATTCGACAGCACCAGAATCAGCAACGAGTTACTGAACGAGACATCGTGCGTTTTGGTAATCACGGTCGTGCCGAGCACGCTGAAGATCTGAATGGCAAACCAGTTAAGCAGGATGGCGCTGCCCAGCACCAGCGTCGCGCGCAGCGACGTGCCGCGAAACGCCGCCGCCAGACCGGCATTTTGATGATCCTCATAGTGAATTTGATAATCCTGCGCCACCTGACGGGCATCATCAATCTGCCCGGCTTTGCGCAACGTCTGGATATGCTGATGAACCTGAAACTGCGGTGTTTCTTTCAGTTTCAACGCCAGAACAGCAATCACCAGAGAAGGTAACGCGGCGAAAACAAAACTGCCCTGCCAGCCGATCAGCGGCATCAAAAGCGCGGTGAGGGCCGATGCCACCAGCGCCCCTACCGGCCACCCGCCCTGAACCAGACTGTAGATAAAGCCTTTACGCCGATTCAGTTTCGGATCGTCCAGCGCCGCATAAAGCTCGGTCAAATAGGTGGCGTTAACCGTCTGCTCGGCATAACCAAGACCGGCGACCGAACGGATCACCGTCAACGCGCCTTTGCCCCATGCGCCGCCGATCGCCGTCAGCAGGGAGCTGATGGCGGAGCCGCCGACGGTGATCACAATACCGAGCCGGCGTCCAAGGCGATCCACCAGCGGGCCGACAGCCAGCGCCACCACCGCGCCGCCCACCGCAACCCAGGTGGCAATTTCAGCCTGCTCAACCTCACCCCAGTTAAAATGATTGCCGATTTCCGGCAGCAGCGTCCCAAACAAAATAAAATCATAGACGGCGAACACCCAGGCAAAGAAAGCGATCCAGGTCGCGAATTTCACGTCCTTGCTCGTCAACTGCTGGGGTTGCCAGCCATTAACCGTCGTTTTTTTATACAGACTCATTTTTCTATCACTCTTTTAGTGGTGGAAGAAAATTACAGGGCGCGCGGCTTGCGCTTCTGGAAATCGTCGGCAATTTCATCGAACGTCAGAAAACGGACGCCCTCATGGCTCTGGATATGCTTGATCAGACGTTCCAGCATCAGCAGAACCTGCGGTCGCCCCGACACATCAGGGTGGATGGTCATGGTAAAGACGGCGTAGTCATTTTCGCGGTAGACCCAATCGAACTGGTCGCGCCACATCTCTTCCAGATGGCGCGGATTGACGAATCCATGACTATTGGGGGATTTTTTGATGAACATCATCGGCGGCAGATCGTCGAGATACCAGTTGGCGGGGATTTCGATCAAATCGGTTTCCTCGCCGCGCACCAGCGGTTTCATCCAGGTGTCCGGGTGCTGGCTGTAGTCAATGCGCGTCCAGCTGTCGCCGACCCGGACATAGTAGGGATGAAAGTCGTTGTGCATCAGGCTGTGGTCATACTTGATGCCCTTCTTCAGCAGCAGTTCATTGGTGACGTTGCTGAACTCCCACCACGGCGCCACGTAACCGGTCGGCCGTTTTCCCGACAGCGTCGTCACCAGATCGATACAGCGATCCAGAATGGCTTCTTCCTGCGCCGGCGTCATGGCGATAGGATTTTCATGGCTGTAGCCGTGCACGCCGATTTCATGACCGGCATCGGCAACCGCCTTCATCTGTTCAGGAAACGTTTCGATGGAGTGACCGGGAATAAACCATGTCGTTCGCAGTTGGTGATCCGCAAACAGCTTAAGCAGTCGCGGCGCGCCGACTTCACCGGCAAACAGGCCGCGCGAAATATCATCCGGGGAGTCTTCTCCGCCATAGGAACCCAACCACCCCGCGACCGCATCAACATCAACACCGAAAGCACAAAGGATCTCTTTAGCCATGTTATTTCTCCATTACAGGTTACGACAGGGAAGAAAGCGGCAAGCTGACGGGATTCCCCCCGCCGTACGGCATGACATAAAAAATGCGGGTTGGCGCCAGCGCTCATTTTTCTATCAAAAAAAACGTATGTTTATATAAAAAATACATTTTATACCTGCAAATAAAATGCCAACGCTTAACGAAAATGTCGATTATTTGTTCTAAAATAAGGGATAACATCAAAACGCGTTGTCCTTAAACGGCTTTTAATCGACTTAACTCAAGCGATAACCCGCGGTTTAACGGATAAAGATGAAATGTGTATAAAAATGGATATTTGATTTCATGATTCATTATCGTGCAGGCGCACCATATGAATGCATTTTGTTTACCCGATAGGAACGATCAACTTAATCAGAGGGTATGCAATAATGCAGTATTCACTCAGGCGAGGATCAATGAGCCAAAGGATGCTTAACGAAAGCAAAGACGTAAGAACCGAAGCCCGCGGCGCGGCGCGATATGAGATGATCCATCAGGTTCTCAGGAAGGCAATCATAGAGGCGCAAACCGTACCGGCCGGATTAGTGCTGCTGGAAGGCCCGTTGGCCGAGCTGTTTGGCACCAGCCGGGTTCCGGTGCGACGGGCGCTGGGTCTGCTGCATGAAGAGGGACTGATCGCCCGTTTTGAAGGCCGGGGGTTTATCGTCGCCGCCGAGGGAGAGGATATTGAGCCTCAGCGCCTGGCGTTAAACCGGACCGTGCTGGGGCTCGATCAGGATCATGCCCTGGTCGATACCCGCAGCGCCGGGGAAAAGGTATTGAGCGATCTGCAAGAAGCGCTGTCGACCTGCATGGTATTCGGTCATTACCAGCTTAACGAAGGTCAAGCCGCCGAGTTTTACAACGTCAGCCGCAATATTATTCGTGAAAGTCTGGTGCGCCTGCGCGATCGAGGGCTAGTGGAAAAAGAACCCTATTCGCAATGGTTGGCCGGGCCGTTGACGGCCAGAGAGATCAAGGATCATTACCAGATCCGCGCCTGTCTCGAACCGGCGGCGCTGCGCCAGGCGGCGCCCTATATTACACAGCGTCAGATCGCCGAAAATCTGGAACGTCTGGAAAAACTGAAAAAGGGCAAAGTGACCGCCGCCGAGCTGGAACGCGTCGAGGACGATCTTCACCTTTTTTGTCTGGAGCCGGCGGGCAACCGGGCGCTGATCGAAATTCTGCGTCAGAGCCAATCTCCGCTTATCGTCACCCGCATTTTCTATGAGACGCTGTCGATCGCCGTTGATCATGCCACCATCAACGAACACCGCCTGATCTATGAAATGCTGCTTCAGGAAAGCTGGGAACTGGCGGCGATGAGCCTCCATGAGCACCTTGAGCGTGCGCAGATACGCACGCTGCAAAAACTGAAAGTGCTGTCGGTTCTGCCGGTTCCCATATTGCCGCCTTATCTGCACAGGCTCAGCTAGCCTCGGAGTTTATCATCAATCCGCATACCGTCTGGCGTTATGACTGAGACAGTAATCGGCGGCGTCTGGTATGGCAGGCGTTGCGTGTGTCAATACCCCATTGAAATAAAAATCATTCTCACTTAAAATGTGACACACGTCTTATTTTCCCGGCTATCCCGTTTTCAGGCCATTGATATGTCATCAGCCCAAATCGATACCGCAGCAGACATTCATCTGCTCTACCGCCAGCATCACGGCTGGCTGCAAGGGCTGTTGCGCAAACGGCTGGGAAATCTGTACGATGCCGCCGATCTGGCTCAGGATGTTTTTTTACGTCTGCTGATCAAACCGCGTCAGTTCGACAGCCATGCCGGAGCACGCGCCTATCTGAGCGTGATGGCGCAGGGAATGTGCGTGGATTTATGGCGGCGGCGGGAAATTGAGCGCGCCTGGCTGAATTCGCTGGCTGCCCGGCCGGAACCGGTTGTGCTGTCGGCGGAACACAGCAATATCATTCTTGAAACCCTGTATCAGGTCGATGCCATGCTGCGGGCGCTGCCGGAGAAAGTCCGCGCCGCGTTCGTCATGGCGCAGATTCAGGGATTAACCTACCGGGAAATCGCCAGCGTCCTCAGCGTCTCGGAACGCATGGTGAAGAAATACATGGCGCAGGCCATGCTGCACTGCGTATTGCTGGAAGCAGAAATAGAAGAAACCACCCTCGCTTGCCAGAAGACCGCCACCTGATGAACAAACCCGGTTTTATCGCATTACAGCAGGCCTCGCAGTGGTATGCCCAGCTCTGCGAGCTTGAAGGCGACCATGAACACCATCACCACTGGCAACGCTGGATGGATGAAAGCGAGGAAAACCGCTGCGCCTGGGAATATGTGCGGAAAGTCAGCCAGCGCTTTCAACCGTTACGCGGCGACAGCCAACAACCCGCCATCAACGCCTTGCTGCATCAGCCCGCCGACATGAACCGCCGCCGCGCCCTCAAACTGGCGGCGCTGTTGAGTACCGGCTCACTGCTATCCTGGGCGACCTATCGCTATACGCCGCTGCGGGGTTCTCTGTTGGCGATGACGGCAGACCATCACAGCGCCACCGGCGAAATTAAACGTCTTGTGCTACAGGACGGCACCCGCCTCTGGCTGAATACCGCCAGCGCAGTCGACGTGCAATTCGACAGCCAACGGAGACAGCTGGTTCTGCTGGCCGGCGACATCATGGTTGATACCGCCGCGGATCCCCGTCCGTTATCGGTATCCAGCGCCGAGGGACAAATGCTGGCGCTCGGCACCCGCTTCAGCGTAGAGCAACATGACGGCACGACGCATTTAGCCGTCTATAAAGGCGCCGTCGAGGTCACCGCTCGCCATGCTCAAGCGGCGCGCCGGGTTGATGCCGGTCAGCGGCTGGAATTCAATTTTCAGGGACAGGGGCGGCAGTTACCGACCGCACGAACCGACGCCGACTGGTCGCGGGGGCTGCTACAGGCGGATAACCTGTCGCTGGGCGAGGTTATCGCGCAGTTCTCGCGCTACCGCCACGGCTATCTGGCCTGTCAGCCCGACGTTGCCGCGCTGCGGGTGATGGGGACGTTCCCGCTGACGGATACGGATGCCGCTCTGGCGATGCTGGCGCAGACATTTCCTATCCGCATTCACCGGCGTTTTTCCTGGTGGGTAACGGTGGAGAAAAAATAGTTATCATTCTTGTTCCCTTTTTAACGCCGTCCTTCGATTCACAGTAAAAGCACAATTTCTTCACTCTGGGTTAGAAGGCAAATCAATATGTCATTTCCATCGTTTCTCTCACTATCCGGCGCGAGCCGGACAGCAACTCCCCTCGCGCTTGCCGTCCGGCTGCTGTGCGGCGCGCCGCTGGCACTGTCGTCCGGCATCGCGCTGGCAGAGGTTCAGGCACCGCACGCCTACGCCATTCCGGCAGGGCCGCTAAGTCAGCAGTTAAACCTGTTTGCCGCTCAGTCCGGCGTGTATCTGGCGGGCGACGCCAGTCTGGCAAACGGCAAGATGGGCGTCGCGTTACAGGGAAACTACAGTGTGGAGGCAGGATTCAGCGCCCTGCTCGCCGGTAGCGGTTTGCAGGCGGTGAGACAGTCCGGCGGCGCCTATATGTTACAGCAAATACCGGCGGGCGATGAGATGCTGGTGGTGGCCGCGGTTAACCGTAACGGCATCACCGAAGGCACCGACTCCTACACCACCCGCAGTATGAATACCGCCACGCAGTTAAACCTGTCGCCGCGCGAAACGCCGCAGTCGGTGAGCGTGGTCACCCGCCAGCGGATGAACGATCAAAATATGACCTCGCTGGATGAAGCCATGAGCCAGACCACCGGGGTGAATGTGGTCAATCAAAGCTCTTACCAGGTCAAGTTTCAGTCGCGCGGTTTTACTATGGATAACGTCAAGGAAGACGGCGTAAGTTCGTCTTTCCAGAACAGCGTGTCCGGCATGGGGTTTTCCGAAGCCGCCAGCGAATCGCCCGATCTGGCGATTTACGATCGAGTGGAGATCCTGCGTGGCGCATCCGGCCTGACGCAGGGTAACGGTGAACCGGGCGGCACCGTCAATCTGGTGCGGAAAAAGCCTACCTATGGTTTTCAGGCGTCGGCCAGTACCGGCGTCGGGAGTTGGGACAACTACCGTAGCGAAATGGACGTGTCCGGGCCGCTCAATGACGATGCCAGCCTGCGCGGCCGCTTTGTCGGCGCTTATCAGGATAAACAGAGCGCCGTCGATTATGTCGACAGCGACCGCCAGGTGCTATTCGGTACGCTGGCCTGGGATATGACGCCCGATACCACCCTCACGACGGGTATCAACTGGCAGAAAACCCATACCGTGCCCGATTTATACGGGATACCGATGTCCACACGCTACGCCAATCTTAACTTGCCGCGCTCAACCTTCCTCGGGGCCAGTTGGAACCGTATCACTTTTGAAAAAATCAATCCCTTTGCCGAAATCGAGCACATATTTAATAACGACTGGAGGCTTAACAGCGCCCTGAACTACACGCATGCCAGCGCCGAAAGCAAGGCCATCGGAATATTTGGCAACGGCTCTAACGGCGTGGACAGCAATAGCGGCAGCGCAAAACTGAATAATGCTATCCAGCGGGATAACCGATCGGATCAATGGAGCTACAACCTGAGCCTGAGCGGCCCCTTTACGTTGCTGAACCGTAATCATGAGTTGGTCGTCGGCGGAGACTATCAAAAAGAGAATTTTGATAATTTGTTTGGCGTTGTCGCCAATACCGGCACCGTCAATGTCTACGACTGGGAGCCGGCCTCGCTGCCCGAACCCGACTGGCCGGATTATACCCGCCGCTACCAGTACGGCATCTATCAGCGCGCGCTGTTCGCCACCACCCGGCTGGAACTGGCCGACGACTGGAAGCTGATTGTCGGCAGCCGCTACAGCGCCTTCAGCTATGATATGTACAACACCAACCGCACCACCGGTAAAACCAGCCACGGCAGCAGCTACAAAGTTCGCGACAAACTGATTCCTTACGGCGGTCTGCTGTGGGATTTCGCGGAACATTACACCTGGTATGCCAGCTACAGCGATATCTATAAGCCGCAGGAAGCCATAACCCGCACCGGCAGTCTGCTGCCGGCCGTGACCGGAAAAAACTATGAGACCGGTATTAAAGGCGAGTTTTTTGATGGCGATCTGAATGCCTCGATCGCGCTCTACCGCATTATCCAGGCCAACCGCGCCGTGGCGGATAGCGGATGTCTGACCAGCGATTACTGCTCTCGCGCCGAAGGCAAAGTGCGCAGCCAGGGCGTTGAGATGGAAGTCTCGGGCAAGCTGGCCGAAGGCTGGCAGTTATTTGCCGGCTATACGCTGACCAATACCCAATATCTGCACGGAGAAGAGGATGAACAGGGACAACGCTACAGCCCGCATACACCGCAGCATATGTTCAAACTGTATAGCAGTTACAACCTTCCCGGCAGCCTGAATCCCTGGACTCTGGGCGCGGGGCTGACGGCGCAAACCGACACCAACACCACATATAACGTCTCTCAGGGCGGTTACACCCTGTTTAACGCCAACATCACCTATCAGTACAGCAAAAACCTCAGCTTTAATCTGGTGGGCAATAACCTGGGCGATAAAGTGTATTACCGCACGCTGAACAATCGCCATCGCGGCGGCTACAACTTCTACGGCGACCCGCGTAATTTTATGCTGACGGCGAAATACGCCTTCTGATTGCCTGACCTCACTTACCGACAGAACGTGGCCTGCAAACGGCAGGCCGCGGGTTGACTAACCTGATGCCGACATTAAAACGCTTTTATCAGTTAATCGCGCCGTTCTGGTTTACCCGCCGGGCGGTGTATAGCTGGCTGCTGCTGCTGACCATTATCGCATTGACGCTGTCCGTCGTCTGGATCAGCGTGCTGTATAACAACTGGAGTAAAGACTTTTACGATGCGCTGGCCGACTACTTTCAGCACGCCTCCATCCAGGCGCTGGCCTGGCGCTATGCGGGCTATACCGCTCTGTTCGTGTTGGTGATAGTCTGCGGCAATTGGCTGAAAAAACTGCTGATTATCCGCTGCCGTCAGGACATGACGCAGCATTTTTCACAGGCGTGGCTAACCCGCTGCGCCCACTACCGGCTCAGCCTGCGCGGCGAACCGGATAACCCGGATCAGCGCATTGCGGAAGATATCCGGCTGTTGATTGAACAAAGTCTGGAACTGCTGCTTTCGCTGCTGAAAAACATCGCCCGCTTCTTTTCCTTTATCGTCATTCTGTGGCAGTTGTCCGGCGTGCAGACGTTCACTGTCGGCGGCCACGGCATAACGGTTCATGGCTATCTGGTATGGATTGCGTTAGGTTACGCGCTCGTCAACAGCCTGTTCGCCCATCTGCTGGGGCATCGGCTGCACGGGCTGAATGTGGAAAAACAGCGCGCCGAGGCAAATTACCGTACCACGCTGCTGCGGGTGCGTGAGCATACCGAACAGATTGCCTTTTACCGAGGGGAAGAGGCGGAGCAAACGCGGATGAGTCAGCGCTTTCAGGCGATCGTCAATAACTGGCGCAGCCTGATGGGACGTGAATTCCGGCTGGAAAGCTTTATCACCAGCTATTTTCGCCTCAGCCTGATGATCCCGGTCTTTGCCATTCTGCCGGTTTATCTGGCGCGTCAAATCACGTTGGGCGCAGTCATGCAAGCCAGTACCGCTTTCGGCTATGTGCTGGACGCCTTCGGCTGGTTTATCGACGCCTATCGTCAGTTGGTGGCCTGGTCCGCCACCATCGAGCGGTTATGGGAGTTCCAGCACAGCCTGCGGCGGCTGCCGAACCTGAACGTAGCGCCCCGCGCAGGCGATGCCTTGCACATTGAGGCGCTTAGCGTCCAGCTTCCCGACGGCGCTCCTCTGTTTGCGCCGCTCACCGCCACCCTGAAAGCGGGAGACTGGGCCGTGCTGTCGGCGGCCAGCGGCAGCGGAAAAACCACATTACTGCGCGCTCTTGCCGGTCTGTGGCCCGCGGTACAGGGGCAATGGCGACTTCCGGCAGGCAAGACGCTGTTTTTGCCGCAAAAGCCCTATCTGCCGCAGGATACCTTGCGCCGGGCGCTTTGCTACCCGCTGACGGAGACGCCGGATAACGCCTCGCTGCATCGGGCGTTAAAGCAGGTCGGCCTGCCGTCGCTGATCGCCAGACTGGATGAATCATCCAACTGGAGCCGGGAGTTGTCCGGCGGCGAGCAACAACGGTTGTCGCTGGCTCGCGTGTTATTGCTGCATCCTACGCTGCTGTGTCTGGATGAAGCCACCAGCCAGTTGGATGATGACGCCGCCCTGCAACTGCTCACCCGGTTAAGGCAGGCGCTGCCGCGGATGATTGTGTTGGCCGTCAGCCATCAGCCTGCGGTGTGCGCCCGGTTTGAGCATCGCTTCTCTCTGACGCCCTGCCGCCGTTGACGGCGGCAGGGACTGACGGCGGTTATTTACTCGCTATCGCCCAGCAGAATAGATTCCAGCGCGATTTCGATCATTTCATTGAACGTCGTCTGACGCTCTTCCGCCGTGGTTTGTTCATGGGTGCGGATATGATCGGATACGGTACAGATCGCCAACGCTTTGGCGCCGAACTCGGCCGCCACGCCATAAATGCCGGCGGCTTCCATTTCGACGCCCAGAATGCCGTACTTTTCCATTACGTCGAACATTTGCGGGTCCGGCGTATAGAACAGATCGGCGGAGAAAAGATTGCCGACGCGCACGGACACGCCGCGCGCTTTCGCCGCATCCACGGCATGACGCACCAGATCAAAATCCGCAATGGCCGCATAATCGTGATCCTTAAAACGCAGGCGGTTCACTTTGGAATCCGTACAGGCGCCCATGCCGATCACCACATCGCGCAGTTTTACATCGCTGCGCACCGAGCCGCAGGAACCCACACGAATGATTTTCTTCACGCCAAACTCGGTAATCAATTCTTTGGCATAGATAGAGCAGGAAGGGATGCCCATTCCGTGCCCCATCACTGAAATCTTGCGGCCTTTATACGTTCCGGTAAAACCCAACATGCCGCGCACGTCGTTCACTTCGCGGGCCTGTTCCAGAAAGGTTTCGGCAATATATTTGGCGCGCAGCGGATCGCCCGGCATCAGTACGACGTCCGCAAAGTCACCCATTTCCGCATTAATATGTGGCGTAGCCATGCTCTTATTCCTTATCAATCAGCATAAAAAAATTTAATCGGCGCGGTTACAGGATGGATTTACCGTAATCCATCGGCGATAAATCAAAGTACTTCGCCACTGTCTGTCCGATATCCGCAAAGGTATCACGATGCCCATACGAACCGGGTTTCACTTTCGGCCCGTAAATCAACACCGGCACATGCTCGCGCGTATGATCGGTGCCAGGCCAGGTGGGATCGCAGCCGTGGTCGGCAGTGAGGATCAGAACATCATCCCCCGTCACCCGCGAGAGCATCTCCGGCAGACGGCGATCGAACAGTTCCAGCGCCGCGGCATAGCCCGCCACGTCACGGCGGTGGCCGTACGATGAGTCAAAATCGACAAAGTTGGTAAACACGATGGTGTTATCCCCCGCCTGATCCATTTCTTGCAGCGTGGCGTCAAACAGCGCGTCGATGCCCGTGGCTTTGACTTTGCGGGTAATACCGACATTGGCGTAAATATCCGCAATCTTACCGACGGACACCACCTCGCCGCCCTTTTCCGCCACCAGTTTTTTCAACATGGTCGGCGCCGGCGGTTCCACCGCCAGATCGTGTCGATTGCCGGTACGCTGGAAATTTCCAGGCTTATCGCCGACAAACGGACGGGCAATCACCCGCCCAATGTTATAACCGCCTTCGGTCAACTCTTCACGGGCGATTTCACACAGTTCATACAGTTTATCCAGACCGAACGTTTCCTCATGGCAGGCAATCTGGAATACCGAATCGGCGGAGGTATAGAAAATCGGCTTGCCGGTTTTCATGTGCTCTTCGCCCAGTTGATCGAGGATCACCGTGCCGGAAGAGTGGCAGTTGCCCAGATATCCCGGCAAATTGGCGCGCTTCACCAGCGTATCCAACAGCGCTTGCGGGAAGCTGTTTTCTTCATCCTTGAAATAACCCCAGTCGAACAGTACCGGCACGCCGGCAATTTCCCAGTGCCCTGACGGGGTATCCTTGCCGGACGAAATTTCGGCGGCATGCGCATAAGCGCCGATAATCTCGGCCTGTGGATCCAGCCCCGCAGGGAAAGTACCCGTTGATTCCTCGGCCGCTTTTCCCAATCCTAACCGGCTGAGGTTCGGCAAATGCAACGCGCCTTTGCGCCCCCGATCGGCCTTTCCCGCCGCACAAGCCTGTGCGATATGGCCCAGCGTATCCGAACCGGCATCGCCGAAACGATCCGCATCGGCGCTGCTGCCGATGCCAAACGAGTCAAGCACCATAATATAGGCACGTTTCATTGTTCATCTCCTGCGTTGTTACACGCCGCAGGCAAAGCCTGTCGGCGTTGGAAATAGATATCACACATCATCGGCGCTCATGCGACGATAGATAATCGGTGTTTTTTGCACGGCCTTATCGCCCAGCGTAATGGCCGCCCGCACGGCGTTTGCCGCCTGTTGCCATTGCGCTTCCGTATTGGCATGGATCACCGCCAGCGGGCGCTGGCTGTCGGCACGCTCGCCCAGACAGGCGATTTCGTTCATCCCCACGCTGTAATCAATCGCATCGCCGGCCTGACGGCGACCTCCGCCCAAGGCCACGACCGCCATGCCCAACGCCCGGGTATCCATGGCGGTCACGATCCCCCCACGTTCGGCAAAAACGGGTTTACTCAGGATAGCGGCGGGTAAATAACGCTCATAATGCTCAACAAAGTCAACAGGGCCATGCTGAGCCGCCACCATCCGGCCAAAAACATCGGCCGCGTCGCCGCTATCCAGCGCCGTTTGCAAACGCGCGCGGGCATCCGCCGCGGAATCGGCCAGACCGCCGGCCAACAGCATTTCTTCGCACAGCGCCATCGTGACTTCATACAAGCGCGGGTTGCGCTGCTCCCCGGTCAGGAATCGTACCGCCTCCCGCACCTCCAGCGCATTACCGGCGCTGGAGGCCAGCACCTGATTCATATCGGTAAGCAGCGCGCTGGTGCGGCAACCGGCATTATTGGCGACCCCGACGATCGCCTGCGCCAGCTGCTCCGAAAGATCATAGCTCGGCATAAATGCGCCGGAGCCGACCTTCACATCCATCACCAGCGCATCCAGCCCTTCGGCCAGTTTTTTCGCCAGAATAGAGGCGGTAATTAGCGGTATGGAATCCACCGTGGCAGTAATATCGCGCGTAGCGTAGAAGCGTTTATCCGCAGGTGCCAGTGAACTGGTCTGGCCGATAATCGCCACGCCGACCTGTTGAATGATTTGTCGGAACGCGCTGTCATCAGGGAAGATGTTCAGCCCCGGAATGGATTCCAGCTTATCCAGCGTGCCGCCGGTATGCCCCAACCCACGCCCGGAAATCATCGGCACGTATCCCCCGCAGGCGGCGACCATCGGCCCCAGCATCAGCGAAGTGACATCGCCGACGCCGCCGGTAGAGTGTTTATCCACCAGCGGGCCATTCAGATTAAGGCGTTTCCAGTCGAGAACCGTACCGGAATCACGCATCGCCAGCGTCAGGGAAACACGCTCCGCCATCGACATATCATGAAAGTAGATGGTCATTGCCAGCGCGGCAATCTGCCCTTCCGACACCGTATTATCACGGACGCCGTTGATAAAGAAGCGGATCTCCTCATCGCTCAACGGGTTGCCGTCACGCTTCTTGCGAATGATTTCCTGAATCAGAAACAAAGCATGCTCTCCTGATGAGTCGATGAAGAAAGGGTTGGCAGCCGCATCACGCTCAATAACCGCCGGATTGACCTGTGGTTTGATGACCTAACGCCGCCAGCAGGCTGGTCAACAAACTCGATGCCCCGAAGCGGAAATGCCGCGCGCTGACCCACTCCGGCCCCATAATATCGTCAGCCAGTTGCAGATAAATTGCGGCGTCGTCGGCACTACGCACGCCGCCCGCCGCCTTGAACCCCACGCGTTCTCCCACGCCTTTATCACGTATTACTTTCAACATGATTTCCGCGCTCTGCGGCGTGGCATTCACCGCCACCTTGCCGGTGGAGGTTTTGATAAAATCAGCGCCGGCGTCAATGGCGATTTCACTCGCCTGACGGATCAGCGCCTCCTGTTTCAGTTCCCCGGTTTCAATAATCACTTTCAGCAGCACATTGGCCGCCTGACAAACCGATTTACATGCCTGCACCAGATCAAAACCCACCTGGGCATTACCGGCAATCAGCGCGCGATAAGGGAACACGACATCCACTTCATCCGCCCCATAGGCAATCGCCGCGTTGGTTTCCGCCAGCGCGATAGCGATATCATCATCGCCGTGAGGGAAGTTCGTCACGGTCGCGATACGAATTTCCGGCGTTCCCTGCTCGCGCAGCACTTTCCGGGCCAGCGGGATAAAACGCGGATAGATGCAGATAGCCGCCGTCTCTCCTGCCGGGCTGTTGGCCTGGCGGCAAAGCGCAGTGACTTTCTCATCCGTATCGTCATCATTAAGGGTGGTTAAATCCATCAGCCCCAGCGCACGCTGCGCGGCGGCAGTCAACGTTGTCATACAACACTCCAACTCGAATTATTTAGGGTATAGCAGATAAAATACCGGAGAACATCCTGGTATTTGAACACGCAGCGCCGGGTTATTTTGCGTTACGATTCACACTTAATGTAAAAGTGATGTAATGGAATAAGATTATATGTGATTTTGATCACATATATACCCTAAATAATTCGAATAGCGGGCAGGAAAGGCCCAGCCTCAGCCCTCGATGAAGCAGACAGGCAGGTTATCCCGCAGGGATGGCGTTAACTTCAACGGTGATGTGAACCAGTTCCTCATGTATGGCCAACTGCCGCTTGTAATAGTCGGGGCTGACGGGCTGTTCGGTCGTCAAACTCAGGATACAGGCATATTTTGCCGTTCCCACCCGCCATACGTGTAGATCGGTTAGCTCAGCGGCAATGGGACTGGCTTCGATAACGTCCTTGATTTCATTGACTACCGGCGCATCCATTTCCGCATCCAGCAAAACGCGACTCGTCTGGCGAATCAAGCCATAAGCCCATACGGCAACCAAGATGGCGCCCACAATCCCCATAACCGGATCCAACCAGGCGGCGCCCCACAGCTTGCCGCCGATCAGCGCCACAATCGCCAGAACGGACGTCGCCGCATCGGCGATCACGTGGAGATAGGCCGAACGCAGATTCAGATCCTGATGCCCCTCATGGGACGTATGCGCCTGGTGCTCGGGATGAGGGTGATGTGAATGAGGATCGTGGTGCGAATGAGGGTCGTCATGTGCATGGCGATGTCCGTGCGAGTGACCATCGCCATGTGAATGGTGGCCGCGCAGCAGCCAGGCGCAGGCCAGATTAACCAGCAAACCGACCACAGCAATCGCAATCGCCTGATCGTATTGGATCGCAGTCGGATAGAATAACCGTTCTACCGACTCATACAGCATAACCAGCGCCACGATCGCCAGCAGAATGGCGCTGGTGAAGCCCCCGAGAATTTCGATCTTCCAGGTGCCGAAAGTAAAACGCGTATCAGAGGCCAGCCTTCGGGCGGTTGCATATGCCAGCGCGGAAAGCCCCAGCGCCAGCGCGTGGGAGCTCATATGCCAACCGTCGGCCAGCAGCGCCATGGAGTTGAAATACCAGCCGCCCAGAATCTCAACCACCATCATCACCGCCGTCAGCAATGTGGCATAGCGGGTGTTTCTTTCCGCCAGAGGATTCCCCTCATCAAAAACATGTGAATGCGATCCGCTTACCTGTGTCAATGACATCACCTGCTCCCTCGCCTCTGCAATATACTCCCCCCCAGTATATTACACTTAATGAAACAGTGAACCTAATCATCAGCGAAAAGCAAAATAGCCGGATAACAAGAGGAATACCGCGGACGACACCACGCCGCCCGCCGGGTGCGGAATCTTTATTTGAGGTAGGATCGGATCACGGAGACAATCTCTTCAAGATCGCTGCTGCGCTCTTGCGATGAGTGGCTTTCATCCATTAAATGCTCACGGATATGCCCTTCCAGCACTTCCGTCATCAGACCATTGACCGCGCCGCGCACCGCCGCTATCTGCTGCAAAATATTCAGGCAGGGCATCCCGCTTTCCAGCGCTTTTTCAATCGATTCGGTCTGGCCTTTTATACGCCTGACGCGCGCCAGCAGCTTTTTCTTACCCTTAATGGTATGCGACATACCTTCCCCCGGATATACCATTAATCATGAAGCAGAGTATAACGCAGCGCTAACCTGCAGGCATCGTCAGACACGTTTTTTCCAACAGACGCCGCCCGACTTCAATCTGTCGCGCAGGCGTCGTAGAATGCCGCAGACCCATGCGACAAAAGCGATAAATAAAACCATGACCGCACACTCCGCCGCTCCCCACTGGTATTTGTATATGCTGCGTACGGCAACCGGCCTGCTCTACACCGGCATCACCACGGATGTGACCCGCCGGCTGGCTCAGCATCAGTCAGGAAAAGGGGCGAAAGCACTGCGGGGAAAAGGCGAATTGACGCTGGCGTTCCAGTGTCTGGCGGGCGATCGCTCAAGCGCGTTAAAGCTGGAATACCGTATCAAGCAGTTAAGCAAAGAGCAAAAAGAACGGCTGGTGCAAGACCAGCCCGTATCGCTATCCGACCGTTTATCCTAGAAACGATTAAAGGGCTCGGCATATTGCACCAGCCCGCTCGCCCCTTCGAAATGGTTATCCGCCAGCGGATACACCTGAAAGGCGGCGTCGCTCTCAGGCCAACGGCAATACAACTGTTGTTCCGCCGCCGGAACGAAACCAAACCGGGCATAATAGGCCGGATCGCCCAATACCACCACTGCGGTGTAGCCGAACTCATTGAGCGCATCCAGACCCTCATACACCAGTTGTTCGCCCAACCCTTGCCGACGCAGGCTTTCTTCCACCGCCAACGGGGCCAGCGCCACCCATTGACGATCTTCTCCTTCAATGAGTACCGGGCTGAATGCGGCATATCCCACCACGCCGCCTTCATCATCCGTCGCGACAATGCCTAACGTTAGCTGCCCATCTTCACGCAGTTGATGGATCAAATCGGCCTCGGCCTCCGTCGGAAACACCCGACGCAACAGGCTATCGATCCCCGCCGCATCGACCGGTATTTCAACACGCACTAACATGAGACAGATGCATGATTAGCGGATTGAACCACGCCCTCTTGTAAACCCGCCTCGACAAAATCGGCCAGCTGCAACAACCCGATACGCAATGGCGCCGGCATAGCTTCCAGTTCAATGGCGTCCATCAGGTTTTTGACATACAGCCCGAGTTCGGTGTCGCCCTCGATACGCAATCGACGCTGAAAAAACAGCGTATCCGGATCTTCCTTACGCGCCGCGATCAGGATGAGATCGTTCGCATCGGCGCTGAAGCTGACGTCCGCCACTTCCTGATTGCTCACCACCAGCCGGTTATCGCGCAGCGTCATACACCACTGCAAGCCGATGTCCCGAACCTCAATCTTTAACCAGCGATCGGCCAGAAACGCCAGATCGCCGTCTTCCAGCGCCTGACGAAACTGCCAGCTCAACATTTGCTCCAGAACCTGACGCTGTAAGGCAAAAGGAGTGAACTTTAATGGCTTACCCAATAAGCCCGGCCCCTGGCGCACAATCTGCGCCCGTAGTTTTTCCAACACTGGCGTACTCCTCTTAACGCGATCTGTCCGTTCAGACAATCTATAGCCATTCTGCCACATCACACAAAGGCAGCCGAGGTCTATGTCAATAATTTAGTCTGTTCTTCGCCTATCCCGCCAATGCAGATGCAAGCTGTCTTCTTTCATTACACGATTAGCTGGTTTAAATCAAAGTCCCGCCGTATCAGGTTAATTAAGATTCTCTATCGTTAAAAACATTCATCGACTGATAACAAATCTCATTAGTCCACCAACATCATTGATCGTATCGGCGCGTTGACTCTTCTGAGCGCTTTGATTAATGAAGGATCGTGTATGGAACTGCTTTGCCCCGCCGGAAACCTACCGGCACTGAAAGCCGCTATCGATAATGGCGCAGACGCCGTCTATATCGGCCTGAAAGATGACACTAACGCACGCCATTTCGCCGGACTTAACTTTACCGACAAGAAACTACAGGAAGCCTGTGAGTACGTGCGGCGACATCGGCGTAAGCTTCATATCGCCATCAATACCTTTGCGCATCCCGATGGTTTCGCGCGCTGGCAGCGCGCCGTCGACCTGGCGGCGCAAATTGGCGCGGATGCCCTGATCCTGGCCGATCTGGCGATGCTGGAGTATGCCGCGGAACGCTATCCCGATATTGAGCGCCACGTCTCGGTACAGGCTTCCGCCACCAATACGGAAGCGATTCATTTTTACCAGCGCCACTTCGATGTCTCGCGCATTGTTCTGCCCCGGGTACTTTCGATTCATCAGGTAAAACAGCTGGCCCGCACCAGCCCGGTGCCGCTGGAAGTGTTTGCGTTCGGCAGCCTGTGCATCATGGCGGAAGGCCGCTGCTATCTCTCGTCTTATCTGACCGGCGAATCGCCGAATACCGTGGGCGCCTGCTCGCCGGCGCGCTTTGTGCGCTGGCAGCAAACTGAAAAAGGCATGGAGTCCCGCCTCAATAACGTGCTGATTGACCGTTATCAGGACAACGAAAACGCCGGCTACCCGACGTTGTGTAAAGGACGTTATCTGGTCGACGGGCAACGCTATCATGCGCTCGAAGAACCCACCAGCCTGAATACGTTGGAACTGCTGCCCGAGCTGCTGGCGGCCAATATTGCCTCGGTAAAAATAGAAGGACGCCAGCGCAGCCCCGCCTATGTCAGCCAGATAACCCGCGTCTGGCGTCAGGCGATCGATCGCTGTCTGTCCAATCCCGCGACGTTCAGCCCCACGCAGGAATGGATGGATGCGCTCGGCGCGGTGGCGGAAGGCACGCAAACCACGCTGGGCGCCTATCACCGCAAATGGCAGTAGCAGGAGACAATATGAAATATGCATTAGGCGCCATCCTCTACTACTGGCCCAAAAGCGATATCGAAGCGTTTTATCAGGCGGCGATGAACAGCAGCGCGGACATCGTTTATCTCGGCGAGACGGTATGCAGCAAACGCCGCTCAATGAAAGTCGGCGACTGGCTTGATCTCGCCCGTCAGGTCGCATCCGGCGGCAAACAGGTGGCGATCTCCACGCTGGCGCTGCTTCAGGCGCCATCAGAACTGAATGAACTGAAGCGCTACGTTGAAAACGGCGATTTCCTGCTGGAAGCGAACGATCTGGGCGCCGTGAATATGGCCGCCGATCGTCATCTGCCTTTTGTCGCCGGTCACGCCCTCAACTGCTACAACGCTTATACCCTGCGCCTGCTGCACAAACAGGGCATGGTGCGCTGGTGTATGCCGGTGGAGCTGTCCCGCGACTGGCTACAGCATCTGCTGAACCAGTGCGACGAGCTTGGATTCCGTCATCAGTTTGAAGTCGAAGTGCTGAGTTACGGCCACCTGCCGCTGGCCTATTCCGCCCGCTGCTTTACCGCCCGCTCGGAAAACCGCGCCAAGGATGAATGCGAAACCTGCTGCATCAATTATCCGCAGGGCCGTAAGGTGCTGTCGCAGGAAAATCAGCAGGTTTTCGTGCTCAACGGCATCCAGACGCAGAGCGGCTATTGCTACAATCTGGGGAACGAACTTGCCGGTATGGCCGGGCTGGTGGATATCGTTCGTTTATCGCCTCAAGGGACAGAGACGCTGGCGATGGTCGATGCCTTCCGCGCCAACGAAAACGGCGCGGCGCCGCTGAGGCTGGAGAAAAACGCGGACTGCAACGGCTACTGGCGACGGGTGGCCGGACTGGAACTGGTGCAATAGCGGCTGACGGATAAACGGAGCCGGCGCGCCGCCGGCCTCACACGCCAAAGACGTCCGCGAATCAGAAGCGGCGGCGTAATATCCGGCGCAGTTGCGCCGTGTTATGCAGCAATCCCACGCCAATACCAAGCAAGGTATACACCATTCCCAGCACCAGCAGCATCACCACATCGCGCCCTACTTCGCGCAGCGGCAGATCCATCTGGTTGATGCCGGCGATCGCTCTGGTCGCCCAGGTTGAAGGCAATATCGCTGAAATCGCCTGTACCCAGCCCGGCATCGACTGGACGGGCCAGATGGTGCCGGAAAGATAAAAAACCGGCATGGTAATAAACGACAGCGTCAGATAAATCATTTCCACGCGGCGCAGACACTCGGTCAGCAGTTTGCCCAGCCCCAGCACCGCCAGCAGAAACGGAAAAGTCAGCAGCAGAATTTCACCGATATTGGCCGTCTGCCGGTAGCCCAATACCCAGGGCCACAGCACGAACAGCACAATCGACAAGAAAAACCAGATCGGCAGCAGCGCCGACAGGCCGCCGAGATAAACCGCAATGGAGGGTTTTCCCTGCGGGGAGCTCTTCAGCGCGATGCTCACCCGCACGCAGGCGATCAGCAGGGAGTGCTGCAACAGCATCACCAGCAAACCGGGGAAAATAATCGCCGCAAAACTGACGCCAGGGTTAAACAACCCCTGCGTCTGCCCCACCATCGGCATCAGAATCACCTCAGTCTGCTGGCTGCTGAATCCGCTGCGCAGCAGTAGATCCCGGTGATAAACCGCCAGCAGTTGCTGCCAGGCGGCCAGCACGTCCTGCTGAATCTGCCCGTTTGCCAGTCGGTTGGTGGCATCGCCGTAGGCCGGTATAATAATGGCCGCGCTGGCCAGCAGTTTTTTTTCCAGATCCGGCGGCAGGATAATGACGGCAAATAGCTGGCGTCGCACTAAATCTCGCTGCGCCTGCGGAAGATTGTCATAGCCGATTACCGCGATCTTCGGCGTGGCGTCCAGCTCACGGGTCAGCAGGCGGCTGGCGCGACTGTGATCCTGATCGATCACCGCCACCGGTAAATCCCACACCGTGTGATTGGCGTAAACCAGACTCATCACGCACAGCGACGCCAGCAGCATCAGCCACATAGGACGTTCCAGCATCCCCATCAGCACCCGGCTGAATGTTTGCCAGTAGCTTTTCACCGCTTTTCCTCCCGCTGGCTCAGGCGCTGATAAAGCCGGTTACGCACCAGCAGACCGGTCACCAGCGGATAAGCCGACAGCAGGCAACACACCCCGAGGATCGAATACAGCGATACCTGACGCAGGAAGATATCGAACATCGCATACAGCGCGTGCGTCAACGGCTCAATTTGCGCAATGATTTGCGCCGGCAACGGCATGGAAAGTTCGGGCACCGCCAGACCGGAAAACGTCAGCGCGATACTGACGATAATCCCCATCATGGTATAGGCCGTCAGCGCCGTGCGGGTAAAGGTAAACAGCAGCACCCCGATGCTCTGCGCCGCCATCACATAGAAAAATCCCACCAGCAGCATATACAACGGGTTCCCGCTCATATGCGCATCCGAAAGCCATACCAGGACGGCCATTTCGACGATCAGCAACAGGGTATAACACAGGGTGTAGGGAGCCAGTTTCCCCAGCATCGCCGGTATAAAAGGCCGGCGTTCGACAATACTTCCGCTGCGCTCCAGCACATAGATCATGCAGGTGACGGCAAACAGCTGTAACAGATGAATGGTGGCGGCGAACTGCTGATAATAAACGTAGCTGCCGCTGGCATTGAACAGGCTGCCATAAGCCATGCTGACATCGCCCAATGCCGGCAGAGTATGTCCGGACTCCTGCGCGATAATGCCGCGATAGCGGCCGTTGAATTCGGCTATCAGCGTGCTGAAATCCAGAGTGGAATAAAATCCCGCGCCATAAAACAGCGCATTGTAATAAAAAATCACGCTGGGTTGATGACCCGCCAGCACCCCGGCCTCAAAATCCGCCGGAATATACAGCAGGCCGTAATCCTGCGCGCTGCGCAATCGTTGCAGCGCCTCATCCAGTCCGCCCGTAACCGGTACGACACGGGCGTGGGATCCGGCATCCAGCTTACGGATCAGATCGCGAGACAGCGTACTGTGATCGTTATCGATCACCGATACCGGCAGATCCTGCATCGTGCCGACAGAAAAAATGCTGCCCAGCAGAATGAACAGCAAGAGCGGAAAACACCAGCCGAGCCAGTGCACCACCGGACTGCGCAGCGCCGTGTTGACCTCCAGCCGGAATGACGCCCTGAAACTGCGCCAGGCGGCGTTTACTCTTTCCACTGCCATAGCGCGCTCATTCCCGGCCTCAGTCCTTCCTGCGGCTGCAACGGGTACAGCCTGACCTCGAACGTCTTCAGGTCGAAATCACCCGTGGCCCGCGTGGCGCGTTTAGTGGCGTAGTCGCCCAACGGGGCGATATAACGCACCTCGGCGTCGATCATCCGGTCATTCAACGCAGGCACTCGCAGGGCGATGCGGTCACCTTTGCGTACGCCGGCCAGAATATCCTCACGCAAATTAAACACCAACCAGGCCTGCGGTACGCGCACCAGCGTGATAAGCGGACTGGCGGCGTTGAGCAGCACGCCCACCTCCGCCGGAATTGGCCCGACCTCGCCGTCCACCGGCGCTCTCACCTGCAATTCGTCCACCAGGACATTGATTTCCTGCAATTGTTGCTCAGCCTGACGCAGCGCCGCCGCGTAGTTTTCCCGCTGCTCGGGCCGATCGCCGTGTAAACCTTCATCCAGATTGGCCTGTGCGGCCTGCACCTGCTGCCAGGCGCTATCACGCGCCTGCCGGGCGCTGTCCAGCGCCGAAGCGGAAGCATAGCCTTTTGTCGCGATACTGCTCTGACGGTTATATTCATGCAGAGCCTGCTGGTATTGCGCCTGCGCCTGAGCCAGCGTCGCCCGTAGCTGACGAACGCTCTCTTCCCGCGTACCGTGTTCAGACTGATCCAGCAGCGCCTGCGCCTGATCTCTGGCGGCTTCCGCCGCGCGCTGCTGCGCGATCAATTCAGCATTCTCCAGCGAAATCAGCAGTTGACCCGACTTGACGTCATCACCGCGCCGCACATGATGTTCAGTCACCCGTCCGGATGCCTTGGAAGATACGATCACCTCAGGCGCATCCACTTCGCCCTGCAACAGAATATCCTGATTATTGGCCCGAAAAAGCACCGCCAGCGCAATGGCCGCCACCACCAATAACAACGTAAATCTCGTCTTTTTATTCACTTATCAACTCCAAGCCGCCCCGTGTCGATCGCTGGGTCACGATCCGCGAAACGCCTCACCGCCATCACATAAAATAATTAAACAAAATTAAAACAAACCTTTTACATTGTAACGCGATACCGAATCCCGCTTTAAACATAAAATAGTATGGCTGTTTTATCGGTGACGATCCGGTTTCCGCACTGTCGATTAACAACCGTAAATTCAGATTCGGGTATAAATTTAAGCCAAACGGCGTAATACTCAAGCCCATCTGGAACCTGATAAGCGAGCGTTCTCTATGTCCACAGATCTTCAGCCTGTCCCCTTTTCTATTCTGGATTTAGCGCCGATACCGACCGGGTTGAAAGCGCAGGATGCTTTCAGCCACTCGTTGGATCTGGCGCAACACGCGGAAAAATGGGGCTACCATCGCTACTGGCTGGCGGAACACCACAATATGACCGGCATTGCCAGCGCCGCCACCTCGGTGCTGATTGGCTATCTCGCCTCGGGCACGCAACGTATCCGGCTTGGTTCCGGCGGCATCATGTTGCCGAATCACTCCCCGCTGGTGATCGCCGAACAGTTCGGTACGCTGGAGTCGCTTTATCCGGGCCGTATCGACCTTGGGCTAGGCCGTGCGCCGGGAACCGACCAGCGAACCATGTTGGCGTTGCGGCGTCATCTGAACGCCGAAATCGATGATTTCCCCAAAGACGTACAGGAACTGCAACGCTATTTTGCCGATGTAGAACCCGGTCAGCCGGTGCAGGCGGTGCCCGGTCAGGGTTTACAGGTTCCCATCTGGCTGCTGGGTTCGAGCCTGTACAGCGCGCAACTGGCCGCCGCCTTAGGGCTGCCGTTTGCCTTCGCCGCCCACTTCGCCCCCGACCTGCTGCTGCAAGCGCTAAAGGTTTATCGTGAAACCTTTAAACCGTCGGCCGCGCATCCCAAGCCTTATGCCATGGTGTGCGTCAACGTAGTGGCCGCCGACAGCGACTGCGAGGCCGGTTTCCTGTTTACCTCGATGCAGCAGCAATTCATCAACCTGCGCCGCGGCACCCCCGGCCCGTTGCCCGCGCCGGTGGAAAGTAGGGATGTCATCTGGTCTCCGGCGGAACAGTTTGGCGTGGAGCAAACGTTACGCCTGTCGATCGTCGGCGATCGGCAAAAAGTTCGCCATGGCTTGCAGAGTTTGCTGCGCGAAACGCAAGCCGATGAAGTGATGCTCAACGGTCAGATTTTCGACCATCAGGCTCGTCTGCGATCGTTTGAGATCGCGATAAGCGTTCAGAACGATATGCGGCCATAATTGAAAAAGGGATGCATTTCTGCATCCCTTCGGTGAGCGGCGATAATGGATGGATCGTAAAGACGCTGCAAGTACGTCCTTGTAAGCTCGAACCGCGCCATCCCTGGCGCGGACGCTTTACTCTTCCATTCCATTATCACCTTCGATAAGGGGCGATTGATTTGTCAGGTTATCGAACATCTACAGCATAGATATTCCGTCCCCTGCGCCAACCGCCCTTAAGCATCGGCAGGCCGGCGGCGTGGCGCACGCGGCGCGGCGTCGCGATTGAAAGTACGTTCGCGACGCTCACCGCCATTCCCTTCGCGGCGTTCGCCGTTACTATAGGAACGACGAGGCGCGGCGCCCGGTCGACCGCCACGGCGCTCCCCGCCATTGCCTTCACGACGTTCATGCGGCAGAGCATCACCCAGCAACTGCATGTTCATCGGTTTGTTCAGGATACGGGTGCGGGTGAAGTGAGACAGCAAGTCGCCCGGCATTCCCTTTGGCAGCTCAATCGTTGAGTGAGAAGCGAACAGTTTGATGTTGCCGATATAGCGGCTGCTGATATCGCCTTCGTTGGCAATCGCCCCCACAATGTGGCGAACTTCCACACCATCATCACGACCCACTTCAATACGATACAGCTCCATATCGCCGGCATCACGACGTTCACGACGCGGCGGACGATCGCCATCACGGCTTTCGCGAGGTTCACGGCGACGGTCGCCGCGCGCATCATCGCGATCGCGGAATTCACGACGCGGACGACGATCGAACACCGGATCCGGCGGCAGGATCAGCGGACGCTCGCCCTGCGCCATTTTCAGCAACGCGGCGGCCAGGGTTTCGATATCCAGCTCTTCTTCCGGCTGCAATTTAGCCAGCAGCGCGCGGTACATATCCAGATCGCTGCTTTCCAGCTGTTGCTGTACTTTGGCGGCGAATTTCGCCAGACGACGTTGACCCAGCAGCTCGGCATTCGGCAGCTCAACTTCAGGAATAGTCAGCTTCATGGTGCGTTCAATGTTACGCAGCAAACGGCGTTCGCGGTTTTCGACAAACAGCAACGCGCGGCCGGCGCGGCCGGCACGACCGGTACGGCCGATACGGTGAACGTAAGACTCCGAATCCATAGGGATATCGTAGTTTACCACCAGGCTGATGCGTTCAACGTCCAGACCACGGGCGGCAACGTCGGTGGCGATCAGAATATCCAGACGGCCGTCTTTCAGTCGTTCCAGAGTCTGTTCACGCAGCGCCTGATTCATATCACCATTAAGCGCCGCGCTGTTATAGCCGCTGCGCTCTAAGGCTTCAGCCACTTCCAGCGTGGCGTTTTTGGTACGGACGAAAATAATCGCCGCATCAAAATCTTCCGCTTCAAGGAAACGCACCAGCGCTTCATTTTTACGCATACCGGCAACAGTCCAGTAGCTCTGGCTGATATCGGGACGGGTGGTAATGCTGGACTGGATACGCACTTCCTGCGGATCTTTCATAAAGCGACGCGTAATGCGGCGAATCGCTTCCGGCATGGTGGCGGAGAACAGCGCGGTCTGATGTTCCGCCGGGATCTGGGCCATGATGTTTTCAACATCGTCGATAAAGCCCATACGCAGCATTTCATCGGCTTCATCCAGCACCAGGCCGCTCAGATTGGACAAATTCAGCGTGCCGCGTTTCAGGTGATCCAACAGACGTCCCGGCGTACCGACAACGATCTGCGCGCCGCCGCGCAGCGCGCGCAGCTGTACGTCGTAACGCTGTCCGCCGTATAGGGCAACCACGTTCACGCCGTGCATGTGTTTGGCAAAATCACTACAGGCTTCAGCAACCTGCACCGCCAGTTCGCGGGTTGGGGCCAGCACCAGCATCTGCGGCGCTTTCAGCTCAGGTTTAAGATTGTTCAGCAAGGGCAGCGCGAACGCCGCGGTTTTACCGCTGCCGGTCTGCGCCATACCCAGCACATCACGACCACTCAGCAGGTGGGGAATACATTCCGCCTGAATCGGCGAGGGTTTTTCGTAGCCCAGATCGGTCAGGGCATTAATGATTGGAGCAGACAGCCCCAACTCAGCAAAAGTGGTTTCAAACTCAGTCATGTACACGTGCCTCATAAATGGCGGCCAGTCTACATAACTCGTCGAGAAAATTTTCAGTCATTTTCATTGAAAAGTGTGAACCGGCTCAAATTGGATTAAAAAGCGAACAAAAAAGCCCTCACCCGCAAAGGTGATAACCGAAGTTTTTTCAGGCTGATAGTGTTGTTCGTCAGCTATTGCTGGTCCGATCCTGATAGGTCGTCTTGCTCTTGGCCTAATAGCGCCAATTCCAACAATGCATAGCGGTGCTCAACAAAATTATGAACATTGTTGGCAACCGTCAGCTTGAACAGCGCCAAGGCGGTGTTCTTGTCCCCCAGACTTAGGTAGTGCTTACCTAAATAGAAGTCAGTTTCACTGAGATGCTCAGCGAGCGAAGTGTTATCCGTAGCCTCTTCCTGCAAACGTTGCATCAGCGTTTTTTCACTGATACCGCTCAGGTAGAATTCGACAATATTCCATCCCCACGGCCCTTTCTGCGCTCCGTCATAGCGTTTCTGCAACGCTACCCTGGCATTCTCCGGATTGATTTCTCGCTCCGCAAGATACAGCCATAACGAACGGAAAGGATCATTTGGATCGTCTCGATAAAACGCCAGCAGATCATCCTGCGCTAACAGGTAGCGACCGCCATAATACAAAGCGATGCCCCGGTTTAAACGCGCGTAATTGTAAGTTGGATCAAGCTCTAGTACAGAATCAAACGCTTCATAGGCAGCATCAAAATTGCCTGCCTGCGTTAAGTAAATCCCCAGATAGTTAAAAACCTCTGGTATATCAGGGCGAATCGCCAGCGCTTGTGAAAAATCATTTCGCGCCAATGCTCTCAACCCGAGGCTATCATACAGCACTCCGCGCTCATATAATAGCTGTGCTCGCTCATCATCGGTTAATGCCCGGCTGGCAAGGATTTGTTCCATGCGCGCCAGAATCACTTCCTGCTGCAAAGTAGGCTGTAACGGAACTGCCAATACTGCGTCTTTGCGCCAATCCGTGTTGCTGCATCCTGCCAGCATAAGTGCTGTCGCAACATAACACCAACGCAAGAAAGGCTTCATTTCCCACTCCCGAAGACAAACATTGGATGAACATCCTGTCCCGGACAGCTCGACATAAGGATGTCCCTTCCTTACGATACACAGCTCCTTACGCGGTAAGGAGCTGTGTGACTGTTTTACCGATTATTCTTCCTCAGAAGACGGTACAGCAGCTTCCTGAGGTTGAGCATTGGCTTCTTTAATGCTTAAACGCACACGGCCCTGGCGATCGACTTCCAGTACCTTAACCGGTACTTCCTGACCCATTTGCAGGTAGTCGGTCACTTTCTCGACACGCTTGTCGGCGATCTGAGAAATATGTACCAGACCTTCCTTGCCGCCGCCGATGGCGACAAAGGCGCCAAAGTCAACGATACGCGTCACTTTACCCTGATAAATGCGTCCCACTTCGATTTCAGCCGTGATCTCTTCGATACGACGAATCGCGTGTTTGGCTTTTTCGCCATCCGTTGAAGCAATCTTCACCGTGCCATCGTCTTCAATTTCGATGGTGGTGCCGGTTTCTTCGGTCAACGCACGGATAACCGAACCGCCTTTACCGATAACATCCTTGATCTTGTCAGTGCTGATCTTGATGGTATGGATACGCGGCGCAAATTCGGAAATATCGCCACGCGGCGTGCTGATTGCCTGCTCCATCACGCCCAGAATGTGCAGACGGGCGCCTTTAGCCTGATTCAAGGCAACCTGCATGATTTCGCGGGTAATCCCCTCGATCTTGATATCCATCTGCAAGGCGGTAATGCCTTCACGGCTGCCGGCCACTTTAAAGTCCATATCGCCCAGATGATCTTCATCACCCAGAATATCGGACAGCACGACAAAGTTTTCGCCTTCTTTTACCAGTCCCATCGCAATACCCGCGACGGCTGCTTTAATCGGCACGCCCGCATCCATCAGCGCCAGAGACGCGCCGCAGACAGACGCCATGGAAGAAGAACCGTTGGATTCGGTGATCTCAGAAACCACACGCACGGTGTACGGGAATTGACTTGCGTTAGGCATAACCGCCAGCACGCCGCGTTTCGCCAGACGACCATGACCGATTTCACGACGCTTCGGCGATCCGACCATACCGGTTTCACCAACCGAGTACGGAGGGAAGTTATAGTGCAGCAGGAAACGATCGGTACGTTCGCCGGTCAGTTCGTCAATGGTCTGCGCATCACGCTCAGTACCCAGCGTGGCGGTAACCAGCGCCTGAGTCTCGCCGCGGGTAAACAACGCGGAGCCGTGAGTACGCGGCAATACGCCGGTACGCACGTCCAGACCGCGGATCATATCTTTTTCGCGACCGTCGATACGCGGCTCGCCGCGCAGCACGCGGCTACGGACGACATTTTTCTCTACGTTACCCAGAATTTCCTGGATTTCGCCGGCGTTCAACGCTTCATCTTCCGCTAGCAACGCCGCTTCGACATCGGCTTTAATGGCATCAACCTGAGCGTAACGCTCCTGTTTTTCCGTGATGCGGTACGCATCGCCCAGACGCGCTTCGGACAGCGCTTCTACGCGTTGCTGCAAGGAGACGTTGATTTCCGGCGCATGCCATTCCCATTTGGGTTTACCGGCTTCGGCAACCAGCGCATTGATGTTTTCAATCACGATCTGCTGTTGTTCGTGACCGAAAACAACGGCGCCCAGCATTTCATCTTCACTTAACAGATCCGCTTCGGACTCAACCATCAGCACCGCGCCTTCCGTACCGGCGACCACCAGATCCAGACGGCTTTCTTTTAGTTCGTCGGTCGTCGGGTTCAGCACATACTGATCGTTCAGGTAGCCCACGCGCGCGGCGCCGATAGGCCCGCTGAACGGGATACCGGACAGGCTCAGCGCGGCGGAGGCGCCGATCATCGCCACGATATCGGGATTGACCTGCGGGTTAACGGAAACCACGGTGGCGATAACCTGAACTTCATTCAGGAAACCTTCCGGGAACAGCGGACGAATCGGGCGGTCAATCAGGCGGGAAATCAGCGTTTCACCTTCGCTCGGACGCCCTTCACGGCGGAAGAAACCGCCTGGGATACGCCCGGCCGCGTAGGTACGCTCTTGATAGTTAACGGTCAGCGGGAAGAATCCCTGACCCGGTTTCGCTTGTTTGGCGCCGACAACGGTAACAAATACGGCAGTATCATCCATGCTTACCATGACGGCAGCGGTAGCCTGGCGCGCCATCATACCGGTTTCTAACGTGACGGTATGTTGACCATATTGAAATTTACGAACGATCGGATTCAGCAAAATAATATCCTTAACTGGGGCGCGTCATACTTATGGATAAACGCGCCAGTGAACTTCCGATCTTTGCACTACATCCTCACGACTAATGACAACCTTTACCCTGCTCATGCAGATAAAGCCTCTCATTAGCCGCGCGAACCTCTGTAATGAAAGATCATAATTAAAACAACGATACATTACCCTGTCTTGCAGGCGCTTCCTAGAAGAAAGGGGCCAAAAGAGGCCCCTTCCCACTGAAACTCGGCAGACTTAGCGACGCAGACCCAGACGTGCAATCAGGTCAGTGTAACGCGCTACATCTTTACGCTTCAGGTAGTCCAGCAGCTTACGACGCTGAGAAACCATACGCAGCAGACCACGACGGCTGTGGTGATCCTTTTTGTGCTCGGCAAAGTGACCTTGCAGATGGTTGATCTGAGCGGTCAGCAAAGCGACCTGGACTTCGGTAGAGCCACTGTCGTTAGTACCGCGACCGAATTCCGCAACGATTTTAGCTTTTGCTTCAACACTTAGAGACATAGTAATACTCCAAACATTATAGATAAAAAAACAGGCGCCGATCTCTAATTCAGCCACCCAATAGTCAAGCCGCGCTATTCTACTCTCAGCATCTTGCGATAGCAAGGCAGCAACAGACGGACTTACTCCTGGAATTCAACCACCAGACGACGGGGAGCGACACGTCCGTCGTCGTCGATTTCACCCATGCCAATGAACTTGCGCGCTTCGCCTTCGGTGATACGCACCATGCCGTCCGCCGGGACATTCGCCGCCTGAACCGGCTGGCCGAGTTTGAGGTAGCCGGCGACCACGGAACTCAGATTGACTTCAGGGAAATCCATTACCGGGCTTTCCATCGGCATCAGCAAAGGATCGAGACGCAGCGCCGGCGAGCACGCCTCAGCCTGTGTCTGTTCCAGTAAGGAATTCAACCGATCCAGCGTCACCATTCTCTCTATGGGATAAGTCGCAACCTGTAAGCGACGCAGATAAATAACGTGCGCGCCGCAGCCCAGCTTTTCCCCCAGATCATCGATGATGGTCCGGATATAGGTGCCTTTCGAGCAGTGAATTTCCAGCTCAAGCTCATCGCCTTCGCAGCGGATAAATATCAGTTCGTAAACGGTAATTTCGCGCGCCTCACGCGGAACCACCTGCCCCTGACGCGCATACTCGTATAACGGGCGCCCTTGATACTTCAACGCCGAATACATCGAAGGAATCTGTTGCGTCGTACCGCGAAAACTTTCCAGCGCCTGTTCCAGCTCAGCCGTAGAGAAAGTCATCGCGCGTTCCTCAATCACATTGCCATCGGCATCGGAGGTGTCAGTACGCTGCCCAAGGCGGGCAATCACGCGATAACGCTTATCGGAATCCAGCAGATACTGAGAAAACTTTGTCGCCTCCCCCAGACAAATCGGCAGCATGCCGGTTGCCAGCGGATCCAGCGCGCCGGTATGGCCCGCTTTATTGGCGTTGAAAATTCGTTTTACCTTCTGCAAAACATCATTAGAAGACATACCCTGCGGTTTATCTAATAACAACACGCCGTGAACATCACGGCCACGGCGACGAGGACGACTCATTAATCCTCCTGATCTTCGCCCGTGGCAGAACGGCGTTCAGCATCATGTCTGACAACGTTGGTGACCAGATTAGACATTCTCATCCCTTCAACCAGTGAATTGTCGTAGGAAAACGTCAATTCCGGGACGACACGCAAACGCATCGCTTTTCCCAGCAATACGCGGATAAAACCTGACGCATCCTGCAATGCCTTAACCGCCGTCTTTACCTGCTCCGGTTCGTTATCATTCAGAAATGTCACAAAAACTTTGGCATAAGCCAGATCGCGTGAAACTTCCACGCCGGATACGGTAGCCATTCCGATGCGCGGATCTTTCACTTCCCGCTGAATAATAATGGCGATTTCTTTTTGCATTTCCTGCGCCACGCGCTGGGTGCGGCTGAATTCTTTTGCCATGTTGAATCCTCAAGTAAAAATCGGGGGGCGCAAGGCCCCCCTATGAACAACTTATCGCATCGCTTAACGCCGACTTAAGCGATTGTGCGTTTGATCTCAATCGTTTCAAAGACTTCGATCACATCGCCGGCACGAACGTCGTTGTAGTTCTTAACGCCGATACCACATTCCATACCGTTGCGGACTTCGTTGACGTCATCTTTAAAGCGACGCAAGGATTCAAGCTCGCCTTCGTAGATAACCACGTTTTCACGCAGTACGCGGATCTTGTTATGACGTTTAACCACGCCTTCCGTCACCATACAACCGGCGACCGCACCGAATTTCGGTGATTTGAACACATCGCGAACTTCCGCCAGGCCGATGATCTCTTGCTTGTATTCCGGCGCCAGCATGCCGCTCATCGCCTGTTTGACTTCATCAATCAAATCATAGATGACTGAATAATAGCGCAGATCCAGACTTTCGGATTCAACGATACGGCGAGCGGAAGCATCGGCACGCACGTTAAAGCCAAGGATAATCGCATTCGACGCCGCCGCCAGCGTGGCGTCCGTTTCAGTGATACCGCCCACGCCGGAACCGACAATTTTCACTTTCACTTCATCGGTAGACAGTTTTTGCAGCGAGTCGGAGATGGCTTCACAAGACCCCTGAACGTCAGACTTGAGCACGATATTCAGTTCAGAAACTTCACCTTCCGTCATGTTGGCGAACATGTTTTCCAGTTTGGATTTCTGCTGACGGGCCAGTTTGACTTCACGGAATTTGCCCTGACGATACAGCGCCACTTCGCGCGCTTTCTTCTCGTCACGCACCACGGTCGCTTCATCACCCGCCGCCGGCACGCCGGACAGACCCAGGATTTCCACCGGAATCGACGGGCCCGCTTCCGTAATCTCACGTCCCAGTTCGTCGCGCATCGCACGAACACGGCCGTATTCAAAGCCGCACAGCACGATATCGCCTTTGTTCAGCGTTCCTTCGCGCACCAGAACGGTGGCTACCGGGCCGCGGCCTTTATCCAGGAAGGATTCGATCACCACGCCGCTGGCCATACCGCTGCGGATTGCTTTCAGTTCCAGCACTTCAGCCTGCAACAAAATGGCATCCAGCAGTTCATCGATACCGGTTCCGGCTTTGGCGGAGACATGCACAAACTGCGATTCGCCGCCCCACTCTTCCGGCATGATACCGTACTGCGACAGTTCGGTTTTCACCCGATCGGGATCGGCTTCCGGTTTATCGATTTTGTTCACCGCGACAACCACCGGCACTTTCGCTGCCTTGGCATGCTGGATAGCTTCGATGGTCTGAGGCATCACGCCGTCATCCGCGGCAACGACCAGCACCACGATATCCGTCGCCTGAGCGCCGCGGGCACGCATGGCGGTAAATGCGGCGTGTCCCGGGGTATCCAGGAAAGTGATCATACCGTTGTCGGTTTCAACGTGGTAAGCACCGATGTGCTGAGTAATCCCACCCGCTTCGCCAGCGGCGACCTTGGTTGAACGGATGTAATCCAGCAACGACGTTTTACCGTGGTCAACGTGGCCCATAATGGTCACCACCGGCGCACGGGATACGGCGGCGGCGCCGGTATCACGGTCGCTCATTACCGCTTCTTCCAGTTCGTTCTCACGACGCAGGATGACTTTGTGGCCCATTTCTTCCGCCACCAGTTGCGCGGTTTCCTGATCGATAACCTGGTTAATCGTCGCCATGGCGCCCAGCTTCATCATCGTTTTGATAACCTGAGAGCCTTTCACCGCCATCTTGTTGGCCAGTTCGGCCACCGTCACCGTCTCACCGATCACCACATCGCGGTTGACCGCCTGAGCAGGCTTGTTGAAGCTCTGCTGCAAGGTGCTGGGCTTGCGCTTGCCTTTACCGCCACGGGTAACGGCGCGCGCTTCTTCGCGATCGGCTTTGGATTCGGACTGGCGGTTGCCTTTCTTCTGTTTGGTCACTTTTGCCGCGCGGGTGCGGGTACGACGTTCGCCTTCCACCTGACGATCGCTTTCATCTTCCGCTTCGCGGGCATGATGAGACGTGGTCACATGATAATCGGCGGATTCTTCAGGTTTAGCGGCGCTTTCAGCTTCCCAACGGCCGGCGTTCTCTTCCGCCATACGACGGGCTTCTTCAGCGATGCGGCGGGCTTCTTCCTCAACCTTAAGGCGCGCCGTTTCTTCGGCTTTACGTTTCAGTTCGGCGGCTTCGGCTTCGCGCTTCGCTTTTTCAGCCTGAGCAGGCTTGGTGGTACTATCGTTTTGTTGATTGGTCACTTTTTCTTTTTCCGCTACATCACGCTTAGCTTTTTCGGCGGCCTCACGTTTGGCTTGCTCTTCGGCAGCACGTTTAGCTTTATCAGCGGCTTCACGGCGGGCTTTTTCTTCAGCCTCGCGTTTGGCCTGCTCTTCAGCAGCGCGTTGTGCCTGTTCTTCCGCTTCACGCCGTGCCTGCTCTTCCTCTTCCGCCTGCTGGGCATCCAGAGGATCGCGTTTTACATAAGTGCGTTTCTTGCGGACTTCGATCTGCACTGACTTACTTTTGCCGCCAGTACTGGGAATGTTTAACGTGCTACGCGTTTTACGTTGCAGCGTCAATTTGCCTGGCGCAGTTCCGCGATCGCGGTTCAAGTGCGTCAATAATGTTTCTTTTTCATGCTGAGTCACAGAATCTGATGCAGACTTGGTAATTCCTGCATCAGCAAACTGCTGTATCAGGCGGTCAACCGAAGTCTGAATCTCTGTGGCCAGCGATTTTACGGTTACATCTGTCATGCTGTTCCTTTCCTGCTACAGTTCGTTATTCGTTGTCGTCGCCAAACCAACAGATATTACGGGCGGCCATGATCAGCTCGCCGGCTTTTTCATCATTAAGCTCTTCAATATCCGTCAGGTCGTCAACGCCCTGCTCAGCAAGATCTTCCAGCGTGCAAATACCGCGTGCAGCCAGCTTAAATGCCATATCACGCGACAGACCAGGTAAGCTGAGCAAATCGTCTGCGGGTTGGCCGTCACCGAGACTTTCTTCCTGCGCCAATGCCAGCGTGGTTAACGCGGCTTTCGCACGCTCACGCAATGCTTCGACCGTCTCTTCATCAAGGCCTTCAATCGCCAGCAGCTCTTTGATTGGCACATAGGCCAACTCTTCAAGGGAGGAGAAACCTTCCTCAACCAGCACGGTGGCGAACTCTTCATCAATATCAAGGTGCTTGGTAAACACGTCGATGGCGGCATGCGCTTCGGCCTGATGCTTAGCCTGAAGATCTTCCACCGTCATGACGTTCAGTTCCCAGCGGTCATCTGAACGATGCTGTTTCAGTAACTGAGAGGCCAGGCGCACGTTCTGACCGTTGCGGCCGATCGCCTGCGCCAGATTGCTGGACTCAACGGCGATGTCCATCGTACAGGTATCTTCGTCAACCACGATGGAAACCACGTCCGCCGGGGCCATGGCATTGATAACAAACTGAGCGGGATTATCATCCCACAGAATAATATCAATGCGCTCGCCGCCAAGCTCGCTGGATACCGCCTGCACTCGCGCGCCGCGCATCCCGACACAGGCGCCAACCGGATCGATACGTTTGTCGTTGGTTTTCACCGCAATTTTTGCACGGGAACCCGGATCGCGGGCGGCGGCCTTAATCTCAATGACCTCTTCACCAATTTCCGGCACTTCAATACGGAAAAGTTCAATCAGCATTTCCGGACGGGAACGGCTGACAAACAGTTGAGCGCCGCGGGCTTCAGGACGAACGTCATACAGCACGCCGCGGATGCGATCGCCTGGGCGGAAGTTTTCACGCGGCAACATATCTTCACGACCGATGACCGCTTCAGCGTTATTGCCTAAATCCAGCGAGATGTTATCGCGGTTAACTTTCTTCACCACGCCGGTGACAATCTCGCCTTCCTGTTCGCGGAACTGCTCGACCACCATTGCGCGCTCGGCTTCGCGCACTTTCTGCACAATAACCTGTTTTGCGGTTTGGGTGGTAATACGGTCGAATGTCACAGACTCAATCTGGTCTTCAACATAATCCCCCAGATCAAGCGCAGGATCTTCGAACTGTGCCGCATCCAGGGTAATTTCACGCGTTGGCTGGGTAACTTCGTCGACGATCAGCCAGCGACGGAAAGTATCGAAATCACCGGTTTTACGATCGATACTGACGCGGACATCAATTTCCTGCTCGTATTTTTTCTTGGTCGCTGTCGCCAGCGCGGTTTCCAACGCTTCAAAAATCTTCTCACGCGGAAGGGCTTTTTCATTGGAAACTGCTTCAACAACAGCCAGAATCTCTTTATTCATCCTAGTTGCCTCATCCAAACTTTAAAAGTGGGGTACCAGGTTCGCTTTCTGGATGTTGCTCAGCGCGAACACTTCGTCTTTGCCTTCCACTGTAATGGTGATCATCTCGCCCTCAACGGCTTTGATAATCCCCAACCATTTACGTCGATTCTGGACTGCCATACGCAGTACCACCGTCACCTCTTCACCGATGAAGCGCACATAATGCTCTACCGTGAACAGAGGACGCTCAAGTCCCGGAGAGGATACCTCCAGGTTGTAGGCGACGGTAATAGGATCTTCAACATCCAAAACCGCACTCACTTGATGGCTGACATCAGCACAATCATCAACAGTGATCCCATCTTCACTATCAATATAGATACGCAGCGTCGATTGGCGACCCCGGATGAACTCAATACCGACTAATTCGTAGCCCAAGGCTTCGACTGGCGCTGAAATCATCTCTGTTAATTTTTGCTCTAATGTGGACAAGCCCACCCCCAAGACATAAAAAAAGGGCCTAATAGCCCAGTAATTCTGTTGCCAAATAACAAAAAACCCCGATATATCGGGGCTTTATGCAACTGGACCCTATTACCGCTAAATCACGCGGCATAACTTTCAGTTAAGGATTCTTTCAAAAATGACTGTGAAAGCGATGGAGACTTACTGAACAGCCTATTTGAAAAAAAGCGCTACCAGGAAAGTTAAGTGGTTGCGGGGGCCGGATTTGAACCGACGACCTTCGGGTTATGAGCCCGACGAGCTACCATGCTGCTCCACCCCGCGTCCGAAAACGTGGCAAATACTACGCTGACAACTGCAAAAAAGCAAGTTATCTATAGGATTGGTACGAGGACCCAATTTGAATATTTAACCTATTGCATCGATGCATCAACAGACGCCGATCAAACTCGCGTTGTAATCATAAATATCAATTTTGAACCTCGAGTATGCGGCCGCATGATACCCATGATGTCGGGAAAAATCAAAACCCCATTTACCCCCTCAAACAAACATTAATTAAACTAATTGTTAAAGTGCGTGATAGATGGAATCGGAAACAAATCCGGCCGCACCGCACTCAGACAGAAACGCATACCACCGATGGCAACGCCTTGCTGTATCGGCACATCTCACACCCACAAAAAATAACCAATAATCAATCAATTACATGTGAATAGATGGATTTTTATTTCATCGAAAGAAATCTTTGTTTTATATCAACACAATCAAATGCATGCAAAATAAACGCCGTTTCATTGATAGGACACAATACATCCGCGTCCAACTTTGCCAATAGAGAATTTGCTTCTATCATAAAAATGATAAATAAAAATTATGATTTACCACTAAAAGAGCGCTGCAATAATGATGTACACAATCCCGCCCAATCTTCCGCTATCCATTTGTGAACCCATTGTTGACAACCATCAAAACGGTAAAAAGATTCAATGACCTCTGATGCCTTCTTCTTATCAACAAATTTACGCTCGAAATTAGCAGACTACACACAAAGAGGAGTACCTTAATGTCCGAAAAGGAAACCTGCCCACTGAGTACCGCTCAGCAAGAAGTCTATCTCGCTATCGCCCAGGCAGGCAGCAACAAAAACTACCACCTGTGTGACATCATCGAATTCAGAGGCCAGCTCCAACTGCCCTTGTTGGAACAGGCAATTAACACCGTTTGCGGCAAGACCGCTGCATTACATACCGTGTTTGAAATCGATCCGACCTCCAGCCAATGTGTGCAATACTTTCTTCCCAATACGCCGCTATCGTTCTTAGAGTGGCATGACTTTTCAGAAATCCCCGATCCCGAACAGGCTTACACAGCGCTTCTGAATGAATTACTCAGCCAGGATATCGATCTTTCCCAAGCGCCGTTGGGCCGCTATGTGCTGATCAAACTGGCGGAAAACTTTTACCGGATGATAGAGCTGGGACCCCATCTCGTTATGGATGGCTACGGCCACAGTATTCTGTTTAGCAATATAGCCGATTACTACGGTCGGCTGCTGCGAGGGGAGACCGTAGCGCCGCTACCGATGTCGCCGCTGAAAAGCGTCGTCGAAGCGGAACAGGAATATTATGCCAGCAACGTCTATGTCAAAGACCAGGCCTACTGGCGCAAATATTGCCTGAAAATGCCGGATGCCACCCAATTGGTGCCGGGCGATGCGCCGCTGGTCACATTAAACCGACTGCGCAAGATCTTCACTGGGAAAACGCTGGACCGTCTTCGCGCCACAGTATCGGAGCATCAGCTTCGCCTTTCCAGCGTACTGCTGGCTCTCTGCGCAACCTACCTGCATAAAATGACCGGACAGACGGAGTTGGCCGTAGGCATGCCGGTCGCCGCCCGCAAGCTCAAGGCGCTTCGCACCATTCCGTCAATGGTATCCAACATCCTGCCGCTGCATCTGTCTTTCACCACAGAATCCACGGTGTTTTCAGTTGCCATAAACATTCAACACCAGTTGCGTCACCACCTGTTGCACCAGAGTTACCGCTCCGAAACCATGATCCGCGATCTCCAAGCCGAACGCGGTCATAAACCGCTGTTCAATACGCTGCTTAACATCCAGTCTTATGATCGGGATATTCGCTTTGACAACTGTGAAATGACAGTGGTAAATGTCGCCAACGGCCCGGCAAGACACCTGAATATCAATATATTCGAACGCAACAACAGTTACCTGGAGATCGGCTTCGACGCCAACGCCGACCTGTATACGCCCGAGGCTCTGGAACAACACTACCAGCGACTTATCCTGTTGCTGGAGCATTTCGTGAATATGCCCGACACGCCGGCTGCCGATTACGACCTGCTATTGCCCGGCGAGCGCGAGCGTTTTTATCCATTGCCGATCGCGGGCGATCCGCAGCCGACGTTCCGCGATGCTTTCGCCGACACGGTTCATGCCCATGCCGAACAGATCGCGCTGCTTCAGGACGATCGCGCGCTAAGCTATGCTCAGTTGGACAACTATGCCACCCGATTGGCCGGCCGGCTTCGGGCGCTCGGCGTATGCCCCGGCAGCGACGTGGCGGTGGTGACATCACGCAGTATCGAATGGGTGGTCGCGGCGGTGGCGCTGTTTAAACTGGGCGCCTGCTACATACCGGTGGTTCCGGATCTGCCGGAGGCCCGCATCGAATACATCCTGAACGACGCCGCGCCCGCCATGGTGATCATCACTGGCGACAGCGCGATCAATATCCCCGTTCCCCAGGAAAAACGGCTGTTTTTGACAACCGAGATGCTGGAAAATCTGCCGCTTGCCGACCGGCCGCTGGCTGATTTCGATTCGGGCACGTCTGCCTATATGATCTACACCTCCGGCTCAACCGGAAAACCAAAGGGCGTTGAGGTGACTCACCGCAACCTGGAGCCTATCGCACGGACAGCTATTGAGGCTGCGGGGCTGCAACCAGGACAACGAGTGCTGCAATTCATAGCCGCAGGTTTCGACATGTCGGTGTTGGAAATCATGATGACGCTGTTGGCCGGCGCGACGCTGACGATCGCCGACAAAGTTTCCACCACGCCCGGCAAGCCGCTCGCCACGCTGGTGCGCCGCGAAAATATCCGGCTACTGGTGCTGACACCCAGCTTGCTGGCCTACCATGAGACAGAGGACTTTCCACAGGGCACCGTGCTGCTCCTGGGCGGCGAACCCTGTCCCCCGGCGCTGCTGGCGCGTTTCTCCCACTGCCGTCTGCTGAATGTCTACGGCCCGACGGAAACCTCGTTTGCCACCTCGATCAATGCCCACTACGGCACCGGCGATTTCTCTATCGGCACCGCCACGGCCAACACCCGCTTGTACGTGGTGGATAAACAGCAGCGCCTGTTGCCGCCGGGCAGTTGGGGCGAATTATTTATCGGCGGCCCCGGCGTAGCCAGAGGCTATCGTAATCGCCCGGACCTGACGGCCAAAGGCTTTGTGCCCGATCTTCTGGATGCGGCCGCCAACATGTACCGCTCCGGCGACAGCGTATTCTTCGACCATGTCGGACGTCTCTTCTATCAGGGCCGCAAGGACAGTCAGATCAAGCTGCGCGGTCTACGCATCGAGCTGGGCGAAATAAAGAACGCGCTTCTTGGCTGCTCCGGCGTGGAGGATGCCGTAGCCATGTTGTGTAACCTCGCTCACGGCCCGGCTATCGTTGCCTATGTCGCTAACAGCCGCGGAGAGTTGGACTGCGACTGTGTGAAAAAGGCGCTTAGCCGTCAGTTGCCGCAACACATGCTGCCAAGCATTATCATGGTCGTACCGTCTTTCCCGCTGACGCCTAACGGCAAGTTAGCGACCCGCGAACTGCCGCCTCCCGTTCAACAGGACGACAACGAACTGATACCGCCACGTACGCCGGAGGAGAAAATCATCTGCCGGCTGTTCGAATCGATTCTGGAATGTGAAACGGTATACGCCAACCAGAACTTCTTTACTCTGGGAGGCCACTCCCTACTGGGTCTACAGTTAATCGGTCGCATCAGGGAAGAGTTCGGCGTTTCGCTGAGTATCTCCGACTTCCTGACCGCCCCCACCCCGCGCCAGCTGGCGCAGCATCTTAAACCCGCTGACTGCCTCGACGATCCGTTCGACGCGATCCTTCCTCTACGCACCAAGGGCGCGCGTCCGCCGCTGTTCTGCATTCATCCCGGCGGCGGCATCGCCTGGTCATTCGCCGGCCTGCTGCCTTTCCTGCCGGAAGACCAGCCGGTCTACGCTATTCAGTCGCCTATCCTGCGCGATCCGCGCCGTGTGATCCACTCACTGGATGAATTGGCGAAAGAGTACCTGCAACATATCCGCACCATCCAACCGCAAGGGCCGTATCACCTAACCGGCTGGTCCGTGGGCGGTAATATAGCCTTGCGCATAGCAACGATGTTGCAGGCCGAAGGTCAAGAAGTGAGATTCCTGTGCATGTTTGATAGCTACCCGCTGCAAAACGGACAGGACTCGCTGAAACTGGATGACGCCACCGTCATCACCCGTATGACAAGGGCTATTGCCGGCGCGCCGCGCAGCGGCATAAAAGGGCTAAAAAGTGCAATGGCGGAGGCGCTGGGTAACGACAACATCGGTGAAGAGTTCCTCACTCGTTTAGTGAAAGACGCCAAACTGATGCTGAAGCTGCTGACCGAATGTCGCTATACCGCTTATGACGGCGATCTGGTTTTCATTCGAGCCACCTCCGATATCCTGAGAGCTAAGGATCAGCAACCTGCGCTATGGTTACAGTACATATCAGGTGAGTTGATCGAATACGAAGTGGAGGCACCGCACGAATGCATGCTGCAACGCCAATATCTGGAACAGTTTGGCCGACAATTTGCGGCAGAACTGCTTAAACGGCAGACCGACGCCGCTTTAGCGCCATGATGCGATGATATTAATGGCATTTCACAAACCGGAAAAAATTGTCTGTTAAGCATTTCTCGGCTCCCGCCGGAGCCGAGAAAGCGGAAAACCCGATGAGGCGGGTTGAATCAGGCTGGCGTCGGGAAAACTTGAAACGAAGGGAAAGCCGGTAAGAACAAGGGGTTGAGACAAAAAAAATAGACGTCCATTACGTCTATTGATTTTGTATTGGTACCGAGGACGGGACTTGAACCCGTAAGCCCAATCGGGCACTACCACCTCAAGGTAGCGTGTCTACCAATTCCACCACCTCGGCATCAAAACTACTTTTTACAACGATTACTTCGGAATATCGCTCGCGGGTGCGGCAGGCGCAGCAGGCGTGGTCTGCTCTACTTGCGCAGGCTGGCTCAGGTTTTCCCATGCACCGCCTTGTTTACTCTGCAACGAGCTCATGTTGCCCAGCGCCAAACTGATAATGAAGAACAGAGTCGCCAATACCGCTGTCATGCGCGTCATGAAATTACCGGAGCCGCTCGAACCGAACAAAGTGGCAGAAGCACCTGCTCCGAACGAGGCCCCCATATCAGCACCTTTACCTTGTTGCAGCATAATCAAGGCCACCAGCCCGATCGCTATCAACAGGAAAATCACTAAAAGAGCTTCGTACATAATTGTACCTGTAACCGTTTTCCCCATAATTTATGGAGATTTTAGATTCTTGCGGTAAAACCGCGTGTAATCCGCCAAAGCGAATGAATACATTCATCCCTTATTAAGCGGGTCTGAATACTAACCAAAGGCTGTAGCGTACGCAAGGGTAATTTAGTCGCCATAAGCTGATTGAAGAAAAAAACAGCGGCTTTGGCGATACCACAGCAATTGAACACTTTATCTATTTGATAGTTAATGGTAAGCCGATGCAAAAATAAAGGCCGATCATTTTAAAAAAGCAGCATAGCCAGAGTAACCGTGAAGTCATTGCTGGCTAATGCGAACGTGATTCAAAGGGTATTAATCCACGGCTTTTACCGCATCGGCTATCCGATTAGCCATTTCAATGACCGTCTCTTCATTCTCGCCCTCAACCATGACGCGGATCAGCGGCTCAGTGCCTGACTTTCTCAGTAATACTCGCCCACGACCGGTCAGTTCTTTTTCAACATCCTGTGTTATCTGTTGCACCGTTTTATCCTCAAGAGGATTGGTCTCCCCCGAGAAACGGACATTAACCAGAATTTGGGGGAACAGCTTCATACCGCTGCACAGATCGTGCAGACTCATGTGGTTTCTGACTATCGCAGTAAGCACTTGCAAACCCGCGATAATCCCATCCCCCGTCGTCGTTTTATCCAGAAGAATAACATGACCGGAATTTTCCGCGCCAATACGCCAGCCTTTTGCCTGCATCATTTCCAGCACATAGCGATCGCCGACTTTAGCGCGGGCAAACGGAATTCCCAATTGTTTTAAGGCCAGTTCCAACCCCATATTGCTCATCAGGGTTCCTACTGCGCCACCGCGCAACTGCCCCTGACGCAAACCTTCGCGAGCGATGATATACAGGATCTGATCGCCGTCGACTTTATTACCGAGATGATCGACCATAATCAGCCGGTCGCCGTCGCCGTCAAATGCCAGCCCCGCATCGGCCTTTTCAGCGACGACCCGCGCCTGTAACTGCCTTACATCGGTTGCGCCGCATTCTTCATTGATGTTCATGCCATCTGGATCACAGCCAATGGAAATGACGTTGGCGCCCAGTTCACGCAATACGCTGGGGGCGATGTGATACGTTGCGCCGTTGGCGCAATCGACCACGATTTTCAGCCCGTTAAGATTCAGTTCACTTGGGAATGTGCCCTTGCAGAATTCAATATAACGCCCGGCCGCATCCACGATGCGATTCGCCTTACCCAGCTCCGCCGATTCAACACAGGTCAGCGGTTTCTCCAGCTCGGCTTCGATCGCTTCTTCCACTTCGTCAGGCAATTTGGTGCCATCGATAGAGAAGAATTTAATACCGTTATCATAATAAGGATTGTGCGACGCGGAAATGACAATACCGGCCTCAGCTCTGAAGGTGCGTGTCAGATAAGCCACGGCCGGTGTCGGCATGGGGCCGGTAAAAGAGGCGGATAATCCCGCCGCCGCCAGCCCGGCCTCTAGCGCTGACTCCAGCATATAACCGGAAATTCGGGTATCTTTACCGATGATGATTTTACGAGAACCATGGCGTGCCAGCACCTTACCCGCCGCCCAACCAAGTTTCAGCACAAAATCGGGCGTAATCGGACTGTCGCCCACTTTGCCCCGTACGCCATCCGTCCCAAAATATTTACGGTTACTCATAATAGTTTTATTCCTTCGCTGAAAGAGTGGCCTCGACAATGCGCATGGCATCTACCGTTTCTTTTACGTCATGAACGCGAATAATGTGCGCACCCTGCATAGCCGCAATCACCGCACACGCGACGCTCCCCTGAACCCGTTGCGCGGGAGGGAGATTGAGCAGTTGTCCGATCATGGTTTTTCTGGACATTCCAACCAGCAGGGGCAATCCGAAACGGTGTAATTCGCTCAGGCGAGCCAGAAGTTCATAATTATGCGCCAGATTTTTACCAAATCCGAACCCGGGATCCAGTAATAAGTTATTTTTCGGAATATTGCCGTTCACGCAACGATCGATTTGCCGTTGCAAAAAATCGCCGATTTCCACCATCAGATCATCATAGTGTGGACTATGCTGCATGGTTTTCGGCAATCCCTGCATATGCATCAGGCAAACCGGCAGCCCGGCGGCGGCGGCGGCTTCCAACGCTCCCGGTTCTTGCAGCGAACGAACGTCGTTAATTAAGTGGGCGCCCGCCTGCGCCGAAGCCGCGATCACCTCCGGCTTTGAGGTATCGACGGAAATCCATGTATCAAAACGCAGAGCCAACGCTTCAACGACAGGGATCACGCGCTCCAACTCTTCTTCCGTGCTGACCTCATTCGCGCCCGGACGGGTTGACTCGCCCCCGATATCAATCAGCGTGGCGCCGGCGGCAATCATCGCCTGTGCATGAAACAGCGCCTTATCCAGCTTATTATGTTTGCCGCCGTCAGAGAATGAATCAGGCGTGACGTTAAGAATTCCCATAACGTTGGGACAAGAAAGATCCAGAGTCGATCCCCTGGCGATCAATTGCATGATTTTCCCCTCAAAATCGTTGGTCTCTGCTAAAACTTATGCCACAGATTCTACAGCAAAAAACCCCGGACAAGTCCGGGGTTTACAGGAACAACAACGGCAAAGCGCTTGAGCGCCGACGAATTTATTTCTCGCCTAATTGTTCGGACATCGTGTTACCCGGATTTGGCGTACGGGGTTCATCAACCGGCGTCGGCGACTGAGGCGAACCGCCATTGTCGGAATTACCGTCCGAGCGTTGCTCTTCCCAGCCCGCAGGCGGACGAACGTCTTTACGCGACATCAAGTCGTCAATCTGAGGCGCATCAATGGTTTCATACTTCATCAATGCATCTTTCATCGAATGAAGAATATCCATGTTTGCCATCAGTAATTCACGAGCACGTTGATAGTTACGTTCAATCAGGGACTTCACTTCCTGATCGATGATCCTGGCCGTTTCATCAGACATATGCTTGGCTTTAGCCACGGAACGCCCCAGGAACACTTCGCCGTCTTCCTCGGCATACAGCAACGGACCCAATTTCTCGGAGAAACCCCATTGCGTAACCATGTTGCGGGCAATCGACGTCGCGACCTTGATATCGTTTGACGCACCGGTCGATACTTTTTCCATGCCGTAGATAATTTCCTCCGCCAGACGGCCGCCGTATAACGTCGAAATCTGACTTTCCAATTTCTGACGGCTGGCGCTGATAGCATCGCCTTCGGGCAGGAAGAAGGTCACCCCTAACGCACGGCCGCGCGGAATAATCGTCACTTTATGCACCGGATCGTGCTCAGGCACCAAGCGGCCGATGATGGCGTGCCCGGCTTCATGATAGGCGGTCGACTCTTTCTGCTGCTCAGTCATCACCATCGAGCGGCGTTCCGCCCCCATCATGATTTTGTCTTTGGCTTTTTCAAATTCCACCATAGACACAACGCGTTTATTACCCCGGGCGGCAAACAAGGCCGCTTCATTGACCAGGTTCGCCAAATCAGCACCGGAGAAGCCCGGCGTACCGCGTGCAATAACCGAGGCATCAATATCCGGAGACAAAGGTACGCGGCGCATATGCACTTTCAGAATCTGTTCACGGCCGCGAACATCCGGCAGGCCAACCACCACCTGACGGTCGAAACGGCCCGGACGCAGCAACGCCGGGTCGAGCACGTCGGGACGGTTGGTCGCGGCGATGACAATGATGCCTTCGTTGCCTTCAAAACCATCCATCTCAACCAGCATCTGGTTCAAGGTCTGTTCACGTTCATCGTGACCGCCGCCCAGACCGGCGCCGCGCTGACGACCCACCGCATCGATTTCATCGATAAAGATGATACAAGGCGCGGCTTTCTTGGCTTGCTCAAACATGTCGCGTACGCGGGATGCGCCCACGCCGACGAACATTTCGACAAAGTCTGAACCAGAGATGGTAAAGAAAGGCACCTTGGCTTCACCGGCGATCGCTTTTGCCAGCAACGTCTTACCCGTACCCGGAGGGCCGACCATCAGAATACCTTTCGGTATCTTGCCGCCCAGTTTCTGGAAACGGCTTGGCTCACGCAGATATTCGACCAGTTCGCTTACTTCTTCTTTTGCTTCGTCGCAACCGGCAACGTCGGCAAATGTGGTCTTGATCTGATCTTCCGTCAACATACGCGCCTTGCTTTTGCCAAAAGACATGGCGCCTTTACCGCCACCGCCTTGCATTTGACGCATAAAGAAGATCCAGACACCAATCAGCAGCAGCATCGGGAACCAGGAAATAAAGATCGAAGCCAGCAGGCTCGGCTCTTCCGGTGGCTCACCAACGACTTTTACATTCTTCGTTATCAGGTTATCCAGCAGCTTGGGATCGTTGACAGGAATATAAGTCGTGTATCTGTTGCTATCTTTTTTGATAACACTGATCTCACGCCCGTTAATACGTGCTTCACGGACCTGATCCTGATTCACCTCAGTTAAGAAGGTTGAATAATCCACCCTACGGCCATTCGACTCGCTGGGCCCAAAGCTCTGGAAAACGGACATCAGCACAACTGCGATGACTAACCAGAGAATCAGGTTTTTCGCCATGTCACTCAAGGGATTAACCTCATATTACAACTGTGTTAAAAAACAGCGTTAGGGTACTACAGTTTGCGCCCTGTCGCTACGATATACACTTCCCGTGATCTGGCACGCGAAGCGTCTGGCTTACGAATCTTGACCTTCGTAAACAGGGAGCGAATTTCCCGCAGGTATTCATCAAAACCTTCTCCCTGAAACACTTTAACCAGGAAACTTCCGCCTGGCGCTAATACATCCCGACACATATCAAGTGCTAATTCAACCAGATACATCGATTTCGGAATATCAACCGCAGGTGTACCACTCATGTTAGGGGCCATGTCGGACATCACCACCTGAACTTTGTTGTCCCCGACTCTTTCGAGAAGCGCTTTAAGGACTAATTCATCACGAAAATCCCCTTGCAGGAAATCGACTCCAACAATAGGATCCATCGGTAAAATATCACAGGCGATAATGCGCCCCTTACCGCCAATCTGCGTCACCACATACTGTGACCAGCCCCCGGGGGCCGCGCCTAGGTCAACCACCGTCATGCCGGGTTTAAACAGCTTATCGCCCTGTTGTATCTCATCAAGTTTAAACCAAGCTCGCGAGCGGAGCCCTTTTTTCTGCGCCTGTTGCACATATTTATCGCTAAAGTGTTCCTGCAGCCATCGACTGGAACTTGCAGAACGCTTTTTATTAGCCATCTATTTTCCAACTATTCTTAGTAAAGGCGCTCTCGGTGAGTAGAAACTTCTCACATATACCCAATCAGCACAGCCGGATTGGTTATAATCATGAGATGGCGGTAGAATGAGCCGTTTTCAATCCCAACCTAAGCAAAAAAGACAATGAACCTAAGTAATAAACAAAAACAACACCTGAAAGGTCTGGCGCACCCGTTAAAACCGGTTGTCATGCTGGGCAATAACGGCCTCACCGAAGGTGTTCTGGCTGAGATCGAACAAGCATTGGAACATCACGAACTGATCAAAGTGAAAATCGCTACGGAAGAGCGTGAAACCAAAACTTTGATTGTTGACGCGATTGTTCGCGAAACCGGAGCCAGCAACGTTCAGGTTATCGGTCATACGCTGGTGCTTTATCGTCCCGCGAAAGAACGTAAAATTGTGTTACCACGATAACACTTTTTATTTCAGGATACTCTGTTTTAACGGAAAGGTGCCATGCCTGTCTGTTAGAGAAAAGGCCGCAAGCGGCCTTTTTCTTTTCTTTACAAAGATTGCTGTTTTTATCATCAAAACAACAATCTTTACAGATATTCAACACTGGTTATTTCGTATTCCACATCTCCGCCAGGCGTGCGGATCACCACGATATCATCCTGCTCTTTACCGATAAGCCCACGGGCGATGGGCGAGTTCACTGAAATCAGATTCAGCTTAAAATCGGCCTCGTCGTCACCCACAATGCGATAGGTTTGTTCTTCTTCGGTATCCAGGTTGATCACCTTGACGGTCGCACCGAAAATAACCCGGCCCGTTGCAGACATCTTCGTCACATCAATGACCTGGGCGTTGGAGAGTTTGGCTTCAATATCCCGGATACGCCCTTCACAAAAACCCTGCTGCTCGCGCGCGGCATGGTATTCCGCATTTTCTTTCAGATCGCCATGCTCACGGGCTTCGGCAATCGCGGCAATAATTTCGGGCCGGCGCACACTCTTCAAAAAATCCAGTTCTTCGCGTAATTTTTCGGCACCACGCAACGTCATCGGAAATTGTTTCATATTGTCTATACCTCTAAAAAATCCGTACGACTCAAATAATCGTCATCCTGACGCGTTAATCATCAAATACGACGCAGGATCTACTACATGCCAGTGCTTCCTGGCGATTAAACAAAAGTAACCAGCCCCGGAACAAATTTTCCAGGCCGGAAGCGATTTTGCATTTTGATACGCATTTTAACCCAGAGTTCCATGAGGGTCATCGTTTACTTTAGGCCTTATTGCACCGTAGTATGACCACACGTTACCCTGTTGTTAGCTGAGATTATGCGTTTTTCATCGATTCTTACCGGACTTGCCTGCGCTTTTGTTCTGCATTCCCATGCAGCAACTGTTGAAGATCACATCCAATACCTGCCCGATGGCGCCAATCTGGCGATGGTGGTGCAAAAGATTGGGGCTACTACGCCAACAATGGCTTTTAACAGTCAGCAGATGGCGCTACCGGCCAGTACGCAAAAAGTGTTGACCGCGCTGGCCGCCCTCCTTCAGTTGGGGCCGGACTATCGCTTCGTCACCACGATGGAAAGCCATGGCCCGGTAACTAACGGTATATTACGCGGCAACCTGATCGTCCGCTTCAGCGGCGATCCTACTCTGAAACGTCAGCAAATACGCAACATGGTACAGGAATTAAGAAAGCGCGGCGTACAGGAGATTGCCGGGGACGTGATGATCGACACCTCGGTTTTCGCCAGCCACGATAAGGCGCCCGGCTGGCCCTGGAACGATATGACCCAATGCTTCAGCGCCCCGCCGTCGGCCGCCATCGTTGACCGTAACTGTTTCTCTATTTCGCTTTATAGCGCGCCTAAAGCCGGCGATAACGCGTTTATCCGCGTTGCGTCATATTACCCGGTGCAAATGCTCAGCGAGGTTCGTACGCTGGCCAAAGGCTCTCCTGACGCGCAATACTGCGAACTGGATGTCATCCCCGGCGAACTGAACCGTTTTACGCTAACCGGCTGCCTGACGCAGCGCGCGGATCCTCTGCCGCTGGCCTTTGCGATTCAGGATGGCGCCAGCTTTGCCGGCGCCATCGTCAAAGACGAACTGTTGCAGGCGGATATCCGAATCCAGGGCAACTTACGCCGTCAGACGCAACCGGGCCCGGCCGGCAGCGTACTGGCGCAAACCCAGTCAGCCCCGCTGCATGACCTGCTGACCGTTATGCTTAAAAAGTCCGACAACATGATTGCCGATACCGTTTTTCGCACCATCGGACGTGAGCGATTCAATGTGCCGGGCACGTGGCGCGCGGGCGCCGATGCGGTACGTCAGGTATTACGCCAGAAAGCCGGGGTTGATTTGGGCAACAGTATTGTGGTGGATGGCTCCGGTTTGTCGCGCCATAATCTGATCTCCCCCGCAACCATGATGCAGGCATTACAGTACATTGCCCAACACGATCAGGAGCTGAATTATATTTCGATGCTGCCGCTGGCCGGATATGACGGCACGCTACGTTATCGCGGCGGGTTGCATGAGGCGGGCGTAAACGGCAAGGTTTCCGCCAAAACCGGCGCATTGCAAGGGGTTTATAATCTGGCGGGCTTTATCACCACGGCCAGCGGTCAGCGAATGGCTTTCGTCCAGTTCCTTTCCGGTTACGCGGTTCCACCGGAAGAACAACGGTCACGCCGCGTCCCGCTGGTGCGGTTTGAAAGTCGTTTATACAAAGATATTTATCAAAATAACTAACAAAAACAGCGCAGTGAATGCGCTGTTTTTTGGCTAACGATAACCGTCGTCATGCCCGCGAAAGCGGGCATCTGTTTCGGACGGGATAGATAATCAGCGATGATAAATCGTTTCGACGCCCTCTTCGTCATCGTCGTCCCAATCATCATCCCACTCTTCTTCGGCTTCGCTTTCCGCCGTCGCCAGTTGCTCACGGTGATAGTCGTCCCACATAAACTCGACTTTCTCCGGTTCGCTTTCCTCTATCGCCATGGCTTTTGGCTGTACCTTCAGGAAGTTCATCACATCCCAGCACAATGCATTGACGCCTTCGCGATTGGCGGCGGAAATCAGATAATATTTCTCTTCCCAGCCCAGCGCGGCGGCGATTTCCTTGGCGCGTTTCTCAGCTTCGGCTTTGTCAATCAAATCGATTTTATTGAATACCAGCCAGCGTGGTTTTTCAGACAATCCGGCGCTGTATTGCTGCAATTCATTCACGATCACTTTGGCGTTTTCTACCGGATCGGACTCATCGATCGGCGCCAGATCAACCAGATGCAACAGCACCCGGCAACGTTCCAGATGCTTCAGGAAGCGAATACCTAAACCCGCGCCGTCAGAAGCCCCTTCAATCAACCCGGGGATATCGGCGACCACAAAGCTTTGTTCACTGTCCATACGGACGACGCCGAGGCTTGGAACCAATGTGGTAAAGGGATAGTCAGCCACTTTCGGCTTGGCGGCGGAAACGGCGCGGATGAACGTCGACTTACCCGCATTAGGCAGCCCCAGCATGCCGACATCCGCCAGCAACAGTAACTCCAGCATCAGTTCGCGTTCTTCACCCGGCGTACCGTTGGTTTTCTGGCGAGGCGCGCGATTGACGGAAGACTTGAAGCGGGAGTTTCCCAAACCATGCCAGCCGCCTTTGGCAACCATCAGTTTCTGCTGATGGCGCGTCATATCGCCCAGCACTTCGCCGGTGCCCTGATCCAGCACCCGAGTGCCGACAGGCACCTTTATCGTGATGTCTTTACCGCGTTTCCCGGTACAGTCACGGCTCTGACCGTTTTGTCCGCGTTCGGCGCGGAATGACTTTTCAAAACGGTAGTCGATCAGCGTATTCAGGTTTTCATCCGCCAGCAGATAAACGTCGCCGCCGTCGCCGCCGTCGCCGCCGTCAGGGCCGCCATTGGGAATATATTTTTCACGGCGGAAGCTTACGCAGCCATTACCGCCATCACCTGCCACAACCAGAATTGTGGCTTCATCTACAAACTTCATCGATTCTCTCCGCAAAAAACCAATAGAGAATATCTACTTGTTTTAGGCTATTTATTGGTTCTTTTTGGCGTAACCTATTGATTTTAAGGTGTGCAACATACTTCGTCATTCACCATTAAAAACTGACGCGCCAGAACCTGTTCCGGCAAAGGGGCGGATTGTACCCGCTTACCCCAATATTTTCATCTGTATTAAAAATAAACAGTACAGACGGGATGTCAAAACGTCGCCATCATGATGATCTTTACAGGTTAGCGCCGCTTGGTATTTTACACGGGCGACTTACTTTGGCACGACGATGGATACCGGCTCTCTTCTTCCAGGGAAAAAACGGTGCCCGATTGCAGAAAACATCGCCCCGGCCACCACGACCAAAGCGCCGATATACCCTAACAAATTCAGCACCGGCGGCGCAAAAAACGTCGGCCAAACCAATGCCAGCAAATCGGAAAAAAGCAGGGTAAATAACGGGGTGAGCGTAATAACCGCGCTTACCTGCGCCGCCTGCCAACGCGCCATCGCCTCTGCCAGCGCCCCATAACCTATCAGCGTATTGGCGCCGCAAAACAATAGACAAACAAGCTGCCAACCATCAAGTTGCAGAATAACCGCAGGGCGCGCCAATGGCGTAATAAACAGAACGCAAAGCACATAAAGCAGCAACAGAATCTGCTGTGACGTCAGACGGCGCAACAGCACTTTTTGCGCCACGCCGTATGTCACCCACACCGCGGCGGCGCAAACGCCCAGCAATACGCCCAGTGTGTAATCGGTAAGACGCGTGAAGATTTCAATCAGGCTGGCGTTAAAAAACAATACCAGTCCGCAAACCAGCATCACGGCGCCGATAACCTGCGTAATGCGCATCTTTTCTTTTAAGATAAGCACGCTGGCAAACATCATACCGACCGGCGAAAGCTGACCGATAACCTGAGACGCCGTCGGGCTGAGATATTGCAATGACGAACTGAAAAAAACGAAATTTCCCAATAACCCGCAGGTCGCTATCAATAACACAACCCACCACCGGCGCCGCCGGAAAATCCGCAACGGCGGTAATTGTTTTCGTGAAAACAGCACGATCCCCAGACCGAACGAAGCGATGAGGAATCGATACCAAACAATGGTGTACGGCTCCATGACAACCAGAACCTGCTTCATGGCGATCGGCAGCGCGCCCCAGCAAATCGCCGTAATCAGCGCCAGACAGAGACCGATGCCCGTCTGTTGTTTCGTATTCATGTTCGTCTCAGGTGATGACCAGGAAGCAGAATGTAAAAAGCCCCGCAACGAATTGCGGGGCTTAAATCTATAAGACCTGACGCGAAAAATTATTCAGCAACGATACTGATATATTTACGGTTTTTAGGGCCTTTCACTTCAAACTGCACTTTACCGTCAGCCAAAGCGAACAGCGTATGGTCTTTTCCGCAGCCTACATTGCTACCGGCGTGGAATTTGGTTCCGCGCTGACGAACGATGATGCTGCCAGCTAATACAGCTTCTCCGCCGAAACGTTTTACGCCCAGGCGTTTGCTTTCTGAGTCACGGCCGTTACGAGTTGAACCGCCAGCTTTCTTGTGTGCCATTAATCCGCTCTCCTAAATCTTAAGCGCTGATGCCGGTGATTTTCACGTCAGTGAACCACTGACGATGGCCCGCTTGCTTACGGTAGTGTTTACGACGACGAAACTTAACAATCTTAACTTTCTCGCCGCGACCGTGAGCAACAACTTCAGCTTTGATCTTACCGCCATCGACGAAAGGAACGCCGATTTTGATTTCTTCACCATTGGCAACCATCAGAACCTGATCAAACTCAATAGCTTCACCAGTTGCGATGTCCAGCTTTTCCAAGCGAACGGTTTGACCTTCGCTTACTCGGTGTTGTTTACCACCACTTTGGAAAACTGCGTACATAAAAAACTCCGCTTTCCGCGCACTCAACGTATGATTATCCAGAGCGCACTATAAATATTCACAATAGGGCGCGAATTCTACGCAAAAATACTGAGGATGACAAGTGCAGAATCAAACGTTGTGAAGAAAAAGAATACAACGTATTAACTGCCGTTTATCTCTCTCATTTTTCCAGTACAATCTACTCAACAAGTTCCCTCATATGCCGATATGAAACAGCAATCTTACGGCGATGTTGAAGATATTAGCTGGCACAAACAATGAATCTAGAGCAAATCACAGCGTTAACCACTCAGGACATGACCGCCGTTAATGAAGTCATTCTTGAGCAACTGAACTCGGATGTCGTACTCATTAATCAACTCGGCCACTATATCATCAGCGGCGGCGGCAAACGTATCAGACCGATGATTGCCGTGCTCGCCGCCCGCGCGCTCGCCTATGACGGTCATAAGCATATTACCGTGGCGGCATTGATCGAGTTCATCCACACCGCCACCTTACTGCACGATGACGTTGTGGATGAGTCCGACATGCGCCGCGGCAAAGCGACGGCAAATGCAGCTTTTGGCAATGCGGCCAGCGTACTGGTCGGCGACTTTATCTATACCCGCGCGTTTCAAATGATGACCAGCCTGGAGTCGCTGCGCGTACTGGCGCTGATGTCCGAAGCCGTCAACGTGATAGCCGAAGGCGAAGTACTACAGTTGATGAACTGCAACGATCCCAATATCACCGAAGAAAGCTATATGCGGGTCATTTACAGTAAAACCGCACGATTGTTCGAGGCTGCCGCCCAATCATCGGCGATTCTAGCCGGTGCGACGCCGGAACAGGAAAAAGCATTGCAGGATTACGGCCGCTATCTGGGCACGGCGTTTCAGCTAATTGATGATTTACTGGATTATAACGCTGACGGCAAAACGCTGGGTAAAAATACCGGCGATGACCTTAATGAAGGCAAACCGACCTTGCCTTTGCTGCATGCGATGCATAACGGCAATGCGGAACAAAGCGCCATGATTCGCCAGGCGATTGAAAACGGCAACGGACGCCACCTGCTTGATCCCGTACTTGCGGCCATGCAGCAGTGCGGTTCACTCGACTATACCCGTCTGCGCGCAGAGGAAGAGGCGGATAAAGCGATTGCAGCGCTGCAATCGTTATCGGAAACCCCCTTCCGCATTGCGCTTGAGGGGCTAGCTCACCTGGCAGTGCAACGTGATTTCTGACAACGTCGCCTTGTGGTGATTAGCAATTATGCTGTCTGGTCATCGGCGACATCATCCAGACGAGACAGCATAGCTAAGGTGCCTTCACGCAAAATAAAATTAATCAACCGGGATTGTTCGCTTTCCGAAAGCTGATGAAAAATATGAATCCATGACGCCAGCAATGCGGGTTCTTTTTTTGCCTGATACTCCAGCACCTCGCTTTCTTTCAGCAACAGCGAATCTTTCACCTCATCAGGCAAACTGCGGATGGAATACTCAACGCCGCGCCCTTGAACACCTTTGCGCCGCCTTCTCTCCCAACCGTCCTCGCGGGCCCGTTTGTTTAATCCCTGCGGAGTTTTAGGCAGCCCGCCCACGCCAATCAGTTCATTAGTCGCAAACCACTCTTTGTCCATACTCACTACTCCTTGTTTATTCCTGAGGCAACGCCGGTCGCGCGCCCCAAAAGTTTCCATATAATAGACTATAATTACCTAAACATCTAACGTTCACGCGTTATTGGTATCACTAAAGCTGTAAACGGCGCGCCATCGCAGGCATTCCATATGAATCATCAGGAAAGAGTAAAAACAGAGGAATAAGGCGTATCGCCATCTGAACAGATGGCAATAGAAGGCCGGCATTTACTCGGCGATCCTATCTGGATCGGCGTTCTCAGTAGACACGCCCAGCTGGCTCAGCGTGGCGGAGACGCCGACTCTCAAAATATAGCCAATCAGCTCGTCTCTTTCTTTTTCAGAGAGTTGATAATATATCTGCAACCAAACGGCCAGCGTGGCGGGCTGTTTTACGGAATATGCCGGGGAATCGCTTTCGAGTAATAAGGATTTTTTTACCGTATCGGGAAGACTATGAATCGAATACTCCACACCTCTCCCCTGAACGCCTTTACGACGGCGCTTTTCCCATCCATCTTCACGAGCGCGTTTATTCAATCCCTGTCTTGATTTCGGGAGGCCGCCGACACCAACCAGCTCGCTGGTAGCAAACCACTCTTTTTTCATAGCCTTTCATCCTGATAGTGCCATGCCTAACAAAAACCAATTTATTTGGAAATTAATTGAGAATCTTTTAGAAAATTAATGCTATATTATTTCCAAATAATAGTATCACGTTAGCCTGGCATATAACTCACATTCGTTATTTATACCACTAATACACAGTCGTCTTATAGCAATAAGGGAAGGATTATGACTTTAAGGAAACATGACTGGCATCCCGCTGATATCATTGCCGCCTTGCGCAAAAAAGGCACAACGCTGGCTGCGGTATCACGTGCTGCCGGATTAAGTTCATCAACACTGGCTAATGCGTTGACGCGCCCCTGGCCTAAAGGAGAGTGGTTGATAGCTGATGCGTTGGGGATCCACCCATCAGAAATCTGGCCAAGTCGTTATTATGATCCGGAAACCAACGAGCTTATTGACAGAAAGAAACTGATTCGCCCCCAGTAAAGACAAAAGCCGGAGAGACACTCTCCGGCTTGTAGACTCATGATGACGAAATCGCAGCGTTCATTAGCCTTTTATGAAAGACTCGCCCAGTTCGATATCCTGATTTAGCGTATCCAACATATTCGTGAGCGACGCTTGCTCAAACGCGCTTAACGTACCAATGTCTTTACGTTCAACAATACCCTCTTTACCCAACAGCACAGGCTGAGCAAAGAAACGGGCATATTTGCCGTCGCTTTCTACATAGGCGCATTCAACAACGTTGCTTTCACCCTGCAAGGCACGAACCAGAGACAGGCCGAATCGGGCAGCTGCCTGCCCCATCGACAAGGTCGCCGATCCGCCGCCGGCTTTCGCTTCCACAACTTCGGTACCGGCATTCTGGATGCGCTTTGTCAGGTCGGCGGCTTCCTGCTCGCTGAAGCTTACGCCGGGGATTTGCGACAGCAAAGGCAGAATCGTCACGCCGGAATGGCCGCCGATAACAGGAACATTGATGTCCTGCGGTTGTTTGCCTTTCAGTTCAGCCACAAACGTATTAGAACGGATGATATCCAGCGTGGTGACGCCGAACAGTTTGTTTCTGTCGTAAACGCCCGCTTTTTTCAACACTTCGGCGGCGATAGCCACTGTCGTATTCACCGGGTTGGTGATGATGCCAATGCAGGCTTTGGGGCAGGTACTGGCGATTTGCTCAACCAGATTGCGCACAATCCCGGCATTTACATTGAATAAATCTGAACGGTCCATACCCGGCTTACGGGCCACGCCAGCAGATATCAACACGATGTCGGCGCCAACCAGCGCCGGGGTCGCGTCTTCGCCGCTATAGCCTTTGATTTTGACTGCGGTAGGAATATGGCTCAGATCAACCGCAACGCCCGGGGTTACCGGAGCAATGTCATAAAGCGATAATTCCGAACCTGAAGGAAGCTGGGTTTTGAGGAGGAGCGCAAGGGCCTGACCAATACCGCCTGCTGCACCAAGAACTGCAACTTTCATCCTAAACTCCTTATTATCGTAAAGTACAAAAATTTTGTGAATTCATATAATTATAGAATTAACACTAGAAGAAAAAATGAAGCGCATTTACTTACCGTCAACGGATAGCGCTTAAAGACTGAAAATATCCTATGTCTCTAATAATAAATCAAAAACGGCTAATAATTTGAAAGGTAAGTAAAGTTAATGGGCTTTTGAGTTAAAAATGCGGCGCACATTTATGGCCAGTCAACTAGGGGACTACATTACACCGATCGTCGGTCTGCAAACAACATCATTCTGATAACATTTGGTTCACTTTTATGTGACCTGCAACACAGTTTTCAGACTCGCCGGCTTGGCGGAATTTTTATTTTTTTATTCATCCGGATCATAACGGATGAACGGCGCTATTATACGCATTATGATTGCATAAAAATTCACTTATCTGCATAATAACGACACAAATAACCCTATGAATCCGGTGCAGAATGCGTAACACGACAAAACAGGAAGACTTAGTTAAGGCGTTCAAAGCGCTGCTGAAAGAAGAAAAGTTCAGCTCTCAAAGTGAGATCGTTCAAGCTTTGCAAGATGACGGATTTGAAAACATCAATCAGTCCAAAGTCTCACGCATGCTGACTAAATTTGGTGCGGTACGGACACGTAACGCCAAAATGGAAATGGTTTACTGTCTGCCCGCCGAGCTTGGCGTTCCCACCACCACCAGCCCACTCAAGAATCTGGTGCTGGACGTCGACTTTAATGATGCCGTAGTGGTTATCCATACCAGCCCGGGCGCAGCGCAGTTGATCGCGCGTTTGCTCGACTCGTTGGGTAAATCAGAAGGGATTCTCGGCACCATCGCGGGCGATGACACCATCTTCACCACCCCAGCCAGAGGGTTCAGCGTCAAACAGCTTTACGAGGCTATTTTGGTGCTGTTCGAGCAGGAACTGTAGCCGAACAGCCGTAACAACATCGCCCGCGCCTTGATGATGTTGATGAAAGCCGCGATGTCGCCAGCGACGCGGGCTATGGATGATTCGGCTTAAATGGCCGGCAATTCAGCCAGCGGCCAGCGCGGTCGCACCGTGATGCCGAGTTCCCGCCGTTCTCCCTGTTGCAGGCGAACCGTTCCCGCGTAAGCGATCATGGCGCCATTATCCGTGCAAAACTCCGGCCGGGCATAAAATACCGCCCCGCCCCGTTTTGTCATCATCTCGCCCAGACGCTGACGCAGCGTACGGTTGGCGCTCACGCCCCCGGCTATCACCAGCCTTTTGAAGCCGGTTTCATCCAGCGCACGACGGCATTTTATCGCCAGCGTATCCACCACCGCATCCTCGAAAGCTCGGGCAATGTCCGCCCGGGTTTGTGCATCATCATCGTTATTGCGGATCGTATTGGCCGCGAAGGTTTTTAAACCGGAGAAACTGAAATCCAGCCCGGGGCGATCGGTCATCGGACGCGGGAACGTAAAACGCGCGGCGTCGCCGGCCTGAGCCATTTTTGACAGCATCGGCCCGCCCGGGTAATCCAGCCCCAGCAATTTTGCCGTTTTATCAAACGCCTCGCCCGCGGCATCATCGATTGACTCGCCAAGCAGCCGATACTCGCCGATGCCGGTGACGCTGATTAGCTGCGTATGACCGCCGGAAACCAGCAACGCCACAAAAGGAAATTCAGGCGGATTGTCTTCCAGCATCGGCGCCAGCAGGTGCCCTTCCATATGATGCACCGCGACCGCCGGAACATTCCAGGCAAACGCCAGCGAGCGGCCTATCGTCGCCCCGACCAACAGCGCCCCCACCAGTCCGGGGCCGGCAGTATAGGCCACGCCGTCAATATCACCGGCTTTCAAATCCGCTTCGCGCAGCGCCGCCTGGATCAACGGCACCGTTTTACGGACGTGATCGCGTGAAGCCAGTTCGGGAACGACGCCGCCATAATCCGCATGGAGTTTTACCTGGCTGTACAACTGATTAGCGAGTAAACCGGCCTGAGTGTCATAGATGGCCACGCCGGTTTCATCACAGGATGTTTCGATACCCAATACGCGCATTGCTGTTCCTACTTTATATTACGGTGCAAGCATCCCGACGATGCAGCTTGCTTCATACGGCAGATAGTCTACCATAAGCCCCCCGGTTTCTGCGCTGACGGTGCGCTGAGCGTTTTATGATCGCCCAGCCCTTTACAAGGACGCCCTGTTTGCAGTAGAATTCCGCACCATTTTGAAAAGGCTGGCACAAGGCCAGCGGCAAACCGAATTTATTAAGGTGAGAGGCACATGCCGGTAATTAAAGTACGTGAAAACGAGCCGTTCGACGTAGCTTTGCGTCGCTTCAAGCGTTCCTGCGAAAAAGCAGGTGTTCTGGCCGAAGTTCGTCGTCGTGAGTTTTATGAAAAACCGACAACTGAACGTAAACGCGCTAAAGCATCCGCGGTAAAACGCCACGCGAAGAAGTTGGCTCGAGAAAACGCACGCCGCACTCGTCTGTATTAATTTTCAGGAGGGCTTCCTCCACCGCGTGATTAATCCGCAGACTTAGTAGTTGCATACGAAGGCCGTGCATTTCCGCAAGGAATGCGCGGCTTGTTGTCGTTTATAAGCTATCGTTAACAGGGGCTTATGGCTGGACGAATTCCACGCGTATTTATTAATGACCTGCTGGCTCGCACCGACATCGTCGATCTTATTGACGCGCGCGTCAAACTGAAAAAGCAGGGCAAGAATCACCATGCGTGCTGTCCGTTTCACCACGAAAAAACTCCCTCGTTCACCGTAAACGGCGACAAGCAGTTCTACCATTGTTTTGGCTGTGGCGCACACGGTAACGCCATTGACTTTTTAATGAATTACGATCGTCTCGAATTCGTTGAAAGCATTGAAGAATTAGCCACCATCTATGGTCTTGAAGTGCCGTATGAAACCGGCACCGGGCCAACCCAGTTTGAGCGTCATCAGCGGCAAAGCCTGTATGAACTGATGGGGCAACTGAGTTCGTTCTATCAGCAAACGCTAAGCCAGCCTGTCGGCGCTCCCGCGTTGCAGTACTTGCAACAGCGAGGATTGAGCGCCGAAGTAATTAGTCATTTTGCGATTGGTTTCGCGCCGGCCGGCTGGGATAACGCCTTAAAGCGTTTCGGACGCAATAATGACGATCGCAGCACATTGAACGATGCCGGCATGTTGGTGACTAACGATCAGGGCCGTACTTACGATCGTTTCCGTGAACGCGTGATGTTCCCTATCCGGGATAAGCGGGGGCGGGTCATCGCATTTGGCGGACGGGTATTAGGCGATGGCGTGCCGAAGTATCTGAACTCGCCGGAAACGGAAATTTTCCATAAAGGCCGCCAGCTCTATGGCCTGTATGAAGCGCAGCAAAACCATCCGGAACTGAAGCGGTTGCTGGTGGTTGAAGGGTATATGGATGTCGTCGCCCTGGCGCAGTTTGGTATTGATTATGCGGTTGCGTCGCTGGGAACCTCCACCACAGCCGATCATATTCAGTTACTCTTTCGCGCCACCGATCAGGTCGTCTGCTGTTACGACGGCGACCGGGCCGGGCGGGAAGCGGCATGGCGGGCGCTGGAAACCGCGCTACCCTATTTAAATGACGGCCGTCAGTTACGCTTTATGTTTCTGCCGGATGGCGAAGATCCCGACACGCTGGTGCGCAAAGAAGGCAAAGCCCTTTTCGAACAGCGAATGGAGCAGGCTTTGCCACTGTCGCAGTTTATGTTTGAAACGCTGCAACAGCAGGTGGACATGAGTTCTCCTGATGGACGCACGAAGCTCAGCACGTTGGCGCTGCCCTTGATTGGTCAGGTGCCAGGTGAAACGTTACGCTTATATTTACGCCAGCAGTTGGGCAATAAGCTGGGTATCCTGGATGACAGCCAGTTAGACAGGCTGTTGCCCAAAGTGGCTGAACATGCTCAGCCCTATCAGCCTCCGCAGCTAAAAGTCACAACTATGCGTATACTTATAGGGCTATTAGTTCAGAACCCAAGACTTTCAGCGGAAGTTCCCGAACTGGCGCTGGAAGACATAGAAGAGAGCAAAGTGGCTGGCCTGTCCCTGTTTCAGGATCTGGTTAAAACCTGCAACGCCAGCCCCGGAATGAATATGGGTCTGCTGCTTGAGAAATATAGAGACAGCAAATACCGGAAGCAACTTGAAACCATGGCTTCCTGGAACCATATGATCGAAGAAGATGAGCTGGACGATAAGTTCAGAATAAGCCTGGCGGAACTCTACGATCAACTGTTGAAACAACGTCAGGAAACATTAATCGCCCGTGAGAGAACGCACGGGCTTAACGCCAAAGAAAGAAAAGAGCTTTGGTCGTTGCAACTGGCCTTAACCAGAAAAAACTGATTATTGCGGCTTAATTGCCGATAAATAGCAGGGTCGAGCCCTGCAAAGAGCCGCTACGGGGTCCGCGGCGATAAGAAAAAATGCCCTAATGCTATTGTTGGCATATTACGCCGACCGACACCAACCCAAATACTCTGAAGTGTGGATACCGTCTTATGGAGCAAAACCCGCAGTCACAGCTAAAGCTACTTGTCACCCGTGGTAAGGAGCAAGGCTACCTGACCTATGCTGAGGTCAATGACCATCTGCCGGAAGATATCATCGACTCCGACCAGATCGAAGACATCATCCAGATGATTAATGACATGGGCATCCAGGTGATGGAAGAAGCGCCGGATGCGGATGATCTGTTGCTGGCAGAAAATACCAATGACGCAGACGAAGATGCGGCAGAGGCTGCTGCTCAAGTGTTATCCAGCGTTGAATCGGAAATCGGTCGTACCACCGATCCGGTTCGTATGTACATGCGTGAAATGGGTACCGTCGAATTGCTGACGCGTGAAGGCGAGATCGATATCGCCAAACGTATTGAAGACGGTATCAATCAGGTTCAATGTTCTGTCGCAGAGTACCCGGAAGCGATTACCTATCTGCTGGAACAGTACGATCGTGTTGAAGCCGGCGAAAGCCGCTTATCCGATCTGATCACCGGATTTGTCGATCCCAACGCGGAAGAAGACATTGCGCCAACCGCGACGCACGTTGGCTCTGAGCTTTCCAGCGAGGAGATGGATGACGACGATGACGAGGAAGAAGAAGATGACGACAGCGATGACGATAACAGCATCGATCCGGAACTGGCCCGTCAGAAATTTACTGAATTGCGTGAGCAATATGAAACGACGCGTCAGGTCATCAAGACCCACGGTCGCAGTCATGCAAAATCGGCACAAGAAATTCTGAATCTGTCTGAAGTCTTTAAGCAATTCCGCCTGGTGCCCAAACAGTTTGATTTCCTGGTCAGCAGCATGCGCTCCATGATGGACCGCGTTCGTACTCAGGAACGTCTGATCATGAAACTGTGCATCGAACAGTGCAAAATGCCGAAGAAAAACTTCGTCACCCTGTTCGCCGGCAACGAGACCAATGACTCCTGGTTTAGCGCAGCCATTGCGATGGCTAAACCGTGGTCTGAAAAACTGCATGACGTAGAAGATGACGTCAAACGCAGCTTACAGAAGTTGCATCAGATCGAAGAAGAGACCGGTTTAACCATTGAGCAGGTTAAAGACATCAACCGTCGTATGTCGATCGGCGAGGCGAAAGCCCGCCGCGCCAAAAAAGAGATGGTTGAAGCAAACTTACGTCTGGTTATTTCCATCGCCAAGAAATATACCAACCGCGGCTTGCAGTTCCTCGACCTGATTCAGGAAGGCAACATCGGCCTGATGAAAGCGGTGGACAAGTTTGAATATCGCCGTGGTTATAAGTTCTCAACCTATGCGACCTGGTGGATCCGTCAGGCTATTACCCGCTCGATCGCCGATCAGGCGCGCACTATCCGTATTCCGGTACATATGATTGAGACCATCAACAAACTCAACCGTATATCGCGCCAGATGCTACAGGAAATGGGACGTGAGCCGACGCCGGAAGAGCTGGCTGAACGTATGCTGATGCCGGAAGACAAGATCCGTAAAGTGCTGAAGATCGCCAAAGAGCCGATTTCGATGGAAACCCCGATTGGTGATGACGAAGATTCGCATCTGGGTGACTTTATCGAAGACACCACGCTGGAGCTGCCGCTGGATTCCGCCACATCGGAAAGCCTGCGTTCGGCAACGCACGACGTATTGGCCGGTCTGACCGCGCGTGAAGCGAAAGTGCTGCGTATGCGTTTCGGTATCGACATGAATACCGACCATACGCTGGAAGAAGTCGGCAAGCAGTTTGATGTCACCCGTGAACGTATTCGTCAGATCGAAGCGAAAGCGTTGCGTAAACTGCGCCACCCAAGCCGTTCAGAAGTGCTGCGCAGCTTCCTGGATGATTAACCGATATCCAGATTGTCGTCTCTGAAAATAACCCCGGTCTCCCGGGGTTATTTTTTGTCGCAGCCTTTTGCCCAGCGCTTATCGGCTGGCGTGTAATGCCTGATACAACGCCTGATAAGACGCGACCAGCGACGCCAGCGTAGCGCGGTTCAGCCCGCTGGGATTGGGCAGTACCCACACCTGAGTTTCGCCAATCGTCAACGCCTGACGTCCCCATGCGACCTTATTAACACCAAACGCCTGACTGAACGCCTGCTTTCCCAGCACCGCAAGAGCCTGCGGCTGATAACGCCTCATCTTTTCAACAATGGCTTCACCGCCCTGCAAGAGTTCATTGCGCGCCAGTTCGGTCGCTTCTGTCGTCGGCCGCTCCACCAGCATGGTGATCCCGCATCCGGTATCCAACAAATGCTCCTCCTCCTGTGGCATGAGCAAACGTTCGGTAAACCCGGCCTGATAAATCACCTTCCAGAAGCGGTTACTGGGATTGGCAAAATGGTAGCCATGATGGGCCGTCGATAATCCCGGATTGATGCCACAGAAAACAACCTGAAGATTTGTTGCCAGAATATCCGCGATCATACTGCCTCTTTACGCTATGTTTTCCGCTGTTATCGCAAAATCTGACAATAATAACAACAAGCTATCTTGCATAGAAAACAGCCATCCAGCCGACCAACTATAGACCTTCCCCTGCACATTACCGTATAATCGTCGCCCGTCCGGCCCCTTAGCTCAGTGGTTAGAGCAGTCGACTCATAATCGATTGGTCGTTGGTTCAAACCCAACAGGGGCCACCAGCATTTCAAGGAGTTAGATGAGAAATCGTCTGACTCCTTTTTCGTTTTATATGAATTGGGTCAGGTAATGGATCAGGTAAGGAATTGCCTCCCTGCCCTCTTCATCTCGCTGCCAGCATCCCCGGATAGTGCTTCACTACGATATCATTCATCTTTTCTGTCAGGTCGCCCCGTTTAAAAGTGATGTGCGCAGTTCCCTTCTGAAAGTAACGAATGCTAAAAAACTCATCTTCGTAAACATCCTTCGAAGGGTTGTCCCGAATATGATCCATCAATCGGATAGTAACATCGCCACGGTTGTCGGGAATCGGTTTGCCATCAAGCAGAAACAGCATTCTTTCCAGGTCCGCCAGTTGATCCCGCCGCCAGCCCCAGTTTAAGCTAAAGCCCCAGCGGTTATGCGTCACCAGATTGTTGACGATGATCTTTTTGCCGAAGCTGCATGGGCTATTGGTTTTGTAATCCCACGACAGCCCTTTGAATATGTTGATGATGCCACGCTCAAAGACATCCATTTTGTTCAGATGTAGCTGCTCAAACGTAGTGAGTATATTCGCCAAGCTGATTGCAGGGAGGTCTCCCTCCTCCAGGTTCTTATGCCACTGGTCACGGGCCTCAGCATCCATCAAGGCCATCATGCCGGATTTCAACATCCATAAAAGCAAACACACCTGCCGGGAGTGGCAAGACGCATTATGCGATGAATAAAAAGAGTGGAAAGTGCGGAGATAAAAATCAGGAATGGCGTCTGCTCCTGCCAACTGAAACCCTTACGATCAGTGCGTACCAGTTCATAACGTTCCACCAGGAAATTCACTGCATCGGCAAGTGTTATTCCCGCTTCAATATGTTCCTGAATGGCTGCGTCGTTATGGAAGGGCGTGTCGTTGAGCGTGAGACCGTAATGGTACTCCAGCAGATACGTTAAGCCTTGCACAGGCGACAGGCGTGACGAAACCGGCACCGTGGCCGGTACTGATGAAATGCGCATGGGTTAAGTCCTGATAAAAGAAGAAGAGTGAGGCCGTTACTGGGTTGCTGAAGCTTGAGGATAAATAGCGATATAAACGTAACCGCAACTGGCACAGGTATCTGCTATGCAGGTGAATTCAGCAAGATGGATGGTCACCTGATGTTACTATGATAACCAGCGACGACTGGGGAAGTTATGCCAGAGAAGTGCCGAAGGAGAAGCACCTGAAAGGAAAGATTTTTACGCAACGGATTGAGCGTAATAATCTGACACTCCGTACCCGAATCAAACGTCTGGCACGCAAAACGATTTGCTTCTCACGCTCCATCGAGGTCCACGAAAAAGTCATCGGCTCCTTCATCGAAAAGTATATGTTCTACTAATTAGATGCATCATCCATGAATTATTATAGAACAGTAATTTTTGGTAAAGAAATGAGGGGGCGTGAAATTGAAAACTTGTCTATTATTATTAATTCAGCATTTAAACTAAAACACTCATGGAGCAAAAGAATATATGTCGATAAGGATTAATGTAACAACATCTGGAGAACAAAGTTCAATTTCTACCAGTGCTGTAGGTGTTGTTAGAAACATCATTAGTGATACGGAACGTAATACATTTCAATTGAATGACAACCAATTAAAACGTGCATTTGAAATAACTCTTGGGCGCTGGCCTAACGATGCTTTCTTGCGAAGCCCCACGCCGTGGGGCGATTTATATGATAGATTTAATTGGCAACAAGTACAACGAACACTGCGTCCCAGAAATATCCGAGTTCTAAGCCAGACATCACGCCCGGAAATCGTGTTAACACAAGATTTTATTAACAATAGTTCAGTTGCTGGAACCTTTGACGCCAGTATCTCTCAAACTGTAGAGAATACAGTGACCTCAACCTGGAGTACAGGTGGTGCATTAACGGTTGGGCATTCTGTTGAATATGGAATTAACTTCTTAGGGACTGGCGTTACCGGGAATAGCTCTATTTCTTATACACAAGAATGGGGGGTTGGAGGCTCCCGCTCAACGTCTGTAACATTAGGTATGCAATCTGGCGTGACGATACCGTTAGGGCCGGGGCAAGCAGTAACTGCGGAATTAGTTGCTACCCGTGGAACGATGCGAATTCAAGTTGAATATATCGCATCCCTTCAAGGGCATGCAGCGGCAAACTACAACCCGCCTCATAACGGCCATCATTTCTGGCGGGGCGTTTTATCCAGGATGATGAGCGAGACTAATATAAGTAATTCGGTTGTATCAACTGAGACCATCAATATAGGCTTTTATTCTCACTCACAAATTATTCTGAGAGATAAACGCACGAAGCAGATAGTTAGAGTTGTTGATCTTGATATGCTTGGTGTAAGCGATGAAGATGTAAAAAATTAACTAAAAAGGGGCGGCATTTGTCGCCCTTTTGGTTGTCCCTGACTAGCGTTTACAGGGGTCAGTTTGGATATCGAATCTATGGTCACTCCCGTTTTTGCAACACTGATTTTCGACGATATCATTGGCTTACTTAAATCTATCCGGCGTCTGAATCGCACCACGATGAGTTCCGCACCTGATGAACCTCAGAATAATTATACTGAAGTGGACTGACCCCACCCCGGTAGACGATCCTGCCCTATCAATCATTGGTTCTGGCGCTAGAGTCAAATCTCTGACCTCTTTCACGACCCCTGGCAATGAAGATAATAGTTTCCCTGAAGGGAATATATTTTCCCCCAACATCTGACCTCCTGTTTTAAGTTAACTGGTCATGCTCATATAGCTATTCTGCTATTAATAGCGAAATAGCAATGAACTTGAATTAAGGCAAAAAATATAATTAATCTGCACGATCATTTTTTGCTGATCCAGGGTATTAATCTGGTAACCAGATGAAAAACCATCTAGTATTATCGAGCATTGTTCCAGAAGAGTAAGTCGCTCAGCAGCCAGCCGCATCATGATGCTGCACAGCTTCGTGAAGAAGACACAGAAAACGCCCGCCCGCGATCGCTAAAAAGCCGAAGCCAGAATGAAGGAGGTAAAGAATAACTGGTAAAAAGAACGTCATGACTCACGACGAAATGATCAAAAGGATGCTGGCAGCCCCTGAGATCAAAGCCGAATATGACAATCTTGAGGCTGAGTTTTCCCTGCTGGATGAATTGCTGCAAGCACGTAAAAACGCAGGATTGACTCAGGCACAAGTCGCAAAGCGTAAGGGAACCAAAGCTACGGCGATAACCCGATTGGAAAGCGGTTTAGCGTCGGCTACAAATGTACATGCTACGCGCCCCTAAAAAATACGCTGCCGCTGTCGGTAAGAAGTTGCAGATTCGCTTGGTATGACTTATCGCCCCGTCTCACTGTGGGGCGTTTTTTTAATGGCTTAGCCGCTCAATCACTAATGCTTCAACCAATATTGATTAACCGCTCGCAATCACTTCTTCCCATGCTTGTTAAGCCATGCCTGCATCTGATCGATTTCCGGCTGCTGAGCGCTGATAATCTCTTCCGCCAGTTTGCGAAGCTCGGGATCTTTGCCGTATTGCAACTCCGTTTTGGCCATATCAATCGCTCCCTGATGATGAGCGATCATCCCCTTGGCGAACGCAACGTCAGGATCGCTGGACTGTATCCCTTCCTGCATCTGGCTATGCATCCGATCCATACCCTGCATATAGGCCTGCTGTGACTCGGTTGCATTCTCGGCATGATGGCCGCTATGCGCGCCGTCGGCCGCGAATGCGTACAAGGGCGCCACCAGGCTACCGATAATCAGTAAATTCATGCTTTTCATCATCACCTCTCTCAGACCAATTGGAATACCTGTCTAAAAGATAGGCCTTCCCCTAAGGGGAAGGTCAAGAAGAAAGCGTCAAATAAGGAAAACCGCCGGACCTATCCACCGCGGTGATGAAAATCAGCGATGGATAAATCCGACGGTCTTAAGGGGAGTACGTTTGCTTACTCAGCCGGCGCGGGTTTAGCGTCAGGTTTTGGCGGTTGAGTCAGACGTTTTTCAAAATTATCGTTGTACTGTTTCTTCTGCTCAGGCGTCAGAATGTTATAAATCTTATTCTGGGTTTCCAGCCTGTTCAGCGCTTGCGCCTTGCGGGCGGCATCAGCTTTATCCAACTGCGCCTGGACCTTTGCCGCATCAAACGTGTCGGTGGCAATCAGACTATGCATTTCACGGCGTTCATCCTGCATGGACTTACGCATATTGTCATGAGATGCCTTCATAATCTCTTTCACCTGCTGTTTTTGAGCTTCGGTCAGGTTCAGCCCTTTAAACATCATCTCATGGTGCATGTCGCCGCGTGGCCCTTTCCCGTCTTTTGCCATTCTTACTTCGGGGTGACCTTTTGGCGCATCGGTAGCATGAGCGATGCCTGCCGTTCCCAGCGCCAAAGAAGAAGCAACCAGAAGTGCTGTTAATTTACGCATAATTTATCCTTCTCTCAGGTTTAATGCATTGACGACCATTGTCGTGCTGTCGAGAAAGAGTATAGGCCTGACTGTTTCAGTTAATTAGAGCAACGGTAAATGTGTGCAAGTAATAAAGGCACATTTGCGGCAAATATGAATAATACGAGTGAAATGTGTAAGGAATCGATAGAATTGCGTTAAGCGTTGCGTGAAGTCGCGGATTGTTTCACATATAACCCGTCATGTCCGATAGCCGATCAGGGTAGCGAGCGGACAAAATCTGACGCGTCTTTCGCCAACGCGTCGATATGCGCGCTGATGATTTGGATTTTTTGCAGCAGCGGATTGCGCGCCGGTGAGCTATCCATCGCGTTCAACCGGGCGACAAGCTGCTCAATCTGCTCGCAAAGTTGCGCTTCGCGCTGTTTGGCCTGCGCCAGCTGCTGTTGTAGCTGCTGATAATCGCTGCGCCAAATCTGCTGTTGCTGCTGAACGCTGCGCTCCAATTCCTGAAACGCGCCATCCAGCCGTGTCGCCAACTCTTCAACCCACATTAGAGATTCCTTCGCCTGATGATCCTGCGAATTATAATGACACAGCGCCTTAACAACAAACAATCTGACCGTTCATTATCCATTCGCGCGTTTTTCCCTGCTGGTGATAATGATATTAATCACAATAAATAAACATAAATTTCACAACTCATCCAAATGCAGCTAAATTTATGACGTTAACTCATCAGACCAGTTAAGCTCTTTCCCCATCCCGTTTGTCGGAGATAACCATGACGATCTACCCCAATCTGTTTTCTCCACTCGATCTGGGATTCACTACGCTAAAGAACCGGATCGTCATGGGGTCAATGCATACCGGTCTGGAAGAACACCCCGATGGCACAGCCAGGTTGACCGCTTTCTACCGCGAACGCGCACAAGGCGGCGTAGGCCTGATTGTCACCGGCGGTATCGCGCCTAACGCCAAAGGCGCGGTGGTAAAAGGCGGGGCTACGCTGCACGATGAATCACAGCTTGCCCACCATCAGGCGGTGACGCAGGCGGTTCATGCGGCGGGAAGCAAAATCGCCCTGCAAATTCTCCACGCCGGCCGCTACAGCTACCAACCGGAACCGCTGGCGCCTTCCGCGCTACAGGCTCCCATCAGCCCGTTTGTCCCGCGGGCAATGCGCCGGCAAGAGATACAACGCACGATCCAAGATTTTGCGCATTGCGCCGCGCTGGCGCAGCAGGCCGGTTACGATGGCGTAGAAATTATGGGCTCGGAAGGCTATCTGATTAACCAGTTCCTTGTCGCGCATACCAATCACCGGGACGACGAATGGGGCGGCGATTTTCAACGCCGCAGTCGTTTCGCCGTTGAGATCGTCCGCGCCGTGCGCCAAATAACCGGATGCAGGTTCATCATCATTTATCGATTGTCGATGCTCGATCTGGTGGAAGACGGATCGAGCTGGCAAGAAATCGAACAATTGGCGCAGGCCATCGAGGAAGCCGGCGCCACTTTGATTAATAGCGGAATTGGCTGGCATGAGGCCCGCATCCCCACCATCGCCACCCTGGTTCCGCGCGGCGCCTTTGGCTGGGTAACCAGGCGATTAATGGGGAAAGTCAGCATTCCGTTGATTGCCACTAATCGAATCAACGATCCTGAGGTGGCAGAGCAACTGCTGGCCGAAGGCTGCGCCGATATGATTTCGATGGCGCGCCCGTTTCTGGCTGATGCGGAACTGGTGAACAAGGCCGCCGACGGACGGGCCGATGAAATCAATACCTGCATCGGTTGCAATCAGGCCTGTCTGGATCAGATCTTCGCCGGCAAAGTCAGCTCCTGTCTGGTAAATCCGCGCGCCTGTCACGAAACCGTTATGCCAATCACCCCCGCGCCCGCGCCGAAACGTCTTGCCGTCGTGGGCGCAGGCTCTGCCGGTATGGCGTTCGCCGTCAATGCCGCCGGACGCGGCCATCAAGTCACGCTGTTTGAATCCGCCGCGCAAATCGGCGGCCAGTTCAATCTGGCGCGGCAAATCCCCGGTAAGGATGAATTTAACCAAACGTTGCGCTATTACCGTCGGCAATTGGCGTTACAGGGCGTGACAGTAAAGCTGGGTAAGCGCGCCGCCGTTGAAGATCTGGCTGGTTTTGATGAAGTGATCCTTGCCTGCGGTATTGTGCCGCGCATTCCGGCGATTGAAGGCATTGAACACCCCCGGGTGTTAAGTTACCTGGATGTGTTACGCGACAAAAAGCCGGTCGGGCGGCGCGTGGCGATCGTCGGCGCCGGCGGTATCGGTTTTGATACCGCTCACTACCTCAGCCAGCCAGCGGATGCCGACTTCTATGAACAATGGGGAATCGATCGCCAGTTACGGCAACGAGGCGGCCTGCTGCGAAATAAACCCGCGACGACCCAGCATCGCCGTGAGATCACCTTATTACAGCGTAAAACCGGCAAACCGGGCGAAGGATTAGGTAGAACCACCGGCTGGATCCATCGGGCCAATTTACTCCGCCATGGCGTGACCATGCTGGATGGCGTTAGCTACCAGCGTATTGACGACGATGGATTGCACATTGCGCACCAAAAGCAAATGCGCTGCCTGCCCGTGGATAACGTCATTATCTGCGCCGGTCAGGAACCCTGCCGCGAGCTTTACTCCCCTCTGCTGGCCGCGGGTTACCGCGTTCATCTGATTGGCGGCGCGGATGTCGCTCAGGAACTGGACGCCCGCCGGGCAATAGCGCAAGCCACCCGGCTGGCATTAAGCATCTGAACGGATTTTACTTTGCCGCGGCTGTTTTCACCGCCCGCAGCACCACGAACTTGGCGTTGCTGGCGATGACTTCAGCGTTGCCGAACAGACGTTTCAGCTTGTGGAAATAATCCAGATGGCGATTACCCACAATACGTAACTCGCCGCCGACTTGCAGGCAGCGGCGGGAATCGAGGAACATTTGCCAGGCGATATTATCGGTAACGGCCTGTTGCTGATGGAACGGCGGATTACACAACACGGCCTGTAGGCTGTCACGCCCCACGCCGGACAGGCCATGATTAACCGCAAAACCACAGCGATCCCGATCCTGCGGGCGGTTAATCTCAACATTCATCCGGCTGGAAGCGATCGCCATATAGGATTCATCAAAGAAACTGACCGGCGCAGTCGGATTGGCGGATAACGCGGCCAGCCCAATGACGCCATTGCCGCAGCCTAAATCAATAATCTTACCGTCCAACTGCCGGGGTAAATGTTGCATAAAGAAACGGGCGCCGATGTCCAGTCCGCCACGCGAAAAAACGTTCGCGTAGTTATGGATGCGATAGCCGTACTCTTCAAGCGCCCACTGATTGGTTAGTGGCTGCTCACTTACTTTTATATCCGCGACCTCACAATGGATCAGGCGCGCTTTCTTCCAGGCCAATGAGGTTTTTGTCGGCCCCAGGATACGCTCGAACAGTTGCAATGTTGAGGTATGGATATCACGGGCTTTGGCGCCGGCGATAATGCGGGTTTGCGGCGTAACCACATTGCGCAGCATCCGCAGTTGGTGTTCCAGCAACGCCGTGGTTTTAGGGATTTTTATCACCACCAGAGCCGGCGCGGCAGGCAAGTCGGCAAGACTATCCAGCAGCTCCACCGCGTCCGCAGCAAAACCGTTCAGTTCAAGATTATGCCGCGTGGCCAACTGGCTCATGTAAGAGTCGCTGACGCTGACCGGCGACCGCGTCTGCAATCCGCAGGCTAACGCCCCGAATGCATCGTTAAAAATCAGACACGGCCCGGGCGCGATTTCCATCACGGCAAGCTCACGCAGCAGGAACTCATCCGCCGCCTCCCACGCCTGGAGCGCCGCGTTATCCGCTACCTGAGGATAACGCGCCAGCGTCAGATTACGTGTTTCCAGTTCGAGTTGGCTCATTCGTCCCTCCTGAATCACAAAATTTGCGCTGTTTATCCCTTAAAATGGCCCGGCAGTAAATGCTTTTCTCAGGCAGACAGGCAAATGACGTCTTTACCTGTACTTTAACAGTAATGTTGTCTCGTTATTTCGCCATGATAATCTGAACCTCCATCATCGATGTCAGCAGGATACCGTGCCTTTATGATTCGCTTTGCTATTGTAGGAACAAGTTGGATCTCCCGTCAGTTTGTCGATGCCGCGCACGAAACCGGTAAAATGAAGTTGACTGCAATCTATGCGCGAACCCCGGAGAAAGCGCAGCAATATCAGGCGGACTATCTGGTTGATACGCTGTTCAGTTCTCTGGAAGCCATGGCCGAATCCGATCTGATTGACGCCGTTTATATCGCCAGCCCTAATTCGCTGCACTGTGAACAGTCGCTGCTCTTTCTGAGCCATGGCAAACATGTCATCTGTGAGAAGCCATTGGCTTCCAACCTGTATGAAGTCGAACAGATGATCGCCTGCGCCAACGCGCATCAGGTGGTGCTGTTCGAGGCTTTTAAGACCGCCAGCCTGCCGAATTTCAGCGTGGTACGGCAGGCGCTGCCCAAAGTCGGCAAATTGCGTAAAGTGCTGTTGAACTACTGTCAGTATTCTTCACGTTATCCGAAGTATCTGGCCGGCGAAAATCCGAATACGTTCAACCCGGCATTTTCGAACGGTTCTGTCATGGACATTGGCTACTATTGCCTGGCCTTTGCGGTGGCGCAATGGGGTATGCCGGCGACGGTACAGGCCAGCGCGACATTGCTGGAGAGCGGCGTTGACGCACATGGCAGCATCGTGATGCATTACGGCGATTTCGACGTCGTCATCATTCACTCCAAAGTCAGCAACTCGGTTATTGCCAGTGAAATTCAGGGAGAAGAAGGTTCTCTGGTGATTGAAAAGCTGTCCCAATGCCAGCGGGTAACGTTTATTCCACGTGATGGGAAACCGCTGGATCTCAGCCAGCCGCAGCATATCAACAGTATGCTGTATGAGGCGGAAGCCTTTGCGACGCGGGTGGCGAATAATGATATCGATCATGCCGAACTGGCGCGATCACGCGCGGTGGCGGGCCTGTTAACGGAAATTCGTCGCCAAACCGGGGTTATCTTTCCCGCGGATGTTGCGACATCGGACAAAGCGGACTAAACCAGATCACTGTTATCGTGGTGGTCACGTTGTTGGTTAAGGGCATGAGATAGCCGGGTCAATATTTATTTGACCCAGATCAAGTTTTCACCTATCTTCTGTGAAGCAAAGGGGAGTAACTTTTCCGCCGGTTAATCGTCATTACGGTGCGTAGCGCATCCGGTTACCGGGCAACCTTAATCAGATTACTGCATTAATGTTGTAAGTGAGACCTTGCCGGAAGGCGAGGTGCATTTGCGGCTTTGATGATGAGCGGCCAGCGTCTTCCGATGTTGGCCGTTTTTGTTTTCATTTAAGGATATTGCTATGCATACCATTGGTACGCCGTGGTTATGGGGCAGCTTTGCTGTCATTGTTATCGTTATGCTGGCCATCGACCTGCTCTATCAGGGACGCAAAGGATCGACGGTAATGACATTCAAACAAGCGGCCGCGTGGTCGATTGTCTGGGTGACGCTCTCCCTGCTGTTCAACGCCGGGTTCTGGTGGTATCTGGACGGTACGCTGGGGCGTGAAGCCGCCAATACGCAGTCGCTGGCCTTCCTCACCGGCTATCTGATTGAAAAAGCCCTGGCCGTCGATAACGTGTTTGTCTGGCTGATGCTTTTCAGCTATTTCTCCGTTCCGCCGCAATATCAGCGCCGGGTGCTGATTTATGGCGTACTGGGCGCTATCGTGTTGAGAACCCTGATGGTGTTCGGCGGTAGCTGGCTGGTGACGCAGTTCCAATGGTTGTTGTACGTATTCGGCGCGTTTTTGCTATTTACCGGCATCAAAATGGCGCTGGCGAAAGAAGATGACAACGCCATCGGCGACAAACCGATGGTACGCTGGCTGCGCGGGCATCTGCGCATGACGGACAATATTGAGAACGATAAGTTTTTTATTCGTCGCAACGGTATTCTGTTCGCCACGCCGCTGTTTCTGGTGCTGATACTGGTTGAGATCAGCGACGTGATTTTTGCCGTTGACAGTATTCCGGCCATCTTCGCCGTGACCACCGATCCCTTTATCGTATTAACCTCCAACCTGTTCGCCATTCTGGGTCTGCGCGCCATGTACTTCCTGTTGGCGGGCGTGGCGGAACGCTTCTCCCTGCTGAAATACGGGCTGGCCGTCATCCTGATTTTCATCGGTATCAAAATGCTGCTGATCGACGTGTTCCATATTCCTATCGCCATTTCGTTGGGCGTCGTTGCCGGTATTCTGGTCATTACCATGCTGGTCAACGTTTGGGTCAACCGCCGTATAGCGCAATAACCGCCCCGCTTCTCTCGCTCCCGCCGTACGGAAATCCTTCTGTACGGCGCTACCCGCTATTAAGAAAATCCGACCCACAGCAGAAAATCCGTCACTGCCTCTTCTCCTATTATCATTTTTTCATATACTGATACGCGCAAACACATTTAGTTACGGAATAGAAAGAAATCCGGCGTCACGGACATCAGAGGTTTCACAGCCGTAAAACACAATCACTCAACGGAAACGGCCACGCCGTCAATACTATGGAAAATCAACAGTCACGTTTTTTACAGTACATTACTCGCGGTAGCCTGGTTCAGCAGATACTGCTGGGGCTGGTCGCCGGGATTATTCTGGCATCGGTTTCAACGCCGGCCGCTCTTGCCGCGGGTTTATTAGGCACGTTGTTCGTCGGCGCCCTGAAAGCCGTTGCGCCGCTCCTGGTGCTGGTGCTGGTTATGGCGTCCATCGCCAACCATCAGCAGGGGCAGAAAACCAATATCCGGCCGGTGCTGGTGCTTTATCTGATCGGGACATTCTCGGCCGCGCTGATTGCCGTGGTGCTAAGTATGCTGTTCCCTTCCACTCTGGCGCTCAGCGCACAGGCGGAAGACATCACGCCGCCTTCGGGGATTGTGGAAGTGCTGGAGGGGCTGTTGATGAGTATCATCGCCAACCCGATCCATGCGCTGCTGAATGCGAACTACATCGGTATTCTGGTGTGGGCCGTCGGCTTGGGGATAGCGTTCCGCCACGGTTCGCAGAGCACGAAAGCCCTGATTACCGACGCGTCCAATGCGGTAACCTTTATCGTCCGCGTGGTCATCCGTTTCGCCCCGCTGGGGATTTTCGGTCTGGTTGCCGCCACGCTGGCCGAAACCGGCTTTGGCGCGCTGTGGGGTTATGCTCACCTGCTTATGGTGTTGATCGGCGGGATGCTGCTGGTGGCGCTGGGTGTCAATCCGCTGATCGTTTACTGGAAAACCCGCAGCAATCCTTATCCATTAGTCCTCCGTTGCCTGCGTGAAAGCGGCGTCACCGCCTTTTTCACCCGTAGCTCCGCCGCCAATATTCCGGTGAACATGGAGCTGTGCCGCAAGCTGAATCTGGATGAAGACACCTATTCCGTCGCCATTCCGCTGGGAGCCACCATTAACATGGCGGGCGCGGCCATTACCATCACCGTGCTGACGCTGGCGGCCGTCCACACCCTGGGCATCCCCGTCGATCTGCCCACCGCGCTATTGCTCAGCATAGTGGCATCGCTCTGCGCATGCGGCGCATCCGGCGTCGCCGGTGGTTCGCTGCTGTTGATCCCGCTGGCTTGCAGCATGTTCGGTATCTCAAACGATATCGCCATGCAGGTCGTGGCCGTTGGTTTTATCATCGGCGTGTTGCAGGATTCCGCGGAAACAGCGGTAAACTCCTCGACGGACGTGATCTTTATCGCGGCGGTTTGTCAGGCTGAGGATGCGAAACTGGCGGAACAGGAACGTCTGAATATGCTGTAAACCTTACGGCGCCCTATCTGCTTTATTCGGTCGTCCCTGCCCAGGCAGGGACTTTTTTTATCCGGCTTTCCTCTCTACCTTAAACGGATCGATGCCGCGTTTCTGCATCCTTCGGAAGCGAATGATATTAAAACCATTCATCAGCAGAAAACTGCCCTCAATCAGCGAACCGCCGATCGAACCCAGCCAGATATTGTGTATAACCCAACAGGCCGTGGAGCACCACATGATACAGCGCATGGTTAAACCGGAAGTACGGAACAGCGCCCAGGTGCTGGCGACGGTTCCCAGTATCGGCAATAGCTCGATAGCATGTTTCAGGTTGGAGAGGCCAAACGCCAGCGTCAGGACAATAAACACAAACATCACGGCAATATTATGCGTCTTCAGCGAAATCAGAGTACGCGTCGAGTTGAGTACGGCGCTGACTCCCGCCGCATTCGCCCCCATTAGAAAAAAGTGTAACCCGATGACGGCGCTGTATACCGAAAGCTGTATTTTGAATTTATTTTCGTCACGGTTAAAGAACATGGTAATGCCGACCAGAAAGGCCAGCACGCCCACCGACTGGGCAAACCAATAATGTGTCATGATCCCGGCCTCGGCAAAATTTGCGGCGGAAGAAAAAGCAAAACGGCGTCCAACCAAATGAAATGCCGTTTTATTTTAAATGGAATATTTTCGTTTTACAACGTCACGCCGCTTTTAAATATCGCCAACTCGCGGAAGTCATTGACTTCATTTTTAGCCGGTTTGCCATCGGCTATCTCGACGATAAGATCAATAAACTGCGCCAGCAGTTCATCCATCGGCATGCCGTGGATCAGACGGCCGGCATCAAAATCGATCCAGTGCGGCTTTTTCTGCGCCAGTTCACTGTTGGTCGCCAGCTTCACGGTTGGCACAAACCCGCCGTAAGGGGTGCCGCGTCCGGTGCTGAACAGCACCATATGACAACCGGCCCCCGCCAACGCGCTGGTGGCTACCGCATCATTGCCCGGCGCGCTGAGCAGGTTAAGCCCCGGGGTATGTAAGCGCTCACCATATCTCAATACATCAACTACCTTGCTTTGTCCGGCTTTTTGCGTGCAGCCGAGCGACTTTTCTTCCAGCGTGGTGATGCCGCCCGCCTTGTTGCCAGGCGAGGGATTTTCATAAATCGGCTGATCGTGGGCGATGAAATACTGTTTGAAGTCATTAACCATGCGCACCGTTTTTTCAAACGTGCTTTGATCACGACAACGACTCATCAGGATCCGCTCGGCGCCGAACATTTCCGGGACTTCGGTCAGCACCGTGGTGCCGCCATTGGCGATCAGATAATCGGAGAAACGCCCCAATAGCGGGTTGGCGGTAATACCCGACAAGCCGTCAGACCCGCCGCATTCCAGACCCAATTTCAGTTCGCTGAGCTTGCCCGGCTCACGCTTATCATGACGCATCACCTGATAAAGCGCATGTAGCTGCTCCAGCCCGGCTTCCACCTCATCGTCCTGCTGCTGGCAGATCATAAACGCGACTCGCTCAGCATCGTATTCGCCCAGCGTGGTGCGAAAGACATCGACCTGATTATTCTCACACCCCAGGCCGATCACCAGCACCGCGCCGGCATTCGGATGACGCACCATATTTTGCAGCATGGTGCGCGTATTCTCATGATCCTGCCCCAACTGAGAACAGCCGAATGGGTGGCTGAACAGATAAACGCCGTCAATGCCTGCCGCATCCTGGGTTTCTTTCAGAAAACGTTGCTGGATCTGGCGGGCGATACCATTGACGCAGCCCACCGTCGGCAGGATCCATAATTCGTTACGGATACCGACATCGCCGTTTTTACGACGATAAATCCGCACCTCGCGATCGGCCATTTGCGGCGGCAGATCGATAAATTCAGGCTGGTACTGATACTCATCCACATCGCTCAGGTTGGTCTTCGCGTTCTGGGAATGAATATATTCGCCAGGCGCAATAGCCGCCAGAGCATGACCGATCGGCAGGCCGTACTTGGTGATCATTTCTCCCGCAGCGATGGCTTGCAACGCAAACTTATGCCCGCGCGCGACAGGTTGCAGAAGCGTCGCCGAATGATTATCCACCGACGCCGTTTCCCCCGGTTGCAAATCACGCAGCGCGACGGCCACATTGTCCAGCGGATGAATTTTTATAATACTTTGCATGGATAACCCTTTTTGCCGTTAGCAATAACCGTCCACCGCCGCTCGCATGCCGCGCTCAACGATGGTTTGCAACTGCCGCGTGACCTGCGCCGCCAGCCCCGGAACCTGCGTTAAATCCTGTTCCCAGTGCTCAGCATCGCTTAATACGGCATTCACCAACTCAGCCAGGCTGACGCTGTCGTCTTTCACGCCGCGCCAAAGCGTGGAATAGCGCTCCAGCCAGTGCGCATCATCCTGCAACGGGTAGTTTTCACCGTCGCGCTCGCCGCGGTAGAATGCGATCAACGCCGCCAGCGCGAATGTCAGACGCGCGGGCAGCTCGCCGTGGCATTCATGGTAGGCCAGCAGCTGCGGCAAAATGCGGGTACGGAATTTAGTCATGCCGTTCAAGGCAATAGACAGCAGTTGGTGCTGGATAAAGGGATTGCGGAACCGGCTTAATACCGCCTGAGCAAATGACGTCAATTCGTCGAGAGGCAAATCGAGCACCGGTACGATCTCTTCCGCGATGGTTTTTTCCACAAATTTGCCGATCCGGGCATCATCCATCGCTTCCCCAACGGTATTCAGGCCCGCCAGAAACGCCACCGGCACCAGCGCCGTATGCGCGCCATTCAGAATCGCCACTTTGCGTTCTTTGTACGGTTTGATGTCGTCAACGATGCGTACATTCAGCGCCAGCTTGTTCAGACGTAATGCTTCCGCCAGCCACTGCGGCCCCTGAATAACAAACAGATAGAAGTATTCAGCGGTGTCGAGGAACCTATCCTGATAGCCTAATTCTTGTTGTAATTCGTCAACCTCAGCGTGCGGATAACCGGTGACGATTCTGTCCACCAGCGTGGAACAAAAAGTATTGTGTTCATTTAGCCAGCCAACAAATGCCGGCGACAGCCTCCACTGTTGTGCATAGCGCAACACCAGCGTTTTCAATGCCTCGCCGTTGTAGTCAATCAGTTCGCAGGGCAGCAGTACCCAGCCGGTATCAGCCGCCCCCTCAAAATGACAAAAACGTTCATACAGCAGCCGGGTGAGTTTGGCCGGAAAGCTGGCGGGCGGCGTATCGGTCAGCCGATCGTCGGCCTGGTAACTGATGCCGGCTTCCGTGGTATTGGAAAAAACAAAACGAATATTCGCATCCCGCGCCAGCGCCAGATAGTCGTCAAACTGGCGGTACACGTTTATTTCACGGTTTACCGAGCGGATCAGACGAGCTTCCCGCACGGCTTCGCCTTGTTCATTCAAACCACGGATAAACGTAGTGTACAAACCGTCCTGCGTATCCAGCGCGGGCGGGAAGCCGCTGTCTATCGGACGAATCACCACGATACCGGCATCCAGATCGGTATGTTCATTCAACAAATCCAACTGCCAATCGATAAAGGCGCGCAGGAAATTACCTTCACCAAATTGAATGACCCGATCCGGATGCTGACGACCGGGAAAATTATCACGATTCAACGTTTGCATTTGCAGATTACCTCAGGGCAGCGATCGCATTCAGGGCATGAATGATCTCAAACCAGCGTCATCCTTGCCTAAAACGGACAATAACCGGCGAGGCGCCATACGGGCCTCGCCCACGATGTTAAAGCTCAATGGCAAAGTAGTTTTTGGCGTTATCAAAACAGATGTTTTTCACCATTTCGCCCAGCAAAGGAAGGTCGGCGGGCGCCTCGCCCTCCTCGACCCAACGCCCGATCATCTGGCACAGAATGCGGCGGAAATATTCATGGCGGGTGTAAGATAGGAAGCTGCGGCTGTCCGTCAGCATGCCGATAAAGCGGCTTAATAGGCCAAGCTGCGCAAGCTGGGTCATTTGGCGCTGCATGCCGTCTTTCTGATCATTGAACCACCAGCCTGAACCAAACTGCATTTTGCCCGGCATGCCTTCTCCCTGGAAGTTGCCCGCCATCGTGCCGATCACTTCGTTATCACGCGGGTTCAGGCAGTACAGGATGGTTTTCGGCAGCAGATTTTCTTCATTCTGTTTGCTGAGCAGGCAGGAAAGCGCCTGCGCCAAAGGACGATCGTTGATGGAATCAAAACCGACATCCGGCCCCAGTAGTTTGAACTGGCGCCGGTTGTTGTTGCGCAGCGCGCCAATATGATATTGCTGCACCCAGCCGCGACGCGCATATTCCGCTCCCAGCCATACCAGCACGGCGGTTTTGAACTGCGCCACTTGGTGTTCGCTCAAGGTTTCCCCGGACAGCCGGCGAGCCAGAATGTCATCCAGCGTTGTCTCATCCGCTTCAGCGAACAGCACGACATCCAGCGCGTGATCGGAGACTTTACAACCGTGAGCGGCGAAATGATCCAGACGTTTGCTTAGCGCCGCTTGCAGATCGCTGAAACGACGGATATCGATGTCGGACACCGCGCCCAGTTTCGCCATGTAATCGCTAAAGGTCTCCAGTTCAATATTGAACGCCTTGTCCGGACGCCAGCTCGGCAATACTTTGATCGGGAAGCCGTCGTCCTGGGCGATGGTTTTGTGGTGACGCAGATCGTCGACCGGATCGTCAGTGGTGCCCACCATTTTCACATTCATCTGCCGCATGATGCCACGGGCGGTGAATTCATCACGCTCCAACAGCGCATTACCACGATCCCAGATCGCTTTTGCGGTTGCAGGGGACAACAGCGTATCGGTGATGCCAAACGGACGACGCAGTTCAAGATGCGTCCAGTGATACAGCGGATTACCGATAGTATGAGGAACGGTTGCCGCCCAGGCGGCAAATTTTTCCCAATCCCCGGCGTCCCCGGTACAAAGACGCTCAGGCACACCGTTAGTTCGCATCGCGCGCCACTTGTAGTGATCGCCTTTTAACCAGATGTCATACAGGTTTTCAAACCGATAATTTTCGGCTATCTGCTCCGGCGGCAAATGGCAATGGTAATCAAATATTGGCTGATCGGCGGCATATTCATAATACAACCGCCGGGAAAATGCGCTATCTAGCAGAAAGTCCTCACTGAGAAACTGGGGCATGTTTTTCTTCCTCACCGTGCCATTTGTGCGCCAAATTGGCTGCTCGCTTAAAGATGTCACACCAATTATGTTGGATATCCGCGATCATTAGTGCGCTCACGATCGCAAAATCTGATAAACAGCCGCCAGATACCGGGATTACCTAATAATTGTGATCGCCGCATTGGCTGCTGATGGCATTAAGTGGTATAACAAATCATCATCCGGCAATTAACAAGATAGTGCTTCAGGCTTTGACGTGGCACACGGATCGTTATCTATCCAAGAGCAGGCATCATGGAATTCACAGAACCCCGACGTCTATACCGGCAGCTAGCCGCAGAATTAAAGCAGCGTATTGAGAGCGGTGTTTACCGCGTAGGCGAAAAGTTGCCTGCGGAGCGCTATATCGCAGAAGAAATGAACGTCAGCCGCACCGTGGTGCGTGAAGCCATCATTATGCTGGAAGTGGAAGGCTATGTGGAAGTCCGTAAAGGCTCGGGTATTCATGTCATTTCCAACCAGCAGAAACACCGGTTGCCCCCTGGCGAGCATGCCGAATTCGTCACCGCCGGCCCGTTTGAACTCCTTCAGGCCCGTCAGTTGATTGAAAGCAATATCGCCGAATTTGCGGCGACGCAGGTTACCCGCCAGGATATCGTACAACTAATGGAGATTCAGGAACATGCCCGGCAGGAAGATCGCTTCCGCGATTCACAATGGGATCTGAAATTCCATGTGCAGGTCGCCCTGGCCACCCAAAACTCAGCGATGGCGACCATCGTCGAGAAAATGTGGAGCCAGCGCATACACAACCCCTACTGGCGGAAACTGCATGAACACATTGATGACAAGTCGATCGAAAGCTGGTGCGAAGAGCACGACCAGATACTCAAGGCGCTGATGCGTAAAGATCCTCATGCCGCCAAACTCGCCATGTGGCAACATCTGGAAAACACTAAACAAATGCTGTTTCGCGCCACCACCGACGATTTTGAATTTAATGTGGATCGCTATATGTTTGCGGAAAACCCGGTCGTCCATCTGGATCAGAGCCATAGCAATAAGCACTGATTTCACGTCATACCGCCGTTGCCCTCGGTCTCTGAAGCGAGGGCAAAAAGTCAAAAAGCGTCGATTTCTGTCAGTGAGTGTAAAATATGGCAGAAAGATCAACGTTTCCCCCATAACATGCCTTAAATCAACCCGGTTGCTGTGATATTTTTCTGTTTCAGGAACGCCTATTTTGTTACAGTTAACGTGTTTTTTGGCGCTTAATTCACAGTTTCAAGCGTAAAACGCGTCAGTGGCAGACAATTCCTAACTCAAGATGTTTCTCTGCCGGAGATTCAGATTGCGCACTCAGAAAACATGAGTCAACCCCAGGAATCAGCGTTATCATCAGTCTGGCGCAAAACAGACATCACCTTCTGATAAACTATAAAGAAAAAAATTGGAATGTGCCGCCTGGTGAACCGTATTCACCCCTATCATGACCAGAAGCGTTTATAGCGCCACGGGTTAAATGAAATGCAGCAGTATTAGGAATACCGGATGGATATAATTAAAGAACTGTTAAATGCACTCTGGCATCAGGATTTCGACGTTTTGGCCGACCCAAAACTGGTTTGGACCATCTACATATTGCTGTTTTTGATCCTCTTTTTGGAAAATGGTTTACTGCCCGCCGCATTTTTGCCGGGCGATAGCCTACTCATTCTGGTTGGCGTTCTGGTTGCCAAAGGCACCATGAATTTCCCCTTTACCATCGTTTTGCTGACAACCGCCGCCAGTCTGGGATGTTGGGTCAGTTACATCCAGGGAAAATGGCTGGGCAATACGCGAATAGTACAAAGCTGGCTGTCGCATCTGCCCGCACACTACCACCAGCGCGCACATCAGCTTTTCCATCGTCACGGTCTTTCAGCGCTGTTAATCGGGCGCTTTCTGGCTTTTGTTCGTACTCTGTTGCCCACGATCGCCGGCCTGTCGGGCCTGGACAATGCCCGCTTCCAGTTCTTTAATTGGATGAGTGCGCTGTTATGGGTGCTGATTCTGGTTTCACTCGGTTTCGCGTTGGGAAAAACTCCGGTGTTTTTGAAATATGAAGACGAACTGATGTTTTTCCTGATGATGTTGCCGCTGGCGCTGCTGTTTCTCGGCCTGTTCGGATCATTATTCGTACTTTGGCGTAAAAAGCGTACCACTAACGCAGAGAAAGGAAATTAACGGTGCCACTCCGCCGGTACTACCCGAAAAAAATATGGCGCATACTGTTGCTGGTGACGCTGCCCATCCTGGCGCTGACGCTGACGCCGCATCGTTCTCCGGATGAGGCCATGTTGCATATCAAGCCGCTCCATCACGGTGCGGCGCTGCCTGACGGCTTCTATATTTATCAGCAATTAAATGAGCATGGCATTGCGATAAAAAGTATCACGCCCGCGCAGGACAGCCTTATCGTGCGTCTGGTTTCACCAGAGCAGAGTATTGAAGCCAGAGAAGTGTTGCGTGTCTCATTGCCTAAAGTAAACATCACGGCGCAACAAACGACTAAACCGGCATCATTCTGGCAGCAAAAGCTGACGCAAAAACAATCTAATTTAGGATAAGAATTTGAAAATACATCATTTAATCGGCGCTATCTTATTGGCGTTCTCTGGCAGTTCACTGGCTCAGACCGGGAATATGCAGGGCGGTTGTTTACAAAAAGAGCAGGATATTCAAAGCCAGATCGATCATGCCCGTCAACACGGCAATCAACATCGTGTCCAGGGATTGCAACGCGCACTGGCAGAGGTTAAAGCAAATTGCACCGATGCCGGACTGGCCGCTGAGCGTCAGCAAAAAATCGCGGAAAAACGCGCGGAAGTCGCTGAACGCCAACGTGAACTGAATGAAAGCCAGCAACGCGGCGATACGCAAAAAATCCTTAAACATGAGAAGAAACTGGCCGAAAAACAACAGGAACTGCAAGCGCTGGAAAGAAAATAAACATCTCGAACAACGCCCGCCGATGCAAATTATTTTCTTTCCCCGGCAATTCATCGTTCAATTTATAACCAATATGTAAATTATTAAAATTTACAATAAGTTATCAGAATTATCCGCACGCAGTTTAACGGGCATAAATTGAAACTTAGGCTATAGTTAAAACTCCAGGTTCATGGCAACAATAAGGGTTATTAATATGGCTAAAGATCAAAATGCTGAATTTTTACGCGCCGAATTAAAATCACTGGCAGATACATTGGAAGAAGTATTAAGCAATTCCGGTGATAAATCCAAAGCCGAATTGGATAAACTGCGCAGCAAAGCAGAGTCAGCGTTAAAAGAAACCCGCTCTCGCCTGAGTGATACGGGTGAACGTATCGCCTCCCAGACACGGGAAGCGGTGGGATGTGCAGACGATTATGTCCGTGAGAATCCGTGGACCGGCGTTGGTATCGGCGCCGCCGTTGGCGTTGTGCTCGGTGTTCTGCTTTCCCGTCGTTAAGTTTCAATTATGACTGATAAACAACGACAAGGCCCCGCCAGCGGGGCTATAGCGTCGGCTCAGCGCATCATCACCATTATTGTCGGTATGGTGGAAACGCGCCTGCGTCTGGCGGTCATTGAGCTGGAAGAAGAGAAAGCCAACCTGATTCAGTTACTGATTATGGCCGGGTTGACGCTGCTTTTCGCCGCATTTGGTCTGATGAGTCTGATTGCCTTGATCATCTGGGGAGTCGAGCCGCAGCATCGTCTGTTTGCGCTGGGCTGTCTTACCGCAACTTTGCTTGGCCTGGCGGTCATTGGCGGGATTTGGACGCTGCTGAAAGTACGGCGATCTACCCTGCTCAAGGCAACCCGCAAAGAGCTGGCGACCGATCGGAAACTGCTGGAGGATGAATCAACATGAGTCATCAGCCGCGCGACAAAGAAAAAATGCAGCTTTTACGTAAAATCCAGCAGCAAAGGCTGGATTTATCCGCGGGTAAAAAACAGTGGCTGGAATCAACCGCCACCTGTGACCGTTACTGGCAAAACCTGATGCAATGGCGCAAATACTGGGTTATTGGCTCCGGCTTCATCGCCCTTTATGGCATACGCCACCCAAGCCGCATGATTCGCTGGGGGCGTCGCGCAATTGGGCTTTGGGGAACCGTCAGGCTTTTCCGCAAAACCTTTTCTCTGCGCTAGCTTTCCCCTCCTCCTACAATACGTATTGCGGTTGCCAGACGACACATGCCACCGGCATCGCATACGCACGATTTGGATAGAACATCAATTTTTCTGAAATAAACAAACAATTATACTCGCTGGCGTGCCATGCGGGGTCACTATACTATCTGGCCATAAGTTGATGACAAGAGCGATATCCCATATCGAGCCGGTCACCAAAACACAACGGGTAAGTAAGTTTTATAAAAAATTGATTGGAGATATGATGAAAAATTTAGAAAGTACCGTTCTGTTGGCTGCGCGTATTTTAATGCCACTGCTATTTATCGTCGCAGGTTATGGAAAACTGGGTGACGCCTATGCCGGTACGCAACAATATATGCAGGCCATGGGCGTTCCGACCTTTCTGCTGCCGCTGACCATTCTGTTGGAACTGGGCGGCGGTCTGGCAATCCTGTTCGGCCTGTTGACCCGCACGGTTGCGATATTTATCGCCGGCTTTACGCTGCTGACTGCGCTCCTTTTCCACACCAATTTTGCTGAAGGCGTAAACCAAGTCATGTTCCTGAAAAACCTGACTATCGCCGGTGGCTTCATTTTACTGGCCGTCACCGGTCCGGGCGCATTCAGCATCGACCGCCTGCTGAATAAAAAGTGGTAAAGCAGAGAATCTTCTTGTCTGTACTACACTGAGTAATTAAAAAGAACGACGACAAGTACCGCCATACAGCGCTTGTCGTCGTTCCGCATGGTTTCATTAACGGGAGGATTTATGGGACAACTGGTTGATGGCGTATGGCATGATACCTGGTATGAAACCAAATCTACCGGCGGCCATTTCAAGCGTTCAGAATCCGCATTCCGGAACTGGATTACCGCAGACGGAAAACCGGGGATTACTGGCGACGGCGGGTTTCCGGCACAGTCGGGACGCTACCATTTGTATGTTTCGCTTGCCTGCCCCTGGGCGCACCGCACCCTGTTAATGCGCCAGCTAAAAGGGCTGGAAACACATATTCCTATTTCTGTCGTTCATCCGTTAATGCTGGATCACGGCTGGACATTCGATACGAATTTCCCTGATGCGACAGGCGATTCCCTTTATCAGCACGAATTTCTTTATCAGCTCTATCTCCATGCCCGACCGGATTACAGCGGCCGGGTTACAGTGCCGGTGCTGTGGGATACGCAGCAACACACTATCGTCAGCAACGAGTCCGCCGATATCATCCGCATGTTCAACAGCGCGTTCGATCGAGTTGGCGCCAGGGAAGGTGATTATTACCCGGCCGCGCTACGCTCGCAGATTGATGAACTGAACGGCTGGATCTATGACAAAGTGAACAACGGCGTCTATAAAGCCGGTTTTGCCACCAGCCAGTCTGCGTATGATGAAGCGGCGAGCGAGGTTTTCGCCGCCCTGTCCCGGCTGGAATCCCGCCTTGAACGGCAACGTTACCTGACGGGTTCGCAGCTGACGGAAGCAGACCTGCGGCTGTGGACAACGCTGATACGCTTTGATCCGGTCTACCACACCCATTTCAAGTGCGATAAATACCGCCTGAGCGATTACCCGAATCTGTTCGGTTTCTTACGCGATATCTATCAGATGCCCGGTATCGCGGAGACGGTGAATATGGCGCACATCCGTCACCACTATTACCGGAGTCACGGCACCATCAATCCACACGGGATAATATCGCTGGGGCCGGAGCAGGATCTGAATAGCCCGCACGGACGAGACGCGCAATTCACCCGCTAAGGCTGATCAGGCAATAAGGTGTGCGGGTCGCACCTTATTGCGAATCAGCGCCCCACAACTCAGGCCTGATTCAGCAATCTGGGAATTTCCCGTAAAAACCAGGATTTAGCCTCCCCCATACTGTCCCGTCGCCAGGCCATGATAATCTGACTTTCTATCGAATATTCAGGGCTGACGACACGTAACCGGCCTTCGGCGATATCCTGCGCCACCATCGGATAAGGCATGGTCGCCACCCCCAGTCCGGCCAGCAGCGCCCGCCGTTTATCATCAAGAGACGTCACGGTCAGCCGCGGTTGCTTATCCAGCAGTTGGACGGTTAGCACCGGGCGCTCACGGGCGGTATCGGCAACGGCAATCCCGCGGTATTTCAAGCGGGTAACTTCAGAAAGCGGCTCCGACTCCTGATGAATAGGATGATCCGGGCTGGCCACGTAGATGTTATTCATCGTATAAAGCTTGCGGCTGTTTACTTCAGAAGACGCCCGGAAGTGCATATCCGGCGCAATCACGATATCCGCCCGCCCTTGCTCCAGACGCTCCCAGGCGCCCGCCAGAATTTCGGTCAGCAAAGAAACCTGCGTATTGGCCTTCAGCGCCAGTTTATCGATCAGCGGAAACAGTTTTTCAGTGGGGATCAGCCCTTCAACCACAATCGTCAGATGCGTTTCCCAGCCGCGGGCCAGCGCTTCCGCGTCCGTGGTAATCTTATCCGCCGCTTCCAGTAAAATACGCCCGCGCTCCAGCAGCATCCGTCCCACATTGGTGAATTTGGTACGGTGCCCGGAACGATCAAACAGCACGACATCCAACTCTTCTTCCAGCTTTTGCATGGTATAGCTGAGCGCGGAAGGCACCCGCCCCAACTCGTCCGCCGCGGCGGCAAAACTTCCCCGACGATCGATCGCATCCATGACTCTTAAAGCTTCCAGCGTCAATGCCCGTTCTTTAGCCATTTTGGTACTCATTCAGGAATTTTGAATATACCCACCAGATTAACTAGCTAACAATCCAGCGTCCACACAATTACTATTGGTTTCAGAAATAATTATCCAGGTCAAACTACCATGATCATAAGAAGAGCGGCAGAACAATGCGGTCAAGCTGACTATGGCTGGCTACAGGCACGCTATACTTTTTCTTTCGGCCATTATTTCGACCCACAGCTGCTGGGGTATGCATCATTGCGGGTGCTAAATCAGGAAGTGCTGACGCCAGGGTCTTCATTTCAGCCCCGTACTTATCCGCGCGTGGATATTTTAAATATCATCCTTCAGGGTGAAGTGGAGTACCGCGGCAGCGACGGCCTCCATGTCCAGGCCAAAGAAGGTGATGCTCTATTGCTCGCAACGCAGCCCAATGTCAGCTACAGCGAGCATAACATCAGCCCCGCTAAGCCGCTGACGCGCATGCAGCTTTGGCTGAATGCCTGCCCGACGCGCGAAAACAGTCCGCTGCAACGGTTGACGCTGAATAAAAGCGGCCACAGTTTACTGGCTTCGCCAGAAGGGGAACAAAGCAGCATGCAGCTCCGCCAGCAGGTATGGATCCATCATCTGGAACTGCAAAAAAATGCGCAACAGGCCATTAAACTGAACGGCAATCAGGCTTATCTTCAGTTGATCCATGGCTCAATGGCCGTTAGTAGCGGTCATCAACATCGTGGCGAGACGCTGTACTGCGGCGACGGCGCCTTTATCCAGCAGGAAACCGAGTTGACCATGCAGGCTGCAACACCGCTGCGCGCCTTGCTGATCGATCTGGTGGTTTAACCTCTCTTGGCCAATATCTGCCGGTGAATGCCGCGGGTTCTGCGTTTTCTTTCAGTCGTGGTAAGATATCCCTATTGTTCTCAACGCGTCAGGGTTATACGGCGATGGATTCAACCAATCAGGACAAACTACTTGCCCAGGCTGAACAGATTTGTCAGCACCGTGGCGTACGGCTGACGCCGCAGCGGCTGGAAGTGTTACGCCTGATGATGCAACAGGCCGGCGCTATCAGCGCTTACGACCTGCTTGATCTATTACGGATATCCGAACCGCAAGCCAAGCCGCCGACGGTATACCGCGCGCTGGATTTTCTTCTGGAGCAGGGGTTTATTCACCGGGTGGAGTCAAACAATAGCTATGTGCTTTGCCATCATATCGACAGTCACAGTCACACCTCCGCGCTATTTATCTGCGATCGTTGCGGTCAGGTGACCGAACGGCAGACTGAAGGCGTGGAAGAAACGCTGCGTGATTTGGCGCAACAGTCCGGGTTTACCTTGCACCACAGCGTTATTGAAGCACATGGATTCTGTGAGAGTTGTCAGGAAGTCGCCTTGTGCAAACAGCCGGATCATTGCGATCACGACCATACGGTGCCAATCAAAAAGCGCTAGCCCGACCTGTTTAACAGCGAATCGGGCACGTTCGCCGTGCCCCGCCAGAATTTGGTTTACTGGCTGTTTTTTATACTCTTCTTAAAATCACCAATAAACTCTTTTAAAGCCGGATGTATTTTTTTGAACATCTCGTCTTTCCTGTTAAGCATGACGACCTCGCCAAACAATTTCATACCGATTAAAAATGGATAAATATGCTCTTCGGGAAGCGCTGTTTTACCATCGGACAAAGAAATGACTTTGATGAGATCATCATGCGAGGTGAACTGAAATGAGATTTCATTCTCAGGCTGTTCCGTATCTTTTACGGTAATGACATAATTTTTCGACATAGGCTAATTCCACTTAATGCAGGTGTGATTATAAAGAGGTTTATTCTCCCGCTACACCATACAAGAAATTGCCGGACGAAACCTACGTTTTCATATCGCGCTATGATGAGATCCTTCCGCCGCGTTTTCAGGCTTCCACGACATACCTCATTTTCCCCGCGCGATCTGTTGCATCGGGGCGTTTGCGCATATAAGGGATAAGCAATATCGCCCCGGAATCGAAGCGATAGAGAAGACGCGTCAGCGCCGCCGTTGCAAAAGACGGCAATCAGCTCCAGTCGCCATTGCGGATCACGCCGACGGCCAGACCTTCAATAGAGAAATTCTGCTCGCGCAGATCGACGACGATAGGTGAAAATTCATCGTTTTCAGCCAGAAGATGAATGGTATTGCCTTGTTTTTTTAGTCGTTTTACTGTCACTTCATCTTCAATGCGCGCCACGACAACCTGCCCGTTACGGACATCTTGCGTTTTATGGACGGCCAGCAAATCCCCATCCATAATGCCGATATCTTTCATCGACATGCCGCTCACGCGTAGAAGGAAATCGGCACTCGGCTTGAACATTGACGGATCGACCTGGTAATGACACTCAATGTGCTGCTGCGCCAAAAGCGGCTCACCTGCCGCGACGCGACCAATCAACGGAATGCCAGCCTCTTCTTCCATCAGCAAGCGAATACCGCGCGATGCGCCGGATACAATTTCAATGACGCCTTTACGCGCCAAGGCTTTTAAATGCTCCTCGGCAGCGTTCGGCGAACGAAATCCTAGCTGCTGGGCGATTTCCGCACGTGTTGGCGGCATACCGGTGTGCGCAATATGATCGCGGATCAGGTCATAAACCTGCTGCTGTCTGGCTGTTAATGCTTTCATTCCGCCCCCTGGTTGTTTATACAGTTTCGCTGTGAGTATATACAGGTCATTGCCAATTGGGAACCGGGATGTGCGTAAAGCGCCGGTTTTTATTAAGTTATGCAATCCTTCAGGCAAAATTTTGCCAAAGAATACTGCCCCAGACGACAGCCGCCAACAGTATGGCGACAAACACCGCGGCCGAACCGATGTCCTTTGCCCGACCGGATAACTCATGCCGTTCAGTACCAATACGATCGACCACCGCTTCAATCGCGCTGTTCGCCAGTTCAAACAGCATAATCAATACCACGACGGCGATCAGGAGTAATTTCTCGACCAGCGTCACGGGCAGTAGGCAAGCGATAATCGTGGCAATAATGGTCAACCCGGTTTCCTGACGGAACGCCGCCTCATGCAGCCATGCCTGCTTTAATCCTTGCAGAGAATAGCCCATTGCCTTGATTATCCGGGTCAGCCCCATTGTTTTATTCCTCCATTCACCATTATTTATAAGCGATCGACCGCATTTTAACGCTTAACCGTTGTCTCATCACAACAGATCTCCGGCGCAGTTTCTGGTATCCTTGCGACGCATTGCTAACAAGAGGCTTCAAGTTGTTATGTCAGGTTGGCGTAAAATTTACTATAACTTATTGAATTTCCCACTCAAACTGTTAGTGAAAAGTAAAGTCATCCCCATAGATCCCGTGGCTGAGTTGGGGTTAGATCCCTCGCGCCCGGTTCTCTATGTGTTGCCTTACAATTCTCAGGCAGATTTACTGACACTAAGAACAAAATGTCAGGCGTTAGGTCTGCCGGATCCACTACAGCCGGTAGATATCGGCGGAACGCAGTTGCCCAGTCATGTCTTTATCAATGACGGCCCGCGCGTCTTCCGCTATTACGTTCCGAAACAAAAATCCGTCAAGCTATTTCACGACTATCTGGACTTGCATAGCGCCAATCCCGATCTTGACGTGCAAATGGTGCCGGTATCGGTGATGTTCGGACGTTCTCCCGGTCGTGAAGGGCAACATCAGGCGACGCCTCATTTGCGTCTGCTCAACGGCATTGAGAAGTTCTTTGCCGTACTGTGGCTTGGTCGCGACAGTTTCGTGCGTTTTTCCAGCCCGGTGTCATTACGCTATATGGCAACTGAACACGGCACGGATAAAACCATCGCGCACAAGCTCGCCCGCGTCGCACGCATGCACTTCTCGCGTCAACGTCTGGCCGCAGTCGGTCCGCGACTGCCGGTACGTCAGGAGTTGTTTAATAAGCTGCTGGATTCGAAAGCGATCAAAAAAGCCGTTGACGACGAAGCACGCAGCAAAAAAATATCGCATGAGAAAGCGCAGCAAAACGCGATTGCCCTAATGGAAGAGATCGCCGCCGATTTCTCCTATGAAGCCGTGCGCCTGTCAGACCGCGTATTGAGCTGGACATGGAACCGCCTCTACCAGGGCATCAACGTTCACAATGCCGAACGTGTACGCCAACTGGCGCAGGACGGGCACGAAATCGTCTATGTTCCCTGCCATCGCAGCCATATGGATTATCTTCTGCTTTCCTATGTGCTCTATCATCAGGGGCTGGTGCCGCCGCACATCGCCGCCGGGATCAACCTGAATTTCTGGCCTGCCGGCCCGATCTTCCGACGTCTGGGGGCCTTCTTCATCCGCCGCACGTTCAAAGGCAATAAACTCTATTCCACCATTTTTCGCGAATACCTGGGCGAGCTATTTTCCCGCGGCTATTCCGTCGAATACTTCATGGAAGGCGGCCGCTCACGTACCGGCCGTTTGCTGGAGCCGAAAACCGGTACGCTGGCGATGACCATTCAGGCCATGCTGCGCGGCGGTACGCGCCCGATTACGCTGGTGCCGATTTATGTCGGTTATGAGCACGTCATGGAAGTCGGGACTTATGCCAAAGAGCTGCGCGGCGCGACGAAAGAAAAAGAAGGCTTTATGCAGATGGTGCGCGGCCTGCGTAAGTTGCGTAACCTGGGACAAGGCTATGTGAACTTCGGGGAACCGCTGCCGCTGACCGCCTATCTGAATCAGCATGTGCCGCAATGGCGTGACGCCATCGACCCGATTGAAGCCCAGCGCCCAAGCTGGCTCACGCCGACCGTGCAGGATATCGCGACGGATATCATGGTGCGCATCAACAATTCCGCGGCGGCGAACGCCATGAATCTCTGTTCGACGGCATTGCTGGCCTCGCGTCAGCGTTCTTTGACCCGCGAACAAATGTGCGAACAGTTGGATTGTTACCTGCAACTGCTGCGCAACGTGCCTTACCATAAAGACATCACCGCGCCGAAAAAGACGCCTGATGAATTGCTGGAACACGCGCTGGGGATGAATAAATTTGAAGTCGAGAAAGACAATATCGGCGACATCATTATTCTGCCGCGGGAACAGGCCGTGCTGATGACCTATTACCGCAATAACATTCAGCATCTGCTGATACTGCCTTCACTTATTGCCAGCATAGTGATCCATCATCGGCGTATTACCCTGCACGAACTGGTGCGGCAGATTACGCTGCTTTATCCCCTGCTTCAGGCGGAACTGTTTCTGTATTACACCAAAGAGCAACTGCCGGACGTGTTATCCACGCTGACCGAAGAACTGACGCGGCAGCAGCTACTGTGCGCCAAAGAAGGTAACTTGCTTATCAACCCGGCGCGTATCCGCACGCTACAGCTGCTGGCGGCCGGCGTACGTGAGACGCTGCAACGCTATGCCATTACGCTGTCGTTGCTGGGCGCAAATCCGGGGATCAATCGCGGGACGCTGGAAAAAGAGAGCCGAAATATGGCGCAACGGCTATCGGTGCTGCACGGCATTAACGCGCCGGAGTTCTTTGACAAAGCCGTATTTTCAACCCTGGTGGCCACGTTACGCAGCGAAGGCTACATCTCGGATACCAGCGAGGCGGCGCGGGGAAATATCCTGGAGATATATAACATTCTGGCCGACCTGATCACCCCGGAGGTCAGGCTGACGATTGAAAGCGCCAGCTCGCCTGCGGTGGCTGAAAAAGAAACGCTGAAAGCAGCAGACGTTCCCTCGCAAGAGTAGAGCTTGAAAAAGACCGGCGGCGATATCTTTCGCCGCCGGTCTTTATTTCATCGGCTTATAGGCTGAACAGCACACCGGCAAACAGCACCATTCCAACATAGTTGTTATTTCTGAATGCCCGGAAACAGGCATCCCGCTCGCGCCCGGCAATCAACGTTTGCTGGTACGCAAACAGCCCGGCGGCAACCAACAGCGACACGTAGAATACCGGGCCTAACGATGACATGTAGCCCAGTACCGCCAGCAGCAGCAAAACGCCCGCTTGCAGCAGGCCGATAATCAACGTATCAAAACGCCCGAACAAGATGGCGGTGGATTTGATGCCGATCTTGAGATCGTCATCCCGATCCACCATGGCGTATTGCGTGTCGTAGGCCACCGTCCAGCAGACATAAGCCAGAAACATCATCCAGCAGGTTAGCGGCAATGCCTCGCTCACCGCCGCATAGGCCATGGGTATCGACCAGCCGAAAGCCGCCCCCAGAACAAGCTGGGGCAAGTGGCTGACACGCTTCATAAACGGATAGACCCATGCCAACGCCAGCCCGGCGACGGAAAGCCAGATGGTCATTTTATTCAACGTCAGGACCAGACCAAACGCCAGCAGAACCAACACCACAAACAATACTTTGGCCGATTGCTCGCTGACCATCCCGCTGGGCAGCGGACGCGAAGCCGTGCGCTTTACGTGTCCGTCAAAATGCCGATCGGCGTAATCATTGATGACGCACCCCGCCGCCCGCATCAAAAAGACGCCCGCGACGAAAACAAACAATATCCACGGTTCCGGCGCTCCTCGCCCTGCCAGCCATAATGCCCATAAGGTCGGCCACAGCAGCAGCAGAGAACCTATCGGCTTATCAATACGCATCAACCGACAGTAAGCCAGCCATTTCCCCGCTGTTACACTTCTTTCCAACGGACTGATCTCCTCAATTACCGGCTAGCCTTCACGGCTATCCGAAAAATAAAGCGGTGCCTCAGGTAAAAAAAGCTCGGTCAACAACAAAGGATGACCAGAAAGGCACAAACGGGAACGACGCGCCCACAGACTCTCACCGCAGCCGATGCGGATATAGTCACGCGTCAGGGCATCGTGTTGAAACAGATAACGCCCCAGCGGCACATTACCGATTTTCGTCAGCGCCGCGCCTGCGCCATCCAGCGTTTGTTGGGGGATCAGGGTGCGGCCGAATAACCAGGGACGCCCGTCGCCATACAACACAACCTCACGCAGCCAATAACGCTCACTGACGGGCAGGTGCGCGCGTTCATCGGTCAACGCCTCAGGAGAGAGAAAACGTTCATTGCGGATAGTCACCGTCAGTTGAGCGCAATAGCCATCAAGGCGCTGCGTCATTGAATCGGTTTCCATCAGCCAGTCCTCGATGTGCGCAGGAATTATTGCGGGCTTTTCGGTAAACCATTCAAGAGCACGCAGGGAAATTGGCGCATCATCAGACATTATCCCTACTCCACTCGGGGTTGATTTGTAAATAAAGTAAACGTCTCATATTGTAGCGCAGAATCGCACTCCGATAACACGTTCTGAACGTGTGGTTAACTATAAGGGGGGCTTTTTATACGATCAGGATGTGCCGACCGACGCCAAGCGCGGCCAGAGGTGAGAGATTTTTCGGCGCGGTTCAGATAACAGGCGCGGTAAACGCCCGCGCGGACGGGTTAAAGCCGTTCAAAAAGCCGCTGCCCTTTCTGGATTTCCGCCACCAGTTGCTGATGGGAAAAACCGTCAAAACGGTTAGGATCATAAATCACCGACGGACTGAGCTTATTTTCCAGCAATAACTGATTCACGAAGAGAAAACCGAGCGTTCGCGCGTTGCCATCAGTAAAACAATGCGCCTGTTCCAACGTCTGGCATAGCCTGGCAATTTCGGTCAACTTTCCTTTTTCATCGCTTATCTGGCCGATATTCTGACGATAATGGCTTATCTGCGTTTGGGCGTACGCCGCCGGATGCAGTTCTTCTGGGAGTATTGCTGGCGACAAGCTGTTAAGACTTATCCAGCTAATTCCGCCAAACCGGGTTTGAGGATTCACATCCTCTCCGGTTGCCGATGAAAACAGCATAAACGGAAATGGCTCATTCCCTGTATAACGCTGCTTAAGTTCATTAAAGCCCTCCTTAGTCAGGTTATCATTTTTAAGGAGAACGAAGGAAACTGCTTGAGAACGGTAACCTTTTTCCATAAAACTCAAAATATTACTATAATCATCATCTGATTCGGCGCTATCGTTCCGGCTGGTTTCACGCCCGAGGCTCACCAATAAACTGCTTGTGTGGGGTTCATCGCTTATTTTCAGCTCTTCAGTAAGCAATTTCACACTGTTAATGTCCACTACGCCGCCGATGGCTTTATCATGAAGTTGCGCCAACATCGTTTCCGGCGATACGCGGTCATCACGCTGCAAATCATTGCGCAACACCTGTGTTAATCCGCGATACATACCGGCCATATATCCCGGCTCATTGTCAAAACGCAAACCCTGATGTTTTCCATCGTCGTGCGCCTTGCCATCAAGCAGCATTCGCCAAATGTTTTTGATATCCACCATCCTGAACACCGGATGTTCGGACATCACGGATTGCAGCTCGCCTTTCGCCTCTTCCATTTCTCTGATCGAATAGAGCGCCAGCATCATGCGCGCTTTGTTTTCCGCCCTGGCTCTACCGCCAAACTCGCCATCTACGATAGCCTGGCGCATCGTTTCTGCCGCCGCGCTTTTCGGGATGTTCATATCACGGGCCACTCCTGCGACATCGGCGGCGACATTCGCCATAAAACGCCCAAACCCCGGCCCGTGTAGCGGAACTTCCGGCGGAATAGTAAAACAGTGGAGCGACGACGAGAGCAAACCTTGATGCTTTGGTATCTGTTCCAAGCGATTAAACGCCGTTGTCCCGGCAAGCGCGTGCCGTAGATCAGAAGGTTGTTCCAATGCCGCCGGTGATGCGCCCGACGCCGCGCTGCTACTACCGGCCGCCTGATGGCTTCCCCGCAGAGAAGAACCACCCGCCTGCGCCGATTCGCCGCTGTATCCGACCGGAGACTGAATATGGGGTACGGAAGTGATACGCACGATGGATTTCCTTATTGATTATTGGCTGATGACCTGCCGATACATCAGCGGATACGGAGCGACGTCATAGGTGAACGGCTTTCGCAACTGCGCCTGAACCGCAGCGTCGGCCGTGAATACAATTTCGATGAGTGGAGATTTATGCCAAAAAGTTCCATGCCGTTGTCCGGAAAAAAAAGATGCGGGGCACAAAAAAGCGGAGTGAAACGGTAAGCTGTTTATCAGATGAAAAAAGCCGATGACAAGAACGTTTATTCTTTGGTCATCGGCTGAGATTACAAAATACTTGAGATTACAAGGTACTATGGAATACCTGCATTACGCCGGTATGCACAGGATGCGGCGATCGTCAGAATGACGATCGCGGCTCATCACATCATGCCGCCCATACCACCCATGCCGCCCATACCGCCGGCGGCGCCTAAATCCACCTTATCTTCTTTCGGCAGATCGGTAACCATGCATTCGGTGGTAATCATCAGACCAGCGATAGACGCGGCGTATTGCAGAGCGGAACGGGTTACTTTGGTTGGATCCAGGATACCCATGCCGATCATATCGCCGTATTCTTCCGTGTAAGCGTTATAGCCGTAGCTGCCTTCACCGCCTTTGACGGTATTGGCAATCACGGAAGCTTCTTCACCGGCGTTAATTACGATCTGACGCAGCGGAGATTCCATTGCGCGCAGCGCAACTTTGATACCCACGTTCTGGTCTTCGTTATCGCCTTTCAGGCCGGAAGCCGAGATGGAGGAAGCGGCGCGAATCAGCGCAACGCCGCCGCCGGCAACCACGCCTTCTTCCACTGCCGCGCGGGTCGCGTGCAGCGCATCTTCAACGCGGGCTTTCTTCTCTTTCATTTCAACTTCAGTCGCCGCGCCAACCTTGATAACGGCTACGCCGCCAGCCAGTTTAGCCACACGCTCTTGCAGTTTTTCTTTGTCGTAGTCAGACGTCGCATCTTCAATCTGCTGACGAATCTGGGTCACACGGCCCTGGATTGCGCCTTCGTCGCCCACGCCATCAATGATGGTGGTGGTGTCTTTGTTGATCACCACGCGTTTGGCCTGACCCAGATCTTCCAGCGTCGCTTTTTCCAGCTCCAGACCGATCTCTTCAGAAATCACCGTACCCGCAGTCAGGGTGGCGATATCTTGCAGCATGGCTTTACGACGATCGCCGAAGCCCGGCGCTTTAACCGCCGCCACTTTCACGATGCCGCGCATGGTGTTGACCACCAGCGTCGCCAACGCTTCGCCTTCAACGTCTTCGGCGATGATCAGCAGGGGTTTACCGGCTTTGGCAACGGCTTCCAGCACCGGCAGCATTTCGCGGATATTGGAGATCTTTTTGTCAGCCAGCAGGATGAACGGGCTTTCCAGCTCAACAGAACCGGTTTCCGGTTTGTTGATGAAGTAAGGGGACAGGTAACCGCGATCGAACTGCATACCTTCAACAACGTCCAGCTCGTCTTGCAGACCGGTGCCTTCTTCAACGGTGATAACACCTTCTTTGCCGACTTTTTCCATCGCTTCCGCAATCAGTTTACCCACGGTTTCGTCGGAGTTTGCGGAGATGGTGCCAACCTGTGCGATAGCTTTGAAATCAGAACAAGGGACAGATTGTTTTTTCAATTCTTCAACCGCGGCGATAACGGCTTTATCGATACCGCGTTTCAAATCCATCGGGTTCATGCCCGCGGCTACGGCTTTCAGGCCTTCAGTGATGATGGACTGAGCCAGTACGGTGGCCGTGGTGGTGCCGTCGCCCGCTGCGTCATTCGCTTTGGAGGCGACTTCTTTCACCATCTGTGCGCCCATGTTTTCGAACTTGTCTTCCAGCTCGATTTCACGCGCAACGGACACGCCGTCTTTAGTAATGGTGGGAGCGCCGAAGGATTTATCCAATACAACGTTACGGCCTTTAGGACCCAGGGTAACTTTCACTGCATCGGCCAGTACGTTTACGCCGCGCAGCATTTTTACGCGAGCGTCATTACCGAATTTTACGTCTTTAGCTGCCATTGGTGTATTTCCCTTAAATTCGTTCAGTTCAGATGATTACGCGCAATTATTACGCTTCAACAATTGCCAGAATGTCGCTTTCAGACATGATCAACACTTCTTCGTTATCGATCTTCTCCGCCTTCACGCCATAGCCATCATTGAAAATGACGATATCGCCTACTTTCACATCCAGCGGCTTCACTTCGCCGTTTTCCAGGATGCGCCCATGGCCGATGGCCAGAACTTCGCCACGGGTAGATTTACCTGCGGCGGAGCCGGTCAGAACGATGCCGCCAGCAGATTTGGATTCTACTTCTTTGCGCTTGACGATCACGCGGTCATGCAATGGACGAATTTTCATTGATAGCTCTCCTTTGAGAAAGTCCATATCAGTTTTAGGATGAACACCAGATATGCCCTCATATCCGGCCTTGTGGTGTTCTAAGTGGGGGCGTTTCTCATCCCTTCAAGGGAAGAAATTTACTTTTTTTGCATCAGATGATGCTTTTTTGTGCTAATGAAAATAAAAAGCCAGCAATATCAATACAATATTACCGGCTTATTTTGCTGTTCGATCAGGGTTCAGCGATCGTCTTTTTCATCCCGATGCTCAATATTTCTATGGCCGCCGTCTTTGCGCTGATACTCGCCCTCGAACGTATTACCGTCGGAAGAAGCGCCGGGACCGGAACGCCAAATGTGTAAATGCGGCATCAGTTTCAGCGTTAAACGCTTCTGTACCGGCGGCAACAGGAGCAGCAACCCGAGGAAATCCGTAAAGAATCCCGGGATCAGCAGCAGAAAACCCGCCAGCACCAGCGACACGCTTTTCACCATCTCCGCCGCCGGACTTTCACCCGACGCCATTTTCTGCTGCATCTGGACAATGGTTTTCATGCCCTGGTTACGCACCAGCGACACGCCGACACAAGACGTGAAGACCACCAACAACAGGGTCATCGCCACGCCGAGCACCTCCGCCACCTGAATGAACAGCGATATCTCTACGTAGGCAAAAAGAAAGATTAATAGTAACGGCAACCAGCGCACCTGATTCTCCTGTTTTTGAAAACGCATGCTGTTAAAAACAAACGCAATTGTTGTAAACAAATTATGTTATTGAAAACAAATATGACCAGGCATCACTGCTCTGCACATTATACTGAGATGGTAGCGCGACCGGCTATTTTCAAGCTATGCCGGCACCATTTATTATCCGAAAATAGTCGCGCGTGATGACTATCACAGTTCATTTATCTGAACATAAGGGAAAGATCAGATAGTGATCCAGGCTACGATTTTTTTTCGCCGTACAGAATATCATCATGACAACGGATGCAGTTATGGTTAAACATTCTGCGACTGTTGCCTCTGGTAATACAATTAGTTTACACAAGTTCTAGTCAGCAGCAGAATAAGAGAAGGCTCTCATGTCAGACAACATTCGTATTGAAGAAGACCTGTTAGGTAGCAAAGAAGTTCCCGCCGATGCGTATTATGGCGTTCACACGTTACGGGCTGTCGAAAATTTTTATATCAGCAATAGCAGGATAAGCGATATCCCGGAGTTTGTGCGCGGCATGGTGATGGTCAAAAAGGCGGCCGCTCTGGCGAATAAAGAATTGCAAACTATCCCCCGTAAAATTGCCGATGTCATCATCCAGGCCTGTGATGAGGTATTGAACAACGGCAAATGCATGGATCAATTTCCGATTGATGTTTATCAGGGCGGCGCCGGCACCTCGGTAAACATGAATACCAACGAGGTGTTAGCCAACATCGGCCTGGAATTAATGGGGCACCGCAAAGGCGAATACCAGTACCTGAATCCGAACGATCATCTGAACAAGTGCCAATCGACTAACGACGCCTACCCGACCGGGTTCCGTATCGCCGTTTATGCCGCCATTCTGAAATTGGTTGATGCGCTGACCCAACTTGGCGACGGTTTCGAGCGTAAAGCCAAAGAATTTGAAAGCGTATTGAAAATGGGACGAACCCAGTTGCAGGATGCGGTTCCGATGACTTTAGGTCAGGAGTTCCATGCTTTCAATGTGTTACTGAAAGAAGAAAACAAAAATCTGCTGCGCACCGCTGAATTGTTATTGGAAGTTAACCTGGGGGCGACGGCTATCGGCACCCGTCTAAACACGCCGGATGGTTACCAGCAACTGGCGGTACAGCGCCTGGCGGAAGTCAGCGGCCTGCCGTGCGTCCCGGCGGAAGATCTGATTGAAGCCACCTCTGACTGCGGCGCTTACGTGATGGTGCACAGCGCGCTGAAGCGGCTGGCGGTGAAAATGTCGAAAATCTGTAACGACCTGCGTTTGCTCTCTTCCGGGCCGCGCGCCGGTCTTAACGAAATCAACCTGCCGCAGTTGCAAGCCGGTTCTTCCATCATGCCGGCCAAAGTCAACCCGGTGGTGCCGGAAGTGGTCAATCAGGTGTGCTTTAAAGTCATCGGCAACGATACCTGCGTCACCATGGCTTCCGAAGCAGGGCAGCTTCAGCTCAACGTGATGGAACCGGTCATCGGCCAGGCGATGTTCGAGTCAACCCATATTCTAACCAGCGCCTGCTACAACCTGCTGGAAAAATGCGTTAACGGCATTACCGCCAATAAAGAAGTCTGCGAAGCTTATGTCTTTAACTCTATCGGCATCGTCACGTATCTTAACCCGTTCATCGGCCACCATAACGGTGATATCATCGGCAAGATCTGTGCGGAAACCGGCAAAAGCGTTCGTGAAGTTGTCTTGGAACGCGGTCTGCTGACGGAGGCCGAACTGGATGATATTTTCTCTATTCAGAACCTGATGCACCCGGAATATAAAGCCAAACGCTACACCGACGAGAGTGAACAACCCTAAAATCGTAATCTGATAGTCCCATCAGGCACGCCTGTTCTAAAAAGCTGCGTGCCTTTGTTTTATGCTTTGTATAACTATAAGAAAATCTTATACCAAATACATTACATTCAAATAGTAAAGGAGCATCTTTATGCTTACCCTGGAACTTCTTATCGTTCTGCTCGCCATATACCTGGGAGCGAGACTCGGAGGCATCGGTATTGGCTTTGCCGGCGGTCTGGGCGTGTTGGTACTTACCCTCGGGTTACAGATAAAACCCGGCGTTATTCCCTTTGATGTGATTGAAATCATCATGGCGGTTATCGCGGCGATTGCCGCCATGCAGGTCGCCGGCGGGATGGATTATCTGGTCGGCCTGGCTGAGAAACTACTGCGTCGCCAGCCCAAGTACGTGACCTTTCTGGCTCCGCTGGTAACCTATTTCATGACGATCCTGGCGGGAACCGGCCACACCGCCTTCTCTACCCTGCCCGTTATCGCCGAAGTCGCCAAAGAGCAGGGGATTCGCCCTTCCCGGCCTTTGTCGATCGCCGTCGTGGCGTCACAAATTGCCATCACCGCTTCCCCCATTTCAGCGGCGGTGGTGTTCGTGGCGGGCATCCTGGAACCCGTGGGCGTCAGCTATCTGATGCTGCTGGGGATTTGCATCCCCACCACGCTGACGGCCGTACTGTTGACCGCTATCGTGAGCAACTTTCTGGGCAAAGAGCTCGAACATGACGAAGTGTATCAGGAACGCCTGAAAAAAGGCGAAACCGTGCTGCGCGGCGCCAGCAAGCTGGAGGTGAAACCCGGCGCCAGACGTTCCGTGGCGTTGTTCCTGTTTGGCATCGTCGCCGTAGTGCTGTACGCCACCGCCATCAGCGATACGGTCGGCTTGATTCAGAACCCGGTTTTACCGCGTAACGAAGCGATTGTGGTATTTATGCTGACGGTCGCCACGCTGATTTGCATCACCTGCAAGGTAGATACGACACGGATCCTCTCCGCCAGCACGTTTAAATCCGGCATGAGCGCATGTATTTGCGTCATGGGCGTCGCCTGGCTGGGCGATACCTTTGTTAAGGCCCATATTTCCGATATTCAGGCAACCGCCGGCGGATTGTTGCAAAACTATCCGTGGATGCTTGCGGTGGTGCTGTTCTTTGCTGCCACCCTGCTTTATTCGCAGGCGGCGACGGCAAAAGCGCTGATGCCCGCAGCGTTGTTGCTCGGCGTATCGCCGGTTACCGCGGTCGCATCGTTTGCGGCGGTTTCCGCGCTGTTTGTATTGCCGACCTATCCGACGCTGCTGGCCGCCGTTGAAATGGATGATACCGGCTCAACCCGCATCGGAAAATATGTGTTTAACCACTCCTTCCTGATACCGGGCGTACTGGCCATTTCGCTGTCAGTGATATTCGGGTTTATCCTCGGCAATATTCTGTTGTAACCCTTGGGCGGATCGGCCGGACGCGTCGATCCGCACCATTCCCCTCACGTCACAAAGCAAGGTATAGTGTCCGCACGTTCACCTGAAACCGAGGCCACGATGTCCGACCGCCCTGCCTGCGATGCCGTCGTCATACTCTGCACCGCGCCTGACGAGTCTTGCGCACAACGGCTTGCCGCATCGCTGTTGGAAGAACGGCTCGCCGCCTGCGTCACCCTCTTGCCCGGCGCCCGCTCGTTTTATCACTGGGAAGGCAAGCTTGAGCGGCAATCAGAAATACAAATGCTGATCAAAAGCGACACGTCACATCAACAGGCTTTGCTGGCTCATCTGAAACAACGCCATCCCTATCAGACGCCGGAACTGCTGGTGTTGCCGGTATTGGGTGGCGATAGCGATTATCTGACATGGCTCAACGCATCTTTACGCTGATTTTCCTGATTTGGGCGACATTTGGCGCCACGATCACGGCGGCGGCGCCGTTTACGCAAAACGCGCCTGCGCAGTTTTTGCCTGTCGATCGGGCTTTCGCCTTTGATTTCCAGCAGCGGGATAACCAACTGGTTGTCCGCTGGGATATCCAGCCGGGCTATTATCTGTATCGGCAGCAGATCAAGATTGAAGGAAACCGGGCGGTTATCGGCCAGCTTGATGTTCCTGCCGGCCTCAGTCATCAGGATGCGTTTTTCGGTGAGGTATTCATCTTTAAACACCAGCTCGCGCTGAATATTCCGCTGATTCGGGCGGATAACGCCGCAACGGTTCAGGTCACCTATCAGGGTTGCGCCGATGCGGGTTTCTGTTATCCGCCGGAAACGCGGGTTATCCCCATAAGCCAGATTTTACCGGCATCTGACGGCGGCGCGCGCCCCTCTCAACCACCGCGGGAAACGCCATTGCCTTTCTCTCCCTGGTGGGCGTTGTTAATGGGTATCGGCGTCGCCTTTACCCCTTGCGTACTGCCGATGTATCCGCTGATCTCCGCGCTGGTGCTCGGCAGAAAAGAACAACTTACGCTTCGCCGAACTTTCCTGCTCGCCATGACCTATGTTCAGGGAATGGCGCTGACCTACACGCTGCTGGGGTTGATTGTCGCCGCCGCCGGGCTGCGTTTTCAGGCCGCGCTGCAACATCCTTATGTGTTGATCGGCCTGTCGGTGCTGTTCATCGCGCTGGCGCTGTCGATGTTTGGTCTGTACACGTTGCAACTGCCTTCTTCCATGCAAACCCGGCTGACTGAATGGAGCAATCGCCAACAGGGAGGATCGCTGACGGGCGTGTTCGGCATGGGCGCGCTGGCTGGGTTAATTTGCTCCCCCTGCACCACCGCGCCGCTCAGCGCGATCCTGCTCTATATCGCCCAGAGCGGTAATCTGCTGGCCGGCGGCGGCTCGCTGTATCTGTACGCGTCAGGTATGGGGCTGCCTCTGATCCTGATCGCTTTGTTCGGCAATCGCCTGTTGCCGCGTAGCGGCCCGTGGATGCAATACGTCAAAGAAGCGTTCGGTTTCGTCATTCTGGCACTGCCCGTCTTTCTTCTTGAGCGCATACTGGGTGAAAGTTGGGGGATGCGGCTATGGAGTCTGCTTGCCGTCGCGTTCTTCGGCTGGGCGTTCACGCTGAGTTTGCGCAGCCATAAAGGCTGGATACGCGGCGTGCAGTTATTGCTGTTGGCGGGATCGTTAATCGCCGCTCGCCCTTTACAGGACTGGGTATTCCCTCCCCTGGGTTCAGAACAGCGACATTCGTCCTCCGCTTTGGATTTTATGCCGGTAACCACGATTGTCGGGCTGGAAAATGCGCTGACGGAAAGCCATCAACCCGTCATGCTCGATCTTTACGCTGACTGGTGCGTTGCCTGTAAAGAGTTTGAAAAATACACGTTCAGCGACGGTAACGTGCAACGTCATTTATCGCGCATGCGGTTATTACAGGCGGATGTTACCGCAAACCGCGCGGAGCAAAATGCGCTGCTGAAAAAATTACAGGTTTTGGGGCTGCCGACGATTTTATTTTTTGATGCGCACGGGAAAGAGATCCCCGGCTCACGCGTGACCGGCTTTATGGATGCGGAAAGATTTCGGGCGCATTTGCAGAAGTTCGTCCCTTAAACGACACTTCTTATCTGATAACCGCTCTTCTGAAGGAGAACCCATGCAACGGGAAGAAGTTCTTGAACATGCACTCACTCTGCTAGAGCAGCACGGTTTCGCCATGACCACTCTGGAGATGCTGGCGCAAAAACTGGATCTATCGGTAACAGAGTTACAGCCTTTTTGGCCCGATCGCGAAGCCCTGCTTTATGACAGCCTGCGCTATCACGGCCAACAGGTGGATACCTGGCGGCGGCAACTGCTGTTGGACGAGGCGAAAAGTATTGAGCAAAAACTTCTGGCGCGATATCAGGTTCTGTATGACTCGGTAAAACAGGGCCGTTATCCCGGCTGCCTGTTTATCGCCGCCTGTAGCTTCTTTCCTGATATTACTCATCCGATTCATCAGATTGCGGAACAGCAAAAACTGGCCTCTTACCGCTATACTCGCGATTTACTGGAAGCGTTGGAGACGGACGATCCGGAAATGGTGGCGCAGCAGATGGAACTTATTTTGGAAGGATGCCTGAGCAGACTGTTGGTAAAGCGTCAGATATCCAGCATAGAGACAGCCCAGCGGCTGGCTGAAGACGTATTGCGCTTTTCATTATGTCGCAAGAATGGCGCATTGACCTGATATCGGCAACAATGCGTGATGCGCGGCTTGTGCTTTGGCTGAAAAGTCGGCAGTCAGCAGTGTTTTCCGCGCTTTAGCGCATAAACCCGTTGACGACGCGCAGGCAATACGGTTTAATGCGCCCCGTTGCCCGGATAGCTCAGTCGGTAGAGCAGAGGATTGAAAATCCTCGTGTCCTTGGTTCGATTCCGAGTCCGGGCACCACTCATTTAGAAACGGATGTCTACTGACATCCGTTTTGCATTTTAACGTCAACAAGTTATCTCCTTCCCTACGTCTGCCAAGGTCTACTGAAAACCGCTCGCGATGTTCTTGCGCCAATTAAACCCACTGAATGTAGCGAAAAAGTTAAACACTGAAATCACAAATCAGGAATAAACCCTTCTTCCCGCAAAACCCTAATCACCCCCACGAATCAGATACGAATTTGAAAACTTCGCGGTATAGCTACGAGCCCCTTCTTCCACTGGCTGAAGCAGTCCCCGGTCGATTAACTTGCCAAGATGAGATCCCCGAAAGCACGTATAGGCACCATTCTTCTAAGCCTTGCTCAGTTCCTTTATCGGCTAATGAAAGCATAGCGTAATAGCGTTCGCGATCGTTACAGAATACCGCTGTCGGATTAAGAACCCGACCACCGGCCTCAACATTAAAACCATACTAATCAATAATGCATAGGTCAGCAGTCTGACCGTTCTGCCATTACCGTTGCCAAATGGATGTCTCCAGCCAAAGCGGTGATGCACCAGCGCAATCTTCATCAGATCATATTTTGGCTTATCGGCCCGGTTAATAAATGCCGCAAGTTCCGCCATATAGTCAGGAACGCGAATGTGATCCGGCGGCAAATGGTCAGACTGAGCAATACTGACGTTATGTTGCCGATATGCACCGGGAGTTTTATCGCCTTCCTGTTGCAGCCCGGCAACCGCCAGACTATGCAGCTCGAGGATAAAATATTCCGTTATGTCATCACCATTGTTCAGGTATTCGTCGATGAACTCCATCGTAGCTTCAATATTGTTAGTTCCGTCAGCGCATCGATCAAAGGGGAATCAAAGTCAGGGTTCAGAAGGCCGAGTTCAAAGTGATTAAATTGAGCCATGATGTTTAGTTATCTCAAATAGTTCATGACGACATCTCAAAAGTACATCAAAAATACCAATGTAATCCATAAATTAGAAATAACGTCGTTTCTGATGATCTCAAGAATCATTAATCCAACATATCAAATTTAAGTTTAAAAGATGTTCAATAGAGAGGGTTACGGGCCATTGCCTACACAATGTCCTTTTCAGCCAAGAGATTGTCCGCCACAGCAATGTATTGCGCAGATTTCGCCTTAGTATCAGTCATGAATGTACTTTCACCTAAAACTGTTGCCAGGGAGTTCCTATGGAATCAGCAATAGACAAACATCTCAAATGTCCCCGAACACTTTCCCGTCGGGTTCACGATGATTATCAGTAGCCTTTTCCGATGTTTGTCGGCCGTGCAGGTGAGAGTCTGCGTGTAATGAACGTGTTCTGAGCCACAAGCCTGAGCCAGGAAGGCCAGCGAGAAGCAATGCAGGGACGCGCCACAACCATAAAACACATCCGAAACGGAGATAATGAACGATGAACGAACAGCAACCTGCTATGGAACAAAACGCCTCCCTCTATGTACGCCTCGGGGGTTATGATGCCATTTACGTGTTCGCCGGCGCCGTGTTGAGAAAAACCATGACGCACCCCACCATCGGCCATATCTGGAGCCATATGTCCGAATCGACGTTTATGAAGGAACATATCAACTTCGTCGATTTCCTCTGTGAAAAATGGGGCGGCAACACCAAATATCGGGGCCGAGACATGGTGACCGCACATCGCGGTATGGGGCTGACCGAAGAGCACTGGATCGCCGTGTTTGAGTGTATCGACGAGTGCTATGACGATTTCAACGTACCGGACGACATTCGCGAAGAGGTCACCGCCTTCCTGACTCAGTTCAAACCAGTCATCATCGGCGGACCTTCCTACCGGGATATCGTCATCGCGCACCCCGAAATGGATGTGGCCAAAGGGATGAAAAGCGTCGGCATTCAATGGCCGGCACCGGACAAATCATCCTGACGGGAAACCTTCTCCGCGAATACAAACGCCAGACAGCCTAAATCCAGCGGACGTCCGTCTCAATCACGTGCTTGTTCGTCTGAGACGAGTATTGTTGACGCGCCGGATTTATTATCAATCAGCAAACTGAACCGCCCCAGCTTTCCTGGAGAATGTTAAATCCGGGAACTCAGGCTGCCGGTTCCTTATTTCCCAGGGAAGCATAATATGCCTTTTCTGCTTCCGCTGGCGGGATATGGCGGTGGGGCGTCGCCCACAGCGCCTGCTCCAGTGCATCCAGTACGAACGACGTTTCCATTGTCGATGATATCCCAGGAAGTCAGGGAAGACGCGCTAACTATCTGTAAAAAACAATGCCCGGATAGTGTGTCCATCCCCAGGGCGAGGTACGCCTATGTTTTATTTTTCAACCTAACCTCAACGAAATGGCTTTTTTTAAGAAATTTTAATTAATTTAATAAATGAGTCGGGCGATTTCATCCTTGTCATTATGCTGCATTCACACTTATAAATATTAAGACAATATAACGAATAACAATAGGATAGGTCGTTTGCATCTTATTTGGTTGATGATTACATCAATTAATAAGTTCGCTATTAATATTTCTTGAATGTTTTTAATCTCTGTTGACGATGCCATTTATTGGATTATATTGTTTAATGTAATTAAAAATAATTAAAAACTCAAACTTACTATTTATATAATCAAGATGGAATTTATTTACCACACTATTTATGACTATAGAAATAACCGTTTTTAAAGTGCATAAATATTGCTAAATTAATGATGAGCGTTATTAGAAATAATTCACATTCAAGGTTTTAACCACTTTACAAGTGAGAGATTATGAATTCAATTAATTATTATACCGTGTCACAACGTAACATTGTTAGGATACACGACACGCGTCGATCGTCCTGATTTTCATGTGCATCCATTTAAAAGATGTCAATCATCGCTAGGCCTGTAATTAAATGGCATCTATATAATCGCACGTAAAAAAACAATATCTTTTATTATATTTAATTTGGTTAAGCATCTTTCATTTGTGCCATCAAGGTAGCTAACACGAATACTCTTAATATTTGGTGAGTTTTTACCATCATCAAATATTAAAAGACGAGTTTACATACTGGAAAACATCTCTACAAGCTTCAATTGAAAAATGGTATATATTATGAATGATAGATTTGAAAGTATGATATCTCGCTATAAAGGCGATGGTCCCTATTTGCAGGTTGACGATATCAAATATATTGATGCCGCTTCAGGTACATTTAATCTACAATTCGGCTATACCAACAAAAGGATAGCGGATAAACTTAAAGCGCAAATTGATCGCTGTGCTCACTTAAGCTCTGCTTATACCCGTGAAATATCACAGTGCATACTTAAGAAACTCATAAAACATACTCCTGAAAATATTGATCGTATCTGGTTGCGTGATGTCAGCGGCTCTGGTGCCGTTGAGTGCGCTATCCGTATGGCGCAGAAGTACACTGGACGCTCAGGCGTCATTTCGCTTTTTTTGGCTCATCACGGTCAATCTCTGGCGACGGCTCAGATTTCGGGGAATGCATTTCGTATTAAACATTTTCACGTAAATATTGACGGCTCTCTAAAAATTCCCGTCCCTGCAAGCGTTATGTCAAATTCTGAAGAGACGCATCAACAAGAATATTACCCCGATATCCAGGATATTTATCAGTACGGGTCAAATGAAAACATTGCCTGCTTAATCGTTGAACCGATACTGGGTAATGGCGGGAATATCGTCCTTTCCGAGAGCTTTTATCGTACTGTGCGTGAGTTCTGCAATAGAAACGGCATTATTCTTATCGCCGACGAGGTGCAGACGGGTTTTGGAAGAACAGGCACCTTTTTTGCCTCAGCCGGTTATGCCAAGGCACTTGAACCAGATATTATCGTATTTGCCAAAGGGGCGGGGGGAATAGGCATTCCGACCGGCGGCGTCCTGATGCGAAAAGAACTGGACGTACTTGAGTCATTCGAACATTCAAGCACCTCTGGCGCTAATCCTTTATCACTTGTCGCCCTAAATGAAACTGTCGATATTCTTGAAGAAGAAGGGATTCTTGACAATGTCGTGAATGGTGAAAAATTTTTGCGTAGCGGATTGCTGTCGCTACAGGAAAAATATGCAGACATCAGTGGCGTACGGGGTGTGGGATATATGTACGGGTTTGATACTCCCAGCCCTGAATATGCAACGCAAGCTATTGCGATTGCGGCCAAGCATAGATTGATTATTCGTGGTGCTCGATATGGGAAAGGTAAAGCGCTAAAAGTTCGTCCGCCTCTGATTTGCACCCGAGAACATTTGCAGGAAATTCTCACCAAATTGGACAGTACTTTTAACGAAATGCAAAGCTTATCTATTTCCCAAACGGAGGCAGTGTAATGCAGGCGCTTAAATATTATCAGACATGGCAGGTTGATATTACTGAAACACCGGAACCGACGTGTTCCGAGGCGGATGATGTTATTGTTGATATCGCCGTATGTGGAATTTGTGGAACTGACGTAGGCATTATTAGCGGCGATTATCCGGTCGCGCAAAGTGGCGTAACTATTGGTCATGAAGCCAGCGGCGTAGTGGCTAAAGTGGGTAACGGCGTCACCCGGTTTAAGCCGGGTGACAGAGTGGTTATCAATCCTACGTATTCCTGTAAGCAATGCCGCATGTGCCAAACCGGCAATCCAAACCATTGTGAAAAGAAAATGGGCACTGAAGCGGGTGTGTCTTATGACGGTGCTTTCGCAAATCAGTATCGTGCTAAGGAAGCTTTTTTACGCAAGTTGGATGATCACGTCACCATGCGGGAGGCCGCGCTGACAGAACCTTTAAGCTGCACCATCACCGGCGTGGATAAACTGGCGATAACCCATACCAATATTCGAGCGGCCGTTGCCGGCGCAGGCCCGATGGGGATGCTCTATTTGTGGGTGCTGCACCAACGGGGGGTCGAGGCTTTTATGGTTGAAAAAAATCCTCATCGGTATCAGTTTGCCAGCGATAGCCTACCGCCTTCATCGCGTATTTATGATGATTTTGAGCAAGCCCTGGAACAGGAATACGGATCCCGGAACAGTCAGATCGACCTCGTGGTGGATACGACGGGTCAGTTGACCGAATTGATATTCGAGCATCTCGCTCCCGGCGGCAAGTTATTGAACGTGGCGTTAAAGGATAAGCACGCCACCCTGGACGTACTGAAAATTGCCGATAAGAGTCTGTCGATCATCGGTTCGATCGATTCGCTGAATAACAGCTTTGAACGCGCCTACGCCATGATCCGTGATGGGGAAGTTCCGGCCGAGCGTCTGATAAGCCATGAAATTGCCTTCGCTGATTATCAGCGTGCTTTCAGACTGGTCGGCTGCGATATAGCCAACAAGACAATGGCGCCGCTTGAGGTTCCAAATTGTAAGGTGTTGATACGTTTGGCGAATATTGATTAACGGAGTGAATATGACATCTCTGTCCGTGATTTTTGATATCGACGGAGTCATTGTTGATAGCGAAAAGCTGCACTTTGACGTGTTGCAGACGCTGATTCCGGAGCAGATACAGCATTATACGCCACAGCAGCTTATTGGACTGAGTCTGGAGGATACGCTGAGTTTTATCGGCATAGCCGCTTCCGATCAGCCCGGTATTGTCTCTCGGGTGATCGATACCTATAAAGAGCTGCTTGCTCCGCACTCCTTGCGTCCAGGCGTGAAGGATCTTATCTACAAGCTGCAACAGCGGGGCATCGCCTTTGGTTTTGTCTCTACCGCCCCACGCCACCTATGCCTTGCCAACCTGGCGCTTCTTGAGCTGGACGAGCCAGTTCAAGTGATAGGGGGAGACGATATAGCGCGCACCAAGCCGTTCCCTGACCCTTATCTGGAGATGCTTGAACGACTCCACGCGGCGCCGAAAAATACGGTGGTGATTGAAGATACCGACCTGGGGATCTCTGCTGCGAATCAGGCTGGTATCGCGCAGATTTATGCATGGCCTCATGCGCTCTCTGACCAGCAGCACTATCGGCAGGCCTCCGCGGTAATTGCCAGTCTGGGCGATATCGCTGAGTTCTCTCAACTAAATGTAGTTTCCTGACAGCTACCCCCCCATGTCCGCGTGGGGGGTATAAGGATGTCGTTGTGACTGAAAAAGACGCTATCTCCCTGACCAAAAAACCGATTGCAGCAACGCGCAAAGCTTTTTTCATCGCCGGATTCAGCCTGGCAAGCTGGGCCCCGCTTATCCCCCTAACCAAAGAGCGTCTTCAGGTGGATAACGGCATTATGGGCGCTATCCTGTTAGCTTTTGGTCTTGGGTCGCTATTGATGATGCCTTTATCCGGCATGTTGGCTGTCCGCTTCGGCTGTCGGCGCGTTTTTACGCTGGCGCTGCTGTTAGTTTTAGCTACGCTGCCGGCGTTAGTGAAATTGGAGGATATTATCCCGCTGGCGCTGGCGCTTTTTCTCTTTGGCGCAGGCATCGGCGCCATGGATGTTGTGGTCAACATTCATGCCGTGATTACCGAAAAATATGCCCAAAGACCGATCATGTCCGGATTTCATGCACTTTTCAGTCTTGGTGGAATAGCCGGCGCCGCGGCGGTCAGCGCACTACTGGCCGGGGGAATATCGCCGCTGCATGTCGTGATGATAGTGATTGTTCTATTAGGATTAATCATGTTGTTTGCCTGGTCTGGCCTCATGGATAAGGCAGAACGCCGCGAGACGCCTTTTTTTGTGTTGCCAAAGGGAGTGGTAGTTGTGCTGGGGCTGCTGTGCTGCATCGCATATGTGATGGAAGGTTCCATGCTGGACTGGAGCGGGATCCTGTTAATCAGCCAGCACAACATCGATATCCATCAGGCGGGGCTGGGATATACACTCTTTGCCATCACCATGACGTTAGGGCGGTTTCTGGGGGACAAAGCGATTGCGATGCTGGGAGCCAAGAGGATCTTTATTGGTAGCGCAATCCTGGCCACATCAGGATTTATAGTGCTTATCGCGAGCAATGCGTTATTACTGACCGCTTTGGCATTTCTGCTGATTGGCATGGGGGTTGCGAATATTGCCCCGATGCTGTTTACCGCGTCAGGGCAGCAAAAAGATATGCCTGATGCGTTAGCTGTCGCCGCGGTTTCTACGCTGGGCTATTCAGGGATATTAATGGGTCCCGCGATAATTGGTTTCGTCGCGCATCTTTTCTCTCTGATTGGCGCATTTATTTTTGTTACTCTGCTTTCAATTATCCTGCTGGTTGTTTCATGTAGGGTCAAATTAACGACTTAGGGGGATGTAAGCGGAACGGTAGCATGCTTATAAACCTGAGGAAGAGTGATGAAGCTTGATAACAGGCGGGGATGGGGCTTGTGGTGAATGTCAACGTAATAGACAACTGACTATCTCCCGGCTCCGGGCATAGTCCCTGCAAAGAAACCAGCCAGTTGGCTTTCCGGGTACCGGACTCTTTATAAAAAAGGAGCCGCCGCAGCGGCTCCCCGGCAGCGATTATCTCACCTCAACATCAATCATTGGGGGGATATAGCCATAGTCATACTCTTCCAGCACGAAGGTCTGTTCGCCTTTCAGTTTGATCGATACCGTCGGCGCTTCGGTGCCCCCGATGCGATAGGTATCTTCACCCGTTGGTACGGAATCAATGAAGGATGTCACCAACCCGTTAGGCATAACATAGTGCGAGTAGGTCTGGTAAGGCTGTGAAGGCGGATTGCCCAGAACCAGCCCGGAGCCGTTCAACGGAACATAAGGCCCGAACAGGTTTTCACTGACAAAACCGTACACGCCGTCAGGCCCAGTGAGGCCGTCGCCATAGGTAAACTTATGGCTGATGGTGAACAGGTAGTATTTTCCATCCTGGAAAACAAAGTGCGGACGCTCGGTCTGGTCATTTACGCCAACCGCCGTGATCAGCGGCGGCAGCAGTTCCCAATCATCCCCATCCTCATCACGGCACACCGCAATACCTACGCAGCCGGTCTGATAGTGGGAATTGCCAGCATCTTCATAGCCAGGAGGCACATCGCCCAGTTCCTCTTTTCCAACCACATGGGAACCGCGCTCGCCCGCAACGTTGCCTTCAAACAGCATATACAGTTTGCCGCTTTTCGGATCACGGAACGGGCAAGGATCGCGGAAGGCCCAGTAAGGGTTCTGGCTTTCGGTCTGGTACATTTTGCCATCGGCTTCAAACAGGATTTTCACCTTTTTAAAGCCCACCATTTCCACGCCGTTTTCTGTGGTCACCACACGTCCGCGCACTTTTACGATGGTCGCGCCCGGCGTCACCGCAGTGTAGTAAAGATCTATTTCACCGCGATCGTTCAGCAGAACCGGCGTACCCGCCCATTCGCGCGTCGTCGGTGAAACGCCTTCTTCCATGACGCGGCCGCCCAGGATCCAGTCTTTACCGGTGCGTGAATACCAGAAGTACATTTTTGCCCGGCCGTGACGGTCGTTCCAGTCGAGGGTAATGTCATAATTGCCCTGTTCGTCCTGATACTCCGGCGCGGTCGGGTTACGATCGGCGGTCAGGGTGAAAATAACCGACCAGCCGTTGACCGAGGCGATATTGCCGTCAATATCGCGCAGCGGCATGGTATCCCAGATAAACACGTCATCGCTCATGACCGGGAAATCGCCGCTGACCAGCGGCTGGGTTGTGGTCGGATCGTATTCATTGACTTTCAGCGCATCTGCCCGCGACCAAATAGTCGGCTTATGCGGTTGAATACTTTTAAGAGCGGCTTTCTTACCTTGATTCAATTGATTAAGTTGATTCATAATATTTCTCTCTTGATAAAAATAAAATAAAACCAAAACATCAGGTTTGATATTCTGGCGACGTCTTTCTTTATAACGGATAATGTCCATATAATGACGGGCGCAAAAAACCCTTCCGCTGAAAAAGCAGAATAAATTCACTATTGGACTCAACAAAAAAACAAATGTATTTCAGACAATATTGCTTCAGATAAATGTTTTCATACACCTCCTTTTTTAAAAGATAACAACCCGAGCTATAAGAAAATAACTCATCAAGTAAGACATTACCTGATGAGTTTATTTCTTAGTGTTTTTTTCATTTTCCGTTCGTTCATTGAACAATCTCAATATACCGCGACGAATCTGCTCGACGCCGATAAAACCAATCATGCCGCCCAACGCCGGCGTCAATGTTTTAGGCAGCGAATAATACTCCAGAGATGCAACAGCAGTCAGCGTCAATGCCCCACACAGCGCGCCTTCCAGCAGCATACGCTGCCAGCCTCCGCCGGTGTACGCAACGCGCAGTATCGCTATAAAAATAGACAGCAATACTCCCCCTGTGGGGACATCTCCGCGCCACCAGGCATGTATTAATTCATAAATGCCTGCCCAACTGAAGACATTACTTTGCATATTTACTCTTCCCCAATATGGATTAAACAAATAAGAAAATTCTTATCAAAGTCACCGTTCATAAATAATGCATAAAAAAAGCCCCGGGGTTATCCGGGGCTAAAATAAAAAAAGCCTGCAATCAGCAGGCTTTGTAATATATCTGTTTTCCGATGGCTCAATCACTACATCTCCATCATGGGAATAAATCTAACCAGTTTCGGACAAGAGTGCAAGCCTTAATTTAAAAAAAAGTGAATTTTATTTTCTGCGCTTTATTGTTGCGATGATGTAATCAGGGAAAATAGTCTTTCAGCGGCCGTAGATTCCTGATAACACTGGGCAATAAGAGAATCATAAAATACCTTCCAGTTTCGTGACCATGTGCGCTGCGTTAAATCAGGCACCAACGTTTTAATCACTTTATATACCGAGACCGACTTTACCGGCTTCATACCGCTGCCGCCGCAGCGGGGACAAACTTTCTCTATCGTCTCACCCGCCGCGCGAGAGGCGGCGAGATCCGTCACTTTGCCCCGGCCTTTGCAACGGCAGCGGTTTTGCGGATCGTCCGCCGTCCGGCTGTATTCCTCCACGGCCATTTTCGCCATCAGCACGATGCAGTTCGCCATCTGCCGGCCGGCTGCCTTTCCCACCCGCGCCGGCGCCTGTTTCAGGCCAAAACGGGCGATCCCCGCTATCGCTTTGTTTCTTTCATCAGGATCTTTGTTGTACTTGGCAAAGATAAGGCTAAGCCCCAATGCCTCGCGTGACTGGACGACTCCGAGGGCCAGCAGGATATCGCTATAGCTGTCCCGCGCGCCCGCGGAAGAAACGCTTCCTTTTCTGGCCTGACTTATGGGTCTGTTGCCGCTTTGGGGCCGATAAACATACGTGGGCGACGCTTCCCGGCATGTAAACATCGACGAGGCCGATTTGGGGCCGCACAGGCTAAGCGCATGTTCAATCTTCATTGTAGTATCTCCGTATAACAAGCTGAGACGCTACATCGCTTAAGCGCCCGAAACCGTGTTGATAATCCGAGGTTAGATAACCACAGTCTGGCCCTATTCGGATGACGCTTCTCCCCCACGCCCCCCATAATCGCCAAAGAGGGGGCAATCCTGTTTGTGGCCGGTTCAAGTACCCGGACCGTGCTCGCAACGGACGTATTGTCGATTTACGTTCCATAGAGTCTTTCCTTTCGATCTTACTGTTAAATCCTGGTGAATAACCGCGGCTGGCGGCCATTCTGTCTATGTGCTTTGTCAGCCACCTAGTCAAAATTCAGTCATTTTTTTGTTGATTTTATCATCCGTAAAGCAGACTATAGTCAACGCCAATCAACAATACAACGAATAAATCAACACAGTGTTTATTTTTTAAGTTGGTAAAAATGACAGAGCTAACCGAACGCCTGCGCCATCTGATGCGCGAAGAGGGAATGAAGCAAAAGGATTTGGCAAAGATTGTGGGTACGTCACCTCAAACAGTAAACAACTGGTTAAAACGCGGAACGCTGAGTCGCGAATCCGCCCAGGCCATCAATGAAAAAACCGGCTACTCATTAGACTGGTTACTTAGTGGCATTGGTCAGCCGAAGCCAGAAAGCAGCAATTTCAAGGTTTCCCGCCTGCATGTCACCGAGTGGGAAAGCATTGATAACGATGATGACGAATTTGTGGAGGTTCCATTGTTAGGCGTCAGGCTATCAGCCGGAGGGGGCGCGTATGATATTGATGAAGATGAAGTTTATGCACTCCCCTTTCGTTCTCATACTTTAAGGCGGCTGGGTATCCGGGTGGAAGATACCCGCGTGGTTACCGTCATGGGCGACAGTATGGAACCCAAGCTGTCGGACGGCGACAAAGTCGCCGTCAACCTGTCGGACAGACAGATCCGAGACGGCAAAATGTATGCCATTCGCATGGGTGAGTTGCAACGCGTAAAAGCGCTGATCAAACGGCCCGACGGAAGTATCATCGTGCGTTCTTACAACTCGGCCTATGAAGACGAGGTTGTCACTAAAGAACAAATTATCAACGGTGAACTGGCCGTTATCGGGCGCGTATGGTGGGTATCCGCACTGGTGTGAACGGCCGCTCCCCTAAGCCGCTGACGACGATTTCCGCTTCGCACGCGGCATTGACGGGCGACAACCGGCCCGCGTATTAGCGGGCCGGTTGGTTAACAACAGAGAAAGGTTGCAATATCATACGACCTTTTCAGGAAAGTCCCCCGAAAGCGGCGGCCCGCATGGAACATTGGCGTTAAATCAGTCTGTAGTTCCAGTTCAAAAGTCTGTCTGGCGCTGTCCAACGCGACCATTCTGGCATCCAGAAAATCGAAATAGCGTTTAACCTGCGGATACAACGCCTTAAATAAACTCTCTTTGGCGGAAAAGCTAAGCGTCAATAAACAGCGGAATTCATCATTCTGCGCGTTCAGCCACTGATATTCCTCTTCATCCACAATACCGGGCCACAACGCCTGCGCGCGTTCAGCAGACAGAAAAGTCTCGATATCGACGCCGACGCAGGAAAGATCCGTACTGCGGATATGTGCTGCGCACAATACGCTATCCGCATTATGGCTCAAGGAACCGGCGATATTTTCAGGCCATTGCGGAGATCGATCCTCGCCGCTGTGCAGGACGAAATCGACAATCCCCAGTTTACGCACCACCTGTCTGGCCAAACAGCGGCCTGCCAGAAACTCGGCACGACGTTTCGGCACGGAACGTTCAAGCGCATCGGAAAACGGAATCTCAGCCTCGGTAAACAACACGTCGGAGTAGGCGGACAAATGGAAATGACAGCGGGCGCTAAAACCAGGGTACATGGCGCCATCCATTGCCTGCGGGAACGTTATCCATTCAACATCATTAATAAAAGCAGCAAGCATGTTACTTTACTCTTGAAGGAGAAATCACTTTCAGGGCAATCCAGCACCTCAGCCTTCAATAAATATAATGGGCGGCTCCCACCCATTATCACTCAACCAAGAACCATTACAGCGCTAAAAAGAACCCGGCGATGCTGGCGCTCATCAGGTTTGAAAGCGTACCCGCGGTGACGGCTTTCAAACCAAACCTGGCAATATCCTGACGCCGCGTCGGCGCCATACTGCCCAGTCCTCCAATAAGGATAGCTATCGATGACAAGTTAGCAAACCCACAAAGTGCGAACGAAATAATGGCCTTGGTATGATCGGACAACACCTGTAAACCAGCGGCCGCCACCACCTCGTCGGCTTTCAAATACCCGCTAAAATTCATATAGGCCACAAACTCATTGACGATCAGCTTTTGACCAATAAACGATCCGGCGATAGTCGCTTCATTCCAGGGAACGCCGATCAAAAACGCCACTGGCGAAAAGATCCAGCCTAAAATCAATTCCAGCGACAACTGCGGATAGTTAAACCAACCGCCCACGCCGCCCAGAATACCGTTAAGCAATGCGATCAGCGCGATAAACGCCAGCAGCATCGCGCCCACGTTCAGCGCCAGTTGCATACCGGAAGCCGCGCCGCTGGCCGCCGCATCAATCACGTTGGCGGGCCGATCGTTTTCATCGACAAAGCCGGACATCTCCTCCCGGTCATGGGTGCTTTCCGTTTCAGGCACCATCAGCTTGGCAAACAACAGCCCGCCGGGAGCCGCCATAAAGGAGGCCGCGATCAGGTATTCCAGCGGCACGCCCATCTGCGCATAACCGGCCATGACCGAACCGGCGATAGAGGCCAGACCGCCACACATAACGGCAAATAATTCCGACTGCGTCATACCGGCGATATACGGGCGCACCACCAGCGGCGCTTCTGTCTGACCGACGAAAATATTCGCGGTGGCGGAAAGCGATTCCGTGCGCGACGTGCCCAGCAGTTTCTGCAAGCCGCCGCCAAGCAAGCGAATCACCCACTGCATAACGCCCATGTAATAGAGCACGGCGATGAGTGATGAAAAGAAAACGATAATTGGCAGCACGCGAAGCGCAAAAACAAAACCGCCGCCGCCGAAGACTTCAAACATTTGGTCGGAAACCAAGCCGCCGAACATAAAAGAGACGCCCTGATTACCATAAGAAATGATATTGGCCACACCTTCCGTCATGCCCCCCAGCACTTTGCGTCCTAACGGAACATATAACACCAATGCGCCAATACCGATCTGAATCAGGAAAGCGCCCAATACCGTGCGTAGCCTGATGGCCTTGCGATTGCTGGAAATCAGGACGGCAAATAATACAAGTGCCGCCATGCCGATGAGACTCATGAAGAGTTGCATGTGAAGTTCCCTTTAGCGCGAGATAACGATAATTTTTTGCTAACAACCCGTTGTGATAACCATCAGTCGTTATAAAAATGAGAAGCCGATCACCCGACAAAGCAGGAGACAGGTGACTTATCAGCCGAGCCGATTATAAAGGCACGCTTTGAGCCGTAGCCAACTTATGTCACAAATATATACAACATCGAATGGTTGAAAACACATAATAGTGATCTGCATCACAATTTCATTGCCATTATATGAAAAAACAATGGCTATTTTGGAGGGAACTTCATGGAAAACGGCTTTTAAACGCCAATTGTGGTCTACCCGTACTGCGGCAATCCGAACAGTCTGAGCGTATTGCGATATACCGCCGTTGCGATATCCGCGGCGGGTTCAGGCCGCAGTTGGCAAAGCGACTGAAAAACCGCCGTTACCCGCTCAGGGCGATTTGGCTCCCCCTGATAGCCATAAACGGGCATATCCGGCGCGTCGGTTTCCAGCAACAAGCAACTGAGCGGTAAACGGGCGATCGCCTGACGGCTTTTGTTGGCGCGAGGATAGGTAATCGTTCCGCCCACGCCGATATAATAACCTAAGCGAACGAATGCCTGCGCCTGTTCCAGGCTTCCGGCGAAGCCGTGGATCACGCCGGTACGCGGCACCTCAACACGACGCAACAATTGCGCCAGTCGATCGTGGCTGCGGCGCGAGTGCAGAATGACCGGCAGATCATACTGCTTCGCCAACCTGAGTTGAGCCTCAAGCAGGTGATATTGCCGCTCAAACTGCGGCTCTTGCATATAAAGATCCAGCCCGATTTCTCCCACGGCGACCATCTTGGCGGGCTTTTGACGCAGCTGCGCCGCCAATAGTTCGAGATCGGCATCACGATGATGGGAAATATACAGCGGGTGCAACCCAAGAGCCGCATAGAGAGATGAGTGGCGGCGCGCCAGCGAGAGCACTCGCTCAAAGCGACAGGATTCGACGGCGGGGATAATAATTCGCTCGATACCTGCTTCCGAGGCCAGACGCAGGCTTGCCAGTTCATTCTCGCCGAACAGCGGGAAGTCGAAATGGCAGTGAGTATCAATAAAGGTATGCCGGGCGGCGGTATTTTCTGCCAGCCGGTTTTCAATCGTCATAGGCTTGACCGGGGTAATGAACGTGCCGAATCAACCCCGTCGCCGAGGCCCGAAAACGGGCAACGGAAAGACGCATTTCCAATCTGGACGCCCCTCAGTGTAAAACTTTCTTTTCCGAGGAGAGCTTATCATGCTGTTTTCCGTAATCTTCCTGGAGTATCCCGGATAAATAACCGTTATTCGCCTCCAGCCAGGCGCAGTCGCTGTCAAACCATTCGGCCCACATCGCCCAGAAATTCCCTTTCCACTGTTTCCATTTGCCAACTGCTATATCACTATTCATCATAGACCTCCTGATAAAACATCGAGTTCAGCAAATACCTCAAACAGGGTGTCAAATAAATATGACAGCCATATGGCATGGCTGCCCTGTCTTCATCCTCTTCTAATAATTTATACGCTTATCTAGGGCCGTTTGCGACCCATAAACAAACTTACCAGGAACAAAATAATCCCGACAACGAAGACGATTTTAGCCGCACCTGCCGCCGTACCCGCCAGACCACCAAAACCTAATGCCGCAGCGATCAGAGCGATAACTAAAAAGATAATACCCCAACGAAACATATGCTCTCCTTACCAAAAAAATTAAAAATCATGGCGATCGTCCTGACACTGATAATGCATCCTGATTGCGTATCCAGGTGGTAATGCCTTGTTTTGCAGGTTCAGGTCATAACGGGTTATCCGCTCTGGCGGATAACCCGGTTTATATATTTAAAATTAACGGTTATGACTTAATCGTTAAGTCGTTTTTGACGCTTTTTACGCCGTCAACGGCTTTGGCGATACTTTCAGCACGCGCTGACTGAGCCTGGTTATCAACTTCACCGCTCAACAGCACGACGCCTTCATGCGTCTCAACCTTCACCTTACGCGAAGGAACAATATCGTCCGCCAGCAATTTGGCCTTAATCGAACTGGTGGTCATGGCATCACCCGCATAAGCGCCGACAGACTGCGAGGTATTATCCTTAACCTGGAGTTTGTCGCTCACCGACTGCACACCCTCGATTTTCGTCGCGATGTCTACCGCGCGAGTGGCCAGCGCCTGGCTGCCGACGAATCCGCTCAGGGTGACGACGCCATTAGTGGTCTCAACGGAGATATCGCCGCTGGTGATGGTTTTATCTTCCAGCAAGGCGCTTTTCACCTTTGCCGTGGTTGCGCTGTCACTCATGTAACCTGACGCTTTATTGGCGGAGCTATCCACTTTTTCACCTGTAGTGTTGGCGATACGTTGTACTTTTTGCCCAAACGTATCGTCTGCCAGCGCATTACCGCCGACCAGAATCGAACCCAGAGCGACGGCGATCAATGATTGTGTGAGTTTGGTCTTTTTCATCAATATCTTCCTTTATGTTTTTATGTGCCCGACACATAGCGATGCGGGCTGCATTAACGCAGAGTGATTGCCAATGCCATTCAAAATATTGCCGTAACCTCATGTCGTTGATTAAATGCACCCGTCATTAACGTCATCTAAACCAAAATAAACAGAGTACAGTTCCTAAAATAGGAAAAAATGCAATATAAAGAACTAGCTAAAATTGCGTTAACAGGTAAACAAACTAGAAACACTTAACACGTTGTTAACTATAGACCACGGAAAAGGAAATCACAGGACGATAAAGAGAAAAGAACGGGAACCGGCGGCAATTCAGATTTGTCTGTGGCGGGTTTTTCCGCCATAACCTCGGGCAATATATGACTAATTAGTTGATAAATAATAAAAAATATAAACAAAACGCCCGAATCGAACCGCATTTATCGCTATTCGAGCGGGCGCTTAAATTTCACACAAAACGCTGATTACTTATACAGCTCGGATTAATGTTCGCGCGTTTTATGGAACATGACTTCAGGGTAACGTTCCCGCGTCAGGTTCAGGTTGACCATGGTCGGGGCGACATAAGCCAGATTGTCGCCGCCATCCAACGCCAGATGCTGTTCGTTCTTGCGTTTGAACTCTTCAAACTTTTTCACATCGCCGCATTCGACCCAGCGCGCGGTGGAAACATTAACCGATTCGTAGATAGCTTCCACGTTGTATTCGGTCTTCAGCCGCGCGACCACCACGTCAAACTGCAACACGCCCACAGCGCCGACGATAAGATCGTTGTTGGTCAACGGACGGAATACCTGTACCGCGCCCTCTTCCGAAAGCTGCACCAACCCCTTCAGCAATTGTTTTTGCTTCAACGGATCGCGCAGACGGATGCGGCGGAACATTTCCGGGGCGAAGTTGGGAATACCGGTGAACTTCATCTCTTCACCCTGGGTAAAGGTATCCCCAATCTGGATGGTGCCGTGGTTATGCAACCCGATGATATCTCCCGCATAGGCCTCTTCGACGTGCGAACGGTCGCCGGCCATAAAAGTCAGCGCATCGGAAATCACCACATCTTTGCCGGTACGCACCTGACGCAGCTTCATGCCTTTCTCATATTTACCGGACACCACGCGCATAAACGCCACCCGGTCGCGGTGTTTCGGATCCATATTGGCCTGGATTTTAAATACGAAACCGGTGAATTTCTGTTCGTCGGCGACCACTTCGCGCGTATCGGTTTTACGCGGCATCGGCGCCGGCGCCCAGTCAACCAGGCCGTCCAGCATATGGTCGACGCCAAAGTTACCCAGCGCCGTACCGAAAAACACCGGAGTCAGATCGCCGGACAGAAACGCCTCCAGTTCAAACTCGTGCGACGCCCCTTTAACCAGCTCAAGTTCTTCACGCAGTTGCATCGCCAGATCTTCGCCAATCGCCACGTCCAGATCCGGGTTATCCAATCCTTTGATGATGCGGACTTCCTGGATCGTATGACCTTTACCGGACTGATAAAGATAGGTTTCGTCTTTATAGAGGTGATAAACGCCTTTGAACAGCTTGCCGCAGCCAATAGGCCAGGTGATAGGCGCGCAGGCGATTTTCAGCTCGTTTTCCACTTCATCCAGCACTTCCATCGGATCGCGGATGTCACGGTCGAGTTTGTTCATGAAAGTCAGGATCGGCGTATCACGCAGACGAGTCACGTCCATCAGCTTACGGGTACGATCTTCGACCCCTTTCGCCGCGTCAATCACCATCAGGCAGCAGTCCACCGCCGTCAGGGTGCGGTAGGTATCCTCAGAGAAGTCCTCATGCCCCGGGGTATCAAGCAAATTGACCAGACAGTCATGATAGGGAAACTGCATAACGGATGTGGTAATGGAGATACCGCGCTGTTTTTCCATCTCCATCCAGTCGGATTTCGCATGCTGGCTCGAACCCCGCCCTTTTACCGTACCGGCGGTCTGGATCGCCTGTCCGAACAGTAATACTTTTTCGGTAATTGTGGTTTTACCGGCATCGGGGTGGGAAATGATGGCGAAAGTTCTTCTTTTCGAGACTTCGCGGGCGTATTCACTTGGAGACATGATTTTCAGGTTTCTTCTGTTAGCCACCCGGCGTCAGCATCAAATCACCTCGATGTCAGCGTCAGGCAAAGCGGAAATAAAAGAGAGTAAGCCGGGTATTTTCCCTGATTTAACGGTTATACACAATCAGTGACTGAAAGCGGCGGATATCACCGGTCATATGCCAGGCAGGCGCTCAACCTGCCTGGCACCGATGAATAACGGAATCTTTTACCGGCTTTATCGATGGCGATGCTCAGGCGCCCAGCGTGGCGCCGCCATCAATGACGATATCCTGTAGCGTAATATGACCGGCCAGATCGGAGGCCATAAATAAAATGGCGTCGGCAATCTCCTGCGGACGGGCGATTTTCCCCAGCGGAATGCCCAGTTTGAATTGTTCGGGAAAACCGGCGATGGTTTGCCGCTCCGACTCTGGAGCGTGCCACAGGGTGCGTTGCATCGGCGTATCCGTCGAGCCTGGCGAGATCACATTACAGCGCACGCCGTAGGGCGCCAGCTCCAGCCCCACCGTCAGACACAGGCTGCGCAGCGCCGCTTTCGAGGCGCAGTAGGCGGCCATGCCCACCCGGGGAACATGCGCGGCATTGGAGGCCACCGTAACAATCGCCCCGCCGCGCTGACGCTGAAACTGCGGGATCGTCGCCTGAAACAGGTTGAATGCCCCGCCCGCGTTGACCGCCAGACAATCCTGCCAGTCCTGCTGACTGAGCGTTTCCGCCGCCCCCATCCGCAAAATGCCGGCCCCGTTGACCAGCACATCCAACCGCGGCGTTTGCGATAGCCGTTCGGCGCAACGCGCCGCCACGGCGTCGGCATCGCTGATATCCAGCAGGCAAGGGGTAAAAGGCGGCGCGCCGTCGGAGAACGCCCGATCGAACCCCACCACCTCGGCCCCGGCCTGTACGAAACGACAAGCCGTTTCGTAACCGATGCCGCGGCCTGCGCCGGTTACCCATACCTGCTTCCCGGTGAAATCAAGTTGGCTGCTCATGCTTCCTCCCGCTGTACGGCCGTCAGCAGCGAGATCCAGTGGTTGATGGTCGGGGTTTTTACCAACGTGACGAAATCCACCTCGTGGCCCTGCTGACGCCAGCGGCTCACCAGCGACATGATGCGCACGGAGTCCAGTCCGTAATCCAGCAGGTTTTCGTCATCGCCCACCTCACCACAGTCGTCGTCCAGAAACGGCAGCAGCTCCGCCCGCAGGCTGGCGTGACTGTATTCCGCCGCCGAGGGCGCAGAAGCGATCAACTGGCCGGTGGTGACCACCCGCCCGCAGCGGCCGGCGCTATAGCGCAGGGCCATCATGTGCTCGTCCAGCGAGAAATCGGCCAGCGCGTCAGCTACCATAAACGGTTTGATATCGCGCATAAAGGCGTCATTGGCGGTGGTCAGACAGCCGATGTGGGCATAAATCCCGCAGATAATCAGCTGGTTACGTCCGGCATCGCGCAGTCGCTGCTCCAGGTCGGTGCGCAGAAACGCGCTGTAGCGCCATTTTACCAGCACGGTATCGCCGCTGTCGGGCGTCAGCGCATCAGTGATTTTCTGCTGCTCGGGATAGTTGTTCAGCCCCGGCCCCCACATATCGTTCAACAATGCCCTGTCGGCCGCGCTCTGGTTGTTCGGCTGCGCGGTGTAGAACACCGGAATAGCGTGCTGACGACAGAAATCCTTCAGACGAACAATATTTTCGATAAGCCGGGCGGTCAGCGGACTGTTTTCCCCCCAGAAATTAAGAAAATAGTGCTGCATATCGTGGATTAACAACGCCGCGCGCGGCGTTTCCAACGGCCAGCTCACTTTGTTGTCAGGCAGGGACGCCGCCGACGGCAGAGGATAGCTATTCAGTTTGGGAATACTCATCAGTGACTCTCCTGCAACGGTTGCGTAAGCTGTTGCGCCATCTCGCGCAACCGTTGTTTATCGACTTTTCCGACCGGTGTTTCCGGTAACGCCGGCAGGCTGGTAAAACGATCCGGTAATTTATAATCGGCAATGCCCTGTTCGCGCAGGTGACGGCGCAGCGCCACGGATTTGATCGCTTCCCGGCAAACGACGAAAGCGCAGCTTTTTTCCCCCATCAGCGGATCGGGGATGGCGACCAGCGCGGCGTTAATCACCTGCGGGTGGCGTAACAGCAGATTTTCGATCTCTTCGGCGGCAATCTTTTCGCCCCCGCGGTTAATCTGATCTTTCTCCCGCCCCACCACCTGTAGGTGGCCGTCCTGGTGTTGGATCACCACATCGCCGGAGCAGTAGAAGCCCTGCTCATCAAACACCTGTTGGTTATGATGCGGACTGCGGTAATAACCGCGAAAGGTGTAGGGACCGCGGGTCATCAGCCGCCCGGCCTGCCCACAGGGCTGGGGATGCCCTTCGGCATCGGCCACCCAGACTTCGTCGTCCGGGCTGATCGGACGCCCCTGGGTGGTGAAGATGACGCTGTCATCGTCATCAAGGCGGGTATAGTTCACCAGCCCTTCCGCCATGCCGAAAACCTGTTGCAGTCGGCATCCCAGTTCGGCGGGGATGCGGCGAGCCAGCGCCTCGCTCAGCCGTGCCCCGCCGACCTGTAATAACGTCAGGCTTTGCAACGCGTTACGCTGACCGAGCAGAGAAACGGCTTCCAGCCACAGCGTTACCGCAGGCGGCACCAGCGCCGTCACGTTAACCCGATGCCGTTCAATCAGCGGAAAACAGTGGTCGGCGCTGGGATCGGCGGCCATCACCACCGTTCCCCCGGCATAAAATACGCCCAGTGCGCCCGGCGAACTTAACGGATAATTATGAGCGGCCGGTAAGGCGCACAGATAACGAGTATCGGCGTCAAAATGACAAATTTCCACGCTGGCGCGAATACTGTAGTAGTAATCGTTATGGGTGCGGGGGATCAGTTTCGGCGTGCCGGTACTGCCGCCGGACAGTTGAAAAAACGCCACTTCATCCGGCGGCGTCGGCGAGGAAGCTTCATCGTTCCCCGTTTCCTGAAGCAGATGGTTTAAATCGCGGTCGGGGTTTTCATCGCCACGCAGGATCGCCAGTTGTAAAGAAGGGGTGACCTGACGTAACGCATCAATAAACCTATCGTCATGAAACAGGTCATGACGGCGATCGGCGATCAGCAGCGCCGGGGTTATCTGTTGCGCATAGGCGCTCAATTCGCTGCGCTGATGATTGAACAGCGCATTCACCGGCACCACGCCAATACGCAGCAAGGCGAAATAGGTCAGGTAAAATTCGGCGATATTGCCCAACTGCACCAGCGCCGTTTGTCCGCGCCGTACGCCGCGACGCGTCAGTGCGCCAGCCAGCCGGTCGACATGCTGGTTTAGCTCGCGGTAGCTGAAGCGGCGCTCGCCGTCGATCAGCGCCGGCGCGTCATTATCCCGGTGACGGCTGAGGATATCGTCCAGCGGCCGGTCAATCCAATAGCCGCGCTCACGGTAGCGCCGTTCCAGCGCCGCGGGCCAGCGGTTGAATTCGATCATCATGCGACACACTCCCGGTGATCGGTTATTCCAAAGGCATGCAGCATGGTGCTCAGCTTCACGCCGGTTTCGTTCCATTCGGAAACCGGCTGCGAATCCGGCACAATGCCGGCGCCGGCAAACAATCGCACCCGGTTTTCACGCACTTCGCCGCAGCGGATAGTGACCACCCATTCACCGTTACCCTGCGCATCGCACCAACCGACGATGCCGCCGAACAGCCCGCGTTCGAACGGCTCAAGATCGGCGATTAACCGCCGCGCAGTGTCGGTGGGATAACCGCACAACGCGGGCGTAGGATGAAGTAAACAGGCCAGCGACAAGGCGTTGTCGGCATCAGTCGCCGTTTCGCCGCTGATGGCGGTCGCCAGATGCCATAGCGTGGCGGTGGAGAGCAATTGCGGCGTCTCGGGGATGTGCAATTGGCGACAGCGGGAGGTCAACACCCGGCGCATTTCGTTAATCACCACCCGATGCTCATAACCATCCTTTGCCGAATCCAGCAATTGTTGTCCGGCGCGCCGATCGGCTGGCGGAATGTTGGCGCGCGCCGCCGATCCGGCCAGCGGCGTGGAGTGCAGATCACGGCCCGACTTGCGTAACAATAGCTCAGGGCTGGCGCCCAGCAGCGCGCCATCGTCCAGGGGAACGTAAAAATGATAGGCGTCGGGTTCGCGAGCCAGCAGACGCGCCAACAGCACCCGATGATCGACCGGCGCGCTGAGTTCGATATCCAGCAGGCGCGAGAGCACGACCTTGGTTAATTTTCCCTCCCGCGTCGCCCTCACGGCCTGACTCGCCAAATCGATAAAAATATCCCGGTTTGGCCGTGGCTGGGTTGTCACCATATCCGGTAATGAAGGACAATCGTTGAGTACCGGCATGGTTAGGCCGGCGCGACAAAACCAGTGGCTTTGCCGGGGAATAAACAGCGCCGACGGACGGGACGCATCAAAGGGGATGGCGCCAACCACCACCGGTTCGGCGATGCCCGCCGCCCTGGCGCGCGCAAACGCCTGTTGCAGCGTGCGCTGAAAGACGCCGCCGGTATCAAAGCCATCGCCGGCGGGCGTCGTCAACGCCATAAAACGACCTTGTGTATACAGGCTACGGAAGGGAGAACTGAAAAAGAACCCTGAATCTGGCTGCCAGCCACGGTTCTCCTCTTGCGTGACATTGTCCCTAATCAAACGGTACACTCGCAACCTCCGGTATAATTCATAATGATAACGATTATGATAACTATTATCATTAATAGATTTGCGTAACAACTTATGACGATGCTTTCGCATTGTCAACAGTAGGAAAACGAGCTTCACGTCCCCCAATTTTATGTTTAAGCGATAAGAGGTTTAGGTGATGAGAGCGGTATTTTATTTCTCGGGCTGGCGCTATGCGTTGCTGCCGGTGTTGGCGTTAATGCTGAGCGCCTGCGACGGAAAAACCGAAACCGGCGCGGCAACGAAACCGGACAATGCGGCTATCGAAGGTTGGCCGCGACAGATTCAGACCCTTGACGGCACGCTCACGCTCAAGGCGCCGCCGCAGCGCATCGTCTCCACCAGCGTCACCGTTACCGGCACCCTATTGGCGATTGACGCGCCGGTCATCGCCAGTTCCGCCACCAGCCCGGGCTCCCGCGTTTCCGACAGTCAGGGATTCCTGCGCCAGTGGGGTGACGTCGCCCTCGAACGTAAGGTAAAAAAAACCTATGAAACCAAGCCTAATGCCGAAGCGATAGCCAACGAAGCGCCGGATCTGATTGTGGTCGCCGCCACGGGAGGCGATTCCGCCCTGGCGCTGCGTCAACAGCTTAGCGCTATCGCGCCGGTACTGGTGGTTAACTATGATGATAAAAGCTGGCAGGAACTGGCCTCTCAATTGGGCTACGCCACCGGACGCGAAGAGCAGGCCCGGGCGGTGATCGCGAAATTCGACGACCGGCTGAACGCCGTGAAGCAACGTTTGCAGTTGCCTCCGCAGCCGGTCAGCGCTTTTGTCTGGCGGGAAGACGGCAAGGGCGCCAATTTATGGACTATCGACTCGGCGCAGGGCCAGTTGCTTAAACAGTTGGGTTTCGAGCTGGCCGCCGTACCTGATGCGGTACGAGGAAACCACAGCATGGGCATGCGTAAGGATCTGGTGCAATTGTCCGGCGAGAAGATGGCAGACGGGCTGAACGGCAATACCTACCTGCTGTTTTCCACAGATGAAGAGAGCATCGAGCCACTGCTCGCCAACCCGTTTGTCGCCCATTTACCGGCGGTCAGGGACAGACAGGTTTATGCCATGGGCAACGATACCTTTCGTCTGGACTACTACAGCGCCAGCAATATGCTGGATCGGCTGGAAAAATACTTTGGCACGCATTAATTTCCCGCCGATGATGCCGGCTGCGGCGGGTTGAGGTTTTCAAGCCGACGCAGCGAGGCCGACAGTGCGGCCAGCGCCACGCCGGCCAGCGCGGCGCCGAGACCGAACAGCAGGCCGGAGGTTTGCGGCAGCAGTTGGGTTCCCATGGTGCCCAGCAACAGCGCGCCAAACGCATCCCCGGTCACGGCCTGCGCCGTCCACAGGCCATTGACGCGCCCCAATAACGCATTTGGCGTCAGACTCTGCACCAGGGTAAATTGCAACAACGAATTGATCGCGCTGAGATAGCCGTAGATCGCCAGACAGCACAGCGATAGCACAAAATACGGCATCAGGCTGAACAGGCTAAGGACTAAAAATCCCGCCACGGCGGTAAAGATCATCAGTCTGCCGGGCCGGGGGGTTTGCGCCACCCGGCCGCTGGTAAACGCCCCCAGCGCCGCCCCCAGCGGTATCGCCGAATACATCAGTCCCAAATGTAAAGCGTCAATCTGCCAACGGATAGCCAGTGCGGGAAACAGCACCCGGACGGCGCTGGTCAGGCTGACCAGCGTCCCCATCAGCACGATGGCGCCGATAACCCGATTCTGTTTTAAAAAAACCACGCCCGCCAGCAGCGCGCGCCCGGGATGCTCCTTCGGCTGCTGCGGCGGCGGCATCGACGGCAAGCGAATGAGCGGGATCAGCGTTACCCAGGTTCCGACGGCGGCTAAAGCGTAATTCCAGCCCACATCGCCCCAGGCGATAACCATTCCCCCGATGGCGGGAGACACCACCGCGCCGAAGCGTACCGTCAGCATACTGATGGCTCCCGCCGAGGCGAGGTTTTCGCGCCCGACCAGCGCCGGGGTGGCCGCCATCAATGCCGTCATGCCGACCGCGCCGAAAAAACCATCCCATACGGCAAGCAACCAGAGCAGGATCAACGACGGTTCCGGCGCCAGCGTATTCAGGAATAAACCGGCGAATCCGGCGCCGCAGGTGGCGCGGGCAAACAGGATAAGGCGACGGCGGTTGTATCTGTCCGCCATAACGCCGCCCAACAACAGGCCGATAAACATGCCGCCCCCGGCCAGAACGACCGCCAGACCGACCTGAAGCGTCGAACCGGTCATCTGCTGGATCTGCACCGGAACCGCCACGGTCAGCATACCCAGCGCCAAAACGGAGATAAAACGCGCGCAAAACAGCGCCCGGAAATCGCGATTCTCTTTGAGTAAACTGAAATTGAGTAAAATGGAGGGTCTGTCCATGGCATTTTTCCGGCGGTTGTACATTGCGATTGCGTCGATAAAACTAACCTCATCGACGCCAGCGTTTTGTTCGCGATAAAGGCATGTTATTATAATCAATATCAAATTATATTGATAATTATAATCATTTGCATATGCATTCCAATAAGACGCCAGTTCCACCGATGGATAACGCCGATCTGCTGCGCCCCTCATCAAAGGGAATGATAACCGGCCATCCGCTGTACGGCTTACTCATCGTCAGTCTGTTATTGATGCTGTGCTGTCTGCTCAGTTTATTCGTCGGCGCCAAATATATTTCCGTTGCCAGCGTCATCAACATATTGAGCGGCGATCATTCCCATCCCGACAGCACGATTATCCTTGATGCCCGCATACCGCGCACGCTGGCCGGTTTGCTGGCTGGCGCCGCGCTCGGCGTATCCGGGGCGCTGATCCAGGCGCTGACCCGCAATCCGCTGGCCGACCCGGGTATTTTAGGTATAAATGCCGGCGCCAGCTTCGCGGTGGTAATCGGTATCGCGTTTTTCGGCGCAACGCTGCCTGAACAGTACCTGTGGTTCGCCTTCAGCGGCGCGCTATTATCCAGCATCGGGGTATGGCTAATCGCTTTCCAGGCCCGGGGAAAGTCCAGCCCGGTTCGTTTAACCCTGGCCGGGGTGGCGCTCGGCGCCGTGCTGGCGGGAATGACCTCCGCTATCTCGCTGATGGATCCGCTGGTCTATGACCATGTTCGTTTCTGGGAAGCCGGTACGCTGGATATCCGCAGCATGCACATTATAAAAGTGATCGCGGCGCCGGTGCTGGCCGGGTTGGCGCTGGCTTTGTTACTGGCTCGCTCCCTTAATGTGCTGGACATGGGGCATGACATCGCGCAGGCGCTGGGCACGCGTACCACCGTCATTCAGGTGCTAGGCCTGATCGCCATCACGCTGTTATGCGGCGCCGCTACCGCCGCGGTGGGGCCGATTGCGTTTATCGGTCTGATGGTGCCGCATATCGCCCGTCGGCTAGTCGGTCCGGATCAGAGGAAGATCCTGCCCTGGGTACTGCTGCTGACGCCGGGCCTGCTGTTGATTTCCGATATGGTCGGCCGGGTTATTGTGCCCGGAGAATTACGCGTTTCCATTGTTACCGCCTTTATCGGCTCCCCGGTACTGATTGCTCTGGTCCGCCGTCATGGAGGGAAAAACGGGTGATGCAGATCGGATTGGCTCAGAACACCCGGCGTCGGCGCGGATATTGCGGTATCATGGCGACGCTGTGCCTGATGCTGGCGATACTGGCACTGGTTTCAGGCACCATGCCGCTCAGCATCGAGCAGATACTTCGGGCTTTATGGGGCGACGCCCCCGCCAACATCGTCACCATTGTGGTTCAGTGGCGTTTGCCTCGCGTGGTCATGGCGCTGATCTTCGGCGCTGCGCTTGGCGTCAGCGGCGCCATCTTCCAGTCGCTGCTGCGTAATTCGCTCGGCAGTCCGGACATTATCGGGTTCAACTCCGGCGCCTATACCGGTGCGCTGATGGCGATAATCCTGTTTAACGGCGGCGAATTCAGTATTGCGGGCGGCGCCCTGGCGGGGGGGATTCTCTCCTCGGCGCTGGTCTGGCTATTGACATGGCGTCACGGAATTCAGGGCTTTCGTCTGATTATCATCGGCATTGCCATCAGCGCGCTACTCTACTCCGTCAATACCTGGCTTATCATCTCGGCGTCGCTGGAGTCGGCCATGTCCGCCGCGCTTTGGGGCGCGGGTTCGCTTAACGGCATTACCTGGAGCAAAGGGCTGCCCGCCCTGCTATTTATCGCCACGGCCTTTACCCTGTCGTTATTGCTGACCCGGCGTATGACGCTCATGGAAATGGGCGACGATACCGCCCGGGCGCTGGGCGTACCGGTGGAGAGCTCGCGGCTGCTGTTGATGGTGATCGGCGTGGCGCTGACCTCGGCGGTGACCGCGGCCGCCGGCCCTATATCGTTTATATCCCTGTGCGCGCCGCAGATCGCTCGCCGTTTAAGCGGCGGAGACACCCCCTCTCTGCCGGCGGCCGCGCTGACCGGCGCCTTTTTATTGTTGGCGGCCGATTTTCTGGCGCAGCGTCTATTCTCGCCGAATCAGTTGCCGGTCGGCGTCGTTACGGTTTGTATCGGCGGCGTCTACCTGCTGGTATTGCTGACGCGGGAATCCCGCTGAATATCCCGGCAAGCCTCATGCACTTATGCACTTCGCGCCGGGCGGCGATCCTGGTCCGCCGCCCGACAGACCGGCAATTTACAATCCGGACAGAACCTTATCGATCAGCGGCCCCAGTCTGGCCAGTGAAGCCGGTGAGATAATGTCGATATGGCAACAATCCAGCTCAAACACCCGTAATCGCCGCACATAGGGAGCCCAGACGGCCTGCACATCCATCCCTTCCGGAAGCGAGCCTTTGGCGACAAACAGCGTGGCCTCCCCCTGATAGCGGGCGGTCCGGGTCTGCGACAGCAAACGCACCGAGTCAGCGTAATTGGCCTCAATATCATCAAACATACTCCGCTTTTGCCGCTCAAGGGCAAGATCCACCGTCTCCGCGCTGGCGGCCATAAACAAGTCGCGCTCATTGTCGACCTCCTGTCTGGCTTTTTCGTCCATTGATGCCGTCCAATCCTGGGTTTCCGGGGGATAGGTATCCAGCAGGCCGAGAAAAGCCACCGTCTCTCCCTGAGCCTGTAAGCGGGCGGCAATGCCCTGAGCCACGGTGCCGCCCAGCGAATACCCCATCAGATGATAAGGCCCATGCGGCTGCACTCGTCGCAGATTGACCAGATGGTGTTCGCAGACCTCGTCCATGGTGGCGCAACGGGCAATCGGCCCCTCCGGACGCGGCGACTGTAAGCCAATAACCGCCCAACGCGACGCCAAATAACGAGGCAGTACGCTGAACTGCCAGGCAAATCCGGAAGCGGGGTGAATACAGAACAGCGGGTGTCCTTCTCCGGATCGCAACGGCAGCACCTGATCGAATCCGGCACGCCGCATCTCCTCGCCGGCCCGCTCGCCGTCAAGCAACTGCGCCAGCTTTTCCACGCTCGACGCCACCATCAGTTGACCGACGGAAACCGGTTTATCCAGTTCGCGGCGCAGTTCCGCCGCCAACCGCATCGCCAGCAGAGAATGACCGCCCAACGCGAAAAAGTCATCGGTGGCATTCACATCGTCCCGCTCCAGCAAACGGGCGAACAGCCCGGCCAGTTGCGTCTCCAGCCCCGGACGCGGCGGACGTCCTCGCCGGCCTCCGCTCTCCTCGGGCAACGGCAGCGCTTTGCGATCAAGCTTACCGTTGGCGCTCAGGGGCAGAGAAGGCAGGATCACCACCGCGACCGGCACCATATGCGCGGGCAATTGTAAGGCCAGCGCGGCGCGCAGGGCCTCGCCATCCAGTTGCGCCGCCGCTTCGGGCACGACATAACCGACTAACTGACGGGCATCCGCCCCGGCCGTCGATCCGCGTTGGCCCAGTATTCTGGCCTGCACCGCCGCCTGATGCACGCCCGGCAGGGCCGCCAGCGCAGATTCAATCTCACCCGGCTCGATGCGCTGTCCACGTATTTTCAACTGATCGTCCCGGCGGCCGAGATACTCCACCTCGCCGCCCGGCAACCAACGCGCCACATCACCGGTACAGTACATACGCTTGCCAACCGCCCCCGGATCGGCGACAAAACGACTGGCGGTCAGTTCCCGTCGATGCAGATACCCCTGCGCCAGTTGCTCGCCGGTCAGGTAAAGCTCGCCGGCGACGCCTGGCGGCACCGGCCGTAACCAGGGGTCGAGAATACGCAGCCCGGTATTCCATACCGGCCGACCGATGGGCACGCTGACGCCGCTCACCGCCGACAGCGCCTGACTATAAGCATCGTGCCAACTGACATCGACCGCCGCTTCGGTCGGGCCGTAAAGATTATATAACGGTACGCCGGTCATCCTTTCCCAGACGCGGGAAAGCTCGGTCGAAAGCGCTTCGCCGCTACAGAACACCCGCCGCAGCGTCGCGCATGTCCGCACGGCATTCTCGTCGTCCAGCGCGTCGACAAAAGCCGCCAGCATCGAGGGAACGAAATGCATGGTGGTGATGCGGTGCTTTTCCGTCAGCGCCATTAACGCCGCCGGATCGCGATGGGCTTCCGGCGGCGCCATCACCAGCGTCGCGCCGACCATCAGCGGCCAGAAAAATTCCCATACCGATACGTCGAAACTGCACGGCGTTTTTTGCAACACCACGTCGTCCGCGCCCAGCGGGAATTGATGCTGCATCCACAACAGGCGATTGACGATAGCGTTGTGGGCAATCACCACGCCCTTCGGCCGGCTGGTGGAACCGGAAGTGTAAATAATGTAGGCGGGATGATGGGGAGACGGCGCCTGACGGCACGGCGGCAGGTCGCGATCGGCCGTCAGCAGGCTCCCATAAGAAAAGATCTGTCCCGATGCGGCGAAACGCCCGCGTTGCGTTGCGTCGGTGATAATCAGCCGCGGTTGCGCATCGTCAATCATCAGTTGCAGGCGCTCGTCGGGATAGCCGGTATCCAGCGGCAGATACGCTGCGCCGGCTTCAACCACCGCCATTAATGCCAGCGACAGAAATATCGAACGCGGCAGCGCGACCGCCACGGTGTCGCCGGGGATCACCCCGGCGGCCGCCAGACGCTGTGCGAGCCGTTCCACCTGTTCACGCACCTCGGCATAACTCAGCGAGTGTGTTTCATCCACCAGCGCAACGGCTTGCGGCGAGCGAACAGCCTGACGCGCCAGCAGCCCGCTCAAGGTATCCGGCATGACCTCATGCCCGGTTTGATTGGCGTGGCGCAGCATTGCCTGCTCCGACTCGCTCAACAGCGACAGCGCCGCCAGCGGCCGCTCAGGCGCAGCGACCAGTTGTCGGAACAGCAGTTGCAGGCGCAGCGCCATCGCGTCGGCATCCACCTGACCTGCGCGATACTCCAGGTGCAGCGACAGTGTATCGCCGGGAACGGCCATCAGCGTCAGCGGGTAGTGCGTATAACCGCGATTACACATGCTGGTGCAGCGCACCTCGCCGAAAGGACGATGGAGCAACTCGCCTTCATCCGGATAGTTCTCCACCACCAGCAGGGTATCGAACAGGGCTTCGCCTCCGGCCAGTTGTTGGATCTCGCCCAGGCCCAAATTGTCATGGGCCAGGAGATCAACCTGCTTCGGTTGTATTTGCACCAGTTGTTCCAGCAGGGCGCGATGAGGCTGTAAGCGAATGCGGACCGGCACCGTATTACTAAACAGGCCAATGTGATCGCCGGTCCCCGCCGGCCCGGCAAAGCGCCCGGATACCGGCGTGCCGAACACCACGTCGTCGCGGCCGCTGACGGCGCCCAGCAGGGTCGCCCAAATTCCCTGTAGCAGCGTATTTAGCGTCAGCCCCCAGCGCAGGCGCAGTGATTCCAGACCGCGTTGCAATTCCGGCTCCAACGTTACCGGCAAGCGGCGCATCGCGCCTTGCGTAGACGGAGCGTCGCCGAACAGCACGCAGGGCGCGACGTCCGTCAGCGTTTCGCGCCAGGCGGCTTGCGCCGGCCCTTTGTCGCGCGACGTCAATCGGGCGATCACCGCGGCGTAATCCGCCTGCGGCGTCGGCAGGGAAGCCGTCATACCGCCAAACACAAACAGCAGTTCGCGCAACATAATGGCGGAAGACCAACCATCGGCCACCAGATGATGCGCGACGATCAACAGGGTTGAACGCCGTGAGGAAAATTGCACCAGCACCGCCCTTACCAGCGGCGCATCACTGCCGTCAATCAGCAGATCGCGATCCAGTTCCTCCTGTTCGATCCGTTGCAGGTGCCGCTGTTGCTCCCGCTCGTCCATGCCGCGCAGATCGTGCTGGCGCCACGGCCAGCGGTTATCCGTAGACCGCCGGGGCAAAATTTGCAATGGCGCGTCGCACAGCGTGGTATCAAAGCATGCGTTGAGCTGCGGGTGACGATCCAGCATGCTGTTCAGCGCCGCCTTTATCCGCGCCGCCGTCAGCGCCCCGTCAAAATCAAAGCGACTCAAAGCGTTATAATTGCCGCTGCCGTCTCCCAGTTGGGCATGGAACAACAATCCCTGCTGTAACGGTAAGGTCGGCAAGACCCAACTGACCGGGCCGTATTTAGCGCCGACGCGCGCCATCAGCGCCTTGTCGTCGGTCAGCAGCGGCAACGTCGGGGGCGTGTCGTCATCGTGCCAGGCGCTCATGGCGGGCGCCATCGCCAGCGGAGTGCGCAGGGAGAAAATGTCCCTTGCCGACAACTGATAACCGGCCTGTCGCAGGGCATTAGCCAACATCATGGCCGAAATACTGTCGCCGCCCTGTAAAAAGAAATCCTCATCGGCGTAAAAAGCCTCCAGACGCAATACCGCGGCGATGGCATCGCACAACAGTCGCTCACGGGCATTTTGCGGCCGTCGCCGTGGTAATCGCTTCGCTTCGGGCTGCGGCAATGCGCGGCGATCAATTTTGCCGCTGCTGGTGATCGGCAACTGCGGCAGCACGACCAGTTGACTGGGCAGCATGTATTCCGGGATACGCTCTCGCAGCCGGGCATAGAGTCGCTCGCTGACCCGTTCCGGCTCCGCCGCCAACGCCTCGCCCACCGCGCAGTAGGCCGCCAGTTGAAAACGTCCCGCCGTTTCGCGGGTTACCACCGCGGCGCTTTCCACCTCCGGCAGCGCCGAGAGCGCGTTTTCCACCTCGCCCAGTTCAATTCGATAGCCACGGATCTTAACCTGATGGTCGATACGGCCGACGAAATCAAGCTGACCGTCAGCGCGCCAGCGTACCAGATCGCCGGTACGATAGAGTCGTTCGCCCTGGCCGAACGGCGAGGCGACAAACCGCGCGGCGGTCAACCCCGCTCTGCCAAGATAACCGCGCGCCAGTCCGGCGCCGCCCAGATAAAGCTCACCGATAGCGCCAACCGGCGTCGGCTGCAATCGGGCATCCAGCACCCAGACGCACATGCCGGACACCGGCCGGCCGATGACCGGCTCCGCGGCGTCCGCCGGATCGGCAATCACGCTGTCGACCGTACACTCCGTCGGGCCATAATAGTTGCGCGCCGCCACCTGCGGATGCTGCCTGAGTTGCTGCCACAGCGCAGGGGATACCGCCTCGCCGCCCAGCAGGATCATCAGCGGCTGATGCCTGCCCGACGCGAATAATCCCGCGGCCAGCATCTGTGTCAGCATCAACGGCGTCACTTCAATAATGTCGGTGCGCTGACGTTGGATCGCCGTTACCAGCGCCAGCGCATCGCGGCGGGTATCATCATCAAACAGATCCATTATCTGGCCGTCGAGCATCCCCAGCAGCGGATCCCAACTGGCGTCAAACACCCAGGCGGCGCTGTGCCCGGTATGCAATCGCCGGGTCTCTCCCCGGTCGGACAACCTCTTCGCCGCCGCCGCAAACGCGCCGGCCCGGTGGACGTTGAGCAGATTGAGCAGCGCGCCATGCGTATTCATCACCCCTTTCGGCCGACCGGTGGATCCTGAGGTATAGATGATATAAGCCAGATGATCCCCGCGCAGCGAAAACCCACGTTCGGCATCGTCCGGCGGCAGATCTCTGACTGCCGTCAGACACTCGCTGTCCAGGCACAGCGTGGGGATCGTCGCACAAGCGGCAAAGCGCGAACGCCAGGCCTCAATAGTTATCAACCGCTCTGGCTGGCTCTCGGCGATCGTCATCGCCAACCGCTCCGGCGGAGAATCCGCATCCAATACCATGATCACCTGACCGGCCATCATCACCGCCAGCATCGCCACCACGCATTCGGGGCCGCGCGGCAGTAGAATAGCCACCGGAGACTGCGGCTTTCCATCAAGCAACCTACGCGCCAACCGCGAGGCCCGTTGCCGCAGTTGACGATAGCTGATGTTTTCGTCTTTCCAACGCAGAGCGACCGCCTCCGGCTGCTGCGCGCATTGCCGCAGAAAGGCATCCAGCACCGAGGTTTCATGCTCAATGCAGCGGGTTACGCCGCCGTCGCTCCAGCGAGAGAGCCGGTCTCGCGCCGTCTCATCCAGCAGGCTGGCTTCGCCGACCGCTAACGAGGCATTGCCGGCGAACTGGCGCAGCAACAGCGGTAAACAGGCGGCGTAATCCGCCAGTTGCTGCTGCTGGTAACGCGCCTGGTTTGCCAACAGCTCCACGCTGAGCGCGCCGTTCTCGTCAATATACAGGTCGATCTCAAGGTCGCTTACCGGCCCCGATGCCAACGGGTGCGTGATGGCCTTAACGCCGTGGAACTCAAGCTGATAATCGAATAATTTGATATTAAAGGTCGGGCCCATCATCCCCTGGCTTTCGCCGATACGGCCGAGATCGCGCAACAGTTGTTCGCCATCGTAGGCCTGATGACGCCGTACCGCCTTAAGCTCCGCCGCCACGACGCGCGCCACCTCATACAACGTCGCGTCGGGATCGGCATAGATCGGCACCGGCAGGACATTCACTACCGGGCCGATGGCGTTTAATGCTTGCGACCCCATCCGGCGCATAAAGGTGAATCCCGCCGTATAGGCCGTTCTGCCGCCCAGACGCCCCACCCAGACCGCCGTCAGGGCCAGGGCGATTTCCATGACGCTTAGCCGCGTGGTCAGCGAGGGTGCCGTCAGTTGCGCAAAATCGTCGGCATCCAGACGCAGCGAATAACGCAACACATGCGGTGAAGGGCGACTATCGGACAGCGGCTGCGCCGCGAGGCTGACCGGCGGCGGCAACTGTCGACATTTGTCCAGCCAGAAAATTTTGTCGCGCGCGCAGGCGGCGACATGCCGCTCGTCAAGATATTCCCGCACCACGGCGGAAAAAGGCGTAAACGGCGACGGGCCGGCGGAAACGCCGTCACAGAGAGCATGATAGATATGCGCAATCCTGCGGGTCAGCGCGGTAAAACTGAAACCGTCGACCATCAGATGATGATAACGCTGATACCAGAACCAGCGTGCCGGAGCGGTGCTGAGGCGGAACAGGATATGCCGGTACAGTACCTCATCGCCGCCGGCCCGCAGATTACCGGCCAAATCCTGACGCATCATTGCCAGCGCCGCGGCGGGCGCATCCGCCTCATGGCTGAGATCGATGTATTCGGGATGGGGTAAATTACCGTCGTCCCCCGCCCCCGGCAGGATTTGCACCACCCCGCCATCCCGCTCGGCAAAACGCGCCCTGACGGTATCGGCCTCCATCAGCCCCTGCCGGATCGCGTCGAGCATACGGTCCGGCGTCAGTTCACCGTTGATGTCGACATAGTGGGCCACCGCGAAGGTATTCGACCAGGGCGAGAGTTGATCGGCGAACCAGATACCAGGCTGCGCAGCCACCATCGGCAACACTTGCAACGCGGTGCTGGTATCCGGGGATAGGGATGTATCGGTCATGAGCTAAAATCTCCTGGCTTGGTGAATTATGAGGCTTGTTGCGCATTGCGCAGACCGGCGGGCCGCATATCGGTCCAGTGGGCCTCAAGCCAGGCGACGCACTCCGCGCGCGGCAAGGGGCCCAGCACGGTTCGCCAGCCTGGCGGAATCGCCTTGAAATCCGGCCATAAGCTGTACTGCTCCTCATCATTCATTAGCACCAGGAAAGAATAACGTTCATCATCGAACGGATTTTGTATTTGCTGTTCCATGTTAGGGTTCCTGTCTGATAGGGGTGATTGGCCCCGCCGGTGAGTTGGCCTGCCAGTGCGGGAAATCCGGCGACCAAAGAGCCGTCAGGCCGTCAATGAGTCCGCCCCGCCAGCACAGGGCGTCGTGACCGCCGGTAAACTCCCTGTAACACAGAGGGTGGTGGGTATGGCGCAATACCTCGAACAGGCGTTGATTAACCCGGTGGATCAACGTCTCGCGCCGTCCGGCCTCCATAAAGATTTTCAGTGTGTCGCGACTTCCCAGCCCCTGTTTAATTTGTTCAATCAACCAGCATTCACCGTCTGCGGCTTCGGTTGCCTGGATCAGATCCTGACGCGGCCACCAGAAGGAGCCGGATTGACTCAGCACGCAGCCGAAACGTTGCGGCCAGTGTAGTCCGGCGAACAGCGCCGCCAGCCCCCCATAGCTTTGTCCGGCCACGATGGTGGTGGCGGCCTCGTCCTGATAGGCGCACATGTCGGCGATCTGCGGCAACAGCTCTTCCTGTAGCGCCAGCCAAAACCGATCGTTACAGGTCAACTCCCTGCTCCGATGCGCGCTATCTATCGCATCGATCAGCAGATAAACCGCTTGCGGCAACTGCCCGGATTGCGTCTGTTTCATCAGCGCCGACCATATGGGCATACCGGATGCCCAGAACTGGCCGTCCAGCAGGATCGCCAATGGACGCTTATCGGGCTGCGCGTCACCGGTAGTGAAAATCCAGACGGTGCGAGAGTTGCCAAGGCGCTGGCTGTGCCAGCGATAGGATTGCAAGCGCGCCGCCGGAGGCTGGCGGCCGAGGCCGAGATCAAAGTCGCGCCAGGCCGGTTGCGGCGGCGCATCGGGCAGATGCAACCCCGACAGGGATTGCCCACGGCTGCCATGCCAGAAACTGTGTCGGTTGAGGGGATCGTGCGTCGCCCGGTTCAGCGTCTTGCACCACCACTCCCGCTGCGCCAGACGCTGGCTGCGGCTATCTCCCTCAGGCGGGTTAAAACGCTGATGGTCGGCGGCGGGGATAAAGGAATAGCTGCCGCGCCAGTCCGATGCCAGAATGGTGCTCCAGTGCCAGACATCGGTGCCCGGCAAACGTTCCATGGACTCCGGCGACATTTTATGGTGGTCGGTAACGCAATTAATATCTATCCACACATAGCGAGTGACGGATGTGCGCTCGCTGCCTTGCGGATCGCGCCAAAAGAAAGTAACCCGGTAATGGCCGGTCGGAAGTCTTTCCAACCGCGGTATCTCCCCCTCGCTCAATTCACGCCACCATGCCTCACTGCCGGCATCATGCCGATGCAGCATCAATTGAATCGGGGGTTGCTCAGCATAGTGATTCATTGAAATTACTCTCTCTGCCGTGAGCCGATTTAATCGCGTTCTCCCAGGTTGCTCTGAAACTTGGATGTGATAACCCGGAACAGCGATGTAAAAGAGGGTTGACCACCATGGCGACCGAAACGATCGCCATGGTCTGTTCAGTGATGAGAGGCGCTACCACTCATAATTCACCGTCGCGGTAACCGTACGCCCGATACCGTAGAAGCAGGCGGTGGCGGAAGCACACGAGGCGACATATTTTTTGTCGAACATATTATTCAGATTGATCTGCGCCGACACGCCTTTCAGCGATGGCGTCAGACCGCCCAGTTCATAGCTGACTTTCGCATCGTATAAGTCGGCGGCGGGAACTTTAAAGGTGTTCTGGGCGTTACCCTGGCTGGTGCCGATATATCTGGCGCCCAGACCAAGACCGAGACCGTTCGCCGCGCCGGAGTGGAAATTATATTCCCCCCACAGTGAAGCCATATGCGAGGGAATACGCGCCGGGGTTTTACCTTGCGTACCGGCCACGGTGGTTTTGACGGTTTCGGAATCGATATAGCTATAGGAGGCGATCAGGTTGATGGATTCGGTCAATGCCGAATGCACTTCCGCCTCCAGTCCCTGATTGCGGATTTCGCCGATCTGTTCAAACCAGCCCAGGCTGCTGTTATAGGTGGACACGTTCTGCTGGCGCAAATCGTAGAGCGACAGGCTCATCAAGGTATTCCAGCCCGGCGGCTGATATTTGACCCCGACTTCCACCTGTTTGCCGGTGGTCGGATCAAAAGGCGCAGCGCCCGGCGCACGGTTGGTTTGCAGGTTGGGTTCGAACGACGTGCTGTAGCTGATATACGGCGAAACGCCGTTATCGAAGGCATACAGCAACGCCGCGCGGCCGGTGAACTTGTTATCGTTTTGCTGGATCTGAGTGCTGTCGAGATAGTCGTTGGTGCGTACTTCCGTCCAGTCGTAGCGCCCCGACAGCAACAGGTTCCAGTTATTCCATTCCATTTGATCCTGCGCGTAGACGCCGAACTGATCCAGCGTCTGTAACTCATCCGTTGCCTTGCTCAGAGTGCTCTCATCCACTGATATACCATAGCTGGGAGAGGACCAATCAATTTGGTAGCTGGTACTGCTGCCCCGCCACAGTTTCTGCCGATCCTTATTCCATTTATAGTCAAGGCCGGTCAACACCAGATGATCCACCGCCCCGGTGGCGAACTGGGCCTGTAACTGATTATCCAGCACAAACTCATCGGTATCACGCTCTTCTACCTGAGCGCGTCGGTTCAGCACATAGGTACTGGCGGAGTTTGCATAGACAAAGTATTTGTATTTCTGATTGATATTGGCGTAGCGCGCATTTTGCCTGAAAGTAAATATCTCGCCGAAGTTATGTTCAAACTCATAGCCAATAGCGGATTGCTCGCGCTCTGACAGATTAAAGGACGGATCGCTGACATTAAAATCACGGGGAATATAACCCCGCTCGGTGCCGAATACCGTACCCACCGACGGCAGGAAGTTGCGGTAGCCGGCATCGGGATCTTTCTGGAAACTGGTCAGCAACGTGAAGCGGGTATCGATATTGGGATACCAGGTCAGCGACGGCGCAATCGCGTAGCGCGTCTCTTTGTAATCCTTGACCTGATTATTCTGGGTGCGCGCCAGACCGTTGAGGCGATACAGCAGGGTATTGTCATCATTCAATGCGCCGCCAAAGTCAAACGCCCCCTGGGCCAGCTCATTATTGCCGCCTTTGATCTGGACTTTGCGTATCGGGGTGGCCGTCGGACGTTTGCTGGTCATACTGACCAGGCCGCCGGGATTGACCTGGCCGTAGAGCACCGACGCCGGGCCTCTGACCACTTCCACCCGCTCCAGCAACCAGGGTTCAATCACTCCGGTTTGCGACCCGGCCGAACCGCCGAAACTCAAACCGTCCAAAAATCGCGGTACATAGGAAAATCCGCGAATAAACACCTCATCATAACGGTTGGAACTGCCGCGGTACTCAGAAATCACCCCGGCGGAATAGCGCAACGCCTGCGGAACCGAGGACACATCCTGCGCATCCATCTGATCGCGGGTGACAACGGAAATAGATTGCGGCGTTTTTATCAATGGCGTTGCGGTTTTACTGCCGGCCTGGCTGGTGGTCGCCACCATTCCCTTAAGCGGCGCGGTGGGCGATTCATTTGTTGTTCCGGCGACCACTGTGATGGTGTCGCCCTGTGAGCCGGCCGTTGTGTCTGCCGCCATGCCCGGAACTGGGTGCACTATTGCCAGTACCCATCCCATATGCAAGCAGGCATGAAAACTTTTTTTATGCTTTATTTTCATATAATTAACCTTTGCGCAATATTGTTAACATCATCCCATGTAACCCTATTTTTTTGCCAAAAAACCTTAGCACAGCAAAAATGCAAAATGCTAATGATATTTATTATCATTAGCATTTTTTTAATTAGCGGCGGAATTTTGGTTTTTTAATGCCTGAGCAGGCATATGGGATGTGGGCTTATCGGCAACGGTCAGGCGATAGCAACACCCGGGATCGGGTGGTAACGTCCACACGGCACAATCAGCGGCGTGTGAGATACCGGGTCGTCAATAATCACGCAAGGCATGCCGAACACCTGTCTGATCAGGTCGGCGCTGACGATCTCGGAAGGTTTCCCTTGCGCCATAAGCCGTCCGGCCTGCATAACGATCAGATGGTCGGCATAACGACAGGCCTGATTCAGATCGTGCAGCACCGCCACCAGCGTACGGTCATGTTGCTGGTGAAGATCGCGAAACAGATCGAGCAGATCAATCTGATGCGCCATATCCAGCCAGGTGGTGGGCTCATCCAGCAGCAACAGCGAGGTCTGCTGCGCCAGCACCATGGCTATCCATACCCGTTGGCGCTGACCGCCAGATAGTTCATCCACGCTACGCTCAGCCAGTGAACTGACGTTGGTGGCGAGCATCGCCTGCTCTACCGCTTCCTGATCCGCCGCGCTCCACGGTTTCAACAGGTTCTGATGCGGATAGCGCCCGCGCGCCACCAGATCAGCCACCGTGATGTTATCCGGTACGATGGCATGCTGCGGCAGCAGGCCGATTTGCCGGGCCAGCGCTTTAGTGGGGAGATGATGAATGTTTTTGCCATCCAGCAGCACCTCTCCCGCCAGCGGTTTCAATAACCGGCACAGCGCCCGCAGCAACGTGGATTTACCGCAGGCATTAGGGCCGATAATCACACTGAATTGATTATCCGGAATGGTGACGCTCAATGCTTCGGCGATGATTTTTTTATCGTACGCAAGCGTAAGGTCGGTGGCGTGCAAGAGACTCGTCATCAATGCTTTACTCTTCATAATTGCCGTAAAATTTTAATTAATCATCATGCCAGAAGTCTTCGTGCCTATTCTACGTACATGATGTTTCACCTCAGGGTTTTCCCGGATTTTCCTTCTCCGTATCCTCGCCATCATCTTCTTTCACCGGCGTACTGGCGGTCAGCAAATAGGGCGACTGCTGCCAGCGGGTGCGGCGGTTCTGCAACAGGGTACGGGTTAGAATGATGCCGATCGCCAGCGACAGCAGAATCATCAAGCGCAGAATATTGGTGGTGTTGTCCACCTGCTTGGCTTCGGTCTCCAGCACGTGCGTATCGAGCGTAATACGTAGAAAACCGATCGGACCGTCTTTGCCCTCAATGGGCTGCACCAACTGATAGTTAAAGTAACTGCCGACCCGATTGCCATCCAATGCCAGCCGATCCCGGAGCTGAACCTGCTCGCCGGCGCGGGCGATCAACGAACCATCCTGCTGATAAATGCCGGCATCCAGAATACGGCTATGATCGGTAAGTTGCTTAAGGATATTATTGATTTTCAGGCTGTTATCGTCAGCGCTTTCCATCAGCGGAGAGAGGCTGTAGGCAACCTGGCTGGTCAAGGTGCGCGCCAGCTCTTCCACCTGTTCGGAGCGCGCCATCTGGTGACTCAGACTAAAATAAGAAGCGCCCTGCATCAGTATCACCAGCAGAGCTAAGCAAATCAGCACAATGGCTGTGCGATGTAGGCGAAATTTTACCCGTGCCCGAACCATGATAATCCTTACGCAAATTGGATACTTTATGTTGCCAGAAGCGTCGACGATAGGATAGCTTGTTGCCCTGTTTTCCGACCGATATGTTTTGTGGCTAAACGGATGCACACGCCGAACAGGATGCGCCCGGCCACATTATTACCGCCAGTAGAGGATCTGCCCCATGTCGAATAGTCTGACCTATCGTGATCTCCCGAACGAGATTAACTGTTGGCCGGGACTGCCGCTATCGCTGAGCGGTGATGAAGTGATGCCGCTCGATTACCGCGCCGGCGACACCGGCTGGTTATTATACAGCGACGTCCTCGATAAAAATTTACTTGCCCGCTACCAGCGCAGACTGGGGGCCGCAATGGTGATTGTCAGCGCCTGGAATGTGGGTGATTATCAGGTGGTGCGGCTGGCCGGCACGCTGACGCCGCGGGCCAAGAAGCTGGCGCATGAACTGGGCCTGGACGTATGCCCGATGCGTAACGCGCCGACCCTGCGCGCGCCCGGCCTGCTGGTGATGGATATGGATTCCACGGCGATTCAGATCGAGTGCATTGATGAGATCGCCAAACTGGCGGGAACCGGCGAGCAGGTTGCCGAAGTCACCGAACGGGCGATGCGCGGCGAACTGGATTTTGCGGCCAGCCTGCGTCAGCGGGTAGGCACGCTAAAAGGCGCCGACGCCAATATTCTGCATGAGGTGCGTAAAACCTTGCCGCTGATGCCTGGCTTAACCAACATGGTCGCTCAACTTCAGCAGGCGGGTTGGCACATCGCCATCGCTTCCGGCGGATTTACCTATTTCGCCGATCATCTGCGTGAGGAACTGGGCCTGGTTGCCGCGGTCGCCAACGAAATGGGTATGCGGGACGGTAAACTGACCGGCGAAGTCATCGGCCCGATTATCGATGCGAAATTTAAAGCGAACACCCTGCGCGAACTGGCGGAAAAACTGGACATTCCGCCACAGCAGACCGTCGCCATCGGCGACGGCGCCAACGATCTGCTGATGATCAAAGCCGCTGGCTTGGGCATTGCCTATCATGCCAAACCGAAAGTCAACGAGCAGTCCGCCGTGATAATCCGCCATGCGGATCTGACCGGGGTACTGTGTATCCTCAGCGGCAGCATGAGACACGAAGAACGTTAATCCAACCGAGGTCAACCGTGGCAAAAGCAGTCAAACGCGCCTTTGTATGTAATGAATGTGGAGCTGATTATCCGCGCTGGCAGGGACAGTGCAGCGCCTGTCATGCCTGGAACACCATTACCGAAGTTCGTCTGACGGCGGCGGCCTCTTCACGTTCCGAGCGTCTGACAGGCTATGCCGGTGAAAGCGCCGGTATCAGCCGGGTGCAAAAACTGTCGGAAATCAGTCTGGAAGCGTTGCCGCGTTTCTCCACCGGTTTTCAGGAATTCGACCGCGTATTGGGCGGCGGCGTGGTGCCGGGCAGCGCGATCCTGATCGGCGGCAACCCCGGCGCGGGTAAAAGCACCCTGCTGCTGCAAACGCTGTGCAAACTGTCCGAACAGATGAAAACCCTGTACGTGACCGGAGAAGAGTCATTGCAGCAGGTGGCGATGCGCGCCCATCGCCTCGGCTTGCCGGCGCAAAACCTGAATATGCTGTCTGAAACCAGCATCGAACAAATTTGCCTGATCGCCGAGCAGGAACAGCCAAAGCTGATGGTGATTGACTCCATTCAGGTGATGCATCTGGCCGATATTCAGTCTTCACCCGGCAGTGTGGCGCAAGTGCGTGAAACCGCCGCCTATCTGACCCGCTTTGCCAAAACCCGCGGCGTCGCCATTATCATGGTCGGTCACGTCACCAAAGATGGTTCGCTGGCCGGCCCGAAAGTGCTGGAACACTGTATTGACTGTTCCGTGTTGCTGGATGGCGATGCCGATTCCCGTTTCCGCACCCTGCGCAGCCATAAAAACCGCTTTGGCGCCGTCAACGAGCTGGGCGTATTTGCCATGACCGAACAGGGACTGCGTGAAATCAGCAACCCTTCCGCCATCTTCCTCAGCCGTGGCGATGAGATCACCGCCGGCAGTTCGGTGATGGTGGTGTGGGAAGGCACACGCCCGCTGTTGGTGGAGATTCAGGCGCTGGTGGATCAATCGATGATGGCCAACCCGCGCCGGGTGGCGGTCGGGCTGGAGCAAAACCGGCTGGCCATTTTACTGGCGGTGCTGCATCGTCACGGCGGCTTGCAGATGTCGGATCAGGACGTGTTCGTTAACGTGGTGGGCGGCGTCAAAGTCACCGAAACCAGCGCCGATCTGGCGTTGCTGCTGTCGCTGGTCTCCAGCCTGCGCGATCGCCCGTTGCCGCAGGATCTGGTGGTGTTTGGCGAAGTCGGGCTGGCGGGGGAGATCCGTCCGGTGCCCAGCGGACAGGAACGTATCGCGGAAGCGGCCAAGCATGGTTTTAAACGCGCCATCGTTCCCCATGCCAATATGCCGAAAAAACCGCCCGCCAATATGCAGGTTTTCGGCGTCAAAAAACTGACCGACGCGCTGGATATCCTGAACGACCTCTGAATCCCATATCCCCCGGCTCCGCCGGGGGGATCAAGTGATAAATCGACTCGCCATCCTGACTCGTTAATCTGGTAAGGGGTATCCCGTTTGGCCGGGTTTTAGTATCGCGCTTTTTTTAGCAAAAACCGTGAGGGGGAAAATTCATGCAGGAGGATGGCAAGGAAAATCAACGCTCCACCGATATATTGCACGGGCGAGGAGAGCTGCCCTAAAAAAATGGCGCTGAAAAGAATGGCAAAAACCGGCTCGGATAACTCGATTAATTGCACCGATTGGCTCGACGTCAGCGTCAGCGCTTTGGTCGTGCACCAGAAACCGCCGATAGTGGGCAAAATAGCCAGCAGGAGCAGCATGACGGCCATTTCAACCGTGACAGAGGCCGCCAAAGAGGAAGAATGTACCGGGAAATAGAGGTAGATGCTGCCGAACAGGAGCAGCGTACACATCTGCGGCATCCCCGCGCCCAGTTTCAGCTTTTTGGACAGAAACAGGAATAAACCATACCCGATACCCGCGAGCATGGCATTGATGAGACCGACGGTGAAAGAGAGTTCGATGCCGCTTTCATCGGAAAAAATCAGGTACAGTCCGACGATGGACAAGGTTATGGCCTGGATTTCTTTCCAGGAAAATAAGCGCTTTTCAGCTATTGCCGAAAGCATAAAAGAAAAGACGGTCGCCGTACCAAACAACATGAATACGACGGTGGCTACGTTCGTCGTCGAATAGGCACTGGTTTCGAAGTGATACAGCATAAAAAAGCCAAAGAAAGAACAAATCAGCACCACATGCCAGTGTGACTTTATGAAATGGAACAGAGCGGCTCTTCTGGCGGAACTCATGATAATGACAAAGATGATAGCCAACCCGATAAGGCATTTGTAAAACGCCACCTGGGCTGGTGAAAGTCCTGTCTGAAATAGTTTGACGCTCAAAACGCCCACGGTTCCGTTGAAAATAGCGGCTAACAGCGCGTAAACGATCCCGGCAATCTTATTGGTATTCACGGTTTCCGCTCCTGTCATTTTTTACCGCGTCCAAGTTCTTTATTATCTTTTTCCACAATGATTCGTTGTTATTGGCAGAAAGGAAAATGCCGCCCATGCGTTGGTTTCTTTTTCTATAGTCGATGTCCTGCATCATTATTTCGTGAGCCTTCTTCAAATTCCAGAACGGAATACTGGGCATGAGATGATGTGTCAAATGATAGTTTTCCGCGTGCATACCGGTGAAAAACAATTCCGCTTTTGCGCTGAATCTGTTCCAGGTTTTATCAATATCATCGTCATTATCGATAATAGGATAATGTTCAGCAAGCTCAATAAACCACCCAATCATAGGGAAAGTGGTAATAAGAGGAACAATCCAATAAAAAAATACGAATAGTCCAAAGCCCGCCGCTCTGTGCTATTTTGTTTAGCACACTAAACTGGAGCGTCGGACTATGTCGCCATTCGATTATCTGAAATCCGCCATCCGGCAAAAGGGATGCACGTTGCAGCAGGTCGCTGATGCGACAGAGATGACCAAGGGCTATCTCAGCCAGTTGCTGAATGCCAAAATCAAAAGCCCCAGCGCGCAGAAGCTTGAAGCCCTGCACCGCTTCCTCGGGCTGGAATTCCCACGACACGAAAAAAAGATTGGCGTGGTCTTCGGCAAATTCTATCCGCTGCATACCGGCCATATCTATCTGATCCAGCGCGCATGCAGCCAAGTGGACGAACTGCATGTCATTCTGGGCTACGACGAACCACGCGATCGTCTGTTGTTCGAGAACAGTTCCATGTCGCAGCAGCCCACGGTCAGCGATCGGCTGCGCTGGCTGCTGCAAACCTTCAAGTATCAGAAAAATATCCGTATCCATGCTTTTAACGAACAGGGCATGGAGCCCTACCCGCACGGCTGGGACGTGTGGAGCAAAGGGATTAAGGCCTTTATGCGCGAGAAAAGCATCGAGCCCAATTTCGTGTACACCAGTGAAGAACAGGATGCCCCGCAGTACCGCGAGCAGTTGGGTATTGAGACGGTATTGGTTGATCCCCAGCGTTCCTTTATGAGCATCAGCGGTTCGCAGATCCGTCATGATCCTTTCCGCTATTGGGAATACATTCCGACAGAGGTCAAACCGTTCTTTGTGCGCACCGTCGCCATCCTCGGCGGCGAGTCCAGCGGCAAATCCACGCTGGTCAACAAGCTGGCGAATATCTTCAATACCACCAGCGCCTGGGAATACGGCCGCGATTACGTGTTCTCTCATCTGGGGGGCGACGAAATGGCGCTGCAATATTCCGACTACGATAAAATCGCGCTGGGTCAGGCGCAGTACATTGATTTTGCCGTGAAATACGCCAATAAAGTGGCGTTTATCGACACCGATTTTGTTACCACACAGGCGTTCTGCAAAAAGTATGAAGGCCGGGAACACCCGTTCGTGCAGGCGCTGATCGATGAGTATCGCTTCGATCTGGTTATTCTGCTGGAAAACAACACGCCGTGGGTGGCCGACGGATTGCGCAGTCTCGGCAGTTCAGCGGCACGCATGGAATTCCAGAATCTGCTGACGGCCATGCTGGAGGAAAACGATATCCGCTATGTCCACGTCGAGGAATCAGACTACGATACGCGTTTTCTGCGCTGCGTTGAGCTGGTGCAGCAGATGTTGGGGCACGAAAGGCACCCGGCGCTGGTGGAAAATCACTCTTCCGCCTCCCACCGCCAGTAGCGCGAGGGGGTGATGATTTCCGGCAGCGGGATATCCCAGCGCTCAACAGGCAACGCCTCTACGTGCTGGCAATCATGGGCCAGACCAATCGGGTAAGGCCCATACCGCCGCCAGTCCCGCAGGGTGCGGTCATAGAAACCGCCACCCATTCCCAGCCGTTGCCCCTGGCTGTCAAACGCCACCAGCGGCGTCAACAGCACGTCCAGCCGTTGCAGCGGCAATACCTGGCGCACATCCAGCCGGGGTTCTAAAATCTTCAGCCGATTGACCACCAGCCGCGTATCCGGCGCATAACGCAGAAACAGCAAATGCCCGGCGCTGAAAGGGTGCAATACCGGCAGGTAAACCCGCTTGCCCTGCCGCCACAGCAGATCGATCAACGGTTGCGTGTTCAGCTCGCCGTCAAAGGCAAGAAATACCGCCACGCTGTCGGCCTGCCGGATTTTCGGATGCTTGATGGCCCGCTCGGCGCCCTGTTGCGCAAACTGCGCCTGTTGCTCGGCGCTAAGCTGACGACGGCGCTGCCGCACGTCCTGACGGATTTGCTGACGAAGTTGAGCGGAAGAAAGCGATGGCGTGGATGATGAAATCGGCTGCATACGAGAAGGTAATCGCCGTGATTGATCACAAATGAAAGAAAGGGAATCTCCGAGATGCCGCCGCAGGCTGTAACCCTTGAACCCTTGGTTCAAGGTGAACATAGCGTCGCAGTCTTAAGGCTTCTCGGACGAACCGAGCATGCTCACCAACCGCGGAGCACTACATTCTGTTGGTTTGAAATATCGGCTCAGGGGACTGACCCGCTGACGAACATCTCAGAGAAATTTTATTCGTTACTCGCGATAAACCTTATCACGTCTTATCGCGTAAAAACACCGAACTTTTGTTAAAACTCGCGGTTACTCAAACTGAGCGCCCTGACGATCGGTAATGCGCCCCTGCTCCAACAGCGCCTGTTCGATGGTCTGTTGCAGCATACGAATCCGCTGTTCCATGTTGGCGGCATAGTCGCGGGTCTTACCCCGTTCCTGCGCCAGTTCATGGCACACATTCAGCGCGGCGATGAAAACCAGCTGCTCTGTGTTGGTGACTCTAGTGCGAACTTTAAGATCTTGCAACCGCTGGTTAAGATCTTCCGCAGCCTGATTCAACGCTTCCTGTTGTTCCGGCGGACAATTGACTCTTAACGAACGGCCAAAAATCTGAATATCTACGGGTTGTGCAGACATACCACCTTCCTGACTTATTTCGTTTTCGCGCCCGCCTGGAATAAATCCTGCGCTGCCTGACACGGGCCAGTTAAAGCGGGCGTCACTATATATATCCAAAATATAAGATACAAGCCCTTTCTGGTATACCCCCAGAGCTTGGTGGTAGCATATCACGAACCAATCCTGCCAACGATGACGAATCCGCATGTCTATAGAAAATACGTTTCCAGGCTATGCAGCCCTTGACACACTACTTCACCAACAACAGATCGCGCTGACCGCGGCGGAAATGCACGGGTTAATCAGCGGGATGTTGTGTGGCGGCAACCATGACGACAGCTGGAGAACGCTGGTATTCGAGCTGACCAATGAGGGCATGGCCTTCCCGCAGACGCTGTCTCAGCCCCTTCAGCACCTGTATCAGGTGACACGTGAAACGCTTGAAGATGAGGGTTTCATGTTTCAGCTTTTCCTGCCGGATGACAATAGCGAATCGGTGACCGTTTTTGACCGGGCCGATGCGTTGGCCGGCTGGGTAAACCACTTTTTGCTGGGTCTGGGCGTGGTGCAGCCGAAGCTGAACAAAGTACAGGGCGAGCTGAAAGAAGCGATTGACGATTTACGCCACATTGCCCAGCTCGGTTATGACGAGGATGAAGATCAGGAAGAGCTGGAACAATCGCTTGAGGAAGTGATCGAATATGTGCGCGTCTCCGCCATTTTGTGCCATAACGAATTTATGAGCCAGCCGATTGCGGCGCCGGAACAGAAAAAACCGACGCTGCACTAATCCCTCGCCAAACCAGACCGTGGGATAGCGAACAGTACGCAATATTTTCAGGAGCAGGTGATGAACCAACAAGAATTGCTTCGCCGTCGTCAGACACTGCTGGAGAAAATGGCTCCCGCCAGTGCGGCGATTATTTTTGCCGCGCCGGAAGCGACGCGCAACGCCGACAGTGATTATCCTTACCGTCAGAACAGCGACTTTTGGTACTTCACCGGTTTCAACGAACCCGAAGCCGTGTTGCTTCTGGTTAAAAGCGATGAAAAACATCAGCATAGCGTGATTTTCAACCGCGTGCGCGATCTCACCGCCGAAATCTGGTTCGGACGCCGTCTCGGACAGGAAGCCGCCCCGGCGAAACTGGGCGTCGATCGGGCGCTGCCTTTTGGCGAAATCGACACGCAGTTGCATTTACTGCTTAACGGTCTGGATGTGATTTACCACGCCCAGGGCGAGTACGACTATGCCGACAGGCTGGTGTTCACGGCGCTGGACAGGCTGCGTAAAGGTTCCCGTCAGGGATTCATCGCCCCCGCGACGCTGACGGACTGGCGTCCGTGGGTGCATGAAATGCGGTTATTCAAATCTCAGGCGGAAATCGACGTTATGCGCCGCGCGGGCGAAATCACCGCGCTGGCCCATATCCGCGCCATGGAGAAATGCCGTCCCGGCATGTTTGAGTACCAGCTTGAGGGCGAGATTCACCATGAGTTTACCCGTCACGGCGCGCGCTACCCCTCGTACAACACCATCGTCGGCAGCGGCGATAATGCCTGCATTTTGCACTACACCGAAAATGAATCGCAGATGCGCGACGGCGATCTGGTGCTGATTGACGCCGGGTGCGAGTATCGCGGCTACGCGGGGGATATTACCCGGACATTTCCGGTGAACGGCAAGTTCACCGCCCCGCAGCGCGCCATCTACGACATTGTGCTGCGTTCTCAACTCAGGGCGCTGGAACTGTTCGCGCCGGGCCGCAGCATCCGTGAAGTGAATGAAGAAGTGGTGCGGGTCATGGTCAGCGGGCTGGTGGGGCTTGGGATCATGAAAGGCGAAGTGGAGCAGTTGATGGCGGAACAGGCCCATCGTCAGTTCTTTATGCACGGACTGAGCCACTGGCTGGGGCTGGACGTGCATGATGTTGGCGATTACGGTTCAACGGATCGCGGCCGTCCGCTCGAACCCGGCATGGTGCTCACGGTCGAACCCGGTTTGTACATTGCCCCTGACGCCAGCGTTCCTCAGCAATATCGGGGCATCGGTATCCGTATTGAAGATGACATTCTGATCACCGAAAACGGCAACGAAAACCTGACGTCCGGCGTAGTGAAAGACGCCGATGCCATTGAAGCGTTAATGGCGAACGCGGCCGGGCAATGATGGCCGGCGCGAACCGTTTAGAAAAAAGCGGGATAACCATCATCAGGACAAGAAAATGACGGTAATGATTGTCGGCGGCGGCATGGCCGGCGCGACGCTGGCGCTGGCGATATCCACGCTGTCGCAAGGAAAAGTGCCGGTTGAGCTGATTGAAGCGCAGTCGCCGGGCGATCGTCGGCACCCGGGGTTCGACGCCAGAGCCATCGCGCTGGCGGAAGGCACCTGTCAGCAGTTGGAAACCGTCGGTATCTGGCAGGCGCTGGCGAGCTGCGCCACGTCGATAACTCACGTACACGTCAGCGACCGCGGTCATGCCGGTTTTGTGAATCTGCAAGCATCGGACTATCGTGTGCCGGCATTGGGACAGGTGATCGAACTGCACGAAGCCGGACAGCGGTTATTCGCCCTGCTGCAACAGGCCCCCGGCGTTCGCCTGCACTGTCCGGCCACCGTGGTTTCCGTTGCCCGCACTCGGCATGACGCCACCTTGACGCTGGATAACGGCGCGACGCTGACCGGGCAACTGCTGGTCGCCGCCGACGGCTCGCACTCCATGCTGGCTCAATCCTGCGGCATCCAATGGCGGCGGCAGGACTATGATCAGATCGCGGTCATCGCCAACGTCACCACATCGGAAGCGCATCGGGGCCGAGCGTTCGAACGCTTTACGCCGCATGGCCCACTGGCGCTGTTGCCGATGAGCAAAGGACGATGTTCGCTGGTCTGGTGCCATGCGCAAAACCGGCAAGCGCAGGTCGATGGCTGGAGTGAGGCCGAATTCCGCCGGCGGTTACAGTCGGCGTTCGGCTGGCGCTTAGGCGCTTTCACCCATATTGGCGAACGCCGCAGCTATCCTTTACGCTTACTAACCGCCAGCGAGCATATCCATCATCGTCTTGCGCTGGTGGGCAATGCGGCGCAAACGCTGCACCCGATTGCCGGACAGGGCTTTAATCTGGGGCTGCGGGACGTGATGTCGCTGGCGGAAACGGTGGTGGATGCCGCCAAAAACCGGCAGGACCCCGGCAGCTATCCGGTACTCAGCCGCTACCAACAGCGCCGTCAGCCCGACCAGCATGCGACGGTGGCGATCACCGATGGGCTGGTCAGGCTGTTCGCCAACCGCTATCCCTCGTTGGAGATTGGCCGCAATCTGGGTCTGATGGCCATGAATAATTTGCCGCAGTTGCGCGACGCATTTGCCCGCCGCACGCTGGGCTGGGTGGAACGTTAAGTTCACCGATCAACACAACAGGAAGAGAGCTGAATGCAATCATTCGACGTGGTTATTGCCGGAGGCGGCATGGTGGGTCTGGCGTTAGCCTGCGGCTTACAGGGCAGCGGTCTGCGGGTCGCGGTGCTGGAAAAACAGCCGCCGGCGCCGCGCGCGCCCGGCACAGAACACGCGCTGCGGGTCTCCGCCATCAATGCCGCCAGCGAATGCCTGCTGCGTCATCTGGGGGTGTGGGAAAATCTGGCCGCACAGCGCGTCAGCCCCTATAACGCCATGGAAGTCTGGGATAAAGACAGCTTTGGCAAAATCAGCTTCAGCGGCGAAGAATTTGGCTTTTCGCACCTCGGGCATATCATCGAAAACCCGGTGATTCAGCAGGCGCTGTGGCAACGCGCCGCCCAGTTAAGCGATATCACGTTGCTGACGCCGGCCGCCTTAAAACAGGTTGCCTGGGGAGAAAACGAAGCCTTCATCACCCTACAGGACGAGAGCATGCTCACCGCCCGTCTGGTTATCGGAGCGGACGGCGCCCATTCCTGGCTGCGCCAACATGCGGATATTCCCCTGACCTTCTGGGATTACGGCCATCACGCGCTGGTTGCCGCCGTCCGCAGCGCGTCGCCCCACCACTCGGTCGCGCGCCAGGTGTTTCACGGCGACGGCATGCTGGCTTTTCTGCCGCTGAGCGATCCGCATCTCAGTTCGATCGTCTGGTCGCTGCCGCCCGATCGGGCGCAGGCCATGCTGTCGCTGCCGGTAAGCGAATTTAATCAGCAGGTGGCGATGGCGTTCGATATGCGTCTGGGGCTGTGCGAACTGGAAAGCGAACGCCAAACCTTTCCCCTGACCGGGCGCTACGCCCGGAGTTTTGCCGCCCATCGGCTAGTGCTGGTTGGCGATGCCGCCCACACCATTCATCCTCTGGCGGGTCAGGGCGTCAACCTCGGTTTTATGGACGTGGCGGATCTGATTGCCGAGCTGAAGCGCCTGCAATCACAGGGCAAAGATATTGGCCGGCACCTCTATCTCAGGCGCTACGAGCGTAAACGCAAGCACAGCGCCGCCGTAATGCTCGCCGGCATGCAGGGTTTTCGCGAGCTGTTTGACGGCGAGAATCCGGCCAAAAAACTGTTGCGCGATGTCGGTCTGGTGCTGGCGGATAAACTGCCCGGCATTAAACCCACGCTGGTGCGTCAGGCGATGGGATTGAACGATCTGCCGGACTGGCTGGATGAAAGCAGGTAAGCCCGCACCGCCAAACAAAACGGCGGGCGGCGAAAGTAACTACTTGGCTTTCTCGTAACGCGACACGCGATCCAGATAGCCCATGACAAAAGCGGACAACACGAATGTCAGGTGGATAATCACATACCACATCAGCTTGTTGTCGGGAATATTGCGCGCATCCATAAAAACGCGCAATAAATGGATAGAAGAGATCGCCACGATCGACGCGGCGACTTTATTCTTCAGTGAGCCGGAGTCCATCTTGCCAAGCCAGTTCAACTTCTCCCGGCCGCTGGAGATATCCAATGCCGACACAAAGTTCTCATAGCCGGACAGCATCACCATCACCAGCAACCCGCCCACCAGCGTCATATCGATCAGCGACAGCAATGTCAGCACCACATCGGACTCCGCCATGGCAAAAACATTCGGCAGGACATGGTAGACTTCCTGGAAAAATTTAAGCATCAGCGCCAGCAGGCCAAGCGACAACCCCAGATAAATCGGGGCCAGTAACCAGCGCGACGTGTACATCATATTTTCAATAAAACGTTCCATAACTCATCATAGGCAGGTGAAACAGCCAGCAATAATAGCGAAAAGTCTCTGCGCGGTGTTAATCAATTCTCGAATCCTTCAGATCTCCCGTCTCCACCGTTTTTCCCGGCTCATCCGCGGGCGAACCGGGCGATGGATAAAGCTTTACGCATCCGGCCCTACGCGCACCACCAGCTTGCCGAAGTTGCGCCCCTGCAACAGCCCGATAAACGCCTCGGGAGCGTTATCCAATCCTTCAACGATCTGTTCCCGGTATTTGATCTTTCCTTGCGCCACCCACGGCTCTACGGCTTGCCAGAACTCACCAAACCGCGGGCCGTAGTCGTCAAAAACGATGAATCCCTGCATCCGGATACGTTTTTTCAAAATCGTGCCCGCCAGCAACGGCAGGCGATCCGGCCCGTCAGGCAAGCCGGTCGCGTTATAATTGGAAACCAATCCGCATACCGGAATACGCGCAGAGGTATTCAGCAGCGGCAACACCGCATCAAATACGGCGCCGCCGACATTTTCAAAATAGATATCAATCCCCTGCGGGCAAGCTTTTTTCAACTGTTCGGCAAAATCCGCCGCACGGTGATCGAGACAGGTATCGAATCCCAGCGTTTCAAGCGCATAGCGGCATTTTTCCTCGCCGCCGGCCACCCCGACCACACGACACCCTTTCAGCTTGCCGATTTGCCCGACCGTCGCCCCGACCGGCCCTGTCGCCGCCGCGACAACCACCGTTTCCCCGGCCTTGGGTTGGCCGATGTCCATCAGCCCCATATAGGCGGTGAAGCCCGGCATCCCCAGCACGCCCAGCGCATAAGAGGGATTTTTGGGCGTCGGCCCCAGATTGGTTAATCCGCGACCGTCGGAAACGGCATAGTCCTGCCAGCCGCTGTAGGCCTGCACCCAGTCACCGACGTGATAATCCGGGTGTTTCGAGGCCGCCACCCTGCTGATGGTCGCCCCGACCATCACCTCTCCCAGCTCAACCGGTTTGGCATACGACGGCGCGTCGCTCATGCGTCCGCGCATATAAGGATCGAGCGACAGAAAAACCGTGCGCAGCAGCACTTCCCCTGTTTTTACCTCTGGAATCGGCTGCTGCTCCAAACGGAAATTATCCTGCACAGGCGCGCCATGCGGACGCTGCGCCAATACGATGCGGCGATTGTTGTGAACGGTTTGCGACATGACTGTTTTTCCTTTGAACCAAGAGGATGAACAAAATAACCTGTTTGACAAAATATTAGCCGACTTTAATCAGTGATTCGAAATAGGTGAACCGACGCACGGTTATTTTATCGTCTGATCGATAGAGTCTATTACGCTCGCAGAACGTCGACCGAACGATCGCTGATGCGTCAGTATGTTCTATTCATTGCAATAACGTAGCGCATATACTTATTTAATTTACATAGCATAGTTATTATTTTAATTCGTTATAATATTTATAAAATCGCCTGATAACCGCTGATTTCAAAAAAACGGATTTACATAAATATACATTTAGAAATAATAAATAACCATTGTTCCTCTAGCCGGCATCATTATTTTCACATTACGCTTTTCCTGCTATCAATATAAAATCGATCATATTTATTGATAGGTGTATTATCCCTGCCGAATAAGAACCTACCCCGATAGATAACACTGCACTATGTGGATGGGTTCTTGATCGCTTTCAATCAGTTATGTGGTTAATTTAACAACAAAATGTTTGACTGGATTTGATTCCGCGCGCGATTTTGCACGGAATTAAACCTGTTACCAGGTTATTTAGGGAGAATAGTATGCAGTTACGAACCACAAAGGAAAAAATCCTGATAGCGCTGCTCGTCGGGATAATTGCCGGCCTCGTTTGCGCACTTGCCAAGTTCGGCTGGGAAATTCCTTTTCCGCCAAGAACGCCGCTGCGAGACATGACTAACCCGCCGCAGGAATTATTACAACAGCTCGGCATGTCTTATGAAATGTCGCACATTACCTACCTGTATAATGGCAACGCAAGACCAATCATGAGCTTTATCATGCACTTTGGTTTTTCCATTACTTTTGCCGTGCTGTATTGCGTCGTCGCTGAGTTCAATCCCAAAATCAAACTCTGGCAGGGTGCGTTTTACGGCCTGGTTCTCCACGTCGTATTCCACGTTTTCCTGCTGCCGCTGTTCGGCACCGTTCCGGCGCCGTGGGATCAGCCGTTTGCGGAGCATTTCTCTGAACTGTTCGGCCACATGTTCTGCTTCTGGCTGGTGGAAATCGTGCGCCGCGACCTGCGCAACCGCATCACCCATGCGCCGGATGCTGAAGTGCCGCTTTCCGAAGCGACCCGCTAATTTCATCTCTTCATACGACACCGGCCGCCTCAACAACAGGCGGCCGTTTTTTCTTCCGGCCTGAATCGCTCTGCTTTCCACACACTTCCGGCAGGCACGCTTTCTTCCGTTATATACTTTTTTGGCATTAAAAAGTATTTTTTGTACTTTTACACCGTTCCTCCGCCTCCCTACATTTACAGCAACATAAGATGGGCTAATGTAAAATTTCAAGGACTCAGGGAATGGAAAAAAATCATCAGCAACGCCGATTTCCGACGGCTAAACTCCTCACCGCAGGCGCTTTCTCACTGCTTTTCACCCTAAACCCCAGCGCATGGAGCGCAGACGACACGGAAAAACCGGTTCAGGGCGGCATACTGAATGTCGGGCTGGGCAGCGACACCCCCATCATTGATCCGCACATTACCGCCTACGGCGTGACGGCGCTGATCGCCCGCAACGTGGTGGACTCGCTGGTCGGCCAGGCGGAGGACAACCGTTTTACCCCCTGGCTGGCGGAGCGCTGGGAAATCAACGACGACAATACCGAATACACTTTCCATCTGCGCAAGGATGTGACCTTCAGCGACGGCACCAAACTGGATGCCGAAGCGGTGAAATATAATCTTGAGCGCATTCTCGATCCGAAAACCACCTCCAGCTATGCCAAATCGCTGTTAGGGCCGATCGACAAGATCACCACGCCCGACGACTACACGGTAGTGATCCATTACTCCTCTTCGTTCGCACCGCTGTTGCAAGGACTGAGCCTGCCGTATCTGGGCATCCAGTCGCCGACCTACCTGAAGAACACGCCGAACACCAGCAATACGGTAGTGGGATCCGGGCCGTTTATTCTGGACTCCTTTGTCAAAGGCAGCGGCAGCAAGCTGAGCAAACGCGCGGATTATAACTGGGGGCCGGGTTATGCCAAACACACCGGCCCGGCTTATCTGGACGGCATTACCTTTAAATATCTGCCGGAAGCCTCCGTCAGGTTGGGCGCGTTGACCAGCGGCCAGATTCAGGCGATTGACGCCGTTCCGCCGGCCAATTACCCCGCGGTGAAAAAGAATCCGCGTCTGGACGTGCTCACCTATGAAAACCCGGGCGTCAACCGCGTGCTCTACCTGAACACGACGAAAGGGCCTTTCCAGGACGTCAAGGTTCGCCAGGCGTTCCAGAACGCGGCGGATACCGCGACGGCGGTGAAAGTCTCCTTTTTCGGCACGCTGAAAGCGGCGGATAACGTTGTCGGCCCGGCAACGCTTTATTACGATCCCACGGTGAAATCACGCTGGGGATTTGATTTGCAAAAAGCCAACCAACTACTGGACAGCGCAGGCTGGAACAGCAGAGACAGCGCGGGCTATCGCCTTAAGGACGGCAAACGCCTGACGGTCACGTTCGTTTATGCCACGACAAACGTTGAGGCCGCCGACGTAACGCTGTTCCAGGCGATTCAGTATCAAGTCAAGCAGGCCGGATTTGATCTGCAACTCGATCCGGTTGATGCCGGCGGGTTTACCAGCCGAACCAATGCCAATGAATACGATATCGCCTCCAACTTTTTCGTCCGCGCCGAACCCGATATCCTGCGCACGGTGTTTGACTCCGCCTATGCGCCGCCTAACGGCAACAATTTCACGCGCATCAGCGCACTGGATGAAAAGCTGAGAAAAGCGGTGGGCGCCGGCGACGCCGAGCGTAAACAACTCTATACCGATATTCAGCATGAAGTTATCGATCAAGCCTATGTCCTCCCGGTCTATATTCCGGCTTACCAGCTTGGTTTGTCGAAGCAGGTACAGGGAATAAACTGGGCGACCAATGCTAAACCGAACTTCTATGATGCCTGGATTAAACGCTAATCTGGCGGGGATCGGCAAACGTCTGTTAACCATTCTGGCTGTGCTCTGGGGCGCGGCCACATTGACGTTTATCGCCGTTAAACTGATCCCCGGCGATCCCATCGCGATTCTCAGCGGCGGCGACAACGTGGTGGACGACGCCTATCGGGCGGCGCTGACCCGGCAATTCGGCCTCGACCAGCCGCTGTGGATGCAGTACCTGCGTTATTGCGCCCAGGCGTTGCAGGGTGATTTCGGCATCAGCTACCAATATCGGCAACCGGTGCTGTCGGTCATCCATGACGCCATGCGCGAAACGCTGCCGCTAGCGCTCGGCGGACTAACGCTGGCGCTGGCGCTGGCTATTACCAGCGCGCTGATCACCGCCGGGCGCTACCATCAACTGCGGCGTCTGGTCTCCTGGCTGGAGCTGACGCTGCTCAGCACGCCGGTATACTGGATCGGGATTGTTCTGCTGAGCATCTTCAGCTTTCATCTGCAATGGTTCCCGGTCACCGGCAATGACGGTCCGATCTCACTGGTGCTGCCGATCATCACCCTCAGCCTGCCGATTGCGGCGCTTCTCAGTCAGGTGCTGCGCGACGGGCTGGAAGAAGCCCTGTCCCAGCCGTTTGCCCTGACGGTGCGCACCCGCGGCGTCAGCGAAACCCGGCTTAGAGTCCGCCACGCGCTGCGCCATGCGACGCTGGCGGCGTCAACGCTGACCGGTACGCTGCTGGCCAGCGTGCTGGGCGGATCGGTACTCACCGAAACGGTATTCGGACGCGCCGGCATCGGACAGATTACGCTGCAAGCGATTGGAACCCGCGATATGCCGCTGGTGCTCGGCGTGGTCATGCTGTCCGCGCTGCTGTTTGTGTTGATTAACCTGTTGGTGGATGCTTTATACCTGATTGTCGATCCCCGTTTGCGCAAGAAGGCGAACGCCCATGAGCAGTGAATCTATGATACTACCGCGCACACGCCGTCACCCGAGCTATCGCAACCCCTGGCTTTCCCCGGCGACGCTGTTGCCGGCGGCGATGGTCTTTCTGCTGGTGCTGGCGGTATTTTTCCCGTCGCTGTTTACCAGCCGTGCCGCCGATGAAATGGATCTTGGCGCGGTTCTGCAACCGCCGAGCGGCGCTCACTGGTTCGGCACCGATACGCTGGGACGGGATATCTTTGCCCGGGTGATCCACGGCACCTCGCTGTCGCTGAGCATCGGCGTCGGCGCCATGTTGATCGCCTGTCTGGGCGGCGTGCTGTTCGGCACGCTGTCGGTGCTGGCACCCACGCCGGTGCGCCAGACGCTGGTGCGTCTGCTGGATATCATGCTGGCCTTTCCCGACCTGCTGTTGGCGCTGCTGGTGATCGCCGTGTTGGGGCGAGGCCCGGAAAACACGCTGCTGGCGGTCGGTCTGGCCGGGATTGCGGGCTATGCGCGGCTGGTAAGATCGCAGGTGCTTCAGGTGCGGCTTTCGGGTTACGTGGAACACGCCATCGCGCTGGGAGAGCGCCCGCTGTACATCGTCGTACGGCATATCATTCCCAACACGCTGCGACCGTTGCTGATCGTCGCCACTATCGGCGTCGGACACGCGGTGCTGTCCGCGTCCGCGTTGAGTTTCCTTGGATTAGGCGTGGTTCCTCCCACCGCCGAATGGGGCGCGTTACTGGCCGACGGCCGTAATTTCCTGGATATCGCGCCGTGGGTCAGTCTGTTCCCGGCGACGGTGGTGGCGCTTTCCGTTATCGCCATCACGCTATTGGGACGACGTTTACAAACCATTCTGGCAAAAGGCGGGGCATCATGAGTCATCACCTTACCGCGCCCGCCGGACAACCGCTGCTGAACGTACGGGAGCTAAGCGTGACGTTCCCCGGCGGCGGACAAGGGCCGGTGGAGTCGGTAAAAAACCTCAGTTTTCAGGTTAACGCCGGTGAAATACTGGCGCTGGTCGGCGAATCAGGCTCAGGGAAATCGGTCACCGCCCGGTCGCTGGTCGGGCTGGCGGGGGAACATGCCGACGTTCGCGCCACGGCCCTCGATCTGCTGCGCCATGACGGCAGCCGCTGCGACCTGCGTTACCTGACCGATCGCGACTGGCGGCATATCCGCGGCCGCGAGATTGGCTTTATTTTGCAGGATGCGCTGGTATCGCTCGATCCGTTACGCAAGATCGGGCAGGAAGTGGCCGAACCGATCCTCACCCACCGCTTGCTGCCGCGCACGGAGATTGCCGGACGGGTCGCGGCGCTGCTGGAGCAGGCAGGGATCCCCGACCCGGCTAACCGAGCCGCCCAGTATCCGCATGAACTCTCCGGCGGCTTACGCCAGCGGGCGCTTATCGCTTCCGCTCTGGCCGGCGGCCCTCAATTGCTGATTGCCGATGAACCCACCACGGCGCTGGACGCCACGGTACAGCAGCAGGTGCTAAAGGTGTTTACCGCACTGGCGCGGGCCGGTCACGGCGTGCTGCTGATCACTCACGATCTGGCGGTGGTCTCGCAGGTGGCCGACCGCGTGATGGTGATGCAAAACGGATCGCTGGTCGAATCCGGCACGGTCGGTCAGGTGCTTTCCGCACCGAAACATCCTTATACCCGCCGTTTGCTGGCGGCGATCCCGACCGCGGCAACGCGCGGCGACTGGCTGGCGGGTGAAAATCCGCTCCACGATCTTCCTGCCGGCGTTTTGTCATCGGTCGCCGCCTCCCATGGCGAAACGCTATCCGACACCGCTCTGCACGTGGATCAGGTATCCGTTGCCTTTACCCGCCCCGACGGCAGCCGTATGGATGCCGTCAACCGGGTATCGCTGGAAGTGAAACGTGGGGAAACGTTGGGTATTGTCGGCGAGTCCGGCTCGGGAAAAACCACGCTGGGGAAAATTATTCTGGCCTTGCAAAAACCGGATCGCGGCGAGGTACGGCTGGCGGAGCGCCCCTGGAGCGCCTTGCCGGAACATGAACGCCGCCCGCTGCGCGCCCGTATTCAGACCATCACCCAGGATCCGCTCGGCTCGTTCGATCCGCAATTTACCGTGGCGCAAATCCTCCGGCAGCCGCTGCGATTACGCCGCGATCTCAGCCAGGCGGATCGGCAACAGCGCATCCTGACGCTGCTGACGTTAGTCGGGCTGACGCCGGATCTGCTGTCGCGACGGCCGACGGCGCTTTCCGGCGGCCAGCGGCAGCGGGTCTCGATCGCCCAAGCGCTGGCCTCCGAGCCAGACCTGCTGATCTGTGACGAACCGGTTTCCGCGCTGGACGTCACCACCCAGGCGCAAGTATTGGATCTGCTGGTGGCGCTACAACGTCAGTTGCAGCTTTCCATGCTGTTTATCTCCCACGATCTCGGCGTGGTGCAACATATGAGCCACCGCATTGCGGTGATGAAAGACGGTGAAATCGTGGAAACCGGCGATGTCGAGCAGATATTCAGCCAACCGCAGCACCCTTATACGCGGCTGCTGCTGTCGACGGTGAACTAGCCGGACGACTGACGAGTTGGAAACGCGCTTGATAACAGCCGCCCCCGACGTTGGCTTGCCGACCAATCAGAGGGGTGTTCAGCAGGCGTTTGGCGAACGCCAAACGCCTGCCATCAGCCAACCGGCAACGCGGCTATACCGACGCGGGCAGATAGCCGGCGGATTCGTTGACGTGGAACTTATCCACCGTGCGAGACAGTTCCTGAGCCTGATCGCTCAGCGACTTCGCCGCCGCCAGCGCTTCTTGCACCAGCGCCGCATTCTGCTCCGTGCTCTGATCCATCTGAGATACCGCCAGGTTGACCTGCTCAATCCCCGAACTCTGTTCTGAGCTGGCCGAGCTGATCTCGCCCACCATTGCAGTCACCCGCTGTACGCTCTCGACGATCTCGCTCATGGTATCGCCGGCGCGCTTCACCAGCTCCGTGCCTTCGCCGACTTTGGATACCGAATCATCAATCAGGTTTTTGATCTCTTTCGCCGCCGATGCGGAACGCTGCGCCAGAGTACGGACTTCACTCGCCACCACGGCAAAACCCCGGCCTTGTTCGCCGGCACGGGCCGCTTCCACCGCCGCGTTCAACGCGAGAATGTTGGTCTGAAACGCAATGCCGTTGATAACGCCGGTGATATCCACGATCTTGCGTGAAGAAACATCAATGGAATCCATGGTGTCGACCACCTGTTTAACCACCGATCCGCCGCGTACGGCCACATCCGAGGCGGACACCGCCAGTTCATTGGCATGCCGCGCATTTTCGGCGTTCTGCTGAACGGTAGCGGTCAATTCCTCCATCGCGGCGGCCGTTTGCTCCAGCGCGCTGGCCTGCGACTCGGTGCGCGATGACAGATCTTCGTTGCCGGAAGCGATTTGCGCCGAAGCGGTAGCGATTGAGTTAGTGCTCCCGCGCACCTGACTCACCAGATGTGAAAGATTGTCGCGCATGATGCGGATAGCATACAGAATGCTGGTCTGGTCCCCGGCGCGCGTCTGCACGTCGACCACCAGATTGCCGTCGGCGATTTGCCTGACCACATCCACCGCGTACTGCGGCTCGCCGCCCAACTGGCGCAACAGCGTACGCAACATATTCCATGCCAACGCCGAAATAATCAGCAGCAATACGACGCCGATGGACAGCAGGATACCCGCGTTACGCCAGAAAGCCTGCTGAATATCGTCAATGTAGTCGCCATAGCCGATGGTCCAGTCCCAAGGCTCGAATTTGATAACGGCATACAGCTTCTCAACCGGATCCTGAGTTCCCGGACGCGTGCCGTTGGCGATCACCGTACCGATTGTCTTGCCCTCCAGCGCTCCACGATAGCGTTCTCCGGCCTCTTTGCCGCCGTTGGCATCGACGATGCCCACGCGTTTGGGGTTGGGATGGACATAATTAATGTCATTGGTGAAACCGCGCACGAAGAAATAGCGATCGCCCTGATGAAAACTGCTGATGGCGCGTTTGGCTTCACTTTGCGCCGCTTCAGACGATAACTGACCGGTCTTTTCAAGATCGTAGGCTTTTTGTGCGGCGGCATGGGCGAGCTCTACCAGCGTCGAAAGCTGGCCGGTACGCTCCGTCATCATAGATTGGTACAGCGTGTTTAATGCAACCGCTGACAGTACAATTAACCCCAGTAATGTTGTTCCGCATAACAGAACGATGCGTGTTTGTAATTTCATGGCGTCAGTTCCCTGCTGAATTTTTAGGATTATTCTTAGTATGAAAATCGCACTATACATTAAGGCTGTGTGTTACGCCATATTCAGCGACGAGATCGGCGGCAGGGCGAGAGAGGCGCCGCAAAGAGCAGGATTGATCCAGACGGTTTCACCGGCGGAGGCGCATTAAAACGCCATCACCGCCTGTAAAAGGTTGCGCGCATAAGGGTGCCGCACCTGCCCCAGCGTCGCAATATCATCGACCCGTTCAATGATATTGCCCTGCTGAAGAAAAATTACCCGCTGGCACAGATAAGTAATCGCGGTCAGATCGTGACTGATAAACAGATAGGTCAGACCCAACTGACGGCGCAAGTCCGACAGCAAATCAAGGATCTGCACCTGCACGGTCACATCCAGCGCGCTGACCGCTTCATCCAGCACCATAAAATCAGGTTTGCCGGCAATGGCTCTGGCGATACAAACCCGCTGCATCTGCCCGCCGCTGAGCTGGTGCGGAAAACGTTCACAGACATCCTCCGTCAGCCCGACCTGTTCCAGCAACGTAATCACCTGCCGCCGCACATCGTCACGCCGGGGGGTTCCCTGAACCAATAACGGCTCGGACACAATGCTCAACACGTTCATAAAAGGGTTGGCCGACGAGGTGTAATCCTGAAAAACCGCGCTGACCCGCAAGTGTCTTTTACGTTGCGATTGCCAGAACCGCCGCGGCGCGTACAACTGCTGATCGCCCAGCCTGACCTGCCCGCTTTTAGGCGCCTCCAGCCCCAGTAAAATACGCCCCAGCGTACTCTTACCGCTGCCGCTCTCGCCGATAATGCCCAGGCACTCGCCGGCTCGTACGTCGAACGACACGCCGTTGAGTACCGGTAACCATTTGGCGGCGCCATCCTGGGAACGATAGCCGTGATGCACGTCGTTCACTTCAACCAATGTGTTCACTTTCTACCTCCCGACGCGGCCTTTCCCGATCGTTTTGCGACATATCGACCAGTGTCTGATAACGCTGCTGCAACGCCTGACGCGACGCCACCAGATAGCGGGTATGTTGATGCCGAGGCTGATGCAGCACCTGCCGAACATCGCCCTGTTCCACCGCACACCCTTGATGCATTACCAGCACCCGGTCGGCAATGCGATTGACCACGCCGAAATCGTGCGAAATAAAGATCATGGTGGTGCCCAGACGTTCGCGAATCGCGCGAAATTCCTCCATGATGTCGAACTGGGTCACCGAATCGAGCGCGGTAGTAGGCTCATCAGCGATCAGTAATTGCGGCTCCAGCGCCAACGCAATGGCAATCATGACCCGTTGCAGCATCCCGCCGCTGATCTGGCTGGGGTATTTATCAAATAACCGCGTGACATCACGCAGCCGGACCAGTTCCATCATCTCCAGCGCCATCTCGCGGGCGTCGCGCCTGTTCAGCGCCAGATGCGTCCGAAACGTCTCCACCATCTGGCCGCCGAGCGTCTGTAAGGGATCGAACGCGCTCATCGGATGTTGCAGGATCATGCCGATAGTTTTACCCCGCAGGCGACGCATCGCCTCCGGCTCCTGCGCCAGCAGATCCGATCCATTCAACCAGGCCTGTCCCGACTGGGTAAACGGCGCGCCCAGCAGCCCCATAAGCGCACGGCAGGTCAGGCTTTTACCGCTGCCGCTTTCGCCGACGATGCCAAGACAGGCGTGGCGCGGCAGCGCGAAAGAAATATCATGCAGCAGACCACGCCCCCCGGACTGAAGCCCGACCCGCAAATTCTCTACCCGTAATAGATCGCTCATCAGTGAGACTCCCGAGGGTCAAACGCATCACGCAAACAGTCGCCCAGCAGATTAAATGCCGCCACCACCACCAAAATCGCCAGCCCCGGCGCCAGCATTTGCGTCGGATGGCTCATCATCACTTTCTGCGCTTCACTCAACATCGTTCCCCACTCCGCCGTCGGCGCCTGTACGCCCAACCCGAGAAACGACAGCGCCGAGATATTCAGGATCACCCAACCGGTATCAAGCGTCGCCAGCACCACGATCTCCGATAGCGTATTCGGCAACAGATGACGCCGCAGGATAAACCACAGCGGCGTACCGCTGGCGCGCGAAAACAGGATATAGTTTTTTTGACCGTGCTTGATCACGATCCCCCGGATCATGCGGGTGTACCATGCCCACTTCACCAGAATATTAGCCAGGATCACATTAACGATCCCCACGCCTAGGATCCCGACAATCGCCAGGATCATGATCTGGCTGGGAAACGACAGCATGATATCGCAGCAGCGCATCATGACTTCATCCAGCCGGCCGCGAACATAGCCGGATAAAAAACCAAACACGCAGCCAATGACAATGGTGATCGCCATCGTAAGCAGCGCCAGAAAAAGCGTGGTCTGCACGCCGAACATCAGGCGCGACAACACGCAGCGCCCCAGATGATCGGAACCCAGCGGGAAGCGCGCGCTAACGTCGGCATATTTGCGCGCAATATTGATTTTATTGGGATCATTAGGCGCCAACCACGGGGCAAAAATACCGATAACCACCACGGCGATAATCACCAGCAGGCAGAGCAGCGCGACCTTATCGCGCAATAGTTTGTGCGAAAAATGCATATTATCCCTCTTGCCGCAGAGCGGGATCCATCCAGCGCTGAACGATATCCACCAGCAAATTACATATTACAAACAGTACCGCCATCATCAGGATATAGGCTTGGATCACCGGATAATCACGATTGAAAATCGCCGAAATACATAACCGGCCGACCCCCGGCCAGGCAAAGATATTTTCGATAATCACCGTGCCGGCCAGCAATTGCGGAATACTCATCCCCAGCGCGGTAATACTGCTGTGCAGCGAATTCTTCAGGACGTGGCGCAGAATGATGCTTTTTTCCTTCAATCCGCGGGCGCGCGCATAGTACACATAATACTGCTGCATATTTTCCAGCATATTATTGCGGATCAAGCGGATATAGATTGCCACGTAAACCATGGACAGCGTGACGGCAGGCAGAATGATATGGGAGAACGTGCCGCTGCCGCTGGTCGGCAACAAATCCCACGATAGCGCAAACCACCAGATAAGCAGCAGCCCGAGCCAGTAACTGGGCATTGCCGTTCCGAGGAACACCAGCGTGCGGATCAGACGATCGAAAACGCTGTCTTTATAGACGGCGCTCAATACCCCCAGTGGAACGCTGACGCACAGAATAATGACCAGAGACAGCGCGGCAAGCTCCAGCGTCGCCGGTAAACAGCGGGCTAGCTCATCCAGCACCAGGCGATTGTTGATGTAGGAATAACCGAAATCCAGCCGCACGGCATCATATAGCCAATAGAGGTAGCGGATCAGAAACGGACGATCCAATCCCAACTGCTGACGCATCTCGGCGATGGACTCCGGCGTCGGAATAATTTCATTCACCCGCAGCGCGACTTCCGCCGGATCGGCTGGCACCAGATTCAATAACAAAAAAGACAGGAATGAGATCCCCAGCAAAATCGGTAACGTCAGCAGCAAACGACGACAGAGATATCTTTTCACACAACAACCTATAATTTCGCAGATCCGGCAATATAGAGAAACCGCAAGCGGCATGGCTGGGATCTATCCGTTACCCGCAACCCACGCCCACAGGCGTCTGTCGACAGATAACGGATCTATCAGGGCTTAGTCGCGGTACATGCGATCAAACGGGATCTCAAATTGCGATGGATTGAACGCGACGCCTTTCAGGCTCTTCACATGCACCGCCCGGTTACGTTCATAGGTCAGCGGAATATAGACCGCCTCTTCATGCAACGTGGTCAGTACATAGCGATACAGTTCCTGCCGCTCTTTCTCATCGGTGGTGATCAACGCGCGCGTAATGCTGCTATCAATCTGCGTTTTCTGCGTCAGTCCCTGTTGCGCCGCGTAATCGCCATAGACCGGCAATTTCATGCCAGACAAGAACGACTGCGGATCGTAAGGCGTTCCCCAGGAGATGTTGAATACGATATCGAATTTACCGGCTTTCTGACGGTCGCGATATGCCTGTTCCTCTTCGCCATGCAGTTTGAGTTCGATACCCAGCTCAGCGAATTCATTTTGCAGATATTCGGCGATAACCTTCTGTGAAGCGGTATTACTGTCATAGTAAATTCCAACGGACAGCGGTTTGCCCTCTTTCTGCCGCCAGGTTTGCCCGCTTTTCTGTTGCCAGCCTGCCGCATCCAGCAGTTTTTTTGCCTGATCCAGATCGTAGGCATAAGGCTTGAGATCGATATTGCTGTACGGCACATTTTTCGCCAGCAGCGTATCGGCAGGGACTTCACTGCCGTTAAAAATCCCTTCCGCGATATCAACTTTATTTACCGCATGTTGCAACGCCTGACGTACACGCATGTCCTTCAGATTTTCCGACGTCGTATTCATCAACAGCATTCGGGTCGAAACCGGCTCAGACAGTTGGGTAGTAAATTTTTTGTCTTTGCTCAGCCGTTCAAAAGCATCGGCATCGATCATATTTTTACCGTAAATCAGCTCGATTTCGCCTTTCTGCAAAGCCAGCAAGCGGGTTTGCGTATCCGGGATGACTTTCATCACCACCTTTTCCAACTTCGGCTTTTCGCCCCAGTAAAGAGGATTGAGCGTGAATACCGCATATTCGTCGGTTTTGTGTTCGCTCATCACGTAGGGGCCGGTGCCGATATACGCGTTCACCCCGTGCCGGGTTCCCCCTTCTTTCATTGCCGCGGGAGAAATAAAACGCATCGGCCGGGTAACCGCCAACTCAATCAGGAAAGGGTAGTAGGCTTCTTTCAAGGTAAAGCGCAGACGATGTTCATCCAGCGCTTCAACCTTATCAATGATGCGCACCATCTCCAGCCAGCCATGACGTTCGCGGTTATCCAGTATCGCATCGATATTCTGTTTCGCCGTCTGTGCGTTGAATGCCGCGCCATCGCTGAATTTGACATCGGAACGCAACGTAAAGGTATAGACCTTACCGTCCGCCGACGTTTCCCATTTTTCAGCCAGCCAGGGTTCAATCCCTTGCGGCGTGACCTTGACCAGTGACTCATACAACATGTTCTGCGCCCAGATCTCACCGGAATAAATATGCGGATTGAGATCGCGGGTATCGCGGAAATTGGCAAAAGTCAGCGACTGAGGCTCCTGTGCGACGACAGAATTGGCGAATACAGGGGAGAGGCAGAGCAGCAGAGAGGTAACGAGACGACGGGATTTGCTTTTCCCGTCATGAAGAGCATTTTTCAATTTATACATAGTAATAATCCATTTACCTAAAAAGCACCAAAGCGCGGAAAAAAATCAACGTAAAACAGGCCATATTTTATCCATAAGGCCGTTCAAATGATACTGATTATCGTTTAAGAAAATATGATTTAGCGCAGAGAAATTGAACGACATCCATGCTTGACATCGGCTTAATACCAGGCAATTTCCGCACAATAGGTTTTGAGGGAATAACACTCTAATTTTTCATGTAGATACCGCTATAGCGCGTTACGAACTTCGGCTTTTGGACGAAGCAGAGAACGCCAGAGTGCCTTGAGCGCCCTGACTCGCCGGCAAAGAGGACGAGCGGCGGCGTATATCGTCGATAGCGGGGATCTGAGATTTATCGCCTGTTTTCGCTTACCGGGGCAACCCTGACGAAAGCAGGCGACGGGGGGATTTAAAGACTTAGCAGGCATCCACCAACGCGAGATTCTGACGCAACTCCGATACCGGAATTTCCGTCCTTTCTCTCTCAATCTGGAAACGGGTCACGGACTGTTGCAGGTTGGCAACCTGTTCTTGCAGAGAACTGGCGGATGTCGCGACTTCCGATACCAGGGTCGCATTCTGCTGGGTCGCCGTATCCATTTGATTGATGGCTATATTAATCTGCGAAATTCCCCGGCTCTGTTCACCGGAAGCCACCATGATCTCACCCATGATATCCACGACCTTTTTCACATCCGTCAACACCTCATCCATGGTTTTACCGGCCACTTCAACCAACCCGGCACCTTTATCAATCCGGCTGAGCGAAGCATCGATCATAGTGCCGATCTCTTTCGCCGCCGTCGCGCTACGCTGGGCCAGTGTTCTCACTTCGGACGCCACCACAGCAAACCCTTTACCATACTGACCGGCTCGGGCAGACTCCACGGCCGCATTCAGCGCCAGTAGGTTCGTCTGGAAAGCAATGCCGTCGATCACGCCGACAATATCGGAAATCTTGGCGGAACTCTGTTTAATCGAGCGCATGGTATCGACCACTTCCGATACGACATCACCGCCACGGGACGCGGAATCAGAAGCTTGCTGCGCCAGGTCATTCGCTTTGCGAGTGTTGTCCTCGTTGTTTTTCACCGTCGCCATGATCTGTTCCATGCTTGATGCGGTTTCATCCAATGAGGCGGCCTGTTGCTCTGTACGGCTGGAGAGATCAATATTGCCCGATGCTATCTCTTCCACCCCGATACCGATCGCGTCCGTCCCGTTGCGCACCACCAACACCATGTTTTCCAGCCCGTCGCGCATGCGCTGAACCGCCGAAAACAGCTGGGCAATTTCATTTTTCCCGCGGATATCAATTTTGGCCCGCAGATCGCCTTCGGCGATACGGTCAAAAACCGCAATCGCCTGATTCAGTGGCTTCACCACCAGATTCGTCACGATGGACCAGGTCAGCGCCGCCAGCAGCACGGAGCATGCAATGGCGCTATACAAAATGACTTCCATGCTTTTAACACGGTCATTAGAATCATCGTAGGAGTTATCAATGCTCTGTAGTTTGTAACTCACCAGCGCTTTGGACGATTTATCAAATGCGGCGTAGAGCACCGTGGACTTACCGGCGCGTTGGCGATATTCATCCAGATTTCCGGCTTCAAGCGCGGCAACGCCGGGTTCGATAAAGGTTTTCATCAGGGTGTCGCGATTCGTGGCCATCTCTGATGAAATAACTCTTTCCTGCTCGGATTGCGGATACGTCAGATATTGCCGCCATTTCCCATTGGCGCCATTAATTTTGTCTTTAGCCCGTCCCAACGCCACCTTGGCTGCCTCGGTGTCGCCTTTTCCCATCAGCGACTCATAAAGACGTAAATCCAGCCGGGCACGCAGCAATAATTCAGAACTTTCGTTCAGCGCCACCAGCCCGGGCAGAACTTCTTTATCGACCTGCCCGAATGATTTATTTCCCGATTGAAGAGCGACTAATCCCAAAACGCCGACGAAGAGCAATAATGCGGCTAATGAAAAAACCATAATACTGAGTGCGGTACGGATCTTTATCTTGCGAAACATAAACTATCCTTATTACCTGATAAATGAAAAAAGGATGAACATTTCCCCTAACCGGAGCCATTTAGTTATTCACATACAACCGCAATAAAAATAAAATAAAGAAAAACCCCAAAAGAATAATGACCGACAGAAAAAATTTTTATGCCGGTCAATAATGATTACTTATTATTCATGAGATGGATTTTTTTCTAAAAAATCTTTCAGTTTATCTTTATAAAACCTCGCTGACATCATCGTGCCATGCCCGCTGGTTTCTTTACTGGCAGGGATCAGAAACACATCAGCTTGCTTTATTTTCTTTAGCTCATTATCCAATATTCCTGTTTCAACAGGATTACGTTCATCATCTTCAGAATTAATAACCAAAACCGGGGCTTTAATTTTCCCCAATTCCGGTTCCGCATTATAATTGGCGGACGAACCCCAAATATAAATAAAGTCATTCGCATCGCTGGTTAACGGAGCAGCCAGACGATCTTCCACCAGCTTATCGGCTTGAGCACGGGTCGGCGCTTTATTCTGGTAAGCCAGCGTCCCACCGGTAGTGGCAATGCTGAACATAATGCTGGCCGTCTTCAGCGCCGGCGGTTGCTGTGTGTAATTACCATTATTCCAAGCCGGATCATTTTTGATGGACTCAATTAATATGCGCCGCATCATCCAGTTACGACCGGATAATTCATTCGGCAATGATGCCATCGGCACCAGCGCATCCATCATGTCTGGGTGTTTTTCACCCCATATCCAGGTTTGCATGCCGCCCATGGAATAACCCATTACCAGGCGCAAATGTTTAATGCCCATTCCCTCTTTTAACAAACGATATTGCGCTTCCACCATATCGTTATAATCATATTGAGGAAATTTCATCCGTAATCCATCAGAGGGTTTAGATGATTTTCCGGACCCAATACTTTCAGGCATAATAATAAAGTATTTACTGCTATCCAACGCCTGGCCGGGACCAAACAACTCCCCGCCGAAACCATTTGCCAACAATGCCTTAATCGGCTGATTGGTTCCGTGCAGTAATAAAACGGCGGGTTTGTTGCGATCGCCAATGGTGTAATAGTGAATTCGGAGATCCTTAAGTTTCTCTCCACTATTGAACGTGAACTCGGGAACAATCCAATCGGCTTCTTGAGGAGACGGGAAATTGGCCTGTGCGTGCGTTAAGAGTGACAACGTTAACAGAAATGCACCCATCAACCCTAGTACTATACGGTTATCCATAAAACAACTCTTTGGAAATCATGGAATATGAAAGCACTGATGTTAATGTTTTTTAGGAAAAATCCCAATATGGTAAGCGTGCTAATAATGAAAAAAATATTATTATCTAATAGTTTTATTTATGACAAAACATTATATAACCAGTTTTTAATACAATGAGATCTCTGACATTCATGCCTAATCCTTTTGCCTGAACATCCACGCCGACAGTCTGATACACAACGAGCCAGTTCATCGACGCACCACTGGCACGCTATTACGCTTAACCCGCTCCCGACAGCAGCAACCGGTCATTGCATCAAATCAGGATTCAATGGGATTACAATCGCCAGCACTGATGTGAACCCTGATATCGCAACAACAAGAGTAAATATCATGACCCTCCGGCATCGTCCCCGTCACCAGCTTATGCATCGCATACTGCCGTTCTTCTTCCGTTATCGGGTTCAGCACGTTGCCGTTTTCATCCGTCAGGTTGGTGTTGGTATGCAACGATGCCATCGAAACTCCAACATCTTGCAATCCCTTCGGCGCAATAGCGTTTAGGTTGAAGTTGTTATTCTCCACAACAATTACTTAAGATTTTTTCTACATTTTAGATAATATGAAAACCATATTCCCGCACCTATCCATCCACCACCAAATACACCGATCTTGCTATAGTGTATAACCTGTTGAAAAGTTATTGGATGTGATAGAACGATCCATATCGTAATTACTAGACCAACAGCACACACAACAGCATAAGTGATGATTAAAAACAAAAGGAATAAAAGAGGGTGTTTCACTTATCACCTCCTTGAACTTCCTTTTGAGCAGCACTACTAGCAGCTTCTGACATTAAAGAACCGACACCACCACCAGACATACCTGGAATTGGACTCATTGCCCCACCTTTAAACAAATAACCAGGGCCAAAGGAATTATCAGTATATTTTAAAGCGTTCTTACTGGCCTCCATTCCAAAGTAATTTTTAATGTACTGAGTTTCTAATTTATTGGTAATGGCAGAGCCGATACCATAACCTACTCCAGTACCTATCATGCTACCCATCACAGCGGCTTGACTATCTTGTCCTGTAATTTGGCTAGTCGCATAAGCACTACCCGCACCAATAAGTTGGTTTGAATAATAAGATTTACCGGTGGTTGCCGCACCGGTTAGCCCAGAAAACCCAAAGCTAACTAAATCAAATTTATCTCCGGTATTTCCACTAGAGATTTGTACTAGACCATTCGCACCATAACTTAAAGCTCCACCAACTAATTTATCACTCATCGTTGTTGACGATGAAAATAACGATCTCCCCCCCGCGACCAATCCCCAGAAATTTTCTGGCTCACCAATAAACGCCAAAGCACGATCACCGTTAGTAGTATGACTATTAATATAATTAAGGTCATAATTGTTATTGGATGCAACATAATCCCTTACATCCCGGTTATCCAACGAACCGTATAGCCAATCAGGCCGTTCAGCAGCAGACAACCCGCCTTCAACATTCCATTTAGTTTCACCACTCAGAACAACCAGAGGATCTGTCGCCAGCGCCTGTTGCAACTCTTCACTGTTTTCCTTATTTAACGAGTCGTATTTACGAATTACCGCATCACAGTCGTCACCGGAAGCCTTGCAAGCTGTCATTTCTTTATCAAAAGCGCGAGCCTCATCAAAGCTCAGGTAATTATTCTCAACCGCATTCTGCCCACCCTGCGCACCCGCCACCGCGCTCGCCGTGGAATCTCCCGCCGTACCGGCCGCCAGGCTGCCTGCCAGTAGCGATAGCGTGCTCACCGTCTGTTTCTCGCTTTCGCTTAGCTCTGATGCCTTTTTGCCCGGGTATAACTGCTCGGCGATTACCCGCGCAGCAAGCTCTCCGCCCGCTGCGCCCACGGCGCCCGACAATGCGCCGTTACCACTCGCTTCCGCCACAATACCCCCCAGCACCGCATGCGCCACTGCGTTCGCCGCCACATTGGTGTTTCCATTCGCATCCGTGGTCGCCTTTTTAATCTCCGTCGCCAGATACGGAACGGGGTAAACTGGTGATTGAGGTGGAACTTAGGCTCTGGCGGGTAAAAGTGACGATCTAGGCCAAATGGCCGGGATCATATTACTAAGAGCCTGAAGGCGGCTTCTTTTTAAATTTATCCAATAACTTAAAAATCAAAATGCCTAGCCATGCAATACATCCAGTCATACCCCCCAAATAAAATATCCTAACTAACTCCGCTTTCGTTATAGCCCATTCATCCGTCAGCAGATAAGACAGTGAACCTATAATTAAACGATAGCCAAAACCTAAAACCCAAAAAAATATGAGGCAGTAAACGAATAAACATACCGCTGAGGTAAACTTGCCTCTCATTTTTTCTCTCCAACCCGATCTATGAGATCTTCCGCTGCCTTACTTCCTACTTCAGATGTAAAAGCCCCTCCGACTTCATAAATAAATTCGGGAACAGGATTACTGCCAATCGCTTTTTGTACAACTTCAGGTGCATATTTCCCAAATGCGCCGCCAGCCCAAGAACCTGCCGCAGCACTACCAATAGCCCCCGCACTTGGCCCATCCGTAAATACCGCGCTTCCCATCGCTATACCCACGTTCGGCAAAATATTACGCCCCGGAGCCAATCCGCCAGTAACTAGCGCCGCCGTGGTGCTCCAGTAATCATAGGTTTTATTTTCAGTACCCGGCTGACTCAGGTCATACCATTGATATGCGGCATTCGCGCCGCCACTCAGCGCAGAACCAACCGCCACTTTGCCTATTGACGCCGCTGGCCCCAGATACCATGCGCCGGCTATCAGCACGCCGTTCGTATAACCGTCCACTATCGCTTTCGAGATATCCTGCCCTTCCGGCATCGTCCCCGTCACCAGTTTATGCATCGCATACTGCCGTTCTTCTTCCGTTATCGGATTCAACACGTTGCCGTTTTCATCCGTCAGGTTGGTGTTGGTATGCAACGATGCCATCGAAACTCCAACATCTTGCAATCCCTTCGGCGCAATAGCGTTTAGGTTGAAGTTGTTATTCTCCACCGCATTCTGCCCACCCTGCGCACCCGCCACCGCGCTCGCCGTGGAATCTCCCGCCGTACCGGCCGCCAGGCTGCCTGCCAGTAGCGATAGCGTGCTCACCGTCTGTTTCTCGCTTTCGCTTAGCTCTGATGCCTTTTTGCCCGGGTATAACTGCTCGGCGATTACCCGCGCAGCAAGCTCTCCGCCCGCTGCGCCCACGGCGCCCGACAATGCGCCGTTACCACTCGCTTCCGCCACAATACCCCCCAGCACCGCATGCGCCACTGCGTTCGCCGCCACATTGGTGTTTCCATTCGCATCCGTGGTCGCCTTTTTAATCTCCGTCGCCAGATACGGCGCCGCACCGCCCGCTATCGCCTGCGCGATATTGCCGCCCGCCAGTCCCTGCGCCGCCGCTGTGACCGCCATTATCCCCTGACGAACCGCCCCGCCGGTGCCGAAACCTGAGTCATTCAGCGCCTGATTATAGGCTGTATTATACGCCGTCTGGTATACCGATTGGCGGATGTCCGCATCCGTGGGGTTCAGGTTCGGCTGTTTCCCGTTCGCCAGCGCCTCCCGTGCCGTCCTCACATCTTCATCGCTGAGTCGGCCCATTTTCGCTTCTGCTTCCGCCTTCGCCGCTTTCGTGGCGATTATCTTCCCTTCCGTTCCCGCGATATCCATCACCTGATTGCTGATGTCGGCGATAAGCTGCATCTGCTGGAGCCGTTTCTGCTCTTTCTCTTTATCAAAAATCGGACTCAGCGTCTGATTAGCGTGCTCCACGTCATTGCTCAGTTGGCTTACATCCTGCCGCTGGTTGGCTTCATCACGAATAACCCACTGCCCGTCGCTCACCGCAGCCCGCGTCGTGCTCTCGGCGTCGCCCCGGTTATTCCCGCTTATCAGCGAATTGGACGCCAGATTGCTCACCATCTGGTCGCCTATCGGCCCGCCGGTGCTGATGCCCACCCCGCTGTGCGAGGTCTTAAACTCGGCCTTGTTCTCAATATCGCTAAAGCCCAGCGTGCCCGTCTCCAGCCGGTTTTCCTCCACACCCGACGTCGAACCGATGACCGCGCCATCCAGTTGCGTATGCTCGCCGACGCGGATGTCATAACCGCCCTGACCGGCAAACAACCCGGTCTGCTCCTGCACGCTCTGGTAGTTGCTGTGCAGCTTGTCCTTGCTCATGCTAAAGCTGGCCGATGCCGTCCCCACCCCATAAATAGGAATGCTGACGCCCGCGCTCATATTTTGCTGCTTGCTGTCGTAGACGTCGCTATCCTGCTCGCTGCGCAGCAGCAGATTACGCCCTATGTTTGCCGTTATCTGCTCGCCGCTGACCTGCGCGCCCTGAAGCGTGGCGTCGCGCCCGCTGCGCAAACCAACCTGACGCCCCGCGTCCAGCAGCGTTTCCGTATGGCTCAGTCCTTCGCCCAGTTCGCTGCCTTTGCCTTTATTCATGCTGGCGTTCACGCTCAGGCTTGCGCCGCCGCCGCCCACCCCAAGACTCAGGCCGATACTGCCGCCCTGGCTCTTGTTGCTGCCTGCGGTATGCTGGCTGTTCCGTGCCGACAACAGTTGCATATCACGCGCGGCGTCCAGCGTTAAATCCTGGCCGGCGCGCAGTTGGCTGCCCTGAATGCGGATATCGCCGCTTTGTTCGCTCTGACCGCCGCCGGTGGCGGTAAGCGACAGATTACGTCCGGCGTTAAGGCTGCTGCCCTGTGCGACGCGCTGTTCAACGGTCTGTTCCGACTGTGACGACTGGCTGCCCAGTGAAACGCTGATGCCGACCATATTATTATTGGCGGCATCGTCGCCCTGTGCGGAAGCCAGGCGCCCGGCCTGTACCGCCTGTACGCCGCTCAAGGTCGCCTTCACGCCTTGCAGCGCCTTCAGGCGGCTATCTTCGGTCGATTTGGCCGTCTGCGCCGTTGCCACCGCGGTATTCAACGCGCTGCCCACCGTCCCGCTCAGCGCCAGCGTCAGACCGCTTTTCTTCTGTTCGTAGGTTTGCCGCTGGATCTGCCGATCCTCCGCCGCCGTGATGGCAATCGCCTCGCCGCTCAGGCGCAGATCCTGCCCGGCGATCAGATCGCTGCCCTGCACGCTTAACGCCTGACCCGCCTGGAGCGTGACGTTGCCTTTTTCACTGCCTACCGTGCTGGCTTTCTCGCTGTTGCCATCGGTATCCGTGGTGCTTTTCTGGCTGGCCTGACCAATACTGAAGCCAATGCCGCCGCTGCCCATCAGGCCGGATTTTTTCTCTTCCTTAAGGTGGGTTTCCCGATGGCTTTCCTGCGCGGTCGTCACCCTGAGATCGCGCCCCGCCGACAACAGCACATCCTGTGTTCCCGCCGCCGCGCTGCCGCTAAGCTGTAAGTTATTGCCCGCGCTAAGCGCCACCGTCTCACCGCTGAATGTGCTGCCGACGGCGGATTGATGGTCAATACTGTCGTGCGTTTCCCGCGATTCTGACGAGAGCATCCCGCTGCTGCTCTGCTTACTGTGTTCCGTCAATGTGTAGGAGGAGCGGCCGCTGGTCAGAGTGATATCGTTACCCGCCTGAGCCTGCAATCCCTGCTGCGCCGTTACCGACGCCGCCGTGGCGTTCAAATCCTGTCCGGCGCTCAGCACAATCCGTCCGTTGGCGGCGATCTCGCTGCCGATATCTTCACGGGCGGCATAGTGGCGGTAATTACTGCTGTCCCAATCGCTGTTGAGCGTTTCCGTGGTGGTCAGCGTCGCCAGATTGAGGTTGTTCCCGGCGTGGATACGTGTTTCGCCGCCGGCGCCGGCATTGATGACCTGACTGGCCGTCAGATTGATATCGTTGCCTGCCGAGAGCGTCAGCGCGCCCTGATCATTCTCCACATACAGCCCCGCCACGCGATCCAGAATGCGGTTGTCCACGCTTCCGCTCAGCGTGCTGGCGCTGTTGATGTCGCCGCCGGCCAACGCCGTCAGGCTCTCTTGCCCTTGAATAACGCCGCCGATATTGTTCAGATCGTTGCGAACCTGCAAGGCGACCTGTTTCCCCAGCAGCGAACCGCCCTGGTTATCCAGCGCATCCGCAGAAATAAACAGCGAGTCCCGCGCGACAATGCGGCCGCTGTTCAACATACCGCCCGCGAGGCCGACAGAGACGTTATTGCCCGCCAGCAGGCTGCCCGCGCCAACTTGTTCATTCGACCGCACTTTGGCGTAAACCTGCGGCACCAGCACCGACTGCGCGGAGCCGTCCGATAAAGTGACCGATTTTCTCACCATCCACACCATATCGGTGGTGAGCAACGCCATCTGTTCCTGACTTAACGCCACGCCCGGCGTCAGGCCGAACTGCCGGCCGAAAGCGATCCCCGCGTCCATCAGCGCCTTATACTGCTCTTCATCACTGTTATAACCCGCCAGATAACGCTGCCCGGTCAGTTGCGCAATCTGCTCGCGCACTTCCCGCTGCTCATAAAAACCGTCGCCCAGCCGCTTGTCTTTACCCTCGGTTTGCCCGAACGCTTGCAACATGTAGTCGGAACTCAACCACTGTTTCTGATTGGCGAAGCGCGGGTCGGTTTCCACCAGATAGCGACTCTCCGCCGCCGGCTGGAGGGTAAACAGACTGCTGCCCGGCAGTTTGACCGTCGGCATGGCGTCTTGCTGGCCGACTTCTGCGGTGCGCAACGCGGTGACCGCATAGCCCGAGCCGTTGAAAGCGGCCTGCTCCCGCCAGTCGCCGGCTTTCAGGTCGATAGTCTCGACTTTGGCATTCGGCGCATAAGGATCGCCGTCAATGCCCTGCGAGGTTTTTGTCACACCGCGCCAGTTCTTTTTCTTTCTGGCATACCAGCGCTCTTGCCAACCGATGTCGGTGGTGATGCGCTCGCCCGACGTCGCCAGATTGCTCAGCTCTTTGATACCGTCGATCAGCAAGCCCGCGGCAACAACCCGGCTATCGCTGTTGGTCATCCGCGTCGCCGTCAGCCACAGATTGCCGCCGGACAGGATTTGCCCCGGATCGCTCTCTTTTACGCGCGTTTCACTAACGGTACGGGTATACATGTAGCGATAAAACCGCTCATCGGCGTAACCGTCCGGCATATGCGCGGTATGAACGCCATATTTGTTGCGCGTAAACCCGATATCGCTCCAGCTATAGCGCGTGGCGTGCCCGCTGAGCACCGCCTCGTCAATATAGCTTGAGGTGGTTACCACTTCCGTCACCAGACGATCGTTGACGTTATTGATGTTGCGGGCGGACAACGCCATATCGCCCGCCGATTCTATGGTGGCGCTATGGTTGTTAATCGTATCGGCCTGACCTGTCGCCAGCCCATCCGCATTCAGATTGCCGCCCAGCGTCATCACGCCGTCGCTGTAGATCAGCGCATGTTGCCGGTTATTCAGCGTGCCGACGCCCAAATCCAACCCCCGGCGCGCGGCGATGGAGGCGCCGATCCCCGTCTCATCCAGGTTGTTCAACGTCTGCGACTGTAAGCTGATCCAGTCGCCGTAAATACGCCCGCTGCCGATGTTGTTCAGCGTATCGGCGTCGATACGGGTCTGGCCGCCGTCAATCAACCCGCGGTTGGTCAGCGTATCCGTCAGGGCCAGTCGCGTTTTCAGGCCGCTGATTTCACCACTGGCCTGATTGTCGAGGCGGTTAGCCGTCAGCGTCAGATCGTCACCGGACTGAATTTTATGGCGGTTTGTCACGTCGCCCGTCACCGTCAAATCGAGTTTGCCGTCAGCGATGACCTCGCGGTGATTATCAAAACGCTGCGCGGACGTCAGCGACATATCGCCCAGCGACAGCAGTTGCCCGTCGCCGCTCAGGCTATCGGCCCTTACCGTCAGCGACTTCCCGGCAATAAGCGTGCCTTCCGTGTTGCTGACCGCCTGCGCGGCCGTCACGTTAAGCGCGTTGTCCGCGCTGATTTTCGCCTTGCGGCTGGAAACCGAACCGGCGACGGCGTTGATTGCCACGTTCGTGGCCTGCGTCTGGCTGCCGTCCGCGTTTACGTCGGCCGCCGTCATGCTCAAGCCGCCGCCGGCCAGATGCTGGCCTTGCGCATCAATGCGCTGGCTGGCGGCCAGCGATAAATTGCCGCTGTCGGCCACGGAACCGTCGCTGTTGATGCCGGCCCCCAGCACCGCGCCCTGCTGGTTATTGATGCCGCCCGCGTTAAGCGCGGCATCACGCTGCGCCGCCAGCACACCCCGGTTGACGGTTTGTTGCCGCGTTTGAACTGCCACATCCCGTTGCGCATAGACTTTGCCGCTGTTATCCAGCTCGCGCCCCGCCAGTTGGATATCCTGCGTGGCGTTGATGCTGCCGCTGTTTTCAATACGTCCGTCCGCCGTGATGACGACGCTGCCCGCCTGTGCGCCGATCGCGCCGGCATTGCGCACGCCGACGCCTTGCTCCGTACCGATCAGTTGGATTTTACCGGCGTACATGCCGCCCAGTTGCGCCACATCCACCGCCAACTTCGGCTGATCCTGTTTGGCGGCATCAGACGCTGATGCGCCGCCGCGCTTTTCCACCTGTTGCTGGTCGGCGCTGACGTTGTTGCGCCCGGCGGTCACGTTTAACTCATTAGCCCAGATCCCGGCGTTAATCTCCACGGTCTGCGCGATCAGATCGGTATAGTTCTGGCGGCTGGTATCCATGCCCGCGCCCTGTACCTGAATTTTTCCTTTCTCGACCTGATAGCCTTTCAACCGGCCGTTTTCCAGCGTGGCTTTGCCGGTGGTCAGCGTCGCCCGGTTGGCGTTGATAAAGCCGCAACCGTCGCAACTGATGCCGGACGGGTTGGCAATCACGACCTGCGCCTTTTTCCCGGCGACTTCGATATAGCCGTTCAGTTTGCTGGGATCGCGTGAATTGACTTCGTTAAGAATGATTTTAGCTTCGCCTTTCGCCAGCCAGGGGTTTCCCGCCACCCATCCCCCTTGCTGCGTCTGCACCTGTTTATGCGAGTTGTTGAGGATCGCGCCCTGGTTATTGACGTCGAACTGGCTGTAGACATTGCGCGACACGCCGCCCGCGCTGGGGGTTTGAATATTGACCTGCGGCGTACCGTTGGCCGTCTGTAAAATGGTCGGTTTCTGATTGCCGGGCGCATTGCGGTCCGCCACGATACTCGCCTGTGCGGCGGGCGCCAGCGAAACAAAACCCATCGCGCCGAGCATCAGGAACGTCAGCGGCGAAAGGCGGCCGATCATTTGGCTCAGCGTCGGGCCAGGGCCGGAAGAGCCGGAACCGTTGACGCAGCCGCGGCAAATATCCGCCACCACCATCAAAATGCCGCGAGCCCGGTTAAAAACAATACGATACAGGTGCTTATTCATTCTCGTTATCCATTCACAGAAAGAAGTTTCTCAACAAACACGTCAGTACTGCCAATTCAGATTGAAACCCAGCACTACCGGGCTGGTATCGAAGCCGTCGGGCTTGGAAAGCGGGATACCGGCGAACAGGTCATAACCGGTTTTAAACGCATTGCCGCGCACCCCGATTACCCCGCCCGCCAGATGACGGCCCTGCAACATCTCCGGGCTGTTGTCGCCGATCTCGCCGTAATCCACCCCCAGATACAGTTCCTGATTCTGAAGCGGCGTGCGCCAGGCCAGCTCATTGCGCACCAGCCAGCCCTCATCGGCGCTAAGCGTCAGCTCGCCGTCAAAACCGCGAACCGTCCAACGGTTGCCGATGGAAAACTGATCCTGCGGCGTCAGACGCGTGCTGGCTAGCTGACGCTGGTATTGGACGTTGTAGCGGAAAGCCTCATCAAACATCGCGAATGGGACATCCAGTTCCGTGTAAAACTGCACGATTTTGGCTAACCCGGTGCCTTCCCCGCGCTCTTCTTCCGGCGCTGGCTGCGCACCAAACCACCGGGTGCCGCGCTGATAGCTGACCGCCGCATCCAGCGTCGCCTGCGAAATATAGTGGCGATGCTGCAAACCCAGACGCCAGGCGGAAGTTTTACGCTTCTGCACTTCCACTTCCGTATCATTGATGAAGTTGCGTGATTCACGGGTCATCACGTCGTAGCTGATGGAGGTTTTCTGGCTGCCGCTGCGGTGCAGGACGCGGCTGAGCTGGAAGTTGAGACTTTCACTCTCCCCGCTGTAGACATAGTTTTCGTTCAACCCGGCGACAGTCTGGTGATAGTCATACCCGCTGGCCGTCACGCCCGCCTGCCAGTAGCCGAAAGGAACCGAGTAGTGCGCGACGTAGCTTTTACTGCCCTTGCCGCCGAGCCCTTGCAGATCGCGGCTGCCGTAGAGGTAAAACGTATCGCTGAGAGAAAAAGGATTATCGAGGAATAGCGTCAGGCCGCCCTGATAACGGCCGGTGCTTTTGGTGCCGGAATCATCCAGGGAAGCCCCGAGCCGCCAGTGGCGATCCTGCTTATAACTGACCACGACGTCGCTTTCCCCCGGCTGTCCCCCGGGGATCAGCTGCATATCGGCATGTGCGGTCGGCACGCGTTGCAGATTTTCCAGCCCCTGTTCGATATCGCGCAAATCCAGCAGCTTGCCTTCGCGCGCGGGCAATGCGCTGTAGAGTTGGATATAATCGTCGCTGTCCGGCGACAGCGTGATGTTGCCGACTTTACCGGCCATCACCACCAGCTTCAGCGTGCCGCTTTTCAGATCCTGTGCCGGCGCCAACACCCGCGCCGTCACGTAGCCATGATCGACCAGCCTGTTCTGCAAAGCGCTCATCAGCAGGTTGATCCCTTTACCGCCCAGACACTGATTTACCGCCTGATCGGCCAACCGCTGCAAGGGCAGCCAGCCGGGGAAATCCTCCGTACCTTGCAGCTCGACTTTTTTAATCGGAAAACAGGGCGTCATTTCGACCGGAAAATGCAGGCGGGTGAGAAAGCGGCCGGGAGGCTGTAAACGCACATCCGGCGCCGACGGCGCCAGTTGACGCTCCTGCGCCCGTTGCCGTTCCTGCTGGTTGATCTGCTGCTGATTAATCTGTTGGTTATCGATCCGTTGCGGATCGACGGGCGTCGCCGCATCGGCGCCGACTGCAAAGAAAGGTAAAGGGATCGTGAACAGTAACTGACGTAAAAAATGAGACCCGATAAAATGATATTTATTTAATAAATTGATTTTTATATATAAAAAATAAAAATAAACGATCCTTGTCATCATGCTCTCACCGGGAGTGATAAATAATTGGTTACATTTTCACATCGCTAACCTGCGTCAGGAAATGGGAACTGTCTTATTCGAAATGGATGGCGCGTCGCTGTTCAGTCTTGCCGTCGATCCGGCCATTCCAGAGACTGAATTTCATTACTGTGTGAAATGGTATTACAATCAGCCTGGAACCTATTTGATTAGCCAATACCGTAAAAAAAAGAGCGAATATCATGATGACCGCAATGCCTGTCACCCTTCGGATGCGCCCGATCACAGCACAAGACAACGCCGCTATCGCCGGTGTTATCCGCTGCGTTTCCGCTGAATTCGGTTTGACGGCGGACAAGGGCTACACGGTATCCGATCCTGATCTGGATAGCCTGTTTGAGCTTTATAATCGCCCGAATAGCGCCTACTGGGTGATTGAATATCAGGGTGAAGTGGTTGGCGGCGGAGGTATCGCGCCGCTGGCGGCAGGCGATGAGGATGTTTGCGAATTACAGAAAATGTATTTTTTACCCGTGCTGCGCGGCAAAGGCCTGGCCAGAAAGCTTGCCTTACTGGCGCTGGATTTTGCCCGCCAGCGGGGATTTCGCCGCTGCTATCTGGAAACCACCGGCCACTTAACCAGCGCCATCCGGCTGTACCGATCATTAGGGTTTGAGCATATTCCCCATGCCATGGGCAATACCGGGCATACCGATTGTGAAGTGACCATGCTTAAGCAGTTGTAAGCTGGCAACCGTCAGATAAGAGAGAGGAAGCCGCGGAAACTTTCGCCGCCGCGGCTTTAAATGAGGCCGGGCTTAACGATTAATGGCGTTTTCCATCATCGTCTTCATCATAAAAATCTTCGTCGTTTCCTTCTTCTCCGTCTTCGCCATCGGGATCTTCAAAGTAGGTGCCCCAGCCGTCATAGTTCACGCCGTGGCGTTCGGCCAGCGTCAACAGCTGTTCGACCTGAGCATCGATCAATTCCGCGTTCAACGCCACTTCGCTGATGGCATCGCAGCACATCAGCAAAACGCCGTCTTCCACTTCAAGTTCTTCCGCATCGGTCACTTCATAGCCTAATTTGAACGCTTCCACGGCGACCTTTTCCAGCACCTCAAACTTTTCGGCTGAGAAATGGTGCTCAATGGTATAGAGCGCATCGGGATCGCTGCCGTCATCCAACAGTTCTTCGATGATCAGGCGTGTCTCTTCACGTTGTTCTTCCAGCAATTCGCGGTTTGCCATGCCTCAGTCCTCATTAATCGGCGTAGTATTTCGTCATTGTCCCACAGCCCTGCGGCGGTCTCCACCATAAAGTTTGCCGCCGACACTTGAATTTGAATAATTACACATATAAAGTGAATTTTAATTCAACCATTGGTGTTGAGCTGCATGGAGATATGCCTCATGAAACCGTTTTATAAGCGTCATTTTTTAAGATTAATGGATTTTACGCCAGTAGAAATTGCCGATCTTTTAGCTCTGTCAACGAAACTCAAAGCCGATAAAAAAAGCGGTGCTGAAATCCGCCGCCTGCAAGGTAAAAACATCGCACTCATCTTCGAAAAAGATTCGACCCGCACTCGTTGCTCTTTCGAAGTTGCTGCATACGATCAGGGGGCGCAGGTGACCTATCTGGCGCCCAGCGGCAGTCAAATCGGACACAAGGAATCCATCAAGGATACCGCGCGGGTGCTGGGCAGAATGTACGACGGTATCCAGTATCGCGGCTACGGTCAGCAAATCGTTGAAACGCTGGCGCGCTATGCGGGCGTCCCTGTCTGGAACGGGCTGACGGATGAATGCCATCCGACACAGTTGCTGGCCGATTTACTGACCATGCAGGAACATTTGCCGGCCAAGCCGCTGTCGGCGATGAAACTGGCCTATGTGGGCGACGCCCGCAACAACATGGGCAACACCATGCTGGAAGCGGCGGCGCTGACCGGGCTGGATTTACGTCTGATTGCCCCTAAAGCCTGCTGGCCGGAAGAGGGATTGGTCGAGGGATGTCAGGCGGCCGCCAAACAAACCGGCGGCGCCATTACGCTGACGGAAGATATTGCCGCCGGCGTGGCGGACGTCGATTTCATCTACACCGACGTCTGGGTGTCGATGGGCGAACCCAAAGAAACCTGGCGGCAACGAATTACGCTGCTGAAGCCCTATCAGGTCAATATGGCGATGATCGCCGCAACCGGCAACCCGCAGGTGAAGTTCCTGCACTGCCTGCCGGCGTTCCATGACGATCAGACCACGCTCGGCAAACAGATGGCGGAGCAGTACGGACTGCACGGCGGCATGGAAGTCACGGATGAGGTGTTTGAATCCGCGCACAGCATCGTCTTCGATCAGGCGGAAAACCGGATGCACACCATTAAAGCGGTAATGGTGGCGACGTTAAGCCAGGATTAGCGATCTGCGCCACCCCGGCGAAGGGCCGGGGTGGCGCAACGCCGATCACCGCACCAGCGATGCGTCAATCTTCACCACCGCTTTACGCACGTGCGCAGGCTCCCCTACCGCACATAACGGCTTATGCACCTCGCCCGGATAGAAGACCACAAAGTCGCCTTCCCGCATCACAATCTGTTTTTCCTGTTCCCCGCACGGCAAAAAAGCGATGTCTTTATCCGCCAGCCAGTCAACGTCCGGCTTGCCGGCCGGCAGGTTGCTGAACGTCATCCCTTCCACGCCCGACAGAATAATCTGGATATCCAGATATTTGGCGTGATACTCGGCGCGGCGATTTTCAAACAGATCGGTACTGTCATTGGAGAGCAGCACAAATGCGTTATCACCGTCGATATCATGCTTACCCAGCGGCGTCTGGGCCGTAATATGCCGCTTAACGTGCTCGATGGCGTCGCGCAGTTTTGCCGGCAGATAAGGAACCAACTCAAGGTGATGGATATTGCCTGTGATCATAATTTTTTCCCGTTTTAAAATAAAACCGCGTTTTATAAACTGAATTTTTACCCATGTTATACGCGCTGAACAGCATACCCGCCAGCACGTTATTCTGAAAAGGTGACCTGAATTTCATACTTTTATTTTGCCGTCGGTGACCTGCATTTCCTGCCGTGGGAGATATTCATCCGCAACCGATTGCCATGCGTAAAAAATCACGTTTTTCGCTTGAATTAGCCTCATCGGCGCGTATAATTCCCGACAATTTGCCGGGAGGGATCATGCACTGCTGCATAAAAAAAATCGCTGCGATTGTTGGTTATCAACCACAGCTGCCATCCGGTAGCCAGCCAGCGTTTTCCTTTCCGTTGCTTGACCGATCATTCATAAAGGCCCCTCAGTGAGGGGCTTTTTTTTGCCTGTTATCCAGGGCACGTCAGACGCGATATCTGTTTTCCGGCCTAACCGTAAGGAGAAAAACAAAAATGGTCAATCCGCTTTATCAAAAACACATCATTTCAATTAACGACCTCAGCCGAGGGGAGTTGGAACTGGCATTGCAGGTTGCCGCCAGCCTGAAAGCCAACCCGCAGCCTGAGCTGTTAAAGCACAAAGTGATTGCCAGCTGTTTTTTCGAAGCATCGACGCGTACGCGCTTATCCTTTGAAACCGCGATACATCGTCTGGGCGCCTCGGTGGTGGGCTTCGCCGACAGCAGTAACACTTCGTTGGGCAAAAAAGGCGAAACGCTGGCCGACACCATCTCGGTTATCAGCCAGTATGTGGATGCGATCGTCATGCGGCACCCGCAGGAAGGGGCATCCCGTCTGGCCGCGGAATTTTCCGGCGGCATTCCGGTACTGAACGCCGGCGATGGCGCCAACCAGCACCCGTCGCAAACGCTGCTCGATCTGTTTACCATTCAGGAAACCCAGGGACGCCTGAGCAACATCAATATCGCCATGGTGGGCGACCTGAAATATGGGCGCACCGTGCATTCGCTGACGCAGGCGCTGGCGAAATTCGACGGCAACCGCTTTTACTTTATCGCCCCGGACGCACTGGCGATGCCGGACTACATTCTGACCATGCTGGAAGAAAAAAATATTCCCTACAGCCTGCACAACAGCATTGAGGAAGTGGTCTCCGAGCTGGATATTCTGTATATGACGCGGGTGCAGAAAGAGCGTCTGGATCCGTCGGAATACATCAACATCAAGTCTCAGTTCGTGCTGCGGGCCGCCGACCTGAACGATGCGCGCGCCAACCTGAAAGTGCTGCATCCCCTGCCGCGCGTCGACGAAATCACTATCGATGTGGATAAAACGCCCTACGCTTACTATTTCCAACAGGCGGGAAATGGCATCTACGCGCGTCAGGCTTTGCTGGCGCTGGTACTGAATCGCGAACTGGTTCTGTGAGAGAGAGGAAGAGTCATGACTCACGATAATAAATTACAGGTGGAAGCCATCAAGCGTGGCACGGTTATCGACCATATTCCCGCACAGGTGGGTTTTAAGCTGCTGACGTTATTCAAGCTGACCGCAACCGACCAGCGCATCACCATCGGTCTGAACCTGCCTTCAAACCAACTGGGCCGCAAGGATCTGATCAAGATTGAGAACGTCTTCCTGACCGAGCAACAGGCCAATCAACTGGCGATGTATGCGCCGCAGGCCACCGTTAATCAGATCGATGATTACGATGTGGTGCGCAAACTGGCGCCGACGCTGCCCGATCATATCGACGATGTCTTAACCTGTCCGAACAGCAATTGCATCAGCCGCAGCGAACCGGTGTCGTCTTCGTTCAGGGTCAAACAGCGTGAAGGCGACGTCCATCTGAAATGTAAATACTGCGAAAAAGAGTTCGAGCGTCAGGCTGTCTTGCAGGATCGCTAAGCATCGCTGCCGCGCTTTCTTCGATTGCCCCGCTCGCAGACATTGCCTGAAGCAGGGCTTTTTTGAATAATGGCAGCACTCGCGTTCCTTTTACGTCCCAATCAGGAGATACCATGTCACGCACCATCAGCACCGAACAGGCTCCCGCCGCCATCGGCCCCTATGTACAAGGCGTCGATCTCGGCAGCATGATCATCACTTCCGGTCAAATTCCGGTTAACCCGAAAAGCGGCCTGGTCGCCGACGACATTACGGCACAGACGCGCCAGTCGCTGACTAACGTCAAGGCGATTGTCGAAGCCGCCGGTCTGAAGGTTTCCGATATCGTCAAAACCACGGTGTTCGTTAAGGATCTGAATGATTTTTCCACCGTCAATGCGGCCTATGAAGCTTTCTTTACCGAACACGATGCGCCTTTCCCGGCGCGCTCCTGCGTTGAAGTCGCTCGTCTGCCAAAAGACGTGAAAATCGAAATTGAAGCGATCGCCGTTCGTCGCTAAGCCCTGTCATTGGTCATAAATGTAAAAAGACGCACCATGATGGTTGCGTCTTTTTTATTGTCTCGCTCTCCGCCTTACTCCCTGAAGCGAACCGCCGCGGTGCAGGCACGTCAACGGCCGCCCCAATAGAGTGCGAAATCGTTGGCTAAATAATGATGGCGACACGTTTCGCTGAAATGGCGCATTTTATGCATTGCACTATTATCGCTATTAAGCGTGATGCAGGGGATGACCATGATAAAAATGACGCTTCCGACACCGTCTTACTACGATGAGATGCTCTCCGTAGAAGGCAGGCAACGCCAGCACTACAATTCCTATTGGCAATGGTTGCAACAAACCGACCAGCAGGCCATCAGACAGAAAAAGGAGCAGGCTGAACTGCTGTTTCACCGCGTCGGCATCACCTTTAACGTCTACGGCGAAGAAGGCGGCACCGAGCGTTTAATTCCTTTCGACAGCGTACCGCGGATTATTCCCGCCCATGAATGGCGTCAGCTCGATCTCGGCATCCGCCAGCGGGTACAGGCGCTGAATGCGTTTCTCTACGATATCTATCATCAGCAGCATATTCTCAAAGCCGGCATTATTCCCCACGAACAGGTGCTGGCGAACGATCAATACCAACCCTGTATGCAGGGCGTGGATTTACACAACAATATTTACGCCCATATCACCGGTATCGATATGGTGCGCAACAGCGACGGCAATTATTACGTGCTGGAAGACAATCTGCGCACCCCGTCCGGCGTCTCCTATATGCTGGAAAATCGCAAGATGATGATGCGCTTGTACCCGGATCTGTTCGCCAGCCAACATATCGCCCCCGTCGAACGCTACCCCAGCTACCTGCTGCAAACGCTGCGCGAAAGCACGCTGGTGGACGACCCTACCGTGGTGGTATTGACGCCGGGACGCTTCAACAGCGCCTATTTTGAACACAGCTTTCTGGCGCAGCAGATGGGCGTTGAGCTGGTGGAAAGCGCCGATCTGTTCGTCAAAGAGGGGGCCGTCTATATGCGCACCACCGAAGGCCCTTGCCAGGTGGACGTGATTTATCGCCGCGTGGATGACGCGTTCCTCGATCCGCTGGCCTTCCGCGCCGATTCCATGCTCGGCGTGCCGGGTCTGCTGTCGGTGTATCGCGCCGGCGGCGTAGTGCTGGCCAACGCGATCGGCACCGGCGTGGCGGATGACAAGTCCATCTATCCTTACGTGCCGGACATGATCCGTTTTTACCTGTCCGAAGAACCGATTCTGGGCAACATCCCCACCTGGCAGTGCCGCGATCCCAAAGCATTGAGCTATGTGCTCGACAATCTGGACAGCATGGTGGTGAAAGAGGTTCACGGCGCCGGCGGCTACGGCATGTTGGTCGGCCCGCGGGCGACACGCCAGCAGATTGAGGATTTCCGCCTGCGGCTGTTGGCTAACCCGCACAATTACATCGCCCAGGAAACGCTGGCGCTGTCCACCTGCCCTACTTTCGTCGAGGACGGACTGGCTCCCCGTCACATTGACCTGCGCCCATTCGCCCTTTCGGGAGAGGAGATCCGGCTGATCCCCGGCGGTTTAACCCGCGTGGCGCTTACGGAAGGCTCCTTGGTGGTCAACTCTTCACAGGGCGGCGGCACCAAAGATACCTGGGTCATGGAGGAGGACGAATCATGTTAAGCCGCACAGCCAGTGAACTGTATTGGATGGCCCGCTATCTGGAGCGGGCGGAAGGCCTCGCCCGCGTGCTGGACGTGACCTACAAACTCTCCATGATGCCGCGTCACAGTCAGCAGCAGCGCGATCTGGCGCTACCGCTGAACCTGACCCATACGCATGAGCTGTTTCAGCATCGTTACGCTCGTTTCTCCATGGATAACCTGCTGAACTTTTTTGCGCTGGACAGCCAGAACCCCAGCAGTATCTACAACTGTATTGAAATGGCCTGGAACAATGCCCATGCCGTGCGCGGCAGCCTGTCCTCGGAAGTATGGGAATGTATCAACACCACCCGCATCGATATCCGCAATCTGCGCCATCAGGGGGTGGATAAAATCGGCATTGATGCGTTCTTTGACTGGGTGAAAGAGCGGGCCCACCTTTTTCGGGGCGCGATATTCGGCACCCTGCTGCGTAACGACGCCCAGTGCTTTATTCGGCTTGGCACCCTGATCGAACGCGCCTACGCCACCGCCCAGTTGCTCAGCCTGAAAGATCAGCAGTTGAACAGCGATCCCGATCCGGTACGGGAATACTACCGGCTGGATACGCTGCTGCGGGCCGTAAGCGCCCGGGAAGCCTATCACAGCATCTATCGCCAGCCGATCAGCCGTGAAACCGTCACCGAATTACTGGTGTTGCGTGAGGATGTGCCGCGTTCGCTGCACGCCTGTATCGGCGATCTGGTGCAGCAGTTGGAGGCGATCGGCAGTCAGCGGGCCAAGGTTCCCCACCGTCTTGCCCATCTTCTGCACGTCGAACTGCGCTTCAGTTCTCTTGACGACATCATCGCCGAAGGTCTGGATACTTATTTGAATCACTTCATTAGTAAAATCAATGAACTGGCTGACAGCATCCGCCATACCTATCTGGAGGCGCTATGAAACTGACCATTAATCACCTGACGCATTATCACTATGATGAAGAGGTGAAATTCAGCACCCAGTACCTGCGTTTGACGCCGCAGAACTCAGCCCGCCAGCAGATCCGCGAGTGGCGCCTGACGCTGCCCGCTTCAGCCGTCGCCACCACCGATGCTTACGGTAATGTCCTGCACGTGCTGACCCTCGATGTTCCGCATCACGACATCACCATTCACGCTCAAGGCGTGGTGGAAATCGCCGATAATGCAGAAGAGTCCTACCAGACCAGCATGGAGGATACGCTCTCGCCGCTGGTGTTTCTGCGCACCACGCCGCTGACCGAAGCCGACGGCAGCATTCGTGCGTTTGCAAAACGCTATTACCGGCCCGATGCGCCGGAGGAAAGTCTGAACACGCTGATGGCGGAATTACAGTTGAAAATGCCGTATACTCCCGGCGCCACGCAGGTTCAGGATACCGCGGCGGAGGCTTTCGCCATGCAGAAAGGCGTTTGTCAGGATCATACCCATGTCTTCCTGGCCTGCTGCCGCAGCCTGAATATTCCGGCCCGCTACGTAAGCGGTTACGTGTATAGTCAGGATACCCAGCATGTGGCCATGCACGCCTGGGCCGAAATCTGGCTGAACGAGCGCTGGCAAGGATTTGATATTACCAATAACACCCGGCAGCTCCATCAACACCTGTGGCTGGCCGTAGGCATGGATTATCTGGATGCCTGTCCGGTACGCGGCACGCGGCTCGGCGGCGGGTGTGAAGAGATGTTTTCAGAGGCTGAAGTCCGCCTGTTTGAACAGCAACAGCAGGTACAGCAGCAACAGTAAATTTTTAACCAAAAGGTACTCTATGACGTACTGTGTGGCCATGCGTCTGTCCGACGGTTTGGTATTCGCTTCCGATTCCCGCACCAATGCCGGCGTCGATCACATTGCAACGTTCAAAAAACTGCATGTTTTTCATCATGACGGTGAGCGCGTGCTGGTGCTCCAATGCGCCGGCAATCTGGCTACCACCCAGAGTATCATCAGCCTGCTCAGCGCCCGCATCGAGGCGCAGCACACGCCGAACCTGATGCAGGTCGGTTCCCTGTATGACGCCGCCACCTTGCTGGGAGAAACCGTGCGTGAAGTGATCCACCGCGATAGCCAATCCCAGCAGAGCGGCAGCAATACCAACTTCGGCTGCAATCTGCTGCTGGGCGGTCAGATTGGTGATGAAGAACCGCGGTTGTTCCATATTTATCCCGAAGGCAACTTTATCGAAGCCACCCGCGATACGCCTTATTTCCAAATCGGCGAAAGCAAATACGGCAAACCGATTATCGACCGCGTGCTAAGCATGGATACGCCACTGGAACAGGCCATGTGCTGTGCGTTGATCTCTATTGACTCCACCCTGCGCAGCAACCTGTCCGTCGGGCTGCCGCTGGATGTGATGATTTATCGCAATAACAGCTTCGACGTCAGCAAACAACAGCGCATCACCGAGCATAACGCCTATTTCACCACCATCCGTAAGGCGTGGGCGGAAGGATTGCTGCATACCTTTCGGCAGTTGCCGCCCTTCCCTGAGATAACCCAATAGCCGTCAATCGGCAGCGGCCATCGCCTGCTGTAGCCAGCCGCAGCGCATTTCCGGTACGGCATTCAGCAGCCGCTGCGTGTAATCATCCAGCGGCGGCGATAACGCGTCGTCAGCCGCGCCCTGACGAATAATCCGCCCGTTTCTCAGGACCGCCACGCTGTCCGCCACTTCACGAACCACATGCAGATCGTGAGTGATAAACAGATAAGAGACCCCGGTCTCCTGCTGAATCCTGGCCAATAGCGCCAGTACATCGCGCGCCACCAGCGGATCCAACGCGGAGGTCGGTTCGTCACAGACGATCACCGCCGGCGAAGCCGCCAGCGCCCGGGCAATGCAGACGCGTTGCTTCTGACCGCCGGAAAGCGATGCCGGATAGCGTTCGGCAACCGTCGCCGGCAACCCCACCTGATGCAGCAACTCACCAACGCGCTCGCGCCGCAAGGCCGCGGGTAAATCCGTCAGGCAGGCGATGGCGCGTTCAATCTGCACGCCCACCGTCAAGCGAGGGTTCAGCGCCGTATCCGGATGCTGATGGATCATCTGTATCGATTGCAACTGCCGCCGGGTACGCTTCGCCAGTCTCGCAGGCAGAGGTTCGCCCGCCAGCGAAATGTCGCCGTCGCTCGGAGCGAGCAACCCGCACACCGCCCGGCCCAACGTCGATTTCCCCGAACCCGATTCGCCGATCACCGCCAGCGTCCGTCCGCGGCTTAGTTGCAGGGAAACCGAATCCAGCACGCGTTGCCGATCGTAGTGAACACTGACCGAACGGATATCCAGCAGCGCCGTGTTCAGCGGCGGCTGAGGCTGCTTGCGCTCGCCTCTCACCTGCAACAGTTGCCGGGTATAGGCTTCTTTGGGCTGGGCCAGCAGTTGCGCCGTTTCGCCCGTTTCAACCTGACGGCCGTGACGCAACACCATAATACGGTTGCTGAGCTGGGCCACCACCGCCAGATCGTGACTGATATACAGCGCGGCGACGCCGGTTAAACGAATAATGTCGTCGATCGCCTTCAGCACCCCCAGTTGCGTGGTGACGTCCAGCGCCGTGGTCGGTTCATCAAAGATAATCAGCTCAGGGCCGGCGCACATCGCCATCGCTATCATCGCCCGCTGAAGCTGGCCGCCGGATACCTGATGCGGATAACGTTTGAAAAACAGCGCCGGTTGCGGCAGGGAAAGCTGCTCGAACAGCGTCAGCGCCCGTTCGGTGGCCTGGCGGCGAGACAGCACTCGATGGCGTACCGCGGCTTCAATCACCTGTTCGCCGATGGTTTGCGCCGGATTAAACGCCGCGCTGGCCGACTGCGCCACGTAGGCAATGCGCCTGCCGCGTATTTTACGCAGTTGCCGCGCCGGGAGCGCCGCCAGATCGGTATTGTGAAACCAGATCTTCCCGTGCTGAATCCGCATGCCATGACGGCAATGGCCGAGAATAGCCTGGCCGATGGTGGATTTCCCGGCGCCGGATTCGCCAATCAGCCCCAGCACTTCGCCTTTTTTCAGGCTGAAAGAGATGTCCTGTACCAGCGTCTGATCGCCGGCCGCCACGCGCAGTTGTTCAACGCGCAATAAATCAGCCATGCCGGCCTCCGCGCCAGTTGCGTTCGTTACGGCTCAGCAGCCAGTCGGCCACCGCGTTCAGCGACACCGCCAGCAGGGCGATGGCCGCCCCCGGCACCAGCGCCGCCCAGACGCCAAACAGGATGCCGTCTTTATTGTCGCGCGCCAATCCGCCCCAGTCCGCCGTCGGCGGCTGGATGCCCATGCCGAGAAACGACAGCGCGGAAAGAAACAGCAGGATGAAGATAAAGCGCATGGCAAACTCGGCCACCAGCGTGGTCAATGCGTTCGGCAAGATTTCCCGCCACAGGATCCAGCGCATGGATTCGCCGCGCATCCGCGCCACCTCAATAAATTCCTGGGCGGCGATATCTACCGCCAGCGCGCGGGCCACCCGCAATACCCGCGTGGCTTCAAGCCCCCCGAGCACCAGAATGATGGTCAACGTGCTCTTCGGCAACATCGCCAGCACCACCAGCGCCAGAATCAGCGTCGGGATCGCCATCAGCACGTCATTCACCCGCGAAATCAACTGATCCGCCCAGCCGCCGCATACGCCGGCCAAAAACCCCAGCAGCGTGCCAAGCAAGAAGGCCAGCAGCGCCGCCAGCGCGGTGACCGCCAGCGAGGTACGCGTCCCCCAGATCAGGCGCGAGAACAGATCCCTGCCCAGATTGTCCGTCCCCAGCAGGGCGCTATCCGTCGGCCCCAGCCAGGCGCCGCCGATCACCTGTTCAGCCGGATAAGGAGCAATCCACGGCGCCAGCAGCGCCACGAAAATAAACCCGCCCAGCCCCAGCAGGCCGAGCAGTACGGAAGGTTTTATTACAGGCATTCAGTCGGCGCCCTTTTTCTCAGCATAGTGCATTCTCTCGCATGGCTTACTCTGTTCCGGGGATCAGCGGGCATGACGCAGACGGGGATTGGCGATCAGCGCCACCACATCCGCAACCAGGTTCAACAAGATATAAATCGCCGCCAGCACCAGCGCACAGCCCTGGATCACCGGCATATCGCGTTTGCTGATGCTGTCGACCATATACTGCCCCAGCCCGGCATAAACGAAAACGTTCTCCACGATCACCACGCCGACCATCAGGTAAGCCAGGTTCAGCACGATAACGTTGATAATCGGCCCCCAGGCATTCGGCAGCACATGACGCAGCAAGATAGCGGAAGGCGAAATGCCTTTCAGCAAGGCGGTATCGACATAGGCGGCGTTCTGCGCGTTGATCAGCGCCGCGCGGGTCATATTGCTCATATGTCCCAGCACCGCCAGCACCAGCGTGATACAGGGCAAGGCTATCGCGCTCAGTCGTGCTGATAACGGCATTCCGTCGCTCACGCTGCTGTTGCTGGGCAGCCAGAACAAGGTAATAGAGAAAATCAGGATCAGAAGATAGCCGGAGAAGAACTCCGGCAGCGCCACCGCCGTACGGGTAAACAGGCTTATCAGTTGATCGAGCCAACTCCCCTGATAGCGCACGGAAAGGAATCCCATCAGCAAGGCCAGCGGCACCGCCACCGCGGCGGTGACGCCGGCCAGAAACAGCGTATTTTCAAGACGCGCGAGCAGCACCGGAGCGATATTCTGGCGGCTGGTGAAGCTCTGCCCGAAATCCCCCTGTACTATCCCGCCCAGCCAGGAGAGATAACGGGATAGGGCCGGTTGGTCTAGCCCCAGTTGCAGGTTCAGCGCCTGCACCGCTTCCGGCGTGGCGGACTGCCCCAGAATAGCCGCCGCCGGGTTGCCCGGCAGTAATTGAATGCCGGCAAAAATCAGCACCGACACCACGGCAATCATCGCCACGCCCACCAGCAGACGACGCATAATCATCATCAGCAGTGGGGATCGCGCGCTAAAAAACCAGCCGTTACCTAACATCACATTACCTGTATTCAGCTTGCCAGCCACACTTTCTCCGCGGCGCGATTGCCGCTCAGCGGGAAGCCGGGGATGGCATTCAGGCCTTTGACTTTGGTGCTGCACGCATCCAACGCATCGGCATACAGCGGGATAATCTCGCTGCCCTGTTCCACCAACATCAGTTGAATATCGTGGTAAATCTGACGGCGCGTGTCTTCATTCTGTTCGCCGCGCGCAGACTGCACCAGTTGGTCAAAAGCCGGCTCATGCCAGAACGATTCATTCCACGGCGCCTGACTGGTAAACACCAGCGACAGCAGCGCATCGGCCGTTGGGCGCATCGACCAGTTGGAAGAAACGAACGGTTTTTTCATCCACACGTTATCCCAGAAGGCATCGTCCGGTACGCGTTCCACCGTCAGCGGAATGCCGGCGCGCTGGGCGGAAGCCTGATAGAGCTGACCGGCATCCACCGCGCCGGGGAAACCGGCATCGGCGACGGACAGCACCAGCGGGCCGTTGAATCCGGCTTTCTGCCAGTGATACTTGGCCTTTTCCGCGTCGTAGGGACGCTGTGGAATGTCTTTGGCGAAATAGCGATTCGACGGGAAGACGGGGTTATCGTTCGCCACGCTGGCGTAACCGCCCAGCACGGTATCGACGATCTGCTGACGATCGATGGCGTACTTCAGCGCCAGACGTCCATCCAGCGAGGTGAACGGCGCGACGTTGCCCAACCCGGGGAAAGTGAAAATAAACGCATCGCGCGAGCGCAGCAATTGCAGATTCGGCATCTTTTCAATGCGGCTGACAATGCGCGGGTTCACGCGGTTGATGATATGGGCGGAACCGCTGACCAGCGCCGCCACGCGCGCGGTGGAATCGTTCATCGCCAGCGTCTCCACCGAATCGACGTGCCCGCGTTCGCTGTTCCAGTGATTCGGGTTGCGCTTCACAAGCGTACGCACGCCCGGCTGGAAGCTTTCCAGAATAAACGCGCCGGTGCCGATCCCTTTATCAAAGGATTCGTTTTCCGGCGTGATGGCGAAGTGCACATCGCTCAGCAGCGCAATAAATTCGACATTCGGTTCGTTAAGGCGAAGGGTGACTTCATGTGTCGCCGTCGCTTCCAGCGAGGTGACCGGGTCCAAATAGCCTTTTACCGCCGAGCTGGATTTTTCGCCGCGATGGTGGTTCAGGGAGTAAATCACATCTTTCGCCGTCAACGGGCGACCATCGTGGAAAGTTACGCCGGAACGGATTTTCAAAATCCAGGTACGGCCGCCTTCCGCGCTCTCCCAGGACTCCGCCAGCGAGGGGATCAGTTCGCCTTTTTCATCCAGTTCAACCAGATTGTTGAACAACTGCGAGCCGACAAAATACATGTAGGTTTCAAACCAGAACGCGGGATCGAGACGGTCGGTGCTGGAAGCGTTGTCCACGCCCACAATCAGGTGCCCGCCTTTCTGCGGCGTGTCATTGGCTTGCGCCCCCCAGGCATAGCCCAACGGCCAGCCCGCGGTTGCGGCCGCGACGGAAACCGCGCAGGCTCCCTTGATAAAATGACGGCGATTCATGATGTTATATTCCCTTGGTTATTCCATCCTGGTGGAATGATATGGTTATTATCGTTAGCGAAAATAAACGGAAAGCGTGTCTTTTATGCCTGACGCGGCAACGATTGCGCCAGACGGGCGATATGCTCCGGGCCAATGCCGCAACAGCCCCCCACCATCGTTGCGCCCTGCGCCGCCCACTCCCGGGCCAGTTGCAGGTAGCCTTCCGGGTGGGTATCGCTTCTCAGGCGGCTCAAGCCTTCATTGGCGCCGCGCTGATTATCTTCAGGTTCAAAGGCGTTGGCATACACGCCAATATTAATGGCGGACTGACGCTGGAGGAGAACGGATTTGGCCTGTTTCACCGCCGGCGCCATCACTTCGGGACGGCTACAGTTGAACAGCAGGCTACTCGCGCCGAGCCGGATCGCGGTTTCAGCCGCGGCGGTGACGGTTTCGCCGGATCGCAAATGGGCATGGCCCTGTTGGTCGACGTCATCTTCCAGCGTGAAAGAGAACCACAGCTCGCGCGTGTCGTCAGACAGCAGCTCGCGCACCAGCGCGACTTCAGCCAGCGAGCCCTGCGTTTCCGCCAGCCACACATCCACATATGGGCTGAGCGCCTCAATCAATACCCGCAGAATCGGCGCCGCGGCCTCGGCGTCAAACAGATCGGGGCGATAGGATCCCAAAACCGGCGGCAGCGAGCCCGCCACCCGTACGCCGCCGGCGGCATCCGCCGCGTCCCGGGCCAGCTTCCCGGCCAACTCCGCCAGCTCCCGGCCACGCGCCGAGAAGACGTCATCGCCGATATGAAAAGGAACGACGGCGTAACTGTTGGTGGTAATGACCTGCGCGCCCGCCGCGATAAAGCTGTCATGCACTTGCCGAACATGTTGCGGCGATTCCATCAGCGCCAACGCCGACCACTCCGGCTGACGAAAAGGCGCCCCGACACGCGCCAGTTCACGCCCCATTCCCCCGTCCAGAATCAGAATGCTTTCCGCCATGGTCATTCCCCTGCCGAATCAATAAAAAGTGCGTTCACCTTACTTAAAACACATCTGGATGTCTAGATGCCTTGATAGCTAAATAACGGTAATCCATTGTAATGCCGCGTCCGCCAAGCCTTCGCTGACGGTGGTTGGTTTTTGGTCATATTTTGTACAAGTACGAATTCTCTACGACATTTGATTTTCTTTGCTCTACGTCAATTTTACAGCAATAAAAGTGCGAACACCCCTATGCAAATTCAATATATAGTGCCTATCCTATAAACATCACCTATATATAGTGTTTATCCACAATATCATCCACAGCCCCCGCAGCCCTTGTGCGCTGTGGTTTTCGCTTGTGGATAACCTGACAGAGGAACAGAACGTGAAACCAGTAGTGATTAAACGGGATGGTTGCCAGGTACCTTTTGATGAAGTACGCATCAAAGAGGCGGTCGAGCGCGCGGCACAGGCGGCGGGCATCGACGATGCGGATTACTGCGCAACCGTAGCCTGTGCGGTCGCTCAACAAATGCAGGGTAAATCGCGCGTGGATATTCGCGAAATCCAGGACGCGGTGGAAAACCTGCTGATGTCCGGCAACTACAAACAGTTGGCCCGTACCTATATTGAATATCGTCATGATCGCGATGTGGCGCGTGAACGTCAGGGCCGTCTCAATCAGGAAATCCGCGGTCTGGTTGAACAGAGCAACATGGCGCTGCTGAACGAAAACGCCAACAAAGACAGTAAAGTGATCCCCACCCAGCGCGATCTGCTGGCGGGGATTGTCGCCAAGCACTATGCCAAGCAGTACATTTTACCGCGCGATGTCGTGCTCGCTCACGAACGCGGCGAAATTCACTATCACGATCTCGATTACTCCCCGTTCTTCCCGATGTTCAACTGTATGCTGATCGATCTGGACGGCATGTTGACCAAAGGATTCAAGATGGGGAACGCGGAAATCGAACCGCCAAAATCCATCTCGACCGCCACCGCCGTCACCGCTCAGATTATCGCGCAGGTCGCCAGCCACATTTATGGCGGCACAACCATTAATCGCATCGATGAAATTCTGGCGCCGTTTGTGGCCGCCAGTCATGAAAAGCACAAGGCGGTGGCCAAAGAATGGCATATTCCCGACGCCGATAGCTACGCCCGTACCCGTACGGAAAAAGAGTGCTACGACGCCTTCCAGTCGCTGGAATACGAAGTCAATACGCTGCATACCGCCAACGGCCAGACGCCGTTCGTCACGTTCGGTTTTGGGCTGGGCACCAGTTGGGAATCCCGGCTGATTCAGGAATCTATTCTGCGTAACCGTATTGCCGGGCTGGGCAAAAACCACAAAACCGCCGTTTTCCCCAAGCTGGTGTTTGCCATTCGCGACGGCCTGAACCACAAGGCCGGCGATCCGAATTACGACATCAAGCAGTTGGCGCTGGAATGCGCCAGCAAGCGCATGTATCCCGATATTCTCAACTACGATCAGGTCGTTAACGTCACCGGGTCGTTTAAAACTCCGATGGGCTGCCGCAGCTTCCTGGGAATTTATGAGGAAGACGGCAAGCAAATTCACGACGGGCGCAACAATCTGGGCGTGATCAGCCTTAATCTGCCGCGTATCGCACTGGAAGCCAACGGTGATGAAGTTCGCTTCTGGACGTTGCTTGACCAGCGTCTGGCGCTGTCGAAAAAAGCGTTGATGACGCGAATCGCCAGACTGGAAAACGTAAAAGCGCGCGTGGCGCCGATTCTGTATATGGAAGGCGCCTGCGGCGTGCGCCTAAAAGCGGACGATAGCGTCGCGGACATCTTCAAGAACGGACGCGCCTCCATTTCGCTGGGCTACATCGGCCTGCATGAAACCATCAATGCCCTGTTCGGCAACGAGGTTCATGTTTTTGATAACGACATGCTGCGCGAAAAAGCCGTGGCGATCGTCGCGCATCTGAAAGCCGCCACCGATCGGTGGAAAAAAGAAACCGGCTACGGCTTCAGCCTGTACAGTACGCCGAGCGAAAACCTGTGCGACCGCTTCTGCCGTTTAGACACGGCGGAATTCGGCGTGGTTCCGGGCGTGACCGATAAAGGCTATTACACCAACAGCTTCCATCTGGATGTGGAGAAGAAGGTCAATCCCTACCAGAAGATCGACTTTGAATCCCCCTATCCGCCGCTGGCGAACGGCGGTTTCATTTGCTACGGCGAGTACCCGAACCTGCAACATAACCTGAAAGCGCTGGAAGACGTCTGGGATTACAGCTATATCCGCGTACCGTACTACGGCACCAACACGCCGATAGACGAGTGCTACGAGTGCGGCTTCACCGGTGAATTCGAATGCACCAGCAAGGGCTTTACCTGCCCGAAATGCGGCAATCACAATTCGGCCCGCGTATCCGTCACCCGTCGCGTTTGCGGTTATCTCGGCAGCCCGGACGCCCGTCCGTTTAACGCCGGTAAGCAGGAAGAGGTCAAGCGCCGAATCAAACACTTAGGTAATGGGCAACTGGGTTGATATTCTCAGGCCGCAAAAATCGCGGCCTTATTTTCATCAAACGCGGCTTTTACGCACATGAATTACCACCAGTATTATCCCGTTGATGTGGTCAACGGCCCCGGGACACGCTGCACCCTGTTTGTTTCCGGGTGTGTGCACCAATGCGCCGGTTGCTATAACAAAAGCACCTGGCGGCTTAATTCCGGCCAGCCGTTTACCCAGGAATTGCAGGATCGCATCATCAATGATCTTCAGGATACGACGATTCCCCGGCAGGGGATTACGCTATCCGGCGGCGATCCGCTCCACCCGCAGAACGTGCCTGAGATTCTGCAACTGGTGAAGCGGATACGGGCGGAGTGCCCCGGTAAGGACATCTGGGTGTGGACGGGTTATGTACTGGCGGAGCTGACGGCGGAACAACGGCAGGTTGTAGATCTGATCAACGTCCTGGTTGACGGCAAGTTTGTGCAGGATCTGAAAGACCCTGCGCTAATCTGGCGGGGCAGCAGCAACCAGGTTATTCATTACCTGCGCTGACGCCGCTTTTCCGCAACCGCGGCAACCAGAAAACGGCCTGGTTAATGCAGCGGTTGCCGCTTGCCCAGCGCGCGTAGCTGGTCGGACTCCAACACCGTCACCTTGGCTTTAGGCTCAGGCGAAAAGGCCTGATTCAGTAGCGCCTGCGCCACGGTTTTCCCGTCTATTGCCCGCCATTGCGCCGGAAAAAAGCGGAATATCGGCGCCGTCAGGCTCTCCAGAGGCCGGCCGTCGACCCTTTCACCCAATAGCATCGATGGCCGCGCCAGCGTCAGATGTTGCCACCCTTGCTGACGCAACGACTTCTCCATCTCGCCCTTGACCCGTGGATAAAAGAATGGAGAAGCCGCATTGGCGCTGAGTGAACTGACCACCAGCAGATGGTTCGCTCCCAGCGCCAACGCCGTTTTGGCGCCCTCCACCACCAGCGTGTAATCCACATAGCGGAACGCCGGCTTACTTCCCGCAGCCTTCAGCGTGGAACCCAGGCAGCAAAAAGCGATATCAATAGGAGAAATCAACTGGGAAAGCGCCACTGAGAGATCGGCGTTATGGGGATTCACCACTTTTTCAGAAAAAGGCAACGGCTTACGAGTAGGCGCGTAAATCGTTTCAACCCGGTGATTGGCCTTTAAAAGTTGCAACAGTTCATTTCCTACCAGACCCGTAGCCCCTAACAGCAATACCCGGCTCATACATTCTCCTTTGGTTATCTGTCTTTTAACATCGCCACGTCATGAGCCGTTCGCTGCCAGTGACGTTTCTTGCTGAATCCCAGCGTGTTGTCCGTCATTTTCAGTTCGGTTATCCGTAAGCGCCATATCGGCGTCGTTGCCGCGCGGGCGACCGGAAACCGTGCGTTATAACGCGCTCGCGCCTGCTGCTCGTCTTCCCCTTGCAACTGCTCGGCCTGCGCCCGGAACTGTACGCCCTTAATTCGCATGACGCTTTTCGGCTGACCGCTGACCGTCCCGGCAACCTGCGGCTGCCGGCGCATCAGCTCGCCATGACGGGTGTGCGGCTCCGTCATCAGATAAAAAGCCACCTGCTGTTCGTCGTAAGTATAGAAGCAACTCGCACACCATAAATCCGAATTATCGCTTACGCATAATGTCAGTACGTGCAGCTTCTTCAAATAACGGGAGATGGCATCAAGCGCGTATTCGGTCTCCATCGGTTCTCCTGCCAAAACGGCTCATTAACTTTCGACAATATCCTGCCGGTCGCCGCCGGGTACGACAGCCTTATCTTGACCGTAGCGGCATCGTTTTAGTTCCCGGCAAGGGCAAGGATAACAGGGACGAGCGACTTTACCGACCGATGCCGATGAACGCGGTCGAAGCGATACGGACCGGCGGTCTTACGACGGCTTTTTACCGGATGATTTATGGGCTGCGGCCGGCGCGGTAAAACGCGTTCGCGCGGGGCGAGTAGATGCGCCGTCCTTCCCGCCGCGCGCCGCGGCGCGTTCCCCCGGCGCCGCGGTGGGAACCAGACAGTCGGGGCGATTTCCAATCAGCCGTTTCTTGCCCATTGCGGTCAGCGCATCGCGGATCAGCGGCCAGTTCGCCGGATCATGATAGCGGAGCAGCGCTTTATGCAGACGGCGCTGACGCTCGCCCCGCGGCACCACCACATCCTCGCTTTTGTAATCCACTTTGCCAAGCGGGTTCTTGCCGCTGTAATACATGGTGGTGGCATTCGCCAGCGGAGAAGGATAAAAATTTTGCACCTGATCCAGTCTGAAACGGTGCTCTTTCAGCCACAGCGCCAGATTGACCATATCCTCATCCCGAGTGCCCGGGTGCGCGGAAATAAAGTAGGGGATCAGATACTGCTGTTTTCCCGCCTGTTTTGAATAGTCGTCAAAAAGCTGTTTGAAGCGATGATAGCTGCCCATACCGGGCTTCATCATTTTTGACAGCGGCCCGGATTCCGTGTGTTCAGGCGCGATCTTAAGATATCCCCCCACATGATGCTCGGCCAGTTCCTTGATATAACGCGGATCTTCAACCGCCAGATCGTAACGCACGCCGGAAGCGATAAGGATTTTTTTGATGCCTTTCAGGCTGCGGGTGCGCCGATACAGTTTGATGGTCGGCTCATGATTGGTATCCATGTGCGCACAGATTTCCGGGTACACACAGGACGCCCGGCGGCAGCTCTGCTCGGCGCGCGGCGACTGACAGCGCAACATGTACATGTTGGCCGTCGGGCCGCCTAAATCGGAAATAACGCCGGTGAATCCCGGCACGCGATCGCGGATCTCTTCGATCTCTTTCACAATCGACGCCTCAGAGCGGCTCTGAATGATCCGCCCTTCATGCTCGGTAATCGAACAGAATGAACAGCCGCCATAACAGCCGCGCATGATGTTGACCGAAAAACGGATCATATCGTAGGCCGGGATCGCCGCATTGCCGTAGGCAGGATGCGGGACACGCTGAAACGGCAGCGCAAATACCGCATCCATTTCCTCGGTCGAGAGCGGGATCGCCGGCGGATTGATCCAGACGTAGCGGTCGCCATGCTTTTGCATCAAGGCTCTGGCGCAGCCTGGATTGGTTTCGTGGTGCAATATCCGCGACGCATGGGCGTACATGACTTTATCGCCTTTCACTTTTTCGAAAGACGGCAACAACACATAGGTTTTTTCCCACGGCTTGGGTTTTGCCGCCCGCACGGCGATCGGCTGCGCCGCATCCGGCGCGAGGCATTCTCCTGCGGAACAGGGCAAATCTTCGCCATAAGGATTGACGATCGGTTCAATGCGGCCGGGCTTGTCGAGGCGGGTTGAGTCAACGCCCGTCCAGCCGGTCAGCGCCGTTTTACGCATCACGGCGGTATTGCGCACATCCTGAATATCGCTTATCGATTCGCCTGCCGCCAGGCGGTGCGCAATCTCCACCAGCGGGCGCTCGCCGTTGCCGTAGACCAGCATATCCGCCTTGGCGTCCACCAGCACCGAGCGCCGCACGGTATCCGACCAGTAATCATAGTGGGCGATGCGCCGCAGGCTGGCTTCGATACCGCCAAGGAGCACCGGGACATCGCGATAGGCTTCTTTGCAGCGCTGGCTGTACGCCAACGTTGCCCGATCCGGCCGCTTTCCCGCGAGATTACCCGGCGTATACGCATCGTCATGGCGTAATTTTCGATCCGCCGTATAACGGTTAATCATCGAATCCATATTTCCGGCGGTGACGCCAAAAAACAGATTCGGCTTGCCGAGGCGCATAAAATCGTTTTTCGACGTCCAGTCCGGCTGCGCGATAATGCCGACGCGAAAGCCCTGCGCTTCCAGCATCCGTCCGATAATCGCCATGCCAAAGCTCGGATGATCGACGTATGCATCACCGGTCACCACGATCACATCACAACTGTCCCACCCCAGTTGATCCATCTCTGCCCGCGACATCGGCAAAAACGGCGCAGTACCGTAACATTCGGCCCAGTAACGCGGGTACGAGAACAAGGTACGTTCGGGTTGGATCAGGCTGATTGGCATAGCACTCTTCGTTGTCGGAAAATGGATTTTATACGCCCGGTTAACATATGCTCGATTATCAACCGGGATACAGGGGGCGGAAATTATACGTGGACAAATATAAAACTGCTGATAAGAGTGCTGCCGACATGCGGCGGATCAAGATTTTCGGCGCTGAGGTACGCTGAAAGATCAGAAAGACGCCCCCAGCGCATGAGGATTATCGCCGTTTAGCTTAGCGCCGGAGTATTCCCCGCCGACACGCCAATATTCTCTTGCACGACATTACCTTTTTTCTTTTCCACATAAGCCGGTTTTTCCTGACTCCGCGTTTGCGGATTTGACTGGCCGGTAAATATGCCGCCTTTCTCAATGGAGAGTTCATCCGAGAATATCTCTCCCACCACGCTTCCCTGCGCCAGAATGGACACCACGCCGGCGGAAACCCGCCCTTCAACCTGGCCGTTGATGATAATCTGCTGCGACGTCATTTCGCCTTTCACCCTGCCGCCATGTTCTACCTTGATGGTATCGCCGCAGCGCACGTCGCCTTCGATCTCCCCTTCCACGGTAATATTGCCGTCCGTCGTCAGCCCGCCGGCCATACGCGCGCCCTGAGCAATAAACGTGTCTTTCCTGACGCGTGCAGGGCTGACTGAATTAACCAACGCCGGCGGATGGGTTACGTCACCATTCCCTGGCGATTCATCGCTTGATTTTTTCTTTTTATCAAATGAAAACATCGGCTGATTCCTTTTTATTTTGTAAAAAAACGCCATCAGCGCCGGCAGGGCGAATCCCAGAACGGCAACCAACGCCTTGCCATAAAACAACGCGGATAAATCCATGTGGATATCCACCAGCCAGACAATCACCAGCAAGGCCCATATCGCCCACAGCCCCCATAACAGATTGTAATTACGCACGGTTATTGCACCGTCTGGAACGCAGCAATGTTTATTTCAATAGGTTTAACCGTGGTGTTTATGGCGCAGGCGGCGTGCCGAATAGCGATGATGGCGTCGGATCTCATGCCGGAAGATGTGTGGCGGCTCATATGCCTTCTCCTTATTCGCCCTAGCTCCTGATAGACAAAGGGTAATCCCAAATACTGCCTTTAAGGCATCGGCTAAAACGCGCTTTTATTTAGGCCGCTAGCGAATATTTGCGTAGCGCATCACATAAATGCGCTTCACTTTCCAGAGAAAAAAACCGCTATTTTGTGGCGTTCCACTAACATCTTTCGTGAATCTGTTGCGTAGCTAAACCGATTCTTCTATTTTAGCAGCCAGTTCTATTATCCCTGATAAGAGTAATTCTATGGCACATAAGATTTGGGTAATGGGTGATGCCGTCGTCGACCTCATCCCAGAAGATGCAGATCGCTATATCAAGTGTCCGGGCGGCGCGCCCGCCAATGTGGCGGTGGGCATCGCCAGACTTGGCGGGCGTAGCGCGTTTATCGGCCGGGTCGGTGACGATGTTTTTGGTCACTTTATGCAAAACGTCCTGTCCCGTGAACAGGTAGAAACAGATTGCATGACGCTTGACGGCCGCTATCGCACCTCTACCGTGGTGGTCAGTCTGGATCAGTCCGGCGAGCGTTCATTCACTTTTATGGTTCGCCCCAGTGCGGATCTGTTTTTACAACCGGATGATTTACCGGCATTCCAGCGTGGTGAATGGCTGCATCTCTGCTCTATCGCCTTATCACAGGAACCCTCTCGCAGCACCGCGTTTGAAGCGATGCGACGCATAAAAGCCGCCCAGGGATGGGTCAGTTTCGATCCCAATATCCGTGAAGACCTCTGGTCCTGCCGGCAGGAATTACAGCACTGCATCGCACAGGCTTTGGCGCTGGCCGATGTGGTTAAACTGTCGCGGGAAGAGCTGGCGTTTCTCAGCCAAACCACCGATGTGGAACAAGGCATTCAGCGGCTTATGCAGCAATATCCCGTCAAACTGCTGCTGGTCACTCTGGGCGGCGAAGGCGTGTGGTTACACGATCGCCGGCGGCTACAGCAGTTTGCCGCGCCCTATGTTACCCCGGTTGACACCACCGGCGCCGGCGATGCCTTTGTTGCCGGGCTGCTGCAAGGTTTAGCCGAATATGACGACTTATCGCAGCCCGTTTCCTGGGACAGGGTAATCGAGCAAGCCCAGTTGTGCGGCGCGCTGGCTACGACGGCGAAAGGCGCAATGACGGCTCTGCCTTATGCGCAGCAGCTTCGCGCCACCACATTGGCCAGACATTAACGCCGCGGCGGTTCGACTTTTCCACGCCATTGATTGCAGGATTCAGACAGGCCTTTCCCTCCAGCGACGCGAGAACCAAGTAACCGAGAGGCGGCCTGTTCTCCCGCATCCGGCAAGATAAAGGGGATGTTTTGCAGCCAGGATCACAGATACAGAATCGGGTTGGTAAAATTTCTTGCCAACCCGATATCCGGCCTTTACTTTCCACTTGAAAAACCGGTTTAGCATTTTAGCAAAACGGACTCTGTCAACACAGTAAAGCTCCATCCAAAAGAGAACAAAAAAATGAAACTAAACTATCTTGCCGTAACAATAGGATTACTCCTCTCCAGCCCTTTCTACGCTTCTGCCGCCAGTACCGACAGTATTGAAGCCCGTCTGAACGCTCTCGAGCAAAGACTGCAAGCAGCCGAACATCGCGCGCAAACCGCTGAAGCCAGAGCAGAAGCGGCGGAAAAACAAACCCGGCAACTGGAAGCGCGTACCGCGCAAACTGAACAGAAAACCCAGCAGGTTGAGCAGCGCACCACCGCGCTGGCCAGCCAGAAGTCATTCGCCGATGGTTTCGAGTTCCATGGCTATGCCCGCTCCGGTTTACTGGCAAATGACTCTTCTGTCAGTTCAAACGCCGATTTTGGGCCTGGCATGTCTCCCGCAGGCGGAACCGGTGGACATATTGGCCGCTTGGGCAATGAAGATGACACCTATGTCGAGTTGAAACTGGAGCACAAACAAAAGCTGGACAACGGCGCGACCACCCGATTCAAAGTCATGATGGCTGACGGCCAACGCAGCTATAACGACTGGACGGGTGATGACAGCAAGCTTAACGTTCGGGAAGCCTTTGTTGAATTAGGTTCTCTGCCAACCTTTACCGGCGCGTTGAAAGACACCACGCTGTGGGCGGGTAAACGTTTTGACCGCGACAATTTCGATATTCACTGGCTGGACACCGATGTGATCTTCCTGGCCGGCACCGGCGGCGGCATCTACGACGTAAAATGGGCGGATAACTTCAAAAGCAACTTTTCCGTCTATGGGCGCAATCTGGGCGCAATTACCTCGCTGGATAATGACATCAAAAACTATATTTTCACTGCCAACAACTATGTCGGCCCGTTCCAGTTTATGCTGAGCGGATTAACGGCGAACAATAACGACGTACGTGAAAACACCGGAAATAATAGTGCGAATACCGTCACCAATACTAACGCTGGCGATAAAGGTTTCCACGCGATGGCGGCCTGGCATGGCGATAGCTTCTACGGGCTGCGTGAAGGTAGCGCGAAAGTAGCCGTCCTCTATGGTCATGGTTTAGGCGGCGAAGTTAAAGGCATCGGTTCGGATGGCAACCTGACCAATGATGCCGACACCTGGCGTCTGGCGACCTACGGCACGACGCCATTAAGCAAAAACTGGAGCTTCGCGCCGTCTATTTTGGCGCAATCCAGCAAGGATCGTTACGTCAGCGGCGACAACTATGAATGGATAACGTTTAACGCCCGTCTGATTCAGGAAATCACCGAAAACTTTGCGCTGGCTTATGAAGGCAGTTATCAATATATGGATCTCGATCCACGAGGCTACAGCGATCTCAATAAGGTCAGCGGCGGATTCTATAAGCTGACCTTTGCTCCTACGTTTAAAACAGGCGATATCGCCAACTTCTTCAGTCGTCCTGAGCTGCGTCTGTTCGCCAGCTACATGAACTGGGACAAACGACTGGATAACTACTCAAGTACAGACACTTTCGGCTCTACCGGCTTCACTGCTGGCGGCGAATGGAATTTCGGCGTCCAGATGGAAACCTGGTTCTGATAATCGGATAGCACGATCGCCGGTTATCACCACTGATGACCGGCGCAGGGGATACCAAGTATCCCGATAATAAAAAAGAGGAATAAAATGGACATTAACGCCACAGCGACAGCGCTTATCCCCTTATTGGGCGGAAAAGAAAACATCGCCAGCGCCGCCCACTGCGCCACCCGTCTGCGTCTGGTACTGAACGATGACAGCCTGGCGAACAAGAAAGCCATTGAAAATGTCGAAGGGGTCAAAGGCTGCTTCCACAACGCAGGGCAGATTCAGATCATTTTCGGGACCGGCCTGGTCAATAAAGTCTATGCCGAATTCATTAAGGTCGCCGGTATCAGTGAATCCAGCAAATCCGAGGCCGCAACGCTGGCCGCCCGGAAACTGAACCCGCTGCAACGGCTGGCGCGCCTGCTGTCGAACATCTTTGTTCCCATCATTCCGGCCATTGTGGCATCCGGTCTGCTGATGGGCGTGCTCGGCCTGATCAAAACCTACGGCTGGGTCGACGCCGGCAGCGCGATTTTCATTATGCTGGATATGTTCAGCTCCGCCGCCTTCATCATCCTGCCTATTCTTATCGGCTTTACCGCCGCGCGGGAATTCGGCGGCAACCCTTATCTGGGCGCCACGCTGGGGGGGATCCTCACCCATCCGGCGCTGACCAATGCCTGGGGCGTGGCCGGCGGCTTCGAAACCATGAACCTGTTCGGTCTGGATATTGCCATGGTGGGTTATCAGGGCACGGTATTCCCGGTTCTGCTGGCCGTCTGGTTCATGAGTATGGTGGAAAAACGCCTGCGCAAAGTCGTGCCGGATGCGTTGGATATCATTGTTACGCCGTTCCTGACCGTGGTTATTTCCGGCTTTATTGCCTTGCTGATCATCGGCCCGGCAGGCCGTATGCTGGGCGACGCCATCTCTTTCGTACTGAGTACGCTGATTGCCCACGCTGGCTGGCTGGCCGGATTGCTGTTCGGCGGTCTCTATTCCGCGATTGTTATCACCGGCGTTCACCACAGTTTTCATGCCATTGAAGCCGGCCTGTTGGGGAATCCCAATATCGGGGTCAACTTCCTGTTGCCTATCTGGGCCATGGCTAACGTTGCGCAAGGCGGGGCTTGTCTGGCGGTGTATTTCAAAACTCGCGACGCTAAAATCAAAGCCATCGCCGTCCCTGCCGGCCTTTCCTGCCTGTTGGGGATTACCGAAGCAGCGATATTTGGTATTAATCTGCGCTTTATCAAACCATTCCTGGCAGCCCTTGCGGGCGGTGCGCTCGGCGGCGCGTGGGTCGTATTCAATCATGTCAGCATGACGGCGGTAGGATTGACCGGCTTCCCCGGGCTGGCAATCGTACAGGCAGGCTCTATGCTTAGCTACCTGATTGGTATGCTGATCGCCTTTAGTACAGCGTTTATCATTTCATCCCTGCTGAAATATAAAACGGATAGCGAATAATGAAAGAAGTCCACTTATTAAAGCGCATGGCGCACGCCCTGATGTCAGGTCAAAATCAGACTCATGATGATCCATACCGTCCGGCCTGGCATTTGTCGCCTAACGTTGGGCTACTCAACGATCCGAACGGGTTCATTCATCATAACGGGCGTTACCATCTGTTTTATCAGTGGAATCCTTTAGCCTGTGCCCACGGAGCAAAATTCTGGGGGCACTGGAGCTCAGCCGATTTGGTGCACTGGAGACACGAGCCTGTGGCGCTGGTTCCCAGTGAAAGCTATGAGACCCACGGCTGCTATTCAGGCTCCGCCGTGGCGGATAACGGTGCGATTACGCTGATTTACACCGGCAACGTCAAGTACGACGACGGCTCGCGTACGGCCTTCCAGTGTCTCGCCCGCGAGAACAACGATGGCGAATACGACAAACTGGGGCCGGTACTGACGCTGCCCGAAGGCTATACCGGCCATGTCCGCGACCCGAAAGTCTGGAAGCATGATGGCCGTTGGTACATGGTGTTGGGCGCGCAGGATAAAGCGCTACAGGGAAAAGTGCTGCTGTATCGCTCCAACGATCTGCTCGGTTGGGAACACGTGGCCGAAATCGCCGGTTCCCGGCTTGGCGGACTGGGTGATTTTGGCTACATGTGGGAATGCCCGGACTTATTCAGTCTGGGCGGTCAGGAGGTGTTGATCTGCTGCCCGCAAGGGCTGGCTGCGGAAGAAGAACGCTATCTCAATACTTTTCAGTCCGGCTACTTTATCGGCAAGCTGGATTATCAGAACGGCCATTATTCGCATCAGGATTTTAACGAACTGGATCTCGGTTTCGAATTTTATGCGCCGCAAACCACAGCAAGCGCCGACGGTCGTCGTTTGCTGTTTGGCTGGATGGGTATCCCTGACGAAAACGAGTTTTTCGCCCCGACCATTAAACAAGGGTGGATGCACACCATGACCTGCCCTCGGGAACTTACGCTACGTGAAGGCCGGATTTATCAACAGCCTGCCCGCGAGTTGCAACAGTTGCGCAGCGAGCCTTATGTTTGGCAGGGCACCGCCGACTATGCCCCGTCTCTTGCCGTCGAGAGCGCGGAAGTGCAATTGTCGATCCACGGGGAGTTCCAGCTCACGATCGCCTCGTTGTTGGTGCTGTGCTGGGACGGTGAACGTCTGACCCTGAGTCGGCGTAATCTGCGCACCGGCGAGTCCGAACACCGCTACTGGCGTGGAGATCTTTATCATTTACAGATCTTGTGCGATCGCTCCAGTATCGAAATTTTTATCAATGAGGGAGCCGCGGTGATGTCTACCCGCTATTTCCCGGAAGGCGACGCGACCCTTTCTTTCAGCGGATCCGGACGACTAACGCTACAGCACTGGCTGTTAGCGCCATGCGTGATAGAATAACATCCCCTTTTTTCTAACAGCAGACTCAGCGGTGAAACAGACTAAACGCGTAACAATCAGTGATATCGCCGCGCTGGCCGGTGTATCAAAATCCACCGCCAGTCTGGTACTGAATGGCCGTAGTAAAGAGTTCCGCGTTTCTGATGCCACCCGCGATCGCATTCTGCTGATTGCCCACGAGCAACGCTATCAGCCCAGTATCCATGCGCGTTCGTTGCGTTCCTCCCGCAGTAACACGCTGGGGCTGGTGGTGCCGGAAATGACCAACTACGGCTTCGCCGTTATCTCACGCGAGCTGGAAATGCTGTGTCGCGAAGCGGGATTACAGTTGCTGATCGCCTGTACGGATGAAAACGCCAGTCAGGAAATGATGGCGGTCAACAGCCTGGTGCAGCGTCAGGTTGATGGACTGATTGTCGCATCCAGCATGCTCAGCGATAGCGAATATCAGAAAATCAATCAACAGTTGCCGGTGGTGCAGTTTGACCGGGTGATTGGCGACTCCACCTTGCCGCTGGTGGTCTCCGAGGCCGTGGAGTCAACGGCGGAGATGGTGGAACGTATCGCTCGTCAGCACCGCGAGGAATTCTATTTTATTGGCGGCCAATCCCGCATCTCCCCTACCCGCGATCGTTTGGCGGGGTTCCAGTTGGGATTACAGCGTGCGGGTCTGGAATGTCGTCCTGAGTGGATTATTCATGGCAGCTACCATCCCAGTTCCGGCTATGAGATGTTCGCTCAGCTTTGCGCGACGCTGGGTCGCCCGCCCAAAGCGCTGTTCGTCGCCGCCTGCGGTTTGCAGGAAGGGGTTTTACGTTACCTGAATCAGCACAACCTGATGGAAAGCGATATCCGTCTGTGCAGCTTTGACGATCACTATCTGTTTGACTGTTTACCGTTGAAGATTGATACCGTCGCGCAGGATTGCGAAACGCTGGCAAGAAGCAGTTTTGAAATGATTACGCGCTTAATCGACCAGCAGCCGCTGGACGAGGACAAATGCTATATACCGACCCGGATACACTGGCGGCATCCTGATTCACGTCAGTAAATCAGGCGCCGCCGTGAACGTCGACCGCTATTCGGCGGCAGACTATTTGGCCGCGGATTCCGCGCCGACCAACCCGACCTTGAGATAGCCGGCTTTGCGCAGCGCATCCATAACGCGCATCATGGTTTCATAATCGACGCTTTTATCCGCCTGAAAGAAGATGGTGGTTTCTTTATTGGCGTTGGTTTTGGCATCCAGAGCCTGAGCCAGTGACGGTTCGTTAACCGCATCGTCTCCCACGTAGAGCTGCTTGTCCGCTTTCACCGTCAGGTAAACCGGTTTTTCCGGGCGCGGTTGAGGCGCGGCGGAAGAGGCGGGCAGGTCTACGCGAATGTCCACCGTTGCCAGCGGAGCCGCCACCATAAAAATGATCAGCAGAACCAACATGACATCAATAAACGGCGTCACGTTGATGTCATGCATCTCGCCATTGTCGCTCACATCATCGTTCAAGTGCATGGCCATGGCTTATCCCACCCGCAGTTTATGCGTCGATGACGCCACCCGGTTGTCATTGCTGGCCGCCACATCCAGATCGCGGCTCAGCAGCAGCAGCACCTGTGCGGCAACATCCCCCACCAGCGCCTTATAGCCGGCGATCCAGCGGGCGAAGACGTTATAAATCACCACGGCGGGGATGGCGGCAACCAGACCAATCGCCGTCGCCAACAAAGCCTCGGCGATACCCGGCGCGACGACGGCGAGATTCGTGGTCTGGGTTTGGGCAATACCGATAAAGCTATTCATGATGCCCCATACCGTACCAAACAGCCCGATAAACGGCGCCACCGCGCCGACCGTCGCCAGATAGCCGTTACCACGTCCCATATCACGCCCGGTCGCCGCGACGCGACGTTCCAGACGAAAAGCGGTACGTTCTTTAATGCCGTTGTTGTCGTCAGAACGGGCCGACAACTCTATTTCATTCTGCGCATCCGCCAGCAGTCGCTGCGCCACGCTGCCCGCTTTGAAAGCTTCTACGGTTGTTGCCGCATCATCCAGCGTTCTAGCCTGTTCCAAAGCCTGATATTCACGGCGCAGGCGACGCTTGGCGCCCATCAACTCCACGCTTTTACTGAAGAAAATCGCCCAGGTGATGACGGACGCCAGCAAAAGACCAATCATGACCGTCTTCACCACCCAATCGGCATGTTGATACATACCCCAGACAGAGAGATCGGTTTGCATCAGGTTATTCGTACCCGGCGCCGCGCTGATGGGCAGTGAAAGCGGTGAAGGGATCAGTGTTTCCGGTGTTGTTGCCGTAGCGGGAGAATCAGGGGCGGCGGAAAGATCAGGAATAACCGATGTCGCAGTATCGCCGGTGCTGTTCTCACCGGACAGCGGCGTTGCCGCAGGCGCTGCAAACGCATTTCCACTGAGTCCGGCAGTCAAAAGCAGAATAACCAGCACGCTACCGGAAAATACGCTGAACGCGCTACGTTTTTTTTGCCAGGCTGATGACACCTGTTGATTAATGTTACTGACAGCCGTATTCACGCTGTGCCTCCACCGTTAATCCATCACTAATGACACAAGAAATCAGCCTGAAATAATATCAAACCCTGAGCGAATTGATAGTTATTCTCATTATTATTTATAGTTGTTGAAGTATTTTTTTTCGTACTTACGCACGATCTGCTACCTCGTTTGCATCAGAAATAAGGGCATACATAAAGGAGAGAACAAGCTTGTCGGCAGCACAGAAAATGCCCTGAGGCATCAAATCCGCCGGCATAGGAGGTGGTATTTATATGCGGATAAAAAACGCCCGATGCAATGCATCGGGCGTTTTATCTGACCAGGACGATAAGAAAATCATCAATCCAGATAAGGAATTACAGCGCCGCGATCGTCGCCTGCTGTTCCAGCAATTTCGCTTTGGCAACGAAATAGCCATCCAGTTTTTCACGCTCTTTGGCAACCACGGCTTCCGGAGCGCGTCCCACAAAACCTTCGTTGGACAGTTTGCTTTCGATGCGGCCGATTTCAGCTTCGATTCTGGCCACTTCCTTCGCCAGACGATCCAGCTCCGCGGCCTTATCGACCAGACCGGCCATTGGGATCAACAGCTCAGCCCCTTCGACCAGTTTGGTCACGGAAACCGGGCCTTTATCACCCGCCGGCAGCAGCGTAATGCTTTCCAGACGCGCCAGCGTCTGGATAAAGCTGCGGTTCTCTTCTACCCGACGCCGGGCTTCGGCGCTGGCATCGCGCAGCAACACTGCCAGCGGTTTACCCGGGGCAATGTTCATTTCCGCACGGATGTTACGCACGGCAATAATCGTCTGCTTGATCCATTCGAGATCGTTCAGCGCCTGCGTATCTTCCTGTGCCGCATCGTACTCAGGGAAAGGCTGCAACATTATCGTATCGGCGGTAATGCCTTTCAGCACTTTCACCCGTTGCCAGATGGTTTCCGTGATAAACGGAATGATCGGGTGCGCAAGACGCAGCAGCGCTTCCAGCACGTTCACCAGCGTATGGCGCGTGCCGCGCAGTTCCGCTTCCGTTCCGCCATTCATCACCGGCTTCGCCAGCTCCAGATACCAGTCACAGAACTGGTTCCAGGTGAATTCGTACAGAATGTTGGCGGCGATATCGAAACGATAGCTGTCCAGCGCTTCGCGATAGGCTTTCACCGTGCGGTTGAATTCAGCCAGGATCCAGCGATCGGCCAGCGACAGTACTTTTTCCCCGTCGTTGAAACCACAATCCTGATCTTCGGTATTCATCAGCACGAAACGGCTGGCGTTCCACAGCTTGTTACAGAAGTTGCGATAGCCTTCCAGGCGCTTCATGTCCCAGTTGATATCGCGACCGGTGGATGCCAGCGCCGCCAGCGTAAAACGCAGCGCGTCCGTACCGTGCGGCTCAATGCCGTTCGGGAACTGCTTCTCGGTGCGCTTACGGATTTTCTCCGCCAGTTGAGGCTGCATCATATTGCCGGTACGTTTTTCCAGCAGCGCGTCTAAAGAAATGCCGTCCACCATATCCAGCGGGTCAATCACGTTCCCTTTGGATTTCGACATTTTCTGGCCTTCCTCGTCACGGATCAGACCTGTCATATATACGGTGTGGAACGGAACCTGCGGCTTGCCGTTTTCATCTTTGATAAAGTGCATGGTCAGCATGATCATGCGGGCAATCCAGAAGAAGATGATGTCGAAACCGCTGACCATCACGCTGCTGGGATGGAACGCTTTCAACTCCGGCGTCTGTTCCGGCCAACCCAGCGTGGAGAACGTCCACAGACCGGACGAGAACCAGGTATCCAGTACATCTTCGTCCTGATTCAGCGCGACATCGTCAGACAGATTATTTTCACGACGAGCTTCCGCCTCATCACGGCCGACATAGACATTGCCGTCGGCGTCATACCAGGCCGGGATACGGTGGCCCCACCATAGCTGACGGGAGATACACCAGTCCTGAATGTCGCGCATCCAGCTGAAGTACATATTTTCGTACTGCTTGGGCACGAACTGGATTTCACCCTGTTCGACGGCCTCGATCGCTACTTTTGCCAGCGGCGCCGTGCGCACATACCACTGGTCAGTAAGCATCGGTTCAATCACCACGCCGCCGCGATCGCCGTAGGGAACGGTCAAATCGTGGGCCTTGATTTCTTCCAGCAGGCCAAGCTCATCGAATGCCGCCACCACGGCTTTACGCGCGGCAAAACGCTCCAGACCACGGAAGGATTCCGGGATATCGCGGCCGTAAGCGGTACTGGCTTCGCCGTTGGTATCAAATACTTCAGTTTCCTGACGAATATCGCCGTCAAACGTCAGAATATTGATCATCGGAAGCTGATGGCGTTTGCCCACTTCGTAGTCGTTGAAATCGTGCGCCGGCGTAATTTTCACGCAGCCGGTGCCTTTTTCCATATCGGCGTGTTCGTCACCGACGATTTTGATACGGCGGTTAACCAACGGCAGGATCACGTCTTTGCCAATCAGGTCTTTATAACGCGGATCTTCCGGGTTTACCGCCACGCCGGTATCGCCCAGCATGGTTTCAGGACGGGTGGTGGCGACCACCAGATAATCTTTGCCTTCGGCGGTTTTAACGCCGTCGGCCAGCGGATAGCGCAGGTGCCACATGGAACCTTTTACATCACGGTTTTCAACCTCCAGATCGGAAATCGCGGTGCGCAGTTTCGGGTCCCAGTTCACCAGACGTTTGCCGCGATAAATCAGATCCTCTTTATAAAGGCGCACAAACACTTCTTTCACCGCGTTGGACAACCCTTCGTCCATGGTGAAACGCTCACGCTCCCAGTCGACGGAGTTACCCAGACGACGCATCTGACGGGTAATGGTGCCGCCAGACTCGGCTTTCCACTGCCAGATTTTATCGATAAACGCGTCCCGGCCGTAATCATGGCGGGTTTTGCCCTCTTCCGCCGCGATCTTGCGCTCAACCACCATCTGGGTGGCGATGCCGGCGTGATCGGTACCCGCCTGCCACAGCGTATTTTTCCCCTGCATACGCTGATAGCGGATCAGCGTATCCATAATGGTTTGCTGAAAAGCATGACCCATATGCAAACTGCCGGTGACGTTGGGCGGCGGGATCATGATACTGAAGCTTCCCTGGCTCGCGTCGCCGTTCGGCTTGAAATAGCCTTGTTCTTCCCAGCGCTCGTAAAGCGGCTGCTCGATATCTTGCGGGTTATATTTCGTTTCCATTATGCTCAAAATTCAGTGAGTTGGCGGCTTGGCCGTAGTCAATTGAAAGCCGACGCTGCGATAGGCCTTATAGCGGTCGCGCGCCAACTGTTTCAGGGATTCTTCGTAAGGGACAAAGTCTATCACTTCATGGAAAGCGGTGGCAAAATCCGCGAAATGCGGCAACAGGCTGATCAGCAGATCCCGCGGGGCATTTCCCCGCCGCTCGGGCCAGGCCAGTTCGACCGGCGCCCCCTGGCGCGGCCCCTCGCCCGCCAGATTATGCGGAACGAACGAATGGGGATCGCGTTGCCACAGCGCTTCATCCAGCCGGACAGCCTGCTGCTCATTCTCACAGGCAATCAACACGCGCTTTCCCGCGCGCCAACGTTCTGCCGCCAGCGAGCAGGCCAGCGCCTCAAAGGCGCTAAGCTCACCGCTTCTGCTATCGTGTTCAAGAAGATAGAACGTTGCGTTTTTCATTATCTACACTATTGATAAAGGCCGGAAAACCCGGCCCGTTATTGCAGGTTTATTCAGACGCCGCTTACCGCGCCTGACAGATTGCCATCATTCTACGTCGTTCAGACCGGCACGATTAAGCAGGAACTGCGACAACAGCGCCACCGGGCGACCGGTAGCGCCCTTGGCTTTGCCTGAACGCCAGGCCGTACCGGCGATATCCAGATGCGCCCAGCTATACTTACGCGTAAAGCGCGACAGGAAACAGCCGGCGGTAATGGCGCCGCCGGGACGGCCGCCAATGTTTGCCATATCGGCGAAATTGGATTCCAGCTGTTCCTGGAACTCATCGGTCAGCGGTAAACGCCAGGCGCGGTCGCCAGATTGTTCGGAAGCGCTCAGCAGCTCATGCGCCAGCGGATTATGGTTCGCCATCAATCCGGTGATGTGATGGCCGAGCGCAATCACGCAGGCGCCGGTCAGCGTCGCAATGTCGATGACCACATCCGGCTCATAACGCTCAACGTAGGTCAAGGTATCACACAGCACCAGACGGCCTTCCGCATCGGTATTCAGCACTTCCACCGTCTGCCCCGACATGGTGGTCAGCACATCGCCCGGACGGTAAGATCGCCCGTCGACCATATTTTCACAGCCCGCCAACACGCCGATAATATTCAGCGGCAGCGCCAGTTCCGCGGCCATGCGCATAACGCCGTAAACCGTGGCGGCGCCGCACATGTCGTATTTCATTTCATCCATACTGTCGGCAGGCTTGATGGACACGCCGCCGGAGTCAAACGTCAGGCCTTTACCGACCAGCACAATCGGCCGGGCGTCCGCCGACGGATCGCCTTTATATTCGATGACGGACATCAGCGATTCATTCTGAGACCCCTGACCGACCGCCAGATACGCATTCATGCCCAGCTCTTTCATCTGCTGTTCGCCAATCACGCGGGTGATAATATTCTGGCTGTAGGTATCGGCCAGTTGGCGCGCCTGCGACGCCAGATAGGCGGCGTTACAGATATTGGGCGGCATATTGCCAAGATCTTTCGCCGCCTTGATACCGGCGGCAATCGCCAGACCGTGCTGAATAGCGCGCTCGCCGCTGGTCAGTTCGCGACGCGTCGGCACGTTGAACACCATTTTACGCAGCGGACGGCGCAGTTCGACTTTGTTGCTCTTGAGCTGATCAAAGGTATAGAGCGATTCTTTCGCGGTTTCGACGGCCTGGCGCACTTTCCAATAGGTATTTCGCCCTTTGACGTGCAGTTCGGTCAGAAAACAGACCGCTTCCATTGAACCGGTTTCATTCAGCGCGTTGATGGTTTTCTGAATAACCTGTTTGTATTGACGCTCATCAAGCTCGCGCTCTTTGCCGCAGCCAATCAGCAAAATACGTTCTGAAAGAATGTTGGGTACATGGTGCAATAACAATGATTGCCCCACTTTGCCTTCTAATTCACCGCGGCGCAGCAACGCGCTGATATAGCCGTCGCTGATTTTATCGAGCTGCTCGGCAATTGGGGACAGGCGACGCGGTTCAAACACGCCGACGACAATGCATGCACTGCGTTGTTTTTCCGGGCTACCGCTTTTTACGCTGAACTCCATGTACTCTCCTGAATCTTAAAGACAAAGGCGGGATCAACGGCTAGAATGTTCCACTCCGTAATACTTTCCCGCCGTTGCGTTAACATACCTGTGTTAATCTTGACGACGTAACGAATCTGTTTTGGTGACTATAAGCAGGTTCTGATACAACAGCCTAAACACAGTATGTTGTAATACAGTTTTAGCTACGAGGTTGCCACAAATGAGTATAAATGGCGAGTTAGCGAAGAAACTATCTATTTTCCTGCAAAAAGACAAGTTTTCACAGGCGTAATTAAGCGTGATCATCATTCGATATCTGGTACGGGAAACATTTAAAAGCCAATTGGCCATCCTTTTCATTCTGTTGCTGATTTTCTTTTGCCAGAAATTAGTGCGGATACTGGGTGCCGCCGTTGACGGCGAGATCCCGACAAATTTGGTTATCTCCCTGCTGGGATTAGGCGTGCCGGAGATGATCCAGCTCATTTTGCCGTTAAGCCTGTTTCTTGGGTTATTGATGACATTTGGCCGTCTGTATGCAGAAAGCGAGATCACGGTGATGCATGCCTGCGGGCTGGGAAAACGCGTGCTGCTAAAAGCCGCGCTGGCGCTGGCGCTGCTGACGGCCGCAATAGCGACCATCAACGTGCTGTGGGTCAGCCCCTGGTCTTCTCGGCATCAGGAAGTGGTGCTGGCGGAAGCAAAAGCCAACCCCGGCATGGCAACATTGGTCGAAGGACAGTTTCAGTCGGCTCAGGGCGGCAACGCGGTGCTGTTTGTCGGCAACGTCAGCGGTCAGGAGTTTGAACACGTGTTTCTGGCGCAGTTGCGGCCCAGCGGAAACGCTCGGCCTTCCGTGGTGGTGGCCGATCGCGGACACGTCACGCAGAATAGCGAAGGCTCGCAGGTGGTGACGCTGGATAACGGTTCCCGCTATGAAGGAACCGCGCTGTTACGCGATTTCCGTATCACGGACTTCACCAACTATCAGGCGGTGATTGGTCACCAAACGGTGACGCTTGATAGCAGCGATGTTGAACAGATGAGTATTCGGGCGCTGTGGCATTCGAACGAGCATGACGCGCGGGCCGAGTTTCACTGGCGTTTAACGCTGATTGTATCGGTATTCATCATGGCGCTGATGGTGGTTCCGCTGAGCGCGGTCAACCCGCGGCAAGGGCGTGTGTTGAGCATGCTGCCGGCGATGCTGCTATATCTGATTTTCTTCCTGCTGCAAAGCTCGCTGCGCTCCAACGCCAGCAAAGGAAAAATAGATCCCATGCTTTGGATCTGGCTGACGAACCTGGTGTATTTCGGCATTGCGGTGGCGCTCAACCTATGGGACAGCGTTCCGCTGCGCAGAGTGCGCGCCCGTCTTAAATTACAAGGAGCGGCCTGATGTTTGGCGTACTGGACCGCTATATCGGTAAAACCATTTTCAATACCATCATGATGACCCTCTTCATGCTGGTATCCCTGTCCGGCATCATCAAGTTTGTCGATCAGTTACGTAAGGTCGGACAAGGCGGCTATTCGGCATTCGGCGCCGGGCTTTATACGTTGCTCAGCGTACCCAAAGACATTGAAATCTTCTTCCCAATGGCCGCGCTGCTCGGTGCTTTGCTGGGTCTCGGAACGCTGGCCACCCGCAGTGAGCTGGTGGTGATGCAGGCCGCGGGATTTACCCGTCTGCAAATCGCCTCCGCCGTCATGAAAACTGCCATTCCGCTGGTATTACTTACCATGGCGATAGGCGAATGGGTATCGCCGCAGGGTGAGCAGATGGCGCGCAACTACCGTTCGCAGATGATGTACGGCGGTTCGATGCTCTCTACGCAAAATGGCCTGTGGGCAAAAGACGGCAATGACTTCATTTATATTGAACGCGTTGTGGGCGACAGCGAGCTTGCCGGCGTCAATATTTACCATTTCGACCAACAAAACAAACTGCTGTCCGTTCGCTATGCGGCGTCCGCCTCTTTCGATAATGGCGTATGGAAACTCACTCAGGTTGACGAGTCCGACCTGAGCGATGGAAAACAGATTGGCGGCAGCCAGACGCTGAGCGGTGAATGGAGAACCAACCTGACGCCCGATAAACTGGGCGTGGTGGCGCTGGAACCTGACTCGCTTTCTATTCGCGGGCTGCGCGATTACGCCGCCTACCTGAAGCAAAGCGGACAGGAATCGAGCCGTTACCAGCTCAATATGTGGAGCAAGATATTTGCGCCGCTATCCGTCGCCGTAATGATGCTAATGGCGCTGTCGTTCATCTTTGGCCCGCTACGCAGCGTGCCGGCCGGCGCCCGTATCGTCATCGGCATCAGTTTCGGTTTCCTGTTCTACCTGCTGAATGAAATCTTTCGACCGCTCAGTCTGGTGTACGGCATTCCTCCGATACTGGGCGCCGTATTACCGAGCGCCGTGTTCTTGGTCATCAGCGTGGCGCTGCTGCTCAAACGTCGTTAAGGTAAACTGAACAGATAAAAGGCGCTGGCCGGGCAACCGCTCAGCGCTTTTTTGTCGGCGGCGACATCCAGGTACAACGTAAAAGTGCCCTTCCCTGCCCCCGAAAGCGCGATAACACCTTGCCAAAGATGATTTTTTCAGCACTTAACCCGGCACCGGACGGATTAGAGTTGCGCCCGAGTCGGCAAAAGGTATAATGCACCCGTTTTCCGCATACTACTTTCAGTGCCGAAGTGGCGAAATCGGTAGACGCAGTTGATTCAAAATCAACCGTAGAAATACGTGCCGGTTCGAGTCCGGCCTTCGGCACCATTAGTATGTAAATAGACCTCAACTGAGGTCTTTTTTTATGTCTAAAATCCAGTCCCCGCAAGGCTTTTCCCCGCTTTTCAGTCAACCGACATCAATCTGAGTTACCCCACATCAACATGCTTGTGAGTATAGAACCGAGTATATATGCTGGTTCGATAATACTTATATACTCACGGCAGCACATGGAAGGAGAACTTTTATGGCTCTGACAGATATCAAAGTGCGTTCTGCAAAACCGCAGGAAAAGGAGTACACCCTTGTCGATGGGGATGGCATGTTTTTGCTTATTCATCCCAACGGCTCAAAATACTGGCGGTTCCGTTTTCGCTTTGGTGGTAATCAGCACCTGATGGCGTTTGGGGTTTATCCTGAAACTTCGTTAGCCGATGCGAGGCAGAAGAGGGACGAGTCCAGAAAGCTGGTTGCTGCTGGTATCGATCCTCGCGAACATAAGCGTGCTGTAAAGGAGGAGAAGGCGAAAGAGGCCATTACCTTTGAGTCAGTTGCCAGGGAGTGGCATGCAACTAACAATAAATGGTCAGAGGAACACAGTCGGAGGGTGCTGAAGAGCCTGGAAGACAATCTGTTCCCTACAATTGGGAAGCGGAGTATTGATAGTTTCAGCACACGCGATCTCCTTGTACCTATTAAAGTAGTTGAGGCTACAGGGCGACTTGAAGTTGCTTCACGTCTTCAGCAGCGTACTAATGCGATTATGCGTTATGCAGTGCAAAGTGGTTTGATTGATTACAACCCAGCTCAAGAAATGGCTGGTGCTGTCGCTTCCAGTAACCGTGTCCACCGTCCAGCGCTTGATTTGAAACGCTTACCTGAATTACTTCATCGAATCGACGGTTACACGGGACGCCAAATGACCCGTCTGGCTGTTGAGCTCACGTTATTAATCTTTATTCGTTCTAGTGAATTGCGCTTTGCCCGCTGGTCTGAGATCGATTTCGATACGGCAATGTGGACGATACCGGCGGAACGAGAAGCTATTGAAGGAGTGAAGCACTCTCAACGTGGTTCTAAAATGCGTACACCTCATCTGGTGCCATTGTCTCACCAGGCTTTAGCAATCCTCAGACAGGTTCACAAGCTTAGTGGCGAGCGCGATTTTGTTTTCGTTGGGGATCACAACCCTCGTAAACCGATGAGTGAAAACACGGTGAACAAGGCGCTGCGCGTGATGGGATACGACACGAAGGTTGAGGTTTGCGGGCATGGATTTAGGACGATGGCATGTAGCTCGTTGATTGAATCGGGGTTGTGGTCGAGGGATGCGGTAGAACGGCAGATGAGCCATATGGAGCGTAACTCTGTAAGAGCTGCTTACATTCATAAGGCTGAGCATTTGGACGAGCGAAGATTGATGCTGCAATGGTGGGCGGATTATCTGGATGCGAATCGGGAGAGTGGGATTACGCCGTTTGACTATGCAAAAATCAATCGGGGTAATATTTAGTGTATATGTTTAATTAATATACAACTAATCAACCAGCTTCACTTTGGAAGCTGGTTGATGGATGGATTTGATCCGCCAGCTCTGGATGTGTTTCGTGGACGGATAGGAAAATATACAATGTTGAAATTGCTCGTGATGAATGTGTTAAAGAGCCTATAGATATCATGGGTTAGCTTTTATACAATAGGTGAATTCTTACTTTAGAGAACATGAACTCATGAGCGCAATCACATTACGTAAAGCGTTGGGTGTACTTGCGAAGTCATCTTCGTTTTCCGTCACCACCGTGACACACCGTCAGAAGGATGAGTTCGATCAGTTAAAGGAACAACTCTTTGTTAAACAAGAGATTGAAACCGAGTTACAACGCTATCTGGATGTTGCTAAACCCGGTGAAATCATTTTTTTATGCGGTAGTAGCGGGGACGGAAAGTCCGAAATTTTAACCCGCTGTCAGTCAGATCCGCGTTATCAGCGGCGGTTTAATTTCCATCTGGATGCCACTCATAGCTTTGCCCCTCGACAATCAGCCATTGATGCTTTGAATGAGTTATTTGCTAATCATCATCAGCAGTCATCTCCGTTGCTCATTGGCATCAACACCGGAATGCTTGCTAACTTTGCCCGAGAAGGCGCTGAATGCCACAGGGTGATCCGGTCTGCAATTGACTCATTTTTATCAGGGCAGCAGGATGCAAGCCGTCCTTACCGTAACGAGAATTGTTCTTTTTTTGATTTTGAACATTACCCTAAATTCCAGTTTGACGAAAATAAACAATATTCATCATTTATTAAGACCTTATTAGATAATTTAACTCGTGATGATGATAATAATTTATTTCAGTTTATTTTTCGGCGCGATGAGTCAATTAATCCAGATCTAAAAGAGGTCGCAAACTTTAAATTGCTTTGCATGCCAGGCGTGCAGGATGTATTAATTACGCAGCTCTTTAAAGCGCGATTAATTAAAGACCAATTTGTAACGACCCGAACGCTGTTGGATTTTTTGCATCATCTGCTGATGGGGCCTGGCTACTTATTTGATAATCTCTTCACCGGTGCAGAAAATGATCTGATTAAAAAAGTTTCCGATTTTGATCCCGCCAGATTGCACACCTATGAACTTGATCAGTTTGTTTTGCGCTATGAACTGGGGCTGGTTGATGCTGATCTCGATGATTTTTTAGCCGCACTTGAGCCGTTGCACATTAAGTTTGATCGCCAGAGCGTTAAGTCTGGTGACGCAACCTGCTTGATCCGGCTTTTCTGGCTGTTGCAGTACGAGTCATTGGGTAATGATTATCATCGGAAATTTTCCGCGTTCTTTAACGAATCGCTGTTTGAACGTTACTCAGAAATCTGGCACTTGCATAGTAATTACACAGCAGATCCGGAGCAAAAAAGGTCACTGAATCGCTTCTATGCTTTTGAGCTTATTGCTGGTATCCAGCGCTATGCTAACCGCAAAGCGCCTGAATTAAGTATGCAAAAAGAAGAGTTCTTTTTGGGTGAGTTCGGAGGTGTTAAAATAACCGCGCCGGTAGAGATAAAGCCTGACTGGGACTCTATTCGTAATAAACACACGGCTCATCCTACCGGCTTTGATATATATTTAAAGGTGGGGTGTAACGCACTTCCTCCTGTTCACATTGGGCTCAATCTCTTTGAACTTTTGCACAAATTGAACAATGGATATCGTCCGAATAAATACGATAAAAATGCCATAGTTCTGCTGGATGAACTCGTTGAATTAATTGCCGAACAAGCTAAATCTAGCCGCGATATAAAATTTTATGATGGCAGATTCCGAGTCTATCGCGCAAAAGCAGATGACGACATAATATCAATTAGCTGCATGGAGGGATAACATGATATATCCCATTACCCTAAAAAAACTGAAAGTTGGAAACAATATAGTCGATAGCTACTTACCAGTGCGTAACAGCAATAATAATATTGATTGGAAAATAGTTACTGGTCTGGTACTTAGTTATGCACTTAAACATAAGATTGATGATTACGATTTCTCTCAGTTTCGTGATGACTGCAGATCTGATTTGCAGGGAGTACTTGAAGATTCAGAATTTTGGTCGATCTTGGAAAGAATGTACTTTACAAACTATGATGTTTTCCGTGTATCTCCGCTTTTTTTACTTTTCCATGCGCAGTTTTCTGATGATAAAATAAATGTAGGCTCCACAGCAGATAAGCGACTTGCTATCCTATTTTCTAATCTGATAGGGGAGTTTTCATTAAATTATCCAATACAAGATAATTTAAATTTCATCGAGCAAAGAATGTTAGGTAAACTTGCTAAAAATATTACTCCTTTTTTGGGCAGGGGACCATTTACAGAAGAACAACCATATTTACCCTATATGGTGGAGTGTTTTCAGTCAGATCTTTCATTTTTAGCAGAGCATCCAAAGTATCTATTACAAGAGCTAACCAATACTCTTCGATTGTATGCCTTCAGCTGGTGTGCTCAATTAGCACTCAATATTGATAACTGGAAAGATGGAGTTCCAAAAAGCAAATCGTTGTTTTTTATTCTTGATAGTGAGAAGGCTAGCTCCGAACGTGATATGTTGAAACGATATGGTTATAAACTATTCTCAAGTCAAAGTGAAAAACTTTTCCCCATGCTTTCTGCATTAGAGGTATTACAGTGGGAAAAAGGCGAAAAAAAACGTCCATTATGGCAGGTTTATCAGGATGTACTAAATTATCCAGACACTTCATTCCAGATATTAAATGCGCTTAATAAGTATTTGAGTGAATTTATTGAGAATCGGAAGCTCGAAGCTAGGGAAAAAGCATCAACTCTAGAAGGTGTCTTCAATCAATTTTTTTCTGTTGCTCTTGAACAATTCCAAGATAAAAAAGATAGGGCAGCAGTAAACCGTAATTACATCAATGAGTTGGAAAGAGAAATCTGTACAGGTTTCATTCAGGTCCGTGGTCGGGCAGGGAAAGTGCTGGTGCTGAATCAGGATCGTCTTCTGTTGCTGACCAATCTCACTGTGGGCAAAAATGACAAACTCCGCCTGCATGAACTGCTGCGTGGTTTTGAACAGCGTGGTTTTTATCTGGACAACCAGTCGGCGCAAACGCTGGTGGCGTTTTATGAACGCATGGGAAATGTAGAGCGAATGAGTGATAGTGGAGACGCCGTGTATGTCCGTAAAACAGTATGAAACCTATCTGGCAGAAACTTTTATTGAATGGGTAGGTGGCATCATTCAGCCCGGCGAGCGCTACCAGTTCAAATCTCCCGATCCCGATAATGCCCTAAAACTGTGGGAAGCATTCGTCTCTCTGGCGGACGGCAATCAGTTGGAAATTGCGCCAGGGCAATATATTGATTGCCTCCCCTGCAATGGTGTTCAGCTTATTCCTGTATTGCACGGAGCCGAGGCCCCAGCATTCACAGAAAACTACATTTCTCATTTGCGCGATGAAGTTGCAGGGCGCAGCGGCGTTTTTGCCCAAACAGCGCTGTTGATTATTCACAACAGTATGCTCGATACCCTGGTTAACAGCACGAAAGACGTGGCGGCACCGGATGCTATTTGGTACCCACAAACTTTCAGTCATCAACTGGAAAAGCTCATTACTACTAATAGTAACCGTTCGGAATTGTCCCGCTGTTTGCTGGAGGATCAACTGGCGACGGTACTGGATGAAGGCGCGACCGTATTTGGTTTCTCGTCGCTGTATCGCTTGCTGGATGATGGCAATCTGGATTTCTCTGAGCTTCATCTGTTTAAAGATGATGAACTACTGAACTACAGCCAGAAGCAACTACGCACCCGACTGAATGAAAACCGGAAATTATATCGCCAGATAGAAGATAGTGTTGAACGCTACAGTGGACAGCTGGAGAATGTGCTGCCTGAGTTTAGTACAAAATTCATTCAGGAGCATTTTTACGATAAAGATGACTGGCGTGAGCTCGATTTCTCCGACTATAGGAAAGAGAAAGCACAGAATAGTGAACAAAAACTGGTGCTGGAGAACGTCTCCGTCGAAAACGGCGAGGTTTGGCAACGGGCGAAAAGCGCCAGTAAGGCAGGCAAACGTGACATCAGTCTGCTGGTGCAGGTGCAGCCAGGGCAATCAAAGGCTGAGCTGGAGTTCAATTTTCAGGGTAATGACCTTCAGGATAACCAGATAAAGATTGCCCATAATCGCCAGTTAAAGAATGCACCTTTCTGGCGCACCAGCCGGGCGGGAGGCAAGACTTCACGCATTATGGCATCGGTGCCTTTTGACGGGCATCCTTGCTTCTTTAGTCTCGAACTGACCAACCGCAATAATTCCGCTGAAGAGTATAAATTTCGTCTGTTGTTGGTCGAGCAGGGACAATTCTGGCTGAACGATATTCAGCACTGTTACCGCATTGAACCAGGTAAAGAACAAATAACCCTGCAACTGGAAGATAACACTCTGCGTATTGCCGAGTCTGGCAACCTGACCTGTACGTTGAATGACGAGAGCGAAGACATAGACTGCCAGCATTATGCTCAGGTGAATTTTGAGACGCTGGCAAATCAAAGTGACCTGGTTCAGTTTGCGATCGTTTCCGGCGATACCCGTCTGTCGTTTAACATAGAGGGACCGGGAGCAGAAGAAGGGCTAACGCTGCCACTGCTTTTTGACCAAAGTCGTTTCAACAAATTGTTTAAGGAAGAGGGCAATGCAACTTGGAACCGACTAAAAGGGCGCATCATCCTCGATAATACTGAACACAAGGTCGTCGGTGTACGCCAGCAGTTGTTGATACTGGAAGCCTCATTAATTGAGCAACGTCTGCTAGGTACGGGAAGTGACGATAGCGAGTTTGCGCTGAATGAACTTCTTGCTAGATACCCCGATCTCCATAACGCTTATGAGCAGTTATTTGCCTACTATCATCGTCGTAACACCCTGCCGAGTCTGGTGTCGTGGTCAACGGAATATCGCACACTAGTCAGCTACATTGTTACTACGTTTGAACAGTCACTCCAGCAAATAGGCCTGAGCAGAGCGCTGACAGCACAAGAGAAACGTCTTCTGCATCTTGGGATCTGCCGCAATGATAGCCATGAGCGCCTCTCTCCGCTGCATCCTCTGGTCCTGGCCTACCATCTACAACTGGCAGAAACTATCGTTGCGGAGTCGGAACAGCACGATTCGGCATCATTTGCCACACTACCGCCGATCACTCTTGATCGCTTGATGGTTTCCGGGTTAGTACCGTTTGTTTATCACAGTGAGCATGAATACGCGCAACTACAGCCGGTGGATGAAAACCGCTTCTGGATTGATGTGGTTCCCCAGCGGCAGGTCAGCCATGACTACGTTAAACGTCTGGTAAAAGACAAACTTAATGAGTTCACGGACGCTTACGCCCGGTTGTTCCAGAGCGCTGAAAACAGTGCGTTGATTATCAATGCCATTAATCAAGGGAACGCCAAAGAACTGTTTCTGGGATTAGTAGAATATTTTAAGCAAGAAAAAGAGAAGGCTATTTCGGTTCATGTGAACTGCTACGATGAACGTTTGCTACCCAATATGTTCGATCACTTCGCAGAAAGTGGTAGCTATGAGCAGCTTAAAAACGATCTCGATCTGAACAGCGGCGTATGGCGGGCGGAAGCCGATATGCTGATTGACCTGCTGCGTAGCCGGTTAACGTTCAGCAAGTTTGTCCTGCCGTCAGAAAGCGACAAGCTGGCCTATGCACATCTGGCATTTTTCACCAATACAGCACCTGTGGATTGCCGCCAGATCCGCATTGAAGATGCGTCCAGTGGGGTATTGTGTCATGGGTTGATCGCTGGGGAAGGTGCCGAAACGCAGGGGGATGCTTACTTTACCGCGTTTGGACTGCGTGATGTGGATACTGAGTCCTACTGCGCCCTGCGTCTTGCCCGACTAATCGGCTGCCTGTGGCAACCTGCACGTCAAAGCAACAGCCAGTATCATGGACAAGGGATCGGCCTGGCTGTGAGCGGCAATTTTAAACAGCTGCTCAATTACTCCTACAGTAGTGCGCTCTGGACCACCATTATTGATCCAAAAGTCACTCTCGACTTTTTCACCAGTCAGAAAGATGTGGTGCTTATCCACTATTCTGACCAGTACACCAGTTGCGCAGGCTACGATGCCGTCACCGTCACGAAGCAGGTTGATTTGTTCCTGCGGTTGCTCCAGACCGGAAGCCAGTCAGGGCAACCTGCTGTTGATAGTCAGCATTTGCTGGCTGAATTTAATGCCTTTAACGGCGAATGGCTGCTGAAAATGCTGCGCTCCAATGAAAGAGAGCGTAAAGAGAAGCACGGTATTATAGGTGCGTACAAATTTGTGCAATCTATGTTGCACCAGTCCGACATTTGCTGGATTCCGTTATCGGTGGCCGAAATGATCCGTGTGTCCGGCAATGTCGGGCTGAAAATGAAAGAGAGCGATTTATCGAGAAATTTACAGGGTTATCGTAACGGCGCAATATCTGATGATGTGCTCTTTGTGGGTTTTAAAGAAAACCGCCTCTATCTGCTACCGCTAGAAGTTAAAACCGGGGCGCGGCCTGACTACAGCTATGCAGGCCAACAGGCTCGTGAGCTGAAACGTTATTTACAGCAGGACATTCTGGAACCACAAACGCTGGCATCACAATTGTACCGGGCGCTCTTTATTCGTCAGGTGTTGATGCAGGTGGAGAAATTGCGTTTGTACGGTGTGCTGGACAGCAACAAACTGGCTCCCTTGCTGGATAGACGCGAATGGTGGTTAACAGGCGACTATCAGTTAGGTGAGTTGGCCGACTATGCGGACGGCTTCGTCGTGGCGCATGTAGACAGCGCAACCTGCTTCGATCTCTCTTATAAAGAGACAGCGGAGAATATTTTACAGATCGAAATCCCTTATTCACTACTGCCTTCGTTGATTGCTGCGCAAGGGCATGAATCACCGTTGGTGGAACGTTACCGGGTACCGGAAAAATACCGACTTAAGCCTGAGTGTGATGCCAGTCCGTCAAAACCCGAAGTCGTGGTAGAAGTCACAACGCCGACTGCTGCACAGTCCATTTCGGAACCTGAGTCGGAGTCGTTAGAGCCTGCTGTACCGGTGGTGACACCTGATATTAGCGATACTCCATTACAGATCCTGTTTGGTCATGATGCAGTGCGTCGGAGCCCATTACATTGGGAGCCAACCAACACCGCGAAGTTCATGAATACCAATACCGGCATTATTGGAACGATGGGCACTGGTAAAACCCAGTTTACTAAATCGTTGGTCACACAGTTGATGCGTAATCAGTCCTGTAACGTTGATGGTAAACCTATTGGTTTGCTGATCTTCGACTACAAATCAGACTATGTGGACGAGGCTTTTATTGATGCTACGGAGGCCAAAAAGTACAAGTTATTCAAGCTGCCTTACAACCCCTTATCTCTGTTTGGCGACACGCCAATGTTACCAATCCACACCGCTGGTGGACTATCGGAAACGATGGCGAAAGCCTATGGGCTAGGCCATAAACAGCAGCTCAAATTAGAAAATCTGATTTTAGAATGCTACGAAGCGGCAGGTATTTCGGCGGAAGATTCGACAACATGGTCAAGGACTGCGCCGACAATTGAAGATGTATGGCAGCGCTTCCTCGATCAGGATAAGGTTGAAGAAGATTCGCTTTACGCAGCTCTTTCTAAACTGGCGCGTTACAAGATATTCGAGACTATCCCGGAGAAGATGACCAGCTTGTACGAATTGATTGACGGCGTCACCGTGATCGAACTGGCTGGTTACCCGCCAGAAGTGCAAAACTTGGTAGTCGCGCTCACGCTGGATCTGTTTTACGCGCAGATGCAAAAGCGCGGTAAACCAGTCGTGCGGGGGGATTATCGTCAGCTCACCAAAATGATTCTGGTGGACGAAGCCGATAACTTTATGCGTCAGGATTTTTCCAGCCTCCGTAAGATCCTTAAAGAGGGCCGTGAGTATGGCGTTGGTGCGATCCTGTCAACTCAGGAGATAACCCACTTTAAGACTGGTGAAAATAACTATGCCTCATATATCTTAACTTGGGTGATCCATCGTGTTTCCGAGATTAGGAATGCGGATATTAAGGCGGTATTTAACGTCGATGATAAAGGTGAGCAGGAGTCTTTGATGGGAGAGATTCGGCAGCTTGAGAAGCATTTTAGCCTGTATGTGGATGGGGATAAGCGGGTTAAGAAGATGCGTGATCGGGCTTTTTGGGAGCTGATATGATTCTAGTTATGATTTATGGAGGTGTTAGATGAGTGATGACTCTAATACTATTACATCAAGTGACAGTTACATTAAGTCTACTGGGATAAGATGTGTAAATGCTGTGTGTGCTCTTTCTTTCTGGCGAGAGTTTATTGCATATTTTTTCCTAGGAAGTATGGGGCTATGGCTTCCTCCTTTTTTAGGGGCTTCTGGCGCGAATGCAGTTTTTGATCCAATGAATGTTTTAACATTTGGTCTTGTGACGTTGTTTATAATATTAGAAGCAAGGCTTTTTATGGATAAAAATGATGATGCTAAATCTCCTGGAGTAACTAAATTAATAGTTTTGCTAGGTGTGATATTATTGTGCATCGGATATGTTAAAGGTGTTGTAACAAATGGGACTCCATTATTCTGGGGGATGGGTTGGGTTCATATCTCTTTATTTTTTACAATGTTAGTTTGGCTGCTTAACCATGTTAATACATCAAGATATGATCCAAAAGGCATTAATGAGATGCTTGGGGGGAGCGTATGAGTAATGAAATTAGACTTCCAGCAATTAAAATAGAGCAACCAATTGGATCATTTTATGCAGTTTCTATGCGTTCGGATCTATTATCAAAAGTTGCTTTTAGCTCTAGAGCTGAATATAAAAAATCCGATCTTCAAGAAGGAATCTTTTCGCTTTTAAAAGGTAACCAGCGTGAGTTGGATTTAAAACGTAGCAAACAAATAGGCCAATATATTGACAGTGTTGAGTCAACATTCCCAAATTCTATAATTCTTGGTGCCAATTTTGATAAGGACGGGAATTTGGTCGAGGATTATGATATTAGATGGCGAGTGGAAAAGAATGGGGATTTATATACCTTAGTTATACCTTCGGAAAACAATGTTGTAGCAACAATAATTGATGGGCAGCATCGACTATCAGGGTTTGGGTATTCAGAACGTGAAAGTATGGAACTTTTATGTTCTGTATTTATTGATCTTCCTGCGCCATATCAGGCATATATTTTCGCTACCATCAATTTTAATCAAAAAAATGTTAATAAAAGCCTTGCATATGATTTATATGGATTTAGAGTTGAAGAAGAAGATAAGAAAGAATGGTCACCAGAGAAATTAGCTGTATTTATAGCTAGAAGATTAAATAAGTATTGTGAACCCTTGAAAGATAAAATAAAGCTAGGGGCTCCTTCCGACATTGATGATACTAGTTCCTCTATGAAATTAATTTCTCTATCAACTATTGTTGATGGTGTGATGAAATTGATAACTAATAATCCCAAGAAGGATAGAGATGAACTTCTTAACTTCAAAAATAAAAATGGACGAAGTGCTCTATCAAGAAAAATGATTTCCCAGCCGTTAAGAGGTTTATATATAGAATATAAAGACGATGAAATTGAAGGGATAATAAGAAAATATTTCACTAAAATCAAAGAGATATTATGGATTCAGCAATCGGATAACAGCTATTTATTAAAAACAATCGGTTTTCAAACGCAGTTTGAAATTCTTAGGCAATATTTACTGTCGACATCTGATTATGAGCTCAATGGTATTGATGAAAAATTAGAACTGCTTGTGGATATTGATTTTTCTGATATTTTCTTTACTGCATCAGGAATTGGTGCAACACGAATGAAGAACATATCATTGATTAAATTAAAATTGAAATCTCTTACTGATCTAGTTGAACACAAAGATTATAACGACTATGTGAGGTTACTCAAATAGGATGATATATTTCGCAAGGCCTGATATGAAAAATAACATGCTCAGACCTTGCGAGTTTTTATAGTACTTGAACCAAATCCTTTAAACTCCGATAATTCCTCAACGCAGCAATCCCATCCTCAACATGCGCAGCCCATGCCTTAATCATCGCCTTCTGCTCCAATTGTGGATAAAGCATCTTTAACACCAGTTCTGTAGCTTGCAGTGTTTCTCCAAGCCACGTAATTTTATCCAGCACTAGCGATCCATCCAGCTTCTTACTATCCCGCTCAGGCGAATAGCGAAACTCACTCTCCACCGAGCGGAAAAATGCCAGTCGAGCCGCGACATTTGGCGTAATCCCAGTATATCCTTTTAACTTCTTGAGCTGGTCTTCAGTCTGACGACTAAGCACCATTCGATTCGGGAGCATCAGACAGCCTCCTTAGTTAGTTCCCAGAAATAACCGGGTTTCAGCGCAGATGATTTGGTATGCGCATTAAACACAATCTCATACGCATGAGAAATATCATCACGCAGTCGATCGACGAAATAACGCTCGTCCACTTCAGTATCGGTGGATAGCAGCACAACCTGATGGCTGGCCTCCGGGAAATAATGATTAATCAACTTATCCCGGTGCTGAGAATCCAGACGCCCTAACGGTGTATCAATAATCACCGGGAAATCACGCCCAGAGGTTTTTGCCAGCGCCTCAAGAATAGCAATCGCATAAATCTGCTTTTCACCCGCAGAAAGCAGCTTACGATTAATCACTGAACCCTTTTCATCCACCAGTTCAACATCAAATGTCTGTGGATTTATGTGCGCATTGAGCTGTAAATCCTCTTTACGAGCCAGCTTGTGGTAGGCAATTTCAAAGTTAGCAGATAATTTTTTCACTCGCGCCTGTGTTAGCACATCGCTGTAGTAATCGAGCAGGTTAATAGTCTCCTGTGCATTTTTAAATGCGCTACTCAAACCATGTTGGCTACGGGTGATGTCATGTGCTTTCTGTACCTGACGAACACAGTCCAGTTGCTGTTGTTTCGTCCGTTTAGCCTCTTCCAGCAACGAGCGATATTTTTGCCGCTGTTTTTCACGCTTATGATCGAGATCGCGTAATGCTGCAAAGAGATCCATTAACTGCTCGTCTTCCGGGGCGCGAGCAATGTTAGCAGCGGCCTGCTCCAGTTGTTGTTCAATATCCGTTAATTGATGGCGGTACATATCAAAACGCTGCCAAGCTTTTTTGCTATCCTGCTCAATTGATTGCTGGAGCATACCGGCTTCACGTTCAGAAATATCAAACAGCAAATCACCTTTTGGTTTGGCCGCCATATATGCGTCCAAATTATTAGTAATCGCTTCGGTAGCAATGGCTCTGGTACTGCTCTCATTACTGGAACGGAACGCGATCTCATTTTTGAGTTGAGTTAAAAATTGATTTAACTCCATCTCAAAATTTTTCGCCTGCTTGATCTGTGCTTCATTGGCAATTTTTTCCAGCAACCGCGACAACGTATTAGGCGCTAACGCATAGGGCAACGATCCATCGCATTCCTGTCGTAACGCTTTTTCAAGACGCTCTTTTTCTTTTAACAGCGTTTCAACTTTCTGTTTTTCCTGTGCTTTGGTCTGGGCAAATGCGCCGCCCTGCGCATTTAACAATCCCTCATGGCGAATAATGTCCTGGGATAAAAATTCAATCCGCGAGTTGACGAAATCGGCCTCTTCCAGCAATTTCTCTGCCTGACCGGCAAGCGTTTTAATCTTTGTCTCAAGCGCTTCGACCTGCTGTTGCTGGGAGCCACCTAACTGCGCGGTTTGCTGGCGTTTGACAAAAATCATCAGGTCATTTTGCAGTCTGGCGATCAGATCCAGTCCCAACAAACGACGCACCGCTGTACGCAGAATATTACCGGATTCATCTTCCGCCAACTCTGCAATCTTCTCTCCATCAAAAAAGAAAAGATCGGCAACACCGTGAGGAATTAATTCATTCAAAAACCCCTGACACTGGTCATAACTGAGTTCACTACGCGGTTGTCCATCCTGCTGCAAAGAGAGACGGTCTTTCTTTCCTTTCTTCCAGCTACGCGTGACGGTGAATTCAGTCTCATGGCCGTTTTGGTTGTAAGTAAAGGTTAGTTCTACGGCGGCCTCATCCGGATGCTCTGCTGTATACGTCCCGTTGTGCACCAGTGCACCGAGTTGTTCAACATACTCCTGCTGCTGCATTGCCGGGCCAAACGCTAAACGCCCATACAGTGCCAGTCGAATTGCCGACAGAATAGACGTTTTCCCTGCGCCATTTAAACCACCAAACAGCACAATTGGACGAGGGTTTACTTCATGCGGGCGCTTTCTGGGAGCCAGATCGATGGTATGTGTACCACTAAATACCCGAAAATTATGCAATACCAGTTGCTTAATGAGCACGTTCATTTTCCTCATCGACAAGCACGGATGATTCACCCGCATCGACAATTCTGCGCTGTAAAATCTGGAGTTCATCTTCCAGCTTTTCAACTTCGTCCTGATGAATATCCCGATCGTTGCGTTTTTGCAGTGTTGCTTGTTGCTGCTGGATCTCTTCCAGACTGCCCCAGTCCTGCTTCAAAATTGTGCCGAGCTTGTCAAAAATCCCCTGACGACGACTTAACCCTTCCATCGAAGTTTCTAGCTCTATCAGTTTCATCACCATTTCAGGTACTACGTCGAATCCTTGCGTTATCTGGGCCAGCAAATTAGCATCGCTGGCGTCAAAGCGCGACTGATCGTCAACCACCCAGTTCAGATCCTGCTGATATATCTCGCGGTAAATATCCGGCAACGTGTCGTGCCAGTCTGGCTCATTAGGATCTTTCAACCATTCCTGACGGATAGCATGTAGCTCTGGCTGGGTAATTAATGTAATCGTGTGGCCCTGGGCGTTTAAATCGCGCTCAATTTCCAGTAAATCTTTTAACCACTGCTGACGGTATTTGAGCCAGTAGGGACCAGGAACATGCTTACGCTCTGCGCTGCGATCTTCGCCGTCTTTAGCGTATTGATAGCTCACCTTACCGGTGCGGCGTTTATAGTTGCGATAGGTGTCTTTATTCACGGGATCGGTGGTAAAAGCCAGTAGATCACGATATTTCAGCAATGGCGACATCCACTCTTCGCCATTTTTGATCAGACTTTCCATCGCTTTATCTTTGGTGACTACGGTACAGGTCCAGCAGCCAAAGCGAGAGTTCCCGCAAGAGGGGGTACTTTCGTCGATCACCAAGGGACACTCACCCTGCGCGGAAGAGTCCATATACAGCGTCCACAGAGGACGATTGTTTCCACCCCACGGGCTTTCCCATTCGTCGATATCTTCAGGAGCATAGCGGAACGCGCCGCGCAGAAGTTTCCAGACGTCTTCTACATCCCAGGTATCAATAGGGGTATAGATAAACGCATTTGCCAGCGTGGTATGTCGGGCCAGGCGTGAGCCATCAATTTTGTGCTTTGCGATGACCTGCGCACGGGAGGCACTCTCGCTGCTACGTGAGCCGAGGACAACAATCACCTCATCAAACTGGCTGACCTTATCTTTAATAAAGTCGCTCACCGGATTGATTTTCATACGCTCGGTACACCAGCGAAAACTACGGGTTGGGGCCGGATAACCTTTCCCTAGTAAATTGACCCAGAAGGTTTCATTAGTTTTAGGCATCACGGCATGTTGAGTGATCGGCAGGCCATTACGTTTTGCGCCTGCCTCAATCTGCAACATTGTTTTCTTAATCAGATCCACGACCACTGGTGTTTCCACCAGCGTATCGGATGACACCAGAAAAACATCTTTACTGCGCATTTCCGGGGGCAGGCCGAGCAGGGCCAGATACACCAGCGTGATCACGGCGGAAGAATCTTTCCCTCCGCTATAGCCAATTACCCACGGTCGCTTATCCGCACAATAAATTCTTTGGACCTCAGCAACATATTCGGCCAGAGGGCGTCCAGCGAACTGCTCCTGATTAATAAAATCTTCGTATTCGGCCAAATCGTAGGCCTGAACTAATTTACTCATGAGACAACCATTTGAGCTTCAAGCTCCTGTTCTTCAGGAGTGAGGGGAATTGAGAGCGCGGTTTTTAGTGCATTGCAGGTAAGCTGGATCGCCGTACTGGTTTTACTCAGCTTGCCGTGCTGCATCGCGCGTTTGATCAGATCCGGATTGTTTCTGCGCCAATTAAAGGTTTTGAGTGCAGCAATTTTCTCCGGCCACTGCTCGGGGTAGTCTATCAGCAGGGCATACCCCAGCTGTCCGAGTGCCTGCAAACCAATGCCGTGAGCGTGAACATAGTCCTGACGTAGTTGAACCGGTGAAACTTCTTTTTTTGCGGCTAACTGCCAGTCCGGCATTACATGATAAATAGCCTGCCAATAGCGAGTTGCTATCTGGGTACATTCTTCAAAATTGCCCTCTTTAGGATCTTTTCCCAGCAACGCACGGGTAGCTTGTTTGATGCTGCTTAACGTAAATAATTTATTTGACCGCTGACTGATACCGGATTTTTCCAGCTCAGTCATTCCGACAAACGGCTCTACGGACATTGCCAGATAACGTGCCAGATTTGAACTGGCATCCCGATGATCATACAACGATGCCAGTGACGGGCTGGGACGAATAGCGTATTTATTCAGATCGGCAAACATCTGTTGGCTGCGTTTTAATCCTTCATCGACAAAAAACAGCACCGGAATGTTATCCTGCCCCAACTCTGGGCGTGCTTCTAAAGCATCTTCAATTGCTTTACGACGATGCTGGCCGTCATTGATCAGAATTTGCGCATCCATCGGTACGCATAACGTTCCCAGGTTGTTTGTACCTGGGTGCTCATCAAACTGGACGTCAACGGCAATGGATGCTGTAAGCGCAGAGAATACATAATCTTTTGGATTTTCCAGAAGATAACGCACCATTTCGGGGATACGCGATTTATTCAGTGTGCGCTGTGCGCGTAGCTCAGGCGGTACGTCATTTTCATCAAAGCTGAATATCTTGGGAATGATGCGCATCGGGCACGTGGCGATGTAGAAAGGACGACCAGCCTGAATGCCACGTATAGCTGGAAAAGAGTAGCAGTAATCTGCATCAACACTAGCCATGCTGTAATCCGTATAAAAATCGAATGAATTTGGTTACGTGATATTTTACGTAACTCAGGGCAAAAATTACAGTTTTTTCACGTAAAAAATTGCGTACTGTATTCCGATATATGCCCGAAATTTAGTTTTATAAACCAAATTCGCACAGAGGTGAACTATTCTATATGGAGTTGTTTTTTGCTTTATATTCAATTGGATGTAAATATATTTTCATGCATCAGTTTTGTAAGTACCTCATTTTCTTCCTAGAGTTTCCTCAGCCAAAAGTAAATCTCCTCATGATTCATCCGCTTCAGGTTTTCCATCCAGTTAATCATTGAAGTTCCCAGCATCAAGTTGTAGCTGCATAGCCAAATCAGCTTATGACGAATCTCACGCACCTTAAATCGTGCGGAGAGGCTGTTTGCTTCAATCTTGCACAACTGACCCAGTAACACCCCTTCCATTCCGACATAGGTGGCGTCATTGAGAAAAGGGCGAGCAGGGAGGAGTTCTGTTTTTTCCGAGGTGTAAAAGCAGTTCGGCACAAATCGGAACTGATATCAGTGGCCGGTAAATAGCAGATATTCATCCATCATTTGCGTGAGGGATATGTTTTCCTCCTGCCGTCCAACCAGCCACAAGCCTAGATCTTCAGGTGCCTTACGTTTCAGATTATCCAGCCAGTCTTCCAGCGTCGCTCCCATCATCAAATCGTACCAACATAGCCAGACCAGTTTGTGGCGATACTCAGGTGAACTGAATTGTTGTAGCAGGCTAATCAGCTTATTCGCCAGCGGACGCTGCTTCAGGCGGATACATTCACTCAGCAATATCCCTTCCAGCATTGGGTGGTGCAGTAAAGTTTTTTGCTTTGTCTCAAGGCTGATTTGCATATCAGTCACAACCGATACTGGCTCTGGCTGCTGACTTCCGTAAATCAGTCGGTAAAGGCATTGTGGTACCACTGCAGTCATCTGTCCCGCGCCGGGAAAGAACAGACTGCCTACCATCAGATGGTGGCTGGCCTGGATATTGGGGTGACACATACCATTTATGATGGCCAGTTTTGTGAACCCGTTTAGCCAACGTTGGTAGCTATCCAGCAAACTGTCATATCGCGTCTTTGACTCTTTCATGGTGAATTATCCCTGAATACTGAATGACAGGCAGCTGCAAACCCCCGCAATCAGCGGATAAAGAGTCTGCCAGTCAGGAAAGTGATATGTAAGGAGAGGTATCTAGCTGCGTGATTCGTCAATTCTCGCCTGTAACCAGGCTTCCACTTCACTTTTCCGCCAGCGGGAGCTGCGACCAAATTTGGTTGGTTTTGGGAACTTACCGTCTTTAATGAGTTTATAAAACCATTTATCGGTCAACTGGGTGAGTTGTGTAATGAATGCCATATCGATGAATTGGTCTTCGAGCAGGGAAGGTTTAACGGTCATGATTTGATTCTCCGGTAGCTAAGTGGGAACCGGAGATGGGTTAAGAATTACTGCTGCCCTCTCCGGCATAGCAACCGGTGGTGCTGTAAAAAAGTCGTTATATTATTTGCCCTTTCTGGGGCGGCCTTGTCTGGCTGGTTCAGGAACCTCATTACATCCCCAAATCAGATTTCCGTTCTTCTGGGATTCTTTCGTCAGATAACTGGCAATACGTCTCAGGCTATTAACGTCTTCGTCGTTGTCATAATCAACGACGTTATTAATGTTGTCCTGGCAGTAGTCCTTCGGTTTGCAACGTTCGTATTTCCCTTCGCCGTTCGTTATCGTCAGCCACAATTCACCAGTCTGTTGAATAAACGGAAATGACTTCTGATGCTTCTGCCCTTTAAGATAAAAAATGGCATGAGCATGGATAGCATTCGTCTTTGTCCATTCCAGCACCCAGAAACAACCGCAGAGTTGAGGCATTTGCATTACAGCCAAGGTTAACTCCCGGAGGTCATCCTGTATCTCAAATGAAGAATTACGAATGAATCGGTTGGTACCTCGCTGATAATCAAAATCCATTCGAAACGCCAGTATTTTGGAGTGACACATCAGAATCTGATTAAGATGGTGATTGATCATATTCAGGAGGAAATCATTGGGAGTGATTTTTTTAAAGTGTGGGTAAAGTCTTTGCATTGTGTTATTCCTTTGGGTGAGTTCAAAGGAACAGCAGAAACTGTTTTTTTGTAATGCAACTGGGAGTGTTACCTACCTGGCAGATCCAGTTAATTACTATCAGCAATGTGCTATCCCCTGGTGGGATAGTTGTTATATGCTGAGATCTACTTCCCTATAATACCAATTAACCTTAATTATCAAAAATACGTTTAAAAACCAGAAGATTGCTACGACTTATAACCGGGATGCGAAGAGTTTAACTTTATAGAAAGGAGGGCTTAGCTCGTTAAAGTATGACTGGAGCTCTTGTGTTAAGCGGATCCCGGGAACCATATTGACGAGGGAGATTATTCCGCAAGCAGTGTGAAGTGCCACGGTAGCAGCTTGATGATCCAGCTTACCGACCGCATCAAGTACGTGCTGAAGGCGGAACTCTGGCTCCACATTATTCAATTTGCACGTCCCGGTCAGACTCTAGCGAGAGCAATATTTGAGCTCCCACACCAACATCGCCAATACGATTCGCTGATGAGTCCATTTAACCAGAGCCCCCATATCGGAAGGGTATTCCACAGGTGACGCCGAGTGTTTCCGGTGAAACGGCGGGCAATGGTGGTTACGTCACTACTCGGTGTACGTTTACCTCTGTCAGTTGAAAATACCCACCTTTCTGTCAACAGAGATGAGCAGTGGTTGACTACCGTTAAATAATCGAAGCAAAGCATGATGTATCACGGCGGTGACCGGTACCCGTGACGGGTCATGAATTGCTGTTGCCCTCTCCGGCATATAGGTACCGGTGCAATGGTAAAAAAGCGGTAGAGATCATTTGTAGCTTCGTTTGACCAAGCGAGTTGATGAAGCCGCTTCATTACATGTCAGATTCAGTGACCTGTAGCCTGCACTACGTGAGAAAGGCGATGACTTGTAACGTTTTTATTGCCTGGCAGTATAGATGCCTGCATTGATATGGCATTATCCTGTCTATTTATCACAGACTTGCTTGTAACCCATTGATTTTTTATTTTTACCATCTAAATGTATCCTACATTTTTACTACGTTTTTATTTTGTTTTTTATATGATTTTAAATCAATTATTAGTCATTATTTCTATTGTTTTTTTACGCTTTCAATACGTAAGATAATCAAAATCAATCGCAGCAATTGGTGAAAAAATGAACGAAGACAGAAAGGGGTACGTTGAAGAAAGCCGTGCATGGGAAAAAGATCGTGCCGAAAAAGAGCGCATCAGGCTCGAAAAGCAATCTTCAGAAAAGCACGCGTGGTTAAAAAACAAGCTGAAGTGGTTAAATAAAGAACCAAGGGCTGCATTTTTTTTCTTTTTTTACCTGGGGATTAATTTCCAAAAATCCAGAAGTGATAGCATTGTGCCGAAGGCTGAAAACTATGGTGATCCATTATCAGCGAAGGCACTCGGAACCACATCATTTAAAATGGCTATTGATAAAACACCGGTTTGGCAACCAGAAGAAAGAGCTACGATTGGTGGGATCACACCGAGTTTCGATTTTAATTATCACCAGGACAAATCTGAATCAGATGCACAGGAGATACTGGAGGTACAAGAAACATCAGAAAAGAACAGTTTGATGAAGACAACACCCAGCACTCAAGTAAATCTGAAAGAAGATATAAATGAAATTATTAAAAAAACGAATATCTCCAGATTGAATAATAAACCTGCAAATGGGGTTTTCTTCCCGCACTTTGCCCAAGATTTTACAGGCGTAGAGAATATTCCTGATTATATCATAAAGACTCTATCTCGCTTCGATATAGAGAAAATTATTACTTTTATAAAAGAAACCAAAGAAGCATGGGTAAGCGTTCAGGAGGACTTTCAACAGGCTTTTTCATGGGTGGATATTAAAAATGAACAACAGTGTATTTGGGTTTGGAATACCATGAAGGATAAGGGCGTTTCCCCTCCAATTAATCCACTTAATAACTTTCAGCGCTGGCACTTTATCTGCGCAACCTTCGATTTATGGCAGGGATGGACGAATGAACAGCTGGATGAACTAACGAGAGGTCATAAAAAAATAAGTCCTCAACGCCTTGAGTTAAAGTCATCACTTTGCCCTCCAGGGAAGCATAAGGCAGTCTTGATGGACGAACTGGAAAAAGCCTGGGCACTGAAACTGTTTCGCAAAAAGAAAAAAGAACGTCAGGCAGACCTGAAACTCCCGGCCAAAATAAAAAAGAAACTCACAAAGCTCTCAGAGAAATACGAGATTTCTGAGTTGGATATGATGGCCTTGCTTATTGAAAGTGAGTGTGTCAGGAATGATCTGTAGAAAGTAAAATGCTTTTGTTTATTTAAAAAGAATTCAAATATATATCATCTCCCTGAACATACCTCATTAACGGCAGAACCTAACGATTCTGCCGTTTTTTATTTTCTTTATCTCAGGAGATGTCATGGATAATCGGGAAGGCATGCAGCCCCTGCAGCAATCGCTTTCTGGCCTGCCGCAGTGGGCGTCGGAGCGTATTCTGCAGCAGATAAACCAGCTTACTCATTACGAACCGGTGATCGGCATTATGGGTAAAACTGGGGCGGGCAAGAGCAGTTTGTGCAATGCCCTGTTTGCCGGAGAGATTTCACCCGTCAGCGATGTGATCGCCTGCACTCGCGAACCCTTACGCTTTCGCCTGCAGATGGGAAAGCGCTTTATGACACTGGTGGATTTACCCGGCGTCGGGGAGTCTGAGCGCCGGGACACAGAGTACGCCACACTGTACCGCGAACAGCTCACCCGTCTGGACCTGGTGCTGTGGCTTATTAAGGCCGATGACCGGGCGCTGTCGGTGGATGAACATTTTTACCGTCAGGTAATTGGAGAAGCTTACTGGAATAAAGTGCTGTTTGTTATTAGTCAGTCAGATAAAGTCGAACCAGGAAGCAGTGGCAATAAATTATCCACTGAACAGAAACAAAATATCAGCCGTAAAATCTGCCAGTTGCATGAACTTTTTCAGCCTGTAAATCCGGTCTGTGCGGTATCGGTTCGTTTGCAATGGGGGCTTAGGGTGATGGCTGAGCGGATGATTCGTTGTCTGCCGCGTGACGCGAGCAGCCCGGTGGTAGTCCAGCTCAGTGAGCCATTTCGTACCGATTCAGTTAATAAAAAAGCCCGTGACGATTTTGGTGAAACGGTAGGCTCGGTACTGGATACAGTAAGTTCCATGCCCCTGATACCGGCCCCGGTTCGGGCAATCATTCAGGCTGTACGCGACACCGTGGTATCGGTCGCCCGTGCCGTCTGGAATTTCCTCTTCTGAATATTGCTACTTAATCCGTCGTTTCCTGAGCCCTGTCGCCATTTGAGCGGCAGGGCTTTTTTGTCTTTATTTTCCATCATGAGGAGTCTGCTTATGACCCGTCTGGCTTCGCGCTTTGGCGCAGCAAACCTTATTCGTCGTGACCGTCCGTTAACCCGTGAAGAGTTGTTTCGGGTGGTGCCCAGTGTGTTCAGTGAGGAGAAGCATGCGTCACGCAGCGCACGGTATACCTGGATACCAACCATTACCGTTCTTGAAAACCTGCAGCGGGAGGGCTTTCAGCCGTTCTTTGCCTGTCAGACCAGGGTTCGTGACCCAGGGCGTCGCGAACACACAAAACACATGCTGCGCCTGCGTCGGGAGGGGCAGATCACCGGTAAACAGGTTCCGGAAATCATTCTGCTCAACTCCCATGACGGCACCAGCTCGTATCAGATGCTACCGGGATTATTTCGTGCGGTATGTCAGAACGGGCTCGTCTGCGGAGAATCGTTTGGCGAAGTGCGGGTGCCGCATAAAGGGGATGTGGTGAGTCAGGTGATTGAAGGCGCTTATGAGGTGTTGGGGATTTTTGACCGTGTGGAGGAGAAGCGGGATGCGATGCAGTCTTTGATGCTGCCTCCACCTGCGCAACAGGCGCTGGCACAGGCTGCACTGACGTACCGTTTCGGTGAGGACCACCAGCCGGTTGATCCATCACAGGTGCTTTCCCCACGCCGCTGGCAGGATGCAAGCAACGACCTGTGGACCACGTACCAGCGTATTCAGGAGAACCTGATTAAAGGCGGGCTCAGTGGGCGGAGTGCGAAAGGCGGACGAACGCATACCCGTGCCGTGCGCGGCATTGACGGTGATGTGAAGCTTAACCGTGCGCTGTGGGTGATGGCAGAAACGATGCTCAGCGGGTTTCAGACAAACAAATACTAGCTCCGGATTAACGCGGACATCACCTGTCCGTTCATTGCTCAATTTACAGGCAGCTTTTCCTCTGACTGAACACGAAGCCGCATTCTGATTGCATTCGGCCTGCTGAAAAAATACAGCTTCTGCTGTCCATATCTTGTCCGGCCCTCTCGTTACACTAATCACTTAATTTTCAGTCCATTAACAGAATGGAGAACGCCTCTCATGTCTCAGACTGAGCGCCGCCATGAGCGCCTTGCGGTCCGCTTGTCGCTGATTATCAGCCGCCTTGTGGCGGGAGAAACACTAATTATGCAGAAGCTGGCTGCCGAGTTCGGCGTGTCTGTACGCACGCTACGTCGGGATTTTCGTGAGCGGCTGACCTATCTCGACCTGGATTTCCGTGACGGGCAGTGCAGCCTGCTGTCTGGTAGTCGCCAGCGGGAACTGGCGGTGCAGACCTTCGTCCGCCACTCCGGCGTGGAGGCGCTCTTTCCGGATATCGACAACCAGATGGTTACCTCTCTGTTGAGTGCCAGCGAACCCCCCTGCCTTATCTGGCCCCGGGCACTGGCACGGCCTGACGTGTTTACGCGACTGGTTCGCGCTATCACTGAACACCGTCGGGTGACGCTGTTGGCAGAAGGCGGTCGTTACTCCGGGTTGGCCCCTTACCGCCTGGTGTGCAGCGACGGCTGCTGGTATCTGACCGGTGAGCTCGGGGGGCATATAACGGTTTTCCCGCTGGGCGATATTCACACGGTAACCTTCCACCCGGCACTGTTCGTGCCCGATGCACGGGTGCGTAACCTGTTGTCACATCCTGATTTTCTTCGGATATTACCTCACTTTCAGACTTTCCACTCACTGCTCGTTGTCAGTGACGACGGGTTTTCACCTCAAAAGGAACAGATATGAAATTACTTACTACCACGGCGCTGGCGCTCAGTCTGTGCGCGGGTACCGTTTTGCCAGTAGCCGCTGAAAATGTCGTAGGGACGGTTAAGGCCTGGCAATACATGCAAGCTGACGGCTGGAAATCAGCCGATGGTCTGGACAATCACACCCTCAGCAATGCGCTCTACGGTGCCAGAGTCATTGATAATTATCCCTGGACCCGGCAGTTTCTGCTGCGGATGGGATACAACGGAGGCTATTTTCTCGCTGACAAAAACACCAAAACGGTACGCAAACTTGCACTCAAAACGGCCAGTGGTTCCCCCGCCGATTTGACATCCGTGTACCAGGGGGAGGGTAAGGCGTGTGGGTTCACTCTGATTGATACCCAGGCCTCGCTGCTGGACGAGGCGCAACAGAGAGCAGGTGGTACAGATAATCCGACAGAAGCGTTGAACCATGCCCGGTCTACCTACGTTTCGAAAGCCATGCTGGTCGTGCCGGATAATTGCGTCAATCCAAAACAACAGGCCGCGCTGGCGGCTAAGCGTTCTCAAAAAGACCGCGAACTGCAGCAGTGGGTGGCAAAGCAAAGCATGGCTGAACTGTGCCGCCGTACTGGTAACTGCTGAGAATCTGGTTACAGGCGTTTTAAATTACATCAGATGCCTGGCAATCTATCGGGTGTATAGGACACCCATTAATTCAGGAAGAATGCCATGTTAAGAATTATAACCTCAGCCATACCCGCTCTCATTCTGTCACTCACCACCTTCAGTACCGGTGCCGCACAGCTTCCGGCAAGCCTGATGGATAAAGACAATCCAGGCCAAGAGTACTGGTGCCAGGGAAACGACATCAACACCTCCATGTGCTCACTGACCGGTGTCAGCGACGACCATAAATTTGCCCTGATTCAGGACCTGCCGGGTCCGGCCTGTGAGGACTTAAGCTTCGGGGTTATCGACCTGGTGCGCCAGACCGGTGTCAACATTCCTTACGACGGTGGTGACTGTAAGGGCGATGTGCAGGCCAGTTTTCTACGCGGCACGAAAGATAATGCCCTGTATGTGAAAATTGTCCGGGGCAGCAAAACCCTGCGGCTGTATAAGGTACAAACCGGTTACTGATTATCACCCCACACCTGCATACACCCACACCCCTGACGCGGCAGCGTCAGGGGTTTTTGCTTTTAAGGTACATCGAATGCCTGAATCTCACATGCTGCCACCGGGAGCTTTCACGCGACAGCAGGCTGAAGCTGTTACCCGCCGGTATCACAACCTCAGCATTGAAGACGACCAGGGCACTCACTTCCGCCTGGTGGTTCGTGACTCTGAAGGTCGAATGGTCTGGCGGGCATGGTGCTTTGAACCTGATGCTGGCGAAGGACTTAATCGTTATATCCGCAAGTCAGGCATCCTCAGAGCATCCTCCTCCTGACCACATCCATTAATCATCCCTGCATGTCCTTTATTTCCCATACGCCAGCCATCGTCGCTGGCGTTTTTATTGACGAAGAATATCCATGACGACACAAACGCAATGCGAATTGATGTCCGCTAATGCAACTCAATTTGCTCTCACTGCAACACCAGTACCTGACGAACAGCGTCTCAATTTCTGGCCGCTGTACTTTGGCGCTATCCCGCAGTGGATAACGCTGGAACCCCGTATTTTCGCCTGGATGGACCGCTTCTGTGATGAATACAGCGGTGGTATCTGGTCCTTTTACACGCTCAGCAATGGCGGCGCGTTTATGGCCCCTGATGCTGACGGGGACGATAAATGGCATCTGTTCAACGGCATGAACGGCAATGGTGCGGAAATGAGCGCGGAAGCCGCAGGTGTCGCTGTCTGCCTGATTGAATACAGCCATCACGCCTGTCGCACCGAATGCGATGCCATGACTGAGCACTATTACCGCCTGCGGGATTACGCTCTGCAGCACCCTGAATCCAGCGCCATTTTGCGCATTATTGATTAAGGATACTCATGATGGAACAGTCACTTATCCCACAGGCTCCGGCACTTCCATTGGCCGCACAACGCACGGTAAAACGCGCTTTAACGCTGCTTGACCGACACCTGCGAGAAACAGGTGTGGCATTCACCTCCACTCAGGCTGCCCGTGACTGGCTGAAACTGAAAATGGCGGGGCTGGAGCGCGAAGAGTTTATGGTGCTGTACTTGGACCAGCAGAACCAGTTGATTGCCCACGAAACCCTGTTTGCCGGTTCCATTAGTAGCACCGAGGTGCATCCCCGTGAGGTGGTCAAACGTGCCCTGTACTTCAATGCGGCAGCAGTGATACTGGCGCATAACCATCCTTCCGGTGACATTACACCCAGCCTGGCAGATAAGACCATCACGCAGCGTCTGGTGCAGGCGCTTCAGCTCGTTGATATCCGTGTGCCTGACCATCTCATTGTCGGTGGCACGCAGATATTGTCGTTCGCTGAACACGGTCTGCTTTGAGGTACGACATGAAAATTATCAGTAAACGCCGGGCGATGACGATTTACCGTCAGCATCCGGCCTCCCGCATTTTTCGATACGGCACCGGCAGGTACCAGTGGCACGGCAGCGTCAGTCATTATACCGGTCAGGTAGTTCCTGACATTCCTGACATTCCTGGCGTGCTGGCGGTATACGCCGAACGCCGCCAGGACCGCAACGGGCCCTATGCCTCTCTGATGAGTATCACCCTGAACTGACAATAAAGGAGAAGCCCGATGAGAAGTAATGTCACATGGGGACTGCAGCGGAATATTACACCGCGTCTGGGAGCACGTCTGGTGCAGGAGGGTAATCGGCTCCACTACTTGGCTGACCGGGCCAGTATTACCGGTAAGTTCAGTGACGCCGAATGTCTTAAGCTGGATGAAGCATTTCCTCATTTTATCAGTCAGATAGAATCGATGCTGACCACTGGTGAAATGAATCCTCGCCATGCCCGCTGCTTAACCCTGTCCCACAACGGTTTTACCTGTGAAGCCGATACTCTTGGCAGTTGCGGCTACGTATACATCGTCGTCTATCCTACTCAACGGTAAATAATTTCACGAGAATAAACATGAAAACTCTAGCTGCAAAGACTTTGCGGGCGGCTGAGCCATGCCCGTCACCAGTGATTGTCTGGAAAATATTACTTTCACGCCTGCTGGATCAGCACTATGGCCTGACACTGAATGACACCCCATTCAGTGATGAAACGGTTATTCAGGAACATATCAACGCCGGTATTACGCTGGCTGATGCTGTTAACTTTCTGGTGGATAAATATGGGTTGGTTCGTATCGATCGCAGAGGGTTTAGTTGGCAGGAGCAATCACCTTATCTTCGTGCCGTAGATATCCTGCGAGCACGACAGGCGATTGGTTTATTGCGACGAAGTCTTAATGATGCTGTATTGTGAGAGTTCTGAGCAGTCTTCCTGACTTAAATCACCAGTCTTCACCAAATTTATAGAACATACAAGCGCACCTGCCACTATTGGCAGGTGCGCTTGTATTTACAAAGTATAGCTAGTTTTAATGGTATTTATTATTAAGGATCGAGCTGAAATCCTCTTCATTGGTTTCAGCATCAATGACTGGTGGAACGTATGTGTTTAATTTTTTACTGATGCCAAATATCTTGAGAACACAGGATAACATCCAGAACCATGGAATAAGAGTAGCTAAGGTGACAGTTAGGAAGAAAATAAACTGACTGACATCTTCACGTGAATAGCTTTTAATTACCTCTGAGCCCATAATGGTCAGTATAAAAATAAGCATGAGTGGTAAAGACCACTTTAAATGATTATGAGGGTATATCTTGCCATCGCCGATATCATATAATCCCGGCCAACGTAATATCGCTTTGAGTGATTGAATATAGGTTTGAGAGTGGCTGGAATGAAAAGCCACAAGCCTGTAGGATAAATCTCTGTCCCTATGTAGACCTAAAGATAGAAGGCGGAATTGTTGTTCAGCCACATCTAGTGGGTCTGAAGATGGTGGTTTTGATTGCCTTAACCATTTAACAGCTTCGATCTGCTCTAAAGGAGAACGAGAAAAGAAATCCCGTCGGCTGAAGTGGACATACTTTTTCGCAATTGCGGCGAGAATGGCAAGGGTGACGCTTGTGATAACTGGGATATTGAGCAAATCTTTTACCATTGTGAACATCATCTTTCCCTTCTTAATCTTAAATGAACTGAAGATAACAGATTGATTTGTTTACAGGAGATTTTTTTCCAGAGTGAGGCAAGAAGCATTAGTATTGCTATGTAAGTGCTAATTGTTGGATCTGTCTAGGAAAGAGAAATATTCCCAGCTGAAATTATTCAGGATGGTATGATTACTGCATCATCGTTTAGATGATTCAGGCGTTATGTTAATACGCTGATTTTTGAAGGAAAGTAATTGAGTATACATGTGAGTATATAAATAAAATTTTTACATATTAATTACTTAAAATTCAGTTGATTGTTGTTGATTAGCGAGTCCGGCCTTCGCACCATCGTATGAAAATCAAGTCACCTCATGGTGGCTTTTTTTATGTCCATAATCGTCCAGAGACGTCTATATCTATCTATAAAATAACGATTTTTAATTTCATTTCCCTCTCCGCTATTTTGTCTGTTTTATCCACAGTGGTCTTTTTTCGTCCATTGACATCCAGCTGATTTGGGGGTCAAGATGAGGGTCAATTCACTTCGATTATGAGTTGACCCCCAAATTATGGCGCTGACCGACGTTGTTGCCCGTACCGCCAAGCCGCGCGAGAAAGCCTACAAGCTCGCGGATGCGCATGGCCTGTATCTTTTTGGTGAGTCCTAACGGCTCTAAACTCTGGTATCTCAAGTACCGCTTTGCAGGTAAGGAAAGCCGGATTGCTTTCGGCGCCTATCCGCTGATCTCGCTGGCGAAGGCCAGAGAGAAACGTGACGAGGTGCGATTGCTGCTGTTGGAGGGCATCCACCCAACGGAAAAGCGTGAAGAAGAGAAAGTGCAGGCACAAGAAACGTTGAATACCTTTGCGAAGGTCGCGCAAGACTGGCATCGAAACATCAGTCAAAACCGATGGTCGGAAACACATGCCGGACGGGTATGGCGCGATATGGAACGGAATATTCTGCCAGCCATCGGGCATCGCCATATTGCCGATCTGAAAGCTAAAGATCTGCTTGAACCGCTGAAAGCCGTGGAACAAAACGGGCATCTTGATTTGGCGTCACGGTTGCGCCAGCGCGTCACCGATATCATGCGCTACGCGGTGCAGAACGATCTGATAGAGCGCAACCCTGCGCAAGACCTCTCTGGTGCGATAGCCGCGCCAAAAGCCACCCACCGGCCTGCATTGAAGCTGAACAAACTGCCGGATTCTCTGGCAAGGATTGAACGCCACAAAGGGCGGGCATTAACCAAGCTGGCGTTAAAACTTACTCTGTACGTTTTCATCCGCTCCAGTGAGCTACGTTTTGCCCGCTGGCCGGAAATCGATTTCAAATGCGCCATGTGGACGATACCGGCTGAACGCGAAGCCATCCCCGGCGTGAAGCACTCACAGCGTGGCGCAAAGATGCGCTCTGAACATCTGGTGCCGTTATCCCGACAGGCTTTGGCGCTGTTGGAAGAGATCAAGGCCATCAGCGGCTCTCATGAACTGATCTCGCTGGCGATCACCGGCCAACCAAACCGATGAGTGAAAACACCGTCAACAATGCATTGCGGGTAATGGGCTACGACACCACCACCGAAGTATGTGGACACGGTTTCCGCACTATGGCCTGTAGCGCACTAGTTGAGTCCGGCCAGTGGTCACGGGATGCGGTGGAACGGCAAATGAGCCATCAGGAACGTAATGGCGTCCGTGCCGCCTATATCCATAAAGCAGAACATCTGGATGAGCGCAGGCTGATGCTGCAATGGTGGGCGGATTATCTGGATGCGAATCGGGATGAGTATGTGGTGCCGTATGAGTTTAAAAATATCTGATTCATTAGGGTGTTAGCGATGAAAAAAACGAAAAAACCAACGGTGGCAGTTACTTATCTGATTGAAGAGGCAGAACAGCGTCATCAAAGGGTCTTACAAGGACTTGCTGATGTTGATGCTGGGCGTGTTGTGAATCACTCTGATATGCAGGCGTTTATCGCCAGACTGAAGAAAGCCTAATCAATAGAAATACAGGGCGTATCCTGTATCGAAAGCCTATGCATTAAGCGCCGCGCCAGCCCCTTTTTGGGGAGGGGCTGGCGCTCATTTTTCTTATGTGGATGATTTTTTCTGCTGCTCATAATACCCAAGTATCATTTCCGCCAGATCGTTTTACAACATTACCTTTTTACAGCATATAAGCTGTTTTATCATTTTACAGCTTATTTGATGTATTTTGTTTTTACAGCTTATAGAGTGTATTATGTAAAAACAGCCTATAGTATGTATAAGCATCTAAAATAAGGGTAAGTGCCTTATGAATACTGTTTATCCGTTGAAAACCTTGAATCAGTTGCGCCCATTGCTGATTGGCTTTCGCAAAGCTAAGGGACTGACGCAAAAAGAAGTGTCTGAAAGGTTAGGTGTAACACAGCAAACTTATGCCCGTCTGGAAGCAAATCCTGGAAGCGCCAGTATTGAGCGCTTGTTTAAAGTGCTTACTGTTCTGGGGGTTGAGGTGGTGCTGTCTTCTGGACCAAGAGTACATTTCTCGATGTCATCCTCAACAATGGAAGAGCCAGAAAAGCCAATAGACTCACCCGCCAGACGGGAAAAATGGTGATGATATGCATCGTACACAACAGCGTTTAGCGATATGGATGAACGGGATCCAGGTTGGATTTTGGGAAAAGACCAGAGGCGAAGATAGGTTGCAATACCTTCCCGAATGGATTGCTGATGAACAGGGAAGACCTTTATCACTCTCTTTGCTTTTCACCCCCGGTAATCAGCTTTGGCGCGGCAATGTGGTACGCGACTATTTTGATAATTTATTGCCTGACAGCGAAGGCATTCGTAGGCGTTTAGCAATGCGTTACCATGCTGACAGCCTTGAGCCTTTTGATCTGTTGGCTGAGCTGGGAAGAGACTGTGTCGGTGCAATACAGTTACTGAATGTTGATGAGGAACCCACAGATTTATTTTCCGTAAATTATCGCCCGCTTTCTGAAGCTGAGATCGCCACAAGATTGCGTAATACCACGGCGGCATTGTTGCCAGGTCGGCAGGATGATACTGACGATTTGCGTTTATCAATTGCCGGTGCGCAGGAAAAAACGGCTTTACTGTGGCATAAAGAACAATGGTGTTTACCAAAAGGTAATACCCCAACGACACATATCTTTAAGCTACCACTTGGGCTGGTTGGTAATATGCAAGCGGATATGAGTACGTCGGTTGAAAATGAATGGCTATGTTCTTTGCTTCTTGAGCACTATGGGATCCCTGTAGCAAAAACACAGATTGCGCAGTTTGAAGATCAGAAGGCATTGGTTGTTGAGCGTTTTGACAGAAGATGGTCAGGTGATCGGCAATGGATCATTCGCTTGCCACAAGAGGATATGTGTCAGGCTTTGGGTGTTTCCCCGCTACGAAAATACCAGTCTGATGGTGGGCCCAGTATTTCCGATATTATGGCCATACTGAGTCATTCAGAGCAGTTTGAGCAGGACAAAAAGCAGTTTTTCAGAGCGCAAATTATTTTCTGGCTGATAGCGGCTACTGACGGCCATGCCAAAAATTTCAGTATCGCTATTGAGCCACAAGGTCGCTATCACCTTACGCCTCTTTATGATCTTTTATCGGCATGGCCGGTCATTGGTCCGCGTAATAACCAGATTTCTTGGCAGAAGTGCAAGCTGGCAATGGCCGTTCGCGGTAGCAGTAATTATTACCACCTATACAAAATTCAACGGCGACATTGGATCAAGCAGGGTGAGTTAACCGGTCTGGGCAGACGACAGGTTGAATCCATGATGGATGATATTATATCCAGAACACCTGAAGTTATTGAACGTATATCTGCGTTGCTGCCTGAGTCATTCCCACCAGAGCTTGCTGAATGTATTTTTGAGGGTATGCGGCAACAGTGCGGTCGGTTACAAGAAATGCACCGTAAATAAGATATTGAAGAACGTCTTGAAACAATTCACCTTTCAGGCAGGGGTAGCCATAAAACGGTGAGTGACTAGGGAAAGTGATCATAGACCCTGTACACGATTCTGTGTAAATGCCTTTTCTCAGAAGTTACCGTCCAGGCGGTCACCGAACTCGATAATAAAACGGCTCATCGCCAGCCGCCAGTTTTGTATCGGCATCGTCCATTTTTTTGATGCCGACTGTATCGCCAGCCACACCACTTTCCTCACTGAGTCATCTGTCGGGAACACCTTGCGTTTCTTGATCGCATGCCGGATGACGCCGTTCAGCGATTCTATAGCATTGGTCGTGTAAATCACCTTACGGATATCATCCGGGTACGCGAAGAATGTTGACAGATTCACCCAGTTTGCCCGCCAGCTCCGGCTGATTTGCGGGTAGCGTTCGTCCCAAACCCTGGCGAACGTTTCCAACGCCTGCAACGCCGCCTCTTCCGTCTCTGCTCCGTAAACCGCCTTCAGGTCACAGGGACGGCCTTGTAATCCTTCCAGGACACGAACCGCAGGCTATTGCGGATCATATGCACGATGCACATTTGGATACGCGTCTCCGGGTAGACCGCATTGATGGCATCAGGGAAGCCTTTCAGACCGTCAACACAGGCGATTAGAATGTTGTTCAGGCCTCTGTTTTCCAGCTCTGTCAGCACATTCGGGTAGTCATGCCTTTGGCGTATAACGACAGGATTTGGTTATCCATGCTGGTTATACGGGCCTGTAACTGTTTTTCGTCCATAAGTTAACCTGCTTTTGATGTTGGATTGAACATATCAAAATCAGGCAATTACACAAATTTATATACAGGCTCTTGATGCCGGACGCGTTGTGAATCACTCCGATGTGTTTTCCCGTCCGTGGCCGAAAGAAGAATGGCTTGTGGCTACGGCGCTGGACGTGCATCCTGCGGAAATCTGGCCCAGCCGTTATTTTGATGATTCGGGAATATTGCTTGATAGAAAGGCAAGAAGGGAAAAGGGATTAAGACAGGGTAAGTAATTATACCCAAGATCATTGAAACTGCTTGATTTTGTACGGCCTGAAGATCATGCTTCGTCAATAGATGTTGAAGTCGCGCCTGAACAGATAGTTTTCATATATTGAGGCCAGTATCTTCGAATTAACCGGGTATGGAGTTTGTCGCTAACTGGAGGGTATATGCCCGAAATAAACAGCCTTTTTGCATTCTCGCTAATAGCTCTTGGGATGGTGCTTACGCCGGGGCCCAATATGATATACCTTATTTCACGTTCTATTTGCCAGGGGCGTGCTGCTGGACTGATTTCGCTCGGAGGCGTCGCGCTGGGTTTTGTCTTTTACATGATCTGTGCAGCATTTGGTATAACAGCGATAGTGATGGCTGTTCCTTATGCTTACGATACAATCCGGATCGCGGGTGCTATTTATCTCTTATGGCTGGCATGGCAGGCAATACGTCCAAACGGAAGGTCACCCTTTCAGATTAAAGTATTGCCGAAGGATAGCGCTCGGAAACTTTTCATTATGGGATTCCTGACCAATTTGTTAAATCCCAAGATCGCCGTGATGTATTTATCGTTATTACCACAGTTTATCAACCCCGCTCATGGTAGCGTCTTAACGCAGTCGTTAGCCCTCGGTATGACACAGATAATCATTAGCGTTTCAGTCAACGCCGTAATCGCCATATCTGCCGGAACAATCGCACATTTTCTCACGAAACGGCCATCCTTTTCGTTAATCCAACGCTGGGTTATGGGGGGTGTTCTGACGACCCTCGCCGTCAAAATATTAGGTGAATCTCGCCGTTAAAAGACCCCAGTTAAAACCCGATATCAACACTAATGGCGCGATGGGGAGATACCATGAAACGCATTTCACCAGAACGTGAATTAGCGGCACTGGCTAAATTACTCCCCATTTGCTCTGACAGACGTTGTTGTTCATACCGCCAAGCCTTGCGAGAAAGTCTGCGCACTTGCGGATGCGCATGAGTTGTGCTGGCGGCGGATTTATAGAAATCAGGCGTCCAGTCACTACAAAAGCAATAGCTTATTGCACTCTGCCCATACAGCGCTGGCGACGCTCGTCGACCCGTTTCGCGAACCATGCCGTCGTCAATTTACGGGTGATTTTGGGGCTTTCCAATGCGATGCCCGGCAAGATTTCACGCGGCGTCTTGCCGCCGTTGGATTTATCGGCCAACGCATAGACTCGCTCATACAAACTGGTTTTTTCAAAATCCAGACTGTCGCCTTTTTCCAGCGCGCGGCGGATCGCCGCATCGCTCATGTCCAGACGTTTACTCAGCGAACGCACCGCCAGTTCCGTCGAGCCCGGTTTATCGGAAGCGTAATTGATTAAATCGCCATCCAGCGCCAGCGTAATGCCGCTCAGGCGGCTAACCGCCCGCTGGAAGGCCGCATTGCGACTGGCGTACCAGCCGGCATTAAAATCAGCAAAGCGATAGAGGGATTGGGTGTAATTCGCGGGATAGCCCAGCAGATGCATAATCCCGAAGTACATTCCCCCACGTCGGCTGAACACTTCACGGCGGATCGAGCCGTCCACCTGGTACGGATAGCCTTTGGCGTTGGCCTCGGCGAACGCAATGCTCACCTGCATCGGCCCGCCGGTGCGTACCGGATTCAGCCGCCCGAACAGCGTTTGCCCCATCGGGGCCATATTGATGAAATCATCAAAGATCGCGCTCAGCTCTTTTTCGCTGCGCACCTTGTCCAACCGTTCGCTGTAACTTTTGCCGTTAGGTGATTTAATGAGCAACGCGGTTCGCACCAGCAGAGCCGGAATATGCAGTTTATCCGCGCGGCGATCGATCTCCTGCCAGGCGATTTTCGCTAACCCCGGCACCTGCGGATCGGCCTTGAACGTCGATTCCTGCTCGGTGACCGCCAGTACCGAGCACAGATTTTCATTACTGGCCTCAATGCCTTGTGCGGTAAACGCGGCGGCAATATCGGTTGCCCATCCCTGACGATCGCTGACGTTGGCAGGCAACAGTTTCAGCAGTTGCGCGCGGATCTCCGCCGGGCGCGGCGCCGGCGTCGGTGAAGTGTGACTCGCACACCCGGCCAGCACCAACAAAGCCAGCAGACAAAATGGGCGAAGCCCGGAAATACGGTAATGTGACATCTTATCCCTGAGAATGAGAAAGCAGGCGCAGAGACGGTAGCGCAGCAGGCGCTGATGATCCAGCAAACAACATGCTTTTCTCACCTGCTGCGGCCGAATTTACGACGCCATCTCGCGTTTAAATACCGCCAGCGTATGGGCTTTGACCCGAATAAACTCCGGATCGCTCATCGCCTCGGCGCCGCGCGGCCTCGGCAGGTTAAAAGGAACCACTTCGGCAACCTGCGTCGGGCGGCGGGTCAGCAGCAGGATCTCATCCGCCAGGAATACCGCATCCTCCAGGTCGTGCGAGACGATCAGCATGCTTACCCCGGTGGCAATCTGTACTTCCTGTAATTTGTCGCGGATAAACAGCGTCATCTCAAAATCCAGCGCGGAAAAAGGTTCGTCAAGAAACATCACTTCCGGCTTTGGCCCCAGCGCGCGCATGATGCACACGGTCTGTTGCTGCCCGCCGGAAAGCTCATAAGGGTAACGCTGGAGGTCGAAACGGATTTCAAACATGGCGATCAGTTCCTCCACCCGCTGTTTTACCTCTGCCTTCTTCATGCCGCGGCGAATCAACGGATAAGCGATATTCGCGTAGGCGCTCATCCAGGGAAACAACGCATCGCGATAGTTCTGGAATACGTAGCCGATGGTGGTATCCGCCAGCAGCTTACCGTCGAACAGGATTTCCCCTTTATCCACCGGTATCAGCCCGGCAATCATATTCATCAGCGTCGACTTGCCGCAGCCATTCGGGCCGAATATCGAAACAATTTTGCCGCGCGGCAAATCCAGATTCAGATTGCTGTACAACGGCTGCCCGGCAAAAGACTTGTCCAGCCCGCGAATGGTTACATGCGTATCGGCCGGCGGATATTGATCCAACTGCGGCCCACGGTAGTCTGGCTGTAATGCGATAGGTTTCGTCATGCTTTGCCGCTCCAGTGAACAATTCTCTTCTCAACCAGTAAAAAAAGCAGATTCAACAGATAACCCAGCGCACCGGTTATCAGAATCGAGGCATACATATCCCTGATGTTGAAAATTTGTTGGGCGTCGATAATGCGATGGCCCAGCCCGGTTTCCGATCCGATGAACATTTCCGCGACAATCACGATCACCAGCGCCATCGACACGCCGGTGCGCAACCCGACAAAGGTTTGCGCCAGGCTTTCCATCAGCATGATGTCTTTGAAAATATGCCAGCGGGACACCCCCATGACCTGCGCGGCCATCACCCGGGTTTTCTTCGCGTTCATCACCCCATAGGCGCTGTTAAACAGGATCACCAGTACTGCGGCAAAAGCGGCAATGGCGATTTTATTCGCATCGGTAATCCCGAAAATCAATAAGAACAAAGGAATAAGCGCCGAAGACGGCGTCGATCGGAAAAAATCGATCAGAAATTCAACGCTGCGATACACTGTTTCGCTGCTGCCGAGAATGACGCCGAGCGGCACACCGATCGCCGCGGCAAAGGCGAACGCCATCAGGGTGCGGTAAAGCGTCGAGGAAATATCCTGACGCATTCCCGCCTCGCCAAGGGCGTGAAACAGATAACTCAGCGTCTCCGTCGGGGAAGGCAGCAGCACCGGATTCAGCCATTTGGCGCTGACGGCAAGCTGCCACAGCAGAAACAGCAAAATGGGGCCAAGAAAAGGCAACAGCTTACGATTCATAATCTCTCCTGGTTTTAAGCTGAATACATCAGCGCCGCGACGGAAATGGGGTCGCGAAAAATCTTACGTTCGGTAAAAATGTCGTAGAACTTCTGGAAGTAACCAATATCCTGAGGGGTCATGTGGTTATACATCACAAAATTCGGCAGCGGCACCTGCTTCAACAACGCGCTGTCGATACCGGTAAAATTACCGATATTTTCTCGTGCGGCATCCGGCTGAGTCTGAATGAATTCGACGGCGCGGGCGTAGGCGTCGATAAAACGCTTGGCCTTATCCGCATTGCCGCTGATAAAGCCGCTGGTTAGCGCCGCCGCGCCGCCAAACCAGGGCGCATCGGCATCGTCGAGGACATATTTGGAAATCACGCCGGTTTCCAGCGTGCGCGCCAGATTTCTCATCTTGCCGACCGTGCCGGTGGGTTCCAGGGTATAGACGCCGTCAATCTGCCCGGCGGCGAGGGAAGGAATATGTTGCCCCACCGGCAGCTCGATCACTTTAGGATCGGTAAAACCATTTTTCTCCAGAATGATCTTGGCCAGCGTCACATTCTGGATGCCGGGGCCGGTGGCGATACGTTTGCCCTGTAGCTCCGCGATGCTTTTTACCGGGCTGTCGATCGGAACCAGAAACTCGTCCAGCACCCACTGATGATTGGACGGATTGGTGCAAATAAATTTAAACAGTTCCGGCATGGTCTGCGCCCCCAGCCCCAGCGCGCCCGTCGCCGTACCATTGGCGCAGCCATGAATACGGTTGGTGATCATCCCTTCGACAATCTGCTGGGGGCTGGCGAACTTCACCGCCCGCACGTTCAGTCCCGCTTCCTTGAAAAAACCGCGTTCGATGGCGACGTACAGCGGCAACCCGCCGACAATAGGCCAGTAGCCAATGCGGATCTCGTCATCCTCGGCAGCCTGCGCCGGGGAGATTCCCAGCGTTTCACCCGCGACGATCGCACCGAATGCCAGCGCGGAAAGTCGGAGCAAGCGCCGACGTTGTGGATTAGCAGGAACAGATAAAGCCTGGTGAGTGATACGTTTCATCGTTAATCCTCCAAAGGGTGAGCCGGGCGGCCACACCGAATAAAAACAGACAGTTGGGTAAGCTGTTGGAAATGGATTCAAACTTGTATACAAGTCTCACAGGGATTGCAGAAGTTATGCCAATTTTTAATTAATTGAATTTAAATCAATTTTTTTCAGGAAAGGGGCAAGAGGAACGTTGACAGTGCGTAAAGCCTGCGCATACGCTCTATATTAGTGCAGCGGCTTAAATTAAGACCTGATGTCTGCGGGCTGATGGTAAGGACTAAATGTAAAAGAACACGCAGAATGCCTTGTTCCCCCGCTATCTTCAGCTTAGCTACACCTAGTTATAAGAAAAAATTAATCAGTGACCTACGCCGTATTTTTTCCGCGCCTGACTCACTAAGCTGACGTCAGTTACAACGCCTGCCGGCAAGGCATTATGGGTTAAACTGTATGTTTACCTGAATGCGTCAATAACCCAGTGCCCTGCACCGTAGGCAATACCAGATGGTCAAGCGAATAATGTCAGCCAATAAATCGATTGATATGTATGCCGTTCACGTCTTCGTGACGATGGCCGAGGCGGGAAGCATGACCGCGGCGGCCGCGCGGTTAGGCCTGACACCGTCAGCCATTTCGCAAACCATCAGGCTGTTGGAAGATGAATTTGGCGTCATGCTGGTCAATCGGGCCAGACGCCCTTTTGTCTTGACCCCCTATGGCATTGCGTTAAAGAACCGCGGAGAAGTGCTGACCGAAGAGATCGCCAACCTGAAAGCGCAAGTCCTGGAGGCGGGCAAAGGGATTAAACCCGACCTGCGCATCGGTCTGGTCGACTCGTTTGCCATCACCTGCGGTTCGGTATTCACCAAACGTTTGCTGAAAAGCTCATCGCAGTTGCTGATTCGTACGGGCCTAAGCCCACAGCAGGGTGAAGCGCTGATGCGGCGTGAACTGGATCTTATCGTAACCAGCGATCCGCTGATGGATACCGATAGCGTGGTGCGTTACCGTCTGTTTTCCGAAGGCTATTTCATTATTACGCCGCCGGAATATCGCAAACGCATCAAGACTATCGAGGATATTCGCGAGTTGTCCGCCGCGTTGCCGCTGGTGAGATTCAATCGCAACTCACAGATTGGCATGCAGATTGAACGTTATCTACGCAGAATAGATATCCGCGTTCCTAACAGACTCGAATTTGATAATGCGGATACCTTAACGTCCATGGTGGCCGCGGGGATCGGTTGGGCCGTGACCAGCCCGATCAGTTTTCTGCAATCGGAAATCCATTCCCGGCAGGTTGTGACCCATATGCCGGAACAACTGAATATTAAACGTTCGCTTTATATTGTCGGCCATCGCGATGAGTACAGCGCTTTCTTTGATGAAGCATGCGATGTGACGCATGAAATTATCAAGACCGTTTTTATTCCAAAACTGGAGAACCTTAATCGGGGAATAGAAAAATTGGTTTCGATTAACTCAAATGAGATGGAATAGAACATTTATAAAATTTCAATAACCGGGAGACTAATCATCGGCACGTTAAAATAAGCACGTAAGGCATTTTTATTGAGGATGATTCGTCCTGACCCAAACTATCTCATCACGATAAATAAATATCGTGACGACTAAATATTGTCTTATCAAATAGCGGCCGTATTGATAAATAGCGCCGACTCACGGCTATATATTTAAAACAGGCAGCTTATGAAATCGATAAATGAAAGGAATAACGGTTATGTTAAATAATATTCGTATAGAAGAAGACCTGTTAGGTACGCGTGAAGTTCCCGCCAATGCATATTACGGTATTCATACGCTTCGGGCTGTCGAAAACTTTTATATTAGTGACCATACGATTAGCGATATTCCAGAATTTGTCCGCGCCATGGTGATGGTGAAAAAAGCGGCGGCGCTGGCAAACCGGGAGCTGCAAACGATCCCACGTAATATTGCCGATACGATTATTCAGGCGTGTGATGAGGTACTGAATAATGGCAAATGCCTGGATCAGTTTCCAGTGGATGTCTATCAGGGCGGCGCGGGTACATCGGTGAATATGAACACCAACGAGGTGCTGGCGAATATCGGCCTGGAGTTGATGGGTCATCAAAAAGGTGAATATCAATACCTTAACCCGAACGATCATCTGAATAAATGTCAGTCCACCAACGATGCCTATCCGACCGGTTTCCGTCTGGCGGTGTACAGTTCCATCCTGAAACTGATGGATGCCATCACCCAACTGGGCCAGGGATTCGAGCGTAAAGCCCAGGAATTTGAAAATATCCTGAAAATGGGCCGCACCCAGTTGCAGGATGCGGTGCCGATGACGCTGGGCCAGGAATTCCACGCTTTCAACATTCTGCTGAAAGAAGAAAACCGCAACCTGCTGCGTACCGCGGAACTGCTGCTGGAAGTGAATCTGGGGGCGACCGCCATCGGCACTCGCCTGAATACGCCTGATGAATATCAGCATCTGGCGGTAAGCTATCTGGCGGCCGTCAGCGGCTTGCCCTGCGTCCCGGCCGAGGATCTGATCGAAGCCACCTCCGACTGCGGCGCCTACGTGATGGTACACAGCGCCCTCAAGCGTCTGGCGGTCAAGCTATCGAAGATCTGTAACGACCTGCGTTTGCTTTCTTCCGGCCCGCGTACCGGTCTGAACGAAATCAACCTGCCGGAGTTGCAGGCCGGATCGTCCATCATGCCGGCGAAAGTGAACCCGGTGGGGCCGGAAGTGGTCAATCAGGTGTGCTTCAAGGTTATCGGTAATGACACCTGCGTGACCATGGCGGCAGAAGCAGGCCAGCTACAGCTCAACGTCATGGAGCCGGTCATTGGGCAAGCCATGTTCGAGTCCATCCAGATTCTGTCGAATGCGTGTTGCAACCTGCTGGAAAAATGCGTCGATGGCATTACCGCCAATAAAGAAGTGTGTGAAGCATATGTCTTCAATTCTATCGGTATCGTGACCTACCTGAACCCGTTCATCGGTCACCATAATGGCGATATCGTCGGGAAAATCTGCGCCGAAACCGGCAAGAGCGTGCGTGAAGTGGTGCTGGAACGCGGCTTGCTCACCGAAGGCGAACTGGACGATATCTTCTCTATCCAGAACCTGATGCATCCGGCCTATAAAGCAAAGCGCTACACCGAATCCGTTTAATCGCCTTCCCGCACTCACCGGGGCATGCTGGTAAACCCGAGCTTGCCCCTGCCATTTAACGCGTTTTTCGCCTCAATCCGAAAAGCCTGCCCACAAGCCGCTTAAGCCGTGATAACGTAGAAAGTATCAGCGCGTTTAACCATCTACGACCAGAATGAATTAAACCACAGAATACAATGAGTCGGGTAAACGGGGTCATCCGGGCGTCTTGAATCGCCCCGCATGGCTGGCTCCAAAAGAGAATAAGGTGATATCGGTTATGACAAGCAAGAAAACGGCAACGGCATTGGTCTCCGCCGGACGCAGCAAAAAATTCACCCAGGGATCGGTAAACCCCGTCATTCAGCGGGCTTCCTCGCTGGTGTTCGATACCGTCCAGGATAAAAAACACGCCACCATCAACCGGGCCAAAGGCGCATTATTCTACGGCCGTCGCGGCACATTGACCCATTTCTCTTTGCAGGAAGCGATGGTCGAATTGGAAGGCGGCGCCGGCTGTGTGTTGTACCCATGCGGCGCGGCGGCGATCGCCAATGCGATCCTTTCTTTCGTGTCGGCAGGCGATCATGTGCTGGTCACCGGCTCCGCCTACGAACCCACCCAGGGGTTCTGTAATCAAGTACTCAGTAAGTTGAATATCGGCACGACCTATTTTGATCCGTTGATCGGCACGGACATCAGCGAACTGATACAGGAAAACACCAAAGTAGTGTTTCTTGAGTCTCCCGGCTCCCTGACCATGGAAGTCCACGATGTCCCGGCGATCGTACAAGCCGTACGCCGTATCAATCCGGAAATCGTTATCATCATGGATAACACCTGGGCGGCGGGCGTGCTGTTCAAAGCCCTGGAGTTTGATGTCGATATCTCGGTGCAGTCCGGCACCAAGTACATCGTCGGTCACTCTGACGCCATGCTGGGCACCGCCGTCGCCAACGAACGCTGCTGGGCCCAGCTACGCGAACATTCCTATCTGATGGGACAAATGGTTGATGCCGATACCGCCTATATCGCCAGCCGCGGTCTGCGTACGCTGGGAGTAAGGCTCAAACAGCACCAGGAAAGCAGTATTCGCATCGCCAGATGGCTGTCCGAACGCCCCGAAGTCGCCGTGGTTAATCATCCGGCCCTGCCGGAATGTAAAGGCCACGAATTCTATGTCCGTGATTTTAAAGGTTGCAGCGGTCTGTTTTCGTTTGTATTAAAAGACAAGCTGAGCAGCGCGCAGTTGGCGCATTATCTGGATAATTTTGAACACTTCAGCATGGCGTATTCATGGGGCGGCTTTGAATCGCTGATTCTGGCCAACCAGCCGGATGATTTGGCATCAATCCGTCCGGTTGCCGGCGTTGACTTTAGCGGCACGCTGATTCGGTTACATATCGGGCTGGAAGACTGTGATGATTTGATTGACGATTTGGCCGCCGGCTTTAACAGAATGAAGGAAGTGTGACGGCGACCGGACTCATATCCCTTGATTTATCTGCCTCGGAGAGGGTAAAGCGTGTATTATAGAGAGCATAAGTTCTTACTAAAACCGCTTTACCTTAAACTTAGCCCTGCGTTGATATCAGCATATTAAGCACGATATGGTCGGGCATTTTGACCCGTTTCCGTTTTCTTTAGGGCATCAGTCAGCTGGCAGGAAGTAATATGAGTGTGGTTCACGAAATTATTCAGGCGCTATGGCATCAGGATTTCAGCGCGCTGGCCGATCCCCATGTCATGTGGGTGATTTACGGTGTTTTGTTTGCAACCCTGTTTCTGGAAAACGGTTTACTGCCCGCCTCTTTTCTTCCCGGTGACAGCCTGCTATTGCTGACGGGCGCCATGATCGCCAAAGGCGTCATGCACTTCATTCCCACCATGATCCTGCTGACCGTGGCAGCAAGCCTCGGATGCTGGTTCAGCTATCTTCAGGGCCGCTGGCTGAGCGATACCCGCCTGGTTAAAGGCTGGCTGTTGCAGTTACCCGCTCACTACCATCAGCGGGCTTATCGTCTGTTTCACAATCACGGGCTGGTGGCGTTGCTGATCGGCCGTTTTTTGGCATTCATCCGTACGCTGTTGCCCACCATTGCCGGTATTTCCGGGTTAAATAACACACGCTTTCAGATCTTCAACTGGCTCAGCGGTTTCCTTTGGGTCGGCGTTATCGTCACGCTTGGTTACAGCATGAGCCACATTCCCCTGGTAAAACGCTATGAAGATCAGGTGATGACAGCGCTGATCCTCCTGCCGGTGATCCTGCTGGTCAGCGGGTTAATCGGCATGATCGTTATGGTATGGCGCAAAAAACACGCCGCCGCCTGATCGCGCCCGAGCCAATCGGCGCGCGCTGAGATAAAATCCGTTCCCCACTATCCCGCTGTTGCTTTTCCGACTTTACCGTCGTGCAGACTATTCCTTAGCCTGCGAAACAATAGCTTCATTTTTCGACTAGAATTAAGCGACACGCCCGATATGAGAAAGAAACCGATACCGCATCGGCCACAACACTAACGGGCTAGCCACTCCCGCCGCTCATTGGGTACATCAGTGAGGTGGCGGTCAAAAAAGGAGAGTGAAATGACGCAACTTAAACTTAAGCTGGCCGACGGCAACATCATGCCCCAGTTAGGCCTTGGCGTCTGGCGGGCAAGTAATGAAGAAACCGTGACGGCCGTAACCGAAGCATTAAAAACGGGTTATCGCGCGATTGATACCGCCGCCATTTATAAAAATGAACAGGGCGTCGGTCAGGCGCTGCAATCGGCGGAAATACCGCGGGAAGAACTGTTTATCACCACCAAGCTCTGGAACAGCGATCAGAAAGATCCGCAGAGAGCGCTGGAAGAAAGCCTGAGGAAACTGCAACTGAACTATGTGGATCTGTATCTGATCCACTGGCCGCTGCCGCAGCAGGATACCTATGTCGATGCCTGGCGAGGACTGATTAAATTACAGCAACAGGGGTTGGTAAAAAGTATCGGCGTCAGCAATTTCCACACCCATCACTTGCAACGACTGAAAGATGAAACCGGCGTGCTGCCCGTTATCAATCAGATTGAACTACACCCGCTTTTCCAGCAGCGCCCGCTTCATACCTGGAACGCAACCCATCGTATTCAGACCGAGTCCTGGAGTCCGCTGGCGCAAGGCGGCGAAGGCATATTCGATCAGCCCATTATCCGCAAGCTGGCGGCGAAATATGATAAAACCCCGGCGCAAATCGTGATCCGCTGGCATCTGGATAGCGGGTTGGTCGTCATCCCGAAATCCGTTACCCCGGCGCGCATCAGAGAAAATTTCGACGTGTTTGATTTTCGTCTGGATAAGGATGAGCTGGGCGAAATAACGAAACTGGACAACGGCAAGCGTCTTGGCCCCGATCCCGACACGCTGGAAAACGATTGATCCTTTCTTCTTCGCCGGCCGGCGGTATTTGCCGGCGATATCGCGCTCAAGATCTCAGTCCGTCCTTTGTACCGGCCAACCATCAGGTCGGAGGCTGAACGACAAGCTGCCCGGCCGAGCCGTGATCGGCCATTTCCAGCGTCTGGCTGTAGTAGAGCAAGGGAAAAGCCTGTGATGAGGGTTGGGTGAAATACACCAGCAGTTCGACATCGTTATCCACCCACACCGTATCCTTCCAGCCGCTGTCCTCTATCGGCACCGCGCCCCCGTTGACGCTACGCACCAAAAACTTCACGCCTTGAATATGGAATGACTGCGGGGTATCGGCATGGATAAGCCAACGCTCACAGCGCCCTAATTGGGTCTGGACATCGGCGCGGGTCATATCCCACATTGCGCCGTTGATCCCCGGCAGGCTATCGCCCAGACGAAACTCGCGCGTGCGGCTGATGCTGCCTTCGATAATGTTATCCGCCAGCAAACGCATCGGCAGATTATCGGTTACCAGGGGTAATAACCCCGTCGGTTTCAGCGTTAATACCTGCGTTGAAATCAAAATGCTGGATGGCTCAAACAGCCCGCGCAGACGATCCATAATCCCGGCCGACTCGCCCGCGGTAAGCGTAACCTCATCGCCCTGCGACATATCAATCAGGATCTCCCGCCGTTCGCCAGGCGCCAGCGAGATCTGATTAATCGCCATCGGGGCAGGCAACAGCCCCTGATCGCTGGCGATAACGTGGATCGGGCGTCGGTCACTCATCCGCATGATATAGCGGCGGGCATTCGATGCATTGACCAGCCGTAATCGCACCCAGCCGCGGGATACTTCAACATAGGGGTTCTGAACGCCGTTAACCAGCAGCGTATCGCCGACAAAACCGCCGCTGCCCGGCGGGTTGTAAATCGGCACGCCGAAGCTATCCAGACGTTTATCCTGAATAATCAACGGGAAGTCATCCACGCCATAGTGATTGGGAAGCGGTAATGATTTACCGCTGCTGTCTTCCACCAGCCACAGCCCCGCCAGCCCGTTGTAAACATGAGGCGCCATCCGGTTTGGCGTGTTGGCATGATACCAACAGGCGGCCGACGGCTGGCGGATCGGTAATACCGGCGACCAGTCCATACCCGGCGAAATGATACGCGCCGCGCCGCCCATCAGCGAGCCGGGAACCTGTAATCCGCTGACCGTCACGGAGACCGGTTCATTGAGCCGGTTGCTGTAAATCAGCTTAACGTCATCCCCGTCAAACACCCGCACCGTCGGCCCGAGATAATGTCCGTTGAAGCCCCAGACGGGCGCTTTACGATCGCCGGTAAAAGCCCAATGGACGCGTTGCATCGTCAGAAACAGAGGCTGGCCCCGCCGCGACTCCAGCAATGGAGGTATCGGTAATGCGGTTGACGCGCCGTTTACCCGCGCCGACAAAGGCTGACTCGCCGCACACAACGCTAAACCCGATGCCTGAATAAACTGACGCCGGCTGAATGACATAGTTGCTCCGTAAATCTGTTAAACCGTATGCAAAATTTAGCTTCCGAACGACGGTGCGGAAGATATCAATGCCGGACCGGAAAGACCGAAACCACCGGTAATCGTCAAACCACCCAAAAAACCGCAATATTGCCGAATGTCTGGCGGTCAAAGGTTGCAGCAGGCTAAGTCTGGCTGGCTTATTTTTTTTCTGCCGCCTCGCGTTCTGCGACTTCCGCATCCAACTGCGCCAGCTTGGCGGCCATAATCTCATGACAGTGCGCGGCCAGTTCACGAACCTGCTCTTTAGTGTAGGAACGGGTATCGATCGGCGGCAACATTTCCACGATTACATGACCATTATTCCAGCGATTCAGCTTCACTTTATTGCTGGTGGTGGAAATGCAAATCGGTACGATCGGCACTTCCGCGCTGATGGCGGCGTGAAAGGCCCCGGTTTTAAACGGCAGCAGCCCACGACCGCGGCTGCGCGTTCCTTCAGGAAACATCCAGATCGAAATATTGTGCTCTTTGATGTGTTTGACCACCTGAGCAATGGTGCCGTGCGCTTTGGCCCGGTTTTCGCGGTCAATCAGCAGATTCCCCGTCAGCCAATACAGCGGGCCGAAGAAAGGGATCCACAGCAGGCTTTTTTTGCCCAAGGTCACCGTCCGCGGTTGAACCGCATTCGATGCGGTGACCATATCGTAATTATTCTGGTGGTTGGCAATATAGATACATTTGCCGTAATGCGCCGCCTCTTCCGGTATGCGTTTTTCCACCTTCAAACCGAAAACCACCGACAAACGTCCGAAGAGGTGGCCGAATGTTGCGACATGACGCGGATTTTTAGGACTGAAAAGACAGTAAATAGAACCAAAAATACAGATCAGCAGCGAAAATACAATCACCACAATAAACCGAAGAATGAATAACATAACAACCTCATTAGCCAACCGCCGCCGCTAGTATATACCCTTCATCAAATATACTGCGCGATAAACCATGCTCCCCTTTGCCGCGGGTTGGCGATGTTTTAATTAGGTAAAATCCGCAAGGATCGATCAAACAGGGGAAAAGACGATATTATCTCGTCGCCTTTTCCCCGGTGTTGATGATTTTACTCTTCGCTGCTGCCGTCGCCAGTCCGTTTCGGGGCATCGACATCAATGCGATCGATACGTTGCAGACCACGCAGCAGCGTGCCTTTCCGCCCGCGTTCGCCCTGATATTTTTGTAGCTCGTTGGCGCGCAGAACCAGTTTGCGTTTACCAAAGTACAGCGTCACCGATGCCTGCGGCGGCAGCAACAACAGCCAGGTCAGGCGATCCTTGCCGCTGGCAAAGTCTGCTGACGTAATAGACACGATCTTATTGCCTTTGCCTTTCGACAACTGCGGTAAATCAGAAACCGGGAACAACAGCATCCGGCCCGCGGCGGTGATCGCCATCAGCAGATTGTCCTCGCCGTTAATCTCCAGCGGCGGCAGCACCTTGGCATTGTCCGGCAGGGTGATAATCGCTTTTCCTGCGCGGTTGCGCGCCACCAGATCGTTAAAGGTACAGACAAACCCGTAGCCGGCGTCGGAAGCCATCAACAGCAGTTGATCGTCCGCGGCCATCAGTACCTGTTCAACGGTCGCGCCCGGCGGCGGCGTCAGCTTACCGGTCAACGGCTCGCCCTGACCGCGCGCCGAAGGCAGCGTCAGCGGATCAAGCGCGTAGCTGCGGCCTGTCGAGTCGATAAACACCACCGGCTGATTGGTTTTACCGCGGGCGGCGGAACGGAAGCTGTCGCCCGCTTTATAACTTAACCCGGAAGGATCGATATCGTGTCCTTTGGCGCTGCGTACCCAGCCCATTTCCGACAGCACGATCGTGACGGGTTCCGACGGGACAAAATCATGTTCGCTCATGGCTTTCGCCTCGCCGCGTTCCTGCAACGGCGAACGGCGATCGTCGCCATAAGCTTGCGCATCCGCCTGAATTTCTTTTTTCAGCAGATTACTCAGCTTGCGCTCAGATCCCAGCAACGCCTGAAGATGATCGCGCTCTTTCGCCAGATCGTCCTGCTCGCCGCGGATTTTCATCTCTTCCAGCTTGGCCAAATGGCGTAATTTCAATTCCAGAATCGCTTCGGCCTGCGTTTCGCTCAGGCTGAACTGACGCATCAACACCGGCTTAGGCTCGTCTTCGGTGCGAATAATGTGGATCACTTCATCGATATTGAGGAACGCAATCAGCAAACCTTCCAGAATATGCAAACGCTTGAGCACTTTCTCCAGACGGTAATTCAAGCGGCGGCGCACGGTATCACGGCGGAACACCAGCCATTCAGTCAGGATTTCCACCAGCCCTTTGACGGCGGGGCGACCATCCAGACCGATCATATTCATATTGATACGGTAGCTTTTTTCCAGATCGGTGGTGGCGAACAGATGGTTCATCACCTGATCCAGATCGATACGGTTGGAGCGCGGCACCAGCACTAATCGGGTAGGGTTTTCGTGGTCGGATTCATCACGCAGATCTTCAATCATCGGCAGTTTCTTGGCGCGCATCTGGCTGGCTATCTGCTCCAGCACTTTGGCCCCCGAAACCTGATGAGGCAGCGCGGTGATCACCACTTCGCCATCCTCTTTTTTCCAGACGGCGCGCATACGCACCGAACCGCGCCCGTTCTGGTAAATTTTACGCACGTCATCACGCGGGGTAATGATTTCCGCTTCCGTCGGGAAATCAGGCCCGTGAACGTATTGCAACAGATCTTCCAGCGAGGAGCCGGGTTTATCGATCAGCGCCACCGCCGCCGCCGCCACTTCACGGACGTTATGCGGCGGGATGTCGGTCGCCATACCGACGGCGATCCCGGTCGTGCCGTTAAGCAGAATGTTCGGCAGCCGGGCAGGCAGCATTTTCGGCTCCTGCATGGTGCCGTCAAAATTCGGCACATAGTCGACCGTCCCCTGCCCCAGTTCTCCCAGCAGGGTTTCAGCATATTTAGACAGCCGGGATTCGGTATAACGCATGGCAGCAAATGATTTGGGATCGTCCGGCGCCCCCCAGTTCCCCTGCCCGTCCACCAGCGGATAGCGGTAGGAGAAGGGCTGCGCCATTAATACCATCGCCTCGTAACAGGCGCTGTCGCCATGCGGATGATATTTACCCAACACGTCGCCGACGGTACGGGCGGATTTTTTGAATTTGGCGCTGGCATTCAGGCCCAGCTCCGACATGGCATAAATAATACGGCGCTGTACCGGCTTTAGACCGTCGCCGATAAACGGCAACGCCCGATCCATGATGACGTACATGGAGTAGTTCAGGTACGCATTTTCAGTAAACGTGTGCAGCGCCAGGCTTTCTGCGCCGTCATGCGTCATCTCACTCATTTATCTCATTTCCTCACATCGCAGCGCGATTATTGCTTTCTTTAACACGCTACACGGCATGTTTGGCGGGAATAGTACCTTATCTGGCCGTGTCCTGTCACAGATAACGCCGGCGGACTCACCCGTCACCGGCGGCGACGCCTGACGGCTTTATTTTGGGCGCGCCGGTCGATGATGAAACGCTCGAAAGCCACGCGGCCGATTACCCGCCAAAACGTTTTATTAAGAATTATTCATTATGATTTTTTCCAACAATGATAATAATTATCATATGGTAATGGTTATCATTTCCATATTTTTTGTAATGTTATCAGACGTTAACTTTTGAAGTTGGCTGCCAGCATCGTCCTGTTTATCCCGGCATGGCTGGTCGAACAGAACCATAGAAAAGAGTATCACTATGTTAATTAATAAGAATCTCAATAAAATTCTTCTCACCGGGATATTGGCCGGCACAGCGTTGAACAGCACGGCGGCCGATAGCCAATCACCCGCACAGCGTAACGTGGCGAACAACGATGCCGCCGGGACAAAAAATCAGACGACCCCGACCAGCCAATCCGAGCCGACCGGCGATGTAATGACGGTTTACTCGCCCAAAGTTGAGAAAGAAGCCGGTACCAAGACAATCATCACCGCCAGCGATATGCAGAAAGAGGGCGGCAACGATTTCAGTACCATCATGCGCTACCAGCCGCTGATCAGCGCGCCGGGCGTCACCAGCGGCGTCAGCGCAGGTAAAAGCAGCTATGACCGCGGCGGCGCCAGTGGATACAATATCCGCGGGCTGGAAAACAACCGGGTCTCCATTGATATCGACGGCGTGGAGCTACCGTCTTCCACCGATCGCGGTACATCCACGGTCAGCGGTCGCCGCCAGACGGGCAGCACCGGCATTGGCCGTGGCGACTATCTCGACCCGTACCTGTACGGTTCAGTGGATATCGAATCCGGCGCCACGTCGGTCGCCAACAGTAATAACGCGCTGGGCGGGTCGGTCTCTTTCAAACCAAAATCCGCCAATGATTATCTAAACGCCGGCAAGCACAGCTATTTTGGTTATCAGGCCGGTTATGACTCCGCCAACCGCAGCGTCCACAACGGCATTACCGCGGCCGGCGGCGGCGACGATCTGCGCGGCGTTATCGTCATCAGCCGTCGCGACGGCAATGAAACCGAAAACCAGCGCGACGCCGCGATCGACAGCACCCCGGCCAACTGGCACTCCAACGCGATATTGGCGTCCGGTATCTGGCAGGCGACGAGTTCGCATCAGCTTACCGCCACCGTCGATTATTATCACAAAACCAATCACGCCAATTTCCCGACCTGGAACATGAGCGCATCGGGCGTCTCGTCACTTGACGGCAGCACCTCCTATCAGGACAGTCAGACCCGCCGTTGGGGATTCAGTCTGGCGGATCTCTATACGCCGGAAGATTTCGCGCTGTTCGACAGCCTGAACACCAAGCTGTTTTATACCCAAACCGAAGCGCACGACTATACCGTCACCGATGCTTCCACGCCGACTTCCGTCTGGAGCAACTACGATACCAAAACCATCGGTCTTGAGAGCAAGGCTAGCAAGGAATGGCGTAATCACAGTATCAGCTACGGTTTCAATGCTCGTCAGTCGAAAACAGAACGTCCGTTCATCACGGAAAATCTGACGGCTAGCGGCCTGGGTATCGATCTGGGGCGCCCGCAGGCGGATAGCGAAATCGTCAATCTGGGCGCTTTCGTACAGGACAAGATCACCTGGGATCTGGCGGGTCGCGACTTCTCGGTCGTACCCGGAGTGCGTTTTGCCTGGCAGCACGCCGAACCAAAGAACGCGTCCAATCTGTTTACCAACACTAATGGCAATGTAACTTCAGACGAAGCCGCCGGCATGTATGGCACCAATGCCGATGGACAGGTTCTGCCGTCCATCGCATTCCAGTACACCCTCACGCCCGATCTGCTGGCCTACGTTCAATACCGGCGCGGCGCCCAGTTCCCCACCGACGGGCAACTGTACGGCTCCTGGGCTCTCGGCTATATGGGCACTTCCAGTAGCTATGCCATCCTGAGCGATCCAAACCTGAAAACCGAAACCAGCGATAACTATGAACTGGGGCTGAAAGGTCAGATAGTGGAAGGCGTCACGCTGAGCGCGTCGGCCTTCTATAGTGATTACAAGAATTTTATCGCCAACGGTTACTACCGCCGCGCCGATAATCCCGCCTTGTTCGCCGGCGTGCCGAGTAATCTCAGCATTCTTTATCTGACCGAGAACCGCGATAAAGCCTATATCTACGGCGGTGAAATCAGCGCCAAATTCAACCTCGGCACCTGGTTCGAACAGGCGAACGGCTTCAGCGCCCGTCTGGCCTACGGCTACACCGAAGGGGCATCAAAATCCAGCGCCAGCGGCGACTCGTATGTCGCTCTGGACTCGGTAACGCCGCAGAAAGCCGTGGTGGGTATCGCCTACGATGATCCGTCCAGCCTCTACGGCGCCGCGCTGATCGCCACTTTCAACAAAGGCAAAACCGCCACTTACGCGGCGGGTCGTAAGCTCCCTTCCAATGGAAACAATCTGGGTTCTGACGATTATACGTTTATGCATGTACCGGGTTACGCGCTGGTGGATCTGACCGCTTACTACCGCGTATCCCAAAACGTGAGACTTAGTGGCGGCATCTACAACCTGACCGATCGCAAATACTGGGATTATCAGACCAGCCGCAATATCGAGGCACCGACCAGCACCGATGCCGGTGATATCAACTACTACAACCAGCAGTTGGCCATCGCGCCGGGCCGCACTTTCCAACTGGGAATTAATGTTGATTTCTGATGAGTCGTGAGGCGGAAACGCCTCATTGATTATTGTCTGACGAGACGGGATAAGAGCGCCGCGCTTGCTTATCCCGTTTTTACCGTTTGAACGCCGGCCGATGCCGTCGTTATACCTCGATTTCCGCCCGGTCGCCCTTCTCCTGCAACCAGTTGCGGCGATCTTCCGAGCGCTTTTTCGCCAGCAGCATATCCATCATCGCCATGGTCTGATCGATATCGTCGTCGTTTATCGTCAGTTGCACCAAACGGCGGGTATTCGGATCGAGCGTGGTTTCGCGTAATTGCAGCGGATTCATTTCGCCCAGCCCTTTAAAGCGCTGAACGTTGGGTTTGCCTTTTTTACGCTTGAGCTGCTCCAGCACGCCCGCTTTTTCTTCTTCATCCAGGGCGTAATACACCTCTTTACCGAGATCGATCCGGTACAGCGGCGGCATCGCCACATACACATGCCCGCCTTTCACCACCGAGCGGAAATGACGAACGAACAAGGCGCACAGCAGCGTGGCGATGTGCAGACCATCCGAATCCGCATCCGCCAGAATGCAAATCTTGCCGTAACGAAGCTGGCTTAAATCGTCGCTATCCGGATCGATACCGATCGCCACCGAGATATCGTGCACCTCCTGAGAAGCCAGCACCTCATCGGACGACACCTCCCAGGTATTCAGGATCTTACCTTTCAGCGGCATGATCGCCTGGAATTCACGTTCTCTGGCCTGCTTGGCGGAGCCGCCCGCGGAGTCCCCTTCCACCAGAAACAGTTCCGTGCGGTTCAGATCCTGCGAGGTGCAGTCGGCCAGCTTGCCGGGCAGCGCCGGGCCACTGGTCAGTTTTTTACGCACCACTTTTTTGGCGGCGCGCATGCGGCGCTGAGCGCTGGCGATCGCCAGTTCCGCCAGTTGCTCGGCGGTCTGAATATTCTGGTTTAGCCACAGGCTGAACGCATCTTTCACCACGCCGGAAACGAATGCCGCGCACTGACGTGAGGACAGGCGCTCTTTGGTCTGCCCGGCAAACTGCGGATCCTGCATTTTCACCGACAGCACGTAAGCACAGCGCTCCCAGATATCATCGGCGCTCAGCTTCACGCCGCGCGGCAGTATATTGCGGAATTCACAGAATTCACGCATCGCATCCAGCAGCCCCTGACGCAACCCGTTGACGTGCGTTCCGCCCATCGGGGTCGGGATCAGGTTAACATAGCTCTCGGTCAGCAATTCGCCGCCTTCCGGCAGCCACAGCAGCGCCCAGTCAACGGCTTCCGTATCGCCGGAAATGGAACCCAGAAACGGCTGTTCCGGCAGGGTGATCAATCCGTTTACCGCTTCGCACAGATAATCCTTCAACCCATCCTGATAGCACCAGCGCTGCTCGGTATTATTGAGCTTATCTTTAAACACGATCTCGACGCCGGGACACAATACCGCTTTGGCTTTGAGCAGGTGCGTCAAACGAGAGACGGAAAAACGCGGGCTGTCGAAGAATTTTTCATCCGGCCAGAAGTGAACGCGCGTACCGGTATTACGACGGCCGCAGGTGCCGGTTACGGTCAGATCCTGCACTTTGTCGCCGTTCTCAAACGCCATATCGTACACCTGACCATCACGCCGCACCGTCACTTCCACACGTGAAGACAACGCGTTGACCACCGAGATCCCCACCCCGTGCAAACCGCCCGAGAACTGATAATTCTTATTGGAGAATTTCCCTCCGGCGTGCAGCCGGCACAGAATCAGTTCAATCGCCGGAACCCCCTCTTCGGGGTGAATATCCACCGGCATACCGCGACCGTCGTCAATCACCTCTAGTGACTGATCGGCGTGCAAAATCACATCGATACGGCGCGCGTGCCCGGCTAATGCCTCATCGACGCTGTTGTCTATAACCTCTTGCCCCAAATGGTTAGGACGCGTGGTGTCGGTGTACATTCCCGGACGACGGCGCACCGGTTCCAGTCCGCTGAGTACTTCAATCGCATCAGCGTTATAGCTTGATTGAGTCATGGTTTGAGTTAATTCGTTGTTTTAAAAGAATAAGTGGTAAACTATACCGGAGGTGCGTTATTCACGAGCGCGTAACCGGCGACGTTCGCCGGCTATTGCGGTTGGCACCCTTGTTGATCAGTCTGTCGTGAGCCCCAAAAAATTCACTATGGGTGAAAAAAAGTGCTCAAATCCGACAAAGGCATGACTGCCCCCTGACTCCACTGTTTGGCGACAGGCGGTGTAATACGCCACCGCCTGACGATAATCCAGAACTTCATCCCCGGTCTGAAGCAGCAGCCACAGCAAATCAGGCGCTTCCAGCGGATCAACCTGCATGACCTTCAGATCGTAAATGTGCCGTGACTCTAGCACATATTGTTCGCCGGTGTAGGGGTTCTGATATTCGCCCAGATGGTCGAGCAGCAGTTCAAACGGCCTGACGGCCGGGTTCACCACCACGGCGGGAACGGTAAAGCACTGGGACAGCCAGGTCGCATAATAACCACCGAGCGAGGAACCCACAATGCCCAGCGGCCGACCCGCGTGCGCCATCACCAGCGACTCCATCATCTCCGCCGCCTCGGCCGGATAAGGCGGAAGCTGCGGCACCAGCATATCGATGTCGGGATGCCGGCTGGCCAGCCATGTTTTCAGCGCCGTCGCTTTGGCTGAATAAGGCGTGCTGTTGAAGCCGTGCAGATAAAGCAGGGTCGGCATCAGTAACCGTCCGAATCCATATCGGGCAGGAATTCGCTCCCCGCCAGACGATGCACCTCGGTCTCCAACCGACCGTCCGGCATCAGATCCAGATAACGCCAGCCGGGCGCTAAACCGTCAATGGTGAAATTCGTGCAATGGGGTTTGAACTGAACGCAGGTAGAGGGCGTGGCCAGCAGACGTCGGCCGTGCCAGTCGAGATCCAGCTCCTGATGAATATGTCCGCACAAAATGGTACTCACCCGCGGATAGCGGGCCAGCACCGCCGCCAGGCTATGCGCGTTACGCAAACTGTGCTGATCGAGCCAGGTACAGCCGGAAGGATGCGGATGATGATGCAGTAACAGCAGAGTATGGCGATCCGGCTGACTTTGCAGACTACGCTCGAGCCATTCGAGCTGATAATCGCTCAGTTCGCCATGCGGCACGCCAAACACCTGGCTATCCAGCAGAATAATCTGCCATGTATCGCCCAACAGCACATGTTTGGACGGCGCAATCTCCGCCTCGGCCAGCGCATCGACCATCGCCGGCTGAAAATCATGATTGCCCGGCAACCACACGCAGGGGGCGGACAAGCGCTGGATCCCGCGCGTGAAATGGCGATAGGCCTCCAGCGAATGATCCTGAGCCAAATCGCCTGTCGCCACGATTAAATCAAACTCATGCTGCTGAGCCTGTATTGCATCCAGCACGGCGTGATAGCTGCGGTAGGTGTTAATACCCAGCAACGTTTCATGCTCACCGGCAAAAAGGTGGGTATCTGTTATTTGTAAAATCCTGACTCTGGCCCCACTCGCCACAGGAAGTGTCAACAGGCTTTCCAAATGATGGTGTCCTTGGTTACTTAACTCTGTCTATACCCGCCATCTTTCACGTCGCAGGCGCGTCGGCTTCCCGCAACCTGAAAGCTATTGGGTATCAAAAACCGGGATCGACATCGAACCATACGCCAAACAATATTTTAGCCAATCAGCAAGAAACTGATTAATTTGATGCTTTTCGTCACGTTGATGTAACTTCTTGTTCGGATAATCATAACGTGCTTTGAAGCGGAAGATCTGCTGACTGGCACACACTTCCGCAACCAACGCGTCATGATACAGCCTGACCGTCATCATGGGCAGACTCCAGTAGCTTACCGCCGGGGCGGTCTGCTGGATTTCCACCAATGAGGTATACCGGGTGGATTCAATAATGGTTAAACGATAAACCGCATGATTAACGTGATAAACCGCCGTTTCACCGACTTCGTCGATACGGGGCAGCAAACGACGCAATTGCATGAAATTGGTTTCGCATAGCCTCATCATTGCCGGGAAATCCGGGGTATAACGTTTCATAAATTCAATCCACCCACGCCTTTCTCAATTTTTCATGGTGCAGTGCCAACCATTGCAGGGCAATGACAGACGCGGCGTTATCGATAATCCCTTCCTCAACCCATTGATAACTCTGTTCACGGCTGACGACATGAACCCGGATATCTTCATTTTCTTCCGCCAGCCCGTGAATGCCCGCCGCCGTCCGGGTATCCACTTCCCCTACCATAACAGCCAGACGCTCACTGGTGCCACCGGGACTGGCCAAATAGCTGATTATTTGCCGGCAGCGGCCCACAGATAACCCGGCTTCCTCCTGGGCCTCCCGCCGGGCGACCTGTTCCAGACTTTCTCCCGGCTCAATCATGCCGGCCACCAGTTCAAGCAGCCAGGGAGAGACGCTGGTGTCATAAGCGGCAATGCGTATCTGTTCGACCAGCACCACCTCATCACGCACCGGATCGTAAGGCAGCAGGACAACCGCATGCCCGCGTTCAAAAATCTCGCGGCTGACTTCATCGCTCATTTCGCCATTAAACAACCGATGACGAAAACGGTAGCGTACCAGTGAAAAAAAGCCGTTGTATAACTTTTCACGTGCAATAATTTCTACATCGTCTTGATTAAAAGTAACCGGACTGGGTACTGAAGACGTCATGACTAAGCTCCTGTCACGAGTATGATGACGCCCGGTATTGTAGCGCGGACTCGCCAATCATCACACTCGCTGTTGTTTGTGGTAAATTTACGTACACCCGGAACCTATCCCAGCAGGCATGATGGTCATCGCCACTTTTGGTGCCGGCCGTGTCCCGACAGTACGAAAATAAGGACACGCCGCTCAAGTACAACACAGAGTAAATAAAATGACTAATCGGGCGGATGGCGGGAAAAGATGGCACGTTCAGCTACCTTATCCTATTGGCAGATTCTGATAGAATCGACGACTATTCGTCTATCGACAGCGCTATATAGCGACATTGCTGCACAACAAGGAATGCAAATGAAGAAATTGCTCCCTCTCCTTATCGGTCTGAGCCTGGGTGGTTTTAGCGCCATTAGCCAGGCGGAAAATCTGTTACAGGTTTATCAGCAGGCGAAAACGACCAACCCTGATTTACGCAGCTCAGCCGCCACCCGCGACGCCGCGTTTGAAAAAATCAACGAAGCCCGCAGCCCGTTGCTGCCGCAATTGGGTTTAGGCGCGGATTATACCTATAACAATGGCTATCGCGACAACCAGGGTGTGAACAGCGATGTGAAAAGCGCGTCATTGCAGTTGACGCAAACCCTGTTCGACATGTCCAAATGGCGCGCGCTGACCTTACAGGAAAAACAGGCCGGCATTGAAGACGTTACCTATCAGAGCGCGCAACAGGCCCTTATTCTGAATACGGCGACCGCGTATTTCAATGTGCTGCGCGCCATTGATTCCCTGTCTTATATCAACGCGCAAAAAGAAGCCATCTACCGTCAGTTGGATCAGACCACTCAGCGTTTTAACGTCGGTCTGGTGGCGATTACCGACGTACAGAACGCGCGCTCCGAGTACGACAGCGTGCTTGCCAACGAAGTGCTGGCGCGCAATACGCTGGATAACGCCCTGGAAGTTCTGCGTCAGGTAAGCGGTAATTTCTACCCGCAGTTGGCGGGTCTGAACATCGACAATTTTGCCACCCGTCAGCCCGGCGTGGTAAACAACCTGCTGAAAGAAGCAGAAAACCGCAACCTTAACCTGCTGTCCGCCCGCCTGAGCCAGGATCTGGCGCGCGAACAAATCCGTTACGCGCAAACCGGGCACATGCCTACGCTGGATCTGACCGCCTCCACCGGCGTCAGCGATACCAGCTATTCGGGTTCCAATGCCCGCGGCAGTTCGTTTAATGACAGTGACGTCGGTCAAAACAAGGTCGGCGTCAGTTTCAGCTTACCGCTGTATAGCGGCGGCGCGACCAGTTCGCAGGTAAAACAGGCGCAGCACAGTTTCGTCAGCGCCAGCGAACTGCTGGAAAGCGCTCACCGTTCCGTCGTCCAGACCGTGCGATCTTCTTTCAACAATATTTCCGCCTCGATCAGCAGCATCAACGCGTATAAACAGGCTGAAGTTTCCGCGCAAAGCTCACTGGATGCGATGGAAGCCGGTTATCAGGTAGGCACCCGAACCATTGTCGATGTGCTGGACGCCACCACCACGCTGTATAACGCCAAGCAGCAGCTTTCCAGCGCCCGTTATGATTACCTGATTAATCAGTTGAACATTAAATCCGCACTGGGGACGCTGAATGAAAGCGATCTGCAAGCGCTGAATGCCGCGTTAGGCCAGCCGGTTTCAACCACGCCGCCGGTCAGCGACGATCACCGCAGCGGGCTGCTCACGCAAACCACCTCCGCGCCGCTTCAGTAGTCCTATCGCTATCCTGGGGAACAAACGTTCCCCTCTCATGCCGATAAAGCGAAGCGCCGCACAACTGAATGTATAGCAACGTAAAGAGTCGCTCGGTTACTGCCTTTGGTGCTTTAAATTCAAGCAGCCTTCCCCTATTCTTAACACACTTGTTAGTCATTGGGCATGATGCCTTTTCTCTGGGATAACACGATGAAACGTACCAAAAATATTAATCAGGAAACTTTCCGGAAAGGATGGCGAACGTACCGTCTGGCGCCCATCGCCTTGGCCGTCAGTACGGTATTTGTATTGGCAGGCTGCGAGCAGGCCGATGAAACCGTTTCCCTGTATCAGAACGCCGATGAATGTTCGAGCGCCAATCCATCGATGAGCGAGCAGTGCACCACCGCGTATAACAACGCCCTGAAAGAAGCGGAAAAAACCGCGCCTAAATATGCGACGCGCGAAGACTGCGTGGCTGAGTTTGGCGAAGCGCAATGTACTCAGGCTCCGGCGCAGGCCGGCATGGCCGCGGAATCTCAGCAGAGCGGCAGTTTCTGGATGCCGCTGATGGCCGGTTATATGATGGGCCGAATGATGGGCGGCGGCGCTGGCTACGCCCAACAGCCGCTGTTTACCTCAAAATCCCCGACCAGCCCGGCCAACGGCAAATTCGTTGATGCGACCGGTAAAAATTACGGTAATGCCACGACGGGCCGAACCATTAACGTACCGAAAACGGCGCTGGCGCCTAAACCCGCCACCACCTCAACCATTACCCGCGGCGGGTTCGGCGAGACGGTCGCCAAACAGACCAGCATGCAACGCAGCAACGCCAGTTCAAGTTCCAGCTCTTCCCGTAGCATGGGTGGCTGAGGACGTATTTAATGAAGCGGATTGAAATCAAAGAACGTCCCGACTGGCGTGAGAAAGCCACCGAATTCGGCTTTCGTTTTCACACCATGTATGGAGAACCCTACTGGAGTGAAGAGGCGTACTATCAGTTTACCCTCGCACAAATCGAAGAATTGGAAGACACCACCGCCGAGCTGCACCAGATGTGCTTACAGGTGGTGGAAAAAGTCGTCGACAGTGAACAGCTACTGACGAAATTCCGCATTCCCAAACACACCTGGGAATTTGTCAGGGATTCATGGCGCACCCGCCAGCCGTCGCTTTATTCGCGCCTGGATTTGGCTTATGACGGCAAAACGCCGGCCAAGCTGCTGGAAAACAACGCGGATACGCCGACATCGCTCTATGAAGCGGCATTTTTTCAATGGCTGTGGCTGGAAGATCAACTCAAGTCAGGGCAATTGCCGCAAACCGCCGATCAGTACAACAGTATTCAGGAAAAGCTGATCGAACGTTTTGAGGATCTCAAACTCAATCACGGTTTTGGTTTGTTGCATTTCGCCTGCTGCCAGGATACGGAAGAAGATCGCGGTACGGTGCAATATCTCCAGGATTGCGCGCTGGAAGCCGGTCTGCCGAGTGAATTTCTTTATATGGAAGAAATCGGCCTGGGTGAAAAAGGCCAGTTTACCGATCTGGAAAATCAGGTGATCGGCAATCTGTTCAAGCTGTATCCCTGGGAATTCATGCTGCGCGAGATGTTTTCCACCAAGCTGGAAGATGCCGGCGTTCGCTGGCTGGAACCCGCCTGGAAGAGCATTATCTCCAATAAGGCGCTGCTGCCGATGCTGTGGGAGATGTTCCCGAATCACCCCAACCTGTTACCCGCTTATTTCAGCGAAGACCAACACCCGGCGCTGGAAAATTACGTCATCAAGCCGCTGTTTTCGCGCGAAGGCGCCAATATCCAGATTGTGGAAAACGGCAAGGAGATTGCCGCGGTGGGCGGGCCATATGGCGAAGAAGGCAAAATCATTCAGCAATACCACCCTTTGCCCAGATTCGGCGACAGCTATACCCTGATTGGCAGTTGGCTGGTAAACGATCAACCCTGCGGCATTGGCGTACGCGAAGATCGCGAACTGATCACGCAGGATCTGTCGCGTTTTTACCCGCATATCATTCTGGATTAATCGTAAAAAAGGCACGGTTTCACACCGTGCCTGCCACGAAAAAACGACGTTATCCTACCTGCACCGACAACATACTCAGCGATCCCATGGCAATGCCATCGACCGGTACAGTGACGGCCTCTCTACCATCCCAGCCTCCCAGCACGTACAGCAGCGGCAGATAGTGATCGGGCGTTGGATTGGACAACGCCGCGCCTTCATGCTGCATAAAGTTTATCAGCGGATGGTTGTCTCCCTGATACGTCAGGTTATCCCGGACAAACCGACTGAATGAAACGGCCCAGGGATAGGGTTCGTCGTCGCCATCCCATTTAATCATACGCAGATTGTGCACCACGTTGCCGCTGGCGACAATCATGATGCCCTCATCCCGCAGCGCCGCCAGTTTACGGCCCAACTGATAGTGATACTCCGCCGGCTGCGTCCCATCAATACTAAGCTGCACCACCGGAATATCCGCCTGTGGATACATCTTTATCAGCACCCCCCAGGAGCCGTGATCCAATCCCCATTCGCTGCGATCCGCCGCCACCGGAATGGGCGCCAGCAGCCGTTGAATTTTTTCGGCCAGATCAGGCAAGCCTGGCGCCGGATAGCGGGTATCAAACAACGCCTGCGGAAAACCGCCGAAATCATGGATGGTGCGGGGATTTTCCATTGCCGTCACCGCCGTGCCGCGAGTATACCAGTGGGCGGAAACCGCCAGAATGGCTTTCGGACGCGGCAATGTCGCCCCTAACGCCTGCCAGGCCTGAGTGTACGGGTTATTCTCCAACACGTTCATCGGGCTACCGTGACCGAGGAACAGTGCGGGCATCCGGGCTGTGTGGTTCATAAAATATCCTTAGCAAAATGCCAGCGTCGTGCAACAGCACGTAATGAGATTACTCTACGCCCTTTGGGTGCCGGAAAAAGTCGGATATCTGTGATGAAGAACATCAATAAATTTGAAAATAATCGTTAGCGGAAAAGAAAATACCTTTGCGGACAACGCGTTACGGGCAAAAAAAACGGCCAACGCGCGAGGTGAAGCGCACGTTGGCCGTATACAAACAAGGGAGTTGACCGTTAAGCCGGGTTCTGTCGTGGACAGTCATTCATCTAGGCCAGCAATCGCTCACTGGCTCAAGCAGCCTACCCGGGTTCAGTACGGGCCGTACCATGTGAACCCCTATTTGGCCTTGCTCCGGGTGGAGTTTACCTTGCCACGGACTGTTGCCAGCCGCGCGGTGCGCTCTTACCGCACCCTTTCACCCTTACCTGTACCCGCATAAGCGGGCCATCGGCGGTTTGCTCTCTGTTGCACTTGTCGTAGGCTTGCGCCTCCCAGGCGTTACCTGGCACCCTGCCCTATGGAGCCCGGACTTTCCTCCCCTCCACCTGTCTCCCCCGAAAGGGACGGCAGTGAAGCGGCGACTGTCTGGTCAACTCCGGCGCGGATTGTATAGTGTTTTACCCTACGTGTCATCTTTCCTGCCGGTCGAGCGCATACTTATACAGCGCATTCTTCTTAACGCCGTGGATTTCCGCGGCCAGCGCGGCGGCCTTTTTCAACGGCAGCTCTTTTTGCAACAGGGACAGCGTTCGCAGAGCCTCGGCCGGCAAGGCATCAATATCCGCTTTGTGGCCTTCCACAATCAGCACCATTTCGCCCTTACGGCGATTTTCATCTTCCTTCACCCACTCCAACAGCTCGCCCACCGGCGCGCCGTGGATGGATTCCCAGGTTTTGGTGATTTCACGCGCCAGCACCACATAACGCTGTGGGCCAAGTACCACGATAATGTCCTGCAAACTATCCAATAACCGATGTGTCGACTCATAAAAAATCAGGGTTCGCGGCTCTTCCTGCAACGCGCGCAATGTATCGGTGCGCGCTTTGGTTTTCGCCGGCAAAAAGCCTTCATAGCAAAAGCGATCGGAAGGCAGTCCGGCGGCCGACAGGGCGGTAATCGCCGCACAAGCGCCCGGCAAGGGGACAACACGGATCCCGGCCTCGCGGCAGCGTCTCACCAGATGATAGCCGGGGTCGTTAATCAGCGGCGTTCCCGCATCGGAAACCAGCGCAATACTTTGTCCGGACTGCAATTTCGCCAGCAACGTGTCTGCTTTTTGCTGTTCATTGTGATCGTGTAATGCGAAAAGCCGCGCATTAATGGCAAAATGTTGTAACAGCAAACCGGTATGACGGGTATCCTCGGCGGCAATCAGATCAACATGCTGCAATACCGCCAAAGCACGTTGGGTGATATCGCCCAGATTGCCAATCGGCGTGGGGACAATGTAGAGGGTGGATGCAGAAATGTCTGCTTGTTGGTCTTGATTCATTGTTTCATCCGGGTTGCCGATTTAATATTGAGCATCTTTAAAAAAAATCACTGGATACAGTATGCTTTCCTTTCATTTCGTCCGTACCCAGGCAGGGCGCGCTATCCCTGTTTTGTTAGCGGCGCTGTTTCTTGCAGGCTGTCCGAGTCAGGCGCCGCAAAGCCCGCCGCCCGAGGTTCAAGGCCAGGCTGATGCTTCATCTGATTATTATCTGCAACAGATGCAGCAAAGCAGCGATGATAACAAGGCTGGCTGGCAATTACTTGCGATTCGTTCTCTGATACAGGAAGGCAAGGTGCCGCAGGCAAGTCAGCAGTTTAGCGCATTACCTGAAAAATTAAGCGCGGCGCAGCAACAGGAACGGCAGTTGATCAATGCTGAACTGGCCGCCGCACAGAACAACATGGACGCCGCGAACGCCGCCCTGGGCCAGTTGGACATCAATACGCTCGGCGAACAGCAGAAGCGCCGCTACTATCAAACGCAGATCAACGCCAATCAGGGGCGTCCTTCCATCACGCTGCTGCGCGCCTACATCGCCCAGGAGCCGTTGCTGCAAGGCGACGAGCGTCAATCAAATCTGGATCAGACCTGGCTGACGCTGGCGCAAATGAGCCCGCAGGAATCGGGATCGTTACTGATCAACGCCAACGAGAACACGCTGGCCGGCTGGGTGGATCTGTTGAATACCTATCAGAATAACCGCCAGTCTCCCGACCAGCTAAAAGCGGCCATTCAGGATTGGCAGACCCGCTATCCGCATCATCCGGCGGCCAAAACCCTGCCGACGCAGTTAAATCAAGTGGTGGATTTCCACCAGTCGCAGGTTAGCAGTATCGCGCTGCTGCTGCCGTTAAACGGCCAGGCCCAGGTGTTTGCCAATGCGATCCAGCAAGGGTTCAACGCGGCTAAAAACGGTCAGGCGACCATGGCGGAAACCGCGCCATCGGCCGGCGATCCTCAGCAGATGCAAAATAGTCAGCCTGCCGATGGTCTGGATGAGCAAAACGTTCAGGATGGTCAGCCTGCCGCAGAATATAGCACCGATGTTGATACCGTTGCCGCAGCCCCCGCAGAACAACATGCGCTTCCCAGTTCCTTACCGGTAAAAGTGTATGACACTTCATCTCAGCCCTTGGCGAATGTGTTGGCTCAGGCGCAACAGGACGGCGCTTCCCTGGTCGTCGGGCCGCTATTGAAAAACGAAGTGGAACAACTGGCAGGAAGCCAGTCTCCGTTGAATATTCTGGCGCTCAATCAGCCGGAACATGCGCAGAACAGCCCCAATATCTGCTACTTCGCGTTGGCGCCGGAAGATGAGGCCAGAGACGCCGCAAAGTTTATTTACCAGCAGGGTAAACAGCAGCCGTTATTACTGGTGCCGCGCGGAACCCTGGGCGATCGCATCGTCAATGCGTTTGCGCAAGCCTGGAGCCAACAAGGCGGCGGCAACCTATTGCAGCAACGCTTTGGCAGCGCCTTTGAGTTAAAACAAGCCATCAACAGCGGCGCGGGCCTAAGCCTGAGCGGCCAGCCCGTCAATATGACGCCGCCGCAACCCCAAACCGGCACAACGGTTGGCGGCTTAACCATCCCGGCGCAGGTGCCGCCGACGGTTAACGCCGCCATCAGCGGCAATATTGATGCCGTCTATATCATCGCCACCCCCGATGAACTGGCGCTGATCAAACCGATGATTGATATGCGCACCACATCGCGTTCACGTCCTGCGCTGTATGCCAGTTCCCGCAGTTTTCAAGCCGGCAGCGGCCCTGATTTCCGTCTCGAAATGGAAGGGTTGCAGTTCAGCGAGATCCCGCTACTCGCCGGGGAAAATCCGGCGCTGATGCAGCAGGTGAGCAACCAGTTCAGAAACGATTACTCGCTGGTGCGCCTGTATGCCATGGGGATGGACGCCTGGACCCTGTCCAGCCGCTTTGCTGAAATGCGTCAGATCCCCGGCCATCAGGTGGCAGGAGCGACGGGCAGGCTGAGCGCGACATCCGATTGCGTGATTAACCGGCAAATGACCTGGCTGCAATATCGTCAGGGACAGTTGGTGCCCGCATCCTGAACCGGCGGACGACAGGCGCAGATTACGAACAGCGGGCCAGACGCTATCTTGAACGCGCCGGCTTAACCTTCGCCGCCGCCAATGTCACGTTGCGCGGCGGTGAGCTGGATTTGATTATGCGCGATCGGCAAACCTGGGTGTTTGTGGAAGTCCGCTATCGGCGGAATGCCGATTTTGGCGGCGCGGCCGCCAGCGTGACCCGACAGAAACAGCGGCGGTTGCTTCATGCCGCCGCCGTCTGGCTGGCGCAACGGGACGCCAGTTTTGATACGGTGGACTGCCGTTTCGACGTGCTGGCCATTACGGATAACCAATTTTCCTGGATCCCTAACGCTTTTAACGCGCAGGAATGATAGATTTCAGCGCCGCTCCCAATAAGCATTTGCTCCGGGACGTTCAAACGCCATCGCGTTTGGTCGGACACGGCTCAAGCCCCAAATGGCGAGCAACATCGCTATAGGGACAGGCCATTAATGTATGGATTTTAATTAAAGTAGGTTAATTCAACGTGCTGGATAGAATAAAAGTTTGTTTTACCGAAAGTATTCAAACGCAGATCGCTGCTGCGGAAGCCTTACCGGATGCAATCTCGCGTGCCGCCGTGGCACTGGTGCAGAGCCTGTTGAACGGCAATAAAATTCTGTGCTGCGGTAACGGAACGTCGGCCGCCAACTCCCAGCATTTTGCCGCCAGCATGATTAATCGCTTCGAAGCCGAACGCCCCAGCTTACCGGCGATTGCACTTAATGCCGATAATGTGGTCATAACTGCGATCGCCAACGATCGGTTGCATGAAGAGATCTACGCCAAACAAGTTCGGGCGCTGGGACAAACCGGCGACGTATTACTGGCGATATCAACCCGCGGAAACAGCCGCGACATTGTAAAAGCCGTGGAAGCGGCGGTAACCCGAGATATGACTATCGTCGCCCTGACAGGTTACGATGGCGGTGAACTGGCCGGGCTGCTTGGTCCACAGGATGTGGAAATCCGCATTCCTTCACACCGTAGCGCCCGTATTCAGGAAATGCACATGCTGACGGTTAACTGCCTGTGCGATTTAATTGATAACACTTTGTTTCCACACCAGAACGATTAAGGAGCACTACATGAGGATAAGTTCTGCATTTGCCGTGTTGTCTATCGCCCTGCTACTACAAGGCTGCGTCGGCGCCGTCGTTGTCGGAAGCGCCGCGGTCGCCACCAAAAGCGCCACCGATCCCCGCACGGTGGGGACGCAGGTTGACGACGGCACACTGGAAATCCGCGTGAACAACGCCATCAGCAAAGATGCGCAATTGAAAAAAGACGCCCGCGTTGTTGTTACCGCTTATCAGGGAAAAGTGCTGCTGACGGGGCAGGCGCCCAATACAGAACTCGCAAACCGTGCTAAACAAATCGCCCTTGGCGTGGAAGGCGCAGCCGAAGTCTATAATGAAATACGACAGGGCAACCCGGTATCGCTGGGAACCGCCTCAATAGACACCTGGATCACCACCAAAGTCCGTTCGCAAATCCTGACGAGCGATACGGTGAAATCCTCCAACGTAAAAGTCACCACCGAAAATGGCGAAGTCTTCCTGTTAGGTCTGGTCACCCAACGTGAAGGCGCGTCTGCGGCTGAAATTGCCAGCAAGGTCAGCGGGGTGAAACACGTCACCACCGCATTTACCTATCTGCAATAATTTAGCCGCCCGGCAACCTCAACCGCTGATGTTTTCATCGGCGGTTTTTTATTCCTCAACCGGCGATAATAGCCAGACGGCGCGCCGGGCATCGACACTAACGCCGCCAACGTCCCCTCAACCAGCCAATCACCACGAACCCAAGCCACCCATCATCTTTATCAGGATCGCGCCGCCAGCAAGCGCTGAGGCGCGAATAATCATGGTTAGCGCCCTTGGATGGCCTCGATTGTTGCCACACATCCCCAGCGCGGCAGGATAAACAGCAGTAAGCCGCTCAACCGCATAGGCGCGTTCAGTTTAATCCGTGTGAGCGCAAAAACGCTTCGCCGCCGATCTGGCGCATCTGGCGTAAAATCCATTGCTGGCGTTGGATCACGTAACCGGACGGCGCGTTTACGCGAAAACGTATAGGATTTGGCAACACCGCCGCCAACAAAGCCGCTTCGCTGGCGGTAAGCCTGCTGGCAGACTTGTTGAAATAACGCCTTGCCGCGGCTTCCACGCCGAAAATGCCGGGGCCGAATTCAGCGACATTCAGGTAGACCGTCAGGATCCGCCGTTTGGTCCATACCAGTTCAACACCGGTGGTAATCCCGGCCTCGAGACCTTTTCGCAGCCAACTGCGGCCATCCCACAAGAACAGATTTTTCACCGTTTGCTGAGAGAGCGTAGAAGCGCCACGGATCCGCTGCGTGTTACGTTCGTTATGTTTCAGCGCCGAGTTAATGGCATCAATATCAAAACCCCAGTGTTGAGGGAATTTCTGATCCTCGGCGGCGATCACCGCCAGCGCCATCGCCGGGGCTATCTCATCCATTGAGACCCAGTCGGAATGGGCAACGTACGCAAAATCGCCGCTTAACCACGCACTAACCTGCCGGTCAACCATCACGGCGGAAAACGGGACCGGCAGAAAAGAAAACAGCAGTATACCTGCCAGCCATAGTCCCAATACCGCCAGCAGAAACCTGATGACCAGACGTTTAAGACGCATCAGCAGACCATTGCGACGGTTCGATTTCATTCAATAAAATCCAGTACGCGCGCCACCAGCTTATCAATGCCTTTGGCGGCTTCACTGATTGAGCCAGCCAGCATATAGGCGGGCGTAGTGATAATTTTATGTTCGGCATCCACCACAATATCGTCAACCGGACAAACCACGTGAATTCCGCCCATTTCCTCAATCATTTCAGCAGTATCAATATCGTTACCAATTGTAATCCTGACCGGTTCTCCCAGTAGCTTTGGCAACAATGCCGGACTGATGCAAATAAAACCAATTGGTTTATTTTGCTTATAAATTTCCTGTGTGAGTAATTTTAAAGATTCATCGACCTGACAGGCCGAACCCTGAGTGACGAAATCGCTTAAATTTTTTGCCGAGCCGAACCCGCCGGGCACAATTAACGCATCAAGCTGTTGCGCATCGGCTTCTGAAAGCGGCCGGATTTTCCCTCTGGCAATGCGGGCGGATTCGACTAAAACGTTGCGATTCTCATTGGTTACATCACCCGTCAGGTGATTGACCACATGTAATTGCGGCTTATCCGGCGCAAAGCAAACCGCTTCCGCCCCCGCCCGATCCAGTGCGAGCAGCGTCAGTACGGCTTCATGAATCTCTGAACCATCATAAACACCACACCCGCTCAGGACGATACCAACTCTTTTCATCAACTTTTCCTCCATTTCATTACATCAACTAATTGATTTTTTAATTGACAAACACTAATCTACATCACACATTTTAATGATTCTTGTAACTAACATTTCTGTATTTGCTAGTTTGTTACTTGATGAAGATGTAAATTAGTAAAGGTAAGAATATCCGCACTTGCGAGCTCACGACTCCTGATATCTAAAAATATGCAGGTGCCCGTTTTCCCTGGTGTTGGCGCATAATTCGCGCACCCCGGCTTCGGTCGGGGTCATTTTTTTACTCGCAACATCCCTGTCGCTCGCCCTACGGGCCGCCGCAAGCGGCGTTACAAATCTCTTTTGGAAATTTTTTCGGCTTCCGCCACCCAGTCCCGCAGAACCTGCACATCATGACGCCAGTCATGCTTAAGCTCTTCGATCCATTCCTGTACGTTATCCCACCAGGCCGGCAACGTCGGCGTCTGTATCTGTTGGGCGACCTGTTGCAGATGACGAAGCCCGACCGATCCCGCCGCGCCTTTGATCTTGTGTCCCTCTTCGGTAATGCCTTTCTGATCGCGCGCGGTCATATTGGAATCGAGGATCGCCAGATAGCCCGGCATCATTTGTTCGAACATATCCAGGCTTTGGTGAATCAATTTGGGTCCGACCAGATCCAGGTATTGTTCCAGCATCGCAATATCCAGCAGTTCCTCGTTAGCCATTTCATCACCTTTTTCGGTAACGGGATCGTCAGCACGGACGATTTGATGATCCCAATATTGTTTGATAACCGCCGTCAGCGCCGGCACCGACAGCGGTTTACTGAGCACGTCATCCATACCGGCGTCCAGATACTCTTTTTTATCTTTTAGTACATTGGCCGTTAACGCCACCAGCGGCGGCAGGCTCCGGTCGGCATAGCGCTCACGGATATGACGAGCCACATCCAGTCCGGTCATATCCGGCAGTTGGATGTCCAGCAACGCCAGATCAAACTCATCGGGATCGAACATATCCAGCGCTTCTTGCCCGGTCATCGCCACTTCCACGCTGCTGCCCAGTTTTTCCAGCACGGAACGCGCCACCACCACATTCAGTTCGATATCCTCCACCAGCAGCACATGCAGCGCCGGCAGCGGCATCTCATCGTCCGCATCCTGGCTGCTGACGACCTCTTCCACCCGTGGCGCGATGACCGTCAGCGTGAAGCAGGAACCTTTACCCTGAATACTGGCAACGTGGATGTCGCCCCCCATGTTTTGCGCCAGACGTTTTGAAACCGACAGGCCGATGCCCGTTCCTGTCGCCGGCTTGCCGCCATGCTGATCCTTCACCTGATAATACATGGCAAAGATTTTTTCCAGCTCATCCGCCGGGATCCCCATGCCGGAGTCCTCGACCTCAATACGCAGACAATCGCCCCGCTCATGCCATACCCGCACCACGATTTTTCCCTGCGGGGTGAATTTCACCGCATTGCTGAGCAGGTTCCACAGGATCTGCCGCAGACGTGTGCCATCGGTAATAATTTTCTGCGGCAGAGGCTGATGCAGTTCCATAATCAACTTCAGCCCTTTGGGCTGAGCCAACAACCCGCCTAAATTTTCCAGATCGGCCAGAAATCCGGTGAAATCTATCGGCTGGTTATCCAGTTGCACTTTGCGGCGTTCCTGTTTGTCCATTTCAATCACGTCGTTGAAAATATTGCCCAATGTGATCGCACTGACATGAATCGTTTTCAAATACTTTTGCTGTTCCGCATCGAGCTGGGTATCCAGCAAAATGCGGCTTAGCCCGACAATGCCATTAAGCGGCGTACGAAGCTCGTGGCTGATCGTTGAGATGAAAGTGGTCTTCTCCCTGCTGGCGTTCTCTAACGCGTCCTGGTAACGCTTACGCTCCGTTATATCGCGTCCAAATCCCATCAGCCCGTGTCGTTTGCCCATTCGATCGTAAAACGGCACCTTGCGTAGTTCAAAACAGGCTTTGCGGCCGTCGGGATACACCAGCCACTGCTCATACGTCAGCGACACGTTATGACGGAACACTTTCTCGTCCGTTTCCATCACTTTCTCGGCGATGTCCGGCGGATAAACATCCTGCGGCGTCAGGCCGACAAGCTGCTTCTGGCTTTTGCCGACCAGCAGTTCCATCGCGCGGTTGCAGCCAGAAAACTCTTTTTCTTCATTGCGGTAATAAACCAGATCGGGCGACGCATCGAGGAAAGAGCGCAGCAACGCGGACTGTTGCTCCAGCTCGACCTGCGCCTGCTCACGGCGCGCCATCTCTTCTTTCAGCTTGCTCACCACCCGCAGACGCGCTTCTTCTGATTTGATACGGTCGGCGATTTCCTGATTAAGCTGGGCGATATTTTCCTGAAGCTGTTCATTCAATTCCAGATCCCGGTGACGCATCTCCTCCAGTTTGGCGACCAGCTTCGACAGCCGCTGGCGTGATTCTTCGAGTTGCTCGACGACGACGGAAAGAAAATAAACCGCCCACGGGGTAATCAGCAGCCCGAAAAAGACCGAACGAACCACATCAATATTTTCCACTTCTCCGCTGAGCAGCAGGGTGACGGCCATCTGCACCACCATCGCCAGCAGTACCAGTACCGAAGCCAGCAGCAGTGAAAAACGGACAAGCCCCAGTTTTACCATCAAATCAACATAGTACTGAGCCAACAGGCGGATTTGCTTCATAGCGGTTTCCTTGGTTACGAACCACCGAATCATATCGTAAAACAACAATAAGTGTGGTGACGGCGCAGGAGATTCACGACATAACCTGCCGGCGTTGCACAACACGCGCATTTTGCTAAAAATATCAGCCGACTACAGCGCGCTGTACTGATAAGGCGTGCCCAATGCCGATCCCTGCACGCCGTGAAGCTGTAGATAACGCCCCAACTCTACCATGCCGGTCCAGCGATTCTCACACCATAGCGGGGCCAGCAATGTCGGGCGACGGGCGCTGGCGGAAATGCGGTGGTAGATAATCTCCGGGGGCGTATGGCGGATCATCTCACCGGCGGTTGACACATACTCATCCAGCGCCAGCTCGGATAGTCTGCCGACGCGCCAGGCTTTCGCCATAATGCTGCCTTCCACGATGTGCAACGGATGAAGCTTGATGCCTTCCACGCCGGTTTCGACCACCCGATCGAGCGTGGATAAACAACGCGGAGCATCTTCGCCCGGCAGACCGACGATAAGGTGACAACACACCTTCAGACCACGCTCGCGGGCGCGCCGGACCGTCTGTTGGTAGCAGGCGAAATCATGGCCGCGGTTAATTCGGCGCAACGTTTTATCGCAGGCGCTTTGCAGACCCAACTCCAGCCAGATTTCATAGCCCTGCTCGCGATAACCCGCGAGCAGATCCAAAACCGCGTCCGGTACGCAATCCGGCCGGGTGCCGACGCACAGCCCGACCATATCCGCCTGAGCCAGCGCCGCCTGATACATATTTTCCAACACCTTAACCTCGGCATAGGTACTGGTATAGGCCTGAAAATAAGCCAGATAACGGTTTGCGCGGTTTATCTTTCCGGACTGCGCGGCCAGTTGCCGGGCAATGCTGCGCTGCTGCATCTGCTCATCGGCAAACGAAGCGACATTACAGAACGTACAACCTCCCCGCCCCAGCGTTCCGTCCCGGTTGGGGCAGCTAAAACCGCCATGCAGCGCGAGCTTGTGTACCTTTTCTCCGTAGCGGCGTTGAAGATTTCCGCCAAACATATTGATTAATTTTTGTAATTGCATATTCTGATTAGCCCTCTTGAGGAACAGAAGCCTACTCTGTCGGCCCCTCCGTCGCGATGACATCGATCAATCCCCCCACTTCAGTCAAAGTGAATTATTATTCGCTTTTAGTGCAAATAAACTCACATTGACGCTGATTAATTTTTCTTATCCGCCCACGCGACTTCATTAAAAGATGACGAGAAAATGAAAAACAGTGGCATAAATCAAAAAACCGAGCCAAAGCAGTACAAGATTCCGAAAATCAGAAAAATTGCAGCATGTAGGGGAGATATTGTGATATGAGCATAGTGATACAGCTCACAGTTCGATCAAATCCAATAGTCCTTAATCAGCATACTTTAGCTAAAAAAAACATTAACTTTCATAGGTATAACTAAAAATTATCCCTTATCGGCACATTTTGCACAGGTATTTGACCTGAACAGGCTTTCTCGCTAATTTGGGAATCCGCTGGAAGCTTTCCTGATAAGTCCGCGACTTGTCATATTTATGCAGTAAATGAAGACTCCCTCTAAAAACAAGTCATTTACCACTTGTGAGACCGTCACGAGAGGCCGAAGAAGAGAGCGGCAGGCTTATAGCCGCTCGACGCCAAGGTGCTTTCTCGCAGTAGGTTGTGAGAGTCACACAGAGCCCGGGGAGGTTCACTATTATGTTGTACGATGCATCCCAAGAGAGAGACAACTGTGGTTTTGGATTAATCGCCCATATAGAAGGTGAACCGAGCCACAAGGTAGTGCGTACTGCGATTCACGCACTTGCCCGTATGCAACACCGTGGCGCGATCCTTGCTGACGGCAAGACCGGCGACGGCTGTGGCCTATTACTTCAAAAACCCGATCGTTTCTTCCGTCTGGTTGCGGAAGAGCGCGGCTGGCGGTTAGCCAAAAATTACTCCGTCGGCATGATGTTTCTCAATCAGGATGAAGAGCTGGCCCGCGCCACGCGCCGGATTGTAGAAGAAGAACTGCAAAACGAAACGCTTTCCGTGCTCGGCTGGCGTGAAGTGCCGACCAATCCGGACGTGCTGGGTGAAATCGCCCTGTCGTCTCTGCCGCGCATTGAGCAAATCTTCGTCAATGCCCCGGCCGGCTGGCTACAAAGCGATATGGAGCGTCGGTTGTTTATGGCGCGCCGCCGCATTGAAAAACGGATTGAAGATAAAGAATTCTACGTTTGCAGTTTTTCCAATCTGGTGACGATCTATAAAGGCCTGTGTATGCCTGCGGATCTGCCGCGCTTCTATCTCGATCTGGCCGATCTGCGCCTGGAATCGGCAATCTGCCTGTTCCACCAGCGTTTCTCGACCAACACCGTACCGCGCTGGCCGCTGGCGCAGCCGTTCCGCTATCTGGCGCACAACGGCGAGATCAATACCATTGCCGGTAACCGCCAATGGGCGCGCGCCCGTGCTTATAAATTCAAAACCCCGCTGATCCCTGACTTGCAGGATGCCGCGCCGTTCGTCAACGAAACCGGTTCCGACTCCAGTTCGCTGGATAATATGCTGGAGCTGTTCCTCAGCGGCGGGATGGACATCATCCGCGCTATGCGTCTGTTGGTGCCGCCTGCCTGGCAAAACAACCCGGATATGGACCCGGAGCTGCGCGCCTTCTTCGACTTTAACTCCATGCACATGGAGCCGTGGGACGGCCCAGCCGGCATCGTGATGTCCGACGGACGCTACGCCGCCTGTAACCTCGACCGTAACGGTCTGCGTCCGGCGCGCTACGTCATCACCAAAGACAAACTGATTACCTGCGCCTCCGAAGTGGGGATCTGGGATTATCAGCCGGATGAAGTGGTGGAGAAAGGCCGCGTCGGGCCGGGCGAACTGATGGTTATCGACACCCGCAGCGGGCGTATTCTGCACTCCGCCGAAACCGATGACGATCTGAAAAGCCGTCACCCCTATAAAGAATGGATGGAGAAAAACGTCCAGCGTCTGGTGCCGTTTGAAGAATTGCCGGAAGATCAGGTGGGTAGCCGCGAATTTGACGACGCCCTGCTGGAAACCTATCAGAAGCAGTTTGGCTACAGCAGCGAAGAGCTGGATCAGATTATCCGCGTGCTGGGCGAGAACGGTCAGGAAGCCACCGGCTCGATGGGGGACGATACGCCATTCGCCGTGCTGTCCAGCCGCCCGCGCATTATTTATGACTACTTCCGTCAGCAGTTTGCCCAGGTGACCAACCCGCCGATCGATCCGCTGCGTGAAGCGCACGTCATGTCCCTGGCGACCTGTATCGGCCGCGAAATGAACGTCTTCTGTGAAGCGGAAGGTCAGGCCCACCGCCTGAGCTTTAAATCCCCGATCCTGCTTTACTCCGATTTCAAACAGTTGCTCTCCCAGGATCAGCAACACTACCGCGCGGATACTCTGGATCTGACGTTCGAACCGGAACAGCAAACGCTGCAACAGACCATTGAGAAACTGTGCGACGCCGCCGAACACAAAGTGCGCGACGGCGCCGTTCTGCTGGTGCTGTCCGACCGGGCGATCTCGGCGAAACGTCTGCCGGTTCCCGCGCCAATGGCCGTGGGCGCGATTCAGCGTCGTCTGGTAGAGAAAAGCCTGCGCTGCGACGCCAACATCATTGTTGAAACGGCCAGCGCGCGCGATCCGCACCACTTTGCCGTATTGTTAGGCTTTGGCGCCACCGCCATCTATCCCTATCTGGCCTATGAAACGCTGGCGCGGCTGGTGGATAACCACACCATTGAAAAACCCTACCGCGCAGTGATGCTGAACTACCGTAACGGCATCAACAAAGGGCTGTACAAGATCATGTCCAAAATGGGCATTTCAACGGTCGCCTCTTACCGCTGCTCCAAGCTATTTGAAGCCGTAGGCTTGCATAACGACGTTGCCGATCAGTGCTTCCAGGGCGTCGTCAGCCGTATCGGCGGAGCCAACTTCAGCGATTTCGAGCAGGATTTGCTCAATCTTTCCAAACGCGCCTGGCTGAAACGCAAAACGCTGGAACAGGGCGGGCTGCTGAAATTCGTGCACGGCGGCGAATACCATGCCTACAACCCGGATGTGGTCACTACGCTGCAAACCGCGGTTAAAAGCGGCGAATACAGCGATTACGAACAATACGCCAAACTGGTGAACGATCGTCCGGCCGCCACGCTGCGCGATCTGCTGGCGCTGAAACCGCAGGAAGGCGCGGCCATTTCCCTCGACGAGGTCGAGCCGGCGACAGAAATGTTCAAGCGCTTTGATACCGCGGCGATGTCGATTGGCGCGCTCAGCCCGGAAGCCCATGAGTCGCTGGCTGAAGCCATGAACGGTCTCGGCGGTTACTCAAACTCCGGCGAAGGCGGTGAGGACCCGGCGCGTTACGGCACCAACAAGGTTTCCCGTATCAAGCAGGTGGCTTCCGGTCGCTTTGGCGTCACGCCGGCCTATCTGGTCAACGCCGACGTGATCCAGATTAAAGTGGCGCAGGGCGCCAAACCGGGCGAAGGCGGTCAGTTGCCCGGCGATAAAGTCACGCCGTATATCGCCAGACTGCGTTATTCCGTCCCGGGCGTGACGCTGATTTCACCGCCGCCGCACCATGATATTTATTCCATTGAGGATTTGGCGCAGCTGATTTTCGATCTGAAACAGATCAACCCGAAAGCCATGATCTCGGTAAAACTGGTTTCCGAACCCGGCGTCGGCACCATTGCCACCGGCGTGGCCAAAGCCTATGCCGATCTGATCACCATCGCCGGTTACGATGGCGGCACCGGCGCCAGCCCGCTGACGTCGGTAAAATATGCGGGCTGCCCCTGGGAACTGGGTCTGGTGGAAACCCAGCAGGCGCTGGTCGCCAACGGCCTGCGTCACAAAATCCGCTTACAGGTGGATGGCGGTCTGAAAACCGGGCTGGATATCATCAAGGCGGCGATTCTGGGAGCGGAAAGCTTCGGTTTCGGCACCGGCCCGATGGTGGCGTTAGGCTGTAAATACCTGCGTATTTGCCACCTGAACAACTGCGCCACCGGCGTCGCCACCCAGGACGAAAAACTGCGCCGCGACCACTATCACGGCCTGCCGGAACGCGTGACCAACTACTTCCAGTTCATCGCGCACGAAACCCGGACGCTGATGGCGGAATTGGGCGTCAGCCGTCTGGTGGATTTGATTGGTCGTACCGATCTGCTGGTCGAACTGGACGGTTTCACCGCCAAACAAAATAAGCTGGATCTGTCGCCGTTGCTGCACACCGCACAGCCCCATCCGGGCAAGGCGCTGTACTGCACCGAAAGCAATCCGTCGTTTGATAAGGGCCTGCTGAACAAAGAGCTGCTGGCGCAGGCGCAACCGCACGTGGACGCCAGACAGAGCAAAGCGCTCTACTTTGATATCCGCAACACTGACCGTTCGGTCGGCGCCACCCTGTCTGGGGCGATCGCCGCCAAACATGGCGATCAGGGTCTGGCGAGCGATCCGATCAAAGCCTACTTCTCCGGCACCGCCGGTCAGAGCTTTGGGGTCTGGAACGCGGGCGGCGTCGAGCTGTCATTGACGGGCGACGCCAATGATTACGTTGGTAAAGGTATGGCCGGCGGCAGCATTTCCGTGCGACCTCCGGTGGGGTCGGCGTTCCGCAGCCATGAGGCCAGCATTATCGGCAACACCTGCCTCTACGGCGCTACCGGCGGCAAGCTGTTCGCCGCCGGCCGCGCAGGCGAACGTTTCGCCGTGCGTAACTCCGGCGCTATCACCGTGGTGGAAGGCATCGGCGATAACGGCTGCGAATACATGACAGGCGGCATCGTCTGCGTGCTGGGCCGCACCGGCGTCAACTTTGGCGCGGGCATGACCGGGGGGTTCGCCTACGTTCTGGATGAAGACGGCGAATTCCGCAAACGCGTTAACCCTGAACTGGTGGAAGTGCTGGAGGTAGAACAGTTGGCGATTCACGAAGAGCATTTGCGCGGCCTGATTACCGAGCATGCGCAACACACCGGTTCACAGCGCGCGGAAGAGATCCTCGCTAACTGGCCGGCCTGGGCATCGAAATTTGCTCTGGTGAAACCGAAGTCAAGTGATGTGAAGGCATTGTTGGGTCACCGTAGTCGTTCCGCAGCCGAGCTGCGGGTTCAGGCGCAGTAAGAGGTCATCATGAGTCAGAATGTTTATCAATTTATCGACCTACAGCGCGTTGATCCGCCAAAAAAACCGCTGAAAATTCGTAAAATTGAATTTGTTGAAATTTACGAACCGTTCTCGGAGAGCCAGTCCAAAGCCCAGGCCGATCGCTGCCTGTCATGCGGCAACCCTTACTGCGAGTGGAAATGTCCGGTTCATAACTACATTCCCAACTGGCTGAAGCTGGCGAATGAAGGTCGGATTATCGAAGCGGCCGAGCTATCGCACCAGACCAACAGCCTGCCGGAAGTCTGCGGACGCGTTTGTCCTCAGGATCGTCTGTGTGAAGGTTCCTGTACGTTGAATGACGAATTCGGCGCCGTGACCATCGGCAACATTGAACGCTATATCAATGATAAAGCGATCGAGATGGGCTGGAAGCCGGATGTGTCGAACGTACAGCCAACCGGCAAGCGCGTGGCCATTATCGGCGCGGGCCCCGCCGGTCTGGCCTGCGCTGACGTGCTGGCGCGCAATGGCGTCCAGGCGGTGGTATTTGATCGTCATCCTGAAATTGGCGGCTTGCTGACCTTCGGCATCCCGGCCTTTAAGCTGGAAAAAGAAGTGATGGTCAAGCGCCGCGAGATCTTCAGCGGCATGGGCATCGAATTCCGTCTGAACACCGAAGTGGGTAAAGACGTCCAGATGCAGGAACTGCTGGATGAATATGACTCCGTGTTCCTCGGCGTCGGCACCTATCAGTCCATGCGCGGCGGTTTGGAAAATGAAGATGCGCCGGGCGTCTACGATGCCCTGCCGTTCCTTATCGCCAATACCAAACAGCTGATGGGCTTCGACGCTTCTGAAGAAGAGCCTTACATCACCATGCAAGGCAAGCGTGTTGTGGTACTGGGTGGCGGCGATACCGCGATGGACTGCGTGCGTACATCGATTCGTCAGGGCGCCGCGCACGTCACCTGCGCCTATCGCCGTGATGAAGAGAACATGCCCGGATCTAAACGCGAAGTGAAAAACTCGCGCGAGGAAGGGGTCGAATTCAAATTCAACCTGCAACCGCTGAGCATTGAGATTAACGGGGCCGGTAAGGTGTGCGGCGTCAGAATGGCGCGCACCGCGTTGGGCGCGCCGGATGCCAACGGCCGCCGCCGTCCTGAAATCGTTGAAGGCTCCGAGCACGTGCTGGAAGCGGATGCGGTGATCATGGCTTTCGGTTTCCGTCCGCACAAGATGGCTTGGCTGGCTGAATACAGCGTTGAACTGGATAGTCAGGGCCGCATCATCGCGCCTGAAAACAGCGAAAATGCTTTCCAGACCAGCAACCCGAAAATTTTTGCCGGCGGCGATGCCGTACGCGGCTCGGATCTGGTGGTGACCGCCATTGCCGAAGGGCGTAAAGCCGCCGACGGCATCATGAACTACCTGGAAGTGTAATCCCCTTGCCTGGACCGGCCCTTTCGGTCCAGGCAGTATCTCCTGATAATCCCTGCGAATATCCCCCTTCCCGCCTGGAAAAATCCCGCTTAGCGTCTAGTATAGTTACGTGCTTGCACGTTGATATTAATAGTAATTTGTATTTTAGGAGATAACATGACAGTTAAAGTGGCGCTTGTTACTGGCGCAGGTCAGGGGATTGGCCGCGCTATTGCGCTCAGATTGGCAAAAGACGGCTTTGCCGTCGCCGTAGTAGACTACAACACAGACACCGCCCGTAGCGTGGCGCAGGAAATTGAGCAGGCCGGCGGTCAGGCTATCGCCATTCAGGCTGATGTTTCTGATCGGGACGCGGTTTTCGCCTCCGTCGCGGAAACCCAGAAAAAATTCGGCGACTTCAACGTCATCGTTAACAATGCCGGGATCGCGCCCTCCACGCAGATTGAAGACATTACCCCGGAAATTATCGATCGCGTATATAACATCAATGTTAAAGGTGTTATCTGGGGTATCCAGGCTGCCGTCAAGGCGTTTAAATCTCTTAACCACGGCGGCAAAATCATTAACGCCTGCTCTCAGGCCGGCCACGTCGGCAATCCTGAACTGGCGGTATACAGCTCCAGCAAATTTGCCGTCCGCGGGCTGACGCAAACCGCGGCGCGCGATCTGGCGCCGCTGGGCATCACCGTAAACGGCTTCTGTCCGGGGATTGTACAAACGCCAATGTGGGACGAGATTGATCGTAAAATCTCTGAAGCGGCGGGAAAACCGGCGGGCTACGGCACGGCTGAATTTGCAAAACGCATCACGCTGGGACGCCTGTCCCAACCGGAAGACGTTGCCGCCTGCGTGGCTTATCTGGCAAGCCCTGATTCCGATTATATGACCGGACAGTCCTTGTTGATCGACGGCGGTATGGTATTTAGTTAATCGCTTAACTACATGCCCTACCCACAACCGGGCGCCACCAGCCCGGTTGTTCTCTGACAAAAAGCATCAGCCAGATACCGCTAACGATTCAGCCAACCTCTACGACATCCGATTTAAAACCCCAAACGCCGCTGGCTCGAAATGTAAAAAAGGGCACGATAAATTGTGCCCTCCGACGAGTGTGGTGATTTATTTAACCACCCGCAACGAGGGTCTTCCCCCTTTGGGAGGCTGTGGCGGATCGTCGTTCGGATTGCCGTTTTCATCCGTCGCGTCGGAATTGTTGTCGACGATAGACACCACCGTGCTGGCAGTGGCGTCCTCATCCTGAAAATCATCGACTTCGCCCGCCGATTCATACGCGGGTTCCGGCTCAAACATGGTGCCGGCGCCGTTTTCACGGGCGTAAATAGCTAATACTGCCGCCATCGGTACATAAACCTGGCGTGGTACGCCGCCGAAACGGGCGTTAAAACGGACGCTGTCATCAGCTAGCTCAAGTCCACCAACAGCACGGGGGGCGATATTCAGCACAATCTGCCCGTCGCGGGCAAACTCCATCGGCACCATAACACCCGGCAGCGTGATGTCGACCACCAGATGAGGCGTCAACTGATTATCCAGTAACCAGTCATAAAAGGCCCGTAATAAATACGGACGACGCGGAGACAGTTGAGACAACGCCATGTTGTTTAACCTCTGGTTTGCAAACGCATTTCACGTTCAGCTTCCGTCAGGGACGCCAGGAACGCATCACGCTCGAATACGCGTGTCATGTAACCTTTCAATTCCTTCGACCCGGAACCGCTTAATTCAATCCCTAACTGCGGCAAACGCCATAACAGGGGAGCCAGATAGCAATCCACCAGGCTGAACTCTTCGCTCATGAAGTAAGGCGCTTCGTTGAAGACAGGCGCAATCGCCAGCAATTCTTCACGCAGTTGCTTACGCGCGGCGTCCGCTTCCTGCGCACTGCCCTGCATAATGCTCTTCAGCAGAGAATACCAGTCATTTTCAATACGGTGCATCATCAGACGGCTGTTACCACGCGCTACCGGATATACCGGCATCAGCGGCGGATGAGGAAAACGTTCATCCAGATACTCCATGATAATACGTGATTCATAGAGCGTCAGTTCCCGATCGACAAGCGTCGGAACCGAACCATAAGGATTGAGGTCAATAAGATCCTGCGGCAGATTATCCATGTCCACCTGTTCAATCTCGACACTCACACCTTTCTCCGCCAGTACAATGCGGACCTGATGGCTAAAAATGTCGGACGGACCAGAAAACAGCGTCATTACCGAACGTTTGTTGGCAGCGACAGCCATGAAAACCTCCAAGTTTATCGAGAAAATACGGCGAATAACCGATCTGCTTTTATCCTGCAAACCCTTATCTGCATTTTGTCATTCAGAGTGGAAAACCACCTGACAAAATCAGTCGTTTTAGAAAAAAACACTCACTGGCGAACAGGCATAAAATCGGCGAATAGTTTATCAGATTTTGTTCATTCTGTGGGGGTACTAGCGTAATTTCATCATTAACGCCCAGAAAAAAAGAGGTTTTTTTCGACAAAAATAGCCTTTCAGACAGAAAAATTTCCGGGAAAACTTTTTAACGTCGCAAAGCAACGAGTCAAAGGGTGGCGGGCAATACGCCCGTAGGGTGGAAGGCATTCCGCCTTCCATAAAAAACCCGGCGACAAGCGCCGGGTCTTTCGCATTGATTTCGCTGCAATTGCAGCAGGAAATTAACGCTTGGAGAACTGAGGACGACGGCGTGCTTTACGCAGACCGACTTTCTTACGTTCAACCTGACGAGCATCACGGGTAACGAAACCGGCTTTACGCAGTTCGCCACGCAGAGACTCATCATATTCCATCAGCGCACGGGTGATACCGTGACGGATCGCACCAGCCTGACCGGAGATGCCACCACCTTTAACGGTAATGTACAGGTCAAACTTGCCAACCATGTCGATCAGTTCCAGCGGTTGACGAACTACCATACGGGCAGTTTCACGACCGAAGTACTGTTCCAGACTACGCTGGTTGATAACGATATTACCACTGCCCGGTTTGATGAACACGCGAGCGGCGGAGCTTTTGCGGCGACCAGTGCCGTAGTATTGATTTTCAGCCATTGCCTATAATCCCGATTAAATGTCCAGAACTTGCGGTTGCTGTGCCGCGTGATTGTGCTCGGTGCCCGCGTAAACTTTCAGCTTACGGAACATGGCACGACCCAGCGGGCCCTTCGGCAGCATGCCTTTAACCGCGATTTCAATCACGCGCTCAGGACGGCGGGCAATCATCTCTTCAAAGGTCGCTTGTTTGATACCACCGATGTGGCCGGTGTGATGGTAATAAATCTTGTCAGAACGCTTGTTACCGGTTACGGCAACTTTGTCTGCGTTCAGAACGATGATGTAATCACCCGTATCAACGTGCGGAGTGTATTCCGCTTTATGCTTGCCGCGCAGACGACTAGCCAGTTCAGTTGCGAGGCGACCCAGGGTCTTACCGCTCGCGTCAACAACGTACCAGTCGCGTTTTACGGTTTCTGGTTTAGCTGTAAAAGTTTTCATTAAAAGCTTACCCAATAATTAGTTACACGCAGGTGTTCACCCAACGCTTAAAAACAGTTGAGGCTCACACGACCATCAAGTCCAGCAAACCTACCCCTTCGAATAGCCATTGCCGGCACTATTAAAGTTTTTGGGAAAAAAACTTTGTTGTAACGTGGGGTCGCAGGATTATAGAGAAGTCGCCGTCAAAGATCGACCTTTTTTCTCGGCCAGACCAAGAAAAATCACCGCCGGTTTACGCCAGATGCGGCTGGCTCAGATACGCCTCGCTCTGCATTTCCTGCAAGCGTGATAAACAACGCTGGTATTCGAACCTCAGGTGCTCGCCCTGATAAATCTCAAACATCGATACCTGCGCGGAAATAATCAGTTTAATCCGACGCTCGTAAAACTCATCGACCAACGCCAGAAAACGGCGGGCGGTATTCTCTTCCGCGCTGCCCATCACCGTAACGTTGTGCAGCAGCACGCTATGGTAAAGGCGGGACAGGGCGATGTAATCATTCTGGCTGCGCGCTTGCGCGCACAGCGTCGAAAATTCGACGGCAAGTACGCCGTCGCTCGCGCCAAGCGTAGGCAAAGGGTGATGATTTATCTCAAGAACCGGCCCCGGCGTCACCCATTGCTGCCCTGACAAGCGGGTAAACATCTGCTGCATCGCCGCTTCTGTGCGGGCATCCAGCGGCGTTAGGTAAAGATGAGCCTGCGTCAGCGTCCGCAGCCGATAATCAATGCCCGCATCGACGTTGCGCACGTCGCAATGTTGTTTAATCAGCGCAATCGCCGGCAGAAAACGGGCGCGCTGCAACCCGTTGCGATATAACTCGTCCGGCGGAATGTTAGACGTGGCCACCAGCGTAATGCCGCGGGCAAACAACGCGCGCAGCAGCTCAGCCAGCAACATGGCGTCGGTAATATCCGAGACGAAGAACTCGTCGAAACACAGCACATCCGTTTCGGCTTTAAACCCGTCGGCGACCTTTTCCAATGGATTTTCCTGCCCCTGAAGCTGGTTTAGCTCTTCATGCACCCGCAACATAAAACGATGAAAGTGCAGCCGTAGTTTGCGCTTAATGGGCAGGCTTTGAAAAAAAAGATCCATCAGCCAGGTCTTGCCTCTTCCCACCCCGCCCCACATGTATAAGCCCTGAACAGGAACGGAAGCGCTTTTATCGCTTAACCCCAGCCACGAGCGCCATTTGCCCAGTCGTCCCGACGCATCGCCTGCGGGATGCGCGGCGCGCTCGCACAATGCCCGATGGATCGAGTCCAACTGCACCACAGTCTGATGCTGAACCTCGTCAGCGTGGTACTCTCCGGCTGACAGCGCCTGCTGGTAAAGCGCCAATGGTGTCGTCTGCTGCATAATCATCACAATCCCTGAGAAAAAAGTTAGTTGTGTTTTGTCGTGCGTTGCCGTCGATTCGAGCCGTAATCGTAGCAGTTAACTACCTTGATGCCATATATGCGTCAACATAACCCTAAGTCATCACGTTTCAGGATTCCACTCAGACAAGGTTAGCGGTTATAGTGACTATATATTAAGTGAAAAACCCTACGGAACAACGAAGTCAAAATAGGAGTCATTATGACCTGGGAGTATGCGCTGATTGGGTTGGTTGCCGGTATTATCATTGGTGCTGTCGCCATGCGTTTTGGCAATCGTAAGCTACGGCAACAGCAGGTATTACAGCACGAGTTGGAGAAAAGCAAAGCAGAACTGGAAGAGTATCGCCAGGAGCTGGTCGGACATTTTGCCCGTAGCGCGGAGTTACTGGACAACATGGCGAACGATTATCGTCAGCTTTACCAGCATATGGCGAAAAGCTCCAACAGTTTGCTGCCGAATATTCCCGGTCAGGACAACCCGTTTAAATATCGCTTAACGGAAGCTGAATCGGATAACGATCAGGTTCCCGTCGATATGCCGCCGCGCGACTATTCCGACGGCGCATCGGGCCTGCTGCGCGGAGAACGCCCGGTCCGCAAGTAAACGCGGCTTGCTTACTGCGTGAGGCTTCATCCGGCCTCACGTTTCCACCTGCTTTCTTCCCATGAAAACCGGTCGCGTAGACTATAGTTACAATCTACTGACGAAACATCAGTGAACTTTACACACTGATACCACTCTGACTCTTCACCGTGTGTTTAAGTTTATATATCATCGTTTTATTCATCCGCTGGTCGTGAGAGAGTTAATCAACAATGAAGAAAAAATCTTTATTATTTAGTGCATTGGCCATGAGCATAAGCTTGACCCTGTCCTCGCTCCCGGCGGCGAACGCTGCGCTGCCCGCAGTAGTTCAGGAACAACAGCTTCCCAGCCTGGCGCCGATGCTGGAAAAAGTCCTGCCCGCGGTAGTCAGCGTACATATCGAGGGCACCCAGGTGCAACGCCAGCGCGTGCCGGAAGAGTTTAAATTCTTCTTCGGTCCGAACTTTCCAACCGATAAACAAAGCTCCCGCCCCTTTGAAGGGTTGGGATCCGGCGTCATCATCAACGCGGCGAAAAGCTATGTTCTGACCAATAATCACGTCATCAACAATGCGGATAAAATTCGCGTACAGTTAAACGACGGGCGCGAGTATGAAGCCAAACTGATTGGTCGCGACGAACAGAGCGATATTGCTTTGCTGCAACTGGTTGATGCCAAAAATCTGGTTGAAATCAAAATGGCGGACTCCGATCGATTGCGCGTCGGCGATTTCGCCGTTGCGGTGGGGAACCCCTTCGGTCTGGGGCAAACGGCGACGTCCGGCATTATCTCGGCGCTGGGGCGCAGCGGGCTGAATCTGGAAGGGTTGGAAAACTTCATTCAGACCGATGCCTCAATCAACCGCGGCAACTCCGGCGGCGCATTAGTCAACCTTAACGGCGAGCTGATCGGGATTAACACCGCTATTCTGGCGCCCGGAGGCGGAAATATCGGCATCGGCTTCGCCATTCCCAGCAACATGGCGCAAAACCTGGCTCAGCAACTGGTTGAGTTTGGCGAGGTGAAACGCGGCGTCCTGGGCATTAAAGGCAGCGAAATGACTTCCGAGATGGCGAAAGCCTTCAAGGTCGATGCCCAGCGCGGCGCGTTCGTCAGCGAAGTGCTGCCGAAATCCGCGGCGGCAAAAGCCGGCATCAAGGCTGGCGATGTCCTCACCTCGCTGGACGGAAAACCGATCAGCAGCTTTGCCGAGCTGCGCGCCAAGATAGGAACAACCGCCCCCGGGACAACCGTGAAAATCGGTTTGCTGCGTGAAGGTAAACAGCAGGAAGTCGCTGTCGTCCTGGATAACAGCGCGACGTCCACCACCAGCGCCGAAACGCTGTATCCCGCCTTGCAGGGCGCCTCGCTGACCAACGGGCAGTTGAAAGACGGCGGCAAAGGCATCCAGATCGATAACGTCGCCAAAGATTCGCCAGCCGCTCAATTGGGCTTGCAGAAAGGCGATATTATTATCGGCGTGAATCGTGAACGGGTAGAAAACATCACCCAGTTGCGTAAAATTCTGGAGGCCAAGCCTGCCGTTCTGGCGCTGAACATCGTACGCGGCGACGAAACCATTTACCTGCTGTTGCGGTAAACCAAGACGCCCGGCGTATTTTTCAACGTCGCCTTGCGACGGCCCGTCGTAAAAAATCGGACACTGCGCGCTGCGGTGTCCGATCATCTCATGATATTCTCATTGTCATATTCCTTTTCGACAGTAAAACACGCTCATGCTTGTTAAGTTATTCCGTTCCGCGCTGCTTGGGGTGATCGTTGCCGGCATTCTGCTGGTCGCTCTGCCCGTGCTGCAATCAAATACGCCGTTGTTTAAAAACAATGAGAGTAATGACAGCCCCCCCGAAAATACGCCGCTGAGTTACTATCAGGGCGTTCGTCGTGCGGCGCCCGCCGTGGTCAATGTATATAACCGCGTTCCCGATCCGGAACGGCAAAATGAACTCAATATCCGTACCCTCGGATCTGGCGTCATCATGAATGAAAAAGGGTATATTCTGACCAATAAGCACGTCATCAATAACGCACAGCAAATACTGGTCGCGCTTCAGGATGGCCGACTCTATGAAGCGATGGTCGTTGGTTCAGACAGCTTGACCGATCTGGCCGTCCTGCGAATCGACGGCGTTTCCCTGCCCGTCATTCCGATTAATCCGGACCGCATCGCGCACATCGGCGATGTGGTGATGGCCATCGGCAATCCCTACAATCTGGGGCAAACCATCACTCAGGGAATTATCAGCGCAACCGGGCGCGTTGGGCTAAGCGCCGCCGGAGAGGATAACCGTCAGAATGGCCGCCAAAACCTGCTGCAAACCGATGCATCGATTAACCACGGCAACTCCGGCGGCGCATTGGTTAATACGCTCGGCGAACTGGTCGGCATCAATACGCTGTCTTTTGATAAAAGCAGCGATGGGGAAACACCGGAAGGCATTGGCTTCGCCATCCCTGTCGCGCTGGCGACCAAAGTGATGGGCAAGCTTATTCGCGACGGTCGGGTAATCCGCGGCTATATCGGAATCAACGGCATACAGATGGAAAACATCGACAGCAAAGGCATTGAGCAGGGAAGATTAAGCGGGATCCTGGTCAAAACGGTCGATCCGGGAGGGCCGGCGGATAAAGCCGGTATTCAGGTCAATGATATTCTGTTGAGCGTTAACAACAAGCCTACCCGCTCGGTCATTGAAACCATGGATCAGGTCGCGGAGTTACGTCCGGGCACCGTAATCCCCATTACCATCGAACGCGATAAAAAATCGATAACGCTGAATATGACGATTCAGGAGTTTCCGGTTAACTGAGATCGCCAAACCGCGCGCCGAAAGTAAAACGGAGACCGGGCGGTCAGACCACCGCCCGGCCCGCGCCGGCTAGTCGCCTGCTTTAACGCGCTCGATATTGGCGCCCAGCGCGCATAATTTATCTTCAATGCGCTCGTAGCCGCGATCGATATGATAAATACGGTCAACCACCGTCACGCCTTCGGCAATACACCCCGCCAGCACCAGGCTGGCCGATGCGCGCAGATCCGTCGCCATCACCTGCGCGCCGGACAGTTTTTCCACACCGTGACAAATGACCGTATTGCTTTCGATTTCCGCCTGAGCCCCCATGCGGATCAGCTCCGGCACGTGCATAAAGCGGTTTTCAAAAATCGTTTCGGTGATCACGCCTGTTCCTTCAGCCACCAGATTCAGCAGGCTGAACTGCGCTTGCATATCGGTGGGAAACCCGGGATGCGGCGCGGTACGGATAGTCACCGCTTTCGGGCGCTGACCATGCATATCCAGGCTGATCCAATCCTCGCCGATTTCAATATCCGCCCCGGCCTCACGCAGTTTCGCCAGCACGGCATCCAGCGTTTCCGGACGGGTGTGGCGGCAGACCACGTTACCGCCGGAAATCGCGGCGGCCACCAGGAACGTTCCGGTTTCTATACGATCCGGCAGGACGCGATATACGCCGCCGCCCAAACGCGCGACGCCTTCAATGGTGATTTTATCGCTCCCCGCGCCGCTGATTTTCGCCCCCAGCGTATTGAGGAAGTTCGCCGTATCGACAATCTCCGGCTCACGGGCGGCGTTTTCGATGATGGTCGTACCTTCGGCCAGCGTTGCCGCGCTCATGATGGTCACCGTGGCGCCCACGCTGACCTTGTCCATGACGATATGCGCGCCTTTCAGACGGCCGTCCACGGAAGCCTTGACATAGCCCTCTTCCAGCGTGATTTTGGCTCCCAGTTGTTCAAGGCCGTTGATATGCAAATCAACCGGGCGCGCGCCGATGGCGCAACCGCCCGGCAGTGAAACCTGCCCCTGCCCAAAACGCGCCACCAGCGGCCCCAACGCCCAAATGGAAGCGCGCATGGTTTTCACCAAATCGTAAGGCGCACAGAATACATTCACCGCGCTGGCGTCAACGTGTACCGAACCATTACGCTCAACGCGGGCGCCCAGTTGGTCGAGTAACTTCATCGTGGTGTCGATATCACGCAACTTGGGCACATTCTGGATTTCTACCGGCTCTTCCGCGAGCAAGGCGGCAAACAGAATAGGCAGAGCAGCATTCTTGGCCCCGGAAATGGTGACTTCACCAGAGAGCCGGGTTGGCCCCTGCACACGAAATTTATCCATAGTAGCGGTTTCTCAATGTTTCAAATCCAATATCACGTCGCATAACTACGGCTTAAAAGCCATTCAGTTTGCGGTCGCGCTGCCATTCTTCCGGCGTATAGGCCTTGATCGACAGGGCATGAATACGGTTATCCGCGATGTATTCCGCCAGCGGCGCATAAACAGCTTGCTGTTTCTTCACCCGGCTCATGTCGGCAAATACGTCGCCCACCACGATGACCTGAAAATGGCTGCCATCGCCAGAAACGTGGGCTTCCTGTAGTGCCAATGCATTCATCAGCACATCTTTAATTTCATTATTTTCCATCGATCTCGATTTCTATGTCAGGGAGATGATAAACAGGATGGTATCTTAGATGAATATGCCGCTATCTTAAATCCCCTTGTGCAACGCCAAAGGGGAGAATTCAGACGCGCACAATCCCGCTCAAGATACGGGGATGATTTCGTTGAGGTTATACAAGGCTATCAGCGTTTTTAACCGATCGCCCGCCCCGTTGATTTTCAGTTCGACGCCTTGCCGGGACTGCTGGTAATAAAAGTGAATCAGCAACGCCAGACCGGCGGAGTCAACCCGATCCAGCCCGGAGACATCCAGCGAGGTTTTATCCGCCAGTAACAGGTCGCGTTGCCGCCAGAGCGACAGCAACGTTTCACGATCCAGCGCGCCCGATAAAATCAGCGTCGATTGCTGTGACTGCCAGTTCAGCGCATTAGCCATTTTTCTACCCAGAATATTTCTTACCCAGATTAGTTTTGCTGATCCAGCGTAATCGGTTGTTTCGCCGCGGCGTTTAACTGCTGGGTCAGACCGTCGACGCCTTTCTGACGCAATGTCGCCGCCCATTCATTTTGCTTGGTCGTGATCATGCTGACGCCTTCGGCAATCATGTCATAAGCCTGCCAGTTGCCGCTCTGACTGTTCTTGCGCCACTGGAAATCAAGACGCACCGGCGGGCGGCCGCCGTTATCAATAATCGTCACGCGGATAGCGATAATGTTGGCATCGCCTAATGGCTGATCCGGGGCAATCTGATAGGTTTGCCCGTGATATAACGCCAAAGCCTGGCCGTATGCCTGTTCCAGATAGGCTTCAAACGCCTTGAAATAGGCATCGCGTTGGGCGGGGGTCGCATCTTTATAATAACGGCCCAGCACTAACGCGCCGGCATACCTTACCTGTACATACGGCAAAAGTTCTTCACGCACTACGTTACGCAGATAGTCGGGGTTTTGTCTGATCCGCGGCTGCTCGGTTTTCAGACGATCGAACGTCTTTTGCGCGGCTTCGCTCATCAAACGGTACGGGTTCGTTTGATCCGCCGCGCTGGCTAATGGTGCGACCACCAGTAAAGCGACCATCAGTAAACGTTTCAACATGCAGGTATCCTCTTATGGATGTGAAGTAACGGGCTGGCCTTGAGGTCCAGGCGCGACGGCCGAATCCGTTGCCGGGGCAGACGTGGCCTGGCCGGTATTATCCTCGCTATTGCCGCCGCTCTTATATAGGAATTGACCGATGAGATCTTCCAGCACCATGGCGGACTTGGTGTCCTGAATCACACCGCCGTCTTTCAGTATTGAGGTGCCCATCTCTTCATCCTCAAAACCGACATTCAATGCCAGATATTGCTCGCCCAGCAGACCCGAGGTGCGGATCGCCAGCGAGCTGGTATCCGGAATATGGTCGTAGCGTTGTTGAATATCCAGCGCTACGCGGGGAAGGTAGGTTTTTTCATCCAGCGAAATGTCCGCTACCCGGCCAACCACCACACCGCCGATTCTGAGCGGCGAATGGGTTTTCAACCCGCCAATATTGTCGAACGTCGCGTACAAACGATACGTCGGCTGGTTTCCGATAGACTTGATATCGGCGACTTTCAGGCACAAAAAGATAATGGCACACAGCGCAATCAGCATAAATGCGCCAACCCAAATTTCACTTTTCTTGGTTTGCATCAACTCAGTTCCCAAACATCAGTGCTGTCAGCACAAAATCCAATCCTAATACCGCTAATGATGAGTGCACGACGGTACGCGTCGTCGCACGGCTGATCCCTTCGGAGGTCGGAATCGCATCATAACCATTAAACAGTGCAATCCAGGTTACGGTAATCGCGAACACGATACTTTTAATCAGGCAGTTCAACAGGTCGTGCCGCCATTCAACGGCGCCCTGCATAGCCGACCAGAAAAAACCGCTGTCTATACCTTTCCATTCGACGCCGACCAGCGCCCCGCCCCAGATGCCGACGGCGACAAAAATGATCGCCAGCAGCGGCATACTGATTAACCCGGCCCAAAAACGCGGGGCGACCACCCGCCGGAGCGGATCGACCGCCATCATTTCCATACTGGAAAGCTGTTCGGTGGCCTTCATCAGGCCGATCTCCGCCGTCAGGGCCGACCCCGCGCGACCGGCAAACAACAATGCCGTGACCACCGGGCCAAGCTCACGCAGCAACGAAATCGCCACCATCATGCCCAAACTGGCTTCGGCGCTATAGGTGGTCAGCACCAAATAGCCTTGCAACCCCAGCACCATACCGATAAACAGGCCGGACACCATAATGATTAACAGCGACTGAACCCCGACGCTGTATAGCTGTTTGATTAACAGCGGCCACTGTTTCCTGAACTCCGGTTTACCCACTAACGCATTAAACAGCATCAGTCCGGCGCGCCCAAAGGAAGCGCAGGTAGAAATTCCCTGACGTCCCAGCGACGCCAACGCCTGTAATAACATGAATTCGTTAACTCCCTGCCGAACCTAACAGCGCGGCTTTATAGTCACCCGCCGGGAAACGGAAAGGGACCGGCCCATCGGCAATACCGTCCAGAAACTGACGCACGCGGGAGTCGTCATTGGCTTGCAATTGCGCCGCCGTGCCTTCCGCCACCACATGCTGGTCGGCAACAATATACGCATAATCGGCGATGCTCATCACTTCCGGCACATCATGGGAAACGACAATACACGTGACGCCCAACGCATGATTCAGTTCATCAATCAGCTTTACCAAGGTTCCCATGGTGATCGGATCCTGCCCGACGAAGGGTTCATCAAACATAATCAGTTGCGGATCAAGCGCAATCGCCCGCGCCAGCGCCGCACGGCGGGCCATGCCGCCGGAAAGCTCGGCGGGCATGAGTTCTGCGGCGCCCCGCAACCCCACGGCCTCAAGCTTCATCATCACCGTGCTACGCAACAGCGGCTCCGGCAAACGGCTGTGTTCACGCAGCGGCCAGGCGACATTATCAAACACATTCAGGTCGGTAAATAACGCGCCGGACTGGAACAACATGCTCATTTTCTTGCGGGCGTCATACAGCGCGGAACGTGAAAGCGTCGGAATATTATCGCCGTCAAACCAGATTTCACCGCTATCTGGCTGCAACTGCCCGCCGATTAAACGCAGCAACGTCGTTTTACCAATACCGGAAGGCCCCATAATCGCGGTGACTTTCCCCTTGGGAACGTTCAGCGTGATATCTGTAAAAATCTGCCGTTCTCCGCGTCGGAAACTCAGCCCGCGGATCTCAACCAGATTGGTATCCTTATGGTTCATTCTCTCATATTCCTTACCGATCAGCGTGTTATCTACGATCGTCAGTTTTCAACCAATAACGGTAATGCGGCTCCATCACTCAATCCTAATGGCTGATATTCGTCAAAGCCCGAGTTTTACAAAAAATTACGGTACGTTCTTATCCAAAGAAGCGGAACAAAAACGCCATAGGTTTTACTTTTTCGCCTCACACAGTCAGAATTAGCGCTAATGATGAAAAACGCTTTTTTGTCGAAAATTCGTCCAGAACGGCTGGTTTATATACCCAAATGAACCGGTGATTATACCTTAATAAAGGACGCCGCATGCTTTTTGCGACAACACTCTTGATTGTTGGCCTGGTATTACTGGTTTATGGCGCCGATCGCCTGGTATATGGCGCCGCGATCCTTGCGCGTTCTTTTGGCATACCGCCGCTGATTATCGGCATGACCATCGTCGGTTTCGGCACCTCCCTGCCTGAATTGATTGTCTCGGTAACCGCCGCGTTAAACCATCAGATCGATATGGCGGTCGGCAACGTGCTTGGCTCCAATATCGCGAATATTCTGTTAATCCTCGGCAGCGCGGCGCTGATTCGCCCATTGACGGTACATTCGGCGCTATTGCGCCGGGAGTTTCCGCCGATGCTGCTGGTCACCGTTTTGTGCGGCTTTTTACTGCATGATAGTTATCTGAGCCGCGCCGACGGCGTGATACTGCTGATCGCCGCCGGGCTGCTTATGCTGCTGGTACTTAGAATAGCACGGCAGGCGCAGCAGGAAGAGGTCGATAGCCTGACCCGGGAACAGTTGGCCGAATTGCCGCAGGAAGACGGCAACCAGACGGTGGCCATTTTATGGCTGATCCTCGGCCTGATTATTTTACCTATGGCCGCCCGCATGGTGATCGACAACGCCACCGTGATCGCCCGCCATTTTCATCTCAGCGAACTGACCATCGGCCTGACGGTGCTGGCGGTCGGCACCAGTCTGCCGGAGTTGGCGACCGCGATTGTTGGCACGTTGAAAAAAGAAGATGATATTGCGCTGGGCAATCTCATCGGTTCGAATATTTTCAATCTCGTGATCGTGCTGGGCGTGCCGGCGCTGCTTTCTCCGGGCGCGCTCAATCCGCTCGCATTCCAGCGCGATTATTGGGTCATGCTGGGAGCCAGCGCGCTGTTGACGGCGCTTTGCCTCAGCAGGAAACGCAGCATCGGACAAGGCGCCGGCGCACTTTTGTTATGTGCTTTCGTTGCCTACCTTTCGGTATTGCTGTTTTCTTAACCAGAACATCAAAACAAGCAGGATTATCCAGGTATGTCACATTTTGAACTACAACCCGGTTTTGATTTTCAGCAGGCGGGCAAGCAGGTACTGAGTATTGAACGCGACGGGCTGGGGCAACTAGACCAGTATATTGACGATAACTTCACCCGGGCTTGCGAAAAGATCTTCTACTGCCAGGGGAAAGTGGTGGTGATGGGCATGGGGAAATCCGGTCATATCGGTTGCAAAATGGCCGCCACCTTTGCCAGTACCGGCACGCCCGCCTTCTTTGTTCATCCCGGCGAAGCCAGCCACGGCGATCTGGGCATGGTGACGCCGCACGATATCGTGATCGCCATTTCCAACTCGGGCGAATCACATGAAATTCTATCGCTTATCCCGGTGCTGAAACGTCTGAAAGTGTTTCTGATTTGCATGACCGGCAATCCCGAAAGCACGATGGGAAAAGCCGCCGATATTCATCTGTGCATTCATGTTCCGCAGGAAGCCTGCCCGCTCGGACTGGCGCCGACCAGCAGCACCACCGCCACGCTGGTGATGGGGGACGCGCTGGCCGTCGCATTATTACAGGCGCGCGGTTTTACCCCGGAAGATTTTGCTTTATCCCACCCCGGCGGCGCGCTGGGCCGTAAACTTCTGCTGCGCGTCAGCGATATCATGCATTCGGGCGATGAGATCCCGCACGTCCCCCATGACGCCTCCCTGCGTGACGCGCTGTTGGAAATTACGCGCAAAAATTTAGGGATGACGGTAATCTGCGGTGCGGATATGAAAATCCTGGGCATCTTCACCGATGGCGACCTGCGCCGGATTTTCGACATGAAGATTGACTTGAACAGCGCCCGTATTGCTGATGTGATGACCGCCGGCGGTATTCGCGTCACGCCGCAAACGCTGGCGGTGGATGCCCTCAATCTGATGCAGTCGCGCCATATCACGTCGTTACTGGTCGCGGAGAACGATCGCCTGCTCGGCATCGTTCACATGCACGATATGCTGCGCGCCGGCGTGGTGTGATCGATCATTTCTGTGTAACCATACCGTACGCGGTGCTAAATGCTGTAGGGTAAGAGAACCAAGGATAAACGTGAATGAGTGAAATCAGGGCGCAAACCGATACCTGTTACGGGCCTGTCGATCGACGGGTACTGGATAAAGCCCGCGACGTCCGGCTGTTGATCAGCGACGTTGACGGCGTATTGTCCGACGGCCTGATCTACATGGGCAATCAGGGCGAAGAACTGAAAACGTTTAACGTCCGGGATGGCTACGGTATCCGCTGTTTGCTGACCTCCGGTATCGACGTCGCCATTATTACCGGCCGAACGGCCAATATGCTCGTCGATCGCTGTAAAACATTGGGGATCACCCACCTTTATCAGGGGCAGTCGGACAAGCTTTTGGCCTTCCGCGATCTGTTGGATAAACTGGCGGTGACGGCCGATCAGGTTGCCTATATCGGCGACGATCTGATCGACTGGCCGGTGATGGCGCAAGTCGGTTTAAGCGTTGCCGTGGCCGACGCCCATCCGTTACTGTTGCCGCGGGCCGATTATGTAACACGTATTGCGGGAGGCCGCGGCGCGGTGCGTGAACTTTGCGATTTAATTCTGTTCTCACAGAATAAGCTGGAGCATGCCAAAGGGTTGTCGATATGAGTAAAACAAAGCGTTGGCTGACAGCCTTGCTGGCTTTGCTGGCTCTCATTCTGATCGGCTGGAATGTAGCCGATCAGGAGGGGCAATCGCCGCCGGAACAGCAGGATACCGCGGTGCCGGTTTATACCAGCGAGAAAACGACGACGCAGGTTTACAGCCCCGCCGGAAAACTCAGTTACCGGCTGGTTTCCGACAAAGCCGAGTATTTTAGCGACGAACAGCTTAGCTGGTTTACCACGCCTGTCGCCACGCTGTTTAACGAACAAGGCACGGCCACCTGGTCGGTACGCGCCGATCGCGCCAAGCTGACCAAAGACAGAATGCTCTATCTGTACGGTCACGTTGAGGTCAATAGTCTGACCAATGACTCACAGTTGGAGCGGATAAAAACGGACAATGCCCAGGTAAATCTGGTCACGCAGGACGTCTCTTCCGACGACGAAGTCACCCTGTACGGCGCCAGTTTCACCTCTAACGGGATGAAAATGCGTGGTAATCTGCGTGAAAAGACAGCCGAGTTGATCGAAAAGGTAAAAACTTCTTATGAAATTCAAAACAAATAAACAGATGCGCAATGCCCTGCTCGCCAGCTCGCTGTTAGCCGTCAGCGCTCCGATCTTCGCCGTCACCGGGGACAGCAATCAGCCCATTCATATCGATTCAGCCCAGCAATCCCTCGATATGCAAGGCAACACGGTGACCTTTACCGGCAACGTGGTGGTCAAGCAGGGAACGATTGAGGTTAAAGCCGATAAGGTTATCGTGATACGCCCGCAGGGCGAGCAAGGCCGCGAAGTGGTTGAAGGCTATGGCAATCCGGTCACCTTTTACCAGATGCAGGATAACGGCAAGCCGGTGAAAGGCCATGCCCAGAAAATCCGCTATGAGCTCGCCAATGATTTTCTGGTGCTGACCGGTAATGCCTATCTGGAACAGATGGATAGCAATGTAAAAGGCGACCGCATCACCTATCTGGTGAAGCAACAACAGATGGAAGCGTTCAGCGACCAGGGCAAACGTGTTACGACGGTATTAGTTCCCTCCCAGCTTCAGCAGAAAGAGAACCCGGGACAAACCTCCACCTCTCAACAACCGAAACCGCGAGTCACTGAATAACGTATGGCAACATTAATCGCAGAAAATCTGGCTAAAGCGTATAAAGGCCGTAAGGTCGTGGAAAATGTCAGCCTGACGGTCAACTCCGGTGAGATTGTCGGTCTGTTGGGCCCCAACGGCGCAGGGAAAACCACGACGTTTTATATGGTTGTGGGGATCGTGCCGCGCGATGCAGGGCGGATCGTGATCGATGATGAAGATATCAGCCTGCTGCCCCTTCACGATCGCGCGCTGCGCGGGATTGGCTATTTACCGCAGGAAGCGTCGATCTTTCGCCGGCTGAGCGTGTATGACAATCTGATGGCGATATTACAGATCCGCAAGGATCTGACCTCGGAACAGCAGGAAGATCGCGCCAATGAACTAATGGAAGAATTCCATATTATTCATTTGCGCGATAGTCTGGGACAATCGCTTTCCGGTGGCGAAAGACGCCGGGTGGAAATTGCCCGCGCGCTGGCGGCGAATCCTAAATTCATCCTGCTGGATGAGCCTTTCGCCGGCGTCGATCCCATTTCGGTGATTGATATAAAAAAAATAATCGAACATCTGCGCGACAGCGGACTGGGCGTGTTGATTACCGATCATAACGTCCGCGAAACGCTGGATGTCTGTGAGCGCGCCTATATCGTCAGTCAGGGGCATTTAATCGCTCACGGCTCACCTACGGAAATTCTGGCCGACGAACAGGTAAAACGTGTCTATCTGGGCGAAGGCTTCCGACTCTGATAGGGTAGGATTTTTTAATTGACGACATAAAATAAATATAAGGAAGTTAGCGCTACATGAAGCAAGGTTTGCAACTCAGGCTTAGCCAGCAACTGGCCATGACTCCGCAGCTACAACAGGCGATCCGTCTGTTGCAACTGTCCACGCTTGAACTGCAACAAGAGATCCAATTGGCGCTGGAAAGCAATCCGTTACTAGAGCAAACGGACAATCATGAAGAAATAGAGTCTTTCGAGACAACCGACAGTGATTCACTGGATACCGGTGAAGCGCTTGAGCACAAGGACATGCCGGAAGAGTTACCGCTTGATGCGACCTGGGACGAAATCTATTCCGCAGGCACGCCGTCGGGCACCGGCACCGATTATCGTGATGAAGAGTTGCCGATCTACCAGGGCGAAACCACTCAGACGCTTCAGGATTACCTGATGTGGCAGGTCGAGCTGACGCCTTTTTCCGATACCGATGCCGCCATCGCCACCTCTATCGTCGATGCCGTGGACAACACCGGTTATCTCACCGTGCCGCTGGAAGATATTCTCGACAGCATCGGCGATGAAAACGTCACGCTGGATGAAGTGGAAGCCGTGCTCAAACGCGTACAGCGTTTTGATCCCGTTGGCGTCGCCGCCCGCGATCTGCGCGATTGTCTGCTGGTTCAGCTTTCCCAGTTTGCGGACGATACGCCTCGTCTTACCGAAGCCCGACTGATTGTCAGCGACCATCTCGATCTGCTGGCCAACCATGATTTCCGCAGCCTGATCCGCGCCACACGGTTAAAAGAAGAGGCGCTGAAAGAAGCATTGGCGCTGATTCAGTCCCTCGATCCCCGTCCGGGGCAGTCAATTAATACCGGCGAGTCCGAATACGTCATTCCCGACGTGCTGGTACGCAAAATCCAGGGACACTGGGTGGTGGAGCTGAATACCGACAGCGTTCCGCGGTTACAGATTAATCAGCAATATGCCGCGCTGGGCAACAGCGCGCGCAGCGACAGCGACGGTCAGTTTATCCGCAGCCATCTACAGGAAGCGCGCTGGTTAATAAAAAGCCTGGAAAGCCGTAATGATACCCTGCTCAAAGTCACCCGCTGCATTGTCGAACAGCAGCAGGATTTTTTTGAACAGGGCGAAGAATTCATGAAACCGATGGTGCTGGCGGATATTGCCCAGGTGGTGGATATGCATGAATCCACGATTTCCCGGGTGACGACGCAAAAGTTTCTGCACAGCCCCCGCGGCATTTTTGAACTAAAATATTTCTTCTCCAGCCACGTAAATACCGACAGCGGGGGTGAAGCTTCGTCGACGGCTATCCGGGCACTGGTTAAAAAATTAATTGCTGCGGAAAATCCCGCCAAACCGCTAAGCGACAGCAAGCTGACCACGTTGCTTTCTGAACAGGGCATCATTGTGGCGCGGCGTACCGTGGCGAAATACCGAGAGTCTTTATCTATCCCACCGTCGAACCAGCGTAAACAACTGGTTTGATCTCAACAGAGAAGGAAGACACTATGCAGCTCAACATTACCGGACACCACATCGAAATTACGGAACCGCTGCGCGATTTCGTGAACACCAAGTTTGCCAAATTAGAGCAATATTTCGACCGCATTAATCAGGTCAATGTGGTGCTTAAAGTGGAGAAAGTACAAAAAATCGCCGACGCCACGCTCCATGTTAATGGCGGAGAGCTGCATGCCACATCGGAAGCGGAAGATATGTATGCCGCCATTGATTTGTTGATCGATAAACTGGCCCGACAGCTCAATAAGCATAAGGATAAGCTTAAACAGCACTGATTTTTCTCCCTGCCGGTTTAGGCAGGGAATCGGCCCGGCCCATGTATCGTATGGGCCGGGCTCACCAGAAGTGAAAGTGTCGTTAAGTGAATATAAAATGAACAACGTTCCCGTTTTGCAACTCAGCACAGTGTTACGTCCCGAGTGCGCCCGTAGCTCCGTCCATTGCCAAAGTAAAAAACGGGCATTGGAAATCATCAGCGAGCTGGCGGCCAAACAGCTTAATCTGTCTTCACAGATTATTTTTGACGCCCTTCTCACCCGGGAGCGGATGGGCAGCACCGGCATCGGTAATGGCATCGCCATTCCTCACGGTAAGCTTGAGGATGACAATGCGCTGGGAGCCGTTGGGGTATTTATCCAGTTAGAACAGCCTATCGCCTTCGATGCGATTGATAACCAAGGCGTTGATTTACTTTTTGCCTTGCTGGTTCCGGCAGAACAATGTAAAACCCATTTACATACTTTATCGCTTGTCGCCAAACGATTGGCCGATAAAACCGTGTGTCGGCGCCTACGCGCCGCGCAAAGCGATGAAGAACTCTATCAGATTATGACGGAAGCCGGTTAGCTCAGGTGATAGTGATGCTTATGATGGATGGCGATATGCGCGGTAATAATCGTGTCCCGACAATTTATGTTCCGACAATTGATTGTGAAAACAATGGCAATAGCCGTTCTCCATCACGTAGCCAAAGGGGAGTCGTCAGATGGTGCTGATGATCGTCAGTGGTCGTTCAGGCTCAGGAAAATCTGTCGCTCTGCGCGCGCTGGAAGATATGGGGTTCTACTGTGTAGACAACCTGCCTGTAGTTCTGCTGCCGGAATTGGCCAGCACGCTGGCCGAGCGCAATATCTCCGCCGCGGTCAGCATTGACGTACGCAATATGCCGGAGTCGCCGGAAATATTTGAGCACGCGATGGCGCAACTGCCGCAAAGTTTCTCGCCGCAGTTGCTGTTTCTGGATGCCGATCGCAATACATTGATCCGCCGTTACAGCGATACCCGCCGTCTGCACCCGCTGTCCAGCAAGAATCTGTCGCTGGAAAGCGCTATCGATGAAGAGAACGATCTGCTGGAGCCGCTGCGCTCGCGCGCCGATCTGATTATCGACACCTCTGAAATGTCGGTGCATGAACTGGCCGAAATGCTGCGTACCCGCCTGCTTGGCAAACGGGAGCGCGAGCTGACCATGGTGTTTGAATCTTTCGGCTATAAGCACGGCATCCCGATCGATGCCGACTATGTGTTTGATGTGCGTTTCCTGCCCAATCCCCACTGGGACCCGAAATTACGTCCGATGACCGGTCTGGATAAACCCGTCGCCGCCTTCCTCGATCGGCACACCGAAGTACATAATTTTATCTATCAGACCCGCAGCTATCTGGAACTGTGGCTGCCCATGCTGGAAACCAATAATCGCAGCTACCTGACGGTGGCGATTGGCTGTACCGGCGGCAAACACCGTTCCGTTTACATCGCCGAGCAGTTGGCTGATTATTTCCGCTCGCGCGGCAAAAACGTACAGTCCCGCCATCGCACATTAGAAAAACGTAAATAATGACCATCAGACAAACGGTGGAAATCAAAAACAAGCTGGGCATGCATGCCCGGCCAGCCGTGAAGCTGTTTGAACTGGTGCAAAGCTTTAATGCGGAAGTCATGTTGCGCAATGACAGCGGTACGGAAGCCGAGGCCAGCAGTGTGATCGCCATGCTGATGCTGGACTCGGCCAAAGGCCGTTTCATTGAAGTGGAAGCCTCCGGCCCGGATGAAGAGCTGGCGCTGGCAGCCGTGATTGAGCTATTCGAAGCCGGATTTGACGAAGAATAAAGGCATTCACAGACGTTCATCATCTTCGTGACGGCGATCGCTTTCCTTTCTGCTGAGAAACACCTACTCTTTCCAGACAACGCTTTTTTTATACACACCCCCGCTCCACTGGCGCGGGGGTGTTGCTTTTTTGTCATCTGGAAATAAAAACTGGAGAGGAGTATGACGAAACCCAACCTGACAATCAGTGAATTGGATGCGGAACGTCTGGATATGTTACTGGAGCAGCCCGCCTTTGCCGGCAGCGATATCGCCCAGGCCCTGAACGACGAGCTTGATCGGGCGGAAATTTTACCTTCCGTCAATATCCCTGCGGATGTGGTCACCATGAACAGTCGGGTACGTTTCCGCGATCTGAGCGCTAACGAAGAACACACCCGCACGCTGGTTTATCCGGCGGCAGTGCAAGACAGCAAGGAACACTTGTCCGTCATGGCGCCGCTGGGCGCGGCATTGCTGGGCATGCATGTGGGCGACACCATCGTCTGGCGGTTGCCGAACGGCGACGAGGCGCATATCGAAGTGCTGGAACTGCTTTATCAGCCGGAAGCGGCGGGCGAGTATCACCGCTAAACGGCGATAACGCAGAGAAATGACAAACCGTCGGACAACGCCGACGGTGACGGTCGCAAGATCACATCGCTGTCATGCCGTTTCCGCTTATTCCCCCGCGATCTTCATTTCAGGCAGCAACACCGACCCACACTGAATATTACTGCGCGTTTCGATGTCATTGCCGATCGTGACGATGTTGCGCAACATGTCTTTCAGATTACCCGCGATGGTGATCTCACTGACCGGATATTGAATTTCACCGTTTTCCACCCAGAAACCGGAAGCGCCGCGGGAATAATCGCCCGTCACGCCGCTGACGCCCTGCCCCATCAATTCAGTGACCAACAGTCCTTTCCCCATCTTCCTGAGCAGGCCGTCAAAATCCAGCCCTTGTCCCGCAATGCGCCAGTTATGGATACCTCCCGCATGTCCGGTGCTTTTCATGCCCAGCTTGCGAGCGGCGTAGCTGGTCAGCAGCCAGGTTTGTAACACGCCGTCTTTCACAACCTCCCGCTGCTGGGTGCGCACGCCTTCGCTGTCGAACGGCGTCGATGCCAGCCCTTTGCGTAAATGCGGCAATTCCTCAATCGTCAGCCATTCCGGCAAAATCTGCTGGCCCAGTTTATCCAGCAGGAAAGTCGATTTACGGTACACGCTGCCGCCGCTGATGGCGCCGACCAAATGGCCGAACAGCCCTGTCGCCACTTCCGCGGCGAACAGTATCGGCGCCTGCATGGTTGGAAGTTTGCGCGGCGACAAACGGGATAAGGTGCGGCGCGCGCACTCTTGCCCGACCCACTCGGGGGTTTTCATATCATCCAGCGAACGGCCGATGGTATAGGCGTAATCGCGCTCCATATCGCCATTCACTTCGGCGATCACGCTACTGGACATGGAATGGCGGCTGGAGCAATAGCTTTGCAGCATGCCGTGGCTGTTGCCAAACACTTTGATACCGTAATGGCTGTTGAAACTGCCGCCTTCGGTATTGGTGATTCGCGTGTCGGCCTTCAGCGCAGCCTGTTCGGCGCGCGCTGCCAGTTCAATACCGCGCTCCGCATCCAGCTCCGCCGGGTGAAACAGATCCAGATCCGGGGCTTCAAAGGCCAGCAACTCTTTATCCGCAGGCCCGGCGAAAGGATCGACGGAAGTGTAACGGGCAATATCCAGCGCCGCCTGCACCGTACGGGCGATGGCGTCCGGGCTGAGATCGGTTGACGATGCGCTGCCCTTGCGCTGCTGGTGGTACACCGTGATGCCCAGCGCGCCGTCGCTGTTAAATTCAACGTTTTCAACCTCACCATAGCGGGTGCTAACGCCAATCCCCGTCGTTTTCGACACGGCGACTTCCGCCGCATCAGAACCCGCACGGGCCAGTTCCAGCGCCTGTGCCACCGCCTGTTCCAGCGCTTTACGCTGTTGTGCAACCTGAGTGATTATTGTCATCGTTCTGCCATAATGAGTGAAAAAACCAACACACCTGCAACTTGAAAGATGAAGGGGTTAAAAAGGTGTAGCATAATGCCTCTCAGTCTAACAGGATCGGCGAATAATTTCGCACAAAGCCCAAACCTGTTAGGATCGGCCTCTTTATTATGGCGGGCGACCAGCCTGCAACTTTCAGGGCCGCGGCCAGCGGCGTTAACGATTTATCCTGAAAATTTTTTAGGAACCAACCATGAACAACAAACCCGAAGACTGGCTTGATGAAGTCCCGGACAATAACGCAGAAGACGACGATGATGAAATCATCTGGGTCAGCAAAAGCGAGATAAAACGCGATGCCGAAGCGCTGAAAGAACTGGGCGCCGAACTGGTTGAGCTGGGTAAAAATGCGTTGGAGAAGATCCCGCTGGATGACGATCTGCGCGCGGCGGTTGAACTGGCGCAACGCATCAAGAAAGAAGGCCGTCGTCGCCAGTTGCAACTGATCGGCAAAATGCTGCGCGCTCGCGATCCGGAGCCGATTCAGGCGGCGCTGGATAAACTGAAGAACCGCCATAATCAGCAGGTTGTGCTGTTCCACAAGCTGGAACTGCTGCGCGATCGTCTGGTGGCGGAAGGGGATGACGCCATTCCGGATATTCTGGCGCTTTACCCGAATGCCGATCGCCAACAGCTACGTTCGCTGGTGCGTAACGCCCAAAAAGAAAAAGCGGCCAATAAGCCGCCAAAATCCACCCGCCAGATTTTTCAGTATCTGCGCGAGCTGGCGGAAACCAGCGAATAGGCGGGTAATAAAAATCCGCGGTGGCGGCGGCCTGTAGCGGTGGCGGCAGATAGCCGCCAATAAAAAAGAGCGGTCTAAATCGCCGCTCTTTTGCCCGGGAAACAACCGATCCCGGCATTGAATGCGCTTAGCGCCGACTAACCACATTCAGCCAGCCACGCCAGGCTTATCCTCTGCCGATAAGAACGTTACCGCTGGCGGCGTCAACGCCGTTCATGCGGGATAGGGTAAAGACGCGCATGGCCGCCTCCAACAAATCGGCCTGCTCGGCCAGCGAATTGGTTGCCGATGACGCCTCTTCAACCAGTGCGGCATTCTGCTGTGCGACCTGTTCTAACTGCGTCACCGCGACATTGACCTGCCCGATCCCCTGACTTTGTTCTTCCGAGGCCAACGAGATACCGGCAATTAATTCCTTCACTTTATTCACTTCCGCCAGCAATGTTTCCATATCATTGCCGGATACCGAAGCCAGCGCCGAGCCTTGCTGAATTTTATTATCGGTGTCTTCAATCAGCTCTTTGATTTCCTTGGCCGATGTCGCGCTGCGCTGCGCCAGATTACGCACCTCGGACGCCACCACGGCGAAACCTTTCCCGGCTTCACCGGCGCGGGCGGCTTCCACTGCGGCATTCAAGGCCAGAATATTGGTCTGAAAAGCAATAGAGTCGATAACACCGATAATGCTTGAGATCTTCTCCGAGCTTTCCGAAATATCATGGATGCGGTTAACAATATTGGTAATATTGCTGCCGTTCTTTTGCGCCAACGCGGCCATATTTTCCGTCATCCCCGTCACCAGTCTGGTATTTTCGGTATTTTGTTTTACCGACGAGGTCAATTCTTCCATGCTGGCGGCGGTCTGCTCAATTGATGAAGCCTGTTCTTCCGTCCGTGACGATAAGTCCTGGTTACCAGCGGAAATCTGGCGAGTCCCGACCGAAATGACTTCAGACGACTCTCTGACATCTGAAACAATGACTTTCAGCGACTGCTTCATATCCTCCAGCGACGTCAATAATCCCCCCATTTCCGTTTTCGGCTGATGCGGAATTTCCAGGGATAAGTCGCCTTTTGCAATCAGGCTGAAGAAATGTTTAGCCTCGTTGATCGGGGTGAAAATAATGGTGCTCACCAGAATTTTCGCCAAAATAATCAAAACGATAGTTAACGCAATCGTCGCGATGATAACGCCCATGTTGATTTTATAGGAATGCAACGAATGGTCGATTTCCCGATCGCCCAACTCCCTGGCGAAATTGGAAAACTCGCCAATGCTTTTCTGAAGCGCCTCGCCTTTATACGACACCGTTGTGGTCATCAACTGGTAAAAAAGATCCAGGTTACCTAAATCCAGCGCCTGCTGCGCAGGAGCGATACCCTCTTTCATATAGGCATCATAGGCTTTCTCAATATTGAGACGCAGCTGTCGGCCATGTTCCGTCACCGGGACAATGCCGCGTAACGCTTCCATATGTTGATTGGCTGACTTTAAGTAACTGTTAGCCTTCTCCTCCATGATTTTCGTATCTTTTCCATCTTCCCTGGCCATGGCGATATGATAAGAAACGATCCTTCCGCTTAATAAATCAGCATATAATTCATAGACAGGGTTGAGCTGATCGCCTTCAATTCTGTCGATGGTGTACAGCGCATTTTTACTTTTTGTCAGCGCATTAAGACTAAAAGCGCTAACACAGATAAGCGAAAGACTGAACAATCCAATAATTATTGTCAGCCCCAAGCTTATTTTCACTTTCTTAAACATTGCCCACCTCTTAAAATATTAACAACGGTGTCTATCGTCCATCGTCGATAGATCTTTATCACATATTATTTATTTGGGATGATCATCCATTAAGTTAAATAAACTAAGCCAATAGTGTTATATTTTTATAAATATATAGTATATATCACCAGATAGCTTATCTTTAGCATTGCAATAGTTTCACACGTAAATTGTTGAATAATTATTAATTTTTGCCACGTTAATATTAATGCTTCACATTATCAATCAAGAGGAAAATATAAATATCTTAAAGAGAATAATATGGATAAAAATATAATCGGCCCAGCGTCCGCCATTAAATAGGACCATGAGAAAAGTCAGGAAAATATCCTAATGACAGGAAAAAATATTGAGAAAATATCCTGATTTATCTTTTAAGAAAAATAAAAAAGGCGCGAGCCTATCGCAGCTCGCGCCTTTTTAAGCAGACCATATTCAGCCGGTAATTAGGCTGTTCCGCCCACGGTAAGGTTATCCAGCTTCAGCGTCGGCTGTCCAACGCCAACCGGCAGGCTTTGCCCCTCTTTGCCACACACGCCCACGCCTTTATCCAGCGCCAAATCGTTTCCTACCATCGAGATCTGTTGCATGGCTTCAATGCCGGAACCAATCAGCGTGGCGCCTTTCACTGGCGTGGTCACTCGACCCTTTTCAATCAGATAAGCTTCCGACGTGGAGAACACAAACTTACCGGAAGTGATATCCACCTGACCACCGCCAAAATTCGGCGCATACAAACCGTATTCAACGCTGGCGATAATCTCTTCCGGCGTTGATTTTCCAGCCAGCATATAGGTATTGGTCATACGCGGCATCGGCAGATGCGCATAAGATTCACGGCGGCCGTTACCGGTCGGAGCAACGCCCATCAGGCGGGCATTCAGTTTATCCTGCATGTAGCCTTTCAGAATGCCGTTCTCAATCAGCACGTTATACTGTCCCGGCACGCCTTCATCATCCATAGCCAATGAACCGCGACGCCCTTGCAGCGTGCCGTCATCAACCACCGTACAAAATTCGGACGCCACCTGTTTGCCCATCTGGCCACTGAATACCGAGGTTCCGCGGCGGTTAAAATCGCCTTCCAGACCGTGCCCGACCGCTTCATGCAACAGCACCCCCGGCCACCCCGCGCCCAGCACCACCGGCATCGAACCTGCCGGCGCGGCGATCGCCGACAGGTTTACCAACGCCATGCGTACCGCTTCTTTGGCCCAGGCTTCCACGCGGACTTCGCCGTCGACGATTTCCCAGAAATAGTCATAACCGCTGCGCGATCCACCTCCGCTGGCGCCGCGTTCACGCTTGCCGTCCGCTTCGACCAATACGCTAATAGACAGACGAACCAACGGGCGAACATCCGCCGCCAGCGTACCGTCGGTGGCCGCCACCAGCACTAACTCATACACGCCGGTCAGGCTGGCGGTCACTTCCTGCACGCGGGCATCGGCGGCGCGCGCCACCGAATCGGCCTTTTGCAACAACGCGATCTTGTCTTCACGGCTCAGGCTATCCAGCGGATTAAACTGGGGATAAAGCGCACGGTGAGAGACCTCACCCAGCGTATGCGCCGTTCCCGCCCCCTGTTCGCGCACAATGCTGCGAGCGGCCTGCGCGCTTTGCTGCAACGCATTCAGCGTGATCTGGTCGGCATAGGCAAAACCCGTTTTTTCGCCATTAATGGCGCGGATCCCCACGCCTTGATCGATATGGTAGGAGCCGTCCTTGATGATGCGATCTTCCAGCACCCACGACTCATGATAGCTGGACTGAAAATAGAGGTCGGCATAATCCAGACGACGTTCGTTCAGCAACCCCAGCACAGAGGACAGATCCTGAAGATTCAATTTGTTTGCGGTGAGTAATTGCTCACTGACAAAAGACAGACTCATATTTTTTCACTCTTTATTAGATGAAATCGGGTGAACGCGCCGCGGATGCCATTGATGTCTTTACTTCCGACTCGGCTCACGCAGCACTTCCTGAATCTTCGGCTGATCGAGGCTACCGGTAATCTGGTAGCGGATCAGCGAAATCTTGTTCCATAACGGCGCCAGCACCTTGCTGGCGGCGAACACGGCGGCGCCCACCACCGGATTCACGACAAACGCCGCCGCCACCCCTACCGTGGCGGAGATTTCCGGCGCAATAACCGCTTCCATATTAACCTGACGCCTCACCAGATCGACATCGCCTTTCATGGCGATATCCGCTTCCAGACCGTCGACCAGCATATCATCAGTATGCAGAACACCGTCTTTAATCCATGCGGTGCTGCGAATAGAATCAAAATAGAAACCGCTGCCAAAGGTGTCGCTAAAATCAAGCCGCAGCTTACGCAGCAAAGCGTCAAAGCTTATCAAACGCAGTAATTGCCCCGCCTGACCGGTTCCCACATCGGCGATTTCCCCCTTGCCGATACGCGTATGCAGAATACCGCTCAGGCTGGCGACATCCGGCTCCCAGGGCGTTCCGCGCCAGTAAAGATCATAATCGACATCAAAAGAGCCGGCGCGCAGCGGCGTATCGACGCCAAACCAATCCGCGTTCTCCACCAGACTCGCGCCCGACAGACGCCCTTTCAGGGCGGTACGGACGCCTTGCGTATTTTCCTGCCAGCTGCCATTCACCGTCAGGCGGGCTTTACCGGTATCAATGAGGCCATCGCTTAAGGTCAGTTTCCCTTTTTCGGGCTGCAACGTTCCCTGAATTCGCCCCAGATTCTGCCCGACAAGCCAGCACTGCCGGCAATTTATCTGTAATGCCGGCCAATCCTCAAAACTGATGCCGGGATCGTTCAGCGGTGATTTTTTCTCAGCCAGCACAACCGGATTGGTGGCTTCATTCCCTTTCCACTGCGGGTTGTAATAGAGATAGCGGATATCACTGCGCCATATCCCGCGCCGCGGTATATCAAGCGTCGCATCGATCTCCCGCCCCCGCGCCTGAACCTCGCTGCCGCTCAGCGTATCCTTACGGCTAATCGCTAGATCGTGCCACCGCTGCCCCAACAGCTGAAGCTCAGGCGTTCGCACGGTGACGTCCGTCGGGAAACGGAAGCGACCGGCCGTTTCATTAGCGTTCAGCGATGAATGCGCAGACGGCAGCAGCCCGAGCCAGCGTTCGGCATCCAGCGGCGGCAGGTCGAGAACCAGCGCCGATGCTTGCGGCAGCGACGGCAAGGCGTCAGCCCCGGTCTGCCAACGGCCTCGCGCCAGCGTTACCGCATCGCCTTTCAGCAACCATTGACTGTTGAACGACTGGTTCTTGCCAAGACGGCCGTTCAGCGCAAATCCGTTCAGGTCGCCTTTCGCTTTAACCTGCAATGGCAAACGCGCCCCCGCCGCCTTATCCAGCGGACTGGGTAAGTGACTGCTTACTTTATCCAGATCGGCGTCGATATCCACGTTATACGTCGTTTTTCCCTGATAGGGCAAACTGACGGCAACCGTACTTTTCCAGTTCGCCGTACCCGCAATTTGACTGACCAGCGGTTTCGGTATGCCGGGCAAACGAGAAGGCAGCCACGCGCCCTGAAGCCCTACGTTAACCTGGAAGGCGCTTTCCTGCTCTTCCGTGGTGAAATCCACCGTGATGGGCTGATCCAGCCAGTTGGCTTGCAGGGTTTCACTACGCAGGTTACCGTTGTCATAATGGAATTTACCGCTAAGGTTCTTTATCGTGGTGGTTAATGGCTTGATATAAAGGCTGTTATTATTCAAGGCGATATCGCCACTGGCCTGAACCTCGTCTCCCGCCAGCGGGATATCCAGATGCAGCGTTCCGTTAACCTGTCCGCCAAGCTGTAATTCTTCCAGCGCCGCACCCAACGAAGATTTCAGCGGCGTTTGTTGAAAATAATTCCCCACCTCAGGCCCCGGACCGCTTAACTCCCCGTCAACCAGGAGTTTTTCTTTGGCATAATCAGGCACCACCGCACTGATGTTCTTGCCTTCCACTTTTCCCAGCCAGGCCTGCGGCGCAAACATCCACAGGCCGTTATTGGCAAAGTCCAGATTAATATCCAGCGGCGTCAGGGCAGGCCAACCCGGTTGGAACTCAAAGGTGGCATTTTTAACCGGCACCCAGACTTCAAAGTGTCCTTCGTTATGCACATAGGGGAAATTTTGCGGATCGCCGGCAAAAATCAGCGTGCCATTATCCACCTGGCCGCCTTTGAGCGCGCCGCTTAAGTAATCCACCAGCTCTTTACCCATAAAGGGTTCAGGATAATAGCGCCAGGCATCCGCCGCGTCGGTCAGCCGCAAGCCCGCCAGAATATCCAGTTTCGGCGCCCCCTTTTCAGGGTGCTGATAACGGAAATCGCCGTTGGCCCACAGCGATTTGGCCTGAACATCCAACCCATGACTCCACAGCTCCCACCCGCGATCGTTATAGCGCCAGTTGATGGCGCCGCTGGCCTGACTGATTTCCAGAGGCGCGCGGAACATCCCGTTGTTCGGCAGCGTGCTGTTCGTCAGCCCCAAATCCAGCTGGCCGTGTTCGACGCTGCCGCTGACGGCGCCGGAAAAGCGATCCACGCCCGGCAATCGCTGCCATGCCTGCCAGCTTACGTCATGCCATCGGGCCTGAAAGCGGCTTTTCTCCGGCTGTTGCAGGGGAATGTCCACCGCCAGCGTACTAAGCCGGCCCTGGGGTTGCAGCGACTGCCAGCGTTCCTTTAACGCCGGCGTCGTGGTGGACAATAGCGGCAGCAGCGCGCCAAAACGCGCCAGATCCAGATTGCTGGCGCGAATGCGTAATTCTTCCTGACGATCCGGCCCCAACATCGGTTCATTTTTAGGCAGCCACAGCGCCGCAAGCCGGCCTGTCGGCCAGGGGACGCCATCGGTCGCCATGTTCAGCGCAGGCACGGCAAGCTGCCAGCCATTTTCCTGACGGCTAACGTGCAAAACCATATCGTCAACGTTCAGGCGATGCCTATCCTGACCTTCGCCCCAGGCGGCGGTTCCCTGACGAAGAAACACATCGCCGCTATAAATATCGCCCTCGCGCACGTTAAGCCAGGCGGCAAGGCTGAAATCAGCGCTTTCCAAACCGGTGTTATGCTTCATCCAGCGGCCGAACCAGGGCTTCATATCAATATTGTCGGCCTGCAAATACAGCGTGCCGTTATTGAGCACCCCCTGATCGTCATGCAAATCCATTCTCATCTGCACCACGCCATGCTGACCGTTAAAACTCGACAGGCTGATAAGCCCTTCGGCGCGATGGCGCTTAGACGAGTTCAGCCAGGTCAGTTGGGGAATACTGAATTCAGCGCGCGCGCCGGATGGCGTAAGAAAAGAGATATGGCTGTCGCGCAGATCGAAATGATCGAACTGGCGCAGGAAAAGGTCGCTCAGCTTGCCCGACTCCAGCAGGTCGCCATCCTCACGCGTTCCGGACAGCGTGGTATTGAGATCAAGCCGTAGCTGATGGAAGGTGAGATCGCGGAACTGCCAGCGTCCATGCAGCAATGATTGCCAGACATCCAGCGCCAGCGTAATACGTTCAACCCGCCAGTCCGACTCCGGCAGGGAAGTCTGAAAATTTTCAATTTCCAGCGTGGGGCCGAAAGACTCCCAGCGCCCTTGCAGCGAGCCGATTTCCAGTGGAACCCCGGCGGCGGACTGCGCCCATTCCACCAGCTGTGGCCGGAAGCGATCGAGCTGTGGCAGCACCAATCTTAAACCGCTGACTAACAGCGCAACAATCACAATAAGAGTGGCGCCCGTGGCTAATAATATTCCGGGCAGTCGCCTCACGTATTTCTCCTTGTTTTCGTCACCGACGACGAGCGAAAGCCGCTTTCATTGGGGTATCGGGGGAGTATGCCGTCTCCAGCCATGCGCGTGTATGAAAACACCCGCCGGTCGGCGTTGTCGGTCGTAAGCAAACTTACATCATGACGACGTCGAACTGTTCCTGGCTATACAATGGCTCGATCTGTACTTTGACCTGTTTGCCGACGAAAATTTCAACCTCGGCCAGCGCATGCGACTCTTCGCTTTTCAGCGCTTCGCCTACCGCCGGCGAGGCATACACCAGGAAACGATCGGTATCGTAAGCATGGTGAACGCGCACAATCTCGCGCATGATTTCATAGCAGACCGTTTCGACGGTTTTTACCGTCCCCCGCCCGTGGCAGGTCGGGCACTCATGACACAGAACATGCTCTATACTCTCACGGGTGCGCTTACGCGTCATCTCTACTAATCCTAGTTGAGAGAAGCCATTAATACTGGTTTTTACCCGATCTTTACTTAGTGCCTGCTCCAGAGAATGCAGCACGCGGCGGCGGTGATCTTCATTGTTCATATCGATAAAGTCGATGATGATGATGCCGCCGAGATTGCGTAACCGAAGCTGCCGGGCCACCGCCTGGGTCGCTTCGATATTGGTATTGAAAATGGTCTCGTCCAGATTACGGTGGCCGACGAATGCCCCGGTATTAATATCAATGGTGGTCATGGCTTCGGTCTGATCGATAATCAGATAACCGCCGGACTTCAATTCGACTTTTCTTTCCAACGCCCGTTGAATCTCATTTTCCACATCGAATAAATCAAAGATGGGCTGTGTACCGGCGTAATGTTCCAGTTTATTGGTCATTTCCGGGATATATTCCGCGGTAAACTCCAGCAACGAATCGTAGGTCAGTCTGGAATCCACGCGAATGCGATCCAGCGCCGCTCCGGCGAAATCACGCAGGATCCGTTGCGCCAGGGCGACTTCGCCATAAAGTTGATATTTGGTCTGGTGGCGTTTTTTACGCTCCATGACCTTGCTCCATAGGCGTTTTAGAAAAGCGGCGTCCTGAGAAAGCTCTTCTTCGCCGATCCCTTCCGCGGCGGTACGGATAATGAACCCGCCATGCTCGTCACAATAGTCGGCGACCGTTTTCTTTAAACGCTCGCGCTCGACCTCGCTTTCGATCCGCTGTGAAACGCCAACGTGTGAAGCGCCCGGCATAAAGACCAGATAGCGCGAGGGCAGCGTGATATCCGTCGTCAGACGGGCGCCTTTGGTGCCCAACGGATCTTTCACCACCTGCACCATCAGATCCTGTCCCTGACGCACCAGCTCGGCGATATCGCGCACATGAAAGTTTTTCTGTTCGTCACCGGCGACACATTCCGTATGCGGCATAATATCGGACGCATGCAGGAACGCGGCTTTATCCAGCCCGATATCCACAAAAGCCGCCTGCATCCCCGGCAATACCCGGCTCACGCGGCCTTTATAGATATTGCCGACGATGCCGCGCTTGGCTTCACGCTCAATGTGGATTTCCTGCAAAATACCGCCATCAATATAAGCAACCCGCGTTTCCGAAGGCGTGACGTTTACCAGTAACTCAGCAGTCATGTTTTCCTCTCGTCATCCGCAGCGCAGCGAAATTACTGAACAACGTTTGTGTTTCCACCAGCGGCAATCCTACCACAGCGTGATAACTTCCCTGGATCGCCTTAACAAAGCATCCGCCTTTGCCCTGGATACCGTAGGAACCGGCTTTATCCATCGGCTCGCCGCTGGAGATATAATGCTCAATGTCCTGACGGGAAAGCCGGCGAAATACGACGTCGGTCACCACCAGACTGCTTAAAATATCCTGCCTGTCGGCCAACGCCACGGCGGTCATCACCTGATGTTGCCGCCCGGAAAGCATCGTCAGCATTTCTGCGGCGTGCGCTTCATCCCGTGGTTTTTCCAACACCTGTCCGTTCAATACCACAATAGTATCCGCGCCCAGCACCGGCAAATCAGACGGAGCAATCACGACGCCGGCAGACGCTTTCTCATGCGCTAGCCGGCGGACATAAGCATCCGCCGCTTCATTCGGCAACCGCCGTTCTTCTACCGCCACGCTCAAAAGGGCAAAAGGAATGTCGAGCAGCGCCAGCAGTTCCCGGCGGCGGGGAGAGGAAGAGGCCAGATAAAGTTGATTCATGAGCAGCCTTATTGCACGGTGAACTGACGGCGTATTTTACGCATCAGCAGGAACAGCCACGGCCACAACACGCCATCAACCACGCTATTCCAGAATGTTTCCGGACGGAAAGAGATGTTAATCACCAGAAACTCAGCCCAGAACACTATCAAATCCATCAACAGCGAAAGCAACATCACAATCAGCGCCTGCTGCCATAGCGCCATATTACGGAAGAGCTGAAATTTAAATGCGACCAGGTAAGCAACAATACTCATCGCCAGCGCCCGGACACCGAGCGTAGATCCTAAAATCAGATCCATAATCATACCCAGCACAAACCCGGTTCCCACGTTGACCCGATGCGGCAACGCCATAACCCAATAAATGAGAAACAGCGTCAGCCAGGAAGGACGATAGGCATAAATCTGCTCCGGCCATGGCATGATCTGCAATACCATCGCGATCAAAAAAGAGAGCCAGATAACCCAGTTGCCGTGTCGGCGATAGCGATTCATTGGCGTACCCCCGGCGGCGTAGCGGCGGGGTCGGCAACCGACGGCGGCGGCGGCCCCATATCGTCAGGAGAAGGCAACACCTGCGGCATCATCTGCATCATGCGCTCGTTGGCGACGCGATGAACTTCGGCGGCGGGCAAAGCGGCGCTTGAATTTCTGTCCACGCCCCACAGCAGCAACAGATAGCGCAAACGCTGCAAGCCGGCCGTCGGATGAGCCTGAATCACGGTATAAGCCCGTTGAGTATCAACGGTCACCGAGGATACCACCGCAACAGGGTAGCCTTCCGGGAAGCGGCCGCCCAGCCCGGACGTCACCAACACATCACCGACGCGAATGTCGGTATTATTGGGTAAATGCTCCAGTTGCAGATCGTCAGTACAGCTATTACCGGCGGCAATCACGCGGATATCATTGCGCAGAACCTGAATAGGCAGCGCATGGGAAACATCGCAAATCAGCAACACCCGGCTGGTAAACTGCCCGACAGCCACCACCTGACCGACCACGCCTTTGTCGCTGATGACCGGCTGGCCTTCATACACGCCGTTTACCTGCCCTTTATCAATGACAACCTGATCGCTATAGGGATCGGTTCCCGCGGAAATCACCTGCGTCACCATTTTTTGCTCATCCTGACGCAGCGGAGAACCCAGCAACTCACGTAAACGGGCGTTTTCTTGCTTCAGTTGCCCCAATAACAATAAGTCGCTGTTTTTCATTAGCAACTCCTGACGCAGCGCGGTGTTTTCCAGACCCAGCTGTTCACGGGTCGCCAAAGATTCAGACACGTTATCCAGCACCTGACGCGGACCGTTGGCCAGAAAGTAGAAAGGGCTGACGGCGGTATCCATATAGGTTCTGATTTTAACGAACGCGCCAAGCCGACTGTCTGCAATAATCACAAAAATCGCGGTAACGACGGCAAGGAAAAGTCGTAGTTGCAGGGAAGGTCCCCTGCTAAAAATCGGCTTCATAAAATTAGCGTATTCCTTTCCTCGACAGCAATAAATCGCCAGGAGCGATTTTCAACGTCGCACAGCGACGGCCCGTAGGGTGGCGGGCAGGGATAGCCCGCCATAAAAAAGGGGCTACGCGGGATGAAAAACGTTGCTATTCATCCATACGGCCCCTTTATCCTCCCGGCCGGGTTATTCTTCGCTGAATAAATCGCCGCCATGCATGTCGATCATTTCCAACGCTTTACCGCCGCCACGGGCCACACAGGTTAACGGATCTTCAGCCACCACGACCGGGATCCCCGTTTCTTCCATCAGCAGGCGATCCAAATTGCGCAACAGCGCGCCACCGCCGGTCAACACCATGCCGCGCTCGGAAATATCGGACGCCAGCTCCGGCGGACATTGTTCCAACGCCACCATCACCGCGCTGACAATGCCCGTAAGCGGTTCCTGCAATGCTTCCAGAATCTCATTGGAATTCAGGTTAAAGCCGCGTGGTACGCCTTCGGCAAGGTTACGGCCGCGAACTTCAATTTCAAGCACTTCATCGCCCGGATAAGCCGAACCGATCTCATGCTTGATACGTTCCGCCGTCGCTTCACCGATCAGCGAACCGTAATTACGGCGAACATAGTTGATAATCGCTTCGTCAAAGCGGTCGCCGCCGATACGAACGGAAGAGGAGTACACCACGCCGTTGAGTGAAATCACCGCGACTTCGGTGGTGCCGCCGCCGATATCCACCACCATGGAACCGGTGGCTTCCGAAACCGGCAGGCCCGCGCCAATCGCGGCGGCCATCGGCTCTTCAATCAGGAACACCTCTCGCGCCCCGGCGCCCTGCGCGGATTCGCGAATAGCACGGCGCTCCACCTGTGTGGCGCCGACAGGCACGCAAACCAGAACACGCGGGCTGGGACGCATAAAGCTGTTGCTGTGCACCTGCTTGATAAAGTGCTGCAACATTTTCTCTGTCACAAAGAAATCCGCAATCACGCCGTCCTTCATCGGACGAATTGCAGCAATATTGCCAGGGGTACGGCCCAGCATTTGTTTGGCGTCATGGCCTACGGCGGCGACGCTTTTCGGAGAACCTGCGCGATCCTGACGAATAGCCACCACCGAGGGTTCATTCAGTACGATGCCCTGCCCTTTAACATAAATCAGGGTATTGGCGGTACCCAGGTCGATGGACAAGTCATTGGAAAACATGCCACGAAATTTCTTAAACATAACGAAAGGATAATCCTGCAAGCTGGGGGCGAAAAATAAATTCGCCTACTTTACCAACCACACGAAGCAGCGACAAGGCACGAAAACGCTCTGCTTCGGTGAAAAAAGTCTGTGTCGTACTATCGGTTTTAAAAAAGGCATGCAGCGTAAAACGCCTTTTCCCCAAACAGCAAGGCAGATTATCACTTTCCGCCCCACAGGATAGTACTAACACAGAACATAAAATCTGGCATTTAATCCGATTACCATTAATGTGAGCACACACTAACCGAATCGATAGCCGACTCATTCTACGTCAATTCGACACGGACTTTTACACTAAACACGACAGTGCGGTGAATATTTTTTCAGCTCATCGCTCACCGGAACCGAAGAGGCAAAAAAATCGCCCTGCCCGCCGTAAACGCCCTTGTCCAATAACGTTCGCCACTCGGCTTTGGTTCGAACCCCGGCGGCGAAAACTTTGGTTTGCGTTCCTTTACAGGCTTCCGTCAGGCTTTGCACAAACAACTGATTTTCCGGGCGACGTTCAAGACTACGAACCAGACCGGGATGAAGCTTGATGATTTCCACCTGTAATGACTTGATATAGGTCGTACTGACCAACGTTAAACCCGCCTGGGTGACCGCCAGACGACACCCTAATCCCAGCACCAGATTCAGTACCGGCCGCAAACGACCGATATATTGACAGACGTCGGCCTCCGCAAGTTCAAATAAAATGCGTTGTCGTTGCTTTTTCGGACATTGCAGCAAGGTTTCCTTTAACCAGCGGATAAATGTCTTTTGCAAAAGTGAGTCCACACTAACCGGCATAGCCAGTGTTTCATCAGGCCAACTGACGGAGAGCGCGATGATGCGGGAAATCAGTTGCCGATCATAGCTGGCTGTCAGGCCAAGCTGCTGTACCAGCGGCATATACTCAGCCGCCAGCAACTCTTGCGTGCCGTCATAGATGCGGCTCATCATTTCACAGTGATGTACCACGCCTTCCCGGGTCACTGCCGGTTTCTGATATAGCCGCGGCCCCCCACGGGCTAACGTTTGCTCCAGCAGCGTACGCCACTTCACGCTGCCGCGGCCTTTTTCCGGCACCTGCCGGTCAAAAACGCACCAGCCATTGCCGCCCTGCAACACGGCATTACGCGTCGCGTCTTCTACGCTTTCCATCACCTGTTCCGAACTTTGCCCGCTGCGGTAGGCGCAAATACCGATATGGAGAATATCCTCGCGATCGATCAACGGCGTAACAGGCAGAATATCGATGGCTTTTACTAACTGTGCCGCTATGTTATCCGCTTCTTTGAGGGTGCAATGCGGTAATAACACCGTAAAATCACTATTAAAATAACGCGCCAGAAGCGCTGACGGATAGCGCATCACGAACGTCGACAGCAAATTCACCAGCGTAAAACTGTATTCCTGGATCTCGCCGCCATAGCCATGCGTTTCCTGCAAGGTTTCGAAGTCAGGCAGACGGATCATCATCACGATGCCGTGCGTGCCCACGTCCTCAATATCTTCCAGTTGCGTCGTCAATTGATTATCAAAGAATAGGCGATTGCTCAGCCCGGTTTCCGCATCCTGCGCGGCGAAAGCGCGGATCAGGGTATCGACCCGGCTGCGCTCCTCACGCGCTTCAACTAAATCGGCCAGCAGTTGATCGATAGCGCCGCTGGCATTCACCGGCCACTCGCGCGCCGATCCGTGCATAACGGACTCACGCTCGCCGTGTAGAATGCGTTTGGCGCGCGCTTCAAGCTCTTCCTGTCCGGCGGTTTGGCGGCGCAGCCAGAGAACCGACAGATAAAGCACCAGCACCATCAGGCCAATCGCCGCCAGCACCGATATCAGAACGCGCGGCGCGCCAAACAGCGGATCGATGTAGGTCGCGGTCACCGCCATCTCCAAATGGTGCATAAGCGGAAGCTGGGCATCGCGGTATACGCAGGCGCGGTTATCATCAGCTTCAGGCAACCGCACCGAATACAGCGCTGATTCCGTATCGCGGATCTCCAACGCCACGACGCCCGCCGTTTTCATCATTACCGGTAACCAAAATCTGATGCTTTCAGGTGATTGCACTAAAAGCGCCTGATCGATGCTGACCGCAACCTCTCTTAACTGTTGCGTCGTTCTCTGATGACTATAATAGAAGAGACTGAAAATACTGCTGAACAGCATTAAGCAAACAGCCAATGCCGTCAGCAGTGTCATGAGCATGGAGAGTCTGGTTGTCAATCCCATCCCTGCGTCCTATTCCTGGTAAACGTGTTTCTGTGGGTTTCTTGTTTTTTATCAGTGCGCATATTAGCAGTTACAAATATAGTCGTTAATTCATGCCACACTTTTTATCCTGTCACAGGAGAGCATACATGCAGGCTTTAGTGCTCGAACAGCAAAACGGACTTATTCAGCCGCAAATCCGTGAACTCGATACGGATCAACTCCCCGCCGGAGACGTCACGGTCGATATCAGTTGGTCCAGCCTCAACTACAAGGATGCGCTGGCCATCACCGGCAAAGGTAAAATTATCCGCCAGTTTCCGATGGTTCCCGGCATCGACTTCGCCGGAACGGTTCGCCACAGCGACAGCGACCGTTTCCAACCGGGTCAGTCGGTTATTCTGACCGGCTGGGGCGTGGGTGAAAATCACTGGGGCGGCCTGGCTGAACAAGCGCGTGTAAAAAGTGACTGGCTTGTTGCTCTGCCTCCGGCGCTGGATGTCCGTCAGGCCATGGTGATCGGCACCGCGGGCTTCACGGCCATGCTATGCGTGATGGCGCTGGAAGACGGCGGCGTGACGCCTGACAGCGGCGACATTGTGGTGACCGGCGCCAGCGGCGGCGTGGGCAGTACGGCGGTGGCCCTGCTTGCCGCGCTGGGCTATCAGGTTACCGCGGTGAGCGGCCGCGCCGGCAACACCGATTATCTGCAAAAGCTGGGCGCCAGGCAGGTGCTGGCACGCAGCGAATTCAGCGGCGATGCGCGCCCATTGGAAAAACAACGCTGGGCCGGCGCCATAGACACCGTCGGCGACAAGGTGCTCGCCACCCTGCTGGCGCAAATGGATTACAACGCCACCGTTGCCGCCTGTGGTCTGGCAGGCGGCATTGCGCTTCCAACGACCGTAATGCCTTTTATCCTGCGTAATGTTCGTCTACAGGGCGTTGACTCCGTGATGACGCCGCAGCCGCGTCGTCATCAGGCCTGGCAACGTCTGGCGGATATTCTACCGCCGGAATTCTATCAACAGGTCACTCACGAAATTACGCTGCAAGACGTTCCCGCCGCCGCCGCCGCGCTGATGGCGAACAACGTAACGGGCCGGACGCTGGTTAAAATCAGGTAATCCCCCGAACGCACAGGTCATCCGGCACGGATGACCTTGTGTGATTATTTATCCCTCCGCATAGCCGTCTTTTTCCTGCGCTATGGACGCGCGCCTCGACTAATCTATAAGGTAAGCGGTAACGTCAATACGCTACGTAACGTCAGTCAGTCTGAAACCGGCGGGAGTTCATCATGCAGAAAAATCGTAAATTGACGGCGGCGGATGTCACGCCGGAATCCGTTTTTCATGACCGCCGACGGGTGTTAAAAGCGCTGGGCGTCACGGCTGCCGCCTGGTCGCTGCCATTATCGGCACAGGCCGATCTGCTGGCCTGGTTTAAAGGCAACGATCGTCCCAAAGCGCCGCCGGGCAAACCGTTATCCTTTACTCAACCCGCCAACTGGCGACCGGATCTGCCGCTCACGCCGGAAGATAAGGTCACGGGCTATAATAATTTCTATGAATTCGGGATGGATAAAGCCGATCCCGCCGCGAATGCCGGCGGATTGAAAACCGAAGGCTGGAAAATCCACATCGACGGCGAGGTGGCCAGACCCATTACGCTGGATATGGATGACCTGCTGAAGCGGTTTCCGCTGGAAGAACGAATCTATCGTTTCCGCTGCGTCGAGGCCTGGTCAATGGTGGTGCCGTGGATCGGCTTTGAGCTGGCTAAGCTTATCAAATTTGCCGAGCCCACCGGTAACGCCCGCTATATAGCCTTCCAGACCTTGCACGATCCGGAACAAATGCCCGGTCAGAAGGATCGCTTTCTCGGCGGCGGGCTAAGCTATCCTTATGTGGAAGGCTTACGGCTGGACGAGGCCATGCATCCGCTGACGCTGCTGACCGTCGGTGTCTATGGTAAAACGTTGCCGCCGCAGAACGGCGCGCCGATAAGATTGATCGCACCGTGGAAATACGGTTTTAAAAACATCAAGTCCATCGTGCATATCCGCCTCACCCGCGATCGCCCGCCCTCGACCTGGAATCTGGCGGCGCCCGGTGAATATGGCTTTTATGCCAACGTCAATCCGCATGTCGACCATCCCCGCTGGTCACAGGCAACGGAACGCGTCATCGGCGCTGGCGGCCTGCTTGATGTACAGCGCCAGCCAACACGGCTGTTCAATGGTTATGCCGAACAGGTTGCCTCACTGTATAAGGGACTGAACCTAAGGGATAACTTTTGAATCACGGGATAACACCTGAATGCGGCTGACTTCGCGACATATCAAATGGCTGAAAGTCATGATCCATCTGGCGGCTTTTTTACCGCTGCCATGGCTGTTCCTGGCCGTCGAACAAGGGTGGCTGAGCGCCGATCCGGCCAAAGATATCCAGCATTTTACCGGCCGAATGGCGCTGAAACTCTTACTCGCCACGCTACTGGTCACGCCGCTGGCCCGCTACGGCAAACAACCGCTGCTGATTGGTTGCCGCCGCACGATCGGACTCTGGTGTTTCGCCTGGGCTACGTTGCATCTGGTCAGTTACGCTCTGTTGGAACTGGGATTCAACAACCTCGAATTACTGGGAAGCGAGTTGATTTCACGCCCCTATTTAACGCTCGGCGTCATCAGTTGGCTGATGCTGCTGGCGTTGGCATTAACATCGCCCCACATTGTGATGCGCAAGTTGGGAGCCAGTTGGCAAAAACTGCATAATTTCATCTACCTGATCGCTATTCTCGCTCCGATACACTATCTTTGGTCGGTTAAGACGCTGTCGCCGCAACCCGTTTTATACGCGCTCATCGCTCTGATCTTGTTATTGTTTCGTTATAAAAAATTTCGCCGATGGTGGCGATAACCGCCCGTCCGACTCTGGTTCATCGCGCGAACACGCCCTGTCTTTCACCGAATATTGCCGAACATCGGTCGAATATCTCCGCAGATAAGACCAGTATTTGGCTGCTAATTGCTACGATATAGTTATAATGCACGACTTTACTTTTTCAGCGCCGCACAATTTGCATCACGAAAGGTGACAAACGAAGAGCTTCGCGCTATTTTGTGCGACACTATTTTTAAAATCTGGGCGAATCGCGGGAGATAGCAGCACAATGGCCGAAAAGTTTCACATTTTGCTTTTGAATGGCCCTAACCTCAACCTGCTGGGCGCCCGCGAGCCGGATAAGTACGGCAGCACCACGCTGGCTGAGATTATCAGCAACCTGGAAACACAGGCGCAGGCGCTGAATGTGAGTTTTTCCCATCTGCAATCCAATGCGGAACATGTCTTGATCGAAAGAATCCATCAGGCCAGAGGGAACACGGATTTTATTTTGATTAATCCGGCGGCGTTTACGCATACCAGCGTTGCGTTGCGTGACGCGCTGCTGGCTGTCGCCATCCCGTTTATCGAAATTCATCTGTCCAACGTGCATGCACGTGAGGCTTTTCGTCATCACTCCTACCTGTCCGATATCGCGGCAGGCGTGATTTGCGGACTCGGGGCGGATGGTTATAACTATGCTTTACAGACAGCGGTGAAACGCTTGTCAACTTCCAACTAAACAAGAAGAGTACGGAACCCCATTCATGGATATTCGTAAAATCAAAAAACTGATCGAACTGGTTGAAGAGTCAGGCATCGCCGAGCTGGAAATTTCTGAAGGTGAAGAATCAGTACGCATTAGTCGTGCCCCGGCAGCCCCCGCTTACCCAATGATGCAGCAGGCTTATGCGCCGATGATGCAACAGCAGCCCGCTCTGGCTGCCGCCGTCGCGCCGGCGCCGGTTGCGGATACGGCCGCGGCTGCGCCTGCCGCCATCAGCGGCCATATCGTTCGTTCTCCAATGGTCGGTACGTTCTACCGCACCCCAAGCCCTGACGCTAAAGCGTTTGTCGAAGTGGGCCAGCAAGTCAATGTTGGCGATACGCTGTGCATCGTCGAAGCCATGAAAATGATGAACCAAATCGAAGCCGACAAAGCGGGCGTAGTCAAAGCGATCCTTGTCGACAACGGTCAACCGGTTGAATTTGACGAGCCACTGGTTGTCATCGAATAACGAGGCTTACCATGCTAGATAAAATCGTTATCGCTAACCGCGGAGAGATTGCGCTGCGTATTTTGCGTGCCTGTAAAGAACTGGGCATCAAAACCGTTGCCGTTCACTCCAGCGCGGATCGCGATCTGAAACACGTATTACTGGCGGATGAAACCGTGTGCATCGGTCCGGCGCCGTCCACCAAAAGCTATCTGAATATCCCGGCGATCATTTCCGCAGCGGAAATCACCGGCTCTGCCGCTATTCATCCGGGTTATGGTTTTCTGTCGGAAAATGCCGATTTTGCCGAGCAGGTTGAACGCTCCGGCTTTATTTTTATTGGCCCGCGCGCCGATACCATCCGCCTGATGGGTGATAAGGTCTCCGCCATCAGCGCGATGAAAAAAGCCGGCGTCCCTTGCGTGCCGGGTTCCGACGGCCCGTTAGACGGCGATATGGATAAGAACCGCGCTTTCGCCAAACGCATTGGCTATCCGGTGATTATCAAAGCGTCCGGCGGCGGCGGCGGTCGCGGCATGCGCGTGGTGCGCAGCGATAAAGAGCTGGAGCAATCCATCAATATGACCCGTGCGGAAGCCAAAGCGGCTTTCAATAACGATATGGTCTATATGGAAAAATATCTGGAAAACCCGCGTCATGTGGAAATCCAGGTATTGGCCGACGGACAGGGCAGCGCGATTTATCTGGCCGAACGCGACTGCTCCATGCAGCGCCGCCACCAGAAAGTGGTGGAAGAAGCTCCCGCGCCGGGCATCACCAGCGAACTGCGTCAGTTTATCGGCGAACGCTGCGCGAAAGCCTGTATCGACATCAATTATCGCGGCGCGGGTACGTTCGAATTTCTGTACGAAAACGGCGAGTTCTATTTCATTGAAATGAACACCCGTATTCAGGTGGAACATCCGGTAACCGAAATGATCACCGGCGTGGATTTGATCAAAGAGCAGTTGCGCATTGCCGCCGGTCTGCCTTTGTCCATCAAACAGCAAGACGTGATTGTGCGCGGCCACGCGGTGGAATGCCGCATCAACGCCGAAGATCCGAACACCTTCCTGCCGAGCCCGGGTAAAATTACCCGCTTCCACGCGCCCGGCGGTTTTGGCGTTCGTTGGGAATCGCATATCTATTCCGGGTATACCGTGCCGCCGTATTATGATTCCATGATCGGCAAGTTGATCACTTACGGCGAAACCCGTGAAGTGGCGATTCTGCGGATGAAAAATGCGCTGGCTGAGTTGATCATTGACGGCATCAAAACCAATATTGATCTACAGATGAAGATCATGAACGATGAAAACTTCCAGAAAGGCGGAACCAATATCCACTATCTGGAGAAGAAGCTCGGTTTGCAGTAACTATCGCCCGATTTTCTATCGTCATGTGAGTAAAAGGTCGGTGAAAACCGGCCTTTTTGTTTTTCCGTCAATTCAGACCGGGCGCGTAAAATTCCCGGATACATTACATCAACACCATTGCTCCGGCTTACTGTGAAGAAAAAAATGGATACACGTTTCATTCAGGCGCATAGAGAAGCCCGCTGGGCCTTTTTCCTAACGCTGGCTTACCTGCTCGCCTGGATCCTGGCGGCTTACCTGCCCGACAGCGCACAGGGCATTACCGGCCTTCCTCACTGGTTCGAAATGGCCTGTCTGCTACTGCCGCTTGTTTTTACCCTCTTATGCTGGCTGATGGTCCGCATCGTTTTCCGCGATATCTCACTGGAGAATGACGATGCAAAGTGAAGTGCTGTTACCGTTGCTGGGCTATCTGCTGCTGGTTTTCGGGCTGTCGGTATACGCCTATCGTCGCCGTCAGGCGGGTAACTTTCTCAACGAGTATTTCCTCGGCGGGCGTTCAATGGGCGGCTTCGTGCTGGCAATGACTTTGATCGGCACCTATGTCAGCGCCAGTTCGTTTATCGGCGGACCGGGCGCGGCCTACAAGTATGGGCTGGGCTGGGTGTTGCTCTCCATGATCCAATTGCCCACCATGCTGTTGTCGCTGGGCATTCTGGGAAAGAAATTCGCCATTCTGGCCAGACGTTACAATGCCATCACGCTCAATGACATGCTGTACGCCCGTTACGGCAGCCGTTTGCTGGTATGGTTCGCCAGCATCAGCCTGCTGGTCGCCTTTATCGGCGCGATGGCGGTACAATTTATCGGCGGCGCGCGCCTGCTGGAAACCGCGGCCAACATCCCCTACGATATCGGCCTGCTGATTTTTGGCGTCACCATCGCGCTGTACACCGCGTTCGGCGGCTTCCGCGCCAGCGTACTTAACGATGCCATGCAAGGCATCGTGATGCTGTTAGGCACGGTGATCCTGCTGGTGGGCGTTATCCATGCGGCGGGCGGTTTACACAGCGCGGTGGATAAACTGCAACAGATCGATCCGGCGCTGGTCACGCCGCAAGGCAGCGATCAAATCCTGTCGATGCCGTTTATGGCGTCGTTCTGGGTGCTGGTTTGCTTTGGGGTTATCGGCCTGCCCAATACCGCCGTGCGCTGTATCTCCTACCGCGACAGCAAGGCGCTGCATCGCGGCATTATTATCGGCACCATCGTGATCGGTATCCTGATGCTGGGGATGCATTTGTCCGGCGCGCTGGGCCGGGCCGTCATGCCCAATCTGACCATCCCGGATCAGGTGCTGCCGGCGCTGATGGTGAACGTTTTACCGCCGCTGGCGGCGGGGATCTTCCTTGCTGCGCCAATGGCGGCCATTATGTCCAATATCAATGCGCATCTGCTCCAGGCCTCGGCTACGATAATCAAAGACCTCTATCTCAGCGTACGACCGCAGCAGATACACAATGAGCGTCGCATCAAGCGTCTTTCCAGCATGACGACGCTGTTGCTGGGGTTGCTGGTGCTGCTGGCGTCCTGGCGGCCGCCGGAAATGATTATCTGGCTCAATCTGCTGGCATTCGGCGGGCTGGAAGCCGTGTTCCTGTGGCCGCTGGTGCTGGGCCTTTACTGGGAGCGCGCCAATGCGACCGGCGCATTGAGCGCCATGTTCAGCGGCGCTATTTGCTATACCCTACTGGCCAGCTTGCATCTTCAACCGGGCGGTTTTCACCCCATTGTGCCATCGCTGCTGCTGAGCCTGATGGCGTTTCTTGTCGGTAATCGGTTTGGTCATCAGGCCCCTCAACCGGTTATCGCTTCAACTTCACTTTAAATGTAATAGAGATTGCTATGCCGTGGATTCAACTGAAAATTAATACTTCTGGCCGCCATGCGGAACAATTGGGTGACGCGCTGGTGGAAAGCGGTGCGGTATCCGTTACGTTTCAGGATACGCACGATACGCCGGTGTTTGAACCGCTGCCGGGAGAAACCCGGCTGTGGGGCGATACCGATGTCATCGGCTTATATGACGCGGAAACCGAGATGGCCGCCGTTGTCGCGATGCTGGAGCAAGAACCGCTGCTGGGCGTCGATTTTAAGCATAAAATCGAGCAGTTGGAAGATAAGGACTGGGAACGCGAATGGATGGACAACTTTCATCCGATGCGCTTTGGCGAGCGTCTGTGGATTTGCCCAAGCTGGCGTGATGTCCCCGATCCGAGCGCCGTCAATGTGATGCTCGATCCGGGGCTGGCTTTCGGCACCGGCACTCACCCGACCACCGCACTCTGCCTGCAATGGCTGGATGGATTGGATTTACAGGGTAAAACCCTTATCGACTTCGGCTGTGGCTCCGGCATTCTGGCGATCGCCGCGCTGAAGCTGGGCGCCGCTCGCGCCATCGGCATTGATATCGATCCGCAGGCCATTCAGGCAAGCCGCGATAACGCGCAAAGAAATAACGTCTCAGAGCGTCTTGAGCTTTACCTGCCGCAAGACCAGCCGGCTGATTTGTCGGCCGATGTGGTGGTCGCCAATATTCTGGCCGGCCCGTTGCGTGAACTGGCGCCCTTAATCAGCGTTCTGCCGAAAGCCGGCGGCCATTTGGGCCTATCGGGCGTGCTGGCGACACAGGCAGCCAGCGTCGCCGAGGCCTATCAGGACACATTCCGGCTTGATCCGGTGGCGGAAAAAGAAGAGTGGTGTCGTATTACCGGCATACGTCGGTAATCCTCCGCCGAGCTTTGCCCTCTCCACCGGAAATCGGCCTCTGGTGGAGATTATGACTCGCCTCACCTACGGCCGTTGTTGCGCAACGTTGAAAAACGCTCCCGGCGTTTTTTTACTCGCCGGTTTAACCCTGTATAAAGTAGGCGTATCCTTGATGACTCATCAAACGCTCGTCCGTTATCTAAACCGATAGAGTGAATCATCATAGTGTTTTAAATGGATTGTTCAATGAAGTATACGCTGCTCGCCTCCCTCGCTTTTACCGCCTGCTTTTCACTACACGCCGCCGAACACGCGCACTGGAGCTATGAAGGACAGGAAGCGCCTCCGCACTGGGGCAAACTCTCCCCTGATTTTTCCCTGTGCGATACCGGTAAAAACCAGTCGCCGATTGATATTCACGGCGCGCTAAAAACCGTACACGACGGATTACAGCTGTCCTATCAGACCGGCGCTCAACATATCGTCAATAACGGGCACACCATCCAGGTGGACGTCAGTGCAAACGACACGCTGGTGATGGATGACGATACCTTCGCCCTGCAACAGTTCCACTTCCACGCCCCCAGCGAAAACGAGATCGATGGCAAAGCATTCCCGTTAGAAGCACACTTCGTCTACCAAGACCAACAGGGTGCGTTAACGGTAGTGGCTTTGATGTTTGCGCAGGGCGACGCCAATCAGGAACTTGAGAAAGCCTGGCAACAGTTGCCGTCAACGCTCAATAAACCGGTCTTATTAACCGCGCCGCTGAATATTAATGCTCTGATACCCTCAACATACCAGCAAAGCTACTACCGTTTCAGCGGCTCACTCACTACACCGCCGTGCTCTGAAGGCGTACGATGGCTGGTGTTGGATAAGCCCGCCACGATTTCGGCGGATCAAATCGCCAGATTCACCGCGGCCGTTCATCACGCGAACAACCGTCCCGTTCAACCTTTAAACGGCCGCGTTATTATTAATTAGTTCTGTTACGTTGCCCGCTGCTTCCGGCCGGTTGGCGCCGGAAGCATCTCTTTTGCCGCGTTACGGGAAAAAAAATTTATCTCTGTTCTCTGTTTATTGGCAACGCAATCCCCTGCAAATGCAGGATATTGATGTAACTCCTACTTAAATCACGGCGGATTACAGATAAATTACCATGCGGCCGGAATATTTTTTCTAACGGAAATAACGTCAAAATAGTTAAAACCCATTGTTAAATATGAATAATATTTCCGCTTAACAGAATGAAACACATTTTCTTTGATCGCCTACGGCTAATTGGTCAAAGTTTGGCCTTTCATCTGAGGTAAAAAATGCGTAATATACGCGCCCTTGCAGGCACAGTATGGTCACTCTTTGTCTATGCACATTGGACAATTTCAGCTTACCAATCGCTTGATAGCAGCCCCGATGGCTGGCATTAGCGATCGCCCATTCAGAGCACTCTGTCATACGATGGGCGCTGGAATGACCGTATCCGAAATGCTGATTTCCAATCCGGAAGTCTGGCGTTCGGATAAGTCGCGTCTGCGCATGGTACATAGTGATGAACCCGGTATCAGGGCTGTGCAAATTGCCGGTTGTGATCCGGACGAGATGGCTGCGGCAGCTAAAATGAATACTGATTTCGGCGCGCAGATCATCGATATCAATATGGGTTGTCCGGCGAAAAAGGTGAACCGCAAGATGGCGGGTTCCGCCTTGTTGCAGTATCCGGATTTGGTAAAACAAATCCTCTCGGCGGTAGTGAAAGCGGTAGACGTACCGGTAACGCTGAAGATCCGTACCGGCTGGGCACCAGAGCACCGTAACTGTGTAGAAATTGCCAAATTGGCTGAAAGCTGTGGGATTCAGGCCCTAACCATTCACGGACGCACCCGCGCGTGCCTGTTCAATGGTTCGGCGGAATACGACAGCATTCGGGCAGTTAAGCAGGCCGTTTCCATTCCCATTATTGCGAATGGAGACGTGACTTCCCCGCATAAAGCCAGAGCGGTTCTTGATTACACCGGGGCGGATGCCCTGATGATAGGACGAGCCGCTCAGGGAAGACCCTGGATCTTTCGGGAAATCCAGCATTATCTGGACACAGGGGAGTTGCTGGCTCCACTGCCATTGGCAGAGGTTAAGCGCTTGTTGATCGAGCATATACGGGAATTGCACGACTTTTATGGTCCAGGCAAGGGATTTCGTATAGCTCGGAAGCACGTATCCTGGTATCTCCGGGAGAACGCCCCAAACGACCAGTTTAGGCGCACATTCAACGCCATTGAGGATGCCGGCGAGCAGCTGGAGGCGTTGGAGGCATACTTTGAAAATCTTGCGTAAACAGAAAAAGAGCTGACAGAACTATGTTCGAACAACGCGTGAATTCTGACGTACTGACCGTTTCCACCGTAAACTCTCAGGCACAGGTAACCCAAAAACCCCTGCGCGACTCGGTTAAACAGGCACTGAAGAACTATTTTGCCCAACTGAATGGTCAGGACGTTAGTGACCTGTATGAGCTGGTATTGGCTGAAGTTGAACAACCCCTGTTGGACATGGTGATGCAATACACCCGCGGCAACCAAACCCGCGCCGCCCTGATGATGGGCATCAACCGCGGAACCCTGCGTAAGAAACTGAAAAAATACGGCATGAACTGATAGTTTTTCATAACCGTTTTTTTTAAAGAACGCTTGTCAGAAATGGCAGGCGTTTTTTGTCTATGTTTATACATAGATCGCTGAATAACACCGAAAGTACAGAAAAAAAGCAGCAAGAGCACCCTGTAGCGGAGTGCGCATATGGGTCGTGTTTCAGGTATCAAAGCCCACCGGCTTGATCCCGAATCGCTCTGCATCCCGTATTCCTACCACAGATGGCGATAAATGAACGCTTACTGACTTTTGCCCGGAAAACGTTGGCATTAGAAATCACCGAAGCCCGGTGCATTCTGATTCTGGCCCGGCGGGAAAATTACTATATTCAGTTCTGCTATAATCCATCACACAATCTACTTTATAAAAGTAAACCATATGACGTAAATTCATTATTAGTAAAAGTTATATGACGCCATTACCTACAGGATCCCATAATGAAAAAAATACGTTTTGCTCTACTGACCGGCGCACTGTTTGCAACCAGCGTATTTGCACAAGCACAGGATGACCTCAGTGCGATCAAATCTGCCGGCGTGATTAAATTCGGTACGGAAGGCACCTATGCCCCTTATACCTATCACGATAAATCTGGTCAGTTGGTTGGATTTGATGTGGATATTGGTCACGCGGTTGCCGAAAAACTTGGTGTTAAAGCTCAATTTATTGAAGGCCGCTGGGATGGGCTCATCGCTGGCGTGGACGCCAAACGCTACGATGCCGTCATCAATCAGGTAGGTGTGACGAAAGAACGCCAGGCTAAATACGACTTCTCCAAACCTTATATTGACTCAAAAGCGGTACTGATCACCCGTGCCGATAATACAACCATCAAAGACTTCAACGATCTGAAAGGCAAAAAATCAGCTCAAAGCCTGACCAGCAACTATGCAAAGCTGGCAACCAGCCACGGTGCGGAGATTGTTCCTACCGATGGTTTTAACCAGTCTTTGGATCTGGTGCTCAGCGGTCGTGCTGATGCCACATTGAACGACAATCTTTCTTTCCTCGACTTCAAAAAACACAAACCTGACGCTAACGTGAAAGTCACTGCCACCTCACCGACAGGCGAACCTTCGGCCATTTTAATCCGTAAAGGTCAGATACAGCTTGCAGATGCGTTGAACAACGCGCTGGATGAAATTAAAGCAGATGGCACCTATAAAACGATATCTGTGCGATACTTCGGTCAGGACGTATCCCAATAATCGCACTGTTATCGGAATCATTTTTCATGCCACCTTGGCTACAACTTATGGCAGATTCCTTCTGGAGTCTGCTATCTGCGGGACTGAAATTTACCGTCCCCCTTGCTATTCTTTCCTTTATTTTCGGATTAGCCGTCGGGGTTATTGTTGCCCTGATCCGCCTTTACGGCCCTAAGCCGTTGAAGTGGATTGGCGACTTTTATGTCTGGGTTATCCGTGGAACACCGCTATTGGTTCAGCTGTTTCTCATCTTTTATGGACTCCCCAGTGCGGGTATCACTCTGGATGCTTTCCCTGCCGCCTTAATCGGGTTCACGATCAGCGTTGGTGCATACAGTTCAGAAATTGTCCGTGGGGCAATATTATCCGTACCCAAAGGTCAATGGAGCGCAGCTTACTCTTTAGGAATGAATGGGGTTCAGGCGATTCGTTGGGTCATATTTCCACAGTCGGTATTTGTTTCTTTGCCACCGTTATCCAATACGTTCATTTCTTTAATTAAAGATACATCGCTTGCTGCCGTGATTACGGTTCCGGAAATGTTTTTATCCGCACAGCGCATTGTGTCTGTCACCTACGAACCACTGATTCTTTATGTTGAGGCGGCGTTGATTTATTTGATGTTCAGCACGGTGTTAAGCCAGTTGCAGGTAAAACTCGAAAAATATTACCAGCGTCATATCGTGCAGTAATATTTGCGCCGGCCGGAGCTTATCAATAGATCTGACATTTAAAACTATCACTGTTGTTCACTGGACGCCGTTTGCAGGCATAGTGCTAAACCAGGCCGGTCAGGCAATAGAAACTATCTTAAAATATTAGGTGATACATGTTGTTACTGATCGATAACTATGACTCCTTTACGTACAACCTGTATCAGTATTTTTGTGAGCTAGGCGCGGAAGTACTGGTCAAGCGTAATGATGAACTCAAGCTGGACGACATCGAACAGCTGTCCCCGTCGCACCTGATTGTCTCGCCCGGCCCGTGTACACCGGATGAAGCGGGTATTTCACTGACGGCCATTCGACACTTTGCCGGCAGGTTGCCAATCCTTGGAGTTTGTCTTGGACATCAGGCAATGGGGCAGGCATTCGGTGCCCGCATCGTCCGCGCCCGTCAGGTAATGCACGGAAAAACTTCGGCCATACAACACAGTAACAAAGGTGTTTTTGCCGGATTGTCTCAGCCACTAACGGTAACACGCTATCACTCGCTGGTGATTGATCCCGCATCTCTACCCGATTGCTTTGAAGTGACGGCCTGGAGTGAACGTGATGGTACTCGTGAAGAAATCATGGGAATCCGGCATCGTTCATTGCCATTAGAAGGTGTTCAGTTTCATCCTGAAAGCATTCTCAGCCAGCAAGGGCTCCAACTTTTAGATAATTTTCTTAAAATAGAGTCAGATAGGAAATAATGTTCTTTCCAGATGATTTAATATTGCCTGAGGTTGATTTTTTATGCATATTTATTGACTATATTTTCATTCGAAAGTTGTAAATTCGGAGCGTGGAAGCAGATGGAATCAGATAAAAAAGCAGTAACCCGGGAAACTCACGACAAAGTTATTTTGCCGGTTTATGCACCAGCTCAGTTTGTCCCGGTAAAAGGTAAAGGAAGCCGGGTGTGGGATCAACAAGGGAGAGAATACATTGATTTCTCCGGCGGAATTGCAGTTACCGCGCTTGGTCACTGTCATCCGGCGCTGGTAACGGCGTTGCAACAGCAGGGAGAAATGCTGTGGCACACCAGTAATATTTTCACCAATGAACCAGCGCTACGATTGGCAAGCAAGTTGATTAATGCGACGTTTGCCGACCGCGTATTTTTTGTTAACTCCGGAGCCGAAGCAAACGAGGCGGCTTTCAAGCTGGCGCGCCACTACGCGATTAAACGCCATAGTCCCTATAAAACCAAAATCATTGCGTTTTATAACGCGTTTCATGGGCGTACGCTCTTTACCGTATCTGTTGGCGGACAGCCTAAATATGCTGATGGTTTCGGACCGAAACCTGCCGATATCGTACATGTTCCTTTTAACGATCTGGCAGCGGTCAAAGCGGTTATGGACGATCATACCTGTGCGGTCGTACTTGAACCTGTTCAAGGCGAAGGCGGCATTACGCCAGCGACGCCGGAATTCTTGCAAGGCGTGCGTGAACTGTGCGATCAATATAAGGCTCTGTTGGTATTCGACGAAGTACAGAGCGGAATGGGCCGTACGGGCAAGCTGTTTACTTATATGCATTACGGTATTACGCCGGACATTCTGACCACAGCCAAGGCGTTAGGCGGAGGTTTCCCAATCAGCGCGATGCTCACCACGGAGGAAATCGCCTCAGTAATGACGGTTGGCGTGCATGGTACGACTTATGGCGGCAACCCACTGGCCTGCGCAGTAGCGGAAGCGGCATTAGATACCATTAATACGCCGGAAGTACTGTCGGGTGTGGCGGATCGTCACAACCTGTTTGTCAGCGCATTAGAAAAGATTAACCAGCAGTATGGCATCTTTGAGCAGATTCGCGGCATGGGGTTACTGCTGGGGGCTGAGCTTAAGCCGCAATGGCATGGCCGGGCGCACGACTTTTTAGCGGCAGCGGCAGAGCACGGTGTGATGGTATTGATGGCAGGCCCGGATGTGATTCGCTTTGTCCCCTCTCTGGTCATTGATCCCAAAGATATCGAACAGGGAATGGCATTGTTTCACAAAGCCGTCGAACAGGTGGTGAATCCAGCTGGTTGACATAATGCGCCACCTGAAAAGTGGGCCAGCCTTATACTGACATATCTCACCCACCTAAAATTGATAACGTCCTGGCCTGAGGGTCAGGACGTTTTGTTATGATCGCAGACAGACTGCTATCATCGACAAACAATACATAAAACAAAAAGCCCCATGCTTTCGCATGAGGCTTTCCGCTTTAATTGATGCCTGGCAGTTCCCTACTCTCACATGGGGAGACCCCACACTACCATCGGCGCTACGGCGTTTCACTGCTGAGTTCGGCATGGGGTCAGGTGGGACCACCGCGCTATCGCCGCCAGGCAAATT
>NZ_JABJXS010000005.1 GCF_013155275.1 Brenneria sp. hezel4-2-4
AATAACTGTTTATTCGTAATGAATTTACTGTCAGTCACTCTTCAAGACTTTTTTATATCGTTTGCCGATATTGTCTTGTGAGTGCCCACACAGATTGTCTGATTAAATTGTTAAAGAGCAGTGCCACAGCAAGCTGTGGCGCGGGCCGCATATGTTATGCAATTCCGCTGTGAAGTCAAGTGATTATTGCCTGACTTCTTACCGTCACCCCAACCGCGTAATCGCCGTTGCCGTGTCAGTGGAGGCGCATTATAGGCACTTCCCCGCGGCTTACAAGCGCTAAATGCAAAAAAGCGACCAACCGCCTACTATTTATCCATAACTGTATTAAAGCGGCAGTTTTTCCAGCGAATAAAAACCATAACGCTGTAATACCGGCCAAAGCGTGGCGACATTAGGCGTGATCTTCAGACAATACACCAGGTTCTTTTCTGTCGAGAGCGGCGGCTGTTCAAGATTCGCCACCAGCCATACGGTTCTTCTCGCAATCGCTGCGCCTGAATCCACAAACCGGGTGCCGTCAGGTAGAGCTAGTTGCAGTTCATTCGTTAATAACGGGAAATGTGTACAGCCGAGCACAACCGTATCGGGAGGCTCCGGTAAACGCAGCCACGGACGCAGGGTTTTCCGCAACTCTTCTATCGGGATCGTTTCCCCTTGCAGCTTAGCTTCAGCCAGTTCAACCAGTTCGGAAGACCCAAGTAAAAGTATCTGGCAGTCATTGGCGAATCGAGCGATAAGCTCATGCGTATAAGACCGTTGCACAGTGGCCCGCGTAGCCAGCAGACCAACGATACCGTTACGCGTCAGTTTGGCGGCAGGCTTAACGGCAGGCACCACGCCGACGACCGGAAAAGCGAATCGCTCCCGCAAGGCCGGGAGAGAAATGGTGCTGGCGGTATTACAGGCAATGACTACCAGCGCCAGCTGGTGACGTTGCTGAACCGCGGTAACAATTTCAACGACGCGTTCGATAATGAACTGCTGCGGTTTTTCGCCGTAGGGAAACGCTTCATTGTCGAATGCGTAGATATAGTGGAGATCCGGCAACAACTGCCGAATCTCATTGTAAACAGACAACCCGCCCACACCGGAGTCAAATACCAGAATAGTGGGACGGGCTGGCAGGTCAGAAAGTATAGCTTCCGGTGAGATAATATTCTCGTCCTGCCGTTCGGTAGCCATATGCCGTCTCATAATCTTTATCAAACAGGTTGGCGATTCTACCACGAACCGTTAGCTGAGAGGTTATCGGATATGATGCGGCGAGATCGACGGTGCTGTAGCTTGGCAGACGGCGCTGCTGAGAGTTAAACATATTTGGACTGTTATCATATCGTTTACCGTTGTACTGATAAGCGATATTCATATCAATATCAAACATGGTCCAATCAACCTGATAGGAAGCTTTTTGCTTGGATCGACGCGGCAATAGCGTATTATCGGAATCCCGTCGAGGATCCAGATACTCTAACGTCAAGCGGTGACTAAATATCCCCGTATCAATATTACCTGTCCACTCAACGCCTTTAATGGTGGCTTTATCTGTATTGAAATACTTATTGGTAACGAAATCGTAATCTATTAGGTTATCAATTTTGTTGCGATAAGCGGATAAACGCCATGACAAAGATCCCGTCAGCCCTTCCACGCCGGCTTCCCATTGGGATGACTCTTCTGCCTTAATATTTTCATTGCCCCAGATACCGTATATCTGGCCGAAAGCAGGAGCACGAAACGCAGTCCCGTATGATACGGTGAAACGATAATCGGGTATAAACTCCCAGCCCGCAGCTGCCTGCCAAGTGTTATGACGATTATACTGGCTACTATCGTCTGTACGTATAGCCCCCTCTAATGTTACTTGATCAAAATATTGTTGCTGCGCGGTAAGGTAGAGTCCCGTGTTTTCACGCGCATGTCCTTGATTACTCGTTCCCGGCTTATTTTCCTCTCTGCGCCAATCAACACCAGCACTGACCGAACCCTTTAATATCTGTAGCGTATTGCCCCACAGCAAACTTCGTTGCGTCACTTCATTTAACGAATAACCGGGGGCATAGTTCCCCTTGGCAGATTCAAAGTTATAATCCTTATATGTCTGATAACTCCCAATAAGCTGCGATGCAAAATCGCGATTCTGGAATTGTAAACCACCGTCAAAATTTCGGCTGTATAGCTGCCGCCGATCGCTGGAATCAGCAAACACCTGATCATAATCGGTCTTATTGCCGTAGCCATACGAACGCACAAAACCAGAAACCGAATCACTGAATTTCTGCTCTACGCTTCCCCACAGAGACTTACTACGAAAACCGTCATTATCGCTGTCTGCCGGAACAGATGACGTAGGATACACATTGAAACCCTGCGTCTCTTCAAAAGAGCCAGCTAAACTTATCGCGGTATTGTCACCAACATGCTGGCGTATGCCGCCATCGTAAATTTGATATTTATGTGAACCGACACCCGCTTCCAGTTTTCCTCCGTCAGCCTCTTTCTGGGTAATGATATTAATTACCCCACCGATGGCTTCCGGGCCATAAACGGCTGAGCGAGGGCCTCGGATATACTCAATACGCTGTACCAATGACATCGGTATCTGGTTGAAATCCACGCTACCGGTCACACCCGGGGAAGCCATACGAATTCCGTCAATTAGCACAAGTACATGGCTGGAATTTGTGCCGCGAATAAACATTGATGCACTTTGTCCACGCCCCCCGTTCTGGGCAATATCCACGCCGGGCAGTCTACGCATCACATCAGTCAGACTTTTAGCCTGCCAACGATCGATATCATCACGGGTAACGATATCCATCGGCGCCAGTACAGATGAAACAGGCTGCGGAAAACGATTTGCCGTCACCACCATCGTGTCAGCCCCCTCTTGCGCCCAGGAGGAAAAAGCCGCGGCGGAGAGCGCGGCCAGCAACGTTATTTTTTTATTAAACATGAATCGAGCATCCAACCATAGATAAGGATGCCGCATTACCATGATGAATAGCACGCGATGATCATGGTCACTGCGACGTATACCGGCAGGTCTTCGGGCTTGGGGCCGTTGTTACCATGATGCAAAACAGACATGGTGGAACAACAAAGAGCGATGACTTCCCATCTTCAAAAGACAGTGTCTGCATAAATGCTATCGTTCAGGCTACCCTTACCGCTGCGCGTCAGCTCCAGATTCACACTGGATTCCCTTTTAACTCAGATTGCGAGGCCGGACGACCATGCTATGATCGCCTTACGCAGATGTCTAGACTTCCATTTCACGACCAACCGTTCGCGCGACAAAACTGGACATCCCGACCGGATTCCCTACAATTCCGGCCAATAAAATCCTTTTAGATGCCGTTCAGACGAGAAAACCATGACGCCAGAAACCCTGCCCATTGATCAGTACGACGACCAGCTCGCACAAAAAACGGAACGTCTGTGCGGGATGATGGCGCAGTTTGATGCGCCGGCGCCGGCCGTTTTCCGTTCCCCAACCAGCCATTACCGGATGCGCGCCGAGTTTCGTATCTGGCATGATGGTGACGATCTCTACCACATTATGTTCGATCAGCAGACCAAGCAGCGTATCCGGGTCGATCAATTTCCTGCGGCCAGCGAGTTGATTAACCGACTGATGCCGCTGCTGATTGCCGCATTACGGCCCAATCCGATCCTGCGCCAGAAGCTATTCCAGATTGACTATCTTTCCACATTAAGCGGCGAAGTGGTGGTTTCCCTGTTATATCACCGGGCGTTGAATGACGAATGGCGACAGCATGCCAGCACGCTGCGGGACGCGTTACGCTCACAGGGTTTTCAGCTCCAGCTTATTGGGCGAGCGACAAAAACCAAAATTTGTCTGGATCGGGATTATGTAGACGAATGTCTGCCCGTCGCAGGACGGAATATGGTTTATCGCCAGGTGGAAAACAGCTTCACCCAGCCTAACGCGGCGATGAATATTCAAATGCTGGAATGGGCGTTGAAAGCCACTGAAGGCGCAACCGGTGATTTGCTGGAATTGTACTGCGGCAACGGGAACTTCTCACTGGCGCTGGCGCGCAATTTTGATCGCGTTCTGGCGACCGAAATCGCCAAGCCTTCGGTGGCTGCGGCGCAATATAACATTGCCGCCAATCATATTGATAACGTGCAGATTATCCGCATGGCGGCGGAAGAATTTACGCAAGCGATGAACGGAGTGCGTCAGTTTAAGCGTTTACAAGGCATTGATCTGACGGGCTATCGCTGCGAAACCATTTTCGTCGACCCGCCGCGCAGCGGGCTGGATACAGAAACGGTCAAACTGGTACAAGCTTATCCGCGTATTCTCTACATTTCCTGCAACCCGGAAACGTTGTGCCAAAATCTGGAGACGCTGACTGAAACCCATAAAATCAGCCAGTTGTCGCTGTTTGACCAATTCCCCTACACCCACCACATGGAGTGCGGCGTGCTGTTGGAGCAACGCCGGTAATCGTTGTCATGCAGGCGGTCTCAACCGCCTGTGTTCATAATTCGGGCGGCTCGCGCTCTTCGGCTGATTTACGGCCCCTCAGCTTAAGACCAATCCAGAATACCAACGCCACGCAAAGAATCGAGGGAACAAAGTTTGAGCCGATGGCGGGGTACTCAACACGTACAATCGCGCTATAGAGTAACAATCCTAACAAGAAACAGGCGGCCGCCAGCATAGGAATACCTTCCGGCATGCTGTGGTGCATATAACGCTGGTGCAGACAATATACGGATAAGACCAGCGCAATCAGGGGGAATATCGAAAAAGGAACGAGGGTGCTGAACAATGCCGCAAATGAGCCGTTAACCGACAAACCGGCGACCAGCGCCAGAAGCAGCGTACCTTTTTCCCGATGATGATGAGGTTGTTCTGTCATGGCCTTTCCTTTCTCATGCCTGTCTACACCTAAAATTTACGACGTACCGGATGTGTTGTCCTGCTCTTTGCGATACCAGTAGTAAGCGCCTTTAGAAATCATACGCAGTTGCAATACCAACCGCTCCTCCAACTGCCTCCGCTGTTCCAGGCCGACATCCAGCGCCTCCGCCCCGGCGCTGAAAACAATGGTGACCATCGCTTCCGACTGCGCTTCCGCAAAACTACGCGGGATATGATTTTCGACTTCCAGATAGTCCGCCAGTTCAGCGATAAAATGCTGGATCTCACGGGCCACCGCCGCACGAAATGCGGCGGAAGTTCCCGAGCGCTCACGTAATAACAGCCTGAAAGCATTTGGGTTATTACCAATGAACTCCATAAAGGTTGAAACGGATGTTTTTATTACGCTGCCGCTTTTGGCAATCCGCTGCCGTGCCTGACGCATCAACTGACGCAACATGAGCCCGCTTTCATCCACCATCGTCAGCCCCAGTTCATCCACGTCACGGAAGTGACGGTAGAAAGAGGTGGGCGCGATACCGGCTTCACGCGCGACTTCGCGTAAACTCAGGCTGGCAAAACTGCGTTCAGCGCTTAACTGGCTGAACGCCGCCTCAATAAGGGAACGACGAGTCCGTTCTTTTTGTTGTGCTCTGACACCCATTATCCTGCCTAAATCATCTGCTTTCCTTTCCAGAAAGGCACTATAGCAAACTTTATTGTCAGCATACTGAGACAAAGTTTGTCATATTAAAAATGTGATAACCGCTTTCCATAATAACAATAAGGATGATTGGGTTCCTTTACGGCAGATGTTACAATTACGTTATTGTTTTGTATAACCCAGGTTTCCCCTACTATGACTATGCAACAGCAATTCGATTATGACGCCATCGTTATCGGTTCCGGGCCCGGCGGTGAAGGCGCCGCCATGGGGTTAGCCAAACAGGGCGCAAAAATAGCGGTGATTGAACGGCACTATAATGTCGGCGGCGGTTGCACCCATTGGGGAACGATTCCCTCCAAAGCGCTGCGCCATGCCGTCAGCCGTATTATTGAATTCAACCAAAACCCGCTATACAGCGATAACGCCCGCGTTATCAGCTCTTCATTCGCCGACATTCTTCGCCACGCAGACAGCGTTATCGGCCAACAAACCCAAATGCGTCAGGGATTTTACGAACGTAATCAGTGCGACCTGTTCTCTGGCGAGGCGCGGTTTATTGATGCGCATACCCTTGCCATTCATTACCCGGACAATACCCACGATACGCTGACCGCGGCCAATATCATTATTGCCACAGGTTCGCGCCCCTACCATCCGGCAGAAGTCGACTTCAACCACGCCCGAATCTACGACAGCGATTCCATACTGCAACTCGATCACGAACCTCGGCACGTCATCATCTACGGGGCGGGGGTAATTGGCTGTGAGTACGCGTCCATTTTCCGTGGTCTTAACGTCAAAGTTGATCTGATCAATACCCGCGATCGCCTGCTGGCCTTTCTCGATCAGGAGATGTCGGACGCTCTGTCTTATCATTTCTGGAACAACGGCGTGGTGATCCGCCATAACGAAGAATTTGAAAACATTGAGGGCGTGGATAACGGGGTCGTCGTTAACCTCAAGTCAGGTAAAAAGATGAAGGCCGATTGCCTGTTGTACGCCAACGGTCGCACCGGCAACACCGAAACGCTCGGTCTGGAACAAATCGGCCTGAGCACCGACAGCCGCGGTCAACTCAGCGTCAACAGCATGTATCAGACCGGGCTGGCGCACATTTACGCCGTCGGCGACGTCATCGGCTATCCCAGTCTGGCCTCCGCTGCTTACGATCAAGGTCGCCTTGCCGCCCAGGCCATCATCAAAGGCGATGCCAGCGCCCATTTGATTGAAGATATTCCCACCGGGATTTATACCATTCCTGAAATCAGTTCCGTGGGGAAAACCGAGCAGCAGCTCACGGCAATGAAAGTACCTTATGAAGTAGGCCGCGCGCAGTTCAAGCATCTGGCGCGCGCGCAGATTGTCGGAATGAACGTGGGAAGCCTGAAGATCTTATTTCATCGGGAAACGAAAAAAATACTGGGGATCCACTGCTTTGGCGAGCGAGCGGCGGAAATTATTCATATCGGGCAGGCGATTATGGAACAGAAAGGTGAAGGTAATACTATCGAATACTTCGTTAATACTACCTTCAATTATCCAACCATGGCAGAAGCCTACCGGGTTGCGGCGCTAAACGGGTTAAACCGCCTGTTTTGACACGGATTCCATATAAACTTGCATATGCTCGCGGATGGTATCGGCCAATTGTTCATAGCGTCCGCGCAGCGGCGAGCCGGGGCGATAAACCAGTGCAATGGTGCGCTTCGGCTCGGGTTTATAGCAGGTCAAATAGCAAACGCCGTCGCGCTCGCGCTCATGCGGCACCGATAGCGATGGCAACAGCGTGATCCCGCTGCCTGCCGCCACCATGTTGCGCAGCGTTTCCAGGCTGGTCGCGCGGAAATGCGTATCTTCGTCGGCGCCGGCCTGAAAACAGAACCCCATTGCCTGATCGCGCAGACAATGCCCGTCCTCCAGCATCAGTAGTTTTTCACCGGCCAGATCGGCCATCGCCACCCGTTCCCGATTCGCCCAGGGGTGATCCTGATAAATGGCCAGCTTCATCGGCTCATCAAACAAGGGCACTTCGATAAAGGCTTCGGACTCTTTCACCAGCGCCAATATGGCGCAATCCAGCTTGCCGCTGTCCAGTTGCGCCAAAAGCTGATGGGTCTGTGCTTCATGCAGATACATTTCGAGCTTGGGGAACGTACGGTGCAACATCGGAATGATTTGCGGCAGCAGGTAGGGGCCGACTGTCGGGATCAGGCCGATATGCAACGGCCCCGACATCGTTTCGCCCTGCTGGCTGGCCATCTCTTTCAATACTTTCACCTCGCGTAATACGGTACGAGCCTGTTCAACCAGCAATAAACCCGCCTGGGTAAACAGGACTTTTCTACTGGTTCGTTCCAGCAGCATAACCCCTAATTCATCTTCCAACTTACGGATTTGTCCACTGAGTGTTGGCTGACTAACGTGGCAAGAATCCGCGGCACGTCGAAAATGACGATGTTCTGCTAACGCCACCAAATACTCTAAATCCCGAATATTCATTTATTATTCTCCTTATCATGATAGCAAACAACGATAGATAGAGTGGCAACGAGAGATTATCCCTATCAATATCTAAAGTAAATAATACCTTCCATCGAAGCATATCTATTTATTTCTACCTAAATAAAACAATATTTTACTATTAATAGGTCGAGTCCGTGTCTATCAGTCAGGAACCGCCGCCAATGACTTCCTAAGCGTCAGAGCGCTCAATGAAATGCGGTCAGAACAGCGAGTTGTTCAGTAATAAACCGTCATGGTTTTCGATTCATCGGCCAACGCTTCCCGCTATCCGTCACGCTATAACGAGTTAGCAGACGTATTCAAGCAATTTGGCATTGATAGCATTTTGTGTATTTCGATTAACAACGCATTTGTGATGAATGCCGGGAAAACAGGCCAACATGCGCATATATCGCATTCATGCGCGACGAAAAAGTGAACTCAATAATGGCATGAATATGCCGATGGTAAAAACCAACTTTGGATTTTTACCCGGTGAAAGGAGGTATTATCCGGGGTGGAGCGCGAAAGGACGGTTCAGTGCAAGCAGGATGGAGCCAGGGAGATTTTTCAGCGGCGTGAAACCCTGCCGCCGCAGGGTTTTCATTCATCCATCCCGTTCAGGCGATAGCGGGGCGCACGCCCAACGTATGACAAATCGCGTAGCTCAATTCAGCGCGATTGAGGGTATAGAAGTGGAAATCTTTTACTCCTTCACGGCTCAGGATTTTCACCATATCCATAGCTATGGATGCGCCGACCATTTTACGGGTCTCAGGATCATTATCCAGACCGTCAAACATCGCCGTCATCCAGTTCGGCACACGAACGTTAGTCAGGGTGGCGAAGCGCTGTAACTGCTTGAAGTTGGATACGGGCAGGATACCGGGCACGATCTCGACATCAATGCCGGTGGAAACGCAGCGGTCACGAAAACGGAGGTAGCTTTCCACATCAAAAAAGAACTGGGTGATCGCCCGATTAGCGCCGGCGTCGATTTTACGCTTCAGATTGATCAGGTCAGCCTGAGCGCTTTTGGCCTCCGGGTGTACTTCCGGGTAGGCCGCAACGGAAATATCAAAGTCGCCGACTTCTTTTAGCAGCGAGACTAAATCGGCAGCATACATTTTCGGTTTGCCGCCGCCTTCAGGTAAATCTCCGCGCAACGCCACGATATGTCGAATACCGCTCTGCCAGTAATCTTGCGCGATTTCACGCAGATGGTCGCGAGATGCGTCAATGCAGGTAAGATGCGGCGCCGCTTCCAGACCCGTGCGTTCTTTAATCGTCTTAATGATGCTATGAGTACGGTCACGCTCACCAGAATTCGCTCCGTAGGTGACGGAAACAAACTTCGGCTTGAGGCTGCTCAGACGGTCAATGGAATTCCACAGCGTTTTTTCCATTTCATTGGTGCGCGGTGGGAAAAACTCAAATGAAACATTAATTTGTCCCTGTAGTTCCGCGAGACTTTGATTCAGCGCTTCCCGCTGGTTTGCGTGAAAAAAACTCATCCTGCCACCCCATCAACCGTTGCCGTGATTATTATTTGCAAACGTCTATACGTTTAGACGTCTATATAGAAAATGACGCAATCTGCCTAAAGAGTCAATGCTTTTAATCGGGATAGACGGTGATGATTACTCATGTAACGTGAAGGATATTCATGATGGCGCGCGACGGCGGCAACGAACGGCGAGTCGCTCGTTACCGCCGTGATCATTGGCCTTAAAGCAGCTGCGCCAGACGATTTAAATCCGACTGGATAGCCCCGGCCGTTACATCCCGTCCGGCGCCCGGACCGCGGATCACCAGCGGATTATCCCGATACCAGCGGCTTTCAATGGCAAATACGTTATCGCACGGCAACAACGACGCCAGCGGGTGATCGGGTCTTACCGCCTCAACGCCGACGCGGGCCTTACCGTTACTGTCAAAGCGGGCGACATGACGCAAGACCAGCCCCATTTCCTGCGCCGCCTCCAATCGTTGCAGCATCTGCTCATTCAGCGATTCGCCATTCTCAAAGAATTGATCGACGGAACCTTGCTCTCCCCCCGCCGGAACCAGTGATTCAACACGAACCTGGCTCGGTTCAATTTCATATCCGGCCTCACGCGCCAGGATCACCAGCTTACGCATGACATCCTGACCTGACAGGTCGACGCGCGGATCGGGTTCCGTCAATCCTTGCTGACAGGCCTGATCGACCAGCTCGGTGAACGGCACTGAACCATCAAATTGCAGGAATAGCCACGACAGCGTGCCAGAGAAAATGCCGCTGATCGCCAGAATACTATCGCCGCTTTCCCGCAGATCCCTGACGGCAAAGTTCACCGGCAAGCCCGCGCCGACAGTGGCGTTGTATAACCAGTGGCGGCCGGTTTTGGCGAAAGCATCCCGGATCTGGCGATAATTATTGCCGCCGGAAGCGCCCGCCAGCTTATTCGCGCTGATCACATGGAAACCGTAGCTGGCGAAATCAAGGTATAAATCGGCAACCGACTCGCTGGCGGTCACATCCAGCACCACTAAATCGTCAAACGGATGCGCGCGCATCCACAGGAACAGATCTTCGCCATCATGCTCCCGCGCTTCATTCTCAAAAAAGGCTAATACCCGGCTGGCATCCAGACCGTCGTAATTCAACAAACTGCGGGTACTGTCCACCACGCCGGCGAGAATAAACTCAAACCCGGTGCGGGCGGAAATATTGGTCTGCTCGCGGGCGAACAGCTCCAGCCAGCGGGAACCGATATTTCCCTTGCCGAACAATACCAGACCAATGCGCTTTTCCGCCCGGAACAACGAATGATGCAGCCCGCGGATCAGGTGTTCTGTCGGCCCGACGCGCAGCACAGCCACCAGACTGATGCCATCTTCCGACTGCCAGATAAACTCGGTCGGCTGATCTTTCAATTGCTGGTAAAAGCGGTGACTATGCAAAGGATTTTTGCAGACGCCGGCGCCCACCATCGCCACCAGCGCCAACCCTTCGCGCATCGTTAATCGCGCGGGCACCGCAGCCTGGTTGAGTAACCGCCAGGCGCTATCGACCACCTCAGAGGTGTAGCACAGTTGCAGCAGGTTGCGATCGTGATGGATCCCCGTCGCCAACGGTTTTATCTGCGCGCGATTCAGTAGCTGTTCAATCTCTTTTTGTATCAGAGAGAAGTCATGTTCCGTCGGCACCTGAACTTCAATCAGACAAACGTCATCATGGCTGGTGACGATTTTGGCCCCCGTACCGGAGGCCAGTACGCGCTCGATACGGGTAGAACCCTGTTCCGGCTGGTAACTGCAACGCAGTTGCAGATCGATATCGCTGCCGGATACCGGCTGTAACGTGCGGGTATGCAGCACCGGCGCGGCCAATCGCGCCAGTTCGCTGACCTCATCCAGCCGCAGCAGCGGCAGCAGACAGGCATCCTTAACTTTTCGCGGATCCGCGCTGTAAACCCCGGCGACATCACTCCAGATGGTCACACGTTCAACGCCGGCCAACGCACCGATTTGCGTCGCGGAATAGTCGCTGCCATTGCGTCCCAGCAATACCGTTTCACCGGCATCGTTACGACAGATAAACCCGGTAACCACCAGACGCTGCCCCACATGCTGGGTCAGACGCTGTTGCAGCAAAGGCCAGGAACGCCCTTCATCCACCTGCGGCTGCGCCGCTCGCTCCGCACGCAGAAAGTCACGCGCGTCCAGCCAGGACGCTTGCATATCCAGATGGTTGAGCAGCGCGGACATCAGACGGGCCGACCAGATCTCGCCGTGTCCCACCACTTCGGCATACACGGCCTCGCTGATTTTGCCATCCAGAAGCGTCGCTAAACGCTCCAGATCGCGGATAAATTGGGTCGTCAGGGGGTTAGCCGCCTCGGGAGGTAATAACCCGGCGATCAGGTCGCTCTGATAGCGCCGCAACGCCTGCTGAACCTGATGCGCCGACAGTCGATCGCTTTGACTCAGCTTTAACCAGCTGATGAGCTGGTTAGTGGTGCCGCCGGCGGCGGAAACCACCATTAAATCGCCGGGCCGGCTGTATTCGGCCATAATACCGGCGACGCGCTGATAACACTTCACATCAGCCAGGCTACTTCCACCAAACTTATGCAGTTGCCGGCCAGTTACCGTTCCCGCTACTCCTGATGCACTCATTCTTACCTCTTCGCTGCGGCCTGAAATGCACGATCCAGATCGGCAACAAGATCATCACCGTCTTCAATACCGGTTGAAATACGCAATAACGTTTCGGAAATCCCCGCAGCGGCGCGCGCTTCCGGCGCCATACCGGCATGGGTCATCGTCGCGGCATGGGAAATAAGGCTTTCCACCCCACCCAGCGACTCCGCCAGCGTGAAGAACTCCAGCGATTCAAGGAAACGACGCAGAGTGTCTTCATCGCCGTCCAGTTCAAAACTGAGCATCGCGCCAAACCCGGATTGCTGACGACAGGCAATCTCGTGGCCGGGATTCTGCGGCAGTGAGGGATGATATAATTTTTTCACCAGCGGCTGTTGCTGTAAATACTCAACCAACTGTAGCGCATTTTTCTGCGCCGCCGCCACACGCGGAGACAACGTCCGCAGGCCGCGCAGCAGAAGATAACTATCAAACGCGGCGCCGGTTACGCCAATATTGTTGGCCCACCAGGCAAGTTCGGTTACCGTTTCCGGATCGCGGGCAATCACCGCTCCCGCCACCACGTCGGAATGACCGTTCAGGTATTTAGTGCAGGAGTGCACCACCAAATCCGCCCCCAGAGCCAGCGGCTGCTGCAACGCGGGACTCAGGAAGGTGTTATCCACCAGACTGATGGCGCCCGCGGCGCGCGCCGCCTGGCAAATAGCGGCGATATCCACCACGCGCAGCAGGGGATTGCTGGGACTTTCCACCAGCACCAGTTTTGGCTTCTCTTCCAACGCCGCGTTAAGGGCCGCTTCATCTCCCTGATCGACAAACTTGACGCGGAAAGCGCCCCGTTTGTCTAAACTGTCGAACAGGCGATAGCTGCCGCCATAGCAATCATGCGGCGCGACAAGCAGGTCGCCGGGACGCAGAAAAACCGTACATACCAGCATAATGGCCGACATGCCGCTGCTGGTCATGACCGCACCCGCACCGCCTTCCAGTTCGGCCAGCGCGCGCTGAACGACATCGCGGGTAGGATTGCCCCGGCGAGAGTAATCGTGCGTTCTTGGCTGATTAAACCCGGTAAAGTTATAGGTGCTGGAAAGATGAATGGGGGGAACAACGCAGCCATACTGTTCATCGTTATTTAATCCGCTGCGAACTGCGATCGTTGCCTGTTTACGCGTCATCTGCTCTTTTCCTGGCTGGAGGCTGAAGATAGGAACTCAAGAGTAAACTCAGTTGACTTGGACGTCAATACATCTAGACTTCTAAACTTCTTTGCGTATAGATTGAGCATAAGCGTAATAACCGCTAGAATCGTGGTATTTCATGACAGATGCTACACCCAATAGATTTCAGGATGCGGAAAGCCCACGCGCCGGCAATCTGAAAGATAACGGGTATATCTCCATTACGACTAATTTTTAAGGTATCCCATGGCTGAGTGGAACGGCGAGTATGTCAGCCCCTACGCTGAACACGGTAAAAAAAGCGAACAGGTGAAGAAAATCACCGTATCTATTCCGCTGAAAGTATTAAAGATACTAACCGATGAGCGGACCCGGCGTCAGGTTAACAACCTGCGTCACGCAACCAACAGCGAGCTGCTGTGTGAAGCCTTTTTACACGCCTTCACCGGCCAGCCGCTGCCCAACGATGAGGATCTGCGTAAAGAACGTAGTGATGAAATTCCAGAAGAAGCCAAAATCATCATGCGGGAAATGGGGATCAACCCGGATACCTGGGAATACTGAGCGGCGACGTAGACGTAAATGATTACACCGGGCGCATTGGCGATGTTTTTTGGTATTGGAATGACTGATTAAAACAGACGGATGAGAAACAACAAAGGCACCCCGAGGTGCCTTTGTTATCTTTACCGCTCGCCGGGTAAAAAACTTATTTCTTGGCGCCCGGTACGCTGAAACGCTTGTTGAAGCGCTCAACACGACCACCGGTGTCAACAACGCGTTGTTTGCCGGTATAGAACGGGTGGCAAGCGCCACAAACGTCCAGGTTCAGGTCGTGGCCCACGGTAGAGTGGGTTTTGATGACGTTACCGCAAGAGCATGTTGCCGTAACTTCAACATAATTCGGGTGAATACCTTTTTTCATGGGAAACCTCTGTTAAGGCCGTGTCGCTATCCAGCCCTGTTCCGCCAGACACCACACGAAAGTTGAGTAAGAAGTCGAATGCTTCAACCATTATACAATGCAGTATAATGGCGGCGAATCATACAGAAACTAACCATCCGATGCAATCGCATCCACACATTATCCTGCGCAACATGTACACTAGCGCTTTGCGCTATTTCACGCCTATGCCGCGGTTGGTTAAAATCGCCATATTCTGATCCCAGCCGGAGAAGTCATGACTGTCGCTCAGGTCGCACTCGCCGTGCCGTTAGCACGTACATTCGATTATATCCTCCCCGCGGGCGTTGCCCCCCAGGCGGGCGTACGCGTTAGCGTGTCTTTCGGAAACCGCAGGACGATCGGCATTATCGTCGCACTCAGCGAGTCCAGCGAGTTGCCGATGGAACAGCTCAAACCGCTGCACGCCATTCTCGACCAGCAACCGCTGTTTCCGCCCAGCCTGTGGCGCATTTTACTGTGGGCGGCGGACTACTATCACTACCCGATCGGGGAAGTGTTGTTTCATGCTTTACCCATTCTGCTGCGTCAGGGAAAGCCGGCGCACCGCGCGCCGCTGTGGCAATGGTTCGCCACGGAACAGGGTAAAGCGACGCCGCTGGATACGCTGAAACGCGCGCCGAAACAGCAACAGGCGATGGCGGCCTTATTTCAGGCTCCGCTTTATCGCCATCAGGTCAGCGAAACCGACCTGACGGAAACGGCGTTACAGGCTTTGCGTAAAAAGGGACTGTGCGATTTAAAAGCCGCCGAACAAGCGGTGCGCGACTGGCGTGAAAATTTCAGCATTTCGGGCGAGCGCCTGCGTCTGAATACCGAACAGGCCACCGCCGTGGGAGCGATCCGCAGTGAAGATAACCATTTTGCCGCCTGGCTGCTGGCGGGGATTACCGGTTCAGGGAAAACGGAGGTTTATCTCAGCGTGTTGGAAAACGTGCTGGCGGAGGGGAAACAGGCATTGGTGCTGGTGCCGGAAATCGGCCTGACGCCGCAGACCATTGCCCGCTTTCGCGAACGCTTCAATGCGCCGGTCGACGTGTTGCATTCGGGTCTGAATGACAGCGAGCGGCTTGCCGTCTGGCTGAACGCCCGCTCGGGCGAGACGGCCATCGTCATCGGCACCCGCTCCGCCCTGTTTACGCCCTTTGCCCGCCTGGGCCTGATCGTGATCGATGAAGAGCATGACAGTTCCTACAAACAGCAGGAAGGCTGGCGTTACCATGCGCGCGATCTGGCCGTATTCCGCGCCAGAGAAGAAAATATTCCGATAGTCATGGGCACCGCCACGCCGGCGCTGGAAACGCTGTATAACGTACAGATGGGTAAATACCGGCAGTTGACGCTCAGCAAACGGCCGGGGAACGCCAGACTGGCCAGCCAGCATATTCTTGATTTAAAAGGCCAGCCGCTTACCGCCGGACTGTCGCAGCCGTTAATCACCCGCATCCGGCATCATCTGGCTCAGGATAACCAGGTGATTTTATTTCTGAACCGGCGCGGTTTCGCCCCGGTGGTGATGTGCCATGAGTGCGGCTGGATTGCGGAATGCCCGCGTTGCGATCACTATTACACGCTGCATCAGCAGCAGCATATACTGAGCTGCCATCATTGCGATAGCCACCGCCCGGTGCCGGATCAGTGCCCGCAGTGCGGTTCAACCAATCTGGTTCCGGTCGGTATGGGAACCGAACGGCTGGAACAGGTGCTGACGCCGTTGTTTCCGCAAATACCGATTACGCGTATCGATCGCGACACCACCAGCCGCAAAGGCGCGCTCGAACAACAGTTGTCACAGGTGAGGCAAGGCGGCGCCCGCATCCTTATCGGTACGCAGATGCTGGCAAAAGGCCACCATTTTCCCAATGTGACGCTGGTTGCGCTGCTGGATGTGGACAGCTCGCTGTTTTCCGCCGACTTTCGCGCCGCCGAGCGTTTCGCCCAACTCTATACGCAGGTTTCAGGGCGCGCGGGCCGGGCGGGGAAAGCGGGAGAAGTGGTGTTGCAGACCCATCATCCGGAACATCCTTTGCTGCAAATCCTGCTGCAACAAGGCTATGACGCCTTTGCCGGTCAAACGTTGAAAGAGAGACAGAGCGTTTTTCTGCCGCCATTCACCAACCATATTTTGTTTCGCGCCGCCGATCATGATAATCAGCAGGCGGCGCTGTTCCTGCAACAGCTGAGGAATCTGCTGGAAAGCAGCCCGCTGCGGGATGAATCACTCTGGTTGCTCGGCCCGGTGCCGGCATTACAACCCAAACGCGCAGGCCGCTTTCGCTGGCAGTTGCTGTTGCAACATCCCTCACGGTCTCTGTTACAACGCCTGGTAAGAACATCAATCCCGTTAATCAACACGCTGCCGCAGTCACGTAAAGTGAAGTGGGTGCTGGATGTCGACCCAACGGACAGTTAGCGTGTCCAACGCTGCCGCTATTGCGAACCGCATCGAGAAACTGACATCTGTCACATTTTCTATGCAAATTAAGCAATGAAAATTGCGCTCAATCTGTTAAGACTGTTCGCGAAAGCAGTATGCTGACAAGAATGGCAACAATAAATACGAAACATAACGAGCGCTGTCATTGATGAATGATGGTTAGTCACCACAGCTGAAGGGGAAACAGACAACCCGGGCTGATAGCGCCAGTTTACGCTGACGCAAGGAGAAAAGCGTTGGAGCAGAAGAGAACCGTTACCACCGCGACGATGAAAGACGTGGCGGATAAGGCCGGCGTGTCAACGGCAACCGTATCCCGTACGTTGATGAATCCGGAAAAAGTATCCGCAACAACACGAAAAAAAGTAGAACACGCGGTTATTGCCGTGGGATATTCTCCCCATTCGTTGGCGCGAAACCTTAAGCGCAATGAATCACGCACCATTTTGACCATTGTACCGGACATCTGCGATCCTTATTTTTCAGAGATATTCAGAGGAATCGAAGAAACCGCGGCCGAACACGGCTATCTGGTGCTGATAGGCGATTGCGCCCACCAGCGCCAGAAAGAGAAAACCTTTGTCGACTTAATCATTACCAAACAGATTGACGGTATGCTGCTGCTGGGCTCCAACCTACCGTTCGATGCGGGCAAAGAAGAGCAGCGGAACCTGCCGCCGATGGTGATGGCCAATGAGTTTTCGCCTGAGTTGGAATTGCCGACCGTACATATTGATAATCTGACGGCCGCCTTTGAGGCTGTGCACTATTTGCATCAATTGGGTCATCAACGCATCGCCTGTATTGCCGGGCCAGAGCATATGCACCTGAGCCAATACCGCCTGCAAGGTTATGTGCAGGCATTGCGTCGCAGCGGCATAACCATTGATAATCAATATATTATCCGGGGCGATTTTAGTTATGAAACCGGGGTGAACGGCTTAATCGCGCTGATGAAGCACCCTCTGCCCCCCAGCGCTATTTTTTGTCATAGCGACATCATGGCGCTTGGCGTACTGTCGCAGGCGAAAAAAATGGGACTGGATATACCGCATGATATCTCCGTGGTCGGTTTTGATGATATCGAGCAAGCGCTATATTGCTCGCCGCCGTTAACCACAGTGGCGCAACCACGTTATCAGATCGGACGCGAAGCAATGCTGCTACTATTAGAGCAACTCCACGGGCACAGGGTTCATACCGGCTCCCGACTGCTGGCCAGCGAGCTGGTGATACGCGAGAGCACCGCGGCGCTGAATTATTCCCGTAGCCGGCTTTAAGACTTCTGGTGCTGGTCAAATATTTTAGGGTTCAGTAACATGGCCTCCTAATTACTTTATTCAATATTCAATTCACAGCGAAACGACAGTGGCACAAAGAGACTATGTCAGCCGGGGGCGCTCAGGCACGCGCCGGAAAAAGACGACCGGCCGGAGAAAGAGCAACACGTCAGGAACGTCCAAAATCATGATAGCTCTCGCTGTCGCCGTTTTGGTCACCTTTGCGGGCGGGTTGTATTTTATCGCCCATAATAAACCGGAAGAGTCGCCGGTATTGCCACATCAAAGTATGGGGAAAGGGAACGGATTGCCTCCCAAGCCGGAGGAGCGTTGGCGTTACATTAAAGAGCTGGAAAACCGCCAGCTTGGCGTTCCTTCCCCCACCGAACCCTCCGCCGGAGGAGAGGTTCAGTCGCCGGTACAGTTGACTGACGAACAGCGCCAACTGCTGGAGCAGATGCAGTCCGATATGCGCCGCCAGCCGACGCAGCTCTCTGAGGTGCCTTATAACGATCAGATCCAGGTGCCGCGTTCACAGGTAATCATCAAACCGCCGACGGAAACACCGGCGCCGGTTTCACGCGCGCCGGTCGCGGCGACGCCGGTCGCGCCGAAGCAGGAAGCCGTAAAACAACCTGAGACGCCTAAGCCGGAAAAAACGCAACGCTGGATTGTGCAGTGCGGCTCATTCAAAAGCATGGAGCCTGCCGAGTCGGTAAGAGCGCAATTGGCTTTTGCCGGCATTGAAAGCCGGATCGCCTCCAACGGCGGATGGAACCGGATCATGCTGGGCCCCTATAATAATCGTGCGGCCGCCGACAAAATGATCCAGCGTCTTAAGGATGCCGGGACGTCCAGCTGTATCCCGCTTGCCAGCGGGGGTTGAAAAATCCCGCCCCCTCCCCCATCTATAAATTCAATACGCCCCGCCAACCGCGGGGGTCTTTTTATTCGGTAACGGGGATTTACTCGTGACAACAATTGTAAGTGTACGCCGCAACGGCCACGTGGTCATCGGCGGCGATGGGCAGGCCACGCTGGGAAACACCGTGATGAAAGGCAACGTGCGAAAAGTGCGGCGTCTTTATAACGATCGCGTTATCGCCGGTTTTGCCGGCGGTACGGCAGACGCATTTACCCTATTCGAACTTTTTGAGCGCAAGCTGGAAATGCATCAGGGGCATCTGGTGAAAGCCGCCGTAGAACTGGCGAAAGATTGGCGTACCGATCGTATGCTGCGCCGGCTGGAAGCGTTGCTGGCCGTGGCGGATGAAAATGCATCACTGATTATTACCGGTAATGGCGATGTCGTACAGCCGGAAAATGATTTGATCGCCATCGGTTCCGGCGGTCCCTATGCGCAGGCTGCCGCTCGCGCGTTACTGGAAAATACGGAGTTAGGTGCGCGGGATATTGTCGAGAAATCGTTAAGTATTGCCGGCGATATCTGTATCTATACCAACCAGTTCCACACGATTGAAGAATTAGCCTCAAAGGCGTAAGGATCAACTATGTCTGAAATGACCCCGCGCGAAATAGTCAGCGAACTTGATAGCTATATCATCGGTCAACACAAAGCCAAGCGTGCCGTGGCGATTGCGTTGCGTAACCGCTGGCGGCGTATGCAGTTGGAAGAAGTGCTGCGCCACGAAGTCACGCCCAAAAATATCCTGATGATCGGCCCTACCGGGGTGGGTAAAACCGAAATCGCCCGTCGTCTGGCCAAGCTGGCCAACGCGCCTTTCATCAAGGTAGAAGCCACCAAATTCACCGAAGTCGGCTATGTCGGTAAGGAAGTCGACTCGATCATCCGTGATTTAACGGATTCAGCGATAAAAATGGTGCGTCAGCAATCCATTGAGAAGAACCGTCACCGCGCCGAAGAGTTGGCGGAAGAACGTATTCTTGACGTGCTGATCCCCCCGGCTAAAAACAACTGGGGGCAACCGGAAGAGAATGCCGAGCCATCGGCGACGCGTCAGACGTTTCGCAAGAAACTGCGCGAAGGCCAACTGGACGACAGAGAGATTGAAATCGATCTGGCCGCCGCGCCGGTCGGCGTCGAGATCATGGCGCCGCCGGGCATGGAAGAAATGACCAACCAGTTGCAATCCATGTTTCAGAATCTGGCGGGTCAGAAGCAGAAAGCCCGTAAAGTGAAAATCAAGGAGGCCTTCAAGCTGCTGATCGAGGAAGAAGCCGCCAAACTGGTTAACCCGGAAGAGCTGAAGCAGCAGGCGATCGAAGCCGTCGAGCAGCACGGTATCGTGTTTATCGATGAGATCGACAAAATCTGTAAGCGAGGTGAGAGTTCCGGCCCGGACGTGTCCCGCGAAGGCGTACAGCGCGACCTGCTGCCGCTGGTGGAAGGCTGCACCGTCTCCACCAAACACGGTATGGTCAAAACCGACCACATCCTGTTTATCGCATCCGGCGCATTTCAGGTTGCCAGCCCGTCGGATCTGATCCCCGAATTGCAGGGGCGCTTACCCATTCGCGTTGAATTACAGGCGCTGACGACGGAAGATTTTGAGCGTATCCTGACGGAGCCAAGCGCATCATTGACCGAGCAATACAAAGCATTGATGGCAACAGAAGGCGTCGGCATTGAATTCTCCACAGACGGTATCCGCCGCATTGCGGAAGCCGCGTGGCAGGTCAACGAGCGTACAGAGAATATCGGCGCGCGTCGTCTGCATACCGTACTGGAGCGTTTGATTGAAGATATCTCTTACGATGCCAGCGAAATGCACGGTCAAAACGTTACCATTGACGCAGATTACGTACGTAGTCACCTGGATGAATTAGTAGCAGATGAAGATCTGAGCCGATTTATCTTATAATCCGTTTTCACGGATCGTCCTGTTAACTGTCAAGTGGGAGGCCAAGGCCTCCCACTTGTGTTTATAGCACTGTCGTTACAGCAATTTTTTATAAACAGCCATATTCATATTATGGAAATTGAAGCACACCATGACCTCATCAATCCGTAGCAGCAAGACCAAAGCCTGGCTGGACAGTTTACGTCCTAAAACATTGCCATTAGCTTTCGCTTCTATCGTCACCGGCTCGGCGATTGCAAGCTGGCATAGCAGTTTTAAACCGGGAATTGCATTACTGGCGCTGCTGACGGCCGGATTACTGCAAATTCTTTCCAATCTGGCGAATGACTATGGGGATGCGATAAAAGGCAGCGACACCGAAGAGCGTATTGGTCCATTGCGCGGTATCCAGACCGGCGTCATTACCCTGCCGCAGCTACGCAATGCGCTGATCGTCACCATCGCCCTGACCATTATTTCCGGCGTCTCGCTGGTGATTGCCGCCTGTGAGAAACCAACCGACATCATCGGTTTTCTGGTGCTGGGGCTGCTGGCTATTCTGGCCGCCATCACCTATACCGTCGGGAACAAACCCTACGGTTATATCGGGCTGGGCGATATCTCAGTGCTGATCTTTTTCGGCTGGCTGAGCGTCGCCGGCTCCTACTATCTGCAAACCGGCCATTTCGATAGCATCGTCATGCTGCCGGCGACCGCCTGCGGGCTGTTGGCGACAGCGGTTTTAAATATCAATAACCTACGCGACATCGACAATGACCGCATCAGCGGGAAAAATACGCTGGCGGTGCGTCTCGGCGCGCAAAAAGCCCGCTGCTATCACACCGTATTGCTGCTGCTGGCGCCGGTTTGCCTCGGCCTGTTTGCCCTACTCTATCTGCATAGCCTGGCGGGCTGGCTGTTCATCCTGACGCTGCCTTTGCTGCTCAAACAGGCTATCTATGTTCTGCGCGAAACCAGCGCCTTCAGCATGCGTCCAATGCTGGAAAAAACCGTCAAGGGCGCGCTGCTGACCAATATTCTGTTTGCCGTGGGCGTTATGCTGAGCTGATGGCGGAAGTGAACGGTACGCAACAGTTTACTGATGCGTATCAAGTTAACATTTGATGATTTTGCCAACATCCGTCAGAAAGGGATATACTCATTACCCCAGCGGCAAACTGACGTAAATCCTATGAAATACGATACTTCCGAACTGTGCGATATTTATCACGAAGAGGTGAATGTTGTTGAACCTCTGTTCTCCAATTTTGGCGGGCGTACTTCATTTGGTGGGAAAATCACCACGGTGAAATGTTTTGAGGATAACGGCCTGCTTTATGACCTGCTGGAAGAAAACGGCAGCGGGCGCGTACTCCTGATCGACGGCGGCGGCTCGGTGCGCCGGGCGTTAATCAACGCGGAGCTGGCGAGGCTGGCGACCCAGAACGAATGGGAAGGCATTGTCATCTACGGCGCGGTACGTCAGGTAGACGATCTGGCCGAGTTGGATATCGGTATCCAGGCGATGGCGGCGATCCCGGCCGGCGCAGCCAGCGAAGGGATTGGCGAAAGCGATATCCGCGTTAATTTTGGCGGCGTCACTTTCTTCTCCGGCGATCATCTTTACGCTGACAACACCGGGATTATTCTGGCGGAAGATCCGCTGGATATTGAATAATCTGGTTCTACCGCCAAACGTATTGAACGGCGAAAAGGGCGAAAGGCCGCCCTTTTCTGAAAGCGTCAGACTTCTTCCATTTTCCCTAACAGGGCCCGCAGGCGCTCCTGCCATACCGTCTGTTCTTCTTTCAACTGCTCGTTCTCGCGCACCAGCGCTTCACGGGAACTGGCGGCAGCCTGCACGTCCTGCGACAAGGCGTTGTTCTTCTCTTTCAGCTCTTCAATTTCCATTTGTAACAGCGTAATCGTATCAATCGCTTGCTGAACTTTCGCTTCCAGCTTTTCAAATACTTCAAATGACATTCTTCAAACCCCTTTTAATCGCAAGGCATAAATTCAGTTAACGCTGACCCACAGCGTCCGCGCGGTCGCTACACGACGACACGCCTGACGCGGTTGCCTGTTTAATACGCCCCTGGACGTAATCCGATGGTGGACCTGACAACAGGTTGACCATAACAGAATTGTATGTAGCCAATGTATCCCTGTCTAGCAGACATCCCACACAACCGAGAGTGTGACACCTTTTATTTACCACCACTATCAGCACAAACTGAAAAAGAACCTTAACCGCTTGCCGCCTGATTGCTTATGTTAAGAAATTTAACCTGGCGCTTAACATGAGACATGCGTTACCAACCATAAAAGGCTAGCGAACTAAGCGAATACGCTCATTTTCTTGACGAACAACACACATTTTAATTTCGATATTTCTCGTTTTCGAACATTAACGATAAATTCACACTATAAATACATCAAAGCAGGGAGCGCTGTATTCAATGTCCCCCTGTAAACCCACTACTCTGTACTCTAGCCAGTAGGAAAATAATTATGAGTCAACTAAAAAGTTCTACCCTCAAAGGCCAGTGTATCGCCGAATTTTTGGGCACCGGTCTGCTGATTTTCTTCGGCGTCGGCTGCGTCGCCGCCTTGGTATTGACAGGGGCCAGCTTCGGGCAATGGGAAATCAGCATCATCTGGGGTCTTGGGGTGGCGATGGCTATCTACCTGACCGCCGCGATTTCCGGCGCTCACCTCAACCCGGCCGTCACCATCGCCCTTTGGCTGTTTGCCTGTTTCGATCGCCGGAAAGTCGTGCCCTATATTCTGTCGCAGATCGCCGGCGCCTTCTGCGCCGCGGCGCTGGTCTACGGCCTGTATCACAACCTGTTCGTCGATTTTGAGCAGACGCATAACATGGTGCGCGGCAGCACGGAAAGCCTGAACCTTGCAGGTATATTCTCGACTTACCCCAATCCCCACATTTCCGTCGGGCAGGCGTTTTTGGTTGAAACCGTGATTACCGCCATCTTGATGTGTCTGATTCTGGCGCTGACCGACGATGGCAACGGTATTCCGCGCGGGCCGCTGGCTCCCTTGTTGATCGGTATTTTAATCGCGGTCATCGGCGCCTCCATGGGGCCGCTCACCGGGTTTGCGTTGAACCCGGCGCGTGACTTCGGCCCGAAATTGTTCGCCTTCCTGGCGGGCTGGGGAGAGGTCGCCTTTACCGGTGGACGCGATATCCCTTACTTCCTGGTGCCGATTTTTGGTCCGCTGGTCGGCGCCTGCCTCGGCGCGTTCGGCTATCGCGCTTTGATTGGCCGTCATCTGCCATGCGATGTGTGTCAGACCGACAGCGAAACGATGACACATACGGAAACCCGCTAAATTTAGCGTTACAGCGATCCTCCTTTTACGGTTAACCATTACAGGATTTGATTTATGAACCCGGAAAAAAAATATATCGTCGCTATCGATCAGGGTACGACCAGCTCCCGTGCCGTGGTACTGGATCACGATGCCAATATCGTCAGCGTCTCACAGCGTGAGTTCAGCCAAATTTATCCGAAAGCCGGCTGGGTAGAGCACGATCCGATGGAAATTTGGGCTTCGCAAAGCTCCACCCTGGTGGAGGTGCTGGCCAAGGCAGGCATCAATGCGGATGAAGTTGCCGGCATCGGTATCACCAACCAGCGCGAAACCGCCATCGTATGGGAAAAAGAGACCGGTAAACCCATCTACAACGCCATTGTCTGGCAGTGTCGCCGGACGGCGGAGATCTGCGAAAAACTGAAGAAGGACGGGCTGGAAGAATACGTCCGCAATACCACCGGACTGGTCGTCGACCCGTACTTTTCCGGCACCAAAGTGAAATGGATTCTGGATCACGTGGAAGGCTCGCGTGAACGCGCTCAGCGCGGCGAATTGTTGTTCGGTACGGTCGACACCTGGCTGATTTGGAAAATGACGCAGGGACGCGTTCACGTAACGGATTATACCAACGCATCCCGTACCATGCTGTTCAACATCCACACCCTGGAATGGGATGAGCGTATGTTGCAGGCGCTGGATATTCCACGTGCCATGCTGCCCGAGGTGCGTAGCTCTTCCGAAGTTTACGGGCAAACCAATATCGGCGGTAAAGGCGGCACGCGTATTCCGATTGCCGGTATCGCGGGCGACCAGCAGGCGGCGCTGTACGGACAGCTTTGCGTTCACCCGGGCATGGCGAAAAACACTTACGGCACCGGTTGCTTCCTGTTGATGAATACCGGCACCGACGCCGTGCTGTCGAAACACGGACTGTTAACCACCATCGCCTGCGGGCCGCGCGGCGAGGTCAACTATGCCCTGGAAGGTTCCGTTTTCGTCGGCGGCGCCTCCATTCAGTGGCTGCGTGATGAACTGAAGCTGATTGGCGAGTCGATGGATTCGGAATATTTCGCCACCAAAGTCAAAGACACCAACGGCGTTTATGTCGTTCCCGCCTTTACCGGACTGGGCGCGCCCTACTGGGATCCCTATGCCCGCGGCGCTATCTTCGGCCTGACCCGCGGCGTCAATGCGAATCACATTATCCGCGCAACGCTGGAATCGATCGCTTACCAAACCCGTGACGTACTGGATGCCATGCAGGCCGATGCTAATACCCATCTGAAAGCCCTGCGTGTAGACGGCGGCGCCGTCGCCAACAACTTCCTGATGCAATTCCAGTCCGATATTCTCGGCACGCGCGTTGAGCGCCCGGAAATCCGGGAAGTCACCGCGCTGGGCGCTGCGTTCCTGGCGGGTCTGGCAACCGGCTTCTGGAACGATCTCGATGAGGTGAAAAGCAAAGCCACGATTGAGCGTGAGTTCCGCCCCGGTATAGAAACGGTCGAACGTAACTACCGCTACAGCGGCTGGAAAAAAGCCGTCGCGCGCGCCCGTAACTGGGAAGAACACGACGAATAATCATTTGCGGGCGCGCCTGGCGCGCCCATTTTACCTCGGTGGAGCAGGGCCTTAGAAACCCAACCGACCGGAGAGAAGATCGCAACGACGAGCGTCGTTCGGGATGTTACAGCAAGCTGTTACCGCTTTCTTGATCGCACTCATGCCGATACGGAGGCAATTCGTCGCCGGAAATAATTCATGCAACAAAAGCCATGCAATCCGCAAAAATCGTACCGATAACATAAACCGCCATACAATGGCGTATTGAAAAAACCAACTGTCATTTCACCAAGAATGTTACTTTCGTCGCCTGTCGGTAACAGGCTTCACATTTCATCGCTCTACGGTGCATAATCCCACTTTATTGTTACGCTATTCCTTCAGGTCGCTCCCTGCATGAAAAATCAACGCGTCACGTTACAGGACATCGCACAATTGTCCGGCGTCACCAAGATGACGGTTAGCCGTTACCTTCGCACGCCGGATAAAGTTGCGCCTGAAACCGCCAAACGCATTGCCCAGGTGATGGTCGAGGTCAATTACAGCGACGAGAATCAGAAAGAAAGTAAGCCGCCCGTCCTTGCGCCCCGTCTTGGCATACTGGTTCCTTCCTTTAATAACCAAATATTTTCCGATCTGCTGGCAGGGATCGAATCGGTAACGTCGGCCAATGGTTATCAAACGTTAGTCGTGAACTATGACTACGACAAAAACCGTGAAGAAGAGCAGATTATCAGCCTGTTATCGTGTCAAATTTCCGGTTTGATTCTGACCGACTCTGAACATACGCTGCGCGCCAACAAATTTTTGGATTCGGCGGAAATTCCGGTTGCTCAGGTTATGGATCTGGAACCGCTTGCCGGTCGCATTGTGGTGGGATTTAACAACTATCAAGCGGCGTATGATATGACCGGCGCGCTTTTAGCCAGCGGGAAACGTCATATCGTTTACTTCGGCTCCATGTCGGATATTCGCGACCGCAAGCGCTATCAGGGTTATAGCCAGGCGATGCAGGATGCGGGTCTGTCCCCGATGCAAATCACCCCGAATAAGGTTTCCTCGGTGTCGATCGGCTCCGGCATGCTGGCGCTGGTGCGCCAGATGTATCCACAGGTGGACGCGATTTTCTGTACCAATGATGATATTGCCGTTGGCGTGTTACAGGAATGCCTGCGCCTGTCTATTGCGGTTCCGGCACAGATGGCGATATCCGGTTTTCATGGTCTGGACATCGGCCAGGCCACAACGCCGGCCATTGCCAGCGTCGTCACCCCGCGCTTTGAAATGGGTAAAGTGGCGACGGACATTTTAATTAAAAAAATCAATAAACTCCCCACCATAGAGTACGTCGATCTCCATTATCGGCTTTCTCTTGGCGGAACGCTCTGAACCGACTGCAAAGCAATCGCCGGCGGTGGCCGCTCCCCCTTTCCATGATTTTTTCTGTCTGATGGCGACGCGCTGTAAGAATAATTGCAGCGCCGATCACGTTACCGGTAACATCTTTTTTTAACATTATTTACAGTGATCCGAATCACAAACCTGAAACCGAAAAACAGGTCTCATATTTGCATCGGTCAACAACAGAGTATTGCGTTATTTTTTGACGAATAAAAGAGATCATTAACAGCACATCAGGGTAGCGGTTATTTACTACCTTAATTAAAAAAGAACATTATTTCTGAAAATAAAATCAGAGGATAACATGTGGATTTTAATTTTAAAAATCCGCCGTTCTTTTTTTATCTGAAATGCAACGCATATTTGAAAATATTATTTTAAATTAAACAGGTAACCATGATGACAATTAAAAAATTGGCGGTCCGACGTTGGTGGTATTTAATGCCCATCATATTTATTACCTATAGTCTGGCCTATCTCGATCGGGCTAATTATGGATTTGCGGCGGCTTCCGGCATTGAAGTCGATTTAGGCATTACAAAAGGAACGTCCTCTTTAATTGGCGCGCTTTTTTTCCTGGGCTATTTTTTCTTTCAGGTGCCGGGGGCAATATATGCGGTAAAGCGAAGCGTGCGGAAATTAATTTTCTTCAGTCTGATCTTATGGGGAGTTTGCGCGGCCGCTACCGGTCTGGTCAGTAATATTCCGATGCTGATGGTGATCCGTTTTATCCTCGGCGTGGTGGAAGCCGCGGTTATGCCGGCGATGCTGATTTATATCAGTACCTGGTTTACCAAAGCCGAACGTTCTCGCGCCAATACCTTCCTGATTTTGGGAAATCCGGTTACGGTTCTGTGGATGTCAATTGTCTCAGGATACCTGATCAACGCCTACGGCTGGCGCGAAATGTTCATCATTGAAGGCGCGCCGGCTATTATCTGGGCCTTCTGCTGGTGGATTCTGGTACGGGATAAACCCGCCGACGTGTCATGGTTGAGCGCACAGGAAAAAGCCGATTTACAGGCGGTGATGGACAGCGAGCAGAAAAATATCAAACCCGTGCGTAACTATGGCGAAGCGCTGCGTTCACGCAATGTCATTATGCTCTGCGCCGTACACGCTTTATGGAGTATTGGTGTTTATGGTTTCATGATGTGGATGCCATCGATTATCAAATCCGCCGCGTCGATGGATATCGTTTCAGTTGGCTGGCTGTCGGCGCTGCCTTATTTTGCCGCCATTGTCACGATGCTGACCGTTTCGTGGCTGTCGGATAAAATGCAGAACCGCAAATTGTACATCTGGCCGTTGTTGCTGATTGCCTCCGCGGCTTTCTTTACCTCCTACTCAATAGGCAATCACCATTTCTGGCTTTCCTATGCGTTGCTGGTTATCGCCGCAGCCTGTATGTATGCCCCTTACGGCCCGTTCTTTGCCCTGATTCCCGAATTGCTGCCGAAAAACGTCTCTGGCGTATCCATCGGATTGATTAATAGTTTCGGCGCACTGGGCGCTTTCCTGGGCGCCTGGCTGGTGGGTTATCTGAATGGCATTACCGGCAATCCGAGCATGTCATACAGTTTTATGGCCGTCGCGCTCTTGCTTTCGGTGGTGATCATGACCAAAGTTCGTGCGCCCGCTCAGGAAAATCCCGCGATGCCCGTTACAAAGGAAAGCCTTACCCAACGTTAATCGCCGCTATCCGTGCCGTTCCGGCGGCACGGACAACGCCTGGTTCGCCCGCACGGCAGATAGCCGCGCGGCCGCCCGGATCTGTCCGCTGCTTGTCATTTTACGCTTCCCGCCATCGGGTGTGATAAAATCTTCGCCCACCAACTCCCTTCCCCGATTAACAACAGACAGGTATCCATGAAACGTGAATTAGCCATCGAATTCTCACGCGTCACTGAAGCGGCCGCGCTGGCAGGCTATAAATGGTTAGGCCGCGGCGACAAAAACGCCGCCGACAATGCGGCGGTACAGGCAATGCGTATTATGCTCAATCAGGTCAATATCAATGGTCGGATTGTCATTGGCGAAGGCGAAATTGATGAAGCGCCGATGCTATTTATCGGCGAGCAGGTCGGCACCGGTCAGGGCGATACGGTAGATATCGCCGTCGATCCGATTGAAGGCACGCGCATGACCGCCATGGGGCAGGCTAATGCGCTGGCGGTGCTGGCCGTTGGCGAAAAAGGGGCTTTTCTGCATGCGCCCGACATGTATATGGAAAAACTGATTGTCGGCCCTGAAGCCAAAGGCGTGATTGATTTGGCGCTTCCGCTGGCGGACAACCTGCGCAATGTAGCCCGAAAAATGAATAAACCGCTCAGCCGGTTAACGGTCATCACGCTGGCCAAACCACGTCATGACGCGATAATCGCCGAGATGCAGCAGTTAGGGGTAAAAGTCTTCGCCATCCCGGACGGGGACGTTGCCGCCTCCATTCTGACCTGCATGCCGGACAGCGAAGTCGATGTGCTGTACGGCATTGGCGGCGCGCCGGAAGGCGTTATCTCCGCAGCGGTGATTAGAGCGCTCGACGGCGACATGCAGGGCCGCCTGTTGCCTCGCCATCAGGTTAAAGGCGACAGCGAAGAGAACCGCCGTATCGGTATCGACGAGCTGGCGCGCTGCCAACAAATGGGGATTGAAGCCGGAAAAGTGTTGCAACTCAGCGATATGGCGCGCAATGACAACGTGGTCTTCTCCGCCACCGGCATCACCAAGGGCGATCTGTTGGAAGGCATCTCGCGCAAAGGCAATATCGCCACCACCGAAACGCTGCTGATCCGCGGTAAATCACGCACCATCCGCCGTATCCAATCCACGCATTATCTCGATCGTAAAGATCAGGCGTTGCATGATTTTCTGCTTTAAGGCGATGGTGAACGCCTCCGCATCAACCGGCTGAATTGTTTCACAGTTGTTAATAAATAGCGTATCTTAGTGGCGGCCAATTACTGGCCGCGCTGACGCGACGTAGATATCGTCAGACGCTGTAATTCACAGTACCGCCATAGAGACAGGAGCACAGAACGATGGCTGAATGGGTGACAGGCAAGGTTATTCAGGTGGAAAATTGGACAGAGAGCCTGTTCAGTATCCGGGTTCATGCCCCCACCGCGCCCTTCACTGCCGGGCAGTATGCCAAACTGGCGCTGGATGTAGAGGGCGAGCGCGTTCAGCGCGCCTATTCCTATGTCAACGCGCCCAGCGACCATAATCTTGAGTTCTATCTGGTTAACGTCCCTGAAGGGAAATTAAGCCCTCGTTTACACGCACTGCAACCCGGGGCCGACATCATGATAACCAAAGAGGCCGCGGGCTTTTTTGTGCTGGATGAGATCCCGCCGTGCGAAACCCTGTGGATGCTGGCAACCGGCACCGCCATTGGCCCTTTTCTTTCCATTTTGCAGGAAGGCAAAGATCTGGCGCGCTTTAAAAACATTGTGCTGGTTCATGCCGCCCGCTTTGCCCGTGACTTAAGCTATCTGCCGCTGATGCAGCAGTTGCAACAGCGCTACAACGGTCAACTGCATATTCAAACGGTAGTCAGCCGCGAGGAAGAAACCGGTTCGTTGACCGGCCGCATCCCTGCCCTGATCGCCAACGGCACGCTTGAATCCGCCGTGGGTTTATCCATGGATGCGCAGACCGGTCACGTCATGCTGTGCGGTAATCCGCAAATGGTGCGCGATACCCAGCAAATATTGAAAGAAGAACGGCAAATGACCAAACATCTGCGTCGCCGGCCCGGCCATATCACCAGCGAACACTACTGGTAATGACTCTTCAGCGGCGGAATCTTAACGGTTCCGCTTGCGGCCCAAAACGATTGTCGCCGGCGGTGCCGGCAAAAACGCCGCAGTCGAGAAACACCATCACGCAAATTAACGTGGGAATAAAACGGCCGATGCCCCACTGCCAGATAGATGGCAGCATCGACCAGTTACCGGCGGCCAGGATCCATGCCACTATCAACAATAGCGCCCACCAGCCGCTTTTATTACGATCGTGCAGGCGTTTTACCACTATCGCCGACGTTGGCCACAGCAACGCCACGATAGCGAACGCGGTGGATTGCGTATCCAGCCAGTTCTGTCCGGCCAACGTAAACAGCACCATCAACAGCGCCAGCCAGACGCCAAGCCAAATCCAGAAATCACGGCGGCCAATCCGGCCTTTAAATGAGAAACACCATTGTTGTAGCGTCATTAAATACAGAACCCTGAATTGCCATTTAAGCTTCGCCGAGTTTACCCTAACAGGGCGCAACGCCAGCAATCTTTATGTGAATTTTGACAAGCGCTCACGAATACCGCTTTAATCTGACGTATCGTCGTTACCGCCACTGTTGGCCCAATTTAAAATTCACCTGATAAAATGTATCCATGATAAGAAAAAGCCTCGTCTCCCTGTTTATCCTGCCCGCACTGGCGCTGTCTCCTCCCGGCGCATGGTCTGATCCGATTTTTCCGCCGAAAACGCCGGTTGCCGCGCCTTATCTGTTGGTGGGCGCGCCGACTTTCGACCAGACGATTGTGCAGTTTCGCACGCGTTATAACCTGAGTAACCCGACGCTGCCGATTGGCGAGTTTCGGGTGGTCGATACCGGCCACCACTCCACGCTGCTGACCCGTGCCGCCAGTAAAATCAACGATCGCCTGTATGCGTCAACCGCATTGGAGAGAGGGACGGGTAAAATCAAAACGCTGCAAATCACCTGGCTGCCGCAGCCGGAGGATACGGAAACAGAAGCCCGGCGAACGCAGGCCGTTCATTATATGGCGGCGCTGTCGCGGGCTTTTGTGCCTTCGCTGACGGAAGAACAGAGCATCAAAAAAATCAACGAACTGCTGGCGGAAGGTAAAGGGCAGCGTTTTTACCAGCAAACGGAAGGCGCTTTGCGCTATGTCGTGGCGGACAACCAAGAAAAGGGGCTAACTTTTGCTGTTGAACCGATTAAGCTAACGCTATCCGAACCGTGATCGACAGAGGAATTAATGACGAAAAACCGAGCCACGGCAACATTTCGTCTTTATACTGTTGCTAGTTCAAACTGCCGTCCGGCAGTAAAATTTTGATTCATTCGCTATTCCGCCTGGAGGAAAAAAAATGCGACATCCATTAGTTATGGGTAACTGGAAACTGAACGGTAGTACCGACATGGTCATTGAACTGATTGCCGGCCTGCGTCATGAATTGAGCGCGGTTGACGGCTGCGGCGTCGCCATCGCCCCACCGGCAATCTATCTGGATCAGGCCAATCACCAACTGGCCGGTAGCCGTATCGCGCTGGGCGCGCAAAACGTAGACGTGAATCTTTCCGGCGCCTTTACCGGTGAGACCTCTGCCGCCATGCTGAAAGATATCGGTGCGAAATACATTATCATCGGTCACTCGGAACGCCGTACTTATCACAAAGAAAGCGATGAGTTCATTGCTAAAAAATTCGGCGTCCTGAAGGAAACCGGTTTGATCCCCGTTCTGTGTATCGGTGAAAGCGAAGCTGAAAATGAAGCCGGTCAGACTGAAGCCGTCTGCGCCCGTCAACTGGACGCGGTGCTGAATACGCTGGGCGCCAAAGCGTTTGAAAACGCGGTGATCGCCTACGAACCTATCTGGGCTATCGGCACCGGCAAGTCCGCCACGCCGGCTCAGGCTCAGGCGGTTCACAAATTCATCCGCGATCACATCGCTAAACAGGATAAGGCGGTTGCTGAACAAGTTATTATTCAGTACGGCGGTTCCGTTAACGCGTCCAACGCGGCGGAGCTGTTTACCCAGCCGGATATCGATGGCGCGCTGGTTGGCGGCGCATCGCTGAAAGCGGACGCTTTCGCGGTGATCGTGAAAGCCGCGGCGGAAGCCAAACGCGGTTAACCCTATCCCCTAAAGCGTAAAAAGCTCCCTGCAACAGTAGGGAGCCTTCAGACCGTTGACAAACCTATCACCCTTTATCGAACGGTGATAATGGAATGGAAGAGTAAAGCGTCCGCGCCAGGGATGGCGCGGTTCGAGCTTACAGGGACGTACTTGCAGCGTCTTTACGATCCATCCATTATCGCCGCTCACCAGACTTTGTCAGCAAACTCAAGGCTCCCTGCAACAGCAGGGAGCTTTTTTATCGCCATCAATATTATTATTCCCCGCGGATTGCGGGAATTTGCTGGGTAATGCAGTGAATGTTGCCGCCGCCCAGCAGGATTTCACGGGCCGGCACCCCGCTTATCGTATAGTCCGGGAACATTTGCTGTAACAGGTCGCGGGCAATACCATCGGTACGCGCATCCAGCAGCGGGAAGATAATTTGCTGGTTGCTGATCAGGAAGTTGACATAGGAACCGGCCAGACGCGCGCCGGCAAGACGTTCAACCGCATTGCCGATATCCACGCCCCGCGCTTCTTCCGGAGTCGTATACAACGGCCCCGGCGCCGGCAGTTTCCAGATTTTCAGTTGGCGGCCCTGGGCATCCTTAACGGCGGAAAGCACCTGCCAGGCAGCCTGTGAACGCGCATATTGCGGATCGTTTTCGTCATCCGTCCAGTGCAGCGCCACTTCGCCCGGCCGCACAAAGCAACACATATTGTCGATGTGGCCGTCGGTTTCGTCGTTATAAACCCCCTCCTCCAGCCAGATAATCGTCGAGACGCCGAGATAATCACGCATCAGTTGTTCGATCTGCGCCTTACTCAGCTGCGGGTTGCGGTTGGGATTCAACAGACACTCCGCCGTGGTCAGCAATGTCCCTTCGCCGTCGGTATGAATCGAGCCGCCCTCCAGAATCAGAGGGGCTTCATAACGCGCGTCTTGATGATAAGCCAGCACCTGCGCGGCAACCTTTTCATCCTGGCGCCAGTCTTCATACAGACCGCCGAGTTCACCGCCCCAGGCGTTGAACCGCCAGTCGATGCCCCGCCGTTCTCCGGCCTGATTCAGCACCATCGTCGGGCCGGTATCGCGCATCCAGGCGTCGTCGCTTTCCATTTCAACCAGCGTGACGTTAGCGGGCATGATACGTTTGGCGTCATCCCTATAACGGGCAGGCACGCCCATGATCACCGGCGTTTTCCGCGCAATGGTTTCTGCTACCTGCGCAAAGGTTTTCTGCGCCGGCAGAGCATCATCCCGCCAGTTATCCCGGCGATAAGGCCACAGCATCCACACGGCATCCTGTGACGCCCATTCGGCCGGCATGACAAAACCGTCCTGATACGGCGTGGTCAATTGTGACATCAATTATCTCCGCGTCTTGCCGTCGGAACTGGCGATGGCGCCGTACATGTCCGGGCGACGATCGCGAAACAGTCCCCATGACGCGCGCTGCGCGGCAATGGCGTCTAAATCAAAGGTATGCACCAGTACGGTTTCATCGGTTTTGTTGGCTTGTTCCACTAGCGCGCCGGTTTGATCGGCGATGAAAGAGGAGCCGTAAAACGTCATTTCCAGGCCGTCGATGTATTTACTGGCTTCGGTGCCAATCCGGTTGGAGGCAATCACCGGCACCAGATTGGCGGCGGCGTGACCCTGCTGAACGCGAGTCCAGTGCGGTTGGCTGTCGATATCCGGATACGCCGGTTCCGAGCCGATGGCGGTTGGGTAGAAAATCAGCTCGGCGCCCTGCAACGCCAGGCAACGCGCGGTTTCCGGGAACCATTGATCCCAGCAGATGCCGACGCCGATTTTCGCATAGCGCGTCTGCCAGACTTTAAAACCGCTATCGCCCGGGATGAAGAACTGCTTCTCCTGATACGCCGGCCCATTGGGAATATGGGTTTTACGGTACAGATCGAGCACCGAACCGTCGGCGTCGATCACCACCAGCGAGTTGTAGTAAGCATTATTGGCGCGTTCGAAAAAGCTCAGCGGCAGAACCACTTCCAGCTCGGCCGCCAGCGCGGAGAAATGTTTGATCAGCGGGCTGGTTTCCAGTTCCTGCGCCAGAGCATAGTGTTCCGGGCTCTGGTCGATACAGAAATAGGGCGCGGCGAACAGCTCCTGAATCAGGATCACCTGAGCCCCTTTGGCATGGGCTTGCCGCACCAGCTTTTCGGCATTCTCAATATTCCTCGGCAAATCCCAGGAACACGCCATTTGTGTGGCGGCAACGGTAACTTTTGTCATGCGAAAACCTCAATAATAGCTATTTATACCCGCCGTCTTTTACCAGGCGGATATCAGCAGTTAGCACTATCACGCAGTTGCACCCAACGGGCGCGACCATAACGAGTTTAGGTCAACAAGCCTTCTAATGCGCGGACGGAAACACCTAGTCAGCGATTCACCGAAATGACACGCGCATTATGCCAGTTAAGGGCGTTTGCGTGCTATCTCAATGAACCTTCAGTTCCAGAAGAATCAATTGATCCGGCTTCCCCAATCCCGACGTGGTGTCGCCGGTCTGCGATCGTTAAAAAAAACCCCCGTAAAAACGGGGGTCGGTCGACAAACGGTAATTTCACCTTGCAGGCGGGACAGGCAGCGTCCGGCGCAGGCGAACTCAGGCTGTGGGCTTAGAACAGCTTCTTAGCCGTTTCCAGCCAGTCGCCCTTGAAAGGACGCTTCATATTCTCGATGGCATCGACGATGTCGTGGTGCACCAGCTTTTCATTCTGGATACCGACACAGCGGCCGCCGTAGCCTTGCAGCAGCAGGTCAATGGAATACGCGCCCATGCGGGAAGCCAGAATACGATCGTAGGCGACCGGAGAACCGCCGCGCTGAATATGCCCCAGCACCGTGGCGCGCGTTTCGCGACCGGTTTCTTTCTCAATATATTTCGACAGTTCGTCAATGTTGCAAATGTGCTCGGTAATCGCCACGATAGCGTGTTTTTTACCCTTCTCGATCCCAACCTTGATTTCCTGAACCAGATCTTCCGGGCTAAATTCCACTTCCGGCAGGACGATAAACTCACAACCGCCGGCAATCGCCGCGGCCAGCGTTAAATCGCCGCAATGACGCCCCATCACTTCGACAATGGAAATACGCTGGTGTGATGAAGAGGTATCACGCAGGCGGTCAATCGCCTCCAGCACCGTTTCCAGCGCGGTGAAGTAACCGATGGTGTAGTCAGTACCCGCGACATCGTTATCGATCGTGCCGGGTAAACCGATGCAAGGAAAACCCATTTCCGTCAGACGCTTGGCACCCATGTAGGAACCATCGCCACCGATAACCACCAGTGCGTCAATCCCCCGGGCTTTCATATTCTGAATGGCGACTTCACGCACTTTTTCATCGCGGAATTCAGGGAAACGCGCCGATCCGAGGAAAGTACCGCCGCGGTTGATCATGTCTGATACGCTATAGCGATCCAACTGAACCATCCGATTCTCATACAACCCCAGATAGCCATCATAGATACCAAAAACTTCCAACCCTTCTGTCAGTGCACAACGAACCACGCCACGAATCGCCGCATTCATGCCTGGGGCATCACCACCGCTCGTCAACACTCCAATTCTTTTAATCATGACAACCTCTGGACTTGTAGATGTAATTTCGCAGGATTTTTCTATCACATATCGGCCGTCGCCTTTTAGTCGACGGCAACCCTAATCTTTTGTAGGCATATTATATCAAATACCCATAGCTGAATTGATTCAGGTCAGACTAAATTGCGCAATAATTTTTCACAGCCATCACGTTTTAAGCATAAATTGACCAAAAGCAATATCAGTCAATCACCGGGCTATATATTCAATAGCCCTCGCTGCGTTTCCGGCACCGTTGAAACCGGATCCTGATGGATAATAATATCGGAACCGGGAAACCGACTGAGCAGCGCTCGCTCTATGTCGTCGGCAATCTGATGCGATTCAACCAGCGGCAATGAATCGTCCATTTCCAGGTGCAACTGGATAAACCGGGTAGGCCCGGAGCGACGGGTGCGTAAATCGTGCGCGCCACGGATGCCCGGCCAACCCGATATAATCTTGACGATCGCCTCGCGCTCCTCATTGGGCAACGCGCGATCCAGCAAAGACTGCACCGCTTCGTATCCCATACGTAACGCACTGTACAGAATATAGATACCGATGCCCAACGCAAACAGCGCATCCGCATGGGTGATGCCTTTCCAGCTTAACACCAGCGCCAGCAGAATCGCCCCATTCATCAACAGGTCGGACTGGTAGTGAAGCATATCCGCCCGCACCGCCTGACTATAGGTTCGTTTGACCACCCAGCGCTGAAATGACACCAGCAACAAGGTCGACACTAAAGCAATAACGGTTACGCCTATCCCCACCTCCGGCGCATGCAGCGTCTGAGGCGCGAGAGTATGTTGCAATCCCATCAAAATAAGGAACACGGCGGAACCGGAAATGAACATACTCTGCGCCAGCGCAGCCAGCGACTCCGCTTTTCCGTGACCGAAAGTATGTTCGGGATCGGCGGGCTGAAGCGAATAACGAACCACCAGAAGATTCACCAGCGATGCGCCGATATCGACCAATGAGTCCACCAGCGATGCCAGTAAACTTACCGAACCGGTGTACCACCAGGCAAACATTTTCATTATAAACAACAGAAGCGCTACGGTTGTCGCGCCAAACGCCGCCATCGTCACCAAACGTGCATACTGTGAACTCATCACGATCTCACTTAACACAAGAACATATCAGTTCATCACGGTATTGTTTAAAGCCTGAGCGTAACGCCTGAAGATAAAAACACACCACGCCAGCGCAATCAACGCCAGCACCGCGCCGATAAACCCGATTTCCGTCAGATTCAGGCGGGTAATCACCTGATTGCCGAGCAACGCGCCAGCGCCGATGCCAATATTATAAATACCGGAAAACAGCGACATGGCGACATCGGTCGCATCGGGGGCCAACGTCAGGACTTTGACCTGCATACTCAGCCCTATCGCCATGATCGCCGCGCCCCAGGCGCAACATACCAGCGACAGGCTGGCGCTGCTGAATGACAGCGGCAACAGCAGCAGCAGGCATAGCGACAACAGCGCGATAGCCGAAATCATAAAACCCGAAGGATATTTGTTGCTGTATTGGCTGAATAGTATGCTGCCGATAATCCCGGCGCCACCGAATAAAAGCAACAGTGCGGTAATAAATTCATCGCTCATCAACGCCACCTTTTGCACAAAGGGTTCGATGTAGCTGTAAGCGGTAAAATGCGCGGTGACAACCACGACGGTTAAACCATAAACGCAGAGCAGCGCGGGCCGTTTAAGCAGCTCAGGCAGGCTTTTTAACGATCCGGCGTGACTGCTGGGGAGTTCAGGCAACAGTTTCATCATGACCAGCATAATCACGCCGGCGACAACGCCAATCAGCGCAAACGTGATCCGCCACCCCAAATACTGACCAATCACCCGCCCTAGCGGCAAGCCCAGAACCATAGCCAGCGCGGTTCCGGTAGCCAGCAAACTCAACGCCTGCGCCTTTTTATCCTTGGGCGCCAGACGCACCGCTAAAGACGCCGTGATCGACCAGAAAACCGCGTGAGCCAACGCCACGCCAATGCGGGAGATCACCAGGATCCAAAAATTCCACGCCAAAGCGGATAGCAGATTACTGACCGCAAACAGAATAAAAATTTTAATCAGCAGGCGCCTGCGTTCCATATTGCTGGAAAGCAACATACAGGGCAACGACATCAGCCCGACGACCCAGGCATAGATAGTAATGATGAGTCCCACCTGCGCAGCGTTCATCGAAAAGCTGGCGGCGATATCGGACAGCAAGGCGACGGGGGCAAATTCGGCGGTATTGAAAATGAATGCAGCCAGGGAAAGGCTGACAACTCGCAACCAAGCGATCGATCTGGGAGAACGGGTCATTTATGTTGATATCGAAAGTTAAAATAAAAGAATGCGCAAATCGGCTCGGTGAGGGGATTACGCGGAGCGCCAAGACTAATGGGAAAGTATGACGCTAAGGTGCAAAAGTGTAAAACTGAAATCCACCGTCGGTTTTTCCTAACTATCCAAACACTGCGCCCCAGACGCGAGATACCCGCGTCTGGGGCCTCATATTACTGTAGTTTCAACGTATGAATGATGCTTTCCGCTTCACTCTGGGCCTGCTGCTGGTTATCCGCCGGGAGCGTAATTTGCAGCGTCAACAGATGATCGGCCACCTTACCCAGCACAACGGACGAATAGGCCTGCTGGCCGCTACTGGTAATGATGCTGTCCAACTGCTGCAATTTCTGCCCGTCCACCTCAATGGTTTTATTGGTCACCACCTGAAGATTGGCGTCGCGCGTACGCTGCTGGTCTTCCAGACGCTGGGTCAGCACGGTCAGCTCTTCAGTGGTATTGTCGCCCAAAATCACGATCGCCGCTTTTTGCCCGCTCTCATTGGCATAAACGTGCATATTATTGGTCTGTGTACCCAGCTTACCGCTTTGGTCTTTCATATCGGCCGGCAGGGTAAAGGTGACCTTGCCGGACAGCAGTTCGATGTGCTGACCGGCTGACGCTTCCGCCGCCGGCGTGTCCTGTGCCGGTGTTTTCGCGACGTCTTCCGTTTTGCCGTCACAGGCGGCGAGCATGACAACCAACGCACTCATTGCGAGGTATTTCACTACATTCGGCATAGGGTTCCCTTTCTCTTTGGTTAGAACAGATGAAAAACATTATCGCACGCTATTCGGTCGGCAAAACAAGCAGTTTGTTGTCACAAGCCATAAACCCGACCATACGGAACAGTGGCGACAAAATACCTAGCGACGGCTTGCCGCGGACTGATAAGCGCCGCCGAGCGGCAGTTCACTCAGGCGTTTCAGCACCATATTCAGCATAATCCCATACATAGGCAGGAAGAAAAGCAAGCTGATCAACAGCTTGAAAGTATAGTCCACCAGCGCGATTTCAACCCAGTTCGCGGCCATAAAGGGATCGGTGCTGCGGTAAAATGCAATAAAGAAAAAGGCCAGCGTATCACTGAAGTTGCCAAATACGGTGGATACCGCCGGCGCCACCCACCAGGCGTTGCGCTGACGCAACCGGTTGAAAACGTGAACATCCAAAATCTGCCCCAATACGTACGCCATAAAGCTGGCGCAGGCGATGCGGGCCACCACGATATTGAGCTGCCCGAGCGAAGCGAATGACTGCCACTCTCCCTGATAAAACAGGGCTGAAACCCAATAGGAAATCAGCAATGCGGGCACCATTACGGTCAGAATGATACGACGCGCCAGCGGCGCGCCGAAAATCCGCACGGTCAGATCGGTCGCCAGAAAAATAAACGGAAAGGTGAAAGCCCCCCAGGTGGTATGAAAACCGAAAATCGATACCGGGAGCTGCACCAGATAATTACTGGAAGTAATGATCAGAATGTGGAATAACGAAAGCCAAACCAGCGCCGTCAGCCGCTGTCGGGGAGTAAAACGATACATAATGTGACCTTTTTGGTTATTGGGGTGAGGGAACCCAAAAAATAACGTTGAAAAACGCTCCTGGCGTTTTTTTATGGCGGGCTATCCCTGCCCGCCACCCATGAGGGCCGCCGCAAGCGGCGTTGAAAAACGCTCCTGGCGTTTTTTTATGCGGCGCGGGCGCATAATACGCATTTATGCCGGCAATGCAATGGTTGTTTTTTGCGCAAACGTTGTCGTGACTTGCGTCGAGAAATCCCCAGCGTAAACTAAGGCGGTTTTCCTTATTGCCATTCATTACAGAGAACGTTGATGACCGATCCTTTTGCCAATCCCGATAAAACCCTTGATGCCCAGGGACTGCGCTGCCCCGAACCGGTGATGATGGTGCGCAAAACGGTACGCCAGATGGAAACCGGACAAACGTTACTGGTTATTGCCGACGATCCCGCAACGCTGCGTGATATTCCCGGTTTCTGCCGCTATATGGAACATGATCTCTTAGCGCAGGTGACCGGGCAGTTACCCTATCGTTATTTACTGCGCAAAGGCGGTAACGCATAACGCCCCGCCGGCAGGGCGTCAGATCCTGATTAATCCTGCCTTCTGAGCAACCGGAGCGCATTGAGCGTGACCAGCGCCGTGGCGCCGGAGTCCGCCAACACCGCCAGCCACAGGCCGGTAATCCCCATGATGCTGGTGATCAGAAACAACGCTTTCAGCCCCAGAGCGAGAGCAATGTTCTGGCGAATATTATGATATGTCGCCCTCGACAGCCGGATCATGACCGCCAATCCGTCCAGACGACTGTGGGTTAGCGCGGCGTCGGCCGTTTCCAGCGCCACGTCAGTGCCGCTGCCCATGGCAATACCGATGGTCGCCGCTTTCATCGCCGGCGCATCGTTGATGCCATCCCCCACCATCGCCGTTGGCTGCTGCCGATTAAGTTCGCTGACCGCCCTGACCTTATCGGCAGGCAGCAAACCGGCCCGGTAATCAATCCCCAACTCGCCGGCGATAGCGGCCGCCGCCCTGGGGTTATCGCCCGTCAGCATAATGCAACGGATATTCAGCGCCTGTAGTCTGCCCAGCGCGGATACGGCATCATGGCGCAGCGTATCCCGCAGCGCCAGCAAACCAAGCACGCTGCCGTCTTGCTGCACAACCACCACGGTTTTTCCTTCCTGCTCCAATGCGTCAACGCGTTGTTGCCAGTCCGTATTCAGCGTCCCCGCCGCCAGCTTGGCCGGCGAACTGACCTGAAGACGTTTACCCGCAATCATGCCCTCGACGCCGACGCCCGCCAGCGTCCGGCGGTTGTCCGCGACGGGCAGAAACGCGCTCGCCGCCAGCGCCCGTTGCACGATGGCTTTCGCCAGCGGATGGTGCGATCCTGATTCCACGGCGGCGGTACGCGCCAGCAATGACGTCTTGCTGATGCCTGTCGCGGGTAAAATATCGGTAACCTGCGGCCTGCCTTCGGTTAAGGTGCCGGTTTTATCAAAAGCGACGGTACGGATGCCGCCCAGCGATTCCAACGCCGCGCCGCCCTTAATCAGCGCCCCCTGACGGGTAGCCGCCGCCAAACCGGAGGTGATCGCGGCCGGCGTGGAAATCACCAGCGCGCAGGGACAGCCAATCAGCAACAGCGTCAACCCGCGGTAAATCCACTCCTGCCAGAGTTGCGCCAGTAATAAGGGCGGTATCAGAATAACCAGCAACGACAGCAGCATGATGGCCGGGGTGTAATAACGGCTGAAACGGTCGAGGAAACGCTCTATCGGCGCCCGACGCTCTTCCGCTTCTTCTATCAATTGCAAAATGCGGTCAATCGCGCTATTGCCCGGCTGAGAAACCACCCGCAACTGCGCCATCCGGTCGACACACAGGCTACCCGCCGCCACCTTATCGCCCTGCTCCCGTTCAACGGGAACCGACTCCCCGGTCAACGCACTTTCATCAAAACTGGCTTCCGATGTGAGCAGTTGCGCATCGGCCGGCAGCCGACCGCCGGGAGCGACTTCAATCACATCGCCGGGAGACAGGCTGGCGACGGACACCCGAACACGCCGTTCATTTCTGATCACCGTGGCGTCTTCGGGGAGCAGCGCCATTAGCGCGGTCACGCCGCGCCGCGCACGGTTGGCCGCATAAGATTCCAACTGTTCGCCCAGCATAAACAGCAACAAAATAACCGTGGCTTCCGTGGTGGCGCCGATCAGCAACGCGCCGACAGAGGCCACGCTCATTAATGTTTCAATCGCGAAAGGCGTACCCGAGCGGATAAGCTGTAGCGATTTTTTCAGGATCGGAATGAGTCCGACCACGGTGGTGGCGATAAACGCAATTTGGCCGCCTGACACGCTCACCAGCGAGAGACCCCAACTGGCCGCCGTCAGCGATGCAAAAAGCGCCAGAAAGCCGTACTCATCGACAAAACGACGTGAATCAGGAGAAAGGGGAGTTTGCGGCGCGATATCCTGCAAAGTAAAGCCGATCTGACCAACGGCATGTCGTACCTGTGTCCGGACATCGTCACGGGCATCGACAACCAGTTTTTCGGTTGCGAACAGCACTCTGGCCTGCTCTATTCCGGTAAGTTTTCTTACTGCGTTTTCAATTTTACGCGCGCATCCGGGGCAGTCCATTCCGCTGATTTTCCAGCTAAACCGCTGATGCAACGAAGGTCGGTCGCCGTCGGGGTCGTCGGAATCGGCATTATCGCCGCTTTCCGACAGGCTTTGATCCGGGCCGCGGCCGGTATCGGCGACGGCAGCCGCAGTATGTTTTACCGAACAGCAGTTTTTTTCCGCGCCTGATGATTGACGGGCATGTTCATGGCAGCAGGCGGCTTTCCCCGCGCTGGGATGATGGTGCTGATGAGAATGCATATCTTCCTCCCGTGTTGATGATAGTGATTCTCATCGGAAACTTTACACCGTCATATCAGGCTAATCCAGCGTTTCACCTACCCGCCGGCATTAAAAATACAGCGAACGAACGATTAAGAAATGGCCGCCGAAATAACAGGCCGCCACAATGGCCTGATGGGCGCGAAAATTAATGCGGTAATGGTGAATAAGCCAGGCCGCATGGGCGATAAACAGCAACGCGCTGCCCGCCAGCAACGAGAAGTTATAGTCCGTTCCGAGAGCAAAGTAACGCTCGCCGGCAATCCAGACCATCAGGGCGGTCATAATGATAAACGCGCATACCGGCCAGCGCTGCGCGTCCAGGCGGCTCCAGATAATCACCATCAACACGGCGGCCAGAATGATCAGCGCCAGCGCCAGCGGCCAGAAAAACGTGAGCGTCATCTGGCCGGTGAAAAAACTCACCGTATACAGCAGATGAGAGAGAAAGTAGGCGCCGAACGCATAGAGGATCCGCTGTGTCGGCAATAGCAGCAAGGTATCGGCAACCAGCGAGGCCAGCAGCCCGATAACGATCAGATAGCCCGGCGCACTCAGTATCGGCGTTTGCCAGGCCAGCGCCAGCAGTAACAACAGGGTAACGGGTTTGAACAGCCAGCGCTGCCACACCGGCCCACGGTAGCTGGCGTCAACGTACAGCCAGCCGGAAAAGAGCACGGCAATAAACGACCAAAGCATAAATTGTCCTTATTTTGTAGTAGACAAGCCGGAACCAGGCGTCCCGGAATCAGTGTTATCTCTTCCTGAGTAATTCATTCTGTCGCCGCATCCATGCCTTTATTCATTCAGTGTAGGAGATTGTCATGGGGATAAACAACATCGGGCCGGACTGATGCGCATACCGGTGCTTCATGCTATGTTATCGACCCGTTTGAACCGCTGATTGGCGCACGTGATTATCTTGAAGGAGAGTTTGGTCGAATGAGCAATGAATCCGCACTTTATCGTATTCAGTTCATGAATAACGGTAAAAACTATCAGCTTTATGTGCGTGAGTTGGTGCCAAGCAACCTGTTTGGTTTTATTGAAATTGCTGACTTCGTATTCGATAGCCAATCAACGTTACTGGTCGACCCTTCCACAGAAAAACTGAAAACCGAATTTTCAGGCGTCAGCCGCAGCTTTATTCCTTTGCAAGCGGTGATCCGTATTGACGCGGTAACGGAAAAGGGCAGCGCCCGCATTTCCGAGCTGGGCGATAACGTCACGCATTTTCCTTACCTTCCGGGCAAAAAAACCTGACGAATGCGTGAACTCCCGCCGCTTCTGCTGCTGGCCGTCGCGCTGATCCTGACGCTGGCATGGCGCCAATATCGGCGCCAGCGCAATCAGGAGGCATTGAATGATGCCGCGCCGCTGCGAACTCTGTTGACGGAGGTGAAAACCAAACGTGAATTTCTTCGCTCCCGCAGCCGTTCCCGTGAACATCAGGTGATGATGCCGGAAGCGTGGCGTTATGAGGCCACGTTTCGTCCGCTACAGGGTGGCGCCGACATCACGCTCCGGCTCAGCGCGTCGGACTATCATCAGTTGGATAAAGGCATGCGGGGCATGTTGCAGGTAAAAGGCACCCGCTTCGTCGGCTTTACGCCCCGTCTGACATAATGATTATTTCCCGGACGGTTTAGGCTGTTTTTTCTGCCAGGCGAGCAGTTCAAATACGCCAAATAGGAAAATACGCGCCTGAAGGGCGGGACTCAACGGCGGATTTCCCTTCGGCTGGCTGGACTTCAACAGCAGCAGTTGAAAACCATGCATCAGGATGGTGAACACCATCGCCACCGTCATAAAAATATTCAGCGGCCGGGGGAAAGGATGGAACAGATTAAGTACCAGAAATCCCCACACGCCCAGCATCAATAATCGGCCCAGATTAATCCATATCACTGCGTTCCCCTTGTTTTCTCTTGGCGGATATATAAACGATACGCTACCTGACCGGCGATTTTTTCGCGGTGCGGCAGCCAGTTGTCCGGGATCGCCAACTGCCTGTTTTCCGCCTCGGTTTCCACATAGATCCACGCCTCCGGCGCAAGCCATCCTTGCTGTTCCAGCAGCGATAACGCGTCATTCAATAAATCCTTGCGGAACGGCGGATCGAGAAAGACCACGTCAAACGGCTCCCCCGCCTGAGCCAGCCAGCGCAGGGTATCAGTATTAACCACCTGCGCATTTTCTGCCCGGAGCAACGTCAGATTTTGCGTTAATTGCCGCGCCACGCCGCGCTCGGCCTCCAACAGCGTGGCATGGGCGGCATAACGCGATAACGCCTCCAACCCCAAAGCCCCGCTGCCCGCAAAGCAGTCGAGGCAGCGGGACTCCTGGATAACCGGCGCCAGCCAGTTGAACAGCGTTTCGCGCACCCGATCGGCGGTGGGCCGCAAGCCCGGGCTATCGGGAACCGGAAGTTTTCTGCCGCGCCACTGACCACCGATGATTCGGATCTGTCCGGCGGCTGACGATGCGTTTTTTTTAGCCATAGCTCACGTTGTAATTGCCGTGCCGGACAACCTGTCGGCACTTTCGGGGAAATTTAGGCGCTATTCTAACGGCGGTTCAGTACGGAGGGAATGTCAAACATGGCGCCGACATGCCGCGGGGGCGCAAATTGCCGCTTTGACATACCTGGTTACCGAGATGTCCTCGCCGGCCGCGTGTTGCTGTCGACAGGAAAGTGGTAAACTCGTGGTTTATGGGTAACCTGTTTATAATCACAAAGTTTCTTTGATTTCCAATATTTATTCGCCGCAGCAGACGGCGTGGAGCGCGATTGCAACATGACAAAAGAAAAGAAGCGCGGTTTTTTTTCCTGGCTGGGGTTAGGCCGACAGGAAGAAGAACCAAAAGAGCAACCGCAAGATAAATCTGAAATGCCGGATACGTCAGCGGCGGATCCGGTCGCCGATACAGCAGCACATCAGGGCGTTGACCGCGAAACGGCATCCGGTGAAGCGCCCATTCCGCCCGCCGAAATACCTACCGTGCGGGAATTGCCGGAAGAGGCGCCTGCGGAAGCGGAAGAACTGACGCTGGAAACCGCGCCGGCGGCGGAGACGGTAACGAATACCGAACCGTTGGGAGTTGAAGCGATCGCCGCGCAGCCCGATCGGTTGGTTGAAGCCGAGCCGGATGAGCTTCAGTCCGATGACGCCGCGCCGGTGACGCACGAACAGGAGCGTCCGACCAAAGAAGGCTTCTTTGCCCGCCTGAAACGCAGCCTGGTGAAAACCCGCCAGAATCTGGGTTCCGGATTTATCGGATTGTTTCGTGGCAAGAAAATCGACGACGATCTGTTTGAGGAACTGGAGGAACAGTTGCTGATTGCCGACGTCGGCGTCGAAACCTCGCGAAAGATCATTGCCAGCCTGACGGAACACGCCAACCGCAGACAGCTGAAAGATGCTGAGACGCTGGTTGTTAAGCTGAAAGAAGAAATGGCGGCCATCCTTGCCAAGGTTGATGAACCGCTGAATATCGAAGGCAAAACGCCTTACGTGATCCTGATGGTCGGCGTCAACGGCGTGGGTAAAACCACGACGATTGGCAAAATGGCGCGGCAGTTTCAGGCTCAGGGCAAATCGGTCATGCTGGCGGCGGGCGATACCTTCCGCGCCGCGGCGGTCGAACAGCTTCAGGTGTGGGGCCAGCGCAACAATGTGACGGTGGTGGCGCAACATACCGGGGCCGACTCGGCGTCGGTGATTTTCGACGCCATCCAGGCCGCCAAGTCCCGCGGCGTGGATGTGTTGATTGCGGACACCGCCGGCCGTTTGCAGAACAAAGCCCATTTGATGGAAGAATTGAAGAAAATCGTCCGCGTGATGAAAAAGCTGGACAACGATGCGCCGCATGAAGTGATGCTGACGCTGGACGCCAGCACCGGACAGAACGCGGTGAGTCAGGCTAAGCTGTTCAACGAGGCCGTCGGGCTGACGGGGATCGCGCTGACCAAACTTGATGGCACCGCAAAAGGCGGGGTGATTTTCGCCATCGCCGACCAGTTTGGTATTCCTATCCGCTATATTGGGGTAGGAGAAGGTATCGAAGATTTACGGCCATTTAAAGCCGACGATTTTATTGAGGCACTTTTTGCCCGAGAGGATTAAAACGGATGATTCGTTTTGAACAAGTCAGTAAAGCCTATCTCGGTGGACGTCAAGCCTTGCAGGGGGTGGATTTTCATCTGCGCCCGGCAGAGATGGCCTTTCTGACCGGTCATTCTGGCGCGGGGAAAAGCACCCTGCTGAAACTGATTTGCGGCATTGAACGTCCCAGCGCAGGGCAGATTCTGTTTGGCGGGCACAATATCAGTCGCTTAAAAAAGCGTGAAGTGCCCTTTCTGCGCCGCCAGATCGGCATGATCTTTCAGGATCACCATCTGCTGATGGAACGCACCGTTTATGACAATGTGGCGATGCCGCTGATCATCGCCGGCGCCAGCAGCGAAGATATCCGCCGTCGGGTGTCGGCGGCGCTGGACAAAGTCGGTCTGTTGGATAAAGCCAGAAACTATCCCATCCAGCTTTCCGGCGGTGAGCAGCAGCGAGTCGGCATTGCGCGGGCGGTGGTCAATAAACCCGCCGTTTTGCTGGCGGATGAGCCAACCGGTAATCTGGATGACGTGTTGTCCGAAGGTATTTTGCGCCTGTTTGAAGAGTTCAACCGGGTGGGGGTAACGGTATTGATGGCAACCCATGACACCGGGCTGATATCCCGGCGTAATTACCGGGTCCTGACGCTGTCCGATGGACGCATGATTGGGGGAAACCATCATGGCGAATAACAGCCGTAATGTGAAAAAACCCGGTTCGAAAGCCAAGTCGTTGCGCGGCGGCTGGCAGGAACAGTGGCGTTACGCTTGGATGAATACGCTGGCCGATATGCTGCGTCAGCCGCTGGCGACGCTGTTGACCGTGATGGTGATTGCGATTTCCCTGGCGTTGCCGAGCATTTGCTATCTGGTGTGGAAAAACGTCAATCAGGCCGCAGCGCAATGGTATCCCACGCCGCAGTTAACCGTCTATCTGGATAAATCCCTGGATGACAATGCCGCCCAGACGGTGATCGTCCAGCTTCAGTCGGAAGACGGGGTCGAAAAGGTTAATTATCTGTCGCGCAATGAGGCGATGGGCGAGTTCCGTAACTGGTCTGGCTTTGGCGGCGCGCTGGATATGCTGGAAGAGAATCCGTTGCCGGCGGTTGCCATTATCACCCCGAAAATGAACTTCCAGAGCGCCGACACGCTTACCACGCTGCGCGATCGGGTTGCGGCCACGCAAGGCGTGGATGAAGTGCGCATGGACGACAGTTGGTTTGCACGGCTGGTGGCGTTAACCAGTCTGGTCGGGCAAATTTCGGCGACCATCGGCATCCTGATGATCATCGCGGTCTTCCTGGTGATCGGCAACAGCGTCCGGCTGAATATTTTCAGCCGCCGGGAAACCATTAACGTCATGAAGCTGATTGGCGCGACGGATGGTTTTATCCTGCGGCCGTTTCTGAATGGCGGCGCGGTCATGGGATTTGGCGGCGCGGTACTGTCGCTGATTCTGTCGCAGGCGCTGGTGTGGAAACTCAGTTCGGTCGTCACTCAGGTGGCGTCGGTGTTCGGCACCACGTTTACGGTAAAAGGGTTGAGTTGGGATGAGTCCCTGCTGCTGTTGCTTATCGCGGCGATGATTGGCTGGCTGGCCGCCTGGCTGGCAACGGTTCAACATTTACGCCGTTTTACACCACAGTAATCTTTTTTTGCTATACTCTTCCCCTGTGATTCAGGCTGTGAGCACAGGGGAAAAACCCTCAGCCGCTACGTTTCTTTCACCGCCGTCGTCACAGGTTTTCCTCTGTTATTCGTCTTGATATGTTAAATAAAATGGATAAAAATAGAGGAACTTGTGAACGAAATCACAGTCTGAATAAAGAAGGTTATTTTGCCGGGTTGCCGAAATAACGGCAGCCTGAGGCGATGTTAATATCGCGATTTATCTGTGACTATCGCATGAGCGGTCTTCTTCGGAAGCATCGCATACAGAGCAGTAATGAGAGGGGTTGAATGACCAAAGATATGCAAACTTTCACCTTAGTTTCCCAAGGCAGTCTGGAAGGTTACATTAGAGCCGCCAATGCCTATCCGATGCTGACGGCGGAGGAAGAGCGGGCTCTGGCTGAACGACTGCATTATCAGAGCGACCTGGACGCTGCCAAGCAGCTTATTCTTTCGCATCTGCGTTTTGTTATTCATGTTGCCCGTAATTATTCCGGCTACGGCCTGCCTCAGGCGGACCTGATTCAGGAAGGGAACATCGGCCTGATGAAGGCGGTGCGTCGCTTTAACCCTGAAGTGGGCGTTCGTCTGGTTTCCTTTGCCGTGCACTGGATTAAAGCCGAAATTCACGAATATGTGCTGCGTAACTGGCGTATTGTGAAAGTCGCGACCACCAAAGCTCAGCGTAAATTGTTCTTTAACCTGAGAAAATCGAAAAAACGCCTTGGCTGGTTTAATCAGGACGAAGTCGAACTGGTGGCGCGTGAGCTTGGGGTAACCAGCAAAGACGTGCGTGAGATGGAATCCCGCATGGCGGCGCAGGATATGACTTTTGATCCGACGCCGGATGAGGACACTCATGATGGCAAAGCCATGTCGCCGATGCTTTATTTGCAGGATAAATCGTCCGACTTTGCCGATGGCATTGAAGAAGATAACTGGGAAAACCATGCGGCGGATAAGCTCACCTATGCGCTGGAAGGATTGGATGAGCGCAGCCAGCACATTATTCGCGCACGCTGGCTGGACGATGACAACAAGTCAACGTTGCAGGAATTGGCTGACCAGTATGGCGTATCCGCAGAACGGGTACGGCAGTTGGAAAAGAATGCGATGAAAAAGCTGCGCGTGGCGATTGAAGCCTAAGCGAAAGCAGCAACATTTCCACGGCCGGGCATTGCCCGGCCGTTTTGTTTTTACGTTGAAAATTTCTCTCGGAAATTTTTTAATTCTGCTTGCGGATATAGCGCCAGCCGCCGGATACCGGTGAGAAACCGCAGCTAATCATGAATCTCCCCAGCACCGACTCATTAACCGTGGCATGATCGGCGGTTGCCAGCCAACACTCGTTGATATCGGGTAATTGCCTGAGCACCTCTTCGATGAGATATAGCCCCACCCCGCGTCGCCGGGTCTCTACGCGCACCACAAGATCGCTCAGTTGAGCGTATTCCCCTTTGATTTCCACCATTACCCCCGCCAGCAGCCGATCGTTAAAGCGGGCGGCAAATAAACGACGATCCGGCGCCAGTTCCGCTTGCAGCAGATCGAGGTTCTGATGCGGCCAGATTTTAGCCAGATCAATTTTATCCTGGTGGCTGAATTCTGTAAGACACTCAACGGTCAGTTTCATTTACTAGCACTCCATCAAATGAGTGAAGAATAATGTAACAGGGAAAATGTTTTTCTCTTCACTTATTTCCCGAGTAATACATCAACAATTAAGGCGTAAAGCAGCATAACTGACTATATATAAATTAAACACTGACTTTTAAGGCTAGTGTTTTATGCTGACCACATCGTTTGTTTCTGACAATGGAAGTTGATTTGCAGCATAATATTCCTGTTTAATAATATGAAAAATAAAGCCTTATTAGAATTCATTACTAATAATAAACCTAAGCTGTTCTTATGTATAAGAAAAAAGCTTGGTATGACACTGGGCGGTCAATTTTCGGCAATATCCATAATGAAAAATGGGGTAACACGAATGAAATTTAGTAAAGGTAAAGTATTGCTGATGGGATGCATGGCTATCGCCTTGAGCCAGACAGCGAACGCCGCGGATATCAAGGTGGCGGTTGTCGGCGCGATGTCCGGCCCGGTAGCGCAGTATGGCGATATGGAGTTCATCGGCGCGCGCCAGGCCATTGCCGATATCAATGCCAAAGGCGGCGTGAACGGCAATAAATTGGTTGGCGTTGAATATGATGACGCATGCGACCCGAAACAGGCCGTTGCCGTCGCCAACAAGGTCATTAACGACGGTATTCGTTATGTGATTGGTCATCTTTGTTCTTCCTCCACGCAGCCCGCATCCGATATTTACGAAGAAGAAGGCGTGATTATGATTACGCCCGCCGCCACCAACGCCGACCTGACCACACGCGGCTACAATATGGTGCTGCGTACCACAGGACTGGATTCCGATCAGGGTCCCACCGCGGCGAAATACATTGTCGAAACCATCAAACCCCAGCGTATCGCCGTTGTGCATGATAAACAGCAATACGGCGAAGGACTGGCTCGCTCCGTTCAGGATAGCCTGAAACAAGCAGGCGCGAATATTGTTCTGTTTGAAGGTGTGACGGCGGGCGACAAAGATTTCTCAACCCTGGTTGCCCGGTTGAAGAAAGAAAACGTGGACTTCGTTTATTTCGGCGGATACTACCCGGAAATGGGACAGATTCTGCGTCAGGCACGTCAGGCCGGCATGACCACCAAATTTATGGGGCCGGAGGGGGTAGGCAACTCTTCGCTGTCCAATATCGCGGGCGGCGCATCGGAAGGCATGCTGGTCACGCTGCCCAAGCGTTACGATCAGGTGCCGGCCAACCAGCCGGTTGTTGATGCGCTGAAGGCGAAAAAGCTGGATCCGACAGGCCCGTTCGTCTGGACGACCTATGCCGCATTGCAGTCCCTGACGACCGCCATGCAGCGCAGCGGCAGCATGGAACCGGAAGAACTGGTGAGCGATCTGAAAGCAAAACCCGTTGATACCGTTATGGGACCATTAAGCTGGGACGCAAAAGGCGACCTGAAAGGGTTTGAGTTTGGCGTATTTGAGTGGCATGCAGACGGTACTTCCAGCGTCGTGAAGTAATCCCTGCATCTGTATTAATCCCTCAATACCGTTGCCCCCGCGATCGCAAGACGCGGGGGCGGCATTTAAGGTTAAGGTATGTCCGAGCAGTTCCTCTATTTCTCTCAGCAGATGTTCAACGGTCTGACGTTGGGCAGCACGTATGCGCTGATCGCCATTGGCTACACCATGGTTTACGGCATTATCGGCATGATTAACTTTGCCCACGGCGAAGTTTATATGATCGGTAGCTATGTCTCTTTTATCGTTATCGCCGCCCTGATGATGATGGGTATTGATGCGGGCTGGTTATTAATCGGCGTGGCCTTTATCGCCGCCGTGGTGATTTCCAGCGCCTATGGCTGGAGCATCGAACGCGTCGCCTATCGGCCGGTGCGAACCTCCAAACGCCTTATCGCCCTGATTTCCGCCATTGGGATGTCTATTTTCCTGCAAAACTACGTCAGCCTGAATCAGGGTTCACGCGACGTAGCGCTGCCCAGTCTGGTCACCGGGCAATGGACGCTGGGCGAAAGCAACGGCTTTGCCGCGACGATCGGCGCCATGCAGTTGATTATCTGGATCGTGACTTTCCTCGCCATGTTGGCGCTGACGCTGTTTATTCGTTATTCCCGCATGGGGCGCGCCTGTCGCGCCTGCGCCGAAGATCTGAAAATGGCCAGCCTGCTGGGCATCAGCACTGACCGGGTGATTTCCCTGACCTTTGTGATCGGCGCGCTGATGGCGGCGGTCGCCGGGGTGCTGCTGGGGCAGTTCTATGGCGTGATTAACCCCTACATCGGCTTTATGGCGGGCATGAAAGCCTTTACGGCGGCGGTGCTGGGCGGCATCGGCAGCATTCCCGGCGCCATGATCGGCGGGCTGATTCTGGGCGTGGCGGAAGCGCTGACCTCGGCTTATCTGAGCACGGAATACAAAGATGCGGTGTCGTTCGCATTATTGATCGTGGTGCTGCTGGTGATGCCTACCGGCATTCTGGGTCGTCCGGAGGTTGAGAAGGTATGAAGCAGCTCAATCTTATCAATGCATTCGTCTCGGCGTTTATGCTGCTGGTGTTGGCCGCCTTTATCATGGGCATGCAACTGGAGCTGGATGGCACCAGGCTGGTGGTTCGCGGAGCCGATCAGGTTCGCTGGTATTGGATCGGCGCGGGCTGCGTGGTGGTGTTCTTCTTCCAGCTTATCCGCCCGTTCTTCCAGCAAAGTCTGAAAAAATTTTCCGGCCCGTCCTTGGTGTTGCCGAGCTTCGACGGCAGTACGCCGCGGCAAAAATTGCTGGCGGCGGCATTGATTATCGCCGCCGTCTCCTGGCCGTTTCTGGTGTCGCGCGGAACGGTGGATATTGCTACCCTTACGTTGATCTACGTGATGCTGGGGCTGGGGCTTAACGTGGTGGTCGGGCTGTCCGGCCTGCTGGTTTTGGGCTATGGCGGCTTTTACGCCATCGGCGCCTATACCTACGCCTTGCTGAACCACTATTACGGTTTAGGTTTCTGGGAAAGCCTGCCGCTGGCAGGCATGACGGCCGCCCTGTCCGGCTTCCTGCTTGGCTTCCCGGTGTTGCGCCTGCGGGGTGATTATCTGGCGATTGTTACGCTGGGGTTTGGCGAAATTGTCCGAATTCTGCTGCTGAACAATACCGAAATCACCGGTGGTCCGAACGGCATCAGCCAAATTCCAAAACCGACGCTCTTTGGCCTGGAGTTCAGCCGCAGCGCGCGCGACGGCTGGGATACCTTCCATAACTTCTTCGGTCTGAAATACGACCCCAGCGATCGCATCATTTTCCTTTATCTGGTGGCGCTGCTGCTGGTGGTATTAACGCTGTTTGTGATTAACCGCCTGTTGCGTATGCCGCTGGGGCGGGCCTGGGAAGCGTTGCGCGATGATGAAATCGCCTGCCGTTCGCTGGGCCTGAGCCCGACCAGAATCAAACTGACGGCGTTTACCATCAGCGCCGCGTTCGCCGGGTTTGCCGGTACGCTGTTCGCCGCGCGTCAGGGGTTTGTCAGCCCGGAATCATTTACCTTCGTGGAGTCGGCCTTTGTGCTGGCGATTGTGGTGCTGGGCGGCATGGGATCGCAATTTGCGGTGATCCTGGCGGCGATACTGTTGGTGGTTTCCCGGGAGCTGATGCGCGATCTGAATGAATACAGCATGTTGCTGCTGGGCGCGCTGATGGTGTTAATGATGATTTGGCGTCCGCAAGGTTTGCTGCCGATGAAGCGTCCGCAGATGAAGCTGAAAGTCAGTAAAAAGGAAGAGCAGGCATGAGTACGCAGCCATTATTATCGGTCAGAGGCCTGATGATGCGTTTCGGCGGCCTGCTGGCGGTCAACAACGTTGAACTGGATATTCATGCGGGCGAAATCGTTTCTCTGATCGGCCCGAACGGGGCGGGGAAAACCACGGTATTCAACTGCCTTACCGGATTTTATCGTCCCACGGGCGGCACGATCATGCTGCGCGATCGGCATCTGGAAGGATTGTCCGGACAAAAAATCGCCCGTATGGGGGTAGTGCGGACCTTTCAGCACGTGCGTTTATTCCGTGAAATGACGGTGATAGAAAACCTGCTGGTCGCCCAGCATCAGCACCTTAAAAGCGGCGTATTCGCCGGGTTGCTGAAGACGCCGGCGTTCCGCCGCGCGGAAGCCGATGCGCAGGATCGCGCCGCGGTCTGGCTGGAGCGTGTGGGTTTGCTTGAACTGGCGAACCGTCAGGCCGGCAACCTGGCCTACGGTCAACAGCGTCGGCTGGAAATCGCCCGCTGCATGGTCACCCGGCCCGAACTGCTGATGCTGGATGAACCCGCCGCCGGTCTGAATCCAAAAGAAACCGAAGAGCTGGACCTGTTGATCGCCGAACTGCGCGATAGTCATCAGGTTTCGGTGTTGTTGATTGAGCATGACATGAAGCTGGTGATGGGGATTTCCGATCGGATTTACGTCGTCAATCAAGGCACCCCGCTGGCTCACGGAACCCCGGCTGAAATTCGTAATAACCCGGATGTTATCCGTGCGTATCTGGGGGAAGGATAAGGTTATGTTGTCATTAAATCAGGTTTCGGCCCATTACGGTAAAATTCAGGCGCTGCATCAGGTTAGCCTGCATATTGAGCAAGGCGAAATCGTTACGCTTATCGGCGCCAACGGCGCCGGTAAAACCACGCTGCTGGGTACGCTATGCGGCGATCCGCGCGCGACGGAAGGCACCATCACCTTTGATGGGAAAGACATCACCCACTGGCAAACCGCGCAGATTATGCGTGAGGCGATCGCCATTGTTCCCGAAGGCCGCCGCGTATTTTCCCGCATGACGGTGGAAGAGAACCTGGCGATGGGCGGATTTTTTGCCGCGCGTGACCAGTATCAGCAAAGAATCGAACGGGTCTACGAACTGTTTCCGCGCCTGTTCGAGCGTCGCGCTCAGCGGGCCGGCACCATGTCCGGCGGCGAGCAGCAGATGCTGGCGATCGGCCGGGCGCTGATGAGCCAGCCGCGCTTATTGCTGCTGGACGAACCATCGCTGGGGCTGGCGCCGATTATCATCCTGCAAATTTTTGACACCATCGCGCAGCTGCGTGAAGAAGGCATGACCATTTTCCTGGTGGAGCAAAACGCCAATCAGGCATTGCGGCTGGCCGATCGCGGTTATGTGCTGGAAAACGGCCATGTGGTGCTGGAAGATACCGGTGCGGCATTACTGGCGAATGAAGCGGTACGTTCAGCCTATCTGGGCGGTTGATGGCTAGCAGGCCGATGAACCCGGCCTGCTCAATAAAGGTATAAGAAGATAAATGGCTACTGAAGGGTTACTGGCGCAACGCATCGCGCAGTTGAAAAGCTCCGCTATTCGCGAATTGCTTAAGCATAGCAAGATGGACAATATTATCTCGCTGGCGGGCGGCATCCCGTCCGACGCGCTGTTTGATTTCGACGGCCTGAATCAGGCGACGCAGTTGGCCATTACCGAGCAGCCGAAAACGGCTTTCCAGTATGGATTAACCGAAGGCAGCCACCTATTGCGTGAACGCATTGCCGATCTTTGCGCGGCGCGCGGCGTGAAAACGCAGGCGCAAGACATGGTGGTGACGGCGGGTTCACAGCAGGCGCTGGATTTAATCATGCGTGCGATGATCGATCCCGGCGACGTCTTTGTCGTTGAGCGCCCTACCTACCTTGCCGCTTTGCAAACGCTTGAGCTGGCGCAGGCGCAGGTGATGTCGGTGGCCTCGGACGAACACGGCATGGTGGTGGATGAACTGGAAGCCTTGTTGCAGAAACAGCGCATCAAAGGCGTATATATCGTGCCGAATTTCGGTAATCCCAGCGGCGTCACCCTGAGCTACGCGCGCCGTAAACAGCTGATCGCGCTGGCGGAGCGTTATGGTTTCGTCATTATCGAAGACGACCCGTACGGCGAATTACGCTTTACCGAAGAACGCCACCCAACGCTGTTCCAACTGGCTCAGGAGGAGCTTGGCAGCACGGAATACGTGCTTTACACCTCGACGTTTTCAAAGATCCTGGCGCCCGGCCTGCGCCTCGGCTGGGCGATCCTGCCGGACTGGCTGCTGCACAAGGTGGCGATTATTAAACAGGCCGCGGATCTGCACGCCAGTTCGCTGTCGCAGACCGTGGCGGAATGTTATCTGGGGTTGGGGCGTCTGGATGCGCAGATTGAAAAAATCCGCCATGCCTACAAGGAAAAAAGCGAGCTGTTGTCCGGCCTGGTGGCGGCGGAGTTGGGCGAGGTGATGACCTTTAACCCGCCCAAGGGCGGGATGTTCCTGTGGGCGAAATTTCGCCACACCTTCAATACCACCGACTGGCTGAAGCAGACGCTGAAACAGGGCGTGGTGTTCGTGCCGGGCGAGTTCTTCTTCCCTGACGCGCCGGACTATTCGACGCTGCGCTTCTCCTTTGCGACCGCGACGCCAGAGCAGATGCATGAGGCGATAGCACGGCTGCGCCGCGCGCTGTAACGGCGACGCGCCCCGCATCCGCCGGATCAACGGCGGATGCGGGAAACGGCGCGATCAGATAATCAGCCACAGCGCCCAGGTAAAGATAAAACCGGCCAGACCGAGCACGGTCGTCAGCACCGTCCAGGTTCTCAGCCCGTCGGCAACGGACAGGCCAAGATATTTGGTCACAATCCAGAAGCCGGAATCATTGACGTGCGAGAGTCCCAACCCGCCGAAACAGGCCGACAGCGTCACCAGCACCAGTTGCATCTGGCTTAATCCGCTGACGGCTTCGCTCAGCAGGCCGCAGGTGGTGAGAATGGCGACAGTGGCCGAGCCCTGTGAGGCGCGCAGCGCCAGCGAAAGAATGAATGCGGCCGGCACCAGCGGCAAGTGGATGCTGGTCAGGGTATCCGCCAGCGCTTTGCCGATGCCGGATTCCACCAGCACTTTACCGAAAACTCCGCCCGCGCCGGTCACCATGATGACCATCGCCGCGGCAGGCATGGCGTCGCCCATAACGCCGCTGGCTTTTTCCAGCGACCAGCCGCGACGCAGGGCAATCAGCCAGAAGGCCAGCGCCAGCGCAATCAGCAACGCCACCGCCGGCGAGCCGACCAGCGACATAACGTCGCGCACCGCGTGGCCCGCTGGCAGGATGGTGGCGGAAACGGTGCCAAGCATAATGATCAGAATAGGAATGACGATCAGCGCGGCGATCAATCCGGCCGGCGGCGTGGAAGAGGGTGACGCGTTCGGCGTGGTCTCCTCCGGTTTTGCCAACTGCAACTGCTCCAGCACGTCAACGGATAGCGCATAGTTACGCCGATTGAGCCCTTTGGCGACCCAATAACTGATGATGCCGACGGGAATGGAGACCAGCAGGCCGATCATCGTCAGCCAGCCAATATCCGCATTCAATAAACCTGCCGCCGCCACCGGGCCGGGATGCGGCGGCAGGGCGACGTGAACCGTCAGCATCACCCCGGCGACCGGCAGACCGAATTTAATCGGCGACACTTTGGCGACTTTCGCAAAGCCATAAATAATCGGGGCGAGAATAATAAACCCGACATCAAAAAAGACCGGGATCCCCAGAATAAAGGCGGCGATAGTCAATGCGGCCACCATTAATCCCGGCCCCATTAACTGGGCGAAACGCCGGGCCAGTGATTCGGCGCCGCCGGAGACCTCGATCATTCTACCCAACATGGCGCCGAGACCAATAATAATCGTCACCGAACCTAGAATACCGCCCATGCCGGAGGTCACGACTTTCATGACTTCGCCGGTCGGAATACCGGTCGCCAACGCGACCAATAAACTCACGACCAGCAACGCGACAAACGGTTGTATTTTTAATTTAATGACCATCAGGAGCAGCAATAATACCCCGGCAATGGCGATACAAAGTAATAGCGAGGTGGACATATTTATGATCTCGTCAATATATCCGTTATCTTTCACATTGCAGGAATATTGACTGCGCTGTGAAATCTATCGGGTATTTATTCGTTATTTAAAGAAAAAGACGTCCTTGTTTCCGTATTGAAATAATAGGGAAACTCGGTCTTTTCTCGTTTTTTAATAAACGCGTCTCTGGCGCCGATATATACCCAATAGATTTCGAGATGCAGAAAGGCGGTAACCGAGCGACAAATTCGTCGGGAACGAATTTGACCAGCCAACGCACCTGCGACTTGAAAAATGACGGGTATAAATATAATCCAAGGTTATAGGTTATTTTTCCTCTTCAGCCAGGGTTTCACCCAACTCAACCCCGCTTCGGTTTTACCTCGCGGGTTATATTCACATCCAATCCAGCCGGAATAATTTACGTCGTCCAGCGTTGCAAACAGGAACGGATAATTAATTTCCTCGTCGTCGGGTTCATTCCGGGAGGGAACCGAAGCAACTTGAATATGCCCGACGCGCCCCTGAAGATCGTGAATAATTTGCGTCAGGTTGCCGTCCACAATTTGCGCGTGGAAAAAATCCAGTTGGATATAGACGTTCGGCCGATCGATCAGGTTCGCCAATTCCAACGCCTGATACTGACTGGAAAACAGATAATGCGGCTTCACCTTCGCGCTTAACGCCTCAATCATGATGTTGATGCCATGCGGCGCAAATTTATCAGCGGCGTAGCGCAGGTTATCGATAAACGTTTGCTGATAGGCGGCGCGATCGGCGCCGACAGGCACTACTCCCGCCATCACCAGCACCGACGGACAGTTCAGCGCCAGCGCATAGTCCAGCGCAGCGTCGATATCCCGGCGGGCATCGTCAATGCGGTCGGGCAGCGCGGCGACGCCCCACTCTCCCGCCGCGATATTGCCGGGCGCGGTATTGAATAACACCTGCGTGAGGCCGTTTTCCCGTAGTTTTTCCGCCAGCAGCGAAGCCGGGTATTCATAGGGAAACAGGTATTCGACGGCCTCAAAACCGGCATCGGCGGCGGCTTTGAAACGATCGAGAAACGGCACTTCCGTGAACAGCATGGAAAGGTTGGCAGCAAATTTAGGCATGATTAACTCCGTAATTCATCAATTTCGTCAACGGTGAGATAACGAATACGCCGATCGCCGAGAATAAAAATCAGTTTGGCGGTCTCTTCCAGTTCTTCCATATTGTCCGCCGCCGCCCGTAAATCTTTACCGGTGACGACCGGGCCGTGGTTGGCTAACAGAAACGCCCGATAATGCGGGGCCAGCTTCGCCAAATCCTCGCCGAGCCGCGCGTCGCCCGGGCGGTAATAGGGCACCACCGGCACCTCGCCGACGCGCATCACTACATAGGGCGTGAACGGTTTAATCGCATCCTGCGGGTCAAGCCCTTCCAGACAGGACAACGCCGTCAGGTAGGTGCTGTGCAGATGAACGACCGCCCGGCATTGCGGGTTATTGCGGTAAAGCGACAGGTGGAAACTGACCTCTTTCGACGGCTTGTCGCCCGAAATCCATTCGCCGCTCATGTCGACTTTGGATAAGCGCCCGGCATCCAGCTCGCCCAGACAAGATCCGGTTGGCGTGGCCAGCAACGTGCCGTCATCCAGCAGCAGCGAGAGGTTGCCTGCGGAGCCGGTGGCATAACCGCGCTGAAAGAAAGATGCCCCCAGCCTGACCATCTCGTCGCGTGCGTGTTGTTCATTCATACTGCGAACTCCCTTTGTGCTCGGGCAAAAAAGTCTTCATCGCCAAAATTGCCGGATTTCAATGCCAGCGACAGCGGGTGGTTGGTGGATCTGACCCAGGGCACGCCGGGTGAAATCGACGGGCCGATATGGAAAGCGTGGATACCCAACGTTTGCACCACAATGCTGGACGTTTCTCCGCCGGCAATGATGAAACGCTGAAATCCTTGCTGCTGAAGCTGTCGGGCCACGGCGGCGAACAGCGCCTCCACCGCCTGACTGCTGGCCTCCGCCCCCCAGCGTTGCTGGATCTGCGCGAGTTCGTCCGCTGAGGCCGTCGCGTACAACAGCGGCGCAAGCGCCTCATCGCGGTGCTCATTCACCCATGCGGCGAGCTCGCGGACATAGGCCTGCCGCTCTTCATCCCCTTGCAGGCAGCGCGCTACCTCAATGGCGCGGCTGGCCGCCTGCTGGCGGTAACGGGCGACCTGCTGATTGGTCATCACCGAGCAGGAACCGGACAGCACCACGCCGGGACCGGGCTGCGGCATACCGGCGGCGGTGGCCGCGCCACTCTGTCCGGCGGACTGCGCCCACTGGCGGGCAAGGCCGATAGCCAGACCGGAGCCGCCGGTAACCAGCTTCATATCGCGCAGCGCCTCGCCCTGCGTCAGCAAATGTTGTTCGTTCAGGGTATCCAGCACCGCGTAACGAACGCCTTGCTGCCTGAGCTGCGCCAACTGCTGTTTAACCGCCTCCGCGCCCTGCTCCATCACCGGATAAGGCACCAGCCCGCAACGGCCGGCGGCCTGCCGCTCCATCACCCGCATCAGATTGCTGTCCGTCATCGGCGTCACCGGATGATTTCGCATACCTGATTCGGACAACAGTTGATTCATCACAAACAGATGGCCCTGATACACGGTTCTGCCGTTGACCGGCAAGGCGGGCGAAATCACGGTTTGCGTTTCCCCCAGCGTATCCAGCAACGCGTCGGTAACCGGCCCGATATTGCCTTTATCCGTGCTGTCAAAGGTCGAGCAATATTTGAAATAATACTGCTGACAGCCCTGCCGCCGGAGCCAGGACAACGCGTCCAGCGACGCGGCGACGGCCTGCTGCGCCGGGCAGGAACGGGATTTCAGGCTAATGACCACGGCCTGCGCGTTAACCTGAAAATCCGCCGGCGGGACGCCATTCAATTGCACCGTCGGCAGGCCGTTTCCGACCAGAAAGCTGGCGATGTCCGTGGCGCCGGTAAAGTCGTCTGCAATAACACCCAGGGCGATCATTTTTCCTCCCCTTTTTCCGGCAGGCTAATACCGCTGAAAATTTTGATCACCGCGCTGTCGTCTTCTTTGCCGAACCCGGCGTTGCTGGCGGCGGTGAACATGTTGAACGCAGTCGACGCCAGCGGCAGCGGGAAGTGGAGCGCTTTGGCCGTGTCGGTCACCAGCCCCAGATCCTTAACGAAGATATCGACGGCGGATTTCGGCGTATAGTCGCCGTCCACTACGTGACGCATCCGGTTCTCGAACATCCATGAGTTACCGGCGGCGTTGGTCACCACGTCGTACATGATGTCCAGCGGAATGCCCGCGCGCGCGGCCAGCGCCATGGCTTCCGCGCCCGCGGCGATGTGTACGCCGGCCAGCAGTTGATGAATGATTTTTACCGTCGCGCCCAGACCGATCTCATCGCCGACGCGATAAACCTTGCTGGCGACGGCGTCCAGCACCGGCTGCAATTTTGCAAAGGCCAGATCGGAACCCGCAGCCATCACCGTGATTTCTCCGGCGGCGGCTTTGACGGCGCCACCGGAGACCGGGGCATCCAGCATAATCAATTGATGCCCGGCGAGTCGTTGAGCGATATTCTGGGCGTCCTGCGAGGAAATGGTCGACGACACCATAACCGCCGTGCCGGGTTTCAACTTCCCGGCAACGCCAGGTTCGCCAAACAAAATGCTGTTCACCTGCGCGGCGTTGACAACCAGAAGTACCACGGCATCCAGCTTGTCGGCAAAGGCAGCAATATCCGTTTCGGCCTGTGCGGCGCCGGCCTGGCGTAAGCGTTCAAGCGCTTGCGAATTAATGTCCACGCCGTAGGTGGTTAATCCGGCTTTGATACAGGACGTCGCCGCGCCAAAGCCCATGGAACCCAAACCGATAACGGCTACGGCATACTCTGATGTTTTTTTCATAACTGTCGCCTTTGTTAATTTTAGTGATTATTTGTTCTATGGTGTTAAATATAAGCGTTTATATTGCTATGCAGGGTGATTGATATCACATAAATTAACATCCAAATCGTAAAGATTGTGAGGAAAGCAGGCCCGCGTCGTGGTTTATAGCGTGAATTTATGATAATTATCGTTCTCAAACGCGATAGTTATCACAATATTTATCAAATAAGGATAGGAGCAGGGATGATCCCAGTAGAACGTCATCAACGTATTCTGGCGCTGGTCGCGGAGCGCGGTGTGGTTAGTATCGCTGAACTGACCGAGCGGCTTGAGGTTTCGCATATGACCGTGCGGCGGGATGTACAAAAACTGGAACAGGACGGCCTCTTGCTCAGCGTATCCGGCGGGGTGCGTTCTCCGGAGCGCCTGGCGATTGAACCGTCGCATCAGGATAAGTCCGTCATGTTCAGCCAACAGAAAGAGGCGATTGGCCGGTTGGCGGCCCGGCAGATCCCGCCGAACAGCTGCATTTATCTGGATGCCGGCACCACCACGCTATCGTTGGCGCGCCAACTGGCCGAGCGGGATGACTTATCGATCGTGACCAACGATTTTGTGATTGCGGCCTTTCTTATTGAATCCAGCCAGTGTCGCATGATCCACACCGGCGGTACGCTATGTCGGGAAAACCGCTCCTGTGTCGGTGAGGCAACCGCGCAGGCGCTGCGCAACCTGTTTATCGATATCGCCTTTATTTCCGCTTCCTCATGGAGCCTGCGCGGCTTATCCACGCCGAATGAAGACAAAGTGGGGGTGAAACGCGCGGTAGTGACGGCCAGCAGCAAGCGTATTCTGCTCTGCGACACTTCAAAATACGGCCGCATCGCCACCTATCTGGCCACCCCGCTAACGGTTCTTAACAGTATTATTACCGATAACGGGCTGCCGGGCACGGCGAAAGAAACGTTGGGGAAAATGGGGGTTGAGGTGCTGGTGGCGGAATAACCCGGCTAAGCGCGGAGGGACTCACACAAAAATGCCTTGTTTGTATTTTTATATTTAACATGCTGATATTAGATATAAATTTAGTGTTTAAACCGGTCACCGCACGGCGTAAGAAATTACGCTGAGGTGGACGTCCCCGCGAATGCGGCGCAAGCCAGTGCCGCGTCGGGAACGCGTCACTGGCGGTTCGGGAAAGGGGACTACCGCCGAAGGAGCCGCGTCAACGGTCTCAGGCGGCCTGAGCGGTAAATCAATCGGCCTTTAGAATGACTCCCAATTCTGCGCGCTGGACTGACCGGCCAGTTTCAGCGTCGGCGTTTGCGCCGGACGACCGGCCTTCTGCGCAGGAATTCTACCCACATCCTCGCCGCTCAAACGGAAAGTACTCATCAACTCAACCAGACGTCTGGCCTGATCGCTCAGGCTGTCCGCGGCGGTAGCGGACTCTTCTACCAGCGCAGCGTTCTGCTGCGTGACTTCATCCAACTGGTTAACCGCATCATTTACCTGGGAGATCCCCTGGGACTGTTCACGGGTCGTTACGCCGATTTCACCCAGCAACTCCGCGACGCGGCGTACCTGCTCGACGATTTCGCCCATCGTGGTTCCGGCTTCATTGACCAAATGTGAACCGTTTTCCACCTTTTGTACGCTCTCGCCAATCAGATCCTTGATCTCTTTGGCGGCGGATGCGGAACGCTGCGCCAGCGAACGCACCTCGCCGGCGACGACGGCGAAGCCGCGCCCCTGTTCACCGGCGCGAGCGGCTTCCACCGCGGCATTCAACGCCAGAATATTGGTCTGGAAAGCAATGCCGTCAATAACGCCGATAATGTCGCCAATCTTACGTGAACTGGCGGAAATATCTCCCATCGTGGCGACCACATTGCTGACCACGGTCCCACCTTTGGTCGCCGTGGCGCTGGCCGCGTTGGCCAGTTCCGATGCCATGGTGACGGTATCCGTATTCTGTTTGATGGTCGTATGCATCTGCTCCATGGAGGCCGCGGTCTGTTGCAAATTAGAGGCCTGTTCTTCGGTGCGCTGACTTAAATCGGTGTTGCCTATCGCAATCTGGCCGGCGCCGGTGGCAATCGATTCGCTGCTCTGACGCACCTGATTTACCGTATGGCTCAGGCCGTCGCGCATGGCCGCCATCGCCGCCAGAACGCTGCTGGTATCGCCCGGACGTAACTGGACTTCCAACGCCAGATTGCCCTGCGCCACCTGTTGCGCGATTTCAACCGCATACGTGGGTTCGCCGCCCAGTTGCTTCTTAATCTTGTAGGTAATTCCCCAGGCAACCAGCCCGCCCAACAGCGCCACCAACGCCGCTATGATGAGCATTAATGAACCCGCGGTGCGCGCCTGATGTTCTGATGCGTTTGCGGTATCAATGGTCAGCGTCGCCTGGTAGGTGACCATTTCACCCAACGCGTTAAAAATACCGTCCTGCGCATCTTGCAACTCGCCGAACAGTATATTACGCGTTTCCTCAAGCTGCCCCGACATCCCCACGCTAATCGATTTGTTTACCGTCTCAATATAAGACGGTATGAGTTTTTCCAGGTTTTGCGTGCGCGTCCGGGCTTCTGGCGAGATGGTGTTCTCCCGGATCTGCGTAAACAATTCGGCATTACGTGCCTGTAACCTGACAATACGTTGCCTCTGTTCTTCCATCTCCTGCCGATCGTCCATCAGCGCAATGTTCCTGATAACGCGCGACAGGGTATTGATGTTGTCTTTAACCTCCTGCATCAACAGCAGATTGTTGATACGCACCTGTGACAACTGGATATTGCCGCCCAGTTCTGCCAGTTGCATACGGCCAAACAGGGAGACAACAAAACCAATCAGGATAATGACGGCAAAGCCTGACCCTAGCATTGTTCCCAATTTCATGTTTTTTAAAAAATTCATAATGTTCCTTGGTGTTGAATATCTGCCGACAGATCCGCTTGCCGAGATATGTCTGTGTAATTGTTTTACATGGGGACGTTAGACAAGCTGTTGTTAAGAACTTGTTATTTATTCACGTCATACCTGATGAACTCGGGTATCGGGCAGTCAGTGATGAATAAGGAGTATAAGTGAGCGGCCAACAAATCTATTGTTGGATAAATGAGCGAAAACAGGCCTGATTGTCGCCATACAATAGTGAAAATCTGCATATGTAAAAATATTGATCGTCATTGACTATTGCTATAGCGCAATCATGCTCGTAAAACTCGTACCCTGTCACAGAAGCGGCGCGCTTTTTCGCCATGCAGTCTGCATTTGTCAGCGCTGTTTGGTCTGCAACCCAAACCGTCATAGGGTGAGCGCGAGTTGACGTTTGAGGCCGGGGCGGAGCATATTCAGTTGGCAACACGCACGACTGGCGGCATTTGTCCGCACAGTCATGGTATTGGTTTGATTCGCAAAGCGGATTACGGATGGAACAATGGAAGATACCTGGCCATATCCGGCGATTGTCGCCCATCGCGGCGGCGGTTCACTGGCACCTGAAAACACGCTGGCGGCGATTGATGTGGGCGCCAGTTTCGGTCACAAGATGATCGAATTTGACGCCAAGCTGTCGCGGGACGGCGAGATCTTTTTACTGCATGACGACACGCTTGAGCGAACCAGCAACGGTTGGGGGATTGCGGGCGATCTGCCGTGGGACAAATTAGTCGGGCTGGATGTCGGCGGCTGGTACGGTAAACAGTTTGCCGGCGAACGGTTGCCGCTGTTATCCGAAGTGGCGACGCGCTGTGAGAAATACGCGATGGCGGCCAATATTGAAATTAAACCCACCACCGGCCGCGAGCGGGAAACCGGGCGGCTGGTCGCCCTGGCCGCGCGTCGGCTCTGGCGAGATCACCCCGTCGCACCGCTGCTGTCGTCATTCTCGGCGCAGGCGCTGGAGGCGGCCCGGCAGGCGGTTCCCGAGCTTCCTCGCGGCCTGCTGCTGGATAAATGGAACGACGACTGGCAAACCCTGACGCAACGTTTAGGGTGCGTATCGCTCCACCTTAATCATCAACGGCTGACGGCGGAACGGACGGCGTTACTGAAAGCCGCCGGGCTGCGGATTCTGGCATATACCGTGAACCAACCTGCCCGGGCGCGAACATTACTTGATTGGGGCGTTGACTGTATCTGCACTGACCGGATAGATTTGATCGGGGCGGGCTTTGCTGCCGGTTGAAATCCGCCCGTTGTTGCGATTAGCGCCGGTTAATAAGGAAGTGGCTCGATGCCCGCATTTATTAGTTCGCTCTGGCACCAGATTTTCCTTTCTTTACCACTATTTGTGTTGATCATGCTGGGTTATGGCCTAATCCGCTTCGGAAAATGGCCGACGACCATTACCGACGGCATGAGCCGCTTCGTCTTCTCCGTCGCCATGCCGGCGATGTTATTCCGCATGATGTGCGATTTTGCCCAGCGTCCGACGGTTGACGCCCGCCTGCTGATCGCGTTCTTCGGCAGTTGCCTGATCGTTTTCGTGCTGGGCCGCATCGTGGCGCGTAAGATTTTTCATCTGGATGGCGTTTCCGGCTCGGTTTTCGCGCTGAGCGGCATCTTCTCCAACAATGTGATGCTGGGATTACCGATCGCCACGCTGTTGCTGGGTGAGGAGGCGGTGCCTTCCGTCGCCCTGGTGGTGGTGTTCAACGGCCTGATCCTCTGGACGCTGGTGACGGTATCCGTTGAGTGGGCGCGCAATGGCGCGCTCTCTCTGCAAGGCTTCACCAAAACCGCGCTGGGGGTACTGAAAAACCCGCTGATTATCGGTATTCTTTCCGGGACGGCGTTCAGTCTGACCGGCTTGACGCTGCCGTCTTACGTCGATAAGCCATTGGTCATGGTGGGCCAGATTGCGGTGCCGCTGTCGCTGATTGCGCTCGGTATGGGACTGGCTGAATACCGTATTCGCGACGGCTGGCAAATCAGCACGGCGATCTGTTTCATCAAATTGCTGGTACAGCCGCTGGTGATCTGGCTGCTGGCGATGGCGCTGGGCCTGCCGGAAATGGAAACCCGGGCCGTGGTGCTGCTGGGATCGATGGCGGTGGGCGTAAACATTTATCTGATGTCGCGCCAGTTTAATGCACTGGGCGGTCCGGTGGCGTCCAGCCTGTTGCTCTCGACGGCGCTGGCCGCCCTGACCACCCCGCTGATCCTGACGCTGATGGGCGTGCGTCTTTAAGCGGCCAACCGGTTAAGGGGTTTGCCGGGGCTGAGTCGGCAGCATCTTTTGCTGGGTGCTGCGTTGCCGCTCCTGTTCCAACTGCTGCTGTCGTTGCTGCTGCAACTGGGTATTGCGTTGCTGTAGCTGTTGGTTCAGTTGCTGCTTCTGCCCCTGCTGGTTCTGTTGCATGCGCTGCTGTAGCTGCTTCTGGCTGCTAATGCCGTTTTCATACTGCTGCTGCGCCGATGGCGTCTGCGGATTGGCGGCCTGGCCGGCCAGCGGCAGCAAAAACAGCACAGAAAGCAGCGTCGTCAGTGTGAATGGATACTTCATCTTCGATCCTCCACGGCACGGAATGTGCCAAAACCGTCATTTCGCCCGGGCCGATACCCATTCAGGTAAATCATTGGCCCGTCGCTTATAGTGTAACCGTCAATAGTGAAAACGTCCTGCGGAGTAATCCGCATTGCCTGACCGTTCAGGTTTTGGGTTACTTTGATGGAATGTTATATACTGCCGACAGAATTTTTCTGGTCATTGAAGTCACTCCATGTTTCATATTGCGCTCTATGAGCCACAAATAGCCCCGAATACCGGTAATATTATCCGTTTGGCCGCCAACAACGGCTGCACGCTTCATCTGATTGAACCGCTGGGCTTTGATTTTGAAGAGAAGAAGCTGCGCCGGGCCGGGCTGGATTACCATGATTTAGCCAACGTTCGCCGTCATAAAAACTATCAGGACTTTCTGGCGACGGTGGCAGGGCTGCGTATTTTTGCCTGCACCACCAAAGGCAGCCGCCCTTACGATCGGCCGGACTATCAGCCCGGAGACGTACTGCTGTTCGGCTCGGAAACGGCCGGACTGCCCGATGAGATCCGCAATGGCTTTGCGCCGGACTTCCGTATCCGCATCCCCATGCAACCGGAGAGCCGCAGCCTGAATTTATCTAATGCGGTTGCCATTATCAGCTACGAAGCCTGGCGGCAGAACGGCTTTGGCGGCCGCGTTTAATCGCCTGCGCCAGGGCGTTGTTTTTCCGGCGGCGGATTTAGCAGAAAAACAACCTCGCCGCGATAGTAGGGAGACGCCGCAAGGCGCTGTTGCCATGCCCTGTCCCACTTACCGTGCTGCACCAACCCCAGCCGGAAAGGGATCGTCAACTTCATCAAGGCCGGCAGATAGTCGGCATAACGGGTAACCGTATTGCGCCCCTGATAGGTTTGCACCACCAGTTCGTCAACGCTGTCATGCAGTCGGTTCAGTTCGGCCGCGTCGCCGGTTTTCGCCCAGTCGAGCAGCCCGGTGATGCTCAGCCGGCAGTCTTCCGGCACTCTTTTTCGCAACTGTCGCAGAAACGCCACATATCCCGCCAGTTGGTGGCTTTTGGCGTCAAAGTCGATTTGAATTCCCGGCGCCTGATTGCCATGGCGACGCCAGCTTTCCCGCAGTTTCAGCATACGGTTGAGGTGATTATCAGACAGTTCCAGCGTGGTCAGCCGGAAAGAAAGCCATAGATGGGTTACGCGTAATTTGCTGGCGGGGATCCCCTGACGAAGAAAAACACGCTTTCCCTGCCGACGGGCGATCTCGCCCTGATGAAGATACAGCGTATCGGCTTGATGTAGCACCGGCTGCGGCCGCACCGCCGCCCACAGCCAGAAAGCCCGATAGTGCGCGGCATTAACGCTGCCGGCCTGAACCGCGACGCTGACCGACAGCAGCCAGGCCAGCGCTATCGCCCGGCCTACCAGTAATATTTGAGCCGCCCTGCCCACGGCGTGCCTTTAAACTCGGTTTTCAGCCTGGTAAACCAGGCCTTGCGCGTGGCTTTGCCGATCTCCTGCCGACCGCAGTCATTGTGTCCGCTGGGAGCGTAGCAGTAGACGGCCCGGTAGAGCGCGTAGCTTTTATCTTCCGGCGGCGCATTGGGATCGGCGATCACCCGCAGATAGCCATCCAGTCGGTTATATTCCTGGCCGGTAAACCGGGTCGGCGCGTTGATTAACTCATCCAGCATATTGCTCTCGCCCCAGTCAAAGCCGACGACATTGCCGGTGCGCAGGAAAAATTCGCCGAGGCAGTTGCTGGCCCGCGCATCGTCAGGGTGCTGACTCAACCGGTTCACCACCGCATTCAGCGCCGGACATTGATACCCTTCTTCGGCATCGCCGCCGTCCCAGTCAAACACCGCCAGGTTTTCCCGGCTCCAACTGATGTTTTCCGACTCTTTCAGCGGAGAGATGGCTTTTCTCAACTCAATGTCTTTGAGGTAGCCGGCATAATCGGCATGCGTCAGTGATTTTGTCAGCAAGGTATGCAGGGCAATGGCGCGTTCCTCATGCGTCTGCTGTGGGCCGGTTTGCTGGCGGAGCAGGTCGGCGCCGGCGCTGGTTTTTAACACCGCGGAACGAAAACGCAGATTTTTAACCGGGCTGTCGGCGGCGAATACGGCTTCCGGGCGGCCCGCCTTCGCCAGCGTCTCGGCCAGCGCGAGTTGCAGGAACTGCTGCTGGGTATAATTCGTTTTCAGCGTCAGCAGGCGGCGCCAGTGCATTTCGGCGTCCTCCCACTGCCTCTGCTGCTGGAACGCTTTTCCGCGCAGCACTTGCAAACTAAAACGGGTGGTATCGGTGAGATCGTCATCTTTAGCGGCAGGAATGCTGTTTATCACCGCGGCATAATCTTTCAGGTGATAAAACCGCCAGGCGGCCTGTAGATAGCTGAATTCCGTTTGCATACCCGCATGGTCAAACAACGCTTGCTGGCTTGCCAATTCTTGCGCGGATAAGGCCGGTAATTGCATCCAGCCATCGTCGGCGCGCAGGCGCTTAAGATCCTGCACCAGCATTAACAGCGGACTCTCCGGCGAGGTGGTGAATTTGCCATTTTCCAGCAGTTTGTTATCAATCTCATTACTCAGCGCCTGTAACTCACTGACGCTGTCGGCATGGCTCAGCGCCTGATGGTAGGTTTTCGGTAATGCATTCAGATCGCCGATTAGCCAGTACGCCCGCCGATAAAGGCCCTGCGCGGAATCGGCGTATCGTCCTTGCGGATACTGCTTCAGATAGTCGTCAATCCGCCGTATGGCGAGCAGCCCGACGTTTTTATCGGCCTTGCCGGCATCGAACATATTGTACTCGTCCAACGCATGCTGCATCGATTGGTTAATCGCCACCCGTATCAGCATATAGCGCGCCGTTTCGGCAACCCATGGCTGGTCGACCTGGGTCAGTGACTGAAACCCCGTTTCCGCCCGATCAAATTCACCCTGATAGAAAGCAAACGCAGCGATCAGATAGCGCTTAAGTTCCCCCGCGCGGCCGTCGTCAGGCAGGCCGCCAAGCTCGGTTGACAACGCGGCGGCCTGATAATCCGCCGATAGCATATTCACCCGCGCCTGAGCCAGCAGCGTACGCTGCGCATCCGTCAGTTGCCGATCCGCCAGCAGTACATCAAAGAACGTTGCAACGGTTGAGACCGTATTCGAGAGTTGCCGTCCCTCGCTACCGCCGGGACTCAGTATCCTGAGCGTTTCCCGGGTCGCGGGGGATAAATGAAGCTGCTGTGTTTTGTTTTGCAGCGAACGCTCTTCCGCCAGCTCCGCGGGCGTCGCAGATGAAGACGTTTCTTCTGTCGCCGCCAACCCCATCACACGGTAGGCCGTGAACGGATCGATGCGCGTATGCGCCTGATCGGGCACAGGCTGAGGAACGGGCAGTGCGATATGACTGCGACTGCTCTGCAATAACATCAGGTTGGTTCGGGTGTCGTTATCCGGCGCCAGATAAGGAAATGCGGCTATCCCGCACTCTTCGTCGAAAAAACCACATATCCCATCGCTGGAGCTGAGTACCGGAGCGCTGAATAATGTGGTCAGCAAACCAACCAGCAGCGTCATGCCTTTCATGTGCATATTGCAATTTATCTCTGATGTAATGGCAGCCAGATAATTAGCCGCAGACCGCCCAGCGGGCTATCTTCCGCTTTTACCCAGCCTTTATGCTGCGCGATCGCCGTCTCTACGATTGCCAACCCCAAACCCGTACCGCCCGACTCCCGATCGCGGGCTTCGTCGGTACGGTAGAACGGCCGGAAAATCTGCTCCCGATCTTCCGGGCTGACCCCAGGGCCATCATCATCCACTTTGATGGTGATCCCCTGATTATCGACGGAAAAGGCGACGGCAATATGCTGGTGAGAATAACGCAGCGCGTTGCGCACGATGTTTTCCAGCGCGCTATCGAGGGCGGAGGGATTACCATACAGCGTCCACGGGCCGGGCGGATAAGTCACTTCCAGCGTTTTCCCCATCTGCTCCGCTTCAAAGCCGGCGTCATCCAAAACATTGCCCCACAGTTCATCGGCACGGAGAAATTCGCGGGTAAGTTCGTTCTTATGCTGCGTGCGCGACAGAACCAGCAGATCGTTGATCATGCTATCCAGCCGCTGCGTTTCGGTTTCAATACGGTTAAGCTCATGGCCCTCCCCCTGACGCCGACGCAGTAATGCGGTAGCCAGTTGCAGACGCGTAAGCGGAGTGCGCAATTCGTGCGAAATATCGGACAGCAGACGGTGTTGCGCCGTAACCATCCTCTCCAGCGCGCTGACCATCTGGTTAAAACTGACCCCGGTCGCCAGAAATTCCTGCGGCCCCGCCTCCAGTTCAGGATGCTGCCGCAGGTTGCCGCGCGCCACCTCGTCCGCCGCATATTTCAGCTTACGGGCCGGTTTCGCCAGGCTCCAGGCAAGCCATAACAATAAGGGCGAGCTGATCAGCATGGTGAAAATCAACAGCAACAACGGACGGTCGAACAACAGGTTGATAAAGTCTGATTGCAGGCTGCTTGCCGGACGAATCAGGTAAAGCTGGTAATTATCTTCACCGTCCCGGATAGAGAATGGCCCCAGAAGTTCGACACGGCCATATTTCTTTTTTTGTGGATGATCGGCGTTGTCGGACAGGCCGATAAAGTTACGCACAATTTGAGTTTCGCTTTTCTGCGCGCCAAGCACCCGCCCTTCGCTGGTGACCAGCAAAAGACGCTGCCCCGGCGGAGCCCACTTCTCAATGACCCAGAATAACCTCAGCCACCAGCGCAAATCGTTGGCGGGAGTATTCGCCAGATCGGCCTGAATATGTTGCTCCAGCATAATCCCTTGCCGCTGCTCGCTTTCCAGCAGCGCCGTCAGCTGACGTGAATCAAGCTTGGGCACCATCAGTACCAGCATGAGCACCAGCGCCAGCGTCAGCCAGAAAATAGCGAAAATACGTGCGGTCAAACTATTGATCATGCAGCAGACACCATGAGATAACCTCGTCCGCGCAACGTTTTAAACCACGGCAACCCATCTTTGCGCTCGGGGAGTTTGCGGCGCAGATTAGAGATATGCATGTCGATGGCGCGGTCAAACGGCGTCAGCCGTTTTCCCAGCACTTCCTGGCTCAGATGCTCGCGCGAGACAACCTGGCCCAGCCGTTGCGCCAGCAGATACAGCAGCGTGAATTCGGTGCCGGTCAGATCCAACACGGTTTCATCAAAGCTGGCTTCCTGCCGACCGGGGTTAAGGCGCAGGCCGTCAACTTCCAGCGTCGGGGCGCCGGTTTCGCCGGACTGTTGCTGATCCGTCCAGTTAGAGCGCCGCAAAATGGCGCGGATACGGGCAACCAACTCACGATCGTTAAAGGGCTTCGGCAGATAGTCATCCGCGCCCAGCTCCAGGCCGAGCACCCGATCCAGTTCGCTGCCGCGGGCAGTTAACATGATTACCGGTGTCTGGTGCTGCTGGCGCAGTTCTTTTAATGTATCGATACCGTTTTTCTTCGGCATCATCACATCCAGCAGCAACAGGTCGACAGTGTTATCCAATACGTTTAACGCCTGCTCGCCGTCGTAGGCGACAACGACGTTAAAACCTTCCATTTCAAGCAATTCTTTCAATAAAGACGTTAGCTCTCTATCGTCATCAACCAGTAGGATCTTGTTCATGTTTTCTCTACCTCCAGGGGCAAAATACGTCATAGATTACCGCTATTCCATGACTTTACGTAGTTTTACATCCTCTGACGCATGTTTGCAGCAAGACGATTAGACTGATGCTCATTGATTCACAGAACAGCACGCCACACCAGGGAGTTTTTGATGCAACACGTCACAACGTTATCTCTTGCCTCACTGCTGATGCTGAGCTCTTTCACTGCATTTGCAGCGGGTGTTGAAGGTGCGGCTGTGAATGGCTGGCAGCATGATGATGACTCTGCCATGAAAAGAATTCCTGGTCAGCAGGGCATGTTTGATGGTGTGAAGTTAACCGAGCAACAACGGCAGCAGATGCGCGATTTGATGCATCAGGGCCGTCAGGACGCCCCGGCATTTAACACTGAAGATATTGAAACCATGCACAAGCTGGTTATCGCCAATAGATTCGATGAAGCCGCCGTCCGCGCTCAGATAACCAAGATGATGCAAGGGCAGATTGAGCGTCAGGTTCAAATGACCCGAGTGCGTAATCAGATGTATAACCTGCTGACAACTGAACAGAAAAATATTTTAGACCAAAAACACCAACAGCGCATGAAAGAGATGCAGCAGCAGATATCAATTTTTAATCGGATGCCCGATCAATAATCAGGCATTCGCCCGTAATCCCGAGCAGTGAGTAGTGAGTAGCAATGTAGTTCGAGTAATACCTGTAGTAGATACACCCTATTTTCCTTGCCATAGACACCATCCCTGTCTTTTGCCCTCCATGATGGAGGGCTTTTTTTTTGGCGGTTTTCCGGTAAAACCGTTTTAAAACAACCACCTATTAAGCAATCACAAGCAACTGCAAGCGGTTAGAAAGTGGTCAAAAACGGGCCATTTTGGGCAAATGTGGTCAACATGTGGACACTTTCAAACGGCTATTTTCCCCCGCAACGGGTTGAGCGTAATAGCGTTTTCCAGATAGTCCGGCGCCAGGTGCGCATAAGTCATGGTCTGCTGGATGCTTACAGTTGATATTGACGTCGGCCGATTACTCGGCGGTGCGGAAAAAATTAACGTTACCGAATTCGTTAATCGATCGTATAGATCGCTGCGTGGCAACCAACCCGGAGTTTAAGCGTCGATCTGGTTTTCTTGCACAAGCCGCATTAGAGCGCATTTCCGCTATCCGATAAGCTATTCGATGATTTGAAAAACCCGCTCGCGGATATATCTCTATATCATTCCGGTTATTCCCCTCCGCGTGACGGCAATGCGGAGGGGTTCCCCTATTGTTTAATGGTTAGTGCAACTCAGGCGGAAAGCGCGGCTTTTTTCCCGGCGATACGACCGAAGACAATACAGTCGGTCATCGCCACGCTGCCAAGTCTGACCGCGCCATGCACGCCGCCGACCGTTTCACCGGCGGCGTACAGACCGGGGATCGGCTTCAGATCAAACCCGATTACCTGGGCGTCTTTGTTAATCGCCAGTCCGCCCATGGTATGGTGCACCCGCGGCCACAGACGCGCCGCATAGAACGGCGGCGTGACGTTAGGCACCGCGTCTTTGAAAATCATGCTGTCGAGATCCGGATCATGTTCATTACGCTGCTCGATAAACGAATTCCAGCGATTGACCTGTTCGACAAACGCGCTGACCGGCATATCATAAGCTTTCGCCACTTCTTCCAGCGTGTTGAACATTTTTAACGACCCGTTTTTCAGCGCCCCCTCTCGTTGCCCCGGATCCACCATGTTCAGGGTATTGGTTTTATCGGCGATTATCACCGCCGGATGCCCCAGTTGGATAATCGCATCGGCACGCTCTTTGCGGTTGCCGGTCTCTTTAAAGAAGCGTTTTCCGCTGGCAGGATCGACCATCAGGCCATAGCCGACGACCCGTTCAACGAACTGCGGTACATAGCCGAACCCCTGCTCGTCGGGGCTGGTCCAGGGCCCCAGTTGGATCCAGTCCATCTGCGTATCCAACGCGCCAATCATGCAGGCCGCCATAATGGCCTCGCCGGTCGCGCCCGGATGATTGGTGGAGGTAAACTCCTCGGTCAGTCTGGGATCATACATCTGACGCAACGCGACCCCTTGAGAAAAACCGCCGGATGCCAGTATCACGCCCTTGGTGGCCCGGATGTAGGCGATTTTACCGGAGTCCTCATCGGGAAACCTATACCCGCGCCGAACCTCGGCCCCGATGACCTTGCCGTCCTGATCGACAACCAGCCGCAGAAGTTTGGCTCTCTGCTCGATCACCGCCCCCAGTTCCCTGGCTTTCTGCTGCTGTTTCATGATCAGTCCCGAGCCGGAACGTTGCACCAACTGGTGCGCGCGCTTCACAGAATGGCCGCCGTGATAATTGACCACGTTAAACTCCGCGCCAATACTCTGCGCCCATTCGAGCGCCTCTACCGAATGTTCCGCCACGGTTTTGGCCAGTTCCGGATAATTAAGCCAGTTGCCCGCTTTCATCATGTCCTGATACATCAGCTCCGGCGAGTCTTTGATACCCTGCTCCTGTTGCATTTTGGAGCCGGCGGCGGCCAGATCTCCGCCGTTAAGTACCGAATTTCCCCCCAGCAGCGGCATCTTATCGATGATGAGTACCCCGGCCTTCGCATTACGCGCCTCTATGGCGGCCGCCAGCCCGGCAAATCCGGTACCGACAACCAGCACGTCGACCGTGGTATCCCATTGCTTCGGTTCGGCTATCGGCGGCGTCACCGCCTGGGCCGGACGGGATAACGCCGCACCGCCCAGCGCGCCGATAACGATGCCGGTTGATTTCAGAAAGTGGCGGCGACTTTGCGGATCAGATATTGGTTTTTTACTCATTGAATTATCTCCATGTTCAAAAACAGTAAATCACGATAAAAAAACAAAGAATAATCTGGATAGTTCGCAAGATGATTTGGATAACGGCACACAGCCTGTAATCATGGCGGGAATGTTCACCGACGGCGTTATACGATATGCATTGGCCGGTGATTATTGGCAGGCTAAGTACCTGACTGTATTTCAACATAAACAGTGCGGAGTTAAACGTGAGTCCACTCTCATTGTCATACAGTCATGATTCACTTAACGCGGCGCGGCCGCAGACAGCAACCGCGAGAAACCGAAGTCGGACAGAAGGGAAAGATTAATCTTATCAGGCGCTTTCGTTTACCGAACGTCACGCCGCCGCAGGCGCCACGTCAGCAGCAGCCCGCCAAGCCCCAGTATTGCCGCCGCCAGATAGATGGACGCAATACCGGTATAGCCCATCAGCACACCGGCTGCCGGGCCTACCACGCCCAGCGAGAGATCGAGAAAAATGGTATAGGTAGCCAGCGCGCTTCCCTGATTTTGCGGGGAGACCATCTTAACCGCGACCACGCCCAGCGCCGGAAAGACAAGTGAAAAACCGGCGCCGGCCAGCAAGGCGCCCAGCTCCGCCATCAGCGGTTGCGTCGCTCCCCACACCAGCAATAATCCGATGATTTCCACCACGAAGCACGCCAGCGCCACATGCAATCCCCCAAACCGATTAATACTGTTGGGAAACAGCAATCGGGCGCCCACAAAAGCGCAACTGAAGATCGTCAGCGTGAGCGCGGCGCCCTCCCAGTTTCTGTCGGCATAGAACAACGTGATAAAGGTCGCGATCACCCCAAAGCCGGCCGAAGCGAGCGCGAGAATGACGCCGTAGACCCAGACCTTTCCCAGCACTTCCCGGAATGGGATTTTTTTGCCCGGCGTGACCTTCACCGTCGGACGCCACGAAGCAAAAATCATGGCGATCGCCGCGACCAGTATGATGAAAATCGACAGCAGTTTCAGGCCGCCGATGTGGTTAAGCCATACGCCCAGCGGCGCGCCGATCGCCATGGCGCCGTAGGTGGCGATCCCATTCCATGAAATCACCCGCCCGATATGCCGTGACCCCACCAAACCCGCGCCCCATAAGGTCGCGCCGGTTCCGGCGAAGCTCTGCCCTGCGCCAAGGATTAAGCGCCCGACGCACAACAAAAATAAGGCCATCGCCGGAGAAGCCTCGTTCCAGGCGGCCAGCAGGTAACACACGCCGCTCAGCATGGCGCCGGCCAGCCCCCAGACGACGACCTGTTTGGGGCCTTTTTCATCGGCGTACCGCCCGGCCCGGGGACGACTCAGCAAAGTGGAAAAATATTGCAGGCTAATCACCAACCCCGCCCAGAAAGCGCTGTAGCCCAGGCCATCGTGAACATAACCCGGCAATACCGCCAACGGTAAACCGATTGTCAGATAGCTGGCGAAGTTGAAAATGACAACGGACACAATACGCAGATTCAAACGTAATGCGCCAACGGCAGGTTCCGATGAGGGCGAAATAGGCATGGAGAATTTTACTCACTTAACATCATTGCTTAAGGCAAAAGCATCAACCGCAGCCGGTATGGAAGCTTCGGAGTATAAACAAGCGCTTCCCGCCTTTCACCGTCAATTAATGCTAAGTCGTAACGGACGTTATAATTAGAATCTGTCCCATTAGACAAGGGTAATGCGGTAATAACCGTAACATTCTCATATTGTTGGTTATAATCAAACTCACAGCAATACTGACCGCAGGAGAAGATCAATGCCAGCATCGGCAGATCCGGAGCGTCATTCTCAGCCGACCCCCGCAGCCAAAACCGAGGATAAACCCTCGCCGCAGCCCCGAACCGTTCTGAACCGGGCCAAAAGTTGGATGCAACGTATTCAGGCTATCCCCAGCGTGGCGCATATGATCCGCGCCGGCGAACGCTTCAATGACCGAATGGGGAATCAGTTTGGCGCGGCGATCACCTATTTTTCCTTTCTATCGCTGATACCGATATTAATGGTGTCGTTTGCCGCCGTGGGTTTCGTGCTGGCCTCAAATCCAGACCTGCTTACTGAGTTGATTAACCGGATCGTCAACAGCATCAGCGATCCCAACCTGGCGAACACGCTGAAAAATACGGTGAATACCGCCATCCAGCAACGTACCACCGTCGGGATTACCGGGTTGCTCATCGCGCTTTATTCCGGCGTCAGTTGGATGGGGAATTTACGCGAGGCCATCCGCGCCCAGTCGCGCGATGTCTGGGAGCGCAACCCAAAAGATGAGGAGAAAATTTACTTTCAGTATACCCGCGATTTTCTGTCGCTGACCGGGTTGATGCTGGCGCTGGTGGTGACGCTGTTCCTGACTTCCGTCGCCGGAACGGCGCAGGATATGATTGTTCGCGCGCTGGGCCTGGAAGGAATCGAATGGCTGCGCCCGGCCATGACCCTGATCGCGCTGTCGATTTCAATTTTCGCCAACTATTTGTTATTTTTATGGATATTCTTTGTCTTACCGCGGCACAAACCCAAACGCAAGGCGTTGTTCCGGGGTACGTTAATTGCCGCAATCGGTTTTGAAGCGATTAAATTCGCCATGACCGTCGCCCTGCCCAAACTGGCAAGTTCGCCCTCCGGCGCCGCCTTCGGTTCGGTTATCGGGCTAATGGCATTTTTCTATTTTTTCGCCCGGCTCACGCTATTTTGCGCGGCCTGGATTGCCACCGCCAACTATAAAGGCGATATTTCGGCAGACCGTAATGCACCGCAAAACGACGCGCAGGAAAAAGATCCATCGACATAATTCATACCCAAACAGGAGAGTGTATGCCGTACGTAAATATTAAAATCACCCGTGATGGCGCCACGGCGGAGCAAAAGAAAACCCTGATCGCCGGCGTAACGCGGCTTCTTGCCGAGACGTTGGGGAAAAACCCGGCCACCACGATGGTGGTCATTGATGAAGTAGATACCGATAACTGGGGAATTGGCGGGGAAAGCGTCACCGATCGCCGCCGTAAATAGCCCGCCCCGCGCCCGCATCATCACCGGCAAAACGGATCGGAAAACAGGGGTTTTCCGATCTGCGTCATGAAAAAATAAAACATTGTTTTAATGCTATTGACTCAATGTCTCGTTATGTTGAGACTGAGGGTAATTTCCGCATTTACCGTCTTTTTCTTCTCATACAGGCCAACAGTGATGACAACTAACCACATTGCCATAATCGGCGAATGCATGATCGAACTGTCGCAAAAAGGCACGGATCTTAACCGTGGATTTGGCGGCGATACGCTGAATACAGCCGTGTACATAGCACGTCAGGTCAGGCCGGACGTGTTAGGCGTGCACTACGTCACCGCGCTCGGCACCGATAGCTTCAGTGAAGAGATGGTTGCCGCCTGGCAGGAAGAAGGGGTAAAAACCGATCTGATCCAGCGTCTGGATAACAAATTGCCCGGTTTATATTTCATCGAAACCGACGACAGCGGTGAACGCACTTTCTACTACTGGCGCAACGACGCCGCCGCCCGCTACTGGCTGGACAGCGCCGACGCGGAAAAGATCTGCAAACAGTTGGCGCATTTTGATTACCTTTATCTGAGCGGCATCAGCCTGGCGATTCTTAATGCCGAAAGCCGCCAGCGCCTGTTGGCCTTATTGCGCGCCTGCCGCGCCAATGGCGGCAAAGTTATTTTTGATAACAACTATCGCCCACGCCTGTGGCAAAGCAGAGAAGAAACGCAGAAAGCCTATGCCGATATGCTGTCCTGCACCGATATCGCCTTCCTGACGCTGGATGATGAAGACATGCTGTGGGGAGCCAAACCGGTTGCCGAGGTGCTTAAACGGACACATGGTTTAGGCGTGACGGAGATTGTGATTAAGCGCGGGGCCGACGCCTGCCTGGTGTCGCAACAGGGACAAGAATGCATTGATGTGCCGGCCGTGACGCTGCCAAAAGAGAAAGTGGTCGATACCACCGCGGCAGGCGACTCTTTCAGCGCCGGTTATCTGGCCGTGCGCCTGAATGGCGGCGGCGCGCGGGAAGCGGCGCAGCGCGGCCACCTGACCGCCAGCACCGTTATCCAGTACCGCGGTGCGATTATCCCACAGGAGGCCATGCCGGCTTAAGCGGTGACGGGCCGCTTGCACGGCCTTGTGTTTTTTCATTACGGCGCGACGGGCGGATCCGTTTCATCCTGTGTTTTAGGATCTTCCGCGGCGGGGGCGGCCGCATCGGCAACCGGCGTCATAATCCGGCTATAGGCGGCCTGAAGCTCTTTCATATTGGCTTCCGGCTCTCCCTGCGGCTGTATCAGCATCAGCGTCGCTTCCTGCGAAAGCTGGTGATGCAACGCCTCATTCAGCACATCCAGCGTCAACGCAGACAGAGAAGCCTGCCGCAGTTTCTGGTACTGCTCCGGCGCAATATCCACCACGCCGTTCTGCTGCGATCGTAAACGCTGATCCATCAACACGTCCGTACCGGTGCGGGCATAGGTGGCAAACAGTTTGCTCAGTTCATCCGTTTTGTGAGCGATAAGCCCATCAAACTCCTGCTGCGTCAGCCCGCTATCCCTTAACGACGCTAACTCCTGAGCCAGAAACGTCAGGTCCGCCATCACGCCGCTACTATCGGGAACATCCATATGCATCGCGCACTGCGCGCGGGTATAAAACACGTTACAGTCGAAACGGAGGTTATTGCCTTTTTGATGATTTTTTTGCAATGCCTGCTGCACGTGCCAGAACAGGGCTTCCCGCGCCAAATCGCTTCGCCAGTAACGGGCTAATGCCTCAGCGTCCCGAATCGGGTGCCACGGGGAATCCCATATCAGGGACAACGTATTCTGCTGAACGTTTTGATTCATCAGGCTGATAGCCTGAAGCGGCAAGGGGCTTAACGTCGGCACCGGCGCGGGAGCTTCGCGTTTGCCTTGCAGAGATGAGAACGCTTTACCGATTTGCTCAACCATGCCGCGGTGATCGACATGCCCGACGATATAGAGCGTCATGGCATCCGGCGTGTACCAGGTTTTATAAAATTGCGTTAACTGCTCGTGATTTAACGGCGGTTTGACCGCCTGACCGGGATCGTGAGCCAAGAGCGCGGAGCCTTTCAACCGATAACGCCAGCCGGGATCCTGTGGATTAAGCGGGAATGTCGCCACCTGGTCGGGCATATTCAATGCCGCATTAATGCTTTGCTCGCTGATAGCCAGTCGTCCGGCGGTTTCCGACAGCCAGTTTAACGCTTCTTTCAGCAGCTCCGGTCGGTTATTCGGCAAACTCAGATTGTAAGACGTGAAATCATAGGAGGTGATCACCGGCGGCAAAGGACGCTTGCCGTCATTATGCTCTGTCCACATGGACGGCAGTTGCGCCGCCGAAAGCGTCTCGCCAGGCACAAACGCCAAACGAGGAAGAAAATGCGCGAACCCGATTTGCTGCGCGTTTTCCACCAGCGAACCGGTATTCACCATCAGGCGTAGCTCAACCCTGTCGCCCGGGCGCTGCGGCGTCGTCAGTAATTGCCAGGTAAAACCATTATCAAGTTTACCCTGCTGCCAGGCAGGATCGGGTTGTAGCGCTTCAGCCTGCACGTTGCTGCCGACAACCGTCAGCAACATTCCACCAACTAAAAGGCCTATTTTGGTGCCCTGCATGTGAACCCCTACTTAAATAACTATCCAACATAATGTGGTCATTGTTGATAATAATAGTGGCCTTGCATTTGCCACCGAACACTCTCGTGGATGCATCACGGAAAATGGGAAAGGCGGAAGTGTACCATCCCCTTTGACCACACGCTTTTATCTATGTCACTTCACGTGGTGAAATAAAATTCAAAAAAGGGAAAATATTGAGGTATAACAGATTGGCGGCGGGATCTTGCTCGTCACTTTTCATCGTTAGGTAAGGACGATGTTCGGGGAATTCTGCAAGTCGCCACGCGCTTTCTCCGCTTGTGCTTGCGCGTCATCCGCGATGTGGCCGAACAATGCCGGCAGACATACACAGTCCGACATTTTCCGACGATAATTTACACTTTCTCCTTAATTTTCCCACGATTCGCTGAACCTTACCGGATAAAGTAAATTACGGCTGGCGCGCTCTGCGGCAGTGATTATCACGTACAGACCACCGCTGAGGAGCGTCATTCGATGGCGAATTTTTTTATTGATCGCCCCATTTTTGCCTGGGTGTTGGCAATTATACTCAGCTTGTGCGGTATGCTGGCGATCGTTTCACTGCCCGTCGAGCAATACCCCGACCTCGCGCCGCCCAGCGTGCGTATTAATGCCAACTATCCCGGCGCGTCCGCCCAAACCATTGAGAATACCGTGACTCAGGTTATCGAGCAGAGTATGACCGGGCTTGATAATTTGATGTATATGGCTTCGGACAGCAGCAATACCGGACAGGCAAGGATAACGCTCAGTTTTGAAGCGGGAACCAACCCGAATGAAGCCCGTCAGCAGGTGCAGAATCAGTTGCAGTCCGCCCTGCGAAAGCTCCCGCAGGCCGTGCAACAGCAAGGGGTGACGGTCAGTAAGACCGGCGACGCCAATATTCTGATGATCGCCTTTGTTTCCACCGATGACAGCATGGATAGACAGGATATTTCGGACTATGTCGCCAGCAATATTCAGGATCCGATCAGCCGCATCAACGGCGTGGGCGAGGTAGACGCCTATGGCTCGCAGTATGCGATGCGTATCTGGCTCGATCCCCTGAAGCTCGCCGATTACGCGCTCACCACTGAAGATGTGGTGTCCGCCATCGAGGCGCAGAACAGCCAGGTTTCGGTCGGCCAGGTGGGCGGTACGCCGTCGGTGGATAATCAGACGCTGAATGCCGCCATCAACGGTCAGTCATTGCTGCAAACCCCGCAGCAGTTTCGTGACATTACCCTGCGCGTGAACCAGGGCGGCTCGGCGGTGACGCTCGGCGATGTCGCCGAAGTGGAGCTTGGCGCGGAAAGATATGACTTCCTCAGCCGATATAACGGTCAGGCGGCCTCCGGTCTGGGGATAAAGCTGGCTTCCGGCGCCAATGAACTGGAAACGGATAAACTGGTGCGCGCCCGTATTGAGGAGCTATCGCACTATTTTCCGCGCGGGCTGGAAGCCAAAGTCGCTTATGAAACGTCGCCTTTTGTTAAGGCTTCCATTATCGATGTGGTGAAAACCCTGTTTGAAGCGGTACTGCTGGTTTTCCTGGTGATGTACCTGTTTTTACAGAATTTCCGCGCCACGCTTATCCCCACTATCGCCGTGCCGGTCGTGCTGCTGGGCACCTTTGCGGTGCTGTATGCCTGCGGATTCAGCCTCAATACCCTGACCATGTTCGCGATGGTGCTGGCGATCGGTCTGCTGGTGGACGATGCCATTGTGGTGGTGGAAAACGTCGAGCGCGTCATGAGCGAGGAAGGACTTTCTCCACGCGAGGCGACGCGCAAGTCGATGCAGCAGGTTCAGGGCGCATTGGTGGGGATCGCGCTGGTGCTGTCGGCGGTTTTTGTCCCGATGGCTTTCTTCGGCGGCACCACCGGCGCCATCTACCGCCAATTCTCCATTACCATCGTTTCATCCATGATCCTGTCGGTGCTGGTGGCGATGATCCTCACCCCGGCCCTGTGCGCCACCCTACTTAAGCCCCTGACCAAAGGACAGCATCACGGCCGCAAGGGATTTTTCGGCTGGTTTAACCGCCATTTCAACCGCGGCGCGGCGCGCTATGAGCAGGGCGTCGCCAAGATCCTGGTGAGAAGCGGCCGCTGGATGCTGCTTTATCTTGCCGTCATCGGCATCATGGCGTTGCTGTTTATCCGGCTGCCCACGTCATTTCTGCCCCAGGAGGATCGGGGCGTGTTCATGACGCAGGTTCAACTGCCGCCCGGCTCGACACAGCAGCAGACGTTAAAAGTGGTGCAGAAAATTGAGCAGTATTACCTCACCAAAGAGAAAGAGAATGTCGTATCGGTATTCTCCACCGTGGGCGCCGGGCCGGGCGGGAACGGGCAGAACGTCGCGCGTCTGTTTGTGCGGTTGAAAGACTGGGATGCGCGCACGAGTGGAGAAAATAGCGCCTTTGCCATTATCGAACGCGCCACCCGCGCTTTTCATGCCATTAACGAAGCGCGGGTGATTGCCAACAACCCGCCGTCCATTAGCGGTCTGGGCAATGCGGCCGGCTTTACCATGCAATTACAGGATCACGCCGGGCTGGGCCACGATGAACTGATGCAGGCCCGCAACCAACTATTGTCCATGGCCGGCGATAGCCCGGATCTGACCCGGGTGCGGCATAACGGTCTGGATGATAACGCACAGTTGAAGATCGATACCGACCAACGCAAGGCGCAATCGCTGGGCCTGTCTATCGACGACATCAACAGCGTATTGCAAACCGGCTGGGGCTCTACCTATGTCAACGATTTCATCGATCGCGGACGGGTGAAAAAAGTCTATGTTCAGGCCGCCGCAAAATATCGCATGCTACCGGACGACATCAGCAAATGGTACGTCCGCAACAGCAATGGCGGAATGGTGCCGTTTACCGCCTTTGCGCAAACCTCATGGGAGAGCAGCTCGCCGCGTCTGGAACGGTACAATGGCTATTCCGCGCTGGAAATCGTCGGGGAGGCCGCACCGGGCGTCAGCACCGGGACGGCCATGGAGATCATGGAAGCGCTGGTGGAGAAACTCCCGGACGGCATTGGCTTGGAATGGACGGGAATGTCCTATCAGGAAAAACTGACGGGCGCGCAGGCGCCGGCGCTGTACGTCATTTCGCTGCTGGTGGTGTTCCTGTGTCTGGCGGCGCTGTATGAAAGCTGGACCGTTCCCTTTTCGGTCATGCTGGTGGTTCCGCTCGGCGTGCTGGGCGCATTGATCGCCACCTGGGGACGAGGATTGGAGAACGATGTTTATTTCCAGGTAGGGCTGCTGACCGTCATCGGCCTGGCGGCGAAGAACGCCATCCTGATTGTCGAGTTCGCCAATGAGTTGAATCAGCGCGGGCGGGATCTGGTTGAAGCGACGCTGGAGGCGTCACGTCAGCGGCTGCGGCCGATACTGATGACCTCGCTGGCGTTTATTTTCGGCGTACTCCCGATGGCGACCAGCAACGGCGCGGGTTCCGCCAGCCAGCATGCCGTAGGCACCGGCGTCATTGGCGGCATGATTTCCGCGACGATCCTCGCCATCTTTTTCGTACCGTTGTTCTTTGTGGTGGTGCGCAGGCGTTTTCCGCTGCAAGAGAAAGCGCAATAAGTATTCAGCGACGCTAATGGCTTAACGATCATCCCCACCGCACAACCGTGCCGTGGGGAAAGATCAAAACGCGAGGGAAAAGCGCGGATTATGACTGCGCCGTCGGCTCGGCGGTTTTGTCGCCTTTGCTGCCGGTATCGCCCTTGTTGCCGGAAAGTACCGCGTCCATCTGCTGCGCATCCAGCTCATGGCAATACTTGGCGACGACGATGGTGGCCACGCCATTGCCAATCAGGTTGGTCAGCGCGCGGGCTTCCGACATAAAGCGGTCAATGCCCAGAATCAACGCCAGACCCGCCACCGGCAGATGGCCTACCGCCGAGAGCGTGGCGGCCAGCACGATAAATCCGCTGCCGGTAACGCCCGCCGCCCCCTTGGAAGAGAGCAGCAAAACCACCAGCAAGGTAATCTGATGCCAGATATCCATATGGCTGTTGGTTGCCTGCGCAATAAAGACGGCGGCCATCGTCAGATAAATAGAGGTGCCATCCAGGTTGAATGAATAGCCGGTAGGAATAACCAGCCCGACAACCGATTTCTTACACCCGACCTTCTCCATCTTCTCCAACATCCGTGGCAGCACCGATTCGGAAGAAGACGTACCCAGCACAATCAACAGTTCCTCTTTGATATAACGGATAAACTTGAAGATGCTGAAGCCGGTGGCTTTGGCGATACTGCCCAGCACCAGGAACACGAACAGCAGACAGGTTATATAGAAGCAGGCGATCAACTGGCCCAGCTGCACCAGTGTCCCTAGCCCATATTTGCCGATGGTGAACGCCATGGCGCCGAATGCGCCTAAAGGAGCCAGACGCATGATCATATTGATAATGCCGAAAATCACTCTGGAGAAACTTTCGATCACATCAAAGATCATTTTGCCTTTTTCGCCCAGCCGATGCAGCGCAAAACCAAACATCACCGCGAACAGCAGCACCTGCAAGATATTGCCGCTGGCGAAGGCGCCTACCGCACTGGAAGGGATCACATCCATCAGGAACGGAATCAACCCCTGCTGCGATGCCTGCTGGGTATAAACGGCGACGGCGGAGGCATCCAGAGAGGCGGGATCGATATTCATGCCGGCGCCCGGCTTTACTACGTTGACCACGATCAGCCCGATGATCAAGGCAATCGTACTGACAACTTCAAAATACAGCAGAGCGGTCGCGCCGGTTTTACCCACTGACTTCATGCTTTCCATGCCGGCAATGCCGGTCACCACAGTACAAAAGATGACCGGGGCAATGATCATTTTAATTAATTTAACAAATCCATCGCCCAGAGGTTTCATCTGCGTGCCAAGTTCCGGATAGAAATGGCCCAGCAGTATCCCTACCGTAATGGCAGTAAGCACCTGAAAATAAAGACTTTTAAAAATAGAAGTTTTCATACGTACGTCCTATGGTGGGGAGACACAGGCGGACAATATACGAATAGGGAATACCACCTGTGATTGCGCCGGAAAATAACACCGCACTAATAGTCTGGAAATGTTTTATAACTTTAGTTTGTGAACATGAGGTTAAAAATATGAGCGGAATCGCTTCAGTAAAAGTAAACATTAAACAATAGTGCAATTTATTTGTAACAAGCAGAAAGAATCCCGGCTTAACGTCGAAGAAAAATCCGCGGCGACCAGTCATAAAGGTAGGTTAAAAGAGCAAATAACGGAGGGTGAAAATAACCATCAGGCGACGAATAAGGGATTATTCATCAAAAACATGAATGCCATTCTTCCTTTCATGGCGGGCGCGTTGCATCGCCAAACGCGCTTGCGAAAGGAAAAGCGCCGCATGCGTTGTCTGTTTGCCGGGGGATGCGTCAACGTGCAGAATACCGACGCAGGCCGTAAGCGGAGAGGCGTTATCGTTTAGTGATATGAACGGCGCATTTATTTGCATAATGACATTGCGCGCCCAGGCTTGCGCCTGCTCCACGCTCGCCAACGGTTTTCCCAGCACCGCGAACTCATCGTTGTCCAGACGGGCCAATAAAACGCGTCTTTCCTCCGGCGGTTCATTAACCGCCGCTTTTAGCTGATTAATCAACGTAGCGGAGATCTGGCTGCCGTTATCGGCCGATAGCGGCGCCAGACCGATCACCATCAGGCTAAACGGCGTGTTTTCCGCCAGCCACCGCTCCAGATGCATTATAAAATCGGCTTTATCGGGGAAGTCATACTGCATGGCGCCGGAAAAAAGCGACTGTTTCAGCAACTGTTGATTGCGGTTATAACTGCGAACCAGTACGCCAAGCTCATCGTCCTGATGCCATTCCGGCAGCGTCAGCTGATGATGCGGGATCGCTTCTGCGGGTAAATTCTGTAGTTCGGTGATAATGGCGCGTAATGGATGTACCATCAGTCGGTTCATACACCAGGTAATGGCGATGGATAAAACAAGCGCCAATAACAGGTAAGTCGCCAGCATGATCGAGAACGTACTGACGATAAACTGGAACATGCGATAAGAGTCGGCCTGCAAAACCAAATGCGCCAATGGCGTCGAATTTTGCGTCTGCGGCGGGGAATACAATGGCACGGAGATCTGTATCGGCAGTTTGAAGAAACCGGCGATCCAGTTCGGCACCGGGCGTTCCGTCGGGAAACTGGCATGCAGCGTCTGAAATTCATCGGGCAACAGCACATCCGCCCGACTGAGAAAGCCGACAGGCAGTAAACTGTTCAGAATATCTTCAGCCCGTTGCACTTCGCCTTGCAGCACCGCCTCCGTCAGCGGCTGGCGCACGGAATAAGCGATGACCTCCAGTTGCCTGGCATAATCCTCACGACGCTGATTCACGAAGTGAAAAAGCTGTATCACGATAAACAGACTGATGGTAACCAGCGCCACAGCGGACACGGCTGTCATCTGCTTAATCGTTAATGAACGTCTGAGCCGCAAACACCTTCTCCGTCAATTCTATATTGCTGCTGTAGTTGTCTAAAAAAACCAAACCTGCCATAAGGCGAAACCCCGCCAGTATAAGACAGCTTGCCGGAGCTCCCGTGCTGTTTTCGTCCTGTCGCCACAGGATTTCGTCTTAATCCTAAGCTATCCGCCCGTATCGGTTTGCCCCCGTGATAACGCGTCTCAGAATAGGGGATATCGCCCGCACAAGCCAGAAAATGGGCTCAGGTTTACGTTTGATATCAACGGGCAGGAAAATGATGGGGAATGAGAATAGCGTTAATACATAAGAATTGAGTTGTCGGCGTTAATCACCATGAAAATAAGGTCTTTATCTTTATTTCACGGCATTTTTTTATCCTCTTCTTGCAAAAGTTTCGTCAAAAAATAAAAGATCTATTATTCGCAACCATCGCGATGCCATTGTCGCTTTTTTGATTTTTTCATCGAATAGGGCATTAAACATTCCGATGATATCAATCCTGGCTACGTCCCTTTCAAGGTTAAATAAATACTCTATCGCTCAGCAATAATTACCCCGGATAACACGTTATGGTTCCTGCGCCGGCAGGAACCATGCATCCATAAGTCATCGGCTGCTCGTCAGTCGGCGCGCCAGCAGCGAACGTCCACATGTTGTACCGTGGGCGACATCGGTTGCGGCCGCTCGCAGCCTGCGGCGGCCTGCGGGCAGCGCTCGCGGAAAAAACAGCCCCGCGGCAACACGCGGTTGCCCGGCAATTCGCCCTTACGATCCTCTATCTCTCCATCCAGCGACCGATCCACGCGCGGCACGGAATCCAACAACAGCCGGGTATAAGGATGTTTCGGCGCGGTCAGCACCTGTTGAGCGCCGCCCAGCTCGACGATTTGCCCAAGATACATCACCGCGACACGGTCGCTCATATGGCGCACCACCGACACGTTGTGTGAAATCAGCACATAGGTCAGTTGGCGCTGCCGTTGCAGTTTCACCAGCAAATTGAGAATTTGCGCCTGCACGGAAATATCCAGCGCCGACGTGGGTTCATCGAGCACAATAATATCGGGCTGCGAAGAGAGCGCACGGGCGATTGAGATACGCTGGCGCTGGCCCCCGGAAAAAGCATGGGGCAGCCGATCCAGATATTCCGGGCGAATACCGACCAGTTCCGCCAGCTCCGCCGCTAACGCACGACGCTCACGTTCACCGTTGTGCTTCTGCAACCAGACCGGCTCGGTAATAATACGCCAGACGGGTAAACGCGGATCCAGTGACGACAGCGGATCCTGAAACACCATTTGCATCCCGCTGCCAAGCCATGAGGTCGGGCTGCGGGCGCGAAAACACTCGCCCGCGGCGGGGGGCAACATACCCATCAATAACTGGGCCAGCGTGCTCTTGCCGCAGCCGGACTCACCGACGATACCCAGGGTTTCCCCGCGGACAATTTGCAAATCCAGGCCATTTAACGCATGAACCTGTTCGGTGACTTTTCCACGCCAGTTTTTCCGGGCGGGGAAATTGACATGCACATCCCGTAGTTCAAGCAAAATATCAGACATGTTCCGCCTCCCGTTGCGGATGCCAGCAGGCGGCGCGTTGTTCGCCGGCGCCGCAGGATGTTAATACCGGCTGTTGCCGACAGCGCGCGTCGGCGGCAAAGCAGCGTTCGCGGAAAGCGCAGCCCGCCGGCAGCGACGCCAGATTGGGCACGGTGCCCGGAATGGCGGGCAACACCGCGCGAGGCGGCGCGTCTTCCGGCGCGCAGCGCAACAAACCGATGGAATAAGGATGGACGGGGCGGGCAATCACATCCCGCGTGGCGCCGCTTTCGATCACCGCGCCGGCGTACATCACATACAGACGATCGCAAAGCTGAGACACCACCGCCATATCGTGGCTGATAAACAATACCGCCGTACCGCGGGCGCGCGCCTTCTGCTGTAGCAGACGCAACACCTGCCGCTGTACGGTCACATCCAGCGCCGTCGTCGGCTCATCGGCAATAATCAGCGCCGGATCGCAGGAGAAAGCCAGCGCGATAATCACCCGCTGACGCATGCCGCCGGACAATTCAAACGGATAGCGCTCCATCACCCGCGCCGCATCGGAAATCTGCATTTCATTGAGCAACGCGATGGCTTTCTGCACCGCCGCCCGGCGGGAAATCGGCTGGTGCTGGCGGATCACATCGGTCATCTGCTGCCCGATACGCCGCGTGGGATTCAGCGCCGTCATCGGCTCCTGAAAGATCATCGCCACTTGCGCGCCGCGCAGCCGCCGCATCTGTTTCTCGCTGGCATTCAGCACATCCTGACCGAGCACGGTAAGACCGCCGCCGTTGATGCGATAGCTGCCGGCCGGCAACAGGCGCATAGCCAGCATGGCGGTCACCGACTTGCCCGAACCGGATTCGCCGACCACGCCGACAATTTCGCCACGTTTGACATACAGCGAGACCTGATTGAGCGCGCGAACCTCGCCGTTATATACCGGGAAACTCAGTTGTAGATTATCGATATTCAGAACGTCATCGTGCATCAGTTGCGTCCTCCGCTTTTCGGATCGAGCAGGTCGCGCAGGCCATCGCCGAACAGATTAAATCCGACGGCGGTAATCAAGATCGCCATCCCGGGGAAGGTGCAATACCACCACTGATCGAGCACATAGTTACGGCCGTTTGCCACCATCGCCCCCCACTCCGCCGTCGGCTGTTGCGCGCCGAGGCCGATAAACCCCAGCGTGGCGGCCATCAATATGGCGGTGCCGATATCCAGCGACGCCTGCACAATCAGCGGCGGCAGCGCGTTACGCAGCACGTGCCAGCTAATCAGATGCCAGCGCGTGGCGCCGAAAATTCTTGCCGCCTGTACATAGGCCAACTGCCGCACCACCAGCGTCTGGCCGCGCGCCAGACGGACATAAAAGGGAATGCGCACAATGGCGATAGCCAGCATGGCGTTAAACAGACTCGGCCCCAGCGCGGCCGCCAGCGCCATGGTCAACACCAGCGAGGGGATCGACAGCATGATATCCATGATGCGCATAATCAACGCATCGGCCCAACCGCCCACTACGCCGGAAAAACAGCCCAACAGAGAGCCAATAATGCCGGAAAACAGCACCACCGCCAGACCGGCGGCCACCGATTGCTGGCTGCCGACCAGCACGCGGCTAAAAAGATCGCGCCCCACCTCATCCGTGCCAAACCAGTGTTGCGCCGAGGGCGGCTGCAAACGGGCGGCCAGATCGATGGCATTGGGATCCTGCGGCGTCAACCAGGGCGAAAAGATCATCAACAGCAGCATGATCAGCATAATGACGCCGCCGATCAGCGTCAGCGGGCTGCTCTTCAGCATCCAGGCGCGTTTGCCCCAGCGTTGTCGCCGTTCGCTTTGGCGCGGCGCCGCGGCCTCGTTGCTTAACATCATCATTCAGTCCCTCCACGCCCGATGCGGGGGTCGATCCATAAATAGAGCAGATCCACCACCAGATTGACCACCACATACGCCAGCGAAACCACCACCGCAAAGCCCATCACCGCCGGGAAATCCAGCGCCTGAATCGACGAGACCACATAAGCGCCCATGCCGGGCCAGGAGAAAACGGTTTCCGTCAGCACCGCGCCATACAGCAGATCGCCCAACGCCAGCCCCAATACGGTAATCGACGGGATCAGCGCATTGGGCAACGCATAGCCCAGGATGACGCGCCAGGCCGGTAAACCACTGGCGCGCGCGGTGCGAATATAATCTTCACTGAGTTGCTCAAGCATGGCGGAGCGAATTTGACGCGCCACGATGCCCAGGTGCACAAACGCCAGCGTTATCGCGGGCAAAATCAAATGTTGCAGACTATTCCAGAAAGCCTCCCCGTTGCCGGCCAGCAGCGAGTCGATGGTATAAAAACCGGTGACCCGCGTCGGCGGATCGATCCAGTCATCGAGACGGCCGCCGCCGGGCAGCCAGTTAAGGTGCCCGTAAAACAGGACAATCACGCCTAATCCCAGCCAGAACGCCGGGGTTGAGATACCGGTTATCGCCAATAAGCGCACCAGGTGATCGAGCCAGCGATCGCGATACACCGCGGACAGCACGCCAAGCGGCACGCCCAGCATCAGCGCCAGCAGCAGAGCGAAAAAGGCCAGTTCCAGCGTGGCGGGAAAGAAAGTGCGCAAATCTTCCAGCACCGGACGGCCGGTGCGAATGGACGTTCCCAGATCGCCATGCAGTAAGTCGCTAACGTAACGGGAAAACTGAACGTACAGCGGTTGATCCAGGCCCAGCTGTCGGCGAATATGCTCGACCATGGCGTCGCTGGCGCGATCGCCGGCCAGCAACCGCGCCGGATCGCCGGGGATCAGGTGGGAAATAATAAAGGTGATGACGCAAACCCCCGCCACCACGAGTATTAGACCCCAACAGCGCTGCCGTAAAACACTCCAGAAGGTCATGTTAAAGCCCCCAGTCAAAGAATAGGGCCAGCGGCCTGACCCCGAAATAAAAGCGGTGCCTGTTGTTATTTGCTCATGGTCGCCACGTTAAACACCTGCTCCAGCATCGGGTTGAAAACAAAGCCTTTCACTTCCTTGTTCATGGCGACCTGATAGTTTTTCTGGAACAGATAAACATAGGCGGCTTCATCAATGACGATCTTCTGCGCCGCCTGGTAAGCGTTGGTACGCTCGGCCTGATCCGACGTCGCCACGGCTTGCTTGAGCAAATCGTCGACGGTTTGGTTGTCATAGAAGGAACGGTTTCCCGGCAAGCCTTTCTTATCCGACTCGAACCAGTAGTTCATGAACATATAGGGATCGGCGAAGTCGGGGCTCCAGTTGCCGATGGCGATGTCGTAATCCCCTTTCCCGACGCGGTCGCGCATGGTGGCGTTAGCCAGTTTTTCCAGCTTGACGTTAATCCCCAGCGTATTCAGATTCGCCTGGGTGGAAATGGCGATCGGTTCCCAGTTGGGATCGCTGTCCGAATAAAGAAACGTCAGGCCCTGCGGCTTAACGGCGAGCTTGTCGTAAGCCGCTTTCGCTTTGGCGGGATCCCGGCTGTACTGCATGGCTTGCGGATCGTACCCCCACAGCCCTTCCGGGATCGGGCCGCGCATCTGCTTGCCGTTCCCGCCGAGAATACCGTTTACCATGCCCGCGTAATCGGTCGACCAGGAGATGGCGCGCCGCAGATCCGCCTGGTTTAACGGCGCCTTGCCGTTGTTGAGATAGAGATACGTCACGCGCAGCGACGGATATTCATCAGTGGCGACTTTCCCCTCCTGTTTCAACGCCGCCATTTGATCGACGGGCAGCGACTCCGCAATATCAATGTCGCCGCGGGAAAGCTGTAAGCGACGCGTCGCGCTCTCGCCGATTATTTTCACCGAGACGCGTTTAAAGGCCGGTTTCGCGCCGCTATAGTGCGGATTGGGCACCAGCACCAGCTGCTGCCCTTTCTGCCAGCGTTGCAACAGGTAAGGGCCGGAACCCGCCGTGTTCTCCGCCAGCCAGCCTCTGGCGTCATCGCCGCCATGCTCTTTCATCACCGCGGGGTTAACGATCGCCGCCCCCGCATTGGCCAGCGTATAGAGGAAAGGGGCAAACGGCGTACTGAGCGTGAAACGCACCGTGTAGGGGTCAACCACCTCGACGTTGAGATCTTTTGGATAGGCTTCCGACGGCCCCTGCCCGATCTTCAGCAAGCGCTCGAACGAGAACTTGACCGCCTCGGCGGTGACCGGTGCGCCATCAGAAAATTTGGCATCGTTTTTCAGTTTAAAGGTCCAGACTTTCCCATCGTCGGAAGCCTGCCAGCTTGCGGCCAAATCGCCTTCCACCTCCGTGGAGCCTTTGCCGTTTTCCGTTTTATACTGCACCAGGCGTTGATAGACAGGGTAAGTGACCGTCCAGTCATTATTATCAATGGTGACCGCCGGATCGAGCGTCTGCGGGTCGGCGGCTTTGCCGATCACCAGCATATCCTTCGGCACCGCCGCCAGTGCCGGCGTGACGATCATGGCAATGGCCGCGGCGATCAACGCCGGTCGAAACAACGAAACTGCGGTGGTAGTCATCTTCATGGCCGTACTCCTGGTTTCATAGTAAGTTGGGGGTGGTTACGTTTCGCGGTGCGATACAGCTAAAACGATCGCTTAACAGCGGGTAGGCCGTGGAGCCGGGCAGTTCAAAGTGCCACCATTCGCTGGCGATGCCGACAAAGCCGCCGCCAAACATGATGGCGTTCAGCAACAGGCGATTGCGCTGCGCCGCAGGCGGCACGCTGGGGTGATAAGGATGCGAGCGCTCATGCATCTCATCAAATTCGGTGCCCATATCCAGCAGCCGGCCGTTTTCGTCGAAAAGCGTGACGTCAACCGCGGTGCCGCGGCTGTGATTGGAACCCTGCGAGACTTCCACCACATACCGCGGATCCGGGCAGGCCAGCCACAGATACTCTTGCGCTTTCTTTGGACGATAAGCGTCGTAAACCAGCAGCCTGACGCCCGCCAGCGCGGCGATTTCCACACTGCGCCGCAGAGCGCCGGCGGCGTCAGGATGCAGTAGGCAACGATTTTCGCTGTATATGGTCTGGCCGGTAATGTTATCCGGCGTCGCATATTTCATGTCGATGCCCACCTGCGGCAACGCGGAATAAACATCAACCAATTCAATTTCTTGATTCATATAACAGACCTTGTTTAGCGTTCAAATTGTCCAAACTCCTGTTGCAGTTGGCGGTTTAGCGCCAGACGGGGCGCCAAACGCTCGCCGAGCCGTTCCACCACCGCGGAAAGCAGCAGGTTGAACAGGCAACTGAGCGGCGCCAGCGAATCCCAAAAATGACCGGTATCGGTATGCACTTGCAGCAAATCCAGCGGATAGTCACGCGCCCACGGGCACCAGATATCGGTGACCAGCGCCAGCGGCAGGTTGCGCTCGCTGGCCGCCCGGCAATACTGGCGGGCGACGGCGGAATACGCCCGGGTGTCGGTGACCACCAGGTAAGGGCGGGCAAACTCGGAGTTGAGCGACTCGACCCAGGTGCCCGACAGGCCGTCGACATAGCTGACGCGGGGACGCAGATATTCCAGATGGCTGAAAAAAGCGTTGGCGATACCGCGCGTGGACTGAATGCCTAAAATAAACACCGCTTCCGCTTCGGCCAGTTGCCGGCTCACCCGCGCAAAGGTTTCGCTCTGCGCCAGTTGATAAACCTGAGTGATGGCCTCCAGTTCAAGCTGGAGCGACTGGGAAAAACGCTCAGGCAACGCGTGCTGTTGTTGCCATGAGTCGAGGCGGTCAATCACGCCCCAGGGTTTATAGGGCATGTCCGACGTATGACGCAGGCTGCTTTTGACATCTTCCAGATTGCGATAGCCCAGTCTGCGCAGGTAGCGGCCAACGGTAATCCCCGTCGTTCCGGTTGCTTTGGCGATGCTGTCCGCGGTCTCAAACGGGATCTGGGCAATATGCGTCAGCAGCCAGCCAGCGATACGTTTTCCGCTGGGCGTTTGCTGGCTAAAGCTGGCTTCAATCCTGGCAACTAACGCTGTCGTTTCCGTCATTTCCCGCCCCCATGTTATCTTTCTGTCATTAATTAAAATGCTGTTATATGGATAACAAATGCAGGGTGCGTGCCAGGTTTTATCCGGCCGGCAGAGCGGCCGTCAGGCGGCATTCGCGGTCATTAAGCGTCAAAATTTGGGTATGAAAGCGCAAAAATCGTGCAGAACCGATCCGTTTTGGTGCATGTTGGCGCCCGTGCGGGCAAAAAGAAGGGAACAGAAACGCGCTGTGGCGATGACGCACGGCGCGGCAAGGTTTTATTTACGGATTATCGACGGCCGATGCGTTTTATGCCTGCTTAGGCTGGCCGTTAGAGGCCGTTAACCCGCCGTCGACAGGAAGATTCGCGCCGGTGATATAACGCGCGTCATCGCTGGCAAGAAAGGCAATGACATCCGCAATGTCCTCAGGTTCGCCCGCCCGCTGCATCGGGATACGCTCATAGAATTTTTCCAGCAGCGCTTTATCCTGCTCCGTGTCTTCGGTAAGTTCCGTCAGGATAAAGCCCGGGCAGATCGCATTGACGCGCACGCCGTCTGCGGCATAGTCCATGGCGACCGCTCGCGTGAAATTCGTAATCGCCCCTTTCGCGGCGTTATAGCTGCTCATGCCCCAGTCGCCGCCAAGACCGGAAACCGACGAAATATTAATCACGCTGCCTTTGGTGTTGAGCAGGGCCGGCATGAAATAATGCAGGCAATAAAATACGCCGTGCAGGTCGGTGCCCATCAATTTATGCCAGTCATCCAGCGTCAGTTCATGTACGCGCCCCTGGACGATCATCCCGGCATTGTTAACCAGCACGTCGACCCGGCCGTACTCGTCCGCTACGCGCCGGGCCAGGGCTTCGACTTCGCTGGCCTCAGAGACATCGCAAGCCGCAATCAAATGTTTTCCCGACGCTAACGATGCCGCGGTTTTTTCCAGTTTTTCCTGGGTACGGCCGACCAGAACAACGCTTGCTCCTTCGCGGGCAAAACGCCGGGCCGTTCCGGCGCCAATGCCTGAACCCGCACCGGTGATAACCACAACTTTATTCTTAAAGCGTTCCACGTTGCCTCCTGTTTGTGCTGCATTTGTTAATTGTGACGTGCATCACGTATATATTTAACCTTGGCAGCCACAGGAAACTCTGCAAGAAAAAAACGTATTTTGCGATTAATCAACTGTTTTTTATGGCAATAAAAATCTTTAAAAATGTGTCGGATAAACCAGGCGAGCAGGGTTAAACCACCATCCCCCGCCCGCCGTAGCTTCTGGTTTGCGCCAGGTTTTCCCAGAGCGGCTGGAGCCGTTCGAGCGCAATACGCATCTGTGCGGGTTCCAACGTAAACGGCAGCCTTAGATACCGTTCAAATGCCCCTTCAATGCCAAATCGCGGGCCTGCGCCGATACGGATGCCGATGGACTCGGCGCTGGCGGCGAATACGCTTGCCAGCGGTTTTGGCAGTTCGATCCACCAGGATAAGCCGCCGGCCGGCTCGGTTATCCGCCAGTCGGGAAATAACTGTTTTATCGCCGCGCTGCTGATATCCCGCTGCCGGCGCAGCGTTTCCCGGCGCCGCGGCAGGAAATTATCGGCGTCATTAAACAGGCTGATAGCCGCAAGTTGTTCCAGCACCGGACTCCCTAAATCCAACGTGGCGCGTACCTGCATCAACGCGGCGATGGTGCGCGACGACGCGCGGATCCAGCCAAGCCGCAACCCTCCCCAAAAACTTTTTCCCGCGGAACCAAGCGTAATCACTCTGTCCGCCTTATCAAAGGCCGCCAGCGGCGGCGGCGGCGGCGCGTCGAACCATAAATTCACCATGGTTTCATCCACCACAATCGTTGTGCGGGTTCGGGCCGCAATCCCGGCTACCGCCGCACGCGTTCCGGCATCCATACAGCGCCCGGTCGGGTTATGAAAATCAGGAAGCAGGTAAGCCAAACGAGGGGAAGTCTGGGCAATGGTCGCCGCCAGTCCGTCGGTGTCCCAGCCGTTTTCCGGCAGACTGACGGGCACCGGGCGACACGAAGCGCCGTTGATTGCCGCCAGCGCCATCGGGTAAGTCGGATGGTCGATAACCACACGATCGCCGGGGCCGGTAAGCAACCGCAGGATCAGACCGAATCCGCTGACCGCGCCGTTCACCACCATTATCTGATCCGCCGTGGTCGGCAGCCCGCGGCCGGCGTAGTGGCGGGCAATGATCGCACGCAGCTCAGGCAGGCCCAGTTGATCGTATCCGGTGGCGCCGAGGTGCTCCGGCAGAGCGATCAGCGCGCGGGCATAGGCCTGATGGATCTCCGGGCCCGCCGTCAGGGCGGCGATGGAGAGATCGAGCGTCGGAGCCGCACCCGGTAAAGGGGAGGAGGCATTGCCGCCGTCCGGCAGTAGCGTTACCGAGCCGGAACCGTGACGACTGAGCAGATAACCCTCGTCACGCAGTCGCGCCAGCGCGGCGGCCACCGTGGTACGGCTAATGCCCAGTGCCGTCGCCAGTTCGCGCTCCCCCGGCAGCCGGCTGTCCAGCGGCAGACGACCGTCCAGAATCAACAATCGCAGGCCATCCGCCAACTGACGATAAACCGGCATGCGCGGTAAATCCTGGCGCCAGTGTCCAAGAAGCTTAATCAACGAGGCCGTACCGGTTCTGCGCTGTGCCATATCAGTCCACTTTATAAAAACTGGACCTTAATACTAAATCCATTTTGCGAGAAGGTATAGCCACGATGAATGTATTAAGGTGAAGATCATGATGGCGCGTCGCTTGCTGCAACTTTATATCGGACTGGCGTTATACGGCGTATCCACGGCAATGTTTGTGCACGCCAATCTCGGCGTCGATCCGTGGGACGTGTTTCACCTGGGCGTGGCGCGGATCTTTTCTCTGACTATTGGTATGGTGATAATCGTCGTTGGCGCATTGGTGCTGCTGCTGTGGATCCCGCTGCGTCTTCGTCCCGGACTGGGAACCGTCAGTAACGTGATTGTGCTGGGTCTGGCGGTGGATGCCGCGCTGGCTTTGATGCCGCCTCTTGAATCGCTGATGGCGCGCGGCGCACTGTTGATTGCCGCCGTAGTAATCAACGCGTTGGCGACCGGCATGTACATCGGCGCGGGTTTTGGCGCCGGGCCGCGCGACGGGTTAATGACCGGAATTCATGCCCGCACCGGCTGGTCGGTGCGTAGCGTGCGTACCGCGATTGAAGTCACTGTGCTGCTGGCGGGCTGGATGATGGGCGGCACACTCGGCGTCGGCACCGTGCTTTATGCGCTGGCGATTGGCCCGCTGATCCAGCTTTGCCTGCCGTGGTTTCATATCGATCCGCGCCCGAAAAAACCGCTGACCGAACCCTCGGTGAATAATGGAATATAATAAATAATCCAATATATTTTTTATAAAATAACGTTTTATTTTATTATCTCACAACCCGATAAAGGAATAATATTAAATAGTCGAACGGTATCAAAAGAGATAAGTAGAACATATCGCGTTTAAATTTATTTATCGTCGATATTATAATGAAAAGTTGCAACTTGATTGCAAGTTAATCCATTGTAAACGAAATGTTCGCCCTTGCTTCTACATTTTATCAACAAACCCTAATTAAATAGCAACAACATAAAATATGTTCCATGATTCAAATCACAAAATAAATTAACAATAAGTCGCTATACTGAGCCTGTGTTTATTATTAAATATAAAATCACAAAAAACATAGGATACATTATCATGTATAAAAAATTATTTGAGCCTAAAAGAATAAACCAATGCGTTATTCCTAACCGGCTTGTTGTAACCGCAATGGTAGCAAATTATTGTAACACCGACGGCACCTCTTCCGATCGATACATTGCCTATCATGAGGAAAAGGCAAAAGGCGGCTGGGGGTTAATTATCACCGAAGATTACGCGGTCAATGAACATGCGATGGGCTATCAGTATATCGCCGGTTTATGGAATGACGAACAAATCGCCAGCCATAAAAAACTAACGGATACCATTCATCGCTACGACAGTAAAATCTTTGCCCAAATTTATCATGCGGGCAGACAAAGCAACGGTAAAGTCAACGGCGGGGTTCAACCCATGGCGCCGTCGCCCATTCCCTGCCCGTGGCTGAGAGAAATGCCGCGTGAGTTGTCGATTGAGGATATTCAGAATCTGGTTAAGGATTTCGGCAACTGTGCGAAAAGAGTCAAACAGGCGGGTTTTGACGGCGTAGAGATTCATGCGGGTCACGGTTATTTAATCGCCGAGTTCCTCTCTCCCTATGTCAATAAACGCGTCGATAAATACGGCGGCTGTCTGGACAACCGGGTGCGGTTTTTGAAAGAAATCTATCAGGAAGTGCGCAGCAATGTCGGGCCGGACTTTCCGGTGATGGTCCGCTTCTCGGCGTATGAAGGTTTTGTCGGCGGCCGGGACATTTCCGAATCCCGCGTGCTGGCTCAGTTGTTTGAAGAATGGGGCGTTGATGCGCTGGATGTTTCCGTCGGCGCCTATGGCGATCATAATAAATTCGGCACGGTTTCCCCGATGTATGTAGGCCATGCCTGGACCGTGCCGTTTGCGGAAGAGATAAAGAAACTGGTGAATATCCCGGTGATTACCGCCAACCGCATTAACGACCCAAGGATGGCGGATAGCATTCTGTCGATGGGCAAAGCCGATTTTATCGGTATGGGCAGAGGCTCGCTGGCCGATCCCCATTTACCCAACAAAGCCAAAGCCGGAGAATTAACCTCAATCCGCTACTGCATCGGATGTATGCAGGGCTGTACCGGCAGTCTGTATGTGGGCGGGCCGCTAGAGTGTCTGGTCAACCCGACCCTGGGACGGGAAGGCGTGCTGGACTACACAAAAACCTCAACGCCCAAAACCGTTTTTGTCGCCGGCGGCGGGCCGGGCGGGATGGAAGCCGCCCGCGCCGCGGCGCTACGCGGGCATCGCGTGACATTGTTTGAAAAAAGAAATCAGTTAGGCGGGCAATTCCTTTCCGCCGCGTTCCCTCCCGGCAAAGGTGAATTGGCAACCTACACCGCATGGGCTATTCAGGAATTGGAAAAACTGAATATCGACATAAAATGCGGCACCGAACTGACCGAAGACATTATCCGGCAGGAAAAACCAGACACCGTTATTATTGCCACCGGCGGGAAACCGGCCATGCCGCCGATTAAAGGCGTTAATCTCCCTCATGTTGTTTTTGCGGAAGATGTTTTGTTGGGTAAGGTAATAACAGGAAATAATATTGTTATTGCCGGCGGTGGCGAAGTGGGCGGTGAAACCGCCGCGCATCTTGCCATGCAACAAAAAAATGTGACCGTTATAGAAATGCGCGACCAGATATTGCAGGAGCTTGATGGCGTCAGTAAATTACACGTTATAAATATACTGAATGAATTCAACGTAAAACAATATCTAAATACCAAAGTGGCGGAAATTACCGACACGCATGTCATTGTTGAAAATCAACAAGGACAAGTTTCTATTGAAGCCGATACCGTCGTTCTGGCATTAGGTTATGTTCCGGTTAATGAATTAGCGAAACATCTTAATCAAACCAGCAATAATGTGGTGGTAATCGGCGGCGCGGTAAAAACCAGTAATGCCATGGTGGCAATAAAAGAAGGATTCGATGCGGGTATGGCGGTGGTTTAATTCCGTCTTACACCTTATCGATTTTACGTTGTAGAAACCGGGGCGAATCCTCTTCGCCCCGTAACACAACGCAGGCCTGCGTCACGCACTCATCCTGCACGCTGGCGGTGCAATAACGCACTGCGACCAAACACCGGAAGTTGATTTTATCCCCCGCACGCTAAGGGCTTCGCGCCCTTACCTCTCTTGTCCGGTTAAATAATTCCATTTGATAACAGTAAGATATTTTCTATATCTGCATTTTCTGCGCGGAACAGTCAGTGTGGCATGTTTCATGCTTTTATAACTACATGCAAGTTACTTGAATTAAATGCACATCACTTTCAACAGGGGAATATCATGACATTACGCAAATTCGCCGCCGTATGTTACGCATCCACGTTGTGTGCGATCGGCGCGCTGGCCGTTCCTGCCCACGGCGCCGATCTGCTGGATCGGATTAGCGCTCAAAAAACCATCACCATTGCCACCGAGGCGCGCTATGCCCCCTTTGAGTTCGTTCAGGACGGCAAAATCGTGGGTTACGATGTCGACCTGATGAACCACATTTTGCAAAAGCGCCTGCCGGGCGTGAAGGTAAAACAACTGGATCTGCCGTTTCAGGGGATCCTGCCGGGGCTGGATGCGAAAAAGTTCGATTTCGTGGTCACGGCCGTCACCGTCAACAAGCAGCGGATAGAACATTTTGCCTTTACAGTGCCCATCGCCGAATCCACCGTTGCCCTGCTTAAACGCGAAAACGATACGTCGATCGCCACGCTGGACGATCTCAGCGGCAAAGTCGTTGGCTCGCAGGCAGGCTCCGGTCAGTTGCAGATTTTACAAGCGTTCAATGAGCAATTGAAAGCCGGCGGCAAGCCCGGCATCAAAGAAATCAAGCAGTACGTTTCCTTTGATGAAGCCTATGCGGATTTGGCGAACAAACGGCTTGACGGCGTCGCCCAGTCGCTGGCGAATCTCGGCCCGCTGATCAAAAGCCGCCCCGGCATCTTCAGCACGCTTGAACCGATGCTTGGCCCTACCACCTATTTCGGCTGGGTCGGACGTCAAGACCAGGATAGCGCCCGGCTGGTAAAACTGTTTAGCGACGGCATTGCCGAAGCCAACCGCGACGGCACGATGAAAGCGCTGCAAGATAAATGGTTCGGCTTCACCATGACCGTTCCGGCCGATCAGATGCCTGCGCCGAGTCTGTAAGGGAGACGCATGGCCGATTTTTACGCACGGTTCCTCGCCTGGCTTCCCGACCTGCTCAACGGGGCGGCGACCACCGCGTCGTTGTGTCTGACCGCCATCGTCGCCGGCTTTTTTGTCGGCGTGGGGCTCCATCTGATGGAACGCAGCCCGATGCGGATCTGGCGGAGCATCGCCAACGCCTGGGTCAGCCTGTTCCGCGGCACACCGGTGCTGGCGCAGATGCTGCTGTGCTTTTATCTGCCCGGCGAACTGGGGCTGGAAATATCCAGCTATCTGGCCGCCGTGTTAGCCCTGACGCTCAATACCGCCGCCTATCAGTCACAAATCCTGCGCAGCGGCTTTGCCGCCATCCCGCCCGGCCAGTTGGAGGCGGCGGCAATCTGCGGTCTGAGCCCATGCCAGACCTTGTGGCGTATTCAGGTGCCGCAGGTGCTGCGCCTGACGCTGCCGTCATTAGTTTCTGAACTGATCGACGTGGTGAAAGCTTCCGCCGTGGTATCGGTTATCGCCATCACCGACCTGATGCGGGTGGGCCAGCAACTGGCCTCGTCAACCTATCAGCCTCTACAGGTGTATATCGCCACGGCGCTGGTCTACCTGTTGCTGACCAGCCTGCTCGCGCTGCTGGGCCGTCATTTTGAACGCCGCTGGGTGAAGGAAAGAATATGAACGATCTGCTTCTCTACCTGCCTGACTACCTGCGCGCGATGGGCGTCACCCTGTGGATCAGCGCCTGCTCGGCGCTGCTGGGCGCGCTGCTCGGTTTCGCCCTGCACGCGCTGTGCCGCCGGCAGCAGGCGCTCTATGCCGCGTGGCGCTTCTACGTCTGGGCGATCCGCGGCACCCCTTATCTAGCGCAGTTGGCGGTTATTTATTTCGGTCTGCCGTCGGTCGGCATCATGCTGAGCGCCATTGAAGCCACCATTTTGTCGTTGACGTTATACAGCGCCGCCTATTTTGGCGAAATCTTCCGCGCCAGTTGGCAGAGTATTGCCCGCGGCCAGTTGGAGGCGGCGGCGGCGCACAATATTTCGCCGTGGCACAGCTTCTGGCATATCCAGACGCCGCAAGCAATGCGCTTCAGTCTGCCGCTGCTCGGCAATCAGTTCATTCTGACCATTAAAGAAAGCGCGGTGGCCTCGGTGATCACCGTGCCCGAGCTCACCATGACGACCGGACAAATCGTTGCGAATACCTATACCTACGTCCTGCCCTATGCCCTGCTGATCCTGAGCTATTGGCTGCTGGCGCAGGCCGTCAGCCTGAGCATTCGCCTGCTTGGCCGCTGGCAGACTTCTAAAGGATACCCCTATGGCTGAAACCATTATCGAACTGCGCGGCGTCGGCAAGTCATTCGATGGCAACCGGGTGCTGAAAAATATCAATCTGGCCGTCGATGCCGGCGAGATCGTCACGCTGATTGGCCCGTCGGGATCGGGGAAAACCACCGCGCTGCGCTGCATGAACTTTCTGGAAGCCTATGATGAGGGGGAGATCTGGATTAAAGGTCAGCTATTGGGTTATAGCGGGCCGGGGCGCGAGCCACGGCACCGCGACAGCCCGGCGTTGATTGCCGACGTGCGCCGTCCGCTGGCCATGGTGTTTCAACAGTTCAATCTGTGGCCGCACATGACGGTGCTGGAGAACGTCGCCGCCCCGCTGGTGCTGGGGAAAAAGCTGCCGCGCCACGACGCCCGCCAACGCGCCGCCGCCGCGCTGGCGCAGGTCGGCATGAGGGAAAAGGCCGACGCCTGGCCGTCGCGCCTGTCGGGCGGACAGCAGCAGCGCGTCGGCATTGCCCGGGCGTTGGCGCTGGAGCCGGAACTGCTGTTGCTGGATGAGCCGACCTCCGCGCTCGATCCCGAACGGGTCGAGGAAGTGCTGGACGTAATAAAAGCGCTCGCCGACAACGGCATCACCATGGTGATGGTCACGCATGAAATGTCGTTTGCCGCCCATATCTCTTCGCGCATTGTTTTCATGGCCGACGGTTCGGTGGTGGAAAGCGGCCCGCCCGGTACGCTGCTCCGCGCCCCGAAAAGCGTACGCTTGCAGACCTTTCTGGCGCCGTGGTTTAAAAGCCCGTTGCAGCTTGATGAGCCGAGGTTCGCCGATGATCAGTAAACAGGCGAAAAAAGCGGCGGACTGCGTCAGGCAGTCTCGGTTACTCGACAATCTGGCGATTCTGTCGCGATTCGGCGCGCTGGCTTCCGGCGGGGTAGACCGTCAGGCCCTTTCCACGGAAGATCTGGACGCCCGGGCCTGGCTGATCGATCTGGCGCAATCGCTGGGCTGCGAGGTCTCCACCGATGACTGCGCCAACCTGTTCATTCGCCGGGCAGGACAGCAGGATCTGCCGCCGGTGGTCACCGGCAGCCATATTGATACCCAGCCATGCGGCGGCAATCTGGACGGATGTTACGGCGTGATGGCCGGCATCGAGTGCCTGAGCGCGCTCAATGAAGCCGGCATCGTCACCCAGCGGCCGCTGGAGGTCGTCGTCTGGACCAACGAGGAAGGCAGCCGCTTTGCTCCCGGCGCCATGGGCTCCAGCGCCTTTGTCAATCCAGACTTGCTGGCGGGCTATCTGGAGAACCGCGATCGGGACGGGGTCACGGTCGGCACGGCGCTGGCCGACTGTCACCGCCGTTTTGCCTCCCTGCCGCGCCGCGCCGCATACCCGATGGCGGCGTTTATCGAACTGCATATCGAACAAGGGCCGGTGCTGGAACAGGCCGGCCTGCCGCTGGCGACCGTACAAGGCATTCAGGGCGTCCGCTGGTATCAGATCCGCTGCCTCGGCCAAAGCGCCCATGCGGGCACCACGCCGATGGATCGGCGCAAAGACGCCATGACATTAGCGCGCCGTCTGGCGGATCGCATTGAGCAGAGCGTGGCCGCGGTGCCAATCGATCGGCGGCGCTTAACGTTTGGCAGCTGGCAGGTGACGCCGAACGCCATCAACACCGTGGCGAGCGAAGTCAGTTTCACCGTCGATTTCCGCCACCCCGACGACGCCGTTTTAGACCGCTTTGATGCGGCCATCGCCGCGCTTGCCGCCGACGACGTGACCGTGACGTCATTGCTGTTTCAAGCGCCGGTCGCCTTCGACCCGCATCTGCTGGCGCAGCAGCAGGCGTGCTGCGAGGTATTGGATATTCCGACCGGTCAGTTGGTTTCAGGCGCTTTCCATGACGCGATGTATCTGGCCCGGCACTGTCCGACCAGCATGTTTTTTGTCCCCAGCCGCAATGGCATCAGCCATAACCCGGCCGAATATACCGATCCCCATTCGCTTTGGCTTGGCGCCAGAGCGCTCGCCTGCTGTCTGACAGCGCTGGCAAATCCATTAACAGGAGTCAATTCATGAGCACACACCACTACCCTGCCTGCTGTGAAAAAGATAACGGCGCCGCACTGGGCACCAACGCCACCGCCACCTCGCCGATTTCCGCCGACGGCACGCCGGTTCCCGGCGAGCTGTATACGGTGCCCGCCCGCTGCGGCCGCGCCGTGCGTCTGCAAAAAGGGCAGGTTATCCGCATTATCAATACGCCGGGAAGCCAGGTGTGCGATACCTGGCTGTTCAACAGCGACGATCTGAGCGAGTTCTCATCCATGGAGCACACCCGCGCATTTATCGACAAAATCATCCCCAAACCGGGCGACGTGCTGGTCACCAACCAGCGCCGCGCCATCGGCACGCTGCTGACCGATACCTCGCCGGGGGTGCACGACACCCTGATCGCCGCCTGCGACCTGTTCCGCTACAGCAATATGGGGATCACCGAATACCACGACAGCTGCGCCGATAACATGCGCCTGGCGCTCAATGCCATCGGTCTGCGCGCCCGTGAAGTCCCGCAGCCGCTGAACCTGTGGATGAATACGCCGGTAAACCCCGATTACAGCATCTCCTGGCTACCCGCCGTCAGCAAAGCGGGAGACTATGTCGAGATCCGCGCCGAACTGGACTGCATCGTGGTCATGTCCGCCTGCCCGCAGGACATCGTGCCAATCAATGGTTGTAATCCTCAGGCGATTCATTTTAGTGTAACGGCATAATCAGCCATGCTGCCCGCTGTCAGGCGGACGACGGGCAGCGTCTACATTCACAACCGATAACTCGTTATGAAAAAAAACGGCGATACCAGCGGTACTGTACTCTCCAATCTGGGCATGCGGCTACGGCATGCCCGTCTGGCGCAAGAAATGACCTTGAAACAGTTGGCGCAGAAGGTGGAATGCTCTGAAAGCCTGCTGTCTAAACTGGAAAACGAGGTGGCGACACCCTCTCTGGCTATGCTCCACCGGCTGGCGCGCTCACTGGAAACCAACATTTCAGACCTGATGGCGGAAAACTGGGTGACGGATTCGCCGGTGCTTAAACCGGAGCAACGGCGGCGAAAACGTTTTCTGCAACGCAATAAACAGGGCGGCATCGAACTGGAAAACCTGACCTATCACCATAAGGGCGGTCTGTTACAGGGAAATATCCACATCATTGAGCCAGGCGTCGCCAGCGATGGCCTGATTGAACACCACGGCGAAGAGATGGGATATGTGCTGTCCGGCGATATCGAACTGTATCTGGGCGAAGAAACCCATCGTTTAGCCGCCGGGGATTCCTTTTATTTCCCCAGCCACATCCCTCACGGCTACAGCAACATTGGCAAAACGGTTGCCCATGTGCTGTGGGTCAATACGCCCGTTACGTTCTGAATCGCGCAGCCCCACGCGCCGCAATCCCCTCAGTCTGGCCGGCAGCCGCCCGGCCAGGCATCCCCCGTTGAAAAGCCGCCGCTGTCGATCCGACTCTGGCTATTTCCCGATCCACGCGGTGGATTCATGAACTTTTTTAGTGCGAAAATTGCTCACACTGCTCTATTTCAGTACAGCCCCTGCCGACATCCCGCTGGCTTAGCACCGTATTTTCCCCCTATAACCACGGCACAGCGCCCGTCCCGACGGCATTTTCATACCCATTTCAGGCGAATAAAAAAGCAGGCATGAAACTTGCTTTATTTAAACTCAAGTTACTTGAAAGCAAGTTAACACTATTGAATCGGAGAATGAAGATGGCCACATTTTATACCCCGCGTCCTTTTACCGCGCTCTCGCGGATAGCCGCTGTCGCCGCTGTCTCAATAACGCTTGCATACGCCAGCGTGGCCAGCGCCCAATCATTGAAGGTGGCCATTGTGATGGCCGGCAACATTACCGATCACTCGTTTAATCAGTCCGGTTACGAGGGCGTGACGCAGGCCGGCAAGGCGCTGGATCTTGAGGTGGCCTACAGCGAAAAAGTGCCCCAGCCCGATCAGGCCCGCGCGCTGTCTGACTATGCCCGTCGCGGCTACGACATTGTGATCGGCCACGGCGGCGAGTTTCAGGACGCGGTCGAGCGGGTCGCCAAACGTAATGCCAACACGCAGTTTCTGATCGTCAACGGCACCAAAAGCGGCGACAACGTCTCCACGCTGGCTTTTGACATGAAAGACATGGGTTATGTGATTGGTTTTATCGGCGGTAAAAGTTCGCAAACCGGGGTCGGCGGTTTTGTCGGGGCGCAGAAAATCAAAGCCTATACCGATCTGAACGACGGTTTCGTCGAGGGTTTTAAGGCCGCGAGACCGGATGGCAAGGTGCTCAGCGCCTGGACCAACGACTGGGACGACCTGGCTAAAGGCAAGGAAGCGGCGCTGAACCTGATTGACCAGCAGGCGGATGCCCTGTTCCCGACCATGGATAACGCGGTGCTTGGCAGCCTACAGGCGATAAGAGAGAAAAATAAACAGGGTTTCGGCATTTACTATGACGCGCTGAAAGACTGGCCGGACAACCTGCTGCAATCCGCGGTGCTGGATATGCGCGGCGCATTACTCACCGTCCTGACCCAGGCCAAAAACGGGCCGCTGGGCGGCAAAGCCTACGTCTACGGCTTCGAAACCCCGACCGCGTTTCGTCTGGGCAGCTACGGGAAAGCGGTATCGGAACAGACCAAAACCGAGGTCGCCGCGTTAATTGAGGAGATCAAACAACGCAACGCCGCCGCGGCAGCGCAACCGTAATGAATTACCTCAGCATCGAAGGCCTGAGTAAACGATTTGGCGAGTTCACCGCGCTGGACACGGTCTCGCTTAACGTCAGCAAAGGCAGCATCCATGCGTTGCTGGGAGAAAACGGCGCGGGCAAAACCACGCTGATGAATATCCTGTACGGCCTGTACCAGCCCGATAGCGGCCGCATCAGTCTGGCGGGCACCCCCCTGAAGGCGTCATCTCCCAGACAGGCGTTGGACAGCGGTCTGGGGATGATCCACCAGCATTTCATGCTGGTGGATAACCTGACGGTGCTGGAAAACGTCATTCTCGGTTTTCCCGGCGGGCTGCGGCTCAGACTGGCGGAGCACCGTCGCAGGCTCATCGAACTGAGCGAGCAGGTCGGCCTGGACATCCACCCCGACCGTCCGATATGGCAATTGCCTATCGGCATGCGCCAGCGGGTGGAGATCCTCAAGGCGCTCTACCGCAATGTTGACGTGCTGATCCTCGACGAACCCAGCAGCGTGCTCGGCCCCGATGAGATAGAAGCCTTTTTGCAGATTCTGAAAAAACTGCGCGGCATGGGAAAAACCATGCTGTTTATCACGCATAAACTGGACGAGGTGTTCCGGGTTTGCGATCGGGTGACGGTGCTGCGCCGGGGCAAGGTCGTCGGACACGCGGAAATTGCCGACACCACGCCACAGACGGTGTCGCGGATGATGGTCGGTCGCGAGTTGGCGAAGCCGCCCGATCTGCCGCCGATGCCGCCGGGCGACGCGGTGCTGGCGGTGCGGTCGCTCAATGCCGACAACGATCGGGGAATGCGGGCGCTGCATGATATTTCATTCCAGATCCGCGCCGGCGAGGTACTGGGCATCGCCGGGGTTGACGGCAACGGCCAGTCGGAGCTTGCCGAAATCATTACCGGCTTGCGCCGGCCCACCTCCGGCGACGTCAGCATACGGGGGGAATCGATGTTGGGTTATGACGTGGGCGAACGCCGTCGCCGCTTCAAGGTGGGCTATGTTCCCGAAGATCGCCACAGCACCGGCCTGATTCTGGACTTTGCTCTTTGGCAAAACGCCATGCTGCGCGACGCCTGCCGCGCGCCCTTTGCCCGCCACGGATTGATCAAAGCCCGCACAGCCCGGGACATCACCCGCGACTGGTGCGAGAAATACGATATCCGTATGCATTCGGTTAACCAACCGGTTCGCTTCCTGTCCGGCGGTAATCAGCAAAAACTGATTTTTGCCCGTGAAGTGGAATGCGACCCGACGCTACTGGTGGTGATGCAGCCCTGCAAAGGGCTGGACGTCGGCGCCATCGAGGCGGTGCAGCGCGTGGTGCGCGAGCAGCGTATGCTGGGTAAGGCGGTGCTCTATATCTCCACCGAACTGGAAGAAATTATGGCAATTTCCGACCATATTGGCGTCATGTGCGCCGGCCGACTCACCGGGATGCTGACGCGGGCCAACGCGACGACGGAACGTATCGGCGAGCTAATGACCAGCGATACCGTCGAGGACGGCGGCCATGAATAATCTGCGGCAGGCGCTCTACCGTTTACGCATGGTGTGGGCGGTGATGGCGGCCTTTGCCGTCGGTTCATTGCTGATCCTGGCGACCCATCACAACCCGATCAACGCCTATGCCGCCCTGTTCCAGGGCGCCTTTTTCGATTACTACGGTCTGGCCGATACGCTGATCAAGATGTGCCCCATGCTGCTTGCCGGCCTGGCGGTGATCGTGCCGATGCGCTGCGGCCTATTGAACGTGGGGGGAGAAGGGCAAATTTATATCGGCGGACTGGCGGCGGCGGCGGTCGCCCTCTATCTGCCGGCGGCGCCCGCCTGGCTGCATCTGCTGCTGTGTCTGCTGGCCGGTATGCTGGGCGGCGGGTTGTGGGGCGCCATCCCCGGCTACCTGCGGGCGACCCGTGGCATCAATGAGGTGATCGTTACGCTGCTGATGAATTACGTCGGCATCAACATCGTCAGCTATTTCGCCGGCGGCCCGATGATGCAGGACGGCGCCCCTTACCCCTACTCCAACGAAATCAGTGAAAGCCTGTGGTTGCCGATTTTCCTGCCGCACACCGACACCCATATCGGCGTGTTCATCGCCGCCGCGCTAAGCATGCTGCTCTTTTGGGTTTTACGCTACACCACCGTGGGTTTTTCCATGGCGGCGGTAGGTAAAAGCCCCACGGCGGCGCGCTATGCCGGTATGTCCGTCAACCGCCATTTAATCGGCAGTATGATCGCCGGCGGCGCGGTGGCCGGGCTGGCGGGAGCGATTGAGGTTGTGGGCGTCAAGTATCGGTTGTACCACCTTTTCAGCCCCGGCTACGGTTACGACGGCATCGTGGTGGCATTTATGTCCAGCCTCAACCCGCTGTTCGCCATGCTGTCCGCCTTTTTCCTGGCCGGGTTAAGCTCCGGGGCGCAGTTCATGCAGCGGGCCATCGGGCTTGACGTCACGGCGATTGAAGCGCTGCGCGGCCTGATCGTCATCTTTGTCGCCGCGGGTCTCATCTGGAAACTCAGGCGACAAAAGCCGCCGGCCGCCGCGGATAACCTCGTTCCCTCCCCCCTCTCGTCACGGAGCCACCGGTAATGGATGCAACCTATCTCGCGATTGCCTCGACAGGGCTACGCCTGTCCATTCCGCTGATCTTCGCCGCACTGGGCGGCATCTGGTCGGAACGCGCCGGGGTTTTCAACCTCGCGCTGGAAGGCAGCCTTCTTAGCGGCGCGTTCGGCGCGGCGCTGGGCAGTTTCTACTTTCACAGCGCCTGGGCCGGGCTGGCGGTCGGGCTGTTCGCCGCCGGGTTGACCGGCCTGCTGCTGGCGGTGATGACCGTCTGGCTGTCCATCAACCAGATGGTGGCGGGTATCGCCATCAATATGTTCGCGATCGGCATAACCGCCTTTCTCTCGCGCATCGTTTTCAGCGGACAAGGCGCCTCCGACAGCCTGACCGGCTTTTCTCCCCTCGCCATCCCCGTGCTGTCCTCCATACCGGTCGTCGGCAACCTGCTGTTCAATCAGGATGCGCTGGCGTACCTGATGTACGCGCTGGTGCCGCTGGCGTGGTGGTTATTGTTTCATACGTCCTGGGGGCTGAACCTGCGCGCCACCGGCGAGTATCCGCGGGCGGTTGACAGCGCCGGTCTGTCGGTGTTTGGCATTCGTTTTATCAGCGTGGTCGGGTCGGGGGTGATTGCCGGCCTCGGCGGCTGTTATCTGGTGCTGTCGCAGGTATTTATGTTTACCGAACATATGAGCGCCGGCAAAGGTTTTATCGCGCTGGCGGCGCTGATACTCGGCCGCTGGCACCCGCTCGGCGCGCTGGCGGCCTGTCTGTTGTTCGGTCTGGCGGATGCGTTACAGCTACGGCTACAGTTCAGCCATCCCGACGTGCCTTATCAGCTGTTCGTGGTGCTGCCTTATGTGGCGTCCATCGGCGCGCTGATCGTCTTTGCCGGGAAAATCAGACCGCCGGCGGCGGCCGGGGAACATTATCAGCGCGGCGGTAAATAACGCGCCGTATTTTTCCACCTCACTTATCAGGCAATGGTATGACAACAACACACGGTATGATCAACAACCCCATCCCCTGGCCCGATGGCGCGCGGTGCGCCGTGGCGATCACCTTTGATGTGGATGTAGACAGCTTTCTCCATCTGCAACGCCCGGCGGACAGCTATAAGCGGGTCAGCACCCTTTCAACGCTGCAATACGATCCCAACATCGGCGTGCCCCGCATTCTGCAAACCTATCGCGAACTCGGCCTTAAGCAGACCTTCTTTATACCGGCGTGGTGTATCGAGCGCTATCCGGCCATGGCGGAGGCCATCGTCAGGGAAGGTCATGAGATTGGTCACCACGGTTACATTCACGAGCACGCCAACGAACTCAGCGAACAGGAAGAACGCTTCTGGCTGCGCAAGTCGATTGAGATTATCGAGCGGCATACCGGCAAGCGGCCGCGCGGGTTTCGCGCCCCGCTGTATAACTTTTCCCCGGCCACCACCGATTTGCTGATTGATGAAGGATTTCAGTACGATGCCTCGCTGATGGGCGACGATGTGCCTTACCTGTTGCGCGGTAAAAAAGGCCATCTGGTCGAGCTGCCCACCCACTGGGCAATGGACGACTGGCCGCCTTACGTGCATATGAGCGACATCGACTACGTTATGCCGATTCGCTCGCCGCAGGAAGCGATCGGGGTGTATAAGGCCGAGTTCGACGCCATGTGGGAGTACGGCGGACTGCTGGTGGCGGTGTGGCACCCCTTTGTCACCGGGCGACTGGCCCGCTGGCATGAAACCGTGCGCTTTATCGAATACATGCAGTCACGCGGCGGCGTATGGTTCGCGACCCTTGAGGAAATAGCGGCCCACGTCAATAAAGTCCGCGCCGACGGGCGGGTTCATCTGCATGAAGAACAGATGCCGCCTTATCCGGGGCCGGTCACGTTCGATAAATTTTAACCCGCCATTGAACCGCCCCACAGGAAGCGGTTCGTCCCCTCGCCGACCTCAATATCCTATCGCCGCCCCCGCCGGGCGGCGAATGTCATTGGCGCCGTACAGGTAGCCTTCACGCACTTTGCCGGATACCGCCGAGTCGTTGCCGGAATTGGCGGGAGTCACCCCGGGCGCGCCGGGCAACCCGACCATGATCAGCTCCGCCGCGCCCCAGGGCGTTTGTTCAACCATTTTGTAGCCGCGCTGTTTCAGCAAAGCCAGCGTATCGGCAGACAGACCGCGTTGTTCGTAATACACCTCATCCGGCAGCCACTGATGATGAATACGCGGCGCATCCACCGCTTCCTGCGGCGCCATGCCGTGGTCGATCACATTGAGCGCCGTTTGCAAGGTAATGGTGATAATGCGCGAGCCGCCCGGCGATCCCAGCACCATGAACACTTTCCCCTCTTTGGTGACCAGCGACGGGCTCATGGATGAGAGCGGGCGCTTGCCGGGGGCAATGGCATTACGCTCCCCCTGCACCAGTCCATACAGGTTTTTCTCCCCGACCTTAATGGTGAAATCATCCATTTCATCGTTAAGGAAGAAGCCGGTGCCCGGCGCAATCACCACTGCGCCGAAACGGCCATTGACCGTATAGGTGGTGGAAACCGCGTTGCCCTGATTATCGACAATCGAATAGTGGGTGGTTTCCGGTTTTTCATGCGGCCCGATGCCCGGCTGAACCCGCTGCGACGGCGTGGCGTTTTCCGGTTCTATTTGCTTGCGGATCTCGGCGGCATAGCTTTTGCTCAGCAGGCGGTCGATCGGGTTGCGGACAAACTCGGGATCGCCAAGATAGGTATTGCGATCCATATAGGCATGACGCATTGCCTCGGTGAGCACATGCACGGAAGCCGCAGAATTAAAGCCCATCGATGCGATGTCGTACCCTTCCACGATATTGAGAATTTCACACATCGTTACCCCGCCAGAGCTGGGCGGCGGCGAGGAAATGAATTTATAGCCGCGGTAATCACAGGTAACCGGCACGGTTTCGGTGATGCGGTAATTGGCGAAATCAGCGGCCGTCAGAACACCGCCCCCCTGCTTCGCCGCCTGCTCCACCAACTGGGGAATGCTTCCCTTGTAGAACGCGTCCGGGCCGTTATCCGCGATCGCCTGCAAGGTATTCGCCAGATCGCGCTGCACCAGCTTATCGCCGGGCTGCAACGGGCTGCCGTCAGGACGCAGGAAAATCCGCGCGGATTCAGGATCGTCTTTGAAACGCTTGACCGTGGTGTCCAGAATATCGGTATCCGCCCGCGTCAGCTCGAAACCATAACGCGCCAGCTTGATCGCCGGCGCCATCACCTGTTCGCGGCTCAGCTTGCCGTACTTTTGCAGCGCCGTATCCAGCCCCAGCACCGTGCCCGGTACGCCGGCGGCCAGATAACCATACAGGCTGGCCCCTTTCTTCACGTTGCCTTGCGCATCAAGGTACATATCCGCGCTGGCCGCCGCCGGCGCGGTTTCACGGAAATTGATAAACGTGTCTTTGCCGTTTGCCAGATGAATGGTCATAAACCCGCCGCCGCCAATATTGCCGCAGCAGGGATTAACCACCGCCTGCGCATAGCCCACGGCGACAGCGGCATCGATGGCGTTGCCCCCCAGCTTCATGATATCCACCCCGACCTGCGAAGCCAGATGCTGCGAACTGACCACCATGCCGTTTTTCGCTTCTACCGCCGGCGCCGAGGCGGCCCGTACCGCTCCGCCGACCAATAGCGCCGCCACGCCCAGTGACACAAGCCATTTTGCCGATACCATCACGACTCCTATTACTCTGTTGATTGTTGAGCGCCCGCCCTCAGTCTCGTCGACATTCGCCGCGATAATCCATCGCTTTCCCTATACGCTGAATAAGCGAATGGCCGAGGTTATTGTTCCAGTTAAAGCTGTTTTGCAGCACCACGACCGCAATCTTGTGCTGGCGATCCAAGCCGATATAACTGGAGTACCCGCCAATATAGCCTACCTGATAAGTAATACGTTGCCGGCCGATCTCATCGGTAATCCAGGCAATATTTGCCGCCTCTTTGGTGCGATTGTAGTAAGTTTTCAGCGAGTCGCTGATGGCTTCATCCAGCGCGGCGTCGCCTGTCGGGTAGAGATGCGCGTGCGCAAATTTCAGCAAATCATTCGCGCTGGTGTAGAGGCTGGCCGCCCCCATCATGTTGGAAGAGAAATGCCAGTCGGGTATCGGCGTGCCGCGTAAAATAAATTTTGGCTGATCGCCCGCATGACCGATGGCGCGATAGGGGAATTGTTTTAATTTTCCGGGTGTGAAGCTGGTATTTTTCAGTCCGAGCGGCTGGATAATATGATTATTGACTAACTGATCGATCGGCGCGCCGGTTTTCAGCCGCAGGATATAATTCAGGATGGCGTAGCCGAGGTTGGAATAGAGCGGCACGGGATGAGCCGGCGCATTAAAATTAGCCAGGTAGTTCAGAACATTGTCATCATCCAGCGTGGCGTAAAAGTTGTTTCCGGTGAACAGATATTCGGCGAACAATCTCAGCATCCGCACATCCATCATCTGTCGTGGTAAACCGGAGGTATGCGTCGCCAGTTGCAGCAGGGTGATCTTTTTTGCCCGCTCGCTTAAACGAATATTTCGGGGCATCAGCCGCTCAAGCGTATCATCCCATTTCAATACGCCCTGTTTTACCAGGATCGCCGTGGTTTCCGCCGTAAAACCCTTGCTCACCGAACCCACCGCAAAAAGGGTATCGCCGGTGATCAGGTAGCGATGATAAGCGTCTGTTACGCCATAGCCCCAACTGCGCATTTGCCCGTCGGCCGTCAGCACGCCGACCACCAAACCCGGCGTGATATTTTGTTTGAGTAATGGAATAGCGAGACGCTCGACTTCTTCTTGCAAATCATAACGGCAGGCCAATCCACTGCCGTCAAAATTCGACTCGTCCGTCGACATATTCGACAATGTGCCACAGCCGGAAAGCGTCAATACAAAGGCGGTACAGAACGCCAATTTAAGGGCTGCGAGCATAGTTGTCTTTTCTGAGCGCTAACATGGTTGCTTGAGATTAAACGATTTTACAGAGGATGATAATCAGATAGCTACGTTTTGTTCACCCTCCGGCTGCGTAAAACGCCGCCTGCCGCAAAGCCGTCGCATTACCGGGATGCTGATTTAGCACTTTATAAAGATCCCAAAATGGCGCTTTATAAAGAATTTTAGGGCTTAATATCCAATATTATGAACTTTATAGATAAACAAAAATACCAAAATCATAATGTGCTATTATTTTAACCTAAAGCCATATTTCTGCTATTTATGTCCTAAAAAAGGAACATTATGAGCATTGCTAATAAATCGCCGGCGGCGATTGCCGAAGAACTGGGGGAGCGCTTAAAACAGGCCCGGCTAAACAACGACTTAACGCAATCAGACGTCGCGGAGCTGGCCGGTTTATCACGAAAAGCGGTACTCAACGCTGAAAAGGGAAAAGTCCAACTGGAAGCGTTGGCGGCTATCATGGTTGCGCTTAATCTGACGGAACCGTTAGATAAATTTCTGCCCGCTCAGGATATTTCCCCGATCCAACTCGCCAGGCTGCAAGGCAAGCAGCGACAAAGGGCGTCAGGCCAGAGAAAATCGAAAGATAACCAAAGTCGCGGGGACGTACTTGAATGGTAATGGAAGTTATCAACGTCAATTACAGAAATAGTGAAGTGGGCGCCGTCAGTTTTAATACGGAAACCGGTATCGGCGCATTTGAATATACCGCTTCATTTATCAGGCAAGGCGTTGAACTCGCCCCGCTTAAAATGCCGTTGGACAAACGAATATACTCTTTCCCCGAGCTTGATTTTGAAACATTCAAAGGATTACCGGGATTAATTGCGGATTCCCTGCCGGATGACTTCGGCAATGCCGTACTCAACGCCTGGGTGGCAAGCAAAGGTAAACAACCGCGCGACATTACGCCCCTGCAACGCTTGCAGTATACCGGTAAGCGAGGAATGGGCGCGCTCGAATACGCGCCTGCCACCAGGCTGAAAAATCTGAATGCCTCACAGCAGGTTGAAATTGCATCATTGGTCAGTATTGCCCAGGAGATTCTGGATAGCCGGGCAGACTTTTCAGTTGCGTTAAATAAAGCCGGTCAGGAAGATCGCGAAGCCATGATGACGCTGTTATCGGTGGGTATGAGCGCAGGCGGCGCACGCCCCAAAGCGGTTCTGGCATTTAATGATGATTTTACCCAGGTTCGTTCCGGTCAGACCGACGTTCCCAAAGGGTTTACTCATTGCCTGATGAAATTCGATGGCGTAAGCGAACACAATAAAAACCAGGAAACGTTCGGCGACCCGCTCGGTTATGGCGCCATGGAATACGTTTACCACCTGATGGCCAAAGCCTGCGGTATAGATATGATGCCTTGCAAACTGCTGAATGAAGGCCATCGCCGCCACTTCATCACCCAGCGATTCGACCGGATCGGCAATCAGAAAATTCATGTGCAAACCCTCAATGGGCTGGCTCATGTGAATTATAAAAAACCGGGTTCCTTTTCCTATGCGGAACTATTCGGGGTAGCCAGGCAGCTCCGCCTGCCAGCCGCCGCAGCCGAACAATTGTTTAAGCGCATGATATTTAATATCGTCGCCAGAAATCATGACGATCACGCTAAAAACTTTGCGTTTATTTTGAATGACGACGTATGGGCTTTGGCGCCGGCTTATGATATCGCCTACAGCTACAAGCCACACAGCAAGTGGATCAATAGTCATTGGATGAGCCTCAACGGCAAACGCGACGACTTTACCCGCCATGACCTCTATTCCCTTGCCGGACTCAGCCCGCTCTTTACGCCGGAAAAGATCAATAACATGCTTGATGAAACCATCAGCCACGTCGCGCAATGGCGAAAACTGGCTACAGAACAGAGTGTGCCAGAGACGTTGATAGCGGAAATTGAGGCCAACCTCAGGCTGTCGCTATAAACCGGCAACGATAAACATAGTCTGGCCGCAAGCGTTAAAAATCCCCCTTACAAGCAGTTTCCCAAACGCGATTTCATTGGGAAACCGCTTGAGCGCAGAGCGTCAACGCATGGTCACAAACTCTTCCGACGCCGTCGGGTGAATGGCGACGGTATTGTCGAAATCCTTTTTAGTGGCGCCCATTTTTACCGCCACCGCAAAGCCTTGCAGCATTTCGTCCATCCCGACGCCAATCCCGTGGATACCAACGATTTTCTCTTCCTGACCCACACATACCAGCTTCATGCGGCACGGCTGACGATGCTGCGTCACCGCGGTATACATGGCGGTGAAAGAAGAGGTGTAGACCTTCACCCGATCGTCGCCATACTGTTCACGCGCCTGCGGTTCGGTGAGGCCAACGGTGCCGATCGGCGGATGGCTGAACACCACGGTCGGAATATTGCTGTAATCCAGATGTTCGTCCGGTTTATCGTTAAACAAACGCTCGGACAAACGGCGGCCGGCGGCCACGGCGACCGGCGTCAGCTCTACCGCGCCGGTGTTGTCGCCCACCGCGTAAATGCCCGCTACGTTGGTATTCTGGAATTTATCGACGTTGATGTAGCCTTTGTCGTTTAACGCCACGCCCGTTACGTCCAGGTTCAGATTATCCGTCGCCGGCTGGCGGCCAATGGCCCAAATCAGGCAGTCGACGGTGTGTTGTTTACCGTTTTCCAACTGTAGCGTCAGGCTGCCGTCGGCGTTTTTTACCACCGCGTTGGGAATGGATTCGGTATGCAGCGTCGGCCCTTCGCTGTTCATCACTTCAACCAGCGTATCGACAATCAACGGATCGAAGCTGCGCAGCGGCGATTGTTTACGCACAAACAGGTGCGTTTCCGACCCCAGCGCGTTCACCACGCCGGCAATTTCCACCGCGATATAACCGGCCCCGACGATAGCGGTACGTTTCGGCAACGCATCCAGCGCAAAAAAGCCGTCGGAATCGATACCGTATTCGGCGCCGGGAACATCGGGACGCGTCGGACGCCCCCCCGTCGCGATTAAAATATGGTCGGCGGTGATCCTCTCGCCGTTCACTTCCACGGTATGCGCATCAACAAAGCGGGCAAAACCCCGAATGACATCCACGCTGTTTTTACCCAGCACGTTATTGTAGGACTGATGAATACGCTCAATGTAGGCGCCGCGGTTTTTAACCAGCGTACGCCAGTCAAACCGGTTGACCGTGGTATCAAAGCCGTAATCCGGCCCGTACTGATAGATTGCCTCGGCGATCTGCGCCGCATGCCACATCACTTTTTTCGGCACGCAACCGACGTTGACACAAGTACCGCCCAGATATTTTGCTTCAATCAACGCACATTTTTGCCCGTACATCGCCGCGCGGTTGATGGAAGCGATCCCGCCGCTGCCGCCGCCAATAGCCAGGTAGTCATAGTGTTTGGTCATCAGAGTATCCATGCTTGGGTAAGTAAAATTCGCCTAGAGTGTAACGCCGCCGTCCCGCCCGCCGCAAAGGTTGTGCCTATGGTTTCGATAGGGAAAGCAACGCGCCTGACCGCCGCCGGATGAGCCGCTTACTCCGGTACAATCTGCTCGACGCGCACATGTCCGGTTCCCGCCGGAACCAGCACGTTATGCAGCCAGGGCAGAACGCTTTCCATTTGCGCTTTCAATTTCCACGGCGGATTGATCACCAACATGCCGGAGGCGGTCATACCGTGCCGATCGCTATCCGGCAACACCGCCAGCTCAATTTGCAGGATGTTGCGGATGCCGGTGGCTTCCAGATCTTTCAATAAGCGCTTGATTTGCTGACGCAGCACCACCGGATACCACAGCGCAAACACCCCGGTGGCGAAACGCCGGTGGCCTTCGTGAATGCCTTTCACCACCGCCTGATAATCCGTTTTCAATTCATAAGGCGGATCGATCAGCACAAAACCGCGCCGCGACAGCGGCGGCAACTGAGATTTCAACTGCTGGTAGCCGTCATCGCGCAAAACTTTGGCGCGGGCATCTTTCTGAAACTCATTACGCAACAGCGGAAAATCGCTGGGATGCAGCTCCGTCAGGTGAATTTTGTCCTGCTCGCGCAACAGCTGGCGGGCGATCAGCGGCGAACCCGGATAATAACGCAGTCGATCATTATGATTATAGGTGCGAACCGCCTGCATGTAAGGTTCAAGTTCAACGGGAATATCGTCGCGCTGCCAGATTTTGGCAATGCCGTCCAGATACTCTCCGGTGCGTTCCGCATGTTCGCCGCTCAACTGATAGCGTCCGGCCCCCGCATGGGTGTCCAGATACAGGAAAGGTTTCTCTTTTTCTTTCAGCGCGGTAATGATCAGGCTCTGAACTGTGTGTTTCACCACATCGGCATGATTGCCGGCGTGGAAGCTATGGCGGTAACTTAGCATAGTGGTTCTTGCTTTCCGATGGCTTGATATTTTCAGGTTAAATCAATCAATTACCTTGATTCAGCCTGTATGTTTCCCTGCTGAACAGTTGCTGCGGCGTTGAAAATAACGGCAATCGCAGAAAGCAGGCAAAAGGATGATGTCTCCGCAGTATAAACCGTCTGACACAGAAAATGACTACACAATGCCACAGCAATATTTTTCGTCGGCGAGGGAGGGATGCCGCCGCGGTTGATTTTCATCATCCTTGCCCTCATCTTAGTGATTAATCCGCTGAAATTTACCTCGGCTTTCATAATCAGGACTGCGCTATGACGAATCCATTACTGACCCCATTCATCCTGCCTCCTTTCTCTAAAATCAAAACAGAAGACATTGTCCCGGCGGTAAAATCCGCGCTGGACGATTGTCGTCAGGCCGTAGAGCGCGTTGTCGCACAGTCCGGCCCGTTTACCTGGGATAACCTTTGTCAGCCGCTGGCCGACAGCAGCGATCGCCTCAGCCGCATCTTTTCGCCGATTAGCCATCTGAATTCGGTAAAAAACAGCCCGGAACTGCGCAGCGCCTACGAACAATGTCTGCCGCTGCTTTCCGAGTACAGCACCTGGGTCGGCCAGCACGCCGGACTGTATCAGGCCTATCGCAGCCTGCGCGACGGCGAGCATTACGCCGCCCTGAGCGTGGCGCGGAAGAAAGCCGTCGACAACGCGCTGCGCGACTTTGAATTGTCCGGCATCGGTCTGCCGCCGGAAAAACAAAAGCGTTATGGCGAAATCGCCGCCCGTCTGTCCGAGTTAGGCTCGCAGTACAGCAATAACGTACTCGACGCCACCATGGGCTGGAGCAAGCTTATCACCGACGTCGCCGAACTGGACGGCCTGCCGGAAAGCGCGCTGGCCGCCGCCAAAGCGCTGGCTGAAGCCAAAGAGCAGGATGGCTGGCTGCTGACGCTGGATATCCCCAGCTATCTGCCGGTGATGACCTACTGCGCCAATCAGGCGCTGCGTGAAGAAATGTACCGCGCCTATGCGACCCGCGCCTCCGATCAGGGGCCGAATGCCGGCAAATGGGATAACAGCGAGGTGATGGCGGAAGAGCTGGCGCTGCGCCATGAACTGGCGCAATTGCTGGGGTTCGACAGCTACGCGCATAAATCGCTGGCGACCAAAATGGCGGAAAATCCACAGCAGGTGATCGCCTTTCTGACCGATCTGGCCAAACGGGCGCGCCCTCAGGCCGAAGAAGAGTTGGCCCAGCTGCGCGCTTTCGCCAAACAGCATTACGCTGTCGATGATTTACAGCCGTGGGATATCACCTACTACAGCGAGCAGCAAAAACAACATCTCTACGCCATCAGCGACGAACAGCTACGTCCCTACTTCCCGGAACAGCGCGTGGTTGAAGGGCTGTTTGAAGTGGTGAAACGCATCTACGGCATTCGCGCCAAAGAGCGGAAAGACGTGGACGTATGGCACCCCGATGTGCGGTTCTTCGATCTGTTTGATGAAGACGGCGAACTGCGCGGCAGCTTCTATCTCGATCTCTACGCCCGCGAACATAAGCGCGGCGGCGCCTGGATGGATGATTGCTCAGGCCGCCTGCGCAAAGGCGATGGCGAGTTGCAAAAACCGGTCGCCTATCTGACCTGTAACTTCAACCGCCCGGTTAACGGCAAACCGGCGCTATTCACCCATGATGAAGTCACCACGCTGTTCCATGAGTTCGGTCATGGCCTGCACCATATGCTGACCCGCATCGATACCGCCGGCGTCGCGGGCATCAGCGGCGTGCCGTGGGATGCGGTCGAACTGCCGAGCCAGTTTATGGAAAACTGGTGCTGGGAACCGGAAGCGCTGGCCTTTATCTCCGGCCATTATGAAACCGGGGAACCGCTGCCGCAGGCGCTGCTGGATAAAATGCTGGCGGCGAAGAACTATCAGGCGGCGCTGTTTATTCTGCGCCAGTTGGAGTTCGGCCTGTTTGATTTCCGTCTGCATGCCGAGTTTGATCCCGCCCGGGGCGCGCAGATCCTGCCGACGTTGGCCGAAATCAAGGCGCTGGTGGCCGTGGTGCCAAGCCCGAGCTGGGGCCGTTTCCCGCACGCTTTCAGCCATATCTTCGCCGGAGGCTACGCCGCCGGTTATTACAGCTATCTGTGGGCCGACGTGCTGGCGGCCGATGCCTACTCCCGCTTTGAGGAAGAGGGGATTTTCAACCGCGCCACCGGTCAATCGTTCCTGGATAACATTCTGTCGCGCGGCGGTTCCGAAGAGCCAATGGAACTGTTCAAACGCTTCCGCGGCCGGGAACCCAAACTGGATGCGATGCTGGCGCATTACGGCATTAAAGGATGAGCGGCAACATCGTATGAGTATCTGCCTGATCGCAGAACAAGGCGCCGATAGCGGCGCCTTATCGTTGCTGGCCGAACGCTGGGGATTGGTTTGCGATCCCGCCGCCGCGCTGGCGCTGGTGCTGACGCCGCAGCGGCTTGAGTTGCGCAAGCGGGATGAACCCCGGCTGGGGGCGATCTATGTCGATTTTGCCGCCGGCCCGCTGGCGCACCGTCGTCGTTTCGGCGGCGGTCGCGGCGAGGCCGTCGCCAAAGCGGTGGGCATCAAAAAGGATTACCTGCCCGACGTGGTGGACGCCACCGCCGGACTGGGCCGCGATGCCTTTGTTCTGGCGTCGCTGGGATGCCGGGTTCGCATGGTGGAACGCCATCCGGTGGTGGCGGCGCTGCTGGACGACGGTCTGCAACGCGGCTATCGGGATGCGGAAATCGGCCCGTGGCTGCGCGAGCGGCTCACGCTGCTGCACGCCTCCAGCCTGAATGCGCTACGCGATATCACGCCGCCGCCCGATGTGGTGTATCTCGACCCGATGTTTCCCCATCGGCAAAAGCGTGCGCTGGTGAAAAAAGAGATGCGGGTATTTCAATCGCTGGTTGGCGCCGATGATGACGCCGACGCCTTGCTGACGCCGGCGCGGGCGCTGGCAAAGAAACGCGTGGTGGTGAAACGGCCCGATTATGCGCCGCCGCTGGCCGGCGTTGCGGCGCAATCGATGCTTGAAACCAAAAGCCACCGCTTTGATTTCTATCTTCCGCTGTAATAGGACGTTTGTACGAGTGCCGGCAATGAGGCTTCCGCCGGCTGCACCGGCTAAGCGCGTTGCCATTAATGCCCCTCCCTGCCATGCTGACTGCGACATAATTTAGGGCGTCTAATGCCGCACGACTCAATTGTCAGCCCAATGAATGAAGATCCATAAGGATTAATATCATAAATCAACCACCTTCCACTGAATTACCAGATATTAATCTGGTAATTCAGAAAAATTCCAGCAATAAATATCGATTAAAAAAACTAAAGCAAATCATCACGCCATTTATTCAAAATTAGTCAATACATTGTAAATTAAATTCAGAATTTTGTATAACAAGTTGTTTTTAAAACACAAAAATACAACACCCATCAATATAGTCATTCAAATAAATAGAATAAGATCCTCAATAACATCCGTTTTCTAATTCATTAGCATCGGCGTAACATTCTTCATATCGAAAGGGAAACAACCTTTCATCTCGTCAACCAGAACAGGATAAGACATTATGAAAAACGTAAAAACCATCGCCGCTGCCGTTGTACTCGCCACCGTTTCTTTTGGTGCTTCCGCTGCTGATTATGTCTCCGCACAGCAAGCACAACAGTTGGAAAAAATCGGTGTGGTCTCCGCCACGGCACACGACCTCAGCTCACTGAAAGCCCAGTTGGCGGAGAAAGCGGACAAAGCCGGCGCCAAAGCTTATTCGATCACCTCGGCAACCGGTGATAACCAACTGCGCGGTACGGCGGTAATCTATAATTAATCTCTCTTTCATCATTATTACCCTCTTCCGGTTTGTCTCCTCATCAGGACAAACCGGCTTTTTTATGTTCCCCCCGGCAATTGATGGCACTTCACCTTTTTAACTATAAAAACCACAAATTGAGATTTAAAAATCGCTCGCCCTCCCTGTTATGTTTATCTCTCTAATGTTGCACATTATCACTTTATTTTAACTTTTGGTTATAAGGAGTCTCTGTGCGTACGCTGTTTATGAGCAAGGATCCAACCACCAGAAGCCCAGGCCGACACCACATGTTTCTGCACCGTTGGCGAGCGGCAGTGGCTATCGTTATCGGACTGTTTAGCGTTGTCGCCCATGCGCAGGAGTCCCTACCGGAGCAGTTCCGCATCGGCTATCAAAAAGGTTCGGTCAGTCTGGTGCTTGCCAAATCCCATCAATTGCTGGAAAAACGCTTTCCTCAGACCAAAATCAGCTGGATTGAATTTCCGGCCGGCCCACAAATGCTGGAAGCGCTTAACGTCGGCAGTATCGATCTGGGCAGTACCGGCGATATTCCGCCGATTTTCGCCCAGGCCGCCGGGGCCGACTTATTGTACGTCGGCGTTGAACCGCCAAAGCCCAAAGCCGAAGTGATTCTGGTTGCCGAAGATAGCCCGATCAACACCGTCGCCGATCTGAAAGGCCGTAAAGTCGCGTTCCAGAAAGGTTCCAGCTCGCACAATCTGCTGCTGAGATCGCTGCAACAGGCGGGTTTGGCATTCAGCGATATCAAACCGACTTATCTTACGCCGGCAGACGCGCGCGCCGCCTTTCAACAAGGCAATGTAGACGCCTGGACTATCTGGGATCCGTATTACTCGGCCGTCTTATTGCAAGGGGGCGTCAGAGTGCTGGCGGACGGCACCGGCCTTAATCAAACCGGTTCTTTCTACCTGGCCGCCCGCCCGTATACCGAAGCGCACGGCGCGTTTATCGCTCAGGTACTGGAGGTGTTGACCCAGGCCGATGCGCTGACGCAAAGCGATCGGGCGCAAAGCATCACGCTACTGGCGAACGCGGTCGGTCTGCCGGAAAACGTGATCGCCACCGCCCTTGACCATCGTCCGCCAACCACCATCAAACCGCTGGAACAGCCCACGATCCAGGCGCAGCAATATACCGCCGACCTGTTTTATGAAAATCGGCTGCTGCCGGTAAAAGTTGATGTATCCCAACGCGTCTGGCGTCCCCGGCTCCAATAACCCGCCATCGCCCGGGAAAATCTTCCCGGTTCACGCATTCAGGAGATAACGCAATGAGTCTTAACGTATTCTGGTTTTTACCCACCCACGGCGACGGCCGCTATCTTGGCAGCGCGGAAGGCGCGCGCCATGTGGATTACGCCTATCTGCAACAGGTGGCGCAGGCCGCGGAACGGCAGGGATTTGGCGGCGTATTGCTGCCTACCGGCCGTTCCTGCGAAGATTCCTGGCTGGTGGCGGCCTCGCTGATCCCGGTGACCCAGCGGCTGAAATTTCTGGTCGCGCTGCGTCCCGGCGTTATTTCGCCGACCATTGCCGCCCGTCAGGCCGCCACGCTGGATCGGCTGTCAAATGGTCGAGCGCTTTTCAACCTGGTCACCGGCGGCGATCCTGAAGAGCTGGCCGCTGAAGGGCTGTTTCTGAACCATGACGAGCGTTATGAGGCCTCCGCCGAATTTACCCACATCTGGCGCAGGTTACTGGAAGGGGAGACGGTCGACTTCGCCGGAAAACATCTTCAGGTCAAAGGGGCAAAGCTGCTATTCCCGCCGGTACAACAGCCGCGGCCGCCGCTTTATTTCGGCGGATCGTCAGCGGCGGCGCAGGATCTGGCGGCCGATCAGGTCGATCTTTATCTGACCTGGGGCGAACCGCCCGCTCAGGTGAAAGAAAAACTGGACGAGGTGCGGGCCAAAGCCCAGGCCAAAGGCCGTCAGGTACGATTCGGCATCCGTCTGCATGTGATTGTCCGGGAAACCACGCAAGAAGCCTGGCAGGCCGCCGATCGGCTGATCGCCCATCTGGACGATGACACCATCGCCAACGCGCAGGCCGCCCTGGCCCGCTTTGATTCCGTCGGACAACAGCGGATGGCCGCGCTGCACGGCGGCAAAAAAGACCGTCTGGAAATCAGCCCCAACCTGTGGGCCGGAGTCGGGCTGGTGCGCGGCGGAGCCGGTACGGCGCTGGTCGGCGACGGCCCGACGGTCGCGGCGCGTATTCAGGAATATGCCGATCTTGGCATCGATACCTTTATCCTGTCCGGTTATCCGCATCTGGAAGAGGCTTATCGGGTCGGAGAGCTGCTGTTTCCGCATCTCGATCTGGCGCACCCCACGCCGTTACGGGCGGTGGAAGCGTCCGGCGAAGCCGTCGCCAATCGTTATATTCCACAGAAAGTGTCGCAAAGCTGAGGGGACAGGCGATGGCTATCTGGCCATGAACGCCCGTGAATTTCTGCAAACGAATGTGGTGGCGGCGGCTATCGTCCTTTATGCCCTGCTCGGAAAACTGGCCGACATCAGCACGCAATGGCTGGAACGCCTGTGGCTACGCTGGAACCCGGCTTATCAGACATCATCGGGAGAAACGTCATGACCGCCTTTATCTCTTCTCATGCGGCAATACCGTCGCCGATTTCCAAAGGCACGCCGCTAATACTGGATTCCATTACCAAGCGCTACGGCGGCCGCACCGTATTGGATGATGTGCGGCTACGTATCCCCGCCGGACAGTTCGTCGCCGTCGTCGGCCGCAGCGGCTGCGGGAAAAGCACGCTGCTGCGCCTGCTGGCCGGACTGGAATCCGCCAGCGGCGGCGCATTGCTGACCGGCAATATGCCGCTTGGCAGCGCCAGCGACAGCACGCGTCTTATGTTTCAGGATGCGCGGCTGCTGCCGTGGAAAAAAGTCATTGATAATGTCGGGCTGGGTCTGCGCGGCAACTGGCGAGCGCAGGCGCAGCAGGCGCTGGCTTCCGTCGGGCTGGCCGATCGCGCCAATGAATGGCCCGCCGCCCTGTCCGGCGGTCAGAAACAGCGCGTGGCGTTGGCCCGGGCATTGATTCATCATCCACGTCTGCTGCTGCTGGATGAGCCGCTGGGCGCGCTGGATGCGCTGACCCGTATTGAAATGCAGAGTCTGATCGAAAGCCTGTGGCTACAGCACGGATTTACCGTGCTGCTGGTCACCCATGATGTGGGCGAGGCCATTGCGCTGGCCGACCGCGTGGTATTGATTGAAGCGGGCCGGATAGGTCTGGATCTGAAGGTGGATCTGCCTCGGCCGCGTCGGCGCGGGTCGGCGAAACTGGCCGAACTGGAAGCGGAAGTGCTTGAGCGGGTGCTGACCCCCGCCTCTTCCTCGTTACCTCGACAAGCCGCGATATAACGAAACGGGAGCGGGAAAAAACGGATTTTCCCCGCTCACCCATTAAATCAAAAAAACTGAATGATTCACTCAATAAGCTCCGTTTTTCCTTTATCAAGTATCGGCGTAATATCCTCTCTATCGAAAGGCAATGACCTTTCACTTCAAATAACACAGAACAGGATATCCATCATGAAAAACGTAAAATTGTTCGCCGCCGCCGCCGTTCTTGCCACCGTTTCTTTTGGCGCTTCCGCTGCCGATTACATCTCTGCTCAACAGGCGCGGAATCAGGAAAAAGTGGGCGTGGTTACCGCGACCGCCCGCAACCTGGACTCGCTACAGGCGCAGTTGGCGGAGAAGGCTGAAAAAGCCGGCGCCAAATCCTATGCCATTACCTCCGCCACCGGTAATAACCAGTTGCGCGGCACGGCAACCCTGTATAACTAATGGCCTGTAAAGATAATCAAAAAAATTAAACGGACTTTCATCTATAATGATGAAAGTCCGTTTTTTCGTCAGCCGTTCCGGCGATGCTCGCCGTAATTTCAGATTTGCACAAAATGCCCGCGGGAGACTTCCCGATAGCCGCGCGCCGGGCTGATAAAGTCCGGCGGCCTCACCGGACTTTTCAACTCATCGCTAAACAAGGTGCGAACCGGTCTGGCCTCCGGATCGGGGATCGGCACCGCCGAAATCAGGCGACGGGTATAATCATGCTGCGGATTATCGAAGATGGCGGCGCGCGGCCCGATCTCGACAATCTCCCCCAGATACATCACCGCGACGCGATGGCTTATCCGCTCAACGACCGCCATATCATGGGAAATAAACAGGAAAGACAGCCCCAGCTTCTGTTGCAAATCCAGCATCAGATTGATGACCTGCGCCTTAACGGAAACATCAAGCGCCGAAACCGATTCGTCGGCGATGATAATTTTCGGTTCCAGCGCCAGCGCTCTGGCGATACAGACCCGTTGCCGTTGCCCGCCGGAAAACTGATGCGGAAAACGTTCCGCCATCCAGTCCGGTAAACCGACCTGTTCCAGCAACGCGCTGACCCGGGCGCGAACATCCTTCGCGCTTGCCAGCCCATGAACCCGCAGCGGCTCGGCGATGGCCTCCCCCACCCGCATTCTTGGATTCAGACTGTCATAGGGGTCCTGAAACACCATTTGGATCTGTCGACGACTGTCCGACAGGCTGTGCTTATCGGCAGTGAGGATATTCTGCCCTTGAACCAGAATTTCCCCGCTGGTGACCTCGGCCAGACGAATAATCGACCGCCCGGTGGTGGATTTCCCGCAGCCCGACTCGCCCACCAAAGACAGGGTTTCGCCAGGCCACAAATCAAAAGAGACGTTTTCTACCGCATGCACCCGCCCGGCCAGCCGGCGAAAAAAACCGGCGCGGATATCAAAGCGAGTCACCAGCTTTTTCACTTCCAGTATCGGCCTGTCGCCGGACAGGGTATTGACCGTCTCCGGTATCGGTTGCGGGGTTCCCGTCTGGAGATCGATCAACGGAAAACGCTGCGGCCATTCGGTGCCCGACATCGATCCCAACTTGGGTACGGCGGACAACAACATGCGGGTATAAGGGTGTTTGGGATGATGAAAAATCTCTCTGGTGGCGGCGTTTTCAACCATTTCGCCCTGATGCATCACCAACGTGCGATCGGACACTTCCGCCACCACGCCCATATCATGGGTGATAAACAGCACCGACATCCCTTCGTCTTCCTGAAGGGTTTTAATCAACGCCAGTATCTGCGCCTGAATGGTGACGTCCAGCGCCGTGGTCGGTTCATCGGCAATCAACAGTTGCGGGTTACAGGCCAGCGCAATGGCAATCACCACCCGCTGGCGCATACCGCCGGAAAAGCTTTGCGGATACTCGTTTAAACGCGATTTGGCGCCGGGAATTCGCACTTTTTCCAACAGACGAAGGGCTTCGGCCTTGGCTTGCGCTCTGTCCATCCCGCGATGCCGGCGCAACACTTCGGTAATCTGATAGCCAATCGGCAACACCGGGTTGAGGCTGGTCATCGGCTCCTGGAAAATCATCCCGATGCGGTTGCCGCGAATATTCTGCATTTCCCGCGAGGAAAGGGAGAGCAATTCCGTGCCGCCAAAGTGGATTTCCCCGCTCACCTGGCTTTGCCCGGCGGGCAGCAGCCGCATGATGGATTTCGCCATCACGCTTTTGCCCGAACCGGACTCGCCCACCACGGCGACGGTCTCTTTCTCACCGATAGTGAAGGAGAGATCGCGCAGCACATTCATCCACTCGCCGTTCACCTGAAAGGCGGTTGTCAAATGTGATACCGACATAATTGGCGACGTCATGTTGTGCCCCTTAGTTTCTTGGATTGAGGATATCGCGCAGCGCATCCCCAACCAGATTGATCGCCACAATCAGCAGCAGCAGCGTCAACCCGGGGAAGAAACTGATCCAGTAATCACCCGACATCAGGTATTCAAAACCGTTGGCAATCAGTAACCCCAGCGACGGCTCCGTCACCGGCAACCCGATGCCCAGAAAAGAGAGCGTCGCCTCCAGCATGATGGCGTACGCGATGCGCATCGTCGCCACCACAATCAACGGCGCCAGGCAATTTGGCAAGATATGCCGAAATAAAATCCGTCGATTGGATAACGCCATGCTGCGGGCGGCATCCACATAGCTTCGGCGGCGTTCGACCAACGCCGAACCGCGAATAGTGCGGGCATAATAAGCCCACTGGGTCACCACCAGCGCCAGGATAATCTTATCGACGCCCTGTCCCAGCACCGCCAGCAGGATCAGGGCAATCAGGATCGGCGGAAAGCTGAGCTGAATGTCGACGATACGCATAATCACCGCGTCCGTCCTGCCGCCCACATAGGCGCTGATTAACCCCAGCGAAGCGCCAATCAGCAGGGCGAACACCGCGCTGGAAAAACCGACCATCAGACTGATGCGGGTGCCGTAAAGAATGGCGCTGAACAAGTCGCGCCCCTGATCGTCGGTGCCCAGCCAATAACTCATGCCGCCGGCGCTGCTCGCGCCGGGAGCCAGACGGCCTTCCATAATGTCCAACTGCATCAGGTCATAGGGGTTTTGCGGTGAAATAATCGGGGCGAATACCGCCAGCAGAATAAAAATCCCCAGAATGATCAGGCCGCACAGCGCCAGCCGGTCTTTGGCGAGCGCAATCAGAACCAGCGAGAAAGCCGAATAAACTTTCTCCTGCCCTGCCGCGCGCTGATGTACGCTATTGGTGGACATCAGTTATTCCCTCCCAGCCGCACTCGCGGGTCAACCAACACATACAGCAGGTCGACGAGCAGGTTAATCACGCTGAACATCACCACGGTTATCATCAGATAGGCCAGGATCACCGGCCTGTCCAGCACCGCGATGGAGTCAATAATCAACTTACCCATGCCCGGCCAGGCGTAAATGGTTTCCGTCACCACCGCAAACGCGATCAGCGAACCCAACTCCAGACCGATAACCGTAATCAGCGGGATCAGGGTGTTGCGCAGCACGTGCACCAGTACAATCCGGGTTTCCGACAGCCCTTTCGAGCGGGCGAATTGCACATAATCCTGTTGCAGACACTCCATCACGCCCGCGCGCATCAAACGGATAATCAGTGAGATTTTAAACAAGGCTAAATTGAAGGCCGGTAAAATCAGGTGTTCAAGGCCGTCTTTGGTCAAAAAGCTGAAAGGAACGCCAAACCACTCGCCGGTGTGACCGCGACCGGACGCCGGCAGCCAACCGAGTTTGACGCTGAAAAACATAATCATCACCAGCCCGATCCAGAACGTCGGCAAACTGAAGCCAAAGATGGAAAAGGTCATAATGGATTTGGCAATGGCGCTGTCCGGCCGTAATCCGGCATAAATGCCCAGCGGAATGCCGACCACCAGCGCGATTATAAATGCCGTCATCGCCAGTTCCAGCGTGGCGGGCATACGTTGAAAAATCAACGTCAGGGCGGGCTGGTTGAAAATAAACGATTTTCCCATGTCGCCCTGCAAGGCATTCCATACAAACAAACCGTACTGTTCCCACACCGGCTTATCCAGACCAAATGACTGGATGACCGCCAATCTTTCGGCGGGCGTCGCCGTCGCGCCCAGCAACATATCCACCGGATCGCCTACCAGATAAACCCCGACGAACACCAGCACCGACATGACGATCAGCGTCAGGATAGTCTGTCCGATACGGCTTAGCAGGTAGGCAATCATTAACTTTCCTCGGAACCGTAGCGGCTCAGGTAGTCGGCAAGCAGGGACAGGAAACCCTGTTCATCAATATCCCGCATCACCAGCGCATTCTCCGGCTGGCCGAGCTTGTGATAAAAATCGGCAAAAACATAACCCGCCGTTTGACCGGTAACCTGCACCCCGACGGCGGCGCTGACGCCGGTAAACAAGGCCGGCTTGAGTAGCCACGCCACCACGGTGGCATCATGGATCGGGCCGCCGTCACGGCCGAAACGGGCGACTTCGCTGCGGTCAAAGGTACGTAAAAGCGCGGCCAACGCTTTGCCGGGCGCGCCGCTGCGCCGTTCAATTTCATCAATCTGCACCGGGCGAATCAGCGCCTGAAACGTCATATCCAACGGCATGATCGTCACCGGAACGCCGGCGGAAAAAACGATGGCCGCCGCGTGGGGATCGGCATACACATTGAAATCGGCCCAGGGAACCCGATTACCCAGCGCGCTAAACGCGCCGCTCATGGTCACAATCCGCCGAATGCCGCGCCCGACATCCGGGTGATGGCGTAAAGCCAACGCCAGGTTGGTCATCGGCCCCAGAGCGCAAATCGTAATCGGATTGTTCTCCGCCGCCGCCCGACGCGCCGTACGCACCAGAAAATCAACGGCATGTTCCCGCTGCGGAAGAAAAGACGTATCCGGCACCAGGTCAGGGGAAAATGCCCCGATATGGGCATATTTTCCGTATACCTGACTACGCACCAGCGGCCCGTGGGCGCCGGCATAAACCGGAACATCGTTTCTGCCGGTCAACCCCACCACCTTGCAGGCATTGGCGAGCGCGGACGCCAGGGGAACATTGCCCGCCACGGCGGTGATCCCCAACACCTCCAGTTCTGGCGCCGCCAGCGCCAGCCAGATGGCAATCGCATCATCCACGCCGGGATCGGTATCAATTATAATACGTTGCGGCACCATCTCAGACTTTCTCGGCATAGCGGGTCAACAGGTCGGAAAATAGCGCAAAAACCCGTTCGGCATCGACCTGGGTAACGACATCCACATTGGGCGGCCGGTCGGTCTTGCCGTACCAGTCGGCGACGGTCTGCCCCATGCAAAGCTCACTTTCGTGCTCAATGTAAACTCGCGCCTTTTCGGTGCGAAAACACGTCGGCGCCAGCATCCAGGCGATCACCAGCGGATCGTGGAGCGGCCCGCCGCGCGATCCGTAACGGCGAACATCGTTACGATCCCAAAAGGCCATCATCTCGCCCAACGGGACGGCGATGCGCCCGGCAAGCGCGATAAACCGCGCAACGTGGTCGGGCGTCAGAATCACCTGATGCGTGGCGTCCAGCGGCAAGGCGACGATGGCGATCGAGGAAGAGAACACCACATGCGCGGCGTGCGGATCGGCCAGCATATTGAACTCCGACGTCAGGCTGCGATTACCCGCCTGGCGATAAGCTCCGCCCATCATCACGATGCGTTCGATGCCGCCGGCAATGTCGGGATTCAGACTTAGCGCCATCGCCAGATTGGTTAACGGCCCCAGCGTACATAACGTTATGCGCTTGCCGGAGGCGACCGCCTTTTCACATTGCTCAATAATGAAACTCACCGCATGCTGTGGTTCAGCCTGCTTTTGCGGCGCCGGTAATACCGTATTGCCCAATCCGCTTTCACCATGAAACTGCCCATGAATAGGCTCCCGGAAAAGCGGGCGATGACAGCCCGCATAAACCGGAATGTCCGTTCGTTTCCCCAGTTCGGTAATCTGTAAAGCGTTACGAACGGTACGCTCCAGCGGTTGATTGCCGCAAACCGCGCAAATCCCCAGAATATCCAGCTCAGGCGCGACAAACGCGCTTAACAGCGCGATGGCGTCATCGATACCCGGATCGCAATCAATAATAATCGGTACGGCACTCATCCGGTTATCGTTCCTTTATTCTTATTTTTTATCGAGTTAAAGCACAAACGGACGCCAGACCGCGACAAATGCACGCTTGCCCGGCCCTGTTTCAACCGTTATTGCGCGGAGCGGACAAAATACGGCAGCGTGTAAGCGTCCGAGCGCCCCACATAGGTGTACTGCTTTTTCATCGCCCAGGTGTTGGACAGGAACATCACCGGGATTACCCCCAGATCGTTCATACCGATATTCATTGCCTCGGCCAATAGCGTTTCCCGCCGCGTGCTATCCAGCGTGGAGCGCGCTTCGTTCAGCGTTTTATCAAAGACAGGATTGGAATAACGACCGCGGTTGCCCTGGCCGGCATGGGGGCCGAAGGTTTCCAGCAATGGCCCCAGTACGCCGGAGGCTTCCCCGGTTTCAATCGCGGCGCCGCCCATAATCAAGCTGAATTCAAGACGGGATGCGCGCGAAAAATAGACGCTGCCCGGCATCGTCACCACATCGGTTTTGATACCGACGCGGGTAAACATCTGACCGATGGCCTGAGCAATTTTAGAATCATTGGGATAGCGATCGTTCGAGGCGTGGAATGTCAGCGTAAAACCGTTGGGGTAGCCCGCCGCCGCCAATTCCTGCTTAGCTTTCTCCGGATTGTAAACCGGCGCGGGAATGGAAGCGGAATACCCGAAATACCCCTTCGGCACAAGCTGAGAGGCCTCAACCGCTTGCCCCTCCATAACACGCTCGACGATTGCCTGGCGATTAAGCGCTAAAGACATCGCCTGACGAACTTCTTTTTTTAGTAATGGATTCTTGCCATCGGGACCTTTAGCGAACGGTGATTCGTCTCGCTGTTGGTCCATGTGCAAGTAAATAATACGATTCCCTGGTGTTGAAATCGTTTGTAGCTGATTGTTGTTTTCAATATTACGACTGTCGGCTGTTGGAACGTTTTCAATCATGTCCACATCACCGGATAAAATTGCTGCTACACGCGCACTACTGTTTTTAAACACGCGGATTGTGACTTTGTCCCATTCCGCTTTTTCCCCCCAATAATTGTCATTACGTTCAAGGACAACTCGGTCATCAGGGACCCAGGAAACAAACTTGAAAGGCCCGGTGCCAATTACGTCTTTGCCGGAATTCAGCGTTTCCGTCGGTACGGTCTCAAGCCGGGCGGGTAAAATGGAAACCCGGCTTAAATTATTCAACAGCAAGGGCGAAGGCGCCTTGGTGATAATCTGAAGCGTTAACGGATTTATTTCTTTAACTTCAGCAATATCACTTACATAAGGAGCATATGAGCTCGGGCTGTTTTTTGATGCCAGCGCAATCCGTTTTATACTGGCAATCACATCTTTGGCAGTGAAATCACTACCGTCATGAAACTTTACCCCTGGACGTAAGGTGAATTCCCAGGTTTTATCATCAATAATTTTCCATGATGTCGCTAAAGCAGGAGAAATTTGTTGTTTTTCATCCTGTAAAACCAGAGCGTCGAAAATATTGCGCGCCATTGCGCTATTTGGTCCACCCACATAAAACTGAGGATCCATTGACGTTGTGGATGAAGCCAGCCCAATATTCAGATCGGCGCTATATACCAAAGGCGAAGACGAAAATAAAACGGCAAAACATACGGCAAGCGTTGATTTTTTCATTCAATAAACCCTCTATTCCATGATTGATTTATGAAGTGTATTAAATATTATGATTCTGAGTCTATGCGCTAGATTGAATAATGAAAAATTGCATTTTGTGTTAAATTGATAACTAAATATTATGTTTGGGAGTGGGAAAGATGCGTATCAATCCCCGTCAGGTTGAGGCTTTTCACAAAGTTATCCTTACCGGTGGGATCACAGCAGCAGCCAATATGATGCATATCACTCAGCCTGCGGTGAGCCGTCTGATTCGCGACTTTGAATACGCTCTAAACCTAAAGCTGTTCGATCGGGACGGGCGGGGCCTTATTCCCCGAGCCGAAGCGATGAAGCTCTATCGGGAAGTGGAGCGTCTGTATCTGGGGCTGGATCACATTGCCCTGATTGCCGACGAAATCCGCCATGCCAAGGGCAGCGTGCTGCGCATCGCTTCCGTTCAGGCCTTGTCCTTTCTCTGCTCTGACGACGTGTTGCCTTCCGTAATCAGCAAATATCCTGATATCACTTTATTTTTAGATATAGAAAGCACCAGTCACATCACCAAGGCGATCGCCGGCAACCAGTACGATGTCGGCTTTATTTTTGGTCAGATCGGCACAAAAGGTCTGGAAGCCGAGACGCTGGCCGACGCCAGCGTGGTCGCGGTGCTCTCCATGGATCACCCGCTTGCCAAAGCGGAGACGATCACCATCGCCGACTTAATGCGCTATCGTGCGATTCTGCCGGGCCGCACCACGCCGTTACGGGCGGAAATCGATCTGTCGATCAGAAAAAACCTGGGGTATTTACCTAACCCGATTGAAACGTCAATGGCGAACTGCTGTGTATTGGCCGCAAAAAATATCGGCATTGGCGTAGTGGATTTCGTTACGGCGCTCAATAGCCAATCCCCGATTATCGTTAAACCGTTTAATCCCGATATAAAAATGGCCTATTGTGCGGTTTATCCGCCACAAATTCCCAGAAGTCAGTTAGTTAATCACATCACTCAGTTGATGAAAGAAAAAATAATCGACTGTCTGGCGTTAAAATAATACCAGACGGCAGCGACATATATTTTACCCATGACTTCATTGGCGAAAATACCGGGAATATATTCCCTGAAATAAATAGCAGGATAATAATTATAAATAATCAGCTCTACCGTTGATGAACCCGCCGTAAGAGTGGGACACAAGAAAGCATCCCATCATAACCCCTCGGTAGGAGTAGGCCCGGGTATCCCAGGCCTACCGGCGATTTTGTCAGCCGCAGGGCGGAGGCGGTTATTTGGCGTTAAGCACAAACTTCTCAATCGCGTAAGCCACGCCGTCTTCCATATTGGTTTTGGTGACGAACTGGCTGGCGGCTTTAATCTGATCGGTTGCATTGCCCATCGCCACGCCAAGCCCGGCATAATGAATCATCGCCAGATCGTTTTCCTGATCGCCCAGCGTCATGACGCTTTCACGGGGAATGTTGAGGTGCTCGGCCAACATTTTTACCCCTTCGCCTTTATTGACCCGCTTATCCAGAATTTCCAGATAATATTCGGCGCTCTTCAGGATGGTATAATTCTCGAATGCTTCCGGCGGGATTTGACTGATAGCCCGATCCAGCACCGGCGGCTCATCAATCATCATCACTTTCGGGAACGTCAGGCGGCGATCCATCTCTTCCACCGTCCGATACTTCAACGGCATGCCGGTCAAATGCGCTTCATGAACGGTGTAAGCGCTGATGTCTTTATTCGCCGTATAGACAAAATTGAAGTCCAGGGCGTGAAAGTGGACGTTGAGTTTACGCGACATCGCCTCGAAGTAGAGATAATCATCAAAGCTAAGCGTGGTTTGCGCCACACACTCGCCATTCACGGTACGCTGCACCAGCGCCCCGTTGTTGGTGACGCAATAGCAGCCTTCCTGCTGTAAATCCAGCTCTTTCAGGTAACGTTCCACGCCAATAAACGGGCGGCCGGTGGCTAACACCACCTGTACGCCTTGCTCCCTGGCGGCGGCGATAGCGGCTTTTACGGCGGGTGAGATTTGATTTTGGGGCGTCAGCAGCGTCCCATCCATATCGATTGCAATTAATTTAATAGACATAATTTTCTCAGCATCAAATTATCTGTTTCATGCTAACGCGATTCAGTGATGAAGTCGCCAGCGAAATGCGGCATGATGACGCGCAAACGGCGCATGCAAATAAAAAAGCCGCGCTGGCCGCACGGCTTACCTCGTCAATCCTTCTCGCTACAGATCGGCGCCATTGCTGGCAATCACTTGCTTATACCAGTTAAAGCTCTTTTTGCGGGAGCGCCGTAACGTACCGGTGCCATCATCATGTTTATCGACGTAGATAAAGCCATAACGCTTGCTGTACTGGCCGGTGGTAAACGAAACGCAGTCGATACAACCCCAGGGGGTATAGCCCATTAGGTCGACCCCGTCCTCCAGCACGGCTTTCTTCATCTGTTCAATGTGCGCGCTGAGATAGGCGATACGATAATCGTCGTGGATTTGCCCATCCGCCGCCACTTTATCGACCGCGCCGAAACCGTTCTCCACAATGAACATCGGTTTTTGGTAACGCTCGTAGAAGCTATTCAGCGTGTAACGCAGCCCCACCGGATCAATCTGCCAGCCCCATTCCGAAGCGGAAACGTGCGGATTTTTCACCGCCCCTGGAAAGCCTGCGATGGCATCATCCACTTCCTGGTCTTGCGCCGCTTTCTGTACGGCATTACTCATGTAGTAGCTGAAGCCCAGATAATCGGCGCAGCCGTCACGCAGGGTTTGTTCGTCTTCCGGCTGCATATCGATGTGATAGCCTTTTCTGGCCCACTCTTTCAAGATATACGCCGGGTAATAGCCGCGTAATTGCACGTCGCCAAACAGATGACGCTCACGCATCGCCTCCTGGGCGAACATCACGTCATCCGGATGACAAGACCACGGGTAAAGCGGCACCAGCGCCAGCATACAGCCGATTTTGAAGTCCGGATTGATCTCGTGCCCCAGCTTCACCACTTTGGCGCTGGCCACAAACTGGTGATGCAGCGTCTGGTACATCGCCTGTTCAGGATTGTCGTGCTCGGTGAACACTACGCCGGAACAGCAATAACCGAACAGCGGGTAACGCCAGTTGCGCTGGTTGTTGATTTCATTAAAGGTCATCCAGTATTTCACTTTGGACCGATAGCGCTTCATCACCACGTCACTGTAGCGTACAAAGAAATCCACCACTTTACGGTTCAGCCACCCGCCATACTGTTTGACCAGATGATACGGCATCTCGAAATGAGAGAGGGTAATCACCGGTTCAATATTGTGTTTCAGCAGTTCATCAAACAGATCGTCATAGAATTGCAGCCCGGCTTCATTCGGCTCCTGCTCGTCGCCATTGGGGAAAATGCGCGTCCAGGCGATGGAGGTCCGAAAACATTTAAACCCCATTTCCGCCAACAGCGCGATATCCTGTTTATAGTGGGAATAAAACTCTACCGCCTGATGATTGGGATAGCTGAATCCGGGCTGTACCCCATCGGTTATCACACGATCCACGCCGTGCGCGCCGCCGGACAATACGTCGCAAATACTGACCCCTTTCCCACCTTGATCCCAACCGCCTTCAACCTGATGCGCCGCTACCGCGCCGCCCCACAGAAACTCTTTCGGTAACTGCTGAACAGACATCTCATATCCTTCTTTGCTTATGATGAAATAAACCGGCGTCACGCCGTTGAAATCGTGGCCGCTGCGCTTCGCCGTCTACGTCGCCGGGGGCGTAAGCGCGGCAATCTTCCGATGTAAATAGATAAGCTCTTCAACCAGTTCACGACACAGCATCGCGTTCATCAGGTGATCTTGCGCATGGATCAGAATCAGATTGACCGGTATTTTTCCACTCCCCTCATCCGCGCCAATCAGCGTCGTCTGCATCCGATGAGCTTTACGAGCGGCGCCGGCAGCCTCGGCCAGCAGCGCGTCAGCCTTATCCCAGTCCTGTTTTCTGGCGGCGCTCAGCGCTTCCATCGCGTTGGAGCGCGCTTCTCCGGCATGGATAATCAGTTCCATTATGGTGTTTTCATCCAGTTCCATCAGCGCGCCCCCTCGGTTTGTGCGCCGTCTTTTTCCTGCGCTAAAAGCTGGCGTTCATACAGTTTGAAAAACGGGTAATAAATCACCGACGACACAATAATCAATACCCCCACCAGCACCACCGCCCGCCAATCCCAGCCGGTGGACCAGGCCGCGCCGATCGGCCCCGGCGTCGTCCAGGGCGCCAGCGCTATCACATGGTTGACCAGATCGGTTCTGGTGGCGGTATAGGCAATGACGGCGTTAACCAGCGGCGCGGCGATAAAAGGAATAAACAACAGCGGATTCATCACCACCGGCGAGCCAAAAATAACCGGTTCATTGATGTTGAACATACTGGGCACCACGGCCAGCTTGCCGATCGAACGCAGGTGCGCGGAACGGCTGCGCAGATAGAGGAACACCAGCCCCATAGTCGAACCGGAACCGCCCACCACAATAAAGAACTGCCAGAAGGGTTCGATAAAGATCTGGGTGATGGGCTCGCCCGCATTGAGCGCCTGCTGATTGATGCCCAGGTTGGTCAACCAGAAAGCCTGCAAAATACCCGTCACAATCACCGCGCCGTGGATCCCGGCAAACCACAACAAATGGCACAGCAGCACGGCGATCAAAATAGCCGGCAGCGAATCCGAGGCGGAGATAATCGGCGCGAAGATCGCCATAATCGCCTGCGGCAGCAGCATGTCAAACTGGCTTTGAATAAGCAGACTGAGCGGGAACAGCGTCAGGAAGATGGCGAGGATCGGAATGAGCAGGTCAAAAGACTGGCGGATCTTCGGCGGCACCTGCTCCGGCAGCCGGATACCGATATTACGCTTCTGGAGGAAATGCATTAACTCGGTGGTATAGAGCGAAACCAGGATCGCCGTAAATATCCCTTCGCCCCCCAGCGACCCCACCGGTAAGCTGCCGCCAGCCTGCGGCGCCGCCACCACCAGAAACGACATCAGCGATAAACTGGCCGCCATAAAGCCATTCATCTTATAGCTTTGCGCCAGGTTATAGGCAATTGCGCCGACAATATAGAGCGCCATGATCCCCATGGTCATATTGTAGGGCATCATAATCTGTTCGCTATGGCGTGCCACCACCCCTAACCACCACCGGGCGAACGCCCACTGGCTGTCGGCGCTAAAAGGGGGATGAGCAAATAGCAGCATAAAGGAACCGACAATCAAAAATGGCATGGAGGCGATAAAACCATCTTTAATTGCCACAATATGGCGTTGACTGGAAATTTTTACGGCAACCGGACTGATACGGTTTTCAATTACGCTGAATAATGACTCACTGAATGTACTCATTATTATTTCCCGTAATTTAGCCGATCATCGCCAGCGCATCGTTGAGAACTTTCTCACCATTCATCATTCCATAATCAATGATATTGATAACGGCGATAGGCTTGTTTTGCGCAGCGGCAATCACTTTAAATTCCGCCAGCTTATATTTGATCTGCGGCCCAAGCAGACAGCAGTCATACTCTAAAATCGCCTCATTAAACTCTTCAAAACCAACGGCTTTTATCTCGACGGCGATCCCTTTTTCCCGCGCGACTTTTTCCATGCGCTGAACCAACATGCTGGTGGACATACCTGCTGCGCAACAGAGTAAAATCTTATTCATCCTGCACCTCACCGCTTAATTTTTTTATTATTCAAGCAACATAACAAGCAATGTGCAACCGGTTTCATATTAAATTCTTCGTTTTTTGAACACGATCATGGATAAGGTTTATCAGCAATAAAAAACTTCCCTGTCCGCCGTTTAACGATTATAAAAAACGAGCTGTTTATCCTTATAATAAAAGGGGGAAGCAGAAAGCGGTTCCAGTTTGGCTTGGCGAATTGAGAAAACAGAATGACAACCATGCTCGATGTGGCGAAAAAAGCAGGCGTATCAAAGGCGACGGTATCACGTGTGCTGACAGGTAATAACTACGTCAGCCAAACCACCAAAGACCGGGTTTTCAAGGCTATCGAGGAGATGGGATACCGGCCAAATTTATTGGCGCGTCAGCTTGCCACCAATAAATCCCAGAGCATCGGGCTGGTCGTCACCAACACGCTGTATAACGGCCCTTATTTCAATGAGTTGCTTTTCCAGACCGCCACCATGACCGAGCAACACGGACGCCAGTTGATTCTCGCCGACGGCAAACACAGCGCAGAAGAAGAACAGCAGGCCATCAAGTTTCTGCTCGATTTACGCTGCGATGCGGTCATCATCTACCCGCGTTTTCTGTCCATTGCGGCGCTGGAAAACATCATCGAGCAACACCGGCAACCCATTATGGTGGTGAACCGGAAACTGAACCATCATGAAGAAAACGGCATCTGCGCCGACCATCAGTCGCACTGTTTTGACGCCGTCAATTACCTGATTGATAACGGCCATCGGGATATTGCGTTTATTCTTGGCGCGTCGGGATCGCCCACCGGGGAAAGCCGCTTCTCAGGTTATCGGCAGGCGCTGGCGGGAAAAGGCATTGCCTTCAACGACAAACTGGTGGTCGAGGGCGACTGGACGCCGGAAAGCGGTTACGCCGCCGTGAACACGCTGTACCAGCGAGGCATCGCTTTCAGCGCGCTGGCGGCCAGCAATGACGATATGGCGATTGGCGCGGCAAAAGCCTTTCGCGAAAAGGGAATCGCGATACCGGATGATGTCTCGCTGCTGGGCTTCGATGACCTGCCCCTGGCCTCCTGGGCGCACCCGCCGCTGACCACCGTTCATGTCCCGGTGGCGGAAATGATTAAGCGCACCCTTGAGAAACTGCTCTGTATGCTAGAGGGTAAAACCGCCGCGCCGTCTCCCCCGTTTCAAGGCTCGCTGATCGTTCGCGAATCGGTGGGCAAAGGCCCGGCGGCCCGCTAACCCCGGCGTTTACGCGCCAGGCCGAGCGCCTGGCGCGGCGCCAAAAAGATTGAACGCTAATAATATGCGCAATATGCTACTGTTATTCCTATCGGCTTGCGACCTGCTTGATACAAGCATCGCTCACTAGCCTATATATTCCTATACACTAAATAGTTCGAGTTGCAGGACAAAACGTTATTGTTTTGAACAACGCAAAGCGTTGGCCCTTTATGGGCGAGCCCCAGAGAGGGGCCGAGTAATAAAGCCAACGCACCTGCAACTTGAAGTATGACGGGTATAAACTTATCAGCGCCCTGACGACAAAAATGACATTAATAAAGCTTCCCCTGCTGGCCCAGATTTCATCCGCTCACCTGGTGAGCCATTTTCATATGATGGTGCTGCCCGCGCTGATCCCGCTGCTATCGGAGCAGCGAAATATCAGCTTCGTCGAGTTAGGCTTTGCGCTAAGCGTATTCAACATTGTCTCTGCCTGCGTGCAAACGCCCATTGGCTTTGTGGTTGACCGCATCGGGGCGCGACGCACGTTGATAGCCGGCCTGACGCTGGGCAGCCTGTGTTTTCTTTCTTTGAGCTTTTCAGGCAGCTACTTCTGGCTGGTGACGGCGATGGCGCTGGCGGGCGTTGCCAATGCGGTTTATCACCCCGCCGATTATGCCCTGCTGTCACGCGGTATTGATGAAAAACGCATGGGCCGCGCGTTCTCCATTCACACATTCTCCGGCTTCTTCGGCACCGCCATTGCGCCCGGGATCTTACTGACCGTCGCCGCTTTCACGGGCATTAACAGCGCCTTTATCGTTGCGGGGGGAGTCGGTCTGTTGATAGTTCTGCTGTTATTAGCCGGAGGCGGCCAACCCGTCCGACTTCAGCGCGCGGCTTCGGGCGGCGCGCAACCGAATAAACCCCGGGTGGCGCTTTTTACCCTGCCGATCATGGCGCTGTTGGTGTTATTCCTGCTGTTGAATCTGAGCACCAGTTCGATTCAGAATTTCTCGGTGACGGCATTTGTTACGGGCTATGACCTGCCGTTATCCCAGGCAAACATCGTGCTGACATCCTTTCTGTTCGCCAGCGCTTTTGGCGTACTGGCCGGCGGCGCGCTGGCCGATAAAACCAAACGCCACGGGCTGGTAGCGACGGCAGCGCTGGCAATGACCGCCTGTCTGGTCAGTGTGGTGGCCATCTATCCCCTGCCGGTATCCGTGTTGATTCCGCTACTGGCCGCCGCCGGCTTTCTGTCCGGCATGATCGCCCCATCGCGTGACATGCTGGTACGCGCCGCCTCGCCGGCCGGCGCCGAGGGTCGCGTTTTCGGCATCGTCTCCACCGGCTTTAATATTGGCGGCGCGGCAGGCCCGGTGTTATTCGGCTGGCTGCTGGATCACGGTTATCCACAGGCTATTTTCTGGTCAGCGGTGATTTTTATGCTGATCACCGCGCTCATCACCCTGCGCCAGGAATTACGCAGCGCCAGACAACGGGCGGTGGCGCTATAAAAAAAGCCAGCCCCAAAAGGGGCTGGCCAGACCGTTGACAAATCTATCATCCCTTATCGAACGGTGATAATGGAATGGAAGAGTAAAGCGTCCGCGCCAGGGATGGCGCGGTTCGAGCTTACAGGGATGTACTTGCAGCGTCTTTACGATCCATCCATTATCGCCGCTCACCGGACTTTGTCAGCAAACTCACCAGCCCCAAAAGGGGCGGGCTGAGGTAGCAGATCAGGCAGTTGTCTAATCAGATATCGATATTCAGCGCCTTCAGGGCGTTCTCTTCGATAAACGCACGACGAGGTTCAACCGCATCGCCCATCAGCGTGGTGAACAGCTCATCCGCCGCGATAGCATCTTTGACCGTAACGCGCAGCATACGACGACTGGTCGGATCCATGGTGGTTTCCCACAGCTGATCGGGGTTCATTTCACCCAGTCCTTTATAACGCTGGATGGCCAGACCACGGCGGGATTCTTTCACCAGCCACTCCAGCGCCTGTTCAAAGCTGGCTACCGGCTGACGACGCTCACCGCGTTCAATATAAGCATCCTCTTCAATCAGATCGCGCAACTTCTCACCCAACTGATTGATTTTGCGATACTCACCACCGGTGACGAAGCCGAAATCCAGTGGATAATCGGTGTCTACGCCATGTGTCCGCACCCGCAGAGCCGGTTCAAAGATCTGCTGTTCCTGATTCTCGTGGATCACAAAGCTGTAAGCGCTGCCATGCAGTTCCCGCTCATTCAGGCGAGTGACCAGCGTTTCCATCCACTGCTGAACATGCGTGCGGTCGCTTAAATCCGCTTCAGCCAGGGTTGGCTGGTAGATTAACGCATTCAACAACGCCCGTGGGAAACGACGCTCCATACGACCGATGGTTTTCTGCACCGAGTAATGTTCGGCCACCAGTTTTTCCAGCGGTTCACCGGCCAGCGCAGGCGCCGCGGCATTGGTATGCAGCGTTGCCCCGTCCATCGCCAGCGCAATCTGGTACTGATCCATCGCTTCATCGTCTTTGATGTACTGTTCCTGCTTGCCTTTCTTCACTTTGTACAGCGGCGGCTGCGCGATATAAACGTGTCCGCGCTCAACGATTTCCGGCATCTGACGATAGAAGAAGGTCAGCAGCAGGGTACGGATGTGAGAACCATCGACGTCGGCATCGGTCATGATGATGATGCTGTGATAACGCAGTTTGTCCGGGTTGTACTCATCGCGGCCGATGCCGCAACCCAGGGCGGTGATCAGCGTCGCCACTTCCTGTGAAGAGAGCATCTTGTCGAAACGCGCTTTCTCAACGTTGAGGATTTTACCTTTCAGCGGCAGAATCGCCTGATTCTTGCGGTTACGCCCCTGCTTGGCGGAGCCGCCCGCCGAGTCCCCTTCCACCAGGTACAGTTCGGAAAGCGCCGGATCGCGCTCCTGACAATCCGCCAGCTTGCCCGGCAGACCGGCCAGATCGAGCGCGCCTTTACGGCGGGTCATATCGCGCGCTTTACGCGCCGCTTCACGCGCCCGGGCCGCATCAATAATTTTCCCGACCACGATTTTGGCGTCTGACGGGTTTTCCATCAGGTAATCCACCAGCTTCTCATTCATCAGCGACTCAACGGCGGTTTTCACTTCCGATGAAACCAGCTTGTCTTTGGTCTGCGAGGAGAACTTCGGATCGGGCACTTTAACGGAAACCACGGCAATCAGGCCTTCACGCGCATCGTCGCCGGTGGCGCTGATTTTGGCTTTCTTACTGTAGCCTTCTTTATCCATATAGGTGTTGAGGGTACGGGTCATCGCGGCGCGGAAACCGGCCAGGTGCGTACCGCCGTCACGCTGCGGGATATTGTTGGTAAAGCAGTAAATATTTTCCTGGAAGCCGTCATTCCACTGCAACGCCACTTCCACGCCGATGTCATCTTTCACCGTGGAAAAATAGAATACCGTCGGGTGAATCGGCGTCTTGTTCCTGTTGAGATAATCAACAAACGCCTTGATGCCGCCTTCGTAATGGAAGTGGTCGGATTTATCTTTTTCGCGCTCGTCGAACAAGCGGATAGACACGCCGGAATTCAGGAACGACAGCTCGCGCAGGCGCTTGGCCAGAATGTCATACTGAAATTCGGTCTGGTTGGTAAAGGTTTCGTAGCTGGGCCAAAAACGCACCGTGGTGCCGGTTTTCTCCGCATCGCCCACCACTTTCAGCGGCGCTTGCGCCACGCCGTGGCGATAGGTTTGCTGGTGGACTTTACCTTCACGGCGGATCACCAGCTCCAGTTTTTCCGACAGGGCATTAACGACGGAAACCCCCACGCCGTGCAAACCGCCGGAAACCTTATACGAGTTATCATCAAATTTGCCGCCGGCATGCAGCACCGTCATGATCACTTCCGCCGCGGATACCCCTTCCTCTTCATGAATACCGGTGGGAATACCACGGCCATCATCCTGTACCGAGACTGAGTTATCAGCATGGATAGTGATGACAATGTCTTTACAATAGCCAGCGAGTGCCTCGTCGATAGCGTTGTCCACAACCTCGAATACCATGTGATGCAGACCGGTACCATCATCCGTATCACCGATGTACATACCTGGGCGTTTACGTACCGCATCCAGCCCTTTCAATACCTTGATACTTGAGGAGTCATAAGAATTCGACATCAACGTTTCTCGCTCATTTTAGTCCTGTGATTGAACCGTTATTTTACCCTGTTCTACGCGGAACATCTTGCCATTTTCACCCACCATATCGCCTATCTGCTCAGCGCTGACCGCGCTGACAAAGACTTGCGCATGGGTGGCTTTTAACCGTTCAGCCAACAAACGGCGGCGGGTACTATCCAGTTCGGAAGCAAAATCATCAATCAGATACAGACAGCGCAGTCCGTTCTGACGGGTGAGAAACTCACCCTGGGCCAGCCTTAAAGCACACATCAGCAGCTTTAGCTGACCACGGGACAGCATATCCTCGACCGCCACGCCGCTGGCGCGGATACGGAAGTCGGCTTTATGCGGCCCAAGCGACGTATAACCCAGCATACGGTCGCGTTCAAACTGCCGTTCCAGCAGTTCGGCATAATCACTTTCTTTATCCCAGCCGCGCTGGAAAGAAAAACCGAGGGCAAACTCAGGCAGAAACTGGCTACAGGTGGCGGCAATATCTTCGGCGATCGCCGAGCTGTATTGCGCCCGCCATTCGCTGATACGTTCAGCCAATGGCACCAACTCCTGATCCCAGGCCCGCAGTTGCCCGTACTGACCCACCTGCCGCAACGCCGCATTACGCTGACGCAACAGGCGTTTCATATTGCTCCAGGCGGAGAAAAAACCGGGTTCGTTATGAAAACACCCCCAGTCAAGAAAAGCACGGCGGTACTTCGGCCCGCCGTTCAGCAAGGTAAACCCTTCGGGAGTAATCAACTGAATCGGCAGCAGCTGCGCCAGTTCGGCCACTTTGTGACCGTCGCTGCCGTCAATGCGCACTTTACCGTCGCCCTGACGGTTCTTACTCAATCCGACCGATCGCTCGCCCTCAATACCGTCAATACGACCATGCAGGACAAACTCGGCCCGATCGTGGCGGATCACGCGCGCCGCCTGCACGCTGCGGAACGCCCGCCCGTGCCCCAGCGTGTAAATCGCCTCCAGCACGCTGGTTTTGCCGCTGCCGTTCGGCCCGACCAAAAAGTTGAAACCGGGCGCCAGCGCCAAATCGGCCGCTTCAATATTGCGGAAATCTTTAATCAGAAGACGAGTAAGCGCCATGCGACTATCTTCTTGCGATCAAGACAGAATTGTCGCTGGCGGATTGGAGACAAGCGCGGCGAGTACCCCGAGGCGTACTCAGCGTAAGCGAGCATGGCGAGCGCCGCCCCATCCCAACCCGGCCAGTCAAATAGCTCACCAGCATACTAGAGGCGCATCGGCATAACGACGTAGGCCGCCGCCCGGCTGGCGCCATCTTCGATCTGCACGCTGGAGACGGAATCCGTCAGCAGCAAGCGAACATCCTCACACTTCAGCGCATTCAGAACATCCAATACATAACTGACGTTAAAACCAATTTCCATCTCGGTGCCGTCGTACTGCACATCCAGAATTTCTTCCGCCTCTTCCTGTTCAGGGTTATTGGCGGTGATCTTCAGTTGGTTCTGAATCAGGTGCAGACGCACGCCACGGAATTTTTCATTCGACAGTATGGCCGCACGGGAGAATGCCTGCTTAAGTAAATCGCAGCTGGCTTCCAGCGTTTTATCCGGATTTTTCGGCAATACGCGGCGATAATCGGGGAAACGGCCGTCAACCAGCTTGGAGGTGAAAATAAAATCACCGACGTGGGCACGAATATTATTACTGCCGATTTGCAGCCGCAGCGGCGCATCGCCGCCATCCAGCAAACGCGCCAGCTCCATCACCCCTTTACGCGGCACAATCACCGAATGGGATGGCAAGGGCTGCCCCACCGGCATCGAGCACACGGCCAGACGGTGACCATCGGTGGCGACGGTACGCAATTCCTCTCCCTCGGTTTCAAACAACATTCCGTTGAGGTAATAGCGAACATCCTGATGAGCCATCGAAAACTGCGTGGCTTCGATCAAACGCTTCATCGTCGCCTGCGGCAGCGAGAATTCAACGTCGCTTTGCCAGTCATCCAGATTGGGAAAATCGGCGGCGGGCAGGGTCGACAACGAAAAACGGCTGCGCCCGGATCGCACCAGCATGCGATCGCCATCCAGCATGATGGTGATTTCCGCGCCATCAGGCAGACCACGACAGATATCAAATAATTTACGCGCCGGAACCGTTGTGGCGCCCGGTTCATGGGGTTGCGTGAGCGCCACTTTGGCCACCATCTCCATTTCGAGATCGGTGCCGGTGAGCGACAATGCTCCGTCGGTGACCTGGATCAACAGGTTGCCCAAAATCGGTAACGTAGGCCGGCCGCCCAATGGGCTGCTGACCTGTTGCAGTGGTTTTAGCAGATGTTCGCGTTCAACAATGAATTTCATAATGTTATGAAGATAATGTTCTGATTAAATTGGAAAAATCTTCTTTGATGTCGTGACTTTCTTCACGCAACTGTTCGATTTTACGACAGGCGTGCAACACCGTGGTATGGTCGCGGCCGCCAAACGCATCGCCGATTTCCGGCAGGCTGTGATTGGTCAGCTCTTTGGCCAGCGCCATCGCCATCTGGCGTGGGCGGGCCACCGAGCGGGAACGACGTTTAGACAATAAATCGGCGACTTTGATTTTATAATATTCCGCCACCGTCTTCTGAATATTGTCGATAGTAACCAGTTTTTCCTGCAACGCCAGCAGATCGCGCAGCGCCTCGCGCACAAAATCAATGGTGATGGAGCGGCCGGTAAAGTTGGCGTTGGCAATCACCCGGTTCAATGCGCCTTCCAGCTCGCGCACGTTGGAACGCAAACGCTTGGCGATAAAGAAAGCCACTTCGCCGGGCAGGCGGATATCATTCTCATCCGCTTTCTTCATTAGAATCGCCACCCGCGTTTCCAGCTCCGGCGGTTCGATAGCCACCGTCAGACCCCAGCCAAACCGCGACTTCAGGCGATCTTCCACGCCGTTTATCTCTTTCGGATAGCGATCGGAGGTTAAAATAATTTGCTGATTACCTTCCAGCAACGCATTAAAGGTATGGAAAAACTCTTCCTGCGAACGCTCTTTGTTGGCAAAAAACTGAATATCATCAATCAGTAGCGCGTCCACCGAACGGTAATAACGTTTAAACTCTTCAATGGCGTTATTCTGCAACGCCTTCACCATATCTTGCACGAAACGTTCGGAATGCATGTAAACCACTTTCGCATTGGCTTTACGGGCGATGATGCCGTTGCCCACCGCATGCAACAGGTGCGTTTTACCCAGGCCGGTTCCGCCATACAGAAACAGGGGATTGTAAGCGCCGCCCGGATTATCGGCCACCTGACGAGCGGCGGCGCGCGCCAGCTGGTTCGACTTACCTTCGACAAAGTTATCGAACGTGTGCTTGGGGTTCACGTTGGAGCGATAAGTGTGCTCCGCCTGCGCCGGTGAATTATCCCAGCTTGGGCGCACTGGCGCTAAACGCACCTGTGTCGCTGCCGCGACGCTGACATTATTATGGTGGTTGACCGGCTGACTGACTGTCTGAACCAGGGGTTTGCTACCCACTTCAAAACGCAGCAGCGGAGCATCCATCCCACAGAAATCATTCAACAAACCATTGATATTATTTAAATATTTATCACGAACCCAATCCAGTACGAAACGATTAGGGGCGTAGAGCGCCAGAGTGTTATCACTCAGCTCCGCCTGTAACGGGCGTATCCACATACTGAATTCTGTGGCAGGTAACTCATCCTGCAAACGGGCAAGACACTGCTGCCAAAGCGAAAGTGACACGGCGGACTCCACTCGAACAAGAACGATCAAAAAGAAAAGAATAAGAAACGTTATTTATATGACTCATGATTTTGGCACCTGCCCCCGTCACAACAAGACGACAGATGCACCGCGTAGTATAGTAGATGCGGTTTACCGTGACGATCCCGAAGAAGGATCGCTAACGGGACGGCGGATCATAACCTAAAGCAGCGAATAGATCCTCCCCTTCTGCACAGTTTCGATCCTTTTTATCCACAGGCTATTCTTATAGCAGCCTCAGGCAGTATGCAGAAGATCCGACTAATCTCATTCAATCAGTTATAGCAGAAGGCGCTCTAGAATAAACGATGTGGTAGGCGCGTTACGGTGACATTGATCATGATCCGGCAGGGAGGATCAATGCAGGATCCTTGCGCTTTATCCCAGAGTCCGTATAATCCTCAGCCCGCGCGTCCTCGCCTGTTTTCTGTGCTCAGCCAGACAGAAATCCAAAATAATTGGCATGGCTGGCAGGTAAAGTGTGATGTTAATTGACTCAGGGCTGTACAATTATTACAATCCCGCCTCTTTCAGTTATATGATTGTTATATGCGATTGAGGCGTCGGTCATTTTCACGCCGAGTAGCCAAACGCGTTTACTGTGAAGTCGTGTTTGTTCCCCGCGCCAGCAGGGATGAACCGTTAATTATCCAAGTTTAGGTAGAAATCGCCATGAAACGCACTTTCCAACCGTCCGTATTGAAGCGTAACCGTAGCCACGGTTTCCGTGCTCGTATGGCCACTAAAAATGGTCGTCAGGTTCTGGCCCGCCGTCGTGCGAAAGGCCGTACTCGTCTGTCCGTTTCTAAGTAATAAAAGCTAACCCACCGAGTGGTTAAGCTCGCTTTTCCCAGGGAGTTACGTTTGTTAACTCCCAGCCATTTCACTTTCGTCTTCCAGCAGCCGCAACGGGCCGGCACGCCGCAAATTACTATTCTCGGCCGCCTGAACACGCTGGGGCATCCCCGCATCGGTCTTACCGTTGCCAAAAAGCATGTTAAACGTGCTCATGAACGCAATCGGATTAAACGCCTGACGCGCGAAAGCTTTCGCCTGCATCAACATTCATTGCCCGCAATGGATTTTGTGGTGATTGCGAAAAAAGGGGTGTCCGAACTGGATAACCGAACATTGACGGAAGCGTTGGAAAAATTATGGCGTCGGCACTGTCGTTTGGCTCCCGCCTGCTGATCGGGTTGATACGTGGTTATCAACTTGTAATCAGCCCGTTACTTGGACCACATTGCCGGTTCCGGCCAACGTGTTCACAATACGGTATTGAGGCAATACGCAGGTTCGGCATGATAAAAGGCAGTTGGTTGACGCTGAAACGCGTATTAAAATGCCACCCTTTGAACCCTGGTGGTGATGATCCCGTACCGCCAAAAACCGACAATAACAGAGAACATTAACGATGGATTCGCAACGCAATCTTCTTCTCATCGCTCTGCTATTCGTAACCTTTATGATCTGGCAGGCCTGGGAAACGGACAAAAATCCGCCAGCGACCACGCAGGCCATACAGCAGGCGACGAATGCAGCACCCGGCGATGCCACCAACCAGGGCGTACCCGCTAGCGGCCAGGGTCAACTGATCACGGTTAAAACCGACGTGCTGTCTCTGACCATCAATACCCGTGGCGGCGACATCGAGCAGGCGCATCTGCTGGCTTACCCGGATACGCTGGGTTCTGATAAACCGTTCCTGCTGCTGGAAACCTCGCCCGAATTCGTCTATCAGGCGCAAAGCGGCCTGACCGGTAAAAACGGCCCGGACAACCCGGCCAATGGCCCGCGTCCATTGTTTACCGCCACGCAGGATCACTTTGAACTGGCTGACGGCGAAAACGAACTGCGCATTCCGCTGACCTATACCGCGGCTGACGGCGTCACTTACACCAAAACGTTTGTACTGAAACGCGGCGACTACGCGCTGAACGTTGATTACAGCGTCAATAACACCAGCGCCCAGCCGCTGGAACTGACCTTGTTCGGTCAGTTGAAACAATCCATCGATTTGCCCAAGCACCGCGATACCGGCAGCAGCAACTTTGCGCTGCATACCTACCGCGGCGCGGCGTTCTCCTCCAGCGAAGACAAGTATAAGAAATACAGCTTCAGCGACATGGATGAGAACCTGAATATCACCACCAACGGCGGCTGGATCGCCATGTTGCAGCAGTACTTCGCGACCGCCTGGATCCCGACCACCGCTGGCGCGAACACCTTCTATTCCAGCAATCTCGGCAACGGGCAGGCGGCGATTGGCTTTAAAGCCGCTCCGGTCGTCGTACCGGCCGGCGGCCAGCAAAACCTGAACGCCACGTTGTGGGTCGGCCCGGAAATTCAGGACAAGATGGCCGCTGTGGCGCCGCATCTGGATCTGACCGTCGACTACGGCTGGCTGTGGTTTATCTCTCAGCCGCTGTTCAAGCTACTGAAATTCCTGCACGGCTTTATCGGCAACTGGGGCTTCTCCATTATTGCCATCACCTTTATCGTGCGCGGTATCATGTACCCGCTGACCAAAGCGCAATACACCTCAATGGCCAAAATGCGCATGCTGCAACCGAAGCTGACCGCCATGCGTGAGCGTATCGGTGACGACAAGCAGCGCATGAGTCAGGAAATGATGGCGCTGTATAAGTCGGAGAAGGTTAACCCGCTGGGCGGCTGTTTCCCGCTGTTGATTCAGATGCCAATCTTCCTGGCGCTGTACTACATGCTGATGGGCTCCGTTGAACTGCGCCATGCGCCGTTTGCCTTGTGGATCCATGACCTGTCCGCGCAAGACCCGTACTACATTCTGCCGATCCTGATGGGCGTGACGATGTTCTTCATTCAGAAGATGTCGCCGACCACCGTTACCGACCCGATGCAGCAGAAGATCATGACTTACATGCCGGTGATTTTCACCGTGTTCTTCCTGTGGTTCCCATCCGGTCTGGTGCTGTACTATATCGTCAGCAACCTGGTTACCATCATTCAGCAGCAGCTGATCTACCGTGGTCTGGAAAAACGTGGCTTGCATAGCCGCGAGAAGAAATAACCCCGGTGATGGACAATCATTGAGAATAAGGCGGTCAATGACCGCCTTTTTTTATAACCTGAGAGACAGAGACAACCATGAGTCATACCGACACCATCGTAGCCCAAGCCACGCCACCGGGACGCGGCGGGGTAGGTATTTTGCGTATTTCCGGAGCGGCGGCTTCGGCCGTGGCGCAAGCGGTATTGGGCAAGCTGCCCAAACCACGTCACGCCGACTATCTGCCCTTTCGCGATACGGATGGCAATCCTCTCGATCAGGGCATCGCCCTGTGGTTCCCCGGCCCCAACTCTTTTACCGGCGAGGACGTGCTGGAGCTTCAGGGACACGGCGGCCCGGTCATTCTCGACATCCTGCTGCAACGTATTCTGGCCTTACCCGATGTGCGTATTGCGCGCCCCGGCGAATTCTCTGAACGCGCGTTCCTCAATGACAAGCTCGATCTGGCGCAGGCGGAAGCCATAGCCGACCTGATAGACGCCAGTTCTGAACAGGCCGCGCGTTCGGCTTTGAACTCTCTGCAAGGCGCCTTTTCCGCCCGTATCAACCATCTGGTGGAAGCGTTAACGCATCTGCGGATTTACGTTGAAGCGGCGATCGACTTTCCTGATGAGGAAATTGATTTTCTCTCCGATGGAAAAATTGAAGGCCAGCTCAACCAGGTGATGGCCGATCTGGACGCCGTTCGCGCCGAAGCGCATCAGGGCAGCCTGCTGCGCGAAGGGATGAAAGTCGTCATCGCCGGCCGTCCCAACGCCGGAAAATCCAGCCTGCTCAATGCGCTGGCCGGTCGTGAGGCGGCGATTGTCACCGATATCGCCGGAACCACCCGCGACGTATTGCGCGAACATATTCATATCGATGGAATGCCGCTGCATATTATTGATACCGCGGGGCTGCGAGATGCCAATGACGAAGTGGAACGTATTGGGATTGAGCGCGCCTGGCAGGAAATTGAGCAGGCGGATCGCGTCCTGTTTATGGTCGATGGCACCACGACACAAGCCGGAGAACCGGCGGCAATCTGGCCGGAGTTTATGGCTCGGCTACCGAAAACGCTGCCGATTACCGTTGTGCGTAATAAAGCCGATATTACCGGCGAACCGCTGGGCATTGAAGATGTGAATACTTACTCACTTATTCGACTTTCAGCACGAACCGGCGAAGGAATCGATACGCTGCGCGACCATCTCAAGCAAAGCATGGGGTTCACCAGCAACACCGAAGGGGGTTTTCTGGCGCGCCGCCGGCATTTACAGGCGCTGGAACAGGCGGCCCAGCATCTGACGCAGGGTAAAGATCAGTTAGTGAGCGCTTACGCGGGTGAACTGCTAGCGGAAGAACTGCGGCTGGCGCAGCAGGCCCTCAGCGAAATCACCGGGGAATTTACCTCCGACGATCTACTGGGGCGTATTTTCTCGAGTTTTTGCATCGGCAAGTAACGCTGAGTCTGTTAGCGTCCACTCACTTCCACACATCCCGCATAGCGCCTTGTTATGCGGGATTTTTAGCAAAATACATATGTAATGCCATACTTTAATGATAAATTCTGGAGATAACATGCATATACCAGAATCAATGGTTATTTAAAAAACACATTTCTGGATGCTAAATCACCGGGTTAATCAGCCCTAGCCGGCTGCCTCATAATACGTTCTCTCATCACGACCCAACAATTAGATGAAAAGCATTACAGGATATCCTCTCGCCAAAACATGTTTATATCGGGCGATAGGGTCATACTCCCGCTTTAGCCATTCATTTCCATTTCATCCCAGTTTGTCAGTGGGTTATCGACCGATTCTGGCAAGATAAACGATATAGAACCCTTCAGATATTTGAAATTGATTCCCCTCTGACGGCGACTGATGGAGCTGAATCGACCCTTTTCATCTGACGGGAGTTTTGTGAGCGCAAAGCCCCCCACATCGTGATTGACCTCGGTATCAATGATCACTTTTAGCCGCTGGTTATGCCTTGTTGCACAGAAAGGCATAGCTTATGGCGAAAACGAATTTCACCCGCCCCCTGCTTTTGCTCTACTTTAAGAGGTCTGAATGCCTCAGGCTGGTGCATTTTTGCCCACATCATCAGTCAGACTTTGGTTTTAAAACCCTATCCTTTTGATTTTTAGTAGGTATTTTGTTGGCATAAAAATTGTATATACATGTCTATTCACAACATTAACTCTACGCTGGAGAAAGCAATGCGCACAACAACAATCAGGCATGCTCTGTTATTAATCGCAGGATTAACCGCTGTTACCCCTGCGGTGCAGGCAGCGGATGTGATCGTCGGCAGTAAAAACTTTACTGAGCAATATATTCTGGCGGAGATCTACGCGTCAGCGCTGGAGCAGGCCGGGATCTCTGTTGAACGCAAAATTAACCTCGGCGGCACCCTGATTGCGCAGGCAGCGTTGGTAAAAGGTGATATTGATATGTACCCGGAGTACACCGGCACCGCCCTCAGCGCGGTGGTAAAAGGTGAGCTATCGTCAGATCCGGATAAAGTTTATCAGCAGGTGAAAAGCGTCTACGCGGAAAAATATCAGCTCACCTGGCTGGCCCCGGCTAAGCTAAACAATGGTTATGCCCTGCTGGTCAGCAAAGCGCTGGCGGAAAAGTATCAGTTGAAAACGCTGTCCGATCTGGCGAAAGTCGCCCCGCAACTGACCATCGGCGCAGGCGCTGAGTTTGGCGATCGTCAGGATGGCCTGAAAGGGCTGGAACAGGTTTACGGTATCAAATTCAAATCGTTCCGTCAGTTTGCCAAAGTGGGCCTGCGCTACGATGCGCTGGCCGCCAGGCAGATTGATGTGGCGAACGGCTTTGCCACCGACTGGCAAATTGCCGATGGGCAGTATGTCTCACTGGCCGATGACAAACATCTGTTCCCTCCCTATTTCGTCGCCCCGGTGGTTCGTGACCAGACGCTGAAAGCGCATCCAAACGCGGAAGCGGTGCTGAATAAAGTCAGCGCGCTGCTGGATAACGCCACCATGCAGAAACTCAATGCCGCAGTTGAGAAAGATAAAGAAGAACCCGCTGATGTTGCCGAACAGTTCCTGCGCGAAAAAGGCATTGTGAAATCCTGATCGATCCATATTAAGAGGGGCTATGACCTTTAACCTCGGTGATAAAACCGCGTTAACTCTGGCGATGCTGGTAAAGATCGCCAGAGACGATCTTCCGGTGGCATTCAGCCCGGCGGCGCAACAGCGTATCGAACAGAGTTTCACCTTCCTTTATCAGCGGATTGCCGCTGGCGACAATATCTATGGCGTGACGACCGGCCTTGGCGCTGGCGTCGATACCGCGGTGCTGAACAGCGCCGACGGCCAGCGTGATATTGCGCGACTCCTGGCGATCCAGCAGCGTATTCCGCTGGCGCGCGCCGTTGGCGTCGGGCCGCTGGCGAGCCGCGATCAGGTGCGGGCGATGATGCTGGCGCGGCTTGCCGGACTGGCCAGCGGCCACTCCGGTATCTCTCCGGCCAGCGCCGCGGCGCTGCTCCAGCTGTTAAATCTGGGCGTCCACCCGCAAGTGCCGTTGATCGGTTCGATTGGCGAAGCCGACCTCGCGCCGCTGGCGCATATTGGCAGAGCGCTCACCGGTGAAGGCGAAGCAGAGTATCGCGGTAAAGTCGGCGAGGTCGCCACGTTGGCGAAAACGCTCGGTTTCAGCCTGCCCTTAATGCAGGGTAAGGACGGCCTGGCGCTGGTGTCATCAAATGCCGCCAGCGTCGGCCTCGCCGCGCTGCTACTGAGTGATATCGCCCAACTGGTCAACGTGCAGGCGGGAGCGATTGCCCTGTCGTTTGAAGCGTTTCGCGCCAATATCTCGCCGCTGTCGCCGTGGGCCAGCCATATTCGTCAGTTGCCCGGCGGCGCGCAGTGCGCCAGCCATCTGCTGTCGCTGCTGGCCGGTGGGACGCTGGTGCAGGCCGGTGGCGCGCGCTTATTGCAGGACCCTCTGAGTTTCCGCTGCGCCGCATCGGTGCTGGCCAGCGTCCGGCAGGCGTTTAACCACGCCAGACAGGCGACCGAACTGGAGCTGAACAGCGCCGATGATAATCCGGCGCTGATAGCCGACGCCGATCTGGTATTAGCCAATGCCAATTTCGACGCCACCCATCTGGCGCTGGCCTTTGAAGCGCTGGGGCTGGCGCTGGCGCGTCAGGCCAGCTGCGCCGCTGAACGCATCATAAAGCTGATGTCGGCGAGCGCCAGCGGGCTACCGCGTTTCCTGACGCCACATAGCGGACAGACCGGCTTTGCCACGCTGCAAAAAACCATTTCCGCCCTCACCAGCGAGATTGTCCATCATGCTAATCCGCTGTCGGCGATTACCATTCCGGTCGCCGATCGGGTCGAAGATTACGCCGCACAATCGATGGCGATAGTGAGCAAAACCGCCCGTCTGGTCGACAGTTTCCGCTACCTGGTGGCGATTGAGCTGATGGTCGCCGCGCAGGCACTGGACTTGCGTCAGCTGGCGCAAGGTGAATGTGGCGGCGGCAGCGCCGCAGTCTATGCCCGGGTGCGCGCGCTGGTCGCGCCGCTGGATGAGGATCGTTCCACCGCTGGCGATATCGCCAGCCTTGCCAGCGCGATCGGCGCCGCCGACTGGCTGAGCGCCAGTGAACAACTTCTGGAGACCGGCTGATGCGTTGGGCCCCCAAACACCTTGATGATATTGCGCTGGCCTTATGGCAACACCTGTGTCTGGTTGGCATCTCGCTGGCCTGTGCCTTTGTGATCGCCATGCTGCTCGGCATCTGGAGCGCACGGCGGCCAAAAACCTATGCGCTGGTGCTGACGTTTACCGGCATGTTGTTTTCCATTCCCAGCCTGGCGCTGTTCGCGCTGTTTATTCCCTGGCTGGGGATTGGCCCGCTGCCGGCGATTGTTGGCCTTACCGCTTACGCCTTAATGATTCTGGTGCGCAATATCGCCACCGGCTTTCACGCCATCGCCCCTGAGGTGCTGGATGCGGCGCGCGGTATGGGTTACGGCTACTGGCGGCGGCTGTGGGAGATCGAGTTGCCGCTGGCGCTGCCGTTTATTGTTACCGGTCTGCGCATCGCCGCCACTACGCTGATAGGCATCGCCACCGTCGCCGCCTATATCAACGCTGGTGGACTCGGCACCATTATTTTCGCCGGGCTGGATCAGCGCTACCCGGAAAAAATTCTGATTGGCGGTGGCCTGACTTCGCTGCTGGCCATCGGCGTCGACGCCCTGTTCCTGCTGCTGCAACGGCGTATGGCGCGTCGTCGCCCGGTTGTTAACTTAGAGGCCAACGCATGATTTTTATTGATGCCTGGCGCTGGATCCTCGCCAACCCGCAGCAGTTCGTTGACGCCCTGCTGCAACATCTGTTGATGTGCGGACTGGCGCTGCTGTTTTCGCTGCTGCTGGCGCTGCCGATCGGCGTCAAAGTCGCCGCCTCGCCGCGCGCCACCTTTATTGCCACCAATATTGCCAGCACCCTGCGCACGATCCCCAGCCTGGCGATCCTCGCCGCCGCGCTGCCGTTTCTTGGCATTGGCCTGCTGCCGTCAGTGGTGGCGCTGGTGATCCTGGCGCTGCCGCCGATCCTGCTGAATACCTGCACCAGCATCCAGTCAGTGGATAAAGATACCCTCTCCGCCGCGCAGGGCATGGGCCTGACGCGCGCGCAAATCACCCGTCAGGTGATCCTGCCGCTGGCGGCGCCCGGTATTCTCGCCGGGATCCGTACCGCCGCCGTACAGGTTATCGGCGGCGCGGCGCTAGCCTCCTTTATCGGCGGCGGCGGGCTGGGCGACTTTGTGACTACCGGCATCGCCATTATGGATATGTCACGCCTGCTGGTTGGCGCCATCCCGATTATTTTGCTGGCGATTGGCGCCGAGCTGCTGTTCGCCGCGGTAGAAAAGAGCTGGTTTAAACATGTTCCTAAAGGATAAGCCTGATGATTAGACTGGAAAATATCACCAAAATTTATCCCGGAACCCGTCATAAAGCGCTGGATAACCTGACGCTGGAGATCCCGCAAGGTTCCACCACTGCGCTAATCGGCCCCTCCGGCTGCGGCAAAACCACCACCATGCGTCTGATCAACCGGCTGGAAGATGCCAGCGAAGGGCGGGTGTGGGTTAATGGCGAAGATATCACCGCCGTCGATCCGGTGCAGCTGCGCCGCCATATCGGCTATGTCATTCAGAACGTGGGGCTATTTCCGCATATGAATGTGGCGGACAATATCGCCACCGTACCGCGTCTGCTGGGCTGGGATCGGCGTAAAACCAGTGCGCGCATTGATGAACTGCTGCACCTGGTGGGGCTGGATCCGGCCAGCGATCGTCAGCGCTATCCGGCGGAACTGTCTGGCGGGCAACGCCAGCGTGTCGGCGTCGCCCGCGCGCTGGCCGCCGATCCGCCAGTGATGCTGATGGATGAACCCTTTGGCGCCATCGATCCGCTGGTGCGTGGCCGCCTGCAACTGGAGTTTAAGCAGATCCTGCAACGGGTAAAAAAAACCGTGGTCATCGTGACCCACGATCTCGATGAAGCGATCAAAATGGGCGATCGTATCGCGATTATGCGCAACGGCAGGCTGTGCCAGTATGACACCCCGGCGGCGATCCTCAGTAACCCCGCCGACGATTTCGTCGCCGCCTTTATCGGCAGCGACGCCGCACTGAAGCTGCTGGCGCTGACACCGGTCCGCCAGGCGATGACGCCGGTAGCCCATAGCGGCTTTGCATTGTCGGTTAAAAGCGATGTCAGCCTGAAAGAGGTGCTGTCGCTGATGCTGGCCCACGATGCGCAGGGGGTAAAGATCACCGATGACCAACATCGGTTGCTGGGAGAGTTAAATCGCCAGCAACTTTTCACTTTATCAGCAAACACTGCTTGCGGCCTGAGCGCCGAATTAAGGGAAAGAGATGACTGAACACGTCAATATCAGCTACCTCAATGGGCCAGATATCCAACAGTTGGCGATGAGCGATAGCGAAATTCTCGCCGCGGTCGAAGCCGGACTGCTGGCGCAGGGTAACAATCAGACGGTTATCGAACCACGCGTCCATCTGATCCCCGATCCGGCGTTTAACGGCCACTTTAACGTGCTGCGCGGCTATATCGCCCCGCTGAATCTCGCTGGCGTCAAGGTGGTCGGCGATTACGTTAATAATTACCAGCATGGCCTGCCGTCAGAGATGGCGATGCTTAACTTATTTAATCCGCAAACCGGTATGCCGGTGGCGATCCTCGATGCCTCGGCGATTACCGATATGCGCACCGGCGCCATCACTGCTCTCGGCGCCCGCCATCTGGCGGCGAAAAACAGCAAAGTCCTCGGGCATATTGGCGCGCGCGGCACCGCCTACTGGAATGTGCGCCTACTTGACAGTCTGTATGACTTTGATGAAATCCGTATTCACTCGCGCCGTCCGGAGAGCCGCGAAGCCTTTGCCCGCCGCCTTGAGCAGGATCTGGGGAAAAAGATTATCGTCACCGACGACTGGGAAAGTTGCGTGCGCGATGCGGATATTGTGGTGGAAGCCTCGCGACTGGAAAAACCGACACCAATGCTGAAAACCGCCTGGATTAAACCCGGCGCGCTGGTGGTGCCTTACGGCACGATGAGCGCAGTTGAACTGTCGTTAACCGATATTATGGACAAAATGGTGGTGGATGACTGGGGCCAGTGTAAAGGCGGCATGTTCGGTTCGCTGCGCGCCCACGTTGAGGCCGGTAAGCTGAGCGAGGCGACGCTGCATGGCGAACTGGGCCAGATTGTCGCCGGGATTAAAAGCGGCCGCGAGCGCGATGACGAAACCATCCTGTTCTGGCATCGTGGCCTGTCGCTTAGTGATATCGCCCTCGGCCATGCGATGCTGGAAAAAGCGCAAAAGCTGGGCATCGGCCAGACGTTACGCTACGCATGATCGCCAACGGACGGATGTACTCAGTCACCGCGGCGGCGGCGGCCAGCTGGAAAAATCTGTTGCAGGAGGTTTATCGCCGGGCGGAGGTGGCAGGCGGGGTGATCGACTACCCCGCCCCGGCGCCGCTGGAGGCGCTGTGGCAGCGCGCGGATCTGGCCGCGGTATTTATGTGCGGTCTGCCGTTTTCGCTGCGGCTATTCCCGGTGGTGCCGATAGCCACACCGGCGCCGCTGCATTCGCTGACGGATGGCGCAGGCAGCTATCGCAGCCGCTTAATTGTCGCGCGGGACGCCCCCTATCAGCATTTGCCGGAGACCTTTGGCCAGCGGCTGGCGTTTACCAACCCGGAATCCCACTCCGGTTACAGCGCCCTGCGCTATCATCTGCTGCGCTGGTTGCAGCCCGGTCAGACTCGCCTGTATCGGGAAACCGTCGGACCGCTGATAACCCCGCGTCGGGTGGTGGAAACCATCGCCAATGGCGAGGCGGATATCGGTCCGGTGGATAGCTATGCCTTTGAACTGCTGGCACGGGATGAGCCAGAGCTGATGCAGCAGGTGCGGGTGATCGATCAGACTGCCCCAGCGCCAATGCCACTGCTGGTGGCCTCAGCGACCATTGATGCAGGTTCGCTGGCAAAGTTGCAGCGCGCCTTTATGACGTTACAGCAGGACAGCCAGGGCGCAGCTTGCCTTAGCGCGCTACAACTCCAGGGCTTTACGCTGCCCGCCACACTGGATTATCAGCTGCTGGCGCAGCGCGCCGCGGCGGCGCGACAGGCGGGTTATTCAGTATTGCAGTAAAGCCAACTCAGATTATAAATCCGTGATGACGCTAACCTGATGTTGAAAAACATCAGGATTGGACAGCAATTCGAACTGTTCATCGTCCGGATAGATCACTGCGATAGGGTAATCTTCCCCGGCAAAGGCTTTAACTGGATCGATATCGAACGCCAAGACCAATACTAAGAGGCCCCGTAGGAGCCTAATCCCAGCCGGTTGTCAGGCGCTGCGCTCTTTTCTGCAAGCTTTCTAAGATAGCTTCACGAATACGCGGAGGGAAATCAGCAGATTTTCATATTTTTTCGCGGAGTTGACGGCGTAGCGGTATGGAAAGAGAAATAGCGCCGCTGCCCGTTTTGGTGAATACGCCCACCCGGTAGCCGCTCATGTCGACATCGAGCACGGCCATTACCACATATTCCTTCCAGGATAATGTGCAGTAGAAGCATCTTTACTGCTGCATCCGCATTACGCCCGATTCGCATTGATGAAGGCCAGACTAGGGGAGTCTTTAATAAAAGCCGGGTGGTTTTTATCATAACCCGCCAGATCCAGTTGTTTTTGTAGACGTTTATCAATGTCACGGAATTTTGTTTCATTCAGGGCGTTATATATGATATTGGCTCTGGATTTTCCGTGGCTGGAAACATCGCCGGGTGCGGTTTCAGCATAAGAAAAACCTTTATCCAGCCGATACATTCCTGCCAAATTATGCTCAATCAATGATTCCTGCGGCAGTAACTTCTGTATTTCATTCGTAAGATTCAACGCCTCGCCCACGTGGCCTTTCAGATAAAAGATGACGCTATCCGCATCCTGGCCAAAAAAGGCAGGATGGGCGATTTTTGCCGACGCTAAGTAATCTTTGTCCCTGATGAGGGCATGTAATACATCAGGCAATTGCACCGCGTTCCTGGAGTGGACGCTCAACGTAATCCTGCTCGTCGTCCCCTCTGAATCGCCGGAAGCACGCCTTGCGAACATGATAAAATTGTCGGCCGCAGCGGGATGCTCCCGCAGATAGCCTTTGAAGAGATTTTTGTCTATCGGGCCAAACTGTTGAGGGAATACATCCACCCCTTCTGTTTCGTGCAGCGCAACAAACTTGTGTAATAATATTTTTGCATCTTTTGGATCGATTAGGGGAAGGTTCGGTTTTTCTGACTTGTAAAGCGCATAGATCTCCCGTGCCGAGGGACTGTCGAGCTGTTTAGCCTGTCTGGCCCAATGCTGTATGCTTTTTAAAGAATCGTCCACGGGAATGGACGATGCAGGCCGTTCTCTTCCCTGGGTCGCCGTACTTGAAGAGGCGGTAGCATGTTCACTTTTTTCAAAAACACGCATAGCGTTTGAGCGAATCAAACGAGGTTTGCTTTCCAGTATCTGAGCGATAGCCTTACTTTCTCCCGAGCCGCCCATCATATTACCTACGGCATTAAAAAATCCCGTTGCCTTTTCAGCAAGCGCCACGTGCAATGTGGCGCCTTCCGCCGTGCTGATATGATACTTTTTGCCATTCACTTCCAACGATCCGTGATCCAGCAGACTTTTGACGTCTACCGATGACGATTGCAGTTGCTGAAGACTGGAAAAACGAGGGGTAATCGGTTGCATAAGAAATGTCTCTTTAAGCTTGACTGGCGTTTCGCCAAAATCTGATGTAATCCACCAACTCGGCAATCTTGCGCAACAAAAGCTCGGCGGTGAGTATCGATTGTTCAATAGCATGACAAGCGTAAAACTGTTTTACGCTGGGGTCGGCGGCGATAATAATAAGATTATCGCCGCGAATCAGGTTGAGGTTGGCCTCCAGCAGAACTTGAGGGTTGTGGTTCACAACATCGCCTAAAAGCGCGATCAATAAAAGCCGCTGATTGCGCGCGTCTTGCTGTAACCGGAGGGGGATTTCATTATCAACAACAAGATCGCAAACGCCTTTTTTATCCAACCGTAGGCGAGCCATTTTTAATCTGTCGGCAAACGCGCATAACAACGTATCATAAAAAAGCTGGCTCATTTCTCACCCATAGATTGATTTCTCTAGTTTATGAGTGACGCAACAGGAAAAAGAGTTCCCTGTTTCACGACCACGACCAGCAAGCTGATTACCCCACCGGGATATGTTGGCTTTTTATCACCCGCACCGCTTTTTCAATTTCCGGCGCCAGCCAGCGATCCTCTTCCCAGGCGGCGACGCGCTCGCGCAGCATCGACCACGCGCATCGCGTTCCCTCACCCGCGTTATCCGCACCGCAAAAGTCCAGCGCCTGCGCCGCGAGCAGGTATTCAATCGCCAGAATGTGGTAACAGTTGGCGGCCAGCTTCAGGAGTTTCAACGCCGAACTGGTGCCCAGACTCAGGTGATCCTCTTGCAGGCCGGAGGTGACGAAATTATCCAGTACCGCCGGCTGCGCCAGTTGCCGGTTCTCGCCGCACAGCGAAGCAGCCACATACTGTGCGATCATCATGCCGGAATTTACCCCGGGCCGGGCCACCAGAAAGGCCGGCAGGCCGCTGACCAACGGGTTGATCAGCCGGTCGAGACGGCGCTCGGCCACGCTGCCCAGCTCGGCCAGCGCGATCGCCAGCACGTCCGCCGCCATCGCCACCGATTCGCCATGCGGATTGGCCTGCGACACCACCCGCCATTTTTCCACCGTGCCCAACACCAACGGGTTATCGGTCGCGGCATTGAGTTCGGTTTCGATTTGTATCGCCGCATGCGCAAACTGATCGCGGCAGGCGCCGTGGATCTGCGGCATAGAGCGAATACTTAGGGCATCCTGGGTGCGGATCCCCTGACTTTGCGCCACGATCCGGCTGCCCGCGAGCAGCTGGCGTAAACGCAGCCCCACTCGTTGAATGCCCGGGCTGGCTTTCAGCGCCAGGATCTCCGCATCAAAGGCATCAAGCTGGCCGCGCAGCGCTTCAAAGCTCATCGCGCCGGTGACGTCGGCCCAGTCCAGCAGCCGGCTGGCATCGTCCAACGCCAGGCAGGACAACCCGGTCATACAAGGGGTGCCATTCACCAGACTGAGACCGTCTTTCGCACCCAGCGCACACAGGCTCAGCCCCTCCGACGCCAGCGCTTCCGCCGCCGGAACGATGCTTCCCTGATAGCTGACGTTGCCGATGCCGATCGTCGCCAGCCCGATATGCGCCATATGAGTCAGGTAGCCCACCGACCCCTGCGAAGGCACCTGCGGCGTAATGCCGTGGTTAAGCAACGCCAGCAGCGCGTTCACCACCGCCGGGGAAATGCCGGATTTACCGTGGCTGTAGTTGGCAATCGCCGCGCAGATAATCGCCCGCACCTGTTCATCGCTCAATGGCGCGCCGACGCCGCAGGCATGACTCAGCAGGGTATTACGCGACAAGGTGCTCAGTTCATCATCATCAAGCGTGATGTTGCACAGCGCGCCCAGCCCGGTGTTGATGCCATAGGCCGTCTGGCGCTCCGCCACAATCCGGCTGACGATATCGCGGGCATTATGGATACGCTGCCAGGCGGCAGCGCTAAGCCGGAGCGGCGCACGCTGCGTCGCCACCTTTACCACATCCTGCCAGCGCAGTGGGGCATCCCCCCAGATAACCTGTTGAGTATTCACCCCTTCCTCACCAATCAATGACGTTAAATAATGGGCTGACATTCACTTTCCGTTTAAATGTTATGTCTTGTATATACAACAAAGCAATTGTTATGCCGCTTCAAGTAATCATTATTAATTGATTGAAAATCAAATACTTTATAAACAACCACCGCACAGTACGCCGCTCATCCTCCCTGCCGCTATGCACCTGAATAAAGCGCCGCGCCCTACCATAAAGCGCCCATTCCTGGAACGGAGCCGTTTCGCCGCCGGCCGTTATTGTATAGACATATACAGGCTCCTCATCTGGTGTGTAAACTCCCCTCTATCTCCGGTTCCAGAAAAGGTTAATACGGTGTCAGAATACAAAACGCTGTCAGAAATGATGACTCACCTCAGCGATGAGCCTGCCCCGCTATATCAACAGGTGAAAAAAGGGATCATCCGACTGATCGGTAACGGCGACTGGCAACCGCGTCAGCGTGTGCCGTCGGAGAGTGAACTGGTACTGGAACTGGGGGTCAGCAGAATGACCATCAATCGCGCGCTGCGTGAGCTGACGACCGAAGGGTATCTGCTTCGGCTACAGGGCGTGGGCACCTTTGTCGCCGAAACGAAAGCCTTCACGCCAATGCTGGAAGTGCATAATATTGCAGATGAAATCGCCAGCCGCGGTCATCGCCATGCCAGTCAGGTGCTGTTTCTCCGGGCTGAACGCGCCGACGCAGGCGACGCCCGTATGTTTGGCCTTAACCCCGGCGCCACGTTGTTTCACTCACGCATCGTCCATTTCGATAACAACGTGCCGGTGCAGCTCGAAGATCGCCGCGTCAATCCGCAGGCGGCCCCGGATTACCTGCAACAGGATTTCACCCGCAGCACGCCGTTCGCCTATCTGACGCAGGTCGCGCCGCTGACTGCCGGTGAACATGAGGTCGAAGCCGTCAATGCAAACGAGGATGAACAGCAACTGCTGCAAATCGGCAATAGCGAACCTTGCCTGCAAATCCAGCGCCGTACCTGGCATCATAAGACGCTGGTGACCTGCGCGCGCCTGCTCTACCCCGGCGCGCGCTATAAGATGTTTGGCCGTTTTCAGCAGCAAAGCTGAAGAGAGGAAATCCCGCAGGTTAACGCGTGAATCGCCTTTTTCAACAGCGGTTGCAGACGGGCGGTAAAATCGTAAGGTTTTACCCTATCGCTTTCCCGCGAAAGATAACCTGACAAGGGAGTTGCCCGCCCAGCCAGTAAACCAGTTCCGCCGGGCGCGCCAGCGGCCAGTGGACAAAATCGGCCCGTTTACCGCTTTCCAGCGACCCCTGGGTTTTATCCAGCCCCAACGCCTGCGCGCCATACAAGGTGACCCCGGCCAACGCTTCCTCCGGCGTCATGCCGAACAGCGTGCAGGCCATATTGAGCATTAAACGCAGCGAGAGCGCCGGAGAGGTGCCGGGGTTGGCATCGCTGGCCAGCGCCATCGGCACGCCGTACTGACGGAAAAGCGCCACCGGCGGCACCTGCTTCTCACGCAGCAGATAGAACGCGCCGGGCAGTAACACCGCCACGGTGCCGTGTTTTGCCATCGCCGCCACGTCGCTTTCGACGGCGTATTCAAGATGATCGGCGGAAAGCGCGTTGAAACGGGCGGCCAGCGCGCCGCCGCCGAGCGACGAGAGTTGTTCGGCGTGCAGTTTGACCGGCAAGCCCAGACGCCGCGCCGTCTCAAACACCCGGGCCACCTGCGCCGGGGAAAAGGCCAGATGTTCACAAAAGGCATCGACCGCATCGGCCAGCCGTTCCGCCGCGACTTGCGGCAGCAGCGCCTCGCAAATCACATCAATCCAGCCGTCGGGGTTATCTTTAAACTCTGGCGGCACCGCATGGGCGGCGAGGCAGGTGGACTGAATTTGCGCCGGAACCTGCTGCGCCAGCAGGCGGATAGCCTGCATCATGCGCACTTCGCTGGCCCGATCGAGACCGTAGCCAGATTTGATTTCCAGGGTTGTGACCCCTTCCGCCAGCAGTCTGTCGAGCCGCCGGCGGGCAGACGCAACCAACTGTTCCAGCGATGCGGCCCGCGTGGCGCGCACGGTGGAGATAATGCCGCCCCCTTGCGCGGCGATCTCGCTGTAGCTGACGCCATTCAGACGCTGTTCGAATTCATGGCTGCGATCGCCGCCGAACACCAGATGCGTATGGCAATCCACCAGCCCGGGCGTCACGATGCCGCCGCCAAAATCGGTCTGTTGCGCGGCGCGGATGTGCGCCGCGTCGGCATAAGGGCCGATCCAGACGATTTTGTCGCCGCTGACCGCAATCGCCCCTTGTTGGATGATGCTGTACTTGCCCCCTTGCATGGTGACGATATCAGCGCCATACCACAAACTGTCACAGCCAAGTTCAATGGTCATCTCATCTCCGGGGATTACCCGCTTTATTGTTATTGCATAAGTATGTATATGTATATACAACTACATTGATCGGGAAGCAACCAGGGATCGATATTTTGCGGCACGCGGCGTAATCTCCGTGCCGAGCAAATCTTTCAGCCGTGTCCTTTAAACCGCCCCAGCAGTTTATAACGCGATCCGGGGTACAACAGCCTGGCGTAGGTGACGATTTTGGCATCGCTCCAGGTCTGACGGCGGATCAACAGGCAAGGTTCATGCGGCTCCAGCGCTAAATTGCCGCACTGTTGGGCATCCGGCAATATCGCTTCAACAATGTGCTCGCCGGCGGTCAACGGCGCTACGCGCATCAGATAGGTGTACGGGGTGAGGCTGTGGTAATCCTGTTTGAGATAATCCGGCGCCACCTGCGGATTCACCAAGCGGTCTTCCATCTGCACCGGTAGTTCATTTTCGTAATGCACCATCACCGAATGAAAAATCATATCGCCGGTCGCCAGCCCCAGCACCGCCGACTGTTCGGGATCGGCTTTGATTTCACGCAGAGTGATAATCTTGCAGCTATGTTGATGGCCGCGCTGGGCAATCTCTTCAGCGATATTGTGAACCTCCAGCATGGCCGTATAACCCTTCATTTCGGCCACAAAGGTGCCGACCCCCTGCATGCGAAGCAGATAGCCTTCGCTGGTCAGTTCACGCAGGGCGCGGTTGATGGTCATGCGGCTCACGCCCAGCTCATTGACCAGTTCGCTTTCGGAGGGGACTCGCTGGTTGGGCTTCCAGATGCCCGCGCTGATCTGGCTGATAATCGCCTGCTTCACACGCTGATAGATAGGCGCAGGCTGGTCGCCCATCGCCGCGGAGAGTTGCGAAATGGCAGTCTGAACAACCATAACAGGATCCTTTCGTCGGTTAATTGCGCCAGTTTACTGTTGAACCGCGTGGATGTATATACATCTACAGGGGCTGCACTACCATCGGGCGGCGTGCTTCATCATGGCGCGGATTATGGTAAACGTATGGGCTTGCGCTCAGCCCGATTTTCACCGTTGTTTGCCGTCAGCCCCCGCTCTGCGGGCTGAGGGAAGGAAAAACCGCCAGAGAAAATATTTTTCGATCGATCTGGCACAAGCGTTGCTAATTGTATATACAAGACTATACACATCTGCTTTACTCAGCGGCGCTGATTGCCATTAAAGCGAGTAAACCTGATTTTCCGTTAATTCCACCTTAGTTGGGAATAGCCATGAAACATCTTGTATATACAGGAACATACCATGCCACTTAAGAGGGAACATTGCCAACTAACGCCGGGCAAAGTGGATTTGGCCATGCTCAAAGCCATTTATCATGGCGGCGTAAAATTGACGCTGGATGAAAGTGCCCGGACGAAGATACGCAAAGCCCGTGAAACGGTTGAATCGATAGTCAGTTCCGGCAAGGTCACCTACGGCATCAATACCGGTTTCGGTAAACTGGCTCAGACATCCATTCCCGCACAGCGTCTGGCTGAACTACAGCGTAATCTGGTGCTGTCACACAGCGCTGGCGTCGGCGAGTTACTGCCGGATAACGTAGTGCGACTGGTGATGGCGACCAAAGTCATCAGCCTGTCGCGCGGTCATTCAGGAATTCGCATGGCGCTGATTGACGCCCTGCTGGCGCTATTCAATGCCGGCGTCATGCCCTGTATTCCGGAAAAAGGCTCGGTAGGCGCCTCGGGCGATCTGGCGCCGTTGGCGCATCTGTCGCTGATGCTGCTGGGGGAAGGCGAGGTTCGGGTGAACGGTACGCTGATGCCGGCGGTTGCAGGGCTTTCGCTCGCCGGACTACAGCCGTTCGTGCTCGGCCCCAAAGAGGGGCTGGCGTTGCTTAACGGCACTCAGGTCTCTACCGCTCTGGCCTTACGCGGTCTGTTTGAGGCGGAAAAGGTCTTTGCCGCCGGACTGGTTGCCGGCGCGCTGTCGCTGGAAGCGATTAAAGGCTCGCTGAAACCTTTCGATAAGCGCATTCATGCGGCACGCGGCCAGCATGGGCAAATCGCGGTGGCCGCCGCCGTCTCCGCCCTGCTGGAAGGCAGCGAAATTCTGGACTCGCACGTTCACTGCGGCCGCGTACAGGATCCCTACTCTATCCGCTGCGTACCGCAGGTGATGGGCGCATGCCTTGATAACCTGCTCCACGCCGCACGGGTGCTGCAAATTGAAGCCAATGCCGCCTCAGATAACCCGCTGGTGTTTTCCGACACCGGCGATGTGATTTCCGGCGGTAACTTCCATGCCGAGCCGGTGGCCTTCGCCGCCGATATCATCGCTTTGGCGATTGCCGAGGTCGGGGCGATTTCCGAACGTCGTCTGGCGCTGCTGTTGGATAGTACGCTCTCCGGCCTACCGCCGTTTCTGGTCAATGACGGCGGGGTTAACTCCGGTTTTATGATTGCCCAGGTGACGGCGGCGGCGTTGGCCTCAGAAAACAAATCCCTCGCCCATCCGGGCAGCGTCGACAGCCTGCCTACCTCGGCCAATCAGGAAGACCATGTCTCGATGGCGACCTACTCGGCGCGCCGTCTGGGCGCCATGTGCTTCAACACCGCAGTGGTGGTCGGCGTGGAAGCGATGGCGGCGGCACAGGGCATCGATTTTATTCGTCCGCTGCAAAGCTCGCCTCTGCTTGAAACAGAGCTGGCCGCTTTACGCCGGCGCGTCGCTTTTCTTGATCAAGACCGCCTGATGGCTCCCGATATCGAACAGATGCGTTTATGGGCGAGCAGCGACAACTGGCCCGCGCCGATAGCGGCTCTGTTACCCAGCATAACGTTAAGCAACTAACCGTTTAAGGATAGGATGATGAGTGAAGAAGTAAGCAAAGCCGTAGCTCGCGTGGTGCGCGCGCCTCACGGCAGCGATCTGCATTGCGCGAACTGGCTGATTGAAGCTGCCTTTCGCATGATTCAAAACAACCTCGATCCGGATGTGGCCGAGCGTCCTGAAGATCTGGTGGTCTACGGCGGCATCGGTAAAGCCGCGCGCAACTGGGACTGTTTTGAACAAATCCTCCGCTCGCTGCAAGCGCTGCAACCGGAGGAAACTTTGCTGGTGCAGTCCGGCAAGCCGGTTGGCGTATTCCGTACCCATGCCGATGCGCCGCGCGTGCTGATTGCCAACTCCAATCTGGTGCCGCACTGGGCCAACTGGGATCACTTCCACGCGTTGGATAAAGCCGGTCTGATGATGTACGGCCAGATGACCGCCGGTTCGTGGATTTACATCGGGGCGCAAGGCATCGTGCAGGGCACCTATGAAACCTTCGTCGAGGCGGGTCGCCAGCACTTTAACGACGATCTGAGCGGTAAATGGATCCTCACCGCCGGCCTTGGCGGAATGGGCGGCGCGCAGCCGCTGGCCGGCGTGCTGGCCGGTGCGTCGGTGCTGGCGGTTGAGTGTCAGGAATCGCGCATCGACTTCCGCCTGCGTACCCGCTACCTCGACTACAAGGCCTACACCATTGATGAAGCGCTGGCGATGATCGACCGCGCCAATAAAGAGAAACGCCCCATCTCCGTCGGTCTGCTGGGCAACGCGGCGGAAATTCTGCCGGAGCTGGTGAAACGCGCCAAAGCAGGCGGCATGAAACCCGATATCGTCACCGACCAGACCTCCGCGCACGATCCGATCAACGGCTATCTGCCCCTTGACTGGTCGCTGGCGCGCTGGGAACAAGAGCGCGCGGCCAATCCGAAAGCGGTGGAAGCAGCCGCGCGCGCCTCCATGGCGGTGCATGTGCAGGCGATGCTCGACTTCTGCCATATGGGGATCCCTACCGTCGATTACGGCAACAATATCCGTCAGGTGGCGCTGGACGAAGGGGTGAAAAACGCCTTCGACTTCCCGGGTTTTGTCCCTGCCTATATCCGCCCGCTGTTCTGCGAAGGCAAAGGCCCGTTCCGTTGGGTGGCGCTGTCTGGCGACCCGGAAGATATTTATAAAACCGATGCCAAACTGAAACAGCTCTTCCCGGACAATAAAAACCTGCATCGCTGGTTGGATATGGCGCAGGAACGTATTGCCTTCCAGGGGCTGCCGGCGCGCATCTGCTGGCTCGGCCTTGGCGAACGACATCTGGCCGGCCTGGCGTTTAACGAAATGGTGCGCAACGGCGAGTTGAAAGCACCGATAGTCATCGGCCGCGATCACCTCGACTGCGGTTCCGTCGCCTCGCCAAACCGCGAAACCGAAGCGATGCGGGATGGCTCCGACGCGGTTTCCGACTGGCCGCTGTTGAACGCGCTGCTGAATACCGCGGGCGGCGCCACCTGGGTCAGCCTGCATCACGGCGGCGGCGTCGGCATGGGATTCTCTCAGCATGCCGGCGTGGTGATTGTCGCCGACGGTACGCCGGAAGCCGACCGGCGTCTGGGCCGCGTATTATGGAACGACCCGGCCACCGGCGTCATGCGCCATGCGGATGCCGGTTACGAGCTGGCGCGGCAGTGCGCGGCAAACCACCAACTCAACCTGCCGATGGTCAAATAATACGGACGATCAAAGGGCCGGCCACGGCTGGCCCCGGATAAGCCGCGACTATGCGCGGCCGAGCAGCACAACCCCGCTGACCAGCACCAGGCAGCCGACCAGTCGCCAAATGCCAACCGGCTCACGCAGGATGAACATACCGAATAGCGCGCCGACCATCATCGACATCTCGCGGGCGGGCGCGACCACGCTAAGCGGCGCGCCAAGCCGCAACGCCAGCAGCACCAGGATATATGAAAGGGGCGAAAGAACGCCTACCGCGATCGCCAACGTCCATTTGCCTCTCATAAGACCGCTTATCTCATGGCGGTGGGTAGCCAGCCAGGGCAACAGCATCACCAGACGGATGGCTTGCGAACACCAGTCCAGCACCACGGGGTGGATCCCCAAAACCTTGACGCCATAGGCGTCAACGACGGTATAGCCGGCGATCATCGATCCTGTCGCGGCGCCCCAGCGTACGCCTTTCTGTGCGGCGGGTTGGCGAAACCTGGCGAAGCTTCCCTGACTGGAAATCAACACGATCCCCATCACGATCGCGCCGAGACCCGCAACGCCCGCCAACGTTAGCGGTTCTGAAAATAGCAGAAATGCCGCGATGCTGGACAGCATGGGCGCTGAGCCGCGAGCGACGGGATAAATAACGGAAAGATCGGCGACCTGATATCCACGTTGCAAAAACAGGCTGTACGCCAAATGCACCGCGCCGCTCATCACCACGCAGAGAATGACCGGCAGATCCCATCTCAGCGTACCGGTCGCCAACAACCAGACCACCCACGGCAGGTAAAAGAGACAGGCAATGCTACTGTAGGCAAAGACGAAAGCGACGCCAGCCGAAGCCGCGCGTTTGGCAAGCAAGTTCCAGCTAGCATGGATAAACGCGGCCAGAACGACCAGCGAAAAGGTAAGAAAAGACATAAGCGCTCCGGTTCAAAAAGTCATGGGGAAGACTCGACGTCTCCTCCTCTGGGCTTTTCTCCCTCGGGTGCAGCTGCGGCAAAAAACCGCAGTCTCTACAACGCTCGGACCAGACAACAGCGTTTGAACGCTGTCCGGAACCCTAGTTGCCACTCAGTCGATGCGGTAAATTTAGCCGAAGCCGCGGCGTCATGCAAACGGGTCGCGTCGCTGATTAGCATTCCTGCCCAAGATGCCGGGAAACAGAGCTTATCGCCCCTGCCATTACCACCGCATGGCGGGGAAAAACATCGTCATCGTTTAACGGAGTGCTTAACAATATACTTCTCGGTATTTTGGTAAGTATCTGACACATCAACTATTTTATTTTCCTGCGAAAAACTGATCGATTGCACCCGTAGCAACAGTGAATCAGGCTCTACATTCAATAAAACAGCGTGTTCTTTGGTTGCAAAAACCGGGGTGTAACTTCTATGGCTTTCAATCACCGTTACATTGCATTCGTTTTTAAAATAGTTGAATTTTGATTTTTCTAAATGCCCAATGCTCAGATAAGGAAACGCTTTGACCGGGATATAACTATTTTCTAATAAAATAGGCGTGTTTTTGATTAACCGAATGCGTTTTACAAAGTAAATTTTCTCATTCGCCTCTATTTTTAATTGATGTGCAATACTGAGCGGCGCATTAATTATATGGAAATCAACCACCTGGTTGGTGTAATCAGTCACGCCCACAATTTCCATTTGATGGTTAAACCCGTCCAGTTCCCCACCGTGATAGCTTATTTTTCTGGCGACATACGAGCCGCTACCATGTTTTTTTATAATGAGATTTTCTTCTTCCAGCGGCGCCAGCGCCTTGCGAATAGTCATTGGCGATACATTGAACTCATATGCCAACGCTTTTTCACTGGGCAACGCATCGCCAATCTCATAATTTTCGCTGTTGATTCTCATTCTTATTTCTGCGGAAATTTTTTTATATATCACTTTTATATCTCTTCTCTCAAATTAGCTCACCACAGAAGTACATACAACCAACTGATAAATATCATTATTTATTGAAAAATAAAAAATAAAACTTCGACAGCTATATAAAATCGAGAAAAAGTATATTTTGCATGCCAATAAAAATGTATGACTTTCATCACAATTACCAGACATTCAACACCAGCATCTAAAAATACCCCTTATCCTTCACTCCACACGAAGACCGCTTTTCAATATCAAAAATAAAACGTTTTCGATCGATCGCTTATTTTTAACGCTATACCCTAAATGATTCGAATCGCAGAAAGGCGGCAAGCGAAGGACAAATCGGTCTGGAACCAATTTGGACAGCGTTCGCGCTGACCCAAAAGATGAGTCTTGGGGATGAGGCTCATTAATTCTTAATCACTTACTTGGATAAGTGATTAGAGTGACTAAGCGCAGCCAACACACATACGGCTTGAAGTATGACGGGTATAGGCAACATATCTACCGGGTGGAGCTATAAATGAATATACTAAAAAAATTACAAGCATTTTCAAAAGCCATGATAGGCCCTGTACTATTTTTGCCTATTGTGGGGTTGTTAATAGCGATCGCCAGCATCATAACCAATAAGGCGTTCATCACCGAAGGCAGTTATCTTTATATCTTTGGTAAATATATATCCAGCATATTATGGGCCATTATGAATAACCTAAGCTTATTTTTTTGTTTAGGGTTAGCATTAGGGATGGCTAAAAAAAGAAAAGCAGACGCCGCCTTTGTTGCCACGATGTCCTATTTTATGTATCTGGCCGGTAATAATTCATGGCTAACGCTGACCAACAAATTAATGGAAGGTGCATCTAACGCTGAACTCTACGGCACCGGACAAATATTTACCTTCGGTTTCAAAGTTATCGATATGGGGGTTTTCTTAGGGATAATCCTCGGGGTTATTGTTGCCTATATTCATAATAAATTTATTGATAAGGAATTCAAAGGCGCCTTTTCTATCTACGGTAATAGTAAATTTGTGCTGATTGTTATGATCCCGATCATCGCAACATTCGCCATTCTGGTTGTTTACATCTGGCCGGTTATCGCCCATGGCATCTCTGCCTTAACGGAATTTATGAAAACCTTTGGAGCCGGCGGCGTTTTTTTATACGGCTTTTTAAATCGATTTTTAATCCCTACCGGGCTACACCATCTTATTTGGTCACCTTTTGTCTATACCTCTATTGGCGGACAGATGTTAATCGATGGACAAACACTGATTGGCGCCAAACCTATTTTTCTGGCTGAAATAGCTAACTCAAGCATAACAACGCTGGATGATTCCGCCCGTTTCCTCACTTATGGCATGGTGAAGATTTTCGGCATCGCCGGCCTGGCGCTGGCGTTCTATAAAACGGCCAAACCAGAAAACAAAGCAAAATTAAAAATTACGCTATTACCGTTGGTCGTGACCTCCGTGTTGGTAGGCATTACCGAACCATTCGAGTTTCTGTTTATTTTCACCGCGCCCTTATTATGGTTGGTCTATTCGCTATTGGACGGTTTTTTCCAAATGCTGGCCTATATTTTTGACATCCGAGTCTGTGTGACCAATGGGATTATTGACTTCTTTGTCTATAACATTCCCGCAGGTGTCGAAAGAACAAACTGGCCGATGTTTATTATATTAGGTCTTCTCGAAACGTTTACCATGTTCATGGTCGGAAAATTCCTGATTATAAAATTAAAAATGCTTACTCCGGGCAGAGGAGCGCTCGAAGAGAGTAAAAGTGAAACTATCGGTGAAACACAAGAACGCGGTAATCAAACCAGCCTCGGTAAAGATATCGTCGCAGGGCTGGGAGGCGCTAATAATATCCGCACGGTTGACAATTGCTTTACCCGGTTAAGAGTAGACGTTGTTGATGAAAATCTGGTTAGCGAAGCGCTGCTAAAAAATACGGGCGCATCAAGTATGGTAAGAAAAGGTAATCACGTACAGATTATTTATGGATTAAAAGTGAATAAAGTCAGAAACATTGTTGATAGTGAATTAGGTATTCAGGAATAAAGAGGATATAGCATATGAAAGAGAAATACTCAATAACTATTGCTGGCGGTGGAAGTACTTATACCCCAGGCATTATTCTTATGTTGATGGAGAACGTTGATAAATTCCCAATTAGGGAAATAAAGCTATATGATAATAATGCCGAACGTCAGTATATATTGGGCGAGGCCTGTAAAATAATGATGAAGGAGCGCCATCCGGATATACATTTTTCATATACCACCGATCCTGAAGCAGCCTTTTCCAATATTGATTTCGTGATGGCCCACATTCGTGTCGGTTTGTACGCCATGCGTGAACAGGATGAAAAAATACCTTTAAAATATGGCGTGCCGGGACAAGAAACATGCGGCCCTGGCGGCATCGCCTATGGCATGCGCTCTATCGGCGGGGTACTTGAGATCCTGGACTATATGGAGAAATACTCGCCCGACGCCTGGATGTTGAACTACTCCAACCCCGCCGCCATTGTCGCGGAAGCGACACGCCGTTTACGGCCCACATCCCGAATAATCAATATCTGCGATATGCCGGTGGCCATTGAAGGGATCTTTGCCGATATTCTGGGGTTATCATCCAGAAAAGAAATGAATGTCCGTTATTATGGGTTAAATCATTTCGGTTGGTGGACTAGCATTACCGATAAAGCCGGAAATGATCTTATGCCCCAACTTAAAGCACACGTAAGTCAATTTGGCTATTGCAGCCAGACGGAAGATTTTCAACATAAGGCGCCCAGTTGGAAAGAGACCTTTGAACAAGCGAAAAAGTTGTTCTCGTTAGATCCGGAAACCCTACCGAATACTTATCTGAAATATTACTACTACCCTGACGATGTGGTGCAACATTCCAATCCTGATTTCACTCGGGCAAACGAAGTCATGGCTGGGCGTGAAAAAGATGTTTTCGATATGGCGAAATCGATTATTGAAAAAAATACCGCTCAGAATGCGAATTTTCATGCCGGCGCTCATGCAACGTTTATTGTCGATCTGGCCTGTGCTATTGCCTTCAATACGCAAGAAAGAATGCTGTTAATCGTGGAAAATAACGGCGCCATTGCCAATTTCAGTGACGAATCGATGGTGGAGGTTCCCTGTTTAGTCGGCAAAAATGGCCCGGAACCCCTGGCGATGGGGAAAATTCCTCTTTTCCAGAAAGGATTGATGGAACAACAGGTGGCGGTTGAAAAGCTGACCGTAGATGCCTGGATTGAAGGCAGCTATCAGAAGCTGTGGCAGGCGATTACGCTCTCTAAAACCGTGCCCAGCGCGGGTGTGGCGAAAAAAATCCTCGACGATTTAATCGTTGCCAACAAAGATTTTTGGCCGCCGCTGAATTAATCGACACCTCACGGCAGTGGTCAACCCGGCGTTGGCCGCTACCGGATATCGGCACTCACGTTCGTCTGGCTGACGGCGTTATGACTGATGCGAAAGGTCACACGTTGCGGATGATTGACCGACACCAGATATTCCACCGGTTGACTCAGACGATCGTAAATAACGCCGCGATAAACCAGCGCCGGGCTGTCTGGCGGCGCCTCCAGCAGCGCTTGTTCTTCTTCGCTCATTACGCTGACGCGAATCGTCCCTTCATCGGCTATCCCCTGAATGTGATAACGCTCGGCCAACAGGCGATACAGCGAGCCGTTGGCTTCGAGCATCGGCGCGCTTAAATCCGGTACGCGCTGACGCGGCAGGTAGCTGGTTTCAAGGCAGAAGGGCCGCCCGTCCGCCAGCCGCAGGCGTTTGATCATCAGCAAGGGCGCCCCGGTTTCTATTTGCAATAAGCGGGCGATGCGTTCGCTGGCCAGCGCATCCTGAAAGTAAACCAGGCGGCTGCTGGGCACCGCGCCGTTATGCTCGATGATTTTGCTGATCCCCTGTTCAATCGCCTGGGTTAGCGGACGTTCAATGGCGGCAGCCGTCAGCCAGGTGCCCTGATTACCACGCCGTTCCAGCAGCCCCTGAGCAATCAGTTCGTCAATAATTTTTCTCAGCGTCATACGGCTGATGTGCAGACGCGCCGCCAGCTCGCGCTCGGCGGGAATTTGATCGCCCTGGTTGTATTCCGGCGTCGCCAGCAGAGCCAGCAAAGATTGCCGGGCTTGTAAATAGGCTTTGCGCGGGCGCCGTTTTGTTTCGCTAATCTCAGTCATGGTCTATTTTAACTAGCTCAACGCCGTAAAATTTTGCATTAATTATACCGCTGAATATCTGATTAGCCAGAAAAAAACCACCGCCACGATAATGGAAAGCCGATATCAATATCAGACCACCATGAATAAGCAATTATTATACAAATAAAAATATCAACAATTTCTTGTATTGCGCCAAACCGGCGAGTATATCTTTTATTGGTATATTTTATGGTATGGTTACACTAACGGAGAGAACGATGAAAAAAACACTGCCTCTTTTGTTGCTTAGCCTGGCGTTGCCCTGGCTGTCTTTTAGCGTTCATGCCGAGCAGCAAATCCGCTTCGGAACAGACCCTACTTTCCCGCCGTTTGAATCAAAAGCGGCGGATGGTTCCTTACAGGGTTTTGATATTGATATCGGTAACGCGCTATGCGCCAAACTCAATGCAAAATGCGTATGGGTGGAGAGCAGTTTTGACGGGTTGATCCCGGCGCTGCATGCGCGCAAGTTTGATGCCATTCTCTCCTCCCTGTCGATTACCGACGAGCGCAAAAAAGCCATCGACTTTACCGATAAATTATTCAACACCCCCGCTTTTCTGGTCGCCCCGCTTTCCAGCGGTTTAAAACCGACCGTCGCGTCACTGCGCGGAAAGCGTCTGGGCGTGCAGCAAGGCTCAGTATTTGAGTCTTACGCCAAAAAACACTGGCAAAGCCAGGGCGTGGAAGTGATCCCCTACCCCAGCGCCGACGACGTCTATGCCGATATGGTGGTGGGAAGACTGGATGCCACGCTGGATGATGCGACCGTAGTGACCGAGTCCCTGCTCAGCAAGCCCCATGGCAAAGGTTTTGCGCTGATTGAACCGCAAGTGAAGGATGAGGTGATTTTCGGGCCGGGCACGGGCATTGGCCTCAACAAGCAGAACGACAAACTACGCGAACAGCTCAACGGCGCAATTGCCGAAATCCGCCGCGACGGCACCTATGACCGTTTGGCGAAAAAATACTTTAATTTCAATGTGTATGGCGATTAATTTATGAATACCGCTGCAATCATCACTTCGTTAATAGAACGCCGCTTTCATCCAGAAGGCGGCCTGCGTCAGATCTTTCTTGTTGCCTGCGGCGGCTCGCTGGTGGATATGTATCCAGCGCATTATTTTCTTAACCGCGAATCCACCACGCTACACAGCTTTATGATGACGGCAAATGAATTCGTCCACGCGGCGCCGAAAACGCTGGGTAAAAATTCCCTGACCATTGTTTGCTCCCACGGTGGAAATACGCCGGAATCGGTCGCGGCGGCGAAACTGGCGCAGCAGCATGGCAGTACCACCATCACCCTGACGCACAATGCCGAGGCCGGGCTGATTGCCTGGTCTGACAGCAATATTCTGTATGCCTGGGGTAATGACAGCCAGGTGGTGGACAACCCGATGGCGCTGATCCTGAATCTGTGTGTCGACGCGTTGGCGCAGAGCGAAGGATTTGACGGCTATGCGGATTTCCACAGCGGCATGGCGCAGATTGATGGCATCATTGCCCGCGCACGCCGGCAAGTGCAACAACGTTGCGCGGCATTTGCCGACCGATATCGTGACGAATCGCTGTTCTACGTGCTTTCCAGCGGCGCTTCTTACGGCCATGCTTATGGCTTTGCCATTTGTTCGTTAATGGAAATGCAGTGGCTCAATGCCGCGTCGATTCACAGCGGTGAATTTTTCCACGGCCCGTTTGAAGTCACCAATAAAAACATCCCCTGGATTGTGATGGTGAATGAAGGCCGCACACGCCCGCTGGACGAACGCGCCGTCCACTTCCTGGCGCAATATGGCGATAAAATGGAAATCGTTGACGCCAAAGAACTGGGCCTGGGCGTTATTCCGGCGTCGGTGGCGGACTATTTCAACCCGGTGCTGTTCTATAGCGTGATGTGCGAATACCGCGCCGCACTGGCCCTGGTACGGCAACACCCGCTGGAAACACGCCGTTATATGGGAAAAGTGGCGTATTAAGGACATGATGATGAAAGTGCTCGGTATCGGCGATAACGTCGTTGATCGTTATACGCACACGCATATCCGTTATCCGGGCGGCAACGCGCTTAATTTCAGCGTCTACGCGGAAATGCTCGGCGCACAGGCCGCCTATCTCGGCGTCTTTGGCGATGACGACAATGGTTCACATGTGCAACGCGCGCTGGCCGCCCGCAACATTGATACCTCACGCTGCCGCGTGGCATCAGGTGAAAACGGTTATGCCGACCTGACCATCAACCAGGGGGAGCGGATCTTCCTTGGCTCCAACGCGGGCGGCATTCGGCAACATACCTCAATGGATTTCGCCGTAGCCGATATCGCCTGGTTGAGTCAGTTCGCTTTGCTGCACACCAGCGCTTACAGCTATCTGGATAAGCAGTTGCCTGCGCTAAGCAGGTTGCCGGGCCGCCTGTCGTATGACTTTTCCGATGATTTCAACACCGCATCGGCCCTCGCTTTATGCCCGCATCTGGATTACGCGTTTTTTTCCTGTGCCGAGCGCAGCCTGGAGGAAACACGGCAAATTCTGGCTGACGCCCATCGTCAGGGCGGGTGTTGCGCCATCGCCACTCGTGGCGCTAAAGGCGCCGTACTGTTTGACGGCCAACGCTGGCTGGATCAGCCGCCGCAACCTGTTGCGGCGCTGGACACGCTCGGCGCCGGCGATGCGTTTATCACCGCGTTTTTACTGACGCATCAGGCGGGGAAATCGTTATCGGCCAGCCTGCACGCAGGCGCCGCCTTCGCCGCGCAAATCTGTCTGCTGGACGGCGCGTTTGGCGAGGGCGAGAAATATTAATGCTATCGCCCATGACGGTTGGCGGCGGCAAATCATCACCGCCGCCAACGCCGTGTCAAATCGCCCCTTTCACCACCGTTGCCAGCGGCGTGGTGGCCCGACCGATCAGACGGCTCAATTGATGACCATCATCAAATAAACCGCCCTTCGCGGCTCCCACATCCGAATCAGCAATGATATCCGCAAACACCTCGGGTATCCCCGCCGCCGCCAACGCCGCGCTGAATTCCGCTGGCGGCAGGTTCCGGTAACCTATCGTTTTACCTGACTGGCGGCTGACTTCAGCCGCCAACTCCGCCAGCGTATAGGCTTCATCACCCGCCAGCTCATAAACCTTACCGGCCTGATTGTCCTGCGTCAGCACGGCCACCGCGGCGGCGGCATAGTCGGCGCGCGTGGCAGAGGCAATTTTCCCCTCGCCCGCGCTGCCGATAAACACGCCGTGCTGCAATGCGACCGGGATGCTGGCCGCATAGTTTTCGGTATACCAGCCGTTACGCAACAACACATAAGGCAAGCCCGATGCTTTTAGCTGCGCTTCCGTTTCCTGGTGTTCGGTCGCAAGCCGCAGCGGCGAGGTATCGGCATGCAGGATACTGGTATACGCCAGCAGCTTAACCCCGGCCCGTACCGCCGCCTCAATCACGTTGCGGTGCTGTAACGCACGCTTGCCCACCTCGCTGGAGGAGATCAGCAACACCTTATCCACCCCTTGCAATGCGGCGGCCAGAGCCGCTGGCTGGTTATAATCCGCCGCCTTTACCTGAACGCCGCGCGCGGCTAAATCAGCGACTTTGCCGGTATCGCGCACCAGCGCCACAACCTCATTCGCCGGAACCTTATCCAACAGTTGTGCAATAACCAAACGGCCCAGTTGACCGGATGCACCTGTAACAGCAATCATCATAAGCCCCTTTCGTTGACTGACATTGGCTGGCATAATACCCGCTTAACTAACTTTAAGTAAGTACGCACATAAAGGTAAGTATAGTGCCGAAAAAAGCAATACAGACCGCCGCTTCGTCCGTTGTCGCGTTGCAGGGGGATCTTTTTGCCGAAAAATGCCCTTCCCGCCAGATACTTAACCATGTGACCAGCCGCTGGGGAGTGCTGATTCTGGTCGCCTTGCTGGACGGCACGCTTCGTTTCAGTCAGCTGCGGCGCAGAATTGACGGCGTCAGCGAACGTATGCTGGCGCAAACGCTACAGTGGCTGGAAAATGATGGTTTCGTCCTGCGAACGGCTTATCCGGTGGTGCCGCCGCATGTGGAATACAGCCTGACGCCGATGGGTAAAGAGGTCAGTGAACGGGTCAAAATTCTGGCCGACTGGATAGAAGAAAATATAGGAATGATATTGGCGGCACAGCAGGAAAAAGATTCAGCTTTTTCTTAAAAACACATAGCTTATTGTATCTATGGAGTTTTTAACCATTAATGGCTTTTTATCTGTTATTTCATCCGGCATTTACCCTCCATCATGGTCTACGCTTGATCATATTGCCGTAAACCACAGGAGAAAATATGTCTATCGAAAAAGTTCTCTATGTTGCTCATGCTAAAGCCACCGGCGGGCGCGACGGCCGCGCGGTGTCCTCAGACAAACATCTTGATGTTAAGCTGGATGTGCCAAAAGAACTGGGTGGCAACGGCGGTGAAGGGACGAACCCTGAACAGCTGTTTGCCGCGGGTTACTCCGCCTGTTTTCTTGGCGCGCTGAAAAGCGTCGCCTCAAGTGAGAAAGTCTCGCTTCCGTCGGACACCTCAATTGAAGGCAGCGTCGGTATTGGTAAACTTCCGACCGGATTCGGTATTGAAGTCGAACTGAAGATCGCCATCCCGGGGTTTGACAAGGCAAAAGCGGAAGAATTGGTGAAGAAAGCGCACGTTGTTTGTCCTTACTCGAACGCCACCCGCAACAATATTGATGTCACGCTGACCGTTGTTGTCTGACCTTGCGTTCCGCTCACCGGTAATACCGCGCACTAAAGCCTGATTTCAGGCGCATCGATATGATAACGCCGCTCATCGACACAGAGCGGCGTTTACCGTTCCTCTCTAATGCTTAATAGGTTTCTTTACCATATTGTAATGAGCGTGGGCCATAGAGCATACCGCGCGGATGACCGGCAGCCAGCAGGCGCGCGCTGGTAATACCGGCGATATCATGAGCTTGATCGGTCATTGTACTGGCGATTTGTTCAATCGCCGCCTGCACCAGAATGCCAATAATGCCGCCGGAGTTTGATTGCTGCTCGTCGCTCGACGCGGTGGCGCTTCCGCTCCACAGTAACTTGCCGGTTCTTAAATCAACCAAACGCGCGTCAGCGGTCACCCGGGTTTCGCTATTGATAACGATGTATTTGGTGCCATACTCTCTTACCTCCAGATACAGAGCGGCATCAGCGCCAAAGATTTGTTGCAGCTTAGCCGCATTTACCGTCTGAATATCCTGTGCCACCGTCAGGCCATTTTGCTTGAAGGTTTCTTCAACAACCGCGACAGGAAATACATAGTATCCAGATTCAGCAAGCGGATAAGTCACCTGAGAGAGCAGGCTGTAACTTGCTTTAACATCCGGCGAGTGGTTTATCGGCGGCAGCACTAGAATTGATCTGGGCTTACTTTGTTTAAATGCCGTGTAGTCATAAGGAACGGGCCTGGCGCACCCGACTAATAACAAAGCGAACAGAATGCCGCATAATCCAAAGAGGCGATTCATTTGATATTTCCTTTATTTTTGCTCAACAGAAAGTCCATGAAAGGTGCTGACTCTGGAAATTTCACTTTTTCAGTTTCAAACTGCTGGCGCGCCTCGCCATCACGACCGGTATTCACGTAGAGCAATCCCAACTGAGCGTGGAGTCCGGGAGGAACGGGCTTATTTTTCGCTTTCGCTTTTTCGATTGATTCTGTAAGAGAGGCGATTTGCTCTTCCGGGCTAACTTTATCTTGTTGATAGTATTGATAAAGTGTTGGCTGATACTTATCCCAGCTATAGATGGTTTTAGGCTCGGAGACACAGCCCGCCATGACTGTCGCTGCCAGCAGCAGGACAATTTTTTTATGAGATAACATAGAGGTATCTTCCTATTCCATTAGTTTGTCGGACGCCATGCGCCACTTTCTATCCCGGCCACCAGATTATTTACCGCCTCGCGGATCGCCAAATCCAGCACTTTGCCGTTCAGCGTAGAGTCATAGCTGGCTGTACCGCCAAAACCGATGATCTCACGGTTTGACAGCGTATATTCACCCGCGCCCTGTACGGAATAAACCACTTCCGAGGTTTGTACGTTCACCACATTCAACGTGGTTTTTGCATAAGCGACCTGTGTTTTACCCCGTCCGAGGATCCCCCACAGTTGGTGATCCCCCACTTCTTTACGACCAAATTCCGTCACATCACCGGTAATGACGTAATTTGCCCCTTTCAGCGTCTGCGTTTGGCCTTTCATCCCCGCTTCTGCCTTCAGCTCATCCATATTGGTACGATCCAATACGTTAAAGCGGCCGCTTTGCTGTAAATGGCTGACCAAAATAGTTTTAGACTGGTTACCTAAACGGTCTACGCCATCAGAAAAAATACCATTCATATAATTGGAACGATTTTCAAATTTTCCGATGGAAATCGGGCTGCGAACACCTTGATAAGGCGTGCCGTAGGACGTGACTTTTTGTGCTTCAACAGTACGAGAGGATTCCGTTGCGCAACCGCTTAACAGGGCGGCGGACATTAAGATGGAACAAAAAAAAATCTTTTTATTCATAATTTCTATCCCTTAGTGAAACTCCATTAATGCAGAGCGATATTATTGACAGTAAATTGCCATTACGCTTTCAGGATGAAAGCTGTCAGCGGAATAACGCGGATATTATGGACAACGTAATGAAAAGTAACTAGTTATTTCACAAGTAAATATTCCAGAATAATGATTATGAATTCGACCCGACGGGATAAAAATCATCAAACCAGGGTAGACAATACGATCCCCATTATCGTTTGTTGCCCATATGTAAAATTATAATCAACTGAATCGATTCAATAATGTTGATCGGAAAATTTTATATTTAACCAGCTTTTTACATGCTCCACATCAAAGTAACAGCCGATAAAATCATTAGGATGATAAGCAATAACTGGGGGGATAGTTGTATTTTCTCCTGACGAGATCCTTGCCAACCCCTTCCAAACCATTTTCTGGGTGACCAGACAAAAAATCGAACGCCAAATATCAGAGGCTAGCGATCTGGACGTAAGTAAACACCTTACATCCAATGGATACGTGCGCAGCAAAAACAGGCCAGTCTGGCTGTTTTGAGCTGAGCCGCCTCTGGGTTCTTTTTTATAGGTAAATGAAGTCGGGGAAAAGGGTATGAATCGGTTTGTTATTGCAAATGCTCAGGACTGTATTGGTTGCCGCGCTTGTGAAATCGCCTGCGTGATTTCACACAACAACGATCGCTATCCAACCAGCGCCGAGATGTTCCAGCCCAGAATAAAAGCATTCAATACACAGGATTTGCGCTCCGCAGTGACCTGCCGTCATTGTGAAGACGCGCCCTGCGCCAGCGTTTGCCCAACGCAGGCCCTGGTGCATAAAGACAATAGTATTCAGATCGTGAAAGAAAAATGCATCGGTTGCAAAACCTGCGTACTGGCCTGTCCGTTCGGCGCGATGTCCATTGTGACGGACACAGCGAGCGCCGCGGCAATCGCCCACAAGTGCGATCTGTGCGCAGGCAGGCCGCAGGGGCAAGCCTGCGTGGAAGCCTGTCCGACCCAGGCGCTGCGCTTAATCAGCGAACACACGCTGGAAAACCGCCGCCATGAAAAACAGCAAAGTACGGCGCGTCGCTCGGCCGCGCATTGGCAACACGCCACGCCGGTGCTTAACACCATCATCACCAACCCGCTGAATAAACGAAAAAACTGGCCGCGCCTTGATGCGGAGAAAAAACCGCTGGCGCAACGGAAATCCACATTCGACGAAATTTACCACGGATTCACCCCGCAGCAGACGCAGGATCAGGCCGACCGCTGTCTGGCCTGCGGCAAACATTCGATCTGCGAATGGACCTGCCCGCTGCACAACAACATTCCGCAACTGCTCAGTCTGGCGAAGCAGGGACGTATTCTCGACGCGGTAGAACTGTCGCACCGGACCAGCAGCCTGCCGGAAATTTGCGGCCGGGTGTGTCCGCAAGATCGCCTATGCGAAGGCGCCTGTACGCTGGGCAAGGAGTACGGCGCGGTCACCGTCGGCAATATTGAACGCTACATTACCGACGCCGCGATGAAAATGGGATGGACGCCCGACATGACCCAGGTCGCGCCCACCGGCAAACGGGCCGCCGTTATTGGCGCCGGCCCGGCCGGACTGGCCTGCGCCGATGTACTGGCGCGCAATGGCGTTCAGGCCGTGGTATTCGATCGCCATCCTGAAATTGGCGGACTGCTAACCTTTGGCATCCCGCCTTTTAAGCTGGATAAACAGGTTTTAGCGCATCGCCGCCAGATCTTTCGTGAGATGGGCATTGAATTTCGGCTCAACGTCGAAGTAGGCAAGGATATCTCGCTGGCCCGGATCCTCGAAGAATTCGACACCGTCTTTCTGGGGGTCGGGACTTACCGCTCGATGAAAGCCGGCCTTGAACATGAGGATGCGCCGGGCGTATTCGATGCGCTGCCCTTCTTAATCGCCAATACCAAACACGTTATGGGATTACCTGAACGTGAAGACGAACCTTATATTTCCATGGCGGGCAAAAAAGTCGTGGTTCTGGGCGGCGGCGACACCGCGATGGACTGCCTGCGTACGTCAATCCGCCAGGGGGCCGAGTCCGTCACCTGCGCTTACCGCCGCGATGAAGCCAACATGCCGGGTTCGAAAAAAGAGGTAAAAAACTCCCGCGAAGAAGGCGTTGATTTTATGTTCAACGTACAACCGCAGAGAATTTGCCTGAACGAGCAGGGCGAAGTGTGCGGCGTCTGTCTGGTGCGCACCGAACTGGGCGCGCCCGATGCCAGCGGGCGTCGTCGTCCCCGCCCTATCCCCGGCTCGGAGTTTGTGCAACCCGCGGATGCCGTCATTACCGCGTTCGGCTTTCAGGCACACAGCATGCCGTGGCTCGAAGAAGCAGACGTCAGTCTGGATAACTGGGGACATATCACCGCGCCGGCCAGCGGCCGCTTTCCCTGTCAGACCAATCACCCGCAGATTTTTGCCGGTGGGGACGCCGTCCGGGGAGCCGATCTGGTGGTGACCGCGATTGCCGACGGCCGTAAAGCCGCCATGGGGATGATTGACATGATGGAGCTAAAAGCCTGTACCGCCGCGATACCGGCAACGTCGCTGGCCTGCGATTTCAACTCATCCCGGGAGGAAAATCTATGATGAATCAATTTGTTATCGCTGAGGCGGAAAAATGCATCGGCTGCCGGACCTGTGAAATCGCCTGCGCGGTCGCCCATGCGGGCGGCAACAGCGCAAAACTGCGGCCCACTCACTTTTTCCCCCGCTTAAAGGTGATAAAAAGTGCCAGCGTCAGCGTACCCGTGCTCTGTCATCAGTGTGAAAACGCGCCCTGTGCCAGCGTCTGCCCGCAGGATGCGCTGGTTCGCGATCGCGGCAGCGTTCAGGTTATCCAGTCGCGCTGCATTGGCTGCAAAAGTTGTGTTATCGCCTGCCCTTTTGGCGCGATTAATGTCGTCCTAAGGGAAAGCAATCAGGATGACGAACCGCCGTATACCGCGCCGAGTAGCGAAGTTCACAAATGTGATCTATGCGTCGACGTGGCGGATAGCCCTTCCTGTGTACGCGTGTGCCCGACGTCGGCGCTCAGGCTGGTCACATCAGCGGAATTACAACAACGGATCCTTGAGAAACAGCGGCGTTCAGCGCGAGGCCATGGAGACGTTCGTTTACTTTAACGCTGGTGCGGAAAGACACCGCGGTAATGTCAGGTGAGAGAGGAGATTTTGGAACATCATTGCGATTAATAAATAAAAATCGCCGATTTATCCGCTTATTTTTCTTTAGTTCATATTTTTGTCTGATAATATGCATCTGTTATACTATAAATAACGACTCGAATGAGATACGCCATTTTAATCGTCATCACGGAGTGAATAATGACCTGCCATTTCGTCAGGTGGACCAGCACGGAAGCACTTCCTGACCTACACAGACTACCCGATGAACTCATTTCATCGGCGCAGGGCTTTCCCGCTAAACGCAGCGAGCGTTATCTGAAAAGCCGGGCGTTGCTGGCCGAGATGATGTTCTATTTTTTCGGCTATCCGCGATTGCCCAAGCTGCTTGTTTCGCCGGATGGACGGCCCTATTTCGCCGATCCCAACCTGCCTAACTTCAGCCTGGGTTATGCCGGAAATACCATTGCCATTCTGCTGAGCGAAGAAGGCTGCGTCGGCATGGATATTGAGATTGTGCACGTCAGAACCCATACCCCACCCCCCGCACGTATGCAAACACAGACCCTTGCCGAAAAAGCATGGATTGAAGCGCAGCACGACCCATTGGAGGCCGCGACCCAGCTATGCACTATTCGCCAGTCGCTGATGAAAATTCCAAGATCCCATGAATGCCGGGCGGAAAATCTGAAACTTCATCCGGCATCAGGCCGGCTGCGCTCCAACTGCCATCCCACGGTGGAAGTCATGAGTGATATTGATGATTATCTGGCTTGGGCATGTGCGCATGTTCCGGCGCTGAACCGGCTGATTATGTGGACATACGACACGGGATCGGGCATGAAGAAAACCGGAGAAATCGTGCAACAGCAGCGCCAATCCCTGCGCTATATGAAACTGACCAGCCACACCGCGGAAAAAGCGGCACAGAATCACGCGTCGTCGACCCTCTCAAACTAGCGCAGCTCCGGAGCGAGCCCCGGAGCATAATGTTATTAATGCGCGTCGATAAAAATAATTTTTAACAGAAACAACAGCGCAACCACCACCACGCAGGGGCTGATTTCGCGCCAGCGGCCGGTCGCCAGCTTCATCACGCAATAAGAGATAAAGCCCAGCGCAATCCCTTCGGTGATCGAGAAGCTGAACGGCATCATCACCGCCGTAATAAAGGCCGGTACGGCTTCGGTCAGATCGTCCCATTTAACCCGCGCCAGGCTTGATGTCATCAACACGCCCACATAAATCAGCGCGCCTGCGGCGGCATAGGCCGGCACCATACTCGCCAGCGGCGACAGAAAAATCACAAACAGAAAGAGTAAACCCACCACAACCGCGGTCAGCCCGGTGCGGCCGCCGACGGACACGCCGGAAGAGCTTTCGATATACGCCGTCACCGATGAGGTGCCGATAAAAGCCCCGCCCACCGAGCTAATGCTATCCACATACAGCGCCTGTTTCATACGGGGAAACTTACCGCGTGCATCCACCAGACCGGCTTTATCCGTTACCCCAATCAGCGTACCGGAGGAGTCGAACAGGTTGACCAGCATAAAGGAAAAGATAACCCCGGACAGCCCCAGATTCAGCGCTCCCGCCAAATCAACCTGTCCAACCACCGATGTGACGCTCGGCGGCATGGAGAAAACGCCGGCAAATTTCACATCGCCGAGCAGCAGGCCAATGGAGGTCGTCACCACAATGGAAACCAATACCGCGGCGTGGATATTGCGTGAAGCCAGCGCGGCAATAATGAAAAAGCCAAGCGCGCCCAGCAATACGCCGTGTGACGTCAGATTACCGACGGCAACCAATGTTTCAGGGTTGGACACGATAATACCGGCGTTCTTCAGCCCCATCATGGCGATGAACAGACCGATACCGCTGGCGATCCCCAAGCGCAAACTGAGGGGGATATTGGCAATCATCCAGTAACGGATCTGGAAAATGGTCAGCAACAGGAAACCGATTGCGCCCCAGAAAATAGCGCCCATGGCGACCTGCCATGAAAGCCCCATCGCCCCGACGACGACAAACGCGAAGAAAGCGTTCAGTCCCATGGCCGGCGCCAGCGCAACCGGCAGGTTGGCCAGCAATCCCATCAGGATGCTGCCAAACGCGGCGATCAAACAGGTGGTGACAAAGACGGCTTTGGTATCCATACCGGCCGCGCCTAAAATCTGCGGGTTAACAAAAACGATGTAGACCATGGTCAAAAAGGTGGTGAAGCCGGCGATCGTTTCCGTCCGCGCGGTGGTGCCGTGCTGTTGCAATTTAAACAGCCGCTCCAGCAGGCCTTGCTTCGCCGCAAGGCCGGATTGCGATTTACTCATTGTCAGTGTTCCAAAGAAAGGGATAGTGGTTTTCGGGTATCCTATAACAAATTCGCGCGTATTAACCTGGATTCGCTATTTTTTTCTTCAGCAAATTAGCCTCTGCAACGGTTCACGATCTCAGCCCACAGACTGGGGCGGGAAAAGCGGCGCATCATCGAGTTCATTACCAGCCCAATCCAGCGGGCGACACAGGAAAGTTTACGGGAAAGATAAACGACGCTCCCTGTCAACCGTTTGTTTTTCATTGAAAATGAAAGCAGGGTAGTGGTTTCATCGTACATATTATACTCTGTTCGATGACAAAGGTCGGCGGACGCGCGTGCGTTCATCCGCTGGTCAACGACCCAGGCCGATTTGCTCATTGATAAGGATCCTTCATGCCCCGTATTGAATGCGTTTTCTTCGACTGTGACGGCACGCTGGTAGATAGCGAAGTCTTATGCTGCCAGGCTTACGTGAATATTTTTATCCCTTATGGCGTCGAGCTATCTCTGGAAGAGGTGATAAAAACCTACAAGGGCGTGAAGCTGTACGAGATTATTGCCCGCATCAGCCGGCAATATGGGCTACAGGTATCGATGGAAAAAGCCGAGCGTCATTTTCGACAGGAAATCAAGCGCCTGTTTGATGAATCCCTGCAACCTATCGCCGGCGCCCGCGAGCTGGTGCAATCAATTAAGGTGCCGATGGCCGTGGTGTCGAATGGCCCGGTCAGTAAGATGCACCACTCTTTAGGGCTGACGGATATGCTCGAACTCTTCGGCGACCACCTTTACAGCGGTTACGATCTGCAAAAATGGAAGCCCGACCCCGCCCTGTTATTCCATGCGGCGGAGCAAATGCAGGTTCCCATTCAAAACTGTATTCTGGTCGACGACTCCGCCTCCGGCGTTCAGGCGGGTATCGCCGCCGGCATTCCGGTGTTCTACTACTGCGCCGATGCGCACAACACGCCGATTCACCACCCGCTGGTCACCCGGTTTGACGACATGAAAGCATTGCCGCAGATATGGCGTGAAAAAGGCTGGGATATAGTGGCGTAAAAATCAGGCGGGCTTGTTGCGCCACCCAAACCATGTGCGTTTTGGCCGTTTTTCCTGCCGGCTAAAACGCTTGTTGATCCCGTTCGCCAGCAGTTCCAGCGACAGACAAAACACAAAATAGACCAGCGCGACAAACAGGAAAACCTCCATCGGATAAACCATGCTGCGGTTGTTCACCTGCGTGGCCAGGAATGTCAGTTCGCCCACCCCCACGATGTACGCCAACGAGGTATCTTTAATCAGCGAAATCCATTGGTTGATGAAAGACGGCGCCATCATCCGCAGCGCCTGGGGCAAAACGATATGCCACAGCACCGCCCAGCGATTAAACCCCAGGGATAACCCGGCCTGCCATTGACCACGACCGATAGCCACGATCCCCGCTTTCACGCCGTGCGCCAGATAGGCCGATGCAATCAGCGCCAGCGCGCACACCACGGTGGTAATTTCAGGGATCTCCACGCCGAACAGAATAGGCAGCAGGAAATAAGTCCAGAAAATCAGCATGATGACCGGAATGGCCCGAAAGAAGCCGAGGATCATCGCCAGCAGCGCCGCCCACCTTCCGCGGGACATCGCCAGCGCAACGCCCAGCAGGGTTCCCAGCACCGCGGAAGCGATACCCGCCAGCAGGCTAATCGCCAGCGTCAGCGCCGCCCCGCCCAGCGGGCCATCGGGAAAGGCGCCCCACATCAGATAGCTGAAGTTATCGTAAATAATAGTGAAATCCATTTTCAGCGCTCCCCGACCGGATGACGTTGCTGACGCCACATTCCCCAGCCTTCCATTAACGCAATGATGGCGATGTACAAAACCGTCGCCACCCCAAACGCCTGAAAGGTGCGCAACGTTTCGGTTTCCACCTGACGGGAGGCATAAGAAAGTTCGGCAACGCCAATCGCCATTGCCAATGAGGAGTTTTTAATCACATTCATGTACTGCCCCAGCAAGGGCGGCAGGGCGATGTTCAATGCCTGCGGCAACACCACGTAACGCATGGATTGCCACCCTGTTAACCCCAGCGCCAGCGCGGCGTACTTTTGCCCACGCGCCACACCGCCGATACCGGCGCGGATCTCTTCCGCAATAAACGCGCTGGAATAGAGCGTCAGCCCTAACAGCCCGGCCAGAAACTCAAACGAGGGCCACCCCACGCTCACCCCCAGCAGGGTGAAGTCATGCGGCGTGTTAAGCCATTGCATCATGGCCGAGGGGAACAACTGACCGGCGCCGAAGTACCAGAAAAAAAGCTGTATCAGCAAAGGCGTATTGCGGAATAACGAACTGTAAGCCATGACCGGCCAGCGCAACACGCGCAGTTGGCTATCCCTCGCCGCCGCCAGCAGGAACCCCAGCGACGTGGCTAAAATTACCGTACAAAGGGAGATCCACAGCGTGACCAGAAAACCCTGCCAGAGCCAGCCGAGGTATTGGGGAGCCAACAGCCACTCATCAATATAGTGCAGCGCGGTATCCGTCAGTTTCATAATTAGCCGTTTTTATATTTTATCGGGTGTTACAAACAAGAATGCCCTCTGCTTGCAGAGGGCCGAAAATGCCATGGTTAATCACCCGGTTAGCGTATCAGGCTTTTGGCTGCCGATCTAACGGTGCGAAAGTAAAGTCGCCGCGCGGCTGAGCAGATTTTGTCTCTGGCCCGAACCAGCGGTCATAAATCGTTTTTGCTTCGCCCTGTTTTTCCAGATTCGATAAGGTTTCGTTTACTTTCTCCGTCAGACGTTCTTCACCTTTGGGAATGCCCACGCCCTGATACTCTTTGGTTATGCTGAACGGCGAGATTTCAAAATCGGCTTTCTGGGCATCCGGTACGTTCGCCAGCAAACCGACCAGTTTGGCGTCATCCTGGGTGATGGCCTGAACATTCCCGTTGCGCAGCGCGGCAAACGCCAGCGGCGTATCGTCATAGGAGATCACTTTGGCGGTGGGATAGTGCTCACGCAGGGTAATTTCCTGTACCGTGCCTTTATCCGCGCCAATACGCAGCGCTTTAATATCTTCCGGGGTTTTCAGCACGCCTTTGCGGGCAATGAATTTTTGTCCGGTGGCGAAATAAGGAATGCTGAAGTTGACCTGCTTGGCGCGTTCATCGGTGATGGTGAAGTTGGCGGCGATCAGATCCACTTTTTTAGCGCTTAGTAATGGAATACGGTTGGCCGGATTGGTTGCGCGCAGTTCTACTTTCACTCCCAGCGCTTTACCAATCGCTTCGGCGATATCCACATCGTAACCCACCAGCTTTTTGCTCTGCGGATCGACAAAACCAAACGGCGGATTGCTGTCGAATACCGCGATTTTGACTACGCCCGCTTTTTGAATATCATCCAGCTTATCAGCCTGTGCAGCCCCGGAAACGGCGGCCAAACCGGCCAACAACGTCAATGCCACAATACGATTCTTCATTCTTTGCCCCTGAATGGTTTAATTATTGAATTCAGGCTATCAGCGGGATGAAAAAGCGGGAAATAACATAAATAGCTATAATATAACCTTATGTTACATGGGGTATTTAGCAGATTATACTGATAAATAAATTCGCCGAGATCGATAAGATATCGCGCGTAATGAGGAAAAATAAATGAAAGCCAAATCCCCTCTGGTGACGCCTCCCCCTGAGGAAAAGAAATCTTATGAACTGGATCGCTTCGATACGGCCATTCTGCGACTTTTGCAGGCGGATGCCTCTTTGTCCAACGTGGCGCTGGCGGAAAAAGTCAATCTCAGCCCGCCGGCCTGCCTGAGGCGCGTCGAACGCCTCAAACAGATTGGCCTGATTAAAAACGTCGTCGCGCTGCTTAACCCTGAAGCGCTTAACGCCGGGCTGGTGGTATTAATCGGGGTGGTGTTGGATCGCTCGACGCCAGGCTCGTTTGAAGATTTTGAAGCCGCGGTACAGAAAATCAGCGGCTGTATGGAATGCCATGTGGTTACCGGTGAGTTTGATTATATTTTGATGATCCGCACCCGCGACAATCAGAGTTTTAACCGGCTGCATGCCGAACAATTGCTTTTTCTACCCGGCGTGCGCCAGATCCGCTCCTTTATCGGCCTGCGGGAAGTGCTTTCCACCACGCAGTTGACGTTTTAAGGTAGAAATACGCGCACAACGGACCAAACCGCCATTCCCGCGCAGGCGGGAATCTTTTTAATCAATGAGTTATCTATAAAAAAATCCCCGCTTTCGCGAGGATGACGACCGAAAGGCTACTTGACTGTCTAGAACCCACTCGTGGGCACAATACTGTCCGTCAACCGTTACGGAAAATATAGCTATAGGCGCTCAGCGCCGGCGCGCCGCCCAGATGGGCATACAGCACTTTCGAGCCTTTTGGGAACTCCCGGTTGCGGATCATATCGATCATACCCTGCATGGATTTCCCCTCATACACCGGATCGGTCATCACGCCTTCCATTCGGGCGCACAGACGAATGGCTTCCAGCGTGCCCTCGCTCGGCAGACCGTATTCCGGGCCGCCATAGCGGGTATCCAGCACCACATCTTCCTCGGTGATTTCCCGGCCCAGCTCAACCAGATTCGCCGTGTTCTGCGCAATACGCAGGATCTGCGCCCTGGTTTTTTCCGGTTTAGCCGACGCATCAATACCGATGACATTCCGGGCGCGGCCATCGGCGGCAAAGCCGACCACCATACCAGCCTGGGTGCTGCCGGTAACGGAGCACACGACAATATAGTCAAACTTGAAGCCCAACTCTTTTTCCTGCTGGCGAACTTCTTGTGCAAAACCGACAAATCCCAGGCCGCCATAAGGGTGTTCGGAACAACCGGCAGGAATAGGGAACGGTTTACCGCCATTCTGCGACGCTTCTTCCATGGCGTTTTTCCAGCTTTCGCGGATGCCGATATCAAAACCGGCGGCATCCAGGCGCACATCCGCGCCCATAATGCGGGATAACTCAATATTCCCTACCCGGTCGTACACCGCATCGGCATAATTCACCCAATTTTCCTGCACCAGGATACACTTCATGCCCAGATGAGCGGCCACCGCGGCCACCTGACGCGTCTGATTCGACTGAATGCCGCCGATGGAAACCAGCGTATCGCACCCCTGTTCCAGCGCTTCAGGAATAAGATATTCCAGCTTACGCGTTTTATTGCCGCCAAACGCCAGACCACTATTACAATCTTCACGTTTGGCATATATTTCTACCTCGCCGCCTAAATATTCACTGAGCCTTTTCATTGGCGTAATAGGGGAAGGTCCAAAAGTTAATGGATAACGTGGAAATTTCTCCAGATTCATAATAATGCTCCGGTAAATAATAAGGAGTGGTAGCCGCAGGTTGCCAATATTCCATTGAGAAATACCGTCATCCCATAACCATAATATTACCTATAAACAGATGAATTTAAATTGCTAAATTCTTCAAAATTAATCATTTAAATTTCACAAAAAACAGTTAAAACAGCCTTTACACTAAAAAAATAACCACATCACGAAATAAAATTAATCTACTATGGCAGCACAATGCCTTCCGGCGGCAAAGGCAGGGTGGTCTTATAGCGCACCTGCTTGAGCGCAAAGCTGGATCGAATGTTGGCCACCCCGGGAATGCGCGTCAGGTGGTGGAGGATAAAATGCTCTATCTCATTGATATTTTTTACCAATACCCGCAGAAGATAGTCCGCGTCCCCGGTCATCAGATAGCACTCCATGACTTCCGGGCGCTCAGCGATGGCCTGTTCAAAACGTTGCAGAACCTCTTCCACCTGTCGGTCAAGACTGACGTGGATAAACACATTCACGTGCAGCCCAAGCCGTTCCGGCGAAAGTAACGTGACCTGCTGACGGATAAGCCCGAGCTCCTCCAGCGCTTTCACCCGGTTAAAACAAGGCGTGGTGGAAAGATTGACCGCTTTCGCCAACTCCACATGCGTGACTTTCGCATTTTCCTGCAACTTATTGAGGATACGGATATCGGTTTTATCCAGTTTACGCATAAAAGAAAACCTTGCCTGTTAATAACAAATCGGTTGGAAAAATTACCCTGCAAAAACCAACTATCCGGATTAATAAGGGAAAAAATTTCCGTTGGAAAAATAATAAACTGGATTTATCCAGCAACCGGCGAAAAGAAAATATAAAATGATTTCTCCCTCGTTAATAAATAAGAAAATAATCTGGCTGAAAGAAAAATCAGCCGGCGCATTATCGTTGCGTCAGATTGGGGGAGTGGTACTGCTTTTGCTGGCGATCGTGATTTGGGGCGCCAACTGGCCGGTCATGAAACTCGGACTGGAACATATTACGCCGCTCTGGTTCTCTGCGCTGCGTTTCGCGCTGGGCGGGCTGTGCCTGTTCTTTATCCAGATTGTCACCGGCACGCTGAAACTGCCTCAACGTCGCGATATCCCCCTGCTGTTCAGCGTCGGCCTGTTGCAGATGCTGACCTTTACCGCGCTGGGCGCCATCGCCATGATGGCGATCCCCGCCGGCCGCTCCGCCATTCTGGCCTATACCACGCCCCTGTGGGTTCTGCCGGGCGCCATTCTGCTCTTCAGACAACGCGTGACCCGTCGGGAACTGCTCGGCACGCTGATGGGCATTGCCGGCGTCGCTATTCTGTTTAACCCGCTGACGCTGGACTGGACGGACAGCGACGCGCTGCGCGCCAATGCCCTGCTGCTGATCGCATCATTCTGCTGGGCCATCTGCATCCTGCATTTGCGCCATCATCGCGGCGCGTCCAGCGCCTATCATCTGGCGCCCTGGCAAATGCTGATTGCCGCCGTGCCGCTGATTGTTATCGCCTGGTATAAAGAAGGGCCTTATACCGGGGATAACTCACCGCACCTGTGGGAAATCGCCCTGTTTGTCGGGCCGCTCGCCACCGCCTTCTGTTTCTGCGCCGTGAATACGGCCAGCCAGTGGATTTCAAGCACCAGCATGGCATCCTCCATGCTGGGCGTTCCGGTTGTCGGGTTGATTATCTCGATTCTGTTTCTGAATGAGTCTTTAACCCTCGGGCTGATTATTGGCGTCACCGCCATTATTGCCGGCATGCTGGTCGTCACCCTGAACAGACCCTGTCCTTCGCAACGCCGACGCAGGTCATGACTTCCGCACCGCATGAGCGGAGCGATGTCGCCATCAGCCTAAAACGCCGTATTCCTGGCGAAACCGCGCATCCTGTATCGCCAGCTCATCACGTAAAAACTCAACAAAACCTTTCAGCGCCGGCGTCGTCGGCTTACTGACTTCGGTCTGGATCTGTAGGGTTCGCTGGCTCAATGGCTCCATATTGACCGACTTCACCTGTAAACCATCGCGTCGGGCGCTGTACAACACGGAAAAATGGCTGCATATGGCGATAGCATCCGGCGTATTGAGCAAAAAAGCATACAGGGTGGAGAAATGATTACAGGTAAAGACCGGATCGATGAAAACGCCGTTCATGCGGCATGAAAGATCAAACAATTGACGGATGGTCGCCGCCTGATCGGGAAGCGCGACCGGAAAAGCATTCAGATCGGCCATCTGGAAATCCGTTGTCGCCAACGGGTGATCCTCTTTCATCACCGCCATAAACGGCGCGGAAAAAGAGGCGAAAACCTGAACGCCGTGTTCCGGCGCCAGGCTGTACTTTAGCGCCACATCGCATTCGCCGTTGCGAACCAGATCGGGCACCTGCCTGGCGCTGCCCACCGTCAGCACAAAGTTGACCGCCGCATGCTGCTGACGATATTTCGCCAGCAGCGTCGGCAGAAGGTTAAAGCCGAGGCCGTCGGTGCAGACCACCCGGAGGGTGGTCTGACGGGTGGATTTCAGTCCTTCGATTTCGGCAATCGCCAGTTCCATGTCGGTGATGCTGCGCCGTACATGATTTTCCAGAATATGTCCGGCATCATTCAGTATCATCCCCCGGGCATGCCGCTCGAACAAAGGGACGCCCAGACGAGCTTCCAACTGCTGGATCTGTCTGCTGATGGCTGAAACGGCGACAAACAACTGCTTGCTGGCGGCGCTCAGCGAACCGGTATTCGCCACCGCCATAAAATAACGCATTTCGTTGCTATGCATCCGACCTCCCACACTGGGTGTTGAAGCTTATAGCGCTGCCGCCGATTGAGGTTTCGTTATCTGTGAACGCATCCGTAAAATGTCCGCCCCTTGCTCAGCCAGATCCCAGAACAGACCGGTCATGATTTTAAGGGCTTCCAGCGTCATATCCGCCAGAATATGCTCATTCGGCGCGTGTTGCGAACAGGCAGGATAGGAATGCGGCACCCACAGCGTCGGCAACCCCAGCGTTTCCGAGAAGCAGGCATTGGGCAGTCCGCCGCCGAAATTGGGCAATACCGCCGCTTTGGCGCCGGCAGAGCGGGTTATCGACGCCGCCCCCCATTGCACCCACAAATCGTTGGGATCAAGCCGGGTAGCGGCATAATGGCTAACCGCATTAACCACCTCCACGTCTTCAAATCCGTTGGCATCCAGATGATGGCGGACATGCCGGCTAAAGTTCGCCACGTCGCTGCCCAACACATAACGCATATGACAATGTGCTTTGGCATGCGGCGGAATAGCGTGGGCGGGCTTATCCGGATTGCCGGTCACAAATGCCAGCACATCCAGCGTATTCCAGCCGTAAAGTTTTTCCGCCGCCGTCAGGCCCGGTTCTCCCCAGCCGGGATCGATAGCCGGGTCCGTCGCCCCGCCGCCCAGTTCAATGTCGGCGAGAATACGGCGCAGGGTCTCGGATATCGCCGGCGGCCGCAGCCCCGGCACCAGAATCTGGCCGTGGGCGTCCACCATGCTGGAGAGGGCATGCGCCAGGCGAATGCCCGGGTTGCTCAACAGTCCCCCCCAGTTGCCCGAATGGTGCGCGCCTTCGCGCAAATTCAGCCGTAGTTCAAAATTGAACACCCCGCGGGACCCGAGAAACAGGGTCGGACGGGCGGCGGAAATCCTCGGGCCGTCCGAGGCAATAAACAGATCGGCGGCCAGCCAGTCGCGGTATTGTCCGCAGATCGCGTCCAGCCCCGGCGAACCATCCTCTTCCCCCATCTCCAGAATGATTTTCACGTTGTAGCCAAGATGACCGTTGCGCGCGGTCAGCACCTGCTCCAGCGCCGACAGGTTGATGGTGTGCTGCCCTTTGTTATCGGCGGTTCCGCGTCCGTACCAGAGGTTGCCGTCCTTCACCAGCTCCCACGGCGATAATCCCTCACGCCATTGGTCGTCATAGCCCCGCACCACATCGCCATGACCATAGGTCAATAGCGTCAACGCGGCGTCAGGCTCTATGCGCCGGGCCAGCAAAAAAGGCGCTTTGCCGCCGATGGGGTTTTCCACGATCAGACATTCGAAACCCAATGCCCGCAGCGCGGGCAGCATCTCATCCGTCAGGTAGGACATCAGAACCGGCCCGCTGCCGGCATCCTGGCTTTCCGTCCGGTACGCCACCCTGCGCGCCAGGGTGGCCGTGAATTTGCCTGCATCAAAATAATCGACGGTAGCCCGGATAGTCTCTTCACGCGTCATCGTCAGTCTGTCCTCTTTTTATCCGATATTGATGAGTAAACAGCATGGCTCCCGCGGAGCCGTTGCGTGTTTGTCCGTGCGGTCTGCGCTTGGTTCGGGTTAATGCGGTTCGATATCCGGAATGCCCAGTCCCGGCTCCGGCGTCAGCACCGAAGCCAACAGCGATTTGGTATAAGGGTGCTGCGGCGAGTGGAAAATCTGCTCGCGCGTACCCTGTTCGACAATCGAACCTTTCTGCATCACCGCCACGTGATCGACCAGATGCTCCACCACCGACAGGTTGTGGCTGATCAGCAGATAGGTCAGGCCAAATTCCTGCTTGAGCGCCAGCAGCAGATTAAGGATTTGCGCCTGCACCGACACATCCAGCGCGGAGGTCGGCTCATCACAGATTAGAATGTCAGGGCGCATAATCAGCGCCCGGGCGATCGCCACCCGCTGACGCTGGCCGCCGGAAAGCTGACCGGGATACTGACTGTGCGTCCGGGCGGGCATCCCCACCACATCCAGCATTTCGGTGACCCGTTGTTTACGCTCCGCCGGCGTGCCGATTCCGTGCAGGCGCAGGGCGACCTCCACGATATCCGCCACCGTGCGGCGCGGATTGAGCGATGAGTAAGGATCCTGAAAAATAGGCTGAATGTGGGCCGACATTTCCTTGCGGTTGCCGGCATCAATTTCACGCCCTTCGATCAGCACGTTGCCGGACGTCGGCGGCAACAGGCCCAGCAGCATTTTCGCCAGCGTGCTTTTTCCGCAGCCGGACTCGCCCACCAGCCCCAGCGTTTCTCCCCGCCGGATGCGTAGCGAGACATCGTTCACCGCCCGGATTTCGCCCGCGCGGGTAAACAGGCCGCGATTGAGGCGGAAAACCCGCGATAGCGAACACAGCTCCAGCGCAATATCATCATTGCCCGGAATATGCGTCGGCAACGCCGAAGACGCGACATGAGGGTTCAGGCTATCACTCATGCGACCTCCGCGTTCCGTATCGGTAAGGCCCGAATGCAGCGCACCGCATGCTGGTCCGTTACCTTGACATAAGGCGTGTCCTGATCACAGGCCGCCGCACAGTGGCAACAACGATTGCTGAACGCACAGCCCCGCTGGGCGCCAATCAGACTGGGCACCACGCCGGGAATGGCGTTCAGCGGCTGACCGGGAATGGTTTTCCCCTGAATCGGAATACACTCGAGCAAGGCCCGGGTATACGGGTGACATGGATGGTTAAACAACGTCATCACCGGCGCGGTTTCCACGATCTGTCCGGCATACATCACCGCCACCCGATCGGCGATACGCGCCACCACCCCCAAATCATGGGTGATGAAAATCACCGCCATGCCAAACTCCTGCTGCAACTCGCGCAGCATGCGCAGGATCTGCGCCTGAATGGTGACATCCAGCGCGGTTGTCGGTTCGTCGGCGATAATCAGTTCCGGTTCGCACATCAGCGCCATGGCGATCATGATGCGCTGCCGCAGACCGCCGGAAAGCTGATGGGGATACTGATTCAGGCGATCGGCGGCCATGGGAATCCCTACCCGCTCCATCAGATAAACCGCCCGATCCCGGGCCTGTGACTGCGAAACCTTGCGGTGCGCCTGAAGCGTTTCGCACAGTTGATTACCCAGCGTGAACGAGGGATTGAGCGAGGTCATCGGTTCCTGAAAGATCATCGACATTTGATCGCCGCGCAGCGCGGTGATCTCGCGTTTTTTCAGCGATTGCAATTCGATGCCCTTAAAACGAATATGATCCGCCGTGCGCACCGCTTTACGCGGCAGCAAATCCATCAGCGCCAGCGACGTCATGGACTTGCCGCAGCCGGACTCGCCGACCAGACACAGCATTTCCCCGCGTCGTACCGAAAAATCCAGCCCGCGAACCGCATGCAGCGTACCCCGGGACGTGGGCAGGTCGACGCGCAGGTTTTTTACATCCAGCAAAATGTCGTTATTCATGGCGTGTTCCTCAGTTACGTCCGTCCAGCGCGGTAATATCACGCAGGCCGTCTCCCACCAGATTGATCCCCAGCACGAGGATAGCCAGCACAATACCGGGGATCAGGATGACCCACGGTTGAAAGAACATGTACGCCTTGCCTTCCGCCACCATTAGCCCCCATGACGGCATCGGCGGCTGTACGCCCAGCCCGAGGAAAGAGAGCGTGGCCTCCAGCAAAATGGCATGGGCGATTTCCAGCGTGGCGACCACCGTCAGCGGGCCAAGCAGGTTAGGCAGGATCTCCCGCAGCATGATGAACAGCGAAGACGCGCCCAGCGTCTTGGCGGCGGCGATAAACTCCGCCTCACGCAACTGCCGGGTAACCGAACGGGAAACAATCAGGAAGCGATCCCACAGCAGTAATCCCAACAGCAGGATCACCACTTTTACCGAGCCGCCCACCAGCGAAGCCGTCGCCAGCGCCACCAGAATGATCGGCATGGACAACCGCACCGTCAGGATATAGCTGACCAGCGCATCCACCCGGCCGCCGAAATAGCCGGCCAGCACCCCCAGCGTAATGCCGATAAATCCGGCCACCAGCACAGAAACCACACCGATGGTTAACGACACCCTGGCCCCGAACAGCAGGCGGCTCAGATAGTCACGCCCCAGCTTGTCGGTGCCGAGAATATGTTCCCAACTGCCTTTTTCATGCCATACCGGCGGAATCAGACGCCGGCTTACATCCTGCGCGTAGGGATCGTGCGGGCTGATTAACGGCGCCAGGACGGCCGCCAGGACAATAACCGCCAGAATCGTCAGACCGATCATCATGCTGTGATGCCCGAGGATGCTGCCAAGCCATTTCCGCCAGGGCGCCGGTTCCGGAATCAGCCCCGGTTCAGGCATCGACGCCTTGGCGACCAGCGTGGAAGAGAGTGATGAAGACGTTTTCATGGAGGCTCCCTATGAAGTACGCAGACGCGGATCGAGCGCCGCATTAAGCACATCGGCCAGAAACGTCAGCCCGATATAAAACACGGAGATAATCAGTACGATGGCCTGCACAACCGGAAAATCGTTGCGGGAAATGGAGTCCCATGCCAATTGCCCCAATCCCTGTAGGGCGAACACCGACTCAATGACCACCGAACCGCCCAACATAAAGCCCAGTTCGACCGTCGCCAGCGCCACCACGGGAATGATGGCGTTACGCAGCCCGTGCTTGACGATGACCCGGAAAGAACTCAACCCCTTTGCCCGTGCGGTACGGATATAGTCCGACCCCAGCACGTCCAACATGCCGGAGCGCGTCAGACGCATCAGCGACGGCATGGCGTAATAGCCCAGGGCGATGGCCGGCAACACAAAGTTCTGCCAACTGCCGTTCCCGGCCACCGGCAACCATTTCAGGCCCACGGCGAAGATGACAATCAGCAGCAGGGCAAACCAGAAATTCGGCATCGCCTGACCGATAACGGAAATGAAAATGGAACATCTGTCGATCCAGGTATCGCGAAACACGGCGGCCAGCACGCCGAGGGGGATCGCCACCACCAGCGCCAGCAGCAGGGAAACCGCTCCCAGCTTCAGGGTAATGGGCATCCTCTGGCCGACCAGCTCCATCACGGTGTTCTCAAAATAAAACGAGCGCCCGAAATCAAGATGCAAAGCCGACCACATCCAGTGAGCAAACTGCGTAATCAACGGCTGATCCAGGCCATATTGCACCCGGATACGCTCAACCACCTCGGCCGTGGCTTCCGGGCCGGCAATCGCCGCCGCCAGATCGCCGGAAAGATGCAGGAGAGAGAAACTGACGACCGCCACGGTAAACAGCACCGCCAGCGCGACGAGCAGCCGATGTAAAATATAGATAATCATGAGCTGTTCCCCATTCTCACCGGATATTGTCGGGAATCGATACCGCTACCGATCCCCGACAGCCGGTTACTTCCAACTCGCCAGCGCGAAGCGCGGCAGTTCATCCGGCCAACTGTCAAAGTTCAGATCGGAGGTAAAGGCATAATTGGTTGAATAGGAAAACAGCGGCGCCAGATACGCCTGGGAAGAAATACGCCCCAGCACATCCGCATACATGGCGCTGCGCTGCTTGGTATCGATGGTTTCATCCGCCTGGTTCAACATGCTGGTGACTTCCGCGTCTTTCCAGATATCGTCTCCCTTGCCGCCGAAATAAGGCGTGACGAAAGCGGACGCATCGTTGATGGAATAAGAGCCCCAGGTGCGTACCGCCATCGGCGCTTTACCGGAGATCAGATCGGCCGCCAGAACCGAATGCTGCACATAATGCAGCCGGGCATTGATGCCGACTTTACGCAGATCGCCAATAATGGCTTCAGCGTAGTCCCGTTCGCGATAGGCCCAGATATCGGTATCAAAACCGTTGGGGTAACCGGCCTCCGCCAGTAGCTGTTTGGCTTTTTCCGGGTTGTACTCGTACTTGATCACTTTGCTGGTGTTACAGGCGGCCTGGGCGGAGAAACAGGCGGAATAGACCGGCTGACTGCCGCCGCGCACCAGATTATCGACCATTCCCTGACGGTTAATGGCGTGGTTTACCGCCTGACGGACGCGCAGGTCTTTGAACGGTTCGCCGCCCGGCCCGCTGGCATGGGTGTTCAGCGCCAGGAAACCGATACGCATGGTTTCGCCGCTTTTCACTGAAAGATTCGGCATGGTTTCCAGCGAGGTCATCTGATCGGCCGGCACCCGCCAGATCCAGTCAACCTGACCGGTCATCAACTGCGCCAGCCGGGTTTCCGGATCGCGGATCACCACAAATTGCAGTTTGCCGATTTTAGGTTGTCCGACCGGGCTTTCCTTGAAGTAATCGGGATTTTTCTCCATCGTGACCCCCTGCGCCGGCGTCACGCCGGTGACCTTATAAGGGCCGGTGCCAATCGGGGCTTTACTGAAGCCGGCCAGCTTAACCTGCTGGTAGTATTTGGCGGGATAGATCGGCGTCGGGCCGGACAAATATTCCAGCGCCGCCGGGAAAGGTTTTTCCAGGTGCAGTTTTACCGTGTAGTCATCGACTTTTTCGGTTTCCTTAATCCAGTTAACGCTCTGCGGCATAACTGAATCGGTATTATCGCCGGCGATATTATTGAAGGTGTAAACCACATCATCAGCGGTAAAATCATCGCCGTTATGAAATTTAATGCCTTTGCGCAAATGCAGAACCAATATTTCCGGCGAATCCCATTCCCACGCGGCGGCCAACTGCGGTTCATATTCACCGGTTTTTGGATCGCGATAGACCAGTCTGTCCCACACCAGATTGGAGATAATCACGCCTTCGCGCAGGGTATTATGATAAGGGCTGATATTCTCTACCTCGTTATCCGAGGCATACACCAAAGTATCGTTCTGCTTTCCCGCATAACTATATGAGGCGCATCCAATCAATAATGCGGATAAAGCATAGTGTTGTATCCGTCTTGCCAGGGAACGAGTCATGCCATTTCTCCATGCCGTTAATGAATAAACCATGAATACTCACGGTGTAATCATTGCAAGACTGAAGCCAATAGCAGATTTATAACCTTACAGATTTTAGGTAAGAGGTTTCTAAAAATACGAAACCGTAGGCGTGGCGTGCACTATTTTTGAATACTGCGGCGGAGAAACGACACGCTATTTTTAGCATAAGCGTTTCATCTGGATGATTAGCGCGCTAATAGTGCGGAGATGTTCTTTTTTTGCACTATTTAAAAGCACGACGCCCTGCAAGCAGGGCGTCAGACCATTGACAAAACCCGTTATTAGGGAGAGCGTGGCGAGGGGCCGTAGCGGCGTAAGCCGCCGGAGCGCCCCTCGGTACGGTAGGCCCGGGTATCTCGGGCTTACCGAAGACTTTATCGGCAAGCGGAGATAAGGACTGATAGGTTTGTCAGCGGTCTGAACCGGAAAGAAAGGCTATTCCTCTTTCTTGCTCTCTTTCTCGACCAGCAGTTTTTCCAACGCATCGCCGCCAATATGGCGAAAATCCTGCCCCTTGACGAAATAGAAGATAAATTCGCAGATATTCTGGCAACGGTCGCCAATACGCTCAATTGAACGGGCGCAGAACAACGCCGTCAGCACGCTGGGGATGGTGCGGGAGTCCTCCATCATGTGCGTCATCAGCTGACGGACGATACCTTCATACTCTTTATCCACCTTTTTATCTTCACGATAGATACGCACCGCCTCATCCAGATCCATGCGGGCAAACGCATCCAGCACGTCATGCAGCATCTGCACCGTGTGTCGTCCTAACGATTCCAGGCTGACCAGCAGCGGTTGATGCTGATGGGAGAATTTTTCCAGCGCGGTGCGGCAGATCTTATCCGCCACGTCGCCAATGCGTTCCAATTCGGAAATGGTTTTGATGATCGCCATCACCAACCGCAGGTCGCTGGCGGTTGGCTGACGTTTAGCGATAATGCGCACACAGGCTTCATCGATGGTCACTTCCATCATATTGACCTTGGCGTCTCCCTCAACCACTCTCTGCGCCAGTTCGGCATCCTGATTGTGCATCGCGGTGATGGCGTCGGTCAGTTGTTGCTCAACCAGCCCGCCCATGGTCAACACCTGGGTACGAATATGTTCCAGTTCGGCGTTGAACTGCCCGGAAATGTGTTTGTTCAGATTCAAATTGTCCATGATGCTTCCCGTAATCAACCGTAGCGGCCGGTGATGTAATCTTCGGTCTGTTTCTGCCGTGGCGCAGTAAACAGGGTATCGGTATCGCTGAATTCGATGAGCTCTCCCAGATACATAAACGCCGTATGGTCTGAACAACGTGCAGCCTGCTGCATATTGTGGGTGACGATCACCACGGTGTAGTCTTTCTTCAACTCGGAAATCAGCTCTTCGATTCTGCCGGTGGAAATCGGGTCAAGGGCGGAACAAGGCTCATCCAGCAACAGCACTTCCGGACGGATCGCGATGCCCCGCGCGATGCACAGGCGCTGCTGCTGACCGCCGGACAGGCTGTATCCGCTCTGATGCAGCTTATCTTTGGTTTCATGCCACAGCGCCGCTTTGGTCAGCGCCCACTCCACCCGTTCATCCATATCCACCCGCGATAGCTTCTCAAACAGCCGCACGCCGAAGGCGATGTTGTCGTAAATGGACATCGGAAACGGCGTCGGCTTCTGGAAAACCATCCCCACCTTGGCCCTCAGCAGTGAGATATCCTGCTTATCGGTCAGGATATTATCGCCATCCAGCAAAATATCGCCCTCGGCATGCTGCTCGGGATAGAGCTGATACATTTTATTCAGGGTGCGCAGTAACGTGGATTTGCCACAGCCCGACGGGCCGATAAAAGCCGTAACCTGATTGGCGGCAATGTCCAGCGTGATATCTTTTAACGCATGGAATTTGCCGTAATAGAAATTCAGATTACGTACCTGGATTTTACTGGTGGATGTCTTTGTCGCCATACTCATCAAGACTCTCTTTTATACCGGCGCTGCCAGGCAACGCCTTAAATTTATTAATATTTCTTGCCGGAAAAAATAACGCGCGCCAGAATATTCAGCAGCAGAACACACAGGGTAATCAGCAATACCCCCGCCCAGGCCAGCTGCTGCCACTCCACAAACGGACTCATGGCAAACTTGAAGATGGTGACCGGCAGGTTGGCGATCGGATGCATCAGATCCGTACTCCAGAACTGATTGGACAGCGAGGTAAACAGCAGCGGCGCGGTTTCCCCGGCAATGCGCGCGATCGCCAGTAAAATCCCGGTCATAATGCCGGATACCGACGCTTTCAGCGTGATGGCGGAAATCATCTTCCACTTCGGCGTACCCAGCGCATACGCCGCTTCACGCAGGCTATCCGGCACCAGCTTGAGCATATTTTCTGTAGTGCGGATAACGATAGGCACCTGCAACAGCGCCAGCGCAATCACCCCGGCCCAACCAGAGAAGTGCTGCATTTTCGCCACCACCAGCGTATAGACAAACAGCCCGACCACAATCGAGGGCGCCGACAACAGGATGTCGTTAATGAAGCGGATAACTTCGGCGATCCATGACTTGCGGCCATATTCCGCCAGATAGATACCGGCCATGATGCCGAGCGGCGTACCTAAGATGGTCGCCCACAGGATCAATAAACCGCTGCCGGCGATGGCGTTCGCCAATCCCCCGCCCTCGGTGTTCGGCGGCGGCGTCATTTCGGTAAACAGCGCCAGCGACATGCCGTCAACCCCTTTGGTGATGGTCGAAAACAGGATCCACACCAGCCAGAAAAGGCCAAAAGCCATGGTGACCATCGACAAACACAGCGCAATACGGTTTTTCTGACGTCGCCAGATCTGCATATTACGTCGGGAACGCGCCAGCGCCGCGTCCTGATCTCTGCCTAACGCCGCCATCAGCGCGCCCCCTCATTCTTGGTCAGTCGCATAATCATTAATTTCGAACACGCCAGCACAATAAAGGTAATCATAAACAGGATCAGACCCAGTTCCATCAGCGCGGCGGTATGCAAACCGGATTCCGCTTCGGCAAACTCATTCGCCAGCGCCGAAGTAATACTGTTACCGGGCATATACAGCGATATGCTGTCCAATTGATAGGTATTGCCGATAATAAAGGTCACCGCCATGGTTTCGCCCAGCGCGCGCCCCAGCCCCAGCATAATGCCGCCAATCACCCCGTTCTTGGTATAAGGCAGAACGATATGCCAGATCACTTCCCAGGTGGTGCAGCCGATGCCGTAGGCCGACTCTTTCATCATCACCGGCGTTTGTTCAAACACATCGCGCATCACCGCCGCAATATAAGGAATGATCATGATGGCCAGAATCACCCCGGCGGCAAGAATCCCGATGCCAAAGGCCGGGCCGGAGAACAGCGAACCGACGATCGGAATACCGGACAGCACATTGCCTAGCGGCTCCTGAAAATATTTGGCAAACAGCGGGGCGAAAACAAACAGCCCCCACATGCCATAGACAATACTGGGGATCGCGGCCAGCAGTTCAATCGCCACGCCCAAAGGACGCCGAAGCCAGCCCGGCGCCAGTTCGGTCAAAAACAGCGCGATGCCGAAACTGATCGGTATCGCAATAACCAGCGCAATCAGCGAGGTGACGATGGTGCCGTAGATCGGCACCAGCGCGCCAAATTGTTCGGCCGGCGCATCCCAGTCCTTGGTCCACAGAAAAGCAAAACCAAACTTTTCGATGCTGGGCCAGGAGGCCACAATCAGGGAAACAATGATGCCGCCCAACAACAACAGCGTCACCAGCGCGGCCAGTTTCACCAGCGCGCCAAAAATAATATCGCCATGTTTCCCAGGGGCTTTGATAGTTGGCTTGTACTCCGCCATGCGTCTCTCTTCTTAATTTAACCGCGTTTGATAACGAAAATAACGCGGAGCGAAAGGTGTTCATCACCTCTCGCCCCATTGTACCTTGCGGCAACTCAGCTTACGGCCTTACTGCCAAACACAAGGGAAGCAGTACAATTTTAGTACAATCAGGCTTAATGCCATTATTTTTAACACTAATCATTTTTAATACTAATTATTTTTAATACAACGCATTACCGCTGCCGTCTTTTATATCGGTCTTCCAGGCGGCGCGTACCTGCTCCACCACTTCATTGGGCAGAATGGCGTAATCCAGCGCCGTTGCCTGCTCGCCGCCTTTGGTATAAGCCCAGTCAAAGAACTTCAGCACTTCCGTACCCTGTGCGGCGTTCGGCTGTACTTTTTGGATCAGGATGAAGGTCGTCGAGGTAATCGGCCAGGCATCCTCACCTTTCTGGTTGGTCAGATCCTGCGCGAAAGATTGGCTCCAGTCTGCGCCTTTGGCCGCATTACTGAAGCTTTCCTCTGTCGGGCTGACCACTTTTCCGTCAGCGGAAACCAATTTGGTGTAGGCCAGGTTATTCTGCTTGGCGTAAGCGTATTCAACATAGCCGATGGAACCCGGCAGACGCTGAACGAACGCGGCAATGCCATCGTTACCTTTTCCGCCCAGCCCGGTCGGCCAGTTAACCGTGGAGCCCGCGCCGATTTTTTCCTTCCACTCCGGGTTCACTTTCGCCAGATAGCTGGTGAACACGAAAGAAGTACCCGCTCCGTCCGCACGACGCACCACCGCAATATTCTGATCCGGCAGTTTGGCGTTCGGGTTCAGCGTGACGATGGCGGGATCGTTCCATTTTTTGATTTTTCCCAGATAGATATCACCCAGCGTCTTACCGTCCAGCGTCAGATCGCCGGATTTGATGCCCGGAATGTTAACCGCCAGCACCACGCCGCCGATCACCGTCGGGAACTGGATCAGACCGTCCTGCGCCAGCTTATCATCGGACAGCGGCGCATCCGTCGCCCCGAAATCCACGGTCTTGGCGATAATCTGCTTTACCCCGCCAGACGATCCAATACCTTGATAGTTAACTTTATTACCGGTTTCTTTATGATAGGAGTCAGCCCATTTGGCGTAGACCGGCGCGGGAAATGTCGCGCCCGCGCCGGTGAGGTTGGCGGCGGCCAAAGCGGAAAGCGATGTCAGTGAAAACGTGACCGCAGCGATATGGGTAATCGTGGTACGCATAAGTTTCATAATCCCTCCTGTGGGAGACTAAAAGTAGTGCCGACCCGGAGCCGTGATTAATCAGAGTGTAGTGTGCAGGAGGAAAAATAGAGCAGTTGAGTGACAGTAAAATGTACGAAATATGACAGTTTTATGACATACGGCAAAAATGCCGTTTCCGCTTCTTCCCGCATCGTGCCCCTGTGCCGGTGGTTCCTGCCGGCGCAGGAACGACGGGGATGATCCCATCCCCGGTTATCTCAGTCCTGCTTCCAGCGGCGGAAAATCAGCGAGGTATTGATGCCGCCAAAGGCAAAATTATTCGACTGCACATAGTCGGTATCGATATGCCGCGGTTCGCCCATAATGTAGTCCAGTTCGCCGCAATCTTCCGCCGGTTGCCGCAAATTGAGGGTCGGAGCGAACCAGCCTTCACGCATCATTTCAATGCTCATCCAGGCTTCCAGCGCGCCGCAGGCGCCCAGCGTATGGCCGAAATAGCTTTTCAGGGAAGAGATGGGCGTAGCGCGGCCAAAAACCGCGGCGGTCGCCTGACTTTCCGCCACGTCCCCGCGGTCGGTCGCCGTGCCGTGTGCATTGATATAGCCGATATCGCCGGCCTGTAAACCGGCGCAGCGCAGCGAACCTTCAATGCAAATCTGCATGGTTTCGCGCTGCGGTTGCGTAATGTGCGCCGCATCGCAATTGGTATAAAAACCCACCAGCTCGGCATAAATCGTCGCGCCACGCGCCTGCGCATGTTCCAGCTCTTCCAGAATCAGCGTGCCCGCGCCTTCGCCAATCACCAGTCCATCGCGTCCGGCGTCAAAGGGGGACGGCGTGGTCTCCGGCGCGTCGTTGCGCTGGCTGGTGGCAAACAGCGTATCAAACACCGCCGCTTCCGACGGGCAAAGTTCTTCCGCGCCGCCGGCCACCATAACCGTCTGATAACCATGACGGATCGCTTCCCAGGCATAGCCTATCGCCTGACTGCCGGAGGTACAGGCGCTGGAGGTGGGAATAACCCGGCCGCGCAAACCAAAGAACAGCCCGGCGTTGACGGCCGTGGTGTGCGGCATCATCTGTACGTAGGTGGTGCCGGTAATATTGTTGGTATGTTTTTCGGTCAGCATGGTGGCGAACTCGCTGACCGGGCCGGTGCTGCCCGTTGACGAGCCGTAGGCAATCCCGGTTTCCCCGTTGGTCAACACCGGGTGCTCCAGCAGCCCGGCTTGCTCCAGCGCCAGCTCCGTGGCGCGCGTCGCCAACAGCGAGACTCGCCCCATCGAGCGAATGCGTTTGCGCGTGTAGTGCGCGGGCAGACTGAAATGATCAATGGGCGACCCCAGTTGAGTATGCAGGCCGGCATAAATCCGCCACTCCGGCATCTTGCGTATCGCATTACGACCGGCGCGCAAACCGCTTGAAACGCTTTCCCAGCACTCGCCAAACGCGGTCACGCCGCCCATTCCCGTTACCACCACACGACGCATCACAGCATACCTCCGTTAATAGAAATAACCTGACGCGTCACGTAACCCGCGATATCGGACATCAGATAGCTCGCCAGCCCCGCCACTTCATCCGCCTGCCCCATGCGTTTCAGGGGGATCATTTTCATCGCTTCCTCAACGGCCGCCGGCTCCATCTGGATCATGCCGGTATCAATCAGCCCGGGGGCAATACAGTTGACGGTGATTTTCCGCTTCGCCAGTTCGATAGCCAGCGCTTTGGACGCGCCGATAATGCCCGCTTTCGCCGCGCTGTAGTTGACCTGCCCGCGGTTTCCCATCAGGCCGGAAACCGAGGACAACGTAATGATCCTTCCCCCTTTACGCAGGCCGATCATCGGCATCACGCAGGGGTGGATAACGTTGTAGAAACTATCAAGATTGGTGTGGATCACGCTGTCCCAAGCGTCGTTATCCAGGGCGGGAAACGCGCCGTCGCGGGTAATTCCCGCATTGTTGACCACGCCATAATAGGCGCCGTGGGCTGCAATATCCTGTTCGATAACCGCGCGGCACATTTCCCGATTAGCGATATCGAATCCGACGATGCGCCCCGAGCCATGATTCTCGATAATCTGGCTTAAGGTCTTTTCGGCCCCTTTTTCGTCGCGGTGATAATGCACCGCCACCGTAAAACCATCTGCCGCCAGACGCAGCGCGATGGCCCGACCGATCCCCTTGCTGGCGCCGGTTACTAACACGCAACGCGTCATCACTGTTTTCCCTGTTCTAAAAGCTGTTTTAATTCGTTGTCGTCAGGCTGATAGGTATTCAGCCTGCCGGTGGCGTAGGTTTCACCATCAATCACAATTTCACCGTCAAAGCTGCCGATTTTTTCATCACGCATCAGTAACGTCACATAGACGTCAAGCCGCGAGGCCGCAGGGAAAAACGCCTGCTTACAGCGGTAGCCCCGCCCGCCCAGCAACATGCCGGGACGCGGTTTTTTATGGCGGGCATCCAGCCCGCCCCCCTCCGGGCCGTCGCAAGCGACGTTTAAAATCGCTCCTGACGATTTTTTATGGCGGGCGTCCTGCCCGCCCCCCTTCGGGCCGTCGCAAGCGACGTTTAAAATCGCTCCTGACGATTTTTTATGGCGGGCGTCCCGGCTCCCATGCCACCCTGACCAGACGCCTATCGCCTGGGCGATGATTTCAATACCGAACCAGGCGGGCAGATGCCCATCGGCATTCAGGAACGGCGCCAATATACCTGCGCGGCTGACCGACACCCGGCAATGAGCATGTTCATCATCGACGTGGATAACCTCGTCCACCAATACCATCGGCGACTGGTGAGGCAGATAGTGCGCCGCCGGAAAATAGTCAGCCATCCGCTTTCCCCAAAATCAGGCAGGCATTATTGCCGCCAAAAGCAAATGAATTAGACAAAATAACCGGCCGCCGGAGCTGGCCGGGCGCAGTGAGCAAACCGCAAGGCGGCAATGTCTCGTCCCGGGCGCCGAGCGAAAAATCCTGCGGCGGCAGCGGCAGTCCGCGTGTCAACAACAGCCAGCAAATCGCGGCTTCACAGATGCCCGCCGCGCCAAGCGTATGCCCGGTAAGGTATTTGGTCGAGCTACAGGGCGTTCCGTCGCCAAATATAGCATGAATGACTTTCGCTTCGATTTGGTCGTTCAGGCGGGTTGCCGTGCCGTGCAGATTGATGTAGCCGATATCCTCAGGCCGGAGGCCGGCCTGCCGCAGGGCCATCTCAATCGCCCGGGCCGCGCCCTCGCCCTCTGGATGAGGCGCCGACATATGGTGCGCATCGGAAGATTCGCCAGCGCCCAGCAGCGCCACGCCGTCAGGCTCGCGCCCGATCAGCATCAGCGCCGCGCCTTCGCCAATGGTAATACCGTCACGCCGCTGACTGAAAGGCGCGCAGCGTTGCGATGAGAGAGACTCCAGGCTGTCAAAACCATTCAGCGGCATCCGGCTCAGCGTGTCCGCGCCGCCGACGATCGCCGCATCCGCCAGTCCGGCGTCAATCAGGCGCTGTCCGCTGATTAACGCCCGGGCGCTGGAAGAACAGGCGGTCGATAGCGTGTAGGCCGGCCCGTCCGCCCCGAGAAAAGCGGCCAGGAAACGGGAAGGGTCGCCAAGCTCCTGCTGTAGATAAAAGTAGCCGGGCAGATCGTGGCTGACGTAGCGATCGGCTTCGTCCAGACCGGAGGTGCTGGTTCCCATGATCACCGCAACGCGATCGGAACCAAACCGGGCGATCGCCTCATCCACCTGCGGCCGGATTTGCGCCAGCGCGGCCAGCAACAGTTGGTTATTACGGCTGTTATGCTCGGCCAGCGCATCAGGTATTGCCGGCAAATCCGCATCGACATTTCCGGTCCAGCACGCTTTTCCCTGCACCAGCCAGCCGTTGTCCGGCCGCATACCCGGCGCGGTGAGTCTGGCAAGGTTATCCGCCATCTGCTCCAGGTCGTTACCCAACGCATTGAGCGCCCCCACGGCGTTAATGTAGATCATGCTAGCCATCCAAATGTTGAATCACGATGTGATAACCAAACGCGAACTGTTGAACACCGATCGGCACCCGCTGGTTGTTACGGGTCATATAACGAATTTCGGTAATCAGATTGCCGCGATTATCACGCAGTTGCCTGCTGTCGCCATTATCCCGCAGCGTCCAGCCGGCGGGAAGCTGCGGCCGCCAGGCGGCTATCGGCCAGTGGCTCAGCATAACATCGGCCAGCACCTGGCTGGCGGGCGGCATCTGCGGCAGTACGATGGACTGCTCGGTATGAATGCCCTGTGCGTCATAGGTGACCAGAAACAGACGGATGCCGATGGAAGACAGCCCGACCAGCGAGAGCTGCCGGTCATCCGCGTTCAGCATGACCAGCAGCGACTGCTGCTTGCCTTTAAACGTCCCGGTCAATAACTGTTGCTCATTGACCGCCGGGGCGATGCCCGGCGCGGGCAGCGTGACCTGCACCCCCGGCTTGAGCCATGCCCGCGGACGGTTATCGTCCTGATGCGTGCTGACACAGCCCATTAGTAACAGCGCACAGGCGAGCAGCATCCCGCGTCGTGGTAATTTCATTTTCGTTTTCCTTTCGAATCGGGCAACGCCAGCGGCGCCAGCAGGAAGGCGGTAAAAATACCGCTGCACAGTACAATACCAAAGCTGCTGATCGCCTGAGTGCCGCTGAACACCAGCATCCCCAGCGTCAACAGCGCGGTGCACATCGCCAGCGTGACCGCCAGCAGCGAGGTCATCGGCGTGCCGCGCGGATTACTGAAAAACAACGTGTAGTTAATGCCGATGCCTAATACCAGAACCAGGGCCAGCAATGAGAACAGATTCAGCGAATGACCGCTCAGCGCCAGCGCCGCCAGACCGCCGCCCAGCGACAGCGCCGAAGGCACCACGCTCAGCAGTCCGCGATGCAGCCCCATGCGAACCACGTAGCTCAGGGCAATCACCGCCAGCGCGGCGACCAACAGCCAGCTCAGCATCACGCGATAGAAACCGAACAGATCGTCAAAAGTGCTTTTCCGGTCGATCCACTCAACGCCGGGCAGTTGAGTGGCCAGTTGCGCCAATTCCGCGCTGTGCGTAACGCCGCTTACCGGCACCAGCGCCCCGCTTTCCCCTGCGGGCAGGGTCAGCCACAGCAGCCGCCAACCCTCGCTTATCGGGCTGTTCAGCCAGGTTTCCGGCGTCACCGGCATGGGCTGCGCGTTCGGACCGGCGACGTCCACCCCCGCCTCGCTAAGCCGCCCGACGACGGTTGGCGCCGCCGACGCGATAAGTTGCAGATCGCGTCGCTGCTGCGCCAAAGAAGAGAGCGGCAACAAACGGTAGGTTGTCAGCCATTTCCGTTGCTGCGCATCGCGCAGTTTCGGCGCCAGGTGTTCCAGCCGTTGCAACACCTGCTCGGCGCTGTCGCCGTGAACCACAAACCAGGTTTGATCGGCGCTCTGTCCGGTCAGCGCCGTTATCTGACGCTCCTGCCGCATTAACGTTTCCGGCAACGCCTGAAGCTGCGAAATGTCATCATTCACCTCCAACCGCAGCAGCCCAACCACCGAGACAACCAGCAGCGCCAGCGGCAATCCCCAGCGCACGGCGCGATTACGCCGCCAGGCGGCCAGCCAGCGCCCCATCAGCACCATGGCGGGAACAGGCCGCACCGGCAGGCCATTAACCAGAAAAGGATACCAGCACACCACCGTCAGACAGGATGCCGTCAGCCCGGTCGCCGCAAATACCGCCAGCTGTTGTAAGCCGGGGAACGGCGCCAGCACCATCATCAGATAGGCGATCGCCGCGGTTCCCAGCGCCAGCAGCAGCGCGGGAAGCACTTTTCTCAGGCTCTCAAGCGCGGAGACATTGCCGCCGTGCACCATACGCTCGGTCAGATAGTAGAGCGTATAGTCCGCCGAAATCCCGACAATGCTGATGCTCATCACCAGCGTCATCAGATGCAGCTCGCCAAACAGCAACAGCGTAAACACCGTACCAGCCAGCGCACCAATACCGACCGACAGCGCGCACAGCAACAATGGCCGGGGGGAGCGAAAGACGGAAAAGATCAGCAGCAATACGCCCGCCACCGTCGCCACCCCCAGGGTCGACACATCCTGCTTCGCCTGCTGGCTGGCGTAGTTGCTGAACAGCACCGTACCGCGCGTTAACACCTGCGCCTCAGGGAACGAGGCTTTCAGCGTGGCCTCCAGCGCATTAAGTTTTTCGACCAGTTGCCGATTATGCGTCATATCAAACGACGCGCCGCTCAACTCGCCGTGCAGGAAATACCAGCTTCGGCCCTGCGCATCTTTGGTCGTCAACCAGCCCTGAGACAATCCCAACTGACTGGCGTTTTGTTGCAGCGCCAGCTGCGAACCGCGCACCAGCATCAGCGGATCGTGATTCAATTCCTGGCCGCTGACCCCGGCAAAGGCGGAATAAAGCTGCGCCAATACCCACTCCGCCTGTACATTTCCGCCGTTTTCCAGCCGTGCGCGCGTCGCGGAATCGACCAGCCCGTTGCGATGTTCAAACACAAACTTTCCCCACCGCTGTTGCTGTTCGGCGTCAATCGGGCCTTTCACATTTTGCAGATCGGGAAGCGATTGCAACTGTTTCAGCCACGCGTCGGCAACGGCGGGATCCGCCCGCTCGCCGGACGTTACCAGCCACACCATCTGCCGATCGAGGCGTTGCATAAAACCTTGCTGCAACGCCGGCGGGATCGCCCCCATCGATTGTTTCGGCAGCAGCGCCAGCACGCTGCTGTTGATCTGCGCCTTCGGCAGCAGCAACGCCAGCCCCGCAATCAGCATCACACAGCAGACTACCCACAACCGGGCCGCGCGGCGCACCCGCTTAGAAAACGAAACGCTGCTGCTCGTCATCACTTAACGTCCTGGGAGTGAGCCGCTGATTGCTCAGGGTAATTTGGGTCATATCGCCCTGTCGGTCATCCAGTTCAATACCCGCCAGAAATTCACCGCCGTTCAGCGTAATGGTGTTAAACAGCTTATCCAGCGGCGAGGTTTTCGGCGTCAACACCAGCCGCCATTGCCGTTCGCCAAGATCGGTAAAATCGATGGCGAAATTTTGCTCCAACACGCGGCGATCGGCCTGAAACAAGGCGCGCAGCAAATGATTGAACTGAAACATCTGCGGATTGTTTTCCGCGGTGACAATCTGCGGCGGCTGCCCGTTCATCACCTGAACCATGCGCTTATCGTCCAGCACCATCGTCAGCGGAAATGGCGCCGCCTGATGCCACCACAGCCCTTTGTCATGCGCGATTAACAGTTGCCCGCTGGATTTAAGCGGTTTCGCCATTCCCTTGATTTCCCGCAGTTGAGTAAAATCAGCCCGTACCACCGGCTGGCTGCTGAAACGCTGTTGTAAATCGTCCAGCGTCACCGCCTGCGCGATACCGCTAAATAGCATCAGTACGGCAAACCATATTTTCATCATGGCGTCACTCCAAGGCGCTCAAACAAAATGGGGGGAGAAACAAAACTCAGCTCGCGGCTATTTTCCTGTACCGCCACCTGAATCGTATAACCGGTGGTCATACGCTGGCCGCTTTCCACATCGAAAATCTGGTAGGCGATGCGCAAACGGTTTTCGACTTCGTCGATGGTGGCGCGCACCCGGATACGCTGCTCATAGGTCAGTGCGGCGCGATACTTAACGCGCGTATCCACCACCGGCCACACATAGCCAGACGCCTTCATCTCGCGGTAGCCATAGTTGAATTTACTGAGCAACGCCTCGCGGGCGACCTCGAAAAAGCGGAAATAGTTGCCATGCCAGACAACGCCCATGGGATCGCAGTCATGAAAGGAGACCGTCAGTTCCACCTCATGGCTTAAACGGGGATCGTTTAACACTGTTACTCCTTTTTCCCGGCGGCCTGATCCTCATGCGGCAGACGCCAGAAATCAAAAAAATTAAACCAGTCGAGGGGCGATTTCAGCGCATAGTGCGCCAGGCGTTCGGCATAGCGATCGACCACCTGCTGTAATGCCTGCTGACGGGTAGCGCGCGGCAACACTATCGGGTCGGCGAACGACTCGCAATAGACGCGCAGCATCTTGCGTTCGCGGATCACAAACATCAACAGCACCGGACAACGCAGCGCCGCCGCCAGAATGAATGGCCCCTGGGGAAAGGGGGCGTCACGCCCGAGAAACCGGCTCCAGACAACGCGACGAACGCCGCCGCGCTGGCGGTTTACCGCCGTGCGGTCGCCAACGATCGCCACCCACTCGCCGGCTTCCAGCTTTTGTTGCAGCATCATCGCCGTATCCGGGCCGATATCGCTGACCGGGATGAGATTCACCCCGGCCTGCGGGGCGATCTCTTCCAGCACTTGCTTAAAACGCTGCGCGTTATCGGTAAAGACCAGCGCATTGATCACCAGTCCGCTCACCTGCTGCGCCAGCGCCCGGCAGACTTCAATATCACCAAGATGAGACGCCAGGATCAACTGCCCGCGCGGCCGCCCTTGTTCGATCACCTCCCGGGCGCCGGGAGCGAAATCAATATCGGTTCCCCAGTGTAATTCGCCCCGCCAGCTGGCGACTTTATCCAGCATCGACTGACCAAAACGCAGAAAATGACGATAACTGTTCAGCGGCAGCGGCAGCGAAATCCGATGCCGCCGCGCGTAATCGATTATCTGGCGCAGCCACGCCTGAGAGGCTTTACGCTGCGAGCCGCCGGTAAGCCAGTAAAAGGCGATAACCGGCCACAGCAACAGCGTAAACACCCCGCGCCCCAGCCGTTGATAAACCGCCAGCATAAAGCGCATGCCGAGCAAGCCCTTGCGCTCTTCCACGCCTGACCAGTGCGCCTCACGGCGCTGCTTCAGCAACCAGGGAATGCGCGGCAACATGCCGAAAAACAGCCGGGTATGCATCCAGGAAATACGCAGGTTATCGCGCAGGGCATCGAAATGAGAAAGCCCGTTGTGCGGATAGACCACCTCGGTATCGATAAAACGGCTGGGCGTGCCGGCCCAGTAAAGCCGCACCATGATTTCCGTATCGAAATCCATGCGGCGGCCAACCGTATGCTGTGCGGTCAACGCCAGGGTGGCTTCAAGGGGATAAACCCGAAAGCCGCACATGCTGTCCTTCAGGGAAAACGACAGCGTTTCAATCCAGACCCAGACATGGGTGACATAGCGCCCATACAGGCGCGATTTCGGCACCGAGGCATCGTAAACCGGCCGGCCGGAAATCAGGCAATCAGGAAAGCGTTTGGCCTCCGCCAACAGGCGAGGCGCATCCTCAATCCGGTGCTGGCCGTCGGCATCCACCTGCAACCCATGGCTATACCCGGCTTGCGCCGCGGCCTCAAGGCCACAAATCACCGACGCGCCTTTGCCGCTGTTTTGCGCCAGACGCACCAGCGTGACGCGTTGGTTTTCCCGCGCCAATTGCGCCAGTACCGTTTGCGTCGGCGCATCGCTTCCGTCATCGACAATAAAAATCGGCAGGCAAAGCGCAGCCAGACGCGCCATGACATCGCGCATCATGGCGCCGTGGTTATAGCAGGGGATCACCACACAGGGTGAAAACTCACCCTTTATCGACGCGTGTTTTATCGACATAGCTTAATTTTCCCGCTGCTGGCGATTCGCTCCGCCTCATCGTCCAGAATATGGTAGCTAAAGGTCAGCCATTGCTTGTCGGCATGCCAAACCAACACCAGACGCAGGATTTTACCGGGCAGAATCGGCTGCTGGAATTTAATGTTTTCGACCGACGAAAACCGCCAGCCCGGCGCCAACAGTTCCGCCGCGTAGCGCAGCGCCCAGTCCAACTGCGCCACCCCGGGCAACAGCGGCTGTCCGGGAAAGTGGCCTTTGAACCAGAACAGATCCTCCGTCGCCCGCAGGGTAAGCTCGGCCCGCTGTTCCGCGCACTGACGTGAAAGCTCAACGGGTAGCATGAAACAACGCCTGTATTTGCGGCCAGGCGCGCTTGCTCTGGCTATTGTGGGGAATAACATCGACGACGCGCCAGAAACGCGGCATCGCCAGCGGCTCCAGCCAGTTGTGCAGTTCATGCCGCCACTGACGCTTTAAACGCGGCAGATCGGCGGCCAAATCCGCTGACGTCAGTACCAGCACCACGCCGATACCGCTGCGCTCGGTACGCGTAATTTGTAAAGCAACCGCATCGGCAATTTCCGGCAGTTCAAGTAAACGCCGTTCGATCTCGCTGAGGGAAATACGTTTATCCTCTATTTTAACCACCCGATCGTGCCGGCCGCACAGTTGGAAGTTTCCCGCGTCGTCAAACGCCAGCTTGTCATCCAGCTTCTGCCCGGCCGGATGCGGGATCAGCGCCGAACGCGCCCACCAGTTATCCTGCTCGTCGGGCAACAACGATACGCCGGCGAAAAGCCGCCACGGCGTGTTTTCAGCCTTACGGGTTCGCCAGGCAAGCACGCCGGTTTCGGTGCTACCGTAAATTTCATCAACCGGCGTGGAAAACCAACTGATTGCCGCCTCGGCGTTTACCCAGGGCAAGGCGCCGCCGGCGGAAACAATCAACCGGCAGGTCGGCGCCTTAAGCGAACGGTCGATACGACGTAAAAAAGCCGGGCTGCTGATAAAAACATAACGCCGCTGCGGATCCCGAGCGGCGAGCTGTTCGGTATAAAGCACCGCCCGGCTGTCAAAACACAAACCCAGCGCCATCGGCAACCAGATACGAAACGTCAGGCCATACAAATGCTGATGGGTAACGGACGCGATAACGCAGCATTCTTGCAGCCGATCTCCCCAGCGTTGAGCCAGCCAGCGCGATTCTTCGTCCAGACAGCGCACCGGTTTCACCACTTGTCGCGGCTTGCCGGTAGAGCCGGAGGTAAACAGCACGATACAGGCATCGTCCGCTATTTCAGGCAGCGCGGCACCTCCACATTGTTCGCTTGCGGTTACCGTAAGCACCGGACAGTTCAGATTGAGCGCCGCATCGGTCAGCAAGCCGTCAAACTCATCGGCCTGCTCTTGCAGAACAGACTGTCGGCAATGCCCGGGAACCACCGGAACTTTTCCCGCATGCAGCGCCGCCAATAGCCCGACGGTAAAAAAGTAACTGTCCTCAAAGCACAGCGCCCAGCGCAACTCGTTACGGCCAAGCAACTGCTGGCAAAGCGCGGCGACCTGCCGTTTTAACCTACCCAACGTGAACGCCTGCACGCCATTGTCGGCGACAATTCGCTGCGGGTCATCATCGTCGTTCAGCCAGTTGCCGATAGCCCGGGGGGTCATGCAACTCATGCCAGTCTTCTCAGACGCTGGCGTACTATCCATTCGCCCCCCATCAACAGCCCCATCAGCAGATAACCGATCATGCCATTCCATAACGTCCACCAATGAACATTGCCTGCCAGGCAGGTCAGTACGGCAACACCGCCGTTAAAAACGAAAAACAGACACCAGATTTGCGTGACGCGGCGCGTATAGGCGACCGCCCGCGGCGGGAGTTCCGGCTCCCGCAAACGAGCAAGGCGTTCCACCAGCGGCATTCCGCGATAAAGGGAACTGCCGAACAGCAGCAACATCACGGCATTTACCGCAACGGGATACCACAATAACCATTGCCCGTCGCTCAGCGACAAACTGGCGAGGCACAGCGCCGCACCCGCTGTCGCCAGCAGCAACCCGGTTCCCTTAAAAAGATTTTTATCGCCTCGCACGGTGGCGAAGCGCAAAAAAAACATCAGCGCCAGCGCTGCCGGCAGCCAGCGATGCTCCGGGTGAACAACGCTGAACCAGACCAGAAAAGGCCACGCCAGCGTCATCAGCCAGTTCAGGCTGTTTATCAGCGCGCGCATCCGTTGGTTCGCTCGTCAGCCTTCATTGATCAGGCTTTCCACCGCATCGGCAACGTCCTGCACAGTACGCACCGATTTAAAGGTTTCCGGCGAAATTTTGCGGCCAATGCGCTTTTGCAGATGAACAACCATATCCACCGCGTCAATACTGTCCAACTCAAGATCTTCATAAAGTCGGGACTCAGGCTTGATATCCTCCGCATCCAGCTCGAACAGCTTGACCAACAGATCGGTAATTTCCTGATAAATTTCGTTTTTATCCATTATTGACTCGTTATTTTATTATCAGGCACTCACTGCGCGCTGAGTGTTAATGAAAGCGGCCAGGGTGGCCACGGAAAAAAAGTGCTGACGCATCTCTTCGCTTTCAGAGGAAAGCACTACGCCATAGCGATTTTTTATCGCCAACCCCAGTTCAAGGGCGTCGATGGAATCCAGGCCGAGACCATCGCCAAACAGCGGCGCATCGGTCTCGATCTCATCGACGCTAACGTCTTCAAGATTCAGAGATTCAATAATCATCTCTTTAATTTCAATGAATGTATTTTCCATGCCTTTTCCCGAATAATTATAAATTTTCTGGTGTTAAAGATTGGTGTAAAAGGCGATTCAGACGGCGCGCGGCCAAAGGCAGCGCGTCTTTTTCTTCTGTCGCCATAAAAGTTTTATTACCGATCCGTTCGCGAACGCTGACGGTGAAAAAAGGTTTCTCCGGCGGGATTTGATACCAACGACTTTGTTTATCCAACATCTTCTGATTACAGCGAATGTGCACAATCCGCAAATCACAGCCACAACGCACGGCGATATTGGCGGCGCCACGCTGCAACACCATCGGCTCGCCATAACGCGTACGCGTGCCTTCGGGGAAAATAATGATCACATCCCCGGCGTCCAGTCTCTGCTGACAATCGGGAAGCAGCGTCGCGGACTGACTGTTGAGCAGGTAATTTGCCGAGCGAATGACGCCCCGAATAAAGAAATTATGCTGCAACTCGGCCTTAACCAGACAATCCACATCCGGCATCACCGAGGCCAGCAACACGTAGTCGATTAACGATGGGTGGTTGGCGACCACCAGGCAGCCTCTATCGGCTTGCAAGCTTTCAACGCCTTCAATGCGATAATCCAAGACCCCCAGCGTCCGCAAAAGCCATAAAAAGAAACGGAAACTGACCGATATGCTGCGACGAGCCAGTCGACGGCGGCGAGCGGCGTCGCGTTGAATCAGCAGCAGATTGAACCACACCAGCGACAGCAGTAAACCACCAAGCCCAAACAGCGCAAAACAGCAGCCGGTCATCGCCAGTCGCCATAAACGATTTAAACCTGATGATGCGCGTAATATTAATGAAGATTCAGACATCGCACCTATCCCATTGCCAGTTGAGCCGTTCGCCGCGAATATGAAACGCCGGTTGCCGGGCCAGAAACGCATGCAAAAAGCGCAGACTTTGCGGTAATTCCGGCTCTTCACGTTCCGCCACCGGCGTCGATCGACAGCTTATCTCTTCACCGCACCCCAACAGCACGGCAACGGCATAAGGATAACGAGGCATCCGGGCGGGAATGTGGCGATGATAAAACTCAGGGATCGCGCCGTCGAAATCCACCAGCAGCACGTTTTTGTAGCCTGCGGCCTGCAATGCGCTTACCTCGACCAACCCCTGCTGGAAAGAATCGATGCCGGCCGCCAGCGATGTCGATACCAGCGGCGCCGCGGCGGCAATGGTCAGGCTTCCTACCGCCGCATTGTGAACCGACATGGCAAAATCGGTAGGGGAAATATTTTCATTGCGTGATAACGCCTGCAAAATGCGCAGGTTGCGCTCCAGCTCACCGTGACGAGAGGTAAAAACAATCGCATCGGCCGCCTGACGACGCAGCAGCGCCAATCCACAATCCACGGCCAAACGGCTGCCGCTGTTTAAACGACGGGCCATCATCATCGGCAGTTGGCGACACTTCTCCAGCGGCCGATCGGCGTGTATTGCCGCCGGCCGCGTCGCCCAACGCAACCAGTCATCAATATTGCCAAGCCCCGGTGCGCTGGCCTGCCAGTCAAGGATTGAAAAAGCGAGTTTCATACTATTGTTCTTCTTTCAATGTTCCATAAACCAACCGGAAGCACATATGCCATACCGCCGCGGCTTTATTGTTTTTTACAGATCAGCAGCGTGTGACCAATACCAAGACCGTCAATTTGTTGCTCCACGCTAAACCCGGCTTCGCCCAACAGCGGCAAAAAGCGTCTGGCCGCATAAAAACGGCTGGTGCCGTTAGCCAGGCAGGTAAAGTAGAGCGAAGAAGCGTTAAGACTGAAAGCCCCGGCTTCCCACTGCTGACGATCCCAGAAAATCTCCAGAATACAGACGCGTGCATCCGCTTTCATCGATCGGGCGATTTTGCCTAAAATAGCCACGATCTGTTCCTCGCTAAAACAATCGAGGAACTGGCTCATCCACCAAATATCCGCATCGCCCGGCAACGGGCTGTCTGAGAGCATATCCACAGCCACACCGCAAATACGATCGGATTTACCCGTATCTGCGATATTTGCTTGCGCCAGATCGATCTGTTCAGGCAGATCGAGAATAGTGACGTGAACATCACTATCGTAGTCGCAACAGCGTATTGCCCATTTCCCGGTATTTCCCCCCACATCATACAAATGCTTCGGTTTTTGCTGAAAAATATGCGGCAATGCGGCATCAAACGCGGCGTCGGAATAGAAATGATCGAAAGCGAACCAACTTTCTTTTACCTGCGGCGGCAACTGACTCAAAGCCGGGTAAATAGTCGGCCATTCACCAAAAACCTTTAATCCCGCAGGCTTACTTTTCGACAATGCTTCATCAAGATAAAACATCCCCTGATAACAAACGTCCTGGGTGAAATCCATATTGACGCGGGTCATGCGATCGTGAAGCAGATAGTGACCGATTTTAGACAGAAAATAATCATCGCCACGCTGTATGACAATATGACCGCTCAGCCCAACATCCAGCAGCAGCTCAACCGCGTAGCGGCTTAATGAAACGTTGTTGACGATATCGTCAAGGCCGGCGCCGTTATGGCCGCATTTATCCAGAAAAGCCAGAATGCCGTAATTGCGCAGGTTGATAGCCGCCTGAAATAGCATCGGTGCAAAAGCAATACGCTGAGCTTCAGTAATCGCGTCCAGCGCGCTGACGCTATCTTTGTCATATCCGTAAGACACGATGATTTCCCTTGCGGTGGCAAATATTACCGAGTAAAAAAGCCGAATAAGCCTATATTTATTCGGCTGTTATATTTTATTTAATCTGCTGTTCTGCAAGTTTTAATTGAATATCGCGATCCAGATTATTTATCCAGCTATTATAGTTACGATGGATTTTCCCCTCGCCCGCCAACAGGTTCTGGCTGCTAACGTAATTGATTGAATAACTGGTTGTTGAATAATTAATACGAATATTGGCGACATGACTACGCTGTATTAAACGCCCTTCAATCACGCCGGAATAAATCGGCGTCATTATCCATTTACGTTGCTGGCCGGCCGCAAGAATGGCTGTTTTTATTTGATCGTTGGTGTGTTGCCCGGCGATGGGTGTCGTCACATTCGCCACCGGGACGGTACGCGTCGCACAACCGGCCAATGCAGCAATACAAATCAAGCCCGCTAAAATAAGTTGTTTTTTCATCATATCCCTGTCAATAAATCAATAAGTTAGCCGCTACCAAGCAAAACTTCCACATGGAAATAATGCACCATTCAAACTATTTTACACAAAATAAATATACGTTGACAAAAAAGCATCAAAAATACGCCGTTTACCCCGCCCGACTGAAGCCGGCGCAGCAAAGGTTTAGACAGGTTGAGCCTATGACACTTACAAAAAAATCCGCCTTGTGGATACCATCACCACAAGGCGGATTTGATCTTGACGAGCAGACGCGGTTTATTCCACCGTAACAGACTTGGCCAGATTGCGCGGCTGATCGACATCAGTGCCTTTGATCAGCGCGACATGGTAAGCCAGCAATTGCAGCGGCACCGTATAGAAAATCGGCGCGATGATTTCTTCAATGTGCGGCAACGGAATAATTTTCATATTTTCGCTACTGACGAATCCGGCATCTTGGTCGGCAAAGACATACAGCTCACCGCCGCGCGCGCGAACCTCTTCAATATTGGATTTCAGTTTTTCCAGCAGTTCATTGTTGGGCGCCACCACCACGACCGGCATATCCGCATCAATTAACGCCAGCGGGCCATGTTTCAATTCACCGGCGGCATAGGCTTCCGCATGAATATAGGAGATTTCTTTCAGCTTCAGCGCCCCTTCCATCGCGATCGGATACTGATCGCCACGGCCGAGGAACAACGCATGATGCTTGTCAGAGAACCCTTCCGCCAGCGACTCGATAAGCTTATCCTGCGACAGCATTTGTTCAATACGCGCCGGCAGCGCTTGCAGACCATGGACGATGTCATGCTCAACCTGCGCATCCATACCGCGCAGGCGGCCAATACGCGCCACCAGCATCAACAGCACGGTCAACTGGGTGGTAAACGCTTTGGTTGATGCAACGCCGATTTCAACGCCGGCTTTGGTCATCAGCGACAGATCGGACTCGCGCACCAGCGACGAACCCGCCACGTTGCATATCGCCAGCGACCCCAGATAGCCCAGCTCTTTGGACAAACGCAGCGCCGCCAGCGTATCCGCCGTTTCACCGGACTGAGACAAGGTAATCATCAGGCTATTCTGCCGCACCGCCGGTTTGCGATAACGGAACTCGGAGGCGATTTCCACATCACACGGGATCCCCGCCAACGCTTCAAACCAGTAGCGGGAAACCATACCCGAGTTGTAAGAGGTGCCGCAGGCGATGATCTGAACATGCTGCACTTGCGCCAGCAGTTCGTCCGCTTTCGGGCCTAATTCAGAGAGATTGACCTCACCGTGGCTGAAACGCCCTTCCAGCGTATTCTTGATGGCCATCGGTTGTTCATAGATCTCTTTCTGCATGTAATGACGGTAAGCGCCTTTATCACCGGCATCATAATTAACTTTTGATTCAATCTCTTCGCGTACGGCAAGGTTGCCCGTTTTATCAAAAATGCGAACGCTGCGGCGCTGAACTTCAGCTATATCGCCTTCTTCCAAAAACATGAACCGACGGGTAACCGGCAGCAACGCCAACTGGTCGGAAGCAATGAAGTTTTCCCCCACGCCGAGACCGATAACCAGCGGACTGCCCGAACGCGCGGCAACCAATACGCTTGGATCGCGACTATCCAGCACCACCATGCCATAGGCGCCGCGCAGTTGCGGAATAACCCGCTTGACCACCTCAAGCAGCGAACCGCCCTGTTTCTGTTCAAAATGAACCAGATGCGCCACCACTTCGGTGTCGGTTTCCGACACAAAGCGATAGCCGCGTTCGATCATCAGTTCGCGCAAAGGTTCGTGGTTTTCGATAATCCCGTTATGTACGATGATGATATTTTCAGAAATATGCGGATGCGCATTGGCCTCTGACGGTTCACCGTGAGTGGCCCAACGGGTATGGGCAATCCCGGTACCGCCATGCAGTTGGTGCTCTTCAGCGGCCTGAGCCAGAATCTGCACTTTACCCAGACGCCGCAGACGGGCGACCTGCCCTTCATTGTCCACCACCGCCAGACCGGCTGAGTCATAGCCGCGATACTCAAGACGGCGTAAACCTTCCAACAAAATTTCCGAAATATCACGTTGCGCAACAGCGCCTACAATTCCACACATCGATTGTATTCCTATAAAAGTGACATATTGTGTCACCTGGGATGTCTTAGACCTGATTGTTCCGGATTTTCCGGGTTCCCCGAGCCTTGTAGAGAGTTGGGGATTATTATGTTTTGCCCTGTGCTTTTTATGGCCGAACCATCAATGAAAACACAGCGCAAAACAGCCTCCGAGGTGACGAAGGCTGATAAATCCATTATTTCTTCTTCACCGGCCGCCGCCAGTCATCAATGTGCTGCTGCTTGACGCGGCTGATCACCAGTTGGTTTTCCGCCACATCGCGCGTGACGGTGGTGCCCGCGCCGATGGTCGCGCCGCTGGCAACCTTGACCGGCGCGATCAGCTGGGTATCCGACCCGACAAACACATCATCGCCAATCACCGTTTTATGCTTGTTGGCGCCGTCATAATTACAGGTGATGGTTCCCGCCCCAATATTAACACCGGCGCCGATATCGGCATCGCCTAAATAACTCAGATGACCGGCTTTTGAACCTTTACCCAGGCGGGCTTTTTTCAGTTCGACAAAGTTACCGACATGGGCGCCTTCCGCCAGCTCGGCGCCCGGACGCAAACGGGCGAACGGCCCGATGGTGCAGTGCGCTTCAAGCGTGGCGTTTTCCAGCACTGAGTATGGACTGATTTCACAATCATCACCAATCACGCTGTTTTTAATCACACAGCCCGCGCCGATTTTAACCCGATGGCCCAGCGTAACCTGACCTTCCACCACCACGTTGGCATCAATGGTAACATCGCGGCCGTGAAGCAATTCACCACGCAGATCAAAACGGGAGGGATCAAGCAACATTACGCCGGCCAGCAATAATCTTTCCGCCTGTTCATGCTGATAAACACGCTCCAGCGCCGACAGTTGCAGGCGATTATTCACTCCCTCCACTTCGCTCAGGCGATCGGGATGCACCGCGACGACGCGTCGGCCTTCTGCCGCCGCCATCGCAATAATATCGGTGATGTAATACTCGCCCTGCGCATTATCATTATTCAACTGGCTTAACCAGCGCTTCAAATCCTTACCGGCGGCCACCAGAATCCCGGTATTGATTTCATTAATCCGGCGCTGTTCGTCGCTGGCATCCTTGTGCTCAACGATCCCGACAATCGCCCCGTTTTCACGCACAATGCGCCCATAACCCGAGGGGTCGTCCAGCTTAACGGTCAGCAAGCCAATTCCGCCCAGAGGTTTAGCCTGCAACAGGTTGCGTAGCGTTGTCGGTGAAATTAACGGCACATCGCCGTACAGCATCAGAATATCTTCATCATCGGCAAAAAACGGCGCCGCCTGCTGCATGGCATGCCCGGTTCCCAATTGCTCCGCCTGTAATACCCAGTTCAACGCCGGATCGGACAGTTCGCGCTTCAGCAGGTCGCCCCCGTGCCCGTAAACCAGATGGACATGCTGCGCGCCGGTAGTCATCGCGGCGTCAATCACATGCTGAACCATCGGTTTACCCGCTAATGGGTGCAAAACTTTAGGAAGATCGGAATACATTCGGGTTCCTTTGCCTGCGGCAAGGATAACCACACTCATCGCGCTGTTCGTCATAAGCATCCTGACAAAAACTGATTGGCGGACAATCAAAAGGGGTGAAATAAGGTATAACCAGAGTGTACCGAAACTTATACTCAAATAAGATAGTTTTTCATGAGTTTTTTCTGAAAACAGAGCGAAGTTAAGCGCTTAATACATCCATAACATGGCGACATCGCTATTCAGGCTTCCGGGGTTAATAGAAGTAAAAACGAATAATTTCGTTTCAATCACAGTCTCCGCCACTTTTCCTCGTGATGATAAAGGTGATCGGGTTAATGATTACGTTATCAAAAATAAACCGGCGAATTTAGTCAACCGTCTGCGAAAGCAGGTATAAAACAGCCAAAGGATCGATATGGTAAATGTAGTAGGTATTGATCATCTTGCCATTCGCGTGAGTGATTTGGCGCGTTCAAAATACTTTTATGATCACATCCTCGGCTTCCTGGGATTCGCTATCGAGTGGGAGTTCGATCGCGTAATCGGCTGGAACAATGGCGAAACCATGTTCTGGATTACCGAGGCTGATGCAAAAGGGCGTAAACACCCGCACCGTACGGGGGATGTGGGATATCATCATTACGCATTTGAGGTAGAAAAACGTGAGGATGTCGATGCGCTTTATACCTTTATTCAACAAAAAAACGTGACTATCGTGGATGCGCCAGCCGATTATCCCGACTACGGCGAGGGCTATTACGCGGTTTATTTTCTTGATCCGGACGGATTAAAGCTGGAGGTTATGTTTTTCCTGGAAAAACAGAAACGACGCGCATTGAAGACTGCGGCACAAAATCCTGATACATGAAAAAAGCCAGTCAGTATCAACTGGCTGGCTTCTGTTTATAACACGCTAATCGGTTACATCGCTTTTCTGGTCAGTTCGATAACGCGCAGCTTGGCAATCGCTTTCGTCAGCTCCGCGGAAGCCTGGGCATAATCCACGTCGCCATGCGAATTGCGGATATGATCTTCGGCTTTGCGTTTCGCTTCCAACGCGCGTGCTTCATCCAGATCCTGCCCGCGGATGGCGGTATCGGACAGTACGGTAACCATGTTCGGCTGCACCTCAAGGATGCCGCCCGACAGGTAGATATACTCTTCTTCACCGTGCTGTTTCACAATACGAACCATACCAGGCTTAATGGCAGTGAGCAGAGGGGCATGTCCCGGATAAATACCCAGTTCGCCTTCGCTCCCGGTCACCTGGATTTTCTGCACCAGACCGGAGAACATCGCCTGTTCCGCACTAACGACATCCAAATGGTAAGTCATAGCAGCCATATCACCCTCCTACAAGGCGTTACAGTTTCTTGGCTTTTTCCATTGCTTCTTCAATGGAGCCAACCATGTAGAACGCCTGCTCCGGCAGGTGGTCGTATTCGCCGTCCATAATACCTTTAAAGCCGCGAATGGTATCTTTCAGGGATACGTACTTGCCCGGAGAACCGGTGAACACTTCCGCCACGAAGAACGGCTGTGACAGGAAACGTTGGATCTTACGAGCGCGGGATACCACCAGCTTGTCTTCTTCCGACAGCTCGTCCATACCCAGGATCGCAATGATGTCTTTCAGTTCCTGATAACGTTGCAGAATGGACTGCACGCCACGCGCCACATCGTAGTGTTCCTGACCGACAACCAGCGGATCCAACTGACGGCTGGTGGAATCCAGCGGGTCAACGGCCGGGTAAATCCCCAGAGACGCGATCTGACGGCTCAGTACCACGGTGGCATCCAGATGCGCAAAGGTGGTGGCGGGCGACGGGTCGGTCAAGTCATCCGCTGGCACGTAAACGGCCTGAACGGAGGTGATGGAGCCGGTTTTGGTGGACGTAATACGTTCCTGCAATACGCCCATTTCTTCCGCCAGCGTCGGCTGGTAGCCTACCGCAGAAGGCATACGGCCCAACAGTGCGGAGACTTCCGTACCGGCCAGGGTGTAACGATAAATGTTATCGACGAACAGCAGCACGTCGCGGCCTTCATCACGGAATTTTTCCGCCATGGTCAGACCGGTCAATGCCACGCGCAGACGGTTGCCCGGCGGCTCGTTCATCTGACCATAGACCAGCGATACTTTATCGATAACGTTGGATTCGGTCATTTCATGGTAGAAGTCGTTACCTTCGCGGGTACGTTCGCCTACACCGGCAAACACCGAGTAACCGGAGTGCTCGATGGCGATGTTACGGATCAACTCCATCATGTTTACCGTTTTACCTACGCCGGCGCCGCCGAACAGGCCGACTTTACCGCCCTTGGCAAACGGACACATCAGGTCGATAACCTTGATGCCGGTTTCCAGCAGTTCCTGCGAGTTGGACAGTTCTTCGTAGCTTGGCGCCGCGCGGTGAATCGCCCAACGCTCTTCTTCGCCGATGTCGCCTTTCATGTCGACCGGTTCGCCCAGTACGTTCATGATACGACCCAGCGTCGCTTTACCAACCGGTACTTCGATCGCATGTCCCAGGTTATTTACCTTCAACCCGCGACGCAGGCCGTCGGAAGACCCCATTGCGATACAGCGAACCACGCCGCCGCCTAACTGCTGCTGCACTTCCAGCACCAGTTTTTCAGCACCGTTCTCCACCTCAAGCGCATCGTACACTTTCGGTACGGCATCTTGCGGGAACTCGACGTCCACCACGGCGCCGATTACCTGGATAATCTTTCCAGTAGCCATCTTGAATCCTCTACGTAATTCGACAATACGTAATTCGTAAACCTGCTTTAAACCGCGGAGGCTCCCCCGACGATTTCGGTGAGTTCCTGAGTAATGCTGGCCTGACGAGCTTTGTTGTATACCAACTGCAACTCTTTGATCAGGCTGCCGCCGTTATCGGTCGCGGCTTTCATCGCCACCATTCGCGCGGCCTGCTCACTGGCCAGATTCTCTACGACGCCCTGATAAACCTGGGATTCCACGTAACGACGCAGCAGAGTATCCAGCAGCGACTTGGGATCGGGTTCATACAGGTAATCCCAGGATTTTTTCTTCAACTCACCGTCATCCGAAGGCGGCAACGGCAACAGCTGAACAACCAGCGGTTCCTGAGACATGGTATTGATGAACTTGTTGCTCACGATATACAGCTTGTCCAGGCGACCTTCGTCGTAGGCTTGCAGCATAACCTTCACCGGACCGATCAATTCCGACACGGAAGGGTTATCCCCCATGCCGGTGACCTGAGCAACAATGTTTCCGCCCACCGAACCGAAAAAAGAGACTGCTTTGGAGCCAATCAGCGCTAAATCGGTTTCAACGCCTTTGTCGCTCCAGGATTTCATCTCCGCCAGCAGCTTTTTGAACAGGTTGATGTTCAAGCCACCGCACAGGCCACGATCGGTAGACACCACCAAATACCCGACACGCTTAACGTCACGCTCTTCCAGGTACGGGTGTTTATATTCCAGATTTCCCAACGCAAGGTGACCAATCACATTGCGTATGGTTTTCGCATAAGGACGGCTGGCCGCCATACGATCCTGCGATTTACGCATTTTGGAAGCGGCGACCATTTCCATCGCTTTGGTGATCTTTTGCGTGTTTTGGACGCTTGCGATCTTACTACGTATCTCTTTTGCGCCGGCCATCTTTAGCTTCTCCTCAATGCCTTGCGGCCTGCTTTACAGCAGGCCACCGGCGTTACCAGGACTGGGTTGCCTTAAAGGTATCGAGGATGCCTTTGAACTTGCCCTCGATCTCATCGTTATAAGCGCCAGTCTGGTCGATTTGTTGCAGAAGTTCGCCATGCTCACGATCGGCATACGCCAGCAGCGACGCCTCAAAGCTGCCGACTTTCGCCAGTTCAACGTCTTCCAGATAACCGCGTTCCGCCGCATACAGAACCAGAGACTGTTGCGCAACCGACATCGGCGCATACTGTTTCTGCTTCAGCAGCTCGGTCACTTTCTGACCGTGGCTCAACTGCTTACGGGTTGCATCGTCAAGATCGGATGCAAACTGGGAAAACGCCGCCAGTTCACGGTACTGCGCCAGCGCGGTACGGATACCGCCGGACAGTTTTTTCATGATCTTGGTCTGAGCGGCGCCACCCACGCGGGATACGGAAATCCCCGGGTTAACCGCGGGACGGATGCCGGCGTTGAACAGGTTGGACTCCAGGAAGATCTGACCGTCGGTAATAGAAATTACGTTGGTCGGAACGAACGCGGAAACGTCGCCCGCCTGGGTTTCAATGATCGGCAGCGCGGTCAGGGAACCGGTTTTTCCTTTTACTTCACCCTTGGTGTAAGCCTCGACATAGTCGGCGTTGACACGCGCGGCACGTTCCAGCAGACGGGAGTGGAGATAGAAAACATCGCCCGGATAAGCTTCACGACCTGGCGGACGACGAAGCAACAGAGAGATCTGACGATAAGCGACGGCCTGTTTGGACAGGTCATCATAAATAATCAGCGCATCTTCGCCGCGGTCGCGGAAATATTCGCCCATGGCGCATCCGGCGTACGGCGCCAGATATTGCAACGCGGCGGATTCAGACGCGGTAGCCACCACCACAATGGTGTTTTCCAGCGCGCCATGTTCTTCCAGCTTACGCACCACGTTGGAAATGGTGGACGCTTTCTGCCCGATAGCGACATACACGCACTTGATGCCGGAATCACGCTGGTTGATGATGGCGTCGATAGCCAGCGCCGTTTTACCGGTCTGACGGTCGCCGATAATCAGCTCACGCTGGCCGCGGCCGATAGGGATCATGGCATCGACGGATTTATAGCCCGTCTGAACCGGCTGATCGACGGATTGACGCTCGATAACGCCGGGGGCGATCGCTTCAACCGCAGAGAAACCGTCGTGATCCAGCGGGCCTTTACCGTCAATCGGCGCACCCAGCGTGTTAACCACGCGCCCCAGCAGGCCGCGGCCAACCGGTACTTCAAGAATACGGCCGGTGCATTTGACTTTCATGCCCTCGGCCAGGTCCGCATACGGCCCCATCACCACCGCACCAACGGAGTCGCGCTCCAGGTTCAGTGCAATCGCATAACGGTTGCCCGGCAGGGAAATCATCTCCCCCTGCATCACGTCGGCCAGACCGTGAACGCGGATGATCCCGTCGCTGACGGAAACAATAGTACCTTCATTGTGAGCTTCGCTCACCACATTGAACTGAGCAATGCGCTGCTTGATCAGTTCGCTGATTTCGGTGGAATTCAGTTGCATGCTCCAGTCCCCTTAAGACTGCAAGACGTCTGCCAGACGTTCCAGACGACCGCGAATGCTGCCATCTATCACCATATCGCCTGCGCGTATCACCACGCCGGCCATGACAGACTTATCAATTTTGCAATTCAGCTTCACTTTGCGTGACAGACGTTGTTCCATCGCAGCGGCTATCTTCGATAATTGCTGCTCACTCAACGCACTGGCAGAAACAACCTCGACGTCAACCGTCGATTCCTGCGCTGCCCGCAGTTGAATAAATTGTTCCAGCACTTCGGGAAGCACCGGTAAACGTCCGTTCTCGGCCATCACCTTAATCAGGTTCTGACCGGCTTCATCAAGTTGATCGCCACAAACGGCAATAAACGTTTTAGCCAGTTCAATCGGCGCCATCGCACCGGAAAGCAACTCGCCAATCTGTTCGTTGCGCGTGACTTCAGACGTAAACGCCAACATGTTTTGCCAGCGTTCAACCGCCTGGTTCTCAACCGCAAAGTCAAAAGCTGCTTTGGCGTAGGGGCGAGCTACCGTGACAAATTCAGACATCAGCCCCTCCCTCCTTACAGTTCAGCGACCAGTTTATCAACGATGTCGCTGTTGGCAGCTTCATCCACGGAACGTTCAATAATTTTCTCGGCACCGGCGATAGCCAACATGGCGACTTGCTTACGCAACTCTTCACGCGCGCGTTTACGTTCGGCTTCAATTTCAGCCTGCGCCTGCGCCACAATTTTGTTACGTTCGGCTTCCGCTTCCACTTTCGCTTCATCCAGGATTTGAGCGCGGCGTTTGTTTGCCTGCTCAATGATGACCTGCGCGTCCGCTTTGGCTTTCTTCAGTTGATCTGTCGCATTGGCCTGCGCCAGGTTCAAATCTTTTTTGGCACGTTCGGCAGAAGCCAGACCGTCAGCAATTTCTTTCTGACGTTTCTCAATGGCAGCCATAATCGGCGGCCATACATACTTCATGCAGAACCAGACAAACAGGACGAACGCAATGGCCTGGCCGAGGATTGTTGCGTTAATATTCACAGCACAATGCCTCTTTCAAAGTTAAATAAGTTGATGTTTCAATCCCGGCGGAAAACATTTTCCGCTTAGGCCACCGCAAACATCACATACAGGCCCAGACCAACAGCAATCATCGGGATGGCGTCAACCAGGCCCATTACGATAAAGAACTGTGTACGCAGCAGAGGAATCAGGTCAGGCTGACGCGCAGCACCTTCCAAGAATTTACCACCCAGAATGCCGATACCGATCGCAGCACCGATTGCCGCCAAACCCATCATTAACGCGGCAGCCATGTACAGCAGATCCACACTCAGGTTTTCCATGACAGTCTCCAGTTTATTTCAGTTAAAACGTTATTGTGTTGAAAGAAAATCAATGCTCTTCAGATGCCATCGAGAGATAAACAACCGTCAGAACCATGAAAATAAAAGCCTGAAGCGTAATAATCAAAATGTGGAAAATGGCCCAGGGCACATTCAACAACCATTGCGACCACCACGGCAGCAAGCCGGCAATCAGGATGAAGATCAACTCACCCGCATACATGTTGCCAAACAGTCGCAAACCAAGAGAAACCGGCTTGGACAGCAGGCTGACACCTTCAAGAATCAGGTTGATAGGAATAAATACTGGATGATTGAACGGCTGCATGGTCAGTTCTTTAACGAAACCACCCACCCCTTTCATTTTGATGCTGTAGAACAGAACCAGGGCGAAGACCCCCAGCGCCATTGACAGCGTAATGTTGACATCGGCAGACGGCACCACGCGTAGAGCGGGCAGACCAAGAACATGTTCGCCGATGTAAGGCAGAAAATCGATTGGCAGCAGATCCATCAGGTTCATCAGGAACACCCAGACGAAAATGGTCAGCGCCAGCGGCGCGATCAGCTTGCTTTTGCCATGGAACATATCGCGCACGTTGCTATCAACGAAGCCGACAATCAGTTCGACCGCCGTTTGCAATTTACCCGGCACACCGCTGGTCGCATTTTTGGCAACCCGGCGGAAGATCACCAGAAAGAGGATCCCAAGAGCGACAGAGAAAAACATCGAATCGATGTTGATCGACCAGAATCCCGTTCCCACCTGCAAATGCGTCAGGTGATGACCGATATACTCTTGCGGAGTAGAGATTTCTCCAGCAGCCATGATGTCTCTTACCCTTTTGTTGTTAATTACGGTAACGATTAATAACGGCCGGTGCCGCTATCTGCATAACCAGCACCGATAAATAAGTCAGGCCAAGCGGAAAAAAAGCCGCGTTGAATACGCCCAACGCCACCACCAACAATGCAATGGTGATCAATACCTTGAGTGCCTCACCGATGGCAAATGACCAGGCAACGCGTCCATCCGCGGGTTTGTCCGACTGACGACGCAAGGCAAACAGCACAAACAGGACATTCGGCAACCAAACCGCCAGCCCCCCGCCTAACGCGGAAGCTCCGGCTTCAACACTGCGAACAGCGAAAATAACGCTCAACAGGGCAAAAGCAGCAAACTGCAGTAACAGCAGCTTCAAAGCCGTTTTTCCGCTGTAAAAGGATACAGGCATGGCGTTTGCTTTCTCCGTCCCTTCCAGAGGTATGCTGAATGACGTATAAAACTGCCTTTATACCGTTGAGTCAAGCAGCAAAAAACGAGCAAATTATACGGGTCATACCTGCGAATTCAATGGATAAGTAGCGAAAAGGTGAACAATTATTTAAATTTCTTTCCGGCGCTTCATTTTGGCTGGCAATCATAATCGCACCTATGCGGTGTAATTAATTTCTAAAGGCCTCTAATATGTGATACGCCTCACACAAACGATTCCTTAACATTTCATAATAGATCACGCTATTTTTTATCTTTGGCCAAGAAAGCTATTTATTCAATTTAAATTCAATAAGTTAAAAAGAAATAACCTAAAAACATCCGATAAACATAATTTCAACTATCTATTGACATTATTGATATTATTTTTTTACTTAACCAACACAAAAATCCGCGAATTTTTGGCGTCCTGGAGTTATTTTCGCCAGTGACTATTAATCGTGAAAGTATATCCCTCATCCGAAAAATACCGCATATGTGAAATTTTGGTGATCGTTAATCGCCAAACGACCAAACCGCATGTCCAGAATGTGAATAACCGCCGGCGAAATAATTAGTTATAATTTTTTTGATAAAACGCAAAATTAATTTGGTTTAAGTACAATCAGATGGCGCTCGCCTTCCAATTCCGGCACCGATAAGCGGATCGCCTGCTCTAACTCAACGCCTTCAGGAAGCGTCTTCAGTTCATCCTCAGGCAACATGCCTTTCAGCGCATAAAAGCGTCCTGACGGTCTGGCGGGAAGATGATGACACCACATAACCATATCCTGTAGCGAAGCAAATGCCCGGCTGATAATACCGTCAAAGGGCGGTTCGGCAGGAAAGTCCTCAACCCGGCTTTGCACCGGGAAAATGTTTTCAAGCTGTAATTCGTGCTGCACCTGACGCAAAAAGCGAACGCGTTTTCCCAGGCTATCAAGCAAAGTAAAGTGCGCTGACGGACGGACGATCGCCAGCGGGATCCCCGGCAATCCGGGGCCGGTTCCGACATCGATAAAGCGTTGCCCCTGCAAATAAGGCTCGACTACGATACTGTCCATAATATGGCGGATAAGCATCTGCCGGGGCTCGCGAACCGACGTCAGATTATAGGCTTTATTCCACTTATTCAGCATTTCAACATACTGTATTAATAAGTCTTTTTGCCTGTTGGAAATCACAATGCCGGCAGTTTCCAGCAAATTATCAAGAGTGTGGCGCACAATAAGATCCCGGGAGTTATTCACGTTGATTCAGGCGCTGCGGCGCAGCAGGCCCTGCTTTTTCAACCAGACCAGCAAAATGGAGATCGCCGCGGGCGTAATACCGGAAATACGCGAAGCCTGACCGATTGAACCCGGTTTATGATCGTTCAGTTTGGCGATCACCTCATTGGACAAACCGTTAACCTGGCGGTAATCCAGATCGGCTGGCAAAAGCGTATTCTCGTTGCGCAGCTGCTTCTCGATTTCGTCCTGCTGACGGGCGATATAACCTTCGTATTTAACCTGAATTTCAACCTGCTCCGCGGCTTGTTGGTTCGTCAACGCCGGCGCAAATAACGGCAGGGCGGTCAGCAGAGCGTAATCCACTTCAGGACGGCGCAGCAGTTCCTCGCCGTTCGATTCGCGGGAAAGCGGCGTTTTCAACAAGGCATTGACCTGTTCCAACTGCTCCGACTGCGGGTGAACCCGGATATCGCGTAAACGCTGACGCTCTTTTTCTATGCTTTCCAGCTTCTCGTTAAAACAAGCCCAGCGATAATCATCGACCATCCCCAGTTCACGGCCGATTTCCGTCAGGCGTAGATCGGCGTTGTCTTCCCGCAGCATCAGGCGATATTCCGCCCGTGAAGTGAACATCCGGTAGGGTTCTTTGGTGCCCAACGTACAGAGATCGTCAACCAATACGCCCAAATAGGCCTGATCGCGGCGCGGCGCCCAACCTTCCTGATCGAAGGCCAGACGGGCCGCGTTTAAGCCGGCGAGCATCCCCTGCGCGGCGGCTTCTTCATAACCGGTGGTGCCGTTAATCTGGCCGGCAAAGAACAGACCGTGGATGAATTTGTTTTCCAGCGTGGTTTTCAGATCCCGCGGATCGAAGAAATCGTACTCGATGGCATAGCCCGGTCGAACAATACGGGCGTTTTCCATCCCGGTCATCGAACGGACGATCTGCCACTGCACGTCAAACGGCAGGCTGGTTGAAATGCCGTTGGGGTAGATTTCGTTGCTGGTTAACCCTTCCGGCTCCAGAAAGATCTGGTGCGAATTGCGATCGGCAAAGCGCATCACTTTATCTTCAATGGAAGGGCAATAACGCGGTCCGATCCCTTCGATGATCCCGGCATACATCGGGCTGCGATCCAGATTATTGCGGATCACCTCATGGGTTTTTTCGTTGGTATGAGTGATGTAGCACGGCATTTGCGCCGGATGCTGGCTGGCTTGTCCCAGGAATGAAAATACCGGCATGGGATTATCGCCATGCTGCTGAGCCAATACGCTGAAATCAATGGTTCTGGCATCGATACGCGGCGGCGTACCGGTTTTAAGGCGATTAACGCGCAGCGGCAACTCACGCAGACGCCGCGCCAGAGGAATCGAAGGGGGATCGCCAGCACGTCCGCCGCTATAATTATCCAGGCCGATGTGAATTTTTCCGTCAAGGAAAGTACCAACGGTCAACACCACCGCTTTAGCGCGGAATTTTAGCCCCATCTGGGTAACGGCGCCGACCACGCGATCGTTTTCAACGATAAGATCGTCGACCGCCTGTTGGAAGATCGTCAGGTTGGGTTGGTTTTCCAGCGCGGTGCGCACCGCCTGCCGATAAAGCACGCGATCCGCCTGTGCCCGGGTTGCCCGCACCGCAGGACCTTTACTGATGTTTAGTATCCTAAACTGAATGCCTGCCTGATCGACGGCGCGAGCCATCAGTCCCCCCATGGCATCGATCTCTTTAACCAGATGGCCTTTTCCAATACCGCCGATCGCCGGGTTACAGGACATTTGTCCCAACGTATCGATATTGTGCGTCAGCAAAAGGGTTTGTCGTCCCATCCGCGCTGAAGCCATCGCGGCTTCCGTGCCGGCATGACCGCCGCCGATCACGATGACGTCAAAAGGATCTGGATAAAACATGGTACTGCTCCTCGCATGGTTGCGAATGAATAATTGCCAACGATCGTTACTTGCCCTGGGGTGGAGGATTCTACTCAACTTTACGCAAACGACCAAGCGCGTTGGATCGTCGTTAATTAAAGAAAGATCTTTTTATTTAAAGATCTCTTTATTAGATCTCTTATTAGGATCGTCAGTTTGTGTGGATAAGTGATTATTCATATTAAGGATCAAGATATTAGTGAAGATCATTAGCTGTGAATGATCGGTGATCCCGCATCGTATAAGCTGGGATCTTAATGCCTGGTTATGCACAGGACAAAAAACAATCAGCGGTTGTTATTGGGATAACTACCGCTTTTACACCGTAATAAAGCCTACTTATCCACATTCAACTGCTGAATATTTCGTCTTATTTGAGTAAATAAGTCCAGGATCCTAACCATTCCTCTGCGGGATCTTCCGGAATTTCGTGCTCGGTGATATCGATCTGTAGAATGTCGCCGATCCTTTTGGCGCCCAGTTGGCTCAATACACGATCCGCGGTGAGGATCGCACCGCAAAAGGTGTCGTACTCTTTACTGCCAATGCCGATCGCGCCAAAACGCACCTGGGAAAGATCGGGTTTACGTTCTTCAAGCTGTTCGAACAACGGTTGCAGGTTTTCCGGCAGTTCGCCGGCGCCGTGGGTTGATGTGACCACCAGCCATAAACCGCTGTTCGGTAACTCATCCAGTTCGGGGCCGTGCAACATCTCGGTGGAGAAGTTTTCCTTTTCCAGCAGTTCGGCTAAATGTTCCGCAACGTATTCCGCGCTGCCCAAGGTACTGCCGCTGATTAGCGTAATGTCTGCCATACACGATCCCACCTGATATAAGACGGAACATTGTACGCTGTGATCAGGCTGGGATCTACCTGTGGATAATAGGGGTATAAGGAAAAGGCGCTAGGGGGCGATCGTCCGCATGATGGGGTTTTGCAGCGAGATCAACGTTTCCGTGGACTGAATTTCATCAATCGTTTGGATCTTGTTGATAAGTACATGTTGCAGGGCGTCGATCGAGCGGCACATGACCTTAATGAAGATGCTGTAATGGCCGGTGGTGTAATACGCTTCCACCACCTCTTCCAGGTTGTTCAGTTTTTCCAATGCGGACGGATAGTCTTTGGCGCTTTTCAAAATGATGCCGATAAAGCAGCAAACGTCATACCCCAGCTGTTTCGGACTCACGTCCAGACGGGTGCCGATGATGATCCCCGCCTGTTTCATTTTTTCCACCCGGACATGGATGGTTCCCGGGCTGACGGCAAATTGCTTCGCCAGTTCGGCGTAGGGGGTGCGGGCATTTCCCATCAACGCGGTAAGGATGCCGCGATCGAGATTATCAATCTGATAAATTTCTGTCACTTTTAGCCCCTTAAATTACCGAATTTTCATTTTATACCGCTATAAAATGATGGATTAAAGTCATAAAGGCAATTTATCCATAAGATTATTGAATACCCGTACCTTTCGTTGCTTAATTAGCAACTAAAGCGATTGATGAGAAAGCGGCAATGAAAAAACAATACATCCAAAAACAACAACAGATCAGTTTCGTTAAATCTTTTTTCTCTGATCAACTGGAACAACTGCTGGGGTTGATTGAAGTTCAGGCGCCGATCCTCAGTCGCATTGGCGATGGTACGCAGGACAACCTCTCCGGTACGGAAAAAGCGGTGCAGGTTAAGGTTAAAGCGTTGCCGGACGCTTGCTTTGAAGTGGTGCATTCGCTGGCGAAATGGAAGCGTAAAACGTTGGGCGCCTACGATTTCAGTAGCGGTGAAGGGATATATACCCATATGAAGGCGCTGCGCCCTGACGAAGATCGCCTTAGCCCGATTCACTCCGTCTATGTGGATCAGTGGGACTGGGAACGCGTAATGGGAGAGGGGGAACGCCATGTCGGCTACCTGAAATCAACGGTGACGCGTATCTATCAGGGGATTAAAGCGACCGAAGCCGCCGTTCATCAGGCTTTTGGCATCAAACCTTTCCTGCCGGAACAGATTCAGTTTGTGCATACTGAAACCTTGTTGGAGCGCTATCCCGATCTGGATGCCAAAGGGCGCGAACGTGCTATCGCCAAAGAGCTGGGCGCGGTGTTTTTGATCGGTATCGGCGGTAAATTATCCAGCGGGCAATCTCATGATGTTCGCGCTCCGGATTATGATGACTGGACGACGCCGGGAGAGCAGGGGTTGGCCGGATTGAATGGCGATATTGTCGTGTGGAACCCGATACTGAATGATGCTTTCGAAATCTCCTCAATGGGAATACGTGTGGATGCGGTTGCGCTGAAACGCCAGCTTTCGCTGACTCAGGATGAAGAGCGGCTGAAACTGGACTGGCACCAGTCGCTGCTAAGTGGCGAAATGCCGCAAACCATCGGCGGCGGTATTGGTCAGTCGCGGTTGGTGATGCTGTTGTTGCAATTGCCGCACATCGGTCAGGTTCAGTGCGGTGTTTGGCCAATGGCGGTTCGTGAATCCGTACCCGGTCTGCTTTAAGCGTCAGCCCTGCTGCCAGCGCCGCATCAGGCGGCTTTTTAACCCGGTGTCGAAGCGCCAGATATGGTCGAAAATACGCATGATGCCCGGTTTGCCATGATCGGACATCGCTACGGCATGAAACCGGTGCTGTAGCTGTTTCTGACGCTGTTTGACTTTACCGATCAGGTCGTCCGGCAGGCGTTGGGCAATAAAATCTGAAATGACCACGGCATCGGCATCATGCCAAAGTTGGTCGTCCATTTTATCCAGCAACGCGGATAAACAGGCGCTCAGATCGGTTCCACCGCGAAAGGCCTGGCTGAGAAAGCGTACGGCCTGTTCGAGTCCGTCAGCGGTGGTCAGTTCATATCTCACGATGCCGGTTGAAAAAAGCATGATGTAACAACGGCGGTTGTCCGCCAGGGCGATACGTAATAGCGCCAGACAGAAAGCCTTGGCGCAGCGTTCGTTGAATCCGCCCATTGATCCGGAAGTATCCACGCAGACGATAAATGGCCCGCGCGGCTGCTGCTCATTCTGTTGGTGGATCACCGGCCGCTCGGCGGTTTTTTCACGCCAGTTTTCCCCTTGCAAGCGATAAGTCAGCAGACGATGTTCCAACAGCCGGCGATAGAACTCATATTCCAGCTCGCTTAGGCTCATCGCCGCCAGCTCAGCCGGTAATAACCGCAGGATATCGTCGCTCTGGTGAATCCCGCTGACTTGTTCAGGAACGGTTGCGGGTTCGCGAACCATCACGCGGAACGTTTCTTTCGGCGCATCCTGACTGAGGATGGATTTTGTTTCGCGGCTGCGTCCTAACCGTTCGGCCAGGCGTTGCAGTGCTGGTTGTCGTTGCAGGAAAGCGCCGAAGTCCAGCAGGATTTTTGGGTCGGTGTGAATCCGCTGCCCCGCGCTGAGATCCCACAAGCGCCCCGCCGCATGTTCGTTTTCAGCCAGAATCGGCTCCAGTTTGCCGCTCAGCGTCAGACGCTGCTGTAATTCATCCAGCAGGATCTCGCGCTCCTGTTCCATTACCTGATGGTGCAGGGAAACGGTTTGCAGCGTCAGGCTCAACCGCCAGCGTTGTAGAAACAGGGCGTGTAATCCGCTGCTGATTTTTTGCCCTAACGTGTATTCCGGCTGGTGTATCAGCCGATCGGCCTGCGTCAGAAAGGGCGATTCAACTGTGCTTAGCATGTTCATGATTCGTGGCAGGCGAGTCTGAAACGCCTGATTGTCCACCGCCTGAGCGCGTTGATAGCAGGAGAATTCCGTTTCCAGCTCCGGCGGCGCCGGTGTATTGCGCAGACGCTGTTTTAAGGTGGCCTTCCAGTCGGAAAGGTCGTTGAGCAGCGCTGATTTGAGGTTGGGATATTTTTCAAAGAAAGTCGCCAACTGTGGTGTCGCCAGCAGCGTTACCACCAGATCGTCCAGTAGTTCGTTTTCGTCTATCGACAGCAGTATTTCCAGCGATTCCAAGGTGAGCATCGGCGCTTAATCCTGCTCTGATAGCTGAATCTGTTCGGCAACCCGTTGCAGACTGGCTTCAATTTTTGCCAGCCATTCTGTGGGAACGAACAGACAAGGCTGATGTTGACTGAATAATCGCCGTTGTTCATTTAACTGAATTTTCAGCTTTTCATATTCATCCAGAAGTTCGGCCGGTAGTGCGCCGTCGCGTTTTTCAGGCAGAGAAAGAATGGAAGATTGCAGGCTGATGTCCCGGATGGTCAGGTGATGGCGATCGTCCACCAGCAGATCCAGACGCTGGGTAAAACCGATGCCGTTCAGTTTTCCCCGAATTTCGCCGCCTTTCTGTAGCCAGTTTTGCAGCGCGTTTTTATCGATAGTCAGATGCGTGACTTCAATATCGTTAAGGATTAACGGACGTTGCAATACCAGGTTGAGCGAATCCGCCGTTAGCGATTCAGGCAAGGAATAATGGAATTTTCGGCCTAAAAAAGTTGTCTGTTTTTCCACGCAAAGCGCCTGCGACTCGCTCTGTCGTATCTGATATTGTTGGCGCTTCAGGTTGACCTGTTGTAGACGGAACAGCAAATTCTGCTGCTGGTAGGCCTGCTCCGTAACCAGCTGTTCAAGCTGCTGTTCTATCAGTGTTAATGTGTCTCTGTCGTACCAGAGACAGTCTTTCAGCAGAATGATATCCACCGGGGTGATGCTGTCCCGTCCGCTGAAAAAAGCACAGGCCTGAAGTAAACGCAGGGCTTTTTTCCAGCGCCGGTCGGACACATAAGGAGATTGCTCCAGGGTGTCCAGGCGCTGGCGAAGTTGATAGATCAATTCAAAACCGTTTTCCGGCAACGCGACGTGGTCAATATCCTTTTGCCACTGTTGATATTCTTCATCACTGACGCTGACTGAAGGGCTGACCGGGTTGTCGCGTTCGCTGCCGTTATTCGCCAGCAAGGCGCGGAAATTCTGTTTTTCCTGTACCCGATCCAGCCACAGACGAATGAGCATCCGGTCATACAGCGCTTCCAGACTGCCGTCGGCTTCAGGCAACTCATTGGACGCGGTGACCAGAAGACGCATGGGGATAGCGTCCTCGCTATTGCCGTTGCGGAAACGACGTTCGTTAATCGCCGTCAGTAACGTGTTTAAAATGGCGGGGCCGGCTTTCCAGATTTCATCCAGAAAGACAATCTCGGCTTCCGGCAGATAACCCTCGGTTAATCGCTGATAACGACCTTCATCCTTTAATGCCTGAATAGACAAAGGGCCGAAGACTTCTTCGGGGGTGGAAAAGCGCGTCATCAGGTATTCAAAAGCCTTCGCCTGACGAAAAGCGAATTTAAGACGCCGGGCAATCATGCTTTTGGCAATGCCCGGCGGACCCAGCAGAAAAACGCTCTCTCCACTTAATGCCGCCAGCAAACACAAGCGGATGGCATGTTGTCGTTCATACAGTCCGTGTTCAAGCGCATTACTGAGGCGCGAAATTCTGTCAGCCAACGCGGCGGATTGAAGCATAATTAATCAATCATTCCCATGGTTTCATTTGCAGCAGAAGCGGTATCTTCAAAAGGACGCTTTTCAGCAGAATAATTAGTGTAAAAATAAACGGCAGATCACATATTTTTATTAGTTGATTATTGGCATTTCTGATGCGGTTAATCAATAAACCACCTTTTACAGGATGTTTCATATCCGATATAAAAATGGGCTTTTTCCCTGATTTGTCATACTGTGCGCTTTTGGGCGAATCGCCGGGGAAAACGGCGATTCGCTAACGGATTGATAATAGAAGATAAGTTCTATGAGTTCAGAGCATAAACGTTCGCTTTCGGCCGTTACGCTGGCAGCGATAGGGGTGGTTTACGGGGATATAGGAACCAGCCCGCTGTATACGCTAAGAGAGTGTTTGTCCGGGCAGTTTGGTTTTGGTGTTACGCCTGACTCGGTATTTGGCTTCCTCTCGTTGATCTTTTGGTTATTAATTATTGTGGTCTCGTTTAAATACCTGACCTATGTCATGCGAGCCGACAACGCCGGAGAAGGCGGCATACTTACGCTTATGTCGCTGGCCGGGCGCAATACCTCTGACCGGATGACCTCGGTGTTGGTCATATTGGGGCTGATTGGCGGCAGTTTCTTTTACGGCGAAGTCGTCATTACGCCAGCCATATCGGTGATGTCGGCGATGGAAGGGATGGAGATCGCCACGCCGTCGATGGATAGCTACATTGTTCCCCTGTCCATCGTTGTTCTGACGTTGCTGTTTATGATCCAAAAACGCGGTACCGGCAGCGTGGGGAAATTATTTGCGCCGGTCATGTTGATCTGGTTTCTTACGCTTGGCGCTCTGGGCGCGCGTAGCATTATTGAAAACCCCCAGGTGTTGCAGGCGCTGAACCCGATGTGGGCGGTGCATTTCTTCGTCGAATACAAAATGGTGTCTTTCTTCGCGCTGGGGGCGGTGGTTCTGGCTATCACCGGTGTGGAAGCGCTGTATGCGGATATGGGACATTTCGGCAAATTTCCTATTCGTCTTGCCTGGTTTACCGTCGTGCTTCCGTCGCTGGCGCTGAATTACTTTGGTCAGGGCGCGTTGCTGCTGAAAAACCCGGAAGCGATTAAAAATCCCTTCTTTCTGCTGGCGCCCCAGTGGGCGCTGATTCCGCTATTGCTATTGGCGACGCTGGCGACGATCATCGCTTCACAGGCGGTGATTTCAGGCGTGTTTTCCCTGACGCGGCAGGCCGTTCGTCTGGGGTATCTGCCGCCGATGCGCATTGTGCATACCTCTGATATGGAGTCCGGGCAGATCTATATCCCGGCGATTAACTGGCTGTTATATATCGCCGTGGTGATAGTCATCGTCAGTTTCGAGCACTCCAGCAACCTGGCCGCGGCATACGGCATCGCGGTGACCGGCACAATGGTATTGACCAGTATTCTGTTTTGCACGGTGGCGATAAAGAACTGGCACTGGCATCGCTATCTGGTGTGGATATTACTCACCGGCCTGCTGTTGATTGATGTTCCGATGTTCCTGGCCAACGTGGTGAAAATCTTGTCCGGCGGCTGGCTGCCGCTAGCATTGGGCGTGGTGATGTTTATTATTATGACCACCTGGAAAAGCGAGCGTTTCCGGCTGTTACGCCGTTTGCATGAACATGGTAATTCACTGGATGCGATGATTGCGTCGCTGGAGAAATCCCCGCCGCTAAGGGTGCCGGGCACGGCGGTTTACCTGTCGCGCGCGACGCATGTTATCCCGTTTGCTTTATTGCACAACCTGAAACATAACAAGATATTGCATGAACGGGTGGTGCTGTTGACCATGCGAACTGAAGATGCGCCTTACGTACTCAATGCCCGCCGGGTGACGGTTGAACAACTCTCGCCGACGTTCTGGCGGGTGATCGCCAACTATGGCTGGCGTGAAACGCCCAATGTGGAAGAGGTGTTTCACCGCTGCTGGCAGGATGGATTAACCTGTCAGATGCTGGAAACCTCGTTTTTTATGTCCAATGAATCGCTGACGATGGGGAAACGCCCCTGGTATCTGCGTATCCGCGGCAAGCTGTTTATGGTGCTCAGCCGTAATGCCCTACGGGCCGCTGATCAGTTTGAAATTCCGCCCAACCGGCTGATTGAACTCGGTATTCAGGTGGAGATTTAATACGCGCAAGGGTCGGTTAGACCGGCTCTTACCAACTGACGGATGCTATTAATCCTCCCGCGGGCCGGTTGGCGAGATTGACCTGCATACCGTGCAATCGGGCGATATTGTTCACAATGGACAGCCCTAAACCGCTGCCGGATTTTTCCTGTCCCGGGGGACGGAAAAAGCGCTCGCCGACCCGCGGCAATACGTCGTCGCTTATGCCCGGCCCGTCGTCGGCGATCTGGATGTTTCGCTCGGTGAGCGTCAGTGTTACCGTTCCGCCTTCACGGCTGTAGCGAATGGCGTTATCAAGCAGATTGCGGATCAGCAGCGTCAGCAGCAGCGGGTGTCCCTGCCGGACAACGGGATCGTTTGGTACATTCAGCATCAGTTCAATACCTGCCGCCTGCGCTTTATGATAATGGTCGATAACCATTTGTCGCAGCAGCGTCTGCAACTCAACGGGTTGTTGACCGTCGACGAATGATTCTGAATCCAGTCGGGACAGCGTTAACAACTGATCCACCAGCCGGGCGGCGCGATCGATTCCCTCATCCAGATTATTCAGGGCATGGCGGCGCACTGGCTCGTCGTCATGCGCCAACTGCGCCAATTCAGTCTGTACCTTCAGCGCCGCCAGCGGACTGCGCAACTCATGCGCCGCATCCGCGGTAAATCGACGTTCGCGCACCAGCATGTCGCTGATGCGGGCAAACAGATCGTTCAGTTCACTCACCAAAGGGCGAACTTCCTGGGGAATATTGTGGATATCCAATGGCGTATCATCTTCCGGCGGGCGTTGGCGCAACTGCGTGGTAATACGTTTGAGCGGCGACAATTCACGAGAAATCATCCAGAACATTAAAATCAGCATCGCCGGCAGGGCGAACAGCCAGGGCATGAGGTTGGTCTGTACAATATCCAGCACCATATCCTGGCGGTATTCCCATTCCTGACCGACCACGACGACATAGCGATTATCCGCCGTCGCCAGCCATACCATGCGCCACCGGTCGTTGTCGTCGCGCAGTCTGCCGTCGGTAAAACCGTTTTGCGAATAGTTGAAGATAAAATCTTTACCGTTCTCACCGTCATTCAGCACCATCTGTCCGCTACGGGTGAAAATGGCAAACGCCAGCGCGTCTTCTTCCTGATTGCCCCGGCGGTCGCGAACCCAACTTTTGGTTTGCGGCAATGATGCGGACGCCGGGTTTATCTCCTCCGGGTTCATGGTGGCGAGCCGCTTGGCGAATAACATCTGCTGGGTATCAAATAATTCATTAATATTATGACGGGTTTGATACCACGACAGGAAACCGGCGCTTCCCCAGCAAATCAGCGTCAGCAGAATAAAGCCGGCAATCAGGCGCAAGCGCAGGCTGAGATGCGTCATTGCGCTTCTCCCAATATATAGCCGACGCCATGTACGGTGTGGATAAAGTTGCTGCCCAGTTTTTTACGCAGGTGGTGAATGTGGACTTCCACGGCGTTGCTCGAAACATCATCGTCCCAGCTATAGAGCTTTTCTTCCAACTGAGAACGCGTCAGCACGCGGGCGGGATTCATCAAAAACAGCTCCAGCAGCGCCAGCTCACGGGATTTAAGCATCAGTGGCTCATTGTTGAACGTAACGGTACGGGAACCCGGTTCCAGCGATACGGCGCCGTGGGTGAGCGTCGGCTGTAATTGACCATGCCGGCGGCGGATTAACGCTTGCAGGCGGGCGGCGACCTCCGCCAGCGCAAAAGGTTTGCACAGATAGTCATCCGCGCCGAGCTGCAAGCCTTCAACCCGTTGTTCCAGCGCATCCCGCGCGGTAAGGATCAATACGGGTTCGTCATGTCCCGCTTGACGCCAGTGACGCAGGATTTCCAGCCCGTCCATTTCCGGCAGACCGAGATCGAGAACCACGGCGTCGTAGGGGGCGGCATCCAACGCGGCTAACCCTTCTTTGCCCTGCGTAAACCAGTCAACATTAAAACCGAGCTTAATCAGCCCGGCTTTCAGGCCATCGCCGATCAAGCGGTCATCTTCTATTAGCAATATTCTCATACCGTCCACCAGGTTGCTTATCGCGATGTTATACGGTTTAACGCACGGCGCTGGCAACCAGAAAACCGTCAAACGCGGAGCGCTTCGCAGTATTTATTAAAGATAAGGAAATCTGACCTATCCTTAAGATCCTGTTAAGAACATTTTGTTTTACTTTGCGCGTAAAACAAATCACGCGCAGTTTTGCTGCGCGGCAAATCGAAAGAAACTAAGGAAACCAAGCTATGAAAAAAACAGCTGCTGTATTCGCTATCGCCGCACTGTGTGCCGCACCGGTTTTCGCCGCACAAACCGGCGGGTTTGTCGATCCTAAAGCGCCTGCCGCTCATAGCCAGAATGCCGCTGGCGGATTTATCGGCCCTCAGGGGAGCGTAACGACGGTTGCGAAAGCCAAAGAGATGAAAGACGACAGTTGGGTTATCCTGCAAGGCACCATCGAACAGCGCATCGGGGGCGAAGACTATCTGTTCCGCGACGAGTCCGGCACCATCACGGTTGAAATCGATGATAAATACTGGAACGGGCAGACCATTACCCCTCAGGATAAGGTTGAACTGCAAGGGGAACTGGATAAAGGGTTCAGTTCGGCCGAGTTGGATGTCAAACAGGTGAGAAAAATCCAGTAGTAACATCATACTATTAGCCGATGGGCGGATAATTCGCCGCCCTTTTGTTCAGTATTGATTAATCCAGCTAATGGGTGGATACAAGACGAATACGTTTTTTCAAATCCACTTTTTGTCTTCGCGCCATCTTTTCAGCGTTCATCAACAGCTCTCTTCCCAAAGCGCCCGTTTTTTCCCGCGCGCGAGCGAAACGTTTCGATAACGATCACATTTTCGTTACGTCCTCTTTGCCTTTCTAACTTATCTTTTTCTAATATGACCATCAGCGAAACGTTTCGCTGATGGGATAAAAAGATGAAAAAAGCGGTATTACTGAACTCTGAGGTTTCTGCTGTTATTTCACGTTTGGGGCATACCGACCAGGTAGTGATTTGTGATGCAGGGTTGCCTATTCCTGACACCACGACCCGAATCGATCTGGCATTAACGCATAACGTTCCAGGATTTTTGCAGGTTGTGGATGCGGTAATCAGTGAGATGCAGGTAGAGGCCGCCATTCTGGCGGAAGAGATCGTCGAAAAAAATCCAACACTCCATGACGCATTACTTGATCAATTAAAACAACTTGAGCGACACCAGGGAAACTCAATTGAATTGCATTATGTCAGCCATGAAGTTTTTAAAACCCAAAGCGGGAAAAGCCGGGCCATCATTCGCAGTGGAGAATGTTCCCCGTATGCCAATGTCATCCTTTGTGCTGGCGTAACGTTCTGAGGCATCAATGCAACCTTTACTGCAACTGCAAGGAATTAATAAGGCTTTCCCCGGCGTTAAGGCGCTTTCCGGCGCTGCATTAAATGTTTACCCGGGAAGAGTGATGGCGCTGGTGGGCGAGAATGGCGCCGGTAAATCCACCATGATGAAAGTGCTGACCGGTATCTACGACAAAGATTCCGGCAGCGTGCATTTCCTGGGAAAAGAAGTGGAGTTTAACGGCCCTAAAGCCTCACAGGAGGCGGGGATTGGCATTATTCATCAGGAACTTAACCTTATCCCCCAACTCACCATCGCCGAGAATATTTTCCTGGGACGGGAATTCACCAATCGCTTTGGCCGCATTGACTGGAAGAAGATGTACACGGAGGCCGACAAACTGCTGAAGCGCCTGAATCTGCGCTATGACAGTCGCCGCATGGTGGGCGAATTGTCGATTGGCGATCAGCAGATGGTGGAGATTGCCAAAGTTCTGAGCTTTGAATCGAAAGTCATCATTATGGATGAACCCACCGATGCGTTGACGGACACGGAAACCGCGTCGCTATTCAGCGTGATCAAAGAACTGCGGGCCCAGGGGCGCGGCATTGTTTACATTTCTCACCGTCTGAAAGAAATTTTTGAAATATGCGACGACGTCACCGTGTTCCGTGACGGCCAGTTCATCGGCGAACGCTCGGTCAGCGAGTTGCAGGAAGATCGGCTTATTGAAATGATGGTGGGCCGTAAGCTTGAAGAGCAGTATCCGCGACTGAATCAAACGCCGGGAGACGTCCGTCTGCTGGTGAAAAATCTTTCCGGGCCGGGGGTCGACGACGTTAGCTTTATCGTTCGCAAAGGGGAAATTCTTGGTGTGGCGGGGTTAATGGGGGCCGGCCGTACCGAGTTGATGAAGATCCTTTACGGCGCCCTGCCGCGCACCAATGGCTATGTGGCGCTGGATGGCCGTGAAGTGGTGACCCGCAGACCGCAGGATGGTTTGGCGAACGGCATTGTCTATATCTCTGAAGATCGAAAACGTGATGGGCTGGTGCTCGGCATGTCGGTCAAAGAGAACATGTCATTAACCGCGCTGCGTTACTTCAGCCGTCGCGGCGGGCAACTCAGGCACCCTGAAGAGCAGTTGGCCGTCGGCGATTTTATCCGCCTGTTTAATATCAAGACGCCGTCAATGGAACAGCCTGTCGGGTTATTATCTGGCGGAAACCAGCAAAAAGTGGCGATCGCCCGTGGGTTAATGACTCGCCCGAATGTACTGATCCTTGATGAGCCTACCCGCGGCGTCGACGTGGGGGCGAAGAAAGAAATTTACCAGTTAATCAATCAGTTCAAACAAGAAGGGCTGAGCATCATCCTGGTGTCGTCCGAAATGCCCGAAGTTTTAGGAATGAGCGATCGCATTATTGTGATGCATGAAGGCCGTTTGAGCGGTGAGTTTCCGATTGAACAAGCCACCCAGGAAGCGCTGATGGCAGCGGCCGTTGGTAAGCAATACGGCGTAAAGCAGGAGTAAGTCAGACATGAGTTCCCAATCTATCACGGCAAAACGCTGGTTCAGCAAAGAATGGCTATTGGAGCAGAAATCGCTGATCGCCCTGCTGATCCTCATTGCGGTTGTTTCCGCCATGAGTCCGAATTTTTTCACCCTCAACAACCTGTTCAATATTCTCCAGCAAACGTCGGTGAATGCCATTATGGCGGTGGGAATGACGCTGGTCATTCTCACTTCCGGCATCGATCTTTCCGTGGGTTCTTTGCTGGCGCTGACCGGCGCGGTTGCCGCCTCGATTGTCGGTCTTGAGGTTAATGCGCTGCTGGCGGTTTTCGGGGCATTGGCATTAGGCGCGATTATTGGCGCGGGGACGGGTGTTATTGTTTCCAAAGGCAGGGTTCAGGCGTTTATCGCCACGTTGGTGATGATGCTATTGTTGCGCGGCGTGACCATGGTTTATACCAATGGCAGTCCAATCAACACCGGTTTTTCCGATGTAGCGGACACCTTTGGCTGGTTCGGCATCGGCCGTCCCTTGGGTATTCCCACGCCGATCTGGATTATGGCCATCGTATTTGCGGCGGCCTGGTACATGCTTCATCACACCCGGTTAGGCCGTTATATCTATGCGCTGGGCGGGAATGAAGCCGCCACCCGACTGTCCGGCATCAGCGTTGATAAAATTAAAATCATCGTCTATTCCCTGTGCGGCTTGTTATCCGCACTGGCGGGAATCATCGAAGTAGCGCGTTTATCGTCGGCTCAGCCTACCGCTGGAACAGGCTATGAGCTTGATGCCATCGCGGCCGTGGTGCTGGGGGGCACGAGTCTGGCCGGCGGCAAAGGGCGTATTGTCGGCACATTGATAGGCGCGCTGATCCTTGGGTTCCTTAACAATGGATTGAATTTGTTAGGTGTTTCTTCTTACTACCAGATGATCGTCAAAGCAGTCGTCATTTTGCTGGCGGTTTTGGTAGATAACAAAAGCAGTAAATAACCTTTATTCACACAGGAATTGAGCTATGAATATGAAAAAACTGGCTACTCTGGTTTCTGCTGTTGCGTTGAGCGCGACTGTCAGCGCCAATGCATTAGCAAAAGATACGATTGCTCTGGTGGTATCAACATTGAATAACCCGTTCTTTGTGTCGATGAAAGAAGGGGCGCAGAAGGAAGCTGACAAACTGGGCTATAACCTGGTGGTGCTGGATTCTCAGAATAACCCGGCTAAAGAGCTGGCTAACGTTCAGGACCTGACGGTTCGCGGCACGAAAGTGTTGCTAATTAACCCGACCGACTCCGATGCGGTCGGTAACGCTATCAAGCTGGCTAATCAGGCGAAAATTCCGGTGATCACGCTCGATCGCGTAGCCAGCAGCGGTGAGGTTATCAGCCATGTGGCTTCTGACAACGCCTTTGGCGGTAAAGTCGCCGGCGATTTTATTGCCAAACAAGCGGGTGAAGGCGCCAAAATCATTCAGTTGGAAGGCATCGCCGGAACGTCAGCGGCGCGTGAGCGCGGCGCGGGATTTATGAAATCGGCTGAAAAGAACAAATTCGCGATCCTGGCTAGTCAACCCGCCGACTTCGATCGAACCAAAGGGTTGAACGTTATGCAGAACCTGTTGACCGCGCATCCCGATGTGCAGGCCGTATTTGCTCAGAATGACGAAATGGCGCTCGGCGCGTTGCGTGCGCTGCAAACCGCAGGTAAAAACGATGTGCTGGTGGTGGGATTTGACGGTACGGAGGATGGCGTGAAGGCGGTTGAGTCAGGCAAACTGGCGGCAACGGTCGCGCAACGTCCCGATCAGATCGGCGTCATCGGCGTTGAAACTGCGGATAAGGCGCTGAAAGGCGAGAAAATACAGGCCATTATTCCAGTTGATCTGAAACTGGTGACTAAACAATAAAAAGATAAAGAAAAGCAGGGCGAGCGCCACCGTATCAACGGTGGCGCATAATAAACATGTCGGAATTCAGCATAATGAAAACGGGTAAGCTGGTGGTGCTGGGCAGTATTAATGCTGACCATATTCTCAATCTGGAGCAGTTTCCCCGCCCGGGTGAAACGGTGATCGGTAAGCAATATCGAATCGCTTTCGGCGGCAAAGGCGCCAATCAGGCGGTAGCGGCCGGCCGAAGTGGAGCGGATATCTCGTTTATTGCTTGTGTCGGCGATGATGATATCGGGGCGCGGATTCGCCAGCAGTTGTCCGATGACAGAATTGACGTTTCGGCGGTTGAGGCTGTCGCTAACGAAACAACCGGCGTGGCCTTAATCTTTGTAAACGGCGAGGCGGAGAATATCATCGCGATTAATGCCGGCGCCAATGCTGCGGTTACGCCTGACTATCTGAACCGTCACCAGCAGCAGATAATTGATGCCGACGCCTTGCTTATGCAGTTGGAATCGCCGCTGGAAACCGTTCTTGCTTCAGCCAGGCTGGCGCATGAGAATCACACCCGCGTTATCCTTAACCCCGCGCCAGCCTGTGAACTGCCCGATGAATTGTTGTCGTTGATCGATATCATCACGCCGAATGAAACGGAAGCCCAGCGCCTGACGGGGATCGCCGTCAACACAGAAGACGACGCTGCCGGCGCCGCTCGGGTATTGCACCAAAAGGGCATCGCGACCGTGTTGATCACGTTAGGCAGCCGGGGCGTCTGGTTGAGTGAAAATGGTCAGGGGCAACGTATCCCCGGCTATCGGGTTCAGGCTGTGGACACCATTGCCGCCGGGGACACGTTCAACGGCGCACTGGTAACGGCGCTGTTGGAGAATCAGTCGATGTTGTCTGCCGTAAAGTTCGCTCATGCCGCCGCCGCGATTGCCGTCACCCGCCCGGGCGCTCAGCCTTCCGTACCGTGGCGTGAAGAGATAGATGCTTTCTTGCAATCCCAGAGGTGAACTTTGACGACCATGAAAGACGTCGCCCGTTTGGCGGGCGTTTCCACCTCTACGGTTTCTCACGTTATCAACAATAACCGCTTTGTCAGCGAGATTATCCGCGCCAGAGTGATGGCTGCCGTTGAACAACTGAATTACGCGCCTTCAGCGCTGGCCAGAAGTCTTAAAATAAATCAGACACAAACCATAGGCATGCTACTGACCGTCAGCAATAACCCTTTTTATGCCGAAGTGGTGCGTGGCGTTGAACGGTGTTGCTATGAGCGGGGCTACAGCCTGATTTTGTGCAACACCGAAGGCGATCCCGACCGAATGAGCCGCAGTCTGGAAACATTGCTGCAAAAACGCGTCGACGGCGTACTGCTGCTGTGTACGCAGAACCACCGTCCTTTGCCTGATATGGTCAGTCGCTATCCTTCTATACCGATGGTGATGATGGATTGGGCGCCGTTTGATGGGCATGTTGACGTTATTAAGGATAATTCTCTGCTGGGCGGCGAGATGGCGACCAATTACCTTATTTCCCGCGGTTACCGGAAAATCGCCTGTATTGCCGGTCCAAAAGATAAGGCGACCGCCTATAACCGGCTGGAAGGATATCGTCAGGCGATGCAACGCGCAGGATTGGCGATTCCGGCTGACTATGAGATTTTTGGCGATTTTGAATTTGAAACAGGTTATCGGGCGATGCAGCAGCTGTTATCGCTGAACGATAGGCCGGATGCCGTTTTTGCGGGTAATGACGCCATGGCCGTTGGTGTTTACCATGCGCTGTATCAGGCTGGATTGGTGATCCCCCGGGATATGGCGGTGATTGGCTATGATGATATTGAGCTGGCCCGCTATATGTCTCCCCCGCTGACGACAATTCATCAGCCGAAAGACGAACTTGGCGAATTAGCCGTCGATACGTTACTTCATCGTCTGGAACACCCCGATACAGAACCGAATATTCTGGTGCTGACGCCAGAGTTAATGGTGCGAAAGTCTGTTGGATAACGTGTTTTGCCGAAGAACGCGAGAAAATGGCGCTGAAAAAAAGCGCATAGTGTCGCCTTTTCCCGCGCATTGCCGAAAAAAAACGCACTCGGTCGCTTTTTTGCATTTAGCGCTTGTAAGCCGCGGGGAAGTGCCTATAATGCGCCTCCACTGACACGGCAACGGCGATTACGCGGTTGGGGTGACGGTAAGAGGTCAGGCAATAATCACTTGACTTCACAGCGGAATTGCATAACATATGCGGCCCGCGCCACGGTTGCCGTGGCACTGCTCTTTAACAATTTAATCAGACAATCTGTGTGGGCACTCACAAGACAATATCGGCAAACGATATAAAAAAGTCTTGAAGAGTGACTGACAGTAAATTCATTACGAATAAACAGTTATT
>NZ_JABJXS010000006.1 GCF_013155275.1 Brenneria sp. hezel4-2-4
TCAGGGCAAAAGCAATTTGCTCTTCAGTACAGCGGATCTTTTTCATGGCCGGATTGCCTCTTTTTTAAGGAAAAGAAGGGCAGAAAACTCCAGTTTAGCCTGGTCCTGTTTAATGGGAAGAGATCAGGATACAAACGTATTCAACTTTAACTTCATGATTAGAATAAGCAGGAAAAAAATCCCGACACAGACAATAAATAAAGGCATATCAGTAACTCCGGGTTTTTATATTATTAAAGGTAAGATAGTTTTCTATTACTTATGATTTTCCCTGATAATTAACCCTACGACTCCTGCAATAACATTTATTTCTTACAAACCTATCCCATTTATTTAAAGTTGCAGAAAGACGACCAACATCCCGGCAACTTTAAAATTAAATATATAAAAATAAATCGCATGAAAAATAGAAGACAACACCTACCCGATGGCTATTACCGCTTGTTTAATTAAACCAAGCGGTAATGCACCACATTATTTCCAGTCAGATAATTATCTTTTTTATTTTTGGCTATTCGATATTATTTATTTAATGCTTTTACACCTGCCTGTAATACTTCGATAATTTTATCGGTATCATAAATACAGCCTTTCCAGGTTCCGCCGCTGGCCGCCTGTAGCGCCGCCCATAAACGCGTGTCATCAGGCAGTTCCGGATGGGGGCTCAAATCAGGATGGGCCTCGCGTTTCGCCAGCACCTCAGCCGCTTCATCCGGCGTCAGAGGGTGTTCCTCGCTGCCGATAAAATTAATCGATCCCGACAATTCCCGACGATCGATGATAATTTCAATCATATCGCCATCGCGCAGCTTGCCAATCGGCCCACCGACCAACGCTTCCGGCCCGACATGCCCGACGCAGGCGCCGGTAGAGACGCCGGAAAAGCGGGCATCGGTAATCAGCGAAACATATTTGCCGTAAGGTAAGTGCTTCAGCGCCGACGTCACCTGATACGTCTCCTCCATACCGGTTCCCGACGGCCCGCCGCCGATGATCACCATGATGTCGCCCTTGTGCACATGGCCTTGTTTAATGGCTTTAATCGCCAACTCTTCCGATGTAAAAACGCTGGCTTTACCGGTATGCCGGTAGATACCATCCTCCCCGACCACCGAGTCGTCTATTGCCGTCGATTTAATGACCGATCCTTCCGGGGCGATATTGCCCACCGGAAAGGTGATCGTCGACGTCAGGCCTCGGGTACGAGCCTGCGCCGGGCTCATGATCACCTCATCAGGGTGAATGCCGTCCAGCTCTTGCAAACGTTCGCGGAATATTTGCCGCCGCGCCGAATTTTCCCACCATGCCAGGTTATCACCCAAGGTTTCCCCGGTAACGGTCAGCACATCTTCATGCAACAGCCCTAATGCACGCAGGTGCAGCATCACTTCGGGTACGCCGCCGGCAAGAAACGCGCGCACGGTCGGATGATAAACCGGGCCGTTAGGCAACACGCTGACCAGCCGCGGTACTCGGCGATTGATGGCGGTCCATTGATCGACGCCAGGGATCTGACACCCCGCGGCATGTGCAATGGCGGGAATATGCAGCAGTAGATTGGTTGACCCGCCAAAAGCGGCGTGCACCGTCATCGCATTCTCAATCGCCTTGTCGGTCAGAATATCCCGGGTCGTCAACCCCTTACGTTCCAGCGTCAGTACCGCGCGCGACGACTGACGCGCAATTTCCAGCCAGACCTCCTGCCCAGAAGGCGCCAGCGCGGAATGCGGCAGCGCCAGCCCCAGTCCTTCGGCCACCACCTGTGACGTACCGGCCGTACCGAGGAACTGGCATCCGCCGCCCGGGGAAGCACATGCCCGGCAGCCGAGCATCGCGGCTTCTTCCAGCGTCAGATCGTGATTGGCAAACCGCGCGCCAATCGTCTGCACTTTGCCCGCGTCCTCACCGTGCGTCGGCGGCAGCGTGGCGCCGCCGGGAACGATGATCGTCGGCAGAGAGTGCATGGATGCCAGCGCAATCATCATCGCCGGTAGTCCTTTATCGCAGGTCGCGACGCCAATTACCGCCTTACGGGTGGGGAGGGAACGGATCAGACGACGAAAAACCACCGCCGCATCATTGCGGTATGGCAGAGAGTCAAACATCCCGGTGGTGCCCTGAGAGCGCCCGTCGCACGGGTCGCTGATATAGCCGGCAAACGGTACGCCGCGATGAAGCGCAATTTCCTCGGCGGCGGCGCGCATTTGCAAACCAATTTCCCAGTGACCGGTATGGTAACCCAGCGCCACCGGCGTGCCATCCGCATCGCGGATGCCGCCCTGCGTGCCAAGAATCAACACTTCACTACCCAATAACTTGTTCGGATCCCACCCCATGCCGGCGTTGAGCGTCAGACCAAAAATATGGCCGCTCGGCGAATCGATCAGCATTTCCGGCGTCAACGGCAGCGCCCCCTGTGGCCCCGCCGCGTGGGTATGAATGTCATAGACCTGCGCATTGTCTTGATTAAAAATAGTATTAATAGACATGGCTTCTTCACTTATTCAGTAGAATTAAAATCACTGTATCCCTTGGGGAACAGCGGTAACCTATTCTATCCGTAGCGTGCGTTATTCCTGTGGAAATAGAGCGGCGTCAATCAGCGTTTGCCTGACCTGCGCTTTCTGCCTGTCGTTCAGAGGCTGAGTGGGCGGCAGACAGACAGTCGAAATATCCAACCCCATCAACTTCATCGCCTCTTTCACCACATTGACGAATGGGCTGTCGATTTGATAAAGCCTCGGCAATTGCAGAATAGTTTTATGCAGCGCGGCGGCCTGCGCCAAATCGCCGGCGGATACCGACTGATACAGGCCGACAGACAACGCCGGCGCAAAGTTGGCACTGGCGGAAATCGCGCCATCCCCTCCCAGCAGTAGTGTATTCAGCAAATGATCATCAAACCCGCAGAACACGCTGAAATCAGGATGGGCAGACTTCACGGTGGTAATCATGTCGCGTAAATGGGCGACCGAGTCGATGGTGTCTTTAATCCCCACAATATTGGCATGTGCATCGACGAGGCGTTTCACCAATTCAGGATAGAGATCCTGCCCGGTCAGTTTTGGGAAGTTGTACAAAATCACGGGTAGCGCGACCGCCTGTGCAATGGCGCCGTAGTAGCCGAACAGATTTTCTTCGGTGATTTGCCAGTAATACGGGTTAATGGCCACCACCGCATCCGCGCCTGCCGATTGCGCATGCTGGCTTAGCGCCACCGCTTCCCGTGTATTGGTGCTGCCAACCCCGATCAATACAGGAACGCGCCCGTCCACCAGGCGAATAGCCGTTTCGGTCAACCGCATCCGCTCTGTCGCCGACATTTGCGAAAACTCGCCGCCCGTACCGAGGAAAAACAAACCATTCACGCCAGCCGTAATCAGATAGTCGATCACACGCCGCATTCCGGTCTCATCCAACGAACCATCGGCAGCAAAGATCGAAGATACCGGAGGAATGATCCCGGAAAATTTTGTGCAAAACCCCATGAACGTCTCCTTACAACACCAAGAGAGGAAGGCCCTTGTCTTTCGACGACGTTAATCGCGATGATTGAGAACCTATCGATAATTTGTTTTACATTATAGAACTAAGTTCTACATTGCATAACAGGATGCTAGCACCGTTGTTTATGGCGAGTAAATAACCGGCTTAGGACATCCTTTAGAAATGGTTTGTGGATCACAAAATCAACGGCAGGAGATAAAAATCTGAATAAAGTAAGGCGGCATTCCTGCGAGGGAAAGCAGTCAGAGCGGGCAGTCTTTGAATATGCGGGGCGGATGACTCACGTGCAGTGGTGCGATGCCGCACCGCTCCACAGATAAAACATTTATAAAGCGGAGATGCCTTGTTACACCAACGTCAAATTAAACGGCTGCGCCTTAAGCTGAGCCTGAGCTTCCGGCGGTAATCCGCCGTCGGTGACGATATCCGAAAGATCGGATAAGGGCGTGACGCAAAATAGTGAATAAGCGCCGTACTTACTGCTGTCCGCCAGCAAAACCCGGCGGCTGGCGTTGAGGCCGAGATCCTGCTTCACGCCGGCTTTTTCCTCGGTCGGCGTGGTGATGCCTTTTTCCAGACTCCACGAGTTGCAACTGATGAACGCGATATCCGGGTAGATGCTGCGTAATAAACGCCGGCCGTGTTCGCCGATGCATGACTGGCTGCTGTCATCAATCCGCCCGCCGATAATCGTCACTTCAATCTGTTTGAATTCGGACAAAAACAGGGCGATTTGCAGATCGGCGGTGATCACCCGCAATGGCAGGTGCGTCAGATTGCGCGCCAGCTCCAACATGGTAGTGCCCGCATCCAGCACCACCGCGCTGCCCGGTTTCACCAGCGTCGCGGCATAGCGGGCGATGGCCTGTTTTTCCTGTAAATTACGTTGAAGCTTTTCATTAGTGGTCGGCTGGGAGGGAATAAACCGGTTAAGCGTGACGCCGCCGTGGCTGCGGCTGATAACGCCCTGCTCATCCAGTTTGATCAGATCGCGGCGAATCGTCGCCGGGGAAGCATCAATGACAGTAACAAGTTCATCCACCGTCACCAGATTATGGCTTTTCAGATAATCCATAATCTGATCAAGACGGCTTTGACCTCTCACTTTATCCCCGCTTACGCGGAAAGCATCACTCAATGTTTGCCCCACGACGATATCCATTTATTTAATTAAAAACTCCCGTCAGCCATAGAAAATCTCCCGATATTACGCAAGCTGCATGGCCAACTTGATTGAGATCGCCATGCTCTCAGACTTCGCTTTTCCTGTCCAGGCAATATCAAACGCGGTGCCATGATCGGCGGAGGTACGAATAAAAGGTAATCCGGCGGTAATATTGACGCCATCATAAAAGCCCAGCAGCTTCAGCGGAATATGACCCTGATCGTGATACATCGCCACCACCATATCATACTGCCCTTCATACGCCTGTAAGTAGACGGTATCGGGCGGGCATGGGCCGTATACGTCAATCCCTTTGGCTTTCATCGCTTCAACCGACGGCGAAACAATCTTGATTTCTTCATCGCCAAACAGGCCGTTTTCTCCGGCGTGCGGGTTTACCCCGGCAACGGCAATGCGCGGATGGGTGAAACCAACCCGTTTAAGGAAAGTATCCGCCATCGCAATCACCGTTTCAACGCGGTCGCGGTTAAGCGTATCCAGGAATTTACGCAGCGCGATATGCGTTGAAACATGGATCACTTTCAGTTTATCGGTATACAGCACCATGGCGTAGTCGCGGCTGTGGGTGAGCTTCGCCAGTAATTCCGTATGCCCCGGATAGAGATGTCCCGCTGAATAGAGCGCTTCCTTGTTCAGTGGCGCGGTGGCGATGGCATGAACCTCTTCCGCCATCGCCAGCTCCGTGGCCCGTTTAACGCAGCGGTAGGCCAGATCGCCCGCCTGAGCCTGAACGATGCCCGGCTTAAGCGTCAGCGGATCGGCCAGCGGTTCGTCGATGATATTCACCACGCCGGGGGTAAAAACCGCGTCGGCGGGCTTATTGATAACCTTTAATTCAACCGCCGGCACCGCATTCAGCGCCTGAATACGGCGCAGCGTCTGCACACAACCAATCACCACTGCCGGGGCGCCAGAGAGTTCTCCCTCAGCCAGCGACTTGATAATAATTTCCGGACCAATACCTGCCGGGTCGCCCATGGTTACCGCAATAATTTTACTCACTGACTTTCTCCTCAATAAAACGCAAAACGTCCAGCAAAGTGGTTTCGTTACCAAATCCCCCCGCTTTAGTCATAACGGGGATATCGCCGACCACGCTGTCCAGCAATCGCCCCCAGGGCACGCACGCGGCGATTTGCCCCTTGATCTGAAAACCGCTGGCGCCCAGCGCGGTCGCCACCGCAATCGCAATATCACCGCCGGATAAATACAGCCCTCCCGGCAACGGACGCTTAGCCATGCTGTTCGCCATGACGATATTGCGCGTCAGCTCCCCCAGCGCATGGCTGATGGTGTCGCCAAGCTGTTGCCGACTCAGCCTATGCTGTTGACACAAGTTGTTGATTTCAAAACGTTGGTTATCGTGATGACAGGTTCGAATGATGCAATGGCGTCCCTGTTCCAGCGCGGTGAGCGCTTCATCGCGCCAGCGGGTCATCGCCGTCAGAACAGACTGAGAAAGTAATTCATTGATATTGATATCAACGATCTGCACATTACGCCGCTGACTGATGGCGATAATCTGTTTTTGAGCGATATCGCTCATCGAACCCACCACCGCCAGCAGCGGTTTACTGGTTTCCGGCTGAAAATTCAGGGTCTGCGCCAGTGCTTCACTCAACCCGGCCGAGCCCACCAGCAAGGGACGGAAAGCCAATGTATCGGCGGCGTTGACGATGTTTTCCAGGTCGTCCTGATGCTCGGCATCCAGAATCACCAGACGCACGCCCGACTCGGCCAAATGATGAAAACGTGCGCCCAGATCGGCCCGACGGATGTCGGCTAAATGAATTTCCGCCATCGGCAGCGTCGTCTGTTCCGCCAGGCGGCTGGCAATCGACGCCGAGCTAACCGGGGTTTTCGGATCGCTGGCAAACTCGGTGTCCGTCAGCAAACGCCCATGCACCCAGACCTGACCGGCACGGGTAACCCGGCCCTGCGCCGGTGAGGCGGGAGCAACCAGCGCCAATGGCGCCTGCATGGCCGCCAACGCCGCCTCAATTTCCGCCCCTATATTTCCCCGCAAGGTGGAATCGATCTTTTTAACTACCCATCCCTGCCCGCCGGCGTCATACCACGCGTTCACCGCTTGTGTGGTGCGATGGGCCGCCGCCTCCGCGTTCACGGCGCGGCTACCGGTATTGATCACCACGGCGTCACCCAGCAGATCCATATGCAGCTTATCGACTTCGAACATCACGCTAACCTGAGCGCCATTTCGCGACAGGCCGACGCCGGCATCATTTGCCCCAGTGAAATCATCCGCAACGACCAATACCCGATCCGCTGTCTGCTGCTCTTTCGGCATACTCCATCTCCGGCTTATCGATTACCTGATAATGATTATATTAAATCATATTTGATTATATGTGAGCAATCTCAAATTATTTGAAATGAATTTAACCTATAAATTGTCCCTACAATGTGGCAAATGGCTTTTTACATTGATTGACCTCAAGCCATTTGACTGAAACAAATCATCGGCATTGGCTGGATTCTGGAAGAAAAGGCAAGGTAATAGCATGAACATCAATAGCACCATCATCAGCGGCTATCGGGTACTACAGGACATTCGCCATCTTATGGCAGGCAAACAGCACGTATTGTTTGTCACTGATAAGAACATCGTCGGCCTGTCCGATGTACAGGCGCTGATCGAGCAAGTCAGGCAGACAGTCTCTCAGGTAGTCGTGGTGGACAATGTTCCCGCCGAGCCCAGCCAGCATGATGTGGCGGGAATATTGGCGCACTTGCCTCACACCTATACCGATATGGTGATTGGGATTGGCGGCGGCAGCGTGCTGGACGTCGCTAAGCTGCTTTCCGTACTGTGCGCCGGCGATGATGCCGTCACGCTCGACACGTTGCTGGCCGGTGAAAAGCCGACGCGGCGAACACCGTCGCTGTTAATTCCGACCACTGCGGGCACCGGCTCGGAAGCCACGCCCAATGCGATTCTGGCTATTCCTGAAAAAGAGACCAAGGTCGGCATCATTACGCCGGTGATGCTGCCGGACTATGTGGCGCTGGTTCCCGAATTGACCACCAGCATGCCCGCTCACATCGCCGCCTCCACCGGTATTGATGCGTTATGCCATCTGATTGAGTGTTTCACCTCCACCGCGGCAAACCCGGTCAGTGATAACTACGCCTTAATCGGTCTGAAAAAACTGTTCGCCAATATTGAGACCTCGGTGAGTGAGCCGGGCAATCTGGAAGCCAGGCTGAATATGCTGTGGGCGTCTTACTACGGCGGCGCGGCCATTGCCCATTCCGGGACCCATCTGGTGCATGCCATGTCCTATCCGCTGGGCGGCAAATACCACATCCCGCATGGGGTGGCGAACGCCATTCTGCTCGCCCCCTGTATGCGGTTTGTACAGACGGCCGCGCAGGAGAAGTTCGCACAAGCCTACGATCTGCTGCCGGATGCCGAGCTGACGCTCGGTCGCGCGGAGAAAGCCCAGGCGCTGGTAACGTATTTCACCGCGCTGGTGAAGCGGCTCAACCTGCCCGATACGCTGCAACAGCTTGGGGTTGAAAAAGCGCATCTGCCTTATCTGGTCGATGGCGCGTTACAGGTTCAGCGTCTGATGAAAAACGTGCCGGCCCCGGTGAGTGCCGATGACGTACGCAAAATTTATTTAACGCTGTTTTAAGTTTTCATCTTTTGATAACGAATCCACGAGGAAATGATGAGTAAAAACATTACCGGCGTACTGACAGCCATCGTGACGCCCTTTGACACCCAGGGTGAATTTAATCCAGTCGCTATGCGTCGACAGGTACAGCGCCAGATGAAATATGGCAACGGTATTTTCTGCAACGGCACCAACGGCGAGTTTTTTGTTCTGCATACCGATGAAAAAATTGCCGTAACGGAAGTCTGCGTCGATGAAGCCGCAGGCAAGGTGCCGGTGGTCGGTCACATCGGCGAAATCTCCACTCGCGAAACCATCAAACTCGGTAAACGTATCGCTGCGCTGGGGGTCGATGCAGTCTCCGTGATCACCCCCTATTTTGTGCCGCTGAAACAGAAAGAGCTTATCGCACACTATTGGGCCATCGCCGATGCGCTGACCGTACCGGTATTTCTGTATAACATTCCGGCGCGCACGGGCAACACGCTGGAGCCAGAAACCGTACGTATTTTGGCCGAACATCCCAACATCATCGGTATTAAAGACAGCGCAGGCAGTTATGAAAGCCTGAGCGGCTATTTACAAGCGGTGAAAGGCTTGCCGAACTTTGATGTTCTGAACGGACCGGATTCGCTCATCCATCAGGGATTTGTTGACGGCTGTTCAGCCTGTATCTCCGGGCTGGCCAACGTCGCGCCCGAGGCCGTCAGCCAGATCTGGCATCGCTTCCATGCCGGCGATATCGAGGGGTCGCGGCTTGCTCAGGAACAGGTCAGCGAATTGCGTAATACCTTATATGCCATTGCTTTCTCACCAGCCGCAGTGAAAAAAACCATGACCCTGATGGGAGAAGACGTTGGCGTAAGCCGATATCCTGTTGAATTTGACGATAACATGAACGCTTCCATTAAAAATATTATTCAACATCATCGTTTATGCTAATTCATTTTTCGTCAGATAATCGTCAAGCAATAGAAGGGATATACAATGAATATTTCCTCTGTGATTAAAAACGGTTCTCCGTACAGTGCATTATTAACAACCCGGGTGACGGCTGCCACGGTGAAAATTATTCCCCAGGAGCCAGGAGGTAGCAGGTATCCCTATAATTCAGCATTTGGAAAAATAATCACTGATTAAACCAATAAAGAAATATCGTCTAATGTAAATTTACCAAAGCTGTTACACGATAAAAAATAAAGAAAAACTTATCTTTCAAAAATGATACGGGGGAATAAAAATGGCTACAAAATTACCGAGTGTAAGACAATCAGAACCAAATGGCGTCGTGTATCGTGATGAATTTTTAAATGTGGATTTTGCTTTAATTCCAACAGGTGGAAATAACACGGCCCATGCGCCGGCATTAATCGAAACGCAAGACGGCGGTCTATTATGTGCTTGGTTTGCCGGAAGTTTTGAAGGAAGCGGCGATATTTCCATTGCGGTATCTAAATTAGTCCCGGAAACGCAACTCTGGTCAGTTCCGGAAATAGTATCTAAAGGCGTTGATCGCAGTGAACAAAACCCTGCATTTTTTAGAGCGCCTGATAGTCAAATTTGGCTAATTTATACTTCGCAATTAAGCCGGCAAGAAGGCAAGGACAACATGCAGTTTACTTCGATCATTATGGTTCAAAAATCCAATGACGAAGGTAAAACCTGGGAAGAACCTGAAGTATTGTTTGCCCGTGAAGGGACTTTCTCAAGACAAGCGATTCAAATTTTAAGCAATGGACGCTGGATTTTCAGTACTTGGTTATGTGAGGACTCACCGGAGGGCTTGAAAAATGATCCAACCGAATTTCAACTCTCTGATGATAAAGGAAAAACGTGGAAATCTGTACGTATGCCAGAAAGTAGTGGCCGCGTTCATGCGAATGTTATTGAAGTACAAACCGGTCATTTAGTTGCTTTCATGCGCAGCCGTTTTGCCGATCGTGTGTATACAAGCGAATCTCATGACTTTGGGGATACGTGGAGTGTTCCAGAAGCCAATGTGTTACCAAATAACAACGCTAGTATTAGTGCTATCAAATTGCAATCTGGAGAAATCGCTTTAGCTTACAATGTTAATTCAGCCAATAATGCTGAATTTGGGAAAGTAGCTTGGCCAGGTCTGCGTAATCCTGTCGCTGTTTCTGTAACAGAAGATGTTGGCAAAACATGGCCAATCGGTAGAGTTTTTGAACCCGCAGAAGGCTATATTGGAATCGAAAACAAAACAAATAATTCACAATATGAATATCCGACGATTTATCAAGACAGCAATGGCGTGTTGCACTTGGTGTATGCCTACAAGAATAGACTTTGTGTTAAATACCTCCGCTTTACCGTAGAAGATTTATTTGGTGAAAAACGCGAAACAGAAGGCCTGTACAATCCAACGTCAGGTGAAGGAATAGATAAATAATCAGCGAATTGGATTTTCGCTAAACGGGGTAACAGGTTTTATAACGAGAAATAAATGTTGATTTAATTCAGCATCACGTCAGGCATTTTATAACGCGGTGCTAATGTGAGCAAAATTCAGTATGGATAGGTCAGATGGGAATGGTCAAACCATACAGAATATCTAATGTAATCGTATTCAAAGGTATTTTTTGAATACCAGAAAGAATCAACATAAACCTGTTAATTATGTTATGAAAGAAAGCGGAGAAACAACAATGACAATGGAAATGATTCACGCTCTTGTTATTTTGATTCTAATGATTGTAATGATTATGTGCGACAAGTTTGCATTTGGCGCACCGCCCATTATGGCTTGCCTTTTACTTGTAGTCACTGGTTTATCTACTGTTCAGGAAGCATTCGCCGGATTTATCAATTCAAGTGTGATTATGGTTGCAGGCTTCATGGTGGTGATGGCGGGGCTAATGAAGACGAGTTTAATTGGCAGGGTTCAGTCGGCTATGGTTACTTTAGTAAACAGGGGCGGATATAAAAGCTATGCCCTTTTACTAATCGTAGTCATGCTTGGCGCCAGTTTAACCGGTTCTGGTTCCACGGGTTATTATGTCCTTATTTTATCTTTAGTATCGACGATTCCTTATAATAAAAAAATGCCGACCTCTAAGCTGATGATGCCTTTAGGTTTTGCAACTAACCATCCGCTGGTTCCTTTTAATGTCGCACTTTTCTACGGAGTGACCGTCAGTGTTCTGGAAACAGCCGGTCACCATGTTTCACTATCGATGCCAAGATTCGCTATAGTAAATTTTATTTTGGCGCTGGGTTTCTTAATATGGGCTTTAGTTGCTTACCGTCTTTTACCGGATCATGCAATTAATGAAAATTCCGGAGACGATGAAATAGTAGAAAAAAGCGCAACGTCGACCCTGCCTAGATGGAAAGAAAATTGTACGATCGCATTATTTGCTATTAGCGTAATAGGAATGATGCTTATGAGCACCATTGGCGAGCCGGCTTATGTCATCCCGGGCATCGCCGGAGCAATCATGATGATCATCAATGTGATTGATTTCAAAGAAGTTCGCGATAATATGGGAGCCCCTGTAATTCTGATGATGGCTGGCGTCATTGGTGTAGCAGATGCGTTGGCTAATTCTGGCTTCACAGTGATGATCGGTGATGTTGTGGCTGATGCATTAGGGGCTAATATCCATCCATTTATCCTTATTTTCATTTTCGCACTTTTAACCAGTACCTGTGCTACCTTCACGGGATCAAATATGGGTTCTGTTTACATTTTTGCACCCATTGCCATCATGACTTTCTTAAGCCTGGGACTTAATCCTGTTGCTGCTGCAACCGCAGTAGTTATCTCTGGATGGAACGGTGGCTACATGCCGGTTGATGGTATGCCTGCCATGATCTTAGGGATGGGTAAATATAAGCTTCCAGAGTTCTGGAAATTCACTGTACCGATGTACTTGATTCGTATTTTCGCCCTGTGTGTCGGAGCGGTGATTATGTTCCCGTTACATTCATGATGGGATCGGGAAAAAAGACTATCAAAGCACGACCGGCATTTTTTAACTGTTCAGAATGTTAAACCTGAAGAAGCGGATCATTGACGGTCAAAAACGTTTAAAGTTTATATGAGAAGTTTGTTCTGGGTATTATCTCATTGAATGGCCTATGGTCAACTTTCGAAATTTTCAGGAACTTCGCCTCTCAGGCATTGAATGTTAATTAACAGCTCTTAAATGGGGTAAATAAATTACCCCATTTTTATAAACCATCAACTGTTTCACACTGACGAAAAAGAAACAAAGAGGAAAAAAGATGTTTATGTGGATGGCAGATCCCAATGCCTGGCTGACACTGAGTACATTAACGATCCTCGAGATTGTACTGGGTATTGATAACATTATATTTTTATCATTGGTGGTGGCGAAACTCCCTAAAGAGAAACAGAATATCGCCAGAATAACCGGATTAACGGCGGCCATGCTGATGAGGCTCTCATTACTGGCCTCGATTTCCTGGCTAATGCACCTGAACCACCCTTTATTAACGATTTTCAATCATAGTATTTCCGTCAGAGATCTGATTCTCTTTTCCGGTGGGCTTTTTCTTATTATTAAGTCAATGAAGGAAATAAAAGCATCGCTAATAACAGAAGAACATCAAGTCCATAGTCGTGTGACTTCTTTTTTCGGCGCAATCATTCAAATTATGTTACTCGATATTATTTTCAGTCTTGATTCCGTTATCACTGCCGTGGGACTGTCAGAGCATCTGGCGATTATGATGTTGGCCGTCATTATTGCAGTTCTGGTTATGATGCTGGCCGCAAAGCCGATAGGAAACTTCGTTGAAAATCATCCGTCAGTGAAAATGCTGGCGTTGGCTTTTTTAATTTTAGTCGGGTTCACCCTGGTTCTCGATGGTATTCATATCCATGTCCCTAAAGGATATATCTATTTCGCCATGTTTTTCTCTATTTCCGTCGAGACATTAAATCTAATAAGAAATAAGAGTGAATATCAACTTTCAAGGAGAATATAATGATCGCAGGTAATCTCAGCCATCTGAAACTGGCCACTTTGCCCATACCATTATGGAATATTCTGTCTGCGCCGGGCATGACGCTGACGGAACTGAACGCATTGCCGGAAGGCCGCTATCAACCTGAAGGCGCTGACTGGTTCTACAGCATCGGCACCGTGAGTACCGCGCCGCAGACGGAGCGGCACACCGAATTTCATAGCAACTATCTCGATATCCAGTTGATTTTGGCAGGAGAGGAAATCATCGGCTATGGCCTGAACGACGTACACGGCCAGGCGGCGACGGAGCGCAAACCGGATTTGTACATTCTTGATAACCCAACCGTTCCCCACAAAATACATCTCCGTGCGGGTGATTTTGCGATCTTTTACCCCGGGGAAGCGCATCAGGCCTTGTGCGCCGTTAATGACCGCCCCGCTCCGGTAAAGAAAGCGGTGTTTAAAATCCCGGTAGCCCGGTTAAATACGCACTAAGAAGATAATCGCATTCCAGTAACAATACCAAAGCATGCGCTGATTACCGGAAGCCGTTCGGGCATTGGCGCGGCGATCGCTCAGACATGACTAACATCATGCTGTGTTAATCAATGGGGAACAGGTCACAACCAAAACCCGGCTCAGCGTTGCTGTACAAATTCCCGGTATTTCGCCGCCAGATCGAGAAAATCTTCCAGGCCGCAGAGGGACAAACTTTCTTCGTCGTAATAGCTCATTCCTTCTTCCATCTCATCGACCATAAATTCAAGCTGGTTCGCCTGGATCATCACTTCCTCACCGTCCAGCAACAGCGTGTATTCATGTCCGACTTTTCGCCACTGGCGCTCACTGCCGATCACCGAACGGGCCGCCTCCACGACCTCATCCAACACCGCCAGTTGGCCCTTTACTTCTTCATTTAACCAGTGGCCCACTGCTTCATGTCCCATCGACATCCGTACAATTACCTGACCGGTAACGTCGCGCAAGAATTCATAGTCCATGATGCCATCCTCTGTGATAGTGCTTAACGCTCAGTTTAACTGCCCTCCTGCAATACCACCGTGATAGTTCGCATAATTGGAAGCAAAAAAGGTCTGCCGGTCTGATAGAGGTCACGTAATCTTACTGCCGGATGAAACGCGGGGATAAGGTTTTCGCTTCGCCACGCTCACCCCGTGCTTTCGAGGGGCGGCACGGGGAAATTAATTTTCAGTATCTTGCGCTATTAAAAGCGATAATTGCGCCATCTCTTGATCGGAAAGCTGAGTCACCTGCTGCACCATGGTTTTATCCAGCCCATTGAGCAACAACTGGCGAGCTATCTGTCGCGCGCTGGTTTTCATACCCTGTTCCATTCCTTGTTCTAAACCTTGTATTACCCCGGCCTGCATGCCCTCTTCAAATCCCATTTGTTTCAGTTGCTGAGCAATGGTCATAATCTCCTCCCGATCCACTGACAACGGCGCTGCCACTGCCTCGATAAAGTCGGCTGGTTTGGATGTATTGCCGGTCTGGGCAATATAGTGCAGCAATGCCCGTTTCTGCATTAGCGGCACCTGCCAGCGCTCAAATAATACCCCGATATCTTGCGCCAGTTCCAGCATATCCCGTGTGCGGATATGTTTTTGCACCAGTGACAGCAGCGCCGCTCGCCGATGCGTTTTGATTTCCTCATCTGGAATAACAGTGAGATCTATCAATGGAAAAGCATTACTGTATATTTGCGCCGCCAAATCCGGATCATCAAAGCCGTCCAGCCAGCGCATACTGTACGGATACGGACAGCGTTCCCCCTGATAGAACAATAACGGCACGACCAGCGGCAGTTGCTTATTCCCCTGCTCAAGATGTTGCTGCATCGCCGCCAGGCAGTAGCGCATCAGTCGGAATGCCATCATTTTGTCCGGCTTGCTCTGGTGCTCAATTAAACAGTAGATATAGCCCGTTCCGCTGAGGGTATGCAGCGAATAGAGCATATCGGAAATCCGGGCGCGCAGCGCTTCATCGACAAATGAAGCGGATTGAAGTTGCAGTGTGCTGAAATCGCAGCGTTCACGAATATCCGACGGCAGGTGGATAGTGAGAAAATCCCGAGCCACATCGATATCGCTGAGGAATATTTTGAATACATTATCGTGTGATTGCATGTCATCCCTGACGGTCATGTTCCTTTGACCTAAGGGTAATCAGTCGTGATAGCGCGTAAACATAATTTCACGCGGTCTGCAAACAGGCTCGAAAGAAAAAAACCTAAGAACGGCGGAAAAACATTTTCCTGTGCGCGATGCCGCACGGTAGGCATCGGCGTGATGGGTCTCCCATATTGAACGGCCCCATAGCCATAGTCTGAGGCCGTCCCCTTACCGGGAAACAGGAAGGTTATTTATTTGTCAGCCAGCGCCGGGTAGTCGGTATACCCTGTACCGTCAGAGCTGTAGATGGTATCGCTATTCAGCGCATTTAACGGCGCCTGGCGGCGGAAGCGCTCCACCAGATCCGGATTGGCGATATACAGTCGGCCGAAAGATACCGCATCGGCTTCCCCCTCGGCAATCAGCTGCTCGGCGGATACCTGCGTCAGGCCGTCATTGGCAATGATCGCACCGGTGAAACGTTGGCGGATCAGCGGCAGAATGCGATTCGGCGTCGTCAGCGCCTCACGGACGAAAATAAACGCCAGATGACGCTTATCCAATTGTTCGGCTACGTAACTGAACAACGCCTGCGGATCGGAGTCCTGCATCGAGTGGGTATCAGACATGGTATTCAGGTGAACGCCCACCCGATCCGCCGGCCACACGTCCAGAATGGCATCCACCGTTTCCAGCAGGAAACGCGTCCGGTTGGCGATGGAGCCGCCATATTGGTCGGTACGTTTATTGGATCCGTCATGCAGGAACTGATCGAACAGATAACCGTTGGCGGCATGGATTTCCACCCCGTCAAAACCGGCGCGCTTTGCGTTTTCCGCCGCCTGGCGGAAATCCGCCACCAGCCCGGCCACTTCCTCCGTTGTCAGCGCCCGCGGCACGACATAAGGTTTATACGGACGGATGGTGGCGATATGGCCTTCCGGCGCAATCGCGCTGGGCGCCACCGGCAGTTCGCCATCCAGATAAACCGGGTCGGAAATACGCCCGACGTGCCATAGCTGGATCACTACTTTTCCCCCAGCTTGATGCACCGCGTCATTAATCTTTTTCCAGCTTGCAATCTGCTCTTCCGACCAGATGCCCGGGGTATTGGGGTAACCCACCGCTTTCGGCGTGACGGCGGTGGCTTCAGTCAAAATCAAACCGGCGCCGGCCCGCTGGACGTAATATTCCAGCGACAAGGCGCTGGGAATGCGTTGTTCAAAAGCATGCATACGGGTAAGCGGAGCCATCACAATACGATTGGATAATGGGATCGCGCCAATCTTGATAGGATCAAACAAACTAGGCATAGCATTTTCCTTAAGACTTAACACCCTATGAATTACAGGAAGCCTATCGATAATTTTTATCGATAACCCAATGATATCATGCGCGAATCAACGCAGCGTTATAGCGCATTATGTGTGATTGCGTCATACGATTAGATACTAAGTCGGTAGCAGAAAGTTATATGCCGATGCGCCGGCACAGCGGCAACCTGCAAGAAGAAAAATGAAGAAGGAGGCCAATACCTCTGTATCGGATTTGTGAATGGTTCCGTTATTGAATTACCCATAAAAAATGCACAAAATCCGCCCTGAGGTTCAGTGAAAATGTCATACGGCACTCACCCTGAATATCATCATGGTGTATTGATAATAAAGGGGGCGTCAGATCTGACGCCCCCTTTCCGGCAAAAAACAAACTATTTTAAACCGTGGTCTGGAAGATCACGCCGTCCGCTTTATCTGTATATTGATCCAGACGATCAAAGTTCAGATAGCGGTAGGTATCCAGCGCGGTTTTATCCACCTGCTCCATATAGGCCTGATATTCATTCGGCGTCGGCAGACGACCCAGCAGCGAAGCCACCGCCGCCAGTTCAGCGGAAGCCAGATAAACGTTGGCGCCGGTCCCCAAACGGTTCGGGAAGTTACGGGTAGAGGTTGATACCACCGTCGCGCCGTCGGCCACCCGCGCCTGGTTGCCCATGCACAGTGAACAGCCGGGGATCTCAATGCGCGCACCGCTCTTGCCGAACACGCTGTAGTAACCTTCTTCGGTCAGCTGGGCCGCGTCCATTTTGGTCGGCGGCGCAACCCACAGGCGGGTCGGCAGTTGCCCTTTGTGGCTATCCAGCAGTTTACCCGCCGCGCGGAAGTGACCGATATTGGTCATACAGGAACCGATAAACACTTCATCGATCTTCTCGCCCTGCACATCGGACAACCAGCGCGCATCATCCGGATCGTTCGGCGCGCACAGGATCGGCTCTTTGATTTCAGCCAGATCGATATCGATCACCGCGGCGTATTCCGCATCGGCATCGGCTTCAAGCAGTTGCGGATCGGCCAGCCATTTTTCCATACCCTGAATACGGCGTTCCAGCGTACGGCGATCGCCGTAACCTTCCGAGATCATCCACTTCAGCAGCACGATGTTGGAATTCAGGTATTCGATAATCGGCGCTTTATCCAGCTTGATGGTGCAACCCGCGGCCGAACGTTCCGCCGAGGCGTCGGTCAGTTCAAAAGCCTGCTCCACTTTCAGATCCGGCAGACCTTCGATTTCCAGAATACGACCGGAGAAAATGTTCTTTTTGCCTTTCTTCTCAACGGTCAGCAGACCTTGTTTAATGGCGTACAGCGGAATGGCGTGAACCAGATCGCGCAGCGTGATGCCCGGCTGCATTTTGCCTTTGAAACGAACCAGCACCGATTCCGGCATATCCAGCGGCATGACGCCCGTGGCGGCGGCAAACGCCACCAGCCCGGACCCCGCCGGGAACGAGATGCCGATCGGGAACCGGGTATGGGAGTCCCCTCCGGTGCCCACGGTATCCGGCAGCAGCATACGGTTCAGCCAGGAGTGAATAACCCCATCGCCCGGACGCAGGGAAACTCCGCCGCGGTTCATGATGAAATCAGGCAGCGTATGGTGAGTCGTGACGTCAACCGGCTTCGGATAGGCCGCGGTATGGCAGAACGATTGCATCACCAGATCGGCGGAGAAGCCCAGACAGGCCAAATCTTTCAGCTCATCGCGAGTCATCGGCCCGGTGGTGTCCTGAGAGCCGACAGAGGTCATCTTCGGCTCGCAGTATTCGTTCGGACGAATACCGGCGACGCCGCAGGCGCGGCCGACCATTTTCTGCGCCAGTGAGAAACCTTTGGCGCTGGCCTCCACGGCTTTGGAAATACGGAACACTTCGCTGTGCGGCAGCCCCAGCGACTCGCGGGCCTTGGCGGTCAGTCCGCGGCCGATGATCAGCGGAATACGGCCTCCGGCGCGAACCTCATCCAGCAGCACATCGGTTTTCAGCGCAAAGGTCGCCAGCAATTCGTTGGTATCATGACGGCGAACCTCCCCTTGGTAGGGGTAGATATCAATCACATCGCCCATGTTCAGGTCGTTGACATCCACCTCGATCGGCAGCGCGCCGGCATCTTCCATAGTGTTGAAGAAGATTGGCGCAATCTTGCCGCCCAGCACCACACCGCCGCCGCGCTTGTTCGGCACATGGGGAATATCATCCCCCATAAACCATAACACGGAGTTGGTGGCGGATTTACGGGAGGAACCGGTTCCGACCACATCGCCGACATAGGCCAGCGGGAAACCTTTCTTGTTCAGTTGTTCAATCTGTTTGATTGGCCCAACCACGCCGGGCTGATCGGGCTCAATACCTTCACGGGCGTTTTTCAGCATCGCCAGCGCATGCAAGGGGATATCAGGACGCGACCAGGCATCAGGCGCGGGAGACAGGTCATCGGTGTTGGTTTCACCGGTGACTTTAAATACGGTGACGGTAATCTTTTCCGCCAGTTTAGGACGAGACAGGAACCACTCGGCGTCAGCCCAGGATTGAATGACCTGTTTGGCGTAGGTATTGCCTGCCTTCGCCTTTTCTTCCACGTCGTAAAAGTTATCAAACATCAGCAGCGTGTGCGACAACGCTTTTACGGCAATCGGCGCCAGCAAATCACTGTCCAGCGCGTCAATCAGCGGATGAATATTATAACCGCCCTGCATGGTGCCCAGCAGTTCGACCGCTTTTTCGGGGCTGACCAGCGGGGAAGAAGCCTCGCCTTTCGCGATGGCGGCCAGAAAACCGGCCTTAACGTAGGCGGCTTCATCAACACCCGGCGGGACACGGTTAATCAGCAGATCCAGTAAAACGGCCTCTTCGCCAGCCGGCGGATTTTTTAATGACTCAACCAGCGCCGCCATCTGCGTGGCGTCCAACGGCTTAGGAACAATCCCCTGTGCAGCCCGCTCGGCCACGTGCTTACGATATTCTTCTAGCACGACTTTCTCCTCGCTCTCATTGTCTTCGTTATGCCCGGCGCTCTTGTTCCTGATTATAATGTCCATGCCGGCATGTCAGCATGTGGGGGTAAGGTAAGAGAGTGCCCGGTCCAGCCTCGTCAGCATATCAGGATTTGAATCGATTGTTAATTCGTTCACATAATAGCAACATTAAAACGCAGTTAACCCACAGCTAACGTTTCTATCCAATAGCGGCCAACGCCGGAAGATTAACATGTTAGCGGCAAAATCGACCACAGATTATGATCCCGCCGCGGTTAAGGATAGCGCCGCCCCCCCGTCTCCGTCTGACGCCTCCCCGCGGCTATCTTTATGAGATCCATAATAAATCAATATGCAAGCAACCCTCAGGATTGCCGATAGGCTATTAATAGTTAGGATGATCTTGATGCCATCTGGAGTCGCTATGTCTTTTTTGCGGAATATTACAATCAGGAAAGTGTTGTTGACGATTCTAAGTCTTTTCCTGCTGTTATGGGGTGGAGTTTCGTGGTTTACGCTGTCCTCGCTCAATCAGGCGACCAACGTCCTTACGCTCGGTAATACACAAATAGAGGGATTGAATACCCTAACGGATGGCAACAACCAGGCGCTGCGTGCGGCGATCCGGCTCAATCAGGCGATGACGTTGATGCAAAGCGGGAAACTGGACGATATCGATACGACCATCTCGTCCGCCGTCGATGCGCTGCAAAGCAGCCGGGATAATCTGGAAAAATTCAAAAATCAGCCGCATCCGCAGATCGATCGACCCACTGTCGATAATGTGATTACTACCTGGAGTCAGCTTATTGATCGCGGATTACAACCGATGCTGACCGCCTTGCAAGAGAAAAGATTCGCCGAGTATCGCCGCCTGTTCCGCGATGAATTCCAAACGTTGAATGAGACATCCATAACAGCATTAAATCATTACCAAACGCTATCGGCGGATAACCCTACGCTGCAACAAATATATACGCTGGTTGACTGGTGCAAAAGGATCCTGATTGCCGCCATGGCGGCGGGCGCGATCATTTTACTGCTGACCGACCGCTATCTGGCGGGCTATGTGGTAAAACCGCTAACCATCATCAAAGCGCACTTTCGAACCCTGGCGGCGGGAAAGCTCGATCATTCACTGGATGAGTTCGGCCGTAACGACGCCGGTCAGTTGATCCCTTATCTGAAGGAAATGCAGGAAAGCCTGAAAGCAACGGTGATAGCCATTCGCAGCAGTGCGGATTCTATCTATCAGGGAACGGCGGAGATCAGCGCCGGCAACAACGATCTCTCTTCACGTACCGAACAGCAGGCGGCGGCGCTGCAACAGACAGCCGCCAGCATGGAGCAGTTGGGCACCACGGTAAAACATAACACCGATAATGTTCATCAGGCCACCAGGCTGTCGGAAAAAGCGGCGACGGTCGCCAGGCAGGGTTGGGAGATGGGGCGTGAGGTCGGTGCGATCATGGACAGCATTGCGGCCAGTTCGCGTAAAATCAACGAGATCACCGGAATGATCAACAGTATCGCCTTCCAGACCAATATCCTGGCCCTGAACGCCGCGGTCGAAGCCGCGCGCGCCGGCGAGCAGGGACGCGGCTTTGCCGTCGTGGCGGGCGAAGTTCGTAATCTGGCGCAGAAAAGCGCCCAGGCGGCCAAAGAAATTGAAGTGCTGATTGCAGAATCGGTCGATCACGTTGATGCAGGCTCCAGACAGGTGGTTCGCACCAGCGAAGTCATGGATGGCGTTATTGCCTCCATCGGTCAGGTTAACGATCTGATGGAGGAAATCGCCTCAGCCTCCGATGAGCAAAGCCAGGGGATCAGTCAGGTGAGTCAGGCCGTGACGGAAATGGACAGCGTCACCCAACAGAATGCGGCGCTGGTGGAACAGTCGGCGGCGGCGGCAACCTCGCTGGAAGAGCAGGCTCGCCAACTCACCCAGGCCGTCGCCATTTTTCAACTGGCCCAGGATCAGGACATCGCCGCAACGTTTTCCGCCGAACCGCCGGTGCCGCAACTGGCGGCGGCATTCTGAGCTGCGAATAACAACCGGAACCTATTTTAAAACGCCAGACCGGGTGGTCTTATCGCCCGGCTCCGGCAGGAACCTGCCGGAAATGGCTACGCAACGCCTGCTGTAAGGCGAACAGCGGCACCGACTGATGCGACTGTTGCGGATAGATATCCAGCGTAACCTGCAAATTCGGCGCCCGGTTTTGCAACAGCCACGCCAGTTCCCGAACGCCGTCGACCATCCGCCGCTGATTACGATGTTGCCGCAGCGTCAGACGCTGTTCGTCGGGCAAATCCAATTCCCACGGCTCCAGAGACTGTTCATATTCCCCCACCGACAGGGCCAAACCGGCTGTTTGCGGCTGGGCGCGCGCAAGAAACCGTTCGGCCTGCCGGATAAGATACCCCCCATTCCACCAGACTGACGGACTGGCGGCATAAAAATGCTGAAAAGCATCGGCGGAGGAAAACAGCGTATCGACGGTAAATAAACCGCCGTAGGAATGACCAAATAATGCCGCGCGCTGACTATCGACCGGATACAACCGCGCGACAAATGGCTTGAGTTCATGCTGAATAAAGCGCCGAAATCCGGCGGCATTCCCCGCCATGCCGGACGGATAATACCCGCCCTGTGGGTTGGCTTCCGGCACAATGCGCTCAACCGCGGGACGATAGTCCCGTTCACGCCGGGTAGGGCCGTCGTAATCCAGCGCCACAATAACCCCCGGCGCCATACCGCAGCGCGGATGGGCCAACGCCTCCATCAATGACACCGCGACCGGGAAATAGCGGGCGCCATCCAAAATATAGATAATCGGCCAGCCCTGCGGCGGCGGCGCGATGGCGGGGCAAAAGGACATAATGCGGTAACGCCCGCAGGTTGCCGAATCAAACCTTTCATCACGAGTATTGCGTAACTGATACACCCATCCTCCCTTACTCAGAACCTGCTCCCAAAGCGATCCGTCATGCCAAATAAAAAATCCGGTGAAGGAAACCCGCACCGGAAACAATAGCGTAATAACGCCTTGCCTGTAGGTCTTTTCCAACCGACGCCGATACGCAGCGCCGGTTGCCCGTCACCGCTTAAAAGCGGGTATTCAGACTGACAAAAAAGGTTCTGCCCGGCTCGTTGTAGGTGGCGGCGCCGGCGCCGTACATATACGACTCGACCCCGGCTCTGGTATTGCCCGTAGTTTGAGCATTCCCCTCACGATACAAACGCTTATCGAATAGATTATCCACCCCCACCGTGACGCTGGCATACTTATTCACGTCATAAGTACCGCTCAAACCGAAAATGGCATACGGGCTGACTTCATTCGTTCCGCTATCGGTCACCCGGTTGCCTTGATAATCATATTTTTTCGGTTTCTGACGTCCGTACCAGGTCAAATCCGCCAGGAAGGAAAGATCTTCCGTTGCCTGCCAGTTGACCGATGAATTCAGGGTGAATTCAGGCGTAATCGACAAATATTCGCCGGTTTCTTTATTCTCGCTTTCAAGCATATAGGTAATGTTGTTATTCCAACTGACCGTTTCACTGACGGGAATATTCAATGTCCCCTCCAGTCCCTGCACGACGGCCTTCGGTATATTATCCCACTGGAAAATCCGGGTATCGCTCGCCGTCGTGCCTATCACCGAGGTTCCCGCCTCGATTTTATTACGGTAATCATTACGGAAATAGGTCACGCCGGCCTGAAATCCGTCGCGATGAAATTCAATGCCGATTTCTTTGTTAATACTGGTTTCGGCCTTCAAATCCTCGTTGCCTAACAGATAACAAGGCGTTCTGGTGCCGCTGCATCCCTGACCATTGCTGTAGAGCAAATAATCGCTGTTAAGCTGGTAAAGGTTTGGCGCTTTATAAGCACGGGCTATCCCCATTTTCAGCGTAAAGTCTTCACCCAGTTCCTGGGACAAATTCAGCGACGGACTCCAGTTCGTTCCGGCCATACTATGATGATCCAAACGCAGCGCCGGCGTCAGCATGGTGCTGGGCGTCAGTTCCAGGTTATCCTCCACGAATACCGAGGCAATGCGCGCCGATATGCGGTCACTGCGCGTACCGGTGGCATAACCGTCGATCGCGCCGCCGGAAAGCGCCTGTGATGTCGAAACAGGATCTTTCATTTTTTGCTCTGTCCACTCAACGCCAACGGTGGCGGTCTGATTGAACAGCGCTTCAAACGGGATATTGACCTCGCTATGCGCCGTTACGCTGTCCAGTTTGACGGTGCCATAAGTATCCGCAGCAGAAAATATCCCTTCCGTCCCCCCCGCCAGTCCTTCGGTTATCCGGGTATTCTGGGTACGTTCATATTGCAGATATGACATCGAATTGACGCCGCTGTCCCAGTAACCGCGATGGGTAACGGCAAAGTTCTGACGGTACATACGGTTGGTTTCACGGCCATAATTGCTGATGACATAGGCGTTGCTGTTGGTATTCTGCGTATCGCCGGCATAGATATTGCCCTGACGGCTCGCTCCCGCCTCAAACTCCAGAGATTGCTGCCGGGTGATATCCCAGCGCAGCAGACCGTTAATATCTTTATTGCGCACCCCTTCCCGTCCGGCAGCCAGCGTATCGGCATACGATCCCGTCCGTTCCGACTGGTGGCCTTGATTGATATCCCTGGCATCGGCCTGCGTTTTATTGATATTACCGTACAGGCGGAAACTCAGGTTATCGGTCAGGCCGCCCATCAGGCTGAAGTCGGTACGTTTGGTCGCCCCTTCGGACTTATGCTCCGGCATATTCAGGTAGGTATTCCAGCTACCGTGCAATTCTTGTGCGGGCTGTTTGGTAATAATGTTAATCACCCCGCCCGCCGCGCCGTTGCCGTAACGCGCCGCCGCCGGCCCGCGCAACACTTCGATACGCTCCACCAAATCAGATGGCACCCAGTTGGTATCGCCGCGGCTGTCACGCTCGCCGCGCCAGCCGTAACGCACGGCATTGCGGCTGGAAACCGGTTTGCCATCCACCAGAATCAGCGTATTTTCCGGCCCCATACCGCGAATATCAATCTGACGATTATTCCCACGCTGGCCGCTGGAGGAATTACCGGAAAGATTTACCCCGGGCATGGTACGAATAATTTCCGACAGATCGTTGGCCGGTGGACGTTTGCTGATATCCTCTGCGGTGATCACCGACACGCCCGGCGCCTGTCGGGTTTGCTCGGCGGCGGTCACCACCATCGTATCCGAGACGTCTGACGTAGCGTTCGTCTGAGTTTGCTGGGTCGTGGCTGGATCGGCCGCCGTCGTGTCGGCCCAGGTAAGGAAAGGGGCCGTCGAACAACTCAGTCCGATAAGGGTCGCCAGATAGTGACGTGGTGGTAGTCTCATTATTAAAATCGCCCTGTAGAATCGTAATTTGAAAAACGCGAAAGCTGACTGGCTCAGGCACGGACAGGCTTCATTGATTACCGTAAACGGCCTCCATACGTTGTGGAGAAAAAACCTGTGTATTATCGGGCGGTTATCGGACAGGCGTACCTTATTGAGGATGTGCCTGCCTGTTCCGATCCTGGCCCGGGCGGACAGACCTGCCCATCCGCGTTTTACCGGCCGTCAGCGAAAAATGCTATTGAGAAGTATTTGCATTACCAATTCGGCGCAGTCATTGTTACATTTGTTTTTCAGGACTGGGTTTGTGCAAACGGCAAATTGCTTTGCGAAAGCGGCAAAATGATCGGCGATAACCAGACAAAATAAGGGGAAATGATGCAGAATCCTATTCCATCGCTAAAATCCATTTATAAAAATCACATCGTCGAGCAGTCCAGTCTGGTCTCAAATAACTATCGTTTGCTGGGATCGAAATTGATCGACGATACGCCGGTACTGTTTGGCAGTTTCGATGTGATACGACTGAACCGCGATCTGATTCTGCATACGGCTGATGTGATCAATCTGCACAATATGAAAACGCAGAGCATTCTGAATGGCGCGGTAAAACTGGCTATCGTGGTAAACGGTATCGCGCATATTACCTATGATGAAAAGCGGTTGCATTTGGGCAATCATCAGCCGGCTTCGCTAATTTCACTGACCGAACCCACATCCTTTAGCCGCAACGGTAAACGGGATGAATACGAGCGCACCGTTTCGCTGACCTTTAGCCGGGAATGGCTGTACGGCAATTTACTGGACACCGTCAGCGACTGGCAGGCGATTTATGACTTCACGCAAACCCATCTTGCCACGCACTTATGGATCCCCTCGCGTCAGGCGTTGGCCATTGCCTGGCAGATCCTGAATGCGGGGCCTTGCCATACCCCTCTGCAACGTCTGTATCTGGAAACGCAGTGTATGTCGCTGATAATAGAAGCATTCAGCTCGCTTACCAGCCATGCGTTACAGGGTGCGATCCCACCCGGCGTCACCCTGCGCAATCATCACCGCGTCCATCAGGTGAGGGATATGCTGGAAAGCGGCGCCGCCGACCAGCTATCGATGAGCGACATCGCCAAAAACGTCAATATGAGTGAAAGCACGCTGCAACGGCATTTTCGCCAGACATTCAACATGACGGTATTTGAATACCTGCGTAATTGTCGTTTACAACGCGCCATGCTGGCATTGCAAAAAGACGGAATCGGCATTCCGCAGGCCGCCAGTATCGCCGGCTATAACAGCCCGGCCAACTTTGCCACCGCCATGCGCCGCGCATTCGGTATTACGCCGGGGCAGCTTAAAGATCGTTTCTGATCCAGCGACCTCAACGTCACATATAACCAAAATAGATAACTCATTCCATTTAGTTATTAATAACCCATCAACAGAGCGCAGTAGATTAGAACAACGTTACCGATGACTTTCTGCCGTTTATGACTAATCACACCGATTTAACCGTCGCGCTCGCTCATGCGATTACACACAGTTTGCCAGACCAGGCGGCCATTGATGCGGCGCGTCTTGGGGTCACCGATTTCATTGCCACCGCGCTGCCGATCACCCAGGGGGCTATCGCCGACAGCGGTCTGACGCCGTTAAAGCAGGTTTTCAGCGCCACAGACAGCCTGACGAACAGCCTGATATTGGGTTATGTCGGTCATGCGCTGGACTTTGATGATTATCACCCGGCATTTCGTGGTCATCCCAGCACGGTGATTTTGCCTGCGTTGTTCGCACTGGCGGCGGAAAACCCACAGATAACGGAAAAGGCGTTTTTGACAGCCTATGTCATCGGCGTGGAAGTTGCGGGCAGAAGCGGTCTGGCAAGCGGATCGCGGCACTACAGCCTCGGCTACCACACCACGGCCACGCTGGGCGCCATTGCCGCCGCCGCGGCAGCAGCGCGTCTGTCCGGGGCATCGGTTGAACAGACGCAAACGATTCTCGGTCTGGCCGCCACGCAGGCGGCGGGCTTGCGCGCGCAGTTTGGTTCGGCGGTAAAACCGCTACATGCCGGGCTGGCGGCCAGAGCGGGCCTCACCGCCGTTAAACTCGGATTGGCTGGTTTTAACGGGAATACGCAACAGGTTCTGGACGCGTTTCTGGCCGCGCACGGCGATCAAAAGCAGCAGCCCGAATTGCTGATCCAATCCTGGGGAGCCCCCTGGCGGATCCTATCCCCGGGTCTGGAATTCAAACGTTATCCGACCTGCGGCGGAACGCACAGCGCAGCGGAAGCCGCTTTCGCCCTACGGGAACAATGGGCTGAACAACATGACGCGAACGCCTCGCTCGCTGACAGTATCGAAAGCATCACCGTTACTTTCCCGCCCGGCGGCGATATCGCCCCCTTTATCTGTAGAGCCGCCACCGGCGTCGAAGCCCGTTTCAGTCTGGAATATGTGATTGCCGCTGCTCTACTGGAAGGCGAACTGCAACTGACGCGCTTTGCGGAAGGGCCGGTCGATCCGAAAATCGCCTCGCTGGCCGACAAAGTTCAACGGATCGCCGACGAAACCGCACCGCCGGACGAGCTGGATCCCGATGCCCGTTTTCATGAGGTCACCCTCTTCCTGCGCGACGGCGCCATGCTGACAAGCCGCGTCACCCGACAGGAAACCGCCGCAAAACCGACCGACCTTGGCGCGAAGCTAAAACAGAACATCAACGCCCTGCCGCATCTGGACGCTGAACAGATTCTGGCGCGCTGCCAATTGAATACCTCCGGCGATCTGGGCGTACTCCTGCGGCTGCTGCTGCCATAAGAAAAAATCATTTTCTATCAGTTCATTAACTATAAGCCACTACGCCAATTAGCCTTTCCTCATTTCCCTATTCCGCGCCCTGCTCTCCTTAAACGAAAGACGGTTTAAGGAGGGTATGCGCATCAATAAACGCGGCAAAACGTTACCCAGGTCAAATAATGAACGCAAAGGTATTGAAAAGGTATTATCCAGTGATACCGTCACGCTTGTTGCAAAGGTTTTATCCCGCTCGATACCCTACACACTGGTGAAGGAAGGCAATCAATGAATAAAACAAAATCCAAACTCTCATTCATGATGTTTCTTGAATGGTTTATCTGGGGAGCATGGTTTGTTCCTCTTTGGCCTTTTCTACACAATAATGGTTTTACCCCGACACAAATCGCCTGGTGCTATGCCTGTACTTCTATCGCCGCCATTTTATCGCCGATTCTGGTGGGTTCTCTGACAGACCGTTTCTTTGCCGCCCAAAAGATGCTGGCGGGGTTGATGATTGTCGGCGCAGCGTTGATGTATCTGGTCGCCCAGCAAACCCAGTTCAGTACCTTCTTCCCGCTGCTACTGTTGTACTCCCTCACCTACATGCCGACCATCGCGCTGACCAACAGCATTTCATTTTCCAATGTGCCTGATGTGGAACGGGATTTTCCCCGCATCCGGGTGATGGGAACCATCGGTTGGATCGTTTCCGGCATAGCCTGCGGTTTCCTGCCTCCCATGCTGGGTTTCGGCGATATTTCCGCCACCAAATTCCCGCTGGAGTTGGCCGCCGCCAGTTCTTTGCTGCTCGGCCTCTTCGCCTTTATCCTGCCGCATACCGAACCAAAAGGAACGGGTAAACTGAGCCTTAAAGTGATGCTGGGTCTGGATGCGTTGGTGCTATTGAAAGACCGTAATTTCCTGGTGTTTTTTATTTGCTCGTTCATGTTCAGTATGCCGCTGGCGTTTTACTACATCTTTGCCAATGGCTTTCTGAGCGAGGTCGGTATGACCAATGCGACCGGATGGATGACGCTGGGTCAGTTTTCGGAAATCTTCTTTATGCTGGCGTTGCCGTTTTTCACCAAGCGCTTTGGCATCAAGAAAGTGCTGATACTCGGTCTGGTCACCGCCGCTATCCGCTATGTTTTCTTCGTTTACGGCGGAGCGGAACATCTGTTCACCTACGCGCTGCTATTTATGGGGATTCTGTTGCATGGCGTCAGCTACGATTTTTATTTTGTTACCGCCTACGTTTATGTGGATAAAAAAGCGCCGATACAGATGCGCAACGCCGCGCAGGGACTGATCACGCTGGGGTGTCAGGGTATCGGCAGCCTGCTTGGCTACCGTTTGGGGGGCTGGTTGATGGAAAAACTGTTCGCATATCCCGAGCCGCAAAACGGCCTGACGTTTAACTGGTCGGGAATGTGGGCTTTCGGCGGCGTGACCATCGCCATCATCACGGTGATTTTCCTGATTCTGTTCCGTGAGTCCGATCGGGAAATCAACGCCATAAAAATCCATAACAACCGCTCATCTTCCGCCTCGTCATAAACGCGGGAGCGGGTATTCATTTCAGGGTTAACGCCGACGCCATGCTTTCTTCACCACCGGGAAGGCGTGGCCGTTCGGCCCACAATATAAGGATGATGTCATGTCATACAGTAAAGAAAGCCGGATTGCAGGCGCGTTATACGGACAAATATTAGGCGACGCCATGGGCATGCCGTCCGAATTGTGGCCGCGTTCGCGCGTCAAGGCGCATTTTGGCTGGATCGATCGCTTCCTCCCCGGGCCGGCGGAAAATAGCGCCGCCTGTTACTTCAAGGCGGCGGAGTTTACCGATGATACGTCGATGGCCATCGCTCTGGCTGATGCCATTATTGAATGCGAAGGACAGATCGACGCAGACGTTATTGGCCGGCATATCCTTGATTGGGTCATACGCTTTGACGCCTTCAATAAAAACATACTGGGCCCGACCTCAAAGATTGCGCTGCGCGCCATTGAACAAGGTCAGGATATCGCCTCGCTGGAAAACAACGGCGTCACCAATGGCGCGGCAATGCGGGTTTCTCCGCTAGGTTGCCTGCTGCCGCCTCGTTCTCTGGGCGATTTTATCGCCGAGGTCGAGCGGGCCTCCAGCCCGACCCACAAATCCGATGTCGCCATCGCGGGCGCCACCGCGATCGCCTGGGCGATATCCAAAGCCATTGACGGCGCCAGTTGGTCATCGATCGGCGATCAGTTGCCCGCCATCGCCAAATTTGCTCAGGAGAAGCATGTCACCACCTTTAGCGCTTCCATCGCCGCGCGTATCGAACTGGCGCTACAGATTGCGAGAAACAACCATGGCGTGGAACAAACGATGGAGCAGATTTATCAGCTGATAGGCGCAGGCACCTCAACCATCGAGTCCGTCCCTGCGGCGATTGCCATGGTGGAACTGGCGCAGACGGATGCCAATCGTTGTGCGATTTTGTGCGCCAATCTGGGAGGCGATACCGATACCATTGGCGCGATGGCAACCGCCATCTGCGGCGCGCTCAACGGCGTAGAGAGTCTTGACCCGGCGCTGAAACAGCAATTGGACGACGCAAACCGGATTGATGTCGGTCGTTATAGCCATGAACTGCTGCGCCTACGCTTGCTCAGAGAGGCAGACTATGCCGACAAATAATCTTCTTCAGCACCTGCATACGCTGAAAAATCAGCGTCAGATTTGTGTCATCGGCGCCGCGGTCATTGATGTCATCGCCGATGCCTATTCGCTGCCGCACCGTGGCAGCGACATCGAACTTCATCAGCAAGGGGTGAATATTGGCGGCTGCGCCCTGAATATCGCCGTCACGCTGAAACAACTGGGAATGTCATCGCTTAACGCGCTGCCTGTCGGGCAGGGGATCTGGGCCGATATTATTCGCCACGCGCTGAAAGAAAAAGATATCAACAGCGTGATACAAACCGAAAAAGGCGATAATGGCTGGTGCCTGGCGCTGATAGAGCCAGACGGCGAACGCACGTTTCTGTCGGTGAGCGGCGTCGAAAATCAATGGACGACGGATATGCTGTCGCAACTGACGATAGATCCACACGCCCTGGTCTATCTGTCCGGTTATCAGCTAACCAGCGCATGCGGCGATGTGCTGATTCGCTGGCTGGAGACATTGCCGCACAGCACCACGCTGTTTATCGATTTCGGCCCGCGGATTGCCGATATCGCGCCAGACCGGCTGGCGCGAGTGCTCGCCCGCAACCCGATAATATCGCTGAACCGCGAAGAGGCCGGCCATTTACTCAAAACCGACTCTGACGCCGAGCTGACCGCTCAGGAAGTCGAAATTCTGGTCGCAAACTGGAGTCAGCGCCATCGCTGTCCGCTGATCGTCCGACTGGATAAAGAAGGCGCCTACTATCGCCATGCGCAACAGGCCGGCTGGGTTTCTCCCGTTCAGGCTCAAGTCGTTGACACCATCGGCGCGGGCGACAGTCACGCCGGCGGCGTGCTCGCCGGGCTGGCCTCCGGCTGGTCGCTGCAACAGGCGGTTATGCTGGGCAATGCCGTCGCGTCGTTTGTGGTGAGCCATCGCGGCGGCGACTGCGCCCCGTCGCGCCGGCAGCTCAGCGAATATTTACAGGCCCGGGAAACATAAAAATATTTTATAGCCTGCCGCCAATTGCCTGCCCCCGGATAATTGGCGCTATTCTTCAGACACAAACACATAGGTATCAGCACGGCAATAGCTGATACTGTACTCAATAGGAATGTTGCGCCGATCAAAAGCAAGCTGTTTCACCACGAGTACGGCCGCGCCGCTGTTCAATTTCAGCGATTCGTGCATGGACTTATCCGCAAGCTGAGCCGACACCCAACTACGCGTGCGCACCGGACTCCGGTTCTGACTGCGAAAATAAGCGTACAGCGACAGGGTAATGTCATCCACATCATGGATAAATGCCACCGGCACATAGGACTCGGCGATGGACAACGGCTCATCATCAATATAGCGAATGCGTTTTAAGCAGAAAACTTCACTGCCTACCGGCAGCTTAAGCCGTTTGGCAATCTCCTCACGACAGTTCACCACCGATTTGCACAGCCATTCCGTACCCGGTTTTTTCCCCTGCTGCTGAACCTGTTGAGTAAATCCCTGAGCTTCCTTGAGATAATATTCCATTTGATCGCTGATATAGGTGCCATAGCCGCGCGTTCGAATAACAACCTGCAACGACTCCAGCTCAGACAACGCCTTACGCACCGTAATACGCGAGATCCCAAGCCATTCGCTCAGTTCGCGTTCGCTGGGTAAAAAATCCCCCTGGCGAATTTCGCCCGCTTGTAACGCCTGCTGTACCGTTTGTACAAATCGAACATACAACGGAGATTTATTCGGCAACGCCAAACTCTCGCGTAGCCGTTCCATCAATATGGCGTCACTCTCCATTTAACCCCACCCGAACAGTAAAATTACGTTCAAATATCATCACGTTTTCCGTTTTATCGATCGGTTACACCCTCCATAAAACCTAATACCATCCGGTGTTTCAATAAACCATAGGCATCACTTTATTTTTTGATGTCCATCGGGTATCAGCCAGCGATCCAGCCAGAGAAAAACCGCTTCCTGCTGTTGCTGATAGAAAACGTGCCCCAGTTCCGGCCAGATTCGGGTTTCCAGTTGGCTGCCCGCCCGCTGCGACTGCCAGACCCGGTGCATTTTCGCATACGCGTCCGTCACCGAGCGGCCAGGAAACAAAGCGTCTTTGCCGCCGTTGAACAACAACATCGGCTTCGGCGCCGCAAGGCTGGCCACATCCGGGAAATCCATACGTGCCGGCAAACCGGGATGCAGCATGTAAAACGCCGACTGCCCGCGCAGCACGTTATTGCCCGGCGTCATCAAGCCCTCATAAGTCCCAATCCAGGAAACCGCCGCTGTGGCGGCGATACGATCGGATAGCGCCGCCAACTGCCAGGCCCGGTAAGCCCCCATCGAAAAACCGACGGCGCCAATGCGACGCGCATCGACCTGCTGGAGCGAGGCTAAAAAGTCCGTCGCCCGCATATCTTCATAGGCCATCAACCCTGCCAGCGAGCGCCCCAAATTAAAGAAGTTGCTGGCCAGCGCCTGCTGCTGCTCATAGTTGATGGGGCCGCGTTCGCCCCATCCCAGCGCATCGACCGCCAGCACCACGTAACCCCGTTTCGCCAGTTCATCGCCCACAAAACGCCCGCTGAAAAACTTGTCGGCCCAGGCCTGCGCTGAAGCCGACTGCTCATCGTTCCCCCACGGCTTGATCATCTTCTCTTTGCCGATATCAAATTTCGATCCGTGATCGTGCAGCAGAACCACCGCGGAATGCGGCCCTGGCGTTTTGGGCGTCAGCAACAGCCCGTTGACGCGGCTTTCATCCGTCAGATTAAACGCCACTTTCTCCGCGACGTAGTCTCCACGATCCTGTTGCGCCAGGGTTTTCGGGGCAAAATCCTTACTGGCCTCCGGCGTCAATAGCAGCCTATGCAACGTCTGCCGCGCCGCCGATTTCCACAGAGTAAAATCGGCATAGTTACCGGAAAGCCAGGAATCGGGATAGGTCATCTGCTGTTTAAGCTGGGGATAAAACGAGGGCAGTCCTTCATCCGTGACCGCCGGCGTATGAGTGTTCATATCATTGGCCATAAGCGAGGTACTGGACAATAACGCCGCCAGCAACCAGACAGGAAAACGTAGGATAGTCATTTTCATAAATAATCTCAAAAATAAAACATCGTTTCTTTTTTGAAACTTGATTGTAAATGACGCGGATAAAAATAGAGCGAGGAAAGTACAATTTTGCGAAGCCGGTAGTAAAAAAACGTCGGGAGCGTTTTTTAACGTTGCGCAGCAACGGCCCGAAGGGAGGCGGGCAGGGATAGCCCGCCATAAAAAAACGTCGGGAACGTTTTTTAACGTTGCGCAGCAACGGCCCGAAGGGAGGCGGGCAGGGATAGCCCGCCATAAAAAAACGTCGGGAACGTTTTTTAACGTTGCGCAGCGACGGCCCGAAGGGAGGCGGGCAAAACGCCCGGCCATAAAAAATCCGGCCTCTTACGAGACCGGATCAGCAATGATTAACCACCAGCTAAAACGAAATTATTTCTTTTTCGCTTTCGGGTTCGGCAGATCGGTGATGCTGCCTTCATAAATTTCAGCCGCCAGACCGACAGACTCATGCAGCGTCGGGTGAGCATGGATGGTCAACGCGATATCTTCCGCATCGCAACCCATCTCGATCGCCAGACCGATTTCGCCTAACAGTTCGCCCCCGTTAGTCCCGACAATCGCGCCGCCGATAACCCGGTGCGTTTCTTTGTCGAAAATCAGTTTGGTCATACCGTCCGAACAATCGGAAGCGATGGCGCGGCCGGACGCCGCCCACGGGAACGTAGCCGTTTCATAGCTGATGCCTTTCTCTTTCGCTTCTTTCTCGGTCAGACCAACCCAGGCGACTTCCGGCTCGGTGTAAGCAATTGAAGGAATGACTTTCGGATCGAAGTAATGTTTTTTGCCGGCGATAACTTCCGCGGCCACGTGACCTTCATGAACGCCTTTATGCGCCAGCATCGGCTGCCCGACGATGTCGCCGATTGCATAAATGTGCGGCACGTTGGTGCGCATTTGCTTATCCACGCGGATAAAACCGCGATCGTCAACCTCAACCCCGGCCTGACCGGCATCCAGCTGTTTGCCGTTCGGCACACGTCCGATGGCCACCAGCACCGCATCATAACGCTGTGGTTCAGCCGGCGCTTTTTTGCCTTCCATCGTGACGTAGATACCGTCTTTTTTAGCTTCTACCGCGGTCACTTTGGTTTCCAGCATTAGCGTGAACTGCTTGCTGATACGTTTAGTGAACACTTTGACGATGTCTTTATCGGCAGCCGGGATCACCTGATCGAACATTTCGACCACGTCGATCTGAGAACCCAGAGCATGATACACGGTGCCCATTTCCAGACCGATAATGCCGCCGCCCATAATCAACAGGCGTTCCGGTACGTCTTTCAGCTCCAGCGCAGCGGTGGAATCCCATACGCGCGGATCATCATGCGGAATAAACGGCAGTTGGATCGGACGGGAACCCGCCGCGATAATCGCGTTTTCAAAATTGATTGTCGTCTTGCCGTTTTCACCGTCAACCACCAGCGTGTTGGCGCCGGTGAATTTGCCCAGGCCGTTAACCACTTTAACCTTACGGGCCTTCGCCATACCGGACAGGCCGCCGGTCAGTTGGTTAATCACTTTTTCTTTCCACAGGCGAATTTTATCAATGTCGGTTTTAGGTTCGCCGAATACGATGCCGTGTTCCGCCAGCGCTTTGGCCTCTTCAATCACTTTGGCAACGTGCAATAATGCTTTGGAAGGGATACAGCCAACGTTCAGACACACGCCACCCAGCGTGGCATAGCGCTCAACCAGTACGGTTTCCAGGCCTAAATCCGCGCAACGGAAGGCAGCAGAATACCCTGCGGGGCCGGCACCAAGTACCACCACCTGAGCTTTAATTTCAGTACTCATCATGACCTCTTAATTAATTTCCGGCGGGTCTGTGACGTCATTGTTATTGAGTCTTAACGCCCTCTTCCACCGGGACGTGTCCTTGTCGCTGTAGTGTACAAAATCGTTAACAATTTTGAAACAACAAGCGACTAACGATTTGTCCTTAATCACTGATAGCTGTAGCAAACGACAGCTTACCAGAAAAAAGCCGGCCGTCAGGCCGGCTTTTTCGATTACATCACCAGACGGCGAATGTCAGACAACATATTGTTGATGATGGTAATAAAGCGCGCACCATCAGCACCGTCAATGACACGGTGGTCGAAAGACAGAGAGATCGGCATCATCAGACGCGGCGTAAACTCTTTACCATTCCAGACCGGTTCCATCGCCGACTTAGACACCCCCAGGATAGCCACTTCCGGCGCGTTGACAATCGGCGCGAAATGCGTCGTACCCAGGCCGCCGATGCTGGAGATGGTGAAGCATCCGCCCTGCATTTCGCCCGCGGTCAACTTACCGTCACGCGCTTTCTTAGAGATAGTCATCAGTTCGCGGGACAGCTCGATGATGCCTTTCTTGTTCACGTCTTTGAACACCGGAACCACCAGCCCATTAGGCGTATCCACCGCCACGCCGATATTGATGTATTTCTTCAGCGTCAGTTTCTGAGCATCTTCAGACAGCGAACTGTTGAAACGCGGCATCTGCTCCAGCGCATAGGCAACGGCTTTCATGATGAAAACCACCGGGGTGATCTTCACATCCAGTTTTTTCTTCTCTGCTTCCACGTTCTGCTGTTTACGGAACGCTTCCAGATCGGTGATATCCGTTTTGTCGAAATGCGTAACGTGCGGGATCATCACCCAGTTACGGCTGAGGTTGGCACCGGAGATTTTCTGGATACGTCCCAGCTCGACTTCTTCAATTTCACCGAATTTGCTGAAGTCCACTTTCGGCCACGGCAGCATGCCTGGCAGACCGCCGCCGGTAGCGGCAGGCGCGGACTCGGCGCGTTTCACCGCGTCTTTCACGTAAGCCTGAACGTCTTCGCGCAGGATCCGCCCTTTACGCCCGGTTCCCTTCACTTTCGCCAGATTCACGCCGAATTCACGCGCCAGACGACGGATAACCGGCGTCGCGTGAACATAGGCGTCATTTTCGGCAAACTCGCCCTTGCCTTCCGCTTTGGCGGCTGGCGCAGGAGCAGCGGCGGCTGGTTCTTCTTTCTTCGCCGGGGCGGCATCCTGCTGACTGGCCGCCGGAGCGGAAGCCGGGGCGGCGCCTTCAACTTCAAACACCATGATCGGCGAGCCGGTTTTCACTTTGTCGCCGGTGTTGATTTTGATTTCTTTCACCACGCCGGCGAACGGCGCCGGCACTTCCATCGACGCCTTGTCGCCTTCAACGGTGATCAAAGACTGCTCGGCTTCAACGCTGTCGCCGACTTTAACCAGCACTTCGGTGACTTCGACTTCGTCATCGCCAATGTCCGGTACGGCAACATCTTTACTGGCGCTGGCGGCGGCGGCGGCCGGTTTGGCCTCTTCTTTCGGCTCTTCTTTCTTCTCTTCAGCCTTGGCGGGCGCGGCATCGGCCGCGCCGTCGGCGGAATCGAAAATCATAATCAGCTTGCCGGTTTCCACTTTATCGCCGACGGAAACTTTGATCTCTTTTACTACACCGGCCTGCGGAGAAGGCACTTCCATAGAAGCCTTATCGCCTTCTACGGTGATCAGCGACTGTTCAACTTCAACCTTGTCGCCTACCTTCACCAACACTTCGGTGACTTCAACTTCATCTGCACCGATGTCCGGTACCTTGATTTCGATAGCCATGTAATCTTTACCTCTTATGCCAGACGCGGGTTGACTTTATCTGCATCGATATCGAATTTGACGATAGCGTCAGCAACCACTTTCTTATCGATTTCACCGCGTTTAGCCAGTTCACCCAGAGCCGCAACCACGACGTAAGACGCATCCACTTCAAAGTGGTGACGCAGGTTCTCACGGCTGTCGGAACGGCCGAAACCGTCAGTGCCCAGAACGCGATAATCGCTGGCCGGGATGAAGTTACGAATTTGCTCGGCAAACAGCTTCATGTAGTCGGTTGAGGCTACGGCCGGCGCATCGCTCAATACCTGCGCCACATAAGGCACGCGAGGTTCGTCGGCCGGGTGCAGCATATTCCAACGCTCGCAATCCTGACCATCACGCGCCAGCTCGGTGAAGGAGGTGACGCTGAATACATCGGAACCGATGCCGTAATCTTTCGCCAGAATCTGCGCGGCTTCACGCACGTGGCGCAGGATAGAACCGGAACCCAGCAGTTGGACCTTACCTTTGCCGCCTTCGACCGTTTCCAGCTTATAGATACCCTTACGGATACCCTCTTCCGCACCCTGCGGCATCGCCGGCATGTGGTAGTTTTCATTCAGCGTGGTGATGTAGTAGTAGATGTTTTCCTGCGCTTCGCCATACATACGATGCAAACCGTCATGCATGATGACAGCGACTTCGTAAGCATAGGCCGGATCGTAGGAAATACAGTTCGGGATCGTCAGCGACTGAATGTGGCTGTGGCCGTCTTCATGCTGCAAGCCTTCGCCGTTCAGCGTGGTGCGGCCCGACGTACCGCCGATCAGGAAGCCGCGCGCCTGTTGGTCGCCTGCCGCCCAGCACAGATCGCCGATACGCTGGAAGCCGAACATCGAGTAGTAGATGTAGAACGGGATCATCGGCAGGTCGTTAGTGCTGTAAGACGTCGCCGCCGCCAGCCAGGATGAACCGGCGCCCAGTTCGTTGATCCCTTCTTGCAGAATCTGGCCTTTTTCGTCTTCTTTGTAGTAAGCAACCTGCTCACGGTCCTGCGGGGTGTACTGCTGACCGTTCGGGCTGTAGATACCGATCTGACGGAACAGACCTTCCATACCGAAGGTACGCGCTTCATCGGCGATGATCGGAACCAGACGATCTTTGATCGACTTGTTTTTCAACATCACGTTCAGGACGCGGACGAAAGCGATAGTGGTGGAAATTTCTTTGTTCTGCTCTTCCAGCAGCGTGCTGAAATCTTCCAGCGTCGGCAGTTCCAGTTTTTCACTGAATTTCGGCAAACGGGTCGGCAGGTAGCCTTCCAACGCCTGACGGCGTTCGTGCAGGTATTTGTACTCTTCGGAGTCTTTATCGAAAGTGATAAGCGGCAGTTTTTCGATGTTATCGTCGCTAACCGGCACATTGAAACGATCGCGGAAGTAACGTACGCCTTCCATGTTGATTTTCTTGACCTGGTGAGCGATGTTTTTACCTTCAGCCGCATCACCCATACCATAGCCTTTAATGGTATGCGCCAGAATAACGATCGGTTTGCCTTTGGTTTCCTGCGCTCTTTTCAGAGCGGCGTAGACTTTCTTCGGATCGTGACCGCCACGGTTCAACGCCCAAATCTGGTCGTCGGTCCAGTCTTTGACCAGCGCCGCCGTTTCAGGATATTTACCGAAGAAGTGCTCACGCACATAAGCGCCGTTTTTGGATTTGAAAGTCTGGTAGTCGCCGTCAACGGTTTCGTTCATCAGTTGGACCAGTTTACCGCTGGTGTCTTTACGCAGCAGTTCGTCCCAACGCGCGCCCCAGATAACCTTGATCACTTCCCAGCCGGCGCCGCCGAAAATGCCTTCCAGTTCGTTAATGATTTTACCATTACCGGTAACCGGGCCATCCAGACGTTGCAGGTTACAGTTGATAACGAACACCAGATTGTCCAGTTTTTCGCGGGTGGCGATAGTGATCGCCCCTTTGGATTCCGGCTCGTCCATTTCACCGTCGCCCAGAAACGCGTAAACGGTTTGCTTAGACGTATCTTTCAGACCGCGATGTTCCAGATACTTCAGGAACTTAGCCTGATAGATGGCGCCGATCGGCCCCAACCCCATCGAAACGGTCGGGAACTGCCAGAATTCCGGCATCAGTTTGGGATGCGGGTAAGAAGACAGACCTTTACCGTGAACTTCCTGACGGAAGTTGTTCATCTGCTCTTCGGTCAGACGGCCTTCAAGGAAAGCGCGGGCATAAATGCCGGGAGAAATGTGGCCCTGGAAGTAAACCAGATCGCCGCCGTCCTGCGCGTTACGCGCGCGGAAGAAGTGGTTGAAGCACACTTCATAGAAGGTTGCGGAAGACTGGAAAGACGCCATGTGGCCGCCCAGATCCAGATCTTTTTTCGACGCGCGCAGCACGGTCATGATCGCGTTCCAGCGGATCGCGGAGCGAATACGTCTCTCCAGATCCTGATTACCTGGATAGTCCGGCTCGTCTTCCACTGCGATGGTATTGACGTATTGGCGAGCGGCACTGCCAGCGGCAACGCTCACTCCGCCTTTGCGCGCTTCGCTCAATACCTGATCAATCAGGAACTGAGCGCGCTCAACACCCTCTTCACGGATGACCGATTCGATCGCCTGCAGCCAGTCGCGGGTTTCGATCGGATCCACGTCATTATTTAAACGATCTGACATGGTTATTCCTTATCTTCTCTAATAAGTTAGTTTGTTGGAGCCTGTCTTCTTGCGCTCTGCCGTATAGCTATAAGTAAAGCACATGAAGACAGGCTCATCGTCGTAGTCGCCGCATTCAGCGTCCCAACCAGGTAGGACGCTCAATCCTTGCGCTGCTGGAGCCGACGCAGCGATCTTTCGCGCCGACTATTTTCCCGGTTAAGATCCAGCAATACTTCCTCAATAAACGCCAGATGGCGGTGTGATGCCTCGCGCGCCTTCTCGGGCTCACGGGCAACAATCGCCTCAAAAATTCCAGCGCGATGAATGCTCACCTGCGCCAGCACTTCCCGGCTTAGATAAAGCAATTCAAAATTCTGTCTCACGTTCTGTTCCAGCATCGGCCCCATGCAGCGCAGCAGATGCAGCAGCACCACATTATGCGTGGCCTCGGTGACCGCAATCTGATACTGCATAACCGCTTCCGACTCGGATGCTAAATCCCCCGCATCTCTGGCCTGCTGAATGGCCTCATGACAATCCCGGATACGTTGCAAATCTGACTCTGTGCCACGTAACGCGGCATAATAGGCCGCAATACCTTCCAGCGCGTGGCGGGTTTCCAGCAGATCAAATTGTGATTCGGGATGATTACTCAGTAATTCCGCCAGCGGATCGCTGACGCTTTGCCAGAGATTGGCCTGAACGAAGGTGCCGCCGCCCTGACGGCGCAAAAGTAATCCTTTGGCTTCCAGACGTTGAATGGCTTCTCTCAGAGAGGGGCGGGAAACATCGAACTGTTTGGCCAGTTCGCGCTCCGGAGGGAGCTTCTCGCCGGGGCGCAGAGTGCCCTCAAGGATCAGAAATTCCAGTTGCTGCTCAATCACATCTGACAGTTTGGGCTGACGGATTTTGCTGTATGCCATGGTGGATTCATCTCTGCGAATAGCGCGGAGTCAATTGGTAATACCAATTTCAAAAACGTGACGCTAAAGTAACAAAGTATTCACCTTCTGTCCATAAGGACGTGGGGTAAAATCACCAATCCCACCATATTTTAACAAATGCACGAAAGATATACGGCAAAGTGATAGGGCGCCAGTGGTATTACCATTAATCCTCTTGCGTATGTTTTAACTTTTATGAAACCTAAAGCAGGCAATGCTGAACCGTTTAAATAACCAATAATTGAATTTAAATTCAAAATAAATGAATTTTTATGAAAATATGCATTTGAGGATAATGCTGTGGCCTGGTGCAATTCGTGCACAGAATTGGGCAAGTTCACCGGATGGTAAGAAAAGACATCGTGAAAGAGTAAAGGTAAAAAAAGAACGCCCGACGTTATCAGGCCATCGGCTGAGGATTTATGGGCGAGACATTGATGTCGTTATAATTATTCTTTACTGACCCGTAAGAAATCAGTGCAATCTTGTTTGCTTGCCACTATTCTCTGACCAACGATAGATGTCGGATAATATTAGCCAGCATCTCATCGTAAAAATAAAATTACACCAACGTAAAAGAGTTAATACAACTGAGCTTATGATCGGCTCACAATGGCAGAGGGTAAAATTGATGGATGATCAACAACAGGATGGAGCACTCAAGCGTGGCTTGAAAAACCGTCATATTCAGTTGATTGCCCTGGGTGGCGCGGTCGGTACCGGGCTTTTTCTCGGGATCGCTCAAACAATCAAAATGGCTGGGCCGTCAGTCATTTTAGGGTACGCCATCGGCGGGCTGATCGCCTTTCTTATCATGCGTCAACTGGGGGAAATGGTGGTAGAGGAACCGGTGGCAGGTTCTTTCAGCCACTTTGCTTATAAGTACTGGGGAAATTTCGCCGGTTTCGCCTCCGGCTGGAACTACTGGGTGTTGTACGTGCTGGTTGCCATGGCGGAACTGAGCGCGGTGGGTATTTATGTCCAGTATTGGTGGCCCGATATTCCCACCTGGGTTTCCGCCGCCGTTTTCTTTCTGGTGATTAACGCCATTAATCTGGCGAACGTCAAAATTTACGGTGAAATGGAATTCTGGTTTGCCATCATTAAGGTGGCGGCCATTATCGGTATGATCGTCTTTGGCGGCTGGCTGTTGATCAGCGGCACAGGCGGCCCGGAAGCGACGGTCACCAACCTGTGGGCGCAGGGAGGGTTCTTCCCGAACGGCACCACCGGCCTGGTGATGGCAATGGCGGTCATCATGTTCTCATTCGGCGGACTGGAGCTGGTCGGCATCACCGCCGCTGAAGCTGATGACCCGCAAAAAAGCATTCCACGGGCAACCAATCAGGTTATCTACCGTATTCTGATCTTCTATATCGGTTCTCTGACCATTCTGCTGTCGCTGTACCCATGGGGTAAAGTGGTCGAAGGCGGCAGCCCGTTTGTGATGATCTTCCATGAACTGAACAGCAATGTGGTGGCGACCGTACTGAACATCGTGGTGCTGACCGCCGCGCTGTCGGTGTACAACAGCTGTGTGTACTGTAATAGCCGCATGTTGTACGGTCTGGCAAAACAGGGCAACGGCCCTAAAGTGCTGAAAACGGTCGACAGCCGCGGCGTACCGGTGGTTGCCATTGGCCTTTCGGCTCTGGCTACCGCGCTCTGCGTACTGATCAACTACCTGATCCCAGGCAAGGCCTTTGCGTTGTTGATGGCGCTGGTGGTTTCCGCCCTGGTGATCAACTGGGCGATGATCAGCCTTGCCCACCTGAAGTTCCGGGCGAAAAAAGACAGCGAAGGCACCGTAACCAAGTTTAAAGCGCTGTTTTATCCGCTGGGCAACTATCTCTGCTTGTTATTCCTGGCGGGGATTCTGGTCATCATGTACCTGACGCCGGAGATTCAGATTTCCGTGCTGTTGATCCCGGTATGGCTGGTTATTCTCGGCATCGGTTACTTTATCAAACAGAAAAATCAACGCCGTTAAGGTTTCATCCGACTGTTACAATGGCCGATGTTTTATCGGCCACTCAGACCGTTGACAAAGCCCGTTATTAGGGAGAGCGTGGCGAGGGGCCGTAGCGGCGTAAGCCGCCGGAGCGCCCCTCGGTACGGTAGGCCCGGGTATCTCAGGCTTACAGACGACTTTGTCAGCAACCTCAATGGCCGATATCTATCCGCCATTTTTCATTTCTGCCGCAGTAAGATTTATACCAGCGCGCCGTAAATCGTCAGTAAAGCCACCACCACCACCAGCGCCAGCGTCACCTTTTTCGCCAACGTCACCGCCGCCTTCGGCGTTTCGACCGGATCGATATGCGGTTCTCGCGCCAGCGAAAATTGCGCCAGTTGAGTCAACACCCAATATTGTGAATTGCGATAGTCTCCCAGAGAAGCAAACCAGGCCGGTAATGCCTTCTCGCCGTGTCCCAGCAGCGCGTAGACCACGCCGGCCAAACGTACCGGGATCCAGTCAAGCCAGTGCAACAGGCTATCAACCCCCGACTGCGCGCGCGCCAGCGGCGTATGATGACGCGCCAGCCAGGTCTGCCGGGCACGCAAAAAAGCATAGCCGGCCACGGCGACAGGACCATAAGGGCCTGCCACGGTAAACCAAAACAGCGGAGCTAAATAAAACCGGAAATTAATCCATAACAAGGCATTTTGTAGCTCTTTCAAGCGTTCACTTTCTCCGGTGCCGACCGGTAAACCGTGGATCAAGGCTAACTCCGCCGCCATTTCCTGACTCGCGTCCTGTTCGCCGCGCTGGGCCGACTGAAGATAGCGGCGATAGTGCTGACGAACATTCCCCGCGCCAATACACATCATGCCGATCAAAATCCACAGCAGTAACAGAATAAGACCGAATAAAATCCCCTCCGCCAGCCACAACACGGCGGCCACAGCCCCCATACAGCACAATGTCAGAAACAGGGTCTGAAATAAGGACGGAGAAGGCAGATGACGAAACACGACTTCAAGACGGTGATCCAACTGCCAATGCTCGCCTTGTTTAAACAGACGTTCCCACGCCAATACCAGCAACAATGTAAACAGCGTCATCGGGTTATGCTCCCTTTGTTCTTTATCCGGCCATCCTGTATCAGGCGGAGATATAAATTCCAGTCAAAAACCGGCCCGGGATCGGTTTTCCGCCCCGGCGCAATATTGCTGTGTCCGGTAATTCGGGACGGTGTAATCGGGTAAGCGCTGACCAACAGCCGGGTTATCGCCGCCAACTGATGATATTGTTCAGTAGTAAAAGGTAGCGTATCCGTTCCTTCCAACTCGATGCCTATCGAAAAATCGTTACACCGCTCACGGCCCTCAAAACAGGAAACGCCCGCATGCCAGGCGCGCTGATTAAAGGAAACGTATTGAATAATCTCTCCATCCCGGCGAATTAGACAGTGTGCGGAAACCCGCAAATGGCTGATGTCGGCGAAATAGGGATGAGCGGAAGGATCGAGCGTCGCGGTAAATAATTGGTCAATATACGGGCCGCCAAATTCGCCAGGCGGCAGACTGATGTTATGGATCACCAGTAATGAAGGCGCTTCACTGTCCGGGCGGCTATCGCAATGGGGGGAAGAAAGGTGTTTTATCTCAGATAACCAGCCATTTTCCAAAAGCATCGGCGGTAACCTCGCATTGTGTCGTTTGCCGGCTGAATAAGGTGCAATTCATCAGAGCTGTTTTTAACAAAAATGCCTCTGCCACCAGAGTAGCATGTTTCTCAACATCATAACTAACCAATTGGATATAAAAAGGTTTATTGTTTTCCTGCTCATTAATGCCACGACCAGCGCATCCTGAATGCGGCGATCGTTTAATGCCCCCCGCCCGCATGACCTCTTTTTTCTTCCTCAATAAAATTGAGATCCATATCACAATATCAATGCAAGATTACGAGCTTATTAAGTAATTTACGTGCACTGAATCACTTTTTATTTAAAATAACAATTTGCAACAATCACTAAATTTTTAGTTATTACAAAAACTTATTTTACTCGTTCCAACATCACAACACATTTCGCCAACTCGGTAATTAACATGAAGAAAACTCTCGCCGCAGGCGCTTTGCTCGCCTTGTCCTACAGCGTTCCGGCTCTCGCCGACGAAAATAAAGCAGAATATCTTTCTGACTGGTGGCACCAGAGCGTCAACGTCGTGGGCAGTTATCACACGCGCTTCGGGCCACAGTTGAACAACGATGTCTATCTGGAATATGAGGCGTTTGCCCGTAAAGACTGGTTCGACTTTTACGGCTATGTCGACGTGCCGAAATTTTTCGGCACGGGAAATTCAACCAACAGCGGCGCCTGGGACGATGGCTCGCCGTTGTTTATGGAAATTGAACCGCGCTTTTCCATTGATAAACTGACGGGCGCCGACCTCGGCGTCGGCCCGTTCAAAGAGTGGTACGTCGCCAACAATATCATTTACGACCACGGCCGCAGCAGTGATTCCCGGCAAAGCACCTGGTATATGGGATTAGGCACCGATATCGATACCGGTACTGACTTATCGCTTTCTGCCAATATCTATGCCAAATACCAGTGGAAAAACTATGGCGCGGGCAATGAGAACGAATGGGACGGCTACCGGGTTAAAGTGAAATACTTTTATCCGTTAGGAACGATGTGGGGCGGCAACGTTACCTATATCGGCTTCACTAACTTTGACTTCGGTTCGGATCTGCGCAATCAGGATGGCCGCGCCCGTACCGGTAACGCGATCGCCTCCAGCCACGTTCTGGCGTTGGGTTACGACCACTGGCACTATTCCGTCGTCGCCCGTTATTTTCACAATGGCGGACAATGGGCGGACGGCGCTGAACTGGATTTTGGCAAAGGCCCGTTTGAAGTGAAATCAACCGGCTGGGGCTATTATCTGGTCGTGGGTTACAACTTTTAAGGGTAACATATAACCCCGAATCCCCTTTCGGAGTTTTTGTGATGACAACGCGCCGCTACAGTCAGGAACAGCGCCAAACCGACCTGCTCGATCGTATTGCGCAGGATATTCCCGCCAGCGTCAGGTTGGCGTTAAGTGAAGATTTGGGCGGCGTTGTCGATGCCGCCCGGGACATTACCGCACACCTGTTGCCGGATAATAATCAGGCGCAGGCCCGGATTATCACCCGCGAGGCTGGGATCTTCTGCGGCAAACGCTGGCTTGAGGAAGTATTTTCCCAGCTTGGCGATGCAACATCCATTCGCTGGCAGGTTGCCGACGGCGATGCCATCGCCCCAAACCAAACGCTGTGTGAAATTACCGGGCCGGCAAGACAGCTTCTGACCGGAGAGCGTACGGCGCTGAATTTCCTGCAAACTCTTTCCGGCGTGGCAACCGAAGTCGGCCGTTACGTCGCATTATTGGCAGGAACCGGCACGCGTCTTCTCGACACCCGAAAAACCCTTCCCGGGCTGCGAACCGCGCTGAAATATGCCGTTTCTTGCGGCGGGGGCGGCAACCACCGGCTCGGCCTGTCCGATGCGTTCCTGATTAAAGAAAACCATATCATCGCGGCAGGCTCCATCCGGCAGGCGGTGGAAAACGCTTTTTTGCTGCGCAGCGACGTGCCGGTGGAAGTCGAAGTGGAATCGCTTGATGAACTGCAACAGGCGCTGGACGCCGGCGCCGACATCATCATGCTGGACAACTTCAGTCTGGAAAAGATCCGTGATGCGGTAAGCCTCACGCGCGGCCGGGCGCTGTTGGAAGTATCGGGCAACGTGACGATAGAGACCTTACGCGGCTACGCAGAAACCGGCGTGGACTATATTTCTGTCGGCGCATTGACCAAGCATGTCCGGGCGCTGGATTTATCGATGCGTTTTCTCTGAATCGCTCTGTCGGCCCGGGGAAACTCGGGGCCGATTCCCCTCTTCCTTTCATTTCCCGCACCGACAGAGATTGCCAAACCGCTCGCAAAAACCCCTGAACAAACGGCAAATTATAAAACCTTTTCCGAGACGCTTTCCTGTTTTAACCCATTCCTGTCGCCAGCCATCATCAGGTTTTCTATCCTGCCGGCATGCATCACAACAGGGGGAAAGCACATGCAAAAACAACAGGGATTTACGCTCATTGAGCTGATGATCGTCATTGCGATTGTCGCCATCCTCAGCGCCATTGGCGTGCCGGCGTATCAGGGGTATCTGCAAAAAGCGGCCTTGACCGATATGCTGCAAACGTTGGCGTCCTATAAAACAGCGGTAGACCTGTGCGGATTGGAGAACGCGGCGTTCTCCTCCTGCAACGCCGGAAGTCAGGGAATACCCGCCAGCCAAACCTCACGCTATGTCAGCGCGGTCAGCGTTAAGCAAGGCACGATCGCTTTAACAGGCCAATCTACGTTGCAAGGTTTGAGCGTGGTGCTGACGCCGGTATGGAATGCGCAAACCGGCTCATCACGCTGGACAAAAAACTGCGTCACCGAGAACCAGGCAGACAGTCTGCAATCCGCCTGTCAGGATGTTTTCCGCTTTGATAACACGGCGGATTAATCATGTCGAACGCAGAACATCTGGCCGACGAACTACAAATACTGTGCCGCCGTTATCATGCTTTACTGCTGAGCATGGATGAACAGACCCTGTCGGTGGCGATCACCGGCGCGCCCTCGGCGGAAATGATCGCCGCACTGCGTTTTGCCGGCAACCGCCAGATTCTGATAGAACAATGGCCTCAGGCAAGGATGGAACAACGGCTCAATCTCAACCCGGTAAACACCGTTGAGGAACCCGCAGAGATTTACCAGGCGGAACCAGAAAACCCTGTCAGTGACGAAGATAGCCCTGCGGTTCATTTTATTAATCAAACACTGCGGTTAGCCGTTCAACGTCGCGCTTCGGATATCCATTTTGAACCCTTGCAGGATCGCTATCGCGTTCGCTTACGCATTGACGGCGTATTGCAGGAAATATCGGCCCCGCCGAACGCGTTGACCGCGCGGATTACCGCCCGGCTGAAAATTATGGGCAAACTGAATATTGCCGAACGTCGTCTGCCGCAAGACGGACAATTCAGCGCCACGCTGGATCGGCAAACCTATTCATTGCGCATTGCAACCTTGCCGGTACAGCATGGCGAGAAAGCGGTACTGCGTATTCTGCAAACCCAACGGCAGGAACTCACGCTGGATAAACTCGGGCTTTCAGACGCCGATCTGGATCAATTCACCCGGGCGCTTAATGCGCCGCAAGGGATGATTTTAGTGACCGGGCCAACCGGCAGCGGCAAAACCGTCACGCTGTATAGCGCCATCCGCTGGCTGAACAATGTCAGCCGGAATATCTGTAGCGTGGAAGATCCCATTGAAATTCCCTTGCCGGGCATCAATCAGACGGCGATCAATCCGAAAGCCGATCTGGATTTCAGTCGGATATTACGGGCGCTGCTGCGTCAGGATCCGGACGTTATTATGGTGGGTGAGATCCGCGATGCCGAAACGGCTGAAATCGCCGTCAAAGCCGCGCAAACCGGGCATTTGGTGATGTCCACGCTGCATACCAACTCGGCGGTGGAAACCCTGACCCGGCTGAGCCATCTTGGCATACCGGGCTACCTGATCGCCGCTGCGCTGAAACTGGTGATTGCGCAACGTCTGGTTCGACGCTTATGCCCTCATTGTAAAACCCAGGACGCCCCGCTCTCTCATTTACCGACAACGCTGTGGCGCGGCACGCTGAATAACTGGCAAGCCCACGGCTGCGGCCACTGTCTATCGGGCTATTACGACCGTATTGCGATTTATGAATTGCTGGTCATTACGCCCGAGCTACAGCAGGCGCTGGCGAATAACGCCAACAGCAACCACCTGGCGCAACTCTCACGCCAGTCGGGCTTCCCCACGCTACTCACCGCCGGGTTATCGCTGGTTCATGAAGGCGTAACGTCGATTTCAGAGATTTATCGCATTGTTGGCGAAAGCATCCGGCATCAGGACGCGGCCTTATGAAACTGGAACGTTTATATCACTGGCAGGCCATCACCCCGGAAGGGACGCTCACCCACGGAGAAATAATCGGTTCCCATCGGCAACAGGCCCATGTCCGTTTAATTGCCCGGGGATACCAGCCTTTAGCGCTGAAAACGGGGCAATATCTGCCACAACGTTATTGGAAAGGCGATTGGCTCAGTGAAATCATCAAACAATTGGCCGCGCTGTTACAGGCGGGACTTCCCTTGCTGGAAGCCCTTCAGTTGATCACCGAACAGCATGAACGTCCGGGCTGGCGCTGCGTTCTTAGGGAAATCAGCACCCAGATTGCACAGGGGAAATCGCTGTCGGAAGCGCTGACGGAATATCCCCATATCTTTCCCGTCATCTATCGCTCGCTGATCGCGGTGGGCGAACTGACGGGGAAACTGGATGAATGCTGCTTACAGCTGGCGCAGCATCAGCAAGCGCAATCACAGCTACACCGGAAAGTCGTTAAGGCGCTGCGCTATCCGTGCTTTGTGTTAATCATCGCCACGCTGGTCAGCATATTGATGCTGACATGGGTGTTACCGGAATTCTCCGGCTTGTACGCCTCTTTTGACGCGCCGCTGCCGTGGTTTACTCAACAATTACTTCATCTGGCGGAGTGGATAGCCGACAATGGTTTAGCGGGTTTGATCATCACCTTGAGCGCGCTATTGAGTTATCTCAATCTGCGGCAGCACCGACCGATATGGCGGGAAAAGGAACAGAGCGGGTTACTGAGGTTGCCGGTGATTTCGCACCTGATACGCGGTCACTGTCTAAGCCAGATATTTAACGTACTGGCGATGACGCAACATGCGGGGCTGACATTACCCGCAGGATTAGACGCCGCCGCTACGATCCATCACCCGGTGTACCAAGCCGCTATTCAGCAAATACAGAAGCAAATCCAGCAAGGCATTACCTTGCACCAGGCGATTCAGCAATATAGCCGGCTGTTTCCCGCGCCTTGTCAGCAACTTATTCGAGTGGGCGAGGAAACCGGGGCCTTAGATACCTTGTTCGCTCAACTGGCGCAGTGGCATGAGAGAAAAACACGACAGCAGGCAGAAGCTCTGACGCAAACGCTGGAGCCGATGCTGATGTTGATTGTCGGAGGGATGGTGGGCGCATTGGTGATTGGTATGTATTTGCCTATTTTCCAACTGGGTAACGTATTGGCTGGCGCCTGAACCAGCCAATACCCACCTCGCTTAACATCACGACGGGCAGAGGTTATCCGTTAAAAACGCGGTTTTCCTGCTCGGCGACGCGAATGAACGTGGTGCGCTTGGTCAGCTCTTTCAACCGGGAAGCGCCGACATAGGTGCAGGCGGAACGTAACCCGCCGAGAATGTCGCGCACGGTGTTATCCACCGGTCCGCGCAGCGGTAATTTGACCGTTTTACCTTCAGCCGCGCGGTATTGTGCGACGCCGCCCACGTGACGTTCCATGGCTGAAGCGGAACTCATGCCATAGAACAGCATCATTTTTTCGCCATTCTCTTCAACGATAGTGCCTTCGCATTCATCATGCCCGGCCAGCATGCCGCCCAGCATGACAAAATCCGCGCCGCCGCCGAAAGCCTTTGCCACATCGCCCGGCACGGAACAGCCGCCATCGCTGACGATCTGCCCACCCAGGCCATGAGCCGCATCGGCACATTCGATTACCGCAGAAAGCTGGGGATAGCCGACACCGGTCTTCACCCGGGTGGTACAGACCGAACCGGGGCCAATACCGACTTTCACGATATCCGCGCCAGAGAGGATCAGTTCTTCGACCATTTCACCGGTCACGACGTTGCCCGCGCAAATCACTTTGTCCGGGCAGGCTTCGCGCGCTTTTTGCAGGAAAGTGACAAAATGCTCGGAATAGCCATTGGCGACATCGATACAGATAAACTTCAGCTCCGGCGACAACGCCAGAATTTGCTTCAGTTTGATGAAGTCTGCCTCCGACGTGCCGGTTGATACCATGACGTGGCGTAAAACGGATTCGGATGAACGTTGCACAAACTGCGTCCATTGTTCCAGCGAATAATGTTTGTGCACCGCCGTTAATACATCAAATGACGCCAGCGTCTCCGCCATGCGAAACGTACCTACCGTATCCATATTGGCGGCGATAATCGGAATACCTGACCAGTCGCACCCGGCGTGGAGAAAAGCGAACTGACGCTCAAGCTCAACATCGGAGCGGCTTTTGAGAGTAGAGCGTTTGGGGCGGATGAGAACGTCTTTAAAGCCTAACTTCAAGTCTTCTTCAATACGCATGAGGTTTGCATTCCTGGTTAGTGGCGACGATTCGCAAAAGTTGTGATCGACGTAATTAATACCATTCCCAGTGACGTTATCATACGCGGGAATAATCCTACGACAAGACTGCGAATTTACCTTTATTTGGGATAAAATCGGACTAATTTATCCATTAACTTTCAAAGTCGGCACATGACCTATATCGTAGCCTTAACCGGCGGCATCGGCAGTGGGAAAAGCACGGTGGCCGATGAGTTTGCTAAACTCGGGGTAACCATCATTGATGCGGATATCATCGCGCGTCAGATGGTTGAGCCGGGGAAACCGGCGCTGGAAGCGATCAAACGCCGGTTTGGCGACACTATCCTTAACGCCGATGGTTCGTTGAATCGCGCAGCGTTACGACAACGAATTTTTTCCTCCCCGGAGGATAAACGATGGGTGAACAATCTGTTGCACCCATTGATTCATGCGGAGACACAGGCTCAGATTCAGGCGGCCGCCGTCCCTTATGTATTGTGGGTGGTGCCCTTACTGGTAGAGAATGGTTTACAACAACGCGCCCAACGTGTTCTGGTTGTCGATGTAAACCGGAATACCCAGCTTGAACGCACCCTTGCCCGAGACGGGGTCAGTCGTCAACAAGCAGAAAACATACTGGCAGCTCAGGCCACCCGCGAACAGCGGCTAGCCTATGCCGATGATATTATTGATAATAACCGTAGCCAAAAAGAGCTTGCTTCGCGCGTGGCGCAATTGCATCGTCGCTACCTAGAGCTTGCCGCTTCAGCCGCTGACAGGATTACTAATGATGAGTGACGTTTCCTCAACCATTTTATTTGAATATCCCTTGAACGAGAAAACGCGTACCTGGTTGCGTATCGAATCACTGTTGCAGCAGTTACATAAAAACCATGCCCTCACGGATATGGGCAGCGCCCTGACATTTTTCCGCGCCATTTCCGATCTGATGGATGTATTGGAACGAGGGGATGTACGCACCGAACTATTAAAAGAACTGGAACGCCAGCAGCAAAAGCTGCTGCAATGGAGCGATGTCCCCGGCGTCGATATGGATCGCATCCACTCGCTGCGTCGCCAGTTAAAAGAACAGTCAACCGCGCTGATGGCCGCCCCGCGGATGGGACAACACTTGCGGGAAGATCGTCTGATCGCCATGGTGCGTCAGCGTCTGAGTATTCCGGGCGGATGTTGCAGTTTCGATTTGCCTACGCTGCACATCTGGCTTTATCAACCTCAGGATCAACGCGAAAAGCTGGTCTCAGGCTGGCTAACCTCACTCGCGCCCTTAAAAAAATCACTGGATATGATACTGGAACTGATCCGTCATTCCGGTATGTTTCGTCCTCAGATTAGCCTGAACGGCTTCTTTCAGGATAATGCGTCCGAAGCCGACCTATTACGCTTGCGCATCGATTTAGCTTATCAGCTCTACCCGCAAATCTCTGGTCATAAGACGCGCTATGCTATTCGTTTTTTGTCTCTGGATAGCGAGAGCGGACAAATTCCCCCTCGTTTAACGTTTGATTTAGCCTGTTGCTAAACCGCACATGAACCATAAGACGCGTTAAGCGGGAATAAAGTAAGGAGAAATCATATGGCTACAGATATCACCACGGTAAAATGTCCGACCTGCAAGAAAGCGGTTATCTGGAATGAAACCAGCGTTTATCGCCCTTTTTGCAGCAAACGCTGTCAACTTATCGATTTGGGGGAATGGGCTGACGAGGAAAAACGTATCCCCAGCGATGATATCGTTTCAGACACCGAAGACTGGAGCGAACCGCGGCACTAAAAGATATTGCCACGGTATTTCAGGCGACTGATGTCAAAGGCGATGGTTTAAAAAACCGTTAATGGGATTTCAACCAGCGGATCATCTCCGCATTCGCTGGTGGAAATTCATCCTCCTGCAACTCCTCCGCACGCAGCCAGCGGGAATCCTGTCCTTCACGGCCGTATGGCTCGCCCTGCCAGTGCTCCACCAGAAAAAAATGCAGCGTGATTGTTCGCTCCGGCGTAGAGAAGGTTTTTGTAGTCAGCGGCTGAGGGTTTTCCGCCTCAATCCCCGTTTCTTCACGCAACTCACGAATCAGCGCCTGCGCCGGCGTTTCTCCCGCCTCAACTTTCCCGCCGGGGAACTCCCACATCCCCGCCATATGAACGCCTGCGGGCCGGAGAGCAATAAAAAACCGCTGTTCGGCATTGCGAATAATCCCTACCGCAACGGATAACTGTTTTTGCACCATGATACGTCCTATCAAGTAAAAGGCGGTCGGTGACCGACCGCCTTAACAGTATGACTCAATTCAACAGTCGGTTACTTCTGTATACGACCGTGGCATTGCTTATACTTTTTCCCGGAACCGCAAGGACAGGGATCGTTGCGACCGATTTTACGATCCGCATGAACCGGCATGCCGCTGTTCTGGCTCGCTTCTTCCTGATGACTGAGCTGCTGCTGACGCGCCAGACGTTCGGCCTCTTCACGACGCTGTTGCTCCAGCGCCTCGATCTCTTCCGGCATACGAACCTGTACTTTGCTCAGCGTACTGATCACTTCATATTTCAGTGATTCCAGCATGGCCGCAAACATGGCGAAAGATTCACGCTTATATTCCTGCTTAGGATCCTTCTGGGCGTAGCCACGCAGATGAATACCCTGGCGCAGGTAGTCCATGGCCGCCAGATGTTCTTTCCACAGCGAATCCAGCGTCTGCAACATCACGCCTTTTTCGAAGTTGCGCATCACTTCAACGCCCACAACCTCTTCTTTACGCTGATAAACTTCAATCGCCTGTTGGAAAATGCGCTCGCGCAACGTTTCTTCGTGCAGTTCCGGCTCTTTATCCAACCACTCTTTAATCGGCATTTCCAGATCGAAGTCGTTTTTCAGCCGCTGTTCCAGACCGTCGACATCCCACATTTCTTCCAGCGATTGCGGCGGAATATAGTTATCGATGGTCACTTTAAACACATCTTCACGAATACTGGTGATGGTTTCGCTGATATCGGAAACATCCAGCAGTTCGTTACGCTGAGTATAAATCGCCCGACGCTGATCGTTGGCGACATCATCATATTCAAGCAGTTGCTTACGAATATCAAAGTTGCGGCTTTCAACTTTACGCTGCGCGTTGGCAATCGCTTTCGTCACCCACGGGTGCTCAATCGCTTCACCCGGTTTCATACCCAGTTTACGCATCATGTTGGACACGCGATCGGAGGCGAAGATACGCATCAGCGCATCTTCCATCGACAGGTAGAAACGGGAAGAACCGGGATCCCCCTGACGACCGGAACGGCCGCGTAACTGGTTATCGATACGGCGCGACTCATGACGCTCAGTACCGATAATATGCAAGCCGCCGGCTGCCAGCACTGCGTCATGACGTACCTGCCAGGCCGCTTTAATCTCGGCTATCTGCGCTTCATCCGGGTTTTCCAACTTGGCGATTTCCGTCTGCCAGCTTCCGCCCAGCACGATATCCGTACCACGACCGGCCATGTTGGTGGCGATGGTCACCGAACCGCTTTGGCCCGCCTGCGCGATGATATCCGCTTCCATCGCATGGAACTTGGCGTTCAACACATTGTGCTTAATGCCTGCTTTATCCAGCGCCAGGGAGACAACCTCCGACTTCTCAATGGAAATCGTCCCCACCAGTACCGGCTGGCCTTTTACGGAACGCTCTTTGATATCTTCAATAATCGCATCAATCTTTTCGTGCTCGGTCATGTAGACCAGATCGGGCAGATCTTTACGGATCATCGGACGGTTAGTCGGCACAACGATGGTGTCCAACTTATAAATCGAGCTGAATTCAAACGCTTCCGTATCCGCCGTACCGGTCATCCCGGCCAGTTTTTCATACAGGCGGAAATAGTTCTGGAAAGTGATAGACGCTAATGTCTGGTTCTCATTCTGAATAGCGACATTCTCTTTCGCTTCCACCGCCTGATGTAAACCATCCGACCAGCGACGTCCTTGCATGGTACGCCCGGTGTGCTCATCCACAATGATGACTTCACCGTCTTTCACAATATAATCCACATCGCGGGTAAACAGCACATGAGCGCGCAATGCCGCGGTTACGTGGTGCATCAGCATGATATTGGCCGGGGAGTACAGCGACTCGCCCTCTTCCATGATGCCTTCTCTCACCAGCAGCTCTTCGACCAACACCAGACCGCGCTCGGTCAGGTTGACCTGACGGGCTTTCTCATCCACCGAGAAGTGACCTTCGCCGTGGAAGGTGTCCGAATCCTCTTTCTCCTGACGAATCAGGTGCGGAATAATTTTGTTAACCCGGATATAAAGTTCCGAACTGTCTTCCGCTGGCCCGGAAATAATCAACGGGGTACGGGCTTCATCGATCAGGATGGAGTCAACCTCATCCACCAGCGCGTAATACAGTTTACGCTGTACCCGCTCTTCCGGGCTGAAGGCCATGTTGTCACGCAGATAGTCGAAACCGTATTCGTTGTTGGTGCCGTAAGTAATATCCGCGGCATAGGCTTCACGCTTGGCCGGCGCCGGCATGCCCGGCAGGTTGATACCCACGCTTAATCCCAGAAATTCAAACAGCGGACGGTTATTTTCCGCGTCACGCTGCGCCAGATAGTCGTTCACCGTCACCACATGAACGCCGCGGCCGGTCAGCGCATTGAGATAGGCCGGCAGCGTCGCCGTCAGGGTTTTACCTTCACCGGTACGCATCTCGGCGATACAGCGCTCGTTCAATACCATGCCGCCGATCAACTGGACGTCAAAATGGCGCATACCGAACACGCGTTTACTGGATTCGCGCACCACGGCGAAAGCTTCCGGCAGCAGGCTTTCCAAAGATGCGCCTTTTTCCAGACGCGCCCGGAACTCAAGCGTTTTGCCTTTCAACTCGTCGTCTGAAAGCTTTTCCATATCCGCTTCCAAACGATTAATCACCTCAACGTTCTTACGCATACGGCGCAATGTACGATCGTTACGGCTACCAAAAATTTTAGTTAATATATTCAAGGCCATAATAATTTTAATCTCACAAATGCCGCTCATCCAGCGGCTGCACAACATCAAAAAAACTGGGGACGCATCCTACAGCTGTTTGGCGATAATTCTTTTTTCAGCTTGGGAAATGCGGGCCGGCGCGAATACCGCGAACCTGGGCCAGCCAGATGCCCGTCTGATGATGTGTTGGGGGAAAAGAAGAGACTCGCCCTGTTTGGCGAATGATGGTTGGCAGCTTTGCTTCACGCGTTAATAACGCACTCAGCGTATCCAGCAACACCAAAGAATGTGAAGGTAAATCGTCAACCTGCCGCGCAGTTATCGGCTGCGGCGCCGTGAGCGCAAAAGAGAGGTGACGAATGACGGTGCGAATGGCATGCTGATGCCAGTAATCCACGCCAAAAGACGAGCGACGATGCGCGTCTTTCAACGCCACTAAATCGGTAAGGCTGAGTGATGTGCTGTTCTGACGGCTGACGCTGGAAGCGGAATTAGCTAGCGGAGTCAGCTCCTGTGACTCATTCAGACTGGTCGGCAAGCCAAGACTCGCCGCGACCATCCCCAATAAGAGATGCGGCCAGAAATAACGTCTGCCAAATTGTCGCCAACGATTTAGAATACCGATCACTAGTTTAACGTCCGTCGGAGCCTGATATATGCGTGATAGCCGCCCACAATCACTGGAATCCCTGTTTGATAGCGCGTCAGGCGCGGGTACCGGCCCACTGCGTGACGTGCAGCAACGCGCTATCGCTTTATTAAAACTCAACCGGGCCGTACGCGGAATTCTTCCGGCACAGTTGCACCCCTGGTGCCGTGTCGCCAACTATCGACAAGGGCTGCTGGTGCTGGAAACCGCCAACGCTAACTGGTTGATGCGGTTACGTTATGAACAGCCGGCGCTGCTCTCTGCATTACGCGCCCAAATATTACCATCATTGGCCTCAATCGACATCAGGATTAATCCGGCGCTCGCCGCAAAAGGGCATGAAATGATGAAAAAAGGCGCTATCGACACACCGGACAAGGCAGAGACACAGCCATTTCGGCAGTTAAGCGAACAAAGCGCGGAAGCATTGAGAAGTCTGGCGAGTCACAGCCCGGAGAAATTACGTAAGATATTAGAACGACTGGCCTCACTGGCCGGAGAGAGTACCAGTAAAACCAGTCGTAATAAAAAATGACTACATCAAGCGTTAAGCCAATACCGTCGACGGCGCTTTAAATGCCAATGGCACTTCGGCTTCGTCTTCAAAGGTAACGAATTCCCACGCTTCCTGCTTAGCCAGCACAGCCTGCAACAGTTTATTATTCAAGGCATGGCCGGACTTAAAGGCAGTAAAGGCGCCGATGATGTTGTGACCGCACATAAACAGATCGCCGATGGCATCCAGCATTTTATGGCGCACAAACTCATCTTCAAAACGCAGTCCGTCTTCATTCAGCACGCGGTAATCATCTACGACTATCGCGCAATCGAAACTGCCGCCCAGGCACAACCCGCGAGACTGCAAGTATTCGATATCACGCATAAAACCGAAAGTACGCGCGCGGCTAATCTGCCGCACGAACGCATCGGCGGAGAAATCCAGACGATAGCGCTGGGAGCCGGCATCAATAGCCGGGTGGTTGAAATCGATAGTGAAGTCCAGACTAAAACCGTTGAACGGCGTCAGCTCGGCCCATTTGTCGCCATCTTCAACCCGCACAGGCTGTTTGATACGCACGAATTTCTTGGCGCTGTTCAGTTCTTCGATACCCGCATCCAACAGCAGGTAAACAAAAGGACTGGCGCTGCCATCCATAATTGGAATTTCCGGTGCGTCAACTTCAATGACGATATTGTCAATACCCAACCCTGCAAGCGCAGCGTTAAGGTGTTCCACCGTGGAAATACGCACGTCATGCTCATTAACCAGGCAAGTACAGAGCATGGTATCACGCACGGATTTTGCATCAGCCGGAAAATCAACCGGTGGATTCAAGTCAGTGCGACGATAGATGACCCCGGTATTTGCCGGTGCAGGACGCATGGTCAGGGTGACTTTCTTGCCGGTATGCAAACCGACCCCTGTCGCCTGAACAATACGTTTTAATGTACGTTGTTTGATCATCATTTTATCTCGCATGTTACTGAACCTACCGACCTAGCATACACCAGGCTCGGCGGGACAGTTTAGCACAAAGAGCGGAGATTCCAACGTTCTATGGCAGTATTAATCTGCCTGCTTGCGCAGAAACGCCGGGATATCCAGGTAGTCAGGCTCTTTATTGGTCTGCGGATTCTGGTCATTGACCACTTTAGCCGCCGGCTTTTCTTGCGTCAGCGGCGTCATGCCATGCTGCTGATAGCGATGATCCATCACTGGCTGACTGGCCTGCTTATTGGTCACCAGGGTAATTTCCGGACGCTTGTCCATACCGATGCCGGTGGCAACCACGGTAACCCGCAGTTCGTCATTCATTTCCGGATCAAGCGACGTGCCGATAACCACGGTCGCATTGTCAGAAGCAAACGCACGGATAGTGTTACCCACCGTTTCGAACTCATCCAAACGCAGATCGAAGCCGGCGGTGATGTTAACCAACACGCCGCGCGCGCCAGACAGGTCGATATCTTCCAGCAGCGGGCTGGAGATCGCCATTTCCGCCGCTTCTTCCGCACGATCTTCGCCGCGCGCCACACCCGAGCCCATCATGGCATAACCCATTTCAGACATCACGGTGCGAACGTCCGCAAAGTCGACGTTCATCAGACCGGGACGGGTGATCAGTTCGGCGATACCCTGAACCGCGCCTTTCAATACGTCATTGGCGGCGCCGAACGCATCCAGCAGGGAAATACCGCGCCCCAAGACTTTCAGCAATTTATCGTTCGGGATGGTAATCAGCGAGTCGACATGTTTAGACAGCTCGGCGATCCCCTGCTCGGCGAAAGCCATGCGCTTTTTGCCTTCAAAATTAAAAGGCTTGGTGACGACGGCAACCGTCAGAATGCCCAAATCCTTGGCGACTTCGGCAACCACGGGGGCTGCGCCCGTTCCGGTGCCGCCGCCCATACCGGCGGCGATAAACACCATGTCGGCGCCTTCAAGCGCCGTACGCAGCGCTTCACGGTCTTCTTCCGCTGAATTGCGACCCACTTCCGGGTTGGCGCCTGCGCCCAACCCTTTGGTGATGCCGCTGCCGATCTGAATCGTTTGGCCCACCGCCGTCTTACGCAATGCCTGAGCATCGGTATTCACTGCGAAGAATTCAACGCCTTCGATGCGCTCACGCACCATATGTTCGACGGCGTTGCCGCCGCCGCCGCCGACGCCGATGACTTTAATCACCGCGTCGTTGGTTAATTCCATTGGTTCAAACATAGTTTCTCTCCGTTTTGTGCCTGTAACTGCGAGATCATAAACTGTGCTAAGCGATCTCTTTGATAAAATTAAAATTCTTTCCTCAGCCAACTATTGATTCTTTTGAACCAGTTGCTCACCGAGGCGCGTTTTTCGACTTCATGCTCACCACCAAGGTGAGACTCTTTGCCGTAATGCAGTAACCCGACCGCCGTGGAGTAGTAGGGTTCCTGCGCATAATCCGTCAGACCTGTAATATTTAATGGCTGGCCGATACGCACCTGCGTGTGGAACACACGCTGGGCGCAGGCCGCCAGGCCGTCTATTTGCGCAGCACCACCGGTAAGCACAATACCCGCCGCCAGATGGTGTTTAACGCCTTGTTGACGTAACTGCTCCTGCAACTGTAAAAGTTCGTCATTCACCAAATTCAATAGTTCGGTGTAACGCGGTTCAATCACTTCCGCCAGCGTCTGCCGTTGCAGACTGCGCGGCGGACGTCCCCCTACGCTGGGGACCTCGACATTTTCATCTTTACTGACGATCGCGCCCAAGGCGCAACCGTGGCGAACCTTGATCGCTTCGGCGTCCGTCGGCGGCGTGCCGAATGCGTAGGCGATATCGCTGGTCACCACGTTACCCGCATAAGGGATAACCTTGGTGTGCCGCAGGGCGCCGCCGGTATACACCGCGATGTCCATCGTGCCGCCGCCGATATCCACCACGCAAACGCCCAGTTCGCGCTCATCTTCCGTCAACACGGCATAGCTGGACGCCAAACCGGCGAAAATCAGCTGATCCACCTTCAGGCCGCAACGCTCCACCGCTTTGACGATATTCTTCGCCATATCGTTATGGCAGGTGATCAGATGAACCTTAGCCTGCATACGCACGCCGGATAATCCGACCGGATTCTTAATCCCTTCCTGGTAATCGATGGCATATTCCTGTGGGATCACATGGAGTATGCGATGTTCATCGCGTACGCGTACCGACTTGGCGGTATGCACCACGCTTTCAACATCTTCCTGCATGACTTCTTCTTCTGAAATCGGCACCATGCCGATTTCATTCTGGCAGCTGATATGTTTGCCCGACAGCGCCAGATATACAGACGATATCTGGCAATCCGCCATCAGTTCGGCCTGGTCAATCGCCCGCTGCACACATTTGACGACCGACTCGAGATCGTTTACGCCGCCTTTATCCATACCGCGCGACGGGCAACTGCCCACGCCAATAATGTTGACCATGCCATCGGGCAGAATCTCCCCTACCAGCGCAGCCACTTTTGCCGTACCGATTTCCAGCCCAACTACCAGTTTTCTGTCCGTCGACTTGATCATTGTTGTTTAGCCTGTGCCTGATTACTGTTCTGTTGCCGATCAATGTCTTGCCGCTGATCAACGCTTGGCTGATCAATAAATGCCGGTCCCCAACCTACCGCTGCGCCCGTGTCATAACGCAAGTCTACATAGCTGATGCGTTTGTTCTCGCTCTGCGCCTGACGTTGCAACAGCGGATAAAGCTCGATAAAACGCGCCAGACGCCGCGCCCGTTCATCCCGCCCAAGTTCGAGCCGAATATCATCTTCCAACCCCAGTTGCCATGAATGACGCGCACTCATCGCCACCGTTTTTAAGCTGAATTTACCTGCCGCCAGTACCTGGTTCATCGTCCGATACCCCTCGAGCACGTCGGTTTCACTTCCCTCCGGCCCGTACAATAACGGCATTTTACGATTACCCACGCGTTCAGCCGGTACGCTAAACGCGTTGCCTTCGGCATCGACCATCAGCAGGTCATTCCAACGCGCTACCGGAATATATTCAACCAGATGAATCTTTAATTCATCCGGCCACTGCTTGCGCACGCTGGCCTGTTTGATCCACGGCAGACGTTCAATCTGCTGTTGGATCACATTCACATCCTGCGTCATAAACGTTCCCGGCGACCCCAGCGCCAGAATCGCCTGACGAATATCGTCGTGAGTCGTGTACTGCCGCTCGCCGGTCACCACCATTCTGGACAACGGCAGGCGGCTGGCATCCTTCATCCATCCGACGACCATCCAGCTCCCCCAGACGATCGTTCCTACCACCATCAGCAGGAAAATCATCCCCGCCAGCCGGCCTCCGTTACTGCGACGCGAACCTCTCGTTTCCGGCTCTCGTTCGCGGGTATTGAGCGCTGCCTGCGACATATCAGTCAGCCAGTTCCAACACTCTGGCCACCAGTTGCGAGAAGCTCAGACCATGTTGCCGCGCCGCCATCGGAACCAGGCTGTGGCTGGTCATTCCCGGCGAAGTGTTGACCTCAAGCAGATAGAACGCGCCATCACCGTCCATCATCAAATCCACACGGCCCCAGCCGCTGCAATCCAACGCGCGATAAGCCGCAATCGACAGCGCCGCCAGTTCCTGCTCTTTTTCAGCCGACAGACCGCTTGGGCAGAAATACTGCGTTTCATCCGACAGGTATTTCGCTTCGTAATCATAAAAGGTGCCGGCAGCCTGAATACGAATCGACGGCAGCACCTCATCGCCCAGAATGCCGACGGTGTACTCCGGGCCGCTCAGATACTTTTCCACCAGAACATCGTCGTCATGGCGGAACGCCTCTTTCAGCGCAGCCGGCAACTCTGCGGCCTGATCCACTTTACTCATTCCCACGCTGGAACCTTCGCGGCTGGGCTTCACAATCAGCGGCATGCCTAAATGCGCCAGTTTCTCCGTCAGTTCTTCCTGACTGGCTGCGGCAAACTGCCGGCGGTTCAGCGCCACATAAGGGGAGACCGGCAGTTTTAATGCCTGCCACACCAGCTTGGTGCGTAATTTATCCATCGTCAGCGAGGAGGCCATCACCCCGCTGCCGGTATAAGGTAGTTGTAAAAACTCCAGAACACCCTGTAATGTGCCATCTTCACCGCCACGGCCGTGCAAAGCGATAAAGACTTTGGTAAACCCCTCATCCTTTAAGTGCGTCACCGGAAACTCACGCGTGTCGACGGCATGAGCATTGATTCCCGCTTCTCTTAAACCTTCCAGCACCGCCTGGCCTGAAAGTAACGACACTTCACGTTCGGCAGAGGTGCCACCAAGCAATACAGCAACTTTCTCAGTCATGATGTTCCTCATTCACAAATCTGTGGCTTGCAGTCTGGCATCAGCCAGCTTACGCGCCAGTTTGCCGATATTACCGGCGCCCTGAACCAAAATCAGATCGCCGCCGCGTAGCGCCTGTGACAGCAGTTCCGGCAAGGTATCCACATCGGTTACCAAAATCGGATCAATCTTACCGCGACCGCGGATCGTGCGGCACAACGAACGGCTGTCGGCCCCGGGGATCGGCGACTCGCCCGCGGCGTAGACGTCCAGCATCAGTAAAACGTCGACCTGCGACAATACATGAGCGAAGTCATCATAGAGGTCGCGGGTACGCGTATAGCGATGCGGCTGAAAAACCATCACCAGCCGTTTGTCAGGCCAGCCGGCGCGCGCCGCTTTAATGGTCGCGTCAACTTCCGTCGGATGGTGACCGTAATCATCCACCAGCATGGCGCTGCCGTGTTGTCCGTTAACCAACTCCAGCGGGTATTCACCCAGAAAATCAAACCGTCTGCCGGTGCCTTCAAATTGCTCCAACGCCCGCAGAATCGACGCATCGTCAATCCCCTCGTCCGTCGCCACGGCAACGGCGGCGGCGGCGTTCAGCGCATTGTGACGGCCGGGCGCGTTCAAGGTGACATTCAGCATCGACTTGTCCTGACGCTCCAGCGTAAAGTGCCCTTGAGCGCCAACCTGCCGGTAGCTGGCGATGCGCACATCGGCATCGTCGCTAAAACCATACGTCGTGATATGACGCCCGACCCGGGGCAACAGCTCACGAATCACCTCATCATCCACACACATCACGGCACGGCCGTAAAACGGCAAATTATGTAAAAAGTTGATAAATGTTTGCTTCAGGTTTTCAAAATCGCCCTGATACGTATCCATATGGTCGGCTTCGATGTTCGTCACGATGGCGACCATCGGCTGCAAGTGCAGGAACGAGGCATCGCTTTCGTCCGCTTCAGCGATCAGATAACGGCTCGATCCCAAACGAGCGTGCGTTCCCGCCGCTTTCACCAAGCCACCGTTCACGAACGTGGGATCCAGTCCCGCTTCGGCATAAATGCTGGTGACCATCGCCGTCGTGGTGGTTTTACCGTGTGTTCCGGCGATCGCAATGCCGTGGCGAAAACGCATTAACTCCGCCAGCATCTCTGCCCGGCGAATCACCGGAATACGCGCTTCATGAGCCGCGACAATCTCCGGATTATCGACCGCGATAGCGGTGGAAACCACCACCACGCTGGCGTCCAGCACATTTTCCGCCCGATGATGGAAATAAATCTGCGCCCCCAACTCGGTCAACTGTTGGGTTACCGCATTCGGCGCCAGATCGGAACCGCTGATTTCATAACCTTCATTAGCCAACACTTCGGCGATACCGCCCATGCCGGCACCGCCGATGCCGACAAAATGGATGTGCCGGACGCGATGCATCTCGGGCACGAATGAACGCAGTTTCGCCAGTTGTTGAGTATTCACTTTTTTCTATCGCTACCTTGTTTAATCCCCGGCCGATGTTATCGCCGGCAATACCGTAAATTAACCATGAACCACGCGAGTAGTCCGACTGCCCGCCGCGGCGCTGACTTCCGCCGCAACACGGGCGGTCGCATCAGGAATCGCCACCCGACGGGCCTGCTGGGCCATTTTCATCAACGTTTGGCGATCCCAGCCCGCCAGCGTATCGCTCACCGACGCCACGCTAAACTGGGGCTGCTCAATAATCTTCGCCGCGCCCGCTTTTTCCAGCGGCAGCGCATTCCAGTACTGTTGCCGGTCTTTATGCTGAAAAGGCACAAACAGCGCGGGCAACCCTGCCGCCGCCACTTCACTGACCGTCAGCGCGCCTGAACGACACACCACCACGTCGGCCCAGGCATAGGCGGCGGCCATGTCATCAATAAATTCCACGATCTTATGCTGCGGCTGCCCGACCTGCCGATAGGCCTGCCGCACATCGGACAGCGCGCCCTTACCCACCTGATGCCAAAGGGTGATGCTGTCGCCTAAGCGGGCCGCCACACCCGGCAGCGTCTGATTAAGCACTCTCGCCCCTTGACTGCCGCCAATCACTAGCACCCGCACCGGGCCGGCGCGGTCGGCCAGACGAACCTCCGGCGCAGGCAAGGCCAGGACATCCGTTCGAACCGGATTACCGACCACCTCGGCATCAGGGAATGCGCCGGGAAAAGCCTGTAGCACCTTTTTGGCAATATGCGCTAACCAACGGTTGGTCAGCCCCGCAATGCCATTTTGCTCATGCAACACCACCGGAACGCCGCACAGCCAGGCGGCTAACCCGCCGGGGCCGGAAACATAGCCGCCCATGCCGAGAACCACATCGGGCCGATAGCGCCGCATAATGGCCTGAGCCTGGCGAACCGCCTTAAAAATACGCCAGGGCGCGCTCAATAGAGCCAGAACCCCTTTGCCACGCAGCCCGGAGATACGGATAAAATCAATCTCGATGCCGTGCTGCGGCACCAAATCCGCCTCCATGCGATCCGCCGTGCCCAACCAGCGCACCTGCCAGCCCTGCGCCATCAGATGATGTGCAACGGCAAGACCGGGGAACACATGTCCGCCCGTTCCGCCGGCCATCACCATCAAACGCTTGCTTTCGCCACTCATCGGGCACTCCTCGTAAACGCCTGCGCTTTCGTCAGACGCGTTTCAAAATCAATGCGTAACAGTAAAACGATGGCTGTCGACATAATGATCAAGCTGGAGCCGCCGTAACTGATCAGGGGCAACGTCAGACCTTTGGTCGGCAACATCCCCGCGGCGGCGCCGACGTTGACCAGCGTCTGGAAACTAAACCAGACGCCGATAGAGCAGGCCAGAAAACCGGAAAAACGCTGATTAATCTCCAACGCCCGACGCCCGATGGACATCGCGCGAAAAGCGACGAAGAATATCATTAACAGCGCCAAAACCACACCGATATAGCCGAGCTCTTCGCCTAAAATGGAGAAAATGAAGTCGGTGTGCGCTTCCGGCAGATATTCCAGCTTCTGCACCGAATTTCCCAGACCTTGCCCCCACAATTCGCCGCGTCCGAACGCCATCAGAGATTGGGTTAGCTGATAGCCGCTGCCGAACGGATCTTCCCACGGATTCCAGAAGGAAGTAACGCGCCGCATACGATAGGGTTCAGCAACAATCAGCAGACAGACGGCAAAAATACCGCAGCCGATAATCGCCAGGAACTGCCACAGCTTCGCCCCGGCCAAAAACAGCATCGCCAGCGTGGTGATAAACAGCACCACCACCGTTCCCAGGTCCGGCTGAGCCAGCAGCAGCACGGCCAGCACCACCATCACGCCCATCGGTTTACAGAAGCCCCAGAAATTGTTACGCACTTCTTCTACCTTACGAACCATATAGCTGGAGAGATAACAGAACAGCGCCAGCTTGGATAACTCCGCGGGCTGAATGCGCAACGGCCCCAGCGAAATCCAGCGGGACGCGCCATTTACCGAACTCCCGACCGCCAGCACCACCAGCAGCAAGACCATCGACGCCAGCAGCAGCACCGGGCTGTAACGCTGCCAAATCTCCATGGGAATGCGCAGCGTCACCATCGACAGCAAGAACGCCAGCCCCAAATATAGCGCATCGCGTTTGGCAAACAGGAAAGGATCGCTTGCCAAGCGTTGACCAATCGGCATCGAGGCGGACGTCACCATCACAAAACCAATCACGGCCAGCCCGAACGTCAACCACACCAGGGTACGGTCATACAGAACAACGCTCAGCGTATCGCTTTCCCGCGTCCCCATGACCCAGCTTTTTAGCCGTTCGATAAATGCCAGCCCGAAGAACCGCATCAGCCCAGTTCCTCCGCCAGACGGGCGAACTCATCGCCCCGTTGTTCAAAACTGCGGAACTGATCGAGACTGGCGCAGGCCGGCGACAGCAACACCATGTCGCCGGGCGCGACGCGTCGTGCTATCAGCCGCATGGCTTGCTCCATTGTCTCTGTCTGTTCCGCTATCTCCGGACGCAAAGCCGCCAACAGCGCGCCATCACGGCCAAAACAGTACAGACGGATATTGTCGCCCTGCAAATAAGGCAGCAGCGGCGAAAAATCAGCCGACTTGCCGTCTCCCCCTAGTAACAGATGCAAGATACCGTCCAGGTTGAGACCGCTTAACGCCGCTTGCGTACTGCCGACGTTGGTGGCCTTGGAATCATTAATCCACCGCACGCCGTTACGCTCCCAAACCAATTGGAAACGATGCGCCAGTCCGGTAAATGCGGTGAGCGCGGTCAACGCGGATGAACGCGGAATATCGACGGCATCAGCCAGCGCCAGCGCCGCCAGCGCATTCGTGTAGTTGTGCTGCCCCACCAATTTCATCTCACGGATGTTCAGCACCCGCTCGCCTTTAACCCGTAGCCAGGTTTCACCCTGCTGGCGGTTCAGGTGGTAATCGCCGACGTCGACGCCGAAACTCACGCAGCGCTCGTCCGCGCCGCGTACCGGCATCGTCAGCGCATCGTCGGCATTAACCACGCACACATCGGCATGTTCATAAATACGCAACTTGGCGGCACGATACTGCTGTAAACCAAAGGGATAGCGGTTGGTATGGTCTTCGGTCACATTCAGAATGGTCGCCGCCGCCGCATGTAAACTGCGGGTTGTCTCCAATTGAAAGCTCGACAGTTCCAGCACATAAAGCTGGCACTCATGCTGGAGCAACTGCAACGCCGGCAGGCCGATATTGCCTCCTACGCCCACCGACCACCCGGCGGCTCGCGCCATCTCGCCAACCAGCATGGTTACCGTGCTTTTACCATTAGAACCGGTAATCGCCACGATGGGCGCGTGCGCTTCTCGGCAGAACAGTTCGATATCGCCGACTATCTCAATGCCCGCCTCCGCGGCATCGCAAAGGATAGGCGTAGCCAGCGCAATGCCGGGGCTGGCGACAATCAGATCGGCGTCCATCAGCCAGGCTTCGTTGAGATCGCCAAGATGGCGTTCTACGTTTTCCGGCAATTTATCCAGGCCAGGCGGACTGACGCGGGTATCCACCACGCGCGGCGCCACGCCGCGCGCGAGAAAGAAATCAACACAGGAGAGCCCGGTCAGCCCCAACCCGATAATGACCACCTTTTTACCCTGATAGTCCACCATGTTTTACCGTACCTTCAGCGTTGCCAGGCCAATCAGCACCAGCATCAGCGAAATAATCCAGAAACGCACAATCACCCGCGGCTCCGGCCACCCTTTAAGCTCGTAATGATGATGAATCGGCGCCATGCGGAAAATGCGCTGACCCCGTAACTTAAACGACCCTACTTGCAAAATGACCGACAGCGTCTCCACCACGAACACGCCGCCCATAATCACCAGCAAAAATTCCTGACGCAGCAACACCGCGATAGTACCCAGCGCGCCGCCTAACGCCAGCGAACCCACATCGCCCATAAACACCTGGGCCGGGTAAGTGTTGAACCACAAAAAGCCCAGTCCCGCGCCCACGATAGCCGTACATACAATCACCAGTTCACTGGCATGACGGATATAAGGAATGTGTAAATAACCGGCAAAATTCATATTCCCCGTGGCCCAGGCGACCAGCGCAAACCCGGCGGCGACGAAGACGGTCGGCATGATCGCCAGGCCGTCCAGGCCATCGGTCAGGTTTACCGCATTGCTGGTGCCGACAATCACAAAATAGGCCAGCGCGATATAGAGCAGCCCCAACTGGGGCATAATGTCCTTAAAGAACGGCACCACCAGTTGCGTGGCCGGCGTATCTTTACCAATCGCGTACATGACAAAGGCGACCACCAGCGCAATCACCGACTGCCAGAAATATTTCCAGCGCGCGATCAGCCCTTTGGTGTCTTTACGCACGACTTTGCGGTAGTCATCAATAAAGCCGACCACGCCATATCCCATCAGCACAAACAGCACGCACCAGACATACGGGTTAGACAGATTGACCCACATCAGTACCGAAATAATGATCGACGCCAGGATCATCACGCCGCCCATGGTCGGCGTACCCCGTTTACTGAAATGCGATTCCGGCCCTTCGTTACGAACCACCTGCCCGATCTGCAATCGTTGCAGCCAGGCAATCAAATGCGGCCCCATCCATAAGGAGATCACCAATGCGGTCAGCAGGCTGACAATGGCGCGGAACGTCAAATAGGAAAAGACGTTAAAGCCGGAATAAAGTTTGACCAGATGTTCGGCCAGCCACACTAACATGTTGCATTCTCCTGTAATGCGTGTACTACCTGCTCCATCGCAGTGCTGCGCGACCCTTTAACGAGCACGCTTATTCTCTTGTGTTCCGATAGCAGCGCCTTCAAGCGTAAAACCAACGCCGCTTTATCCTGAAAATGTTCGCCGTTGCCGCTGGCCCCACCGATCAATTCGCTTAACGTTCCCACGCTTAATACTTTGTCGATGCCCGCCACCCGTGCGGCTTCGCCGACCTGACGATGACACTCCCGCGCTTCATCGCCCAGTTCGCCCATGTCTCCGACCACCATCACGCGGTATCCCGGCATATCGGCCAGCACCTGCGCCGCCGCCGTCATTGAACCCACATTGGCGTTGTAGCTATCGTCCAGCAGTAATTTGCCTGGCGCCAAAACCATCGGGAATAGCCGTCCCGGCACGGCCTGAAGCTGCGCCAAACCGGTTTTCACCGCATCTAACGTCGCGCCGACGGACATAGCGAGCGCCGCGGCGGCCAGCGCGTTCGACACGTTATGGCGCCCGGGCAATGGCAACTCCACCGCTATCTGACCGAACGGTGTATGCAGGATGAATTGCGTACCCAGATCCAGCACCTTGATATCGCTGGCAAAAAAATCGACATCACCGGCGCCCTGCGGTGAAAATCGCCACACCGTTTTATGATTCAACGTCGCCTGCCAGTGTGGAAAGTCATGACTGTCGGCATTGATAATCGCCACACCGTCGGCAGGCAGCCCAGCAAAAATCTCCCCTTTTGCCTGCGCGACCCCGGCCAGAGAACCAAACCCTTCCAGATGCGCGGCAGCCAGGTTGTTGACCAATGCGCTCTCGGGACGCGCCAGATCCGTGGTGTAGGCAATCTCGCCGATATGGTTGGCGCCCAGCTCAATCACCGCAAACTGGTGTTCCGGCGTCAGGCGCAATAAGGTCAGCGGCACGCCGATGTCATTGTTAAAGTTGCCGGCGGTATAGAGCACCTCGCCGCATTGCCGCAAAATGGCCGCCGTCATTTCCTTGACCGACGTTTTGCCGGAAGATCCGGTTAACGCCACGACTCGCGCCGGTGACTGTTCTCTTACCCACGCCCCCAGCTTCCCTAGCGCCAGACGCGTATCTTGCACCAGCAGTTGCGGCACGTTAACAGGTAAGCGCTTACTTACCAGCAGCGCCGCAGCGCCGTTTGTTACCGCATTTGATGCATAGTCGTGCGCATCGAACTTTTCGCCTTTCAAGGCGACAAACAGACAGCCGGCGGCAAGCTTGCGCGTATCGGTCGACACTGCGTCGATATCAATGCTGTCGCCAATCAATTGAGCGCTCAGCACGGAAGCCAGTTGCCGTAGGGAAACGCGAATCATACGATCACCCCCAACAGGCGGGCGACGGTAATACGGTCCGAATAATCCAGACGCCGATTGCCGACCAATTGATAATCTTCGTGGCCTTTACCCGCGATCAGCACCACGTCATTTTCTTTTGCCTGCATAATGGCGCTGGTGACGGCTTCGGCGCGGCCGTGAATGACCTGAACGCGGCCGGCATCCAACAGTCCGGTCAGGATATCCGCGATGATCGCCTGTGGTTCTTCGCTGCGGGGGTTATCGTCAGTCACCACCACCCGATCGGCCAGCTGTTCCGCAATGCCTCCCATAAGCGGGCGCTTGCCTTTATCCCGGTCGCCGCCGCAGCCAAACACACACCACAATTGCCCCTGACAGTGTAATCGCGCCGCCGCCAGGGCTTTTTCCAACGCATCCGGGGTATGAGCGTAGTCCACCACCACCGTCGGCCGGCCTGCGGCGTGAAAAACCTCCATTCTGCCGCACACCGGCTGCAACTGTGAACCAGAAGTAATCAATTGACTCAAGGGATAACCGAGGGAAAGTAGCGTAGCCAGCGCCAACAACATATTGCTAACGTTAAACGCGCCCATCAGGCGGCTTTCAATCTCGCCCTTGCCCCAGCTTGAGTCGAAACGGACGGTGGCGCCGCTGTCGTGGTAATCGACCTGGGTGGCTTTCAGCCAGCGACCGCGACAGCCGGGGATAAGATTATTTTCCATGGTTACGGCGACGGCGTCCGGCAGTTTATCCAGCCAGCGGCGGCCGACTTCGTCGTCGGCATTAATGATCGTCTGACCCACGCGGTGCTCGGCGAACAGAGACCATTTGGCGGCCTCATAGCGTTCCATATCGCCATGATAATCCAGATGATCGCGGCTCAGATTGGTGAATACCGCCGCGGCGAACGGCAATGCCGCAACCCGGTTTTGCACCAGCCCGTGGGAAGAGACCTCCATCGCCGCAAACGTGGCCCCCTGATCAACCAGTTGCCTTAGCACCTGCTGTACATCTATTGCCGAGCCCGTGGTATTCTCTGTCGGCGCGACACGCCCCAGCAAACCATTTCCTACCGTTCCCATTACCGCGCTGGTTTCGCCCAACGCCTGGCTCCACTGCGCCAGTAACTGCGTGGTCGTTGTTTTACCGTTGGTGCCGGTCACGCCGACCAGTTGTACTTTCTCTGCCGGCTGTTGATAAAAACGCCCCGCCAACGCGGAAAGACGATGATTCAGATTACTCAGGTAAACCACCGGCACACCGTGCATTTCACGCACGGCGCCATCGGTCGCCTCGCCCTCGGCTTCGGCAATAATCGCCGCCACACCTTGCGCAATGGCCTGCGGAATATAGCGCCGTCCATCCGTTTTGTGGCCGACAACGGCGACAAACAGATCCCCGGCAGCCGCGACGCGGCTGTCTAATGTCATTTCCCGCAGCGCACACGCCGGGGCATCCTGCACCCACGGCGCTAATAACTCGCGCAAATTACGATCTGCCACCTGAAGCCTCTTTTCTGTTAATTACAAACTCGTTTTTGTCGCCGGTGGGCAATGCATCGGGCTCTACGTTCATCGTGCGCAACACCCCGCCCATAATGGCGCCAAATATCGGCGCTGAAACCGCACCGCCGTAATATTTCCCGGCTTGCGGATCGTTGATGACCACGACCAGAGCAAACCGCGGGTTACTGGCGGGCGCAACGCCCGCCGTGTAGGCAATGTATTTATTAATGTATTTGCCGTCCGGACCGACTTTTTTCGCCGTCCCGGTTTTAATCGCAATCCGGTAGCCTTTGATCGCCGCTTTGGTGCCGCCGCCGCCGGGCAGCGCAACGCTTTCCATCATATGAACCACGGTGCGCACCAGCGCCTCGGGGAACACGCGTTCGCCGGCGACAGGCGGATCAACCCGGGTGATCGACAACGGGCGATAAATCCCAAAGCTGCCGATGGTGGCGTAGACTCGCGCTAACTGTAACGGTGTTACCATCAGCCCGTAGCCAAAAGAAAAGGTGGCCCTCTCTATGTCAGACCACCGTTGTTTTTGAGGGTATATGCCACTGCTTTCTCCGACCAACCCCAAATTGGTCGCTTTTCCCAATCCCATACGCGAGTAAGTCTCTACCAACGCAGAGGACGGCATCGCTAACGCCAGTTTGGAAACGCCGACGTTACTCGATTTCTGGAGGATCCCGGTCAGGGTCAATTCGTTGTAACGCGCCACGTCTTTAATCTCGTGACCGTTAACGTAATAAGGCAGCGTGTTAAGGACGCTGTTTTCTTTTATCACGTTGCGTTGCAGCGCCGTCATGACCACCATCGGTTTCACGGTAGAGCCGGGTTCGAAAATATCGGTGATGGCGCGGTTGCGCATAATATCTTTGGGCGTGCCGGCCAGATTGTTGGGGTTATAAGACGGGCTATTGGCCATCGCCAGCACTTCCCCGGTATTCACATCAACCAGCACCGCCGTACCGGATTCTGCTTTGTTAAACGCCACCGCGTTGCTCAGTTCGCGATAAACCAGCGCCTGTAAACGTTCATCAATGCTCAGCATCAGATTGTGGGCGGCTTGACTGTCAACGGAGGAGATGTCTTCGATCACCCGGCCAAATCGATCTTTACGCACGGTTCGTTCACCCGGCTGTCCGGTCAACCAGCGGTCAAAGCTTTTTTCGACGCCTTCAATGCCCTGCCCGTCGATATTGGTGAAGCCCATCAAATGGGCCGTGACCTGACCAGAGGGGTAGTAACGGCGCGATTCCTGCCGCAGGTTAATGCCGGGCAGCTTCAGCTTATGGATATATTCGCCAATCGCCGGGTTCACCTGACGCGCCAGATAGACAAAACGGCCTTTGGGGTTGGCGTTAATCTTCGCCGCCATCTGATCGAGAGGAATTTCCAACGCGTCGGAAAGCGCTTTCCAGCGCGTATCCAGCGTGATGCCGCCATGCTCATTCAATTCTTTCGGATCGGCCCAAACCGCGTTGACCGGTACGCTGACCGCCAGCGGACGCCCGGCCCGATCGCTAATCATGCCGCGAGCGGTCGGCACCTCCTGCACGCGCAGAGAACGCATATCGCCTTCACGCACCAGCTTGTCGGGGTTAATCACCTGAAGATAAGCGGTACGCACCATCAGGCCGACCATCGCCAGCAGAATGCAGCTACAGAGCAACGCAAAACGCCAGCTAACAAAGCTGGCTTGGTCTTCCTGGCGCTTTAATCTTCCTGTACGGGCTGCTTTCATGCTTAATTGGATGCCTGTTTAGTTCATTGCTTGACCACAATATTTTCCTGTGACGGATCAACATGCCCCATTTGCAGTTTTTCCGTCGCGATCCGCTCAACGCGACTATGATCCCCTAACGAGTTTTCTTCCAGAATCAGGTTACGCCATTCAATATCCAGCGCATCACGCTCCAGCAGCAGCTGTTCGCGTTCCGCGGTCAACAAGCGCGTTTTATGCGCCGTCGTTACGACGAACACCGCGGAAACCAGGGCGGCGATCATCAGCAGTATCGGGATCTTGGCATTACGCAGCAGATCCTCGCCGATAACACCGACCAGACCGTGACGCTCGTTGCCTATCATGCCGGCAATCTCTCGGCAAACCGCAAGACCGAACTACGGGCGCGCGGGTTTTCCGCCACTTCTTGCGCCGAGGGCATCATTTTTCCTACCGACTTAAGCGTTTGTCCGCCCTGACTGCGCAACTGTGCTTCCGTCAGCGGCATACCGGGCGGCACCTGCGGGCCACGGCTCTGATGGCGGATAAAACGCTTCACGATTCTGTCTTCCAGCGAATGAAAGCTAATGACCGACAAACGGCCATACGGCGCCAACACGCTCAGCGCCCCGTTCAACGCCTGTTCGATCTCTTCCAACTCACTGTTGATATAAATTCGGATAGCTTGAAAACTGCGCGTCGCCGGATGTTTATGCTTTTCACGAATCGGGCTGGCGGCCGCAATCAGCTCCGCCAACTCTTTGGTCCGTGTCATCGGTTCCGTGCGGTTGCGTTCCACAATGGCGCGGGCAATCCGCTTCGCAAAGCGCTCCTCGCCAAAGGTCTTCAAGACCCAGGCAATATCCTCCGCTTCCGCTTTCATTAACCATTCGGCGGCGGACAGTCCACGGGTCGGATCCATACGCATGTCCAACGGGCCGTCGCGCATAAATGAAAATCCGCGCTCGGGATCGTCAAGCTGCGGCGAAGAAACCCCCAGATCCAGCAACACGCCGTCAATGCGGCCGGTAAGCTCGCGTTCCGCCATGTAGTCGGACAGCGCGGAGAACGGACCGTGAATAATTGAAAACCGGGGATCGTCTATCGCTTTAGCCGCTTCGATAGCTTGAGGATCGCGATCGATCGCCAGTAAACGCCCTTCCGGTCCCAATTGGGAAAGAATAAGGCGAGAGTGGCCGCCACGGCCAAAAGTGCCGTCTATATAGGTTCCGTTGTTGCGGATGTTCAGACCGTTAACGGCTTCATCCAACAACACGCTTGTGTGTTTATAATTTTCCGGCATGACTATAGTGATAAGTCCTGCAACCGCTCAGACAACGGTTCCTGAGTCGATTGTTCAGCGTCGATATCTTCCTTGACCTGTTGATACCAAGTCTGTTCATCCCACAGTTCGAACTTGTTGAACTGCCCGACCAGCATCACTTCTTTTGTAAGGCCTGCGTGTTGCCGCAACGTACCGGCAATTAATAAACGTCCCGCGTTATCCATCTGACATTCACTGGCATGCCCCAATAACAAACGCTGAACGCGACGTTCGGCGGGGTTCATACTCGACAGACGAGAAAGTTTCTGTTCGATGATTTCCCACTCAGGCAAGGGATAAAGCAGCAGGCATGGCTGGTGAAGGTCAATGGTGCAAACCATTTGACCTTGCGATTCCTCGTTCAGCGTTTCCCGATAACGGGTAGGTACGGCAAGCCGCCCCTTGCTGTCGAGATTAACCAGCGTAGCCCCACGAAACATGCCTGAGTTACCCCTCCATAACCTTTTTCACCACTTTATCCCACAAATTCCCACATTGAAGAGTGTACGGAGGGTATGAAAACCTTGTCAAGCCAGAGCGGACGTGCTTTGGAATTATTTCTGTATGAATTTGGGTCGGCCTGAAGGAAAAAAGAATAAGGATGGATAATTAATAAAGATTAAGGTCATGAAAATTTGAGAGAAATTCACGGGCGGAATAACATTTCCCCGAGATATAGCTATAAATTTTCGTTGGTGAATTATTTTTATTGTCACAGACTGATACTAAATATAAATGTTTCCGGAATAATCTTAGCTGGCCGCAAGCCTTGCATGGCAAGGCTTTCACCGTTCGGCGCAATTATACTGCTGTTGTTAACACTTGTTCAATGTCACAGTTTTACCAACAACATCATCGTTTCTCTATTAATCGCCCGGTTTACCTTAATTTACGTTTTCTTCCTCGCCAGGTTCGTTACTAAAAAAAGAAAAACCCCGGTTTGCCTGGAACAAACTAATTAGCGTCTTTGGCCTTCGGCTGACGACGATGTAAAAGACCCCGGTATTATTCCGTCATTTATCATTACGGCATTACTCCCCTCTTTATATGCATGTTTTCATTGCCCGCCGGGCCGCCTGTACCTAAAAAACCAACTCATTGTTTATAAACATATTTATTCCCCACCTCGCGATAAATGAGCGAATCAATGCATTGGCAAAAATAAAGTAGCGAGAAGGATGAAAAAACTGCGAAAAATAAATATTTTTAGCTACTTATTAATCAATAAAGCAGTGATGTAAACTACGTGAAATTTCAAAAGCAAAATAAAAAACCATCATTAAGATTTTTCTCTGATTTTTATTCGCCAACAAAAAACGGAGTCATTGGGTATGCATTTTTCCCCAACATCACGGTTACGCAGCGCAACGGCGGATACGTTCGCCTTGGTTATTTACTGCTTCATTACCGGTATGGTGATTGAGATCGGGCTTTCAGGCATGAGTTTTGAGCAGTCTTTCTCTTCGCGTCTGCTGTCTATTCCGGTCAACATCGTCATTGCCTGGCCCTATGGTATTTATCGTGATCGCGTACTCAGCTTCGCCAAACGCCATGGCCCAAGACACTTTTTAGCACGCAACCTTGCCGATCTGTTGGCATACGTCAGTTTTCAGTCTCCGGTTTATGCCGCCATTCTTTGGACTATCGGGGCTGATTCAGCGCAAATACTGACCGCCGTTACCAGCAATGCGGCGATCTCAATGGCGATGGGTGTGCTATATGGGTATTTTCTGGAATATTGCCGCCGGTTATTCCGGGTCGCCATCTCCGGGTAACGGCCGTTACCCTCGGATATATATCACTCTCGGGATAGGGTTTTCCGGCGCAATTTGGCAAGCTGCGTCATGAGGCGACCACGCTTCAGGCCGGACAGATTATCGATAAGCGATCGCCCATCCAAATGATCGATTTCGTGCTGTAGGCACACGGCCAACTCACCGCCCGCTTCAATTTCCTGCTTCGCGCCATCCAGATCGAAAAAGGAGACCGTCACCCGTTTTGCCCGCTCCGCCGGCATTGGGTGGTCAGGAATAGAAGAACACAGTTCCAGATGCGCCGTTTTCTCTTCTGAATATTGAGTTATTTGCGGGTTAATCAACGCCAGACGCTGGCGTTTTCCCTGTTCGTCGGCCATATCGATCGCCACAATACGCTGCGGAATGCCAAGCTGGATCGCGGCAAGCCCCGAGTCTTTCATCGCATCAATCACGGCAAACATACGCGCCACCACCGCTTTAACGTTATCATCAATGGTTTCGACGTCGCGGGAAACCTGATTCATCCGCCGATCGTCGATCCATAGCACATCAGTTGCGTCCATTATTCTCTCCGTTAATACCTGTCTTTTGCTGTAGCGACATAAGCTTTGTGCGCAGCTTTTCATCATGCGCGTAGAGGTAGAGACCATAAATGGCCCGAGTCATCAGCACATTGATGGCGTTAAGCATAATGCGCACCTTCACCTCATCAACGTTATCCACCTGGGATTGCCCCTGAAAGGCCGCGCTGTCTTCATATTCAGCAGGATTGAGGGCAATCTCCCCGCGGCGATCATCCCACGTCACCGACGGCCCCAGAATCAGGCCGACATAGTTCAGGTCAAATCCCTGAACGGTGTACACCGAACCAACTTCATCTATCGTGTCTGCGCGCTCCGCCCAGGGCAATCGCTCGGTGGGTTTCGAGCGATCCCAGCGCAGGCGGAATTTCCCCTCTTCAATAAAATAATCCTGCCCGTCCAGCCGATAGGGATAGTCATAGGTTGACAGCATTCGCGCCAGACCGCCGGAAGCGTTTTTATCTTTTATTACTTCATACATAGCCTGCGCATCATCAAATATCCTGATGTCGAAAGCCTGTTCCCTGCCGGAGGTATTGGTTGATGGCAAAGGCAGCAGCCTGCGCTGACAAAAACAACGGATCCAGTGTTGCGTTGCCGCATCGGCCCGCATTCTGAACTGATGGCGCAGCACGTGGACCTCATGCGGCCAGCGGGCCATGATGCGCGACAGATCGCTTTCACGCCACAGGCTCTTGAATTTCAACACCTGCTGTTCATCAAAAACCAATACCACGATACGGGCCAGGCGAATAATCTCATCCAGATGATTATCCTGAAAAAAATGATTATACCTATCGCGCCGGGTCAGCAGCAGATGCGCTTCGTCAACCAGAACGATATCGGCCCTTGAACCGCGTTTATCCATTCGGTTGATAAAGGTGGTTGGCCGCTCATAATCTTTTTTTCTCAGGCCGGGCTGATTATCCGTCGCATTTTTATAGGCTTTAAGCATTTCGGGATGGTTGACGAGCAAATAGTTTTCGCTGCCATAAAGAGGATGCTGCGGCCGCAGGCGGGCACGGGTTTGCAGGTCGCAAAATAGGTTATTCAATAAAACGCTTTTGCCGGTTCCGGCTTCGCCGTGGATAACAAAGAAAGCATGGGTATCCTGTGCGTGCGCGTTCAGGAAGTCCTCGACGCTGCGCTTTAAAATATGCTGTTCATGCGAAAGGTTTTTTTCTGGCGATAGTTTGAAGCTGGCCTGATTAATGTCTGACATGTTAACTGACTGATTTATTAAGAATTCAGATTCTGCGTCTTTTCAATTGCAAGCAGGCGCCATACGTTTCGGTCATATGGCGCAATAAAAGCGAGAAGTTAACGCCGACTGAGCGAACCCCGGCGATAAAGGTTACGGCGAATACGGTTAAGCCCCGGTTTCGGCCTGTTGGGTTCATCCAGACTCGCCAGCACCAGTTCCAGCACCCGTTCAGCCACCTCACGATGGCGCTGAGCGACAGACAAAACCGGGCATTCCAGGAAATCCAGCAGCTCATTATCGCCAAAGGTGGCAATCGCCAGATTACTCGGCAGCCGCCCGCTCTGCTTCAGCGTGACATCCATTACGCCCTGTAAAAGGGAGAAAGAGGTGGTGAATAGCGCTTTGGGCATAGGATGGTGCTTAAGATACTCGGCAAATACCCCTGCCGCCGCTACACGCTCATAGCTATTGGCATACAGATAATGCACTTCCCGCGGATCGCCGGCCCAGGCCTGACGAAACCCCTGTTCACGCAGGAAACTGACGGAAAGTTCCGGCAACGCGCCCAGATAAAGAATGGATTCCGCCGGCACTTTTCGGAGTTCTTGCGCCAGCATTTCAGCATCTTCAAGATCGGCGCCCACCACGCTGGTGAAGTGCTCACGATCCAACGCCCGATCCAGAGCGATAATAGGCAAGCCATCTCTCGCCCAACGCTGATAAAACGGGTGCTCAGGCGGTAATGCCGTTGATACGATGATCGCATCGACCTGACGCTGCAACAGATGTTCGATGCAGCGCATTTCGTTGTCCGGTTGATCTTCAGAACAGGCAATCAGCAGTTGATATCCGCGTTGCCGCGCCTGACGCTCCAGATAATTGGCAATCCGCGTGTAGCTGGTATTTTCCAAATCGGGAATAACCAAGCCAATAGAGCGCGTGCGTCCGGCACGTAATCCAGCGGCGACGGCATTGGGATGATAATTGTGCTCCCTGACCACGGCCATGACTTTCTCAACGGTCTTATCGCTGACGCGATACTGCTTGGCTTTGCCGTTGATCACATAGCTGGCGGTAGTGCGTGAAACACCCGCAAGACGCGCGATTTCATCCAGTTTCACGATAACCCCTTAGTAAGCCGGATAAATAAAAAAGAGCGATGTCCATAAACTCGTCATGGATATCGACTAGATCTAACAGCAGAAGCGACTGAACGGCAACCGCTTTTATCACATACTCGTCATACTTCAAGTTACAGATGCATTGGCCGCTCTCATTGCCGCAACTCGAATGATTGAGAGTATACATAGGTTATAGACGGAAAAATTAAGAGGCCCGACGTTATTATCGGGCCTCTTAAACCAAAAATCAGCGAAAAATACCCTTAACGCATGATCTTATCACCGCGGGATACGCCGACGATCCCGGAACGCGCCACTTCCACAATCTCCGCCACTTCACGCACGGCGTTAAGAAACGCATCCAGTTTATCGCTGGTTCCGGCCAACTGAACGGTGTAAAGCGAGGCGGTGACATCCACAATCTGGCCGCGGAAAATCTCAGCGCAACGTTTGACCTCTTCACGGCCATAGCCCGTCGCCTGTAGTTTCACCAGCATGATTTCGCGCTCGACGTGAGACCCCTGCCCCAGTTCGCTGACGCGCAACACATCCACCAGCTTATGCAGTTGCTTCTCAATCTGCTCCAGCACTTTTTCGTCGCCGACGGTTTGAATGGTCATCCGCGACAGCGTCGGATCGTCAGTGGGGGCGACCGTCAAACTTTCAATGTTGTAGCCCCGTTGCGAGAACAGGCCGACGACACGCGACAATGCGCCTGATTCATTTTCAAGTAATACCGATAAAATCCGCCGCATGATCAGGTTCTCTCCGTTTTGCTTAGCCACATTTCGTCCATCCCGCCGCCACGGATCTGCATGGGGTAAACATGCTCGCTGCTGTCAATGTTGACATCCACGAACACCAGTCGGTTTTTCTGCGCCAGCGCCTGCGCCAGCTTGCTTTCCAGTTCATCGGGGGTATCAATGGAAATGCCGACATGCCCGTAAGCCTCCGCCAGCTTGACGAAATCAGGCAGCGATTCCATATAGGAACTGGAATGGCGACCGGAATAAATCATGTCCTGCCACTGTTTGACCATGCCGAGGAAACGGTTATTCAGGTTAACCACCACGATGGGCAGGTTGTATTGCAACGCCGTAGAAAGCTCTTGAATATTCATCTGAATACTGCCGTCGCCCGTCACGCAAATCACGGTCTCTTCCGGCAACGCCAGCTTAATCCCCAGCGCGGCGGGCAGGCCGAATCCCATGGTGCCCAGGCCGCCGGAGTTGACCCAGCGGCGCGGTAAATCAAAAGGATAATAAAGCGCGGCAAACATCTGATGCTGACCGACGTCCGATGCGACATAAGCATTACCGCCAGTCAACTGATACAGCGTTTCGATTACCGCCTGCGGCTTGATCTTGTCGCCGTCCGTGCTGTATTTCAGGCATTGACGGGAGCGCCATTGTTCGATGTTCTGCCACCAGTCGCGCAACGCATCAAACTGTTGCGGCGCGCCATCCTGCGCCAGTAGCTCCAGCATCAGGGTTAATACCTGTTTGGCGTCGCCCACGATCGGAATATCGGCATTCACGGTTTTGGAGATCGAAGCCGGATCGATATCAATGTGCAATACGGTGGCGTCAGGGCAGTATTTCGCCAGATTATTGGTGGTGCGATCGTCAAAACGCACGCCGACGGCGAAAATCACATCGGCATTATGCATCGCCATATTGGCTTCATACGTACCATGCATGCCGAGCATTCCCAACGATTGACGATGCGTTCCCGGAAAGCCGCCCAATCCCATCAGTGAACTGGCTACCGGCAGATTGAGCTTTTCCGCCAGCGCCAGCAGTTGCTGATGACAACCTGAATTGATCACGCCGCCGCCGCTGTAGATAATCGGTTTTTCCGCCGCCAGCAGCGTTTGCAACGCGCGCCGAATCTGCCCTTTGTGTCCCTGTACCGTCGGGTTATAGGAACGCATGCTGACATGATCGGGGTAAGCATAAGGCAGTTTGTTGACGGGGTTCATCACATCTTTCGGTAAATCCACCACCACCGGGCCGGGACGGCCGCTGGATGCCAGATAAAAGGCTTTTTTCAGTATCGTCGGAACATCTTCCGCCTGTTTGACCAGAAAGCTGTGCTTGACGATGGGCCGGGAAATTCCCACCATGTCGCATTCCTGAAAGGCATCATAACCAATCAGCGATGTCGCAACCTGACCGGAGAGCACCACCATCGGAATCGAGTCCATATAAGCGGTGGCGATACCGGTAATGGCGTTGGTCGCGCCGGGGCCGGAGGTCACCAGCACCACGCCGACCTCGCCGGTCGCGCGCGCATAGCCATCGGCCATATGTACGGCGCCTTGCTCATGACGCACCAAAATATGTTCAATACCGCCAACCGTATGCAAGGCATCGTAAATATCCAGCACCGCACCGCCGGGATAACCGAATACATGTTTTACGCCCTGATCGATTAACGATCGGACCACCATCTCGGCGCCTGACAACATCTCCATGGGTTTGCCTCTTAATACAACAGGGTTTGAAATATAACCAATCAACATAACGTGAGATTATGACTCAGGCAAACGACAAAAAACCACCATGCCATACGGTTATCATGGGGAATACATCGTAGGCGGAACCAGAACTAAGATAAAACACCAAAAAGTGGCCTTTGCGCCTGAAGTATCTTCCACAAAAGCCATAAATTACGGCGCGAAATCTTGAGACTAAAAACCAACGCGCATCCTCAGACAAAACCATTTCCCGCCACGGACGTCATCATGAGTCAGAATACATGGCATCAATTTCCAACTGATAACGCTGATGAATCACCTTACGACGCAGCTTCAATGTTGGGGTCAACTCCCCTTCTTCCATCGAAAACGGCGCTGACAGCAAAGTGAACTTTTTCACCTGTTCAACGCGGGATAGCTCTTTTTGCATTTCGCGCAGGCGCTGTTCAAACATCTCGATAATATGGCTGTGACGCAGCAGTTCCATACGATCGTGATATTTCAAATTGGCGGAGCGGGCGTACTCTTCCAGCGCGTCAAAACAGGGAACGATCAGCGCCGACACGTATTTGCGCGCATCGGCAATCACCGCTACCTGCTCAATAAACCGATCCTGCCCCAGCGTGCCTTCCAGATGTTGCGGCGCGATGTATTTCCCGCCAGAGGTTTTCATCAGATCTTTCAGCCGCTCGGTAATAAACAAATTGCCCTGAGCATCCAACTCCCCGGCATCGCCGGTTTTTAGCCAGCCATCAGCGGTAAACGCTTCAGCCGTTTCCTGCGGACGATGGAAGTAACCGCGCATCACCGTCGCGCCACGCACCTGAATTTCATTATCCGCGCCGATCCGCACGTCAATTTCCGGTAAGGGCGTGCCAATCGAGCCAAGCCGGAAATTCTCTTCTTCCCAGCAGGACACCGTGGCGCAGGTTTCGGTCATGCCGTAACCATAGACAATGCGGATCCCCATCGACTGGAAAAACAGGATAATATTGTCATCCAGCCGGGCGCCGGCGGCGGGCAGGAATCTGACCTGTCCGCCCAGGAGCTGGCGCAATTTATCCAGCACCAGACGGTCGGCATAGCGGTGCATAAGGCGACGCAACGCGCCAGGTCGCTTACCGGCGCGGCGCAGCAGAAAAACCCGTTGCCCCTGCGCGATAGCCCAGTGAAATAACCGCTGGCGATACCAGGGCGCCTGAGCCACTTTTTCATGAATGGCGCTGTAAACTTTTTCATAGAAACGCGGAACGGCGCACATCGTGGTCGGTTTCACCGCCTGCATGGCCGCGCGCACCAGATTGGTATCGTTGAGATACACATTCTGCGCCCCGCTGTGCATGATGAAAAAGCTCCAGGCACGTTCAAACACGTGTGACAACGGCAAAAAGCACAGCGACGAGTCCGTCGCCGATACGCTCAAGCGCTCATCGTGCAGCTTAAGCTGCATCGCCATATTGGCGTAATCCAGCATGACCCCTTTAGGTTCACCCGTGGTGCCCGAGGTATAAATCAGCGTAAACAGATCGTTGAGATCGCGGCTGTCGATACGGCTTTGCAGCACATCCTGCCAGAACGCGTCTACCGCCTGAGTTTCAAACTCATGCAGCGTCACGGCAATATCACAACCGCGCAAATCCACGCCGTCATCCATAACAATGATATTGCGTAATTGAGGACAGGTTTCCCGTAATGCCAGCAGCGCGTCAAACTGCGCCTGGCCGCCGACAAAAATAGTGCGAATATCGGCATCATTAATAATAAATGCGGCCTGCGCCGGCGTGTTGGTCGCATAGATCGGGACGCTGATCGCACGCAGGTGCAACATCGCCAGATCGGCCAGCGACCAGTTCATCGAATTATGAGCGAAAATGGCGGCGCGCTCCTGCACATCCAGTCCCTGCGCCAACAGACCGCAGGCGATTCGCCGAATACGCCTGCCCGCCTGAGACCAGGTAAGCCGCTTTTCGCCGTCCGGCGTCCACTCTCGCAACGCTGCGCGGCCCGAACAACCTTCAACCTGCTGCTGTATCCGGTGTACTACATGGTATTGCTGTAAATGATTATTCATTTGCAAAAGACGACTCACAGAGAAAGTTAACCCGCGGGCTTCAGCGTACAGCTGTATATTATTTTGGCCGCAGTCTACTGATATGATAGGAAACCGCAACACTCTTTCTGAGCCAGGCAATGGCCGTTGATGGTTTAATTGACGCCAGTCACACTGAAATCAAGGGTTGACATAACCCTGCTAATCAAGTACCAATAGAGAAAGCAAATCAATTTCAGATGACGAGATATCATGTTCAACTTCTCTTTCCTACTAGGCCTACTACTAAACGCATCTACATTGCGCGGTAGGCTGGTGGACAGAATTCAGAACTGATTCGCACCATCCAAAAAAACCCGCGCCAATGCGCGGGTTTTTTTTTACTCGCCGGGCGCTAAGTAAATACGATAAGGAATCAAGCCGATGAGCCAGCAAGTTATTATTTTCGATACCACATTACGTGACGGTGAACAGGCTTTGCAGGCCAGTCTGAGTGTGAAAGAGAAACTTCAGATTGCACAAGCCCTGGAAAGAATGGGTGTTGACGTAATGGAAGTTGGCTTTCCGGTGTCCTCGCCCGGTGATTTTGAATCCGTACAGACCATTGCCCGCCAAATCAAAAATAGTCGCGTTTGCGGTCTGGCCCGCTGTGTGGACAAGGATATTGACGTCGCCGCCGAAGCATTGCGGGTCGCCGAGGCGTTCCGCATCCACGTATTTCTGGCGACCTCTACGCTGCATATTGAATCCAAACTGCGCCTGTCTTTTGAGCAGGTGGTGGAGAAAGCGATTCATTCCGTAAAACGCGCCCGCAATTATACTGACGACGTTGAATTCTCATGTGAAGACGCCGGCCGCACGCCCATTGATAATCTGTGCCGCATTGTTGAAGCGGCGATTGATGCCGGCGCGCGCACCATCAACATTCCAGACACCGTTGGCTACACCACTCCGGTTCAGTTCGGCGGCATCATCTCTACCCTGTACGACCGGGTGCCCAACATCGATAAAGCCATTATCTCCGTACACTGCCACGACGATTTGGGCATGGCCGTCGGTAACTCCATTGCCGCGGTTCAAGCCGGCGCGCGTCAGGTTGAAGGAACGCTGAACGGTATCGGCGAACGTGCCGGCAACTGTTCGCTGGAAGAAGTGATCATGGCGATCAAAACCCGTCCGGATATCCTGAAGGTACACACCAATATCAACCATCAGGAAATTTACCGCACCAGCCAACTGGTCAGCCAGATTTGCAACATGCCGATCCCGGCCAACAAGGCGATCGTCGGTTCAAACGCTTTCGCCCACTCTTCCGGCATCCACCAGGACGGCGTACTGAAAAACCGCCAGAATTATGAGATCATGACGCCGGAATCCATCGGTCTGAAAGAAGTCCAGTTGAACCTGACCTCCCGCTCCGGCCGCGCGGCCGTGAAGCACCGTATGGAAGAGATGGGTTATCAGGATAGCGACTATAATCTGGATAACCTGTACACCGCCTTCCTGAAGCTGGCCGACAAAAAAGGTCAGGTCTTCGATTATGATTTGGAAGCGTTGGCCTTTATCAACAATAAGCAAGAAGAGGCCGATTTCTATCGTCTGGACTATTTCAGCGTACAGTCCGGTTCCAGCGTCATGGCGACCGCCTCGGTCAAACTGGTCTGCGGCGATGAAACCCAGTCTGAAGCCGCTACCGGCAATGGCCCGGTTGACGCAGTTTATCAGGCCATTAACCGCATTACCGGCTACCAGATTTCGCTGGTCAAATATCAACTGACCGCCAAAGGGCAAGGCAGAGATGCGCTGGGTCAGGTTGATATCGTGGCGGATTATCAGGGCCGCCGTTTCCACGGCATCGGTCTGGCGACGGATATCGTCGAATCGTCCGCCCAGGCGATGGTAAATGTCCTGAACAACATCAAACGCGCTCAGCAGGTAGAAAAAGAAATTCAGCGTCTGCAACAGCACAACAGTAAACAACAAAATAGTCAGGAAACAGTGTGATGACAAAGAGTTACCATATCGCCGTCTTACCCGGAGACGGTATTGGCCCGGAAGTAATGGCACAGGCTCACAAAGTATTGGAAGCGGTGCGTCAACGCTTCGGCCTGCGGATCACCACCAGCGAATACGATGTGGGCGGCATAGCAATCGACCGTCAGGGTACGCCGCTGCCGCCGGCAACCGTTGCCGGATGCGAGCAGGCTGACGCGATCCTGTTCGGCTCCGTGGGTGGTCCGAAATGGGTAAACCTGCCCCCGGACGAACAACCGGAACGCGGCGCCTTACTGCCGCTGCGTAAACATTTCCGCCTGTTCAGCAACCTGCGTCCGGCGCGTCTGTATCAGGGTCTGGAAGCATTCTGCCCGCTGCGCAGCGATATCGCCGCCAAAGGCTTCGATATTCTGTGCGTTCGTGAGCTGACCGGCGGTATCTATTTCGGTCAGCCGAAAGGCCGTGAAGGCAGCGGTCAATATGAACGTGCATTCGATACCGAGGTTTATCACCGTTTTGAGATTGAACGCATTGCGCATATCGCGTTTGAATCAGCGCGCAAACGTCGCGGCGTCGTCACCTCTATTGATAAGGCCAACGTTCTGCAAAGCTCCATCCTGTGGCGTGAAATCGTCAGTGAAGTCGCCCAGGCCTACCCGGACGTGAAGCTGTCTCACCTGTACATCGACAACGCCACCATGCAGTTGATTAAAGATCCCTCCCAGTTTGATGTCATGCTGTGCTCCAACCTGTTCGGCGACATTCTGTCCGACGAATGCGCCATGATCACCGGCTCGATGGGGATGCTGCCGTCCGCCAGCCTGAACGAACAGGGGTTTGGCCTGTATGAACCGGCAGGCGGTTCCGCACCGGATATCGCCGGCAAAAACATCGCCAACCCGATTGCCCAGATCTTATCGCTGGCGCTGCTGTTACGTTACAGTTTGGGCGCCGATGACGCGGCGGACGCCATTGAAAAAGCGGTGAACACCGCATTGGCCGAAGGCTATCGCACCTCGGATCTGGCCAGTGAAGGCAGCGCCGTCGGTACGGATGAGATGGGCGATATTATTGCCCGGTTTGTAGCGCAAGGGGCATAACCATGAGTAAGACGTTATATCAAAAATTATTCGATGCGCACGTCGTTTATGAAGCGCCGAATGAAACGCCTCTGCTGTACATCGATCGCCACCTGGTGCATGAAGTGACCTCTCCTCAGGCTTTTGACGGCCTGCGGGCGAAAGGACGTCAGGTTCGTCAGCCGGGTAAAACGTTCGCCACCATGGATCACAACGTTTCCACTCAGACCAAAGATATTAATGCCTGTGGCGACATGGCGCGTATTCAGATGCAGGAGCTGATCAAGAACTGTGCTGAATTCGGCGTACAGCTGTATGACCTGAACCATCCGTTTCAGGGCATCGTCCATGTTATCGGCCCCGAACAGGGCATGACGCTGCCGGGCATGACCATCGTCTGCGGCGATTCCCACACCGCGACGCACGGCGCGTTCGGCTCGCTGGCTTTTGGTATCGGCACATCGGAAGTCGAACATGTTCTGGCGACGCAAACCCTGAAACAGGGCCGCGCCAAAACCATGAAGATCGAAGTGACCGGCGACGCCGCGCCGGGCATTACCGCCAAAGATATCGTGCTGGCGATTATCGGTAAAACCGGCAGCGCGGGCGGCACCGGACACGTGGTTGAATTCTGTGGCAAAGCCATTCGGGCCTTAAGTATGGAAGGCCGCATGACGCTGTGCAACATGGCGATTGAAATGGGCGCCAAAGCCGGACTGGTCGCGCCGGATGAAACCACATTCAGTTACCTGAAAGGCCGCCAGTTCGCTCCGAAAGGCGCCGACTGGGACGCCGGCGTCGCTTACTGGAGCACGCTGAAGTCCGACGACGATGCCCGCTTCGATAGCGTCGTCACGCTGGACGCCGCCGATATTGCGCCGCAGGTAACCTGGGGCACCAATCCCGGTCAGGTGATTGCCGTTAATCAGGTTATTCCGTCACCGGAATCCTTCAGCGATCCGGTCGAACGCGCTTCGGCCGCCAAGGCGCTGGCGTATATGGATTTGCAACCCGGCATCAAACTGACCGACGTGGCGATCGATAAAGTGTTCATCGGTTCCTGCACCAACTCGCGGATTGAAGATTTGCGGGCGGCGGCCGAGGTTGCCAAAGGACGCAAGGTCGCCAGCGGCGTACAGGCCATCGTAGTGCCAGGTTCCGGTCCGGTCAAAACCATGGCCGAACTGGAAGGGCTGGATAAGGTATTTATCGAAGCCGGCTTCGAATGGCGCTTACCCGGCTGTTCCATGTGTCTGGCGATGAACAACGACCGTCTGAATCCCGGCGAACGCTGCGCGTCCACCAGCAACCGTAATTTTGAAGGCCGTCAGGGCCGTGCCGGGCGCACGCATCTGGTCAGTCCGGCAATGGCCGCCGCCGCCGCCGTCACCGGCCGTTTTGCCGATATTCGCGAGTTGAATTAAGAGAGAAACCGACATGACTAAATTTATCCAACATACCGGTCTGGTGGTTCCTCTGGATGCCGCTAACGTTGATACCGACGCAATTATTCCCAAGCAGTTTCTGCAAAAGGTGACGCGTACCGGTTTCGGTCAGCACCTGTTCAACGACTGGCGTTTTCTGGACGAGTCCGGTCAGCAGCCCAACCCTGATTTTGTGCTGAATAAGCCACGCTATAAGGGCGCCAGCATTCTGCTGGCCCGCGAAAACTTCGGTTGTGGTTCTTCACGCGAACATGCGCCGTGGGCGCTGACCGATTACGGTTTCAAAGTGGTGATTGCGCCGAGCTTTGCCGATATTTTTTACGGTAACTCGTTCAACAACCAATTGCTGCCCGTTACGCTCAGCGAAACGGATATTGATACGTTGTTTAAGCTGGTCGACAGCCAGGAAGGCATTACCTTCACGGTCGATCTGGAAAACCAGACCGTGCTGGCAGGCGATATCAGCTATCCGTTTGAAATCGACAGCTTCCGCCGTCACTGCATGATCAACGGGCTGGACAGCATCGGTCTGACGTTGCAGCACGAAGCATCTATTTCTGATTACGAAAAGAATCAACCCTCGTTTCTGCGTTAATCGCCCGGTTATATGCCGATAACACGTTAAGTGCGCTATCGGTGTGATACAACATCATCAAAACCCAGCGTTTTTTACAAAAACGTTGGGTTTTTTAATTGGCATTATTCCTGGCGTTTAAGTTTCGGGTGATACAGGTATCACCAAGTCGTTATCAAATTCGGCTTCATCTCTTCCCTATACCATTCATTCCTTTGCACAAATGTGCAATTTTCTATTTATCTACAAAAATAAAACTGTGACATACTGCTGATTTCCGCTCACTCGTGCAAAATAAATCGGATACAACAAAAGTAAGTTCTATCAAGGATATAGCCTTTAATGCACAACTGTGCATTATTTTATGCTTAAATAATGCAACAAAACGAGAATTAACACCAATAAACGCACGATTATTGCCGGGCCGCATTTTGACAAGGGCATATGAAAATGATTATATCAGGCTAGGACTAGATTAATCTCATTTGCACATTTGTGCAGGAACGCTGGGGTAATAAATGACTAATAACGATGAACTGCGTTTACTTATCAAAGTTGCCCAGATGTATTATGAGCAAGATCTGACACAATCACAGATCGCTAAATCACTCGGTATTTATCGCACTACCATTAGTCGGATGCTGAAAAAAATCCGCCAGCAGGGCATCGTAACCATTGCCATTAATTACCAGTTCAATGAAACCTTGCTATTGGAACAGCAGTTAAAAAAACGTTTCGAGCTAAAAGAAGCCATCATCTCCCCAGTCAATGCCGAGTCGCCGATGCAGGAGCAACTCGACAGCATGGGTTCGCTATGCGCCAACTTCCTCAATAGCATTATTGAAGACCGCGATGTGATTGGTTTCTCCTGGGGCAGTGCGTTATCGGCCGTCGTAGAACAAATGGCCGAAGGCTGCGGCAAAAAAAACGTCACCTGCGTGCCGATGGTCGGTGGCCCTTCCGGCAAACTGGAAAGCCGTTACCACGTCAATACCATCGTTTACACCGCGGCAAGCAAGATGCACGCGGAATCAAAACTTATTGATTTCCCAGCCATCCTTGAACAAAAAATGATTCGCGACGGGATTATGGAATCACAGCATTACCTTTCTATTTCAGAATATTGGAACAAGTTGGACATTGCCGTTTTTGGCATCGGCTCACCCAACATTAGCGGACACTCTGTCTGGCGAGCCTTTTATGGTAACGATGTCATTGAACACTTTAATACCGCACTGGTCGCAGGGGATATTTGCTCCCGCTTTTATGACGCGACCGGAAACAGCGTAGAAACGTATTTTTCCGAAAAAACCATTAATATTACGCTGGATAAAATTAAACGCGCCAATTACGCCATTGGCGTAGCACATTCTTATGAGAAGCTGTCCGGTATTATCGGCGCCATTAACGGCGGCTATATTAATTGTCTGGTGACGACCAAGGATACTGCGGAAAAATTGCTGGCGATGGCCCCATAGCCTAATAACAGGAAAATACGTTTAAAAAAATGGTTATCCACCATTTACGGCCTCCCCTTGCCCAAAAACAGCCAACCAACAATGAGGAGAAAAATATGCAGGACTGGTTAAATATCAAAAATAAAGTGATCGTCGTTACCGGGAGCGCATCCGGTATCGGCAAAGCGATTGTGGAAGAATTGCTGGCAAATGGCGCACAGGTGCAATTGGCTGACATCAATGCCGTTGAAGGAGAATTACCGCACCACTCGAAATTGCAGTTTATCAAAACCGATATTACCGATCGTTATAGCGTCGCCGCTATGGTCAATCATACGCTGGAAACCCATGGACGTATTGATGCGCTAGTGAATAATGCCGGTATAAATCTACCACGACTGCTGGTCGATCCCGCGCAGGAAGACGGCCATTATGAACTCAATGACGACGCCTTCGAGAAGATGGTCAACGTCAACCAGAAAGGCGTGTATCTGATGTCGCAAGCGGTGGCGAGAATCATGGTGAAACAGAGCCGCGGCGTCATCGTCAATATCTCGTCGGAAAGCGGACTGGAAGGATCCGAAGGCCAGAGTTGCTACGCAGCAACTAAAGCCGCCATGTACAGCTTTACCCGATCCTGGGCTAAAGAGCTGGGTAAGCACGGTATTCGCGTGGTCGGTGTCGCACCGGGCATTCTGGAAAAAACCGGGAGGAAATCTGCTGATTCTGGGGGGCACAGGACCAATGGGACTGCTGGCGATCGACTATGCGCTGCACGGCCCGATCCAGCCACGGCGTCTGGTGGTAACCGATCGTCATGAAGAAAAAATCCGTTATGCCGAACATCTGTATCCCGCCGATAATGATACACAGGTGAACTACATTAACGTGAAAACCTTAACGGACCAGCGCAGTTATCTGCTTGGCTTGACCGAGGGCGCAGGCTATGACGATATCTTCGTCTTCGTGCCGTCTGAAGAATTGGTCACCCTCGCCTCCTCACTGCTGGCGCCGGACGGCTGTATGAATTTCTTCGCCGGGCCGCAGGACAAATCATTCAGCGCGCCCATTAACTTTTACGATATGCACTACGCCTTTACCCATTATGTCGGCACATCCGGCGGCAATACCGAAGATATGCGTACCGCGGTGCGACTGATTGAGGACAAAAAGATCGATGTCAGCAAAGTTGTTTCTCATATACTTGGTCTGAATGCTGCGGCAGAAACCACACTGAACCTTCCACAAATCATTGGCGGAAAAAAGATGGTCTATACCGGGAAATCGCTTCCGTTGCTTAGCCTGGGTACGTTAACGCAGGAACCACAGGAAACGGAATTTACCCGCAAGTTGCAAAGGTTGCTGCGTGAAAATAACGGCCTGTGGTCAAAGGCCGCGGAAGATTTTGTGCTTAATCAGGCACCGGCCATCTGAATCCGCTGCTATTGGGCGTAGGCTGAAAGACGTAGATTCTTGTAAATGTACTAAGGATAATCCTCATGGGTCATGAAATTAACAAAGATACTCAACTGTGCATGTCATTGTCGGGACGTCCCGGCAATTTCGGTACCCGTTTCCATAACTACCTGTATCAAGAACTGGGCCTGAATTTTATCTACAAGGCCTTTACCACCAAGGATATACAGGCGGCGGTAGGCGGCGTGCGGGCATTAGGGATCCGCGGTTGCGCCGTTTCCATGCCGTTCAAAGAGATTTGTATCCCTTTTTTAGACCAGTTGGATACCTCCGCCGCAGTTATTGAATCGGTAAACACCATCGTCAATGACGACGGTTTCCTTCGAGCCTACAACACCGACTATATCGCCATCGCAAAACTATTGGATCAATACCAGGTGTCGCCAGCGACAACCTTTGCTCTACGCGGCAGCGGCGGCATGGCAAAGGCGGTCACCGCGGCGCTGCACGATGCGGGATTCAAAAATGGATATCTCATTGCCCGTAACGAGGCTTCAGGCAAAGCGCTGGCGTCACAGTATGGTTATACATGGCAACCCGAGGTGGGTGATTTACCCGCGGAGATGATAATAAACGTGACGCCTATCGGTATGGCGGGGGGCGCTGAATCCGAACAGTTGGCGTTTGAACCCGCTATCATTGATGCTGCGAAAATCGTGTTCGACGTGGTGGCTTTGCCAGCGGAAACCCCCTTGATCCGTTACGGACGGCAAAAAGGCAAGCAGGTGATTACCGGTGCGGAAGTGATCGTGCTACAGGCGCTGGAACAGTTTGTATTATACACCGGCGTACGTCCAACCGACGATCAGCTCACCCGAGCCGCAGCCTATGCGCGTGGGGAAGACGTTATCAAGTAGGGCGGCGGGATTGCTGTCGATTCCGCCATAACTTCGTTGGTTTGGCGCTACCGTTGCGTAATACCCCGCATCAAGACAAGTTAAGCAACTGTAGCGGTTGCTTAACGACAGCAACGCATTGGATACGTATTGCCGCTGACGGCGCTTTATTGAATAAGCATAAAAAAAGCCAGCGGAAAGTTTCGCTGGCTGGTGAAATGCACCATTACTCAGAATTTTTCAGTTGTCCGTGCCGTGCCGCTATATCCAGTGACGGTATTCCTCTTCCGACATTTCCGCTATTTGCCACTGGGTCGCCTGTTGCAATAACGCCATCCGCTGCTGAGCAGACATCCAACGCAGCCATTTCGCCTGACACGTCGAGAGATAGACCTGATAAAACCGATACAATGTTGAGATTGTCATAAGTCACCTCCACGCTTTCATTATGGGAAAGTATCGACGTAATATAGGGAAAGATAAATTGATGACTTTAGCGTGTGGAGTTCCTCTTTTATGTCTTCCAATCGTCTGCAACAGCAGTTCATCCGCCTATGGCAACGCTTTCAGGGACAGACAACAGAAACGACGCTACAAGAACTGGCGGGCGTATTAAGTTGCTCACGTCGCCATATCCGCTCACTACTGGGCGCCATGCAGCAGCAGGGCTGGCTTATCTGGCAGGCGGAAGCGGGGCGCGGAAAACGATCGCAGCTCACCTTTATCTACACCGGGCTGGCGCTGCAACAGCAGCGGGCTGAAGACTTACTGGAGCAGGATCGCATCGATCAACTGGTACAACTGGTGGGTGATAAAGAAACCGTGCGCCAAATGCTGCTGGCGCATCTGGGCCGCAGTTTCCGGCAAGGGAAACATATTCTGCGTATTCTTTATTATCGTCCGCTGCGTAATCTGTTGCCGGGTTCAGCCCTCCGGCGCTCGGAAATGCACATTGCCCGGCAAATTTTCAGCGGACTGACCAATATAAATGAGGAAAATGGGGAACTAAAACCCGATTTGGCGCATCACTGGCAAAGGCTGGAACCGCTGCGCTGGCGATTCTATTTACGCCCTTCCATTCGTTTTCACCACGGGCGGGAACTGACGATGGACGATGTCATCAGTTCGCTTACCCGGCTGACCACCATGCCATTGTTTGCCCATATCGAAAAAGTCACCTCGCCAATGCCTTTTGTGATTGATGTGCAACTGAGCAGCGCCGATTATTGGCTACCGTGGCTGCTCGGCAGCGTGCCGGCCATGATCCTGCCGCAGGAATGGCAAACCCTCCCCGATTTTGCCAGACGCCCCATCGGCACCGGCCCTTACGCGGTGGTGTACAATAACAACAGTCAACTGAAGATAAGCGCCTTTGACGACTATTTCGGTTACCGGGCGCTGATTGATGAAGTCAATATCTGGGTACTCCCCGATGCCTCAGATGAGGTGCCGGTCTCGGTACAGCTCCAGTCGGATGACTCCGCCTATGACAAGCAGGAAAGCCGAATGGAAGAAGGCTGCTATTTTCTGCTGTTTGATCAGCGTTCTCCGCTCGCCGCTAAACCGGAAATTCGCCGCTGGCTCTGGCAAATCCTCAATCCTATCGCCTTGCTCAGCCGTGCCGGTACCCCTCATCAGCGAGACTGGTCACCCGCCTACAGCCTGCTGCCGCGCTGGCATCACCATCAGCAGGGCGAGCCGTTGCCGATGCCCCCGGGACTTAGGCAAATCACGCTGACGTTTTATCAGGAGCACCCCGAATACCAGATATTGAGTGACATCATGTCCAGACTGCTGGCGGAGCATGGCGTGAAACTGCATGTTCAAACCGTCAGCTACGAGTCTTGGTATCAGGGCGACGCCGAGAGCGATATCTGGCTCAGTAGCGCCAACTGCTACTTGCCGTTGGAGTTTTCGCTGTTCGCCATGCTGTACGAACTGCCGCTGCTGCAACACTGCCTGAGCGAAGATCTGCATTATGATGCCAGCCTGTGGCGCAGCAAAGCGCTGCCAATGGCGGAGTGGTGCGAAAAACTGGTCAGCAGTGGTCAGATGCACCCACTGCTGCATCATTGGCTGCAACTTCAGGGACAACGCAGTATGCGAGGTGTCCGCATGAACACTCTCGGCTGGTTTGACTTCAAATCCGCCTGGTTCGCGCCGCCGGAAAACTGAGAACCTTTCGCTACCCGCCGGAACGCTCTACAATAGGCCGTTCTCAACGGGGTGCGGAAAACGTTTGACGCGTTTTTTCGCTGAGAAAACACCCGTCGAACCTGATCCGGCTAATACCGGCGAAGGGATTTGAGAGTGTTCTCCGCTGACTCAAAGTCCTTTGCCACCCCATGATCCTCAGGAGTGCAAAGTGTTAAATACGTCATTATTAAAACATTCAGCCGCCATGCTGAAAAAAATCCTGCCTTGCCTGCTATTGGTGTCAATACCGGCGTTCGCCAAACCGGCACTTACGATCTATACCTACGACTCTTTCGCCTCTGAATGGGGACCCGGCCCGGTGATCAAAACCGCTTTTGAGAAAGAGTGTGAATGCGAACTGAACTTTGTGGCGCTGGAAGATGGCGCGTCATTGCTGAACCGCCTGCGTATGGAAGGGAAAAACAGCAAAGCGGATATCATTCTGGGGCTGGATAATAACCTGTTGCAGGCGGCGGAACAGACCGGGCTATTTACCCAACATCATATCGACACCACCGCGGCGGTAAATGTCCCCGGCGGCTGGAGCAATACGACGTTTGTTCCCTATGACTACGGCTATTTCGCATTTGTTTACAACCGGGAAAAGCTGAAGAATCCCCCCAAAAGCCTGCACGAACTGATCGACAGCACTGAGCCGTGGAAAGTGATCTATCAGGATCCGCGCACCAGTACTCCGGGCCTGGGTCTGCTGCTGTGGATGCAGCAAGTATACGGCGAGCAGGCGCCCCAGGCGTGGCAGAAACTGGCGAAAAAAACCGTTACCGTCACGAAAGGCTGGAGTGAAGCCTATGGTTTGTTCCTGAAAGGCGAGGCCGATTTGGTGCTGAGCTACACCACCTCGCCGGCCTATCACCTCATTGAAGAGAAAAACGACCACTACGCCGCCGCAAACTTCAGCGAAGGGCATTACCTGCAAGTTGAGGTCGCCGGGCAACTTGCCGCCAGCAAAAACCCGGAACTGGCAAAACGTTTTATGCAGTTTATCCTGACCCCGACGTTCCAGCAGGCAATCCCCACCACCAACTGGATGTATCCGGTGATCAAGACCGATCTGCCGGCGGGCTTCGCCGCCCTTGCCGTACCGGAGAAAGCATTGCAATACAGCGCGCAACAGGTTGCAGAACAGCGGAATAACTGGATCCAGGCATGGCAACGCGCAGTCAGCCGCTGACTGCCGGAAGTCTGTGGCCAGGATTGCTGGCCACCGCGCTGTTAATTTCGGTGGCCGCGCTGGCTTTCGGCGCGCTGTGGCTACAGGCGCCGGAGAACCAGTGGCAAGCCTTATGGCATGACAGCTACCTGTGGCATGTCATCCGTTTTACGTTTTGGCAGGCGTTTTTGTCCGCCCTGCTGTCTACCTTGCCGGCGATCTTCCTCGCCCGAGCTCTTTATCGCCGCCGTTTCCCCGGCCATCGCTGGCTATTGCGGCTATGTGCCATGACGCTGGTATTACCGGTGCTGGTGGCGGTTTTCGGCCTGCTGAGCGTGTATGGGAGACAGGGCTGGCTGGCCGCATTACTGGGTTTTCTCGGCCTTCCCTATCCCTTTTCTCCCTACGGCTTGCAGGGCATATTGCTGGCGCATATTTTTTTCAACCTGCCGCTGGCGACCCGCCTGCTGCTACAGTCGCTGGAAGGCATTGCGACGGAACAGCGCCAGTTGGCCGCCCAGTTGGGCATGAACGACTGGCAGTCTTTTCGGATTGTCGAATGGCCCTGGCTGCGCCGACAAATTCCGCCGACGGCGGCCCTGATTTTTATGCTGTGCTTTGCCAGCTTCGCCACCGTTCTATCCCTCGGCGGCGGCCCGCAGGCCACCACCATCGAGCTGGCGATTTATCAGGCCTTAAGCTTTGATTACGATCCGTCGCGCGCCGCGCTGCTGGCGCTGATCCAGATGATTTGCTGCCTGGGGCTGGTTCTGTTGAGCCAGCGGCTGGGACGTATCTTGCCGGTGGGCAGCACCCGGCAGTTGGCGTGGCGTAATCCGCAGGACAGCCTGTTCAGCCGGGTATGCGACAGCCTACTGATTGGCGCGGCGCTGTTATTGATCGTGCCGCCGCTGCTGGCCGTGGTCATAGACGGCGTCAACCGCTCGCTGTTCACCGTATTGCAGCAGCCCACGCTATGGAAAACGCTGTTCACTTCGTTACGTATTGCGTTGGCCGCCGGCGTTATCTGCATCATCCTGACCATGATGCTGTTATGGAGCAGCCGGGAACTGAAGTTGCGCCAGAAGCCGCTATACGGTCAGTTGATGAATCTGAGCGGCATGCTGATCCTCGCCATGCCCGGTATCGTGCTGGCAACCGGTTTTTTCCTGTTGCTCAACAATACCGTGGGATTACCTGAATCTCCTTATGGACTGGTGGTGATGACCAACGCGCTGATGGCGATCCCCTATGCGATCAAGGTACTGGAGAACCCAATGATTGATATCGCGGAACGGTATAATCAACTCTGCCTGTCGCTGGATATCCGGGGTTGGCGGCGGTTGAAAATTATTGAGTTACCCGCGTTGAAACAGCCATTGGCTCAGGCGTTGGCATTTGCCAGCGTGCTTTCTATCGGTGATTTTGGCGTGATTGCCTTGTTCGGCAATGAGCAGTTCCGCACCTTGCCTTTTTATCTTTATCAGCAGATTGGCGCCTATCGCAGCGCCGATGGCGCCGTTACCGCACTGTTACTGATGTTGCTGTGCTTCACCCTGTTCACTCTGATTGAAAAACTGGCGGATCGTGATGATCTTTCTCGATAAACTGACCTACCTCTACCAGCAGATGCCGATGTGCTTCGACCTCAACGCCCAGCCCGGCGAACGCATTGCCATCCTTGGCCCCAGCGGAGCGGGAAAAAGCACGCTGCTGAACCTGATCGCCGGTTTTTTGCCGGCCGACAGTGGGAAATTGCGGCTGAACGGAGAAGATCATCGCCACACGTCGCCGTCAAAACGTCCGGTTTCCATTCTGTTTCAGGAAAATAATCTGTTTCCGCACCTGAGCATTGAGAAAAATATTGCGCTGGGGCTAAACCCCGGCCTGCGCCTTAATGCCGAACAGCGTGAAACGTTGAGACTGATTGCCGCACAGGTTGGATTAACCGAACTGCTCAGCCGCCTGCCGTCGCAGGTTTCAGGCGGCCAGCGCCAGCGTGCGGCGCTGGCCCGCTGCCTGGTTCGCCACCAGCCCATCCTGCTGCTGGACGAACCGTTCTCCGCGCTCGATCCCGCGTTACGACTGGAAATGCTGCAACTTGTGGAAAAAGTCTGCGATGAACGTCGGATCACGCTGCTGATGGTGTCGCATAATCTGGATGATGCGGAATACATCGCCAACAGGGTCATTACCGTGAACGACGGGCGTATTAGCGACAACCGCGCGCTCAGCTAATCCGTCCGGACATGACGATACCGCCGTCGGCCACGGTATTCAAATAGGGAAAACGCTGGGAAGATGATAGAAGACACGCTATTTTTTGACGTGGCCTAATGCGCCTTTACACCATATTGTGATCTAGCTGGTTATTCTGAGAAAAACTTTAAATTGGCGTATGAAATGCGACAAAAAATAAAATATGCTGCTGAACAAGAAATATAACGCAGCGTAACCATTTTCACATATTAAATAATCATGGAACTACCGTCTTTATTGGCAGTAAATAATATCTTTTTTTGATTAATTATTCCGTTAAATTTTCGTAAAAAGATGTCTTGCGCCCTTCTTATTTTGGCCTTGTTTTTATTACTCACGTTATACCAACAGATTTCAATATGCCGGAAGGCGACAGCCGAAAGAAAATCCGTAAGATCCGCCAAGCGGCATAACAACAAACGGAACACCCATAAAAATTAATTAAAATCAACAATATAAAAAAATAAGCCAATTAGCATTGATGATGGAAATGTCTTAGCCCGTCCTATCTGACGCCCTTATAAATTAACTCAAATAAAAATAATAAGCTGGCTATTATCCATATCGTCATTTTGGTACGAAACATATTTATTCTCGGCGTCTGTTTTTAAGTCCATGTCGCAGAGGTGGCAGCAAAGACTCAGGCAATCATACGTAGTATGTCGTTATCTGATTCTTGTTGCCTTATTTAGGGGAAGTTCCTGGCAAATATATTGCTTAATTGGAGACTACCATGGCCGTTACACAAAATGATTATCTTGATTCTTTGGTTTCCCGGGTGAAAAAAGCCCAACGTATCTACGCTGACTATACGCAGGAACAGGTGGATAAAATATTCCACGCTGCTGCGCTTGCCGCTGCCGCCGTTCGCATTCCGCTGGCGAAAATGGCGGTGGAAGAATCGGGCATGGGCGTTGTGGAAGATAAAGTGATCAAGAACCACTTCGCGTCCGAATACATCTATAACGCCTATAAAAACGAGATTACCTGCGGCATCCTGTCGCAGGACGACGCCTACGGCACCATTACCATCGCCGCCCCCGTCGGTCTTATCTGCGGCATCGTTCCCACCACCAACCCAACTTCCACCGCCATTTTCAAAGCGCTTATCAGCCTGAAAACGCGTAATGGCATTATCTTCTCGCCGCATCCGCGCGCGAAAAACGCCACCAACAAGGCGCTCGACATCGTCCTACAGGCGGCGATTAACGCCGGAGCCCCGCCGGATATCATTAGTTGGATCGCCGAGCCGACCATCGAGCTGACAAACCAGTTAATGCATCATCCGGACATTAACCTGATCCTGGCCACCGGCGGGCCGGGGATGGTGAAGGCGGCCTACAGCTCCGGAAAACCGGCCATCGGCGTCGGCCCCGGAAATACGCCGGTGGTGGTGGACGAAAGCGCCGATGCCAAACGGTTCGTCGCCTCCATTCTGATGTCGAAAATCTTTGATAACGGCGTGATCTGTTCGTCCGAACAGTCTGCCGTCGTGGTCAAGGATATTTATGACCAGGTACGCGCGGAGTTTCTCGCTCAGGGCGGCTATATCCTGCAAGGTGCGGAACTGGCGGCCGTAGGCGGCATCCTCAGAAAAAATGGCGGGTTAAATGCCGCCATCGTCGGGCAGTCGGCGGTGAAAATTGCCGAAATGGCCGGGATTAGCGTTCCGCCTGATACCAAGGTGCTGATCGGTGAAGTGTCCAAAGTCGATGAATCCGAACCTTTCGCTCACGAGAAACTCTCCCCCACGTTGGCGCTGTATCGGGCGCAGAATTTCAACGAAGCGGTCGACATCGCTGAAAAACTGCTCAACCTGGAGGGGATCGGCCATACCTGTTGCCTGTATACCGATCAGGATAACCACGCTGACCGTGTCATTTACTTTGGTGAAAGGATGAAAACCTCGCGGGTGCTGATTAATTCACCGACCTCCTACGGCGGCATCGGCGATCTGTACAACTTCAACCTGGTGCCTTCTCTGACGCTGGGCTGCGGCTCCTGGGGAGGCAACTCTGTCTCGGAAAACGTGGGGCCTAAGCATCTTCTCAATATAAAAACCGTAGCCAAGAGAGCGGAAAATATGTTGTGGCATAAACTTCCCAAATCCATCTATTTCCGGCGCGGTTCGCTGCCTGTCGCACTGGCGGAAGTCGTCCGCGATGGTGCGAAACGCGTATTTATCGTCACCGATCGTTTCCTGTTCAATAACGGTTATGCCGATCGGGTGATATCGCGCCTGAAACAACAGGGTGTCGCCACCGAAGTATTCTTCGAGGTCGAGGCCGATCCGACACTGAGCATCGTGCGTAAAGGAACTGAGCAGGTTAACGCCTTCAATCCGGATGTAATCATCGCGCTCGGCGGCGGCTCCCCAATGGATGCGGCCAAACTGATGTGGGTTATGTATGAGCACCCGGAAACCCGCTTCGAGGATCTGGCGCTGCGCTTTATGGATATCCGCAAACGCATTCACTCGTTCCCGAAAATGGGGGTGAAAGCGCGTATGATCTGCATCGCCACCACTTCCGGCACCGGTTCTGAGGTAACGCCGTTCGCCGTCGTCACCGATGATGCCACCGGGGTGAAATATCCGCTGGCGGACTATGCGTTAACGCCGGATATGGCGATCGTGGATGCCGACCTGGTCATGAATATGCCGAAATCACTGTGCGCATTCGGCGGTCTGGATGCGGTCACCCACGCGACGGAAGCCTATGTGTCGGTGCTGGCTAACGAATTCAGCGACGGGCAGGCGTTACAGGCGCTGAAGCTGCTGCACGGTTATCTGGTCGTCAGCTATCAGGAAGGGGCGAAAAACCCGATTGCACGCGAACGAGTGCACAGCGCGGCGACCATCGCCGGCATCGCCTTCGCCAACGCCTTTCTGGGCGTCTGCCATTCCATGGCGCATAAGCTGGGTTCCGAATTCCATATTCCACACGGGCTGGCCAATGCCATGCTGATCTGCAATGTCATTCGCTATAACGCGACCGACAAACCGACCAAACAGGCGACATTCAGCCAATACGGTTTTCCGCAGGCGCGCAAACGCTACGCAGAGATTGCCGATCATCTTGCGCTCAGCGCCTCTGGCGACGACGTGGGGCAGAAAATTGACAAACTGCTGGCCTGGCTGGAGGAAACCAAGGCGGCTCTGGATGTCCCGGCCAGCATTCGCGACTTCGGCGTGCCGGAAGCGGATTTTCTGGCCAAGGTGGATAAACTGTCCGAAGACGCGTTCGACGACCAGTGTACCGGCGCCAACCCGCGTTATCCGTTAATCTCTGAGCTTAAGCAGATTCTGCTTGATACTTACTATGGTCGTTCCTATAGCGATACGCCCATCAAAGCAGATCGATCAGCCACGGCGCCGAAAGCGGCCGGTAACGGCAAAAAGGGGAAAGCGAAAGGCTGACAACGCATCCGCACACGCCAGTGGAAGCCATGCTGAACACCGCATGACGCCCACTGGCGAGAAGTACGGCGGGACGAGAAGGTTGTTCATGCCGTCTCTCCCTGCTGGCTAATGTCAACCACTCAAGCTGGCGGGGCGTTCGTTCGGTTCTCCCTTATCCGACATCGGCGGCCGAGAGTCGCCAAGTGTGATCCAACGCGAATTTTAGGGTTTTATTCGTTGCGGGTATTGTGTCCTTTTCACCACCTGTGATTATATGGATAAGTGATTTAACCGTTAATAACAGGATCCCCGTGACGCACTATTCTTCCACTTCAGCACTACTAAGCACCGCGCATGTTGACGCGGTCGTCGTCGTGCGCGTGGTGGTGGTCGTCGTCGGCAGCGCGCCGTAACGGGTTCCGAATCAAGTCTAAAGATTCCCAAACCCCGCCGGCGCCAGCCGAGCGGGGTTTCTTGTCTCTACCCTCCCCGCTCTGATACCGCACCGGCCCTGATGAAGGATATAAATATGCGTTATACAGGCGCTCAGCTGATCGTTCGGCTGCTCGAACAACAGGGCATCACGACCATCGCAGGTATTCCGGGTGGCGCGGCTCTGCCGTTATATGATGCACTCGGTCAAAGTAAAACCCTACGCCATGTGCTGGCGCGTCACGAACAGGGTGCGGGGTTTATGGCCCAAGGCATGGCGCGGGCAAGCGGACGCGCCGCCGTTTGCCTGGCATCCAGCGGTCCCGGCGCGACCAATCTGGTCACCGCCATCGCCGATGCCAAACTCGACTCTATCCCGCTGGTGTGCATTACCGGACAGGTGCCTTCCGGCATGATCGGCACCGACGCCTTTCAGGAGGTGGACACCTACGGTATTTCCATTCCCATCACCAAACATAACTATCTGGTGCGTGATGTCAGAGACTTGCCGCGCGTGATCCCGGAAGCATTTCGCATTGCGCAGTCCGGCCGTCCCGGCCCGGTCTGGATCGATATTCCCAAAGACGTACAAACGGCTGAAATCGAGTTGGATGAATTGCCGGGGATAACCCTGAACGATATTCCTCCGGCTATCGATCGGCAGAAAATTGAGCAGGCCGCTGCCATGATCAATACCGCCCAACGCCCGATACTCTATCTGGGAGGGGGGATTATCAGCGCATCCGCGCATCAACAGGCCATCCAACTGGCGGAACGCGCCGGCTTGCCGACCACCATGACGCTGATGGCATTAGGGGCGATGCCCGTCGATCATCCACTGTCGCTGGGCATGTTAGGGATGCACGCCGCACGCTCAACCAATCTGATTTTACAGCAGGCGGATTTGTTAATCGTGCTGGGCGCCCGTTTCGATGACCGGGCGATCGGTAAAGCGGAGCAGTTCTGCCCGGACGCCAGCATCATTCATATCGACATCGATGCGGCGGAACTAGGGAAAATCAGGCAGCCTCATGTCGCCTTACATGCCGACGTAGCGCAGGCGCTGGATCAATTACTGCCGTTGATCGAGCCCCGGCAGCGTGAGACGTGGCATTCGGCGATTGGTCAGTTGCAACGTGAATTCCCATTCAGCATGCCGGGCGCGGACGATCCGTTAAGCCACTACGGATTGGTACAGGCCACGGCGCAGGCGCTGACGGACGAGGCGATTATTACCACTGACGTCGGTCAACATCAGATGTGGGTCGCCCAGTCTTATCCGCTGCGCAGACCGCGACAGTGGCTGACCTCCGGCGGGCTGGGCACCATGGGGTTTGGTTTACCCGCGGCGATCGGCGCGGCGCTGGCCGAACCGGAACGCACCGTGGTGTGTTTTTCCGGCGACGGCAGCCTGATGATGAACATTCAGGAAATGGCGACCGCCGCAGAAGAAGGGCTGAATATAAAAATCATCTTGATGAATAATCAGTCACTCGGTTTGGTTCATCAGCAACAGGATCTGTTCTTTAAACAGCATATCTTTGCGGCGGATTATCGCTACCGCACCAACTTTCTGGCGATCGCCGCGGGTTTCGGGTTTTCCACCTGCGATCTGAACGCGGCGGAAGATCCCCTGGCCGCATTGGCCGACGCGCTGAATCGCCCGGGACCGGCGTTGATTCATGCGCTGATTGACGTGAATGAAAAAGTTTATCCGATGGTGCCGCCGGGCGCTGCCAACATCGATATGATTGGAGATTAATGCCATGCTAAATCAATCAACCTCAACGCAGGTGACGCTGGAGCTATCGGTACGCAATCACCCTGGCGTGATGTCTCACGTATGCGGATTATTTGCCCGCCGGGCATTTAATGTCGAAGGGATCTTATGTATGCCGCTGGCCGGGGGCGACGAAAGCCGCATCTGGCTGCTGGTGCAAGACGATCAGCGCCTGCAACAGATGATAAGCCAGGTGGAAAAACTGGAAGATGTAATACAGGTGCGCCGCCACGGCGAGGAAATGCGCATCTTTGATCAGGTGGCGGAATTTTATCGCTGATGAGCGAACCGCAGGCGTCGTGGTTAAATGACCGCCTGCGGCGCTCACGCATAATCGGAAAAGCCTCTAAAACCAGCCGTCACAAGGTGTTAAGACCCTGTAACCAGGCGGCTTTGTGAATAGAAGCTTACCCCCTTCCCTCACTCAACGCGGTAATCTCGTCAGGGTTAAGCGCGCCATGCCAAATCTTAAAATAGTCATAACGCCCCGCGGTATAAGGATCAGCCTCATATTGCGAGCGCCCGAGGTAGGTGTTATTTTCCGGCCCCAGATGATAGGGCGCCAACGTAAACTCATCATTGCGGCCCACCGCCACGCCGTCCAGATATAATGTGCACACCTTGCCGGACAGCGTAACGGCGATATGCACCCACCGCCCTACCGGCATTGCCACATTCGACGCCACCCGCTGAGTATCGTAGCTATGCACCGTAGAGATGCCGAATTCCGGCCTGCCATCTCCGCCTTCCAACGTTAACATCATCCAACGGCGAGGGCCGGAGCCGGCGTCGAACACTCTCGCCCATTTGCTTTGCCTATCAGCGTAAAATCGCGTTTCAATTGTAAAGTCGGCGAGCGACGCAAGCAGCCCTTCCGGAAGATTGATGTAACCGCCAGCCCCATCGAGCACAACGGCGCTGCCGCTCATGCCGCTTCCCCAACTGGCGCCGCCAACCAGTTCGCCATTGCCCTGATTTGCGATGCGGTTCGACGCAACCCGCCCGGAAGCTTCATCAAAATCGAGCTGGAAGATCGTCTTTGCCTTTATACCGACGCCGACCGCCTGCGAAGGCGCGTTTTCCACGCCATCAACGACTGCGGTTACCTTATAAAAGTATTCGGAAGCGCCGGCAATATCCGTATCTTCATAGGTCAGCGGATCGGTAATATCGGCGGCAATCGTCACGTAGTCGCCATTAACCGCGGTGGATCGCTTAACCTGATAGCGTTCCGCATCAATGACGCCCCACCACGATAAAACCACGCTATCACCGCGCAGGTATGCCGTCAGACCGGAAGGCGAAAGGGAAGGCGCCTGCTGTTCGCGTGAAAATAGCAACGTGCCGAAACCGAGCTGATCGCCATTGCGATTGTTGGTTTCCGGGTACATCAGTGCCGCCTGCTTACGAACATATGGCGCGGCGATACCCTTGCGCATCGCATAGTGATGATAAACACACTCCCAGGTCGGCCGTGCGTTGCCCTGTCCGGCGGGAGAAATCCCTACCGCCAATCCATGCCGATTTCTATAGTCGAGCCACGGCAACGTATAAAACTCGCCGCTCCCTGCTTTCAGGTTAGATTTGGCGACATATTCAGCCCCAGCCAGAAAACGGTTGTTGTCATAGCCGTACATATCATCGCCCTGATTCCAGGCCATTTCGCAGAATGCGGCGGCAAGACTGATACCCAGCGTACAGTGCCCCTGATCGCGCCCGCTCTCCTGCCACTGCCCAAGATAACCGGGGTGGACGTGATAAACCGCCTGAAGCGCCGCGCCATTACCTTGCCCGTATTTATAATAATTCACCGCCTCTGCATAGATATCCGGCCGATCGCACAACACGCCGGTCGCCAGAATGCAGGCAATGGCGCACTGATCCCAATTTGCCCAGTAGTTGGTTATTTCAGCGTCATTATGTTCGCGCAAAAAACGTGACGAAAGCGGGTAGAACACCGTAAGCATCATTTCTTGAAAGCGCGCTAAATCGCTGGACGACCAGCCCTGATAGGTGCGCATAATCTCGCCGACATTGGCGAACTGATAGCCGTAGATACCCGCCGCAAGATAGCGATCGGCGTTGCCGGTGAGGGTTTTCAGCGTGGATGACCAAGCATTGAGGTAAGCCACCGCCTGATCCCCATAGCGTGCGTCCTGAGAGATTTTCCAGCGTACCGCCAGTTGATAGGCCCGTTGTATATCGCCATGCAGTTGAGCGTAGTTATTGCCAGTTCCGCCGCGAACCACCGTTTCCACCGGCCTCGGCGCGCGATCGGGCTGAGAATATCCGTCCGACAGTAAAGCGTTCCATCCATCCAGCCAGGGTTGTGCGGAAACCGCGATTTTCTTTCTGATAAGCGCAAAGTCATCTTCCGTGTGCAACAAACCAGGGTGAACAAACGTCCTTTCGGCTGCCGCAACTTCCGTGCCGGCGACCGCCAGGGCAAGGCTTCCTGTAGATATAAGCCGTCCGTACAGCGTCCCCATCAATGCGGCGGAAATACCGCCTTTTAAGAGCTGTCGCCGACGAGGCATATTGACGGTTTCTTCTGACCGAGACACATCCTGATCGCTGATAGGCGGTAGGTAATCCTTTGATACCATGATAGTTTTCTCCATTAATCCGGACGCTGGCATTTAGGCCCCGTCGCTTGATTATCCTTGAAATCCCAGGGATTCGTTTCGAACCGCTTTCCTGTCTTCCGACATCCCGTGAGTACAGCATCTCCTTTTTACCCGATTATAGTAAACATGATTTTATCACCCCTGCAACACCTGCCACACCTGCCACAGCAGGTGGCGGAGTTTTATCGCTGAGATAAATTGAGAAAATGAGAACTACGGTATCATTTCAGCGGTAGATCGGAATGGTAGACGCGCCTCTGTCTCTTTTAATTTTGGGAAAGTATTTTCGGAGAGTTTATCCTTGGTCGTTATTCCAATGATTTTCAATTAAATTAATTATTAACATGCTAATAATATAATTAGCACTCGTTGACAATAATATTTTCATAATGTGATAATCCGTGTTATCTATTTATAGGCTTACACTCAGAAAACCGCAAAGAAACACTAGCAACATCTTAGCGTTTATCATAACAAGAATGGATATCTACATGGCAAATTTAATTTATGTAACGATAGAAGGTAAAAAGCAAGGATTGATATCATCTGGATGCTCTACATTTGATTCAATAGGAAACAAATATCAGGCCATTCATAAAGATGAAATATTTATCTTATCATTTGAACATGATATGAACAGATCGATGAATATAACACACATGCCAGTATCATTCATTAAACTTATTGATAAATCCTCTCCCTTATTAGGTACAGCCATAACAGATAATGAAGAGCTTTTTCTTGAGTTTAAATTTTATAGAACATCAGATAAAGGTGGAAACGAACTTTATTACTCGATAAAGATACGAAAAGCTTTTATTGTAAAGCTAAGTGTTGTATATCCTCACGCAATAAATCACTCCGATAATCAACCAGAAGAACTAGTAAGTGTAAAATATTCGAGCATAGAATGGACTCATCATATCTCAAGAACATCTGGATATAGTTTATGGGGTGAAAGTGTTTTTTAAGGAAATAAAAAATGCGAAACCAATTTTGTGACGTTGATGCCTTGGGTTTTCCTAAATTTACAGGATTTGATTTCATCAGATACCATTTACCAGAAAGTTCTACTTATGTAACGGGAAAATCTTATTTATGGGCATATAAATCGGCTTATTTAGCCTATAATAAAGATAAGATAATAAGGTATGCACACGAAGAAAAAATACCGGTGCTATTATTGGCTGGCGTAGCGATAGCCGAAGTTGGCGGGGTGCCTGAAAGATTCAAAGCATATGGAGTTTTACAATTCAGGCAGATGATTAATGATACGATTAATGGTAATAATAAATCTTCTAATTCTACATCTGTTGGTTCTCTCGCGATCCAGCTACGAGCAGCAGCAGAAACTATAGGGCTGCCGCCTTCCTCTTTAACATCAAGGCAACAATTACAACTTTCAAATTGTTTACTTTCTGACGATTTTAATATAAGAGTAGTTGCCAAACATCTCCGGGAACTCATTTTATTTGATAATCCAGAAATAGATGACACCCGACAATTAAATGATGAACAAATTATTTTAGCTGGCTCCAGATACAATAGGGGAACGCAGAGAGAGAAGAAAGATTTTTTGAAGTCGATATCATCGCCGGTTGGTTCACCAGAACGAGAGTATAGTGCTTATGGCAGACGAATTCTTGAGAAGAAAGAGTCTATATATAAAATTTTAAGAATGAACTAACATGTTAAGATATAGATGGATTTTATTTTTTACGTTTTGCTGCGTTGCAATATATTTACTTTCCTCTTTTGAAGAGGATATTTATATTGATGGCAAAGAGATATTAAATTCCTGCATGGCTTTCAGGGCGTTTGTTGTTGATGACACTAGAGATATTACTGGAACGATTTCATTCGCTTTTTTTGTTTTTCCTTTTCTACTGTTAAGTTTCAGGAAAAAATTTAGAGATATCAGTATAAATATACTGACCTTTTTTTTATTGCTGTTCTGGGCATGGCGTTTTTTTATAAGACTCCATCTCTGCTGATTACCATTAACAACACACGGTGATTTTCCGCTAATATGTCCGTTCACTGTTGCAATATAAGCAAACAGTGAACGGGCATTATAGGGATAAAATGACCTAAAACCCGATTTTATTACCCCTGCAACACCTGCCACAGCAGGTGGCGATAAACAGGTATTAACGGATGTTGGATCAGCATGACCAGGCTCAGGCCCGCCGCCGTCAGCGTCAACGGAGCAACCCAGCGTAAACGGCGCAGCGGCAGCCGTTTGCTGAACCAGTCGCGTTTTTTGCGTTTATCGCCTCGCCACCAGCGCCAGCTTAACCACGCGGCGATCCACACCAGTAACACGGTAACCAGCAATAGCCATTTAAAACCGCTGCTATTAACGCCAGCGGGAATATCAATCGCCACGCCGGCCAATATACCGGGTAAAAGATACGCCGGCGGCCACAGCAGGCAACCGATGATATTCGGTACGGCGAACTTATGAGGCGGCAGGCCCAGCATGCCGGCGACCATCGGGATCAGCGGACGCGTCGGCCCGACAAAACGCCCAATCAACACCGTCGGAACCGGATGCCGGTGCAAGGCATGCTCCGTTTTACGAAGCAACGTTTGATGCTTTTTCAGAAAAGACCATTGGTGCAGCGGTTGCTTAAACCGTCTGCCAATGAAGTAGGAAATCCAATCCCCCAGCAAACAACCGACAATACCCGCCAGCCACGCCGGATATAACCCTATCTGACCGCTGCCGATCAGCGCCCCCAACGTTGCCATCATCACGGTGCCCGGCAGCAACAGACCGACCAGAGCAAGCGATTCCAGAAAGGCTACCAGCATAATGGCGATCGATGAATACGCTAATGATTGAGTAACCAGATGATCCAGCCACGCTTCCATAAACCCCAGCTCGTTGTTGGTAAAAAATGGATTGTCTGGATCTTGGCGGATAACGTCAACGGGTCATTTTCAGTATGGGGAAAGCGAATGCCGCATATGCATCGCAGTCCCGTCATGCCCGCGCCTGCGGGTATGACGGGAAACTGCCGGCAAACGCGGGTCCCCGCCTGCGCGGGGGATGGGACGGCGGAGAAAAATTTAGCCCCCCAGATACATCTTCTTCACTTCCGGGTTGGCCAGAATAGCCTGCGCCTGCCCTTTCAGAACAATCTGACCGTTTTCCAGCACATAAGCGCGGTCGGCAATCTTCAGCGCCGCCGTGGCGTTCTGCTCAACTAAAAGGATGGTGATATTTTCCTTTTGCAATTGTTTAATAATATTGAACATTTCGCCCACAATCTTCGGCGCCAGCCCCAGGCTTGGTTCATCCAGCATCAGCAGTACCGGCTCGCTCATCAACGCCCTGGCAATCGCCAGCATCTGTTGCTCGCCGCCGCTCATGGTGCCGGCCAACTGGCTGCGACGCTCTTTCAGACGCGGAAACAGCGTATACATTTTATCTTTCAGGTGATTGAAATTAAGCGGGTTATTGTAGGCTCCCATGCGCAGGTTTTCTTCAATGGTCAGGTTGGTGAAAACCTTTCGCCCCTCCGGCACCAGCGCCAGCCCTTTACGCACAATCTGATGCGTCAGGCTGTGGGAGATATCTTCATTAAGGAAATTCACCTGCCCGGTCGATTTCACCAGATTGATAATACCGTTAAGCGTTGAGGTTTTCCCCGCCCCATTGCTGCCGATCAGGGTGACGATTTCACTATTATTGACCTCAATATCAATCCCCTTTAATCCCTGAATCAGCCCATAAAATACCCGTAGATCATCGGCCTTAAGCATAATCGACATCTCCAAGATACGCGGCAATCACCTCTTTATTATTAATTGCCTCATGGGTAGTGCCACTGAATAACGGTTTGCCATAATCAAGCACCAATACCCGTTCACACAGGGTGTTAACAAAAGACATGTCATGTTCAATCAGCAATACCGTTAATTTGTAATCTTCACGCATTTTAAAAATCAGTTGCGCCAGTTCATTGGTTTCTCTTGGGTTCATGCCCGCCGCCGGCTCGTCCAGTAACAGTAACGCCGGTGACGTGGCTAACGCTCTGGCAATCTCGACTTTACGCTGATTCCCGTAACTCAGATTGGTTGCCAGTAAATGCGCATGCTCCGCGATACCGATATAGTCGAGGATCTCCATCGCCTGCGCTTTAGCCTGTTTTTCCGCCGAGAAAAAGCGCCCCATATGCAATGCCGCTTCGATAAAGGAATAACGAATGGCGCGATCGAAACCGATTAATACGTTTTCCAGCACCGTCATTGAATTGAACAGACGAATATTCTGGAACGTGCGGGCGATGCCGCGATTGACCACCTGATTCGGTTTTAATCCGGTAATTCTTTCATTACCCAGCATCACCGTTCCCGACGTCGGTTTATAATTCGAGGTAATCACATTAAATAACGTGGTTTTCCCCGCGCCGTTCGGGCCAATCAGACCGAATATTTCCGCCTGATTCAGCGTAAAGCTGACGTCGTCGATCGCGCGTAAGCCGCCGAATTGCATAATGATATTTTCAACGTTGAGAATAGCCTTATTTTCCATGATGGCGCTTCCTCTTCACTTCCCAGATTTCCTGCTTACCCAGCAACCCTTCGCGGGCAAAAAGCATAATAATCAGCAGTACCAATGAAAAAACGACCATCCGTAAACCGGGGTAAGCGCCCAAGTTCTCGCCAAACAGACTTAGCGGCTGATCCAGGAAACGTAGCCATTCTCCGCTGCCCACCACCACAATCGTCCCCAGAATCGCGCCGCTGGTACTGCCCAGCCCGCCCAGGACAATGATGATCAGCAACTGGAACGTCAGCATAAAATCAAACAGATCGGGGGAAATAATCGTCAGCAGCGAAGCCAGCAAACCGCCGCCGATCCCTTCCAGAAAGGCGCTGGTGGCAAAGGCGCAGGTTTTGATTTTGAAGGTATTAATGCCCATGGCGATGGCGGCGTCTTCATCATCACGCACCGCTTTCATCGCCCGCCCGTATTTTGAATACACAATCTGTAAAATAAGCAGCACAGCGATAAGGGCAATAAAACCGCACCAGTACAGCATGTTGCCGGCCTGAGGAATTTCATTCAGCCCGATGGCGCCATTGGTGATTTGCGGGTTATTGATGGCCAGAATTTTAATAATAAAACCAAACCCCAGCGTCACAATCGCCAGATAGTCGCCGCGCACGCGAAAGACAGGGAACGCCAGACACACGGCTAACAGCGAGGCGCAGATCCCGCTGATAATCAACGCGGGCAAGAAAGAGGTATGCAGCGCCAGCACCAACGCGCTGGGGGAAGCCATCTCATACATTTCCAGCTTGGTGTCCGCGCTTAACAACAGGATGGCGGTAATATAGGCGCCGACGGCGACAAAACCGTTAGGCTCCAGGGATAACTGTCCGGTGACGCCATTGATCAGGTTGTAACTCACCGCCAGGATCATAAAAATAAAAATATTACAGACGATACGCAGGATGTAATCGTCAAATACATTCTGCAATGTAAACAGCACCAGCAGCATGATCACAAATAACGCGACATAGCCGGTTAACAGCGAAAATGAATTTGTTGGCATTTTCATCAGAAACGGCTCCTTTCCAGTCTTTCATCACCCATAATGCCCACCGGTCTGAATAGCAGAACCAGAATCAGAAACAGAAACGCAAAGGCGTCTTTATATCCGCCCAGTTCAGGAAATACCGCCACGGCAACCACTTCGGTGAAGCCCAGAATAAAGCCGCCGATCACCGCTCCCGTGACGCTGCCAATCCCACCGAGCACGGCGGCGGCAAACGCCTTCAGGCCAATCAAAACCCCCATTAAAGGATCGATCGTCGGGTAGCTGGTGGCGTAAAAGATCCCGCCGAGCGCCGCCAGCGAGCTTCCCAGAGCGAAAACAAAAGCAATAATATGGTTGGCGTCCACCCCCATCAGGCGGACGGTATTGACATCAAAAGCGACGGCGCGGATCGCCATCCCTTGCCGGGTCCGGTAGAGGATAAACAGAATGCAGCCCAGCAAAACCAGCGTCACCAGCGGCACCAGCCAGGCGACATTGGTGATAATGATGCCCCAGAACGAGACGGTTTGATTGAAGAAATCAGGCGCCGCAAAGAAGCGCGGGCTGCCGCCGAACAACACGTTAAACAGGTTCTCTAAAAAGAAACTGACGCCGATGGCGGTAATCAGCATGGATATTTTGGACGCCTGGCGCAAAGGACGGTAGGCAATCTGGTCGATACACACGCCCAGCAACGCCGAAAAGAGAATGGCGAATAAAATAGCCGCCCCGAAAGGCAGTTCAAAGGTGGTTGAACCAAACAGGGCAAGAAACGCCCCCACCATCATAATATCGGCATGAGCAAAGTTGATCAGTCGTAATACGCCGTAAACCATGGTGTAACCAATCGCAATCAGCGCATACATACTGCCCAGACTCATGCCATTAACCACCTGCTGGAAGAAAATAGCAGCATCCATAATTCAATCCTTATTGGCCTTTATATACTTGAGGTTATGACGGGCTATCCTGCCCGCTTCCGGGGGCTGACGCCCCCGGTGTTTTGCAAGATGAAAGGGATATCTTAAGGGTTGACCACCGTCTTGAAGGCCAATTGTCCATCTTTGACTTCATTAATGACGGCGCTGCGGATCGCGTCGCCATCTTTCAGCGTCAGCGTGCCGGTAATGCCGGAGAAATTGCTGGTGGCGCGGATTTTCTCATTGACGCAAACACGGTCTTTAGGATCGCTGCACTGATTCATCCCGTTGACGATCATTTTGTAAGCGTCAGCGGTCATTGCGCCCCAGGTATGGGTCGGTTCTTTATATTTTTCTTCCCAGGCTTTGATAAACGTCTCACCTTCAGGCGTCTGATCTTTGGCATTCGGCGAGTAGTAGTCGGTGGTCATATAACCTTCAACCGCATCCTGTCCCAGCTTGAAGAACACCGGATCGGCCGCCAACCCGTCACCGCCGACAACCGGCACTTTCAGCCCCAGTTGTTTGGCCTGCACCGCGATCAACGCCCCTTCGGTGTAATAGATCGGCATATAAATCATATCGACATTTTTAGCTTTGATGGTGGAAAGCTGGGCTTTGAAATCTTTACTGCCGCCTGGAGCCTGAACTTCGACCGCAATGGTGCCGCCGTTTTTGAGAAACTGGGTGCGGAAGGATTTTGCCAGACCGACGGAATAGTCGTTGCTGCTATCAAACATGATGGCGGCGGTTTTCGCGCCTAAATCGCGCGATGCCAGATTGGCCCCCACCACCCCCTGGAAACTATCGGAAAAGCACACGCGACTGACATACTGGCGATTACGGGTCACACGGTCATTGGTGGCGGTCGGGGAAACCAGCGGCGTTTTGGTGTCTTCAGCCATTTTGGTCATCGCCATGGTGTTGGTTGAAGTCACCTCGCCGATCACCGCATCGACTTTATCACTGGAAACCAGACGCTGCATGGCGTTGGCCGCTTCAACCTTGTCGCTTTTATCGTCAATGATGACAAGTTTGATCGTATCGCCGTTTTTCAGCGTCGGCTCCAGACTATTAATCAGCTCAACGCCTTTTTGAGAAGGTTGTCCATAACCGCTAAGCGCCCCGCTCAGAGGCAGAACCACCCCTATCTTTACTTCAGCCGCCAGCGCGCTGTTGGCACAGATGACGGAGGAAACAAATGCAGCAGCTACCGTTACTCTGACAAAATTGTTATTCATGATCGCCTCTTTTAATAGTGAGAGATTCAAATCCGAGTTGTGGAATAAAGCAGTACATCTGACTGTGAGAGTCTCAAAAGTGCCACAGGGATATATTCTGTTGGCGGAATTAAAATCAGCAATAAATGTGCCAGAACAACGAAATAATTGTTAACACTCTAATAAAAAAAGAAAAAATCCATTACTATCCACCAAGAAAATAACGGTAGAGAAAAGGGATGAAGTGGAATGCACCATTTTGTTTCGCGGTTGCTTTTAAAAAGTGCGTTGAGGTTAATGACGATATTTTATAAGGAAATCAATCTTTCATCGCGGGTGGGCAATACCCTCTTCTTATGAATGTAAGATATTATTTTTATTCAACTCCATGTTACGGAAGCATGATTTTATAGTGATAATTCCTTTAAATATGCCATTTACCACTTTTTATGCTAAAACATAGGGGAAAAGGTTTACTGCATGGGGCGTTGTCAAAAAATTTATAATCCCACCGGATTGGATGACTATACTGACCAGAATTTACAGGCTATAAACCAGTACTTATGATACCGACTATTTTTATCACCGCGCCAATCAACCCACTATGTTGTTAAAACTGTCCAATCGCATCGGATTACGGCGACTTATCCTGCTGCTAGCCGTCACCAGCGCGCTGATTATGTTAGTTAACAGTCTTCATGCCAGTTATCGCGTGCAGCGCCAACTGCTGATCGACAATACACTGGAAGCCAATCGCGTTTACGCCACCAAGCTGGCGGCCATCACCGATGTCTTCTTCAAAACATCGCTGCAACAGTTATCTTACAGCACCAGCACGATCGCGGATCGAATGGATGACAGCGACAGGCTGAACGAGGAAGCCAGACGTATCGGGTCACAGAGCGGTAGTTTTAACACCGTATCGATTGTCGACGAACACGGCGTGGTCAAGGCGACCTTTCCCGACCGACTGCAATTGATGGGAAAAAAGGTGACTACCGCCGGCGTAAGACGGGCCTTGCAGGAAAAGAGCGCGTTGATTAGCTCACCTTACTTTTCCGTAACCGATAACCTGATCGTACTGGTCTCGGCCCCCATATTTACCCGGGACGGACGCTACAAAGGGTTTATCGGCGGCTCTATTCATCTGGAAAAACCCAGTATTCTTAATGCATTGCTTGAGCGTCACTATTATCGGGACGGTTCTTATATCTATGTCACCGACCACTACAGAAAAATTTTGTACCACAAAGATCCCACGCAGATCGGCGTCGTCGTCCGCAATAGCCCGATAATCGATAGCCGCACAGAGCGCAATGGCAGCCGGGAGATGACGGATAGTCAGGGAAGAAAGGCGCTTGTCGGATACGCCGTGGTTCCCGCCAACCGCTGGGAAGTGCTGGTGCTGCGTCCAATAAGCGAAACGTTAAAGCCCCTGGATAGCCTGATGCTTAATGTGTTACAGCATACTCTGCCGTTAGCTATTCTGACGCTATTCTGCGTTTGGCTGCTTGCCCGGCTCATCGCCCAGCCGCTGTGGCTGCTGGCCCGCAGCGCCAATAAAATGGACTCACTCAATGTGTCCGACGACATCAGGAAAATCCACTCCTGGTATTTTGAGGCCACGCAACTCAAGCAGGCGATGTTGATCGGCATCGAGCTGCTACAGAAAAAAATCGGCAAGCTTCGCTATGAAGCGCAAACCGATCCCATGACTGGGCTGTTCAATCGCCGGGGATTGGAGAGCATCCTGAGATACTGGCTGATCGGCCAGAAAAGTTTCGCCATCGTCGCGCTGGATATCGACCATTTCAAACGCGTCAACGACACCTACGGTCATGATGCCGGCGATAGCGTGATTAAATATCTTGCGCAACTCATTCGCTCCAGCTCCCGTGATACCGATATTTTATGTCGCAGCGGCGGGGAAGAGTTTCTGATTTTATTGCCGGAAACCAATATGAAGACCGCAGTGGATATTGCCGAGCGCCTGCGCAACACCACACAGCAGGCCACGATCCCGACCGTCGGCAAGATCACTATTTCGTTGGGCGTCTCAATGTGGCTGCCGGACACGCAGGAAATCACCATAAAACGCGCCTTTAAAATGGCGGACAAAGCGTTGTATAAAGCCAAACAGCAAGGCCGCAATCGGGTGATCTCCGCCGCTGACGCCGCCTGAATCCGTGGGATAGTTTGTTTTAATCAACCCGCAATTCTCTTTAATCCGGCCACCGGGAGAGGTATGCAAACGACTGGACATCAACTGTATAAATAACCATACTTAATCATCTTTCTCCGGTGATAACCAACGAAAAGGCAGTCTGAGTGACCGAGACGCGTCAGGGCTTTCTCCTTACCCGCCACTGGCATGACACCCCGGCGGGTATGCAGGTGGAATTTTGGCTGGCTACCGATGACGGCCCGCTACAGGCGCGCCTGCCCGCGCAACAGGCCGTGGCGTTTATCCCTGAAGCGCAACAGGCTCAGGCCAGCGTATTATTAAGTCAGGAAAACCAGTGGCGGCTACGGCCGCTGGCGCTGCAAAACTTCCATCACCAGCCGTTGCTGGGACTCTACTGCCCTAAATATCGCCAGCTTCTGAAGCTGGAAAAAATCCTGCGTGAAGGCGGAGTTCAGGTCTATGAAGCGGATATCCGCCCGCCCGACCGTTTCTTGATGGAGCGCTTTATTACCGCCCCCGTCTGGTTAAGCGGCGAACCGGCCTCATCCGGCCTGTTGACTCAGGTACGCATGAAACCCAATCCCGACTATCGTCCCAACCTGAAACTGGTTTCACTGGATATCGAAACCAATCGACACGGTGAGCTGTACTGTATTGGTCTGGAAGGCTGCGGGCAGCGTCAGGTTTATATGCTCGGCCCGGATAACGGTCATGCCGTCGATACGGATAATTTCACCCTGGAGTATGTCGCCAGTCGTCCGCAACTGCTGGAAAAACTGAATCACTGGATGAAACGGCACGATCCTGACGCCATTATCGGCTGGAATCTGGTGCAATTCGACCTGAGGGTGTTGCAAAAACATGCCGAGCGCTACCGTATCCCGCTGCTGCTGGGCCGTGACGGCAACGAACTCGAGTGGCGTGAACACGGCTTCAAACAAGGGCATTTTTTCGCCAGCGCCGCCGGCCGGTTGATTATTGATGGTATTGAAGCGCTGAAATCCGCCACCTGGAATTTCGCTTCCTTCAGTCTGGAATTCGTCGCGCAGGCGTTGCTGGGCGAAGGTAAAGCCATCGATACCCCCTACCAACGGATGGATGAAATCGACCGCCGCTTCGCCGAAGATAAACCGGCCCTCGCTCGCTACAACCTGCAAGACTGCGAGCTGGTGACACGCATCTTCGCCAAAACGGAATTACTGCCTTTTTTACTGGAACGCGCCAGCGTCACCGGTCTGGCCGCCGATCGCAGCGGAGGTTCCGTCGCCGCCTTTACCCATCTCTATCTGCCCCGCATGCACCGGATGGGCTTTGTGGCGCCGAATCTGGGCGAAGTCGCGCCGGAAGCCAGCCCGGGAGGATTTGTGATGGATTCCCGCCCCGGTCTGTACGATTCGGTATTGGTGCTGGATTACAAAAGTCTGTATCCCGCCATCATCCGCACTTTTCTTATCGATCCCGTTGGTCTGGCCGTCGGGATGCTACATCCCGATGAACAGCATTCCGTCCCGGGTTTTCGCGAGGCGTGGTTTTCCCGCGATCGGCATTGCCTGCCGGCCATTGTCGAACACATCTGGCAGGGGCGCGAGGCCGCCAAACGCACCGACAACAAACCGCTGTCGCAGGCGCTGAAGATCATCATGAATGCCTTTTATGGCGTGCTGGGCGCCAGCGGGTGCCGGTTTTTCGATCCCCGACTGGCCTCTTCCATCACCCTGCGCGGCCATGAAATTATGCTCAAAACGCGTGAACTGATTGAAGCGCAAGGGTATCAGGTAATCTATGGCGACACCGACTCCACCTTCGTGTGGCTGACACGTCCGCACACGGAGCAGGAAGCCGCCGTCATCGGTAAAAAGCTGGTACGGCAGGTTAATCAGTGGTGGCAAACGCATTTACGGCAAACGCACGGACTGACCAGCGCGCTGGAACTGGAATTTGAAACCCACTTCCGCCGCTTTTTGATGCCCACCATCCGGGGCGCTGAACAAGGCAGCAAAAAACGCTACGCCGGGATGATCGCCACGCCACAGGGCGAGAAAATGGTGTTTAAAGGGCTGGAAACCGTTAGAACGGACTGGACGCCGCTGGCGCAACAATTTCAGCAGCAGCTTTACCTGCTGATTTTTCAGCAAAAACCTTATCAGGAGTGGCTGCGGGAGTATGTCGGTAAAACCTTGAACGGCGAATTTGATGCGCTGCTGATTTACCGCAAGCGGCTGCGCCGCCGGCTCGACGACTATCAGCGCAACGTACCGCCCCATGCACGAGCAGCCAGGATCGCCGATGACTACAACCGCCAACAGGGGCGGCCGCTGCAATATCAGAATGGCGGCTGGATTAGCTACGTCATCACCACCAACGGGCCGGAACCGCTGGAAACCCGGCGCTCGCCGCTGGATTATCAGCACTACGTCGAACGTCAGCTACAACCTGTCGCGGATGCCATTCTTCCTTTTCTTCACGATGATTTTGCTACACTGATTACCGGACAGATGGGATTATTTTAACCCTCGGTATCGATTCACGGCTTTTGAGCAGGTGACGAACGCGCCGCCTTCCATTACCATAACGCCCTTTCTCAATTGACATCAACAACACCATTATCTTATTGGCGCCGGACATACCGCGCCAATAGCAAAGCATAACCTGACACTATCCCGACACAGACAAAAATCGAGCTAAGAATTTATGCCTTTTACACTTGGTCAGCGCTGGATCAGCGACACGGAAAGCGAACTTGGATTGGGTACTGTGGTTGCAGTCGATACCCGCATGATAACCCTGCTTTTCCCTGCCAGCGGTGAAAACCGACTCTATTCCCGCAGCGATGCGCCCATCACCCGGGTGATGTTTAACCCCGGTGATACCGTCACCAGCCATGAAGGCTGGCAGCTTAAGGTGGACAGCGTACGCGATGAGAAGGGTCTGCTGATCTATAGCGGCCAGCGTCTGGATGATGACTCTGCGGCTGAAATGCGTGAAATCCTGCTGGACAGCAAGCTGACTTTCAACAAACCGCAGGATCGCCTGTTTGCCGGGCAGATCGATCGTATGGATCGCTTTGCGCTGCGTTACCGCGCGCGCAAGCACCAAAATGAACAGGCGCTGCAACAGTGGGGCGGACTGCGCGGCATGCGCGCCAGCCTGATCCCGCACCAGTTGCACATTGCCTACGAGGTCGGACAACGCCACGCGCCGCGCGTACTGCTGGCGGACGAGGTCGGGCTGGGCAAAACCATCGAAGCCGGCATGATTATCCACCAGCAACTGCTGGCCGGCCGCGCCGAACGCGTGCTGATCATTGTGCCGGAAACCTTGCAGCACCAATGGCTGGTGGAAATGCTGCGCCGTTTCAACCTGCTGTTCTCGCTGTTTGACGATGAACGCTACGCCGAAGCGAAACTGGACAGCAGCAATCCCTTTGAAACCGAACAACTGGTCATCTGCTCACTGGACTTCGTACGGCGCAATGCGCAACGTTTCGAGCAGTTGGTCAATGCCGACTGGGGCTTACTGGTGGTGGATGAAGCCCATCATCTGGCCTGGAGCGAAGAACAAGCCAGTCCCGAATATCAGGCGATTGAACAACTGGCCGGAAATATTCCAGCCGTGCTGCTGCTGACCGCCACACCGGAACAGTTGGGTCAGCAGAGTCACTTTGCCCGCCTGCGTCTGCTCGATCCCAATCGCTTCCATGACTATCACGAATTCGTCGCCGAACAGCGGCAATACCGTCCGGTTGCCGATGCGGTAACGCTGTTGCTGGCGGGAGAAAAGGCCAGAACGCCGGAGTTGAACGCGCTAAGCGAGCTTCTGGGCGAACAGGATATCGAACCGCTGCTCAAAGCGATCAACAGCGACAGCGAAGACAACCTGCGGGCGCGTCAGGAACTGATCACCATGCTGATGGATCGCCACGGCACCAGCCGTGTGCTGTTCCGTAATACCCGTCAGGGCGTGAAAGGTTTTCCACAGCGTATTCTGCATCAAATCCGTCTACCGTTGCCGGCCCAGTACCAGACGGCGATCAAGGTATCCGGTATTATGGGCGCCAACAAAACGCCGGAAGCCCGGGCACGCGCGATGCTGTACCCGGAGCAGATTTATCAACAGTTGGAAGGGAACGACGCCACCTGGTGGAATTTTGATCCCCGCGTCGAGTGGTTGCTCGACTATCTGACCGCCAACCGCGACAAAAAAGTACTGGTGATCTGCGCTCAGGCCGCCACCGCCCTGCAACTGGAACAGGTGCTACGCACCCGTGAAGCGATTCGCGCCGCCGTTTTTCACGAAGGGCTATCCATTCTTGAGCGCGACCGGGCCGCCGCCTATTTCGCGTCGGAAGAAGAAGGGGCGCAGGTGCTGATTTGCTCGGAGATCGGTTCCGAAGGCCGCAACTTTCAGTTTGCCAGCCATCTGATCATGTTTGATCTGCCGTTCAACCCCGACCTGCTGGAACAGCGTATCGGACGATTGGATCGTATCGGTCAGACACAGCAAATCCAGATTCTGATCCCGTATCTGGAAAATACCGCCCAGGCATTGCTGGTGCGCTGGTATCACGAAGGGCTGGACGCGTTTGAGCATACCTGCCCGACGGGCCGCGCCATTTATGACGCCCACTACGCGCAGTTGATCGAACGCCTGACCATCCCGGGCGAACAGCAGGGTCTGGATGAATTTATCCATATCTGCCGACAGCAGCATGAACAGTTGAAACAGCAGCTTGAGCAAGGCCGCGATCGTCTGCTGGAAATGCATTCAAACGGCGGTGAACAGGCGCAAATTCTGGCGCAGGGGATCGCCGAGCAGGATAACGACATTAATCTGGTCACCTTTGCGCTGAATCTGTTTGATATCGTGGGCATCAATCAGGAAGATCGCAGCGACAATCTGATTATTCTGACGCCGTCCGACCATATGCTGGTGCCCGACTTTCCCGGCTTACCGCAGGACGGCTGCACCATCACTTTCGATCGTGAGCAGGCCTTATCCCGTGAAGACGCGCAGTTTATCAGTTGGGAACATCCGCTCATCCGCAACGGGCTGGACTTGATTTTGTCCGGCGATACCGGCAGTTGCGCCGTGTCGCTGTTGAAAAACAAAGCCTTGCCGGTCGGTACGCTGCTGGCGGAACTCATTTATGTGGTGGAAGCCCAGGCGCCGAAACACTTGCAGCTAACGCGCTTCCTGCCGCCGACGCCGGTTCGTCTGCTGATGGATCGCAAAGGAACCAATCTGGCCGCGCAGGTGGAGTTTGAAAGCTTCAACCGCCAGCTCAGCGCCGTCAACCGCCATACGTCGAGCAAGCTGGTGAATGCGGTGCAGGCCGATGTGCATGCTATGCTGCAACAGGCCGAACCGCTGGTCGCCGAGCAGGCCCGCCAGTTGATTACCGACGCGCAGCAGCAGGCCGACCAGCAGTTGCGCCGTGAACTGGAACGTCTGGAAGCGCTCAAAGCGGTGAACCCCAACATCCGTGAAGATGAATTAAGCGCGTTGGAAAATCAGCGTGAGCAGGTGCTGAGTAATCTTCATCAGGCAAACTGGCGTCTGGACGCCATTCGTCTGGTGGTGGTGACGCATCAGTAAGCGTATGTATTAACCCCGCCCCGGCCTCCCCCTTACGGGGAGAAAAGCGAATATCGCGCGCCGCCTCTGACAAAGGCGAAAGCCGATATCGCCGGCCGGGAAAGGGTTTATCAGCAATCTGAAGAAAGGCACTATCGATGGAACCCTACAACCCCCCAACCGATCCCTGGCTGCACATCCTGTATCAGGATCAACACATCATCGTGGTGAATAAGCCCAGCGGCTTACTTTCCGTTCCCGGCCGCGCCCCGGAGCACAAAGATAGCGTGATGCGTCGTATTCAGGCCGATTATCCCGCCGCCGAGTCCGTCCATCGTTTAGATATGGCCACCAGCGGGGTGATCGTTGTGGCGTTGACCAAAGCCGCCGAGCGGGAGTTAAAGCGTCAATTTCGCGAACGCGAACCCAAAAAATCCTACATCGCCCGCGTCTGGGGATTAATGGAACATGATGAGGGATTGATTGACCTGCCGCTGATTTGCGACTGGCCGAACCGTCCCAAACAGAAAGTCTGTTTTGAGCAGGGGAAAGCCGCGCAGACCGAATACCGGGTCTTGTCCCGCGATCGCGACGGCACCACCCGCGTTAAGCTGATGCCTATCACCGGGCGCTCTCATCAGTTGCGCGTTCATCTGCTGGCGCTGGGACACCCGATTCTGGGCGACGGTTTTTACGCGCCTCCCGACGCCAAAGCGCTGGCGCCCCGTCTGCTGCTCCACGCACAGGAACTGTGCATTCTGCATCCCGCCTTCAAAACGCCGATGCACTTCCGCTGTGAGGCGGACTTTTAAACGCGTTTTTAATCAAGTCGGCATGACGGGCAGAAAAAGGAATGATACGCGGGGGCAAAAACGGGAAAAAAGCGGAAAGGAGCAGATAGATACGGTTATTTCAATTGATTGGCGCTTTTCAGCAATTCATAGGCGGCCTGAATATCCTGCGCTTTTCGCTTAGCCATTTCCATCATTCTGGGCGATAACCCTTTCGCCACCAGCTTATCCGGATGATGCTCGCTCATTAGCTTGCGGTAGGCGCGCTTAATCGTCGCCGCATCGTCGTTGTGACGCACTCCCAGCGTACGGCGGGCGCTTTCCAGCGTCGGCCCGCGCGGCGGCGCAGACTGCCGTTGACCGCCGTAAGAATGGCCGTTGGACGACTGACCGCGGCGCTGATAGGACTTCCCGCCCTGTTTGGATCCACCGTGCCCCGACTGATAAGAGGTATTTTCTATATTGCGCAGAAAAAACTCGAACTGCTCGCGGGTTACGCCCAGTTCGTCGGCGATAACATAAAGCAACCGCCTTTCGTTCGGATGCAGCACGCCATCAACAAACGCCACCTGAAGTTGAATTTCCAGAAACATCTTAATTAAATCAAAACGTCCGAAGCAGGCGTCGCGCAGTTTTCGCAATTTGATACGCAAGGGGAAATGGCTGGCTTTGCCTTCACGAAACGCCTGTTGCGCCGCCGTTCGCGCCTCGCCAAACAGTTCAAGGCGATCCATCATTCTGGTCGCAATCTGGATATCCGCTTCCGTTACCCGCCCTTTGGATTTGGTCAGGTGCCCCATCGCCTGAAAGGTGGTCAGGAAAAACAGCGACTGGCGGGTGGATTGGGCTGAAAAAAAGCTGCGGCGACGCGATGCTCTGGCCCTGTCAATCAAGTGCCCCATCAGCAGTCCCATGATCATTCCCCAGATGCCGCCGCTGGACATAATTCCCAGCACAAGCCCCAGCAACTTTCCCCAATACCGCATATACTCCTCAAATCCTCATGCCGTCGGCTAAAAATTGCTTTATCATACCCGTCATTTATCTTTGCACCTAACGGCAGCGCGTATAAAAACAGCGGGGATTAAACACTGGCGCAACGCTGACGAGTGATATAGTCTCTGACCGTTTGTCGGCATGATGCCTCTGATGACGGAACACCTGATACCGCGTATGAAAAAAAGTTTCCCAACCCTGCTGGCCACCCTGATTTGGTCGGCGCTATACAGTCAGCAATCGCTGGCCGATCTCGCCGAACAGTGCATGCTGGGTGTACCTACGTACAACAGGCCGCTGGTGACAGGCGATCCCGATCAATTGCCGGTACATATTCAGGCCGACAAGAGCGAAGCCAGCTATCCTGACAGCGCCCGATTCACCGGCAACGTTAATATCGAGCAAGGCAATAGCGTGCTGACCGCCGAGCAGGTGGAGCTTAACCAGATTGAATCCGCCACTCAGGGCGCGCCCACACGAACGATTACCGCCACAGGCAATGTGCATTACGATGATAATCAGGTCATTCTGAAAGGCCCGAAAGCCTGGTCGAACCTCAACACCAAAGATACCGACGTGTATCAAGGCGACTATCAGATGGTTGGTCGCCAGGGGCGCGGCGCAGCCGACAAAATGAAAATGCGCGACGGTAATCGCTACACCATTTTGGAAAACGGCACCTTTACCTCCTGCCTGCCGGGAGATAATAGCTGGAGCGTCGTCGGTTCGGAAGTCATTCAAGACCGCGAAGAGCAGGTCGCTGAAATCTGGAACGCACGTTTCAAGATCGGCAACGTCCCCGTTTTCTACAGCCCTTACCTGCAATTGCCCATTGGCGACAAGCGACGTTCAGGCTTCCTGATCCCCAATGCCAAATACAGCAGCAGCAACGGTTTTGAGTTACTCACGCCATACTACTGGAATATCGCGCCGAATTTTGACGCCACCATCACGCCGCATTTGCAAACCCAACGCGGCGTGCAGTGGCAAAACGAATTCCGTTATCTGACCACGCCCGGCACCGGCACGATCCAGCTCGACTGGCTCCCCAGCGACAGCCAATACGCCAAAGACGTACCGCAGGATGATAACAATACCCGGTGGTTATTCTACTGGGGACACAGCGGCGTGATGGATCAAGTCTGGCGCTTCAACGCCGACTACACCAAAGTCAGTGATTCACGCTATTTCACCGATTTGGACTCGGAATACGGTTCAACCACCGATGGTTACGTCACCCAAAAATTCAGCGTGGGTTATGCAAACCAAAACTGGAATACCACGCTGTCCACCAAACAATTCCAGGTATTCTCCACCGCCAACAGCCGGGATGTCTACCGTGCGGAACCTCAGCTCGATATCAACTATTATCAGAACGATATCGGCCCGCTGGATATGCATCTTTATGGTCAGGCGGTAAAATTCACCAACGTTAACGAAAATCGGCCGGAAGCCACGCGTCTGCATATCGAACCGGCATTGAGTCTGCCGCTGTCCAACCGCTGGGGCAGCCTGAACAGCGAAGCCAAGCTGCTGGCGACGCATTATCAACAGGGAAATCTCGATCGCTACCGCGCAGACCCGACGGTCAGCGACAGCTCGAAGAATAATCTGAAAGACTCGGTAAACCGGGTCATGCCGCAATACAAGATCGACGGAAAAATGGTGTTCGAGCGCGAGATGGACTGGTCGCAAGGGTATACCCAAACGCTGGAGCCGCGCGCGCAGTACCTGTATGTGCCTTATCGCAACCAAAGCAGCATCCATACTTACGATTCAACGCTGTTGCAGGCCGACTACTCCGGGCTATTCCGCGACCGCAGCTATGGCGGGCTGGATCGCATTGCTTCCGCCAACCAACTGGCGACAGGGGTAACGTCGCGTATTTATGATGACGCGCTGGTTGAACGTTTTAATGCCTCTGTAGGTCAAATCTATTACTTTGATCGTCCGCGCACCGGCGATAGCAATATGTTGCTCGATCAAAGCGATGATAACGGCAGCATGGTATGGGCCGGCGACACCTACTTGAAGGTCGACGACAACTGGGGCGTGCGCGGAGGATTGCAGTACGATGCCCGTCTCAACGAAGTTGCGCTGGGCGATGCGGTGCTGGAATACCGCAAAGACGCCGAACGTCTGGTACAATTGAACTACCGTTTTGCCAGCCCGGAATATATTCAGGCCATGTTGCCGAACGTGCAGAATCCCGGCTTCCAACAGGGTATTTCACAGGTCGGCATCACGGCAAGCTGGCCGATTGTTGATCGTTGGGCCGTCGTCGGCGCCTACTACTATGACACCAAAGCCAATCAGCCCGCCAGCCAGTTGATTGGCGTGCAATACAACACCTGCTGCTGGGCCGCCAGCATCGGTTATGAACGTAAGATCACCGATTGGGAAAACGGCAGCAGCGTATATGACAATAAAGTGTCGTTTAATATTGAATTACGTGGTTTAAGCAATAATTACAGTCTGGGCTCCGAAAAAATGCTGCGTTCAGGTATTTTGCCTTACCAGCGCGCGTTCTGACCTAGCGTACGGAATGCAGCAACCAATGCGGCAGACAGACTGTGTCAATGAAACTTCTAACCCGCCTTGCGGATGAGATAAATGGGAAAGGTATGAACAACTGGAGAACGCTTATTCTCGGATTGGCACTGAGTGCTCCTGCCGTATTCGCAGCGCCGCAGGTGGTTGATAAAGTCGCAGCCGTGGTAGATAACAGCGTCGTACTGGATAGTGATGTAAACGGCCTTTTGCAGTCGGTTAAATTGAACGCTCAACAGGCAGGTCAGCAATTGCCGGATGACGCCACGTTACGTCATCAGATTATCGATCGTCTGATTATGGATAACATTATCCTGCAAATGGCGCAAAAAATGGGCATCCAGGTAACGGATGAACAATTGAATCAGGCTATTGCCAATATCGCCGCTCAGAACCGTATCTCGCTCGATCAGTTAAGAAGTCAGTTGGCTTATGAAGGCCTTGACTACAACACCTACCGCAACCAGATTCGCAAAGAGATGCTGATCGCCGAGGTTCGCAACAACGAAGTACGCCGCCGCGTCAGCGTACTGCCTCAGGAAGTCGAGGCGCTGGCAAAACAGATTGCCAACCAGACCGGTGAAAACGACGAACTGAATTTAAGCCATATCCTTATTCCCTTGCCGGAAAACCCAAGCCAGCAGCAGGTTGACGAGGCCGAAAATCTGGCGAACTCGCTGGTGAAACAAATCAACGAAGGCGCTGATTTCGGCAAACTGGCCATCACCTATTCCGCCGACCCGCAGGCATTGCAAGGGGGGCAAATGGGATGGGGCAAATTGCAGGAGATCCCGACCCTGTTTGCTGAAAGGCTGACTCAGTCCCATAAAGGACAGATCGTCGGCCCTATCCGTTCCGGCGTCGGTTTTCATATTCTGCGCGTCAACGATATTCGCGGCGGCGACAAAACCGTATCCGTCACCGAAACCCACGCCCGTCATATTCTTCTGAAGCCTTCCGTGGTGATGACGGACAGTCAGGCGCGAGCCAAACTGGAAGAGGTTTCGCAGCAGATCAAGAGCGGCGCGTCGGATTTCGCGGCGCAGGCCAAACAGCTGTCGCAGGATCCCGGTTCAGCCAATCAGGGCGGCGATCTGGGTTGGGCTTCCCCTGACATGTACGATCCGGCCTTCCGCGACGCGCTGTTGAAACTGAAAAAAGGCGAAATCAGTCAACCGATCCACTCCGCTTTCGGCTGGCATTTGATTCAGTTGCTGGATACCCGTCAGGTTGATAAAACCGACGCCGCGCAGAAAGAACAAGCATACCGTATGCTGTTCAACCGGAAATTCGCCGAAGAAGCGCAAACCTGGATGCAGGAACAGCGGGCGGCGGCTTACGTCAAAATCGTCAATGGCGCGGATAATTAATGCAAACGGAAAACGGTACGCAGCGTGTCGCGATCACGCCCGGCGAACCGGCCGGGATCGGTCCCGACCTGCTGATTGCGCTGGCGCAGCAGTCATGGCCGGTTGAACTGGTGGTTTGCGCCGATCCCGACCTGCTGATGAGCCGGGCGCTGCAACTCCGTTTACCGCTGACGTTGCAAAACTACCAGCCAGCGCTGCCCGCTCAGCCGCAACGGGCCGGCACCTTAACGGTGCTGCCGCTCGCCACGGCGGCGACCGTGGTGGCGGGCCGACTGAACGTCAGCAACAGCGCCTATGTGGTTAATACGCTGGCGCGGGCTTGCGATGGCTGTCTGAGCGGCGAATTTGCCGCGCTGATCACCGGCCCGGTACACAAAGGCATCATTAACGATGCCGGCGTTCCGTTCAGCGGACATACCGAATTTTTCGCCGATCGCAGCCACTGCAAACGCGTGGTCATGATGCTGGCGACGGAAGAATTACGGGTGGCGTTAGCCACCACGCATCTACCGCTTTCTGACGTTTCAGCGGCGATAACCCGCAATAGTCTGCATGAGGTCATCACGATTCTGCATCGCGATCTCCAGACCAAGTTCGGTATCGAACGGCCGCAAATTTATGTTTGCGGTTTAAATCCCCACGCCGGTGAAGGCGGCCATATGGGCCGTGAAGAGCTGGATACCATCATCCCCGCGCTGGATGAACTGCGTCAGCAAGGCATCGCCCTTATTGGTCCGCTGCCCGCCGATACGCTGTTCCAACCGAAATATCTGCAACATGCGGATGCGGTGCTGGCGATGTATCACGATCAGGGCCTGCCGGTTCTGAAATATCAGGGATTTGGCCGGGCGGTGAACATCACGCTGGGATTGCCCTTTATCCGAACCTCGGTCGACCACGGCACGGCATTAGAGCTGGCCGCCACCGGCGGCGCCGATCCCGGCAGTTTTACTACGGCATTGAATCTTGCCATTAAAATGACAACACACCTTAATGAATAATCGAGTACACCAGGGTCACTTCGCCCGTAAGCGCTTTGGGCAAAACTTTTTAAGCGATCATTTCGTGATCGATAGCATCGTTTCGGCCATTCATCCGCAGCCCGGACAGGCTATCGTGGAGATCGGCCCCGGACTGGGGGCGCTGACCGCGCCAGTCGGCGAACGCATGGATCGCTTTACCGTGATCGAGCTGGATCGCGATCTGGCCGCACGGCTGGAAACGCATCCCACGCTGAAAGATAAGCTGACTATTATTCAGCAGGACGCCATGACGGTGGATTTCTCGGCGTTGGCCGAGCAGGCCGGGCAATCTCTGCGGGTCTTTGGTAATCTGCCCTATAATATTTCAACACCGCTGATGTTCCACTTGTTCAGCTATACTCATGCTATCCGCGACATGCACTTTATGTTGCAAAAAGAAGTGGTTAACCGTCTGGTTGCCGGCCCCGACAGTAAAGCCTACGGCCGCTTGAGCGTGATGGCTCAGTATTACTGTCAGGTGATCCCGGTGCTGGAAGTACCGCCAACGGCGTTTAAACCGGCGCCGAAAGTCGATTCCGCCGTTGTCCGTCTGGTTCCTCACGCCCAGGTTCCGTATCCGGTGAATGACATCCGTATATTAAGCCGGATTACCACCGAAGCGTTCAATCAGCGTCGTAAGACGCTTCGCAACAGTTTGGGTAATCTCTTTACCCTGGAACAGCTGGCTGAACTGGGGATCGACGCAGGCTGCCGGGCTGAAAATGTGACGGTTGAGCAATACTGCCGGTTGGCGAACTGGCTGACCGAGCATCCTACAGCACAGGAATAACTGGAGTTGTCGTGATGATTAATGCGCCCCGTGTTTGTGTACAGGTTCAGAGTTTCTACGTCGAGTCTCAGTCACAGCCTGATGACGAGCGTTTCGTATTCGCTTATACGATCACTGTCCGCAACCTGGGGCGGCATGAAGTGCAACTCCTGGGGCGTTACTGGCTGATTACCAATGCTAACGGACGTCAGACGGAAGTGCAGGGAGAAGGCGTCGTCGGAGAACAGCCGCTGATCCAGCCCGGAAGTGAATTTCAGTACACCAGCGGCACCGTATTGGAAACCCCGTTAGGCACGATGGAAGGGCATTACCAGATGGTCGATCATCAGGGAAATGCTTTTCAGGTCAGTATTCCCGTATTCCGCCTGGCAATCCCCTCACTGATACATTAACTATGTCTACTTATTTAATTGGCGATGTTCACGGCTGTTTAGTTGAACTCAAGGCGCTATTGGCGCAGGTTTCCTTTAATCCCGAGCAAGACACCGTGTGGCTGACCGGCGATCTGGTGGCCCGCGGGCCGGATTCGCTTCAGGTGCTGCGTTTTGTCCGCTCTCTCGGCGCATCCGTGCGAATGGTGTTAGGTAATCACGATCTGCATTTGCTGGCGGTTTATGCCGGGATCGGCCGTAACAAGCCCAAAGATCGCCTTAATGACTTACTGAACGCCCCCGATGTGGATGATCTGATCAACTGGCTGCGCCGTCAGCCGCTTTTACAGGTTGATGACCATCTGAAGCTGGTGATGGCGCATGCCGGCATTACGCCGCAGTGGGATCTGGAAACGGCAAAAATGTGCGCCCGGGAGGTCGAATCCATTCTGGCCAGTGATAGCTATCCGCTGTTTCTCGATACGATGTACGGCGACATGCCGAATCACTGGAGCCCCGAACTCAGCGGACTTCCCCGTTTACGTTTCAGCACCAACGTCTTTACGCGTATGCGCTACTGCTTCTCCGGCGGCCAGTTGGATATGATCTGCAAGGAGCCGCCGACTCAGGCGCCGTCATTGCTGAAACCGTGGTTCGAATTACCGAGTCAGATCACCGACGAATACGCCATTGCCTTCGGACATTGGGCGTCGCTGGACGGACAAGGCACGCCGGAGAATATCTACGCATTGGATACCGGCTGCTGCTGGGGCGGGAAACTGACCATGCTGCGGTGGGACGACAAACGCTACTTCACGCAAAAATCCCTTTCGCGGGTTGATAAAGGTAAAACCGGGTAATCCATTTCAAGCATGGCAAGGCGCAGTATTTACACTGCGCCTTAGACCAAAGACGCTAATTTCTTTCCAGAATTTCAAAGCAATAGCTATGCGAGTTACGGTCATCCGCATCATGAAACTCGCTGAAAGTGGACGACCACTCATCAGGCTCATAATCCGGGAAATGCGTATCGCCTTCAACTTCCGCATCTATGTGGGTCAGATACAAACGGTCGGCCTTGGGCAACATCTGCTGGTAAATGCTCCCCCCGCCAATCACCATCACTTCTTCCACATCGCCGGCGGCGGCCAACGCATCCTCCAGTGAGGAAACCCAGGTAACGCGGTCATCATCACCGGGGTGACTGCTGACGACAATATTAAGCCTGCCCGGCAATGGCTGACCGATAGAGCGAAAAGTGTTACGCCCCATGACGATCGGTTTATTTAATGTATTTCGTTTAAACCACGCCAAATCCGCCGGTAAATGCCACGGCATGGCATTCTCCATGCCGATAACCCGATCCACAGCCAATGCGGCAATCAAACTAATAACCATGGTGAAACCCTGTAGGCCATAAAATTGCTGACACTATACGGAAAGGCCCTGCGTGCGTCGATATAGATACCTCTTATAGAAGAATATTTACCATCACACGCTGGGGCGCTTACGATACAGCCATAATCCCGGCAGCGACAGACCGATGGATAACGCCCCGACAATAAAGCTGGCCTTCAGGAAATTGGTCACCATGACGCTCATCAATTCTTCGCTATAGCCAAGATGAGAAATTTCCACCACGGAAATCATCGCCGTATAGGCCGAAATCCCCGGGAACATGGGAATAACCGCCGCAACGGTAAACACTTTGGGATGCGCCAATAGCCAGCGCGACCAGCGAATACCGAGGATCCCGATGGTGATCGCCGCCAGAAACGAAGCCCATTCGATATTCAAACCAAAATGCATCGTGATGAACCGCACGCCATGTCCCAGCGCCCCCAACGCGGCGCAATAGCGCAGCGCTCTGACCGGAACGTTGAATACCATTGCAAACCCTAACGCCGGCACGGCCGCCAATGCCATATCCTGTAACAGCGCCCACAGCAGATTCAAGCCCATCCGCGTAACCCCCACAGCGCCAGCGCCATCACGATGCCGATACAGGTCGCCAGCGTCAGCAGGCTGGCGACCGTCCAACGAGCCAGCCCGGTATTAACATGCCCTTTAAACATATCGGCCACCGCGTTAATCAGCGGAAAACCGGGAACCAGCAACAGCACACTGGCCGCCATCGCCACGGTTGAAGTCTGCTGAAAAACAGACAGCTTCATTAATATCCCCGAGGCCGACGTCGCCACGAATGCGGTAATACAAAAGTTAATCAAGGGATTAAGGTGGCGAGCGGTAAGCACCTGCCGGACATACATCGCCAGCCCACTGGCAAGCATCGTCACGATAAAGGCGTCCCACCCTCCCCCATTCAACCGGCTGAAGCAGCCGCAGGACAGCGCCACGATGGAAACCATCAGCCAGCGCGGATAGCGCAGCGGCTTGATGTGGGCAAAACGTTTTTTCACGCCGGCCACATCCAGCAGTTTATGTTCCGCCATAATCACCGCGTGCTGCACCTCGGTAACCACATGCATATTGATGCCGCGATCGACATTCTTACGCGTGGATGTCAGGCAATGTCCCTGCATGATCGTGGTCAGGACAATGGCATTCGCCGAGATTGAACTCTCAACGCTGTCAGCCCCCAATGCCACGCCAAGCCTGGAAGACAACTGTTCAACAACCATACTTTCCGCGCCATGCTGTAACAGCAAAAGCGCACACTGAATACACAGCCGGGTAATCTCCCTTTGCTGCGTTGTTTCACTGACCATGTTTTATCCCGACCCTGCCATGGAAAATAACAGTAAATAAAGCAAGGAGACTTGTTAACATATTGCAGGCCAATAGCCAATATAGGTGATGCGAATTAATGACTCTGGCGCTATTATTTTAGCGGTTTTGTATTTCTCTTTTCTCAACCTGGAACACATCATGTTCGAAACGTCGCTGTTTGTCGCCACCATTGCCACGCTGGGAATGCTTTCCCCCGGCCCTGATTTTTTTCTGGTCATCAAAAATGCAGCGCGCTACCCACGAGTCGCCGCGTTGATGACGGCATTGGGGGTGATTTGCGGCGTTGCTACTCATATGGCGTATTGTGTCGCCGGGCTGGCCGTGGTGATTACCACCACGCCGTGGTTGTTCAATTTGCTGAAATACGCCGGGGCCGCTTATCTGATATGGGTGGGGATCCAGGCGCTGCTGTCGCGCGGTGAAAGCAAAATGGATGTTGCTGATTTGGCTCCGCAAGGCGTCAGCCTGAAAAAAGCGTTTTTGCAAGGCTATTTATGCAATCTGCTTAACCCCAAAGCGACCTTGTTCTTCCTTGCCGTCTTCACTCAGGTGCTGAGTATCGACTCCGGCATCGGCGAGAAGTTGTGGTATGCGATGATTATCTGGGTGCTGTCTGTCATCTGGTGGCCGCTGCTGGTGGTGCTTTTCCAAAGCGGCCCGGTACGTCGTGGTCTGCAAAAAGCGCAAAAACGGGTGGATAAACTGCTGGGAACCGTTTTGATTGCGCTGGGCATCAAGGTGGCGCTGGGATAACCGGTTTCAGGGCCCGCCAGGCGGGCCTTGCGTTTTGGTTAAACCGTCCCGGTTCCGCCATCTGAACACCATACCTGTCCCGAGGTAAAGCTGCTCTCCGCCGATGCCAGCGTCACATACAAAGGCGCGATCTCCACCGGCTGGCCGGGGCGGCCCATCGGCGCATCCGCGGCAAACTCCATGACTTTATCCATCGGCTGCCCGCCGCTCGGCTGTAACGGCGTCCAATAAGGCCCCGGCGCCACCGCGTTAACCCGGATGCCTTTGCTCGCAACCTGCTGGGCGAGTGCTTTGGTAAAGGCAACATTACAGGCTTTGGTCTGGGCGTAATCCAGCAGGATCGCGCTGGGCTTGAATGCCTGTACCGATGAAGTATTAATAATCACCGAACCCGCCTTTAAATGGGCCATCGCCGCTTTCGAGATCCAAAATGGCGCATACACATTGGTTTTAAACGTCGCGTCAAAGGCTTCCGTCGAAAGATCGTCAATGGACTCAACATACCGCTGCCGACCCGCGTTGTTCACCAGAATATCCAGCCCACCCAGCTTTTCAGCCGCTTCCTTAACCAGATGCTTACAGAAATCCTCGGTGCGAATATCGCCCGGGATCGCCACCGCAATACGCCCTTCGGCACGGATCAGCGCAATGACTTCCTTTGCATCCGATTCCTCTTCCGGCAGATAATTAATCGCCACATCGGCCCCTTCTCTGGCATAAGCGATGGCAACAGCGCGCCCGATCCCCGAATCGCCCCCGGTGATCAGCGCTTTACGACCATTTAACCGCCCGCTGCCCCGATAACTTTTTTCGCCATGATCGGGAATGGGTTTCATTTTGCTGGCAAGTCCCGGCGGGTTCTGCGGCTGGCTTTCAAAAGGGGGGCGCGGATAGGCCTGCGCCGGGTTTTTTCCCGTCAGTGATGATAATGCGTCGTTGGTTAAGTTCGGATCCTGCTGGTTAGCACTCATACTCACCTCTTATATTGCTAAAAATATTGTTTACGGCATAAAACTTCAAACAATATCCATAAGGATAGACGATTATCCGGGGTTGTTTATAAAGGCCGATGAATCCGAGCCTAAAGGAACGGGAAGTGGAGGATTTCAGGGGAAAATATTATTTGAGGCGGAGCTTTCGCTAAAGAAAAGTAAAGCCAGCGTTCATCACGAACGCTGGCACGCTGTGTTGTGGCCGGACTAGCCTTTAATCAAGGCGTGCATTTCCTGCACCGAAATGACTTTCTCGGTCGGATCCGCGTTTAACGCCATCGCCGTAGCAAACCCGCCGTTCATGGTCGTATCGTAATGCACCTTGTATTGCAGCGCACTGCGGCGAATCAGCTTGGAATCCTCAATAGCCTGACGTCCCGCCGTGGTATTGACAATATAGGTGTATTCACCGTTTTTGATACGATCCTGAATGTGCGGACGGCCTTCATGCACCTTGTTCACCAGACGAGGGTTAATTCCCGCTTCGCCCAGTTCGATGGCGGTGCCGTGCGTCGCATCCAGCTCAAAGCCGTGTTTCAGCAGCTTGGCCGCCAGATCCACCACCCGGGCCTTATCGCCTTCGCGAACCGACAACAGCGCACGGCCGGATTTCTTCATCGGCGAACTACTCCCCAGCATGGCTTTGGCGAAGGCTTCCGCGAATGTCCGGCCCACGCCCATCACCTCGCCGGTGGAACGCATTTCCGGCCCCAGAATCGGGTCGACGCCGGGGAACTTGTTAAACGGCAACACCACTTCCTTCACCGAGTAATAAGGCGGAATGACTTCTTGCGTCACGCCTTGCTGAGCCAGCGTCTGACCGGCCATCACCCGGGCGGCCACTTTCGCCAGCGGCACGCCGGTCGCTTTGGAAACAAACGGCACGGTACGCGCCGCGCGCGGGTTAACTTCGATCAGATAGACTTCGTTGTTCTTGACGGCGAACTGCACGTTCATCAGGCCGCGAACGCCAAGCTCGAACGCCAGTTTCTCTACCTGCTGGCGCATCACGTTCTGAATCTCTTTGCTCAGCGTATAAGCCGGCAGCGAACAGGCCGAATCGCCGGAGTGAACGCCCGCCTGCTCGATATGCTCCATGATGCCGCCAATCAGCACACGCTCGCCATCACAGATGGCATCCACGTCGACTTCAATGGCGTCATCCAGAAAACGGTCCAGCAGCACCGGCGCATCGTTGGACACCACCACCGCGTTCTGGAAGTACCGGCGCAGGTCAATTTCGTCATACACGATTTCCATCGCCCGTCCGCCAAGCACATAAGAAGGACGAACCACCAGCGGATAGCCGATATCACGAGCCTTTTCCACCGCCTGCTCAATCGCCACCACGGTGGCGTTCGCCGGTTGTTTCAGGCCGAGGCGGTCGACCGCCTGCTGGAAACGCTCGCGGTCTTCCGCGCGGTCGATGGCATCCGGGCTGGTGCCGATCACCGGCACGCCCGCGGCTTCCAGCGCCCGCGCCAGCTTCAGCGGGGTCTGGCCGCCGTACTGGACGATAACGCCTTTCGGTTTTTCAATACGTACGATTTCCAGTACGTCTTCCAGCGTCACCGGTTCGAAGTACAGGCGATCGGAGGTATCGTAGTCGGTCGAAACCGTTTCAGGGTTACAGTTCACCATGATGGTTTCATAACCGTCTTCACGCAGCGCCAGCGATGCGTGGACGCAGCAATAGTCAAACTCGATGCCCTGACCGATACGGTTCGGCCCGCCGCCCAGCACGATGATCTTCTCACGATCCTGACTCGGGTTAGCTTCGCACTCATCCTCGTAGGTGGAGTACATATAAGCCGTATCGGTTGCAAATTCCGCCGCACAGGTGTCCACGCGCTTATACACCGGGTGTAGGTCAAACTTATCGCGCAATTTGCGGATTTCACTTTCAGCCACGCCGGCCAGCGTCGCCAGACGCGCATCGGCGAAGCCTTTACGTTTCAATTGACGCAGGAAGTCGGCATCCAGCGCGGTAACGCCTTTTTCCGCCACCTGTTCTTCCAGACGAACCAGCTCTTCAATCTGCATCAGGAACCAGCGGTCAATATTCGTGAGGTTAAACACGCCGTCGACGGACATGCCCGCCCGGAACGCATCGGCGATGTACCAGATACGATCGGCGCCGGCGTCTTTCAGCTCACGACGGATTTTGGTCAACGCTTCAGGATCATCCAGATCCACTTGCGGATCGAATCCCGTCGCTCCCACTTCCAGACCGCGCAACGCTTTCTGTAATGACTCCTGCTGAGTCCGGCCGATCGCCATCACCTCGCCCACCGATTTCATCTGCGTGGTCAGACGGTCATTGGCGCCGGCGAATTTTTCGAAGTTAAAGCGTGGAATTTTCGTCACCACATAATCGATGGACGGCTCAAACGACGCCGGCGTGCGGCCGCCGGTAATATCGTTCATCAGTTCATCGAGCGTGTAGCCCACCGCCAGCTTGGCGGCGATTTTGGCGATCGGGAACCCGGTCGCTTTCGATGCCAGCGCGGAAGAGCGGGAAACGCGCGGGTTCATTTCAATCACGATCAGACGGCCGTTTTTCGGGTTCACCGAGAACTGCACGTTCGACCCGCCGGTTTCCACACCGATTTCACGCAGTACCGCCATCGAGGCGTTACGCATGATTTGGTATTCTTTATCGGTCAGCGTTTGCGCGGGCGCAACGGTAATGGAGTCGCCGGTATGAATGCCCATGGCGTCGAAGTTTTCGATGGAGCAGACGATGATGCAGTTGTCGTTTTTGTCGCGCACCACTTCCATTTCATACTCTTTCCAGCCAATCAGCGATTCGTCGATCAACAATTCTTTGGTTGGGGAAAGATCCAGGCCGCGCTCGCAGATTTCTTCAAACTCTTCACGATTATAGGCGATGCCGCCGCCGGTGCCGCCCATGGTAAAGGAAGGACGAATAATACAGGGAAAACCGACATCGGCGGCGACGGCCAGCGCCTCTTCCATCGTATGCGCGATACCGGAACGGGCGGTATCCAAGCCGATTTTCTTCATTGCCTTATCGAAACGCTGGCGATCTTCGGCTTTATCAATCGCATCGGCGGTGGCGCCGATCATCGTCACGCCGAACTCGGCCAACACGCCCTGACGTTCCAGCTCCAGCGCGCAGTTCAGCGCCGTCTGACCGCCCATTGTCGGCAGCACCGCGTCCGGACGCTCTTTCTCGATAATTTTGCGCACCACTTCCCAGTGAATCGGCTCGATATAGGTGGCGTCGGCCATTTCCGGGTCGGTCATGATGGTGGCCGGGTTCGAGTTCACCAGGATGACGCGGTATCCCTCTTCACGCAGCGCTTTACACGCCTGAGCGCCGGAGTAGTCAAATTCACAAGCCTGGCCGATAACAATCGGGCCGGCGCCCAGAATCAGGATGCTTTTAATATCTGTACGTTTTGGCATTTTCTCGCTCCTGATTATTTGGCTGAAGAACGGTAAGTCTTAATCAATTCAATAAAGTGGTCGAAAAACGGGGCCGCATCGTGCGGGCCGGGACTGGCTTCCGGGTGCCCCTGAAAACTGAACGCCGGTTTATCGGTGCGATGAATCCCCTGAACCGTATGATCGAACAGCGAGATATGCGTCACGCGCAGCGTGTCGGGCAGATTATGTTCATCAACCGCAAAGCCGTGGTTCTGTGCGGTGATCATCACGCGGTTGTTATCCAGATCTTTTACCGGATGGTTGCCGCCGTGGTGACCAAGCTTCATTTTGACGGTCTGCGCGCCGCTGGCCAGCGCCAGCAGTTGGTGACCGAGGCAGATGCCGAATACCGGGATATCCGTTTCCAGGAACGTTTTGATCGCCCGGATTGCGTAGTCGCACGGTTCCGGATCGCCGGGGCCGTTGGAGAGGAAAATACCGTCCGGATTGAGTTTCAGGACGTCCTCGGCGGAGGTTTGCGCCGGCACCACCGTCAGGCGGCAGCCGCGGTCTACCAGCATACGCAGAATATTGCGTTTCACGCCGTAGTCATAAGCCACCACATGGTAAGGCAGCGCGCTTTCCTGTTTAGCGACGGGCAAGTCGCCTTCCAGCGTCCAACTGCCTTGCAGCCAGCTATAGCTTTCAGCCGTGGTGACCTCTTTTGCCAAATCCATCCCTTTCAGCCCCGGGAAAGCCTTGGCTTTTTCCAGCGCCAGCGCCGCATCCGGCGCGTCGCCCGCGATAATGCAGCCGTTCTGGGCGCCTTTTTCACGCAGTAAGCGGGTCAACTTACGGGTATCGATATCGGCAATGCCGACGATGTTGTTGCGTTTGAGGTATTCAGACAGGCTTTCTTCACTGCGATAGTTGCTGGCAATCAGCGGCAGGTCGCGAATTACCAGCCCCTGGGCTTGTATCGCGGGCGATTCTTCGTCTGCTTGGTTGGTGCCGACATTACCAATATGGGGATAAGTGAGAGTGACGATCTGGCGGGAATAGGATGGATCAGTAAGGATTTCTTGATATCCGGTCATCGACGTATTGAAGACCACTTCCCCCACAGCCGACCCTTCCGCCCCGATGGCCCGACCGTGGAATTGGGTTCCGTCTTCCAGAACCAATAGCGCTGACTTAATCAAAACACCCTCCAAGGAATAAAAAATCATGTTATTTGCATATTAATTCAGATTAATCGATCTAAATCAACGCAAAAACCACCTTCAAGGTAAATTTTTGGCAAATTGGGCGCATTTTAATGATGGTCGGCTAAATTGTCCACTTCAACCGCACTTTTTCCCTTCTTTCTATGCTTTATGGCATAAATATCTACTCACCATGCTAAAAAAGCATGTTAACTCGGCAAAGTAAACGGTTGCTAACCTACATGGTTAGAATAAGCCTAATAATCGACCAATAGAAGCTGCTTTACCGTTTTAGCGTAAAAAAACCGCCTCAAAAAGCATGAAAACAGAGAATATAAAGAGTTTCTGATAAAAAATATAACAAGAACGGTAAAATAAAAGCAACGATAAAAAATCGTCACTTTTATCATAATATTATATTTATAAAACTCAGATTAATTTTTATAAATCATCCAATCCAAGCACATCTTTCATATCGAAAAGTCCACATTTTCTGGCTTTTACCCAAATTGCAGCCCTGACGGCGCCATTAGCAAAGGTCATACGGCTGGAGGCCTTGTGGCTAATCTCAACGCGCTCGCCGATATCCGCAAACATCGCCGTGTGCTCGCCGACGATATCGCCCGCGCGCACCGTCGCAAAACCAATACTTTTCGGATCGCGCTCGCCGGTATACCCTTCCCGTGCATAGACGGCGCACGTTTTCAGATCGCGTCCCAGCGCGTCGGCGATGGTTTCGCCCATCGCCAGCGCCGTTCCCGAAGGCGCATCCACTTTATGCCGGTGATGAGCCTCGATAATTTCGATATCGGTATAATCCCCCATCACTTTGGCGGCTTTTTCCAGCAGCTTAAGCATCACATTGACGCCAACGCTGAAATTAGCGGCGAAAACAATGCCGATCTCCTGCGCCGCGTCGCGGATAGCCGCTTTTCCCTGCTCATCAAACCCGGTAGTGCCGATAATCATCGCCTTTTGGTGCTGACGACAAAAAGCCAGATGAGCCAGCGTGCCTTCAGGGCGGGTAAAATCGATTAAAATATCAAAATCATCACGGATGGCGTCCAGACTATCGCTCACCGCCACGCCGGACTTCCCCAGCCCGGCCAGTTCACCGGCATCGGCCCCCACCAGAGACGAGCCTTGACGCTCCAGCGCGGCGCCCAGCACCGCGCCTTCAGTCTGCTCAACCGCCGCAATCAGTTGGCGCCCCATGCGGCCGCCCGCACCGGCAACCGCAATACGGATTGATGAATCCTGCATAATGTCTCTCTCTTTGCTACTTCCGCTATGAAATAACGGTAGGTTAACGGGCGTGACGCACTATCGCCAGCGGATTTATGATCAGATTAGAAAATTATGTCAGAAGAAAAATAACATCAGTAAAAGTTGCCTGAGCGCGCCGCCTGCGTCGAGAGATCAATCGCGATAACGCATAAACATGCATTTTTATCAGATTTTTATTAGCGGGTAATCAGGCTGGCACGGACGGGAGATATGATTGGGATAAGACGGTGGGGAACAGGTTCTGCTCCCCACCGGCAATACATCACTTAGTCAATTTGTTTCACTTCGACACGCAGCTCTTTCGGCACTTCAAAAACGATATTTTCTTCGCGCCCCTGCAACTCAAGAGCGACCTCGCCGCCCAGCGCCTTTAAACGCTGAATCACCTGCTGCACCAGAATATCCGGCGCGGACGCCCCGGCCGTCACCCCAACGTGGGTAACGCCGGCCAGCCAGCTCTCCTGAATGTCTTCCGCCGAGTCAATCAGGTAGGCTGCCTTACCCGCCCGCTGGGCCAGTTCGGCCAGGCGATTGGAGTTGGAAGAATTTCTGGAACCGACCACCAGCACCACATCCGCCTCGGCGGCCAGATAACGCACCGCCTCCTGACGATTGGTGGTGGCGTAGCAAATATCGTCTTTACGCGGGCCGATAATCTGCGGAAAACGTTCGCGCAACGCATCGATCACCGCGGACGTATCATCCACCGACAGCGTAGTTTGCGTCATAAAGCACAGGTTGGTTTCGTCCTTCACCTGCAATTGCCAGACATCTTCAGGCGACTCCACCAGATACATCCCGCCGTCCGCATTGCTGTATTGCCCCATCGTGCCTTCCACTTCCGGATGACCGGCGTGGCCGATCAGGATAGCTTCTACACCTTTCCGGCTGGCCCTCGCCACTTCCATATGCACTTTGGTCACCAGCGGACAGGTGGCGTCAAACACCGTTAAATCACGATTTCTGGCCTCAAGACGAACGGCCTGCGAAACGCCATGGGCTGAGAAAATCAGAATCGAGCCGTCCGGCACTTCTTCGATCTGCTCAATAAATATCGCGCCGCGCTCACGGAGTCCATTGACCACATAACGGTTATGAACCACCTCGTGACGAACGTAGATCGGTGTGCCATATATCTCCAATGCCCGCTCAACAATGCTGATGGCGCGATCGACTCCGGCACAAAAACCACGTGGGTTAGCCAGCAATATCTGCATGCTGCGCCTCCTGTTGAGAGGGATCGATTTCCAACACTTCCAGATCGAACGTAATAGACCGGCCTGCCAGCGGATGGTTGAAATCCACCGTGACGGACTCTTGCGCAACCTCACGAATAATCCCCGGCATATCATGACCGCCAACGCCGCTGAACAACATGATGGTGCCCACATCCGGCACGCCGGTCTGCGCAAAGTCACGGCGCAGGAAAAACTGGATCAGATCCGGGTTTGCCTGGCCGAAAGCCGATTCCGGCGGCAGCGTAAACCGACGTTTGTCGCCGCGTTTCAAACCCAGCAGATGCTGTTCCAGCGCATCGGACAGGCTGCCATCGCCAAGACGGAACAGCGCGGGTTTACCGCTTTCACGGGTGGACTCCGCCGCTGAACCGTCCTCCAGTGTCAGGATAAAGTGCACCAGCACCGCGCTGTTGCTCTGTACAGTTTCGGACATCAATGACCCTTTTGCTTAACGGCGCCGTCGTGGGGAGTGAAAAAGCCTTCCAGTACGATCAGGGCGGCACCAATACAGATAGCGCTATCGGCCAAATTGAAGGTAGCGAAATGCCAGCTACCGACGTAAAAGTCGATAAAATCCACTACAAAACCATGCCACATCCGGTCAAACAGGTTGCCTAACGCGCCGCCGATAATCAGCGCATAAGCGATGTTATTCAGCTTCTGGCGCGCGCTGCCGCGATACATCATCACCAGCAGGGCGATAACAATGGCGATGGCGATGCCGGCAAAGAACCAACGTTGCCAGCCGCCCTTATCCGCCAGAAAACTGAACGCGGCGCCGTAATTGCGCGCATAGTGCAAATTCAGATAAGGGATCAGGGGCTGCGTATCCCCCAGCGCAAAGTGGGTTAAAATCCACTGTTTGCTGCCGAGGTCAACGACTAACACGACCAGCGCCAGCCAAAGCCAGCGCAATCCGCTCGAACAGATCGATTTATTCATCAGACAAATTTACGCTCTTCGCCTTTGCCGCCGACGTTGGTCGCACAGCGGCCACAAATGTCGGGATAATCGGTATCAGTACCGATATCTGACTCATAATGCCAGCAACGCGGACACTTGTGCCCTTCCGCTTTGCTTAAGGCAATTTTCAATCCGGGTAGTTCAGTGCCCTGCGCATCGGCGGGCGCATTTTCATAACGCTCGACCCGCGCTTTCGAGGTCAACAGGGCGAAATGCAGTTCCTGACGCAACTGATTAAGCTTATCGGCCAGAGCGGCGTCGGCGTACAGCGTGACGGCGGCTTCCAGCGATCCGCCGATGCGCTTGTCGTTACGCGCCTGCTCGATCGTCTTATTCACTTCGCTGCGCACTTTCAGGATATCCGTCCAGAATTCGTCATTCATGGTTTCTGCGCTATCCAGACCGAACAAACCGTCATACCACTCTTCAGTGAACACATACTGCGCGCGTTCGCCCGGCAGGTATGCCCAAACCTCGTCGGCAGTGAATGACAGGATCGGAGCCATCCAGCGCACCAGAGCTTCAGAAATATGATACAGCGCCGTCTGGCAACTGCGGCGGGCGATGCTGTCGCCTTTCGCGGTGTACTGACGATCCTTGATGATATCCAGATAGAACGAACCCATCTCGATAGAGCAGAACTGCATCAGACGCTGTACCACGCGGTGGAAATCATAGCTGTCATAGGCTTCGACGATCTCTTCCTGCGCCGCTTGCGCACAGCCGACCGCCCAGCGATCCAGCACCACCATCTCTTCCGGTTTTACCATGTGCTTCTGCGGATCGAACCCGTTCAGGTTGGCCAGCAAAAAACGCGCGGTGTTGCGGATACGGCGATAGGCATCCGCCGAACGTTTCAGGATCTCATCGGACACCGCGATTTCGCCGGAGTAGTCCGTCGAGCCAATCCACAAACGCAGAATATCGCCGCCCAGTTTGTTCATCACATCCTGCGGGCTGATGGTATTACCGATAGACTTGGACATCTTGCGACCCTGACCATCCACGGTGAAGCCGTGAGTCAGCACCTGACGGTAAGGGGCCTTGCCTTTGATGGCGGTCGAAATCATCAGCGATGACATGAACCAGCCGCGATGCTGGTCAGAACCTTCCAGATACATATCCGCCGAATGGCCGCCGAATTCAGGGCGCACATCGACCACGGAAGCATGCGTTGACCCTGAGTCAAACCAGACATCCAGCGTATCGGGAACCTTAACGTAATGCTCGGCATCGGCGCCCAGCACCTCTTTCGGATCGAGATCCCACCATGCCTGAATGCCATCCTGCTCAACGCGTTTGGCGACCGCTTCAATCAGTTCGCCGGTGCGGGGATGCAACGCTTCCGTCTCTTTATGCACGAAAAGCGACATCGGTACGCCCCAGGTGCGCTGACGGGAAATACACCAGTCAGGGCGGTTGGCCACCATCGCTTCGATACGCGCCTGACCCCAGTCGGGGATCCATTGCACGCCTTTAATTTCAGCCAGCGACTGCTTGCGCAGCCCTTTCTGATCCATGCTGATAAACCACTGCGGCGTCGCACGGAAAATGATCGGCGTTTTATGACGCCAGCAGCACGGATAGCTGTGCAGCAGTTTTTCCATATGCAGCAGTGCGCCGCTCGCGCGCAGGATCTCGACGACGGTGTCATTGGCCTTAAAGACAAACTTGCCGTCCAGCTCCGGGTAAGTCCCGGTCAGATAGCAGCCGTTCGGCCCCACCGGATTAGCCACTTCCAGCCCATACTTCTGACCAATGACATAGTCATCCGGGCCATGCCCCGGCGCGGTATGCACCGCGCCGGTACCCGCGTCCAGCGTCACATGGTCGCCCAGAATAGCCGGGACATCAAAGCCCATGAACGGATGCTGGAAGCGCAGCAGTTCGAGATCGCGGCCGCTGCATTCACCCAGCACGATCCAATGACTGACGCCGATGCGCTTCATCACGCTTTCAACCAGATCGGCAGCCAGGATTAACGCCCGGCCTTCAACCTGCACCAGTTGATAAGTGAATTCAGGGTTGAGCGAGATCGCGCGGTTAGCGGGCAGCGTCCACGGGGTGGTGGTCCAGATAACCAGCGAAAGCGGGCCTTCAACCTGACCTACGCCGAATTTCGCGCTCACCGCCGCCGCATCGACGGCGTTAAACGCCACATCGATGGAAGGAGAGGTTTTGTCGTAGTATTCCACTTCGGCTTCCGCCAAAGCGGAACCGCAGTCGGCGCACCAGTGAACCGGCTTGGCCCCCTTATGCAGATGGCCGTTTTCGATAATTTTGCCCAGCGCGCGAATAATGTTGGCTTCAGTCGAGAAGTCCATCGTCAGATACGGATGATCCCAGTCCCCCAACACCCCGAGACGGATAAAGTCCTTCTTCTGACCGGCGACCTGTTCGGCGGCATATTTACGGCATGCCGCACGGAACTCCGCGGCACTGACCTTCTCACCCGGCTTGCCGATCAGCTGTTCGACTTTCAGCTCGATCGGCAGACCATGACAGTCCCAGCCCGGGATATACGGCGAGTCATAGCCAGACAGCGTTTTAGACTTAACGATAATGTCTTTAAGAATTTTATTAACGGAGTGACCAATATGAATGCTGCCATTCGCATACGGAGGTCCATCGTGCAGAATGAAGGTTTTTTTACCTTTTTTAGCATTGCGAATAATCCCGTACAGATCCTGTTCATACCAACGTTTCAGCATGTCAGGTTCACGCTTGGCCAAATCGCCACGCATCGGGAACCCTGTTTCCGGCAAGTTCAGGGTAGTCTTATAGTCACTCATTAGATTCTCGATTTCGTTTTCGGCTAGAAAAATTAAACCGGTGTCTTTAACCCAAAAAATTTCCGGGCCGTCACCACATCATCGGCGATTTGCTGTTTTAACGCCTCAAGCGAAGCAAAACGCTGTTCATTACGTATCTTTTTGCGCAGTACCACTTCGATATGACGACCATACAAATTCATCGTCGTATCCAGTAAGTGCACCTCAAGCTGCTGGCGCTTGTCTCCGGTTATCGTCGGGCGCGTGCCAATATTGGCGACGCCCGGCAACGGTTCATCCCCCAGGCCGTTAACGCTGACGGCATAAACCCCGCTGACCGGCGATACCTGACGCTTTAGCGGCAGATTCGCGGTGGGAAACCCTATCGTTCGTCCCAGAGCATTACCATGAACCACTCGCCCGGAAATACTGTAGGGGTGCCCCAACAGGCTTTCCGCCAGCGCCAGATCGTCGCGGTAGAGCGCTTCACGTACGGCCGTACTGCTTACGCGTTTGCCGTCGTCACAGAATGAAGCCGTGCTGATAACGTCAAAACCCGCATCGCGCCCCGCTTGCTGTAATAACAGGAAATCGCCCTGGCGGCCAGCCCCGAAACGGAAGTCATCCCCCACCACCAAAAACCTGACGCCCAGTTTTTCCACCAGCAGCGTCGAAACAAAAGTTTGCGCATGGTTGGCGGCGAAGCGTGCGTCAAATTTAACGCACAGCAGATAATCCACGCCGGCCTTTTTCAGATAATTCACTTTATCGCGCAGGCGAGTCAACCGCGCCGGCGCTTTTTCAACAGAAAACAGCTCCAGCGGCTGCGGTTCAAAAATCATCACCATTACAGGAAGCCCGCGGGAACGACCTTCCTGCTTCAGTCGCTCAAGCAGCATCTGGTGTCCGCGGTGCACGCCGTCAAAATTACCAATAGTGAGCACACAGCCATAATGGTGTGCCCGAAGATTGTGTATACCGCGAATTAGCTGCATGGCTGGCTCAGAACAAATGGGTTAAAATTATGGAAATCGGCGGATTATACCTTGTACAGCGAGTAAGGTTAACCCGCGATTCGCGCCTTTTGCCGTCCGCATTCTGAATACCGGCGGTATTTTTGTTGTTTTGGGACGAATCATCGGCAACGTCCCGGGGCAAAGCGCGGTATACTAACCGGGTTTTAGCGGCGATTAATTGTTTTATCGATGATTAATGCGACAGAGTAAATTTATAAACGCGAAAAGCTGTATTCCACCGCGTGAAGCTGTTAAAATCCTGCGCCATCACAACGTAACAAGCGTCGACGTACAAACGGCGCTTATTTGCACAAATCCATTGACAAACGAAGGCTAAAAGGGCATATTCCTCGGCCTTTGAATTGTCCTCGATAGAATATATTTGGGAGTTGGACCTTGGCTAATATCAAATCAGCTAAGAAACGCGCCGTACAATCTGAGAAGCGCCGCAAGCATAACGCAAGCCGTCGCTCCATGATGCGTACTTTCATTAAGAAAGTATACGCGGCGATCGCTACTGGCGATAAAGAAGCGGCACAGAATGCGTTTAATGATATGCAACCGATCGTGGATCGTCAGGCAAGCAAAGGCCTGATCCACAAAAACAAAGCTGCACGTCATAAATCCAATCTGGTTGCGCGCATCAACGCCATGCAATAATCGCGTTTTCGCGTATTGTTGTTGAAAAAACCGGCTCAGGCCGGTTTTTTTGCGCTTATCGTTCGGTTAATCCCGCGGTTATTGCCGCAGCGTGGAAACCGACACGGCATCACGCGGCGCGGGTAAAACTACGCGCAACACCACATAGCCGGCGATTGCCGCCAGTCCGGACGCCAGCAAAATCCCCAGTTTGGCGTAGGTAATAAATTCAGCATCGCTGTTGGTAAACGCCAGCAACGTAATAAAGATCGACATGGTGAAGCCAATACCGCACGGCACGGAAACCGCCATAATCTGACCGAAACTGACGCCAGCCGGTAATTTGGCGTACCCCATTCTGATAACCAGCCAACTGCACAGCGTGATCCCCAGCGGCTTACCAATCAGCAAACCCGCCGCAATGCCGAAAATCAGCGGCGAAAAAAGTTTATCCGCTTCAACGCCCTGTAACACAATGCCCGCATTGGCGAAAGCAAACAGCGGAATAATCAGGAAAGAGACCCAAACATGCAGCCCATGCTCCAGCGTTGTCGCGGGGGAAGCGCGTCCATCCGTCGTACGCAGCGGAATAAAGAACCCCACAATCACCCCTGCCAGCGTGGCATGTACGCCGCATTTAAGGATACACACCCAAAGCACCATCCCCACCAGCAAATACGCCGAGGTTTTGGCGACATGCTGACGGTTCATATAAGCCAGCGCCGCAATGCATAGCAACGCCCCCAATAGCGCGGGCCAGAATATCTGCTGGGTATAAAACAACGCGATGATCAGGATGGCGCCCAGATCATCAATAATAGCCAACGCCAGTAAAAAAACCTTTAATCCCGGCGGGACGCGTTTACCCAGCAAAATCAGCACGCCGATCGCGAAGGCAATATCCGTCGCCGTGGGGATCGCCCAGCCGTGGCGAGTCACCTCATCGCCGGCATTGAACAGCAGGAAGATCAACGCTGGAAATACCATTCCGCCGATGGCGGCCACCAGCGGCAGCATCGCCTGACGCCGGCTTGCCAGCGCGCCGATCGCCAGTTCACGCTTGACCTCAAGCCCGATCATCAGAAAGAAAATCGCCATCAGACCGTCATTGATCCACAGCAACAGATTTTTATTAAGTTCCAGCGCCCCAAAGCGGATTTCCACCGGCATCATCAAAAACTGATGATAACCTTCCGAACTAAAAGGCATGTTGGCTAATATCATCGCCAACAATGTGGCGCCGATCAGCATCAGTCCGGCGGCGGCATCCAGGCCGACGAAACGGCGAAGCAGGTTTATCATGTCACTGACTCTCTATTACCGGAATAATTTTTATACGTTGCGCAGCAACGCCGCTAAAGATGGCGGGTAAGAAAAACGCCATAAAAAAACCGGCTGATGATTCGCCAGCCGGTTTTCTGCCTTATCTTGCTAACTATACAACAAATATCAGCGAGTCAGATCGTCAAAAAACTTCTTCACTCCATCGAAAAAGCTTTTAGAACGCGGGCTGTTTCTTTCGCCGGAAGGCCCGCCAAAGCTTTCCGCCAGCTCTTGCAGCAGTTCTCTTTGCCGTTCATTCAGGCTGACCGGCGTTTCCACCACCACCCGGCACAACAGATCGCCCTGGGCGCCGCCGCGCACGGACTTAACGCCTTTGCCGCGCATACGGAACAGTTTTCCGGTTTGCGTTTCAGCAGGCACTTTCAGCTTTACGCGGCCATCCAGCGTCGGCACTTCAATTTCCCCGCCCAGCGCAGCCATGGCAAAGTTAATCGGCACTTCACAGTACAGATTATTTTCCTCACGTTGGAAAATCGGGTGCGCTTTTACCTGAACCTGAACGTACAAATCTCCGGCCGGCGCACCGTGCTCCCCCGCTTCGCCCTCTCCGGATAAACGGATGCGATCGCCCGTATCCACCCCGGCAGGAATTTTCACCGATAGCGTTTTGCTCTTTTCTACGCGGCCATGCCCATGACATTTATTGCATGGATCTTTAATGATCTTGCCCCGGCCGTGACAGTGCGGACAGGCCTGTTGAACCGTGAAAAAGCCCTGGCGCATTTGTACCTGGCCGTTGCCGTGACAGGTAGGACAAGTGACCGGTGAACTACCCGGCTTCGCTCCGTTGCCATGACAAACGTCGCACTCTTCCAGCGTCGGGATACGGATCTCTTTGGTGACGCCACGGACAGCTTCTTCCAGCGACAGCTCCATGTTATAGCGTAAATCGGCGCCGCGACTCGCGCGTTGGCGACGGCCGCCGCCAAAAATATCGCCGAAAACGTCGCCAAAAATATCACCGAAATCGGCACCGCCGCCGCCAAAACCGCCGCCGCCGCCCATGCCACCTTGTTCAAATGCAGCATGGCCGTACTGATCGTAGGCGGCACGTTTCTGGGAATCAGTGAGAACCTCGTAGGCTTCTTTAATCTCTTTGAATCGTGCTTCAGATTCTTTATCACCAGAATTACGGTCCGGGTGATACTTCATCGCCAAACGCTTATAAGCCTTTTTAATTTCACGCTCATCCGCGCCTTTAGCTACACCTAAAATCTCGTAATAGTCTTGCTTCGCCATTCTTTTTTTCCTGCCCTCAACATGCGTGCACGGGCGCAGAGTTTCCTCAACGCCCGTGCTGGTTGCCAGCAACAGTTAATCGTTACCGCTACTGCGCCCGCTCAAGGGCGATTATTTTTTATCTTTTACTTCTTCAAACTCGGCATCAACGACATCGTCGTCTTTACGCGCGGACGCATCGTCAGCCGCCCCTTCCGCCGCACCAGCCTGAGCCTGCTGCTGAGAAGCTTCCAGCAATTTACCTGAAGCCTGCACCAGCGCCTGGATTTTGGCTTCAATGTCCGCTTTGTCTTCACCTTTCAACGCACTTTCCAATGCTTTCAGCGCGTCGTCAATGGCGGTTTTATCATCAGCGGCCAGGCTATCGCCCACTTCTTCAAGCTGCTTGCGCGTGCTGTGCAACAGATGATCGCCCTGGTTGCGGGTTTGAACCAGCTCTTCAAACTTACGGTCGGATTCCGCGTTCGCCTCAGCATCACGCACCATTTTCTGGATTTCATCCTCGTTCAGACCAGAAGAGGCCTTGATGGTGATTTTCTGCTCGCGGCCGCTGTTTTTATCTTTAGCGGAAACGTGCAGGATACCATCGGCATCGATGTCGAACGTGACTTCGATCTGCGGCATACCGCGCGGCGCAGGCTGAATGCCATCCAGGTTAAACTGCCCCAGTGATTTGTTGTCGCTGGCGCGTTTACGTTCGCCTTGCAGAACATGGATCGTCACCGCGGACTGGTTATCTTCCGCCGTGGAGAACACCTGACTGTGTTTGGTCGGGATGGTGGTGTTCTTGGAGATCAGCGCCGTCATCACGCCGCCCATGGTTTCGATACCCAGCGACAGCGGGGTAACGTCCAGCAGCAGAACGTCTTTCACATCGCCGGATAACACGCCGCCCTGAACAGCAGCGCCGATAGCCACAGCTTCATCCGGGTTGACATCTTTACGCGGCTCTTTACCGAAGAAATCAGCGACTTTTTTCTGTACCAGCGGCATACGGGTCTGACCGCCGACCAGGATCACGTCCTGAATGTCAGAAACGGACAGACCGGCGTCTTTCAGCGCCACTTTCAGCGGCTCCAGCGAACGGTTGACCAGATCTTCAACCAAAGATTCCAGTTTGGCGCGGGTCACCTTGATGTTCAGGTGTTTCGGGCCGCTCGCATCCGCGGTGATGTACGGCAGGTTAACGTCAGTCTGCTGCGCGGAAGAAAGCTCGATTTTGGCTTTTTCCGCCGCTTCTTTCAGACGCTGCATCGCCAGAGGATCGTTACGCAGATCGAAACCCTGTTCTTTCTTAAATTCGTCGACCAGATAGTTGATCATCCGGCTGTCGAAGTCTTCGCCGCCCAGGTGGGTATCCCCATTGGTTGCCAGCACTTCAAACGTTTTTTCGCCATCGACTTCATCGATTTCGATAATGGAAATATCGAAAGTACCGCCGCCCAGGTCATATACGGCAATGGTGCGGTTGCCCACTTCTTTATCCAAACCATACGCCAGCGCGGCGGCGGTAGGTTCGTTAATAATACGTTTCACTTCCAGACCGGCGATACGGCCGGCATCTTTGGTGGCTTGACGCTGCGCATCGTTGAAGTATGCCGGAACGGTAATAACCGCTTCGGTCACCGGTTCGCCCAGATAGTCTTCCGCCGTTTTCTTCATTTTTTTCAGCACTTCCGCTGAAATCTGCGGCGGCGCCATTTTCTGATCTTTGACTTCCAGCCAGGCGTCGCCGTTATCAGCCGCGATGATTTTATACGGCATGATGTTGGTGTCGCGCTGAACTTCTTCGTCTTTAAAACGACGGCCGATCAGACGCTTAATCGCAAACAGCGTATTTTTCGGGTTAGTCACCGCCTGACGCTTAGCCGGTTGGCCAACCAGAGTTTCACCGTCTTGCGTATAAGCAATAATTGAAGGCGTCGTACGATCGCCCTCGCTGTTTTCCAGTACTTTAACCTGCGTACCGTCCATAATCGCTACACAAGAGTTGGTTGTACCCAGGTCGATACCAATAATCTTACCCATCTAAACATCTCCACTAAAAAGTCATATCCGGTGTGGTAGTTCAACCTACTATGCGGGCTAAATGTCGTTTTTCAACTACACAACACCCTGTTCCACCTGTTCAGCCCTCATATTACAAAGGCGCTGCCCAAGTTTAACGACCCGACATAAACCTATTTGATTTGGTCAAACTGTTTTGGTTGAAAATAAGATGGGGCCAACAATCCCATCATCAAGGGGGGGGATGAAAAAAAATGGTCTTTATTCCTTGTTCGATCAAACTATTGTTGATTCGCCGTATTGTGTCCGCTCAAACCGCCCGATATGATGCCGCGCCCGCCGTCATTGGCGGCGCGGCAAAACGACAACTTCATATATGAAGGGAACATTGATTATCTGTCATTGCAGAGGATTTATGCATACGAACACGTTGGCGAATCCCGGTCCGTTAGGGCTGATGGGCTTCGGGATGACCACTATTTTACTGAACCTTCACAACGCAGGCTTTTTCCCGCTTTCTTCCATTATCCTCAGCATGGGCATTTTTTACGGCGGCATCGCCCAGATCCTGGCGGGATTACTGGAATATAAAAAAGGCAATACTTTTGGCGCCACCGCATTCACCTCTTACGGCGCCTTCTGGTTGACGTTAGTCGGCATTATTATGCTGCCGAAAACGGGTCTGGCGGAAGCCAGCGACGCGCGGTTCCTGGGAGTATTCCTCGGGCTGTGGGGCGTATTCACCCTATTTATGTTCTTCGGAACGCTGCGCGCCAACCGCGCATTACAGTTTGTGTTCGCCAGCCTGACCGTTCTGTTTGCCTTACTGGCCGTCGGTAATTTTACCGGCAACCACGCCCTGCTGACCGTTGCCGGTTTCGAAGGCATCATCTGCGGCGCCAGCGCCATTTATCTGGCGATGGCGGAAGTGCTGAACGAACAGTTTGGCCGAAAAGTGCTGCCCATCGGCGAACGCCGCGCCCACTAAGTCTCACGAAGATTTGACGTTAAAAAGGCCTGCGAAAACAGCAGGCTTTTTTTACGGTTACCGCCAATCATCGGTGCCCGACGGCCCCACGCCTTAAATACCGACGGGCGAACGGGCCTCCTCTTCTCCTATCTGTTCGCCGCTCTGCTCGCTGTTCAAATCACGCCGCAAATAAATCCCCAACAGCACGCCGACGACTGACAGCGTAAGCACATAAAATGCCGGAGCCAGCGGCGTTGCCTTCATAATCAATGTGACAAAGATCGGCGTTAACCCGCCAAAAACCGCATACGAAACGTTATAGGAAAATGAGATCCCCGAAAAACGCACCTCCGCCGGGAAAGCGCGCACCATCACATAAGGAACCGCGCCGACCACGCCGACGCTTAAGCCGACAATGGCGTAGCCGATAAAAAGCAGACTCGCGTTGCTGGCCGCCGTACTGTAGAAAAACCAACTGCATGCGGCCAGCGACAAACTGCCCAGAATAAACATTTTGCTGGCGCCAAAGCGGTCAACAATCAGGCCGGCGCCGATGCAGCCAACCATCAGCATAATGGTCGCCAGACAGTTTGCCTGTAACGCCAGCGCCGCAGAAACGCCGTGTACTTTTTGCAGGTATGTCGGAGCCATCAAAATCACCACCACAATGCAAGCGGACAGCATCCAGGTCAGCAACATCGAAACCACGATCGCTTTGCGATGGTTCATCACCACCGATTTTAGCGGCAACTCCTCAGCCAGTTTCTTATGGGCCTGCATTTCCATAAAGATCGGCGTTTCCTGTAACCAGCGACGCAGATACATCGCCACCAGCCCAAAGATCCCGCCAATAAAGAACGGCAAACGCCAGCCGCCGCCCGACATCTGCTCAGGAGTGAATACGGTATTCAACAAGGTGGCGACCAGCGATCCCAACAGAATTCCCATAGTCAGCCCCGCGGTCAACGTGCCGCAGGCAAAACCAATCCGTGAACGCGGGACATGCTCGGCGACAAATACCCATGCGCCGGGAACCTCGCCGCCGATCGCCGCGCCCTGTAACACGCGCATCAGCAACAATAATAAAGGCGCGGCGATGCCGATAGACGCATAGGTCGGCAGCATCCCCATCGCTAGCGTGGGCAATGCCATCAGCAAAATGCTCAGGCTGAACATTTTCTTACGTCCGACCAGATCGCCGAAGTGGGCCATAACGATGCCCCCCAGCGGGCGAGCGAGATAGCCGGCGGCAAAGATGCCAAAGGTCTGAACCTGACGCAGCCACTCGGGTATGTCCGCCGGGAAAAAGAGGTCGCCGATGACCGCCGCAAAAAAGACGAAAATGATGAAATCATAGAATTCCAGCGCGCCGCCCAGCGCAGCCAGAGAAAGCGTTTTGTAATCTTGCCGGTTTAGCCGACGTTGCCGCCGATGAGATTGATGATGCTCGTGTGCCATAAATTGCCGCGCAGTGCCAGAGGGGAAAATAAAATCCGCCATCGTGTGTAAAGAAAAAATTACTATAGCGGCAAAATTTCAATACACCAGCAAAGCTGAATCTTATATTTAAAATAGTCAAACTTCAGTTTTTTATTTCGCGTACAGCATTTTTAGGACGAAAAGCTGCTACGACATTCGGATCGGTTTCAACATAAGGGCCTTCCAGCAATTGGATGCAATACGGAATACTGGCGAAAATTCCCGCCACAATCACCTTGCCGTCCGCATCCTTCAGCCCTTCCAGCGTCTCTTTAATGGATTTAGGCTGTCCCGGCAGATTAAGAATCAATGCATGTTTACGAATCACCCCTACCTGCCTTGAGAGAATCGCCGTCGGCACGAATTGCAGGCTGATTTGACGCATCTGTTCGCCAAACCCCGGCATTTCGCGATCGGCAACGGCCAGCGTCGCATCGGGGGTGACATCACGACGCGCCGGCCCTGTGCCGCCGGTCGTTAGCACCAGATGACAGCCCCGCTCGTCAACCAGCTCGCACAGCGTTTGTTCAATCAACGGCTGCTCATCAGGCACCAGCCGGGTTTCGATTTCAAAGGGCGTCGTTAACGCCGCCGTCAGCCATGTTTCCAGCGCCGGTATGCCTTTATCCTGATAAACGCCGCCGGACGCCCGATCGGAAACGGATACCAGACCAACATGCAATACGTTCATAAGAGGACTCCAGTAAAATAAAAAATCAATTTTATCAGGATATTGTCTGATTCAAGTATCTATTTAGATCTGAATATAATCATAGTTATTAAATAGCGTCCCAAAAATGAAAAAATTTTCATTTTAATCAGTTCCTCTGAATCGGATCTCGCAAGGTAATACAAACAGCCTGAGTTTGTTGATCCCTTCCGCGCTATATTCAATCATTTGTAAATAAAAACCTTTTAAAAAAACAAAAAAGAACGATGGCGACTATCATTAAAGCTCACCAGACTCCGGGTAATATGTTAAAATTGAGGCATAACTTCACTGCCAAGAATAAGTAAAAAAGCCTCGCCAAGGAAGTATTCATGAAGAGCACTAAGTATAAGATATTAGAGTTTTTTTCCCATCCTATATCCGCATTTTTTCTGTTCGGTTCTATTTCCTTTTTAATCGCCATCGTTGTTATGCATGAGTCAAATAAAAGAACCTGGAAGTTAGAAAAACATAACCTGGACTCAATAATTAAAACTTATGAATCATATAGCTCCGGCGATGTGACCGAGGTCGATACAACAGAAAAAACAGGACGTTATGTTTTCACACGGATAAGAACGCTGGCATTTAATACCCGGGATGCAGGCAGTGAATGTATCAATAGATTATCGTCTTTGGAATTACAGTTTAAGGATATGGCAATTATCCGGGTCTGCCACAATAAACTCCCCTCAATAGGCGAGTACGCGGGGAAAGACACATTAACGATCATTTTTCCTCTGCTGTCGGCGAAAGACGATCTGTTGGGTATTCGGATCAGAACAACGTTAAAAGCCACTCCCCCTTCAGTATTTGATATCTTTTCGTCTCTCACCGCGATCGCCGGTATATCGAGCATTGTATTGCTTTTTGCCGTGCTGGGCAGTTTGCTCTCCATACTCGCCAAAAAGTACCTGATAGAATTGCCGATAACCGCAAGGTATGACGATCTGACCGGCTACCTGAGACGGGACGCGTTTTTTATGACGGCCAATAAAGCGCTGAACATCGCCGATTTTTCCAAACGCCCCGTTTGCGTCATTCTTATCGATATCGATCACTTTAAGATCGTTAATGATACCCTCGGCCATAGCGCCGGGGATGAAGCGCTGAAACTGGTGGCGGAAGTATTTAAAAAGTCATTCCGCCGCGAAGATATTTTTGGCCGGATCGGCGGGGATGAATTCGCCATTGTTTTACCCAATATCGGGCTGGAAGACGCCTACATGGTCGCAGAGCGGGCCAGATTACGGGTTAGCGACGCCAATAGTGAGATGTTCGGCAATGACGTGAACCTGACGGTCAGCATCGGATTGGTTGAATACCGTATTGAGAAAGAAGATTTAACCGCCGTTATGAAGCGGGCGGATAAAAAGCTTTATGACGCCAAGAAAACGCGAAATGCCGTGGCGAAATAACGCCGCGCGCGCCTGTAACCATAAAGAGGATGGCGCAAATAGCCGGATAGCGATCCCGGCTATTTTTTCGAACCGGCTGTTACAGTAATTCAGCGATCATTTTTTCCAGCTTTTCCTGATCGACGGCAAACTTGCGGATACCGTCGGCCAGTTTATCTACCGCCATCGGATCCTGATTATGCTGCCAGTAGAACTGCGCTTCCGTCATTTTCGCCGGGCGCGCCTTAACATCGCCGGTATAAGACAGCTTACGGACGACGTCGCCTTCGCTTTCCGACAGTTCTTTCAACAGCGCAGGCGCGATGGTTAGACGATCACAGCCCGCCAGCTCGATGATTTCACCCAGGTTACGGAAGCTTGCGCCCATGACCACCGTTTCATAACCGTGTTGTTTGTAATAGTTGTAGATTTCAGTCACTGAAACCACGCCCGGATCTTCGGTAGGGGCAAATTCTTTCTTATCGCCATTGGCTTTGTACCAGTCCAGAATACGGCCAACAAACGGTGAAATCAGGAATACGCCCGCTTCGGCGCACGCACGAGCCTGGGCAAAGGAGAACAACAGCGTCAGGTTACAGTTGATGCCGTCTTTTTCCAGCTGTTCTGCGGCACGAATACCCTGCCAGGTAGAGGCCAGTTTAATCAGAATACGTTCGTTGCTGATGCCGGCATCGTTATAAAGCTTGATCAGATGTTTTGCTTTCGCCACGCTGGCTTCAGTGTCATACGAAAGACGCGCATCCACTTCGGTAGAGATACGTCCGGGGATCAGTTTTAAGATCTCAAGACCGATGTTCACCGCCAGCTTGTCGGTCGCATCGACCACCTGCTGCTCGCGGTTATTGCTCTGCTCACGCGCCCAGACAACGGCGTCGTCAATCAGCTTGCGGTATTCGGGGATTTGAGCGGCATTAAGAATCAGTGAAGGGTTAGTGGTGGCGTCTTGCGGTTGATACAATTTCATTGCCGCGATATCGCCGGTATCAGCCACAACCGTCGTCAATTGGCGTAGGGAAGTCAGTTTATCCGTCATGTTGGCATTTCTCATTGTTTATGCGTGAAGTACTCATATATGAATTATTAATGCATGAACTGGTGGCATTATGTTCTCACCTGAATCCGATAATAACACGCGCGAAACCCGGCGCAAGACAGCCTTTTCACCAACGTTTTCCATCTGTGCAACGCCGCGCCTGACGTTTTTCCGCCCATATGGCGAGCGTTCAAATAAAAAGTTTATTAAACAATACATTACAGTTAATTCACTAAATAGAAACACCCGTGCCAATCTGATGATTGCTACTCCCTGTTATAACCATCAGCGTTTTCTTGCCTGATTTCAGCCCGGTTCTTGTTATGTTCTTGCTATAGTAAGGACATCAAAATCAGCCCGACAGGACATGGCGAATGTTAATAACCCTTTCACCCGCAAAAACCCTTGATTACACCAGTCCTTTGGCGACGCAACGCTATACTCAGCCGGAATTGCTGGACTATTCCAGCCAGTTGATCTCCCGGTGTAAGAAACTGACGCCGGCGCAGATCGCATCGTTGATGGGCATCAGCGACAAACTGGCCGGCTTGAATGCGGTTCGCTTTAATGACTGGCGCCCCGATTTTACGCCAGACAATGCGCGGCAGGCGCTGCTGGCGTTTAAAGGGGATGTTTATACCGGCCTGAACGCGGAAGATTTCAGCGAGCAAGATTTTGATTTCGCTCAGCAACACCTGCGCATGCTGTCCGGCTTATACGGCGTGTTACGCCCGCTGGATTTGATGCAGCCTTACCGGCTGGAAATGGGCACCAAGCTTGATAACAAGGCGGGCAAGGATCTGTATAGCTTTTGGGGAGATGTCATCACCGAAAAACTGAACCAGGCCCTGCGCGAACAGGGCGACGACATTCTGGTGAATCTGGCTTCGGACGAATACTTCAAAGCGGTGAAGCCGAAAAAACTCCACGCCCGTCTCATCAAACCGGTGTTTCTGGATGAGAAAAACGGCAAGTTTAAAGTCATCAGCTTTTACGCCAAGAAAGCCCGCGGGTTGATGAGCCGTTTTATTATCCAAAACCGCCTGACGCAGCCGGAACAATTAAAAGATTTCGATTTGGAAGGGTATTTCTTTGCCGATGCGGAATCTTCCGCTCAGGAACTGGTGTTTAAACGCCGCGAGCAATGATGGGCGAAGCAAGGGCGGCTAGTTCCGCCCTTGACAACGATTACGCAGGCAACGTCATCAGGAACTGACGCAGTCTGGCGAAATCATTCGGGAAGTCATGCGACAGCAAATCCAGATCGGCGCGTTTCGCCAGCGCCTCAGGCAACTCCAGCGTTTTCCCCAGAATGGCTTCCACGCTTTCCTTGAATTTCGCCGGGTGCGCCGTACCCAGGAACAACCCGAACTCGCCGGGCTGTAGCTGATCGCGTAATAAGCGATAGGCTATCGCCGCGTGAGGCTCCGAGGTATAACCCAGCGCATCGAGTTCATGCAGGGTTTCTTTGGTGACGTCATCGCTTACCGCGCCAGAGCCCAGCGTTTTCAACTGCCAGTTTTTACGACGGAACAGCTCTTCTACGCGCGGCCAGTTATTCGGCTGACTCACATCCATGGCGTTGGACAACGTGGCGACGGTCTTATTCGGTTCCCAGACCCCATTGCTCAGGAAACGCGGCACGGTATCGTTGGCATTGGTCGCGGCGATAAAACGTTTAATCGGCAGACCGAGGGATTTGGCTAACAGGCCGGCGGTCAGATCGCCGAAGTTGCCGCTTGGCACGGAAACCACCAGTTGATTACGCGCTTCCTGCGGCAGTTGCGCCACCGCTTCAAAGTAGTAGCAGATTTGCGCCAGCAACCGGCTGATATTAATGGAGTTGGCCGAATTCAGGCCAATCGCCTTTTTCAGTTCTTCATCATCAAAAGCCTGCTTGACCAGCGCCTGACAGGCATCAAAATCGCTGTCGACGGCGACAGTATGAATATTGCCGCCCAGCGTGCAGAACAGTTTTTCCTGCAACGGGCTGATTTTACCGCGCGGATAGAGGATCACCACGCGAATGTTTTCCAGACCGTAAAACGCGTGAGCGACCGCCGCACCGGTATCGCCGGAGGTGGCGGTAAGAATAGTGATTTTCCGATCGCCCGCCACTTCCGTCAGCATTTGCGCCATAAAACGGCCGCCGAAATCCTTGAACGCCAGCGTCGGGCCGTGGAACAACTCCAGTGAGGCGATATCTTCCGTTACCGAGACGACAGGCGCCGGGAAAGCAAACGCCTTTTTAACACGCTGATAGACCGTTTCATCGGACAGTTCATCGCCGATGTAAGCGGATAAAATACGGCTGCTGCGGGTAACAAAATCCATTTCCAGCAGTTGGTCGATATCGGCCCGGTCAAATTCTGGCAGTTCCAAAGGAAAGAACAGCCCCTGCCGGCTTCCCAACCCTCGTTGAATGGCCTGAGCAAAGTTGACCTGCTCATTGTGATCTTTAAGGTTGTACAGTTTCATGCATTATCCCAGTTGTCGTGCGCCTGTCGTATCCAGACGGCAAATATGAACAAAGCCTTCGTCGTTCTGCAAATAGTTATCCCTTAGCCAGTCAGCCAGGCGCTGAGCGCTGTTTATTTCATTGCAGACCGCAAATAACGTCGGGCCTGAACCCGAAATACCGCAGGCCAGCGCCCCGATATCCTGGGCGGCTTTCCGCGCCTCGGCAAAGCCGGGCAGGAGTTTCGTCCGGTAAGGTTCCGCGATGACATCCTTCATCAGCTTGGCCGCCAGCGAGGCTTGCCCGGTGTGGCAGGCGTGGATAAAGCCCGCCAGATAGCGCCCATGGCTGATGCAATCCTGACGGCGGTATTGAGCAGGTAAAATCGCCCGCGCTTCCGCCGTCGACACTTTGATGCCCGGATAGGCCATCACCCATAGCCAGTCGTCGAACGCCGGCACCGGCTGGCTGATAATGCCCTCTTCTTCCAGCATCAATTGAATGCCGCCGAGAAAACAGGGCGCCACATTATCATAATGTACGCTGCCGGAAATACGCCCTTCCAGCTCGCCCATCAGCGTCAGCAGGCGGGTATCATCCAGCGGTTTGCCGCAGAATTCATTCATCGCCATCAAACCGGCGACCACCGAACAGGCGCTGGAGCCTAACCCCGAGCCAATCGGCATGTTCTTTTCCAGCGTCATGGCGACCGGTACGGTTTGGCCGATTTCCTCACAGAAACGCTCCCAGCACTGATACACAATGTTTTGCTTTGGATCGTCCGGCAGCTTGCTGACGAATCGGCCTTCGCTTTTCAGGCTGAACCGATCGGCGGCGACCACCGAAACGCAGTCCCCCAGCAGCGCGCCATCGATCGGAGAAACAGCGGCGCCCAGCACGTCAAAACCGACGCTGACGTTGCCGATTGACGCAGGCGCATACACCTTAACCATAATTAAGCTCCCAACTTCCATGACAGGGTACGCAGCAAATCTGCAAATACGCCCGCGGCGGTAACGTCATTACCCGCCCCGTAACCCCGTAATACCAATGGCAATGGCTGATAATAACGGCTATAGAACGCCAGCGCATTTTCGCCATCTTTGACTTTAAACAGCGGGTCATTTCCCCCCACTGCGCTAATGTGGACTTTACAGCGACCGTCTTCAATCAGACCGATGTAACGCAGCACTTTGCCTTCATCACGGGCTTGCGCGATGCGGCTGGCGAACGCATCATCCACTGACGGCAAACGACGCATAAAGCTGTCGACATCGCCGGCGGCATCAAAATCGGCCGGCAGGACGGATTCTACATCAATATCCTCCAGCTCCAGCTTATATCCCGCCTCACGTGCCAGGATCAGCAGCTTGCGCGCCACGTCCATACCCGACAGATCGTCGCGCGGATCCGGCTCGGTATAGCCCTTTTCTTTTGCCTGGCGCGTAGCTTCAGACAACGACATACCTTCATCCAGCTTACCGAAAATAAAGGACAGCGAACCAGACAGAATGCCGGTAAAGCGAAGCAATTCATCACCGGCGTTCAACAGATTTTGCAGGTTTTCGATAACCGGCAGACCGGCGCCCACGTTGGTGTCATACAAGAACCGGCGGCGCGACGTCGCCGCCGCGCTGCGCAGCTGCTGATAGTAGTTCATCGAACCCGTATTCGCCTTCTTGTTTGGCGTCACGACATGGAAACCGTCGGCCAGGAAATCGGCATACTGATCGGCCACCGCCTGGCTTGAGGTGCAATCCACAATCACCGGGTTCAGCAGGTGATATTCTTTTACCAGACGAATCAACCGTCCCAGGTTAAAAGGTTCACGGGCTTTCGCCAGTTCCTCGCGCCAGCTATCCATCGGAATGCCGTTGATGTTGGTCAGCAACGCTTTGGAGTTGGCGATACCGCACACCCGCAGGTCGATATGCTTCTGCTTCAACCACGGCTGCTGACGGTGAATCTGCTCCAGCAGCGCGCCGCCCACGCCGCCCACGCCGATCACGAACACGTCAATCACCTGATCGGTATTGAACAGCATCTGATGCGCAACCCGCACGCCGGTCGTCGCCACATCATTGCTCACCACCACCGAAATGGAACGCTCGGACGAGCCCTGGGCAATGGCGACAATGTTGATATTGGCGCTCGCCAACGCGGAGAATAAGCGGGCGGACAAGCCACGAAGCGTGCGCATGCCGTCACCGACCACCGAGATAATGGCCAGACGCTGCATCACGTCCAACGGATCCAAAACGCCTTCTTTCAGTTCCAGATAGAATTCGTCTTCCAGCGTCTTTCTGGCGCGAGCCAGTTCATTTTGCGAGACACAGAAACTGATGCTGTATTCCGAAGACGACTGGGTAATCAGGACGACGGAGATGCCTGAACGCGACATCGCCGCAAATACCCGGGCCGCCATCCCCACCATCCCTTTCATACCGGGGCCGGAGACATTAAACATCGCCATATTATTCAGGTTGGTGATGCCTTTGACCGGATATTGGCTATCGGAGCTGTCCATACCGATCAGCGTGCCGGGAGCCTGAGGATTTTCGGTGTTTTTGATAAGGCAGGGAATCTGGAACTGGGCGATGGGAGCGATAGTGCGGGGGTGGAGGACTTTGGCGCCAAAATAGGATAACTCCATCGCCTCCTGATAAGACATCGACTTTAGCAGCCTGGCGTCCGGCACCTGACGTGGGTCGCAGGTATAAACGCCGTCGACATCCGTCCAGATCTCGCAACAGTCGGCGCGCAGACAGGCGGCCAGCACCGCGGCCGAGTAATCCGAACCATTACGGCCCAGCACCACCAGTTCCCCTTTATCATTGCCGGCGGTGAATCCCGCCATCAGGATCACGTGGTCTTTCGGGATGGCGCTTTCCGCGATACGACGGGTTGACTCGGCGATATCGACGGTGGATTCGAGGTAATAGCCCTGAGCCAGCAGTTTTTCCACCGGATTAATCACCGAAACCGCATAGCCGCGCGCCTGGAATACCGCTTCCATAATGGCGATCGACAGTTTTTCGCCGCGGCAGATGATGGAGGCATTCACGCTGTCCGGACACTGCCCCAGTAAAGCGATACCGTGCAGTACCTGTTTTAACTGCGCGAGTTCCTGATCCACCACGACTTTGAGGCGAGCATGATCAAACCCCGGCTGCGCCTGCGCCAAGCCTTGCAGCAAAGAGGAGAATATGGTCTCAGCGTCGTTAAGATGAGGCAGTAAATCCTGTCCGGAGACGGTTTTATCAATCATCGCAACCAAATGGTTGGTAATCTTTGCCGGAGCGGATAGCACGACGGCGACCTGTCCCTGACGCGCATTGCTTTCGATAATGTCGGCAACGCGCAAAAAACGTTCCGCATTTGCTACTGAAGTCCCGCCAAATTTCAACACTCGCATTTTTATTTTTTCTCCTGAATTTCTGTCATAAAAAAAGCCCGCACTGTTCGGTGCGGGCTTTTTTCGATTCTTCTGTATGCGTCAGCCCGCACCGTTACTGGTTGTACCGGTGATGGTAATAATCGTAATGATTAGGCTGATATTGCGCATGCTAAAAATCTTGTCTCGTTAAATGTATATCGGTCTGCCCTATTAGTTAGGGTAATCGCACCGTGAAGTCAATGGATTTCTTTTTTTTATACGCCGCGACAACCTTTCGCCGCGGACGAATAAACTGTAATAAAACCAACAGGCCAGATGATTATTTGTCAAAAATAACAAATCAACATCTTTTGCTGTAAAAAAATCACTTGCCGCTATCTTCTTTGGATATCGCTTTCTCGACGTCATGCAGCAACATATGCAGCATGGCGGTATCCCGTTGCTCTAACCGCCCCAACCGCTGATGGATCCAGTCGCGTAATTTTTCATCATCCTCTACCGCCAGATTAATGAGCAACTTATCCAACCGCTGACGTAACGCCGACAACGGCCCGGACGGCGGCGGAGTGTGCTCGTCAGGTCGGACCTGCATTAATTCCGCCAGTTGATAGCAATATACCATCACCGCCTGACCAAGATTCAGCGACGGATAATCCGCCTTCATCGGTACGCCGGTTAAAATATCCGCCAGTTCAAGCTCTTCATTGGTTAGCCCGGAATCTTCACGTCCGAAAACCAATGCCGCGGTTCCTATCCAGCGCTGTTTTTCCCGCATCACGCCCAACAATTCGGCGGGCGTACAGTAATAACGGAATCTGGCGCGACTGCGGGCCGTGGTCGCAATAGTAAAATCACTATCCGCCAACGCCTCCGCCAGCGTGGGGAACGTCTTTACCGCATCAAGGACGTCGCCCGAACCGTGAGCCACCCAGCGGGCGGCGGGTTGCTGATGAACCTGACTTGCGACAATACGCAACTCGCCGAATCCCATCGTTTTCATCGCCCTGGCGGCGGCCCCCACATTCTCGGCCCGCGCGGGTTCGACCAAAATAATATGAAACTGCATATCCCTCCTCAGCCGGGTTAAAAACGCGGCTAGCGCGCCTCTCCGTCAGGAGAAGAATCAATCATGAATCATTGTGTAAATTAACAATAAAACAACAAAATATTGGACGCCGCGCCGCCACAAAAAATCAACGCGGCGTGACGAAAAAATAGCTGTCTGACGGTGATTACTGCCGATAAAAATAGAATAATGTATTTAACTTCAATGCATTAACGAATATCATCTTACGTTAAGCTTTCAAAGCCCTGTTATCAGCATTTGCTATGCTGAATCGTTCACAAATAATGCTAAATTGTGACTTAAGCTGGCAATCTTGTAAGTGTTTTTCACAAAATAGTTAACGTGCTACAATGAAATTTGATATATGTCAACGTAACCGTAGATTTACCCGCAGGCAAAATCCGTCCTTACTGTTATGTTGCTGTTAATAAGGTTAAACTATGCACCACTTTGAGCTTTGTTAAACTGACTCCGTTATCGCCTGTTTGCCGTATCTCTGGGCAGGTTAATGTGCATCAAGAACGCATTTACGTACTTTAGTCCAATGTTGAGTGAGATGGTGATGATTACCTCTGGCACTCCTATGATAACAGCGACTTATGTACTTCCGATTTTTATTATTTCAGTTGGCAATTTTAGGTAGCAAACATGCAGACCCCGCACATTCTTATTGTTGAAGACGAGTTGGTAACTCGTAATACCCTCAAAAGTATTTTTGAGGCGGAAGGGTACCTTGTTCACGAAGCCACCGATGGCGCAGAGATGCATCACATTTTGTCCGAGAACGACATTAATCTGGTGATTATGGACATCAATCTGCCAGGCAAAAATGGTTTGCTGTTAGCGCGTGAACTGCGTGAGCAAGCCAGCGTCGCTCTGATGTTCCTTACCGGACGCGACAACGAAGTGGACAAGATCCTGGGTTTGGAGATTGGCGCCGATGACTACATCACCAAACCGTTCAATCCCCGCGAGTTAACCATCCGTGCCCGCAATCTGCTGTCGCGCACCATGAATCTGGGAGGCGGAACGGAAGAACGTCGTTTGGTTGAAAGCTATCGTTTTAATGGCTGGGAACTGGACATCAACAGCCGTTCACTGATCAGCCCGGCCGGCGAGCAATACAAACTGCCGCGCAGTGAATTCCGCGCCATGCTGCATTTCTGCGAAAACCCCGGCAAGATCCAATCCCGCGCGGAACTGCTGAAGAAAATGACCGGCCGCGAGCTCAAGCCTCATGACCGTACGGTCGACGTGACGATCCGTCGTATCCGTAAACACTTTGAGTCCACCGCCGATACGCCTGAAATTATCGCCACCATCCACGGTGAAGGTTATCGTTTCTGCGGCGATCTGGAAGAGTGATCCCACTGAGCCGAAGCAGGCTTCTGCTTCTGCTTCGGCTTTTGCGTTGCTACAGCCCGCTCGGTTGCCTTTACTCCGCGCTATCCCGCTTTGCCCATGGCATCACGGGCACCGCACTCAACGCGTTTTTTGGCGAACCTTCAACCAAACGATCGGAATAGGCCAGATAGATTAAGGCATTGCGTTTGCGATCGTAGAACCGCACCACCTGTAATTTTTTGAACACCAGCGACGTTCGTTTCTGGAATACCACCGTCCCTTTATCGCCGCCGTTTTTAATTTTGTCGTTCAGCGCGATCGGCCCGACCTGCTGGCAAGAAATCGCTGCGTCTGCGGTGTCCTCCGCCAGCCCTAACCCGCCTTTGATGCCGCCGGTTTTCGCCCGGCTGATGTAGCAGGTCACGTTAGCCACATCAGGATCGTCAAACGCCTCCACCACAATTTTGTGGTCCGGCCCCAACAGCTTAAATGTCGTATCAACAGAACCCACCTCTTCAGCCTGAACCGCTCCCGCAAACAACATCAGTAAGCCGGCACTTATCGTGAGCTTTTTATTCATATTCCGATTCTCAGATTATTCTCGTCAATTATTAACATCTGCGAGTGGCAGCGCTCTCTATGTCCTATCGACATGGCCCATTAAACATACTCAAAATCTTAGGCAGTGCCCATGTAAAAAAATTGCTATCATGCAGGCTTTCCACCCTTAGCGCTCAGTGTGTTTGATGAGGAAGATATATGGATCAAGCCAGTATAATACGTGACCTGCTTAACTGGCTGGAAAGCCATCTCGACCAGCCTTTATCACTTGATAATGTGGCGGCCAAAGCAGGCTATTCAAAATGGCATTTACAAAGAATGTTCAAGGATGTAACCGGACATGCCATTGGTTCATACATTCGCGCTCGCCGACTCACCAAAGCCGCCGTGGCGCTCTGCCTGACCAGCCGGCCGATCCTTGATATCGCCCTGCAATACCGCTTCGATTCCCAGCAAACCTTCACTCGCGCATTTAAAAAACAGTTTGCACAAACACCGGCATCCTATCGGCGTTCCGATGACTGGAACACCTTTGGCATCCGCCCGCCTATCCGGTTGGGCGAATTTACGTTGCCGCAGCCGCAATTTGTTACGCTGCCGGAAACTAAACTGGTGGGAATGACGCAAACCTACAACTGTAGCCTGGAGCAGATTTGTAATTTCCGCACGGAGATCCGCATACACTTCTGGCGCCAGTTTCTGGGCGAGGCCAAGACGATTCCACCGGTGCTATACGGCCTGCATCACACTCGCCCCAATAAAGAAAAAGACGATGAGCATGAGATCTTCTACACCACCGCCCTAGAGCCACAGCATTTACCGGAAGGCGTGCAGCCAGGAGACGCCTTCACCCTCCCCGGCGGGGATTATGTGCTGTTTGTCTATGAAGGCCCGACGGATGGATTACAAGACTTTATCATCACCCTGTACGACACCTGTTTGCCAACGTTCAAACTTATTCGTCGCAAAGGGTTCGATACCGAACGTTTCCATCCGCAGATGAGTGAAAAAGACCGACCGCTGGCCAACATTCAATGTGAATACCTGATCCCGATCCGTAATCCAGCGTTATCGTTGTAACTCATCCAGGGCCGGCACATCCAGGTGCGAAGTATCACCCGCGGTTTCAACCACCCATCCCGAGGCCAGCCACGGACTGTGTTGATAATCAATGCGTGACAGGGAACAGTTGCGCAGACGTAAACGCCGTTCGGCGGAGGCGGGTAAACCCAGAATGGTACTGAGCAAACACCCTAATGCCATGCCGTGACTGACCAACAGCGGCCGGCTACCTTCCGGCAGCGTCAGACAACGCGCCAGTACGCCGTGCATACGCGCCGCCAGTTCAGCCATTGACTCCCCTTTAGGGATACGGCCATCGGGCGTACCGTCCACCAGTTGCTTGCGCCATGCTTCCTCTTCCGGGCTCAACGTATCGATATCGCGTTCTTCGAGAATCCCCATATCCAACTCCCGCAGCCCCGGCTCCAGCACGATCTGACAATCCACGCAGACTCTGGCGATGATTTCCGTGGTCTGGCGCGTCCGCCCCAGATCGCTGGTAAAGATATGCGTGATGCCTAATTTTTTGATGCGTTCGGCAACCTGATAAGCCTGCCGCTCGCCTTTGGATGTTAGCACACTGTCAGATTGACCTTGAATACGTCGCGCCACATTCCATTCTGTTTCTCCGTGGCGAACAAGATATACCTGTAACATGGTTGTTTTCCGTTATACTGCGTCAAATTAACTAAAGAGTACGAAACCGTTATGTATCACGTTGTCGCTGCAACTACCAACCCGGCAAAGATCAAGGCTATTACTTTAGCATTCACGGACGTCTTTGGGGCAGAGAATTGCCGCATTGAAGGTGTTGACGTCGACAGCGGCGTTGCGCGTCAGCCGCTTGGTTCGCTTGAAACCCGCACCGGCGCCAGAAACCGGGTGATGATGGCGCGCCAGGTGCGTCCGGAAGCTGACTTTTGGGTCGGCGTTGAAGCCGGTATCGAGGAATGCATGACGTTTGCCTGGATGGTGATTGAAAACACCCACCTGCGCGGTGAATCACGCTCTGCCAGCCTGGTGCTGCCGGAAAGTATATTACACGGCATCCGTGAAGGCCGGGAACTGGGCGATGAGATGGAGCGATTGACCGGTATCCAGAATATTAAACACAAAGGCGGCGCCATTGGCGTCTTCACCGACGGCAAACTATCGCGCACCAGCGTTTATCATCAGGCGCTACTGTTGGCGTTGGTCCCTTTCCATAATGCTATCTATCAAACGCCGGTACAGATCGTCAATTAACCGCCGCCCGGAAGAGAACTGGAACACGGTTGTCAGCCCCGCAGTCATCGTGGCTTGAACGGCGTCTTTTTATAATGGTTTAAGATGAGAGCGCCGAATAGTCAGTTTCCCCGGCAGATAAGTATTATCACCGGGCGCTTTTTCCGCGGTGAGACGTTCAATCGCTTCGCTAACCAGCAAACTGAGCGGTTGGCTAAAGGTGGTTAACGCCCAGGATGGCGAAGCGGCCATCTCGATGTCGTCAAATCCGACAATCCCGATATGTCCATTACGCACGTCCTGACGCAATGCGTCCAGCGCGCCGACAGCCAGAATATCGTTTTCACAGAACAAAGCGTCAATACGCTGTTCCGGCGGCGTCCGGGACAAATACGCACTCATCACGTCGAAAGCGCATTGCCGCTGATAGTCGCTGGCGGCAAGCACCGTGTCGACGGTGTTGCCCAACGTTTGCAGTTTATTGCGATACCCTTGAAAACGCAGCAACGGACAAGTGTCGGTTTGCGGCCCTTTCATGTAACCAAAATGAGTATACCCCTGTTGATGAAGCAGTTCGGCAATCTGACCGCCGGCGGCGTAACCGTCTGTATTCACAACCTGAATATAAGGGTTGTCGTTATTGCGACAAAGCTGGATCAATGGGATCTGATGAATATCCTGCGCCAGCGTAACCAGGTCATCGGTCAACGCAGTGCCTAAAAACAGCAGCCCATCCACCTGAAGCTGGTCGGCAAGGGTCATGACCGCCTCATAATTGGCTTTGGACGTAATATTCAGCAGCAGCGCCATATACCTCTTGCGTTGAAGCTGCTGCGTCACCTCATCCAGCAACGGCATCAGATTGGGGTTCTTAAACTCGTCCGCGACCACGCCGATAATATGGGAATTTTTATCCGACAGGCTGCGCGCCAACAGGTTCGGGCGATAACCGAGCACCTTTGCCGCTTTTAACACATCTTCTTTCGCTTTTTTGGAAATGGACGCGCCCTCGGTAAAGGCGCGGGACACGGTCCACTTAGAGACGCCCGCCCGTTTTGCCACGTCACGAGCCGTTGCCTTGTATGGCTTATTCTTCTTTTTATTTTCCATAGAGTAAGTACGTTCTCCGTCAAAAACCGCTTTGATATACGATAGAACATAGTAGCGAAACCAGTCTGACTCAGACTACGGACAATGACAAGCACGGACAAATGCAACCAGGTGCAATTAATGTTACGGTTTTGTGACCACTTTCGAGAGTTTTGTTTTTTTTCGTTTACTTATTTGTTTATTGTGATTAAAAGTTAAACAGCCTTTCAGGCATTATTCCTTAACATACACGCTGCGATGTGTTGCGTCGCTTTTTGCACCCGAGTGCAGGAAAAGAGATGTTGCGGAAAATAAAGGCGCTTTGTACACCATCAACTATACGGAGTCGCTATGTTAAACGGTAAAAAATCAATTCCACCCCCGCAATGCCGGGCGGTGACCAGTTCAATTGCGGCACTAAAACAAACTATCGGTCAGTAACGGGAAAACAATTATGAAAAAGATCATCTTACTTCTCGCCTTGATTTGCCTGTTGCCGTTCAGCGCTGTCGCCAAAGATATCCGCATTGGCGTAGCTATGGGTTACTTCGATGACAACTTTCGTTCGTTGATACGCCAGACGATCGATAATCGTATCAAACAAGAAACAGGGGTTACCGTACAGTTTGAGGACGCCAAAGGCGATGTGGCGACCCAAATTCAGCAGGTCGAAAATTTTGTTAACCAGGGTATGGACGCCATCATCCTCAATCTGGTCGATACGCAAGCGGTCAGACCGATGATGCAGCAAGCGGAGAGAGCGGGGATCCCGCTGGTGTTTGTCAACCTGCGCCCGGAAGTCCAACTGGGTAAAAATATGGCCTATGTGGGATCCGATACCGAACTGTCCGGCCGGATACAGATGGAAGCGTTGGCAAAAGAGATGGGCGGCAAAGGGAATCTGGCGATACTGATGGGGTCGCTGTCCAGTGAAGCGACCCGCTACCGCACCAAAGGTGTGGAAGAAATCGCCAAGAAGTTTCCTGATATCCGCATCGTGCAGAAACAAAGCGCGATGTTCTTTCGCAAAGAGGCCGTGGATGTGACATCCAACTGGATCTTATCCGGCGATAAAATTGATGCCATTGCCGCAAATAATGATGAAATGGCCATCGGCGCAATCATGGCGCTACAGCAGGCGGGACGCAAAGATGTGCTGGTCGCGGGGATTGACGGCACCCCTGACGCGCTGGAACTGATCAAGCAGGGAAGATTGAATATCAGCGTCTTTCAGGATGCTAAAGGACAAGGCGAAGGCGCGGTGGAAACGGTGCTGAAAATGCTCCGGGGAGAACCTGTGGAAGAGAACGTATTAATACCTTACCAGTTGATTACCAAGGATAATTATCAACAATTCGCCCAAAACACCAACTAATCCGCCATTAATGAACGTCGTCCGGGGAACGTCTATGGTGAGGGCCATCGTAGACGTTCCTACTTCTCTTGTGCTTTATCCGTAGGCAGCAGTTGCGCTTCCAGCCAGATTTTCAGTGCGGGAGGCGCGACTTTCAGACTGTTGGAACCACGAGTAATGGTGGCAATCCCGGCCCCTAACTCATTCTTCAATTCACGCTGGCTCATTTCACCACGCATCAGTTCCTGAATAATACGAACCCGCGTTCCCAGCGCCGCGCGTTCATCGGGCGTCAGAAATAGCTGCAATAACGGCTGCTGAAGATCTTCATTGATTGACTGTTGCAATAGCGCCACAAAGCGTAACCAGTCTTCATTGCCCTGTTCGGAGAGTGCGGGATCGGTATGCGATAACGGGGTCATAACAGGCTGCCATACTATTTAACTAGTACAGCAGCATAACACAAGTTATGAAAAATGATCCGTAATCTCAATAACGCCGCAGCCATTCCTCATCAGTCAACACCGTGGCAGGCTGGTGCAGGAAATGACGATAAAAAACGTCATAAGCCAGAACATTTTTCACGTATCCGCGCGTTTCAGAGAATGGAATACTCTCGATAAACGCCACCGCGTCGATACGTCCGGCGCTGTTTCTCAACCAGGTATTTACCCGGGATGGCCCGGCATTATAAGCGGCTGAAGCCAAAATACGGTTGCGGCCGAACGTCTGATAAACATACTCCAGATAACTGGTTCCCAACTGGATGTTGGTCTGTGGGTCAAACAGTTGGCTGCTGTTGCTGTATCCCGTGATATTGCTCATCTGCGCCGTCTGTTGCGCCGTCGCCGGCATCAATTGCATTAGCCCCGAGGCCCCGACCGGCGAACGGGCCTGCGGATTCCAGGCGCTCTCCTGCCGGGCTATCGCCATCGCATAACTCTGGCTGATGCCTTTATCCTGAGTGGCGCGCAGGAATTCATCGTTCCAGGCCAGCGGGAAACGCTCTTCCAGATGATCCCATAGCTTGCCGACGATGGTGGCCTGCACGCTTAAATCCGGCCAGCGCTGTTCGAACGCATATCGGGCCAGCGCTTCCTGCTGTGGCTGACTGCTGTTGGCGACCAAGCCGACCCACTCGCTGCGCGCCAGATTGTCCATCTGCCAGAACATCAGTTCCCGAACCCGGACAACTTCCGGCAACTGTGATAATGCGCGCTCCGGCCTGACCGCCGTTTTTATCGTTATCGGATAGGGTTCATTCAGCTTGCGCGCCGCCGCCATGGGATAAAAACCACGTTCTTTCATCAGTTCGCGCAGCAGCGCTTCGCCTTCCTGACGTTGTCCCTGATCCAGCAGCAAAGCAGCCCGCCAATAACGCCATTCATCTTTCTGCCGCACCTCTGCCGGTAATCGCGCCAGCCAGGTCGCCAGCCCTTGCCGATCCCCGGCGCCCAGCGCCATACGCACCCGCCGCTCCAGCAACGTCGTCGAAGCGCTGCGCTGCACCACGGCATCACGCCAGTTCGCCTGTTCTGAAGTGGTATCGTTTCCCATCAGACGCCAGGCGATGGTTTCCTCCATCGTCTGACGTTCCGCCGCGCTCATCTTTTGCAGACGTACAATCACCGGCAGCATTGAGCGAGCGTTATCGGCGTCCTGACGGGCCACTCGGCTAAATGCCGACAGCGTAACCTTACGGGTAAAATCAGTCGGCCCCGCCGAGCGGGCGAAACTTTCCAGCGTATCGGGCGCATTTTGTAACGTCACCAGCGCCTCGCTGATGGTTTTATAATCGTCGGGAAGCTGTTTGGCCAGATAGGTCACCAACCCGGCGCTGCCTTCATTCATCGCCAGACGCATCCTCTCCAGCGTGGTCAACGGCGTTTGTTCGCCCGCCCGTTGCCAGACGGCAAACAGCTTGTCGCACGCCGAGGGGAGCGAGCGCCCGGTCAGCCAAATATCGCGCGTCGCCTCCCATACGCCCTCGCGCTGCCCGGTAGCCCATTGGGCGTAATAAAAATTGCAGCGCGCCGCTACCGGTTTCGGCGGCTGCGGGCTGAAAGCCAATAGCCCGTGCCAGTCCTGTCGCCGCGCCAGTTCATTAACAAAACTGGTGTTCAAATTTCGTGCCGGCGGCAGCGTGGGATGCGTCGCGATAAACTGTTTAACCTGCGACGCGCTGACCTGACGCAGATCCTGCGTCAACGCGCGGTATTCCAGATAAGGATAAAGCGGATAGTCGCGTAACGTAGGCATAAGCTGCGCCACGGTGTCCAACTGGTTACTATCCCATGCCTGCCTGACCTGTTGATAGCGCTGACGCTGTTCATCCAGAGAATCCGCCAGTACATGACCCGAAGCCCCTGCCAGACATACCGCCGCAATGGCGTACCACCAATGACCCGCTTTAACCATAACCTGCGTTAACCTCATCCATTATCGATTCTGCTAGCGACATGACGTAAACATATCGATAGCGCCGGACTGCCCTTGCCAAACATTATGACCCTGTTTTGCCTGATTAAGTGTGGCACATCATACAAGACAACGACATGCCAATCGGGACGAACGCCGAATCAGGCGCGCCTTTTCCCCAATAAAGGTATCGACGCCGCATCCTGACCAGGGCAAATAGCCGGATAGCTGGGATCGGGCACCGAAACCAGCTACACTCCGGGATCAGAACGATCGATCCGCCGGCGAGGGTTCGCCCTCTGCGCTAATCAGCCCCGGCGCGCCCACCACCGCGGGGCGCATAAATCATCGTGTCACTAACAACACAAACAGAAAGAGGCGAAGTCGCAACGTGGCTCAATATGTTTATACCATGCATCGCGTCGGTAAAGTCGTTCCGCCGAAGCGTCATATTCTGAAAAATATCTCCCTCAGTTTCTTCCCCGGCGCCAAAATCGGCGTACTGGGCCTGAACGGGGCCGGTAAATCTACGCTGCTGCGCATTATGGCCGGCATTGATAAAGACATTGAAGGGGAAGCGCGTCCGCAACCCGGCATTAAAATCGGCTACCTGCCGCAGGAGCCGAAGCTCAACCCGGAACACACCGTGCGCGAATCGGTTGAAGAAGCCGTTGCCGAGGTGGTCACGGCGCTGAAACGCCTTGATGAAGTGTATGCGCTGTACGCCGACCCGGACGCCGATTTCGATAAGCTGGCCGCTGAGCAGGGCAAATTGGAAGAGATCATCCAGGCTCACGACGGCCATAACCTGAACAACCAGTTAGAGCGTGCGGCGGATGCCCTGCGGCTGCCGGAATGGGACGCTAAAATCGCCAACCTTTCCGGTGGTGAACGCCGTCGCGTCGCGCTGTGCCGCCTGCTGCTGGAAAAACCGGACATGTTGCTGCTCGACGAACCCACCAACCACCTGGATGCTGAATCGGTGGCCTGGCTGGAACGCTTCCTGCACGACTTCGAGGGCACGGTAGTGGCGATCACCCACGACCGTTACTTCCTCGACAACGTCGCGGGCTGGATTCTGGAACTGGACCGTGGCGAAGGCATTCCGTGGGAAGGCAACTACTCTTCCTGGCTGGAGCAGAAAGATCAGCGTCTGGCGCAAGAAGCCTCTTCCGAAGCGGCGCGCCGCAAATCTATCGAGAAAGAGCTGGAATGGGTTCGTCAGGGAGCCAAAGGACGCCAATCCAAAGGCAAAGCGCGTCTGGCTCGCTTTGAAGAACTGAATAGCACCGAATACCAGAAACGTAACGAAACCAACGAACTGTTTATTCCACCGGGTCCGCGTCTCGGCGACAAGGTGGTCGACGTCGTCAACCTGAGCAAAGCCTATGGCGATCGGCAGTTGATCGACGGATTATCTTTCTCCGTACCGAAAGGGGCGATTGTCGGGATCATCGGCCCGAACGGCGCCGGTAAATCAACACTGTTCCGCATGATGTCGGGTCAGGAACAGCCGGATAGCGGCAGCATCGAGCTGGGCGAAACGGTGAAGCTGGCGTCGGTCGATCAGTTCCGCGATGCGATGGACAACAGCAAAACCGTGTGGGAAGAAGTTTCCGGCGGACAAGATATCATGCGCATCGGCAACACCGAGATGCCGAGCCGCGCCTATGTGGGCCGTTTCAACTTCAAAGGGGTCGATCAGGGCAAACGCGTGGGCGAGCTGTCCGGCGGCGAGCGTGGTCGCCTGCATCTGGCGAAACTGTTGCAGGTTGGCGGCAACGTGCTGCTGCTCGACGAACCCACCAACGACCTGGATATCGAAACGCTGCGCGCGCTGGAAAACGCCCTGCTGGAGTTTCCCGGCTGCGCCATGGTTATCTCGCACGACCGCTGGTTCCTTGACCGTATCGCCACCCACATTCTGGATTATCAGGATGAAGGTAAAGTGGAATTCTTCGAAGGTAACTTCACCGAGTATGAAGAGTACAAAAAACGCACTCTCGGCGCCGAAGCATTAGAACCACACCGTATCAAATACAAAAAGATGTCCAAGTAATACCCGCCGGCCCGCGCTCGCGGGCCGTTTTTGTTCTCCCTCCCCGCGAGTAGGCAAAAATGCGTTATCTCCTCGACAGAACGCTGTTCTAAACTGTGTAGTAGCAAAACAGACAATAAGAGGAACCACACCATGACCGTTCATGCGATAGCCGTAGACCCCCAACATCCTGAAAACTTCATTGCCGTCGATCAGGAAATGCCCGAGCCGGGGGAATACGATCTTCTCGTTGAGGTAAAAGCCGTTTCAGTGAACCCGGTGGATACCAAGGTACATGCGGGCTTGCGCAACAAGGGTTTGCAGCAGCCCCGCATTCTCGGCTGGGACGCCAGCGGCGTGGTACTGAAAGCGGGCCGCGCCGTCAGCAATTTCAGAGTAGGCGACGAAGTTTGGTATGCCGGAGACATTACCCGCCCCGGCAGCAACAGTACGCATCAGTTGGTCGATGCCCGTATCACGGCGCATAAGCCTGAATCGCTGGATTGGGCTGCCGCGGCGGCGCTTCCTCTTACCTCGCTGACCGCCTGGGAAGGGTTATTTGAACATCTGAAAATCCAGCAGGCGGATGATGAAAAAACGCTGTTGATCATCGGCGGCGCCGGCGGCGTAGGTTCACTGGCGATCTCACTTGCCGCCCTGCGCAGTCCGGTAAAAATCATTGCCACCGCATCGCAACCCGACTCCGCGCAATGGTGTCGCCAACGTGGCGCGCATCTGGTCGTCGATTATCGCAATCTGGTTGCCGAGTTGGAAAAAGAAGGCATCAAACAGGTGGATTATATTTTTTGCCTGAATGATACCGACGGCCACTGGCCGGCAATCGGCAAACTGATTGCTCCGCTGGGGCACGTCTGCACGATTGTGGAGAATCAGCATCCGCTCGATCAAAATGAGTTAAAGCTCAAAAGCGCCGCCCTGCATTGGGAGTTTATGTTTACCCGCAGCATGTTCAGCACGCCGGATATCGGCCAGCAGGGAAAAATTCTGCATGAAGTCGCCCAGTTGGTTGACGCCGGAAAATTACAGGGAACGGCAAGCGAAACCCTACAAGGATTGAGCGTCGAAACGCTACGGCAGGCGCACAAAAAAGTGCTGGACGGCCACATGCGCGGCAAAGTGGTTATCGCTTTCTGAGAACGGGAAACACCAGCTCCAAAGGAGCTGGTTAACCACCGATCAATACAGCAGGCGGGCACGGATCGTGCCGGGGATCGCCTTCATCAGTTGTAATGCGGTGTGCGCGCCGTCGGTTTCAACATCAATCACCACATAACCAATCTCCGGCGTGGTTTGCAAATACTGCGCCGCAATATTGATGCCTTGCTCGGCAAAAATCTGGTTCAGACGAGTCAGCACGCCAGGACGATTTTCATGAATATGCAGCAAGCGGCTGGCGCGTTCGCCATGCACTGGCAGCGAAACCTCAGGGAAATTGACCGCAGACAGCGTAGAGCCATTATCCGAGTATTTCGCCAGTTTTCCCGCCACTTCATCGCCGATGTTTTCCTGCGCTTCCTGCGTTGAACCACCAATATGCGGCGTCAGCAACACGTTATCAAACTCACATAGCGGTGACAGGAACGGATCGCTGTTGGATGCGGGCTCCTGAGGGAAAACGTCAATCGCCGCGCCCACAAGATGCTTACTGGCTAATGCATCGGATAAAGCGGGGATATCAACCACCGTGCCGCGTGATGCGTTAATCAGAATAGAACCCGGCTTCATCAGCGCCAGCTCTTCAGCCCCCATCATATTCTGGGTGCTGACCGTCTCCGGCACATGCAGACTGACCACATCACTCATATTCAACAGATCTGAAAGGTGGCGAACCTGCTGAGCGTTCCCCAGCGGGAGCTTGCTTTCAATATCGTAGAAATAAACATGCATCCCCAGGCTTTCCGCCAGAATGCCCAGTTGAGTACCGATATGACCATAACCAATGATGCCGAGCTTCTTACCGCGCGCTTCAAAAGAGCCGACGGCCAGTTTGTGCCAGACGCCGCGGTGTGCTTTGGCATTCGCCGCCGGAATGCCGCGCAGCAACAACAGCATTTCACCGAGCACCATTTCTGCGACGGAACGTGTATTGGAAAAAGGTGCGTTGAATACCGGGATCCCGCGTTTTGTCGCAGAGGGTAATTCAACCTGATTAGTACCGATACAAAAACAGCCGACCGCAATCAGTTTTTCAGCGGCGGCAAAAATTTCTTCCGTCAGGTGCGTGCGCGAACGAATACCCACGAAATGCGCATCACGGATGGAGGCTTTTAACGCTTCCGGATCCAGTGCGCCTTTGTGATATTCAATGTTGGTGTAACCTGCGGCACGCAGATTTTCCAGTGCGCTTTGATGCACGCCTTCAACTAACAGAAATTTAATCTTATCTTTTTCTAATGATACCTTTGCCATTTCACGACCTTATTTTCAGACTTCAGATGCGACAGTTTGCTAAACAGCCTCTGCCAACATAACAAAAATTACGCAGTCAGCAATACAAACGATTGCTCCGTCTGTATTACGCATTAGAGATGAACTCAAGATTTCTGGCGAAAAATATTGCTAAATAAACGCATCGCCATATCGACGACAAACAAAATAAGAAAATGTGATATTAAGTACCAAAAATGAGCCGTTAACGACAAACGTTTTTTTATACAAAAAATTTTCAGGCGCGGCAATCCGCTCGCGCCCAGGACGATGCTATATCTTACTTGACCGTTTTCACCCCTTCAGGCGTACCGATCAGCGCCACATCCGCGCCACGGTTGGCGAACAGCCCCACGGTCACGACACCGGCAATACCGTTAATGTGATTTTCAACGGCTATCGCATCCATAATGTTCAGATTGTGGACATCCAGAATGATATTGCCGTTGTCGGTGATGACGCCCTGACGATATTCCGGTTGCCCGCCCATTTTCGCCAGTTCCCGGGCGACATAAGCCCGAGCCATGGGGATCACTTCAACCGGCAGAGGAAACCGCCCCAGCACATCAACCTGTTTTGACGCGTCAACAATGCAGATAAACTGACGGGCGATGGCGGCAATGATTTTTTCACGAGTCAGCGCCGCGCCGCCGCCTTTTATCATCTGCATATGTCCGTTGATCTCGTCTGCGCCATCGACGTACACATCCAGAGAATCCACCTCATTACAGTCAAAAACCGGGATGCCCAGGCTTTTCAGCTTTGCCGTTGAGGCATCAGAACTGGATACCGCCCCGGTAATCTGATGTTTGATCGAACCCAGCGCATCGATAAAATGGGCCGCCGTCGACCCCGTCCCGACCCCAACAATGGTATCGGGGCGAACGTAGTCAAGCGCCGCCCAGCCAACCGCTTTTTTCAGTTCATCTTGTGTCATAGTCTGTTTCAGGCCCATAAATACGAAAACGTGTGCGTATTATAGAACATGCATTCAGAGAAATGGCGCAAATTCACTGCACCGCCCGCGCATTATTTCATGCTCTGCCAACGCTTTTCATGAACAATAAAACGGGGAATAAGATTTCTGCATGGTAAAACGGCAAAATGTGGCATAGTGAAAAAAACCGACTTCGTTCAGAGGAATTTTTACTTTCATGAAACGCCCGGACTATCGAACGCTTCAGGCTTTGGATGCCGTCATCCGTGAGCGGGGTTTTGAACGTGCCGCCCAGAAATTATGCATTACGCAATCAGCCGTATCGCAGCGAATCAAACAACTCGAAAACCTGTTCGGTCAGCCGTTGTTAGTCAGGACGATCCCTCCCCGCCCGACAGAGCAAGGGCAGAAATTACTGGCGCTGCTGCATCAGGTTGAGCTGCTGGAAGAAGAGTGGCTGGGTAATGAAACCAGCAGCGATATTCCGCTGCTGCTGTCGCTGGCGGTTAACGCCGACAGTCTGGCGACCTGGCTGCTGCCGGCCCTGCAACCGGTGCTGGCGGACTCGCCTATTCGTTTGAACTTACAGGTGGAAGACGAAACCCGCACTCAGGAAAGACTGCGGCGCGGTGAAGTCGTGGGCGCGGTGAGTATTCAGCCGCAGCCGTTGCCAAGCTGTCTGGTGGACAAACTGGGGGCGCTGGACTATCTGTTTGTCGCGTCGCCGGCCTTTGCCGAGCGCTATTTTCCCAACGGCGTGACACGTTCGGCGCTATTGCGCGCGCCGGCGGTGGCTTTCGATCATCTTGATGATATGCATCAGGCGTTTTTACAGCAAAACTTCGATTTATCGCCCGGCAGCGTGCCATGCCATATTGTGAATTCTTCCGAGGCGTTCGTGCAGTTGGCCCGACAAGGCACCACCTGCTGCATGATCCCGCATCTGCAAATCGAAAAAGAGTTGGCCAACAACGAACTGATTGATTTGACGCCGGGGCTGCTTCAGCGCCGGATGCTTTACTGGCACCGCTTCGCCCCGGAAAGCCGGATGATGAGGAAAGTCACTGATGCCCTGCTGGCGCACGGACATCAGGTACTGCGGCAATCTTAAACGCCGCTCGCTCAGGGATTGCGCTGAAGTTCAAATACCACGTCGACCTGGTCGTCAAAGTGAATGGTTTGCTGCTCATACGTTTGCGCGGCTTCACTTTGTGCCGCCACATCCGCCGTTTTAAACATTCGTGCCACCGGCATTGGCTGATAGTTGGCGACGTGATAACGAATACTGTAGATCGGCCCCAGTTTGGCATTAAACCCTTGCGCTAAGGATGCAGCCTGGCTGGTTGCCTGTTCAATGGCCTTTTTACGCGCTTCGTCACGGTAGGTCTCCGGGTTGGCAACGCCCAAATCGACGGTACGAATCTCATTCAGACCTGATTTCAATGCGCCATCAAGCAGTTCGTTCAGCTTATCCAACTGACGCAGCGTCACCTCGACCTGACGCACCGCGCGATACCCTTTCAGCACCGAGCCGCCGGTTTTCAGGTAATCATATTCCGGCTGAGTACGCAGATTAGCCGCGTTGATATCTTTTTTCTCAATGCCATTTTTGCCCAGAAAATCAAAATATTGAGCAACCCGGGCATCTACCTGCTTTTTCGCGTCCGCAGCATCTTTGGATGACACGCTAACCTCAATCGCTAAACGCGCAATATCAGGCGTCGCATCCACACTGGCGGTTCCCGACGTCACAATATGCGGGCCGTCCGGTAATTCCGCGGCCAGCCCAATCGTCGGTAAGGCACTTAAACCCACCATAGCGGCTAATGCCAATACTTTTAGCTTCACAATGTCTCCTTTATTGATGTCTTGTCGCCGAGGCGGAAACCGGAACGGCCTACCACTGCCCTCTTTCCCGCACCGGCGATAAATTCTGTATGCCGGCTAACATAACGCATTGCCGACACAACAAAATATAGGTGAATTTCTGAAACCAGGTGTAAAGCTGCGTAATTTATTGCGAGCCATGCTGCGCCAGCTGTAATGCAATCCCCCACATCACCGTCCCGACGAACAGGTTAATCACACGCTGTACGCGCGACGTATTCAGCCACGGCGCCAGCCAGGCCGCCAGCAGGGCCAGAGCGAAGAACCAGATAAACGAGGCGGTAATCGTGCCCAGCGCAAACCATCCGCGATCCCGATCGGCAAACTGACTGCCCAGACTGCCCAACACCACAAAGGTATCCAGATAGACATGCGGATTAAGCCAGGTGACGGCCAGCATGGCGGCAATAATGCGCCAGCGGCTCTGCTTCATCACCTCAGCTCTGGCCCGCGCCATATCCTGACTGAACGCCGTCCTAAACGCGCCCCAGCCGTACCACAGCAGGAATGCGACGCCCCCCCAGGTCATCAACCCCATAAGTAACGAAGATTGGCTGAGCAAAGCGCTGCCGCCGAAGATCCCCGCGCAAATCAGCGCGACATCGCTGAGCGCGCATAGCAACGCAATCATCAAGTGATACTGCCGACGAATCCCCTGATTCATCACAAAAGTGTTTTGCGGCCCCAATGGTAAGATCATTGCCGCGCCAAGGATAAATCCCTGTAAATATACCGCCAACATTACCGTCTCCCTGCATACACGATGGTTGCGATAGGCGGCAGTGTATGAACAGCGCATCATTAATGGAAATTTAACTTTCTAATAAATCATTAGGAGATCTAATAATGATGAGGGTAGAACGCAGAAAGGAAATCAGGCCCGGCGAACGACGCCGGGCCCGGTAGTGATAATGTATTACGCTTTCTCTGGCTGTGATGCCTGATACAGATGCACGTCCATCTGCGGATAGGGGATACCGATACGGTTCTCATCCAGTACCCGCTTGATGTTTTCCAGCAGATCCCAGTAAACCGCCTGCGCATCGCCATTGCTCGTCCACACCCACACCACGAAATTCAGCGAGGACGCCGCCATCTCATTCAAACGAATGGTTACGCCTTTATCGTGATCGATACGGGTGTCCGCGGCGACGATATCGCCCAGCAGCTTTTTAACCACATCGATATCCGCATCATAGGCCACGCCGACGACGATCTCGGTGCGACGATCCGGTTCACGCGAGCTGTTGATGATATTCCCGGCGATGATCTTGCCGTTCGGCACGACAATCATCTTGCCGTCTCCGGTACGCAGCGTGGTGGAGAAAATCTGAACCTGCGTCACCGTGCCGGCAATGCCGCCCAGATCGACCGACTCGCCGATCCGGAAAGGCCGGAAAGTCACCAACAACACCCCGGCGGCAAAGTTCGCCAGCGATCCCTGCAAGGCCAGACCAACGGCTAAACCCGCGGCGCCCAGCACGGCGATGACCGATGCCGTTTGTACGCCCACCCGGCTCAATACGGCAATCAGCGTAAACGCAATAACGCCGTAACGCACTATCGCCGCCAGGAAATCCGCCACCGTTGAATCAATGGAACGGCTCACCAGCAGGCGATTCAGCGTTCCGGACACGATACGGGCGATAATCAGACCAACGATAAGAATCAGTAACGCGGCAACAATATTAACAACGTACTGCAATAATACATCCTGGTGACTGACCAGCCAGCCCGTCGCCTGTTCTACACCAACATTCAGTTCTTCCATTTAACGACTCCTGTTTCTTACGCTCTCTAATCAGAGCATCACTTTCACACCAAAAACCGCAATCTGCGGCGAAATCTGTATAAAATTAAGGCTCCCGAAGGAGCCTTGGCAAATAAACCTTTACGAATCTGGCTTAGAGAACGTCGACCGCGTTCAGTTCTTTAAAGGCTTGTTCTAAGCGCGCAACCATCGTGGCTTGTGCGGCACGCAACCAGGCGCGCGGATCATAGTATTTCTTGTTAGGCTTATCGGCGCCTTCCGGGTTACCCAGTTGGGCTTGCAGATAGCCTTCATTTTTCTGGTAGTAGTGCAGAATACCTTCCCAGGTTGCCCATTGGGTATCGGTATCGATATTCATCTTAACCACACCGTAGCCTACCGCTTCTTCAATCTCAGCGGCAGAAGAACCAGAACCGCCGTGGAACACGAAATTCAGGCTGTTGTGCGGCAGGCTGTATTTTTCAGAAACGTAGTCCTGAGAATTACGCAGGATTTTTGGCGTCAACTGTACGTTGCCTGGCTTGTAAACGCCGTGCACGTTACCGAATGAAGCCGCGATAGTGAAACGCGGGCTGATGGCATTCAGTTTTTCGTAGGCATAAGCCACATCTTCAGGCTGAGTGTACAGCGCGGAGTTATCCAGATGGCTGTTGTCCACGCCATCTTCTTCACCGCCGGTGCAGCCCAGTTCGATTTCCAACGTCATATCCAGTTTCGCCATGCGAACCAGATACTTGCTGCAAATCTCAATATTTTCTTCCAGCGACTCTTCAGACAGATCGATCATGTGAGAAGAGAACAGCGGCTTACCGGTCGCGGCGAAATGTTTTTCACCGGCATCCAGCAGCCCGTCCAGCCATGGCAGCAGTTTTTTAGCACAGTGGTCGGTGTGCAGAATAACCGGCACGCCGTAGTGTTCCGCCATCTGATGAACGTGATGCGCACCAGAAATCGCACCCAGAATAGCCGCCTGCTGACCTTCTGCTTTCAGACCCTTACCAGCGATAAATGCAGCGCCGCCGTTAGAGAATTGAACGATCACCGGCGCACGTACTTTGGCTGCGGCTTCCAGCACAGCATTAATTGAGTCGGTACCGACGCAGTTAACAGCTGGCAGGGCGAATTTGTTTTCTTTTGCTACTGCGAAAACTTTCTGAACGTCATCACCAGTGATGACACCAGGTTTTACGAAATCAAAAATTTTAGACATGTTACGTGTCCTGTTTCGTTGGCCGTGGGGGTTAAAAAAACTCTTATTTCATCAACGGCTGTCCGCCACAGACGGGCGGGACAGCCAAGGCAGAGGCAGCGAACGACAGCTACGCTCCGCCTAAAGCATTACTGCTTGGCGCGTTCTTCCAGCATCACCACCGCAGGCAGTTTTTTCCCTTCGACGAATTCCAGGAAAGCGCCGCCGCCGGTAGAAATGTAGGAGATTTTGTCAGCAATGCCGAACAGGTCGATCGCCGCCAGCGTATCGCCGCCGCCGGCGATAGAGAATGCATCGCTTTCCGCAATGGCTTTGGCTACGATCTCAGTGCCTTTACGGAAATTCGGGAATTCAAATACGCCGACCGGACCATTCCACAGAATAGTTTTGGCGCTTTTCAGAATTTCCGCCAGGCGCTCGGCAGAAACATCGCCCAGATCCAGAATCTGCTCGTCATCTTTAATCGCGGTGACGGATTTCAGGGTTGCTGCGGCGGTTTCAGAAAATTCAGTCGCCACGCGGACGTCGCTCGGCACAGGAATATCGCAGGTTTCCAGCAGTTTCTTCGCTTCAGGGATCAGATCCGCTTCGTACAGGGATTTACCTACGTTATGGCCTTGCGCCGCCACGAAAGTATTGGCGATGCCGCCGCCCACAATCAGCTTGTCGGCAATTTTGGACAGCGAGTCAAGCACCGTCAGTTTGGTGGAAACTTTTGAACCGCCGACGATGGCGACCATCGGGCGAGCCGGGTTGCCCAGCGCTTTACCTAATGCTTCCAGTTCGTTGGACAGCAGCGGGCCGGCGCAAGCGACAGGGGCGAATTTACCCACGCCGTGGGTGGAAGCCTGAGCGCGGTGCGCCGTACCGAACGCATCCATGACATAGACATCACACAGTGCGGCGTACTTCTTGGACAGCACTTCGTCGTCTTTCTTCTCGCCTTTGTTGAAGCGCACATTTTCCAGCACAACCAGTTCGCCTTCGGCGACGTCTACGCCATCCAGGTAATCTTTTGCTAAACGAACCGGAGAAGACAATTTTTCTTTCAGGTAGTTAACCACCGGCAGCAGAGAAAACTCTTCGTTGTATTCCCCTTCGGTCGGACGCCCCAGGTGGGAAGTCACCATCACCCGGGCACCCTGTTTCAGGGCCGTTTCGATGGTCGGCAGAGAAGCGCGGATACGCGCATCAGACGTCACTTTGCCTTCTTTTACCGGCACGTTCAGATCCGAACGGATCAGTACGCGTTTGCCAGCCAGATCCAGATCGGTCATCTTAATTACAGACATGGTGAATCCTCTTGGTTGATTCTATTTTTAAAGTTGCTTGAGCGAGGTATCGATCGCCGACCAATACCGTCGTACTAGAAACCGCAGGCCGCCATCGCCCGTGTTGTATCCAACATACGGTTGGCGAAGCCCCATTCGTTATCGCACCAGACCAGTGTTTTAATCAGATGCTGACCACTGACCCGCGTCTGCGTGCCATCAACAATAGCGCTGTGCGGATCGTGGTTAAAATCGGCCGAAACTAGCGGCAATTCGGTGTAGTCAACTATACCACGAAATGCCCCATGCGCTGATTTTTGCAAAAGTGCGTTAATTTCATTCACATTTACGGCTTGTTTCACGCTAACGCTTAGGTCAATCGCCGTGACGTTAATCGTCGGCACCCGAACCGATATCGCTTCAAAACGATCGACAAACTGCGGGAAAATCCGGGTTATCCCTACCGCCAGTTTGGTATCCACCGGAATGATGGACTGGCTGGCGGCCCGGGTGCGCCGCAAATCGTGGTGGTACGCATCGATCACCGGCTGATCGTTCATTGATGAATGGATCGTGGTTACCGTGCCATTTTCAATGCCGAATGCATCATCCAGCAGCTTAATTATAGGAATAATGCAATTGGTTGTGCAGGAAGCATTGGAAACGATGCGATGTTCGGCTTTTAATTGTTGATGATTGACGCCAAACACTACGGTCGCATCCAGATCCGCGGCGCCCGGATGCGAAAAAAGCACTTTCTTGGCCCCCGCCGCCAGATGCGCCTCGCCGTCTGCGCGGCTGCCGTATATCCCACTGCAATCCAGCACCACGTCGACGTTGAGTTCACGCCAGGGCAACTGTTGAATATCGGCCTGATGCAACAGCCGAATGCAATCGTCGCCGACATACAGTTGATCGCATTCCTGACGAACATCCCAGGAGAAGCGACCGTGGCTGGAATCATATTTGAGCAGGTGGGCGATCCCTTCCGCACTCGCCAGCTCATTGATCGCCACGACAGCAACCTCGGCCCGGCGGCCCGACTCATACAGTGCGCGTAGAACACTGCGACCAATACGGCCGAAACCGTTTATCGCAATACGGATTGTCATGGAGTTCCCTGTATCATGGTAAGCATGTCATCCTCATAGAATAATCAGTACACTCTAAGGAATAAACCGCTTCTTATGCGTACTGCTTTTCCGTCTGCCCTTCATGCAGAAACCATCTCAGAAAACGATAGCCTAAATGCTGTGCACGTCACAACTGAAACGCTTCAGCTAGCATAAACGAATTAGTGTACAAAAGAAATATTCTCGCTCGACACACCTCAGAAGAGTGACCTGCGTCATAAAAAAGCGTCACCGGCAGGGAACGTCCGCCAAAAAAAAAAAGCCGCCTGATAACCCAGGCGGCTGCGACGGTTGGCCCTAACCCGCTCCTCCCCGAAAAAGAGGGGTGGAGAGAGAGGCGCGGCTTACTTTAACAACGCTTTGGCCTTCGCCACCACGTTATCCACGGTAAAGCCGAATTCTTCGAACAGCAGTTCGGCCGGGGCGGATTCCCCAAAGCTGGTCATCCCCACTATCGCGCCGTTCAGGCCGACATACTTGTACCAGTAGTCCGCGATGCCCGCTTCAATCGCCACCCGCGCCGCTACCGCTTTCGGCAGCACCGCTTCACGATAGGCCGCATCCTGTTTGTCGAACGCATCCGTCGACGGCATCGACACCACGCGCACCTTGTGGCCCGCGGCGGTCAATTGGTCATACGCGCCAACCGCCAGCTCGACTTCGGAGCCGGTGGCGATCAGGATAACATCCGGCTGGCCGCCGCTGTCTTTCAGCACATAGGCGCCTTTCGCCACGTCAGCCAACTGCTGGGCGCTGCGCTCCTGCTGCGCCAGATTCTGGCGGGACAGTATCAGCGCCGTCGGGCCATCCTGACGCTCAATAGCGTATTTCCACGCCACCGCCGTTTCCACCTGATCCGCCGGACGCCAGGTACTCATGTTCGGCGTCACCCGCAGGCTGGCCAACTGTTCAACCGGCTGGTGGGTCGGACCGTCTTCGCCCAAACCGATGGAGTCGTGGGTATAGACGTAAATGCTGCGGATTTTCATCAGCGCCGCCATACGAACCGCATTACGGGCGTATTCCACGAACATCAGGAACGTGGCGGTATAAGGGATAAATCCGCCGTGCAGCGCGATACCGTTGGCAATCGCCGTCATGCCGAATTCACGCACCCCATAGTGGATATAGTTGCCGGCATGGTCTTTATCCAACGACACGGAGCCAGACCAAACGGTCAGGTTGCTCGGCGCCAGGTCGGCGGAGCCGCCCAGGAATTCCGGCAGCAGTTTACCGTAGGCTTCCAGTGCGTTCTGCGAGGCTTTGCGGCTGGCGATTTTCGCCGGATTGGCCTGCAACTGTTCAATGAACTTCTGAGCGTCGGCCTGCCAGTTAGCCGGCAGGTCGCCGGCGGTGCGGCGTTTGAATTCGGCGGCCAGTTCGGGGTAGGCGCTGGCATAGGCGGCAAACGCTTCATCCCAGGCGGCTTCTTTACGCTGACCGGCGGCTTTCGCATCCCATTCGGCGTAAATCTCGGCGGGAATATCAAACGGCGGGTACTTCCATCCCAACTGCTCGCGGGACGCCGCCACTTCCGCGTCGCCCAGCGGCGCGCCGTGGGCATCGTGCGTACCGGCCTTGTTCGGCGAGCCGAAACCAATCACCGTTTTGCACATCAGCAGCGACGGTTTGTCGGTAACAAGCCGGGCTTCGCTGATGGCGCGTTTGATGGCGTCCGCGTCGTGGCCGTCCACGCCGCGTATCACGTGCCAGCCGTAGGCCTCAAAACGCCCGGCGGTATCGTCGGTAAACCAGCCTTCCACGTGACCGTCGATGGAAATGCCGTTGTCGTCATAAAACGCGGTCAGTTTGCCAAGCTTCATGGTGCCGGCCAGCGAACAGACTTCGTGGGAAATCCCTTCCATCATGCAGCCGTCGCCCAGGAACGCGTAGGTATGGTGGTCGATGATTTCATGACCGGGGCGGTTAAACTGCGCCGCCAGCGTGCGTTCGGCAATCGCCATCCCGACGGCGTTGGCGATACCCTGCCCCAGCGGGCCGGTGGTGGTTTCCACGCCGGCGGTGTAGCCGTATTCCGGGTGCCCCGGCGTTTTGGAGTGCAGTTGACGGAAGTTTTTCAGCTCTTCAATGGGCAGGTCATAGCCGGTCAGATGCAGCAGGCTGTAAATCAGCATTGAAGCATGGCCGTTGGACAGCACAAAGCGGTCGCGGTTAGCCCAGTTCGGGTTGGTCGGATTGTGGTTCAGGTAATCACGCCACAGGACTTCGGCGATATCCGCCATGCCCATCGGGGCGCCCGGATGACCGGATTTGGCTTTTTGCACCGCATCCATGCTTAGCGCACGAATGGCATTGGCAAGTTCTTTACGAGAGGACATGCTTTACTCCAGATCGGATTGAACAGATGTCTTGTCAGACATACGATATATAAATCAACACGTTAGGCAAGAAAGACAACGAAAATATGACTATAAATGTACATGAAAATCAAGGTGAATGCACTTGGAACCGTGAGCAAAAAAGAGGATTTAACGATTCGCAAATTCACCGCGCTTCTTCAGTCTATTCCTGCGCGAATCGATACCTGATGGGCGATGCTCAATAACCGTCTCATAAAGGGGGAAAAATCAGACTTCTTGTCTGTTTATTTACACGGTTTTCAGTTACGTTTATGCGGCTTTTTGAACCAATATAATGAGCAACCTTATACTTTCCACCAATCAATCGTAGGGAGATGATGTTATGACAATCCGCACTTCCTTGCTCGTTCTGTGCACCGCGGCATTACTGAGTGGCTGTCAGAACCTTAATACCGGTACGTTAATGCAATCCGGTGCTCAGGCTTTTCAGGCGGCCACATTGAGTGACGAACAGGTGAAAACGCTCAGCAACCAATCCTGTGAACAAATGGATAAAGAGGCCCAAATTGCGCCCGCCGATAATAAATATGCGCAGCGCCTGAAAAAAATCGCCGATGCATTAGGTCATGACATTAACGGCACCCCCGCCAACTATAAGGTATACCTGACAAAAGACGTAAACGCCTGGGCGATGGCCAACGGCTGCATCCGTGTTTACAGCGGCCTGATGGATATGATGACGGATAACGAAGTCGAGGGCGTGCTGGGTCATGAAATGGGCCACGTTGCTCTGGGCCACACCCGTAAAGCCATGCAGGTCGCCTATGCCACCACGGCGGCACGGACGGCGATCGCCTCTACTGGCGGTGTCGCGGCCACTTTATCGCAGTCACAGCTTGCCGATCTGGGAGAAAAACTGGTCAATGCGCAATTCTCACAGACACAGGAGCGCGAAGCCGATGATTACTCATTCGACCTGCTGAAGAAGCGCGGACTCAAACTTGAGGGACTGGCAACCAGTTTTGAGAAACTGGCCAAGTTGGATGAAGGACGTCAAAGCAGCATGTTCGATTCTCACCCCGCATCCGACGAACGCGCCAAACATATTCGTGAGCGTATTGCGTCCGGGAAGTAATGGTTTCGGCATTTAATAACCATTTCCGATAAAAACAATTCGTTCATCCGGCACCTGAATCTCTTAGGTGCCGGAAAAGCCTGATTAACGTAAGACGAGCTTGCGGCCGGGCATGAATAGCCAAATTGATAGCATTAACCAATCAAAAAAACAAAAAACAATAGATTTTTATACTTATGAATCTCTTTTGGCATCCGCTGCCCGCAGGATAAATCGATATGTTTTAAACATAGCAATGATTTTATAAATCAAGCATACTATATTCATGAGTAAAAAATAACTTTCCTAGAATAATCATAATGATATAGATTAAATGTTTAGCTACTTTAACGTTTTTTCAAGATATCCATCTTATAAAGATTTAAAATCACTTTAGAGCAACATTTTTTAACGGTTGAATAACACGAACAATATCAGTAGCCATTGTTGGTTTACGTTCTTTTTAAAAATATACTCTTATGTGTCAAAAATAATGGATGTCAGAATTTTCAGCAAATGCAACTTTACCATCGTCGGCTTACGAGAAATCCTGTCAAGCACGCCTATGCTATATGTAAGGCCGACTAATAGGTTTACGCTGCCTCAAGGAAAGACAAAGTGTATTTTTATCATCGATGGTAGCAGTGAAGGATTTGAGGAATATTATGAGTCTGTGAGAAGCGCTTTTTACAATATGGCCGCTTCGTTCATCATCATCAATAACTCTCCCTATCATCCCCCGGTGTGTATTGATGAAAAAACGGTTCTTATCTCTAAATCATCGCCGATAGAATCCTTCTACAAATTGCTGGACGTCATCCCTCCCTATGGCGGAAATTCATTCAACCCTGTCAGGCTGTCCAAATCAGAGTATGCCGTTTTTCAATATTGGAGTTCGGGCTATAGCGCAGAATCAATCTCGGAAATCATTGGGTTAAATAAAAAATCCGTATTGAACAGTAAATCAAGATTACTGAATAAATACGGCGTTCAGGACAAGAATTCATTACTGCTCATTGCTAAAATTCTCTTCAAAGAGAAGGTTGCCGGCAAGCCGCCTTACTCATCTGAGTCAACACAAGATATGGGTACAGCGGGGTCGTTGTTGGCGTAAGGTAAAAAGAATTAAAAAAGGATGTGCATAAGCACATCCTCTGCTGAAAAACGCTATTCGTCTTCTAAATAGGTATAACCATAAAGACCGGTTTCAAACTCTTCCAGGAACTGCGCCTGAAGATCCACATCAAGTTCGGTGGCTTTTACCTGATCGCGGAAACGGGCCATCAACACTTCAGGATCGAGCTGAACATATTCCAGCATATCAGCCACCGTATTCCCTTCGTCCGATTCCTCAATCTCAATGGAGCCATCCTGGAACACGAATACGTCGACCGTCGCCGTGTCGCCGAACAGGTTATGCATATTTCCCAGAATTTCCTGATAGGCGCCCACCATGAAAAAGCCCAATAACGGCGGGTTGTCGGGATCATATGGCGGCATAGGCATGGTGGTAGCAATACCATCGCCATCGACATAGTGATCGATAGAGCCGTCTGAATCACAGGTAATATCCAACAACACGGCACGGCGCTCAGGCGGCTTATCCAGCCCTTCTAGCGGCATAACCGGGAACAGCTGATCGATGCCCCACGCATCCGGCATCGACTGGAAAAGCGAGAAATTCACGTACAGCTTGTCGGCCATACGCTCCTGTAACTCATCAATAATCGGCCGGTGGGCGCGGTTGCTGGGATCCAACTGCTGTTGAATTTCCTGGCAGATGCTCAGATACAATTGTTCCGCTTTCGCTCGCTGGGTCAAGTCCAGCATACCGTGCGTATATTGGGTATGCACATCGTGCAAATCCATCTGGCTGTCATGCAGCCATTCACGCAGCGAGCGACGTTTGCCAGGCTGCTTAATTTCCTGCCAGGTCGACCACAGGCTTTCCAGCGCGCGCGGAGCGTCTTCTTCAGGCGCGGTAGGCTCGCTGAATTCATTGCGCTCCACCCCGATAATATTGGAAACCAATACGGTATGATGTGCGGTCACCGCCCGGCCTGACTCCGTAATTACCGTGGGGTGCGGCAAGCCATGCTCATTACAGGCATCGCCGATGCCCCAAATGACGTTGTTGGCATATTCGTTCAGACCATAGTTCACCGAACAGTCTGACTGAGAACGGGTTCCTTCATAATCGACGCCCAGACCGCCGCCTACGTCGAAGCACTGAATATTGACGCCCAGCTTATGCAGTTCAACGTAGAAACGGGCGGACTCACGCACCCCGGTGGCGATATCGCGGATATTCGCCAATTGGGAGCCAAGATGGAAATGCAACAGCTGTAGACTGTCCAGTCGTCCGGCGGTACGCAGCATTTCAACCAATTGCAGCACCTGAACCGCCGCCAGACCGAATTTGGATTTTTCGCCGCCGCTGGACTGCCATTTACCCGATCCCTGGGAAGCCAGTCGGGCGCGTACGCCAAGACGCGGCACCACGTTCAGACGCTCGGCTTCTTCCAATACCAGCTTAATCTCGGTCATTTTTTCAATGACCAGATAAACCTTGTGCCCCAGTTTTTCACCGATCAATGCCAGACGGATATACTCGCGGTCTTTATAACCGTTGCAGACAATCACCGTGCGCGTCATTCCGGCATGGCCCAACACCGCCATTAACTCCGCTTTTGAACCGGCTTCCAGCCCCATTGGCTCCCCGGAATTGACCAGCGATTCAATGACGCGGCGATGCTGATTAACTTTGATGGGGTAAACCAGGAAATAGCCGCCCTCATAGCCGAACGATTCGCGAGCCTGTTTGAACGCCGCATTAATAGAGCGCAGGCGGTGCTGGAGGATTTGCGGAAAGCAGAACAACGCCGGCAAACGTTGATGGTTTTCTTCCTGCAACTCTTTAACCAATCTGGCCAGATCGACGCGGGCTTCCGGAACATCCGGATCCGGGCAGACGCTGATATGCCCTAACTCATTGACGTCGTAATAATTATTACCCCACCAGGCAATATTATAGGTACGAAGCATTTCGCTGGCATTCCGGTCATTCATGGCAACCTCCTGCATAGAGCGCAAATTTTCAGATTTACCCGTCGCTGACGAGCCGTGATGAATCATGTCGTCAGACATAACGGACCTCTTCTTTTTTTATACTGCTGATCACATCAGTACCTGCATAAACAACCCGCATGCGCATGCCTGCAACATGCAGCACCGGCAGTGAAAAAACCGGCTCAACACAGTATGTCGCCGTTTTATTACTCTTATTAGTGTAAGACACGTTGTCAGACTCCGTGGTACGGGTCAGTAAAAACTCGTGGTGAAATCACTGCCGGGAGAACGTCATAGGTTTCCGGCTCAGGGAAAAAAGAGACGGGTTAACCGGCCCTGGAGTCCTGCGTCGAATTCAAAGACAGGCAACTTCGGGCAAACGAAAAGAAGGGTTGAGCAACTGACGCTATCGCGTCAAAAGAACAGCGTTGCGAGCGCAACACACTCAGTAAACAACGGCTCATTAATCCTATCACCTCCACGCGCTCCGCAAGGTTTGCGGTCAGCCACAATCACAGGGTCAATATACCACATCGCGGACAACAAACCGCTCGCCGTTTATACCGATATGCCAAGGGAAAAGCAAAATGAAAATATCCTGGCCGCCTGCTGTCACAGAAGAAAAAAAGTGCCGATGAATGAAAACGATGGACGGCGATAACCAAAAACTGCTGGTAATGGGGCTAAAATGTGACCTAGAATAGCCATCCAGATGTTAATCCATCTATACCGATTAACTGATACACTGCTTAACGGCTTTGATTTGAAGGTAAAGAAACTCATGGCTAAACACCTTTTTACGTCCGAGTCCGTCTCTGAGGGACATCCTGACAAAATTGCCGACCAGATTTCTGATGCGGTCCTTGACGCTATTCTGGAGCAAGATCCTAAGGCTCGGGTCGCATGCGAAACTTACGTAAAAACCGGTATGGTGTTAGTCGGTGGTGAGATCACGACCAGCGCCTGGGTAGATATTGAAGAAATTACGCGCCGCACCATACGCGATATTGGTTACGTCAATTCCGAAATGGGATTTGACGCCAATTCCTGCGCGGTGCTGAGCGCCATTGGCAAACAGTCTCCCGATATTAATCAGGGCGTCGATCGCAGCGATCCGCTGGAACAAGGCGCAGGCGATCAGGGCCTGATGTTTGGTTACGCGACCAACGAGACCGAGGTGCTGATGCCCGCACCGATCACTTACGCCCATCGTCTGGTCCAACGCCAGTCTGAAGTGCGTAAAAACGGCACGCTGTCGTGGCTGCGCCCGGACGCGAAAAGTCAGGTCACCTTCCTGTATGACGATGGCAAAATTGCCGGTATTGACGCCGTCGTTTTGTCAACGCAGCATTCCGAAGATATTGCACAGAAAGATCTGCATGAAGCGGTGATGGAAGAGATCATCAAGCCCGTCCTGCCGGCTGAATGGTTGTCCGCCAGCACCAAATTCTTTATCAACCCAACCGGACGCTTTGTCATCGGCGGCCCAATGGGCGACTGCGGTCTGACCGGGCGCAAAATTATCGTCGATACCTACGGCGGCGCCGCCCGTCACGGCGGCGGCGCATTCTCCGGCAAGGATCCATCAAAAGTGGACCGCTCCGCCGCTTACGCCGCGCGCTATGTGGCCAAAAACATTGTTGCCGCCGGTCTGGCCGATCGCTGCGAGATCCAGGTATCTTACGCTATCGGCGTGGCGGAACCGACCTCCATCATGATAGAAACGTTCGGCACGGAAAAAATCTCCACCGAGCAGCTTACTCTGCTGGTGCGTGAATTCTTCGATCTGCGTCCGTACGGTTTAATCCAGATGCTGGATCTGCTGCATCCGATCTATCAGGACACCGCCGCTTACGGTCACTTCGGTCGCGAACACTTCCCGTGGGAAAAAACCGATAAAGCCGCACAGCTGCGTGAAGCGGCCGGCTTGTAAGAACCGGTTCTGAACAGTCTGCAACGGCGAACCACGGTTCGCCGTTTTTTCTTCTGTCCGCCAGCCTCTTGCGCTACCGCGCCACTCGTTTTATGCTCCCCCGCATGAACACACCAAGAATTCCCATCGCTCACCATCAGGCGGTGATGCGCTGCCTGCGTGACAAACTCCGGTTGGCTAATCTTGCCCTGAACACACATTATCCTGAACCTGCCGTAAACTATCAGCAGCGCGGCTCTACCGCGGGAAGCGCCTGGCTGCAACACTGGGAAATCCGGCTGAATCCGGTTTTGTTACAGGAAAATCAGCAGAGTTTTGTTGATGAAGTCGTGCCCCATGAGCTTGCTCATCTGCTGGTCTTCGCCCGCTTTGGAAAAGTCGCGCCACACGGAAAAGAGTGGCGATGGATGATGGAAGAGGTGTTGCAGACTCCCGCCAGACGAACCCATCGCTTTGCCGTGAAATCCGTCCAGGGGAAAACCTTCCCTTACCAGTGCGGCTGTCGGCAGCATGAATTAAGCGTACGCCGCCATAATCGTGTGCTGCGGGGCGAAACAGAATATCGCTGTCGACACTGCGGCAGAATGTTACATTTCATCGTAACAAACTCTATTTAAAAGAAAATTCTCAGTTTAAAAAACTGCTTTTGCATTTGCCTGCCGAAGTGACATCCGGTAGTCTGCCAGCTTTATTGCTGTGGGTAATTTTGGAATATGCTACGCAAAACACTCGTTATCGTATCTGTGGGGCTTGGTCTGGTTTCCGCCACGGCCTTTAGTCAGAATATCAATAATTTCACTCAGGCCAAGGCGGCGGCGGCGGTGGTGAACCAGGGCGCTCCGGGTTCATTTTACTGCGGCTGTGAAATCAAATGGCAGGGGAAAAAAGGGATTCCCGATCTCGCTTCCTGCGGTTATCAGGTAAGAAAAAACGAGCTGCGCGCCAACCGCATTGAATGGGAGCATGTCGTTCCCGCCTGGCAGTTCGGCCACCAGCGTCAGTGTTGGCAAAATGGCGGAAGAAAAAACTGTAGTAAAGATCCGGTATACCGTGAAATGGAAATCGACTTGCATAACCTGCAACCCGCCATCGGCGAGGTGAACGGCGATCGCGGCAATTTCATGTACAGTCAATGGAATAGCCCGGCGACGCAGTACGGCCAATGTGAGATGAAAATCGACTTTAAAAACAAGTTGGCGGAGCCGCCTGCCCGCGCCCGCGGCGCCATCGCCCGTACCTATTTTTACATGCGCGACCGCTACCAGTTGCGTTTATCCAGCCAGCAAACCCGACTGTTTGAAGCATGGAATAAACAATTCCCGGTCACGCAATGGGAGTGCACCCGCGACCGGCGCATCGCCGCTAAACAGGGGAATCACAATCCTTACGTTCAACAGGCTTGCCAGCAATAGCCTGTCTACCTACTATAGCCATTATCGTTGTTTATCTATAAGACCACCGTTGGACAGACGGTGGTTTGCCTTTATTGGACCCCACGCGAGTCCGATTCAGATTAAAATAGGATTAAGGTCAGAACACCAGTATGCGAATACCGCGCATTTTTCATCCCGAAACGCTGCCGCTCGCCGGTGGTGAAGTTGAACTGAGCGAAGACGCCGCCAATCATATCGGGCGAGTTTTGCGAATGAACAACGGCCAGCCGCTGCAATTATTCGACGGCAGTAATCACGTCTTTGACGCCGAAATTGTTCAGGCGGGCAAAAAAAGTGTGCGCGTTCGCTTCACAGCAGGTAAGTTGGAAAATAAAGAGTCGCCGTTGCACCTGCATCTTGGGCAAGTCATGTCCCGTGGCGAAAAAATGGAATTCACCATTCAGAAATCCATTGAGCTGGGAGTGAATATCATTACTCCTCTGCTTTCTGAACGCTGCGGTGTAAAATTAGACGCCGACCGTCTGGAAAAGAAGATCGGTCAGTGGCAAAAAATTGCGATTGCGGCCTGCGAACAATGCGGTCGTAACCGCCTGCCGGAAGTGCGTCCTGTCATGACGTTGGAAAACTGGTGTGCGGAACAGGATGCGGGGTTAAAACTCAACCTGCACCCGCGGGCGACGCAGAGCATTAACACCCTACCGTTGCCGGTAAATCAGGTTCGGCTGTTGATTGGCCCGGAGGGGGGGCTTTCCTCCAATGAAATTTCGATGACCTCAGAATACGGATTTACCGACATCCTTCTGGGGCCGCGCGTCTTGCGTACAGAAACCACCGCACTCACCGCCATTACCGCCTTACAGGTACGTTTCGGCGATCTGGGGTAAAGGAGAAATAATGATCAAACTCGGTATCGTGATGGATCCTATTGACGCCATCAATATCAAGAAAGACACCAGCTTCGCCATGCTGCTGGAAGCACAGCGCCGCGGCTGGGAGCTGCATTATATGGAGATGAACGACCTCTATCTTCATGCGGGCGTTGCTCGCGCCACCACCCGTCGTCTGAACGTCCAGTACGACTATGATGGCTGGTATGATTTCTCCGGCGAGCAGGACATCGCGCTGGAAGAACTGGATGTGATCCTGATGCGCAAAGATCCGCCGTTCGATACGGAGTTCATTTATGCCACCTATATCCTGGAACGCGCGGAAGAGAAAGGCACGCTGATCGTCAATAAACCGCAGAGCCTGCGCGACTGCAACGAAAAGCTGTTCACCGCCTGGTTCCCGCATCTGACCCCGGATACCCTGGTTACCCGCAGTGCGGACAAGCTGCGTCAATTCCACCAGAAACACGGCGACGTGATCCTGAAGCCGCTGGACGGCATGGGCGGCGCGTCTATTTTCCGGCTGAAACAGGATGACGCCAACGTTTCGGTGATCATTGAAACGCTGACCGAACACGCCAGCCGTTACTGCATGGCGCAAAATTATCTGCCGGCGATTAAAGAGGGCGATAAGCGCGTACTGGTCGTCGACGGCGAGCCGGTTCCTTACTGCCTGGCGCGAATTCCCAAGAGTGGAGAAACCCGAGGCAATCTGGCCGCCGGAGGCCGGGGCGAAGCCCGTCCGCTGAGCGAAAGCGACTGGCAAATCGCCCGCGACGTTGCGCCGACGCTCAAGCGGAAAGGCCTGATTTTCGTTGGTCTGGATATCATCGGCGATCGGCTGACGGAAATTAACGTCACCAGCCCGACCTGTGTACGGGAGATTGAAGCCGCCTACCCGGATGTTTCCATCACCGGCATGCTGATGAATGCGATTGAAAAACGTCTGGCTGCGCGCAATAGCTGATAGGCTTTCAACGCCCCCATCTCCGGTTCGTCTTTTCCTGGCGAGCCGATTATCAAACGCTGACAGGATCGATAAAAATACATAATGAATTTACAGCATCACTTTCTCATTGCCATGCCAGCACTTCAGGACCCGGTATTTAAACGTTCGGTGGTCTATATATGCGAACATAATGAAGACGGTGCCATGGGGTTGATCATCAACAAACCCATGGAACAGTTTACTGTGGAAAATGTGCTGAAAAAGCTAAAGATAGATCCAGCGCCGCGCGATCCGTCAATCCGGCTGGACAAACCGGTTTTTGCCGGCGGACCGCTGGCGGACGATCGCGGATTTATCCTGCATACGCCCTGCCCCGGTTTCGCCTCAAGCATCGCGATTTCGGAGGACACCATGATCACCACCTCGAAAGATGTGCTGGAGACATTGGGAACCGCCGATCAGCCGAAAAATACGTTGGTCGCGCTGGGCTATTCCGCCTGGGACAAAGGCCAGCTCGAAAACGAACTGCTGGACAATGCCTGGCTGACCACGTCGGCGGACAAAGCGATCCTGTTTCACACGCCCATTGCTGAACGCTGGCGGGCGGCGGCGAAAAAACTGGGGGTGGATATCCATAATATCGCCGCTGAAGCAGGACACGCCTGATGGCCAGTCGGACCATTCTGGCCTTTGATTTCGGCACCAAAAGCATCGGCGTTGCTATCGGACAGGAAATCACCCGCACGGCTCGTCCGCTGACGTCATTTAAAGCGCAGGACGGCATACCCGACTGGCAAAAAGTCGAAAAGCTGTTGTCAGAGTGGCAACCGGCGCTGGTTGTGGTGGGTTTGCCGCTGAATATGGATGGTACGGAGCAGCCGCTTACCGCCAGGGCGCGAAAATTCGCCAATCGTCTGCACGGCCGTTTCGGCGTACAAATTGCCCTGCATGACGAACGACTGAGCACGGTAGAAGCCCGTGCCGGCCTGTTTGAACGCGGCGGTTTCCGCGCGTTGGATAAAGGCAGCGTGGATGCGGCGTCCGCCGTCATTATTCTGGAAAGCTGGTTCGAAGGGCAAAGTCAGTAAAGGAATAACGGTTTGGCATCAGTGCGCCTCTGATTGCGGGGCACACTGACGAACGCTCGGTCTTTCTCAGTTAAGCTAAATCAGACGACAACGCCAGTTACTCATCCGGGAACTCACGGATAAAACGCTCAACGTCATTGACCATCGATTCCGTCCCCACAAAGAAAGGCGAACGCTGGTGCAGCTTCTGCGGCATGATGTCCAGAATACGGTTTTTGCCGTCGCTGGCTTTACCGCCCGCCTGCTCCGCCAGAAACGCCATCGGGTTGCATTCATACAGCAAACGCAGCTTGCCTTTCGGGTAGCTCGCCGTGCTCGGATAGAGATAAATCCCGCCTTTCAACAGGTTACGATGAAAATCAGCGACCAGCGAACCAATATAACGTGAGGTATAAGGGCGCAGCGTCGATTCGTCCTGTTCCTGACAGTATTTAATGTATTTCTTCACGCCCAGAGGAAACTTGATGTAATTCCCCTCGTTAATCGAGTACATGTTCCCTTTTTCCGGGAAATGAACTCTTTCATGCGACAGGCAGAACACGCCAAGAGACGGATCGTAGGTAAACGCATGCACGCCGTGCCCCGTGGTGTACACCAGCATGGTGGACGATCCATAAACAATGTAGCCTGCGGCGACTTGCTTATTACCCGGTTGCAGGAAGTCGTCTTCCGTTACCGAGCTTCCCAGGGGGGTAATACGGCGGTAGATAGAGAAGATGGTGCCGACGGAGACGTTAACATCAATATTGGAAGAGCCATCCAGCGGATCCATCAACACGACATATTTCGCGTTTTCCGCCCGATCGCCTTCAAAGATAACTATTTCATCCTCTTCTTCAGAGGCTATGCCCGCAACCTCACCGCGCGCTTTTAAAGCGGCTTTCAATTTTTCATTGGCATACAGATCAAGCTTCATCTGTACTTCGCCCTGAATATTGGAAATGCCGCTGGTTCCCAGGATATCAACCAGACCCGCTTTGTTAATATCGCGGTGGATGATTTTGGCACCCAGTTTAATCGCTGACAGCAGCGCGGTAAGCTCACCGGTGGCATGAGAGAAATCGTGCTGTTTTTCGACGATAAATTCGCCTAACGTTTTCATAACACTATTCCAGAGTCTACGGATGAAAAGCGGTTCCATTTATACACCGCCAACGTTTTCGCATGCAGTGTAGCCCAAAGAGAAAGTGAGTACCTAGTCAAATCCATTTCTTATGATGGTTTCATAGGGTTAGAATGTGCGCAGACTCACTGTATAGATGGAAACTGTATGCGCATTCATATTTTAGGCATCTGCGGCACCTTTATGGGCGGCCTGGCGATGTTGGCCCGTTCATTAGGGCATCAGGTAACGGGTTCAGATGCGAACGTCTATCCCCCCATGAGCACTTTACTGGAAGAACAGGGGATCACGTTGATTCAGGGATATGATCCTGCGCAGCTCGATCCCGCCCCCGATCTGATTATTGTGGGCAATGCGATGACGCGCGGAAATCCTTGCGTTGAAACCATGCTGGAACAAGGGCTGCCGTATGTGTCCGGTCCGCAATGGCTGCATGATTATGTCTTGCGCGATCGTTGGGTGATCGCGGTCGCCGGTACGCACGGCAAAACCACCACGGCGGGAATGGTCGCCTGGATCCTGGAGGATTGCGGCTACCAGCCCGGTTTCGTGATTGGCGGCGTCCCCGGAAACTTTACGGTCTCGGCCCGTTTAGGCGACAGCCCGTTTATGGTGGTCGAAGCAGACGAATATGACTGCGCCTTTTTTGATAAACGATCTAAATTCGTCCATTACAGCCCGCGCACGCTCATTCTCAACAATCTTGAATTCGATCACGCCGATATCTTCGATGATCTGAAAGCCATCCAGAAACAGTTCCATCATCTTGTCCGTTTGGTTCCCGGCAGTGGGAAAATTATCCTGCCCGCCAATGATATTCACCTCAAGCAAACCATGGCGATGGGGTGCTGGAGCGAGCAGGAACTGGTGGGCGAAGACGGTGTCTGGAACGCCAGGAAAGTCTCGACGGATGCCAGTCAGTATCAGGTTTACCTGAATGGCGAGCAGGTTGGTGAAGTGCAATGGAGTCTGGTTGGCGAACACAATATGCACAACGGCTTGATGGCTATTGCCGCGGCCCATCACGTTGGGGTTCTGCCCGCCGATGCCTGCCGTGCGCTGGGGGGATTTATCAATGCCCGCCGCCGTCTTGAATTACGCGGTACGGCACACGGCGTCGCCGTCTACGACGATTTCGCTCACCACCCTACGGCGATCCTGGCGACACTGGCCGCGTTACGCAGCAAAGTCGGCGGAACCGCCCGCATTCTGGCGGTACTCGAACCGCGCTCCAACACCATGAAGATGGGGATGTGCAAAAACGAACTTGCGCCGTCACTGGGTCGCGCCGACGAAGTCTTTCTATTCCAGCCGCAGCATATTCCCTGGCAGGTTGCCGAAGTCGCGGAATCCTGCGTACAGCCCGCACACTGGAACGCCGACATCGACACGCTGGTCGATATGATTGTGAAAGCGGCGCAGCCGGGCGATCATATACTGGTGATGAGTAACGGCGGGTTCAGCAACATCCATAATAAGCTACTGGATGCATTGCAAAATAAAGCCCGTGCGGAAATTGCCGCGGGCAAATGAGAAACAGCAAAAAGGACGGAAACCCGTCCTTTTTTATGCTTTGCCTTCCAGCTCGTTAAAATCGCTCAGCGACTTATGAACCGGGGCTAAGTCCGTTCAAGCGTCAAACGGATCGCGCAGGATAATCGTTTCACTGCGGTCCGGGCCGGTAGAAATAATGTCCACCGGGACGCCGGTCACTTCTTCCACACGTTTAATGTAGTTCAGCGCCGCCTGCGGCAATTTGTCGCGCTCTTGCACGCCAAACGTGCTTTCGGTCCAGCCTGGCAAGGTTTCATAAATCGGCTCAATACCTTCCCAGCCTTCCGCGGCCAGCGGAGTCGTATCCACCTCGCTGCCATCAGGCATACGGTAGCCGACACAGATTTTGACTTCTTCCAGGCCGTCCAGCACGTCCAGTTTGGTCATGCAGAAACCAGACAGTGAGTTGATCTGTACTGCGCGGCGAACCGCAACGGTATCCAGCCAGCCGGTACGGCGACGGCGACCGGTCGTCGCGCCGAATTCATTCCCTTTCTGGGAAAGATACTCGCCGACATCATCAAACAGCTCGGTCGGGAACGGGCCGGCGCCAACGCGAGTAGAATAGGCTTTAACGATACCCAGCACATAGTCAACGTAGCGCGGGCCAAGGCCAGAGCCGGTCGCCACACCGCCTGCCGTGGTATTGGAAGAGGTGACATACGGATAAGTGCCGTGGTCGATATCCAGCAGCGTACCCTGCGCCCCTTCAAACATAACGAAATCGCCGCGCAGGTGCGCTTTATACAGCAGGTCGGCAACATCAACCACCATGCCGGTCAGGATGTCGGCGACCGCCAGGACATCATCCAGCACTTTCTGGTAGTCAACCGCGTCGACTTTGTAGTAGTTGACCAGTTGGAAGTTATGGTATTCAACGATTTCTTTCAACTTAACGGCAAAGGCTTGTTTGTCGAACAGATCGCCGACGCGCAGCCCGCGGCGGGCGACTTTATCTTCGTAGGCCGGGCCGATACCGCGCCCCGTGGTGCCGATTGCCTTCGCGCCACGTGCTTTTTCGCGCGCGTTGTCCAATGCGACATGATAAGGAAGAATCAACGGACAGGCTTCAGAAAGCAGCAGACGTTCGCGTACCGGGACGCCGCGCGCTTCAAGATCCGTCATTTCCTTCATCAGCGCATCCGGCGCCAGCACCACGCCGTTAGCGATGATGCTGACAACATTTTCACGCAAAATGCCAGAGGGAATTAAATGAAGAACGGTTTTTTCACCGTTGATAACCAGAGTATGGCCAGCATTGTGGCCACCTTGGTAGCGCACAACATATTTAGCCCGTTCAGTCAGCAGGTCGACGACCTTGCCTTTACCTTCGTCACCCCATTGGGTGCCCAGTACGACGACGTTCTTACCCATCTCAAGAATCACCAGGTTGCTTAAAAAAGGATTCTAACATCTCATCTGCTCGCTTTCAGTACTTTTAGCATACGTTTGCGCACATTTTTCAGATGAATTTTAACTGCCTATCCGGCTACGCAACATATAGTAGATCACGCATCCGGCAACCACTATTCCGCCCCCGAAACGCCGTAATGTGTTATCAGGCAACTGCGCCATTGCCAGAATCATACGCCGCCAGATACGGGGAAACAGTAACGGCCCCAACCCTTCGATAATCAACACCAGCCCCAAAGCTATCCACACGGTTGTATTCATAAGAACTCCATAAAAAATCGCCGGGGCGATTTTCAACGTCGCTTGCGACGGCCCGCAGGGTGGCGGGCAGAAGCCCGTCATAAAAAATCGCCGGGAGCGATTTTAAACGTCGCTTTCGACGGCCCAAAGGGTGACGGGCAGGATAGCCCGTCATAAAAAATCGCCGGGGCGATTTTCAACGTCGCTTGCGACGGCCCAAAGGGTGACGGGCTTCCAGCCCGTCATAAAAAAAGCCCGTAAGATACGGGCTTGAAGTCAGCTTGATCAAGCTAATGATTAACGACGGAGAGTTGTATCCGGCGATTTCATATAGCGGAAGAAATCGCTGTCCGGACTCAACACCATGACATCCTGATTAGAGCTGAAGCTGCTTTCATACGCACGCAGGCTACGAATGAAGGAGTAGAAATCAGGATCCTCGCTAAAGGCCTGGGCAAACAGTTTCGCTGCTTCCGCATCGCCTTCACCACGGGAAATACGTCCCTGGCGCTCAGCTTCCGCCAGCGTACGGGTTACCTCGTAGTCCGCCGTCGCTTTTAACTTCTCAGCCTCTTCCTGGCCTTGCGAACGGTGACGACGCGCTACCGCTTCACGCTCTGCACGCATACGTTGGTAGATGGCGTCAGACACTTCGGTCGGCAGGTTGATCTGCTTGATCCGCACATCGATAACTTCGATACCCAGCGCAGCCATGCTGTTCGGGTTAACGTGCGGCTGGGCGCCGGTCGTTTCCTCTGCAACACGCGCCGCGGCCGAAGCAATCGCGTTATCCGCTTCCGTCGTCTCACCCGTCCCGGTATTCAATGCTTCACGCACATCGGTCATTAACTGCCCGCGGGAATCGGTAACGATACCTTTCAAATCCAGACGACCAATCTCAGAACGCAGACGGTCGCTGAATTTACGTTTCAACAGGACTTCCGCCTGAGAAACATCACCACCGCCGGTCGCCAGATAATAGCGGCTGAAATCACTAATCCGCCATTTGATATAGGAATCAATGATCAGGTCTTTCTGCTCTTTGGTGATAAAGCGATCGGCCTGGTTTTCCATGGTCTGAATACGCGCATCCAACATCTTCACCGAATCTATGAACGGAATTTTAAACTGCAATCCCGGAGCATAAATCAGCGGTTTGTTTTCATCATCGCGCAACACTTTGCCAAAACGCATAACGATGCCACGCTGGCCTTCCTGCACCACGAACAGTGACGCATAGACCACCATCAGTACCAGGATCAGGATAAATAGTAAGGGCTTACGCATTGATTATTCTCTCCCTACTCGAGTGATGTCATCACGCTGCGCATTTGCTCTGCGCTGATCCATGATATTTCCGTTGTTGCTGCTTCGCGTCTGATTGGTGTTAGCGCCGCTGTTGCCCGATGTGGCAGGCAAACGCAGTGGGTTGGCGCTACTGCTGTTGTTGCTTTGCGGATTTTCGCCGCTGTTTGATCCGCGCAACATTTGATCCAACGGCAATACCATCAGGTTGCCGCCTTTATCATTAACCAGCACCTTACGGGTATGGCTCAGCACTCGCTCCATGGTTTCGATATACAGACGCTCACGCGTGATCTCAGGCGCGGCTTTATATTCCGGCAACACTCTGGCAAAACGGGCGACTTCACCCTGAGCTTCCAGAACGGTACGAGTTTTATAAGCGCGAGCCTCTTCCAGAATACGCTGAGCCTGACCGTTGGCGCGCGGCTGAACCTCGTTGGCATAGGCTTCCGCTTCACGAATATATTGCTGCTCGTTTTCACGCGCGGCAATGGCGTCGTCGAACGCCGCCTTCACCTCTTCCGGCGGACGCGCCGCCTGGAAGTTGACGTCCAGCAAGGTGATACCCATGTTGTACGGACGCACCGTTTCTTCCAGTACGCGCTGGGTGTCGGTACGCACGATGGTCCGGCCTTCAGTCAGGATCTTATCCATGGTGTATTTACCGATCACGCCGCGCAACGCGCTGTCCGTCGCCTGACGCAAGCTATCATCCGCATTGGTCACGCTGAACAGATAACGTTCCGGTTCCGTCACACGATACTGGACGTTCATTTCGACGCGAACCACGTTCTCATCCGATGTCAACATCACGCCAGACGTTGCCAGTTCACGCACCGACTCCACGTTAACGGCTCTGACAGAGTCGATAAACGTCGGCTTCCAGTTAAGGCCGGGCTCAACCTGATGGCTGAATTTACCAAAGCGTGTTACCACGCCCCGTTCCGCCTCTTTGATGGTATAGAAACCGCTGGCGGCCCAGATGACGACAGCCGCAACCGCGACAATACCGACCACCCGCCCGCCAAGGCCGGAACCGCCCGAAGTCCCGCTGTTGCCGGAACCCGTGCCCTTTCCTCCTCCCAGATCGCTGAGTTTTTTGCTCAGTTTACGGAAGATATCGTCCAAATCCGGTGGCCCCTGATCTCGGCCGCCTTTATTATTACTTCCGCCAGAGTTGCCGCTATTGTTATTGCTGCTCCCCCACGGGTCGCGGTCCTGTCCGTTATTACCGGGCTGATTCCACGCCATGTTTTAGCTCCATTCTTTATGATAGGTGTTCTTCAGGTTCAATATCCCAGAGTCCGTCAGACTATTTCGCCATTCAGACAATATCTGCCAGTCAGACAATATAATCCGCCAGTTCCTGCTCTTGTTTACAGAGGCGGCGCCAGTCGGCAATCGGCATGCGAATCGTTAAACCGATATGCCCGTCCTCTTCAATCCATTCTTTTTCTATTGCCTGAAGCTGGTAAAAACGGCTGCGCAAACGTCCGGCCTGCGGAGGAAGACTCAATGAATATTGTGCGATTTCCCCAGATAGCCGCTCGGTCAACGCTTGAAATAGCAACGGAATACCTTCACCGGTTTGAGCTGAAAGCCAGATTCTGACCGGTAAATTTTCTTCGTTGCGATCGATACGCGGTATGAAATCTTCCAGCATATCAATCTTGTTCATTACTAACAGCGTAGGAATCTCATCGGCTTCGATTTCTGCCAATACCGTATCTACCGCATCAATATTCTCGTCAAGACGAGGATCGGCGGCGTCCACAACATGCAATAACAGAGAAGCCTGACGCGTTTCCTGTAACGTAGCCTTAAACGCAGCCACCAAATCGTGCGGCAACTGCCGGATAAAACCTACGGTATCCGCCAACACCGTATCACCGACATCATCCACCTCAATACGGCGCAATGTGGGATCCAGCGTGGCAAATAACTGATCGGCCGCATACACGCCTGCCGATGTTATCTTATTAAACAGCGTGGATTTGCCGGCATTGGTATAACCCACCAGCGAAACCGTCGGCACATCAGCGCGAACGCGCGCCCTGCGCCCTTGTTCGCGCTGTTTTTCCACCCGTTCGAGACGGGACAAAATCTGGCTGATGCGGTTACGCAGCAGACGGCGGTCGGTTTCCAACTGGGTTTCCCCGGGGCCACGCAAACCGATGCCCCCTTTTTGCCGCTCAAGGTGCGTCCAGCCGCGAACCAGCCGAGTGGCAAGATGACGCAGCTGCGCCAGCTCTACCTGTAACTTCCCTTCGTGGGTACGCGCACGCTGGGCAAAAATATCCAGAATCAACCCGGTGCGATCGATAACGCGACACTCGCATAAGCGCTCAAGATTACGTTCCTGAGCCGGTGTCAAAGCATGATCGAACAACACCACAAAAGCGTTGGTATCTTTTACCGCCTGAGCAATTTCCTCGGCTTTGCCTTCGCCAACAAAATACTTGGGGTGAGGCGCCTTACGGCTGCCGGTAATTACCTGCAATGACTCAACGCCGGCAGAAGAAACCAGAGACTCAAACTCCAGCAGGTCTTCCGTATCTTTATCTTGCGAGAAGTAAATATGAACTAGTATGGCTCGTTCACCAGCTTCATAACGGTCAAACAAGCGAGTAACCTCTCAAACGATCAAAAAGCACCAGAGCGGAGGAAACAGGCGATGTATTCCGGCCCTCCGCCATGGTGAATTGACAATACGCTTTATTCAGCGTCATCACTTTCCTGCGGCTGTTGCTGACCAGCCGGATTGCTACCATGATAATTGCTGGTGCCTGGATTATTGCTGTGATGAGACACCGGACGGGATGGAACCACGGTAGAAATGGCGTGCTTATACACCATCTGGCTAACCGTATTCTTTAACAAAATGACAAACTGATCAAAAGACTCAATCTGACCTTGCAACTTAATACCATTCACCAAATAAATCGAAACCGGAACACGTTCGCGACGCAATGCGTTCAGGAACGGATCTTGCAAAGATTGCCCCTTAGCCATTCTATATTTTCCTTATTTGTTTGTTGTTTGTAACAAAGAACCCTATGGCTCTAAAAAATTTGTGCGCTGAGACCTAGCCAATTGTACACAATCACCCAACCTATGCACTAACAACCTGTATTACCTTGTCCAGTGCTTCTTTTGGCTTTTCACTATCCAGCCAGCAAACATCATCCCAACCGCGCAACCAGGTCATCTGTCGCTTGGCAAGCTGCCTCGTCGCACAAACTCCCCGATAAACCATTTCATCATAATCAATTTCACCGGATAAATATGACCACATCTGGCGATAACCGACACAACGAATGGAAGGCAAATCCCTGTGCAAGTCATTGCGGGCAAACAGCGCCCGGGCCTCCGCCTCAAAACCTGCCGCCAACATCTGATGAAAACGCAGTTCAATACGCTGATGCAACAACTCACGCGTCGCCGGGGCGATGGCGAACTGCTGAACCTTATACGGCAACGCTTCACCGGACATTTTTGTCAGTTCAGTTAAAGTGTTACCTGAAACGAAAAAAACTTCCAGTGCCCGAGAAAGTCTCTGCGGATCATTTGGATGAATCCGAGCCGCGGCAACCGGATCTATCTCACATAAGTGACGATGCATGGCTCCCCAACCGACGTCTTTCGCCTGTTCTTCTATACGCTGCCGCACCACGGCGTCGGCAGAAGGCAATGGCGACAATCCTTCAAGCAGGGCCTTAAAGTAAAGCATGGTGCCCCCCACCAGCAGGGGGATACGCCCGGCGGCGCTGATTTCCGCCATTTCCCGCAACGCATCGCGGCGAAAATCAGCCGCGGAATACGATTCCGCCGGGTCGAGAATATCGATCAGGCGGTGCGGCGCCTGAGCCAACTCTTCCGCCCCCGGTTTCGCGGTCCCGATATCCATTCCCTTGTAGATGAGGGCTGAATCAACACTAATCAACTCTACGGGTAAATGTTGGCGCAACGCCATTGCCAGCGCCGTTTTACCCGATGCCGTCGGCCCCATAATAAAAATGGCCGGGGGAAGCGACGCCTTTTCAAAATCACTCATGCTTCAAAGCCCTGATGGCGCTATTGATGTCCATCATATATAAAAGTTCGGGCGGCGGAGCCTTTACCAACTGAGGGCAAAGCCGCTCGACATCCGTCAAAAGTTGTATCGCCTGGGAATGGCTCCAGCTTTGCTGCTCGCTCTTCAACCGGGTCGCCAGCCACCCGGCCAGAGCGTCCGGTTCCGTGGTTTGAGAATCGGCCAGATAGCCTAACAGTTCAGAGATCAAGTTTTGTAAATTTTGTTGGCGCAATGGTAAAGGTACGGCGCGTAACGTGGCGCGTTGTGACTCAACCACAATATCAATACCAAAAAGCGCCAACAGGGTCTGATATTCTGCCACTACCGCCCTCTCTGATTTATTCAGCGTCAGGCGCTGAGGAATCAATAACGGCTGTGGGCGCAGCCCGCTTTCGGGCGGCGTCAACTGCACCTGCTTCAGGAAACGTTCCGCGACCGGCAAAGACAGTAACGCTAATCCCTTATGGTATTCCAGCAAAGCATAACAAGGCGGATAAACGGTAAGCACGCGGCCAAATCCCGCGGCGTTGCTTTCGAGCGGAGAGGCGATGGACGCGCGTATTTTTTCACCTTGCGTATCCGCTATCGGCGCCGTTTTATCAGGCTGCGGCGCCGCTCCGGCGTCGGAACGGGGTTGCGCCGGCGCGGCAACCGGCTGGCGGGATGACGACTCACTGACATCTTCGGCTTGCAGCAGTTTTCGGTACAGTTCGCCTTGTTTCTTCTGATAGGCAGGCGCCGTGGGATAATGGGGTTCACGGGCCTTACCCGCATGACCGGCAGATTTTTCCGCCGCTGTGGATGTCGGCTGGGCAAAATGGTTTTCACCGGCGGCGGTGCGATTTTCCTGTCGCCAATGAATTGGCTGCTCCGTTCCCGGTTCAGAGAGGGCGAGCGCAGGCGCAGAGGTCTGCTGTAGTACCGTCATCACCGCCTGATAAATAAAATCATGCACCAGCCGAGCCTGATGAAACCGGACTTCGTGTTTGGCCGGATGCACGTTGACATCCACCTGGTGGGGATCGATTTCCAGATACAGCACATAGGCCGGTTGCCGATCGTCGCTAAGCCGATCCTGATACGCCTGCCGGATAGCATGGTTGATTAACCGATCGCGCATCATCCGTTGGTTCACATAGCAGTACTGCATCTCGGGCAGTGGTTTCTCCCCGGCGGGATCGGCCACCCAGCCATGAATGGTCAAATCGTCATGCTGCCACGACACCGCCAGCGCTTGCTGTAAAAACACGCTGCCGCAGATGCTGCCGAGGCGTCGCTCATGCTGCGACGGATCGGTTACAGGCCGGTACTGCCGGATCAACTTCCCGTTGTGGTGCAACGTGATGGCGACATCAAACCGCGCCAGCGCAATTCGGCGAACGACCTCATCGATATGGGTGAACTCGGTTTTCTCCGTACGCATAAATTTGCGGCGGGCCGGCGTATTGTAAAACAGATCCAGCACTTCCAGCGTGGTGCCGACCGGGTGAGCGGCCGGCTTGACCGTTACCGACATATCGCGCCCTTCGGCATAGGCCTGCCAGGCTTCGGACTGCTGGGCGGTACGCGAGGTTAGCGTCAGACGGGAAACCGAACTGATGCTGGCCAGCGCCTCGCCGCGAAATCCCATACTAACGATGGCTTCCAGATCGTCGAGCGTGGCAATCTTGCTGGTCGCATGACGCGCCAACGCCAGCGTCAGTTCATCTTTGCCGATGCCCGCGCCATTGTCGCGGATACGAATCAGCTTAGCGCCGCCGCGTTCTATGTCGATCTCAATACGCGTCGCGCCGGCATCCAGACTGTTTTCCACCAGTTCTTTGACCACGGAAGCAGGACGCTCCACCACTTCCCCGGCCGCAATCTGATTGGCCAATTGCGGCGGCAGAACCTGAATCGGCATGGCGTTTCCCTCTTACATTATCCGGATGAAAAATCAGCGTAAAACATCAGCTCATGCGGACGGAATAATCAACGTCTGGCCCAGTTGTACGTTGCCCGAGTTCATCGCATTGACCTGCTGGATCTCTTTCATGCTGACACCATAACGAGCGGCAATCGCACTCAGGCTATCGCCCCGCACCACTTTATGCTTCACGGGCGCGGCTTTTTTCGCGCTGGCCGTCAAAACCGGCGACGGCGATTTGGCGCCTGCCGCCGGGATGGTTAAACGTTGCCCGATCCAAACGATATCCTTGTTCAGCTTATTCAGTTCGCGGATCGATGCCATGCTCACGCCGTAGCGCGTTGCGATAGCTGACAGCGTTTCGCCGCGCACCACGGTATGGCGGGTGGTTGCGGTGCTATTACTCCCGCTTTTCTTTTCAGTCGCGGCGCCGGTCGCGCTTTTATTCGTCGCTGACGACTGAACCGAGCGACTTTCCGGCTTTGGGACAGATTGCAGCGGGTGCGTCTGGAAATAACTTCTCAGCCCCTGATAAATCGCGTTGGCGATTTTCTCCTGATAATCATTGCTGCCCAGCAACCGCTCTTCCGCCGCGTTACTGATAAACCCGGTTTCAACCAGCAATGAAGGAATATCGGGCGAACGCAACACGCCCAGACTGGCGTGCTCCGGACGGCGCTTATGCAGTCCGCCGACGCGCTGAAGCTCTTGCAATACCTTGGTGGCGACGTCATAACCGACGCGCTGCGAGTGCCCGAATTGCAGATCCAGCACCGCCTGGCTCAGATAGGGATCGGCATTGTTGTTTGCCAATAAATCGCCGGCGCCGCCCAACAGTTCGGATTGTTTCTCATGCTGTTCCAGCCAGGTCGCCATTTCGCTGTTTGCCCGGCGATTGGACAACACCCATACCGACGCCCCGGTCGCGCTACGATTCGGCGCGGCGTCCGCATGAATTGAGACCAGAATATTGGCGCCCTGTTTACGCGCGACATCCGAGCGCCCCATCACCGAGATAAAATAATCACCGTCGCGGGTCAACACCGGCTTAAAGGCAGGGTCGCGATTCAGCAACGCCTGCAACTTACGTGAAATCGCAATGGTGACGTTTTTCTCGCGCAGCCCATTCTGGCCGATGGCGCCGGGATCCTGTCCGCCGTGTCCGGCATCAATGGCCACCACCACGCGTTCACTGTTCCCCGTCGCCCGCGCGGGCGTTCGGGCTGAGGCGTTGCTATTCACCACGACCGTCGGTTTATTATTAAACGGATTCTTCTTCGGCTCGCTCGTCGCCGGCCGCGGCTGACTGGGCGCCGCCGGCGCGCTTTTCTGCGCCACCGCTCTGGGTTTATCGCCGCTGACCGTAAAGACCACGCTATACCCCGAGCCGGTCTTCTGCGTGACCGCCCGCGTCCTGGCGGGCTGCGTCAAATCCAGCACCAAACGTATGCTTTGCGCATCCTGCGCATTGCTGGTGCGAATGCGCTTAATCAGATTTTGCCCGCTGAAATCCAGCGGCAGTCCTTGAATCAGCGCCGTCTGGCGAATATCAATCACTACCCGCTCAGGATTATTGAGCGGGAAGAATGCATAGATAGGCTGCTCGCTAAAAGTCAGGCTGACCGTTGCCTGAGCGGCGGCATTATCCACTTTAATATCAGACAGATTGGCCGCCCAACCGGTTCCCGCCAGCATCAGCCAGACGCAGGCGAACAGCGTGAGAATGCGATTCATCATGGCGTTGTCCCTGTCCGCTCGGCCAGCCGTTGCAGAATGGCCTCTCCCTGCGCCGATACGGCTGAGAGGTCCGCCTGCCGCCCTTGTTCCCGATAGCGCAAATGCAGTTCAAGATCGGCTGAAGGCAATACGCCCGCCCCCTGCTGGGGCCATTCAATCAGGCAGATAGCATCCTGAACCAGATAATCACGAATACCCATAAATTCCAGCTCTTCCGGATCGGCAAGGCGATAAAGATCGAAATGATATACCGCCAGCGGCGATAACGCATAAGGTTCGACTAAGGTATACGTCGGGCTTTTCACATTTCCCTGATGACCCAACGCCTGCACAAAACCACGGCTGAACGTCGTTTTTCCGGCGCCGAGATCGCCATATAAATGCACAACGCAGGCAGATTCACAGACTTTAGCCAACGCGGCGCCTAATGCGAGGGTTGCTGCCTCATCCGGCAGAGAGAACGCAATTTTTTTCATTCTGTCTTTTCTACGGGTATCCATTCGGGATTGACATACTGAGACAACACCGGCATCAAATCGGTTGCCAGCATACCTCGGGTTCCTCGCTGTACCGCCAACTGGTCAGCCGCCGCACCGTGTATCACACACCCCGCACAGGCGGCATCATACAGCGAGAGCTTCTGCGCCAGCAAACCGCCGATAATTCCCGACAACACATCTCCCATGCCGCCGGTCGCCATACCGGGGTTTCCCACATCCGCAATCGCCAATTGGCCCTGTTCATCGGCAATCACCGTACCTGCGCCTTTTAATACCACGATGCCGCCATAGCGTTTTACCAGTTTTTGAGCCGCAAGTAAGCGATCGCTTTCAATTTCAGACACACGGCAATTCAATAAACGGGCCGCCTCTCCGGGATGCGGGGTTAACACGCGATTTTGCCGTTTATGCGGATTGATTGCCAGCAGGTTAAGCGCATCAGCATCCCATAACATGGGTTTGTTACAATTTTCTGCTAATCGCAGCGCATTTTTCCCCCATTCATCCTGCCCCAGTCCCGGCCCAATCACCACGACATCCGCCCATTCCAGCCCGTGTCGTAAGCTCTCCCCCGTCAGTTCCTGCACCATCAGTTCAGGGCGCGCCGTCAGCAACGCCGCCAGGTATTGTTTGTGAGTAAGCACTCGCACCAAGCCGGCCCCGCTGCGCAGAGCGGCCTCTCCCGCCATAAACATCGCGCCGCCCATGCCGTAATTACCGCCGACAATCAGCAATCGGCCGTTATCGCCTTTGTGCGCGCCCGGACGCCGGGGTTTTAACCATTCGCTCAACAACGTGCCTGATAGCCGCCGGATCGGCGCAGTTTTTCTGCTTATCCACGCAGATAACCCTAACGCATTATAGTGTAGCCGCCCTACGCAATCGCGGGCGTTTCCCGTCAACAATCCCGGCTTCAGGGCGATAAACGTCACCGTGTGCGCCGCACGAATAGCCTCGCCCGCACATCCCCCGGTTTCCGCGTTTAATCCGGAAGGAATATCCAGCGCGACGACCGGGGCGGAATGAACGTTTGCCTGAGTAATTAACCTGTCATAGGGCGAACGCGGCGCGGCGGTCAGGCCGGTGCCCAGCAATCCGTCAATAATCAGATCGACGCTTTCCGGCCATACTTCGTCAGCGTCATGAACATCCCCGCCCTGAGCCAGCCACGCCTGACGCGCGGCCTGCGCTTCCTCGGGCAAAGGGCGTTGCCCGGTACAGACGATCACATGCGGCGTGATCCCCGCGGCCAGCGCCAGCGAGGCGACCACGTAACCGTCACCGCCGTTATTTCCGTGTCCGGCGAGAATCAACCAGTGCCGGGCAGAAGGATAATAACGACGCGCGACCTGAAAAGCCGCCTCTCCCGCACGCTGCATTAATGTATTCAATGATACTCCGGCTTCGCCGGCCGCGGCGGCTTCTTCAGCGCGCACCCATTCGGCCCGGAAAACTGAATGTGGTAAAGCGTCTGTTCGATACCTTTTTTGCTCAGACATCGCTTCCCCCTTAGGGTTTTACTGGATGCTTCCAACTTAGCAAGCAACCGGAGCAACTACCAGACTTAGCGCCGGCCTCACGCGGGATGTTGTCAAATCAGCAGAACGGCGATGGATAAAAAGGAATGTGGTAAAATAAACGCGTCTTTATTCCTTTTACGGTTCGTCATGACATACCCCTACGATCTCAGTGAATTAGCACAACTTATCAAGCAATGGGGTCAAGATCTGGGCTTCCAGCAGGTGGGGATTTGCGACACCGACTTGTCTGCTGAAGAAGTAAAATTACAGGCCTGGCTGGATAAGCAATATCACGGCGAAATGGAATGGATGGCGCGTCACGGCATGCTGCGGGCGCGTCCGCATGAACTTCTTCCCGGTACGCTGCGGGTGATCAGCGTGCGCATGAATTATCTCCCGGCTAAAGCGGCGTTCGCCAGTACATTGAAAAACCCTCAGTTGGGGTATGTCAGCCGCTATGCGCTGGGTCGCGATTACCACAAATTGCTGCGCCAGCGTCTGAAAAAGCTCGGCGAGCAGATTCAGCAGTATTGCGGGGAGCTGAACTTCCGTCCGTTCGTCGACTCCGCGCCGATTATGGAACGCCCGCTGGCGGCTAAAGCCGGGCTTGGATGGGTTGGTAAACACTCACTTTTATTAAACAGGGAATCAGGCTCCTGGTTCTTTCTCGGCGAATTGCTGATTGACTTGCCGTTGCCTGTCGACCAACCGCAGGAAGAGCAGTGCGGCCGCTGCGTCGCCTGCATGACCACCTGCCCTACCGGGGCGATTGTCGCGCCCTATACCGTGGATGCCCGGCGCTGTATTTCCTACCTGACGATCGAACTGGAAGGCCCGATCCCGGAACAATTTCGCCCGCTGATGGGCAATCGCATATACGGTTGCGATGACTGCCAGTTAATTTGCCCGTGGAACCGTTTTTCGCAGTTGACCGACGAAGCGGATTTCAGCCCGCGGGCCGCGCTGCATACCCCGGAATTACTGGATTTGTTCAGTTGGAATGAGGAAAAATTCCTGCGCATTACCGAAGGTTCGGCTATTCGGCGTATCGGCCATATTCGATGGCTGCGGAATATTGCCGTGGCATTGGGCAATGCGCCTTATCTGGATCGGATCGTCCTGACGCTGCAAAGCCGGCTCGGGGAGAGCGAGCTTTTGGATGAACATATCCTTTGGGCCATTCAGCAGCAGTTGATGCGCCGTGCATCACAGGAAATTGAGGTGCAATCATCTCAGAAAAAAAGACTGGTTCGTGCGGTAGAGAAAGGCTTGCCGCGCGATGCATAAGCCATCAGACGTGATGTATCAATTTGTCGCCCAGCCTGTGCATAAATATAAAAAGTCTTTGACAATCAACTGCCACAAAAAGTACAAGCGATCGTGATAACGTTTTATAAGTAATTTTTATCTATAAATATCAATGCAATAGAAAATGAAGCGTTGTCCGCCGGATAAGCGCGCGAATGCAGAACCCACCGGCAACCTGTGGATAAGTCTGTTCAAAAAAATATGATTTTTTATGTGGATTAATGAAAAAAGAGTAGTAACCGATGAAAAAAATAACCACAAAAGCAAATACAGCGAGGGGTCTAAGCATTAACAGTTGAACGCTTCGATTAAAACAATTTCCCTGCCTGATGCGAAGAGTGGACGGCATTATGAATTTGTTATCGTCCTTTGGCAAGCCCTGCATCACATTTTTTAGCAACCCAGAACGGCAAAAAACCCATTCAGCATCGCTCAATGGGTTGGTACGGAAAAGTCTGATTATTCGGAAGATACGGCGGGAATATCTTATCCCGCCGTATTTGGATATGACGGTGAAAAACCCTACCGGCGGTACTCCGCCGCCAGGGTCGAACTCATGCGGTCGGCTGAGTTCTGATCAGATAATCAAACGCGCTCAGTGAAGCTTTCGCGCCTTCCCCGGTGGCAATGATGATCTGTTTGTACGGCACCGTGGTGCAGTCGCCGGCGGCAAATACGCCTTTGACGCTGGTTTCGCACTTGGCGTCAATTTCAATTTCACCGATCCGGTTTCTGGCTACCGTGCCTTCCAGCCAGTGGGTATTCGGCAACAGACCGATCTGGACGAAGATCCCTTCCAGCGGCAACTCGTGCTGCGTATCGCTGACGCGATCCTTGTAGCTCAACCCGGTCACTTTCTGGCCGTCGCCCTTCACTTCCGTGGTCTGCGCGTTCAGAATGATATCGACATTCGGCAGGCTGCGTACTTTCTCCTGCAATACCGAGTCCGCCTTCAATTCTGGCGCAAACTCAAGCAGAGTCACATGTTTCACCACACCGGCTAAATCAATGGCCGCTTCCACACCGGAGTTGCCGCCGCCAATCACCGCCACATGCTTGCCTTTGAACAGCGGGCCGTCACAGTGCGGGCAGTAGGTGACGCCGCGCGTACGGTACTGATCTTCACCGGGCACGTTCATGTTTCTCCAGCGTGCGCCGGTGGCGATAATCACGCTACGTGATTTGAGCGTGGCGCCGGATACCGTAATGACCTGGTGCGGCTTGCCCGGTTCGCTGGCCGGGATCAGCGCTTCCGCGCTCTGCGCGTCGATAACGTCTACGTCGTAGTCGTCAACGTGGCTCTTCAACGCGGTCGCCAGTTTGGCGCCTTCGGTTTTCGGCACGGAAATGTAGTTTTCGATGTCCACGGTATCCAGTACCTGGCCGCCGAAACGCTCGCCCATCAATCCGGTGCGAATCCCCTTGCGCGCTGAATATACCGCCGCCGCCGCGCCTGCCGGGCCGCTGCCGATAATCAACACATCATATACGTCGCGCTGGTTCAGTTTCTCAACCTGTTTGGCGCCAGCGCCGGTATCAATCCTGGTGACGATCTCGCCGAGAGTCATGCGGCCCTGGCTGAAATGTTCGCCGTTAAGGAATATGGTCGGCACGCCCATGACGTTACGACTTTGGATCTCGTCCTGAAACACGCCGCCGTCAATCGCGGTGTGGCTAATGTTCGGGTTCAGAACGGCCATTAAATTCAGCGCCTGCACCACATCCGGACAGTTGTGGCAGGACAGCGAGTAATAGGTTTCAAACTGGAACTTACCATCAAGATGGCGAATTTGATCGAGTAATTCTTTCGCTTCTTTCGACGGATGACCGCCCACCTGCAACAGCGCCAGAATCAGCGAGGTAAACTCGTGACCCATCGGTGCGCCGGCAAAACGCGGGCCGCTTTGAGAACCTGGGTTGGTTATCAGGAATGAGGGTTTACGCACTGCCAGGTCATTGTTTTCAACAAAGCTAACCTGTTCGGATAACCCAGCGATCTCGGTCAGTAACTCTCTTACTTCAGACGATTTAGCTGATTCATCCAGAGTCGCAATCAACTCAACAGGTTTGGTTAATTTTTCCAGATAGGCTTTTAACTGGACTTTCATTGTATTGTCGAGCATCGGTAATCCTTAGTGCAAAAAATCGGGTGCCTGGCACCCGATATAAACATCACTATCTCAGCGGGGCCGGACTTAGATTTTACCGACCAGATCCAGAGACGGCGCCAGCGTCGCTTCACCTTCTTTCCATTTGGCCGGGCAAACTTCACCGGGGTGAGCGGCAACATACTGAGCGGCTTTCACCTTACGCAGCAGGTCGGATGCATCGCGGCCGATGCCTTCGGCAGTGATTTCCACCGCCTGAATGATGCCCTGCGGGTCAACGATGAACGTTCCGCGGTCAGCCAGACCTTCCGCTTCACGCAGGTTGTCAAAGTTACGGGTCAGTTGGCCGGTCGGGTCGCCAATCATGGTGTATTTGATTTTGGCGATGGTTTCAGAACTGCTGTGCCACGCTTTGTGCGTAAAGTGGGTGTCGGTGGAAACAGAGTAGATCTCCACGCCACGCGCCTGGAATTCGTCATAGTAGTCAGCCACATCGCCCAGTTCGGTCGGGCAGACAAACGTAAAGTCAGCTGGATAAAAGAAGAACACGCTCCATTTGCCTTCAATGTCCTTTTCGGTCACTTCGATGAATTTACCGTCTTTAAAGGCCATGTTTTTGAATGGTTTAACTTGGGTATTGATTACTGACATCACTTTATCCTCATATGTGTTGGCTTGGGGAATAAGGTATAGAAGTGTGACCTTGATCACCAATCTGTTGTCTTTATCGAATCGATAAGTAATACCTTACTTGGCGATAGGTGAAATAGTGGCATCGGCATAGTGCGGCGCTAAGCGATTGAGGGAGAACGGGGGGATTTCAATGCAGAGAAGATGCTCGCGGCAGGGACGGCAAGCTACTTCAAGGCTACGGCATCTATTTCGCCATTCAGTTGATGACCGAACACCGACAAGTCTGGGGATACCGGTTCGTTTAATTGCCCGATGTATTAAAGACGTTTTTGAGCCGAAAATAATCCCCCGCCACACGCCGTCCACTCTCCTGTTCAAATAGGTGGATCTTATCCAGACAGGGATAAAGCTTCAGCATCTCTCCCGGTGCACCGCTGAAGCTGGCGTCCAGCCGCACACAGTAATCTTCGCCAGTATGACGGAAATAAACCAGCGTCTCCTGACCGAGCGGTTCAACCACATCAATAGTCACCGGCAGGCAGGCCGCCTCGTCACCGCTCAGCGCCCAGTGCTCAGGGCGAATGCCTACCGTCAGTTTCTCCCCGGCAAGGGAGGCTGCCGCCAGAGTTCGCGGCAACGGCAACGTGATGTCGCCCGGAAGCGACAGAGTCGGCGTTTCATCGCGGAAGGTCAACGTGGCCGGAAAGAAATTCATCGCCGGAGAGCCGATAAAACCGGCCACAAAGCGGGTATCGGGAAAATGATACAGGTGCTGCGGCGGGCCGGATTGCTCAATGCGGCCACCGTTCATCACCACGACGATATCAGCCAGGGTCATCGCCTCCGTCTGATCATGGGTCACATAAATGGTGGTGGTCGGCACGGCCTGGTGCAGCCTCTTGATTTCGGTACGCATACGCACCCGCAGGCTGGCATCCAGATTGGAGAGCGGCTCGTCGAACAAGAACAGCGCCGGATTGCGCACCATCGCCCGGCCCATCGCCACCCGTTGACGCTGTCCGCCGGACAACGCGCGCGGTTTGCGATCGAGTAAGGTTTCAATCTTCAATATGGCGGCGATTTCATCAATACGTCTGGCGATCTCCAATGCCGGCAGACGCCGCTGTTTCAGACCGAAAGCAATATTTTGACGCACCGTCATATGAGGATATAGCGCATAGTTCTGGAACACCATCGCGATGTCCCGCTCTCCCGGCGGTAATTGATTGACCGCCCGATCGCCGATGCGGATCTCACCCGAGCTTATCTCTTCCAGTCCGGCGATCATCCTGAGCGTGGTGGACTTACCGCAACCGGAAGGCCCTACCAGCACCACAAAGGCGTGATCGGGAATGTCCAGGCTGATACCGCGCACAGCATGATAACCCTCATAGTGCTTTTCTACCTGGTGGAGTGATACTTTCGCCATAAAAACCGTTCCCGTAAAGTTATTTCATTTGATACGCCGTCCCGTAACCGGGCCGGCAACAAAGCGAACCTACTCACATACCAGCAGTTGGTCGGCGGCCAACCAACAGGGCGCCAGACACAGCGGCGTGTTGGACAAAGGCAGTATCGAAGGCCGCAGGCTGACACCCAGCTCATGCCGCATAAAGTGGCGTCGCGCTTCAATACGTTGCCATACGGCAGGATAGTGCTGACTGAGCTCACGGCACAGCTCGGCGTCAGCGAAAGTGACGGCGTCCTCGCAGTTAAGCGCCCAGCCTTCTGGCACCGGTGTCGGAATCACATCTACCTGAAACGGCATACCAGAATGGATGCGCTCTGTCGAACCCAACCGAACCGGGGTGTTGACCCATTCGTCATGCCCCACCAGATGGCCGGGATTCAACGCCGAACTCAGTCCCCCCTGCGCCAGCGCGTCAGTAACCCGGCCGAACAGTTCATCACCACTGACGCCAATATCCGCAGTTTCATACCAGGTCAGCAGTCCGTGGAAATAGGCCTTGGCGATACCGGTAAACATGTCGTTCTCGGTTGCCAGCAGACCGGCGCGGGACGACAGGCCGCCCCAGTAACTCACCGCCGTGGTCACGCCGTCGCCCTCGGCCAGCCGCCGCCCGCCGGGGCTGGCCAACCCTACCACCGGTCCCTCTCCGGGACGACTGGAGGAGAACATGACATGGGCGCTCAGCACTTCTCCGGCATAGCCCATGCGCGCGGCGGCGGACAACTCACTCTCACCCGGACGTGCGCCGCTGACCATACGCCATACGGCGGCCGAAGCCCGGGCCGCCCCCCATTCCTGAGCGGCTATCTGGTGCACATCCACCACAGCTCGCAAGCCGGTTTCCGGGTGCATCAGCACCGGCGTGACGTCAGTCAACGCCTGGGCATCCCCCAGAACCGCTCTCAGTGCATCCACCACCAGCGCCGAAGCGTGAAACGTGGGCAGCGGCGCCTGCCATTCCTCTGCCAGCAGATATTTCCAGCCCACCAGCCCGGCACGTTGACCCGGCGTCAGTCCAGCCTGACGCAGTACCGCCACCAGGTCTGGCTGTTGGCTACGATCCTGACCCAGCAGACTCATGGACTGACACAACAGCACCTCTATGTTGGTCAAGCCGGCGCGGGATACATAGCTCTGACTCTCATTGCCGGTAATAACGATGCGACGTTCACCAGGACCGAGCAACAACAGCGCCTCCTCGAAACGCGGCTCGAAGCCGGATAAGAACGCGATATTGGCCAGATGCTCACGATCGGCATACACCACCAGCCAGTCGCAGCCGGCTGCGTGCCAGGCCTTCTGGCAACGTGCCGCATAAATCTCAGGGGGGATCGCCGGCGCCGTTTCCGGCAGACCAAAATCCGGCAAGGTGACGGTACGCAAATTCAGTTTACGCATAAGGGATGCTTCCTCAGTCTGGGGTGGTGTAGGTATTGGCGGCGGCGGACCACTGCCCTTCGGGGTCCAGCGGCCAAACCGGGCGCGGCACCTGGCTGAAAGGCAATCGGCACACATCCAGATTGGCGGCACCGTCGCTCATCAGCAGAATATGGCGGGCGGAGATGTCCTCTAACTGCGGATGCAGATAACCCAGTTTGACCACATAAGCCTGATGAGCCAGAGGATCGATTCCCATCATGGTGAAATGAGCCGGCGTAGTGATACCGATGGACGCGGCATGGAACGTGACCAGTACATGGTCGATACGCACCCGTGCCCATGCAGCGCTTTCACGTAAATAAGGCTGGAAGCCGTCGGGTCGTAACTCGTCATCTACCGCCTCCACCACCGCGCTGACCTGCCGTGCGGTTTTGGGCGCCGATCGATGTTCCGCCCCGAGCGTTAGTTGTACGATGGCTCCGATCCCAGCCTGACGGCATTGCTGCACAATGCCGGGCGCCGTGATACCCGCGACCACCACATCGGTAAGTGCTGGTTCGGCCAGCACCGCCTGTAGCACGGTGGTCAAATCCCCGTAAGCGCCGGCGGTGGTGTTGTCGCCGGAATCAGATAGAAACAACGGACGTTCACGGGCTTCGGCAGCACGGCGGAGTCCCTCCACCACTCCGGCGGTTTCCATACGCAGGATAAAATCCCGCCGACGCGCCCAGATATCTTCGGCCAACTGTTGCGCCTGACGGGTAGCCAGCGCCAGATCCCCTTGTGCGGTCACATAAGCGGTCATGCCCACCCATGGACGATCGTTCCAGGCGAAGCCAACCAGTATATTCGCGTCCATGATGCCCGGCAGCGCATTGATTTCCGGCAGGCGAGCATACAGTTCTTTGCCCGGGGAGGTAGTGGTCACCGATTGCTCGCCAGGGATCAGCATCGGGATGCGCACTGCGGCGATTTTAGGCCGCCGACCGCTTTGCAGAATTTGTATCAGTTGGTGAGCGGCGCGATAACCGGTTTCCTGATCGTCACGGTGCGGTGCGGTTCGCAGGGCGCTAATAGCATCCACCACCGCCAGCATCTGCTGTGTGATATGACCATGCAGATCCAGTGCTACCGTAATGATCGCTTGCGGGCCGACCGCTTCACGCACCGCCATCGCAAAATCAGTATCGGCATGGCAACTCAGGCCGTGTACCTCCATTGCCCCGTGGTTCGCCAGCACCACACCATCCAATGGTCCGGCATTACGCAATCCTTGCAGACATTCCGCTTTTACCTGCTGGTAAATCTCCGCGGTAAAACCGCCGCCGGGCAGCGCAGTGGCCCACAGAATCGGCACTATTTCCACGTCGCTCTCTTCATTCAGGCGCTGCTCTATACCACGCACCAGCCACAAACCGGCGCCAAGCATATTTCGCCCACGCTGGATCTCCATGGTCTCGGTCGGCACCGGCGAGCGCAGTAACGCCTCATAAGAGATACCGAGTACAGCAATGCGTTTCATAAATCCTGTTTCCTTTTGGTCAGTAGTGACGGTATTAACCGAACAGAGCATCGGGAGCATCCAGGCTGGTGAAGCCCTCCAGCGCCAGCGCAACCCCGCCTAACGGCACCGGAGCGGCGCTAAGGCGGGAGATAACGATATCGACCTGAGCGAGCGGCGCCGGCAGAGCGTTTTCACTCAGCGAGCGGCGCACGCCGGCTTCTAGCCAGGGCCATAGACGCGCCAGCGTACCGCTCAGCACCACCGCCGGCGGGTTCATAGCATTAATCAGATTCGACAATACCAAACCGACATAACCGCCAGACTCATCCAGCAATCCCAGTATCCCGCGGTTACCGGCGGCGGCGGCCTCCTGTAAATCCTCTAACGAAGCAATGCCCGGTACGCAATGTGCTGCGCGCGTCAACAGCCCACCCTGCGACACATAGGCGGCCAGGCAGCCCATTGCTCCGCAGCTACAGGGGTGTCCGTTGGCTATCACTTTCTGGTGACCCAGTTCACCGGCAAAGCCGTTTTTGCCGCGATAGACCCTGCCATCCATGAATAGTCCGCCACCAATGCCTGCACCGCCTTCAATCAGCAGAAAGTCGTCAATGCCGGCACAGTCGCCAAACAGATGCTCAGCCAAGGTGGCGGCATTGGTGTCGTTGTCCGCCTGTACCGGCGCCGGCAGATGGGACGCCAGCAGCGCAACTACATCTACATCACGCCATCCCAGATTGGGGGAATAGATTAGTCCTCCGCCCATCCCCACCAGTCCGGGCAGGCACACCCCGACGCTGCGGATCTCTGAGGCCGGCCGCTGCTGACGCCGCATCATGACCGAGACGCCCTCGGCCAACTGCGGCCTCAACTCTTCGGGAACAGCAGGCAATGGTCCTTGCCAACTGTCCAACGGTTGGCCATCCAGAGTCGCCAGCACCAACATCAGCTGTTCAAATTCCAGGTGCACACCGAGCAGGAACCCGCTATTCATGGAAATGCGCAAGCACTCCTGGGGACGACCACGCGTGCCCTGGGGTTGCCCTTGCGTCCGCTCAATCAGTCCTACTGCTTCGAAGCGTTTGATGATCACCGATACGGTGGATTTATCGCATCCGGTCAGGGCGCACAGTTCGCGCTGAGAAATATTCGGATGCGCGCGCAAAGCGTGAAAGACCTGCGAAGCATGAAACTGACGCAGATAAGTAGGATTCATGATTCCCCGCTTGAGTGGTATTTAAGTTTGAATATCAAACAAAATAAAAAGCCATTGTCGATAAGTCAACATGTACAGAAAGCACTCACAATCATCAATAAGAATTAAATGCTGATTTTTATATTCATAATGGATTTAAGCTCCAGGTTATTATCTAAAAACCCAAATACATCACTATCACTTGCTGATAAAAAATTCTGCTCACCACTCTTTAACCGAAAATAAGCAAACGCTATGGTCCGTCAATTGACTCTTCGAGCTTCGATTGCATACTTTATGTTTGTGACTAAGAATTATTAATTCAGCGCTTGTCCATCGATTGTTAACTCAGGAGATCTCTATCATGAAGTCTGGCATCACTCTGGCCACGGCCACCCTGATTACCACTTGCGCGTTTACCGCCGCCCCGGCACAGGCTGCTCCCGCCAGCGAGATCTGGACCTACTGGGGCGCAGGGACAGAGTTGACGGCCATCGAGGGATTAATGGAGGTATCCAATCAACACTACCCGGATACGCCCATCAAACAGCGAGTCATCTCCGGCAACACCACCGAAATGCGCCAGGCATTGCAGGTGGGCTTTATGGGCGGCAACATTCCGGTGGCCTGGCAAAGTGCGCTGGGACAGGAACTGAAAAATTTTGTCGATAGCGACCGGCTGACGCCGATAGACGATATCTGGCAGCAGGTGAATGGCGATAAGATATTTCCTGAAGGACTCGCTCGGGTGGTGACCTTTAATGGCAAGCATTATGGTATTCCGCTCAATATGCACACTGTCAGCAACGTTTTCTATAACAAGCAAATTTTTGACAAACTCAAACTGGCGCCGCCCAAAAACTGGGAAGAATTTGCCGCCGTCAGCAAAGTATTGCAAGACGCCGGCTATGAGGCGCTGGCCAACGCCTCAGGCAACAACTGGACCACCTATAACCTGTACGCACCGCTGATTTCCACGCTGGGTACCGATGGCTACTACCGATTGGCCAGCGGCGACATGCCATTTAACAGCCCCGAAGTACATAAGGCTTTTGCCCTGTTTACAGAGATGTATGCCAAGAATTACATGAAAAGCTGGAGCGGTTACACATGGCCCAGCGCCGCCGACCGCTTGGCCCAGGGTAAGGTTGCCATGTATCAGATGGGGGACTGGGTTGCTTCCTATCTGAAAGACAAGGGGATGAAGCCGGGGATTGATTTCGACTTTTTCCCGGCACCGGGACTCGATGGCGCCACCGTGGTACAAGTGGACGTGATGACTCACGCCGATACCGGCGACGAGGCCAAGAACCGGGCCGGGAAAAACTTCCTGCTGGCGGCCGCCAGCGCCGAAGGCCAGCGGGCCTTCAACGCCCCCAAAGGCTCGATTACCGCCAACATGGCGGTGGATGACAGTATCTACGACACCATCGGCAAGAAAACCTGGCGAGAAGTGCAACAGTCCAACCAGCAGAATAAAGTACTGCCCAACTTCAAGTTTCTCCTACCGGTGGAGTTGGGGGAAGAACTGGGCAATCAGATAGCCGCTTATGCGCAAAATCCCAGCCCGCGAGCGCTGGATACCATGTTGGACACGCTGGAGCAGCAACGAAAAATGCTTAAGGAAGAAGGCCGGTTCGTTAAGTGGTAACCCATAGGGCCGACGGGTGTCTCTACCATCGGTCAAAAAGAAAGTAAGGGAGAGGCGGACTGAACCGTAATAGCGGCGCCGATCGCATCACTCCCTGCCAAAGGAAACACACGAAAGACCAAAAGGCCGAGGCCTGTTTTTAGAATCGGCATAGGGGCGGTCATCTGACTGCGCCCACGCCGGGCGCACTAACACCAGGGGGCTTGTCAGTCCGCCCTGTCGAGGAGCTGCGATAACACCATGCCATTTTTACACAGCCTTTCCGCCCGGCGGCGACGCAATCTGACCTACAGCCTGTTTTTATTGCTGCCGGTCGTGTTATTTGTCGCCTCCTATATATACCCCACTATTTATACGCTTAATTTATCGTTGCACGACTGGGACGGCCTGTCCCCACGCCAGCGTTTCGTCGGGCTGGATAATTACGCCACCCTGCTGGCTCAAACGCGTTTTCATAACGCCGTGTTGAACAACATTGCCTGGTTGGCCTTCTACCTGATAGTGCCCAGTTTGTTAGGACTCGGACTCGCCTTATTGGTGGATGGCAAACTGCGTGGCGAAAGCCTGTTTAAGCTAGCGTTCTTTATTCCCTATATTTTTACGCCAGTGGCGGTGGCCGCCATCTGGCGCTGGCTATACCTGCCGGATGGCGGACTGTTCAACGCGGTGATTGCCGGCCTGGGTTTCCCCGACCAAATACAGAACTGGCTCGGGGATCCGGCTATCGTCAATCTGTCGGTGATGCTGGCCGCGCTGTGGTCCGGTACTGGCTTTGCCTTTATCGTTTTTCTAGCCGGATTGCGCAATATTCCCTATGAATACCTGGAGGCGGCACGAGTGGATGGCGCGTCGCACTGGGGGATTTTCTGGCACATCATTGTTCCGCAGCTGTGGCCTTCGACTATTCTGGTGGTGGGCATTTTCGGCATCGATGCCATGCGGCTGTTTGATATTATCTGGTCGGTGACCGGCGGCGGACCGGCACGCGCCTCCGAGGTGCTGGCCACTCAACTCTACGATGTCGCTTTCGGCCAGTTCAAGATGGGCATGGCCAGCGCTATTGGCGTGTGCCAACTGCTGTTGGCCGCTTTACTGATCCTGCCCTATATCATCTATATCACCCGTCGGGTGGAGGATTTGAGCGAATGACATCGATAATGTTTTCGATCAAACCGCTGCGTCTGTTGCGCTATACCGCGGCGACGCTGCTGGCGCTGCTTTTTGCACTGCCGCTGATGCTGGCAGTAAGCGCGGCGTTGAAAACTCCGGCTGAGCTGATGGACGTATTGGCTCTCCCCGCCTCCTGGTATAGCGGCAACTTTTCCACTGGCTGGCATCAGATCAGCGGTAGCCTGTTTAATAGCATCAAGATCACCCTACCGGCGATTCTGTTGTCGGTACTGATAGGCTGTATCGCCGCCTTCCCCTTATCGATGCTGCCAATAAAAAGCAGCCGCTGGATTTATCTGTTTTTACTAAGCGGCATGTTCGTGCCTTACCAGATTGTGCAAATCCCGGTATTTTTCATGATGCGTCAACTCGGTCTGTATAACCAAATTGCCGGACTGTGGCTGGTGCATACTGCCTATGGCGTACCGATCTGCACATTTTTTATGCGCAATTTCTTTGCCACTGTCCCGCGTTCAATTTTTGAAGCGGCGCAGTTGGATGGCTGCGGACCGACCGGCTATTTTTTCAAGATCTTGCTACCGGCCTCCCTGTCGGGCATCGCCGCGCTGACCATAGTGCAAAGCCGCTCTATCTGGAACGATCTGCTGTTTGCCATGACGCTGACCAACAACGACAGCACCATGCCGGTAACCGCAAAGCTCAATGGTTTTGTCAGCGCCATTCAGGTGGATTACGGCGCACTGATGGCATCAGCGCTGATTTCAGTATTGCCGATACTGCTAGTGTTTCTCTGTTTCCAGAAAGCGTTCGTGCGGGGGTTACTGGGGGGCAATTCCAAATAACCTCATTCCCTGAAGTTTTTTACCCGGACTATCAGCTTCTTGGTTATACCCTGTTCCATAAAGCAGACGCCGGACGATGGAATAACACCTGTCGGAATATCATCAGATGAAAGTAATGAGGGGAAAATGCAATAACTTGGGTAAGCTTCCTTGCTTAAAAATCAAGATAGCCCTCCCGCATGATGCGTGATTGCAGATGAAAACAGTCTGCAATCACGCCTGAGAATCAAAGCGGGTGGGTAAGCTTGCGCTATCCCAACAATTTATCGACTGATGGATTGTTGCAGGGCCTGGATTGAGGTCTCAATACCAGCCTCGACGGACATGGTCAGATCCTCCATTTCCAACGATACCCAGTCGTTATAGCCGGTCATGCTCAATACGGAAAAGAACTCCTTCCACCACAGTAAATCCTTGCCGCAGCCGACAGCCACATAGTTCCAGGTGCGGGTTTTTGATTCGGTCACCGGCTGGTATTCCATCAATCCGTCAATATCGGCCAGACCTCTCTCGATACGCGCATCTTTCCCATGCACGTGGAAAACGGCCCCTTCCAGTTTTCGCGCTGCCGCAATAGGATCGGCTCCCATGGCGATCAGGTGCGACGGATCCAGATTCATGCCGATAATGTCGCCGACCGCATCGCGCAGCCGTAACAATGTCGAGGGGTTGTAAACCAACTGGCATGGAAACTCTTCCAGAGCGATTTTCTCTACGCCATGTTGTTTTGCATGCTCGGCAAACTTCTTCCACCAGGGAATGGCAACTTCATTCCACTGATACTCGATCACGCCCGGCATGTAATCCGGCCAGGAAATCGTCGAGGTGATCCAGTTCGGAATTTTGTCATCGGGCCCGCCACCGGGCAGACCGCTCATCATGACTATTTTTTTCACCCCCAGCTTGCCAGCCAGCTCAACCGCCTTATAGCTGCTCGCGGTATGTGTTTCACCCAGCTTACCCGGCGCAAGCGGATTACCGGAACAGTTCAGCGCGGCAATTTCCATATCCCGCTTTTCCAGTTCCTTACGGAAAGCGGCAAGTTTTTCCGGAGACTCCAGCAATTCATTGGTTTTGACATGCGGGCACGATGCCCAGCCCCCCGCCGTCATTTCAACCCCGGTAAGACCATAGCCTTTCACCCGATCCAGCATCTCCGTGAAAGACAAATTCGCCAAAACGTCGGTACACAATGCAAGTTTCATAATCAATCCTTTATGCGATGAATCATGTTTACGTCTGGCAGACCTGAGTCAGCCAGGCTCTTGAACGAACAAAATGGTGTTATGTTTTTCAAACTGCCGATAAGTTCTTTCATTTCGACTACTACGGAAAATGCCCGGATTTGCCGGTGCGGAAAGAACGTTTCCTTTTGTTTTTATTCAAAATTCACCCAGGTTGAACCGTCATTGGCGGAACGTACGCAATTCTCAATCCAGCGCACCCCTTCCAGACCGGCATCGATATTGGGATAGATTAATTTCTCCAGCGTCGCGGTATCGCCCGTCCGTTTAGCGTGGATGGCGATGGCGCATTGCAGGTAGATATTCGCCCAGG
>NZ_JABJXS010000007.1:0-196865 GCF_013155275.1 Brenneria sp. hezel4-2-4
AAAGCAATTTGCTCTTCAGTACAGCGGATCTTTTTCATGGCCGGATTGCCTCTTTTTTAAGGAAAAGAAGGGCAGAAAACTCCAGTTTAGCCTGGTCCTGTTTAATGGGAAGAGATCACAATGTGCGATAATGAAATGGACACCTCCCCACAATCGGCTTCAATGAGTCATGCTGTCAGTGTGTGCCAACAGCAAAATGGAAGAGGTGTCCAATGGAAAAAATTATCGGAATTGATCTGGCAAAGCGAGTTTTTCAATTACACATTGCCACTTTGCAAGGACAGATAAAAGCCAACAAAATGGTAACCCAGTGAAAAACTGATGGCTTTCATTGTTCAACAACCACCGTCAGGGATAGTCATGGAAGCCTGCGGTAGTGCAAATTACCGGGCTCGTCAGTTCAGAAAATACGGACATGATGTTAAACAAATCAGCCCCCGGTATGTTGTCTCGTTCAGAATGGGGAATAAAAACGATAAGAATGATGCCATTGCCATCGTTGAAGCTGATAGCCGTCCAGGGATGCGCTATGTACCGGGAAAAAGTCTGGAGCAGCAGGATATGTAATGCCTGCTCCGGGGTCGCCAGCGTCTGATGAAAAACAGAACTGCTCTCATCAATCAAATACGAGGGTCAGGGCTGGAATACGGTATCGCCATACCGGAAGAGCCACACAAAGTGGCATCATGCCTGCCCGATTATCGGGAAGACGCAGAAAATGAACTGACGGCAATGAGCCGGCAGTTATTTCATGAGTTGTTGCAGGAGCTCAGGTAATATCAGCGGTGATTAAAAGAACTCGATAAACGCCCTGAGCATATCGGGTCACTGAATGAGGATACAACCCGCTTACAAAGTTTACCGGGCATTGGTGTCTTGAGCGCATTCGCACTGACGATTGCACCGGGGGACCGTTCCGATTTTTAAAACGGCCGGCATTTTGCCAGCTATTTGGGACTGGTCCCGAAGGAGTACAGCCGTGGTGGAAAAGTTAAATTGTTGGGCATAACAAAACAGGGTGATGCTTACCTGCGTGGTCTTCTTATCTATGGCGCTCGCTCAGTGGTGTACCGAATCGGTAACCTTCCCGATGAACGTTGTAACGGCCTGCAACACTGGCTCAGGGGGATAATAGCCCGAAGTTGCGTGAACAAAACCGTTGTCGCTCAGGCAAACAAGAATGCCCGAATGGCCTGGGCAGTGGTCAATCAGCAAACTATTTATGTACAGACGTGATATAAATTTTTAAGTAAAGTCAAAGAGCTGATGTGATGACAGGTAGAACCGACTCTCTGTGAACCTGACAAATAATCTGGTTATAACAGACCATTGCGATAATGAGGCCAGAGAATACGGATGTTCATCAGGGCTCGTTGACGCCGAATATAGGTTTGTGACTACATTGTCAGAGAAAAGGAACGCCCACGCTTGCATTGGGTCTGTGTCCATATGAGTTATTTAGGCGTTAAATATCATGCCGACATTTCCCGGATATTATCCACCGCAAGCGTATATCCAGAGAAACGAATTGATATCAAGCGTCATGGTGAAACCGCGACTGAGTCCAGCAATAACGTTTATCCGTTTGATGTGGTGTCCGCCGTTTTCCGTCAATCGACCAAGGCGACGACACGATCCCCTGCGCCCGGCTGACATTCTGCCGCAATAGGAGACCATCCGTGGCTCACGACGACTTGCTGGCCATCGAGGCAAACCTCCAGGCGTTCGCTGCCTGGAATTTTCTCCTGAATGAAGGTTTCGACAGTTTGCGGTAAACTGATTTTCAGGCGCATGGCCTCACGATCCTCCTTGGGGTGATCGTCCAGATGTACCAATGGCACAAAAGTCGATGCCAACATCATCCAACGCGAGGGGATCTCAATGGGGTCAGGCGTATAGGGTGCCTTACGAAGCCAATCTTGCGCTCGCCCGCGTAAGTCCGCACCATCGGCAAGGTTTCCCCACGCCACAGCAAGCAACTCCATGACCCATTGGTTACAATTCTGATAGTCTAGGCCAAAGGCATAGGCGTTGGCGCTGTAGTTCGCAGCCAGCAACCGTAAGGCCAGCCGCTTGTCGAGTGCCGCTGAACGCAACTTCCGTGCGGCTACCGGAGGGATCTTGATGATCGAGATATAACCGAGAGATGCATTTTCGGTTCCCATAACGAACCCAGCCAGCCCTTGATCATAGATTCGTGGGCGTCCTTCATCGCAGGCGTAATAGAGCTGGCGAGCGGTCCAGCGACCATCCTCGCCACGCAGCGCCACAGCAGCATGTGAATAGCGGATATTAAAGCGTGACAGGTCAAGACCGGAGCGACTAATCAATACCGTATCCCCGTCGGTTGCGGCGAGTTCTTCGTTCACGACCGCAGCGAATCGCAGCAAGCGATCCTGCTGAACCGCGGAAAACTGCTGTGTGCGATCACAAAAGTCTGACCCCACTGAAGTCTGGGGAGACGATGTGACAGGACGTTTCGCGCACCCGGTGGCGAGCATGAGCACGGTTAGAATCCAAGCTACCTGGCAGCGCTTCCTCATCACTGGGTAACGGCGCGCGCGGCGAGATCGTCATGCCAGTTGTCAGCAAGTACCAGGTAAAAAGCTTCCTGCGTATCGCCACGAGCGAATTCGAGACCATAGACCCTCTGCTGCGCAAGTACGATGTCGCCGGCCTCCAGGTCTTGCGTGTCGAGAACCGCCTGGGGCAGATCTAGCACGAGATGCCGCTGAGCATTATTGCCTTGCATGGTGACACGGCGAAATCCGGTGCGGTCAGGCGCGTCAGCGACATCAATGATGCGGTAGTTGCCGCCCGCCGTCTTTTCATCATCCTTTGAGCTGTCGCTCGATCCACTTAACGAATCCGATACGCTCCCACTGGATGCCGAGCCGGCACTTGAGGCGGAGGATGCGGATGAAGCGAAGATTTCAGCCTGCGCGTGGAATGAAGCAGCGGTGATTGCCATGATACAGACAAGACGAAAAATCGTTAGAGACGCCATAGTGGCTCCTTAAGTAAAGCAAACATTGACTACGTTGCTCTTGCTAAGAAAAAGTGGCGGTTCAATGCCGACACCTTTCTTTATGCTTTATGACAACCCCGCAGCAACGACTATTCCGGCTTAAGATTTGTGTCGTGCGCCATGGGTTTGTGGTCGATACGGTCAGCCCCAGAGTCTGATGCTCGAGGACGATATTGACTGTATAACGATAGATTACTAATGACCGATCGTTCATTATCAATCTAATCTACTACCGAATGATCGGACAGTAAATACCCGAAGCGACAATATCAACACATCTATTGGCGACAGACTCGGGGCCAGAGACAAAGAGATCGTATGGCCACTCCGAGTGCGAAAGGAGCAGGCAGCCCGCCCCTAGCGAGCTGCACAAACCGGGGAAGGAGACAACGCGGAGAGTAACTATTCGCCAGGGCGTAATAATAAAGTCAACAGTTTGCGATGCGTTTCTTTGATTGCTTGCAGTTCGCTCTGTGCCTTCTCCTTACCCATTACCATCTGAGCCACGGCCGAATAGACAACGGGGGCCATCACAAGGTTGAAATTCTCGGTCAATGGACTGGACTTTACGACTCCGGCCGCCACGAACCCATCAATAAGCGCTTGACGCTCCCTGCGCCCCTGCATATTCCCCGCATCCCATTTTGCGAGCAGGTGCGGCACTCGATGCCCTTCGGTGATGAGAAGTCGGGCAATCGCAATTGTGTCGTCGGTTAACCCGCCGTAGGCAAAATCGACAAGGCGCTCGACCAGCTCGTCAGCGTTCTCCACATCCCGCAACAAGCTCCAGTTGCTTTCCGAGCGGCTCATCAATTGCTCAAGGAGCGTCTCGAATATATCGTCCTTGTTGGCGAAATGAACATAGACGTTGGCTTTGGATATGCCAGCCCGGCGAGCGATCCTGGCAATGCTGGCGGCGGTAAAGCCCAATGCACTGAACTCAATCAGCGCCGCTTCGAGGATCTGCTGGCGCCGAACCTCAAGGGGCAAACGTGTTCTTTTCTTTTTGGGAGCAACCTCGGCCAAGGAGGCTGATGGATTTTTTTTCTTCATGCTGCCGTGTCATGTAAGCGCCGGATCGCAAGATCTGTGCGAAGCACCTAAACATATCCGACGAAATTAACGGGGCCAGGAGGAAAGCATTTCCCTCGCTTTGGCGTCGTTCAAGGCTGTCAACATTGAAACGAATGCAACGTCGCGCGCCATTTATCGCAGACCACTGCATCACTGACGGCGAGAAATGCGACTAAACGGGTATTGGCTAGCCGCCTCGTGGCCAACAAGCTATGGGCGCAGCCCTGGTTCGTCAGAGTGTAAAGCACGGGGGCGTCCAACGCTCTCTTTTATTGACCGCTCTCGCATACCGGGCGTTTTAAACCATCAATGAATAGCTCCCCAGCCCGGGGCAACCTATGTTTCCTCTCATCACAAAAAATCAGCAACTGAAGTTGATGAAACTTGCTGAAAAAGTTCTACTGACCGATCGTTCATTATGGTATAAGGTTTCTCACCCCCTACAGCACCGCCTGTTGCGGGAAGAACATGGCAAGCAGATGTGTTTTCCCGCTCCCTGCTGCATAGCCGGGCCACGTTGCTGAATGGGGGCGCGTCAGGCGGCCAGACTGCTTGATGATAATTCCGGCTTGACCAACGCCTTCTTCACAACAGGAAAGGAATACACTTATGAATGCATGCCGCTTCATCCTGCTTACCCTGGTTGTGCTGGTTACCAGCGCTTGCGCCGGCGATAACGTGCAGCAGAAAGCCGTCGCTTCAAGTTCCCCTACGCCGATTGTCGTTGGTCGGGCCGATGAGTCTTCAACCCCCGACTTGAAAGCCACCCGCGCAATGGGGATAGCGGGTTCCGCTAGAACTGAGACGGCTGCGGCACCAGCCGCATCTCGGTCTGCGGGAGATGCGCCAGTCGCCCGGACGATGCCCCCCCTTATGTCGGCTAACGACACTATTCCGCCCGGCCCGAAAGGCTCCACGCGGGATCCGTGGGAGGGATTCAACCGTCGGATGCACAGTGTCAACAATGGCATCGACAGATACGTGACCCGTCCCCTAGCGATCACCTATGAGAAGATCACGCCAGAGTCGGTGCAATCAAGTGTGACGCGGTTCTTCAAGAACCTGAGCGAACCGACAACGGCGGTCAATCACACCTTGCAAGGCAGGCCGGGCCAGGGCGCCCAATCATTGGGGCGCTTTGTTGTCAACTCGACCATCGGGATCGGCGGCCTGTTCGATCCGGCGTCCCACATCGGCTTATCCAGGCAATCCAGTGAGGACTTTGGGCAAACGCTTGCCACATGGGGCTGGCGCGATTCCCGTTATCTCGTGATGCCTTTACTCGGCCCTCGTACCGTCCGCGACACCGTGAGCATGGTCGGCGACCAACCTCTGTCTCCCATCGGCTACGTGGAAAACAGCGGAGTGGTATACACGCTGCAAGTCATGAAACTGGTGGATGGGCGCGCGCGCGCGTTCCCCATGGACGAAGCCCGCAAGCAGGCGGAGGACGAATATGTGCTGGTGCGTGATGCCTGGATACAGCGACGCGATAGTCAGATAGCTCAGGATCCGTGATGAACGCCAGAGGGAGGGGTAAAAACAGCCACGGCGATCGGCATCTTTCGCCAGATTAATTAGTTACGAACATAACTCGCACCACATTTAACTGTTAGGCCTTATTCCAAAATATTGAGAGGGAGCCTGGGGTTATGGCTCCCCCCGACTTTTCTCCTGTTGCGCGGATAGGATATGAGTTAGGCTGTATCCCTTAGCTCAACAGCCTCCTCAAAAATAACTGGATCGTCCCCAGTTTGAGCATGCTCAGATAGTTTCTTGCTGTTTTTTCTGAACGTATAGCGATCCGACGATTTTCTTTTAATGTTGCAAAGCAGCGTTCCACTACATTGCGTTTTTCGTACAACCGGATATTGAGTTTTCTGCGCCAGAACACAGAACCCAAAATATGCCATTCATAACATGTCTGTGTGCAAGGTAAGGTCGCCCACCTCTGGAAGAGCCTCTCTCAGGAGGCAGCATGGGGGAAATTAGAAACCATGCATCATCAGGAAAATCGTAACGAGCCAAATTAAAGGACTTTTTGTGGTTGAACCATGCTCCGTTTTGTACAAAAAATAGTTATGGGACACAGCCTGGCAGCGACACAAGTATGATTATCAGTGCAAAAATGCCAAGCTAAGTGGATAGTCAGATTAGCTGCACAGAAAATCCGCTTAAGTTTCCTTTAGCGGCCTTTTTGCTACAGTAGGCGATTTGGCAGGTTAAAGCGAAAAGTATCGCTCGATATCCTGAAGCAATTCCGGATGGGCTGGGTGCCAGTCTAGGCGTTTCCGGGTCAGCGCACTTGATGCCCGCATATCCATCTGTGCAAACATCGCCAGCCAGCCAAAATGGGCGTTAGCGGCTTCCGAGGAGAGGCTGGCCAGCGGGACATCCAGGCCCACGCTAATCGCTTCCGCGATATCACGAAGAGGAATGCCTTCTTCTGCTACCGCATGGTAACGCAGCCCGGATTGCGGTTGTTCCACCACAAGCCTGTAAAGCGTAGCCACATCAAGAAGATGAGCGGCGGCCCACTGATTGGTACCCTCACCCACATAAGCGGATACCCCTTTCTCTCTGGCAAGCGAGATAAGTGAAGTGACGAACCCTTGTTTACACTCATTATGGACCTGCGGGAGCCGGACAATCGAAACGTTGACTCCATTGTCTGCTACGCGGGCCCCGGCCAGTTCGGTTGACTTACGCGGATTCCGCGTCGCGGGATCATAAAAATCTTCGGTAGCCAGTTGACCCGGCGCGGCACAGCCCATGGCTGCAACAGAAGTAATGATCAAGGGGCGTGTAGAGCCCTGTAGCCCTCTTCCCAGCGCTTTGATGGCCTGGGTTTCTTTTTTCACCATCTCTTCCGGATGGCTAAAAGTGTTGTCATAAGCACAATGAATCACCGCATCGGCCTTTTGTGCCCCGTCAACCAGACTTTGAATATTTTCCAGCGCTCCCCGATGAGTTTCTGCTCCGACACGAGCAAGAAGTTGTTCGCCTTTATCCGAACGAGCCAGGCCCGTTACCCGATGGCCAGCCCGAATAAGTTCTGTGGTGATCGCGAGTCCAATAAAACCGGTGGCTCCCGTTAAAAATATATTCATAATTTCCCCCGGTAAGCAGTTCAGATTAACTATTTCACCCTTAAGTGTCAGTGTAAAAGAGGATGATCGGTACGGTCTCTGCTATAAATTCGTTATTCTATGCAGATCGTACGGTATTTTATGGATCCTCTTTCAGAAGTTCTGTCATTGCTCAAACTGGAGGCTTATATCTCCGGCGGTTTTCCCCTAACTGCGGGAACCGGGCTTGAATTCAGGCGACACCAGGGCATCAAATGCTACGTTGTTATCGACGGAAACTGCTGGGTCGCTGTCACCGGGAGCCAGGAGGCAATCTTTCTAAAATCGGGCGACTGTGTGTTTCTGCCTTCCGGCGCCCCCTTTTGTCTGGCGACCGCTCCCGACAGTCTACCGCAGCCTTTTATCCCGCCGGACAAGGAGACGGGCTCAGCGCTAACAATGCAAGCGCCCCGGGATGGGGCGTTTATTCTTGGTGGACGTTTTACCTTCAGCAGCGCCCATGCCGATATCCTGCTGCATTCCCTGCCCCCACTGATACCGGTCACCGAAGGTATCGGGCAAAAGGTTATGCGTAATGCCATGGAATGTCTGCGAGAAGAGATGCGCGTGCCCCAACCGGGTGGTGATTTGATCGCGCAGCAACTGGTACAAATCATGCTGGTTCAGGCGCTAAGGGTATTCCTTCAGCAGAAAGGGAATGAACACGTTGGCTGGATGTTTGCCCTTTCCGATCCGCAGCTCAAAGCCGCGATTACTTATATGCACCAAGAGCCAGCTTTCCCCTGGACTTTGCAGGAATTGGCAAAGCGGGTTGGTATGTCCCGGACCGTTTTTACCGAACATTTTAAGCGCAAGGTCGGCATCACGCCGATGAAATATCTCTCCCAATGGCGAATGTTGCTTGCAGGAGAGCGCCTCAGAAATTCCCGCGATTCAATCACTCAGATCTCGCAGTCCGCCGGGTACAATAGCGATAGCGCGTTTGGTCGGGCGTTTAAAAAAGAGTGGGGATGTTCTCCGCGTGAGCATCGCCAACAACTTCTTCGCGCCTTTACCAGCCACGAACAATGACAGACCGTCGGTATCCGTTCAGGGTCTAGATTTTGCCGGTGGTGCTGGCCTGCCGGACGACGGCATTGGTTAATGCCATGGAATATGCCTCCTTTAGGGGGAAAAGAGGTGTACCGCGTACAGGGAAGTAACTCAGCAAACTTCTAATCCCGCTCATTATATTGTCATCAGCCCCCGCTTTTCATCCAGTATTTGGGCCACCAGAATAGCGGCGTCCAGTTCGCTGATCCCTTGCTCCCGCATCAGTTGAGCCCGTTGCGCTTTTTCGTGTTTTTCCGTCATCCCCAATGCCAGAAACAGGCTGGGCGGGACCACCCGAAACAGCGCTTCCACTTTGCTGGCTAACACTACGCCTTCGGTGTATTTACCGGGGGCTTTCTGCGCGGACAACAGCAACAGGCGCTGTTCTTCGGTCAGGATTTTGAAGCGCTCAAGTTGTTCTACTTCCTCGGGCGGCATAACCAGCAGTTCCCACCATTCAATCATGTTCAGCAGCTTTTTCGCGTCATCCGGAAAGTCAGCCAGGTTTTGCGTCGCCAGCCACAGCCAGATACCGAGTTTACGCCACATTTTTGAGCCTTTGGTTAGAAAGCGCGCCAGCAGCGGGTTGACGGTGATGATATGGCTTTCATCGGTAATATTGACGATAGCGCGGGACAGGTGCTGATCGCGTTCACCGATATTGTTGATGTGATTAATCAATGAAATATAGGCGATGGCAAGCTGGGCCTCGTAGCCTTCGCGGGCGAACGTGGCCAGATCGACCAGAGTGATATCGGCATCGGGCCAGGGCTGTCCTTCCCGGTTAAACAACTCACCCTCGAAGCCGGAGCAGAACATGTTCATGGATTCCGCCATTTCATAGGCCCGGTTGCGGCGGGGTTCCGGCAGCGTGGCGTCGCGGGAGAGGTCGAACAGCGCATCGCGCACATCCTGCGTCAGCGTCTGACGCCCGACCCGGTGGCACGTCGTGGCGGCATTGATGATCGCCTGGCGGATCATGGCGCGGTCAGGGCGAGTGAGACGCGCGTCTTCCCGCGCTTCGCCACCGGTAATCATCAGTCTGGCGGTGATCTCCATCTCACCCAGGATATCGCGCTGGTCGTCATCGTCCTGTTTTTCCTCCTCGTCGCTATCCGGCAGGTCGGCGCTGATATCCTGCTCCGCCAGCCGCCATGCGTCGGCGAAGACCGGCAGGGTGAGCCCGCTGCCGGGTCTGAGGCTAATTTTGTTGACCGTCAGTCCGTGCCGTTTCGCATAGTCAGCGATCAACCCAAAACTGTTTCCCGCCTCGACGATAAACAGGCGGGGGCGGTGCAGCGCCATCAACTGGGCGATTTTGCCATTCAGGGTGGCCGATTTCCCCGCCCCGGTCGGCCCCAGCAGCAACAGATGCGCGTTTTTGGCTCGATCGGCCGGATTCAGGGGATCAAAGTCGAACGGCGCGCCGCCCCGGTTGAAATAGCTGATGCCGGGATGCCCGGTGCCGGTTTCGCGTCCGAAGACCGGCAGCAGATTGGCGATATGCTGCACGAAATTAAACCGGGTATGCAGATGACGCTTGTCGCGGCCCGGATCGAAACACATCGGCAGCCAGCGCAGGTAGCTGCTTAACGGCGCCACTTCATCACCGTCCTGTACCGGCACCAGTCCGGCGTTGAGCAATACGCTGTTCAGTTCCCGGCTTTGCCGGTTCAGTGCCGCAACGTCCGGGCCCGACAGATAGAATGCCAGCGTACTGCGATACATTTTATGGCCTGCTTTCAGCCATTGTCTGACGTCCCGGCAGTCTTTCTTTGTGTATTCCGAATCGACATTTTCACCGATGGCGCGGTCTGCCAGGCGGTTCAGGTGCGCTTCCAGCCGGTCCTGCGGATAAACCACCATCGTCAGCGCCATGATGGCGGATTCTGGCAACAGGTCGAACAGGGCATTGATGCCGTCGCCCTTGCGGTTTTCCCCGGTCAGATGGCCGATACGCGGTGGTTTGCGTAAACGATCAACCGTCACAATCTTGTGAGGCAGCCGGTCAAAGCACCAAATCCCTTGACGCGCGTCGGAAACAGGTTCGCTGAACAGCAGTGACTCGGCAAAATCAGTCATGACCGGCGGCGTTGCTTCGTCGAGGGGATCTTGTTCCGGGGCCATGCCGTAAAATGCCTGGCGGTCGTCGCACGGCGGGGCAGGATTAAACCAGCGCGTCAGCCAGCGCTGAACGTCGGCGCCGGTCTGACGTCGTGCGTGAAGTCCGGCGCCCGCCAGCGCGGATACCAGCCTGTCGCCAGCATTATTCAGCGCCAGCTCCGGCGACAGGTCGCTGGGCTGCGTTCTGGCCGGCGAATAGCGGTAAATCACCAGCCGGGTGCGGCGAATTTGCCCCCGCCACGGCGTGCGAGTCACCACATCGTCAAAAAACAGACCGCCGGTGCGAGTGATGCCGTTCAGGTGCTTTTCCATTTCGCTCAGCCAGGCTTCGCTGAATGCCGACCCTTGCGCTGCCGGCGTCACATAGTCGCGTAGCTGTTGCAGATAGCCGCTGAAATCGTCCTCGTTCTGACAGAAAAACTGCACTACCCACGGACAGCTATCCAACTCCTCAAAGGTATCCTGAAGCGCGTCTTTGACGATATCCCGGATCTCGGATAAATGCTGCTGCGAGCGGCCTTCGGTGCCGACAGGGGTGATATTGTAAACAGCGCCCACCGAGCGGCCGTCGTCAAGCAGTAACGTCTGGCTGTCGTGCTGGTATTCTACCCACGGCAGCAAATCGACAAAGGAGGGGCCTTTCTGATACGCGGCGTTCGCCGCCTGTTGCGTGAGTTTCCCGGTACGAGGCTGTGCGGTCTGCATAATTACAGCGCCTCCGTGCGTTCGCCGGGCATGGCGTACTGCACCCGCGTGTAGAAAGGAAATACGGTGGAATAGCCCGGCACCGGCGTGGGTTCGCCGTCCGTCAGGTGTGGGTAGACATACATCAACATATCGGGGTTGGGCAGGCGTCGGAACTGCGCCCGGATTTCGTTTCCGGCGGTGCGGGTATAGGACTGCTGCTCTTGCGTCAGGGGCTGTTCCAGCGGGCGGCGCAGCAGGCTGCGCTGGTCATACAGCGTGCGGTTGTCGCCGGTTTGACGTCCCCACAGGCTCAGCATGGTGGTGTTTTCATCCACCGGCAGCAGGGTTTCCTGCGAGGTGCTGCATCCTGTAGCTGCCAGCGTCAGCAGCAGAAGAGAAAGAAAGTGGCGTTTCATCAGTCCAGTCCTCCTTTATTGCCGGTGGCCGGCGCGTATTTCACTTTGCGGCCCTGTTTTTCGTAATCAATGGCGAGTTGTTGCGTGATATGTAAGGCGACCGGGTGGCCGGGTTGGACGTAAACGGCATCGAACATCTGACCGTAGCGCTGTTTGAACCAGTCGGCGGATTCTTTCAGGCCGCCGCCCAGCGCCTGCCCCAGGACATACTGTCCGCTGTTGCCGGTGACGGCGGAGGTGATCGAACCGTCTTCCACGGTGGAGGTGGTCTGTCCGTTGGCGAACGCGCTGGCGGCTGCGGACGATCCCGACAGTAAAAATTGCGACGACAGATACTCTGCGGCGTTGGATTTACGCTCACCGGGAATACAGGGCAGGCCGTGTGGATCGGACAGCCAGCCGATCCCGCTGCCGCTGTTTTGTGAACTGTTGCCGCCACGGCCTGATTGACCGGCGGCCTGCGGAACGGTACGCACGGTGCCGTCGCGAAAGACGAAGGTGATGCTGTGAAGCGTACCGCGCACACAGGAGAGCGTCCAGTCGCCGGATGCCGTACCGGAAACGATAGCGCCTTCGACGTCGGGCAGTTCGATGCCGTTGGCGGTCAGGTTATCGCGGCCGATCAATACCTTGAAGGGATACGGATCGCTGACCGTGCCGTTAATCGGGATCCGCCCCAGCAGCGCGGTCATGGCGACCGAACCCGTCAGGGTGCTGTTTTCTGGCAGCGTGTAAATCGGCACAACCTCTTTAGCTGCACGTTTGCCTGACGTGTCCTCACCCTGAGCCTCCTTCTGCCGACCGTTCGCGCTATCTCCGGCTAAGCCGAACGGCATCGGGAACTGCACGCCGGAAACGGCGGGTTGACCGCGTTTGTCCACGGGCATGGCATCGGCAGGCTCTATCCAGCGCAGGGCGCCAGCGGGAACCCCCTGATTTTCCAGCCCCAGTCCGAGAGGAATATCGTCCGCGGCGGCGGGCTTCTGCGTCAGCTGGCTGAGTTTCTCCTGAACGCTGTCCAGCAGGGTACTCTGCTGCTTTTGTAGCGCTGAACTGAACGTCTCGCGCTCCCGGCTGATGGCGTTATTGATGCGGCTTTCCACATTCTGGTCGCGTTCACGTAGCCGCCGGTTCTCCTGAACCAGCGCGGCGCTGTTCTCACGCATTTCCGCCATTTCCTGACGGTACTGTTTCATCTGGCCGACCAGCGTGGCGACGGTATCCCGGGGCGTATCGCCGTCGATGCCCAGCGCGGTGAGCTCGTCGCCGCTTAAATCGGCCGCGGCATGTTCGTCCTGCTCGCTTTTTTCGCTGCCGGCGGGCTGGCAGGATTTCAGTCCGATAAATCCTGCGCCCAGCAGCAGGCAGGGGAGAAGCAGTTTCAACAGGTTGTTGGCCTGTAATTTCATCGTTTTGCCTCCTTGTTCCCTTTTTCGACAGCGGGCGGCTCCGGCAGTATGGCGCGATCCGCGCCGCCGTCTGTGACCAGGTACGCCACGGTGGTGTCTTGCGGCGTACCCTGTGCGCCGATCCAGTCGTGCTGAAACGTGGCGGCGACAAAGGCGCCCTGTAACGCGCGTGGATCGAGGTGAATACGGCCCGGACTGCGGTTTTGCAGCCTGATGGCCGTGACCGCGTAGCCGTCGAGTTGCCAGGCCGCCAGGGGCGTGGCGGTTACCGGCTCAGTCGGCAGCAACGTGGTGACGGTAGCGGGCAGACGCGCGGGAGCCTGGCGAATTCCTACTACCGGCTCGACGGTGCGCAACGGCGCATAGAGCATTTGCGCCGCATAACGGGTGAGCGCGACCGGCACGGGGAAAGGCGTTTCCGCGACGCTATCGGCCGGGGCCTCGGTATCCGGCCTGTCGGGGATATCGTTACGGTAAACCGCTTCGTCGTAACGCAGTTCCAGCGGCTCCAGCGCATCGCCGTCAGCGGCGCGCACATCCAGTAAAATCAGCTCGCCGCTCTCCACGTCATGGAGCTGAAGACGGGTATCGGTAAACGGTTTACTGGCCCGCAGGTAGACCGTTCCGCCGCTGCTCTGGATCCGTAGTTTGTCGCCGAGCTCGGCGGGGTAGCCGACGCGGACGTTTTTGTTGATAAGCAGCACGCGTTCATGGCCGACATGCAGTTCAACCGGCAGAGGGATGCGTTGCCATTGCACCAGCTCTGTTGCGGTAGCGAAGAAAGGGCAGAACAAAAGCAGGAGAGGCAGGATGACCTTTTTCATTTTTCCTCCGTTGCGCTCGTCGCTTCCAGTTTTTGCGGGGGGCGGGCAAAACAGTCGAGTGCGAGTCCCCAGGGATTTTTTTCAGCGTCCACGTCATAGCGCACGACGCTTAACGGGTAGCGTGCCAGCGCACGCTTGACGGGCTCCGCGCGATAATATTCATCCACGGTAAGATCGAGCGTGACCGTCCAGCGATCGCGATCCAGCACCTCCACGCGTTTGTGGTTAAAGCCGCGTCCGGGGATTTCATAAACGCCGCGCACCCGGTCGCGCAATTCTCCGGCGTCCCGGCGCTGACGGTAGTCTTGCTCCAGTTGCGCCCGGCAGGCGGGCGTCAGATAGGCGCTCAGTGCGGAAAGATTGCGCGGATAATCCCGATCGCCATCAACGGGCCAGCGGTTAATTTGCTGAAAGATGTAAAATGCGAAGGCGTAGACATTGCCCGGCGGTACCTCCCACCACGGACGGGTGCTGCCGGCGCGCAGATCGGGCGGATTATGAATGGTCAGGTGTCGTGGCGCGCTTTGCCAGCCGTACCAGAGTGCGGCGATAATCACCAGCAGCAGGCCCAGCGCCAGACGCAGGGTGATAATATGCGCATCGCGGGCGGCCAGCGCGTGTTTGAACTGGCTCATGATTTCACGCTCCTGCGGGTAGACCAGACCGCATTGCTTTGCACCAGACGGGGATCGCCGAAACCCTGACGGGCCAGCCAGGCGTCCGCCGAGCGGTATAGCCAGGTATCCGGTCGCCCCCGTTTCAGGCGCGCCAGATAGCGTCCGCCGACCAGAATGGCGAGCGCGGCGCCTGCCAGTCCGCCGGTGGGGATCAGCGCCCAGACGCCGAGTAACAGCGCGGGTGGTATTCCGCCGGTTAGTCCCGACAGGAAGCCGGCAGCCAGCGAGATAAAAAGCTCGGAAGCCGTCATCCCGCGAAACACGACCGGTTCGCGATTGAGGCGGTCCGGCAGAAAATCGATCGTCAATGTCATCACAGCACCTCGCTGGCCTGCGTCAGCAGCCAGATGGTCACGACCAGCAGGATGGCGCCGACGCCCGCCATGGCGCCCAGATCCTTCCACTGTTTTTTACCGTTTTGGATCTCCGAATAGGTGGCGATGCAACTGTTGGCGACGACCAGAAAACCTACGGCGCAGACGCCCAGCGACAGCAGGATCACGATGTCGTAGCCGTAATTTTTAAGCGTATCCATGATGCCGCTGCCCTTGCCGCGAGAGGGATCTTCCATCGTGGGTAAATCGGCATAGGTGGAAAATGAACAGGCGGACAGCAAGACGGCGAAATAAAAACGACGGATCAGGTGTTTTGTAGACATGGCACTCTCCGGATGAACGGCATTAAAGAAGACGGGGTATTAGCTGAGAACCAGCCAGAAGCAGACCAGAAGCAATAGCGTGGTGCGGGCGGCGATCCCGCCGAACTGGCGTAGCGTCAGCGCGTTGCCGGAATAAGCCTGCCAAGAGCGCAGCAGCACCCAGGCGGCCCACACGAAGAGCGCGGCGCACAATAATCCCAGCACCACCACGTTGACCTCGGCGGGCTGTGCGGAACTTCCCGCCTGAAACGCGGTGATTTGTTCAGACGTCATTGCGCGGCATCCTCAAGCCGGTAACGGCCTGAAAGTGGGATGATGTGGCGAGGCTGCGCCCGGGCCGGCATCAGATAGTGCTCAATACCGGTACGGATAGTTCCGATATCCGCGTAGGCCTGCGTGTAATCGAAAAAGAAGCGTTCAGCCGGGGCCTGGGCGGCTTGTGTCTGCGCACATTGCAGGGTGGACTCGATATGATTGAGTTGCGTTAGCATCAGGGCAAGACTGGCCTGTTCCGTCGTCGGTGCGGCATAAACCGGACCGGCCAGCAGCATGGCGGATAAACACAGTCGCGAAAGAAAAGTCATTCTGGCCTCCAGAGACAATTGAGGGGAGGCTTGCAGCGTGCCAGAGCGGTTAAACGGTTTCCGCAATCAACTGATTAGCGGAAAAAAAGAAAATTCTTGGGGAAGGCGTTTGGAGCATCAGACTCTATTGTGCTGAACGAGTAGTTCAGAATCCTGTCTCTCCTGTAAGATAACGCTGATTGATAACCATCAGGATGACGATAAATGAGTGAAACTCTTAAGGTATTAAATAACATACGCTCCCTGCGCGCTTTGGCACGCGAAACCGATTTGGCAACGCTGGAAGAGATGCTGGAGAAACTGACGGCCATTGTTGAAGATCGCCGCGAGGAAGACTCCCGAAATCAGCAGGAACAGACTGAACGGCAGGCTAAAATAGAGGCTTTACGCGCCAGATTGCTGGAAGACGGTATTGATCCTGCTGAATTGCTTGGCGATGTAAAAAACCGGCCAGCCAAAGCCAAACGCACGCCTCGTCCCGCCAGATATCAATACACGGATGAAAACGGCAACGAGCGGACATGGACTGGGCAAGGCCGAACCCCTGCCGTCATCCGTGAAGCCATTGAAAAGGACGGCAAGACACTGGAAGATTTTGCCATCTGAAGTCTGGCTCAGATGTTCCCGGGCATGAGTGACATCGATTACTGCGCCAAATACATTGTCAAATCATTCACCCGGCTACGATAATCGTAGTATCGGTAATTCTTCATAACTACGATTATCGTAGTTATGAATGCTCATCGATCGCACAGTGATATTTTCAGTAAACGTTTAAAGGATGCCCGTCAGCTTCGTGGGCTGTCCCAGAAAGGGCTGGGTATCGCCGCCGGGATTGACGAGTTCGTTGCCAGTACGCGTATCAACCGGTATGAAAAAGGCGTACACGAAGCCAATATCGTGACAGCCGGCCATCTGGCGCTGGCTTTACAAGTCCCGCTGGCGTACTTCTATGCAGACGACGATAATCTGGCTAAGATGATCCTGAAATTTGCCGAACTATCGGCAGCTCAACAAAATGCGCTGCTTGCCTCGCTGGAAAATAAATGGATCAGGTAATGCGTTCGTGTTACTTAGCCCGCTTCCCTCTGATTTTTATCTTACGGTCGATTAATCTTCCCTCAGAATCATAGTAACGACTTGGCCAGATCTCGGCAGGGTAAATGCCCAACTTCTCGGCGATTAACCATTCTCCTTTCGGCCAGGGACGTGTCAGAACATTTGCCAGCGTCGATGAACTCAATCCGGCAGAACGAGAAAGCGCGGCCATGGTCGTACTCTGTTTGCGTAAGGCGGCGATGATATCCGCCTGATGCCAGTCGTTTTTCATGTAAATCCCCTAACTTTTCGTCGTAAAAGGAACATGTACCACCTGATGCTACATTATTCGTAGTATGACGTTCAAGCAAAAAAACTACGATTATCGTAGCCATGAAGAGCAAACCCAATTACCACGCTATTTTCTATCAGCGGCTTAAGCAGGCGCGCCAGGGGAAGGGCTATCGCAAAAACAACTCGGCATTGAGGCCGGGATCGATGAGTTTGTCGCCAGTCCCCGTATCAATCGCTATGAAAAGGGCGTGCATGAGGCCGACTCCGAGACGATTCAACGGCAAGCGGATGTGCTGGACGTGTCGTTAGCCTATTTTTATACCGCTGATGATGAACTGGCTGGCCTGAGCCTAAATAGCTGCGCGGAATAGTAGATCAATTTGTGGGAACTCCGTCCGGATTATGCGATCTGATCAATCACCAAACATCACAAATCACCAACCGGACTGAGCGATGCCGAACATTGCACCAATACCCCGTACCGAACGGCGCCTGATGCAGAAAACTATCCATAAAACACGTGATAAAACCATGCCCGCAGACTGACCGCCATGTTGATGTTACATTGGGGCGAACGTGTCAGCGACGTCGCCAGAACGCTCTGCTGTGCCCGCTCATCAGTGGGACGCTGGATTAACTGGTTTACGCTGTCGGGTATTGAAGGTCTCGTCTCTTTACCTGCGGGGCGCGGGCGTCAGTGGCCGTATGAGCATATTTGTGCGTTGCTGCGTCGACTGGTAAAACACACGCCAGGCGATTTTGGTTATCAGCGTTCCCGCTGGAGCACAGAACTGATGGCAATAAAAATCAATGAGATAACCGGGTTTTCAGGTGCATGCCGGGACACTCCGCCGCTGGTTACCCGCTATCGGACTGGTGTGGCGAAAAGCTGCTCCCACACTGTGCATCCGCGACCCGCACAAAAAAGAAAGAATGGCGGAAATTCATCAGGCGCTGGAGAAATGCAGCACAGAAAACCCGGTGTTTTACGAAGATGAGGTGGATATCCATCTCAACCCCAAAATCGGCGCGGACTGGCAGGTACGCGGCCAGCAGAAACGCATAGTGACGCCCGGTCAGAATGAAAAGTACTATCTGGCAGGGCGTTACACAGCAGCACAGGTAAAGTCAGCTATGCTGGAGGCAGCAGCAAAAGTTCAGTCTTATTTATCAGCCTGTTAAAGCATTTGAAGACAACGTACCGGCGGGCAAAAACGATCACCCTCATTGTGGACAATTATATTATCCATAAAAGCCGGGAAACGCAGCGCTGGCTGAAACAGAATCCGAAGTTCAGGGTGATTTCCCAGCCGGTTTACTCGCCGTGGGTTAACCATGTTGAGCGTCTGTGGCAGGCACTGCACGACACAATCACCCGCAACCATCAGTGCCGTTCAATGTGGCAACTGTTGAATAAAGTTCGTTATTTTATGGAAACCGTCAGCCCATTCCCGGGAGGCAGGCATGGGCTGGCAAAAATGTAGCGATATTAGGCGCTAATGAAATGGACACCTCCCCACAAAGGCCTCAGTGAGCCATGCTGTAAGTGCAAACCAACAGCAACATGAAGAGGTGTCCCATGGAACAAATTATCGGAATTGATCTGGCAACGCGAGTTTTTCAGGTGAACATCGTGTCTGCGCAGAGCAGGAAGAAAGCGAACAAAATGATCAACCGTGAAAAACTGATGGCGTTCATTGCTCAGCAGCCTCCGTCCCGTATTGTAATGGAAGCGTGCGGCAGTGCGAATTACTGGTCTCGCCAGTTCAGGCAATACGGACATGACGTCAGGCAAATCAGTCCACAGTATGTCGCTCCCTTCAGGATGGGCAGTAAAAACGATAAAAATGATGCAGCGGCAATTGTAGAAGCTGACAGTCGCCCGAGTATGCGCTATGTGCCGGAGAAATCTCTTGAACAGCAGGATATTCAGTGTCTGCACAGGGTTCGCCAGCGGCTGATGAAAAACAAAACCGCGCTGATTAACCAGATACGGGGTCTGGGCCTGGAATACGGTATCGCCATACCGGAAGGGGCCCATAAAATCATGGCGTGCCTGCCAGATTACCTGGAGGATGCGGGAAATGAGCTCACCACGCTCAGCCGTCAACTGTTCCACGAAATGTTGCAGGAACTTCAGGGCAGTCAGCAGCGAATTAAAGAACCGGACCTGCGTCTTGCGCGTATCAGTCAGCAAAATGAGGATACTCTCCGGCTGGAAAGCATACCCGGTATCGGGCCACTGGGCGCTTCAGCCCTGACGGTGGCGCTGGGTGACAGCACAGATTTTCAGAATGGCCGGCACTTTGCCAGCTATCTGGGTCTGGTTCCGAAAGAGTACAGTAGTGGTGGTAAGGTCAGACTACCCGGGATAACAAAACGTGGAGATGGTTATCTGCGTGGGTTACTTATCCACGGCGCTCGCTCAGTGGTTTACCGGATTATTAACCTCCCGGAAGAACGGTGTGGTGGTTTTCAGCGATGGCTGAAGGGTGTTATTGCCCGAAGTGGCGTGAATAAGGCTGTAGTGGCGCTTGCCAACAAAAATGCCCGAATAGCCTGGGCGCTTATAAACCAGAAGACAGCGTACATGATCAAGTAACTAACTGATTTTAATAAGTCCCAAGAGTTGATGTGCTGACAGGTAGAACCGACTCTTTGTAAACCTGGCAAATAGCCGGGCTGTAACAAGCCATGGCACTAATGAGGGCAGAGAGTGCGGATGTTCATCAGGGCTCACGAAGCCGGATATATGTGTGTGGCTACTTTGTCAGAAAAAGATCTGCCCGTACTTGTATCGGGGAGGTGTCCATATAAGCTATTTAGCATTTCAGGTTCTATCGCCGGAGGACGAAACGGAAATTTTGGCGCTAGTAAAAAGTCGAATGGGTGGTGAACTATCAGTAATTTAGCATCCTGCCGATTGCCCAGTGCTGTATCAATGGTACAGGGTATGGCGGTATTTTTCAGTTTTACTACCTCAGCGAAGGCGATAGAAGTGATCTATTCGTGGGAAGATAGAAAAGCATTGTTGAGTGGCAATTTTGTGATGAAAAACCAGTCGCTTGTTCTGCCAGCTAGGGGCGTCAGTGTCAGTCTTGTTGAAGAGAATTTTGCCTAACTATAAACAGCTGAGAGTTATGGAGCGACGAGCACTTGATTTTGCGTGTTTGGTTGATAGATGGCGCAGGTAATGACGAACCAAAACATTCTCATAAATTTCTCCGTATCGGTTAATCAATCGGAGCACAACACTGTTTTTCCCACTGACCAGTACGTCGGACTTTGAGCTGTCTGATCCTACCCACGAATAGTGGACACGCTGTTAAGCGAGTAAAATCGTTAACAAGGTGAACCATGACGCAAGCAAAATCTGTGAAGAAGACATCCCGTAATCAATATACCCCGGAATTTCGCCAGCAGGCGCTGGCGCTGGCTGAGCGCATCGGTGTGGCCAAAGCTGCCCGGGAGCTCGGCCTGCACGACTCTCAACTCTACGTCTGGCGCAGTAAACAACGTCAGCAGGGCTCCACCTCTGAGCGTGAGCAGCAACAGGCAACAGAAATCGCCCGCCTCAAGCGCCAACTGGCCGAGCGGGATGAGGAACTGGCCATCCTCCAAAAGGCGGCCACCTACTTCGCCAGACGCCTGAAGTGAAGTACGCTTTTATACACCAACATCAGGCGGCGTTCTCAGTGAAAAGCCTGGCCCGGGTGTTGCGTGTCTCGCGCAGTGGCTGAAGCGCCGGCAATCCTCCTCGCTGCGGCAGATGCGCCGCCAGCAGTGTGATGAGCGGGTGGCGCAAGCTTTTATACAGGCAAAACAGCGCTATGGCGCGCCCCGTTTGACGCAGGCGTTGCGTGAAGCCGGCCATGGCTGGAACCGTAAAACGGTGGCAGCCAGTCTGTGACGTCAGGGATTACGGGCCAGAGCGGCGCGTAAGTTCAAAGCCACGACAAACAGCCGGCATAACCTGCCGGTGGCGCCGAACCTGTTGCAACAGGACTTCAGTGCAACGGGGCCGGACCAGAAGTACGTTGGGGATATCACCTATCTGTGGACAGAGGAAGGCTGGCTGTACCTGGCGGTGGTTATCGACCTGTATTCGCGTCGGGTGGTGTGTTGGTCAATGTCGGAACGAATGACGGCGGAACTGGCGTGCAATACGCTGAAAATGGCGCTGTGGCGGCGAAAGATGCCGCGAGGCGTGATAGTTCATTCTGACAGAGGTAGCCAGTATTGTTCCCATGATTATCAGGGTGTTATAAAAGACAATGGACTGATATGCAGTATGAGCGCAAAGGGCTGTTGTTTTGATAACGCCTGTGCGGAAAGCTTCTTCCACAGCCTGAAAGTGGAGCTAATCCACGGAGAGAGGTTCAACACGCGGGAGGAGATGAAATCGGCGGTATTCGAGTATATCGAGATAGACTACAATTGGCACCGACGGCATAGTGCCAACGGCGGGCTAAGCCCGGTGCAATTTGAGGAAAGAAACCTCGCTTAAGGCTGTGTCCACCGTTGCTGGGCAAGATCAGTCAGGAGTAACGATACGCTTAAAGACGACAAACCAGATTACGTATAACCTTAATTCCTTGCAGTTGTTATCATGTTCGACTTAGCACCGGTTATCTTTACGAATCTGTTCGATATGAATGGCAAGAAACATCACTTCTTCTATTGTTAATTCATACTGATAGTGATTCAGCAGATGCGCTTTAATCTTTTCCGCACATTCCCACGCTTGACTATAATTGATTTTGATCGCAGAGTGTAAATTGGTATCGTCATCCTGAACCGTAGAGCGGTTCAGCATCCGTTGCGCAAAGAACTTTAGATGAGTAACAAAGCGATGGTAACTTAAGTTATCCTCTTTATACTCCAAATTGAGCTGATATTTCGTGATATCCAGAACTTCATTTACTATTTGAGTAATGTGGATTACTTCTGGCATTTCATGACCGAGTTGAGCAGTGACCAGATGTAATGCAATGAAGCCCGCTTCATCCTCAGTCATTCTGACGCCAAGACGATTGTCAATGATATCAATCGCTTCAAGACCCAGTTGATATTCTTTAGGATAAAGACGTTTTATTTCCCATAACAATACGTTGCGGATATTGATGCCTTTCTTATGGCGTTCAAGCGCGGAGTAGCAGTGATCGGTAAGTGAGATATAAATATTTTCCTGCAATTCCCCCAGTTTTTGCTTTGATACGTTGATAATACGATCGCATGTCGTCATCACTTCAATAGGAATCTGGCCGAGTAGCTCGCTTAATCTGAACGTGATTTCATCATTTTTTAAAGCAAATATTTTTTCAACTTTTCTGTCATCAAGCATATCGTTGGTTTTTTTTTAAAATCCTATGCCGAGCCCCATAACGACCTGCTCTCGATGGTTTTCGTCCAAGACCACAACGATGTTGTGGTTAATGACTTTGGCAATTTTCATCATAACCTCAGAAAAAATCTGAAAGATTCAGGTTTACCTGCCAATAAAGTAACAGATATGCATGCTAAAATAGCACTTTATTTTTTTAATTCAATATGAAGCAACATCCAGTATTTTCATTCAACTAAGCCGGGAGGTTAGAATAGTCGCATAACGGAAAAATAGGAAATGAAGTGTTGAAAATAACTTCATTCCCAAGATAACGATTATTTTAGGTGAGCCGTTCCTTCCTCCAGGACGGATATTTGCAATATCGTTTGTTCATCAGAAACAAATTTTTCTTTACCACTCACGATGGACTCATAAAGCATATCATAAATACGTCCATAATCGCCTACTTCGGAAGTGACTTTCTCTTCATGATAAGTACCTTCATCATCATAATAAATGATGGTTCCATAGTCGCTGGGATTATCTACGCCAAAGTCGTCGTGATCGGGTAAGTAAAAAAGTTTTAAATGTTCTTCCTGCCGATCTTTTTTCTCTTTGATGAACATTCCGTGTTTGCCATATACGACAAAACTGGGGCGTTCTTTTACTCTGAAGAAACTGGATTTTACCGATACTTTAACAATGCCGTAATATAAGTCCAGATCAAAGTAATCATTCATTCTGCCCTCGCCAAGCAACTGGCGAACATCATAATGAATACGATCGGGATTACCAAAATAAGATAATACTTGATCTAATGTATGACATCCATGACCGTATAGGTAGCTATCGATCTGTGCATAATTTTTACATTGTTCCGGGAAGTAGGGACGATAATAGTCATAGTGCATTTCTACTTCCAGCAGATCGCCTAATTTTCCTGATTCAATGACTTTCTGGGTAGTAAGAAAATCACTGTCCAATCTTCTGTTTTGATAACATTGAATTACTCGATTTTTGTTTTTCGCCAATTCGAATAATTCTTTTGCCTGGCTGGTGGTGTGAGTGAAGGGTTTTTCCACCAGACAATGCTTATTGGCATTAAGAACTTGTTTTGCCAGTTCGTAATGGGTGACGGCGGGCGTACAGATCACAATCAGATCAATATCGGCATCATTTAACAGAACATTGATTTCGTTTGTGTATGTGACATCGGGGATCTCCACCCAGTCTTTTTTCCCTTTATTGGGGGAGTAAATCGTTTTTACATGAAATTTGTCTTTTCTCTGTAATACAAAGGGTAAATGGTATCTATTGGTACTTTTACCATTTCCGATATAACCGACGGTAAGCATCTTATTGCTTTTCATTCTTAATATCCCCCTTTATTGATTCGTGCGGAATCAATAATATCCAAGGCTTGTAAACTGACGTCCAACATAGCATGAGCGCGCTCATAATCCAAATTATCTATGATATGAGAAAATGTTTCAAACTCATAATATAGTCGGTGTTTGTTATCGTTACTATCAATTAACTCCGATTCACCCGTGTTTTTATTCAGAGTGAATGATTTAAGAACGTTCATAGAGCTTTCTATAGTAATATTACCTTCAGTTCCTTGAATCGATATCATAATCGGCGCTTTACAATCTTTTGCGCCAATGCTGGACACTTTGAATTTACCATAGTCTAAATAGAGAATCCCGCTGGTGTCGACGCCTTTCTCTACATTTGAAAAGTATTGCGATGCTTTTGGCGAACCGAATAATCCAATAATGGAATGTATATTATAAATGTTCAAATCCATTAATGCGCCGCCATGCTTTTGCGCATCGAATGCTGGATGAATTATACCTTTCTTGAAATCTGCGTATCTTGATGAGTACTGGCTGTAATTAAATTGAGCGATTTTTATTTCACCCAATATCTTGATTTTTTCTTTCAGTAACGTAAATGCAGGAAGGTAATGAATATTCATTGCCTCAAGAATTATCAGGTTGTTAGCCTGAGCGATCTGTTGCATTTCAATAAGCTCGGATTTATAAGGAACAATCGGCTTTTCAATAATGACGTGTTTTCCTTTTTCCAGCGCTTGTTTTGCAAAGACGAAATGTAAATGATTCGGGAGAGCGATATAGATAGTGTCGACATCGCTCTGTAGCAAGCTGTTATAGTCAATAAAAACATGCTCAATTCCATAGGCATCGCTTAATTTACGACCTTCTTCAATCGTGGCTTCTGTTGCCAAAATAGCGACTAATTTGATATCCAACTCGTTGACCGTGGTCAGTAAATCATTAACGATCATTCCGGTGCCGATAATTCCAATTTTCATAGATTATCTCTGCTCTTTATTTAAAAATCTAAATGGATTTTCATTAATCTTCAGGGTCATTCCATCCCAAAACTAATGTCATGGTAAAACATAGTATGAAAGACATTACCGCCGCAGTTACCGCGTAAATTAAATTGGCATACTCGCTGCTTTTCATAAACATTAATATCGCTACCAAAGAGGGCACGCTGAATGCATATGCTTTAAGTGACACCACACCGATAAAGATACCCGTTATCCCTGACCCAATCATCGTTGCAATGAAGGGCTTGCGAAGTTTTAACGCCACGCCATAAATAACGGGTTCGGTTATGCCGGATATCGCTGCGGTGATGAATCCGGAAATCGAAATGGCTTTCAGATTGGTATTTTTAGTTTTCCAGGCGACGGCCGCACTGGCGGCGGAAAATCCGATATTTACCGCCAACATGGCCGGTAATACAATGGACTCGTGTCCGCTTGTTCCCATTGAGCTAATCATATAGGGCACCATCGCCCAATGCATGCCGGTAACGATAAAAAACGGCAATACTGCTGAAAAGATACCCAACGTCAGCCAACTGAAACTTCCCTGGCTGGCCGAAATAATTACCGACGCGATCCCCGAGCCAATAATATTTCCCAATGGCGCCAGCAGAATCAATGAAACAGGGACGCAAACTAGCAGTATCAACATGGGTTTTAAAATTGTTTTAGCCCATCCTGAAATATACTTATCGGCAATAGGTTCTATGATAGATAAAAACCATACGATAAGAAAGGCGGGAATAACTGACGAAGCATAATGCGAAGCTACCACAGGAATGGTTAAAAATGACGAATTCCCTTGTGTAAACATCGAAATAAGATCAGGATGAATAAGAATACTCACGGTGGCGACTGATAACAACGGGCTGCATTTCATCCTCACCGCAGCCGAATAGGCCACCATGATAGGCATAAAGTAAAATGCCGTATCACTGATAATGCTGAGGATCTTGATCGTGGGATATTCTGTCGATATATTGAATAAGTCCAAAAGCAGGATAACTATCTTAATCATTCCGCAGCCAATAAGCACCGGCAGCAGGGAGCTCATGGTTCCGGTAATAACATCAAGGATTGCGTTGCCAATTTGTTTGATTGACAACGATTTGCCGCGTTCTGATAGGTTTTCTTTTGGCAGGACTAACTGGTCAGCATTATCATTTACTGATATTAATTTCATTAAATCGGCGTAAAACCGAGATACATCCGTCCCAACTATTATCTGATATTGTCCGCCTCGGCGGGATATCCCCATTACGCCTGCGATATTTTTAACGCGTACATCGTCAATTGTATCGTCATTTATTAATACAAATCTTAAACGTGTCATGCAATGGGATAGTGAAACAATGTTCTCGACTCCACCTATTTCACGCAGTATGGCTGATGTTGAGTCCACCGTTTTCATAATAAAAACCCGCCTTTATTTTTAGGAAAAAAAAACCTGATTTGGAGAAATTCCTATTGAAATAGAAACTTCGCCAAATCAGGTTTTGCCCGCTATGCAGCCACAATCCGCTTTGCAGTCACAATCCACATGTATAATTTAATAAAAAACTGGTATTGACAATGTAATCAACACAATATTGTGATCAAGGTCTCATCACTAACTGAATATATGTAGATATCTGACTTACATCGATGTGGCTTCCGTGAAGGGCGTATTAAATAACTTAGTATATTGTGGTGACGACGCTAATTAATTGAATTTTATTGAAAATGAAAGATTTTAGGTTGAATGTGGAGAAGCGTATCTTGGGTCACTGTAGAGAACACATCCTGATTTTTGCAATCTGTATCAGATGAAGCCTTATCGGAATTTCGGGGATCATGACGTAATCACAGAAACAAATCTGTGGACTTCGATTTACTGTGTTGATGGATAACAGGAATACTCGCCTCCTTCGCTCGCCGGTCAGTCTCTATAGCTGGTCGTTCATAACGATTGGAGTGCCATTCATATCGAAGGAACGACATAAATATTGCGGCTTAGTTGAATAAATCGAACTTTTAGGCAATTGGCGGATCTTATCACGAAAGTCGTTTCAACAGTGGGCTGCCATGGCAAAGCAAAAGTTTAAAATTTCCAACTGGTCTGCCTACAACAATGCGCTCAGGCAGCGTGCCTCCCTGACTGGGTGGCTCGTGCATGGACTGATTGTGCTCACCCTGAAGGTCGTGGCCGACCGTTTCACTACACCGATATGGCCATCACAACGGTTCTGATGTGTTTAACCTTTCGCTCCGCGCATTACAGGGCTTCATTGACTCTATTTTTAAATTAATGACCTGTATTATGTTGCCCGGATTACTCTCTGGTCAGCAAACGAGCAAACGAGCAAACGAGCAAACGAGCAAACGAGCAAAGGGCGTCAATATCAGTATAAAAATGCCTACCCGTGGCGAAATCTCCCACCTCGACATTGACGCCACCGGACTGAAAGTCTTCGGCGAAGGCGAATGGAAAGTCAGGCAGCATGGGGCTGACAGGCACAGAGTATAGTGCAAGCGTCATCTGGCCGCGGACAGTACAACGCATGATATTATCTGTGCCGATTTATCGCTCAGCGGTACGACAGATGCGCAGGCACTGCCGGGACTGATTAACCAGACCTACCGGAAAATCAGGGAAGCATTAGCTGACGGTGCTTATGACACCCGTTACTGTCATGATGGGTTGCTGAGGAAAAAAATCAGGCCACTTATTCCGCCACGAAGCGGTGCGCACTACCGGCAGACAAGTACCAAGAGTGTAACCGCGCCGTGGCGAATCAGTATCTGAGCGGCAGTAATGATACCTGGAAAAATAAAGCTGGTTATCACCGGCATTCAGTGGCAGAAACGACGATGATTCCGAATCAAAACCCTCTGGGCGGTCATCTGAGCCTGCGGGATTATGACGCGCAGGCAGGCGAAGCGATGGCAATGGTTAAAGCGCTTAACCGGATGACGTTGTTGGGGATGCAGGACAGCGTCAGGATCGCATAACGAGTGCATCGGTGGGAACCCTGCTGTTGGCTGGCTCTGAATTATTCAACAAAGCCAGATATTGCATCAATTTTCTCGGAACAGCCATCAGGTAAATCAGAGCGTTGTTTGTTACGCAGAGACATAATTGCAATACGTTTCATGAATATGTGATGTATCCAACCATAGGATAATATCTGCGGTCGGAAAACGTAGATCGAATGTTCTGCGATGATAACTACTTTCACATTTCCAGCGAGAATCTCTTATCACTCTGCTACTGAACTTACTTGCCATTAGTTTAGGCCAATTTTGCCCTCATGTCGCGATGGATCTCTGGGGACCGGCCTGTTTTCCCCTATTTGGTGCCTAATGAAGATCTTCCAATTTATGCATTTTATAAAATAACAATACGTTTTTTTGGGGGGAGCAACGTTATGAGTAGGTTAGTTGAAGAGAAAAGTCCAGAAAGGAACTTGTGTTTTCATGATGTAGTCATTCGTTGTCGCCAAATAAAAAAGGTGTATTACAAGGAGAACAATACCTGAATAATAATTTTCCTTTGGTTTTTCTTGTTGTTATTAAATTGATGATATATGGAGACATCTTTAATGTCAAATGTATTCGATGTATTTTTGTATATAACATTGTCCTTTATGAGTTTCATTACCTCATTAATTTTATCTTGTATTGAGTTGTTCTCAGTTACGTGAATTCAATGCTTAAGGTGAAAATGAGGAAAATCAATATCAGGCCTCTCTTTCCAAAACGAAGGTGGAACACTCTAGTCAGATAAAAAACCATAATGAATGAATTGCCCTCCACGTTTTAGTGCATAAGATGTGCACATAGCATCATATCCACCCACACAATCAAGTACGGCGTCAACACCATCTGATTTTTTATTTAATTAAGTTCATTATAGTAGTTCCTATTGCCAAGTATTATGATGCTGTAGACTGTGTAATTATTAATAAAACCTTTTTCAGGCCTATGTCTTATGATGGTTATTTGGTTTTTTTTCATGCAGTTGGCGATGCGAATAAGCATTCTTCCAATCGATGAATTAGCCGCATTAATTATAAGATTTACGTTATCTCTAAGTGGTAATCTTTCTGACGTGATTAATAATGCTGTCATGGAATTAATATGACCGATAGCTGCTTGTTGTTCTGATATATCATTGGGGATAGAAAAAAACATTTCGCCTAAATATTTCTACTGGTTTGCCAGGCCCCCATGCTGCCAATAGGTAATATGAGCTATTTTATATTTAGATCCGTTGCCGATGAACCAATATTACTGATTCTACCTACCCCCTCAAAGCTAGGAGATAAGTGGGTTTATTCTCGATTTATATGCTCAGAAAATAGTGATTAAATCTGGTGAATTAATGGTGAAGAATCATTCTCACTCGTTCCATATTCGGTAATATATCTTCACAGTTACACGTTGATTCTATTTCCCGGGGTCTCTTACAATCGATCTTGTATACTCTTCTCTATACATATTAGTATCCTCCCCCATATGTTTGTTGATTTTAGCATTTGCTATAGTATGGCGGAATAGTCTTTTTATAAAAATCTGGTTGTTATGAATAGTAGGATACTCATTATTATATAATTCAATCTATTGGTGGTGATTATTTCTTATAATCATGTTCTCTGATGTTGAATATTTTGTTATAACTGGTATTGTCAGTGTTTTTATATGAAATATCCACTTCTATATATAAGGTGTGTTGGATTTTTTTTTCGCCAGAAAATAATGGCTCATCGCCTAATCCGGTTAATAACCAATTCAAATGTTATCATCTTTCCAGTTTCATCTGTAGGCTATGTTTATTTGTTTCGGGAAATTGTTGCCTGGAGCGGATTTCTGTTGGTGTGTGGCATTTTAATAGAAATAGATTGTAAGTTAGATGTTTCTCATGTTTGGTGCTCGCATTATATTAAATAGCTTCGCATAATAGCGCTACACATGTAGATCATAACAGGTCTCGCACGATTAGACGTGAAGCATCAAGGTGAAAGTTATTTTATTTAGATGTTCACATGTATTTCTTAAACGCCCCCACTGTAATTGAAACCGTCACCCCCAGCAGAAATGCCGCCGGCAATAAAATCACGCAGGGATTGATGGAGGACGGCAATGAAAGATAAATCATCCACGCCAGAAAAAACGTCGGGATAATGGTTCTTTTGGCGTGATGATAGATAAAGCCGGACTCGTATCCACAGCCGAAACGGCGAATATCACGACGCACCAGTCCGTCAACGATCCCAGTCAGCGCCGCGAGGATAAAGAGTAGAGAGGTTAATAGCAGAATAAATACTCTCAGTACAAAGGTCAGCGTGATATAAATCGTTGCTTTGACATAACTGTCTAACCAGTAAAACCAGTCGCTGTCTTGTTTATGGCGTAGCTGTTCCAGCCAGGGAACGAATCCGGTATCCATAAATACCCACTGCCATGTTTTACCCAGAATAATATCCAGTTGGTTCACCGGATCCGACATTAGCAAACTCCGGGTGACATTTTCCGCAAACCAGTTTAATTCCGTCTCCATCATTATACGGCTGTGTTCCGCGCCTTGTTCGGACCAAAGAAAAGCGATCCCCAGCCATTCAACAATCAGGCTGAAAAACAACGAACCGATAAGCGCTGCGCAGATCTTTCCCAGACTCGACAACAGCGTGGAAAGTACTCCTTTTGGGTGGGCAACAGGCTGGTTCGGGGTCTCACTCATCCATTCCTTCCTGTAGTGTGGACAGCAAATCTGCATGATGGGGGACGGTATCGGGGAGTGTTGCGCTATTCCACCATTGCTCCCCGGTACGATAACTAGCTTTCATATATTCCGTCAGTTGCAGGACACTGTCTGGCATAAAGGTGTCGTCAATTGCTGCGGGTAGCGGCATCCTGATTTTCCATAATTGCCCGCCTTCCAACAGAGCGAAAGCTTGTCCTTTCGGAAGCTGGATCAATGCAGCCGGGTCGATAAGCGGCACGCTGACGGCACTGACGCGATCCTGAGTATTGCTGATAAAATCCGATTCATGATCGGGATTGGAGGAATCAGTGACGCCCGAGATGACCGTATTGGTCAGCACGTCCACATTGTGTAACTGCGCGGTCATCAGCTCTGCAGTGGCGGTTTCGCGCACGCGCAGCATGATCAGATTGTTGAAGTTGCCGATAACCTGCCGGGCTTTTGCCGCATTGCCGAGACGAGCTTCAATATCACTCAGCGTTTGGGTGTAAGCGGTGACCTGGATATTTGCGCCGCCGCCTTTGTTAATCAACGGAATAAATTCATCGCCCATCAGTTCGCTGAATTCGTCGCAATGGAGATTAATCGGGACTTTTGTCTGGCTTTCATCCTCAGGCAGGCCATCATTGACGCCGAATTTATAAATATATCCGGCAACGCTGACCAGATCGGCGAACATACTGTTACCCACGGCGGCGGCTACGTCGGTATCGGATAATGCGTCCAGCCCCACGTACACAATACCGCGCTTACGGATGATCTGCTGCCAGTCGAATATCGGGCGGGGATCGTCCAGATCGCTGTACGAAGGGGCCAGTAATTGCGCCGTTTTCCCGGTAGTCAACTTTTCTAATAACGGCAGTAATGAGGCCACGATTTTATCAAAATACGTCTTATCATAACGCACCGCTGAGCGCAGACCGTCCAGAATGGGATCATAGAGCCGTGTTGCGGCCAGATACTGCTCCAGCGCCACGACATAGTTATCCCGACCCTGTAGATTACGCGGCGTATTTTTGTCGGTCACTTTCCCGGCTATCTGCGCAATAACATCCCAGGCTTTGGGTTCATGTTTTGGCAGGTAATACTGCGCATAGCGGATAAACAGATCGTCGATATTGATAACGTGCCGGGAGATTTGCAGGTAGTCCGGTCGATGACCCAGTTCAATCAGGGCGCGAGCGATAATATTTACAAATCGCCACGCAAACTCTTTAAATGCGGCGCTATCCCCCTCGCTGGAAAGCTGTCCAGCGATACGCCCGGCCACTTCAGAGATACGGCCAAATCGCCCGATGGCGTTATAGCGCGCGCTGATATCCGGCCAGCCGAGATGGAAGACGTAAAATTCATCTTCGCGACCGGCGCGTTTCGCTTCAGCGTAAGTCCGGCGCAGTAAATCCGCGTCACCTTTCGGATCAAAAATGATCACGACCTCGCCACGGCGGATATCTTGCGTAATAAACAGTTCTGCCAGCCGGGTTTTGCCCACGCGGGTGGTGCCCATGACCAGAGTATGACCGACACGCTCGCCCAGCGGCAGGGTGACGTCGGTTTCATGCAGTTCGATGCCGTGCAGCAGGGGGCTGCCGCCAACCGGGGGCAGCGGGCGTACCGGGTTCAGCCAGTGGTTGTGGGAGAGACAGCGTCGGACAATAGGAAATGGCGCATCGCAGACTTTTTCCAGTTTCCGGGCCTGTTGATACAACCAGTGAGGATGCACGTATTTGGAGACTTCCGGTCGTCGGCAGGTATGCAGGCGCTGGGTGTGTTTTTGCTCCCAGCGAAATCCGCGTCCGATAAACAGCAGGTGGCGGCTGACCGGCACCCGATCGCTGGACATTACATAACACGGCAGCCGGCGAATATTGCGTCGATAGCGCAAAATGGTCAGCCCTTGCCGTCCTCTGAATCCGGCAAACAGCAGAAAGCCCCCGGCCAGCGGATAGCTGACGGAAGGCGAGAGCATCAGTGACCACGGCGCGACCAGACAGATGGCGCCTGCCGCCAGACCCGCTGCGGCGCTGTAGAGTTCCACTGCCGGACGCAACAGGGTTTCGATGACGTGACGGTCGCTCATTGCGACAGCCCGGACGCCGTGATGAGCACCGGATACGCAGCCAGTTGCAGACGCTGCGCCAAATCGTCGCCGTTGACGGGGAGCAGCGTAAGATCGCCCGCTTTTTCACGCAGTGCGCGTAAACGTTCTGCGGACGCCACGCTGACGACCAGCCCGGTGGCGTTCAGTGATGTCAGCTTCGTTTTGTTTTTACCCAGCCATTGCACAGAAAGGGGGTCGTCGCCGATTAAAAACAGCGGTGTCATGCCCGGCAGCGACAATCGGCGCGGTGTGACGGGGCCGGGATGCAGACGTGAGGAAAGAACGGGGAAAACGGCTTCCGGTAAAGGAACAGGAAGTGCGGAAGAAGAGGCGGGTGCGTCCGGTTCAGGCGCAATGGCGCTGAATAGCGGGGCGGTGGATTCGCCGCCAAGATCGGCGATGACGATCGGTGACGCGCCAGCCTGAAATGTGGTAGCAAGCAGAACGATGGTTGGGGAAAAGGCTTTCAGCATGGCATGAATTCCTTATTTTCTGATTTCATGAGTTCATGGCGGAGATTACAGGTGACGGAAAACCTGCTGGCGATAGCGTTGCGCCGGTTTTCCGCCTGCCGGGCGGTGGTAGCGTCCGACGGCTTCGGGCCAGCTCTGCCATTTGTCGTAGTGGCGGCGCAGCAACGTAGCGGTGAGGTGCAGATTGGGATACGGCGCAAGCGCCTCACAGGGATGGGAAAAATGGTGGCCGTTCCAGCCGAGATTGATTTGTCCCAGTCCGGCATCAATGCGCTTTGGGCTGGTGGTGCGCAGGAACCGGTGCAGGGCGGCGCAGGCTTGCTGTCGGGTGGCATAGCGGTAACCTTTTCCAGCTACGTTGAGCGTCCATGGCCATGGTCTGACGTCCTGCGCCAGGCGGGCGCCGCTTTCCGTCAGCGCGACGGCGTAGAGAAGATCAGCCGGAACCTTGTTCAGCCAGGCGACCTGCCGGTAGCCATAGGGAATATCCGGCGCCGCATGGACGGACAGCGCGAACGGCAGCAAAAACAGGGATATCAGGGTGTGGTAACGGGCAGCCATGCGTCCCCCCGGCGTTCGAGTACCGCAGGCATTTTCCCCTGGCCATTTTGCATCCAGCGCCCGCCGTCATGGTTGAGGGTAATTTCCCTGCGCTTCACCCGCGTAATATCAATACGTTTGCTGATGGCCCAGCGCCGCAGGCGGGCATCATCGTTGTTGCTGTCGACCAGATAGAGGTCGAGCGGATGGTCGGATTGAAGCAGGACGCTGAGCCGGGTATCGCAGGCCGGACAGTTTTCCGACACAAAAACCGCCAGACGGCTGTCTTCATGCGCAGTCGGGAGCGAGGCTGCGGCTACCGGCAGCACATCCGGGAAGCGGCGTTTCCACGCAGCGTCGTAGGCGCGTTGAAACGCCAGCTCTTTTTCCACCCGCTGAAACTCTTTTTCGACCAGCAGGTCGGCGTATTTACGGCGCTCGGCATCGGTGGCGGCCTCCACGCCGAGTGTGGTGAGCGGATCGAGATCCGGCGACCAGATGCCGCGTTCGCCGCGTTTGAGTTGTTCGTAGCGCGTCCATTCTTCCGGCGTCAGTCCCCAGCGTTGTGCGCCTGAGAGCGTGGACAACGGTTTTTCAGCGCTGCGGGTGGTGTCCGTGGCGGTTTCGGTGGCGGCCTGCGCCAGTGGTATGGCGCAGGCGAACAACAAGGGCAGGATTTTCATGTCGCCTCCCGTCAGCTCATCAACCGGTCGGTGGGCGCGCGTTGAAAACAGACGGTGCGGGTCACTTCATCCGTGTTCATAACCCATGCCTCTCCGGCAATCACCCGGAGCGCATCGTCTATTCGCATTGGTCCCATTGAACGCTGGATATCGGGCAGGGGGCTGGCAAATAGCTGCCGCGTGTCACGGGTCACGGGCAGACACAGTCCGTAGCCGGTGCCGGAAAGCCAGGCGCGCAGCGCATCGCCTCGGGTGGCGGTCGGCCGGTTTTTCTTTGGCGCGGGAAGGGCATGGCTTGTCACCTGACGCAGTGGAAATGTCAGTGTTTCATCCGGCGTCAGACTGACCAGCGTGTATCGTGCGGTATGCACGACTTCAATGGGCGCGGGAGTGGCGGAGATGCTCTGGGTGTGGGTTTCGGAGGGCGTAACGGTGGCCGTCTTTGCTGTACAGGCTGACAGGATAAGGATTACGGTGATGGGCCATAAACGGGATTTCTTCATGATATGCTCCGGTAGTGGGAAAGGCCGGGACAGAATGAAAAAAAACGCGGGGAAAAGCGGCAAGAAACTAAAATCCTGACGTTGGACATTTTATCCTTTGAACTAAACTAATATGACTTAGTCCGTTAGTTCGTCTGGAGGTATTATGCAAACAGTGAACATTCATGAGGCGAAAACCCATTTGTCCCGGCTGGTTGATATGGCCGCGAAGGGGGAGTCCTTTATCATAGCCAAAGCCGGTAAGCCGTTGGTCAAAGTAACGGCATTGAGCGCGCCGGAGCCTCAGCAGGAAAGGCGGTTAGGGTTTATGGCGGGCAACATCAACGTGCCCGATGACTTTGACCGGATGGGCGAAGGGGAGATTGAGCAGCTTTTCGGCGGTGACAAATGAAATTTTTACTCGACACCCATGTGTTGCTGTGGGCATGCCGGAAAAACTGTCTTCATCAACAGCGAAGTTGCTGGGTTCGCCGGAAAATGAGCTTTTTTCAGCGTAGTCAGTCTTTGGGAAGTCGTCATTAAGCGCGGGCTGGGACGTGACGATTTTCAGGTCGATGTGCGATTGCTGCGCAGGGGGCTGCTGGATAATGGTTACAGCGAATTACCTATCGCCAGCGAACATGTTGTTTCGGTCGAGAGTCTGCCTGCCGTTTACAAAGATCCTTTTGATCGTCTGTTGGTGGCGCAGGCGACAATGGAGGGCATTACGCTGTTGACCACCGATGCGCTGGTTGCACGGTATCCCGGCCCAATACAGCAAATTTAGGCGACGTCTTTCACCTGTAATGGCTATGGAAACCTTTACTGAATCATTATTTTTTCATGTCATGACGCATCATAAGAATGACGTCCGTTAAGACGTAATGGGGTTACATTACGGGATATACGAATTCAGGATTGATTTTGCGCAGCGAAGTATTCAACGCATAATGGATGCGCCGGTTGCTGTTTTAAGAGAACGGGGAATTAGCTTTCCAATAATATCGTCAGGCATCCAGCTTTCAATAATCACTATGCCGGCGCAGCTGCGCAGTTGAGCATGACGTACAGCAACTTCCTCTATGCTATTGATGTTGATCGTGGTATCGCTGCCACATGATTTTTCCATCGTTGCTCCTCAGGTGTTTATGTTGTCGAAGTCATGACGGCTATTTCACTTATACCACCATGTATCAAATTGTTCGGCGAAATTTGCCGCCTGCTGGAGATCTGCACCGAAATGTTGTGTGAAATAACCTTCGGGCGTGGCGTAATTTACCCTGCAGCCATTGTTATGGCACTCCATTACGGCTGCGTTGGTCTGGTATTTTTGGGCCAAACGAATGAGATCATCAAGCTGGAAGCCATGTTGCAGCGCGGTGACCAGCATGGTCTGTACCGCCTGCATTTCAATATTGTACAGGCACTGGGTCAGGTTCTGGATGTTGGTGTCGGTCATGGGGGCTCCCGCAGGGATAATGAAAAGAGGATTTCCGGTTTGCGCTCTCTGCTTGGAGGAAATAGCAGAGATAGGGACGCTGTCAGCGACAGCAGACTGCCGGCGTAGTGAATCTATTCCGGGAACAACGCTGAATAAAAAACTCACATTCGGTTAAATAAGAAAACTGCCTGCTTTCGGCAGGCGGCTTATTATTAAAGAGATGCTGACAGATAATTACTGATCCGTGCTCCCAGCCATTTTATAACCGGAACCGGCATTGAATTGCCCAGCGCTTTATAACGCGGAGAATCTGGACAGTCCTGCGTCGTTTTCCCCCTCCAGGGAATACGCGTGTACTGATCGGGAAAGCCCTGCAAACGTTCATACTCCACAGGCATCAGGCGGCGAACCGCATATTCACTGATGACGGCATGCAGGGTATGCGACGTATTATACAGGGGGTAGCACAATTCAGCCGAGAGGCCCGTATGATGCCCGCTATTTTTTGGGGTACGATGAATAATATTGCTGGCAATACAGGTCGCCGGAAAGACAACCAGATCATGCGCATCTTTATAATCGCAGGCATTACAGGTGCTGCTGATAGGGCTGGCTTTGTATTCACCTAATCGCTGTTTGTTATAGACGATCGCGGACATGCATTTCTCGTCAGTACCTGCCGCAGAGGTTGGGGTAATCGTCGTCCGGACGCATCTGCCCGGCGCAGGATCCCTGCGCACGCTCGGTAACTCAAACAATATTTCGGCGGGATCGACGTGTTCTCCAGCACTTGCGATAACAAACAAACGCTTGCGGCGCTGGGCGAGTCCGAAATGTTGGGCATCGAGCACTCGCCATGCAATGGCCCTGTGGGCGCCATACACACAACCTGCGCGGGGCCATTTGGGAATATGCCGACGGTATTTTTTCGACCAGCGCCAGAATGCCGAAGATTTTTGCGGCGTGGGTGGGAGACCGGGTCTGAATGGTATATCCGTGCCAGCCAGTCCGGCAAGGAAATGCCCAAAGGCGTTGGTGGCGTCACTGAGGACTCCGGGAACATTTTCCCACAGGATGAGTGCGGCATGTTTATTGTTCTCCTCTCGTTTAACATCAATGGCGTCAGCCAGCCGGATATACGCCAGAGTAAGTTGTCCACGCGGATCGGCCAGACCCCGTCTCATGCCGGCCACGCTGAAAGACTGGCAGGGTGTGCCTCCAACCAGAATATCCGGGGCGGGAATATCACCACTCGCGATCCTGTCGGCGAGCAGCGTCATGTCGCCGTGATTAAGGATGCCGGGCCAGCGATAAGCTAATACTGCAGAAGGAAAAGGCGCTATTTCACTAAACCAGAGTGGTCTGGAGTGCAGGTTCTGCCATGCAACACTGACAGCTTCAATGCCACTACAGACAGATCCGTACGTTAATGTATTGTTTAATGTCACTGTTCCCCTCCGTATGGCTGGGATGCTCATGGCATTCGGTTAGGCAGCTCAGTGGCTGTGGGTGAAGTGATTGATGGTTTTACAACGCGGACACTTGATATGAAGGCTGGAGAATGGACCTGCAAAGGCCAGCAGGCGCTGACATTGCCCACACCGCAGGGGGTGTTCAGTTTTCTTTTCCGTCATGACTCCTCTCTTCGATAAGGATATGAAGTTGCATGATGAGACCATGCAGAGAAAAGAGGTACTAGAAATTCAGACTGCCGGCGCGATAAATATGGAAAGCGCCCGTTAAGGGCGCTGACAGGTGTTTGCCTGGAAATATAAGTGTAATAAATTCCCGGATATGATCTTACCAATCATACCGATCCGCATATGAGGAAGCTCACATGGAAATGATGCTGTGGTGGTCGGATTATCTGGACATCAGCCGCGAAGGATATGTCGCGCCGTATATTTTTGCGCGACAGCATAAGGCCGCGGGTACAGCCTGGCGGTTAATTCTCTGACAGGAGCAGATCCTGACGAACGGGATCTGCTTCTTTGCTTTCTGAAAGGTTTTACCTTCGTATTTTCAACGATTAATCGGGAAACGTCTAAAATTATTCCGGCAGAATATTTTTAGGTCGTTACCTATCAATACGGGAAGTTTTTTAAAGGAAAACTTATCGTCATAGCGACGATAAAAAATCTGCACCATAGGATGGTTTTCTGCCGACACGACACTGCGCCAGAACCCGATATTCCGGCTAACTGCACCAGTTGCCATCCGTCGGGAAAACGCAAGGTTGCACCAGAGACAAGAATCATCCATCGTTTCAACACCCATAAACCTGCGCCACATAACGCCCGCGCCCGTCGCCGTGGCCCAAATCCATCGCCGTCAGCGCCAGCGCCTCTTTTTCACTGAATCCCTGCGCCAGATAATGACGAATGGCATCCTGCGCCCAGGCGTAGCGCAATGAATGCGGGGAATATGCGCCGGTCAAGCCGATACGCGACGCCTGACCGTGCCAGTATTTCATCGCAGTTTTCAGGTCGGGCCTGTCAATCAGCTTGCCGTTGCGGCTCTCTGCCACAGCCAGCGCATTTTCCAGCGCTTTTCTGACTGCGCCAGCATCCAGAATTACCGTTTCGCGAGGCCGTCCGCCTTTAGTGCCGAACACCACGGTAAGCCGGGTTTCGCCGCGCTCCAGCGCCTGTTTCCACGTCCTGAGCGATTGCGCACACTGCACTGCTTCCTGAGAGCGCAATCCCATCAACCTTGAAAGCTCCAGCGCCGCTGCCATCCCGGTGTTTTTTTCACGAGCGGTTTCCAGCGCCTGCCGGTAATGCTCCGCAGTAATGGCCTGCCGGGTGCCGTTACGGGATGCGCCGGATAAGCCGAGAGATTTATTGGACAGCCGTTCACTGGTGGCTAATCGATCACGCCCGGCTTGCTTCAGCAGACAGCGGAGCGCCGCCATTTCGTTTTGCAGGCTGCGTTTCTTTATGCCCTGCTCCAGTCGTTCCCGAACGTAATTCTCAATATGTCGGGCTTTCAGTTGCTCCACCCGGCGGATCTGTACATTCTGTTCCAGTAAGCGCTCACAAAATCGCTGCGCCAGCGCCATGCGATCGTGGACGGTTTTATGACTGCCGCCCGCCTGCCGCGCCAGCGTTTTCATTTCCTGCTCCAGAATGCCCATTTTCTCTTTCCCCTTTTCATGATTGCCGCAACTCCAAAATCTGATACAACTTTTCCCCGGCGCGTAGGCCGATAGCCCCTGATATTCGTCGGGGCTGCGAACGATACCTGAGCGCCGGGGCGGCAGCCGTTGAGGTGTTGCGGGGCTTCGGTTGTGCTCTCTGAGCAGCCGCCAGCGTTAGCTGGTTATCCCCCGGATCGTCCTGATCCCCCTCCGGTATCGGTTCAAGTTCTCCTGTGAGTGAAAGTGGGTTGAATCACGGTGTCAGAATCCCGCCGTGCGTTGGCGCAGTTGAATTGTCTGGTGCAGTAACATGGCGCTGGTGCGTCACTTTCCCGCTCGGCGCGGTTAAAGTGACGCACTGGACTGGCGCAGTGAGTGAAAATTGAAATTTTGGTGCAGGATTGCGGTCACGCGACAGCAAAGCCTACGTCAATGCAGGCCGCAGCCCGTTATAAGGGAGCTGACGCTCCGGTTCAGGGAGCGTCAGTATTTACAGTACAAATCCGTAGTGAGAACCATCCGGCAGTTCAACATCAAGGCGCAGTTTGCCGCCGGTCGCCTCAACGTAACGTTTAAGCGTGGACAGTTTCAGGTCGCGGCCCGGTTTTTCCATACCGGCAACGGTAGGCTGCCTGATGCCCAGAGCCTGCGCCATTTCAACCTGTGTTTTTTGCACTATCTCACGCAGTTCGGCAAGGTGGATGTTGAGCAGGATGTCCGCCGACATCGCCTGAGCGTCGGCCACGACTTCCGGTTTTTCATCCGCAAGAAGCTGTTCGAGCGTTCTGCCCATCGCGTTACTCCTTATCATCTAATGTCTTCAGATAATTCGTGAATTCCCGGTCAGCAACCGGGATCATCTGGTCATAAAAACGTTTTTCATTGCCGACCTTGTTACCGCCGCAAAGCAGAATGCCGGTTAGGTAAGGATCGAAGGCGAAAAACACCCGTATCGGATCGCCCCGGCTCTGAACGCGTAGTTCTTTCATGTTGCTGTAGCGAGAGCCTTTAATCGTATCGGCATAAGGTCTGGGCAAACCCGGCCCTTTTTGCCGCAGAACGATAAGCGACGCCAGCACGTTGGTTCGATCGATGGTACTGAGTGAACTGAACCAGCCGTCAAATATGTCCGTTGTTTTAATCGTCCACACAGGACCTCCTTATTAATATAGCGTAAAGCCTATATAGGTACAAAGCGATAATGAAGAGACTGAAGTCGCCCAAGGCGAAATGCATTCCTCTTTACCGGGAAACTAAAGGCGTATTCCAGTCATCATTACATGTTGTGTAAATGCGTCTTCGCTTTGCGGCGCAGGCCTCAAAAACAGCGGGAAGGTGAAGCAGAGTAGAGAATGACCTTAACCGCAATGCGGTCCGGCATTTTCAAAGGTTGATGCCGGTAAAAAGGCGACCATCCTGATACATCAGGCGCTTCTCTCAGGTCATGAAGCATTTTGTGCCGGTGGGATATTACTGCTCAGCACAAGGTGCAGATAAGAGAAAACTGTTTTTCCCTTTTAAAGGATTATTGGTCGATTTTTGGCAATCTGATAAACAGGAAACGGCGCAGAACCCGTATCGGATCTGCGCCGGTGGAACATCAATGGTAGCGAGAAGGCCAGATTTGCTCAGGCGCGACGCCCAGCGCTTCAGCAATCAGCCTTTCCCCTTTGGGCCAGTGTTTTGTCAACGCATTCGCCAGCGTGGAAGAGGCCAACCCTGCGTTACGCGAAACCGCTGCCATCGACGTTCCGCGCTTTTTCAGCGCCGCAATAATATCGGCGGGATGCCAGTCCTGTTGGTTCATGCGGTCACCTCATCAATGCATTTCACGCCGTCAGCAGTGCGTATCCAGCGCGGAGCTTTCAATTCAGCGGCAAAGTAATCAACCAGTTCTGCCAGGAGCCAACACAATTGTTCTTCCGCTTGTGGCGGAAACATCCGGCAAAGCAGAAGCTGAGTCAGGGTAAAACAGTAATCGCAAAGCGTATCCGCATCAGGGGCAAAACGAGGAGAGTTTGTGGGCAAGGTATCAACGGTCAGACAGTCTATCAGGTGAGGCGGAATAGGATCGCGCAGGCCCGGTTTTAACAGCGCAAGCGCGGCGGCGAGCCTTCCGCACAGTGCCATTTTTAGCGCCGGATCGTAGCTTTCTGCCTGAGTCTCTGCGAGCTTTTCGCAGCGGTCTGCCAGTACGGTGAAATCCGTGGCGGCGCTGAAAGGAACGGTAAGTAACGGGTGAGTCTGGGTGAGGATTGTAGCCATATTGGCAGCCTCCTGTAACGGGTAATAAACCCACCACCGAAGAGACCAATCTTGTGGGTGGTGGACTGGACGGAGTTGGTCTTACCGGCGTTACAGGAACCGGCGCATCTTTCGATGCCCCCGCCCAGCCCACCATAATTCAATAGTTGTGCTGGATTTACGGTATAAAAAAAGACGCAAGGCGCGTCATATACCGCCTGTAACAATTCGGGAGACCAATCCCGGCACCTGATTTTGCAGATGCGCTTAAAAGATACTGCTTTCTGTTAGCAGTAGCAAGCGGGGTTTTTAGAGATAGATCGCAGAAAATAAAAACGTTATTGATGAGTCTATAACCAGCTAATAAATAACGGTTTGAGTGACGATGTAGCCTATCAAAAATATAAAAAAACGCTCATAATACCTGACGTCAGGTTCTCTGTGTTTTCTTGTTACTATGTTTTTTTTGATTGCTGCTCATGTTCATAAATGTCGATGGCTCTATATGCAAATATTCCTTACAAGAAATTAATAGTGACATTTTGAGTTTTTTTGAGGATCTCTGTGTAGCCAGAAAGACAGATTGGTGACATTATCATTCATTCAAATAAAAAGATACTTATGATTATAATAAAAATATGAAATATTAGTTCTGCAAGAGCAAATGATTAAGATTATGGTGTCCGGATTTGCGGAACAGATTGAAACATATCCCGAACTGAACGATTTCATCTCAATACAGAGCTATACAGCTTTATCTTATGCGGCACACTTAATTGTGTGCGATGGTTTTCCGCAATTTCCAGCGTTGAATAATATACTGCGCGATTATTTAAAATGATTATCCAGCGCTATTTCCGAGGAGACAATAACGCTTGTCCGTACATTAAAACATGCCGTTCTGGTTGGCACTGGTTTGCGGCACGGGCTGCACTACGTCCCAATGTTCTACAATCTTCCCGTTGTCAACGCGCAGGATATCGACAACAGCATTTCCAGTATCTTGCGGATCGTTTTTAGCGAAAACATGCAGATAGACCAGATCGCCGTCGGTCGAGGTGCGAATGATGTGGCTTTCAGCATTCGGATAACTTGCAAAATAGTCCCGGAGCGTGGTTATAAGCGCTTCCCGGCCTGTCGCGATGAACGGATTATGCTGGATGTAATCTTCGCTCAGATATTGATACGCCAGATCCACATTGTGGTTGATTAAAACGGCGGTATAAAACTCAATCACCAGCGCCCGGTTTTGTTCTTCCTGAGCCAGGTTTCTTTGACTGCTTTGCGTTAACTCCGTCGGGGCAGGTGACTGGGCTTGCCTCTGGGTACAGGCAGACAGCGACATCGTCAGGCAGAACACGCAAGCAATAACAATAAATCGTGGTTTCATCTTGTTCGCTCTCCAGTTCGACAAAAATATCGGCTTTCCTACCGGAATCATACCAGCATCGTGGCCAATTCCGTCGTATATATTTGGCGGCGTCTTCCTGTCAGGATAGAAAGCCAAGCCTGGTCAGATGGTTGACGGGGGAATGTACGTTTTCTTCATGGTGCGAAATTCGCCATGACCAGGTGTCCGAGGCCTACTTCGGTATAGATACGCCGTGGGGGCGCATAACCGGGAGGCTGGGCGGGACTCATCAATTCATCGATGGCGGCGTTGCGGCGCACACCTCGGTGTGATCTATCCTTGATTTAGCACCCATCTTGTTTTCAAATCAATTAACGAAAGCGAGGTCACTATGGCAAGACAACAATATACCCCGGATTTCAAGTGCAGCGTCGTGGCATTACTGTTCGAAAGCGGTAAATCCGTTGCGCGCATGGTACAGGAGTTCGATATCAAAGAGAACACATTCTACATCTATGGACTATCTCCGTTTTGCAAGTACTGAATCTAGTTTTGGGTTGTTGCTTACATCTATCCGGCATAAGGAAAGCCTGTGCCCAAATGGGTAATCCGCACACAATCTCCTCAACAACTGGACGGCCTCTAAGGCCAGTGTAAAAATCAGGTTCCGATTGTGCAGGTGCAACCTGTCACCATTTATCAGTACGCAGCAACTTTTCTGGCTGGGTATTAACTTCCGGCTGCTTGATATTCGGTATCATTTCTCAGCATCGACCAGATTATTCTCGCGTTCTTGTTAGCTAGTGCCACTGTCGTTTTATTAAACCCTCGCCGTTCCTTTACCCACTGATGCTGATAGCCATCATTGTTATTCTTGGCAACCCATGGCGCCATGAATAAAAAGTGTCCGTAAATGCTTGTCGTCTTTTTTAGTCATATTCATTAGCACTTGCCTGTCGCCACTTGAGTGCTGTCGAGGAACCAGACAAAGCCATGCGGCAAAGTGACGACCATTTTTAAATTCAGTTCCTTTGCCAATCGCGGCAACAACAGCCTTGGCCGTTTTAGGACCAATACCTTTAACTTTGGCAATGCGCTGACAGGCATCTGATTGCCTGAATACAGCATCGATTTCTTTATTAAAAAAGTTTATATGACGCCCAATATAGTTAAAGAGATCATAGAGTTCTGCAATTGTTCTGCGTATTCTTGTACTGAGTCCATTTTCTGCATCGTTGGATGCATCAGAGACACTGCTATGGCCCGTGTTTCATTACCGTCATTTTTTGCCCACGGATAAAGGGTTTTACATATGAAGGGTTGATGACCTTTACTTTATGCCCCAGTTTTTCAAACTCTCGCTGCCAGTAAAATGCCCCTGTGGATGCTTCAATGGCAATCAAACAGACCGGAATATTAGCCACCGTCTGGAGTAATTCTTTTCGGCCGATACGGTTTGAATAAACCGGCTTACCGACCTGGTTTAACCCGCAGAGCTGAAAGACATTTTTAGCCAGATCAATACCCGGAAATATGATATTCATGGTAACTCTCCTGCTGAACGTATTTCGTACAGTTAACCGCAATGGGGGAGGAGGTAGTCCATCCCATTGACTGGAAAAAAACGTTATCAGGATCAGAAGGATGTTGCTTTTTCTAATTCGCCCCACCTATCCGAACAGAAACGAGGAATTCGCCGTCTTATAAGCCAAAATTTCCGAACTGGAAGAGGATAAACCTATCCTGAAAAAAGTGGCGGTGTTCCTGGCGCGGGAAAGCTGCTGAGATACGCTATGGTCGCTCAGTTACCAGCTTTCCATGCCGCAACCTGTGGACGGCGGAAGGCTGGCTGTATCTGGCGGTGGTTATCGACCTGTATTCACAGCGGGTGATTGGGGAGCGATGTCGGAACTGATGAAAGCGGAACTGGTGTGTTATGTGCTGAAAATGGCGCTGTGGCTGTGGGAGATGCTGCGCGGAGTGATAGTGTACCCAGTACTGTTCCCATGACTATCAGGAAGTTATGAATGATAATGGTCTGACATGCAGCATGAGTGCTAAGGGGGGCGGCTATGACAACGCCTGTGCGGAAAGTTTTTTCCATAGTCTGAAAGTGGACGCTATCCACGGGGGAACAGTTCAACACGCGGGAGAAGATGAAATCGACGGTATTCGACTATATTAAGATTGATGACAACCGGCATCGGCGATATAGCCGCCAACGGCGTGCTAAGCCCGGTGCAATTTGAAAAGAAACCTCGCTTAAGGCGATGTCCACCGTTACTGGGCAAGATCACTGACTTGCATCCAGTATCTCGCGGGCGATCATTTCCCCTTCTCGGTCGGCGTCGGTGGCGATAACCATGGATGAGGATTTCTTCAGGAGTTTCTGGATGACGGTAAACTGTTTTTTTTGCATCTGCTTTCACCGCCAGTTTCCACTGAGCCGGAATGACTGGTAAATCTTCAAGCGCCCGTTTTTTATATTTGCATCATAACGTTCGGGTGGCTCCATCTCCAGCAGATGACCAAATCCTCAGGTGACGGCAATATTTTTGCCGGTGAGGCAGCCATTACCTTTTTGCGTCGCGCCGAGGATACGGGCGATATCACGGCCCTGGGACGGTTTTTCACATAAAAACAATTTCATCGTCGCTCCTGAAAAAAAGCGGGCATCAGGGGATGATGCCCGAACGGGCGGGGAACCCATGTATTACGGGAAGGAAAGTCGTGTCAGAGTAATAACGACAGGATGTGCGCTACAGGGGAAACTCAGTTTGGGATAGAGATGAAAAATGCCGGGAACGGTCTGCGCGAGTTTAGCGTCATCAACAGGCAATGGTTCCCGGCTCTGGCAGACAAATAGATAGGGTGTTATCAATCATGTTGGAGAGATTTCTCGACAGCAGAAGGTCATAATAAGCTCAGCAAACTTCCAGCAAAGGGGGACACCCTATGAGCAATAATTTCAATCTCGGGGGATTTATCTGCTGAGGCGCGCGACAAAATTAATGTCGATCTTGCTGCGAGCGGCGTCGCATACAAAGAGCGGTTGAATTTGCCTGTCATCCCGGCACTGGTCGAAGCGGAACAACCCGAGCAATACAGAGCCAATTTGCGCGAGCGATTACTGCACTACAGGGAGATCAGCAAAACGTTGCCTAAAGGTACAGATCTCGCCTATCAGAAAATGGCGGAGACCAACAATAAAACGTAATCACTGATTTCGACGCATGTATAAAAGAGAAAAAAAGAACCCTGCCGGAATGGCAGGGTTAGTGTGAGTATCAGGCAACCAGTTGTTTAGCTAAAGCAATTTCAACCGAATCACCGTCAGCGTTGAGAATATCCAGGCCGGACTCCGGCACATCGCCCGCGGTGCTTTGCGCTACGGCGATTTTTCGTGCCATCAGGTCGAGACAGGCGATTTGCGACGTCGCGGCATAGCCGAGATAAATCACTTTTACCGCCCGTTTCTGCCCGATGCGCCATGAGCGGCGCGCCGCCTGAAGCAGGGTATAGACGTTAAATCCGGTCTGCATAAACACGATGGTGGGAAACTCCAACAGGTCGAGCCCGGTTTTTACCAGCTCCGGGTTCGATACCAGCACGTCGATGCCCTTGTCTACCTGTTCAGCGACCCAGTCCTCCCGTTGCTCCGGGCTGACGGTGGCGCGCAACACGGCGACTTTTAGCCCGGCTTGCGTCAGCAGGGCTTTCAGCCGCGAGGTGGTATCGCGGGTGCCGCTGTAGGTGGAGTACGCCAGTACCTTACGGCCTGCGGCTTTCTCCGCCAGACAAAGAGCAATCAGTGCCTGCTCTTTGGGCGTCGCCTCCGTGGCATCGAACAGCGCGGGTACGAATGCCAGCGTGTCGCGGGTACGCGGATGTTTCACTACTTCCGGGCGGAAGCAACACTCCGGCCAGGCCAGCAGCACATTGAGCACCACGCCCAGCAGGGTGGTATCCCGCTTTGCCAGCGCCTGACGCAGCATCGTCGTCAGCGAGACGGACAGTTTCGTGTAAGCATCGCTTTGCGTCTCCGTCATCGCCACTTCCCGGAATTCTTCATGATAAGGCGGCAGCACGTCGCGGCCCAAATCACTCAGTTTCAGAAAAACGGTATAGGGCAGCAGGCAACGCAGCACGCCTTTTGGGCCGAATCCCGGCGCCTTGGATACCCGGACAGCGGTTTTTTTCCCTCTGGCGGTTTTATGCGCCTCACGGTTGTTTTCGGAGAGAACCTCCTTTAACACGCCGTGATCGTGCATAAACCGCATGCCGGCGGCGGTCAGGCTGCCGTTGCGGCCGGGGCGATAGCCTTCTTCCAGCATCCTCCGGGTCAATATGCGAAACAACAGATAAAAAATGTCGTCCGCATATCCCCCCATCAGCGTGCCGGTCAGCAGCAGGATTTTTCTGACGTGACTGGCCAGAACGCCCATCGCCTGTCCCTGTGCCGAACTTGCGCCCTTGTACTCATGCCCTTCGTCCACCACCATCAGGTCGAACGTGTTTTTCGGTAAATGGCGCTTGATGTATTCACTGGCCTGGTAATTTCCTTCGCCGAAGCCGAATTCAACATTGGCCATCGCACGCTCCATACGCTGAGCCTGCCGGTCGGAAAACACCAGTTCGCCGCTGTTGTCCATCAGGTTGATGAACTCGTAGAGGTTATCGCCGAGCATGGACGCCAGAAACGCGTCGCCAAAGGCATTTTTCAGTTTTCTGGCCGTCGCATCGCCAATGGTCGGGATGCGTTTCAACGCCTTATTCACCATCTGAGACTGTAAATCATCAGGCAGGGCATTCGGGCGCATCAGCGTCCACAGCGGCGTCTGGCAGTGCGAGCATTTGCGGGGTTTTTCTTCCTGTTGCAGGTGGTTTACTGCAAGCCAGTTGCCGTCCGTATCGGTAATGCGCTGACCGCAGTCGGGGCAAACGCCTAAGGGGATGCCCTGCCGGCGCCGTACCGCGCAGGCGGGTTTCCAGTGGTAGCCCATGCGCATCCGTACCCGGCCCAATATAAAAAACTCCGGGCCGGTAGCGGGAACGTGAAGCTGTTCGCGCAGCAACATCAGCTTGATGAGCGTATCCGGGCCGTTGAGCACCCAGATACGGGCATTTTCAATGGTCTCCAGTATTTCCCGCCGCCACTTGTAAACCAGATGCGGCGGCGAGAGCACCAGCGTGCGGCGGTAGCCTTCGCGGTACAGCACCGCCGCCGTGGCTATGGCTAGCAGCGTCTTCCCGCAACCCATTTCGCCATTGATGATGGCGGCATGTTCGTTGCGATCGACCAGCAGTTTTACCACCGCCTGTACGGTATCGGCCTGTGCCGGGAACGGGCGGCGTTTCAGCGCGTCCATGACGGCCTGCCTTTTCAGATCGGGCGTGCCGTCATAAACGGGGGGAAGGGACTGGTTCAGCGATGCCAGCAGGCTGTCGCCGAATTCGTCGATAAACTGGTTCAGTGGAAAAACAACGGGCGAAGTCGTTGAGGGAGAGGTCTCGGTCATGGTCATGTTCCTTGAAATAAAAAACATCGGGAATGTTTTTAACGCCGCTTGCGGCGGCCCGCAGGGTGGCCTACAGGGAGGTAGGCCATAAAAAACGGGACAGACCATTCCCCGTCGGGAACGCTGTCCCGTCAGAGTGAGTGAAGTGATAAAACTCAGGGGTGAACGGAAATCACGGTCTCGCTGCGATCGGCGCAGGTATTGATGACCACCATGCGGATGCCATTAAACGGGTGGAAATAACAGGACAGCAGGCTGTTGTCATATTCCAGCGCATAGTGATTGGTCAGGCGTAATTTTCGGGGAACGTCGCCCCAGTCGCCTGACGTATGACGGCGAAGCAGCCTTTGCAGGTTTTCCGTACTCAGTGCGTTTTTATCGTCATTGAGCAGAGCGTTGCCGCAGGGAAAGACGGTTTTGTGCGTGAAAGCCGGAAGGCTCAGTAATCGATGTGTCATGATGAAGTTCCTTAAACGTATTAATGGTGGCGGGTTAACGAATGGCGATCAGTTGTCCGAACGTTTCTGATCCCGGCGTCATATCCCAGGCGGAAATAGCCGGAATGAAACGATCCGTCATCGTGATGGTCTCGGTAATCTCACCCTCGTCGTTTTCAGTGAATTCGGTTTTACGGTCTTTCACTTTGTAGGTGTCGCCGCGAACAACCAGGGTGCGGCCCGATGGCGAGGTGATCACGCCGGTGATCGCGCCCGCGGCCAGCGCCAGTGCGAGATGCCAGCGGGAAAGTTGTTTTGCCGGTGGTCGTAGTGGCTGTGGCTGGAGGCAAAGCTCGGTGGAGAACGCAGGCCATAGCCCTTTCAGTTGGCTCATTTCCTCTTCGAGTTGAACGGGTTCGAGCGTGACGCGGTAAAAATGTTTCAGTGTCTGTCGGACGGTGGGGACGCGGTAGGGTACTGACCAGGCATCGGGCAGCGCCGGTGCGGTCTCCTCACCTTGCCCGACACGCAGCAGACGTCGCTGGAGTTGCTTTACGGCATTGGTATGTTGCTGATGCTGGCGGATCCGGCGGCCAAAAATCACCACCTGCTTAAACTGATCCGTGGCGGCGGAAAATAGCCGCACATCCGTAAAGCTGTTTGCCAGCCAGCCCGCGAATTCGCGATCGAGCGTGTAGTACGGGATTATCAGCACCAGAATGCCGCCATATTGCAGATTGCCCAGGGTGCGCTGATAAAACAGCTTTTCCAGCCGGGCGCGGCCTTTGTGGTCGGTTTCCTGTTTCCCATTGACCAGATCGCCGTAGGGTGGGTTAAGAAACAACAGCGAAAAGGCCTGTTGAGAGATAACCGTGTCCATCAGATCGCCGTGCAGTGACAGATCGGCCAGGGTGGCGCAGTGCGCGGCACGCTCTGCATCGTATTCCACGGTACAGGCCTGGACACGCTCTTCGTCCAGATGGCAGGCGATCTCCGTAATGGCGACGCCTTCGCCGGCGCAGGGATCCAGCAACCGGAGCGTACCGGTGGGACTATCCGGCGTCAGCGCGGTGAGAATACGCTCCAGCGTGGCCTCGTCGGTGGGGAAGTAGCCGTTGCGCACAAAATTGCGCGCCAGGCGGGGGAACATAAGCGCCATAGAGGGTTTCCTTGTGATAAGTGACATGTTGATAAGGAGCGTACCCGGCAGGGAAGGTACGCTCGTGGCGTCATCAGGCCGCGAGAGGCGGGGCGGATGATAAAGGCGAGTCGGATGAAGTCCGCAGTTCCCCTCGTGAAATGGCCTGACTCATCAGTTCAGTCAACAGGGGGATATCGACGGACAACCGCCAGCCGGACAGGCCGCCATAGCCGCCGGGCAGCGGGGCGAGCATCTGTGAGGTTTGCAGGATGTCCAGCACGATAGTCTGCCAGTGGTCCAGGAGCGGCACTGAGCAGGTTTCCCGAAGCAGCGCCCAGGCGCGCTGGCGCCACAGAGGATCGTCTTTGGCGGTCAATAAAATGGCCTGATGGTTAGCTCTGTCGGGGATCCGGCAGCGTTTATCGAATAACCAGAGATGCACCAGCGTGCCGAAGCGTGTCTGGCCGTGTCGTGACGTCCGCTTGTCCAGATTATCGGTATTGCCGGGAAACAGCGTATGTTCATGAAGGGCGACATCGGTCAGCGTCAACTGCGTCAACGCCTCTTCATTTTTGAGCGTCATCCGCGCCAGCAGTTCCTGAATCGCGGTATCGCGTCCCCAGACGGACAGGAACGCCAGTGAACGCCGTTCGTCGCAGACGTAAGCGTCAGCCATGATGTGGGGACATTCGTTAAGTCGTAGCAGAGATGCCATGGGAAAACCCTCCTTTCGGTTGTTAACAGGGTTTTCCCCAGTCGGGAAAACCCGACAGTGGGTGAGATAATGCGGAAATTACGACGTGGTTTCTTCTGCGGGAACAGCCGTTTTAATAAAATGCTGCTCCTGAGCCCTGAAATCGTAGCCGAGCCGGGACAGCCGAGCCTTCTGCTGGCGCAGCACCTGCCGGGGGGCGGTGGCATCGAGTTTAACGATGTCGCCCAGCGGCCAGAGCGGGCCAAACAGTTTCTGGTCATCGTCTTCCTGCTCCGCCGACGTCGGCACCACGAATTGCGGGCGTCTGGCGGCGGTGTTTTCTGCTGGCGTCGGTTCGATTGCTTTTCCCGCGGGCGTTTCCGGTTGCGGCGACTGCGCAGGCTCTTCTTCATCCAGCGGATCGTTAACTGGCGGAGTGAGTTTCTGTTCGTCGCCGGGCGTCAGCGCCTCATCGGTGGCAATATTCATGGCATCAAGGCGAACGCGCATTTCAAAACCGGAGTTTGCGCCGTAGCTCCATGAATGCAGGTAAATTTTGCCGATCACAAACTGGCCTTCATAAATACCGGCGGTATATTGCTCCAGTTCGCGGTTTTTAACGGAAAAGCTGCCGATGGCGGTTTCCAGCAGGCCAACGTTAAAATCGCCGTTTCGCCCGTGAATGGTTCTGACCACCAGTTTCCCGGCAACCATCACCGGGGCGGTTGAGGTGTTGTTCATAGTCAGTCCTGATAGTGGTTAATGGGGAGAATAAAACGTTATTCTCCCGATAGGGTTGGTGAAGGGATCAGGCGGCGGCGGGTTGGCTTTCTTCAGCGTTTTCCCGGTAGACTTCAAAGCCGTCAATCTTGATGGTGGTGATTTTGATCAGACGGCCTTTAATCGAGCAGCCTGACTGGCCGCTTTTCGCGCCTGACTGGTAGGTGAAAACTTCAGGGTAAATATCGCCGACAGTAAAAGCGATAAGCACCTTCTGTTTTTTACTCAGCGCATCCTGGCAACTTCCCAGCAGGGAGGCGGCTTTTTCGTTATAGACTCGAACGTCAATATAACTGTATTCAGGGGAGTCCTTCGTACCGCGCAGGGCGGCAATGGTGCATGCCATAAACGGATCACCGCGTTTGGGCGTCACGGTGCGCAGACGGTTGACATAGCCAATGCCTCGGGTATGCAGATCAAAATATTTGTTTTCGGTGGTCATGGTCTGTCTCCATAAATATAGATATGGGAGACAGCCCCGCTGGGGAGTTGTCTCCCGGCGGGGGTAAGGATATGAGTGAAGGATGACGACGATATGCTTGCAGGCATATTGCTCATTTTCAGTCGTATTGAGCATCAGGCGAGCATCACCAGAGGTGGACAGCTTGCAGCTCTGCTGTACGGGCCATCGCAGGGATGGGTAAAGCAGGCACAGTAAACAACGGCAGAGATTATTCGGGAAGAAAAAACTGTTTTTCGAAATGAAAAATTAAATGCCGCATAAAAAAGCCTCGCTGAATAATAGCGAGGCAATGAACTTTTAATTATTTTAATGCGGTGATGGCGATTTCTTTATCAGAAAAAGAGACTGCAATATCGCTGCGGTCATTAATGGCGGACTGTAATGCGCTGTGCTGTGCGGATATCTCTTCGACGCGATCATTTTCGCCGCATAGCGTATTTAAGCGCTCACGCCATTCATCGGACTCCTGCCTGTCAGGGCTGAATCCTTCGGCATAACACAGTGTAATCCCGCGTATTGGCATCATATAAAGTCCCTGATCTTTTACCAGAAGGACTGAACAGTTATATTTTATTGCATCCTGAATGACGGGAATAAGCGTTTCAGATTTGAAGATGATGTTTTCTTTCATGAAGAATTCCTTATGAATAAGATGGAATGTGTTTGTGACGGTAAGCCAAATAAGGGGAGCGCCTGTTTAAACCGCATCAGGCGTACAGGGGAGAATTAAACAGTATGAAGTTCCCTCTGCCGTTGTGTTGACAGAGGGATGTCGTATATCATTTTTTACGTGCTTTTAACTCAAATTGCGTGTCGGTGAACGTCACGACAAGATGACTTCGGTTATCTGTCACGGCTGAGAATACGGAGCTGTTTATATCAATAAATTCTCCGAAGTCATCTCCGCCGCAGATAGCGTTTAATTCATCGTACCATTGGTCAAATTCCTGTATGTCGGGATTAAATCCCTCTGCATAGCACAATGTTTTTTGTCTTCCTGTGCCTGTGTCTCTCTCGCCTTTTTCAGCCATCATATAAAGACCATGATCTTTTACCAGAATAATACGGCATTTGTTTTTTCTGGCCTCCTGAATAACCGGGCTGAGTGTTTCTGATTTAAAAATGACGCTTCTTTTCATGGTGATTTCCTTCATAAATTAAATGGAGTGTGTTTACGGCAACGATGCAAATTAATTGCACCGCCTGTTTTCAGTTGCATCAGGCGTAGGGGATGAACATCGTATTGCTACGGGTAACTTCCAGTTCGCGTTACCGGGCGCCATAAGGCGATGTTGCCGGGAAATTAAACCGGCGAAGCAGAAAAATCGACAGAAGAAACCCTATTCAGGCAGGCGTAAATTATTCACTTATTCGCAGATCCCGGTGTAAATACTGTGGCAGGGTTTACCATCATTTAATGCGGCAATATCATCAAACAGCTTTCCGCCGTGTTTTGAAAACGCCCAGCCGCGGTATGTCTGGATACCGTGGCTGTCGAGGCTGATTTTATAGGTATCTTTTTCCGCTTTTCCCGGATCGCGGGTGGAAGGGAAAAAGGTCGAGTTGCCGCGCGTGGAGCAGGCTGCGACAATCCGCTCCCACTGCGCTACGCGTTCGATCTGTTCCGGAAAACGGCGGAAAATCACGCCCAATTCTTTTTTTCGAGCATGGATACAGGGCATGCAGCCCACTCGTGCGCACCCCAGTTGGTAGAGCGGATTCGGCGGAATGCCGTGACGTCTTGCCAACGAAAATACGTCCTCATGCGTCCAGTGCAGTAAAGGACGATAGACGTGCAAGCCCATTTTATTGCCCACATCCTGTTCCAGTTCTGGCAGTCTGGCGCGGAATGCGGATTCCTGGGCGCGCACGCCTTGCCAGCTAATCACATCGTCATACCGGGCCAGCAATGGGGTGATTATTTGCTCGTCAATGGGGCGATGCTTCAGTTCAAATGTGCAAAACCGGGCGCAGGTGCTGGGAAAGCGGCCTTTCAGAATACATAAATCAAGGAAGGGAATATGACGCGGATACATTTCTGCCAGGGCATAGTGAATACGTTGTTCCGCTTCCTGCGGCGTAAAATGATATTTTTCAACCAGCTTTTGCGGCCAGATTTGCTGAATATAATGGCGCTTGTTGATGATACGTTGCCGAAAATCAGCCCTGACGCGCATCACGACGCCCAATTTTTGCTCCAGCACAGAGAGATAGTCATAAGTATAAGGATGTTCATGACCCGTATCGGCAAAAACGACGGTCGCGTTTATGCCCTGTTCGCGAGCCAATAACCACAATGCCAGCGAATCTTTGCCGCCCGATAAGCTGATAACATGCCGGACTGAATCTGTTGGAAAATTTTTATGTGATTGCATGTAGGTGACCTCATGGAGACGAATGAGATCGGTTAATTAACCGCTGCGAACCGGCACGGTCTCGTATCAATTCAATACGGTAAAAAAAGAATGACGCCCGTCAGGGCGTCACCAGAGCGAGTTACTCGTTATTTTCCGTTTCAGGAGAGGATCCCGGTTCTTTGTCTGTATCAGGTTTACTGCTCAGCATGTGCAGCGTGCCGTTAATATCGATAACCACCTCGGTGGACAGCCGCTCCGCGCCCAGGTTGTCCTGCCATTTTCTGACTTGTAACCGTCCTTCCAGATACACCTGCGTTCCTTTTTTCAGGTGTTTTGCCGCGATTTCCGCCAGTTTGTTGTACACTACAATCCGGTGCCATTGGGTGCGTTCTTTGGTTTCCCCGGTTTCCTTGTCTTTCCAGATATCCCCGGTGGCGATCGAAAAAACGGTGACTGGCTGCTTATCCGCTGTATAACGCACCTCCGGATCCTGTCCCAGAAAACCGATCAGGCAGACTTTATTCAATCCACGTTGGGCCATATTGATTATCCTCGTATTGATATGTTGCAGGGGAGGCTGACGCCGATAGCGCGGCTGAACGGGCGTCAGCCATTTTGAGGGAGCATTCACGGATCTGGCACAGCAGAAGGTGGTTATCGACATCTGCATGTTGAAGAGGATCCGAGCCTGTTCGATCGCCAGCAGCGCGTCCCTGATTTGCGGCGGTTGTGAGGCGTCCTGTAGCAGCGCGCGCCATGCCGGTGTGCCGGAGCGATTGTTCTGCTGATTGCGCCAGCGCAGAAAATTTGCACCAGAGCGGGCTGGCCCACGGCATAACAGCAAGGGTAAGTTTCGTAACGGCCAGCGCCAGGCACGGTGAATGATCCGCGTCTGTAGCTGGTGCAGGGTCGCCGCCGCGTCTGCCGCAGATTGCGCTGATAATTGCGGCTCCCTTACCCTTAAAAGGCCTTTTAGACAGCTTTCGTAAGCAAACCAGTCCTCGCGGGTCAGCGCCTGGTATATGGAGGCTGGATCAGTCATCGTCGTCTCCGGGCTCTGTCGCAGTAACCGTCGATACGTCAAGGTCTGGCCCATCGGCGGAAGGTTCATCTGGCGCAGAGGCCGGAATATCAGCCACAGGTTCAGGTCTATCCTCTGAGGCAAACCGGAGCGGTGGCGCATAGGCCGAGCGTCGGGAGCCCTTAAAGATATCGTCCGGCACGGGACCGGCTAATTCTTCCGCCGCCTGTGCGCGGGCATTGCCGTCACGGATATCCTGCCGGGTAACGGGAATACGCCGGTATTTCTGGGCCAGCACAAAAATACTGCGGATCAGGTTGCCGCCGCGCTGACGAATGTCGTTGAGCTCCACGCGGTTAATCAGCGCCATGTGATTCGCCAGCATCAGGTTGCGCATCAGCTTGTCGAAATCGGTCAGCAGATAGACGGCAATAAACCCTAACTGGGAAGCGGCAAACACCGGGAACCGCGCAGGCTGGATACTGAGGCAGCTTTCAACGGTCATCATTTCCGGGATCTGGGCGAATACGGCGTCCATACTGCCGATTAATGCGTTCATTTCCTCCCGAGCGGACAGTAACCGTTCTTCCAGCCTCAGCATCCAGATATCGGCATAGGGGTTGTCGGTGATGGCATCCAGGCGGAGGATATTCATGATATTAAGGAAACGCGGCATCCCGATGATGCCGTGGACATCTTCTTCCGGGTTTGCCTGGCGCCCCTGCCACAGCTGGGTCGCCAAATGGGTGTGCAGTTCAATGGTGATGGCGCTGCGTAACGGGCCGCTGGTGAGACGGTAATTATCCCGGCTGCTTTGCTGTTCGTTTTCGTTCATGAGAGGCTCCTGCAAATGAAGGAGCGGACAGGGTGTTACAGTTTATTCTAGGGTGATATTGCAAAACCAATTATAAAAATGAAGGAAATGGGCTGGCTGGTTTGATAGGCTATAATTTTGACTTTCTTATTATTGATAGGAAACGGTCTAAAAATATTCTGCCAGAATATTTTTAGACCGTTTCCGTTTGAAAGTGAGATATTAATCGGTAAAAACTATGTCTATCGATTGCACTGATAAGAAAAACACGCAGAGAAAGAAACTCCCCGCCTTTGGGTCGTCTTATTCTTAGCGCAGCTGGCGCTCAAGCTTTGCCTGGCAATCAATACACGTTGTTACGCCGGGCAATGTCCCACGCCGTTTGTCTGGAATGCGTTCACCGCATAGCCGGCAGTAAGACAATGATGGCGTTGCAGCAGGTCTGAAACGGTTTTTTTCGATAAGCTTTTCCAACTGCTGCTCATTGAGTTCCTGATCGCGATCGATTTCATCTGGCATGTGATTTCCTCCTGTCCGATGCTTCTTTTTCGCAAAGCGTGATGCGGTTCCAGACCACGGTGAGCGACGGGCCCTCATCTTGTGATGAGAGTTCTTCGGTAACTTGCATCATGATGTCCAGCGCGTTGAGCGAGTCGATGTTTTCCGGGCGTCGTTTTTGCCAACGAACCCAGATTTCAGCATCGGTATCTTCATCCGGGATTTGCGTCCGGCCCTGAGAAATAGATATACCTAGCAACCGGCGTCGGGCGCTGATTTCATTAGACGACAGGCCAAAATACTGGTTCAGAAGCTCAATTGAACCGCCCAGACAGATGGCCCGGTTAATCTGTTGTTGCAGGAGTACCTCCTGACGGGACTGAGCCAGGATCTGGCGTAGAACTTCGTGTTGGATCGTGACATTCATAAACTGCGCGGACGCCCGGCTGACAATGAACAGCTCGTCTAGGGATAACTGATTGATGGCGTTCATTTCGTCGTAAGTGAAACCCAGCGCTTCGCAGTAGCGAATGTTGCCTTCTTTCAGCGCATGCAGTACGTCAGTCAATACCGCGTAGTTCAGTGACGGGATCATGATGATGCCTCCTCCCGTTGTTTCTCATGCAGGCGGCGCAGCAGACGGATCAACTGGAAAATATTTATGACCACATCGTCGCCAAATCCGGCTGACGTCATCGCGGAGCCCAGTAATAAATGCTGCCACAGTGACGCGGCTCCCCCCATTTTTTGCGCCAGAAAAGACAGAAGTTGCCAGTAGGTACGAGCCTCATTCGACAACGGGCTGTCTGGCTCTGCCAAATCAAAGCCGTTTTCCTGCGAGGGTTGTATCAGATGTTCCAGACCGGCTTTTGCCGCCAGCCCCCATGCCGTTTGTTCGGCAAGCGATGGCAGATTTTCGGTAGTGTCAAAGACAGGCTCGATATCCCATCCAGCCTCCGGGCGTTCCAGGGGCGATATCTCCGCCGGATCAGTATCGGTGATATTCCCGCTTTCGCTTTCCTGTTCCTCTTTCCCTGCAGCATGGGGCTTGACAGAAGGGGCGGATCCGGGTTTTGCGTGAGAATCATAAAAAGGTTCGTCATTTTGTTCCGGTACTTCGTCCGCCGTATTTCGGGGTGTTGAGAGGACCGTTCTGACCTCTGGTTGATAACGGCGTTGCTCGTTGATCTCAGGGAGTGTTGGGGTTGGTGATCCCAATAGCGCTTGGCGTTTCTGAGCCCCGGCATCGGTGATCAATGCCACGGCATTGTAATCGATCTCCAGCGCCTGGCTGATAAGTCCCGTTAGTTCGTCCCGAATACCGTCATACGAGAAACCCGCCAGCGGGCCATTAAAGGGGATAAGAGCCATAGCGAAGACATCATTAAAGTCAGGTTTGCCAGCGACAGATTGATACTGGGTATCCCAGAATTTTGATGTGCAGGCGCGCAGCATTAACAACCTTTCAATGGTGGTTTTAGGCAGGCCGCTGTACAGCAAATCCGGAATATGAGGCAGGAGATAGTTAATCGTCGCTGTCATTCTGCTGTATACCGACTGGTGGATTGCATAGCCGGCCTGATCAAGTTTCTGGAGTAATTCTGTTTGGGACATCGCGCCATAGAGCGACAGGCAAATATCAGCCGCTTTTTGTACGGCCAGGGATTTTTCAATAAATGTCAGCGAACCGCGCAGATCATTCTCGACCAGATGACCGAGCAGACAGTGTAAATTACCGCGCTCTACAGGACCGGACAGCCATTTGTGGAACAGGCAGGTGATATCCCAGAATACTTTATCCTGCGTCTCCAGCCAGAGTTCATTCAGAATAGACAGTCGGGTATTCCCGCCATTGAATACAATATAATGGCTTTCGCCTGGTCGTTGGGTGATTTTCGGAGGATGGTCGAGCCCGCGGTTTTTAATTGATGTCTTGATTTCCTCATAATAGGGATTCCGGATAATTCTGGGATCGAGTTCAAAGGCCCTGAGTTGGTCCAGTTTCACGGATAAAAGGGTACCTTGATTATCTTTCATCATCCTTTTCCTCTGAAAAAATGATTAACGGTTGGCTAATTTAATATTGATCCATTCATCAATTTCAGATTCGAGCCAGGCTACGCTGGCCGGACCTATTTTGACCGAATGAGGAAAGTTGCCGCTTTTCATATACAGATATATTTGCGAGCGTTTTAAACCGGTTTTTTCTTCAACCTGCTTTAGTCGTAATAGCTGATGTGATGTCATAGTATCCTCCTGTGGCAGAAATGGGTTATGTCCGGAAATGACACGACAACACAAACAGGAGCAGGGATAAAGTTAATGAACCCGTATTAAGGATTGGAAAACCCTTAATACGGGGTTCAGTCAAATAATGCTTATCTTGATGATGTTGATACCCCAAGGAAAGATGGTGAGCCACGCTCAAGAGCAGTTTTTAGTGTCTCGCCGCTTAGACGATCCGTTATACCGTCGGCTAATGCCCATTGTTCAAAGATGGACAGCAGCTTGTAAGGCTGGTTAACCAATGGACTGATGGCCTCATTATGCTTGCAGGAGAGCCAGAACAAGCGCGATAGCGGGGTGGATATCCGTGTTGTAGAAGTTGATATAGTTTTATTTTTCGCCAGTATCTGGATTAATTTTTCAAGCTCAGTATGGCGGAGAACGAAACAGGCATCTAGAGGTAGGGCGTGGAGCGGAAAGTGTTCTTTTCGACAATATTTATTTATGTTGTGAAAGATAATGCGATCGTGAATTTGGGGGGCGATGTTTTTAGGTAGTAGTTTTATTTGTTTTTTCATCCTTTCTTGCCATGTGATTTCTTCAAATACCTGAAATATTTCTCCTGAAATGATAGTGGAAAAACCGTAGTTTATTGTGTTTTTCTCTGTCATCGGCGATGGAATACTCAACGATTGAGCTAGTAAATGTTGTATTAAAATATATTCGTATCCTATTAATGGTGTGTCAAGGATTTTGTTTTTAGAAAGAAAGTACTCTCCCTCAGTGTCGATAATTAAATCTCTTTTATTAATGAAGCAATCTTTTTCAAGCAAGCAAAGTCTATGGGTAAGTTTGTTTTCTGCTTTTTTTAATTTTACTTTGTTATTTAAGGTTTTTACTTTTCTTAACCTAACAGGAGACTGAAAATAAATGGAGAGGTGTATTTTCCCACATAAGGCATCTCGATAAATATCTCTTTTTTTTATTTTTATATTCGTCGATAGAGTAGCTATTTTGACTGCTTCTCTTATTGTAACCCAGTCAGGTATTCTACTCATTGAATAAAATGGTTTGTCGTGTTTTTTCATAATGCTTCTCCTTCTATATTACGAGGCTAACTGTTTTGATAGTCATCAATTCCCTGTTGTTTAATGATGTTAGAATGTATTTTTTTCTAGAAAAATAATTAAACTGAGTGAAAAATTGTCTTGTTGACGGTAGTTTTCTTTAATTGGATAACAGCTGATTCGTTGGAATATCAACATGGTAATGTATTATACGTTCACGTTATCAGTGAGTATTTTCTAACGAGGATTTAGGAGTTTAATTTCATATATAATAATTGGTTATGTTGATTTTTTGCATTTTTTCCTGTTAGAGCTTCCCTCTCGATTGCTGCGTATTGACAACAATGAAACGAAACAGTATCGTTTCGTTATTGTTGATCTATCTCATACTGTATGTAAATAACAATGTGACGATCTGTACGAAGGTGCGTTACCGGTGAATTGATTTCATCCTGTCTGAGGCGCTTTGGCTAGGCGGAATATGCCCTCCCGTAACGGAGCGATCTGATGTATTTTTTGTGCTAAATATCATGATGTTAGGTTGATCTTAAGTGCGTGGTGCAGCCTGTTGAGTGTTCGCTCGAACGGGTTCACAAAGAGGGGGCGGGTCACTACAGCACGAATGATGGATGTGTTTTTCTGGCTCCAGGGACGATTCAAGATTGACGGCCCTTGAGCTTCCTCACTTACGTTAAAAAAGGACTATGCAATGAAGCACCCCACCGATTCTTTCAGATTGACCAGCTGTTCCGTATCGGCGGCATTGGCGATGTTTACCGTTTCGCTGTCCTGGGCGCCGATGGCGGCTGCGCAAACTGCCAAGCCCGACGGAGATGGATCTTCAACATGGGCATTAGGCGCGGGCGTTGCCGTTGTTCAGAAGCCTTATCGCGATATTGATACTGATGTTGTTCCCTTACCGCTATTTTCGTACGAAAACAGATGGATTAGCGCTTCTGTTCCAAAGCTGGACTTAAAACTCCTTTCCAATGAATCCGTTACCCTGAGCCTGAGGGCCAGATACGCCGGGGACGGCTATGATGCGGACGACTCCCCGTTCCTTGCCGGCATGGATGATCGCAAGGGCAGTATATGGGCAGGGGGGGCAATGATGTGGAAGACGGGCATCGTCGATCTTTCGGCGGAAGTTCTCGGCGACGTTTCCGGCAATAGCAAGGGCTCTCGTGCAAAATTGCAGGCGGAGCGGCGTTTTTCCTCCGGCGCTTTTGGCATAACGCCGAGGTTGGGCGTTGCGTGGGTGGATAGCAAATTCGTTGATTACTATTATGGCGTGAGGCGTTCAGAAGCGCGTCCAAACCGCGGTTTTTATGAGGGGGAGTCTGCCACCAATGTTGAGGCGGGGGTGCGCATGGATTACACTCTGGCGCGGCGTCACACCTTGTTTCTTGATGCGAGCGCCACCCGGTTCGGCAGCGCCATCAAAGATAGCCCGTTAGTCGACAGTTCAAGCCAAACGATGGTGAGCGTCGGTTATCTCTATCGTTTTTAATCAAACTTGATTTATCGCTCATGGCGGGCCGTCGCCGTGAGTCTCTTCCTGAGAGCGGTTGACAAATACGCCCTGTCTATACAGGGCGATCTGTGTGCTTCGGCCGCCGTATCCGGCGGCGATGGATAATCAGCCGTCAATCGCCAAAATCGCCATAAACGCCTCGCGTGGGATTTCCCGTTTTGAAAACCCGATGTTGTGTTTCTTATTTTCGCGTTGCTTGCGAATGAGCCGTTTTTTCTGCGAGAGGCTGCCCTGAAATCCTTGTGCCAGCGCGCTTTTGCGCAACGGTGGGATATCTTCCCGCGCGATGAAGCGGTTTTCCACTTTTGCTTGCACCGGCACCGGATACAGCTTGCGCGGGATGACGTACTTCAGCGTTTTCACGATTTCGGACGCCCGCGCCCAGGCTTTTTGTCGGGCGATGATAAAAGAAAAGGCGTCCACCAGTTGGTTATCGAGATAAATATCGCAACGCACCAGATCGGCGCGGCGATAGCCTGAGAGTTCGTAATCCAGCGTGGCGTAGCCCTGGGTGAGGGATTTGAGCGTATCAAAAAAGCCGAAAACCATCTCATTAAGCGGGATCGCCCAGGTCAGACGCACGGCGCCGCCGTCCAGATAGCGCATATCCACAAACTCGCCGCGCCGGGAGGCGCAGAATTCCATCATGGCGCCCACATAGGTATCCGGGGTATGAATGGTGCTGACGACATAAGGCTCTTCGACGTAATTCAGCACGTCTTCGCCCGGAAAATGAGCCGGATTATCGACGCTCAGGCATTGGCCGTTATGTAACCAGACGCGATATTCAACGCTTGGCGCGGTGGCAATCACCGAGATGCCGTATTCCCGCTTCAGGCGCTCGCGGACGATATCCATGTGCAGCATCCCCAGAAAACCACAGCGGAAGCCCGCGCCCAGCGAGGCGGAGACTTCCGGTTCAATGTGCAGCGCCGCATCATTAAGAGACAGTTTATCCATGGCGTTGCGCAATCCTTTCAGATCGTCATCCGCATCGGGATAAAGCCCGGAAAACACCATCGGTTTCATCTCCTGATAGCGGGAAACCGCTTCGGTTGCGGGATTCGCCGCCAGCGTCAGGGTATCGCCGACGCGGATCGCGCCCGCATCTTTAATTCCGGCGGCGATATAGCCCACTTCTCCGGTATCCAGTTTTTCACACGGCTGGCGTGCGGGTAGGAAAGCCCCGGTTTCAGTGACCTCAAAGCGAAAACCGGATGACATGAAACAGAGAGCATCGCCGGTGTTGATGCTGCCGTCCACGATACGCACATGCATGATGGCGCCGTGATAAGGATCGTAATGGGAGTCAAACACCAACGCCCGGAGCGAGGTGTGCGATTCGCCGAGCGGGGAGGGGAAATGCCGAGCGACGAACGCAAGCACGGCGGCCACACCTTCCCCGGTTTTTGCCGATACCGGCAACACCGTGCTGATATCCAGGCCGGGAATGTCGGCCAGTTGCTGCATCACGCCGGCGATATCGGCTTGCGGACTATCAATTTTGTTCAGGACCGGCAGTAGGGTCAGGCCATGTCGTCGAGCCAGATTGAGATTGGCGATGGTCTGAGCCTGAACGCCTTGCGCGGCGTCAACCAGCAGTATCGCGCCTTCGCAGGCGGCCAGGCTGCGCGAAACTTCCGCGGAAAAATCGACGTGTCCCGGCGTATCCACTAGATTGAATTGATACTGGCGGCCCTCATCGCTCTGATAGCGCATACGCACCGTTTGCAGTTTGATGGTGATGCCGCGTTCACGCTCAATATCCATGGAGTCGAGCAGCAGTTCCCGCATGTCCCGCCGGGCCACGGTAGAGGTGAGTTCAATAAAACGATCGGCCAGCGTGGATTTACCGTGGTCGATATGGGCGATAATGCAAAAATTGCGAATGGAGGAAAATGACATGGGAATGGCCTTTTACATCACTGTTCCGCTTATCAACCAGCACGGTTAATCAAGCGAACAAAAAAATCCCACTGAAGATTGACTCAGTGAACGCATAATCAAAACGATGTAAAAGTAGATAGCCGGGGCGGATGATAACGCATTTCACTTTTGCCGCGCAAGCGCGCGGCAAAAGTGAACGCCGACGGTTATGACGATGCCGGCTTGCCGACCGGCATGGCGAGATCGCAGGTGTGCGCCGCGGATGTCTCTGCATAGGGCGCCGACCAGGCGGACAGCGGCAAAGGCGGTTGCTGATGAAAAATACGTTTCATCATCAGCTTCAATTCCGTCAGGCTGGGCATGCCGCTTGACCAGGCGGAGGGAACCACGGTGACCCACTTCCCATCGGCGGCGCATTCGGCCATTTTGAAACGAAAGGTGTACTGCCCGGCAATCCCCATTCGTAAGTCGCTGACGACCAACGCGTTACCGATGATGTCGTAACGCAGCCAGTCATTGGTAAACCAGCGCAGCCTGTCGTGCAGCGGTACGCCGTTTACGATGTGCGCGATATCGGGATGAAGCGGAAGACGAATCCATTCTGGTGGTCTATCGTCAAACCAACTGCTTACGGATTCGTAGTAGTGGCCGTCCGGGGTTTTGGCGATGACGCGCCATATCAGAGCATTGAACGGCATGGACACGGCGCGTAATTCCGTCACCGCGATCCCCTGATTGCGCATGGCATGGGAAACCCGCTGTTCAGCCAGCATGCGTCCGCCCATCCCAAAAGCAAGGTAGGCGGTACTGAGCGCCAGCGCGACGGATAATATACGGATACTGCGGGTATTAAGTCCTTTTCGCGCGGCGAAAACCACGGCAGCCAGCAACGGTAGGGTGTAGGCGGGGTCAATGATGAAAACCGCCGACCAGCTTTCAGGCACGGCGGGAAACGGCCAGAAGAGCCGGGTGCCGTAGACGGTAAACGCATCCAGCAGCGGGTGGGTGATAAGGACCAGCCATAAGGTGAAAAACAGACGTCCACGGCGATAGGGCGCATCGGGCCAACGCCGCCGAATCAGCCAGGTCAGCAATCCCGCCAGTCCGGTCAGCACAAAAAGGGAATGCGTAAAACCGCGGTGATAGGTCATCGCCGACACCGGATCGGCATAAGGGATGAGTACATCCAGATCCGGCAGGGTTGCAAGCGCGGCTCCGTAGAACAGGGCGCGCCGTCCCTGCGTCCGCCCCAGCAGACTGCCTTGTATTGCGCCTCCCAACAGAGCCTGTGTGACGGAATCCATGGTGATGATCCTTGCTTTTATCCAGTGGTTATTGTCCGGCGATACGCGCCGAATGAACATGGGCGGCATAGCCTATTGCCCGTCGTTTCGCCGTCGGGCTGACGGCGCCCGCCGCGCGTTCATTCTTTCATCATGGCGTCATTCTGGATGACTCAAGGATACGCACAGCTTGCATACTGATATCAAGCATAGTGTTTGCCGCCGCCGTGTCGTTGTCATTGATGATTTCATTGAATTTTTTAAATTCATAAAAGTGCCGGTGTTTTCCCTGATTAAAGTCCAGCTCTTCTGATGCGCCGTCATTCCGGTTTATTGTGAATTTTGTCATGCTATTGAGCGGCGTTCTAATAACGATATTTCCGGTTGTGCCCTGAATGGTATTGATTATCGGGGCTTTGCAATCCTTTGCGCCAATGCTTGATACTTTGAAACCCGGATAATCAAGAGAAAGTATCCCGCTGGTATCCACGCCCTTCTCTATATTCGCCGAGTAGCTGAATGTCTTCGGCGAACCGAAAAGTCCAATGATGGCGTGGATATTATAGATGTTGAGATCCATCAAGGCGCCGCCATATTTTTCCTTGTCGAACGCAGGGTGGATAATTCCTTTTTTGAAGTCGTCATAACGGGACGAATACTGGCTATAATTAAGTTGAACGATTTTTATATCGCCAATGTCGTTGATTTTATTTTTGAGGTCGGCATAGGCCGGGAGATAGTGAATATTCATGGCCTCAAGAATGATTAAGTTATTGTTCTTCGCCAGTTCATACAAGGAGTAAAGCTCGGCAAGGTGCGGAACAATGGGTTTTTCGATAATAATGTGCTTGCCTTTTTCGAGGGCTTTTTTGGCGAATGTATAATGTAAATGATTGGGCAATGCTATATACACGGCATCGCAGTCGCTTGCCAGCAATAAATCGTAATCGGTAAATACGTTGCGAATACCGTATGTTTGGCTCAATGCCTCGCCCTTGCTCTGGGAGTGTTCTGTGGCAAGAATGGCATCCAGAGTCAGGTCGAGTTCTTTGAGGACGGGTAAAAGCTCCTTGACAATCATACCAGTACCAACAATTGACATTTTCATATGTTCTTCGTGTTACCTCTCGATATGGCCGTTTTGCCGTTGTCTTCTTTTTACCCGAAGTTCGGCGTGGAGTAAATTTCAATGACGCCCGGCTTGCGACCGGACACTTTCGCCTATAGCCAAAAATAACCGGCCCAGCGCCGTCAATGTTCTCGCTTGCGGGCACCGAAGAACCATCGATGGATATGGCCGACATGATTTAAAATATATTGTTTCCAATGTTGATGCTTTTTAGTTGTTTATCAATCCAGCGGATTTAACTAAGCTTTTCTGTCGATCTTCAAACTACTGTCCCCGTGCATCCGGCCGGATAACACCTGCAAGGTAAAACGTTATGCGTCATATCATCAAAATAGTCAGCGTTATGTTATTAATGGCTTCCGCCTGTTCTGTCCATGCCGCCGATGTGGTAACGGCGCTTGGCCGGGATTTTACTTTTCCGAACAAAATTGAAGGATTACCGCAAAAATTGTCGGATTTCAAGGGATTACAGATAAACACATTTACCACCAGTGACGGCGTCAAGCTGAGCTACTGGGAAGCGGGAGCAGGCGATCCCCTGATTTTTATTCCCGGCTGGTCGGGGAACGGGGCGGAGTATGTCAATATTATGTCTCTGCTCAGTAAGCAATATCACGTTTATGTGCTTGACCCACGGAATCAGGGGTTGTCGCAAAATGTGGAGTACGGCAACCGATTGTCGCGTTACGGCGCCGATCTTAAAGAGTTTACCGACCATATCGGCGCAAAATCCGTGAACCTTTGCGGCTGGTCGATGGGGGCGTCGGTCATCTGGTCGTATATCGATCTTTTCGGAACAAAAAATATCAACAAGCTGATTTTTATTGACGAACCGATTTCTATCTACACCCATTCGGACTGGTCGGAAAAAGAGCGTCTGGAAGCCGGCGGAATGACGACCTCGCCGGAACGCATGATTGCGGCATTTACCCAGGGCGCGGCGACCAATAATCAGATTGTGGATATGGCCGCAATGGAACGTTACGCGGCGATGGACTCGAAATATTTTCAAAATTCAGAGGCGCTTGCGCGTGAATTCATAAAAAACGATCCCAAATTTCTCTCGCTGGTGCTTTTTGACCATGCAACAAACGACTGGCGTGACGTGATCCGCCATAAAATTAATGTGCCGACCGCTATTTTCACTGGCGATTACAGCCATAACGTTCCCAGTCAGCAATGGATGCATTCCGTTATTCCGGGATCGGAATTGTTTGTCTACACGAAAGAACAACAAGGGGATCACTTCCTGGCGTTCAAAAATCCGCTGCGTTTTACCCAGGATGTCGTGACTTTCCTTAATAAATCGAAGTGAAACGCGCTTACGATGCCGGCGCAACGGAATTGCGCCGGCCGTAAGCGCCCCGGCGGCCGGTTCCAGGCGCTGGACAGCAGCCGGAGCGCGTTCTATTGGGACCGCCGCCGGCGTTTATCCAAAATCCTGATTTCTCCGGCCGACGCGTTCCTTCCAACCAGACGACGCCTTTATCCCTTATAACCCTTTTCCGTGATGCCCATAGAGGCGACGCGTTGTCGCCTTGCCTACCGCCAGGTTTTATCGTGACTGCTATCCCAAATTTGAACAGGGATGGTGTAACCTTAAAAGTAATCGATTACATTTTAGTTGTGTTTTTTTGTAATCGATTACTTTTACCTGGTGAGGCTGAAAATGATGTCAACAACGGGAAGTAGTGAAAGGGCGGGCGCGCAGCATCGGTTTATTGTGCCGCGGTTATCGCTGATGATGTTTCTGCAATTTTTTATATGGGGAAGCTGGTCGGTAACGTTGGGGCTGGTGATGACGCAGCACAATATGTCATTGCTGATTGGCGACGCGTTTTCCGCCGGACCGATAGCCTCTATCCTGTCGCCGTTTGTGCTGGGAATGCTGGTTGACCGCTTCTTCCCGTCGCAAAAAGTGATGGCGGTCATGCATGTGGCCGGCGCGGCCATTCTGTGGTTCGTGCCGCAGGCGCTGATCAGCGAAAACGGCACGCTGCTGATCGCGTTGTTGTTCGGCTATACGCTTTGTTATATGCCGACGCTGGCATTAACCAACAACATCGCCTTTCACAGCCTGAAGGATATTGATAAAACCTTTCCTGTGGTGCGGGTATTCGGCACTATCGGCTGGATCGTCGCCGGCATTTTTATCGGCGTGACCGGTATTTCCTCAACGGTGCATATTTTCTCATTGGCGGCGATATGTTCTATGGTGCTGGCGGTTTATAGCCTGACGTTGCCGCATACGCCGGCGCCGGCCAAAGGCTTGCCCGTGGCGTTGCGCGATCTGCTCTGTGCCGATGCGTTTGCCTTACTGAAAAACCGGCATTTCTTTATCTTCGCGCTGTGCGCCACGCTGATTTCCATTCCTCTCGGTACATACTACGCCTATACAGCCTCTTATCTTGCCGATGCGGGGGTGCAAGACGTCAGTACCGCCATGTCTTTCGGCCAGATGTCTGAAATTTTCTTCATGCTGGTGATCCCGCTGTTGTTCAGACGGCTGGGGGTGAAATACATGCTGTTTATCGGGATGTTCGCCTGGTTTGTTCGCTACGCGTTCTTTGCGCTGGGAGTGAGTGAAGAAGGCCGCTGGCTGCTGTATATCGGTATTCTGTTGCATGGCGTCTGTTATGACTTCTTCTTCGTCGTCGGTTTTATCTACACCGAGCGTGTGGCCGGGGACAAAGTCAAGGGGCAGGCGCAGAGCATGATCGTCATGTTTACCTACGGGATTGGGATGTTGCTGGGGTCGCAGATTTCCGGCGCGTTGTACAACGCATTGGTGGCCGGTCAGACGGTGCCGCAGGCATGGGTGACGTTCTGGTGGATCCCGGCGGTTGCCGCAGCGGTTATCGCGCTTATTTTCCTCTTTTCGTTCAAATATGACGAGAAAGAGAGGGTTTGAGTATTCGGAGGTGAAATGAAAACCATTAAGGGGCCGGGGATTTTCCTGGCGCAGTTCATCGGGGAGCAATCCCCGTTTAATACCCTCGAGGGGCTGGCGGCATGGGTCTCTTCTCTGGGATATAAGGCGCTCCAGATCCCTTGTAATCATAAAACGATTTTCGATCTGGAACTGGCCGCCGCCAGCCAGACCTACTGCGATGAGGTTAACGGCAAACTGGCGCAGCATGGCCTGGTCATCAGCGAGCTGTCCACGCATCTGGAAGGGCAACTGATGGCGGTGCATCCGGCCTATAACGATGCGTTTGACGGTTTTGCGCCCGACGCGGTGCGGGGGGATAGCGCCGCCCGCCAGGCCTGGGCGGCCGGCATGCTGAAACGGGCCGCCCAGGCCTCGGAACATTTGGGGCTGCGGGCGCATGCCACCTTTTCCGGCTCTCTCGCCTGGCCGTATATTTATCCCTGGCCGCCGCATAATCAGACGTTGCTGAGCGAAGCGTTCCATGAACTGGCGCGCCGCTGGCGGCCGGTACTGGATTGTTTTGACGCGCATGGGATCGACGTTTGTTATGAAATTCATCCTTGCGAGGATTTACATGATGGCGCGACCTTCGAACGTTTTCTGGCACTGGTGGATCATCACCCGCGCTGCAATATTCTGTTCGATCCCAGCCATCTCTATCTGCAACACATGGACTATCTGGCGTTTATCGATCTCTATCACTCGCGCATCAAAGCGTTTCATGTGAAAGATGCCGAATTCACCGTCAATGGGCGAAGCGGCGCCTACGGCGGTTTTCAACGCTGGTCGGACCGCGCCGGACGCTTTCGCTCGCCCGGCGATGGCGCTATCGACTTCAAAGGCATTTTCAGCCGGCTGACGCAACATGACTACGACGGCTGGGCGGTGCTGGAATGGGAGTGCTGCCTGAAAGACGGCGAAACCGGCGCGCGCGAAGGCGGCGAATTTATTCGCCGGCACATTATACCTGTCGCCGATCGCGCGTTTGACGATTTCGCCGCGGCAGTGGAGCGTCGCGCCGACGTGCGCAGAATATTGGGTATCGCGCCGGGGGAAACGTCTCATGATTAATGTCGGCATTATCGGCACCGGTTTTATCGGGCCGGCGCATATCGAAGCGATCCGCCGTCTGGGGTTCGTCCGGGTGGTGGCGCTCTGCGACACACCGTTAGAGGTGGCGCGCGCCAAAGCGGCGCAGCTCAATGTCCCGCATGCGTATGGCGATGTGGACGCGTTACTGGCGCATCCCGGTCTGGATGCGGTGCATAACTGTACGCCGAACCACCTGCACGCGGACATTAACCGTAAGATCCTCCGGGCCGGCAAGCACGTTTTTTCCGAAAAACCGCTTTGTATGACCGCGGATGAAGCGCGAGAATTGGTTCAAATGGCACAGGAGGCCGGCGTGGTGCACGGCGTCAGTTTCGTTTATCGCCAGTTCGCCATGGTCCGTCAGGCGGCCAGCATGTTGCGTCATGGGCAGGCAGGCCGTCTTTTCTCGGCGCACGGCAGCTACTTGCAGGACTGGATGCTGCTGGAAAGTGATTACAACTGGCGCGTCGAGGCGAATATCGGCGGCGTTTCGCGCGCGGTGGCGGATATCGGCTCTCACTGGTGCGATACGGTACAGTTCGTCACCGGACGGCGCATTACCGACGTCATGGCGGATTTATCCATCGTCTGGCCGACCCGGAAAGCCGGCGTGCGGGGCGGCTCGACTTTTACCGCGCGTCAGGAGGCCGGCGGCGATGAAGACCGCCCGGTCACCACGGAGGATATGGGGTTCGTGCTATTTCGTTTTGATGACGGCAGTAAGGGGGGTTTTCATGTTTCGCAGGTCTGCGCGGGCAGAAAAAATAGCCTGAGCTTCGAGGTGAACGGCAGCGAGGCGTCGGTGGCCTGGGATCAGGAAACGCCGCAGAAACTCTGGGTGGGGCATCGCAGTCAGCCTAACCAATGGCTGTCGGACGATCCCGGTCTGATGGAGCCGGATGCGGCGGGGTGGGCGCACTTTCCCGGCGGTCATATCGAAGGATGGCCTGATGCGTTTAAGAACATGATGTTGCAGTACTATTCCGCTATTCGTAACGGTAAAACGCCGGCGCCGGATAGCCGTGGGTTCGCCACTTTCCATGACGGCGCCAACGTGATGTTCATCATTGAGGCGATCATCAAAAGCCATCGGCAGCAGCGTTGGGTCAGCGTCGCTTCCTGAACGGATTTCCCGATGCGCAAGGATGGCGTCGGGCTTTGATTCAGTCCCCCGTTAAACTGTGATAGCCTTCCCCAATAAGTGGTTAATTCCAGGATATGTCATTGTTATGTCAATTCAGAAAATCGCCAGGCTTGCCGGGGTTTCAGTGGCGACGGTTTCCCGTGTGCTGAACAATATCGATACGGTAAAACCGAAAAACCGCGAACGCGTACTTCAGGCTATCAGCGAGAGTAATTACCAACCCAACTTACTGGCGCGCCAGCTCCGAACCGCCCGGAGCTCCATGATTCTGGTGATGGTGTCGAATATCTCCAATCCCTTCTGCGCCGATGTGGTGAAAGGCATTGAAGAGGAAGCGGAAAAAAACGGCTATCGCATTTTATTGTGTAATTCCGGCACGGATATTCAGCGTTCCATATCCAGCCTGAAGCTACTCTCCGGCAAGATCGTCGACGGGATTATCACCATGGATGCGTTCTCGAAACTACCGGAATTAACCACCATGATCGATCGCATGCCCTGGGTTCAGTGCGCCGAATATGCCGACGACGGCGGCGTCTCCTGTGTCGGGATCGATGATATCGATGCCGCCGGATTTGTCATCCAGCATTTGATCACGCGCGGACGCGGCCGTATCGCATTGATTAACCACGATCTGAGTTATAAATATGCACGATTGAGGGAGCGGGGTTATAAAATGGCGCTGGAACGGCAAGGGCTAACCTACCGCGCCGTCGAATACGCCAGCGATCTCACCTTCTGCGCCGGCAAAACGGCGATGGAGAATCTATTGCGGGGCGAACGTCGTCCCGATGCCGTGTTTGCGGTTTCGGATACGCTGGCGGCGGGCGCGATGCGCGCGATTGAAGAGGCGGGACTGTCCATCCCCGATGATATGGCGATAGTGGGGTTTGACGGCACGGAACTCTCGGAGATGGTATCGCCGCAGTTAAGCACCATCGCCCAGCCATCCGCCGACATCGGCCGCAAAGCCGTGGGGCTGCTGCTGAATAAAATCAATAATCCCGATTCGCCGGCGGAGCGGGTCGTTCTGGACTGGCACTTTATTTCACGGGCCAGCGTCTGACGGCGCACCGCTTATCAGGTTACACGCGTGGCGCAGAGCATTCATATCAACGTTGCAGCAAGGGCCGCTCTGAGGTTTTTATATAATATTGTAATTATGCTCTAGGGATACCGGTGCGCATCGTGTGTAATAATTAACCATGTCACCCCGCTAGTTTTTGCTGCGGCAAGAATGCTGGTCTAGCCGAGCGAACTCCGTAGTATATTGATTACGGGATGCCCTTTTCACAGATTTTGCTTGCGTCATGGTTCACTATATGAACGCATCCCGTTTGCAAGGCTTCAATTGTGTTGACGTTGATGGTCGGTTGTAGCTCTATATCCGACCTTGGCGCAGCCGGTGCTGCGGGCCTCGATGAGATCCGCTGACTCACGCCTTATTCCCTGAATGAGCTTAAAGTTCAAAGGACCATCCAAGTTTAGTTAGTCATGGTCTTACCTGTCGTTGCTATCTCTACGGCTGCCCTCGCAACCTTTCAGTATTCATCCTTATTTTGAAAGAGTTAATGTTTATCAGCCCATACCCTTCAGAACGGCCTGATGCTGATGTGTTTTTTGTCGCAGGTCCAGTTATGTGCCGATAGGGTACATACTGTACGCGCTATCTTGTTAGCCATCCCCAGCACGGTTACGCTGGCTGGCCGTCTTTTCATCAGCTCTGTTACCCATGGATTTGGCTCTTTCGTCAGCAGCGTCGCTGCCCTTGTACCATGGATAAACAGCGTCTTCAGACAGGCATCACCGCGTTTACTGATGCCCGGGAGCCGCACCTTGCCGCCTGTACCAGTTTGATCAGGCACCAGACCGATGCAGGTCGCGTGAACGGAAGGTTCCCGCATCTATCATCATGGCGACAGCGGCGGTAGTGACCAGCGGGCCAATGCCCGGGATATCCATGAGCCGCTGACAGGCTTCATTCTGTTTCGCCCAGGCGGCAGGCAGTTTTTCAATGCTATCTATCTACATATCAAGGTCGCTGAGCCGTCGGTACTGGTCTTCAATCTGGTAAATAAGGAACGGCGGCAGATTTTCCTTCAGATGTTCATGTACCTCAGGCTTCGTCTTGTCCAGTGATAACCGGCTCTTACGCACCGTTTCGCCGAACACCGGCAGTAATCCATGCAGCACGTTGAGCTGTGCGGTGCGGAACTTCACCAACTGACGACGCATTTTCTGCAGCGACAGTGCGGCCTGCGGCTCTTCAGTTTTGACGGCGACAGCTTTAGACGGTTGCTGGATCGCCATCTAGATAGCGCGGCATCCATCACGTCATTTTTGTTGCCCATTATGAAGGGATTGACGAATTTGCCCTGTAACCTGAAGCAATCTGACCTTATGCCCTAGCTTTTCCAGCTCACGGGCCCAGTACTGATAGCCACCGGGGACCTCCATAGCAATCAGATAAGATTCACGATTGCTGACATATTCTAGCAGTGCTTCGCGCTTAATCTGTTTATCGATAACTTCACCGGTATGCTCATCAATGAAGTGGATCTGCATCAGATGTTTTGCAATATCGATGCCAACAGGGGAATATTTCATCTTGCTGCTCCTCCAGTTATCGGGGAGCTTTATGCGTACCGTATTGGGCATCATGATGCCGTAAAGCTGCGAGGATCCATTCCTCATCTGCTGAACCCTTCGCCGCTCTCAAATAGTTGGGATCAGTTCATCTCACTCATTGCTACGATTTTACTGGATTAATAACGTGTCCACTATTCGTTGGCAGGATTACTGGAACGATGTCGACCGGGAGGAAAAACGGCGGATATACCACTAGGGAAATGGCAATTTCAGCATCGATGGAGAACAGATCAAGCTGGGTGAAAGGATGTTTAAATAGCGCTATCTCATGAATTAAGTCACTAGCCAATGGCTGGCGCAGGCTCTTACAGTCAGAGCTGTACATTTCGAAAATTCCGCTTAAGGGAAACCGGAGCGGGCTTTCTGCTAATCGGCGTCATTACCCTCAGCTATCCAATCCCACCAGTTACGCTTCTTCGACACATACTTCTCTTCAAACCTAAACCTTTGACACCATATTCGGCGTCATTTCCTCCATATCGAATGCTTGCCGCGCGGCTTCGACCGCGGGCAGATAGCTTCGGGTTCATGCGCACAGTGCCTCGATGGGGTCTTTAAGCGTTCGGCCCAGCGGGGTGATTTCGTATTCAACGGCAATGGGTGAAGCAGTGATCACCCAGCGAACAACAATACCATTGCGTTGTAGCCGCCTGAGGCTTTGCGCCAATGACTTTTGGGTGATGACTTTCAGCTCGCGTTTGAGCTCATTAAAGCGCAACGGTTTTTCACATAGGGAAGCGAGGATCAGAACGGGCCATTTATCTGCAATTTGCTCGAGTAGCAGACGATGAAGGCATTGAGTGGCGGAACAGTCTTCCGGTTTTTTCAGCATAGAGGTTCCCTCAGGGAAACCAGGTGGCGTTGAGGTACCTGATTGACGAGTAATATGCATAATATACTATGAACGACGCCAACCTAACCGGAGAGTTAACCTATGACCTCATCCAAAGCCGACATCCTGTTTCAGCCTTTCCATTTGAATAATCTGGTGCTGAAGAACCGTATCGTGATGGCGCCCATGACTCGTTCATTTGCAACTGACGGCGTGCCTGATGAAACAATTGCCGCCTACTACCAGCGTCGCGCCGAAGGTGATGTGGGCCTGATTCTCTCTGAAGGTACGGTGATAAACCGGCCTGCTTCACGTAATGACCCCAAAATCCCCTTTTTTTATGGTGAAAAAGCGCTGGCTGGCTGGCAGCGCGTGATCGACCATGTTCACGCCGCCGGCGGCAAGATGGGGCCGCAGCTGTGGCACACGGGGTCAGTCAGCAGTTTTCTGACTGACTGGGTACCGGATACCGAGGTGGAAAGCCCATCAGGGCTGATTGCTCCAGGTCAACCACACGGTGTGGCAATGAGCGATGAGGCTATCGCCGACACCATAGCTGCCTTCGGTCAGGCTGCGGCCGAGGCCAAACGGCTGGGCTTTGACGTGGTGGAAATCCACGGTGCACACGGCTATCTGATCGATCAGTTTTTCTGGTCGGGAACCAATCAGCGCACCGACGGCTACGGTGGCGCAACCCTGAAACAGCGTGCACGTTTTGCATCTGAGGTAATAAAGGCCATGCGCAAAGCGGTTGGCCCTGATTTCCCGCTTATTTTGCGCGTCAGCCAGTGGAAGCAACAGGACTATGCAGCGCGTCTCGCGTCAACGCCTGAAGCGATGGCAGACTGGCTGGTTCCGTTAGTTGACGCCGGTGTGAATATACTCCACTGCTCTCAGCGCCGGTTCTGGGAACCGGAGTTTCCCGATATCGACGGTGAAGGCGGGTTAAACTTTGCCGGTTGGGCGAAGAAACTGACCGGTGCAACGACCATCAGCGTTGGATCCGTTGGCCTTTCCAGCGACTTTATGGGCGCCTTTGCCGGTGAGGATGCCAAACCCGCCAGCCTCGATAACCTTATCGAGCGCTTGGAACGCAACGAGTTTGATCTGATCGCCGTGGGGCGCGCATTGCTGAGCGATCCGGACTGGGCAATCAAAATCCGTACGGGTAACCACGCAGCGCTGCAGGATTTTACCGTCGACGCGTTAAAGACGCTAATCTAGCAAACTGACAGTGCAGTGGTGAGATCTATGAGGCCCGGGATGGGCGCGGCACCTGGATTTGCAACCAGTGCGGGGCCGGTGACGGCCTGAACTTGGTGGAAAAGGTTTTATCGCTGTCGGCGAAAGCGGCGGCGGAACGGGTGGCCGACCTGCTGTTGCCGCTGGTTAACTGCGCGGGGGATATCGTCAACGTGCAATTGATTAATGCCGCCGGGGACAAGCGGACCCTGGCCGGGGGCCAGGTCAAGGCGGCCTGTCACTGGCTGGCGGGCCAGGATAATGCCGTTATCTGGCTGACCGAAGGCTACGCCACCGGGTTGTCCGTGCACCAACTGACCGGCGAGACGGTCTGCGTGGCCCTCAGCGCCAACAACCTGGCCGCCGTGGCGCAGGCGTTGCGCGAATGTTACCCGGACGCGCGGCTGTTGCTGGCTGCCGAGAACGGCACCGGCCAGACCCGCGCCGTAGATACTGGGCGACTGGAACGACGTGTACCAGCCGCAGGGCGCGATTGCGACGCAGGCGCAGTTGCTGGCGTTCAGCCAACCGGCCGTCACCAGCCCGTTTGATGCGCTCAGCGATGCCGACCTGAAAGCTATGAGCGCCAGCGAAAAGGCCGAGCTGTTGGCCGCGCATTATGGCAATATGCTGGCCGTGCCATCGCTCGGTGAAGAGATTTGCCGCTACGAACACGGGGCATGGCAGGTGTTGCCGCACCGCCAACTGTGCCGGGAAATCGCCGCGCTGTTCCAGACGGTGCGCGCGCCATTCTCGGCGGCGGGCATCAACGGCATTCTGGGCACCCTCAAGCTGATGGTGCCGCATATGGGCGAACTGGCCCGCCGCCTTATCGGCTTTCGTAACGGGGTGTTTGATACCGTCATCGGGCGGTTTTGCTGCCACCGCCAGGAGAACTGGTTGCGCACCGTCAACAGCGTGGACTATATCGCGCCCAAGGCCGGGGATAATCTGGCCGAGCATGCGCCGCACTTCTAGCTCTGGTTGACGCGGGCCGCCGGACAACAGGCCGAAAAGTAGGAGTGTATCCTCGCGGCGTTATTTATGGTGTTGGCCAACCGCTACGACTGGCAACTGTTCCTGGAAGTGACCGACCCCGGCGGCAGCGGCAAGAGCGTGATGGCCGCCGTCGCCAACCTGCTCGCAGGGCAGGACAATACCACCTCGTCCACCATCGATACCCTGGAGTCGGCGCGCTCGAGTGCTCTTCCGTGGTCGGGTTCTCGCTGATTATCCTGCCCGACCAGGAGAAATGGAACGGCGACGGCGCGGGCATCAAGGCCATTACCGGCGGCGACGCGGTGGCCATCGACCCGAAATACCGGGATGCGTATTCCACGCACATTCCGGCGGTCATTTTTGCGGTCAACAACAACCCGATGTGCTTTAGCGACCGCAGCGGCGGCGTGTCCCGTCGCCGGGTGATCACCACCTTCCCGGATGCGATACAGGCCAATAAGCGTGATCCGCAACTGCTGACAAAAATCCGCGGTGAACTGGCGGTGATCGTGCGCCACCTGATGCCGCGCTTTGCCAACCCGAACGCGGCGCGCGCGTTGCTCCAGGCGCAGCAGAACTTGGCGGAGGCATTGACGGTCAAGCGCCATGCCGATCCGCTGGTCGATTTTTGCGGCTACCTCGCGGCGCTCAGCATGCCGGTCGGGTTGTACATGGGGAACGCCAATATTCGCCCGGCCAACCCGCGCCGTTACCTGTATCACGCTTACCTGTCGTTTATGGAGGCTCGCGGGCACCAACACCCGATGAGCCTGACGGTGCCGAATACGCTGTGTGAGTATGAAATCGTGCTGTTGAAACGCAAGACTAAGCAGGGAATGCAAACCAACCTAGCGTTGCGTGACGAGAGCGACGCCGACTGGCTGCCGAAGTGCGACTAACTGGCAGCGGTGCGATGACTTTAAACCGGCGAAAGCCGGTTTTTTTACGCTTATATTGCGGGGCTTACCGATTTATTACCGCTTAAATATCTTGTTAATATATAAAACAGTGTCTTAGTTATCATTGTTCATGACTTGCACAAATATTTTTGTTTTGTACGCATAATTGTGTATTTTATATTTATCTAAGTTTAGTGAATTCTAAAATAAAATGCCTGAAAACAGTTTAGCTCAACTTAAAGAAAGCGCCCAGGCAGCTTCAGGTTTGCTCAGGTCAATGAGTAACCCCAGTCGGTTGCTGATCCTCTGTATGCTCATTGACTCTCCCGGTACGTCTGCGGGGGAACTAAGCAGAGTGGTCGGATTGAGTCCTTCTGCGACGTCACAACATCTTGCGAGGATGAAGGCGGAAAATCTTATTGAATGCAAGCGGCTGGCACAGCGAATGAATTACTTCATCAAAGATGAGTCGGTTTGGAAGCTGGTAACAATCCTGAAAGAAATTTACTGCCCGGAGGTAGGACAATGAGTGATAACACGGCTTCACCAGCCCAGATCCAGCGCCTCAGAGAGCGTGGGGCTGTCATCGTTGATATTCGTGAAACGGATGAGTTTCGCCGAGAACATATTGACGGCGCCATTTCTCTGCCGCTAACAGAAATTCAAGCGGGCAGACAACTAGAAACGGCTTCAACACGCTATCCGGTGATTTTTCATTGCCAGGCCGGTACCCGTACAAAACAAAACGCTGATGTCTTGGCCCGTATGGTGAAGCCGACGGAGTTTATGATCATGGACGGTGGGATCAACGCCTGGAAACAGGCCGGGCTGCCCACGGTACAGGATAAAAAACAAACCCTTCCTCTGATGCGACAGGTGCAGATCACTGCCGGGAGCCTCATTCTGGCCGGTGTAATTGCGGGTTACGGTGTCAATCCCGGTTTCTTTCTCTTGTCCGGTTTTATCGGCTCAGGGCTCATTTTCGCCGGCGTCAGTGGCTGGTGCGGCATGGCAAATCTGTTGGTAAAAATGCCCTGGAACAGGCAATAACAATACCCGATGGGTGATTGCGGCGCATAGCACTAATCCTGGCCTGGCGTGCGTACGAAAATGCAAGACTAAGCCCGGAGGCGATAAACCCATCGGGTTGTTAATTGGCGACGGCGAAGCCGATTTGTTACCGAAGTGCGACAGGGGGTAACTTCCTTTCACTATTGGTGCTGCCGATCAATAAGGTGTTATTGATCTACAGAACCCATTGGAGGCTATTACAGCGGGCGGCCTATAGTCGGATTGAACACTGCGCCGCCGCCCAGCACCTGGGAACCTCAATGGCCGCGTCCACATGCGCATTCTATAATATGTCTTCACCACACCGGCTCCGGCCGGTTTTTTTGTGGTGTGCCGGGCATGCTCAGCAGCTAGGGGGTGAAAGTCCCCTGTCCAGCTTGATGGTGGCGAAGGACTAGCGAAGCGCAAGGGCGTCGTCGTGAGGCGGGGTCTGAAGGAAGCGTGGAGCAAAACCATGACCTGACGAACAGAAACCCGATACAAGACCTACCCGGCTGGCGGAGCAAGCCAATGATTGCAAAGACCATAACCATCAAGAGCCGGGGTGGTAGATTGGGCAGGTGTGTGGCGAAAGCGGCAGAGCTTACCCCGGGAGGCCTGTCCAGCGTTCTGCATTCAGAACTGGGTGCATCGCAAGGTGCGCTGACCTGCGGACAGGAGTCAGCAGAGGGCATAGTAGGACAAGGTTGTCTGAAGGCCCGAACGGTAATGAGTGACGAGTATCAGCAGAGGTTCTGACCGGTCATGCAGCAGAAAACGCATTGCGCCCCTATAGCGGAAGGACGGGGTGAGGCCCCGGAAGGTCGTTGTCAGGGGGCTGAAACCGTGCAGGCACCGACGAATGGAGAAAGTCCGCCGTCAACCGCATGGCTGATGGAAGCCATCTGTGAACCCGTCAATCTCAGGCAAGCCCTGAAAAGAGTAAAGGCCAATAAAGGCGCGGCAGGTGTAGACGGTATGAGCGCAAGCGAACTGCCGGACTATCTGAAGCATCACTGGCTGGAGCTGAAAGCGCAACTGCTGTCCGGCAGTTACCGCCCATCCCCTGTGAGAAGAGTCTCCATCCCGAAACCCGGCGGCGGCGAACGCCTGCTGGGTATTCCGGCGGTGGTGGATCGCTTTGTCCAGCAGGCGACGATGCAGGTGTTGCAGAGGCAGTGGGACAGCATGTTCTCTGAGCACAGTTACGGGTTCCTGAAAGCAGGCGTGATGGAAGCAGAGCTGGTAATGCCGATGACGGAAGGGACGCCGCAGGGTGGACTGCTGTCGCCGTTGTTATCGAATCTGCTGCTGGACGACTTCGACAGGGAACTGGAGAAACGCGGGCTGAAGTTCGCTCGTTACGCAGATGACTGCAACATCTACGTGAAAAGTGAACGGGCAGGTAACCGTGTGATGGCGGGGCTGACGCGCTGGCTGAGCCGGAAGCTGAAGCTGAAGGTCAACGCGAAGAAGAGTGCGGTAGCGCGCCCTGACACGCGTAAGTTCCTGGGCTATAGCTTCAGAACGGGCAGGAAGGTGTGGTGCGTGGTGTCGCCGGAGTCGGTAAAGCGGTTCAAAACGCGGGTAAGGGCGCTGACGGGGCGTAACACGGGAAGGAGTCTGGAGCAGCTAATCCGGCCGTTGAAGCGATACCTGACGGGATGGAAAAGCTACTACGGTCTGAACCAGTGGCCGTCGCTGATGCGCCCGCTAAACATGTGGATAAGGAGCAGGCTACGCTGCGTCCTGTGGAAACAGTGGAAAACAAGCCGCAGGCGCTTCGAAGAGTTACGTGTTCGCGGAATAGGGAAAGAGCTTGCGGTGCAGACGGTGGGAAGCTGCCACAGTCTCTGGCGAATAAGCTGTAGTCCGGGGCTGAATATGGCATTACCAAACAGTCTGTTCCTGAAACTGGGCCTGCCGGAGTTATAGTCAGGTGACGATAAACTGAACTGCCCCGGAAATCCTGGAGACTAAACTTTTTGAGAGAGGTAAACAGGATGACCAAAAATATGCGTTTTTCCCCTGAGGTCCGTCAGCGGGCCGTCCGTATGGTTCTGGAAAGTCAGAGCGAATACCATTAATTATGGGCAGCCTTCAACTCCATTGCCCCAAAGATTGGCTGCTCGCCGGAGATGCTCCGCACCTGGATTCGCCATCATCTGGAGAAACGCAGCCTGCGTCACTAGCGCGATGAGCGACTGAAGGTGGATATACGGCGGGTGTACGATGAAAACCACAGTGTATATGGAGTACGCAAAGTTTGGCGCCAGTTGCGTCAGGAGGGTATCAGCGTGGCCAGATGCACGATCACTAGGCTGATGAAGGTCATGGAGCTTGCTGGTGTGCGCCGGGGTAAAAAAGTGCGCACCATGGTTAGCCGGAAAGACGTTGCCGCAGGTGACCGGGTGAACTGCCAGTTCGTGGTAGAACGGCCGGAGTAGGTGTGGGTGGCTGATTTTACCTACATGTGCACCCGGCAGAGCTTTGCATACGTGGCCTTCATTATCGACGTGTTCGCCGGTAGTATGGGGTTCGTCGTCGATGGAAACGACGTTCGTGCTGGACGCCCTGGCGCAGGTGTTGTGGTTCAGATGCCCCTGCGGTGGCACTATCCATCACAGTGATAAAGGCTCCCAGCATGTGTCGCTGGCGTACACGCATCGGTTTAAGTATGCAGAATTTCTGGTATCGACCAGCAGCACGGGTGACTCATACGACAACGCGATGGCAGAAAGCATCAACGGACTTTATAAAGCGGAGGTGATCTATCGTAAGAGCTGGAAAAACCGCGCCAAAGTGGAGTTAGCCACGCTGGCGTGGGTGGACTGGTATAACAACAGACGATTACTGGAACGACTGGGTCATATCACGCAGGCAGAAGCAGAACAGGCATATTACGCTTCCATCGGAAACGGTGATCTGGCAGCCTGAGTTCAAAGACAAAATACTCTCCCGGAAAACCGGGGTGATTCAGTAACCAATCCTGCATACGATAATTTTAGTGATTTTTTTTAAAACATGATATTGAGCTAGACATCATTCATGAATTGTGAAATGCAAGCCCTATGCCACTGGCTTATATTCCTTAAAAAGGAATATAAGCTGAATTAAAAAAGTCACAATCAGAAATGCTCACGTTTATTGTAGAGACATTCAGTGTAACAATTATTATCCGGATTTTTTGAATTGGGTTGCTCAAAAAATTTAGGGAGTTTCAGTTATACTTATCTATGTCAACAGTTTTCTCGTTCACCACAATCAGTTCCACATCATTCGCTTCAATAAGTTTTAGTATGTTTTGTGGGGGGAGTTTATCTGTAATAATATGGTCAATGTCCGACCAGGTGCATGACTGATACATCAGTTGAGTGTTGAATTTGCTAAATGAGGTAATGCAGATAACCTTTTTTGACTGTTTCGCCATGGCTACTTTTTGCAGTGCATCAAGTTCCGTATCTGTTGTTATTCCTGCTTCAGATAATGCGCTGACGCCAATAAAAGCTTTGTCAGCATGGTATCTTTTAATTTGCTCTATGGTTGTATTGCCTAATATAGCATGAGAGTAATCATCAAATCCCCCTCCCAATATGGATATGCTGATCCCTTTTTTTCCAATAATCTCACTTAGTACTTCAATAGAGTTTGTAATAACACATACCGATGAGGGTAATTGGCGAGCAAGGGCCACAGATGTGGTGCCGGCATCAATGAAAATGATATCTTTATCATTAATGTTTTTTGCAGCCCAAGCTGAAAGTAGTGCTTTTTCAGGGCTACACTGTGTACGTTTAACATAAGGGTATTCAACACGTTTTTCTGCCAGAATAGCGCCGCCACGGATGCGCATAATATGCGGGAGTTGAGCAAGTTTAACTAAATCCCGGCGAGCGGAATCAGACGAAATATTATATTGCTGGCAGATGTAATCAAGAGTCACTTTTCCCTGCATTTTGATTAGCTCTTCTAACTCGATTAACCGTTCTTCTTGTGTCATTAACATATTCCATTCTTTTTATATGTAAGGATAGCCGATTGATATTATCTGATAACGTTGTCTGCGTACATGGACGATTGGTAGGCCGGATACTTGTGTTCTCAATGTAGCCTTCCATTCATTCGCTTAAAAACACTTAACAATGCACCTGTGTATAGTTAAAAAACAACTTATTGCGAAATAAATTAAGTGAATACTTAATTTTATGTGATTTTTATCACAAATAAGTAATGAATTGTAAGTGCTCCATCTTTTTTGCGTATCTTATCACGGAATCCCCTTGTCCGTGCTGCCAGTATGCAAATGTCATACAGATGCATGTAACCCGAGAGGACATACACGATTTACCAGATACTCTGGTGTACAGGGGAATCCCACCGGTTCATCTAATGTGTCGTGGTTGAAATAGATCGCCTTTGTCACTTACTTATCTTTCTATAAAAAGAGGGCTGAACGATGAACAAAATTTTCCTGTGTTGTGCGGCTGGTATGTCGACAAGTATCGTCGTAAATAAAATGAAACAAGTTGCCAGTTCTAAAGGTATTGAGGCGGAAATTATTGCCGTGGCGATGGAAGAATTTGAATCGACCATTCCACATTTTGATTGTTGTCTGTTAGGACCACAAATTAAATATAAGTTTGAGGAATTTAAAATCATTGCGCAGCGTGAAGGTAAACCTATCGCCATTATCAGCAATATGGATTACGGCATGCTCAAAGGCGAAAAAATCCTTGATGATGCACTGAAACTGATCCGCGACGCTAAAACCAACCCAGTGCAATAATTTTACAGGGTATTATTATGTCGAACGCATTTTTTAATTTTATTGAAAATAAAATCACGCCCGTTGCCGCTATCGCCGGAACACAACGCCATATAATGGCGGTGCGCGATGGTTTTATTGGCGCTATGCCCTTTATGATCGTTGGCTCTTTTTTACTTATTTTTGCTTTTCCGCCTTTTTCGCCGGATACCTCGTTCTTTATTGGTAAGCTGTGGTTATCCGTTGCCCAAGAGTATTTTAACGAAATCATGACCCCCTACCACATGACGATGGGGATCATGGCCTGCTATATCAGTGCGGGGATAGCTTATAACCTGGCGCAAACCTACAAGCAGGATACTTTTTCCTGCGCAATGCTCTCCCTGATGACCTTTCTCCTGATCTCGTCGCCCTATAAAGAGGGTTCACTCCCCGCGGCCTTCCTCGGCGGATCGGGGATTTTTACCGCGATTCTGGTGGGAGTATTCTGCGTCGAACTGGTCCGCATCCTGAAGGTATATAACATCGGTATTAAGTTGCCAGAACAGGTGCCGGATAAAATTCGCCACTCCTTTAATCTGCTAATCCCGGCGATTGTTATTATTTGCACGATTTATCCGTTGAACGTGGTGCTACAGCATCAGTTTGGCATGCTGTTGCCGGAGATCATCATGACTGCCTTCACCCCGCTGATTTCGGCGGCGGACTCCCTACCGGCGGTTCTGATTGCGGTCTTACTCTGCCAGGTATTGTGGTTCTCAGGCATCAACGGTGGGGCGATTGTCGTCGGCATTCTGCAACCGTTCTATCTGATCAACCTCGGACTGAACCAGACGGCGCTAGCCAACGGTTTGCCTATTCCGCACATTTTCGCTGAAGCATTCTGGGCTTTCTTCATCAATCTCGGTGGCTCAGGTGCCACCCTGGCGCTGGTTCTTCTCTACATGCGCAGTAAAGCGGTGCACCTTCGTGCTATTGGTAAGCTGTCGGTGGTGCCGGTCTGCTTCAACATCAACGAACCGGTCATCTTTGGGAGCCCGGTGGTGATGAACCCCGTGCTCTTTATCCCCTTCATTATCGCCCCGGTGGTGAACGCCGTCATCGCCTGGTTTGCCACCACCAGCGGCCTTATTGCCAAAGTGATCTCGCTAGTTCCCTGGACCACGCCCGCTCCGGTTGGCGCAGCATGGGGGGCTGGTTGGGTCATGAACAACACACTGTTAGTTGTGGCGTTGATTGTTATCGACATATTTATCTACCTGCCTTTCTTCAAAATTTACGAAAAGCAGCTTCTTGAGCAGGAACAAGATCAGGAAGTGGCAACGGCATAAGCCGTTCCTCCCGCCTTCTTATATTGAGTGGAGACAGAACATGGATATGGAATCAACGGTAATGGAATTGATCATCAATGCAGGGGAATCGCGCAGCTATGCGATGGAGGCTCTGCGTGCCGCCAAACGTGGCGAGTGGGAGCAGGTAGCGGCGAAACTTTCTGCCTCAGCGCAAGCCTCAAAACGTGCGCACGATGTTCAGACCATGTTGATTGGTCTGGACGAAGGGTGCGGCAAGGTGCAGGTCAATCTGGTGCTGGTCCATGCGCAGGATCACATCATGACCTCCATGTTGGCACGTGAGCTGATTGAGGAAATCATTGACGTCCAGCGTCAGTTACAGCGTTAACCCTTTCTTCTTACTGGAGTAAAACATGACATTTCCAAGTGGTTTCTTGTGGGGCGGCGCGGTTGCGGCCAACCAATGTGAAGGGGCCTGGAACATTGACGGCAAAGGGCCGAGTATCCAGGATGTCACCCCTCAAGGGGTGATGGGACCGATGACGGCACAGCCGACGGAAGATAACCTGAAGCTTACAGGGATCGATTTTTATCATCGTTATAAAGAAGACATTAAACTCTTTGCCGAAATGGGGTTTAAGATTTTTCGCACCTCAATTGCCTGGTCGCGTATCTTTCCCAATGGTGATGAACCGCACCCCAATGAAGCGGGACTTGCGTTTTATGACGCCCTTTTTGACGAGTGCCATAAATACGGCATTGAGCCATTGGTAACTCTTTCGCATTATGAAACACCGCTGCATCTGACCAGGGAATATAACGGCTGGGCGAACCGGGTGCTGATCAGTTTTTATGCCCGCTATGTCACCACGGTGTTTACCCGCTATCAGCACAAGGTGAAATACTGGCTCACCTTTAATGAAATTAACTCGGTGTTACATCACCCCCTGATGAGTGGAGGCATCGAAACGCCTAAGAATGAGCTGAGTCAGCAAGATTTATATCAGGCGGTGCACCACGAATTAGTGGCAAGCGCACTTGCGACGAAGATTGGCCGGGAAATCATGCCGCAGGCAAAATTTGGATGCATGGTTTTAAGTCTGCCCATTTACCCGCTGACCCCAAATCCCGATGATGTGATGGCCTGTATGCACGCCGACCACCGCAATGATTTCTTTGCCGATGTGCACGTGCGCGGTTATTACCCCGGCTATATGAAGCGCTATTTCCGTGAGCAGGGTATTCATCTTCAGATTGAAGAAGACGATATTCAGATCTTGACTCACACGGTCGATTTTCTGTCTTTCAGTTATTACTTCAGTACCTGCGAAACCGTGCAGACCGGTGTCGATGGAGCTACAGGGAATTTAATTGGCGGTGTTAAAAATCCGCACTTAGCCGCCAGTGAGTGGGGCTGGCAGATTGATCCGCAGGGGCTGCGCTACATCTTAAACAAATACTATGACCGCTATCAGATCCCGCTGTTTATTGTGGAGAACGGCCTGGGGGCGAAGGATGTGTTGATAACTGACAGTGCGGGCGAACCCACGGTCAATGACGACTATCGCATCCAGTATTTGCGTGAACACCTGGAGCAGGTCCATGAGGCCATTCTCGATGGTGTACCGGTCATGGGCTACACCACCTGGGGCTGCATCGATCTGGTCAGTGCCTCTACAGCTCAACTATCCAAGCGCTACGGGTTTATTTACGTCGATCGCGATGACGACGGGAAGGGCTCATTGGCGCGCTACAAGAAAAAATCCTTTTACTGGTACCAGAACGTTATCCATTCCAACGGTGTTGAGCTTTAAGCAAGCAGATTTGATTTTACTAATCCAACTGCACTTCTGCGGGGGACACAACGAGGTGGTAGATGAAATTAGGCATTCTTGGCACGGGCATGATCGTCAAAGATTGGCTCTTGACGGTCCACAAGCTGCCCTTTAGGGCTCTTGCGATTTTAGGTACGCCGCAAACGGAAGATGAAACACGTGAGCTGGCGACACGCTACCAGATTGACGACATTTTTTTTGATTACCAGGCCATGTTGGACAGCGATGTCGACACGATTTATGTGGCGTTGCCGAACCATTTGCATTTCCTGTTTGCCAGCAAGGCGCTGCAAAAAGGTAAACACGTCATTATCGAAAAGCCCATCACCACCAGTATGGATGAGCTTAGTACTCTGAAGGGGCTGGCCACAGAGCACAATGTCATCATGCTGGAAGCGATGAATATCCATTCTCTGCCGGCCTATTTATCACTTCAGTCGCAGCTGGCTAGTATCGGCAACATTAAACTGGTGACGCTGAATTACAGCCAGTACTCCTCGCGTTACGATGATTTTATGGCAGGCATTGTCCACCCGGCCTTTGATGTCAGAAAGGGGGGCGGGGCGTTGATGGACATCAATGTCTATAACCTTCATTTCGTCGCCGGACTGTTTGGTGAGCCGAAGGCGGTCAATTACGTTGCCAACGTGCATAACAACATTGATACCAGCGGCATGATGTTGCTCGATTACGGCGACTTTAAATGTGTCTGCATTGCCGCAAAAGACTGTAAAGCCCCGACCACCTCCCTAATTCAGGGAGATAAAGGTAATGTGCAAATACCCCTGCCGGTTAACCAAATGACAGGTTTTGATATGGTATTGAATAACGGTGATCGCGCGCAGTTTACTTTTAATCGTCGTGAACATCGCCTGCTTTATGAATTCCAGACCTTTATTTGCATTATCGACACACTGGATTATCAAGCTGCTGCACGCCTACTTGATGTAAGCACCATTGCAACGCGGATGATTGAAAGTGGTAAAAAACAACTGATTGTGGAGTGAAACAGTGACAACGAAATTAATTCTTGGCTTTATCGGCAATGGCAAAAGCGCTAACCGTTATCATCTGCCGTTTATTCTTTCGCGTGCGGATAAAATCCTCACCAAAACCATTTATTCTGCCACCGCAAGTCGGGACAGATGGCCCCAATTACCGGGTGTGACGTACACCGATAATCTGGATGTGCTGCTGGGCGACCCGGAAATACAGGTGGTGGTGGTCAGTACGCCGTCTGCACTGCATTATGACTTTGCCTTGAAGGTATTACAGGCCGGAAAGCACTGCGTTGTTGAAAAACCCTTTACTCATACTGAGGAAGAGGCGCAAACCTTATTTAACGTGGCGAAAGAGAAAGGATTAATGGTGCAGTGTTATCAGAATCGCCGTTTTGACAGTGATTTTCTGACCACCCAAAAAGTCATTGAATCCGGCAAGCTAGGGGATTTACTCGAAGTAGAAATGCATTATGACTATTACCGTCCGTCTGTTCCTGAATCGGTTAAAGAGTTTAGTGCGATTAACTCATATCTGTATGGTCACGGCTGTCACACCCTCGACCAGGTGATTTCGTACTTTGGTGTACCGGATCACGTCCGTTACGATGTTCGCCAACTGCTGGGCGACGGGCGTATGAATGACTATTTCGATGTGGATATGTACTACGGCACGTTGAAGGTCTCAGTGAAATCGAGCTACTTCCGTGTCAAAGAGCGCCCGAGCTTTGTGGCATACGGAAAAAAAGGGATGTTTATCAAGTACAGCAAAGATAAGCAGGAGCATCATCTCAAGCTCTTTTATATGCCCGATAACGTCGACTTTGGGCAAGATGCTCCTGAAGATTACGGCGTGCTGACCTGGATGGATAATACTGGTGTCTATCATGAAGAAAAAGTGGTCACAGAGCAGGGCGATTATGCCCGCTATTATGACGCGCTTTATGAAACCCTTATTAACGGCAAAGAAAAATTAGTGAAAGATGATGAAACTTTGCTGCAAATTAAATTACTGGAAACAGGGATTTCAGGTTTGAATTAACCCTTGTTTGTTCCATCTGGTTGTATTGTGAACTTTTAGCGGTACAACCCTTTTTTATAATAAGACCGACCATCATAGGTTATATCACCTGTGCGCCCATTACGCCTGTAAACAATAACTAAATAAGTTTTTCATTATAGGATTAATATGAACATTAAACCCGTGCTCTACCTCTTTACATTAAGTGCCTCTTCTTTATTTGTGGCGAATGCGCTTTATGCCGCACCGCTGACGCTTGAAGAACGTGTGGCTATCCTCGAAAATCAGCTCTCCTCTAATATGAAGGAATTGGATGCGACCAAAGCACAGTTAAAAAAATACGAATCGGCTAACCTGCCCACTACGGCGAGAAATGAAACAAAGTCTGTTTCGGTTATAACCTCTGATGTTGCCTCGATGACTTTAGCAGACATAAGTAAATATGTGAAAGAGGATATCGGTTTTAATTACTCAGGTTATTTCCGCTCTGGCTATGCGGCCGGTAACCGGGGGGCGGCGAAATCCTATGCTATTGGCTCACTGGGGCGCTTCGGTCAGGAAAACAGCTCCTGGTATGACCTTGAACTTTCGCAGCGCGTTTATCATGACGGTATTAAAACGGCTAAAGCGGTGGTGATGCTGGATGGCAACGTCGGCGGACAATACAGTGCTGGCTGGTTTGACCGTACCTCCGATAACCTGCTGCAATTTTCCGATATCTATCTGACCACGCGAGGTTTTCTGCCTTTCGCGCCGGAGGCGGATTTTTGGGTCGGTAAACATACGCTGCCGAAATTTGAAATCCAGATGCTTGACTTCAAATACCACAAGTCAGACTCCGCCGCCGGTATTGGGCTGGAAAACTGGCAACTGGGGCCGGGTAAGGTTAATGTCGCACTGGTGAGAGAAGATCTGGATGCGCATGCCATCGACAGTAGCATGGATCAGACCCAGCAGATCAATACCAATACTGTCGATGCCCGTTACACCGGGATGCCATTATGGAATAAAGCCACTCTGGATCTCTTTGGTCGCTATTCTGCCGCCAACAAGACAGACCAGAATAAGCGCGATGAAAATAATGGGACTTACTACAGCGTGAAAGATGCCTGGCACGCTGGGGCAAGGCTAACACAAAACTGGCAAAACGGCGGTTTTACCTATTTGACCGCTCAAATGGCGAACAACTCCATTGCCAGTGGCATGGGGCTGGTAACCGATTCCAGCGCTCTCTATGGCTACAATGGTCAGTATTATGGTGAACACACGAACGGCACGGCCTGGCGCGTGCTCTCGGAAGGGGAAAACTACCTGTTGCCGAATGTTGTCATCGCACATGCCCTCGTGTATGCCGCAGGCAATGACATCTATGACTATTACACAGGTGCTCACACCGACTTCCACTCTACCCGCGCGGTGATGCGTCCAGCCTATATCTGGGACACCTTTAACCAGACAGGAGTTGAGCTGGGGTGGTTCGATCAGCGCAACAAAGCAGACGGGGAGAGCTATCGTGAGTCGGGACTGAAAATGACGCTGTTCCACACCCTGAAGGTGGGCCCCAGCATGTTAACCTCGCGCCCGGAAATTCGTTTCTTTGCTACTTATCTGAAGTCTTTTGATAACGAGATAACTCAATTCACCTTTAACGACGATAAAAAAGATCAGTTTACCGTTGGTGCTCAGGCAGAGGTGTGGTGGTAAATCATCGCTGTTTGCCGATGACTGAGTGCCGTTAATCTCAATTGCTTGTAAAAATAGTGACTGCTCCCCGCCGTATACGGCGGGGAGCAGTCACTTCTCATGTGGTTACGTATGTCATCGGGTATTTACGGGGATGACCAGCCAGATTCATTCCTTTTGATTGCAGAATAGCTGTAAAGTAGTACATCTGGGAGGATAATCAGCCTCAATACGAAATCGGTGGGGACTGATGTATCTGCAGTATGTGGTACTGCATCTTCTGACCTGTTGAGAGAAATATAGCGAATCGTACACTCGTCCATGATGGTGGTGCGAACGATATCCAGGAGTCTGTATATAAAGCAGAACTTCTGGCATCGACCGGAAGCACGGGCGACTCATACGACAACGCGATGGCAGAACGCATCAACGGACTTTATAAAGCGGAGGTGATCTATCGTAAGAGCTGGAAAAACCGCGCCAAAGTGGAGTTAGCCACGCTAGCGTGGGGGGACTGGTATAACAACAGACGATTACTGGAGCGACTGGGTCATATTCCGCCGGCAGAAGCAGAACAGGCATACTACGCTTCCATCGGAAACGGTGATCTGGTCACCTGAGTTCACAGACAAAACACTCTCCCGGAAAACCGGGGCGGTTCAGTAATCGATGATGCACAGTATCGAAGTAATGGGGCAGGTCTCCCTCAATAACCCTGTATCCCCGCGTTTCTCTGCAGAATGTGAGTTGTAATTCTAGCGTGCGGATCGCTGGTGGACACTAAGTTCCGGACGGAAGCCATATGAGCGCGTATTAAAATCGCTCTCCCCGATGGATCGATTGCTACCAGCATTGCCCCTGAACAATACGGTCCCGTAATTTGGGGCTACAGTGGTGATTGTTTTTTGAATAACTTGATGTGGGAGAGCTAAATCTTTTACTCAGGAAATTTGTGCACATAAGCACGCATGAAGACTTCTACCGCGCGTGAAACAATATCCGATATTTGTCTTTCGCTTAGCTGAACAGTCACATTGTATAAGCCTGCTTCATTTATCTCAGATTCCAGTAAGCCAAAATAATGACAGGCGGCAACATGGGGATCCGAACTGTGGAAATAGCCTTTCTCAATCAATGGGTTGAAATATTGTTCAAGATGGTAAACTACCCGCGCGGAACCTTGCTGGTAAAATAACCGGCCCACATCAGGGTTTGTTGAGGCAGCAATCATCATCCGCCGCACGGCAAGTGACTGCGGCGTATGAAAACTGGTAAGGATGTACTGTCCAAATTTGATTAGTGCGTATTGGCAGTCTTCTTCATGATCGGGAAAATTCAGCGAATCTATAGCGTTCCCTGAAGGGGCACTAAATTGAGGATCATGTCCGCTACGGTACAAAAAATTGATTATTTCGCCATCATGTTCTTGCGATGCCTTGGTTATCAATGCAGAAAACAACGACTCTTTCGAGTCAAAATAGCGGTATAGCGTCGATTTTGCGCTACCAGAGCTTGCTGCTATTGCGTCCATTGTCGCGTTTGCAAAACCGACTTCAAGAAAGACATCTCTTGCTGCAGTTAAGAAGGCGTTGCGAATGTTTTCTGTTTTGCTTCTGGGCATTAATGCTCCATCGAATTTCTTATCGCAGATTAATAAAAGTATAACACCGAAACGATGTAGTATCGTTTCGGTGTTGTCAAGCTACATTACTGTCGATCATACGATCAATCAGTTAAGTCGCTGATGTTGTTTATATATTGACTTTAAATCATGTTTTTAATGTAATATCTCTTGTGTCTGTAATGCATTTTATCTGCTTCACTTTGCAGCTGTTACTGTTAAATTGCGGAAAAAAGCAACTGTGCCTGATTCTAGCCAGACACCAACTCCGCCTCGCTGGTTTGCGCCCAGTTTCAAATCGTTGACGATTAATGACGGTGTCGTTTTTCTGTCCAGATAGAGTACTGCCTTCTGTCCGGTTACGACAATTTTCATGTGTATCCAGCGCTCCATGCCCAGCTCGGCATAGCTTTCATACTTTTCCGGCGATGCTTGTCTGAGTCTGTCAAATTTGTAATCAGGGTAAGCGACATACTGAACGCTGTGATTGCGCCGAACCTGATCCTCCGCAATGCTGTTCGTGGGGCGCAGATAAATACTTTCAAAGCGTCCGTCGCTGTCAATGCGGAAAGTCAAACCGATGAACCCTCTGGCGTAGGCCGGAGCCTTTTCCACTAGTTGACTAGCAACATCGACTTCCACCACACCGTCGCCAAAATCAAGCGGCAACCATGCCATAAAATTTCGGTCGGCCAGTTTTTCCTTTTCTGGATCCTGTATCGCCGAAGAAGGCATGGTCATTTTAAACGCCGGCTCGCCTTTGAACGCGCTTTGTTCAAGTGATACACCGGAAAGCGTGAAGTTCCCGACGGCAAGGCTGGCCGCGGCGCCGGCGGAAAAAAATTCAGCGGCGCAGAACAAGCCGAGAGAAAAAGGTAAGGTGCGTATCAGACTCATAAATTCTCCGGTATGCTAATTTAATTGCCTAAGCTAATGGTATGACATCAATTGCTAATTCGATATAAAACAATGGATTCCATGTGATGATAACCAGCGGTGCTCCGGCAGATAAAGCGTCATTTGGATTGGACTCTGCAAACGTTTTGTAGGGGATGAACTAATGGGGTTGAACCGGGGCTCCCTGTCTCTTCGTTCTTTCGCCGGGCAACGGGTTGCTATTCGATAGCCATTTCGGTCAGGATCCATTGGATAACGGAGTTATGTCGCGGTTTCCAGCCTAGTTCCTCGCGGGCGCGCACCGATCTGACCCTGCTGTTGGAACCTAATGAGTAGCGGGCCCGGGTTTGACCCCATACCTGTGCAGCCTGTTCAATCGACCAGCTTTCCGGCCCTTGGACGCCGAGACGTTTCGCCAGCGTCGTCCCTAATTCAGCAAAGGATGATTCTCCATTCTCGACAAAATAGAATGCGCCTGATGACGCATTTTTCAACGCCAGCCGGTAAAGTTCGCAAAGATCATCTATATGGACGTTCGACCAGATATTCACGCCTTTTCCAACGATGCGCATTACGCCGCTCTCCCTAGCCTGATTAATGAGCAGCGGGATCTGTACGCTGCGGGTGCCTGGGAGCTTTCCCTCCCCATAGATGAGGCTGTTGCACAGAACTATGCCGCGTATTCCCTGTGCTGCCAGTATTTTTTCATCAATCGCCCTGCGTGCCTGTTTTTCCGGCGTTATCAGCAGCGCGCTGTTCTCATCAAAGCTGGTGTCGTTGACTTTATTGCCATCACTCATATCGGCGATAACGCTGGTTCCGCTGGTATGGATGAGCGGCTTGCCGCTGCTGCGAAGCGCTGTCAATAAGGTTTCCACGGTATTCCGGTCATCGCTGTTGGCGGCATTGATGACGGCATCGGCCTGCTGTGCCTCGCGGGTGAGCAACTCCCTGTCGTTCAGGTCGCCGAGAATGGGTTCGATCCCTCTGGCCGTCAGCAGTCCGGCCTTATCTGGATTACGGACCAGCCCTCGGATGCGGTGTCCGGCGCTGCGTAAATATACTGACAGCGAGCCGCCAATGTATCCTGTTGAACCGGTGATGAAAATCTTCATTTCGGGCCTCCTTTTCATCGGTAATTATATAACGCCGCATGGGTCAGAACCGTTGTTCACGGTTGAACAACGGCCTGATATAGACACAAGAAGGGATAGGATATAAACAATCCTCAGCCTGATTTTTTCAGCGTCTCGGAAAACAATTCACCGGAAATGGCCCAGTTCTCGGTCTTCACGTCGTTAAAAATAACGTATACATACCGCGGATCGACATTGGCATGTTCGGCAATGGCGTCGGTGACGGCTTTGGCTATCGCAGGTTTGGCCTCATCGCGGCCTTCGAACATCTGGATGTTAACTACGGGCATTATTTGATCCTCTTTCAGCGTTGGAACGATTCTGGTTTGTCAGGTCATCCTGATGGCTCTTTTATCCTAGTGCTAACTTTCAAGTTGATAAAGGTGCGAAAAGAACACGCAGAGTAGATGTAAATTCTACAATCAGCCGAAAGCATTCGCTGCGGAAAGGCTGACCAACTCATCAATGATAAATCTTACGCCAGGTAAAAGGTGGCGCGAACGGGGCCAGATGACGTTCAGTTCCGTGGCCGAAGGCGTTAGCTCCGGCAGCAGCGTAACCAGCTTGCCTGCTTCAATATCAGGCCGTAGTAAGGATTCAGGGAATTGCACGATACCGGCCCCCGCCACGCAGGCTTCAATCATGGCGTCGCCGTCGCTGATCTGGTGAAAAGGCGATGGATTGAACTTTACATCCTGCCCATCGGTGCCTTTAATCAGCCAGCTCAGCGGCTTACCGCCGCGCCAGGCCATAATGCAGCGCTGTTGTTTCAACTCGTCAAGGGAACTCGGTATGCCGTACTGCGCCAGATACGTGGGAGAGGCGCACAGAATCAGGCGTTGCTCATTCAGTCGCCGCGCGATCAGGTCCGTACTGTTTTTCAAAGGGCCGAAGCGGATCGCCAGATCGAAACCCATATCCAACGGATCGATAACCCTGTCATTAAAGGTAAGCGTGAGTTTCAGATGAGGATAACGCCGGCACATATCCAGCAGGACAGGCAGCATGACGGAACGGCCAAATGCGGCGGGCATATCAATCCGCACCAGACCCGACGGTTCCGTGAGCTTTGAACGCAAGGCTATTTCCGCCGACTGTAGTATATCAAGCGCGCTCTGGCAACTGGCCAGATAAGCCTCTCCTTCCGTAGTCAGGCTGATTTTACGCGTGGTGCGGTGAAAGAGTGGCGTTCCCAGACTGTGCTCAAGGCGGCTGATGCTTTTACCTATGGCTGATTTTGTAATGCCAAGCTGTTCCGCAGCTTCAGTGAAGCTTTGTGCGTTGGCGGCGGCGACGAAATGGACGATGCCACGGAAAGATTCGGTCGAGACAGGGATAGACATTTTACCTATACGCCTTTTTATTTGCAGTTCAGCGGATATTTTATTCTAGCGAAAACGGCATACCGCGGGCAGTGACAAATGAAGTCGTCCCCCTCGCCGACACGGGGCTGCATTGGGATGTCTCGCTGGCGTAAATCCCTAATCAGCTCATGAGTCCACCGTCTCTTGCCCGAAATGTTCTGTTGCGAAGGCCAGAAAACGGCGCAGTTTGGGGGTTAGTCTTCTATCCGGCGCATACATCAAATGAAAAGGGCGGGGGGGGATTGTATAATTGGGCAATACGGCATTGAGTCTGCCCGCCTCAATATGCGGAATAACCAGTTCGGAAGGCTGCATAACCACGCCAAAACCGGCCAGCGCCGCGCTGATTAAGGCTTCGCCGCTGTCCAGCAGCAGGCGGCCGCTCACGGGGATAGATATGCTTCCCTCGCGGCCTTCAAAAGTCCACGTCGTTCGCAATGACGTATGCGTGAAAATCAGACATTCATGGTGCAGCAAATCTTCCGGAACATGCAAGGGGGAGGCCGAAGCAAGATAGGAAGGGGAAGCGCAGATCATAAGGGTATAGGGCGCCAGCTTTCTCGCCATTAATCCGCTGTCCGCCAGTTCCCCTACGCGAAAAACGGCATCGTATCCTTCATCAATCAGATCGACATATCGGTTAGTCAGCGTCAGTTCGATGGTGATTTCGGGGTACTGATTGATAAAAAGTGGCAGTTTTTGTGTTAGAGCATTGATGCCGAACGTTACTGGCGCATTAATTTTAAGACGACCTCGGGGGATTATTCGGGCTTCTTCCGCGAAGGATTCGGCGGCTTCGACTTCAGCAAGAATGATTTTTGCCCGCTCGTAAAAGTGGTGGCCTGCTTCTGTCAGGCTGTGCTGACGAGTGGTTCTGTTCAGTAGACGAACACCTAAATGCTGTTCAAGTACTGAAACATGCTTTCCTACAAGCTGTGGCGACATTGTCAGTGCATTGGCCGCTGCCGTAAAAGAGCCGAGTTCAACTGCCTTAACATAAACAGTCATACTGGTAAGACGGTCCATTGGAAACAACCTGTTTTTACTTGTGAAGAATAACACTACTTTATATTGATAATGAGAGTCGACCCTAAAGAGGCATTTGCAATGCATTACACGCAAACTGTTTAAATCAGGTTCATTGCGCCCTTGTGCTGGTAGCTAACGAGGCAAATGTAATGGTATCCCATCCGGTGGAATGGGCGTCAGCGCGTAGCAGCGGCATAGCCGATGCTATGCATCGGGTTGTAATATGGCTGGGGGGATCTTGAAAACGAGATTATGTCTGCGTGGTTGACCTGCCAGATGTTGTCTCGGTCGCGGAAACGATGGGGGAACGGGTGCAAGACGATAACAGCGAATATTTGTGTAATGTGCATTGACGGAGCTTTTACTCACTGCTCAATGAGCATGAAGCCGTGCGAATGGTTAACTGACTATGTCCGTTTCGTCCAAGCCACTGCCACACTGATTTATCCTTCCTGTCGTCATCGTTGACTTTGTCGCACACTCTGTGCATAGCTGGCGTAGTTCGCTATGGTAGAGTGACTCTCTGGTATAAAGTTATACAGACATGATGATTTCCGCGGGGCAAAATGATAAAAATGAAGTGGTCAACTAAAACTGGACCGTTGTGCGGATTCAGAAACTCCTGGATAGAAATTGCTTCCCCCATCCGCTGGGTGCAGCGTTCTGAGGGCCTGATTTTGTTGTGGAATAATTCTAGAACAGTGGTGGTGTCGAGCAAATGAACCGTGAACGGAATATTCTGACACCACGCGCCTTTGCTGAAGTAGGGAGTACTTCCGGTGATCGTCTCGCACCCGGTACGAAACTTGTTCTGGGGATCTTGGTGGTCTCGACGTTCGTGGTCGTGCTTAACGAGACTATCATGAATGTGGCTTTGGCAACTCTCATTGTCGACCTCGGTATCTCTGCAGCGACAGCACAGTGGCTTACGACTGCATACCTGCTCACTATGGCGATCGTGATCCCTGTCTCAGGCTTCCTTCTCCAGCGTTTCACCGTTCGCCAATTGTTCATCACGGCCATGTCGCTATTCACAATTGGCACCTTAGTTGCGGCCTTGTCCTCAGGTTTCGCCATGCTCCTGAGCGGACGTATCGTGCAGGCGGCGGGCGCTGCTGTTATGATGCCCTTGCTCATGACAGCAGTAATGCACTCCGTGCCAGCACGACGACGGGGTTCTATCATGGGCACTATATCGATCGTAACCGCAGCAGCGCCCGCGCTCGGACCTGCAGTGTCTGGTGCGGTGCTAAGCGTATTGGACTGGCCATTCCTGTTCTGGACAGTATTGCCGATTGCTATGACGACGCTCCTCATTGGCATCTTCCGCTTGCGCAATGTAACCCAGACGCGCCGCGTTCGTATCGATGTGCTCTCGGTTATTCTTTCCGTTTTTGCGTTTGGCGGCATCTTGTTCGGGCTCGTTAGCATCGGTGAGTCCGCGAACGACGTGACGCACATTAATCCGCTGGTCCCCCTTATCGTTGGCGCTGCCTTCCTGCTTGTATTCATCATTCGGCAACGATATCTCGCTCATCATGACCTTGCGCTGTTGGATTTGCGCACGTTCCGGACGCCTCAGTTCTCGTGGGCGATCATTGTCACCGGTCTGGTGGCGATGACTTTGTTCGGCACGCTCACTGTTCTCCCTCTCTATCTGCAGAGCGTGCTGGGGATCGGCCCATTTGCCACCGGCCTGCTGCTGCTGCCTGGTGGGGTGCTTCTCGCGGTACTCTCACCGCTCGTCGGGAGTCTGTACGATCGGGGCGGTATTGGTCCTCTTATCATGTCCGGGGCAGTTCTACTGGCGTTATCACAGTTCGCTTTCGTGCTGGCGCTTGCTCAGTACGATTCCTCACTTTCGGCGATGATTATGTTCACTGTGATGCACATCGCTTTGGCCTTTCTCTTTACTCCTCTGATGACTGTGGCCCTCAGTTCGCTCCCCGCCGTGCTTTACTCGCATGGCAGCGCGACCTTTTCAACCGTGCAACAACTGGCTGGCGCAGCTGGCACGGCGACGCTTGTCACGCTCATGACCGTCGGCTCCACCCGCGCTGGTGGGGAAAGCAACATTGCCGCCGGCGTGCGCGACGCCTATATTGGGGCATCCGTCATCGCTGTCATCGCTGTCATCTCTGCGGCGGTACTTGTATTGCTCGTCCGGCGACGTCGTTCTCGCAACTAGCATGGGACGAAATGCAATCCTCGCAGAGGACTTCACACTCTCGAGTCTTGTCATCATCCCTCAACTGAGTCGCGCCGGCTGGCAGGTATGCGAAGTCACCTCGGCCCATGTCGCCGCCACCTCGCCCGATGTCAAGGATGTATGCCAAACGGACCTTAAGCAGACCAGTTGGCCTCCGCCGGACAAGGAGGGCTATACATGGCAGAAGCTCAGGCCCGTTCCCGTCGTCACTGTCGGCGGCATGGTGGAGAGGAGGTGACGAACTTAGCTTTGTAGTCAATGCTTGCGTTTTTAGGGAGGCTCGGAATTTACCTGCAGATATGCCTGCTGGGTGGTGCTACTGAGGGCATCTTTGTGCGTCGGAGATACCAGCGCTGTCGGGTGGGGGAACGTCTGACTATTAAGCCGTGCCGACTTATCGGCATGGTTTATTTATGGATACTGTCGGCGTGGTCGTTACCTGCAGGGGGACTGTAAAAATCAGCAATCAACAAGTAAGTAGCATCTCTAACACGCTCACCACCTTCATCTGTTTTCAGGTCGCCGGATGTTTTTTCCCTTCTGCTTGCCGCCACCTACGAGCTGGCTACTGGCGCAACAGAGGGTGATCGTTCGCCCCAACAAGCAGGCTAGGGTATGTCCCTTAACCTCCCTGCATACCAAAAAGTGATGTAGTAATCATTCCCGGAATGTGATTTTTGGTTGAATACTGAGCATTTTTAGGGCGATTTTTATCGCTTAAAGGTGTTTTTTGCAAAGTCATAACAATGCTGATCTGTACAAAAAACAGTTACGGGACACACCCTAGTTCCCACGTAGGCGAATACGCCATTCACATGTTGCCCATACCTGCGAGGGGAAAGGCCAAAAACACCATCTTGATGCTTATCGCCATCGCAATAATTTTGCATTAAAACACTGTAAGCAAGGGCCGCTTGGAAAATGGTAAATATCTCACGCTAAGACTGTTTTTCAAACGTTAGCGCGGATATTCCCCCTGCAAGCGGCCCGGAACGCAGGTTAACGCAAGCTCCCCGGCAGGGAGGGATGTTACCCCACGATATCGGGAGGCTTATAGTCTTTTGTCTGGTAATCAATCATAAAGCCAGCGGCCCTCCTTGGCGGATTCGATCAACATACCAACGGTTAGAGGTTTTGGTGGTGCCTTTGGTGTAAATGCCTCAAATAACCCCTTCTCATTCGGAAAATAATCAGTGAAACTTATGTCTTGCGTACTGATACCAAAACTTTCAACGTATTCTGTAAGTAGAGCTATAGCATCCTCACTGGCAAGCTTCACGTTCCGCTTTAGATCAGTATCGGGAGTGATTACAAGGAATCTCTTTGCAAAAAAGATGTGACCATCATACTTTTTAATCAGTTCAATTACACGTCGCTCAATGCTCATAATGATGGCTATCCTCTTCATGCATAATAAGGTTGTGATGGGAGACTGCTTCATTATCTTTTGCACCAAAATGGTCGGAAATCTTATCAACAAGCATCCAGAATAAAACGCCCCTTGACTAGAGCCCACCGATTCCCCGTAAATTTACGTGCCGTTTAGTTCTTTTGTTGTATCCATACATGCTTACTCTAAAGTTAAGGTTATCTAATCATAACTCCGTCATATCAGACCCAGAATATAAATTGTCGGCTACCCTACTTTTTCAAGCGCGCAGTCTACGTTTCTGGGCTTCCCGCTTTACCTGTGGATAAAAAACAATCAAACATGTATCTATTACCAACAATAGGAGTAGGGTAATCAGGCAAGAGTGATTTTCTCTTCTTCACCTGTATGTTTTTTTGCCTACTTTTTCTGTGGGCATTTTTTTCTTTTGAAATCATGATGTGATAATATTTCCATGATATTTAAATGTAAATCCAGCCGCCATTAGCTCAACGTGGCAAGAGCATTGCTTCGTGACAGGAAGTAAGAGCCGGGGTTCGAGACCTCGATGGCGGTCCAAATTGATTATCGTAAAATTGACATTCACTCAGTTTTTTTGGGGGGCTACACCACAGAAATTTTCAAGATTGAGCTCGCTACCAAGATCGTTTTCCACTGGCGAAACATGGGGTGAAAAATTTAAAAAACGATAGATTTCAAATAAATTCCAAACTGAAAAATACCAATTTATAGTAAGGTTGCCTTTCATCGAGCAGAGAGGTTCACCAGTCAATGCTATTTACGACAATATTAATAACCGTGGTGGTAATCATTCTGTTTATCGACACTATACACACATATTCAAATCGAAAGGATGCTGTAAAATCCGCTTTCAAGTTTTGGTTCTTTGCCATTGGTGTGGCTGTTTCTTCAGGGATTTTCGCTGATGCTCTATATGACTGGCTAGCCTGTAGATAAGTCAGCATGGTTCACGGGACCATGTCACACGCAATAATCCCAGTCTTTTGTTACTTGCGTATGGTGAAGAATTGTTTCACCTCAAGAGGTGGTAACGCATAACGCCACAACATTTGAACAATCGATTCTAACGTCTCATCAATGTAACATTGAGAGGTCAATCGCCAAGTCTGTTCTTCTAATCTGTCTGCGATAGCTGATAACTAATCCTCAAAAGATTTCCCATCGGATGAAACGCGATCGACTCGATAAGATTCATCCGGTAACTATAAATCAGGCACGGCCCACGTCGGGAAGGGGAGAGCAGGATATTTCACTCAGACTTAGCCTTCCGTTCGATCGTTTCAATCCCACTCATCGCATTTTCCAAACCCGGTGTACACTGGTGTGCAGTCGGACGTTACGGTACTGCCGTTGCTGGCTCCAGCAATACATATCAATCCGCTGAGAGCGGCCGAACGCTGTCGACGGGGGGATAACGTCGGGCATTTAAACGATCAACGCCTGGCAATGTTATCCATTGCCAGGAGTGGGATTTTGTCAGGTCTGCTTGAGCACAACATAAACAGATACGTTAGACAGGCAAAGAAACCCGCCGTAGGAATTAAATCAGAGCTGGCTCGATCATAATAGGATCGTATTTAGCTACATGGTGTTTGTGAACCGGCGTTTCCAGGATCACCTTCGCCCGATGGTCCAGCCCATTTGACGACAGTTTGTCATGCCGCGCCAGCACCACTTCCAATGCGGTGACGAAATGTTCGTAATAGCGCCAGTCGTCTTGGGTAAAACCGGGATTGGCGGCTTCCCACTGTTTTATCGTTTCCGTCAGGGCTTCCTGAAACTCCGACCACGCGAACTCGCCGGCCTCGCAGGCCGCGACGGCGACGGCGAAGGCGCGCAGCTCCCAGGGTTTATTGAAGGGGGCCTGTCCCTCGCGATGATTCAACGCCGTGGCCAGTTCGCTGTTATCCGTGCTGATGATAGGGGTCATGAGACGCCTCCGATATGGTTAGACGGCGGTGGCCGGACCCGTCCCGATCAGGGAGTCGCGGGTCACCAGAGCCGCCAGTTGCTCTTCGGTCATGCCTTCGGTATTCGCCGGACGCAAGGGCAGAACCCAGTAGCGGATCTCCGAGTTGGAATCCCACACCCGTATTTCCGTCGAAGGAGGAAGTTCGAAGTGGAAATCCTCGCTCAGCACTTTACGCGGCTCCCGCACGATCCTTGAGCGGTAGGGCATGGACTTATACCAGTTCGGCGGCATGCCGAGCACAGGCCAGGGGTAGCAGGAGCAGAGGGTACAGACGATCACATGGTGTACGCTATCGGTGCACTCAAGCGCAATCATGTGCTCGCCCTGCAGTCCGCCAACATCGAGCTCCTGACAGGCTTTGGTCGCATCAGCCAGCAGACGCTGTTTGAAGGCGGGATCGGTCCAGGCTTTCGCCACCACCTTCGCGCCAAGATGAGGGCCGATCTCATTTTCATAAAGATCGGCGAATTTATTCACCCCGTCCTCGGACATCAGGCCTTTTTCAATCAGGATGGATTCAATCGCCTTGACCCGGGCGGCGATCTCTTCCTCCGTTTTCTGGGTGTGGGCCAGACTCACTCGTGTCATAACGTCAACTCCTTATTTAGCCAAAGTGATGTAGGGTTCCCAGGCATCGGTACAGACAACGCCGTTCGGCTCAGCCGCCTCTTCGCCATACAGCTCCGCGTTGGTAAAACGCAGGGTATAGAGGTGTTCTGAAGTTTCAGGCAGTCCGTTACCCGTGGTGTCCGGATAGACGTGCGCCCCGTGATACATGATGATTTCACCGGTTCGCCCACGGACATAGCCCGCCCGGCGAGTATGGTGTTTCGGCACGCTGGCATCGACCGTCACGCGATCGCCTACCTTGAATTTGGGTTGGGAATCCAGCTGGCGCGAGGTTGAAAAACCATTGCGGACGGCCCATTCAGCGAAGTTGACCAGCTCCGGGTCTTTGTTGGGCGGCAGCGGCACCTGAGGGTAATGAAGGTAATATTCGGTACGCTTTTCAAGTTCTTCCTGGGTCCAGTAACCTTTCTTCTCGCCGATCTGCTCGGTCGCTTCTACCCAATGTTCATAATAGAAGGCCGTGAGGTAATGGAGAGGATGCAGTTTTTCAAGATGGCAGCGGAACTCGTCAAGCCCGAACATGCCGGCGCGCGCCGCGAAAGGAAACATCGCATAGGCGGCTTTTTCCCATTCGGCATGGTAAGCCGGTTCCCATTGGGTCGGGCCGACGGGGCCCATCCCGTCCATCCCGCCAACGTCATGTATTCCGTTCATATAACCCCCTTATCGCATCGGGATTCGGATTTGACTGGCGACCACCCCGAAAATGGCCATCCAGCGGCGGGATAATCCCGCCAAAACGTGTCGAAAGTCGTCTACCCTCAGGCAAGCTCAGGCCAGTCGGAAAACGGCCACAAAGGACCATAAAGAACAAGATAGGGCGTTAACCTTCCGCATGCTTTGCTGTGCCGGTCACGGGATGGGCTGACAGAGACAAGTTCGCCGCGCGGCGCAAGCCAACGCCCTGTGTCTCCGTCAGACGCCGTGGTTACGCCCGTCGGTCCGTCATAGCGCAGGCGCCCTGAATCGCAGCAGGGCGGCGCCGTCGAACGGATCGACCAGATAGTGGGCATGAACGCCGAATGTGCTGAGCAGCAGTTGCGGCGTCAGAACTTCGCGCGGTGGCCCCAGCGCGATCAGCCGTCCCCGATCCAGCACCGCCAAACGATCGCACAGCAGGGCATGGTTGAGATCGTGCAGGGCCACCAGCGTGGTGACCGGTAAGTGGCGTACCAGCGCCAGAATGGCCAGTTGATGCTGAATATCCAGATGATTGCCCGGCTCATCCAGCAGCAAAATTTGTGGACGTTGGGCCAGCGCCTTGGCCAGATGCACCCGCTGGCGCTCGCCTCCCGACAGGCTGTGCCAGCGCCGGGCGCTAAGGTGGGCGGCGCCGACATCATGCAGCGCCTGGCGCACGATGGCCTCCTCTTGCGCGGACCAAGGGCTCAGCGCCGACAACCATGGCGTGCGGCCCAGCGCAACGACGTCAAAGACGCTGATGACGTCCTCGGTGTCAGCCTGTTGTTCGACCATGGCAATCTGGCGGGCGCGGCTCCAGCGTGGCCAATCCCGCAGGTCTTTGTCTCCGAGCTGGACGGTTCCGCTGTCAGGTTTTCGCAAACCGCTCAGCAGCTTGAGCAAGGTGGATTTACCCGAACCGTTGGGGCCGACGATGCCGAACGTTTCTTCATGGCGTACCGCCAGCGCGATATCCTGCAACAACACATTGCCACCTTGTTGGTAACTCAGATTGGCGCAGCTGAGCACAACCGGTTGAGGTGGCGAGGGGACGGCGGTCATCGCATTCTCCTTCTATCGAGCAAGATCAGGGCAAATACCGGCGCGCCGACCAGTGCGGTGATCACCCCGACGGGGATCACCTGTCCGACTATCAGCGTGCGGGAAAGGATGTCGGCCGCGATCAGAAACAGTGCGCCGCTTAGTGCGCTTAATGGCAACAGATGGGCATGCCGGGTGCCGGACAGCAGACGAACGGCGTGGGGAATGACGAGCCCGACGAAACCGATGGAGCCGACGATCGACACCATAATGGCGGTCACCAGCGCTGCGCTGCTGATCAACAGCAGCTGTATCCGCCGGACGGGGATGCCTAGCCCCGCGGCCGAATCAACGCCGAAGGTGAATGCATCCAACGCCCTGCGATGCCACAAACAAACGATTAGCCCCAGCAAGGATATCGGGACCGCCAGCCAGACCGAAGACCAGCGAACGCCGCTGAGGCTGCCCAGCATCCAGAACATAATGCCGCGCGCCTGTTCAGAGTTGGCCGACTTGGTGATTAAAAATGCGGTCAGCGCATTGAACAGTTGCGAGCCGGCGATACCCGCCAGAATGATTTGCGTCGCCGGGGCCGAGGCGCCGCCGGCCCGGGCCAGCAGAGTGACGAGCGCAAAGGCGGTGATGGCGCCCACAAAGGCCCCGCCGGAGAGGGTGAGCACGCCGGCGCCCAATCCGAATAATGCAACCAGCACCGCGCCGGTCGACGCGCCGGCGGAGATGCCGAGCAGATAGGGGTCGGCCAGCGGATTGCGCAGGAGCGATTGCAGTATCACGCCGCAGGTCGCCAGGCCCGCGCCGCAGGCCCCGGCGACCAGGGCGCGGGGCAGGCGGTAATTCCAGATAATCCCTTCGTCGATGGGATCCAGTATGTAGCCCGCCGACCCCAGTTTATTGACTATCGCCTGTACGACGACGGTGAGCTTTATCGATGTTTCGCCGATGGCGACGCCCAGTAATATCGCGGCGATAAGCGCCAGGCAGGCGATAAGACTGACCAGCCATTTTCTGGTCATTTGGGCAAATCCGCGTTTTTGGCGATGGCGGAAGCGATCGTTTCCAGGCCGCCGAACATTCTCAGGCTGGCATGCATCGCTTCGGCGTCCAGGATAATGATGCGGTTATTCTTGACCGCCGCCATGTTGCGAGTGACCGGATCGTGTTGCAGAAACGCCAGTTTTTTCTGGTGGTCATCGGCCGGGAAACGACGGCGATCCATCCGGGCAATGATGATAAACGTCGGGTTGGCCTTGGCGATGGTTTCCCAGCCGACAGCCGGCCACTCTTCGTCAGACTCGACGATGTTGTGTACGCCCAGCGTGTTGAGCATGAAGTCAGGCACGCCTTTGCGGCCCGCGACAAACGGATCGCTCTTGAGATCGCTGCTGGAAAACCAGAAAAGCGCGCTGGTGTGGGAGAGATCCTGCCGCTGCGTCATGGCTCTGGCTTTGGCCAGTCTGGCCTGCAGCTCGTCATTCAGTTGTTGACCGCGCGGCTGCACATCGAAAATCGCCGCCAATTGGCTGATGCTTTTATACAGACTCTCAATGCGGAAGGTTTCCTGGCGCGTGCCGTCGGCGCCTATCAAATTATTTTTACCTTCGCAATCGGCGGGCATCACGTAGGTGGGAATATTTAACTCGTCAAATTGCTGACGGCTGCCCACCACGCCTTGCGGGCCAACCATCATTTCAAACTGTGAGACCACCAACTGCGGCCGTTTGCTTATGACGGTCTCAAATCCCGGCGCGTTATCGGCCAGCCGCTCAACCTTGGCGTTCTGCGCCTGGTATTGCGGCAGCACGTTGTTAAACCACAGCGACGTTCCCACTAATTTGTCGCCCAGTCCCAGGGCATACAACATCTCGCTTCCCGTCTGGCCAATGGTCACCACTTTTGTGGGCGCGCGCTGAAAGGTCAGCGTGCTGCCGCAGTTCTGCAACGTCAGCGGAAACTGGGTGGCTGTGGCCTGTGCGCCGCACGACGCCATCGCGCAGGCCAGCAGCAGCGACCGCCGGTAGCGGCCCCGCACGGGATGCCGGCGGCGGGTGAAATGGGGGAAGGAGAAGGGCAATGCATGGAAAAGCGAAGAAAATTTATGCGGCATGATATCTCCATAGCGTCAGTGCTTGTGTGTAACCCGCGGCAGGTGCAGTAGGGATCCGGGCATACGCATTTGCTACCCGGCCGTGCGAAAGGCGCCGCGCGGTCGGGTCGCTGAATTCGGCGTGGCATGGATGGCAGAATCAACCCCGTCGTCCATGCTACCGCGTTTTAGAACTTGCGCCAGTCTCCCGCCGCTTCAAACGCCGACGCTGCCTGGTAAAGCGTACCTTCGCCATAGTGACGACCAATCAGCATGAGCCCCACCGGCAAACCATCGACCAGCCCACAGGGAACAGAGAAGGCCGGATGACCGGTAATGTCCTGTGCCGCGGTATTGCCGAGCATTTCAAATGCCCGCGATATGTATTGAGTAACGGAACAGTCTTTCTCAGGCAGAGGTTGCGCGGTGATAGGAACGGTCGGCATCACCAACACATCATAGTTTGCCAGCTCGCGGTCATAACCCGCACGGGCTCTGCGTGCGATGTTCTGTGCCTTGGCATAGTAGCGGCCGTTGTAGCGCTCCAGTCCGTACTGTCCGACGAACATACAGATTTTGAGCGAAGCGGACAGCGCTTCGGCCTGGGAACGCCATTGCGCCTGTTTATCCAGCAGCGCCACGTCATACTGACCTTTCCAGTTAAACCCCATGCCGTTCCCGTGCATCATCTGCATGGTCAGCCCTTCGCAGCCGATCGGCGTCCAGAGCGCGCCCGCCAGTGTATGTTCAGGGAGCGATATTTCGTCGACCGTGGCACCCAGACGTTCAAAACGAGCAATGGCTTCTCGGACTTTGTCCGCGACGCGCGGATCCTGATTGGCGAGCTGGAACCCTTCGGTCACAATACCGATCTTCAGGCCGTCCACGCCGCGGTTCAGAAACTCGGTATAGGATTGCACCGCGGGCGCATACTGACGCGGATCCAACCCGTCGGCGCCGGCGATCGCTTCCAGCATCAATGCGTTATCGCGGACATTGGCGGTAATCGGGCCGGCATGATCCACTGTGGCCTCGATCGGCATAATACCGGTATAAGGCACCAAACCATGGGTGGGTTTCATGCCATAAGTGCCGCAGAATGCCGACGGGATGCGAATGGAACCGCCCTGATCGCACCCTATGGCCATGTCGACCTCACCCGAGGCCACCAGCGCGGCGCTGCCGGAGGAGGAGCCGCCGGCGGCGTAGCCGTGACGGTTGGGGTTGTGCACCGGCGCCGGATGGGAAGTATGGCTGCCGCCGGAAAGACAAAAGTGCTCGCAGGTGGCTTTACCGCTGATCGTGGCGCCGGCATCCAGAAGACGGGTGACGACGGTGGCGTCATAAGAAGGCACGAACCCCTCAAGCGTGGTGGAGCCATTCATCATCGGTACGCCGGCCAGGGAAACGTTATCCTTGAGCGCGACGGTGCGGCCAGCCAGCTTGCCGGCGCCGGCGCCTTTCACTTCGGTTTTGTAGTACCAGGCATTCAGCGGGTTTTCCGCACCCTCGGGGCGATAACCGGCCTCGCGCGGGTAACGCGTCTCGGGGATATCATCAGGCAATTCGTCAACCAGGTCATAGGCGTCGAAATTGGCTTGCATCAGCGCCAGGTATTCACTCGCCAGTTCCGGCGTCAGTTGGATGTGCAGGCGGTCGGCGATCTCTTGCAGTTGTTCGGGCGTGGGGCGTTCAATAGCCATGTTATTTCCTTCATGAATGCGGCGCTTCATCAATAGTTCGACGAATCCGCCCTAGGGGTAGATTGAAAAAGGGGTGATCAGTTCTCAGATTGCGCATCGCGCATCATCCCGGTTTGTGCATGACAGTTGATGTATTCGAACATTTGGTGGCGCGCATCGGAGACGGAAACTTCGTGATAGAGCCGTAGTTTTTGCAGTCCGGTGACGACGCGGAAAAATGTGGTGAATATGCGCAGGTGGGTAGGGTGGGATTCCGCCCATCGCTCCAGCTTGTCGAGCGAGCGCCAGTAGCCGATATCGTAGGCGATATCCAGCAGATTGCCGTCCAGATCGATGTTGCGCACGAAACGGTTGCTGTAGCAGCCCAGCGCCTGACCCTCGTCGCGAAGAAAATCCATGCCGTCCTGCAGGGGGGGCAGCATCTGCTTAAAGTACAGCTCGCGTTCTTCTTCTCCGGCGTCGACCCAGTCCTGTCCGGAACGGATCAGCGCGATATTGTCATGGCCCTGCACCACAACGCGGCCGCCTTTGGCGGGATCGCCGGACAGGAGGCGCAACTCGCTCGAAGGTTGCAGCCAGTCGGTTTGCGAGAGCGGGATACGATCGCGCACCGAGCCCCAATAGCCGTGCTCCTGCACTTCGTCGCTGATGTTATCCATGATGGCGCCGACGCCTGGCAGATCTTCTTTGAATGCATACAGGGTTTCGAACTGGTCGGCGCGCGGGGCGATGATCTCGCGGAAATAGCCCAGCCCTTCGTTCAGCCGTGCGTCATCGGCCCACCAGTCGGCGATCGACGGCGAACGCAGCCAGCGGCAGTATGCCGCCGGATCGCGCCAGTAGCCGACGACGATGAAATTGCCATAGCCCTGAGCGTCGACATGGTAGGTCATATCGTGATTCCCCGGGCCGTCGTCGACGCTAAAACTTGAGACGATGTGGCGCATGGCCTTCAGGGCCGCATCACGCTGCTCTTCAAGGAACTGCACGCCGAGATAGGCCATGACCACCTGTGTGAGGCTTTCATCGGCACGGCCCGCGAACATGGGAAACGGCGGCTGATAGTCATCATGAACACGGCGGGACAGTGTCCGGGGGCATTTCAAATGTTTGTCGATTGCGGATTCCATAAGGGCTCCTGATTGATGTTCAATAGTCAGCTTACCGAAGAGAGCGGACAGGTATGACCGGTCGCCGCCGGCGCACGCGGCCGCTCCCCGACCTGGTTAATACTATGTAGGCAGACGATTCGGGATGCTTGTTTCACCGGGACATCTGTTTTGCTAAAAAGGACAACCGTACCCCGATTCGTTGTTCGGGAGGGCATTACCCTGGTGTAACGCGACTGTGTACGGTACTTGGAATTGAACGTTCCGGGTCCGTCGACCCGGTAGAGATTAAAACAGTTTCATAATACGCAGCGTGGTGCTGAAATCGGTCTGGAACCCGCCGTCTACGCTGATGTCGCGCTGAACCAGCCACTGCACCTGCAAATCGGGCCGCACAAATTTCGCCGTTTGCAAACGCACCTGCTGTGAGCGTGTGGCGGCGCCGTTCGCTGAACCGTCCAGATATTGGGTACCGCCCCAGTTTTTGGCGTAACCGACGGCGAAGGTCCAGGTTTTGTCCTGAGGAGGAATATAGGACAGCCATAATTGCGCCTGATAGCTGTTGTCCTGTGAAAGCGTGCCGTCACCCCGGCTGACGGCGTCGTCATTGTCGCCATACCAGGTGGTATCGAATGATGCCTGTGCGATAAAGTTATCGCCAAGCCGCTGGGTTCCGCCCACCTGAAAATCAAACTTCCAGCGGTTTTCGCCTATGTTCAGCGTCTCCCCGGCATCGTAATTGCCCATAGGGAGATAGAGATAAGGCACAATGGCGAAAGTGGTTCCGGAAGTTGAATTATTGATCAGCCAAAGGGGCGCGGTGAGGATCGGATCGCCCAGCCCTGATGTTGAACTCAGTTCCGTGCCGGCCAGCTTGCCATCATAGAGTCGTCCATAGGGTAATAATACTTGGGGCGCCAGGGTAAATCCGCCGACGTCCATATAATGGACATAACGGAAAATACCAATCATTGAATTCAGCCGAGTATCATCTTTAATATAATTGCCGCCGACGGGTTTATAAGTGTCGCGATGGGCATAGGTGAAATAGGAAAGAAAAGCGTCGGTGCCCACTGGTGCAGGAACTAAATCCAGCGAATCCAAATCCACCGCCTGGGCGGATTGAAAAAATAAGATTGCAGCCAAAGGAATAACATACCGTCGGCGCCAGCGAGTAGATCGCATCATCGCGCTGAGACCTCCTCTTTTCATCGTCTCAGGATCGCGGTTAGGATATTGCAAACGATTACCTTTGACTGATTTCATGATTAACCCCCACGTTTAAAACGGAATAATGACTGCGGCCTGTTAGTGATTTCAGACCATAAGATGTGGTTATTTCTTTCGTCTTGCCTGCCTGTAGATGAAGGCACCGACGCCATCAATGGCGGAGTAGAAAATTGATTCCGCTCCTGATTGACACTTTTAACCCGAGAGTGCTATTACCGCCATGGCTCAAATGGACAAGGGATGTACTCAAAAGGACAGTTTGCCCAGGGGGAAGAAATCCGGTGAAAAAGATCGTATATCTCGTTGAGTTTCGCGTAGGCGGAATAAAAAAAACGACAGCGCCTGTACAGGTCGCTGTCGCTCAGAGGCGGGGCGATAAGACTCAGGACTGGACGATTTCCTGTTTCAACAATGAACTTGGCGCATAACCGAATGCTTGGCGGAACGCCCGGCTGAAGTGGGAGAGATCCTTGAAACCGTACTCCATGGCTATCTGAGATACGCTGCGCGCGCGTTTATCCTGCAGCGCATGGCGACAGGCCAATAGCCGTTCTTGCCATACCATGGCCATGGGCGTTTTTTGCCGGGCGGAGAACGCCCGCACCACGGTGCGGGGGGATACGTAGTGCGCTTTCGCGATCATATCCAACGACAGAGCGTCATCCTGTAAATGGTCGCGGATATATTGCACGATTTTTTCATACAGGTTGTAATAGCGGTCGCTCGCGTTATCGTTATCCGCGACTTGCAGACTAAAGACCAACATGTCCAACATCATGTCGAAATACCTGATAGCCATGTCGTCATGGGTCATCAGAAGGGAATTTGAACTGGCTTGCAACAGCATCTCCCGCAGCGGCGTCATGCCTGGCCGGCTGGCATCCAGCGAGATGGCGGTGAATTTCTCTACGTTAGGGATGCGCCGCATTAACAACGGGCGGGGAATACGCAAGATATGCAGCGCTTGCGAGTCGATGTTGAAAGTGAATTCTTTGGCTGAATCATACAGTACCATACTGCCCGCTGGCAGTACGGCCTGCCGGCCACTTTGTTCGAACCAAGCCTGCCCCCGCTGCACCAGTCCAAGCCAAAGATCGTCATTGGGGCCGCTACGTAGCTCTTGTGCCCCCCGTTTCCAGTGATGTGCCGGTGCATTGAGCGTAGCAAGCGAAAGGGACTTGATTGCCCGGAATTGCATGTATGCCAGAAAGCCGCTCTTGGATACCGGCCGATTCGTTGCCTTGAGGCAATGACGACAAACGACCTCTGTCCAGTATTCAAAACGCTGCTTGTCAGCCATGTTCTCAGTTGAATACACGATGGACATATTCTGTCCTCCACAACACTTTTTGAGAAATGGTGTGTACACCGCTATCAGCGTACGCTTTCATATAGCATGGTATAAGCAAAAACTACGCCAATTATTCTGTTTCTGATGGGTAGATGTAATGTGTTAAAAAAACAATTAATTATGTAAGTTTGGTGTGTATGAATTCGGATTATGTGCGGATTGCCACAAATTTTATAATGTTTATTGTAGTGCAACTGCACTAAATTGCTGTGCAACGTTGGTAGCTATCGGCGGGAATTGACTAACATCCCGATAACTATTTCATAGTAACGGGTAGTGCAATAATAACGGTAGGTAAAAAATATTAATTTTGTATTTTATGTATGATTATATTTTGTTTTTTTGTATTTGTTGGGGGATTGTGCTGGTTTTTGACTGTCCGATAGTTTGGTATCCGACCGGTAGATAAGCAGATGAGAAGCTATCCTTGCTTGCAGAACATTTTCAAAATGACCTACAATATGGCCTACAGCGATTATGAATGGTAATGAGTTTTGTTACTTATCATATATATAGATGATAAGGTCGATTTCCGTCCGTTCCGCCACTTATTATCTTTGGATGTTTTTATACATCCTATGAGTTAAGAAACCGCAACTCATCAGTGAGTTGCGGTTTTTTTTCGTCCCTATGTTTCCACCGGCATGCCGGGCAAGACAAAGATAATGAGTAGATCGCCCGAAGAGGGTATTCCGGTATACTCATATTGAATTGTTTATGACGGAAAGCGGTTTAACTCCAGAACAAAGCCCCAGACCCGATACCGCATTCGCCGTGTTTGAGTTGTTCGTAGCGTGTCCATTCTTCCTGTGTCAATCCCCAGCATTGTGCGCAGTTGAGCACGACGCGCGGCAACTTTCTCAATGCTATTGATGTTGATAAGGGTATCGCTGTCAGATGATTTTTTCATCGCTGTTCCTCCGTTGTTGATGTTGTCGAGGTAATACTAAAGGCGACAGAGGAGTGCGGCTACTGTAGGACACCGGACTGGATGCCGCTCTGGCCGAGGGTGACTGCGCCACTGCCGCCGTTGCCGAAAGCGACGACCGAACTGGAGCGGAAGTCCGGATCGTTACGGTGGGTAAAAATGCGCAGTACCGCGTCCCCCAGCAATGCCATGCCGCCGCTATTGCCAGTGGCGGGGTTGCCCGCATCCGGCCAGGGGTTGGGCTGGCCGGGGTTTTCCGGTGGCAGAAGCAGGGTGCCCTGGACATCGCTGAGCGAAAAACCGGGTTGAACGACATGGCCGTTCTCATCGGTGACCGCGGTGAGAAGCGTACTGACGGTCCCGATCTGGACGTCGGTGAAGCAGGTGTCGCCAGGCGTTCCTTCCTTGCAGCGCGGCAGATCCACGGCGGCACGGAAATCGCACGCCATCGGATTCTGGATGAGGCCGTCCTTGACGCCGTCTATCGCATCGCATTTCTGATTGATAATGGGAGCCGGCTTTTTCAGCAGCGCGGGAGATACCAGGGCATCGGGGGAGCGGATGGAGGCCAGCGACAGGCCGACGCCCTGAAAAGCCTTGGTCGCCAGGTTGACGTATGCCGATCCGGCGACGAAGCCGTCGAATTCCTCCGGAAAGTGAGACGCTGCAACCAGCGTGTCGCGGCCGCCACCCGAGCATCCGCAGAAGTAGGAATAGGCGATCTCCTACGACTGGCCGGAGACCCGTCCATAGAACGCGGTGGTGAATTGTTTGCCCATGCCGGCCAGAACCTTGTGGGCGCGATAGAGGAAGTCATCCAGCGCGTCCTGGTCGATCTCCCCATCGCTCTTAACGGCCCATTTGCCCTGGGTGAAGCCGTAGTGTCCCTCGTCCGTCGCGAAAGAGGCATAGCCCTTTCGCAAGACGTCGGTCGGCTTGCCCTGCACGCTGATAGAGATCGTCGGCCAGGTGGCGTTGCTGACTGAGAATGTGCCGCAATGTCCGCCGCAGCCGATCTGCAGGTACTTGCGGTTCCAGTTTTCAGGCAGCGTTGCGAGGAAGTGAGCCGTCTTTCCCGTGGCCTCGTTGGTGACGAAGGTGCCCGTGATCTGGCAATAGGCCGGCATGTCGTTCGTGGCCGGGGTAAACTTGACGCCGGTGGTGAGGAAAGGCCCGGACTGAGCCTCGTCCGGCAATCGCCGGACATCGACTTTCGTGCGCAGCCCGGACACGAGCGTTTGCAGCGCTGCGGGTTGGCACAGTTCGCTCAACGGTACGGATGAGGCCTGCGCTGGCGGCGACACAGGCGGTGTGCGGTCGTATACGACGAAGAGTGCGATGGTCGGTCGCCAGCGTCAAGGCGGCGATGCCAGAGAGAACCGGTAGTCTTTTCATTTCAGTGTCCTATTGTTTGTAGCCCGTGAAACGCTCTTGCACACCTGCCGGCGCTTTTTCCGGCGTCTGCAAAAGGGCGATGATTGCCCTCTCGGCCCATTCTTTCAACACTGCCTGGCCGAGTTGGCCGTTGGCACCGCCAACACCGATTCTCATAACAACATCCTTTGGTTAGCTACAAAACTTTTGTTCGTAACGATACCATGGTAGTTTCTGATATTCGCAAGAGTGTACAACTCTGTTCGTTACGTAATCTTATCCAAATAGGGGATGACGATGCGAATTGTGGTTCTGGGCGCAACCGGCACAACGGGCGGATACGCTGTGAGTGAGGCGCTGGCCGCGGGATATGAAGTCGTGGCCTATGTCCGTAATCCCCGAGCCGTGCAGCCCCGTGCCGGACTTACGGTGATGGACGGTTCGGTCGAGGACGTCGCCGCAATGCGGGGGGCGTTCGAGGGCGCCGAAGCCGTGGTCTATTGCCTTGGCGTCCGCACCAGCGTCAGATCGGTGTTCCGGAAGACGGATTTTCAACAAAGGACGCTGCCCAAGGTCATTGCTGCTATCAATGCAGCGGGTGTCAGACGTTTCGTGTTGCTGTCGTCCTTTGGGGTGGGCGAAACGCGAGCCAAAGGGGCATTTATCCCCAGGTTCGTGTTCCATACCCTGTTCGGCGGCAGCCTGTTTGCCGACAAGGCCATCGCCGAACGGGCGCTCTCCGATTGCCGGGCGAACTGGACGGCGGTCTATCCGGTTTCACTGAAAAACGGACCCGTTGATTCGGCTTGGGACCTGCTGCCGCTGGACGATGTTCGCCATGTTCCGGGAAACCCCATGCTGACTTTTGCAACGGTTGCCAAAGTGCTTGTAGATTTGATCTCCGATGACAGCCGGAATCGGCGCAAGCTACTACTGACGGCTCACGGCGCATGGAAATAAAACCTCGATTTTCGCTGATCCAGACACATACCTGAAAGACAGATTTAGCCAGATCGATACCGATGACTTTTATCGCGTTCATGATGCTGTACCCCAGAAAAGAAGACCGCTCAGCATAAGTGTGGCAGGACTTACGATAATGAAACCGTATCGCCGAAAGGCATACGGTTTCTTTTCCTCTTTATGATATCTCCGGCATAGCCGGGTATCCGACGCGAAATGGCTCACGCTACGAAAAGAGAATATTTTTTATGGTGCGCATCCCTGCGTACCACCATAACGCAATTTCGCCTGGAAATTTTTTACTCCACGTGAATGGCGGGAGGCGCATTAAACGATAATACGCCTTCTGTTTTGTCGCCAATAGGGTTGTGGAAAAGGATTTACATTACCGTGAGGTGCATAAATGAACCATTAAAGCGTCCGCTTTCCGGAATAAAGCAAAGAATTTTCTGTCCGCTTTTCAGCTCATTGGATTTAATCAGTTCGTCCAGCATAATATAAATAGAAGCAGAACCGACATTACCTTTGGTGGTCAGATTGGTGAACCAGCGCTCCTGTGGAATATTAAAACTATTTTTTTCCATACATTCGGCAATCGGTTGGCGGAAATAATTTGATGACATATGAGGCAGGAACCAATCAATATTGTCTGCCGAAATTCTCCGGCGCTCAATAGTTTTAAGCAGCGGTTTTCCCAAAGCAATATCGACGATATTCTCATTCAGTAATCTAACATCTTGTTTTACGGAAAAAATAGAACGATCTCCCCAATCTTTGACCGGGAAACGCATCCAGCCAATCAGCGTGCCGTTTTCATCTTTTTCCGCTCCGGAATACATACAGGTTTCCAACTCATTAGCGTAAGAATAGATATCAATCCAGTCGATACGCAGCGAGGAACCATTTGGACGTGGTTGGTTTTCCAGCAAGATGGCGCCCGCGCCGTCTGACAACATCCAACGCAGGAAATCTTTTTCAAAGGCGATTTCAGGGTGTTTTTCTAGTGCTTCGACTTTCGCCTGATTTTCATTGATAAAGTTACGCGCGTGCATTACCGTTGAGGCGATTTCAGATGCGGTGGTGACGGCATTGCGGGAGGCGCCGGAAAGCACCGACAGCCATCCGTATTTTAATGCGGTAACGCCCGCTACGCAGATCCCCGCTGTGGAAACCACTTCGCAAGAAGGATTACCCAGTTCTCCGTGCACCATCACGCCGTGGTTAGGCATCAGTTGGTCGGGCATGCTGGTGCCTGTGGCAAGGCATTCAATATCTTCCGGGGAGAAATCGTCGTCAAATAGGCCTTTTATCGCTTCCGCCGTGAGTTGCGCATTGGTATAACGAGGCTCCCCTGTTTCTGGGTCTAAAACGTAATAACGTGTTTTAATACCATTACTGCGTAATACAATTTTTTTTGCTCTGGACGGCGCTCCGCCAATATATCCCAATACCTTTTCAATTGAGTTATTATCAACCGGTTCGCCCGGCATAAATGAGGATGTTTTGTTTATATAGACACAATTATCCATTATAACACTCCGTTATTATAAATTACAGGTTTGAAGTTCCCGGTGTCAAATACGCAACCAAATTAAATATACAGGGTATTATTAATGCCCTAGAGAAGAATGACGGCGTTTTATTAGTGTGATTTTTATAGTGATGAATAGTGAATGATTCACTGCTAATTATTTTTTTTGAAATCCTATATACTTCTAAGACTTTATCGGCGTGGCTATTATGGTAGGTGTTGGAACTCTTCTTTTCAAATTTAAATAAATTTAATTTGTGCTTTTTTCATTTATTTTTTTCTGAAAACAGATGAAATGAATTATCGAAGCTAAGTCGATATATTTTTTTTTCGTGAGAATAACGGATTTTTACAATGATTTGTTTTCTATCATGAATTGGAGAATATTGCGCCTGAGGGGGAAATTATGAGGCGAACGCCCCATAATTCCCGGAACTAGAAATCCCAGTCCTCATCTTCGGTGTTGACCGCTTTGCCAATGACGTACGACGATCCGGAACCGGAGAAGAAGTCGTGATTCTCGTCCGCATTGGGCGAAAGGGCGGAAAGAATCGCCGGATTGACGTCCGTCATGCTGGCGGGGAATAACGCTTCATAGCCCAGATTCATCAGCGCTTTGTTGGCGTTATAGTGCAGGAATTTCTTCACATCCTCCGTCCAGCCGACGCCGTCATACAGCTCCTGGGTATACAGCACTTCATTGTCATACAAATCCTGTAGCAGATCGTAAGCGAAGTTTTTCACCTGTTGCTGGCGGGCCGTATCCGCTTTGGCCAGACCTTGCTGGAATTTATAACCAATATAATAACCGTGCACCGCTTCATCGCGAATAATCAGCCGGATCAAATCGGCGGTGTTGGTCAGTTTGGCCCGGCTTGACCAGTACATGGGCAGATAAAAGCCGGAATAGAACAGGAAGGACTCCAGAAACACGCTGGCGACCTTTTTCATCAACGGATCGTCGCTGCGGTAGTGGCTCAGAATGATGGCGGCTTTTTTCTGCAAGGCCGGATTTTCTTCGCTCCAGCGATAGGCATCGTCTACTTCACTGGTCAGACACAGGGTGGAAAAGATGGAACTGTAAGAGCGGGCATGCACCGCTTCCATAAAGCTGATGTTGGATAGCACCGCTTCCTCGTGGGGGGTGACGGCATCGGGCATCAGCGTCGGTGCGCCCAGGGTGTTCTGAATCGTATCCAGCAGCGTCAGTCCGGTAAACACCCGGATTGTCAGCTGGCGTTCATGCGCGTTTAACGTTCCCCAGGAGGGGATGTCATTGGATAACGGGACTTTTTCCGGCAGCCAGAAATTCGAGGTAAGCCGGTTCCAGACCTCCAGATCTTTGTCGTCTTCAATTTTGTTCCAGTTGATGGCCTGTACGCGCGTTAGCGATGTCATAATCAGATTTCCTTCAGCGATAGCTTACAAAGCGCAGGACACGCAGCCCTGAACCTCGGTACCTTCCAATGCCATCTGCCGTATGCGAATGTAGTAAATGGTTTTGATGCCTTTGGTCCACGCATAGATTTGCGCTTTATTGATATCCCGCGTGGTGGCGGTATCACGGAAGAACAGCGTCAGCGACAATCCCTGGTCGACATGCTGGGTTGCCGCCGCGTAGGTATCAATAATCTTCTGCGGGCCGATGTCATAGGCGTCCTGGTAATATTCCAGATTGTCATTGGTCATGTAGGGGGCAGGGTAGTAGACCCGGCCAATCTTGCCCTCTTTGCGGATTTCAATCCTCGACACGATCGGGTGGATGCTTGATGTGGAGTGATTGATATAGGAAATCGAGCCGGTCGGGGGCACTGCCTGCAAGTTCTGGTTATAAATACCATGCGTCATAACGGCGTCGCGCAGCGTTGCCCAGTCCTGCTGGTCGGGAATGGTTATCCCCGCTTGTTCGAACAGTTCACGCACCCGTTCCGTAGCGGGTTGCCAGCGTTGTTCCACGTATTTATCGAAGTACTCGCCGGAGGCGTATTTAGAATTTTCGAATCCTTTAAAACGCCGTCCGCGCTCTATCGCCAGCTGATTTGAGGCGCGTAGCGCATGGTAGGCAACGGTGTAAAAATAGATATTGGTGAAGTCGATCGCTTCCTCTGAACCGTAAAATATTCTCTCGCGGGCCAGATAGCCATGCAGATTCATCTGCCCGAGGCCGATAGCGTGGGATTCATCGTTGCCTTTTTCTATCGATGGCACGGAGCGGATGTGGCTCATATCGGAGACGGCGGACAGCGCCCGGATCGCCATTTCAACCGTGAGGCCGAAGTCTGGCGACGACATCGCCTTAGCGATATTCAGGGAGCCGAGGTTGCAGGAGATGTCTTTACCAATGTGGCGATAACCGAGATCTTCGTCGTACAGGCTTGCGTCATTGACCTGCAAAATCTCGGAGCACAGGTTGCTCATATTGATGCGGCCCTGAATCGGATTGGCGCGATTGACCGTGTCCTCGAACATCATATAGGGATAGCCGGACTCAAACTGGATCTCGGCCAGGATCTGAAAGAACTCCCGCGCCTTGATCTGCGATTTACGGATCCGTTTGTCGTTGACCATCTCATGGTATTTTTCGCTGACGCTGATTTCCGACAGCGGAACGCCATACACCTGCTCGACGTCGTAGGGCGAAAACAGGTACATCACCTGATTGTTTTTCGCCAGTTGGAAAGTGATGTCCGGGATGACCACGCCAAGCGACAACGTTTTAATGCGGATTTTCTCATCGGCATTTTCCCGCTTGGTATCGAGGAAGCGCAGAATGTCGGGGTGGTGGGCGTTGAGGTATACCGCGCCGGCGCCTTGACGCGCGCCCAACTGATTAGCGTAGGAAAAGGCGTCTTCCAGCATTTTCATCACCGGGATGATGCCGGATGACTGGTTCTCTATTCTTTTTATCGGCGCGCCGGTTTCGCGGATATTGGTAAGCATGAAGGCCACGCCGCCGCCGCGTTTGGAGAGTTGTAACGCGGAGTTAATCGCGCGTCCAATCGATTCCATGTTGTCTTCAATACGCAGCAGGAAGCAGGAGACCAGTTCGCCGCGCTGTTTTTTTCCGCAGTTGAGAAAGGTGGGCGTGGCAGGCTGAAAACGGCCGCTAATGATTTCCTCCACCAGCGCGCCGGCAAGCTCGGTGTTACCGGCCGCCAACGTGAGCGCCACCATGCAGACGCGATCTTCGTAGCGTTCCAGATAGCGCTTGCCGTCAAAGGTTTTGAGCGTATAGCCGGTGTAGTATTTGAACGCGCCAAGAAAGGTCTGGAAACGGAATTTATGGCTGTAGGCCTGTTGAAAAAGACTTTTGATAAAGCTGAAGGCGTACTGATCCAGCACCTCGGCTTCGTAATAGTTCTCTTCAACCAGATAGCGCAGCTTTTCTTCCAGGTTATGGAAGAACACCGTATTCTGATTGACGTGCTGTAAGAAATAGCGCCGCGCCGCCAGCTTGTCCTGCTCGAACTGAATGTGACCCTCGGCGTCGTAAAGGTTCAGCATGGCATTCAGCGCATGGTAATCCAGCTCCGTGGCGGCTGGTTTGGTGATCACGGGTTCTGTTGTTGCCAAAATTCAGTTACTCCCTTTCGCACGTTTGCAACGTCTTCTGCCGTACCCAGCAGTTCGAAGCGATACAGATAAGGCACCTGACACTTTTGCGCGATGATGTCGCCGGCGAGGCCGTAAGCGGCCCCAAAATTGGTATTGCCCGCGGCGATGACGCCGCGCAGGTAGTCGCGGTTTTGTCGATCGTTCAGAAACAGGATCACCTGACGGGGCACCGAACCTTTGGCGCTTCCCCCTCCATAGCTGGGAACCACCAGAATATAGGGACGATCCATTTTCAGTCCGGGCTGTTCAATCGCTATCGGAATACGCAGGGCGGGCAACCCGACCCTGGCAACGAAGCGGTGGGTGTTCTCCGACTGGCTGGAAAAGTAAACCAGCGGGTTCATCGCGCCCCCTTACTGCAACCGTTGAGATTGCTGTAGCGTGCTGATTTTATCCGGGCGAAAGCCGCTCCAGTGATCGTCAGCGGTCATCACCACCGGTACTTGCTGATAACCCAACGCTCTTACCTGCGCTAACGCCTGCTCATCTTCCGTTAAGTCCACCAGTTGATAATGAATGCCCTGCTTATCCAGTGCGCGGCATGTTGCATTACATTGAACACAGTCCGGCTTGGTGAAAATAGTAATACGCATGATTCGTATTTACCTTTTAATGTAAGAGTCATGTGTCGGAGCGGCTGTTTCTGTGGGCGTTAGCGCCCGTACCGATCCATGGAGCAACCATCATTTGCGATGCGGTTACGAATTAGATACTAGATGTAGGTGTTTTAAATTTCAACCATACAATATATAGGAATTACGCTGAAATTTATCCAGCAGGGATGTAAGCCAGACGGCGCAAGGGAAAAATAAAAATCAAGGAAAAAATTTTCTTTCAACAACGGAATAATCAACGCCGTTTCTGGCGGCGTTTTATTCAGTTCAGGTGGTTGCCGTTGATGAGGTGAAAGGGAGCCAGGCTCCCTTGGTTGAACATTAGAGTACGGGCAGGTTTCTGCCGTAATAGATCTCCTGCATTTCGTGATACAGCAAATCGGTGATTCGTTTACGTTCCTCGGCGCTTAATGTGCTGGGATCGACGTTGAACAGGTAATGCTTAAGGTCGAAATCTTTCAGCAACATCTTGGTGTGGAACATGTTTTCCTGATAAACGTTGACATCCATCAGGTGATACAGCGATTTCATGTCCGCCGACATAAAGTTCTGGATCGAGTTGATCTGATGATCGATAAAGTGTTTTACGCCATTGATATCGCGGGTAAAGCCGCGCACGCGATAATCAATGGTGACGATATCCGATTCCAACTGGTGGATTAAATAGTTCAGCGCTTTCAGCGGCGAGATAACGCCGCAGGTCGACACTTCGATATCGGCGCGAAAGGTGCATAGCCCGACTTCAGGATGACTTTCCGGATAGGTGTGCACGCAAATGTGGCTTTTGTCCAGATGGGCGACCACGGAGTTGGGCAAGGGGCCCGGAAGCTCGGAGTTATCGACATCGCGCGGGTCCATCGGCTCTTCGCTGACCAGAATGGTCACGCTGGCGCCTTGCGGTTCGTAATCCTGACGGGCGATATTGAGAATGTTGGCGCCGATAATCGAGCAGGTTTCGCTCAGGATTTCGGTCAAACGGTTAGCGTTATACTGTTCATCAATGTAAGCGATGTAACCGTCACGGTCATCGGCAGTTCTGGTGTAACAGATATCGTAGATACAAAAACTCAGGCTTTTGGTCAGATTGTTAAAGCCGTGTAGTTTCAGCTTGTGCAATTTAAGTCACCCCCTTATGGATGCGATAATCAGCGCGCGGCCGATAATGCATTCAGTAAATATTGCGGCAGCGCGAAGCTACCTACGTGAACGGCCGGATTGTAATAGCGGCACTCGATACCGGACGCATTAAAGCGTTGTTGTAATGTCTCCACGCTTATCTGACGCAGCGACGGATGGTTGCTGGCCCAGGCAAACGTCATGATGCCGCCGTAATAGGTGGGGATCGCCGCCTGATAAAATGTTACATCGCTAAAGTAGCGGCTGAGTTTATGGTGGCTGTTGACGGCCTCATCCTGTTGCAGAAAACAAACGCCGTTCTGCGCAACGAAAATACCGCCTTCATTCAGGCAGCGCGCGCATCCCTGATAAAAGTCAGACGTGAACAGGCTTTCGCCCGGCCCGATGGGATCGGTGCAGTCGGAAATGATGACATCGAATGTTTCGTCACACTGATTAACGAAGTTCACGCCGTCGTCGATGACCAGACGAAAACGCGGATCGTCGTAGGCGCCGGCATTATGGTTGGGTAAGTACCGGCGGCAGAATTCCACTACGCCCGCATCAATTTCCACCATGGTGATTTGTTCGATACCGGCATGACGGCTGACTTCACGCAGTATGCCGCCGTCGCCGCCGCCGATAATCAGCACGCGTTTCGCCCGCCCGTGAGACAACAGGGGGATATGGGTCAGCATTTCGTGGTAGATGAATTCGTCACGTTCGGTGGTTTGCACCACGCCATCCAGCGCCATGACACGGCCGAGCGCCGCGTTTTCAAAGATGATCAGATCCTGATGGTCAGTCTTTTCGTGGTATAGCACCCGGTCGATGGAAAAGTACTGGCCAAAGTTGGCATGCAGGGTTTCATACCAAATTTCTTTCTGGGACATGTTAGGGCTTCCTCCGCGATAACAGCCATGAAAATTGGCGCGCCATGATAGCTAACTCTTGCGGCGCTTGCACGGTCAAATTTCAGTCAGTGCAGAAGGAAGGAAGAAATTATTTCGCGTAGGCAAGCAAACCGAGTGAGTTACGAGCCAGAGACTGGCATTTCTGCGGCGTGGGGATAGCGATTTTGCTGAGATCCCGATAGCTCTCTTCCCCCAGCGCCGTCATGTTATAGGCATTGTAATTACTGAGATCCCAACGATTTTGCCGGGCGAATGCCAATAGCGACTGGCGAATTTGTTCGTTGGGCAAATCCTGATATCCGCAATTATTTTTCAGATAAACGAAAACGGCGGTTAAATCGGCAAGATCTTCCGCTTCAAATTCATTCAGTGCCTTGCCGGCGGAGGAGAAGCTCATCAGACTCAGCAGGAGTAGCGCCAGCGCAGAGTTTTTCATGGTTAAGTTCGTTCCGATTATTGTCATGAGACGTTATCACAATTGTAGATAACCTGACTAAATTTTCTTGCGCCGCGTCATTTTTGTTATTCGTAAGGATTGTGTAAAAAGTTAGTGACGTAAAGTAACTGATTGTGAATAATGAGAGCGATTCTGATAACTATTATCATTTATTGAGGCATCTCATGAAGAAACAGATTCTGATCGGTTCGATCCTTTCCGCGCTTGCCATCAGCAGCGCCGCGCACGCCGCATCTGAAGTCAATATCTATTCATACCGTCAGGCCTATTTGATTGAACCCATTCTCAAAGAGTTCACGCAGCAAACCGGCATCAAGGCCAATGTTATCTATGCCGAGTCAGGGCTGGTGGAGCGTTTAAAAAGGGAGGGGAGCCTAAGCCCGGCGGATGTAGTGCTGACGGTGGATATTAACCGTCTGATGGAAGTGGTTGATGCGGATTTGTCGCAGCCGCTGAAAGATAAAACGCTGGAAGAGAACATTCCGTCGCAATACCGCGATTCTCAGGGCCGCTGGGTCGGACTGACGACGCGCGCCCGGGCGATTTATACCTCAAAAGATCGGGTAGGAAAGATCCCGGCGTCTTTTGACTATCTGGACCTGGCCGACCCCAAATATAAAGGGCGTATTTGCACCCGCTCTTTTAAAAATGCTTACAACGTGTCGCTGACGGCGGCGATGCTGGCGCATCACGGCGAGGCGAAAACCCGGCAATGGCTGGAAGGCTTAAAGGCGAATCTGGCGCAGAAGCCGCAGGGCGGCGATCGCGATCAGATTAAAGCCATCACGGAAGGCGTGTGCGATTACTCGCTGGGGAATAGCTATTATCTGGTCAGAATGCTTGCCGATGATAAGCAGCGCAGCTGGGGCGAAGCCGTCAATATCAACTTCCCGGGTCAGGAAGCATCAGGCACGCACGTTAACATCAGCGGGGCTGTGCTGGCGAAATATGCGCCAAACCGCGACAATGCCGTGCAGCTGATTCGCTTCCTCAGCGAGGATCGGGCGCAGCATATGTACGCTGACGTTAACGGCGAATATCCGGTGAAACCGGGCGTACAGCCGTCGGAAGTGGTTGCGTCGTGGGGAACATTCAAGGCCGATGCGCTGCCGCTGGAGAAAATCGCCGACGAATATCAGCACGCCTTGCGGTTAATCGATGAGGTTAAGTTTGATCTGTAAATAAACATCTGATATTCAGGTGATAGGATAATTCAAGCCCGGAATATATCGCCCTGCGGAAAGCGTGATTATTGTTCCGGGCATTTTTGTTTACGAGTGGTACGGAATAGACGTGGCGAGTGAGAGCGGTTTCAGTATCCGACGTTGGCGAGTGAGTAGTTGGTTATTAACGGGGCTGTTGCTGTTCCCGATAGCCGCCATTTTTTTCCAGGCCTTTTTCGCCCGGGGCGAGGGGTTTATTCATCTGTGGCAAACCGTGTTGCCCACCTATATTGTCAACTCTCTGGGGTTGGTGGCGGGGACGGTGGCGCTGAGTCTATTATTGGGTCTGCCTGCCGCCTGGCTGATGACCCAGTATCGTTTTCCCGGTCAACGCGGGTTGCGGTGGATGCTGTGTTTACCGCTGGCCATGCCGCCTTATCTGGTCGCCTATATTTATACCGATCTGCTGGACTATGCCGGCCCGGTGCAGGGATGGCTGCGTCGGGCGTTTTCCCTGCACAGCGCCGGTGATTACTGGTTTCCGCCGATCCGCTCTCTCGGCGGCGCCTGCGTCGTTCTGGCGCTGGTGCTGTATCCGTACGTTTACCTGCTGGCGCGCAAAGCCTTGCTGGAACAGTCGGTTACCTTGCTGCATTCGGCGCGTCTGCTTAACCATTCCCCCAACCGGGCTTTCCGGCGCATCGCTTTTCCGCTGGCCAGACCGGCGATTGTCGTCGGCGCCTCGCTGGTGGCGATGGAAACCCTGGGCGATTTCGGCACCGTCTCCTATTTTGCTCAGGCCACGCTGACCACCGCCGTGTATGACACCTGGCTGGGGTATGGCGATCTGGGCGCTTCGACGCGAATTTCCGCCCTGATGTTGCTGTTCATCTTTATGATGATCTCGGCGGAGTTTTACAGCCGGCGTCGGCAGCGTATTTATCAGAAAAGCATGGGGCAGGAGCGGGAAGATCAACAGCCGCTTACCGGCCTGAGAAAATGGCTGGCGCTGGGGTATTGCTGGGGGCTTATTGCGCTGGCGATGGGGATACCCTGCCTGATCCTGATAACCTGGAGCTGGCGCTATATCACTCAGTCCTGGTCGATGGCGTTTTTTCACTACGGCATGAACAGCCTGCTGGTATCGTCGCTGGCGGCGGGCGTGACGCTGCTGGCGGCGCTGGTGCTGGTCTTCTCCACCCGCCTGGATAAATCCAGCCCGGTATTATTGCGGCTGGCCAGCCTTGGGTACGCGGTGCCCGGCACCATTCTGGCTATCGGCCTGCTTATTCCTCTGGCGGCGTTCGACCATGCCGTCAACCGGCTGGCCAACTGGATAAACCTGCCCGCGCCGGGACTATTGCTGTCGGGAACGCTGTTCGCGCTGGTGATCGCTTACTGCATCCGTTTTAGCGCCATGATGATAGGCAGCGTGGAAAGCAGCATGTCGAGAATCTCGCCGTCGCTGGATATGGTCAGCCGGACATTAGGAAGTTCTCCCGCGCAGCTGTTGCAACGGGTGCATCTGCCGCTATTGCGACGGGGGATCGTAACCGGTACGTTGCTGGTTTTTATTGAGAGTATGAAAGAATTGAATGCGTCGCTGTTGCTGCGGCCGTTTAATTTTGAAACGCTGGCAACCTATGTTTTTACCTTTACCTCCGATGAGCAACTGGAGCAGGCGGCGCTGCCGGCGATGATCCTGGTGCTGGTCGGGCTGTTCCCCGTTATCTGGCTGAATGCGGTGCTGGAAAATAAACGATGACAGATGTAACCGACGTATTAAAGATTGAGCACATAACCTGCCGTTATCAGCCGCGTAAGGAAAGGGACGGGAACGTACTGAATAACCTTTCCCTGACGGTACGGCAGCGGGAAATTGTTTGTCTGCTCGGCGCCAGCGGCTGCGGCAAGACCACCTTGCTTAAAGCGGTGGCGGGACTGCTTGCGCTGGATAAAGGTTTGATCGCCATCGCCGGCCAAACGATGAGCGATAGCGAACGGATTGTCGCGCCGGAGTTCCGCCAGGTCGGGTTGATTTTTCAGGATTACGCGTTATTTCCGCACCTGACGGTGGCGGAAAATATCGCCTTTGGCCTGTACGGCCAGCCGCAGGAAACGATTGTCCGTAGCGTCGGCGAGATGATCGATCTGGTGCGTCTGGACGGGCTGGAAGCCCGCTACCCGCATGAACTTTCCGGCGGACAGCAGCAGCGGGTGGCGATAGCCCGCGCCCTGGTCTGTAAACCGAGCGTACTGCTGCTTGATGAGCCTTTTTCCAATATTGATAATCAGGTGCGCGACAACCTGATGAGCGAGTTACGCATTATTCTGAAGCAGCGGCAGGTTGCCACCGTGTTTGTGACCCACAGTAAGGAAGAGGCTTTTGCCTTTGCCGATCGGCTGGCGGTCATGGACAATGGCGCCATTGTGCAGGAAGGCTATCCGGCAACGCTGTACCAGCGTCCCAACAGCCGTTTTGTTGCCGATTATCTGGGCAGCAGCAACTATCTGCCGGTTAACATCCTCAGCGATCATCAGTGGCAGAGCCTGTTCGGCGAGCACCTCGCCGCCCACCCCCACGGGCAGCCGATCGGTTCGCAATGTGACTGGCTGGTTCGTCCGCATGATATTGCTCTGGCGCTGGATCCCAACGGCACGGCGCAGATTCAGGATCGGTTGTTTATGGGCACCTTAAACCACTACCGCATCAAACTGGACGATCGCATTATCCAGGTGCAAAGCAGCACCTGGTTTGAGCCGGGGCAGCCGGTAAGGCTGAGCGTCAAGGCCTCGCAGCCACTCTTTTTCCCCAGCGCGGCCGGGAGTGAATAAGAGACGGCGGCCTTGATTTCATTCGGGCGATTACCCGGACGCGGTGATGTTTTTTCAACGCCCGGTTTGGGGTAATACCCGGTAGCCTGCGCTTTCTGGTATACTTCGCGCCCTTAGGCGCTATCCGTCTGCACTGGCGCATCATCAATGGTCAGAGCCTGAACCCTCTTGATGGTGCTGAATACCTTTATTCAAAGAGTTATGAGTATGATGAAACATACCGTAGAAGTCATGATTTCCGAACAGGAAGTCAGGGCGCGGGTTACCGAATTGGGCCGGGAAATCAGCGAACATTATCGTGACAGCGGCAGCGATATGGTCTTGGTTGGTTTATTGCGCGGGTCGTTTATTTTTATGGCCGATTTATGCCGGGCGATTGATGTTTCACACGAAGTCGATTTCATGACGGCCTCCAGCTATGGCAGCGGTATGAGCACCACCCGTGACGTGAAGATCCTCAAAGATCTGGATGAGGATATTCGGGGCAAGGATGTGTTGATTGTCGAGGACATTATCGACTCGGGAAATACCTTGAGCAGAGTGCGTGAAATCCTGCAATTGCGCGCCCCGAAGTCGCTGGCGATCTGTACGCTGTTGGATAAGCCGGAACGCCGTGAAGTAAGTGTGAAAGTCGAGTGGGTCGGCTTCTCTATTCCTGATGAATTCGTGGTCGGCTATGGTATTGACTACGCGCAGCATTATCGGCACTTGCCGTATGTTGGTAAGGTTATTCCTCAGGAATAAACAGGGTTACTGACGCCCGGAACCGGCATAGGTTGGGCGTCAGTGGCGATCAGGAACGGGAAGACATGGCCCGGCGATAGCGTTGTTCCAGCGTCTCCCTGCTGGTGGCCGTCACTTCCAGATCGCGCAGCCGTCCGTCCTGAATACCGTAAACCCATCCGTGGATGGTCACTTTCTGGCCGCGTTTCCAGGCCGACTGCATCACGGTGGAGTGACCGAGATTATAAACCTGCTCGACCACGTTGATTTCGCACAGGGTATTCAGCCGTTGTTCGGGAGGCAATTCTCCCAGCAGCGAACTATGCTTATACCACAGGTCGCGGATGTGCAGCAGCCAGTTGTTGATTAAGCCCAGTTCGGGGTTTTCCACCGCCGCCTGGACTCCGCCACAGCCGTAATGGCCGCAAATAATGATATGTTCGACTTCCAGAACTTCGACGGCATATTGCACCACGGAAAGGCAATTCAGGTCGGTATGAATCACCAGATTGGCAACGTTGCGATGAACAAACAGTTCGCCCGGTTCGAGGCTGGTGAGGCTTTCCGCCGGTACGCGGCTGTCGGAACACCCAATCCACAAAAATCGAGGTCGTTGTGCCTGCGCCAGTCGTTCAAAATAACCAGGATCCTCTTCCACCATCGTTGTTGACCAGCGTTGGTTATTGGCGATGAGCGTTTCGATTTCTTTCATGAAAGTAAATGACCTGTAACAAACAAGGGGCGGTGGGGGTAATATAAGTCAACAATCGCCGTTTGAAAACGATAGTTTATGAATTGAAACTGTAGAACTTACTGATAATAAGGCAACCCATTTTTTATGACATATGCACTGGAGCTGGCGCAGTTAACTAAAACCTACCCGGGAGGCGTCAGGGCGTTGCGCGGCATCGATTTACGTGTTGACGCGGGTGATTTCTACGCTCTGTTAGGGCCGAATGGCGCCGGGAAGTCCACTACGATCGGCATCATCAGCTCTTTGGTCAATAAGACCGCCGGGAAAGTTCAGGTATTTGGTTACGATCTAGAGCGGGATGTGGTTAACGCGAAACGTCAATTGGGACTGGTCCCGCAGGAATTCAACTTTAATCCGTTTGAAACCGTGTTGCAGATTGTGGTCAATCAGGCGGGGTATTACGGCGTTAAACGTCATGATGCGCAAAAAAGGGCGGAAAAGTATCTGAACCAGCTGGATTTATGGGGAAAACGCAACGACCGCGCCCGTATGTTGTCCGGCGGGATGAAGCGTCGTCTGATGATTGCCCGCGCGTTGATGCATGAGCCGAAGTTACTGATCCTGGATGAACCCACCGCCGGGGTGGATATCGAACTGCGCCGCTCCATGTGGGGATTCCTGAAGGAGTTGAATGCGCAGGGGACGACGATTATTTTGACCACCCACTATCTGGAAGAGGCTGAAATGCTGTGCCGCAACATCGGCATTATTCAGCATGGCGAATTGGTGGAAAATACCTCCATGAAACACCTGCTTTCCAAGCTTAAATCAGAAACCTTTATTTTCGATCTGGCGGCCAAGAGCCCGTTGCCGAAGCTTGAGGGGTATCAGTATCGTCTGGTGGATACCTCGACGTTGGAAGTGGAAGTCATGCGCGAACAAGGGCTAAACGGCTTGTTCAGCCAGCTAAGCGGGCAGGGCATCCAGGTGTTGAGTATGCGTAACAAAGCTAACCGGCTGGAAGAATTGTTCGTCACCCTGGTTAATGGTTATGGAGGAAAAGCATGATGCGTTTGTATTGGGTGGCGTTGCAGAGTATCTGGATCAAAGAGGTGAACCGTTTTGGCCGAATCTGGATACAGACGCTGGTGCCGCCGGTTATCACCATGACGCTGTATTTTATTATCTTTGGCAATCTGGTCGGTTCGCGCATCGGGGATATGCGCGGATTCGATTATATGCAGTTTATCGTTCCCGGGCTGATTATGATGTCGGTGATCACCAATGCCTATGCGAATGTGGCTTCTTCCTTCTTCAGCGCAAAATTTCAGCGCAACATTGAAGAACTGCTGGTGGCGCCGGTTCCGACCCATGTGGTGATTGCCGGTTATGTCGGCGGCGGAGTGGCGCGGGGGATCTGCGTCGGCGTGCTGGTGACGGCGGTATCGCTGTTTTTTGTGCCGCTGCATGTTCATGCTTGGTGGATCATTGTATTAACGCTGCTGCTGACGGCGGTGCTGTTCTCGCTGGCGGGATTGCTGAATGCGGTTTTCGCCAAAACTTTTGACGATATCAGCCTGATCCCGACTTTTGTACTGACGCCCTTGACCTATCTCGGCGGGGTGTTTTATTCGCTGACGCTGCTGTCGCCGTTCTGGCAGTCGGTATCCAAACTTAATCCCGTGGTGTATATGATCAGCGGATTCCGCTGTGGTTTTCTCGGGATACAGGATGTCCCGCTGGTATTTACCATGGCGGTGTTGGTCGCCTTTATCGTCGTATTTTATATTCTGGCGTGGTGGCTGATTGAAAACGGACGCGGGCTGCGAACCTGATCTGCGGATGGAAGTAAAAGGCGGTGGCGGCACCGCCTTGGTTATTCAATTCAGGCTATCTGTACCGGAATCGCTTTGGCCTGGCGCTGTAGCTCGTTGTCGCCGGAGAAATAAGCGACTTTGGGATGATGGCTTCTCGCCTGCTCATCGGACATCTGCACATAAGAACAGATGATCAGCTTATCGCCCACGCAGGCGCAACGGGCGGCGGCGCCGTTTACCGAAATAATCCGCGAGCCTCGTTCTCCGGCTATCGCATAGGTTGAGAACCGCTGGCCGTTATCCACGTTGTAGATATCAATGGCTTCGTATTCCAGTATGCCAGCCGCATCCATAAAATCCTGATCGATAGCGCAAGAGCCTTCGTAATGTAAATCGGCCTGGGTTACTTTTACCCGGTGCAGTTTGCCCTGCAACATGGTACGTATCATTGTTTATCACCTCGGTTATCCCCTTCATCTTTCAAGCTGCATCTGTGTTGGCTTCCCTCTCTCACCCCAGTCACTTACTGGTGTAAGCTCCTGGGGATTCATTCAGGCGCCGCCTTGATGCAACTCGAAATCTATTGGGTTCATACGGTCAAATCGACCTGCTGGTTATCAATTAATCGCGCTTTACCCAGCCAGGCGGCCATTAACACCACCGCGCGGGTGCTGGCTGCCGTGAGCGGCTGCAACGTGTCGGCATCACGGATGAACAGTTCGTCAGGCGTGAACCCGGCTTGTCGCAGCGATTCTTCCGCCTGGGCAATCAGCGGCTCTATCTGGCGATCGCCGGCAGCCAGTTGCTCCACTACGGTTGCCATGATCTGATGTAATCGTGGCGCGATCCGGCGCTGCTCGGCGCTGAGATAACCGTTGCGTGAGCTGAGCGCCAGCCCGTCGTTGGCGCGCACAATCGGTACGCCGACAATACTGATGTCATAACTCATATCGCTGACAAGCTGACGGATCAACGCCAACTGCTGATAATCTTTTTCGCCGAAGCAGGCCAGATCGGGCTGTACCATATTAAACAGTTTGCTGACGATAGTGGCGACGCCGCGAAAATGGCCGGGACGACTGGCGCCTTCCAGCATATAAGAAAGACCGGGAACCTCGACGAAAGTTTGTTCTTCCAGTCCGTTGGGATAGATCACCTCGGAGCCGGGAGCGAAAACCAGGTCGACGCCGCGCTGGTTCAGCTTCTCACAGTCTTCCTGCAACGTCCGTGGATAATGCGCCAAATCATCTTGCCGTTCAAACTGCATCGGATTGACGAAAATGCTGACGACCACAATGTCGGCCCGTTCTCTCGCTTCATCAACCAGCCTCATGTGCCCGTCGTGCAAATTACCCATAGTAGGCACCAGAGCGATACGTTTCCCCTCCTGGCGCCAGCGACGGATTTCACGACGTAGCAGTAGAGGGGTTTCAATAATCAACACACCTACACTCCTTAACGATTAACGAAAACAGCCAATTTTAGTAAAAAGAATAATCAGGAGAAGCTGGCGTTGTCAGCCATAATGCAAACAAATTTTCTCTGTTCTTATTGCCATTGAGACGCCGGGCGTTCGGTTTTATGACGGCCTTCCTGACGTCAAGATGGCGGAGGAGCAGGGGATCATTCTAATGGAAGCACACGGGTAACGATAGCATTCACCCCACCTGAATAAACAGAGGGATCAGCCGACGCGGCTCTTATCCCAAAACGTCAACCCGTTACGGCCAACGTTAGTCAAAAGATGGGAGAGCGCTTCTCCATCGGGAAAAACCAGTTCCGGGGCGATCTCGGCCAGCGGAAACAGCATGAATTCGCGATTTTTCATATCGTAATGAGGAACCGTCAGCCGCGGCGTCTGGATGACCTCATCGCCGAACAGCAACATATCCAGATCCAGCGTACGCGGCCCCCAGCGGTGCGCTTTGCGCACGCGTCCCTGTTGCTGTTCAATCGTCTGGGTATGATCCAGCAGGCGCTCGGCGTCCAGAGCGGTTTCCAGTTCGGCAACGGCGTTCAGATAATCGGGTTGATCCTGCGGGCCTAACGGTCGGCTACGGTAAAAAGAGGAACAGCGGATCAACCGGGTTTGCGGCAGGTTATCCAGCGCGGTCAGGGCGGCATTAACCTGCTGTAAAGGCTGTGCCAGATTGCTGCCCAGGGCCAGATAAACGCGCGTCATCAGGCTTTTTCTCGGCGCTCGGCGCTCGGTTTGCGCGGACGCCGGGGGCGGGAACGACGATGTGGCGTCGGGCCGTCATCCAGAGAACTCAGCATGGCCTGCTGACGCGGCGGCACCGCCGCCTGGAACTCTCCCCACCAGTGCGCCAGACGCAGCAGATCCTGATGGTTTTCTATTTCAGCGCGCAGACACAGCAGATCATAGGCGGCCCGGAACTTGGGATGCTCCATCAGTTTATAGGCGCGCTTGCCCTGGCGGCGTGACAGACGTAGCTGCAACTGCCAGATATCACGCACCAGCGAGGTAATACGTTTAGGTATCGCCAGTGAACGGCACTGTTCGTCCAGAATGTCATTCATCGCCAGTGAAAAGGCATCAAAATAGGCCAGACCGCTTTCCTGTGCCAACTTTTGCGCGTGCTCAATCAGCGGATACCACAACATGGCCGAGAACAGAAATGCCGGGTTAACCCGCATATTGTTTTGCAGCCGTTGATCGGTATTTTTCAAGACCTGAGCCACCATCCGTTCCAGCGTGGTATCGCCCGTTTCGGTAAAGTTACGGCTGATTAACGGGAAAAGCGGCTGGAATAACTGATATTCACACAGCATTTTGTAGGTTGGATAGCCGTAACCGGTCTGTAACAGCTTCAGCGATTCCTCAAACATGCGGGCCGCCGGGATGTCGTGCAGCAGGGCGGCAAGGCGGGGGATCGGTTCGGCCGTTTCGGGGCTGATGGTCATACCCAGTTTGGCCGCGAAGCGCACCGCGCGCAGCATTCGTACCGGATCTTCGCGATAGCGGGTTTCCGGATCGCCGATCATGCGAATCACGCCCTGACGCAGATCGTTTAAGCCGTCGGTATAGTCACGCACGGTGAAATCAGAAATCGTGTAATAAAGGCTATTGATGGAGAAATCGCGGCGTTGAGCGTCTTCCTCGATGGAGCCAAAAATATTGTCGCGCAACAGCATGCCGCTCTGGGCTTGCTGGGCTGAATTCCTGATTTCCTGCTGTTCCTGGTGCCGCTCATGGTGGCCGCGGAATGTGGCGACTTCGATCACTTCCGGCCCGAACATCACATGAGCCAGACGGAAGCGGCGGCCGACCAAACGGCAATTGCGGAATAACTTACGCACCTGTTCCGGGGTGGCGTTGGTGGTGATATCAAAATCTTTGGGTTTTTTGCCCAGCAGCAGGTCACGGACGCCGCCGCCGACCAGATAAGCCTCGTAGCCCGCTTTGTTCAGGCGATAAAGTACTTTCAGTGCGTTATCACTGATATCACTGCGCGAAATATTATGCTGGTCACGCGGGATCACCGTCAAATGCTGACGCGTTTTCTCAGGTTTGACCATTTCGTTCTCACGATTCAGTACTTTACGGCAAAAATTAGCGACTCGGGTAAAGATAATACACCTCGATAGTGATGGATAAACAAAGTCACAATAAAAAATAGCGGCTAATCATAGCTCACCGGGCCCGGTTTGAGAATGCCGATGTGAGCTCTGGCCGGTTTTTGCTGCTGGCGAAGGGATTCGGGAAAGCGACCAATGTTCTACGGACCACTCAAGTAATGCCGCAAGCGTCAGGTCTTGCCAGCTTTCGGGCAATGGCTGATGTAAAAACTGTAATGCCGATATCAATATCGGGCGCGGGTCGCTATCGGGCAGCGCCGGGGCATGATTTTGTTTGGAGAGTTTATGTCCGTGCGCATTCAGTACCAGCGGCAGATGGATATACGCCGGCTGTTCATATCCCAGTTGACGATATAGCGAGATCTGCCGCACGGTGGGGGCGATCAGATCGGCTCCGCGGACAATTTCCGTGACGCCCTGCGCATGATCGTCGACGACCACGGCCAGATTGTAGGCAAAAAGCCCGTCGCGACGATGAATAATAAAGTCTTCACCCGCCAATGCGCGATCCGCATAAATTTCACCGCTTAATCGATCATAAAAGTGGCATACCGGCATGGTCTGGCGTAAGCGTAGTGCGGCGTTTTTGGCGCTTAGGCCGCGATCCCGGCAATAACCGTCATAGTGTCCGCCTAATTGCCGGATACGGCGGCGGCTACAGGTGCAGTAGTAGCATAATCCCTGTTGCGTAAGCCAATGCAGCGCCTGGTGATAAAGCGCGTGGCGTTGTGACTGATAGACGACTTCGCCGTCCCAATAAAGGCCGTAATGCTCAAGCTGGGAGAGGATACGGGCGGCAGCGCCGGGGATTTCACGGGGAGGGTCGATGTCTTCGATACGCACCAGCCAGCGCCCGCGCTGAGCGCGAGCCTGAAGGTAACTGCCGAGGGCGGCAATCAGAGAACCAAAGTGCAGATCCCCGCTTGGGGAAGGGGCAAAACGCCCGATGTAACGATCTGTTTGACGCATCACTATAAGAATAACGCCGCGCATCGGCACTAAATCGGCAGCAGGCCGCGGCGAACGTTTTCTTTCTATAACGTTAAGCGCGGCTTATCGCCGCAGAGCCTATCCCTGTGTGCGAATATCCGCCCGCAGGGTTAGGCTTTTAGGATGAATGATTACCCAGCCATCTGCTTTTCGCGTATTTCCGCCAGTGTTTTGCAGTCAATACACAGATCAGCCGTTGGACGAGCTTCCAAACGACGGATGCCAATCTCCACGCCGCAGGATTCGCAATAACCGAAGTCTTCATCTTCGATTTTTTGCAAGGTTTTGGCGATCTTCTTGATCAGCTTGCGTTCACGATCGCGGTTGCGCAGTTCAAGGCTGAATTCTTCTTCCTGAGCCGCACGATCCACTGGATCGGGGAAATTAGCCGCTTCATCTCGCATATGCGATACGGTACGATCCACTTCGTCCCTGAGTTGGTTGCGCCATGCTTCAAGAATACGCTTAAAATGAGCCAACTGAGCGTCGTTCATATACTCTTCGCCCGGCTTCTCCTGGTATGGCTCTACTCCGGCAATTGCGAGAATGCTCAGAGAAGATGTCTTACGGTTTTGCCCTTCTTGCATGTTGCTTCTCCTACATAACACGACACGCACTATACCCTGCTTATTTGCCGCCGCAGCCAGGCTGCAACGCCAATTATTCGGGGTATATCGATCCCCTAAGGGGAAAAACAGGCCGCTATAAATAGCAGATGAAGATTAGGTTGGCAATGGTTCCTGACACGGGCCTGATAAAGTGTGAGGAACAACGTATTATCATCGGATGATAAACAACATGTTAGCGTGTATTGCTACGGCCATTTTATTTATCACGTTATCAATAACGGCAACGGATCGGTAAGTTTGATGCTGTCAGGGGATAAATTGGCGCCATAACATAAAATTTCAACCCCCTGCTGTTGCGCTGTCACCAATAATTCAGCGTAACGCGGGTCAATCTGTCGGGCAGGGCAAACCTGGTTGATCCCCGAATGAAGGACGGCGAAAAACAGCACGGCTCGCTCGCCATTGGCTGCTACCTGTTGGAGTTCGCGCAGGTGCTTTTGTCCCCTGAGCGTAACCGCATCGGGAAAGTAACCACATCCATGTTGCAACAATGTGACAGATTTCACCTCAATATAGCAGTTAATCTTGTCCGGCGCTTGTAATAGCAGGTCAATACGGCTGTTTTCCGTGCCGTATTTGACTTCCGTTTTTAAGGACGTATAACCCGCGAAGGTTGCTATCTGATTTGCTAACAAGGCTTCATGCAATAAGGCATTGGCACGCAACGTATTAACGCAAATCCAGTGATTTTCCTGCGTCTCGGTCAGCTCCCAGCTGTGCGGATATTTCCGCTTCAGGTTGTCGGAGGTGGAGTACCAGACGGTATCGCCGGGGGTGGCGCATCCGGTCATTGCGCCGGTATTGGCGCAGTGCAGCGTAAGTTCTTTTCCTTCCGGGGTCACTACATCGGCCAGAAAGCGTTTGTAGCGTTTAATCAGCCGGGCCGGCTGTAAGCGGGGAATGAATTGCATAGGTATCCTACTTGTTGATCAGCGGCCAGCTTGCCAATTCCTGATAGCGGGTTTTGCCATGTTCAAACAGTGATTGATAAAGCGAAAAATGGCGTATGGGGATTGACCAGTTAAAATCCGCGGGCGGCAGGGCAACGAATTTGGTTGCGCCGCGCAGCAGGGTGATATGCGGGTGGAAAGGCTGCGAGGGCTGGCTGCATCCGTTGCGGGCCGCCTGCGAGCGTAATAAATCCGCCAGTTGCAATAACCCGCGGGGAGCCTGTCGGCAGCCCATCCATACCACGCCGGAGCGCGGCCATTGGCCCGCGTCATTCAGATGCAGCGTAAATTCAGGCTGGCGGATTCGCCCCGCCAGCGTGCGCAGAGCCAGTTCTTTTTGTTCACTCACGTCGCCAAGAAAGGCCAACGTCAGATGAAGGTTGGCCGCAGCGACCGGGCGACCGGCCTGCGCTGAAAAGCTATCGGCGCGCCAGCGCACGATCGCCTGGCGGGTCGATTCCGGTAGCGACAAAGCAAAAAACAGGCGACGGGTGGGATGCATGTCGATCTCTTAAGTTCTGATTCCAGCAGATGCTACAATGCCTGCCGCTGAAAGTTAACCCTTACGGAGATTTCTGTGATTTTACCGCCCGTCAGTGCCGTATTGAATGATGTGATCGCCGCGCTGCACATGTCGCCCCAGGTTTTATTGAATGCGCCGACCGGTGCGGGAAAATCAACCTGGCTGCCGTTGCAACTGCTGCATCAGGGCAAACTGGACGGTCGGATCATCATGCTGGAGCCGCGACGGCTGGCGGCGAAAAGCGTGGCCTGGCGTCTGGCGCAGCAGTTGGGGGAAGAACCCGGCCGGACGATTGGCTACCGTATGCGCGCAGAAAGCCGGGTCAGCGCCTCAACCCGTCTGGAGGTGGTCACCGAAGGAATATTGACGCGCATGCTGCAACAGGACGCTGAACTGAACGGCGTGGCGCTGGTTATTCTGGATGAGTTTCACGAGCGTAGCTTGCAGGCCGATCTGGCGCTGGCGTTGCTGTTGGAGGTTCAGACGGGGCTGCGTGAGGATTTGAAGCTGTTGATTATGTCCGCCACGCTGGATAATGCCCGGCTTTCGGTCCTGCTTCCCGAGGCGAGCGTGGTGACGTCCGCGGGGCGCAGCTATCCGGTTGAGCGTCATTATCACCCGTTGAATGGTCAGGAGCGGCTGGAGGAGGGCGTAGCCCGTCAGGTAAAACGTTTACTGGCCGAGGAAACCGGGTCGATGTTGTTATTTCTCCCCGGCGTGGCTGAAATCAAGCGGGTACAGGCTTTGCTGGCGGGCAGCGTGACGGACGATGTGGACTTGTGCCCTTTATATGGCGCGCTGACGCTGGCGGAGCAGCAGAAAGCGATCCTGCCGTCGGAAAGCGGACGGCGTAAGGTCGTTTTGGCGACCAATATCGCCGAAACCAGTCTGACCATCGAAGGGATCCGGCTGGTGGTGGACAGTGGACTGGAACGGATGGCGCGCTTTGACGTCAAAAGCGGTTTGACCAGGCTGGTCACCCAGCGTATCAGTCAGGCATCGATGGTCCAGCGCGCCGGACGCGCCGGGCGGTTAAGCGAAGGGATCTGCTGGCATTTATGTTCCCGCGAACAGGCCGAGCGCGCCGCCGCGCAAAGCGATGCGGAAATACTCAACGGCGATCTCAGTAGTTTCTGGCTGGATCTGTTGCAGTGGGGATGTACCGACGCCGGCCAATTAACCTGGCTGGATGCGCCGCCGCCGCCCGCTTTACAGGCGGCCCGGCAACTTTTGCGCCAGCTAGCGGTTACTGATCGGCATGACAAACTGACGTCGGAAGGGCGGAAAATCGCCGCGCTGGGGTGCGATCCGCGCTTGGCGACCATGTTGTGTGCCGCCGCCCGGCAAAATGACGATGCGCTGGCAACGGCGGGGTGTCTGGCCGCGATACTGGAAGAGCCGCCCCGCAGCGGATCGATGAACCTGCTTGACTGGCTGCATCGCCCGTTGCCGCACTGGCTGCGGCGCGCGCAGCAGCTTACCCGTCGTTTGTCCGGGACGTCGGGCCGTATAGACGACGGATGGGCCGCCTGGCTGCTGGCGCAAGGCTTCGCCGATCGCATCGCCCGGCGCCGAAGTCAGGATGGCCGCTATCAACTGGCAAACGGCGCCGGGGCGATGATGTCGGCGGACGAGGCGTTGTCCGGCACCGACTGGCTGATGGTTCCCAGTTTATTGCAAAACAGCCATAATGCGGATGCGCGTATCCTGCTGGCGTTGCCGCTGGATATGGCGCGTTTGGAACAACAACTGCCCGGGTTGGTCAGCGAACATAACGTGGTGCGCTGGGACGAAGAAAAAGGTACGCTGCGCGCCAGTAAATGCAGTCAGATCGGTTGCCTGACGTTGCGCTCCCGTCCATTAAGCAAACCCTCCGACGAGGAGTTGCAACAGGCGATGTTGGGCTGGCTGCGGGAACAGGGGTTGTCCGCGCTGAACTGGGATGCGGCGGCATTGCAGTTACGCGCCAGAATACAATGCGCCCGCCAGTGGTTGCCCGAGGTAAACTGGCCGTCGGTGGATGATGAAACCTTGCTGGCGACGCTGGAACAGTGGCTACTGCCGTCTTTGTCCGGGGTGAGGGATATGCGGGCATTGCGACAGATTAACCTCGGCGAGGCGTTGATGCGCCTGCTGGACTGGCCGTTGCGCCAGCGGCTGGACAGCGCGTTGCCCAGCCATTACACCGCGCCGGGCGGGAGCCGTTTGCCTATCGCCTATTATGAGGATAAGCCGCCGGTGCTGTCGGTACGGATGCAGGAAATGTTTGGCGAGCGGCAGAGTCCGCTGCTGGCGGAAGGGCGGGTTGCGCTGGTGCTGGAGCTTTTATCGCCCGCGCAGCGTCCCTTACAGATTACGCGCGATCTGGCGGCTTTCTGGCAGGGCGCTTACCGTGAAGTTCAAAAAGAGATGAAAGGGCGTTATCCCAAACATGTCTGGCCGGACGATCCGGCGAATACGGCGCCGACCCGGCGTACCAGGAAATATCAGAATCATTAATTTCAGACGTTTCCTCTTCTTTGCAAAGGGCGGTGGAAACAGAGTAGGCGGCTTGAGTACCGAAGTAGGTGGCCGTTAATAACCTGACGGAGAAGTAACAGCAATGTCTCGGGATGACCGCGAACCGATTGGACGCAAGGGGAAAGCGTCGGGACGTAAACCTGCTCGCAAGCAGGCGATACGGCGTCGCAGGGATGACGACTATGATGATGATTACGAAGATTATCAGGATGGCTTTGATGACGACGACGATGGTTATGATGATGAGGACACGATGACGCGAAAACCGCGTAACAAACGGCGCTGGCTGGGGCTATTCATCAAATTGTTCCTGGTGTTCGCCGTATTGATGGCGATCTACGGCGTGTACCTCGACAGCCAGATCCGCAGCCGTATTGAAGGCAAGGTGTGGCAGTTGCCGGCGGCGGTGTACGGACGCATGGTTAATCTTGAGCCTGGGATGCCGTATAACCAGAAAGAGATGATTGGCCTGCTGGAAGGCATGCAATATCGCCAGGTGACCCGGATCACCCGTCCCGGCGAATTCAGCGTACGCGGCAACAACATTGAAATGCTGCGCCGTCCGTTCGATTTTCCTGACGGCAAAGAGGGGCAGATCCGCGCCCGTCTGACGTTCAGCAACGATCGTCTGTCGCAGATCCAGAATCTGGATAACCAGCGCAATTTCGGTTTCTTCCGTCTCGATCCGAAACTTATCACCATGATGCAGTCGCCGAATGGCGAACAGCGCCTGTTCGTGCAGCGCGCCGGGTTTCCCGATTTGCTGGTGGACACGCTCATCGCCACCGAAGATCGTCATTTCTATGAGCATGACGGCATCAGCCTGTATTCCATCGGCCGCGCGTTTTTAGCCAATATCACCGCCGGTCGGGCGGTGCAGGGCGGGAGCACCCTGACGCAACAACTGGTGAAAAACCTGTTCCTGACCAATGAGCGCTCCCTGTGGCGTAAGGCTAACGAAGCCTATATGGCGTTGATCATGGATTATCGCTATAGCAAGGATCGTATTCTGGAGTTGTATCTCAACGAAGTGTACCTCGGTCAGAGCGGCAGCGATCAGATCCGCGGGTTCCCGCTGGCCAGTCTTTACTATTTTGGCCGTCCGGTGAATGAGCTGAGTCTCGATCAACAGGCGCTGCTGGTCGGAATGGTGAAAGGGGCGTCGCTGTATAATCCGTGGCGTAATCCTAAAATCACGCTGGAACGCCGTAATCTGGTATTGCGCCTGCTTCAGAATCAGCAGGTGATCGATGTCGAACTGTATAACATGCTGAGCGCGCGGCCGCTGGGCGTGCAGCCGAAAGGCGGCGTCATCAGTCCCCAGCCGGCGTTTATGCAACTGGTTCGTCAGGAATTACAGCAGCGGCTGGGGGATAAAGTCAGCGACCTGTCGGGGGTGAAAGTGTTCACCACGCTTGACCCGGTATCGCAGGATGCGGCGGAAAAAGCGGTGGAAGAGGGGATCCCGGCCTTGAGGGCCGCGCGGGGCGTTAACGATCTGGAAACCGCGATGGTGATCGTCGATCGTTTCAGCGGCGAGATCCGGGCGATGGTTGGGGGATCACAGACGCAATACGCCGGCTTCAACCGCGCCTTGCAGGCGCGTCGGCCGGTTGGTTCGTTGGCGAAACCCCCCACCTATCTGGCGGCGCTGAGTCAGCCCGATGCCTATCGGCTGAATACCTGGCTGGCGGATGAACCGTTGTCGCTAAGGCAGCCCAACGGCCAATTGTGGCAGCCGAAAAACTACGATCGCCAATTCCGCGGGCGCGTGATGCTGGTTGACGCGCTGGCGAATTCACTCAACGTGCCAACGGTGAATCTGGGGATGGCGGTGGGGCTGGATCAGGTTACCGCCACGCTGAAACGACTGGGGATCCCCGAGAATGTGATTGAACCGGTTCCTTCGATGCTGCTGGGGGCGATCAGCCTGACGCCGATGGAAGTGGCGCAGGAATATCAGACCATTGCCAGCGGCGGAAACCGGGCGTCATTGTCCTCGTTGCGCTCGGTTATTGCGGAAGACGGTAATGTGCTGTATCAGAGTTTCCCCCAGGCCGAACGTGCGGTTCCCGCGCAGGCGGCTTATCTGACGCTGTACGGTATGCAACAGGTGGTGGCGCGCGGCACCTCACGTTCTCTGGCGGTCAAGTTCCCGAATTATCATCTGGCGGCGAAAACCGGTACTACCAACGATCTGCGCGATAGCTGGTTTGCCGGGATAGATGGTAAAGAAGTGGCGATCAGTTGGGTCGGGCGGGATAACAACGGGCCGGCAAAGCTGACCGGCGCGAACGGCGCGTTGACCATTTATCGTCGCTATCTGGAAAACCAGACGCCGCTGCCGTTGATGCTGACGCCGCCGGAAGGGATCGCCACCATGACGGTCGACGGCGGCGGCAATTTCCTGTGTAACGGCAGCGGCGGCGGACGGGTTTTACCGGTATGGACGGATAATCCGCAGGCGCTGTGTCAGGCCAGCCAGCCGCAGACGGCGCAGCCAGCGCAGCAAAATGGCGAGGGCGTCGCGGATTGGATCAGGGAAATGTTCGGCCAATAATTTTTTCTTCCGGCCCCCGCGTCGCCCTGTCTCTTAGTCGCATTTTTATGCAGACGCAGAGGCAGTTTCGTGCGCCGGAATGCCGCCATTTCTATGCCATGCCGTAGCACGCGCCCGACGCAGGGCGCTCAAGCGCCGCCGCCCTGCGAACCCAGGCTTCCGGCTAAATTATGCCGCTGACGCGGTGCCTTCGTCGGCATCAGGCTTAACGGACCGCTTGCGACACGTTCCCGACGTGGCGCAAGCTTTCGCCGCATCCATGCGGCTCATCCTAAGCCTGCTACCTCCTCAGCATAATTTTTTACGCCGGGTAACAGCCAAACCCGTTAGAACCCCTGCATTTGTGACTAAGAGACAGGGCGTCGCCGGGGGATCTTTTTCGCCTTGTCTCTGGCGTTTTTGCGTCTTCATCGTTGATTTCCGGCAGTGTAAATTCCTTGCGGAGCGTATTCCGTTACGCCTATTATGCAATCTTTATAATAATTATTATCATTGTCTTTTAGTTTGATAACCATTAACCACCTTGATTCCAGGTCGGCGGTAAAGCTCAAAACGTTATGCGAAACCAACATGCACTGCCAGATACTACGTTCAGGCTGGATAAAGTCAGCTTTTCCATCGCCGGCCGTACGCTGCTTCACCCGCTGTCCCTGACTTTCCCGGTGGGAAAAGTCTGCGGTTTGATTGGACACAATGGCTCCGGGAAATCCACGCTGTTGAAAATTCTTGGTCGCCATCAGGCGGCCAGCAGCGGTTCGGCCTGGTTGGGCGAACGCTCCGTCAACGACTGGGACAGCAAATCCTTTGCCCGTCAGGTCGCTTACTTACCCCAGCAGTTGCCCGCCGCGGAAGGCATGACCGTGCGCGAATTGGTCGCGGTGGGGCGCTATCCGTGGCACGGCGCGTTGGGGCGTTTCGGCAGCGCCGATCGGGAAAAGGTCGACGAGGCGATTATGCTGGTGGGGCTGAAAGCCTTTGCCAACCGTCTGGTGGACAGTCTGTCCGGCGGCGAACGGCAACGGGCCTGGCTGGCGATGACGGTGGCGCAGGACAGCCGTTGTCTGCTATTGGATGAACCGACCTCCGCGCTGGACATTGCCCACCAGGTTGAGGTTCTGGCGTTGATCCAGCGCATGAGCCGGCAGCGCGGCCTGACGGTGATCGCCGTTTTACACGACATCAATATGGCGGCCCGTTATTGCGATTATTTAGTGGCATTGCGCGGCGGTGAAATGATTGCGCAAGGCGATCCGCTGGCGCTGATGAACGGCCCGGTGCTGGAAAATATTTACGGAATTCCCATGGGGATACTGCCTCATCCCGGCGGTGGCGCGCCGGTAAGTTTTGTTTGCTGACCATGTCTGACTTATTTCTTTCTGTTGATCCCCCGGATCGGAAACGCCGCCGTTTGCTGACGGCGCTGATGCTATCGCCGCTATTCTATTCCTCATTCGGTCGGGGGGGCGTTTATCCCGATACGCAGCGTATCGTGGCGCTGGAATGGCTGTCGGTTGAGATCATGATGGCGCTGGGCGTCACGCCGCTGGCCGTGGCGGATATCTATAATTACCGCCTGTGGGTGGAGGAACCTGTTTTGCCGCAACAGGTCATTGATGTCGGCTTGCGTACGGAGCCGAACCTGGAACTGCTGGCCGAGCTTCAACCCTCGCTGATTCTATATTCCAAAGGCTACGGCCCGTCGGAGGATAAAATTAAGCGCATCGCGCCGATTCTGGGGTTCGATTTTAATGACCAGCATGGCAAACCGCTGACCATCGCGCAGGGATCGGTCGTGACGCTGGCGAGGGCGCTGGGCATACCTGAAGCGGCCGAGCGGCATTTGCAACAGCTTGCGGCATTTATGCAGCAGGCAAAAACACGCTTGCAGCCCTATACCCAACGTCCTCTGCTGTTGTTTTCCCTGCTGGATGCGCGTCACGCGCTGGTGTTGGGCAAAAACAGTTTATTTCAGCAGGTGATGGATGAACTCGGGATTGAAAATGCCTGGCGCGGAGAAACCAGTTTTTGGGGCAGCGCCATCGTCGGCATCGAGCGTCTGACCGAAATTAATGATGCTCACGCGCTTTGTTTCGATCACGGCAATGATGCGATTACGCGACAGGTCTCCGCCAGCCCGCTATGGCAGGCAATACCGTTTGTGCGGCAGCGGCGTTGGCAGCGGGTGCCCGCGGTATGGGTTTATGGCGGCACGCTGGCGGCGATGCGTTTTTGCCGCGTGCTGGAACAGGCATTGGAGGCGCGGCGTCATGTCGGTTAAGCATCGAATGCTGCCTATCCTGCTGATTGGACTGCTGTTGGCGTTGACGCTGGGGATGGGCGGCTACAATTTGCAGCGGCAATTGCCGGTGGCGTTATGGTCACAGGGGCTATGGCAGCCGTCCACCGACGATATTCGGCAACTTCTGTTCCACTATAGTCTGTTGCCGCGGATGGCGCTGGCTCTGCTGGTGGGGGCCGGGTTGGGGCTGTGCGGCGTGCTGTTCCAGCAGGTATTGCGTAATCCGCTGGCGGAATCGTCGACGCTGGGGATCGCCACGGGCGCCCAGTTGGGCATCACGGTGGCGACGCTGGCGGCGCTGCCCGGCGGCGCGTTTATCCAGCAAATCGCCGCGATGATCGGCGCGTTACTGGTCGGCGCGCTGGTGTTCGGCGTTGCCTGGGGCAAGCGATTATCACCGGTTACGCTGATACTGGCCGGGCTGGTGCTGAGCTTTTACTGCGGCGCGGTCAACCAACTGCTGGCGCTGTTTCACCACGATCAGCTTCAGAATATGTTTCTGTGGAGCAGCGGCGCGCTGAATCAGCAGGACTGGCGGAACGTGTGGTTTGTCCTCCCCCGGCTGCTGGCGTGTTTCTGTCTGGCGCTATTACTGCTGCGTCCGCTGACGTTGCTGGGGCTGGACGACGGCGTCGCGCGTAATTTGGGCTTAGGACTATCGCTGGCGCGGTTGGGCGCCCTCGGGCTGGCGGTTTTCCTCAGCGCCCAACTGGTCAATGCGACCGGCATTATCGGTTTTATCGGTTTGTTTGCCCCGCTGTTGGCGAAAATGCTGGGCGCCAGGCGATTACTGCATCGACTTTGGCTGGCCCCGCTGTTGGGCGCGCTATTGCTCGGCGTGACCGATCAGATCGTGATCTGGCTGACCGGCGTATGGCGCGAGGTGCCGACGGGCGCGGCGACCGCCCTGATTGGCGCGCCGCTGCTGCTGTGGCTGCTGCCGCGCCTGCGCGCCAGCGGGCCGGCTTCGATGACGGATCGTGCCGGCGCGCAGACGACGGAACGCCGCCAATGGGGTCTGTGGCTATTGGGGGGCAGTCTGTTGCTTGCCGCGGTGGTGTTAACGGCGCTGTTGCTGGGGAAAAACGCCCAGGGCTGGCAGTGGAGCAGCGGCGATCTGTCAACCCAGCTATTGCCGTGGCGCTGGCCGCGGGTGCTGGCGGCGCTGACCGCCGGGGTGATGCTGGCGGTGGCCGGCACGCTGATACAGAAACTGACCGGTAACCCGATGGGCAGCCCGGAAGTGCTGGGGATCAGCTCCGGCGCGTCGTTCGGAGTGATCCTGCTGATGTTCCTGGTGCCCGGCAATGCGTTTGTGTGGTTGATCCCCGCCGGAAGCGCGGGCGCGGCGGCGACGCTGTTGACGATAGTTATCGTCGCCGGACGCGGCGGGTTTTCCACCCAGCGCATGCTGTTGGCGGGTATTGCATTGAGTACGGCGTTCACCACCGTGATTACCCTGCTGTTGGCCAGCGGCGATCCGCGCATGGGAAGCGTGCTGACCTGGTTGTCCGGGTCAACCTATGCCGTCGAAGCGACGGATGCGCTGCGAACGGCGGTTATAGCCGCCTTATTGTTGCTGATGGTGCCGCTGTGTCAGCGCTGGTTACGTATTTTGCCGTTAGGCGCCGCGACGGCGCGCGGGCTTGGAATGGCCGTCACGCCGGTGCGTCTGCTGGTGCTGCTGTTGGCTTCGGTGCTGACCGCCATGGCTACGCTGATGGTGGGGCCGATGAGCTTTGTGGGGTTGATGGCGCCGCATCTGGCGCGCCTGATGGGTTTTAGCCGCGTGATGCCGCAACTGTGCTGTTCGGCGTTGATCGGCGGATTGCTGATGGTGTTGGCCGACTGGTGCGGGCGCATGATGTTGTTCCCGAATCAGATCCCGGCCGGGCTGCTGGCGACCTTTATCGGCGCGCCGTATTTTGTTTATCTGCTGCGTAAGCAGGTGAGATAAGCAGCCCCACATCGTGGGGCTGCGGCGGGTTGTCGAAACGATCGTCGGTCAGAATGTGTAGTTGACCGCCACCGAGACGCTGCGCGGCGCGCCGTAAACGCTATAACTGTTCAGGTAGCTGTAGTAGGTCTTATCCAGCAGGTTGTTGATGTTGGCCTGTACGGAGAACTGAGGCGTGACCTGATAACGGCCAAACAGACTCACCAGCGAATAGCTTCCCTGGGTGACGCGGGTTTCGCCCTGGGGGCCGGTGACATCCGCATAGGTATGACTCTGCCAGTTGACGCCGCCGCCCACCGTCAGTTCCGGCAACGTAGGTAGCTGATAGCGGGTAAACAGCTTCAACTGCGTCCGGGGTAAGTGGGAGTTTACCGCCGTATTGTCCTGATCGACGGCGGTATAGTGCGAGCCGCCGAGGGTGAGTTGCAGATTGTCGGTCACGGCGCCGTTCAACTCGACATCGAAGCCTTTGCTGACCGTGCCTTGCGCGCCGTAATACGCCTGCTGGGACGTGCCGGGCACAAACAAACTGCCGTCGGGCTGGGCGACGTTATCCTGCTCGATGCGAAATACCGAAAAGGAGGCGGTCAACCGGCCGTCATACCAGGCCGCTTTCAGGCCGGTTTCATAGTTTTTCCCCACTATCGGATCGAGGTAGCTGCCGTTGCGATCTTTATAGTCCTGCGGCATAAAGATTTCGGTGTAGCTCACATAGGTCGACCAGACGTCATTGATGTCATAGATCAGGCCGCCGTAAGGCGTGATGTTATCCTGATTACGCACTGAGGTGGTCGCGGGGGTACTCCAGTAATTTTTGGCGGTGCTGCGCCAGTCGGTGTAACGCGCGCCGACGATGAGCGCCAGCGGGTCGGCCAGCGAGAAGCGGGCGGCGGTATAGAGCGCTTTTTGATGCACGGTCTCGTCCGAATAATCGGCGAAGTCAGGCCAGCTAAGATCGGAGGTAACGCCGTTCCAGTTGTTAAAATTGCCGATATCCACAACGGGAACCACGGCGTAGCGATAGTTATTGGTCTGCCGGCTGTAACTGACGCCGCTCACCAGTTCATGCTGGCGGCCCAGCAGCTCAAACGGCCCGCGAACCAGCGTGTCGATGGCGTCCAGTTTGCGCGTGCCGATATACCAGCCGCCGTAGCCAGAGGTGCCCAGACCGGTGGTTTTATCGGGGAGGCCGCCGATGAACATCAGCTTGCTGTCGAAGTCGGTTTCCGCGTGGGTGGCGGCGCTGCGGATTTCCCAGCCGTTATCAAACTGATGGTTGAGGTTGGCAAACACCTTGGTGGTGTCGACATAGTGATGGCTCCAGTTCGGCGCCACGTTGAATCCGCGATCCAAACGGGTGCGGCTGCCGTCGCTGTACCAATTGGGCATGCCGCCCCAGGTTACTGAAGTAGGAGTGCTTTGCTGGTAATCATAACCCAGCGACAGCGTGGTGTTGGCGGACAGATCGGCATCGATCACGCCGTAAAGAAATTTTTTCCGGTAGTGGTAGCGGTCAAGGAAAGAGTCATTATCCTGATAGCCGGCGATAACGCGGCCGCGTACGTCTCCGGACTGGCTAAGCGGGGCGGACAAATCCGCGACGTAGCGTTGATTGTCCCAACTGCCATAGCTGCCCGATACCGAACCGATAAACTCGCGGCTGTCGGCATGTTTGCGCACCATATTAACCGATGCGGAGGGGTTGCCGGCGCCGGTTAACAACCCCGTCGCGCCGCGCACGACTTCGATGCGATCATAAATGGCGGTGTCCGAACCCGCGTCGCCGAAGTTCCATGCTTCGGTCATGGTGGTGGGAATACCGTCAAACTGATAGTTGTTAATGTAGAATCCGCGCGAATAAAAGCTGGTGCGCTCACTGTCGATCACCTGGGTGGCAATGCCGGTGGTATTTTGTAATACCTCCCCGATGCTCTGTAGATTCTGATCCTGAATGCGCTGTTTGGTTATCACGCTGACCGATTGCGGAATATCACGCGGGGTTAGCGACAGACCCGTGCCGGCGCTGGTGGTTTTGACGCTGTAGTCCGTATCGCTGTCGACCGCGTCGTTGCCCGGACTGGCGCTGACGACCAGGGTATCCCCGGCATTCGCGCTCTCATCGGCGGCCAGAACGTCAGGGGCGGTCAAGGCCGAAGCGATTAAGATAGCGATAAGGGAAAGTGCGTATTTGCTTTTTGATCCGCCAAGCGCGGCGTTGTCAATACGCCGGTTTTCCCTCACCGGTACGGTCTGTGAATACATGGGCATTCCTTATGATAAAGTTATTGTTTTTACTGAATATTTTAAAACCAGCGTACCGCTAGGCCTGATTTCCGACCGGCGCGGCAGCATTAGGGCGAGCAATGAGTGTGATGTGGTTAATAATTTGAATGCGAATAATACTCATTATAAGCATTATTGTAAATAAACGTAAGCGCTCACCAATGGGGCAAAAAAAGACAAGAAATCGCGGTTTGCTTGTTGTGGATACAGGCAGCGGCCGAGCGGTGGTTAACGGCGCGGGGGGCGCGATCGGCTTTCCGCTCGGCGGCAGGGAAATAGCGTGGGTCAGTCAGAGATGCGCGCGCCCTATCATGTTGATGATCGGGCGCGGCTTAAGAAACGCAGTGGCTTGGTCGGCGGTTACAACCGGGCAAAGCAGAACTGCGCGGCTTCTATCGTGCGTTCGATATCCTGCGGGGTATGCGCCAGCGACATAAAGCCGGCTTCAAAGGCGGAAGGGGCCAGATAGACGCCTTCTTCCAGCATCATGTGGAAGAAGCGCTTGAAGCGTTCTACGTCGCTCGTCATCACGTCCTGATAGCAGGTAACGCTATTCGCCTCGGTAAAGAACAGGCCGAACATGCCGCCTGCCTGATTCACCACCAGCGGGATATGTTCCGCTTTGGCCGCCGCCAGCAGCCCCGCCGCCAGCTGCTGCGTTAGTTCGGTCAGCGTTTGATGAACGCCGGGTTTGGCGACTTCCGTAAGGCAGGCGAAACCGGCGGCCATGGCGATCGGGTTGCCGGACAACGTCCCGGCCTGATAAACCGGCCCGGTCGGCGCCAGCGCCTGCATCACTTCGCGTCGGCCGCCAAACGCCCCGACCGGCATGCCGCCGCCGATGATTTTCCCCAGACAGGTTAAATCAGGCACCACCCCGTAGTGCGCCTGTGCGCCGGCGAGGGCGACGCGAAAGCCGGTCATCACTTCATCGATAATCAATAGCGCGCCGAATTCATCGCACAGCGCGCGTAATCCGGGTAAAAACTCGGGTAACGGCGGAACGCAGTTCATATTACCGGCGACCGGCTCCACAATAATGGCGGCGATATCCTGAGGATATTGCTCAAACGCGGCGCGTACGGAGCTCAGGTCGTTATAGGTGCAGGTCAGGGTATGGCGGGCGAAATCCGCCGGTACGCCCGGGGAGTTCGGCTGCCCCAGCGTTAACGCGCCGGAGCCGGCTTTCACCAGCAGGCAGTCGGCGTGTCCGTGGTAGCAGCCTTCGAATTTGATGATTTTATCGCGCCCGGTAAAACCGCGCGCCAGACGGATCGCGCTCATGGTCGCCTCTGTACCGGAGTTGACCATGCGAACCATGTCGATGGTCGGCACCAGCGACGTCACCAGCCGCGCCATCCGCACTTCCATTTCCGTCGGCGCGCCAAAGCTCAATCCACGTTCCGCCGCCGCGATCACCGCCTGACGAATGGCCGGATGGTTATGCCCCAGCACCATCGGTCCCCAGGAGCCAACGTAGTCGATGTAGGATTTGCCATCGGCATCGTAAAGATAGGCGCCGTCCGCCCGTTCGATAAACAGAGGAACGCCGCCAACGCCGTTAAACGCACGGACCGGCGAATTGACGCCGCCTGGAATGAGTTGCTGCGCCGCCGCATACAGACTTTCAGATTTGTTCATTAAGAGGGTCCTGACGTTACGTTTATCGTGGAAAGTAAGGCTATTCTAATAAACTGACCCGCGTTATGAAATCATTGTGCTGCCGTCGTGCCGGAAAACCCGGCGCGTCGGGGATCGAAAGCGTGGCGGAAGCAGCGCGCCGGCTGCATAATATGGCGATTAATTCGTCCACCGATGTCAAATCTTGAACGTTTTAACCCGCTATTGGATAATAAGCGTATGATTGGGTGAGCATGTATATCACCCGATAAGCATTGAGTTGGGAGTAAAGAGATGAGCGACGATATGGCATTGCCCCTGCAATTTACTGATGCGGCGGCGAAAAAAGTGAAACTCCTGGTGGCTGATGAAGAAAACCCAGAGCTGAAACTGCGGGTTTATATCACCGGAGGGGGGTGCAGCGGCTTCCAGTACGGCTTTACGTTTGACGACCAGATCAACGAAGGCGATATGACCATCGAGAAGCAGGGCGTTGCGTTGGTGGTTGACCCGATGAGCCTGCAATATCTGGTGGGCGGTTCGGTCGATTACACCGAAGGGCTGGAAGGTTCGCGTTTTATCGTGACCAACCCGAATGCCAAAACAACCTGTGGTTGCGGTTCTTCTTTCAGTATCTGATCGCGCCTTCATCGGCCAGGAAACCTTAAAACCCGTGCAATCGGAATGACTGCGCGGGTTTTTGATTTTTTGGCGCTAATCCGTTTGTTTCAATTCGGCCAATTGCCGGCAAATTTGTTGCGCCGCCAGCAACAAACGGGGGCCGCTGCGATTAAACCAGTCTTCATTAACCGCAATCACCGGCGCCGACAGTTGAGGACGCCAAAAAGCCTGCGTACTGGCGATGGCGTCGGGCGAACCACTGATGATAATGGCCTGCGGTTTGCGCATCAGCACCTGTTCCCGGCTGACCTGAGGCCACGGCGCCGGGCTGTCGCTGAAAATATTCTGCGCGCCGCACAGTGAGACGACCTGACTTTGCAACGTGCCTTTGGCGGAGGTGAACAACGGCTGGGAACCAAACTGCATGAAAACCCGCAGCGGTTGCTGGTTTGTATATTGCCGCCGTAATTCGGCCAACTGCCGACGAAGCGCGGCGGCGGCATGTTGCGCCTGTTCAGGATGGGAACTGTATTGCGCCAGATGCGTCAAAGCGTCGGGAATATCGTCAAGCGTTTTGGGATCCAGATAAACCACCGGGATGCCAAAATTGATCAGCTGTTCCAGCGGCCTTTGCGGATTGCCTTCGCGCCAGGCCAGAATAAGATCGGGCCGTAGCGCGAGGATCCGCTCAAGGTTAATTCCCTGCCAGGAGGCGACCCGCTCCAGTTCTTTGGCCTGCGGCGGATAGTCGGACCATGCGCTGACCGCCGCCATCTGCCCCCCCATACCGGCGGCGTAGGCCATTTCCGTGGCATGCGGCGCCAGGCTGATGACGCGCTGCGGCACCGCGTTGGCCGCGGCGATCGCCGAAAATAGCAGTAGCCCGAGCAGGCCGAGGATCGGCGATTTCATTTACCGGCGTTCAGCCAGCGCCTGCAACATGGTTTCCACCATGCGGGTGGACTGCTGGGCGGCAAGCGCCAGAAATTCATCAAAGCTCAGGTGGGATTCCTGGTCGGCAACGTCGGAAATCGCCCGCACAATGACGAAAGGCACGGCAAACTGATGGCAGACGTGCGCAATGGCGGTGGCTTCCATTTCTACTGCGATAGCCTGCGGAAAGGTGCGACGAATACGAGCCAGCGGCTCCGCGCCGTTGATAAACGCATCGCCGCTGACCACCAACCCCCGCACCGCATTCAACTGAAGTTTGGCAATCGCCTCCTGCGCCAGCGTAATTAATCCCTCATCGGCGGTGAAAGCCGCCGGGCAGCCGGCCATCTGGCCCGGCTCATAGCCAAAGGCGGTGACATCGGCGTCGTGATAGCGTACTTCATCGGAAATGACAATATCGCCGACCTTGAGCGTGGCGGTCAGCCCGCCGGCGGAACCGGTGTTGATCACCACGTCCGGCTGGCCGTGTTCCAACAATAAGGTGGTTCCCAGCGCGGCGGAAACTTTACCGATGCCGGACTTCAGCAATGCGACGTCGACCCCGTTCAACCGACCGCTGTAGATTTCACAACCTGCGCGCTGGAAGGTTTGACGGTTTTCGATCCGATCGCGCAGTAAGGTAACTTCTTGTTCCATAGCGCCGATAATGCCGACTTTCATAAGGTTCCCCACAAATTTTGTGATAAATGGCACGAGTATAGCGCCAGCTAGTCTATCATGGCTAACGGGGTTAAATGGAGACGGTGAGAAGCTTACGGCGGCATTCAATGGAGAATTTTATGTCTGATATCGATTTTGCGAAAAAGATGAGTTTTCAGCGGCCTCTCAGCAGTAAGACGATTACTGCCGAGAATGAATATGCCATTGTTCGCCAGTTCGAAAGCGATCGCGGACGCATCATCAACTCCGCCGCCATTCGCCGTCTACAGCAAAAAACGCAGGTCTTTCCGCTGGAGCGTAATGCGGCGGTACGTTCGCGCCTGACCCATTCGATGGAAGTTCAGCAGGTCGGGCGTTATATCGCCAAAGATATCCTGGATCGCCTGAAGCGGGATAACCGGCTGGAGGCGCTGGGGTTGGACCAATGGCAAACGCCTTTTGAAAGCATGGTGGAAATGGCGTGCCTGATGCATGACATCGGCAATCCCCCGTTCGGCCATTTTGGCGAGTCGGCGATCAATAACTGGTTCGGGCAGTTATTGGACGTCGCGCATCTGGAGGATGAGGCGATAAGCGAAGATCGCTGCCGGGTCGGTTTTTTACAGCGTAAAAACGACGATCTGGATGAATTGCGCTGGCGTATTCGTCAGGATTTAAGCCATTTCGAAGGCAATGCGCAGGCCATTCGTATGGTGCATACCCTGCTTAAGCTGAATCTGACCTACGGACAGGTCGGCTGTATCTTAAAATATACCCGGCCGGCCTATTGGCGCGGCGGCGTGCCCGCGCAGTACGACTACCTGATGAAAAAGCCGGGTTATTATCTGGCTGAAGAAGCCTTTGTCACCACCCTGCGCGAAGCCTTGTCAATGGGGGAATTTCATCGTCATCCGCTGACTTATATTATGGAAGCGGCAGACGATATTTCTTATTGCATTGCGGATCTGGAAGATGCGGTCGAGAAAGATATTCTCACCGTAGAACAACTCTATGAGCGTTTGCAGGAGGCCTGGGGGGAAACGCTTGCCGGCGATTTATTCGCCAAAACCGTTGGCCGGGCGTTTGATAATAAAAATCATCATCAATGGCGCGGCTCCAACGATCAATTTTTCATGAACCTGCGGGTTAACACGGTGGCCAAACTGGTGCCGCATGCCTCGCAGCGCTTTATTGATAATTTGCCGAAAATTTACACCGGCGAGTTTAATCAGGCGTTGCTGGAGGATGAGAGCGAACAGAATCGTTTACTGAAAATCTTTAAACGTGTGGCGCTGAAACACGTATTCAATCATCACGAAGTGGAACAGCTTGAACTTCAGGGATACCGGGTTATCCGCGGACTGCTGGATATTTACAGCCCGCTGCTCGATATGTCGTATGAAGATTTCAGCCGGTTGGTGACGGAAGATACCCACCGGCGCTACCCGATAGAAACGCGGTTGTATCATAAATTATCCCGCAAACATTGCCTGGCTTACCGTGAGGCCGTTGAGAATCTGCAAACGTTATCCCCGGAAGAACAGGAAGTTCGCGAGTATTATTACCGCGCCCGCTTAATTCAGGACTATATCAGCGGCATGACCGATCTTTATGCCTATGATGAATATCGGAGACTGATGGCGGCGGAATAGAAAGAATTTTGTAAACAGGCTCAATATTTTCTTACGCTTCAGCAGCTTCCACTGATGAACTTTGTTGCTTCATATTTATCTGATGCAATACGACCGCTGTATAAAGGTCGCGGGACTTGCCTGTTGATTACGATGGAAACACTATTCCCATGAAAAGAAAATCATTAGTTTTAAGCGCGCTGACGTTAAGCCTGGCGATGGCAATGGGGCCGCTCGGCGCGAATGCGGCGGAGCCCGCCGCATCCCCGGTTGCATCGAACCCGCTTCCCAGTCTGGCGCCGATGCTGGAAAAAGTCATGCCTTCGGTGGTCAGCATCTATGTGGAAGGGCATACCAGCGTGAGCAATGAGAAGATCCCTCAACAGCTACAGCCTTTCTTTGGTGAGAATTCACCTTTCTGCCAGGAAGGTTCGCCGTTCCAGGGATCGCCGATGTGTCAGGACGGCGGCGATGAGGACGGCGACGGACAGCCCTCCAGACAGCAAAATTTTCAGGCGCTGGGCGCCGGCGTGGTCATCAATGCTGAAAAAGGCTATGTGGTCACCAATAACCACGTGGTGGACAACGCCGACAAGATTCAGGTTCGGCTCAACGACGGGCGTAAATATGAGGCCAAAACGATTGGCAAAGATCCCCGTTCTGATGTGGCGCTGCTCCAACTGAAAGAGTTTAAGAATCTGACGGCGGTCAAACTGGCGGATTCGGATCAGTTGCGTGTCGGCGATTATACGGTGGCGATCGGTAACCCGTACGGTCTGGGGGAAACGGCAACCTCGGGGATTGTGTCGGCGCTGGGGCGCAGCGGATTGAATATTGAAAATTATGAAAACTTTATTCAGACCGATGCCGCCATCAACCGGGGGAATTCCGGCGGCGCATTGGTTAACCTGAACGGTGAACTGATCGGTTTAAATACCGCCATTCTGGCGCCCGACGGCGGCAATATCGGTATCGGTTTCGCTATCCCGAGCAATATGGTGAAAAGCCTGGTGGCGCAGATTATCGAGTTCGGCGAGGTGAAACGCGGCGAACTGGGGATTCTCGGCACCGAACTGAACTCAGAGCTGGCGCAGGCGATGAAGGTGGACGCGCAGCGCGGCGCGTTTGTCAGCCAGGTGCAACCTCAATCCGCCGCCGCCGCCGCGGGGATTAAAGCGGGCGATGTCATTGTGACGCTGAACGGTAAGGCGATCGGCAGCTTTGCCGCGTTGCGGGCGCAAGTGGGATCGTTGCCTGTCGGCAGCAAAGTGGCGCTGGGCTTATTGCGCGACGGCAAACCGCTAACGGTGGATGTCACCTTGCAGCAGAGCAGCCAGGCGCAGGTGGCGTCAGGGAATCTTTATTCCGGCATTGAAGGCGCCGAATTAAGCAATACGCAGCTGGGCGGCCAAAAAGGCGTCAAGGTCGATAACGTGAAAGCGGGTTCCGCGGCGGCGAAAATCGGCCTGAAAATGGATGATGTTATCCTGGGCGTAAACCAGCAGCCGGTACAGAATCTTGGCGAGCTGCGTAAAATCCTCGACGGCAAGCCCGCCGTTCTGGCGCTGAATATTCGCCGCGGCGACAGCAATCTTTATCTGCTGGCGCAATAATTCAATGTGATGTAAACCGGGTGTCGCCGCACCCGGTTACCTTTCTGTTTCTGCCTGCATTTTGTGAAGCCTGCCACAGTTTCAAGCGAACTGTTGATTCTTTGTGAATTTGCACAATGTGCGGCGTAACACGCAGCGCTATGCTGGTGCGATTGTCGTACTTCTTCGAGGTGGAAATGGCGTCGTATCATCTTAATGCCAAAATGGCGCAGGATATTGTCGCACGGACTATGCAGATTATTGATAGCAATATCAACGTCATGGATGCCCGCGGTAAGATTATTGGCAGCGGCGATCAGGAGCGGTTGGGGGAATTGCATGAAGGCGCGCTGCTGGCATTGTCTCAGGGGCGGGTTGTCGATATTGATGAAGCGGTGGCGCGCCATCTGCACGGCGTTCGCCCCGGCATCAATCTGCCGCTGCGTATCGACGGAGATATTGTCGGGGTGATCGGTCTGACCGGCAACCCCGGACAACTGCGTCAGTACGGCGAACTGGTATGCATGACGGCGGAAATGATGCTTGAGCAGGCAAGATTGCTGCATATGCTGGCTCAGGATAGCCGCCTGCGTGAAGAACTGGTGCTTAACCTGATTCGTACCGATGAACTTTCTCCCGCCTTGATGGAGTGGGCGCAGCGTTTAGGCATCGATCTTAATCAGCCCCGCGTAGTGGCGGTGGTCGAGGTTGATAGCGGTCAGCTTGGCGTAGACAGCGCGATGGCGGAATTGCAGCAGTTGCAGACGCTGCTGACTACGCCGGAGCGCGACAACCTGATCGCCATTGTTTCCCTGACGGAAATGGTGGTGCTGAAACCGGCATTGAACAGTCATGGCCGCTGGGATGCGGAAGAACACCGCCGCCGCGTGGATAGCCTGCTGTCGCGCATGGCGGAAAGCAGCCGTTTGCGAGTGCGTCTGGCGCTGGGAAACTACTTTTCAGGCCCCGGCAGTATCGCCCGTTCCTACCGTACCGCCCGAACCACCATGAGCGTCGGCAAGCAACGGATGCCTGCACAACGCTGCTATTACTATCAGGATCTTATGCTGCCGGTTTTACTGGACAGCTTGCGGGGCGGCTGGCAGGCGAACGAACTGGTGCGCCCGCTAACCCGGCTGAAAGCGATGGACGGTAATGGCCTGCTATGCCGCACGTTGAACGTTTGGTTCCGTAACAATGTCCAGCCCGGCGCAACGGCGAAGGCGTTGTTTATTCATCGCAATACGCTGGAATACCGCCTTAATCGTATCTCTGAGCTTACCGGGCTGGATTTGGGGAATTTCGACGATCGCCTGCTGCTGTACGTCGCCTTGCAACTGGACGAAGAAGAGTAAGTTTTCACCGCGCCGCCGGAACAGCCGCTGTTCCGGCGCAGCTCACTTACTTAGATTGAAAACTATTACATAACCATTAACAATATAACGCGATAGCATAAATTATCGCGAAACAGTATTTTTGCCCCTTTCTCATATCCTCTATTGTCACTTCCATGTTGTCGGTCTGATATTCGTGTGCAAATCACGCCAGCCGGTCGTATCCATCGCTATTTTTTGAGTCGGATTGATTCAAAAATGTCAGGAATGGCAACGCATTAACCTATTGTTCCGTGCACACAAGCGTTTGTATAAATACCGTCAAATTTTAGGGAGTGATAATGATGTCAATACGTCGTCTGGGGTTGTCTCTTGCTACGGCAACGCTATTGTTTTCTGGCGTCGCTTCTGCGGCAACGGAATTATTGAATGTGTCTTACGATCCGACCCGTGAACTGTATCAACAATATAACGCCGCTTTTATCAAGCATTGGAAAGAAACCACCGGTGAGGATATTTCCATCAAGAATTCGCATGGCGGCTCGGGCAAGCAGGCGCGATCGGTGATTGACGGCTTACAGGCTGACGTGGTGACGTTGGCGCTGGCCGGGGATATTGATGCGCTTAATCTGAATCAACAGATTATCGATCCGAAGTGGCAGGCGCGCTTGCCTGATAACAGTACGCCTTATACTTCCACTATCGTTTTTCTGGTTAGAAAAGGTAATCCGAAGCAGATCAAAGACTGGGACGACCTGGTGAAACCGGGCGTTGAAGTGATTACGCCAAACCCGAAAACTTCTGGCGGCGCGCGTTGGAATTTCCTGGCCGCCTGGGCTTATGCCAAAGCGCAACCCGGTGGTAATGATGAAACGGCGCTGAAGTTCGTCACCGAACTGTACCGTCATGCGCCGGTGCTGGATACCGGCGCTCGTGGCTCGACGATCAGCTTTGTTCAACGTCAACTGGGCGATGTGCTGCTGGCCTGGGAAAACGAAGCCTATCTGTCGTTGAAGGAGCAGGGCGGCGATCAACTGGAAATTGTGACGCCATCGCTGTCAATTCTGGCTGAACCGCCGGTTGCCGTGGTTGATAAAGTGGTGGAGCGCAAAGGCACTCAGAAGCAGGCGGAAGCCTATCTGCAATATCTCTACAGTGATGAGGCGCAGCGGATTATCGGTAAAAACTTCTATCGTCCGCGTAATGCCAACATTGCTGAAGAATTTAAAGATCAATTTGCGCCAGTGAATCTGGTCACCATTGATAAAGACTTCGGCGGTTGGAAGGCCGCACAGGATCAATTCTTCAAAGATGGTGCGGTATTCGACAAAATATTCCAGGAGATCAATAAGTAATTAACCGATCTTCCGATTCTTTCAGGCCGCTGTTTATCCAGCGGCTTTATCACGTCGGCAATGTTTGATTAGCCAGGCTACCTGAGCAATGATTATTAAAGGCACTGTATGTCACAACGTTCTTCCTCGGTCATTCCCGGTTTCGGATTAACTTTAGGTTTTAGCCTGAGTTACTTAGGGTTGATTGTACTGATCCCGTTGGCCGGTATGTTTCTTTATGCCAGCCAACTCACCTTGGCGCAATTCTGGGAGCTGATCACCAGCCGACAGGTGTTGTTCTCGCTCCAGCTATCTTTCGGTACGGCGCTGACCGCGGCATTGATCAATGGCATTTTGGGAACGCTGCTGGCGTGGGTGCTGGTCCGTTACACTTTTCCCGGCCGCAAGATCATTGATGCGATGATCGATATGCCGTTTGCATTGCCGACCGCCGTGGCGGGGATTGCGCTGACGGCGTTGTATGCGCCAAACGGCCTGATCGGATCGCTATTTCCGTTTAAAATCGCCTATACCAGTATTGGCATCACGCTGGCGTTGATTTTCGTCACCCTGCCTTTCGTCGTTCGCACATTGCAGCCGGTGCTTGCCGATATTCCGAAAGAAATCGAAGAGGCCGCCGCCTGTCTGGGCGCGCGTCCGCTGCAAGTGTTCCGCCATGTTCTGATCCCCGCCTTGCTTCCCGCCTGGCTGACCGGTTTCGCCCTGGCGTTTGCCCGCGGGGTGGGGGAATACGGTTCAGTGGTGTTTATCGCGGGCAACATTCCGTTTAAAACAGAAATTCTGCCGCTGCTGATCGTCTCTAAACTCGATCAGTATGACTATAAAGGCGCAACCGGGATTGGCGTATTTATGCTGCTGGTTTCATTCATCATGTTGCTGTTGATTAATTTATTGCAGCGCCGCATTCAACCGAAACTGTAAGGCATGTCGTCATGGAACAGGTTATTTCCGCTCAGGCCGGTAAGCAAAAAATCCAGAAAAACCCAGTAACGTATTACGTTCTGGTTTCACTGGCGTGGATCGTTTTTTTTCTGGTTCTGGTTTTGCCGCTGCTGATGGTGGTGACGCAGGGGTTGGAGAAAGGCATTGGCGCTTTCTGGGAGGCGATTACCGAGCCGGATGCGATTTCCGCATTAAAACTGACGTTATTGGCAACGGCGATTTCCGTGCCGCTTAACGTTGTTTTCGGTCTGGCGACCGCGTGGTGCGTGACGAAATTTGAATTCCGCGGCAAAAGTTTTCTGCTGGCGTTAATCGATTTACCGTTTTCCGTTTCACCGGTGGTGGCCGGTTTGGTCTATGTCCTGCTGTTTGGGGCGCAAAGTAAACTCTATCCGTTCCTGACCGCCCATAATCTGGAAATCGTTTATGCGGTGCCGGGGATTGTGCTGGCGACCATTTTCGTCACGCTGCCCTATGTGGCGCGTGAACTGATTCCGCTGATGGAGCAGCAGGGATCGCAGGAAGAAGAGGCCGCCCGACTGTTGGGCGCCAACGGTTGGCAGATGTTCTGGCATATCACGCTGCCTAACGTGAAGTGGGCATTGATTTATGGCGTGGTGCTGTGCACCGCCAGGGCGATGGGGGAATTCGGCGCCGTCTCCGTTATCTCCGGACATATTCGCGGTTTGACCAACACGCTGCCGCTGCATATCGAAATTCTTTATAACGAATACAATATCGTCGCTGCTTTTAGCGTCGCCATTCTGCTGTTGGTGATGTCGCTGGTCGTGCTGCTGTTACGCCAGTGGAGTGAGAGCCGCCTGACGAAGCAAATACAGAAACAACAGGAGTTGACCAAAAATGAGCATTGAGATCCGCAATATTAATAAACAATTTGGTCAGTTTCAGGCCCTGAATGAAATTAATCTGGCGATTCAGAGTGGCGAACTGGTGGCGTTGCTGGGGCCGTCCGGATGTGGCAAGACGACGTTATTGCGCATCATCGCCGGTCTGGAACAGCCGGATAGCGGCAGCATTATTTTTCATGGCGAGGATGTCTCGGTTCACGACGTGCGCAAACGTAATGTCGGATTCGTTTTTCAGCACTATGCCTTATTCCGTCATATGACGGTGTTTGACAACGTGGCGTTTGGGCTGCGGATGAAGCCGAAAAATATCCGCCCGTCGAAACGTGACATTGAGCGGAAAGTCCATGAATTACTTAATCTGGTTCAATTGGACTGGCTGGCGGATCGCTATCCTGAACAGTTGTCCGGCGGTCAGCGCCAGCGTATCGCCCTGGCCAGAGCGCTGATTGTCGAGCCTAGCATCCTACTGTTGGATGAACCTTTTGGCGCGCTGGATGCCAAGGTGCGTAAAGAACTGCGCCGCTGGTTATCTCAACTGCATGAAGATATCAATCTGACGTCGGTGTTTGTGACCCACGATCAGGAAGAGGCGATGGAAGTCGCCGATCGTATCGTGCTGATGAATAAAGGCGTGATTGAACAAATCGGTTCGCCCGATGAAGTTTACAATCACCCGGCCAGCGAGTTTGTGTATCACTTTCTGGGCGACAGCAACCGACTGACGATTGAACAAACCGAGGAAACCATTTTGTTCCGTCCTCATGAAGTGGCGTTGTCCGTTCAGGCGCAGGAAGGCTACCAGCCGGTGATCGTTCGTGATATTCGCCCACTGGGCGCATTAACCCGCCTGTCATTGAAGATTGGCAATCAGCAGGAGCTGATAGAGGCTGAAGTGGCAAAGGACGACCTGAGTCTGCATGGTTTGCAGAAAGGCGATGTCATCCAGTTCAAGCCCAAGCGCTATAACCATGATTGGGAAATCTGATCGTTAACGCTAAGTCTGGTTGTGATATCAAATCTGGAAAAACGCTCTGCATAGGGCGTTTTTTTATGGTCAGGGACAGCGTTGCTGTTACAAAGCGCTCATCAATCGTGGTTCCATTACTTTCTGGCTGGAAGATGGCTTTCTTTCAGGTAGGGTATGAGACCGCTATACCCTGGTCATGAGGGCAATCACGGCGCGACTCTGATCTTGCCATCTACTGTCCTGATGATTAAAGGCGTGTTCCGGCTCACATTAAGTGCTGCTCAGGGTTTCCTTAACTTCATTTTATCCCTGATGAGCGTTCCGGATTACACTCGCGTCAGCAAACGCGCAACGTCCTCAAAAGCATCCGCATTAATAGAAAGCAGGTCACATATCACATAGATGGTTTTATTCAGTAGAAGGCGTTTGTTAACGATAGACTTATTTGTCGATTTCTATCTCTCCCGTGGATAGGCCCGCCACCTCAACACCCGGCGGCACGGCAAGCCCCGGCGTCACATCGATTCGCCGTGGCGCGCTGGCGGCGTCGGGACGGAAAATCACATAGCTGTTGCCCGCATCGTCGGTGCGCAGCGCTTCGGCGGGAACGGCAATCCCTTGTTCATTGCGGTACGTCACCACCGAAAGTCGGGCGCTCATCCCCAGCCGAAGACGCTGGCGCTTTTCGGGGGATGGCGTGTCGATGGCGACCAGCACGTCATAGCGAGCGCCTGCGCTCTCGGATTCGGCGGCTCGGCCCTCGATACCGATAGTCTGGATACGGCCTTGCAGCGTCCGCCCGGCGAAGCCGTCGCCGTCGATCTCCACTGGCATCCCCTCGCGTAGCTGGTGCAGATCGGCCTCTTCAATGCTGGCGACGGCTTGCAGACGCTCGGGGTTAATCAGGCCGAACAGCGGCATACCCTGTGCGATATGCATCCCCGGTTGCGGCGGTTGCCACTTGCTGGTTTCCGTTACGGGGGGTCGTACCAGCACACCGGCGAACGGCGCGCGCACTACCTGCTGCGCTTGCATAGCCAGCAGCGCCTGATGACGCGATTTAGCATTCGCCAGTTCCATTTCAGCAATCTGACGATCTTCGCCGCGCCCCTTGTTCAGCGTGGCCTGCAACTCTTCTTGCGCGGCGGCCAGATCTTGCCGCTGAGCCTGCACCTGCTGTTTCAGCGCATCCACTTCCATGCGGGCTACAATACCGCGCTCAAACAGTGTACGGGTGTCTTTCAGGCTGGTCTCGGTGTTCGCCAGCGTGATACGGGCGTTGTTCAGGGTGCGGCGCGCCCGCGCCACTTCCTGACTTTGTTCCCAATGTTGCAGTTCCTGCTCCATGCGCTGCGCCTTGAGCAGTTCGGCCAGCGCCTGACGCAGTTGGATATCCAGCAGACCTGTATCCAGCGTCAGCAGCGGTTGCCCTTTTTCTACACGCTGCCCTTCGGCGACCAACACGCTTTTAATCGTGCCTTCAAACGGCGCGGAGAACGTCAGATGGGTGGCCGCTTGAATCCGACCGATCAGTCCCAGCCGGTTCTCCAGCACCTGTGGTTCGATGCGCAGCCATTGCATTTGCGGTGCGTCGGCGACTGGCTCCGACCAGAACCGCCAAATGCCGGTTACGGCAATCGGGATGATCAGGATTGTCAGCGCGGCTAAGCGGCGCGACCAGAAGCGTACGATTTTAATCATTGAGTGAGATATCCCAGCTTAACAGCGTTGTTCCCAGCGTCTGATCCAGTTCGGCCTGGGCGTTGAGATAGGCGATCAGCGCGTCGAGCCGGGCATTTTCAGCGTTGCGCAGGTCGGCCTCATAGCTCAACACCTGAAAGTTGCTGGAGCGCCCGACGGTGAGCTTATCCCGTTCGATATCCAGCTTGCGGCGCGACAGATCGCGGGCGCGTTGGGCGATTTCGAACTGGCGCCAGCGTACGCCGATACCGCGCACGGCATTGGTGACGTCGCGTTCCAACTGCTGGCGGGCCTCGGCGAGCTGTACACGCTGATTCTGCACGCTCACCCGCGCCTGCACTTCCGCCTGCCGCTGGCTCATGTCGCCGATGGGAATTTCCACCTGCACGCCGACATAGTTTTCCCAACTGCGTGAGCCGTCCGCCGCGGCGTTGCGGTTTCGTTGCTGACTCGCCCCGCCCACCAGGGACACATCCCACAACCGTTCGTTACGCGCCACCGCCAGATTGATATCCGCCTGTTCGCCGGCGATCAACTGCGTGAGGTAGGTGGGCTGCATGGCTTCGGCCTGTTTCAGCGCCTCGGCGGGGCTGACGCTGACTCGGCTGACCTGTAGCTTTTCGGCGGCGCGGATCGGCGTGCGTAAATCCAGCGCCAGCAGTTGCAGCAGTTCCAGGCGGCTGCTGTCGAGCTGGTTGTGCGCGTCTTCGTAAGACAGTTCCTGCGTCGCCACGTCCGCTTCGGTCTGCACAATGTCAAACTCCGCCATTCGCCCGGCAGCGATCAGCGAACGGTTTACGGCCAGCAACTGACGCGAGCGCGTCAGCGCATCGTTGGCAATTTGCAACTGCTCTTGCGCGCGCAGCAGTTCCCGGTAGGCGACAATAATCTGCGTAATGGTCTGGGCGACGGTGGCTTTCAGCATCAGGCTGTTGGCTTGTTCGGTCAGCCGGGCCAGCCGCACCGGCGCGGTGGCGGCTTCACGGCCCGCGCCGCGCAGCAGCGGCTGAATAACGGTGATGCTGGCCCCGTCGTTGCGGTCGTTTCCGGCATCGTCGGCCTGCGTGGTTCGATGCGTCCAGGCCAGGCTGAACTGGGTACCGTAGGGCGTCAGCAGCGTGGTGGTGGGGGCAATGTCGCGCTGGCGGTAGCGGTCGTCATGATTTCGCGCCGCCAGATAACTGCCGCTTAGCACCAGTTTGGGCGTGAATCGGTCTTCGGCCACCAGCAGATCGAATTTCTGCGCTACGCGATCCAGATAGGCGCTGCGGATAACGCGGTTGTCGCGCAGGCTGAGGTAGATAGCGTCGCTCAACGTCAGATCAATGATTTGCGCATTGAGCCGCGCAGCGCTGGCTCCCGGACGGGGGGGGTGGGACGGCAACAGACGATCGGTCAGCGCGGCCGAAGCATTCAGGCTGATAAGCAATAGGACGGAAGTAAAGGCTCTAATCATCGCGCAGCGCCCTTACCGGTTCGAGCCGGGCCGCCGTCAGGGCCGGATACAGGCCGAAGAACAATCCGACCAGCAGCGAACTGATGATCCCCAGCGGCAACGACAGCGGCGACAGGGAAAAGGCCCAGCCGGACAGTTTTACGAACAGCCAGGCGGCGGCCAGACCGAAAACAGACCCGGCCAACGCCCCGGCCACTGCCAGCACGACCGCTTCCAGTAGAAATTGGCGGCCAATATCCTGTGGGCGTGCCCCCAACGCCATGCGCACGCCGATTTCACGCCGCCGTTCGGACACATTCATCACCATGACGTTCATCACGCCCACGCCGCCCACCAGTAGCGCGATCCCGCCCAGCCCAGCCAGCAGCCAGGTGAAGGTGCGCGACTGGCGCGCCATCCCCTCCAACAGTTGCTGCGGGATCTGAACCGTTACCTCGCGGCCTGGAGCAAGCGATGAGAGGTAGTTGCGCAGCGCGGCGGCCTGCTGCGGCAGCGTGGCGCCATCGCGGGCTCGCGCCACTACGGTACCAATTTCCGGGGAGGGAACCAGACGACGGATTCCCTCGACGGGCAGCAGAATAGCCTCGTCCACTGGCACCGGGATCAGGGGATTTTGCCCTCGTTCCTGCAAAACACCCACCACCTCGAACAGATAGCCGCCGATCTGTATCCGGCTGCGGAGTGACGCGCCCAGTTCAATGGCGGCTTTCGCGCCCAGCACCGCATAGGTGCTCTGGCGATCGTAACGGGTGAGGAAACGGCCTTGCGTCATGCGTAGCTCCATCGCCAGAGCCAGCTCGGCGCTGGTGCCGACCACAATAGTACTGAAATTTCGACCGTTCAGGCGGGCGTCGGTTGAGGTCAGGATAAGCGGAGCAGCGTAGTGGATACCGGGTAAGGCGCGGGTCAGTGCCAATGTATCCAGTGTGACGGGCGCGCGGCGCTGACCGCCCGATTCTGCTGCGGAAAAGCTTGCAACCAGCATATCGCTGCCCATGTCTTTAAATGTACTGATGGCGTCTGCCGCCGCATTGTGACCGATGTTCAGCAGTGCGACCATCGACGCGCAGCCGACAGCGATACCCAGCAGGGCCAGTAGCGCCCGACGTCCCAACTGTCGCAGGCTATCCAGCGGTTCGGTCAGGGTGTGGCGCAGCGAAGGGCCGTAGGGGCAATGGGAAGTATCAGACATAGCATTCTTCCTGTATGCGCCCATCGCATACCTGAATCCGGCGCTGCATCTGCCGGGCGATGGATTCGTCGTGCGTCACCATCACCAGCGTGACACCCTGTTTACGGTTCAGCGTCAGCAACAGCGAGAGGATTCCACTGGCGGTCTGGCTGTCGAGGTTGCCGGTGGGTTCGTCGGCCAGCAGTAAAGACGGTTCGCCAACCAGGGCGCGGGCGATGGCGACGCGCTGGCGCTGACCGCCGGACAGATCCGCCGGACGGTGACAGACGCGATCGATCAGCCCGACCCGTTCCAGTTGTTTTTGTGCCGCCTGGCGAGCGTCATGACGGGAATGGCCGCGATAGAGCAGCGGCAGCGCCACGTTATCCAGCGCGGTAAGGCGCGGCAGCAGGTTGAAACTCTGGAACACGAAACCGATAACCTGATTGCGCATTCTGGCCCGTTCGTCGGCAGATGCCTGCGCCATGTCGCGACCATTCAGCAACAGACGCCCGGCGCTGGGCTGGTCGAGCAGCCCGATGATATTCAGCAGGGTGCTTTTGCCCGAACCGGACGCGCCGACAATGGCACTGCTCTGGCCGGAAGGAATGGATAGCGAAACATCATGCAGCACCGACTGCATGGATGCGCCGGTACGGTAGGCGTGGGTGATGCTTTGCAGGCAGAGCAACGGCGTATTTTCCATCAATCCCCCAGCATTGCGGGCAGGGACGATAACGGATTATTTTTTATTGTCATTGGCAAGCAGGGTGAAAAGGCTCATCGGAACGAGATGGGAATTTTTCTCCTGTAGCTCGTTTTTCCAGTTATTCAGCGTACTAAACAGGGAGGTGCTATTTGTTGTAAGCGATGAAGAATCTGACGCAATTACCGACTGCAATCGTGCTTCATAACCTGTCGGATATTGTGCCTGTTCTATTGCAGGTAGCGACTGATAATGTTCTAGAATATCAGAGAGTGATTTGGTGATTTTCCCAGTTCGGTTATATTCCGCTTCCATTTTTGCCACGATTTTCTCACGCCATGCTTGTTCCTGATCATATGATTCCGACCAGGCCGCCCGACGTTCATTGACGGTGAAGGCACCACTGTCATCATAGGTGATCAGGGCGAGTTGTTCCCGCGACATTCCTTTGAAGGGATTGCTTGCTTTACCGTTTAAATAATCAGTGGCCTGTTTTGCCCTAGCCAGCAAATCTGGGTCAGTTGTATCGGGAATTTCGGCGTCATAAATTTTTTTATACGAATCGGTATAATAATTCGCGTCGGTGATCTCTTTAAGAATTGACTCGGCTTTGGTCTTGAGTTCGCTGCGGCTAAGACTGGCGTCGCGTTTTTCTGCTCGAGTAGCTGCATCACTTAATTGCTGGGCGAAAGACGACACCTTAGTGGATGTTGTATTGGTGGATTTATTTTGTTCACTCTGTACGGAATCGCTGCTCACTTGATTTTTAATTGCTGAACTCGATGTATTACTTATTTCGTTAGTTAACGTGGTTATTGAAAATTTATTGATGCTGACCATAAACTTCTCCATTCGTTATAGTGTCGCCTGATTGAATTGAAAATAAATTAAATCGACACCACAATACATTTTAATAACAGTACCCATCGCCACCTGTTGGTGACAATGGGGCTATCCATTTCTGGATAATTACTTCATGGTAAATTCAACCGCCCATGCGCCAGTTATACTGGTTGACGTGATGGTGGCTTTACAAGTAGCCCCACCGCTTGCTGTCGCCGTTTTGTTCCATTTTGGTACTTTGGGAATTGTGCCGCTAAACAATCCCCCCGGAATAACTTCATTTACAAACGTCGTACCAAAAACGCAGGTTTTTTTGCCAATGGTGTAGCGAACTACTGCGGCATTTGCGTCAGACGTAATGAGGTTTTGCACAATATATTTATCGGTTCCTTTTGCTACAACAGAAGTTTCCGGCGCAGGTTTCGCTAGTACGCTTGTGCTAACTTCGTTAGTTGTCACTGGGGAATATTTTGCCGGTGCGGTTCCGAGGTTTTTAAATGTAATAGTTACCGGCCCAGCATAAGCCGCGCCAGCAGTAAACAATGACGCAACTGTAATCGTAGCCAGAATACTTTTTTTAATTCGCATATCACATATCTCCATATATTGATTTTTCACACATTTAATAACAAACACATCTTGCCCGATATGCGGCACGGCTTCTTTACTATGCCGCCATCCATCCCTGCTACTGTTTATTCAGCCGTTCCAATAGATTCGTTATCCTCTGCTGTTGAACTTGATCGTACAGCTCGGACGGCATCTCGCGGTCATCGTTGGTGAGTAAGTTGACTGAGGACATGGCTATCGTAGTTTCCGTCAACTGCGTTATAACTGGAGGGTTAGCATTTGCATCACGAAACAGGCGGGACATCATAAGTTCCTCGCCACTAAGGCTAAACAGCCCGGAAGTTGACAACGATTTGTCTGACAAGCCATTCGCCAGTGAAGCCTGTGATTGCACCGTCTTTGAAGTGTTGCTTGGCGTATTTTGCACCTGAATATAGGCCGTCGTGGCTGTGTTGATTTCCATATCCCAATCCTTGAGGTATCAATAGCGTCAGTCGATTTCATTAGAAACAGGCGGAAAAATCTGTCTGATCAAATATCGACACAATTATTTAAATCTTTACTAATTCTTTACTATTTACTGCATTAATGCTTTCACTGTATTTGCATTTTATTATTTATATACAATGGGTTATCGTCACGCTTGCCTCTTCTGAAATTTATTTTTTTGCTCAATTTTTAAACCATCGCATGAACCACTAACAAAGTGGTACTGATCGGCCAAACCGATCGATATGATCTTGCCGATCTATAAAAACAATTATCTTTTGATCGTTACTTCAATATAGATTCTTCCGGGATTTCTACTAACTGTATGACTTTATTCGCTTTATCCTCAATAGGATGGGTGAAGTACTTTTTCCTGTTCGTCAAGGAAATGGCACCCGGCAGGCTATCATGGCGGAGTATTACCGGCAGGTGCTGGAAACCGCTCGCGCAAAAGACGCCGGGATGGCGGCGGCGCTGGAACTCTCGAGGTTGATGGGATTACGCTCATGACAGTGATGGAGTGGTGCAATATTCTGTTTTCTTACTTCTCCGGACTCTATAAAGGTATCCCAAGAAGATGAATTGGTGGGTCGTGCAGGATGACTCGGCCTTTGGCCTCGCCCCTTCGGGGTCAACGCTGACGCGTTGTTGTCTCGCTTCGCTCGGCTCGAACCTGAACGCAGGTTCTCACCCGCACGACTCGTGCAATATAAAGATAAGTGGATTGACTTCGGAGAGGTAAAACTTTGCGGATATTGGTGGGTCGTGCAGGATTCGAACCTGCGACCAATTGATTAAAAGTCAACTGCTCTACCAACTGAGCTAACGACCCGCAGAAGTGGTGGGTGATGACGGGATCGAACCGCCGACCCCCTCCTTGTAAGGGAGGTGCTCTCCCAGCTGAGCTAATCACCCACTTATGTACTTCACTTGCTATAAGAAGATCGCTGGTATGAGATTGGTGGGTGATGACGGGATCGAACCGCCGACCCCCTCCTTGTAAGGGAGGTGCTCTCCCAGCTGAGCTAATCACCCAATCTCACTTCTTCTTACTTACACAACGCGGCACTCGAAAGAGTGGTGGGTGATGACGGGATCGAACCGCCGACCCCCTCCTTGTAAGGGAGGTGCTCTCCCAGCTGAGCTAATCACCCTCGCTGTGTGGAGTCGCATTATAGGGATAGTTGAAAGTGAGTCAACGCTTTTTAAAAGTAAAATGGCCGTTCGTTGTAAAATTAGGCAGGACGTCTTATTTCTGGTCGTTACCGATGCTTCCTTATTCACTTCAATAAGTAATAAACCGTGCTGTGGTTCGTTACAGCGTTGAGGATTCGGGGCAGAATGATAGAATGTTGTCCACTTTTGTTATTTGAACTCATGTCGGTATCCGCCGGCAGCCGTTGCGTAATAAGGCTTGTAATCCCAAATGAAAATCAAAACCCGTTTCGCGCCCAGTCCAACTGGCTATCTTCACGTCGGCGGCGCCCGTACCGCACTTTATTCCTGGCTGTTTGCCCGTCATCAAAACGGCGAGTTCGTTTTGCGTATTGAAGATACCGATCTGGAGCGTTCCACACAGGATGCGATTGATGCCATCATGGATGGTATGAACTGGCTGAATCTTAATTGGGATGAAGGCCCGTATTATCAGACCAAACGCTTTGATCGTTATAATGCGGTCATTGATCAAATGGTGGAAAACGGTACGGCCTATAAGTGTTATTGCTCAAAGGAACGTCTGGACGCGTTGCGTGAAAAACAGATGGAGAACGGCGAGAAGCCGCGTTATGACGGATGTTGCCGTGATTCCCATGAGCATCATTCCGCTGATGAACCTCATGTGGTGCGTTTTCGCAACCCGCAGGAGGGCGCGGTTATTTTTAACGATCGCATCCGCGGCCCCATCGAGTTCAGTAACCAGGAGCTTGACGATCTGATTATCCGTCGTACCGATGGCTCGCCAACCTATAACTTTTGCGTCGTGATCGACGATTGGGATATGGAAATCACCCACGTCATCCGTGGTGAAGACCATATCAACAATACGCCGCGTCAAATCAACATCCTCAAAGCGTTGGGCGCTCCCGTGCCGGAATATGCCCATGTTTCCATGATCCTGGGCGACGATGGTAAAAAGCTTTCCAAGCGTCACGGCGCCGTCGGGGTGATGCAGTATCGTGATGATGGCTACCTGCCTGAAGCGCTGTTGAACTATCTGGTGCGCTTGGGGTGGTCATATGGCGATCAGGAAATCTTCTCCGTTGACGAGATGAAAGCATTGTTCTCATTAGATGCCATCAGCAAATCCGCCAGTGCTTTTAATACCGAAAAGCTGCAATGGCTGAACCACCACTATATTAATCACCTGCCGGCGGAATATGTGGCGACGCATCTGGCGTGGCATATCGAACAGGCGGGCATTGATACCCGTACCGGCCCGCAACTGAGCGAACTGGTTACATTACTGGGCGAGCGCTGCAAAACCCTGAAAGAGATTGCGGCTTCCTGCCGTTACTTTTATGAGGATTTCGACCAGTTTGACGCTGATGCGGCGAAGAAGCATTTGCGTCCGGTTGCCCGTCAGCCATTGGAGTTGGTTCGCGCCAAGCTGGCGGCGATTACTGACTGGACGGCGGAAAACATTCATCATGCTATTCAGGGAACCGCCGATGAGCTGGGACAAGGCATGGGCAAAGTCGGTATGCCGCTGCGTGTGGCGGTGACCGGCGCCGGACAGTCTCCCGGCGTCGATGTCACGGTACAGGCTGTCGGTCAGCAGCGATCGCTGGCGCGTATTGATAAAGCGCTGGCGTTTATCGCCGAGCGTGAAGCTCAGCAATAACCGTTGTTGCTAAACCCGCGGTCATCAATAGAATCTTCGCCCCGGCGCCTGCCGGGGTTTTTTATGGTAACAATACGCGGCATCCGACGCTTCTGTTGCCATTTTCATCTGAATGACGAGCGGTTTGGCGTCTTTTTCAGCGGTTAAGCGCATAAACAGATTTAGCCGTTGACACTGCTAATCGGGTTTCATATTATGCGACCCGTTCGCACGGATACTGTCTGTCACAGAACGGGGCTATAGCTCAGCTGGGAGAGCGCTTGCATGGCATGCAAGAGGTCAGCGGTTCGATCCCGCTTAGCTCCACCAAACTCCTTTGGGTTTGGTTTCCGTATTACGAACATTCCACATATGTGGGGCTATAGCTCAGCTGGGAGAGCGCTTGCATGGCATGCAAGAGGTCAGCGGTTCGATCCCGCTTAGCTCCACCAAATCAAGATATCTCTTTCTGTTTATCTCCCTTTATCTAAGTCATCCCGATTTTTTGCGTGGGTAAAATTACTGCCTCCATTGGCTGAAGGCAGCGTTTGCTTATTGATTCTCCGGCAGACGCGGCATCCAGTCTATCGGAGCCAATCCTTGTTGCTCAAGGAGCCGGTTGGCCTGGGAAAAGTGTTTACACCCCAGGAAGCCGCGATGGGCCGATAAAGGGGAGGGGTGCGGCGCTTTTAAAACGTGGTGGCGCTGGCGGTCAATAATGTTGCCTTTTTTCTGCGCATGCGATCCCCACAGTAAAAAGACAAGCCCTTCCCGGTTCTCATTCAATGCCGCAATAACGCGATCGGTAAAAGTTTCCCAGCCCAGATTAGCGTGGGAATGGGCCTGACCGGCCTCAACGGTTAACACCGTATTCAGCAACAGCACCCCTTGCTCGGCCCAGCTTTGCAGGAAGCCATGTCGTGGGATTTCAAAGCCCGGTATGTCATTAGCCAGTTCTTTATAAATATTGACCAGCGACGGCGGCGCAGGAACGCCGGGACGAACGGAAAAAGAGAGTCCATGCGCCTGGTTAGGGCCGTGATAGGGATCCTGACCGAGAATAACCACTTTAACCTGATGAAGTTCGGTAAAGCGGAAAGCGTTAAAGACATCTTTCTGCGGAGGGTAAATGGTTTTTCCAGCGGCGCGTTCTTTGCCGACGAATTCAAGCGTATTAATAAAGTAGGGCTGCTGTTTTTCTTGCGCCAGTACGTCATGCCAGGTTAGGGAAGTCGCCATCATGCACTCTCTGTCCATAGGGTGGATTTTATTGTCGGTAGCTTACCGTTCAATTGTGCCGAGGTAAAATCGTACCGACAGGAAAAGTGCGGGAGTGATTGATTGTTTTGAAAATAAATTGAAAATTTACAAAAAAAATTGCAATTATGTGGGTGGTTAAATTTGATATAAAACAATAAATTGCCCGAATCGCTAGATTACGCAAGGTTCTTAAATTGATTTAAATCAAGGTTACTCCCACCTTGTACTGGTATACAGGGAGTCAGATACGGTTGGTTTTATGCAAACGTTAAGAACTGACGATAGTTTGTTACTGATACCAATTTTCAATTAAGACAATAATACGCCGTTTTACGGAGGCAATAATGGTTACTGGTATTCAAATCACCAAAGCGAACAACAGTGCGCTGATCAATTCCTTCTGGTTGCTGGACGAAGAAAAATCTCAGGCACGTTGTGTCTGTGCAAAATCCGGTTATAGCGAAGATCAAATCGTGCCGGTAAGCGATCTGGGCCAGATCGAATATCGTGAAGTTCCGCTGGAAATCAAATCGGAAGTGCGCGTGGAAGGCGGTCAACATCTGAATGTAAACGTGCTGCGTCGGGAAACGCTGGAAGATGCCGTTCAACATCCGGAAAAATATCCGCAGCTGACAATCCGTGTTTCTGGTTATGCCGTGCGTTTTAACTCTTTGACGCCGGAACAGCAGCGCGACGTTATCACTCGTACTTTTACTGAAAGCCTGTAAGTTTCCAAGGTTATTCGAAACCTGGATTAAAAAGAAAGGGAGCCGCGGCTCCCTTTCTTTTTTTGCGTGTTATTTGCCGGCCGATTCGTCAGTTTTTTGCTTCGGCTGGCGACGTTTACCGATGTTTTTGCTATCCCGGTGACGTACTTTCACTTTGACTTTGGCCTTCTCTTTGTCTTTCTCTTTTTTTTCTTGCCGCTTGGCCAACGCTTTCTTGGACGGCTTGCCCGTGGTTTTGGCGCTCGGCGCTTTGGTGGCCGGACGCAGCTCTTCAACAATGCGCGGCTTGAGCGGTTCATTCAGGTAACGGCTGATTTTGCCAAGCAGAAGATGGTCGTGCGCTTCAACAAAAGAGATGGCGCAACCTTTGCGACCCGCACGGCCCGTGCGTCCGATACGGTGGAGATAGGTGTCCGCGGTACGGGGCAGGTCAAAGTTGAACACATGGCTGACATCATTGATGTCTATGCCGCGCGCGGCGACATCGGTTGCAACCAGCACGTTCACCCGACCGTCGCTCAGGCGTTTAATCGCTTCGTTACGCTTGGCCTGCACCATTTCACCTTCGAGGTAACAGGCGGTAATGCCCGCTTCCCGCAACCAGGCAACCAGTTCATGAACGCGCTCGCGCTTACGCACGAAAACAATGGAGCGGGTGACATCCGGTTGTTTTAACTGATGGCAAAGCAGAGCCGTTTTGTGTTTGATGTCGTCGGCACGGTAGTACCATTGCAGAATTTTTTTACGCTCGCGGCGTGAGGGATCGGCCTCAACTTCGACCGGATCGTTCAGCAAACGCTCGGCGAAGTCTTTAATCGCTTCGCCTTCCAGCGTGGCGGAAAAGAGCAGAGTCTGTTTACGCCAGCGGGTTTCACCGGCGATATGCTCGATATCCTGCGCGAATCCCATATCCAGCATTCTGTCCGCTTCATCGAGGATCAAGGTTTCCACCGCGCGGCAATCAAAGTTTTCTTCTTTAATGTATTGCAGCAAACGCCCCGTCGTGGCAACCACAACATCCTGGTTTTCACTAAACACTTCGGCGTGGTTCATATAAGCCACGCCGCCGGTAATAGTGGCGATGTCCAGATGGGTGTGGGCGGCCATGATGCGCGCCTGATCGGCAACCTGCATGGCAAGTTCGCGCGTCGGCGTTAAGATCAGAATGCGAGGCGGCCCGGATTTTTTACGAGGAAAATCCAAGAGATGCTGTAAGACCGGCAACAGGTACGCGGCGGTTTTACCCGTGCCTGTCGGCGCTGAACCCAGTACATCGCGGCCGTCCATTGCCGGCGGGATTGCCGCCGACTGAATTGCAGTCGGACGTTCATAACCCATATCGCGCAGGGCGTCTAACAGGCTGTCATCAAGATCTAACTCGGAAAAATGTGTTGCTGTCATGGTCTACCTCTGTTTGGGGCGCTGATTATAGACGCATTGGCCGTGTTCTTCACCTGTTTAAACCGACAACCGCGCTTTTACTGTATAGATGTTTATCCTATGCTACGACGGTTTTAATCTGGAACGCATAATCATGAGTGTGCAATCTGATAATAAACCGACGCTGCGTGGCGGCGGGTTTACTTTCAAACAATTTTTTGTCGCGCACGATCGCTGTGCGATGAAGGTGGGCACCGATGGCATATTGTTGGGCGCCTGGACGCCGGTAGCCGGCGTATCGCGCATATTGGATATTGGCTGCGGCTCTGGCCTGATCGCCCTGATGCTGGCGCAGCGAACCCGTCATCACGTGCAGATTGATGCGGTTGAACTGGATGCGGCGGCAGGCCGTCAGGCCGGTGAAAATATCGCGGCGTCGCCGTGGTCTGAACGTATGCGCGTTTATGTTGATGATGTTGTGAATTTCGCGGCCGCCGGCCCGGCGAGTTACCCCCTGATTATCAGCAATCCGCCTTATTATGCGCCCGGCGTCGCCTGCGGCACCGCGCAGCGAGCGCAGGCGCGTTACACCACCGCGCTGACGCATGAGATCCTGCTCGACTGCGTGCGGCGTTTGATAACGCCCGACGGCGTGTTCTGCGTGGTGTTGCCGACGGCGGTTGCCGACGATTTTATTCCGCTGGCGCAGCGGCGGAATTGGTTTCTCCGTCAGCGCTTGGACGTAAGCGAATATCATTCGCGGCCTGCGCACCGCACGTTGCTCGCCCTATCCCCGCAATCGGGAGAGTGTCTGACGCGGCAACTGGTGATTCGTGATGCGGATCGGCGCTATTCCACTGAATTTCAGGCGCTGACAAAAGATTTTTATCTGTTTATGTAGGTTCCGCGATCGGGAACCTACATAACGGTGAGGCTAGGGCGTAAGGATCGTCGGTTTAGGTGCATCGAACCGGACTGGATAATCAAGGGTGTAGTGCAATCCGCGGCTTTCTTTTCTGTCCAGCGCGCAGCGAACGATTAACTCGGCCACCTGTACCAGATTGCGTAACTCCAGCAAATTATTGGAAATGCGGAAATGCGAGTAATACTCGTCGATTTCCTGCTGGAGCAGGATAATGCGATGCAGCGCCCGTTCCAGTCGTTTAGTGGTGCGCACGATCCCGACATAGTCCCACATAAATAGCCTTAGCTCGTGCCAGTTATGCTGGATAACCACCTGTTCGTCCGAATTGTCGACCTGACTTTCATCCCAGGCCGGCAATTCCCCTGCCGGCATGATTTGCGGCAGGCGTTGCAGGATATCTTCCGATGCCGACCAACCGTATACCAGACACTCCAGTAAAGAGTTCGACGCCATGCGGTTTGCGCCGTGCAGTCCGGTATAGCTCACCTCGCCGATGGCATACAGCCCGTCGACATCGGTATGCCCATGCTGATCGACCATCACGCCGCCGCAGGTATAGTGCGCGGCAGGAACAATGGGGATCGCTTCACGGGTGATATCAATGCCTAACGACAACAGCTTTTCATAGATGGTGGGGAAATGCTGCTTCACAAACTCGGCAGGTTTGTGGCTGATGTCCAGGTACATGCAGTCAGCGCCAAGACGCTTCATTTCGTGGTCAATGGCTCTGGCAACCACATCACGCGGGGCAAGTTCGCCCCGGGGATCGAAATCAGGCATGAAACGGCTGCCGTCGGGGCGCTTCAGGTAAGCGCCTTCCCCACGCAGGGCTTCGGTCAGCAGGAAGTTTCGCGCCTGCGGGTGAAATAAGCAGGTAGGGTGAAACTGATTAAATTCCAGATTGGCCACCCGGCAGCCCGCACGCCATGCCATGGCAATGCCATCGCCGGATGAAATGTCCGGGTTGGTGGTGTATTGATACACCTTGGATGCGCCGCCGGTGGCGAGAACCACGGTTTTCGCCCGGCAGGATTCGACGACTTCCCGTTCACGGTTCCAGATGTAAGCGCCGACAATTCGCCGGGTTCCCGTCAGACCTAGCTTATCGGACGTGATCAAATCGACGGCATTACAACGTTCCATAATATGGATATTGGGATGAGAGCGGGCTTTTTGTACCAGAATATTTTCCACTTCTTTCCCGGTGGCGTCAGCCGCGTGCAGTATGCGGCGGTGGCTATGCCCCCCTTCGCGGGTAAGGTGATAGCGCGCTTCACCGTTGGTGCTGGTTTCCGTATCGAACAAGACGCCCTGATCGATCAGCCATTGCACACAACTTTTGGCATTGCTGGCGATGAACTCCACGGCTTGGCGTTCGCACAGTCCGTCACCCGCGATTAATGTGTCTTCAATATGTGAATCGATGCTATCGGTCTCATCGAAAACCGCGGCGATACCGCCCTGGGCATAGAAAGTCGAGCCCTCATTAAGCGGGCCTTTGCTGAGAACGGTAACGTTTGCCTGCGCGGCCAGACGAAGGGCGAGAGACAGCCCGGCAGCGCCGCTGCCAATGATCAATACATCACAGGAGTATTCAGTGGTCGGTTGCATGTTCGTGTCGTCAACGTAAGAAAGAAGAGGAAAACCGATGTTAGCACTCAATGTTTTATCCCTGTATTGATTTTTACCGCCCTGTAAAGATGTATAAATACCGGACTCCATGAGGGCCCGGGCCGTGCTAATGTGGTGGATTTATCGTATGATCGGTCAGGTCTGCGCCATGATAAATGAAAAAACCAGGGGCGTTGACGTGAAAGCGTTACGTACGGGGTTAAACAACGGTAAGCAGAAGAAATTGATTACCCGGAACTTTATGTCATGTATTGACTCCAAGCTAGAGCTTGCTCTGGGTATAACTATATGGCTGGCAGTACTATTTTACGTGTGGAGAACGATTTGAGGAGATATTACCTCGGATGAGCGAGCAGCTAGCAGATCAGGTTCTGGTCGAGCGGGTCCAGAAGGGCGATCAAAAATCGTTTAACCTACTGGTTATTCGCTACCAGCATAAGGTGGCGAGCCTGGTATCCCGTTATGTGCCCCAAGGGGACGTGCCTGACGTGGTGCAGGAATCGTTTATCAAAGCGTATCGCGCCCTGGAATCATTTCGCGGCGATAGCGCTTTTTATACATGGTTGTATCGGATTGCGGTGAATACGGCGAAAAATTATCTGGTTGCTCAGGGCCGACGCCCTCCTTCCAGCGATATTGATGCCAATGACGCTGAAAACTATGAAAATGCAGGCGCATTGAAAGAAATATCGAACCCTGAGAATTTAATGTTGTCAGAGGAATTGAGAAGTATTGTTTTCCGTACTATTGAGTCTTTACCGGAAGATTTGCGCCTGGCGATTACGCTGCGCGAGTTAGATGGACTGAGTTACGAAGAGATCGCCATGATCATGGATTGTCCGGTCGGCACTGTTCGTTCTCGTATCTTCCGGGCCCGGGAAGCTATTGATAATAAAGTACAACCGCTTATTCAGCGTTAGTGAGCTCCCATCGCTGCGCGTGATTAATGATGGATTTGACAAGGTAAGGGTATCGGTATGCAGAAAGAGAAACTTTCCGCTTTAATGGATGGTGAGGCAGTAGATTCCGAACTGCTGAATTCCTTGTCACGCGATGACAAGTTGCAGCAAAGTTGGCAAAGTTATCATCTAATCCGCGATACGTTGCGTGGGGATATTGGTGAACAGGTCGTCCATCTGGATATCGCCTCCCGCGTTGCCGCCGCGATTGAAAAGGAACCCGCTCGCCTGGTTCCGCAATCGCAACCGGAGTCTCAGCCGCATCCCGATCGCTGGCCTCAGATGCCGTTCTGGCATAAGGTTCGTCCGTGGGCCAGCCAGTTGACTCAGGTAGGCGTTGCGGCCTGCGTGTCTCTGGCGGTTATCGTCGGCGTTCAGAATTATAACCAGACGGGGGTTGCGGACACCGTTACGGAATCCGCCGCGTTCAGCACGTTGCCGGCAATGGGAACCGCGTCTCCGGTCAGTCTGGGGGTTCCTTCAGAAAATATCGCCTCCCATAGCGGTCAGCAGAAATCCGATGTGCAGCGCAATCGCCTCAATGCTATTTTGCAGGACTATGAATTACAGCGCCGCCTGCACGCAGAGCAACTTCAGCAGCATGACGATCATCAGCAGGCTGCGATTCAGGTTCCAGGAACTCAATCATTAGGGACTCAGCCTCGGTAATGAAGCATGTCTGGCTTGCCGCCTGTTTGCTGATTGGCAGTTTATGTTATTCCACCCTCGCCCCGGCGCAAACCGCGTCCGGGGCATTGTTGCAACAGATGAACAATGCCAGTCGCTCGTTAAACTACGAAATCTCTTTTATCAATATCACCCGTCAGGGATTTGAGTCGGTACGATACCGTCACGCCGTTATTAATAATCGTTCATTGGCGCAGTTGGTGTTTATGGATGGGCCGCGGCGTGAGATCGTGCAGCGCGGGAATGAAATCAGCTATTTCGATTCCGGCCTGGAGCCTTTTACCCTGTCGAGCGATCATATCGTCGATTCGTTACCTTCGCTGGTTTATGCAGATTTCCAAAAGCTCACCCAATATTATGATTTCGTTCCCGCGGACGGGCGAGTCCGTATCGCCGATCATCTGGCGGTGGGGATCCGGATTATTTCACGGGATGCGACGCGTTACAGCTATGCCGTGTGGGTTGACGCGGAGTCTAAACTGCCGTTACGGGTCGATTTGCAGGATGGTAATGGCGAACGTCTGGAACAGTTTCTGGCGACGTCGTTAATTGTGGACGATGACATTGTAAACGCCATGCGGCCGCTGGAAAGCATTCACTTGCCTCCGTCATTGCCCGTGCCCCGTTCAGAAAACATCGATTTCGCCTGGTCGGCAGAATGGTTGCCGGTGGGGATGAAAGAGGTTTCGCACAGCCGCAGAACGTTGCCGGGCGTCAATTTGCCGATTGAAACGCGTTTGTACAGTGATGGTTTGTTTAGTTTTTCCGTCAACGTCAGCCCTGCTTCCGAAGCGCGGGCTGAGCAGGCTGTTCGTACCGGAAGGCGTTCAATACACACTGAGGTTCGCGATAATAATGAGATCACGGTTGTCGGTGAACTCCCGCCGGCCACGGCTAAACGCGTGGCGGACAATATTATCCTGAAGGCGCAACAATGATTAAAGAATGGGCGACGGTTATTTCATGGCAGGACGGCATCGCGCTGCTACGCTGTGAACAACGTTCCGGATGCAGCGGCTGCCAATCGCGTTCGACATGTGGAACCGGGTTGTTGAATCAGCTAGGCGCGCCGGCTGAACACCTGTTGCAGGTGCCTTGTGAACAACCGTTGCAAACCGGGCAACGGGTGGAGCTGGGGATTGCCGAAAAGCATTTGTTGCAGTCCGCGGTGATGGTCTACTTTGTTCCTCTGGTGGGGTTGCTTGCCGGAGCGGCGCTGTTTCAGGCTCTTTTTATCAGCGAGTTCTCCGCCATTCTCGGGGCATTGACCGGGGGCGGGCTGGCTTTTTTATCGGTAAAGCGCTGGGCGGGAAACCCCGATAAAAACAGCCGCTATCAACCCGTCATTTTGCAAATTGCGTTGCCGGGTGAGTTATTACACATTCACAGCGTCGCGGAGTCATAGAATGGGGCGAGCGGGGTAATACCCTATCGCTATTCCTTATTATTCCCCATTATTTTCAGCCGTTGTCATCGATTTGATCTCTTCTTTCACCCCGTCGTTCCGTGGTTCAGCATAAAACCGTCATAATCAAAGGTAATGCGCGGTACATGACTAGGTTTTCAGTCGTCCGGCATGTAGAATGCAGCGATTCAGGTGGAAGGTCGTCGCTGCTGTTTTCACCTAATGCGCATGCCCATCGGCAAGAATTTCAGGAATATCAAGGTAGAAAAATTTTTATAATGAAGCACATACGAAATTTCTCCATTATTGCCCACATCGACCACGGTAAGTCGACGTTATCTGACCGCATTATCCAGATTTGCGGTGGTTTAACCGAACGTGAAATGGCTGCGCAGGTTCTGGATTCTATGGACCTGGAGCGTGAACGCGGTATCACGATTAAAGCGCAGAGTGTGACGCTGGATTACAAGGCGCAGGATGGTCAAACTTACCAGTTAAACTTCATTGATACTCCCGGACACGTTGACTTTTCTTATGAGGTTTCCCGTTCGCTGGCCGCTTGTGAAGGCGCTTTGCTGGTGGTGGATGCGGGGCAGGGAGTGGAAGCCCAGACGTTGGCGAACTGCTACACTGCGCTGGATATGGATTTAGAGGTTGTTCCGGTACTGAATAAAATCGACCTGCCCGCCGCCGACCCGGACCGCGTCGCGCAGGAAATTGAAGATATCGTCGGTATTGATGCGACGGATGCCGTGCGTTGTTCGGCTAAAACCGGTATCGGCGTGCCCGAAGTATTAGAGCGTCTGGTACGGGACGTTCCCCCTCCCGCAGGAAGTGGGGATGCGCCATTACAGGCGCTGATTATTGACTCCTGGTTTGATAACTACCTGGGCGTTGTGTCGCTGGTGCGCATTAAAAATGGTTCGATGCGTAAAGGCGACAAAATTAAAGTCATGAGCACCGGGCAGGTTTACAACGCTGACCGGCTGGGTATTTTCACCCCGAAACGCCTTGATCGCGACGTGCTCAACTGCGGTGAGGTCGGCTGGCTGGTTTGTGCCATCAAAGATATTCTGGGGGCGCCGGTCGGCGATACGCTGACGCTGGCTCGTCAGCCGGCGGAAAAAGCGTTGCCGGGATTCAAGAAAGTTAAACCTCAGGTATATGCCGGGTTATTCCCCATCAGTTCCGATGATTATGAAGCGTTTCGTGATGCGCTGGGCAAATTGAGCCTTAACGATGCTTCCCTGTTTTACGAACCGGAAAGCTCCACCGCGCTGGGCTTTGGTTTCCGCTGCGGTTTCCTGGGGCTGTTGCACATGGAAATCATTCAGGAACGGCTGGAGCGTGAATACGATCTGGATCTGATCACCACCGCGCCTACGGTTGTTTATGAAGTGGAAACCACCGCCGGCGAGACAGTCTACGTCGATAGCCCGTCAAAGCTGCCGCCGCTGAATAATATTCAGGAATTGCGCGAGCCTATCGCCGAATGCCATATGCTGATGCCGCAGGAGTTCCTGGGGAACGTCATCACGCTGTGTATCGAGAAGCGCGGCGTACAGACCAATATGGTCTATCACGGCAATCAGGTGGCGCTGACGTATGAAATTCCGATGGCGGAAGTGGTGCTCGATTTCTTTGACCGTCTGAAATCGACCTCTCGGGGTTACGCCTCGCTGGACTACAGTTTCAAACGCTTTCAGGCTTCCGACATGGTGCGCGTCGATGTGCTTATCAACGGCGAGCGCGTGGATGCTCTGGCGCTGATTACTCATCGGGATAACGCTCAGTACCGTGGCCGCGATCTGGTGGAAAAGATGAAAGATCTTATCCCGCGTCAGCAGTTTGATATCGCCATTCAGGCGGCGATCGGCAACCACATTATCGCCCGTTCCACCGTTAAGCAGTTGCGCAAGAACGTACTGGCGAAATGTTATGGCGGCGATGTCAGCCGTAAGAAAAAACTATTGCAGAAACAGAAAGATGGTAAGAAACGTATGAAGCAGGTAGGTAACGTTGAATTACCGCAGGAAGCGTTCCTGGCTATTTTGCACGTCGGCAAAGACAACAAATAATCCTGAGGAGTTGGCATGGCCAATATGTTTGCCGTAATTTTGGCGTTGGTAACGCTAGTCACGGGAATTGTCTGGTGCTTTGAACGTTTTATGTGGGCGCCCGCGCGGCGGAAAAAATTTGCGGCGTTGAATGCGCCGGCGGATGACCGCGCAGTGTCAAAAGCCGTTGAGCAACCGGGATGGATCGAAACCGTCGCCTCCATCTTTCCGGTGGTGGCGTTGGTTTTAGTTGTGCGTTCATTTATTTATGAGCCGTTTCAGATCCCCTCCGGTTCCATGATGCCGACATTGCTGATCGGCGATTTTATCCTGGTAGAGAAATTTGCTTACGGTATTAAAGAACCCTTTACTCAGAAAACCTTGATTGAGACCGGCCTTCCGAAGCGTGGCGATATTGCCGTGTTTAAGTATCCATCCGATCCTAAGGTTGATTTTATCAAACGCGTGGTCGGCCTGCCGGGCGATCGGGTCAGTTATAATCCGCTGAGCAAGCAGATTACGATTTACCCGGCCTGCGACGGTCAGCAAATTTGCGATAAAGCACTGGCTGTAACCTATAATAATGTACAGCCCAGCGACTTTGTGCAGACATTCAATCAGCCGGGCCTGGAATCGCGCAGCGGTTTTTATCAGATCCCGGTGAATGAAAATAAAGCCGACGGCATCCGCATGGGGATACGTAAAGAGTCGTTTGGCAATGTGACGCACAATATTCTGGTGGTTCCCGGGGTGCAGGATCAACTCGGCGGATATTATCAGCAGTCGCAACAACCGCTCGCAACCTGGGTTGTGCCGGCCGGTCATTATTTCATGATGGGAGATAACCGCGATAACAGTCTGGATAGCCGTTATTGGGGTTTTGTACCGGAAAGAAATCTGGTTGGTAAAGCGACGACAATCTGGATGAGCTTTGAGAAACAGGAAGGTGAATGGCCTACCGGGGTTCGATTGAGCCGTATTGGCGGTATTCACTAATTCAAGGCGATAAACACGCAGCATTATTACGCTGCCCGTTGTAGAATATTTCCGGAAATAAACGCAGGCTCCCGGTCGGGAGCCAATGCAAACGAAACAGTTTTGGCAGCAAGTTAGCAAGTCAGGACTGTTCCGTGTGCTGTTGTTTTTGACGCATTCTTGATCTATTGGTAACACATGAATCCCATCCTGATAAACCGTTTACAAAGAAAGCTGGGCTATACTTTTCAGCAGTACGAACTTTTGTTACAGGCTCTGACACATCGAAGCGCCAGCAGCAAGCACAATGAAAGGCTTGAGTTTCTGGGCGATTCTATTCTGAGTTTTGTTATCGCGAACGCGCTGTATCACCGTTTTCCCAAGGTGGATGAAGGGGATATGAGCCGGATGCGCGCGACGCTGGTGCGCGGTAATACGCTGGCGGAAATTGCGCGTGAATTTGAATTGGGCGAGTGTCTGCGTCTGGGGCCGGGAGAGTTGAAGAGCGGAGGTTTCCGTCGGGAATCCATTCTGGCTGATACGGTAGAAGCGCTGATCGGGGGGATTTTCCTCGATAGCGATATTCAAACCATTGAGCGGTTGATCCTGAACTGGTATCAAAGCCGACTGGCTGAAATCAGCCCGGGCGATAAGCAAAAAGATCCGAAAACGCGCTTACAGGAATTTTTGCAAGGGCGTCACTTACCGCTGCCGACCTATCTGGTTGTTCAAGTGCGCGGTGAGGCGCACGATCAGGAGTTTACTATTCATTGTCAGGTCAGTGGTTTTAGTGAATCGGTCATCGGCACCGGTTCGAGCCGCCGAAAGGCTGAGCAGGCTGCGGCAGAACAAGCGTTGAAAAAACTGGAGCTTGAATGAGCGAAGAACAGACATACTGCGGTTTTGTCGCGATTGTCGGCCGGCCTAACGTAGGTAAATCCACATTATTGAATCAGCTGCTGGGGCAGAAGATTTCGATTACCTCGCGTAAACCCCAGACCACACGCCATCGCATTATGGGCATCCATACCGAGGGGCCGTATCAGGCTATCTACGTGGATACCCCCGGGCTGCATATTGAGGAGAAGCGGGCAATTAATCGTCTGATGAACCGTGCGGCCAGCAGTTCGATTGGCGATGTCGAGCTGATTATTTTTGTGGTCGAAGGCACGCACTGGAACGATGATGACGAAATGGTGCTGAATAAGCTGCGTGACCAGAAACATCCCGTTCTGCTGGCGATTAACAAAGTGGATAACGTAACGGATAAAACCAAGCTGTTGCCGCATATTCAATTTATCAGTCAGCAAATGAACTTCCTGGATGTGGTGCCGATTTCCGCCGAGAAGGGCACGAACGTCGATACCATCGCCGGCATTGTGCGTAAGCATTTGCCACAGGCGGCACATCATTTCCCGGAAGATTACATTACCGATCGTTCGCAACGGTTTATGGCTTCAGAAATTATTCGTGAAAAACTGATGCGCTTTCTGGGTGAGGAATTGCCCTACTCGGTAACGGTGGAGATTGAGCGTTTCGTCACCAATGAACGCGGCGGGTATGACATCAACGGGCTGATTCTTGTCGAACGTGAAGGTCAGAAGAAAATGGTGATCGGCAACAAAGGCTCTAAAATTAAAACCATCGGCATTGAAGCTCGCCAGGATATGGAAGAGATGTTTGAAGCCAAAGTTCACCTCGAATTATGGGTAAAAGTAAAATCAGGCTGGGCGGACGACGAACGTGCGCTGCGTAGCCTGGGTTACAGTGAAGACTTGTAAGGCCGATGCCGATGGAAGGCTGGCAACGCGCGTTTGTCTTGCATGGGCGACCTTACAGCGAAACCAGTCTACTACTGGATTTATTCAGTGAAAGCGATGGTCGGGTTCGGGTGCTTGCCAAAGGCGCCCGGGCGCGTCGTTCAAGTCTGAAAGGCTGCTTGCAGCCTTTTACTCCTCTGCTGGTTCGCTGGAGCGGGCGGGGCGAAGTGAAAACCCTGCGCAATGCCGAGCCAGTCTCTCTGGCGCTTCCGCTTAGCGGAAGTATGCTCTACAGCGGTTTATACGTGAATGAACTGCTGGCCCGGGTTCTGGAGCATGAAACCAATTATTCCGCGCTCTTTTTTGATTATCTCAACTGTTTGCAGCAGCTTGCCGTTCAGAATGTCTCGCCTGAGCCGGCATTGCGCCGCTTTGAGCTTGCCTTGCTGGGGAACCTGGGATATGGCGTGGATTTTCTGCATTGTGCCGGGAGCGGCGAACCGGTAGCCGATAGCATGACCTACCGCTATCGTGAAGAGAAAGGCTTTATTGCCAGCCTGGTCGTCGATAACAACAGCTTTACCGGTTATGAGTTGCGCGCGTTGGCGTCACGGGAGTTTCCCGACGCGGCGACATTACGCGCGGCCAAGCGTTTTACCCGTATCGCCCTAAAACCTTATCTTGGCGGTAAGCCGCTGAAAAGCCGTGAACTGTTTCGCCAGTTTTTACCTAAGTTCGATTTACCGAAAACCCCGCCTGCCGATAAATAATCCTGCTTCTTCTGTACCCGGAAACGCGCACATCGGTGTAAACTGCCTTTTATTACGCATTATTTTATCGAGGATTTACCATGGCTGAGCTGTTATTGGGCGTTAATATCGATCACATCGCAACCCTGCGTAATGCCCGCGGTACCGCCTATCCGGACCCGGTGCAGGCTGCCTTTTTGGCTGAGCAGGCGGGGGCTGACGGGATTACCGTCCACCTGCGTGAAGATCGTCGTCATATCACCGATCGTGATGTCCGTATCCTGCGGGAAACCATTCAAACCCGTATGAATCTGGAAATGGCCGTGACCGAAGAGATGGTGAATATTGCCTGTGAGTTGAAACCGCATTTTTGCTGTCTGGTGCCTGAAAAACGTCAGGAAGTGACCACCGAGGGCGGACTGGATGTTGCGGGTCAGCAGGAGAAAATGAACGATGCGGTGGCCAGATTAAGTCGCGCGGGGATCCAGGTGTCCTTGTTCATTGATGCCGATAAACGCCAAATCGATGCGGCCGCCGCTAGCGGCGCGCCTTACATCGAAATCCATACCGGCGCTTATGCCGATGCCGTCGATGAACCGTCCCGTCAACATGAGTTTGCGCGCATCCGCGAGGCTGCTGCCTATGCCGCGGGCAAAGGATTGAAAGTCAATGCCGGCCACGGTCTGACCTACCATAATGTGCTGCCTATTGCGGCGTTGCCGGAAATGCATGAGTTGAACATCGGTCACGCCATTATCGGACGTGCGGTGATGAGTGGCTTGGGCACTGCGGTTGTTGAAATGAAAGCGCTGTTGCGGGAAGCGCGACGCTGATGGCGATCCTCGGTCTCGGAACGGATATTGTCGAGATCGCTCGCATCGAATGGGTGATTGAGCGTTCGGGGGAGCGGCTGGCGCGGCGGATTTTGACGGAAAATGAGTGGCGACAATATCAGCAGCATCGGCAACCGGCCCGTTTTCTTGCCAAGCGCTTTGCCGTTAAGGAAGCGGCGTCGAAAGCCTTTGGTACTGGAATTCGCAACGGGTTGGCTTTTACTCAGTTTGAGGTATTTAACGACGAACTGGGGAAGCCTTGCCTGCGCTTTTTTGCCAAAGCTTCCGAGCTGGCTGCTCGTCTGGGGGTAAAGCATGTGCATGTTACCCTGGCGGATGAGCGGCGTTACGCATGCGCAACGGTGATTATCGAAGATTAAGGCTCAGAGTTTGTCCGCGTGATGCAGTAACACGTACTTTTCCCACAACTGCTCATTCCCTTCCTGGTGCTCGGGATCCTTGATGATGGTGTTGTCGATCGGACACACTTTCTGACAGGTTGGCGTGTCGTAATGCCCGACACATTCCGTGCACCGGCTGGCATCGATTTCGTAGATGTCCATGCCCATTGCGATAGCCTGGTTGGGACATTCAGGTTCACACATATCGCAGTTGATACATTTATGGGTGATGAGTAACGCCATGATGATCTTCTATCTTACAAACAGGGCGCAGATTATACCTGCTGACAGCGGTTTTAAACACGCTCAACTGTCGTTGACGGACAAATAGATAGTGAAGTTATAGGGTAAAAAAACCATCTGTTCGTTAAATTGGTTCTGAGTTTATCCTTTAGAATACCAACATCAGCCAATACGACTGTGACTCTCGGATTTTAATCTATTGATTTATAACTTAAATTAATGTAATTGTGATGCTAGTATTTTATGCGCCTCAGGTAGTGGACATAGATTAATCAGTATCGTTGATAAAGTTTGTTTCTGGAGAGTCGATAACGGTATATACCCGTGTAGATCTGGTTTTTATAACTAATAGTGTCAGTCTAATGGCGGAAATTATAGTGCAACAGGAAGGGAATTTTAATCAGTTTGGGCTATTGTTTCCCCAGCAGGGGAACGCTGAATCATTGGATCCTGACTACTGGCGTCAATGCCAGCGGCGGTATACTTTTCAGCCGATTTACCGAACATCAGGTAAATTGATGGCTATTGAGTTATTAACCTCGGTTTTTTCCCCTTCCTTGCCACAACAGTTTGTTTCTCCTGAAAAATATTTTGCCAACATCAATGTTGACGCGCGTCTGAAAATTATTGTGGAGCAACTGCAACTTCTGTCCCAGTGGCACCTGCGTTTTATCCGTGACGACCTGGTGGCATCGCTTAATATTGACGGTATGACGTTGCTTGCTTTACAAAAAAGTCATGAAGCGAAAAGGCTTATCTCTTCGATGCCCTGGATCCGTTTCGAGATGGTAGAAAACCAGGGGGGATTACCGAAAGAGATCTTGACGAAACTGCCCGAAGCGCAAACGCTCTGGTTGGATGATTTTGGTTGCGGGATGGCGAATTTTTCATCATTAATGTTGGCGCAGTATGATTGCATTAAAGTTGCCCGTGAACTGTTTATTCTGCTACAGCAAAGCGGTGAAGGCCGTGAGGTTTTCCCTGCGCTGATTGCCTTGCTCGCGCGCTTTTGCAATTACGTCGTTATTGAAGGAATTGAGACGAAAGAAGAGTGGGCCATTGTTAAATCCTCGCATGCGGATGCTGCACAGGGATACTATCTTTCTCGTCCTCAACCATTTGATAACTTTGATGCGCTAAGAACGGAACTTTAGGTGAAAGTTTCTACTCGATCATCTTTTTCTCTGAGCATTGATTAACGCTTTGCAATGCACGTTATTCTAAATCTGATTTTATCCTTTCTTTATTCCTTTCCTCCTCAACGCTATTACGTCGGTTAACGTTTACTGATTCCAAAAAATCAGGCGCATTATGATAATTTTTTCTTATAGTTAAAAAAAGTGTTTTGATTTGTTGGTTTACTTGTTTGTGTTGTTTTATTTCTTAATTTTTGTTAAATGCAGTGATTGATATTGTTAAATGGTGAGGCGGTGTTTTTTGTGCTTTTTGTTGGTAAATAAGCATCCGATGTCAGAAAAATTGTCAAAAGGTTTTCATCTTCACTTAATTAATTGATTATTAATGATAAAAAAATCAATGTTTGTTACTAACGATCGAAAATCGTTTTATGATAGGTTTTTTTGATTAAAATGGTGATATCTATTGGTATAATTGATTTGCTTACAAAAAATTGATGTTCAGAATATATCATCATACGTGTGGTGGGATATTTTCTAATCTCATTAGCAAAACTTATAACATAAACAATTACTAATACTAAATTAAAACACTTTTTTGATCTTGTTGTTCTTATTTACACACAGTCATAGGCGGGGGTTTTATGTTGATGTTTTTATGTTTCTGAATTCTTCAGTTCTCTGGAGCACTTTTTCTTTCATCCTTTCCGCTCTCCGGAAATGCGCCAATCCTGAAAATCGATGGGATAGGGATTTATTACCGGGATTTTTCGTCACCAGTGATGTGATTTGTACGATCAGGACCGCTCGGCCCTGAGGAGAGTGCTATTGTGTATGAAATTATAATAACCATATTGTTAGTGCTGTTGTTGTTTTCTTCTGTAAAGAATAGAAAAATTAAACAAAAGTTTAATTCTGAGCAGAAAAAACAAAATTTTCTAAACATGGTTTTCTTTGCGACGGAATATAGTCCTGCTTCTATTATGATTGCGGATGAAAATTGTAAAATTATTTATGTCAATCGTCAATTTATTACTATGTCTGGTTATATGCCGGATGAAGTGATTGGTAAAAAAACGAATATATTAAGCTCGGGAATGACTAACGTAAGCGTCTATGAAGATCTGTGGACCACCATAAATAAAGGCGATATCTGGAGCGGTGAATTTATTAATCGTCGGAAAGATGGACAGTTGTATTGGGAAAAAGCCAATATCGTTAAAATATATAATAAAGCCAATAATTCAACTCAATACGTTGGCGTTAAGCTTGATATCACCGAGAGAAAAACACAAGAGCATCATGATAACTCTTATAATCGAGCATTGGAGCTTTTATCAAGCGGCGCTCCGTTAAAAGATATTCTTGATGCCATCATATTTAGCGTGGAAGAAAAAAATCCTGGCCGCATAGTATGCTCGGTATTGCTGGTTGATAAAGATAAGAGATGCCTGACTTTAGGATCGGCGCCCAGTTTACCGGGCTTTTATAAAAATGCGATTCATAACGTTAAAATTGCTGATGGCGCCGCTTCATTTGGAACCGCGGCCTATACCGGAAAACGCGTAATCGCCGATGATATCTCTGTCCATCCTGATTGGTCTCTATATAAAGGGCTGGCTTTATATGCAGGTTTGCGTTCATGCTGGTCTGAACCTATTTTTGGGCAAAATAAAGAAATATTAGGCGTGCTCAGTGTTTATCATAGAAAAGTGTATGTCCCTAATGATGAAGAGGTTTTTTCTATTGAGAAATCTGCTCAGCTAATATCCATCGCCATAGAACGATATCGCGCTATTGATATGTTGCGCCGCAGTGAAGAGCACTATCGCCAGCTGGCGCATTATGATTCATTAACTTCATTGGCGAATGGTCTAACCTTTGCAGAGCAAATGGAGCAGGCAATACTGCTGTCTAAGCAAACAGGCAGAAAGATTGCATTGATGTTCCTCGATCTTGATAAATTTAAACAGATAAATGACTCTTTCGGCCATGCCGTTGGCGATTTGTTATTAAAGGAAGCCGCAACGCGGATGCGCGGTGCGGTAAGGGATTCAGATACGGTATATCGGCGCAGCGGCGATGAATTCATCATTTTATTACAGGGTATCAAGGAAGTTGACAACACGCTGTATGTTGCTGATAAAATTCACAAAGCGTTAAACGAACCCTTTGATATTGAAGGAAAAAGGCTTGATATATCCTGTAGTATCGGTATCGCGCTGTACCCGGAGCACGGTACTGATTCCCTGACACTGGCAATTAATGCGGACTCTGCCATGTATCAGGCAAAAGCCCTGGGTCGTAGTCAAACCCAAATTTATCATGATTTAAATAATCATAAATAAAAGGGTGATTGTGATAGTTAAGTAAAAAAGCTTTTCGCAAGAAAAGCTTTTTTCAGTCATCTTTCCCGCAGTGCTTCCGCTCTGGCCCGAATAATGGGTTTCAATAGATAGCTGAGAATCGTTTTCTTGCCGGTTATTATATCGACCGACGCTACCATGCCGGGAATAATAAGCAGCGGTTTCTCAGCGCTTCCCAGATAGTTTTTATCAGTACGCAACCGAATAATATAAAAACTATTCCCTTCTTTATCCGTCACCGTATCCGGACTAATCTGTTCAAGCTGGCCTTTTAGCCCGCCATAGATGGTGTAATCATAAGCGGTGAGTTTGATGATGGCTTCCTGGCCGGGGTGCAGAAAAGCGATATCCTGAGGACGGATCCTGGCCTCGACCAACAGGTTGTCATCCAGCGGAACAATTTCCACCAAATCGCTCCCCGGCTGAATAACGCCGCCAATAGTGTTCACCAGAATTTGTTGGACAATACCCCGGACGGGAGAAACGACTAAAGTACGATTTACCCTATCTTCCAATGCCTTACCGGTGGCGGCGATCTTATTCAGGTTGGTTTGAGCCTCATTCAACTGCGCCAGCGCATCGCTTCTGTAACGCCCACGCGTTTCCTCAATTTTACTCTCGATCTCTTTTATGGCTGACTCGGCCCGGGGTATCGACAGCGTGACAGACTCCAACTGGCCTTTGGTTTCCACCTCGGCGCGTCGCAAACGTAACACTTCCACCTTGGAAATCGCACCTTCGGCGATAAGCGGTTCAGACATCCTGATTTCTTGCTGAAGCAGATTCAGACTGTTGCGGAACTGGATCTGTTTGGCCGAGAAATCCCGTAACTCCTGGCGGCGTTGTATCAGTTGTTGTTCCAACCCGGATATTTCATTATGGAACTGCTGGCGTCGGCTGTTATATAGCTTTCGCTCGCCATCAGCCACTTCCGGCGTCAGCGCGGCTATGTTGTCTGGTAACGTTAAATCACGATCGTTAATCTCGGCATTCAGCCGCTCAATCCTCAAGATTAAAGCCAGCCGATCTGCTTCGGTTTCTCCGACATTGGAAGCAAAGCGGGTATCGTCAAGCCGTAGTAAAGGGGCGCCGGCCTGAACTACCTGACCTTCTCGTACAAACAGTTCAGTGACAATCCCGCCTTCCAGATTCTGGATTTTTTGCAGCCGGGAGGAGGGGATCGCCTTGCCATCCCCGCGCGTGACTTCGTCTACGTTGGCGAATGCCGCCCAAAGAATGAAAAACAAGAAAAAGGCTCCGATGCTCCATAGCGTGACGCGAATGATTCTGGGGGAATCTTCCACCATGGCGCGACTGACTTCAGGCATGGTCTGAAGGCTGTCTTCATCTCGTTTGGTAAAATAACGCCCGATGCGTTTAGCATATTTAACGAGACACATTGATCTGCCCCTTCTTTAAGGCATCCATCACGATGGCTTTCGGGCCGTCGGCAATAATGCGCCCTTTATCGACAATAATTAAACGATCGACTAACGCCAACATGGATGCCCGATGGGTCACCAGTAATAGCGTTTTGTTGGCGAGCACCGGAACTAACGCCTGCTTGAGCCGATCCTCACTGGTGTTATCCATAGAGCTGGTTGGTTCATCAAAAATCAGAATTGGCGGATCGAGCAGAAGTGCTCTGGCCAGCGCGACAGCCTGGCGCTGGCCGCCGGATAACTGCTGACCGCGCTCGCCAACCTGCAGGTTATACCCATCCGGATGCAAACGGGCAAACTCATTAACGCCCGCTATTTCAGCCGCCTGTAGCATCGTTTCATCTTCAACGTAACGCGCACCGCTGATTAGGTTATCGCGTAGCGATCCGCTGAAAAGCTGAATGTCCTGCGGAACATAGCCGATGTTGTGCCGCAGATCGCTGACGTCCAACTGGCGCGCGTCGACGCCATCAATAAGAATATTACCCGTTGCCGGCTGATAGAGATTGACGATCAATTTTTGCAGCGAGCTTTTACCGGATCCACTCCGGCCGATGATGCCCACTTTTTCACCAGGATTGATTGAAATATTGATGCCTTGCAACGAGCTGTTTTTCTGCTCAGGGTAATTGAACGTCACATCGCGGAACTCGATGCTGCCGCGAATGCTTTCCCGCTTAAGCGGACGTTCATTATCACTGCGTTCCTGCGGCAGTTGCATCATCTGTTCCGTCGTTTCCATCGTCAGGCGAGCCTGCTGGTAACGGGTAACCAGACCTGAAAGTTGCCCCAACGGTATGAGCGCCCGGCCATTCAGCATATAGCAGGCGATTAATCCCCCCATGCTGAGTTTGCCGTTGATCAACATATATACGCCGACCACGATCATGGCGACGCCGGCAAATTGCTGAATCCATTGCGTCAGATTAACCGCCAACGATGACAATGCCTTGGCCCGCATTTCCAGCCGGCTGAGGCTACCGATGGTTTGTTCCCACTGATATTGCCGTTCGCTTTCCGCATTATTGACTTTTATTGCATCCAGGGCGCTTAACGTTTCGATCAATGTCGCCTGACGTTCGCTGGCCAGGTGCATCGTTTTTTCAATCGTCGTCGCTAACGGTTTTTGCAGCGCCCAACTGGTAAGCAAAGCGATGGGGTAGGCGAGTATCGAAACCCAGACCAATGGCCCGCCGATAATACCGATTACCAGCAGAAGTAATAACGTGAAAGGAAAATCGATCAGCGTGGTCAATGTTAATGAAGAGAGAAAATCTCTGAGCGATTGAAACTCATGAATATTTTGAGCAAAGCTGCCGACCCGCGCCGGGCGGGCTTTCATCGACATACCGGTGATACGTTCAAATAGCGTGGCTGAAATAATCAGATCGGTTTTTTTCCCGGCGATATCAAGACAAATGCCACGCAGGGTTTTCAATATCAAATCAAAGATAAATGCCCCGGTAATGCCAATCGCCAGCACCCACAAGGTTGCCGTTGCATGATTGGGGACGACCCTGTCATAAACATTCATAATGAACAGCGGCGTTGCTAACGCGATGATATTAACCAGCAGGCTGGCAAGAACCGCATCCAGGTAAAGAAAGCGCGACAGTTTAAGCGTATCTTTGAACCAGGATTGGGTTCGGGGGATGAGTGAGTCGGTCTGAATATCAACCTGATGTCGGGGATGGGCAAACATCGCCAGTCCCAGATAGTTCTGCTGCAATGTGTTGTGATCGACGGTAATTTCCCCGCCTTCTGTTTCACTGGGCATGATGCGGGCGCTGCCATCAGCATTCCAACCCAGTAAAACGGCCGCTCTTCCTTCACGTAACAACAGCATTGCCGGAAGCGACATTTCCGCAATTTTGTCCAGCGGCCGCTTTAGCACTCGGCCTTGTAATCCCGCTCGGGACGCCGCTCTGGGCAGTAACTTCACCGACAGACGCTGGTTGGCAAGGGGTAGCCCGGCGGTTAACGTTGCTCTGCTGACCGATTTCCCCTGCAAAGAACACAGTATTAGCAAACTATCCAGCAACGGATCGTCATGACGACCACGAGGATCGCTATGTTCATGGGCAACCGATTCGTCAGGATGGTTAGTATCGTGAACAGAATGCAACTTCATTTAGCTGAACTTTCCCTTACTCAACGCGGTCCCTGCAATTGATAATTTGTATATAGGCTGTCCCGACAAGGCCGGGAAGCTTATATACAAACATGATTTATTGAAATTGGATAATCAAATATATTAATTCAGCCTAGGTAACTCTGCATGTGTTGTCACGTTCGTAAGGCTATTACCCGCCGAAGGCGCCGGGATTGATAAACTATTTAATAAATCTCCCATCCGGGATTTTATCCGATACCCGGTAAACAATGCCGTAAACCGGACTTCCACCAGACGCCGCTGTGCGGTGAATAATTCATTTTCACTGTCCAGTAAGTCCAGTAGTGTTCGTTCGCCCAGACTAAACTGTTTCTGATAAGCGGTGCGTACTCTCATACTCCGGTCGGCATATTCTGCGGCAATAGGCAGTTGCTGATGGGAGTTATTTAAGGCCGACCACGCCAATCGAAGTTCCTCATTGAGCATACGCAGGGCGTTATTTCTTACATCCTGCGCTTCTTTTACCTGATAAGCCTTTGATTCCATGCTGGCTTTACCGCTGCCGCCTTCGTACAGGTTGTAACGCATTCTCAACATCGCCTGCCATTCGTTGTTGTGGCCGCGGGCGCCATCAATGTTGTTATCCATATTGCGCGCCAGCTCAATATTTACGCGTGGATAAAAGGTTGCTTTCGCCGCCTCGTATTGCTGTTTGGTCGCCTCAATGTCGGATTCGGCGGATTTCAACGCCGGATTATTAGCTAGCATGGTATGTTGCGCTTCTGCCAGCGACGCGGGCAGAGTGATGGCGGCGTTGTCGGGAATAACAAGACTATTAGGCTCTTTACCGATAACGCTGTAGTAATTGGTCCGGGCGTCATCGAGATTTGTTTTTTCCGTCAATACGTTATTGCGGGCCTGGGCCAGACGGGCTTCGGCCTGCTCCATATCGGCAAGACGGCCGACGCCTTGCTCACTACGCAATTTTATCTGATCGTAGATACGTTCATGGCTGGCAAGGTTGGCCTCCGCAAGTCGCACAAATTCCTGACGTTGCAGTACATCGAGATAAACCTGTACCGCGTCTAACGCCGTGGCTTCACTGGTGTTTAATACTTTGTATGCCCGGGAGTTTACCGTCGCGCGCTGACGACCGACCTCGCTGGACGTGGCGAAACCATCAAAAACAGTCTGACTTAGGTTGATGCTTGATTCACTGCGATGCAGTCCGACACGGTGATTACCGCTGGCGCGGGTTGAGGCGCTGTCCGTTTCTTCACGGCCGGTTCCGGCGTTTAACGTTATCGAGGGGAGATATCCCCCTTTGGCGGCGCTTAAATCGTGGTCGGCCGAGAAACGACTGTTAACTGAGGCGCTGACTTCAGGATGGGTATTAAGAGCGTGTTTTATCGCGTCCTGAATAGTATCGGCATGAGTGGAATGAGTAAAAACCGTCATCAAAAGTAATGTAGAGAAACTATATTTATTATGCGACATACTATTATTTTCCTTCACAAATGTTGTTTTTGTGATTATTCCTATTCCTGCAAAAGATTATTATACTAATGGTTTGCAAACTAACTTAATAATAAATATAAGAATATCAATATGTTACTCTTTTGCAAGAAAATGAGAATTAGCTAAAATATATTAATTACTCAATATGAGTAAAGTTCTGGAAAGAATATTCTGAATTTTTTATTATATTAGCCATCGAGTCAAGAGATTGACGCATAAGAACGCTAATTTATGGCGACACCTCAATACGTTGTCAGAACGATACACAGCAAGAGCAGCCCGTTAGGATGATGTCGTAAGTTTTTTACTAAAATTTATCTGTTACATAAAAATAATTATAGATATCAAGAGGAAACTATTTTGAATAGCGTAATCGGTATCATCAAATTCGTTATTGGTCAGGTTTTTGTCATCGCATTGGATGGCAGTCAACGGTTAGTGGTCGCGGGTGAGCGTATCTATAGTGGTGAAGAAGTCGTTACGGGAGACAACGGCTCCGTTTCTATAACGTTACCTGACGGCCGCACGCTGGATTTAGGCCGCGACAGCCGCTGGAGCGACGTCGCCGGCGTGACGCCTCAGAATGCCGCGGCGGCGGACGACGAGGTCGCATCCTTACAATCGGCCATCGCCCAGGGGGAAGACCCGACACAAGTATTGGATCCGACGGCAGCGGGCAATGAAGATATTGGTGAAGCCGGCGACGGCGGCGGCAGCCATACGCCGGTCGTTCTGGATCTTACCGGAGAAATTGTTGAAGCCTCAATCGGGTATGACTCCACACCTCAAACTGTTGCTGCGGATCTTGATACTGTGGAGAGTAATGCCGGCTCAGCGGCGTTAGTAGCCTCCGACACCGCTTCCACTGATACCGGTGTCGATACCGCAGTACCTCCTGCTTTGACGCTTACCATCAATGATGACGGTACGATTAGTTTCACCTTTACAAAACCTCCGGTGGGTTTTGATGAAAATGATATTACGGTTGAGAATGGTACGCTAAGCGGCCTGACTCAGGATCCGAACTCCCCGACTCAGTGGACAGCGGTGATAACACCTCGCCCTGATTTTGAGGGAGAGGTGAGTATTCATGTTCCTGACGGCAGTTACACCGACGAGAACGGGACGCCAGGCACTGGCGTAAGTGGTTCGACAACGGTTGATACACTGGCCCCGGATGCGTCGATCAGTATTGATACGATTACGGCTGACAACGTAGTGAATGCCGCCGAGTCCGGCCAAACCATCAGCGTCACCGGCCAGGTGGGCGATCAGGTGCGGGCCGGTGATGCGATCACGGTGACTGTCGG
>NZ_JABJXS010000007.1:196875-197119 GCF_013155275.1 Brenneria sp. hezel4-2-4
GCAGCGAGACTTATCAGACCACGGTGAATGCCGATGGCGTAACCTGGAGTGTGAATGTGCCCGGCAGTGTGCTGGCAGGGAATACGGCGGTTACGGCTAGCGTCACCACCTCTGATGCGGCGGGCAATACCACCACGGCGGATGCCAGCCGCGGTTACACGGTTGATATCGTTGCGCCAGATGCGTCGATCACTATTGATGCCATCACTGCCGATAATGTGGTCAATGCCGCCGAGTCCGGCCA
>NZ_JABJXS010000008.1 GCF_013155275.1 Brenneria sp. hezel4-2-4
AATTTGCCTGGCGGCGATAGCGCGGTGGTCCCACCTGACCCCATGCCGAACTCAGCAGTGAAACGCCGTAGCGCCGATGGTAGTGTGGGGTCTCCCCATGTGAGAGTAGGGAACTGCCAGGCATCAAACAAAGCGGAAAGCCTCATGCGAAAGCATGGGGCTTTTTGTTTTATGTGCTGTTACCCCGGAAAAGTAGGATACTGACGTAAGACGGATATCTTGACAGCGGACTGCTATCTTGACCGCTGTAACCAGCGATGGATAAATATGGCGATCTGCTCAGGTTGATTGATATCCAGCTGTGGGATCGATGTTTTCAGCGCCCGATCTGAGGCAACGGCGATGACAAATTCGTCCAGTAAATCCTCCAGCGATCTTCCCAATTCCTGACGAAATAGTACGATCTTGCTGATTTTCTCCTGCTTGAATCCCTCTACTAAAATAAGATCGAGAGCGGTAGCGTCCATCTTCTTCGCCAGATCACATAAATTGGGTGTTTGCTGATCCGGTGTTTCCGTCATCAAAGCCCACCGTTGGCTGCTGACCACCATGGTTTGCTCTGCCCCGGCTTTACGCAGTTCATAGCTGTCCTTGCCCGGGGTATCAATGTCCATGTGATGATGCGTGTGCTTGATTAAGCCAACCCGAATGCCGCTACTCTTAAGGATGGGGATGATTTCTTTTAGTAGCGTTGTTTTACCTGTACCGCTATAAGCCGCAATAGCGAGTAGACAAGGTTGTTCAGGATTCATGGTGGCGCCTCTGGAAGTTTGACAGGTCTTCAGGGAAATTCAGGTTATGGAATGCGTCAGGCTGGTCGGCAAATGAAACGGCGGTTGCTTCCACCTGTTCCATAAAAATCATTAGCTTACGATCGCCATGACTAAGATAATCTTCCAACGGCTTCATAAGGCATCGATTTATCAGCAGCAAAGTGGGATGACCACGGCTGCCGTCAGTGGCGTAAGCGGCGTTTTTCCCTTTCCGCTCTCTCCATAACCGTTTTACCAGGTCTTGCGGCAGCTCAGGAACATCGCAGGGAACGAAGACAATCCATTCTGACGTTACGGCATACATGCCAGTAAGTATGCCTGCCAGCGGCCCGGAAAAATCGTTTTGGAGGTCGCTTATTACCCTACACCCGCTTTGTCGATAGACAGGAAGGTTGCGATTGGCATTAATGATGACCTCGTCGACCTGTATTCTCAGCCGTATCAGTACGTGTTGATATAACGGCATACCCTTTAGCTCCAGCAGACCTTTATCGCAACCGCCCATACGCGTTGCCTGTCCGCCAGCCAGAATCACACCAGTGATCATTGTTCGCCCCGGTTATCTAAGTCAGAGGTTATTTTCTGCAAACATTTACTGGAGACCAAGTTCTTTTCACACCTTAACAAGACTGTTATTTTTGTCATTGTATTTACTTCCGAGGATAAAAAAATGAAATGTCATCGCGTTAATGAATTGATTGAACTGCTACATCCCGCCTGGCAAAAAGAACCTGATTTGAATCTTGTGCAATTTTTACAAAAACTTGCACAGGAGGCCGGGTTTGAGGGGCAGTTTAATGAGCTGACTGATGATATCCTTATTTATCATCTGAAAATGCGTGACTCGGATAAAGAACAGGTCATCCCAGGGCTTAAAAAAGATTATGAAGAGGATTTCAAAACCGCATTGCTTCGTGCTCGTGGAGTAATTAAGGACTAGGGCGGGGAGAAACAGAGTCTGGTCGGCACTGATATCCGCGCGTATTTATCTTACATCGCATGTTACTGGTAGTGGTTGTTATGAACAGTTCGGTTTTTAATTTTCAGACGTTGTTTCCTGAGTTGATAATGGATGCATTATTGGATGCGGGGATACGTGTGGATTCTGGTTTAACAGCGCTAAACAGTTATGAAAACCGGGTATATCAGTTTACCGACGAAGATCGGAAGCGGTTTGTGGTTAAATTCTACCGTCCGGAACGGTGGAGCACCGCCCAGATTCTTGAAGAGCATGCGTTTGCCCGTGAGCTTGCAGACGATGAGGTGCCGATTGTCGCCCCATTGGATCTTAACGGCAGTACGCTGCATCTTTACCAAGGATTTCATTTTGCTGTTTTCCCGAGCGTCGGCGGTCGGCAGTATGAAATAGATAATGAAGAGCAATTAGAGTGGGTAGGGCGTTTTTTAGGCCGAATTCATCAAACGGGCCGTAAATCCTCATTCGCTGAACGACCGACAATCGGTGTGAATGAATATCTGCATGAGCCTTATACGTTGCTGGAGAGTTGTCCGCTAATACCGAAAAAACAGCGAAATGCTTTTTTACAGGCAACCGGCAAGCTGATAGATGCCGTTGGGGCTTATTGGCATACGGATTGGCAATCGATTCGTCTGCATGGCGATTGTCACCCGGGTAATATTTTATGGCGTGATGGCCCTCTGTTTGTTGATTTGGATGATGCGCGTAACGGCCCGGCAATACAGGATTTGTGGATGCTGCTGCATGGTGAACGCCGTGAACAGCGTATTCAGTTAGATATTTTGTTAGAAGCTTATAGCGAGTTTACTGAATTTCAGGATAAAGAGTTGGCGTTAATTGAACCGTTACGCGCTATGCGTCAGGTTCATTATTTGGCCTGGATTATACGACGTTGGGAGGATCCTGCTTTTCCCCGAAATTTTCCCTGGATAAAAGATGGCGATTTCTGGCTTAAACAGACATCGATATTTACCGAGCAGGTTAAGCTGTTGCAGGAGCCTCCGCTACAGCTAATGCCAATGTACTGAATTGAATGGAGAGAGAGTATTTTATGAAAAAATTATGGTTTGCGCTGATTGGCGTCGTTTTGGCATTTAGTGCGTCGGCGGCTGAATTTTCTAATGGCAAGCAATATATAGAATTGGATAAACCTGCCACTCAGGAACCTCAGGTTCTTGAGTTTTTCTCATTCTACTGTCCGCATTGTTATCAGTTTTCACTGGTTTATCATATTCCCGAAGCGGTAGAAAAAGCATTGCCCGCCGGTACGAAAATGACCCGTTATCATGTTGATTTTCTGGGACCGTTGGGAAAAGAATTGACTCAAGCCTGGGCGGTGGCGATGGCGCTGGGCGTTGAAGATAAAGTGAGTCCGCTGCTGTTTGACGCGGTGCAAAAAACGCAAGCGCTACAAAAGCCGGAGGATATTCGTAAGGTCTTTATTAGCGCGGGCGTTAGCGCAGAAGAATTTGACGGCGCATTAAATAGCTTTGTTGTGAAATCTTTAGTTGTTCAGCAGGAAAAAGCAGCGGCGGATTTACAATTACGCGGTGTTCCCGCCATGTTCGTTAATGGCAAATATATGATTAAGAATGATGGTCTGGATACCAGCTCCATGGATACATACGTCAAACAGTATGCTGAAGTTGTAAAATTCCTGATTGATAAAAAATAAACCATCCACTCTATAAACCACGCTGGTTATATCGGCGTGGTTTTATCATACAATCTCAATCACGGGTTTATCGGGAAACCGAGGGTTCATTAATATTGGGTGGAATAATTTATATCCACAAATACGGATTGGCTTTTATTGAACATTAAAACTGATGGGTTTTATTATAAGTATATGAAAAGCATGAATAAAAAATTAATTAAATTATTTATTAGTGTCATAAATAATTAATTTTTTATTTCTATTCACAAACTTATCCACAGGTTGATCTTGCGAGGATCTGTGCAAAAAACGAAACATATCGTGCGTTAAGGATCGTCTCTTTCCTCCAGCTATGGCATGCTTAGCAGTATGGCAGACGACAAAGATCATAACAGGCTATGGCTCAGATTGCAGAAAACCCTTTAATTTTAGTAGACGGTTCTTCCTATTTGTACCGCGCGTATCACGCATTTCCGCCGTTAAGCAATAGCGCCGGCGAACCAACGGGCGCGATGTACGGCGTACTGAATATGCTGCGGAGCTTGCTGTTGCAATATCATCCCAGTCATGTGGCGGTGGTATTTGATGCCAAGGGCAAAACGTTCCGTGATGAGTTGTTTGAGAACTATAAAGCTCATCGTCCCCCGATGCCGGATGATTTACGTGAACAGATTGAACCCTTGCATAATATGGTAAAGGCGATGGGATTGCCGTTACTGGCGGTTTCCGGCGTGGAGGCCGACGATGTTATCGGCACGTTGGCTTTACAGGCTGAAAATGCGGGTGTCCCGGTGCTGATTAGTACCGGAGATAAAGATATGGCCCAGTTGGTTACGCCAAATGTTACGCTAATCAACACCATGAACAATACCATTCTTGGCCCACAGGAAGTATGTGACAAATATGGTATTCCACCGGAATTGATTATCGATTTCCTTGCTCTGATGGGGGACGCTTCCGATAACATTCCCGGGGTGCCCGGCATCGGCGAAAAAACGGCGCAAGCCCTGCTTCAAGGACTGGGCGGTCTGGATATGCTGTATGCGAATCTGGACAAGATTGCCGGATTGTCATTCCGCGGCGCGAAGACCCTGGCGCCGAAGCTTGAGCAGCATAAGGATGTCGCCTATCTTTCCTACCAATTGGCCACCATTAAGACGGATGTCGAATTAGCGTTAACCTGTGAACAATTAACGGTGAATGAACCTGATGTTGATGAACTGCATCGTTTATTTGCGCGTTACGAATTTAAACGCTGGTTGTCAGATATCGAGTCTGGTACGTGGCTACAGAGTAAAAAAAGTCATCAGCCGGCGCAACAAGTCATGAGAGCGGTAGAAGAAAGCGGCAATAAGAAAGAAGAGACGATAACGCTTTCCTCTGAAGGCTATGTCACCATCCTGGATGAGAAGACGTTGCTTGATTGGGTTGAACGCATAAAAAAAGCCGATGTTTTTGCGTTTGATACGGAAACCGATGGTCTGGATACCCTCACGGCTAATCTTATCGGGATGTCGTTTGCCGTGACGCCGGGCGAAGCCGCTTATCTGCCGCTGGCGCATGATTATCTGGATGCGCCGGAACAGTTGGATCGGGCCCAGGTTCTGGCGCTGTTTAAACCGTTGCTGGAAGATGAGACGCTGCTCAAGGTCGGCCAGAATCTCAAGTTCGATAAAGGCGTGATGAAACGTTATGACATCGAATTACGCGGCATCGCTTTTGATACCATGTTGGAATCCTATGTTCTGGATAGCGTTGCCGGCCGTCACGATATGGACAGCCTGGCAGAGCGCCATCTTGGCCACAAAACCATCACCTTTGAAGAGATCGCGGGCAAAGGCAAAAATCAGCTCACTTTCAATCAGATTGCGCTGGAGCAGGCCGGCCCTTATGCTGCGGAAGATGCGGATGTCACGCTGTATCTGCATCAGAAAATGTGGGCTAAATTACAGCAGCACGCAGAACTGCGTAAGGTGTTTCAGGATATTGATATGCCGCTGGTGCCGGTGTTATCCCGGATGGAGCGCGGCGGCGTGCTGATCGACCCCGCCATACTGGCGGAACATTCGAAAGAACTTACCCTCCGTCTGGGAGAGTTGGAAACACAGGCGTACGAACTGGCGGGCGAAGAGTTTAATCTGTCGTCAACCAAACAGCTGCAAGGCATTCTGTATGAGAAGCAGAAGCTGCCGATTCTGAAAAAAACGCCCAAAGGGGCGCCCTCCACCAATGAGGAAGTGTTGGCGGAACTGGCGTTGGACTATCCGCTGCCGAAGCTGATTCTTGAGTATCGCGGGCTGGCGAAACTGAAATCCACCTATACGGATAAGCTGCCGCTGATGATTAATCCGGCAACCAAGCGTGTGCATACCTCTTATCATCAGGCGGTGACGGCGACCGGTCGCTTATCCTCCAGCGATCCCAACCTGCAAAATATTCCGGTGCGTAACGACGAGGGCCGCCGGATACGGCAGGCGTTTATTGCGCCGAAGGGGTATAGCATTGTTGCCGCCGACTATTCACAAATTGAGTTGCGCATCATGGCGCACCTGTCTGGCGATAAAGGGTTGCTGCGAGCGTTCTCTGAAGGACTGGATATTCACCGGGCGACGGCGGCGGAAGTGTTTGGACTGGCGCTGGATAAGGTGACGTCAGAGCAGCGTCGCAGCGCGAAAGCCATTAACTTTGGTTTGATTTACGGTATGAGCGCCTTTGGGTTATCTCGTCAGTTGAACATTCCACGTAGCGAATCGCAGAAATACATGAATCTGTATTTCGAGCGTTACCCAGGCGTTCATGACTACATGGAGCGAACTCGTCAGCAGGCGGCTGAACAAGGTTATGTTTCTACGCTGGACGGCCGTCGTCTTTACCTGCCGGATATTAATTCGCGTAACGCGATGGCGCGTAAAGGTGCTGAACGGGCCGCCATCAACGCGCCAATGCAGGGAACCGCTGCCGATATTATCAAGAAGGCGATGATCGCCATTGATGGCTGGTTACAACAGGACAAACCGCTGGTAAACATGATCATGCAGGTTCACGATGAACTGGTTTTTGAGATCCATGATTCGGTTTTGGAAGAATCCAAACGTAAAATCAGAGAGTTAATGGAAGGCTGCATGCAACTTAACGTTCCGCTGCGGGTTGATATCGGAACCGGACTGAATTGGGATGAAGCGCATTAAGCGGGCGATGGCTTTTTCATTCTGTAATTAAATGACAGTATTGTGTGACCTGGTTTAACTTTGTGTCTTTAGCTGCGATTTTTTATGAAAGTAAACAACAAAAAAACTTTGTTCCGATGAAAAAATAATGTAGAGTTAAAGATGTAGGGTACAGAGGTAAGATGTTCTATCTTTCAGACCTTTTACTTCACGTAATCGGATTTGGCTGAATATTAGCCGCCCCGGTCAGTTTTGACTGGGGCGTTTTTTATTCGTCTCATCCCTGAGACTCACCCTACGGGCCGTCACTACGTGACGTTGAAAAATGCTCCCGGCATTTTTTTATTCGTCACCATCCCTGATGACTCGCCCTACGGGCTACCACCATCCCTGCTGACTACTCGCTTGCCTGCGGGTCTTCCTCTTCTTCCGCCTGCGGCAACGTGCTGAACCAGCTATCGAGTTTTTGGCGGAGCTTATCGACGCCTAATTTCTTCAGTGAAGAGAACGCTTCTACCTGAATATCTCCCATAAATGGCAATACCGCTTCGCGCACCATGTTGAGCTGCGTTTTGCGTGCGCCGGAAGCCAGCTTGTCTGCTTTCGTCAGCAGAACCAGAACGGGAAGCTGCACATCGGCCGCCCATTGCAGCATTTGCTGATCGAGATCTTTCAGGGGATGGCGAATATCCATCAGCACCACCAGCCCTTTCAGGCTATTACGCTTCTGGAGATATTCCCCTAACGCGCGTTGCCACTTAAGCTTCATTTCTTCCGGCACTTCGGCGTAGCCATAGCCGGGCAAATCGACCAGGCGAATCCCCTCAGCCACTTCAAACATATTGATAAGCTGGGTTCTTCCCGGGGTTTTACTGGTACGCGCCAGATTTTTCTGATTGGTCAGCGTATTGAGCGCACTTGATTTACCGGCGTTAGAGCGCCCAGCAAAGGCAACTTCAATACCGCTATCGGTTGCCAGGTGGCGAATATCCGGGGCGCTGATGACAAAATGCGTCATATGGTAGTTATATTGCTGGGTCACAATAATTATCTCTATCTGGATCTCTGTCTGGTTGGGGATTATACCTGTAACTGACAATAAAGGCGGTTTTATCTGTGTTTGAGCGTTTGGCCGCAATCGGTAAAGATTACCGAAATAACGAAAAGCATCATTGGCTGATGTGAGCGCTTTTTTATTGCCGGGCTTTCTGCTAGATTCCGCCGCAATGACCTCCACCTGTGTACCTGAGAGCAACATGATGAACCAACCAGTTAAAGGATCGGGTGGTAATGCCACCAAACCAAAAGTGAAAAGAAAAACCCGTGAAGAATTGGATCGGGAAGCGCGCGATCGCAAGCGGAAGAAAAAACATCGCGGCCATGTTGCGGGAAGCCGCGCTCAGGAAAGCGGCGCGGTAGGAAAAACCGACGGGCAGCGTAAGCTCGCCGATCCGCGTATTGGCAGCAAAAAACCGATATCGTTGGGTAGTAAAGAAAAAACCGTCGCCAAGCCTAAGTCCGTGGCCCCGGAGACCCAACCGATCGCGCTGTCGCCGGAGGAAGAGCTGACGCAACTGGAAAACGATGCCCGCCTGGATGCGTTGCTGGATCGTCTGGATAACGGCGAAACGCTGAGTGCTAAAGATCAGGCGTGGGTGAATGTCACATTGGATCGTATCGACATATTGATGGAACAACTTGGCATTGAACTGGGCGATGACGACGATGAAGAAGAGCAAAAGGAAGATATGCTGCAACTTCTGAAACGTAATAGCTCGAAAGACGACTTTTAATCAATGAAGTGGTTGTTCCTGCTGCTAACATTCCTGGTTACGGTTTATCTTTTTTGTTTGTTAACCAAATTATGGATGCTGTCAAAACGCAAAGCGCGGCTGCATCGTGCGGTTTTTAACGGACGGCAGATGCCAATGAGGCGAGTCTCAGGAATGAGCCGCGTGAAAAAACGCCGGGCGCGTTTTTCAACGTCACGCAGTGACGGCCCGAAAGGCGGTGAGCAGGGATAGCCGCCAATAAAAAAGACTGGAGTGAGCACGATGTCTGAGCAGGCAGTTGACTGGGACCTGGCCCTGATTCAAAAATATAATTATTCCGGGCCGCGTTACACGTCTTACCCTACCGCGTTGGAATTCAGCGAACGTTATGACGAGCCGGCTTTTCGGCAGGCTATCGCACGTTATCCGCAGCGAGCGCTTTCATTATATATCCACATCCCGTTTTGCCATCGGCTGTGCTACTTCTGCGGCTGTAATAAGCTGGTAACGCGTCAGCAGCATAAAGCGGATGAGTATCTGGATGTGCTGGAGCAGGAAATTCGACAACGTGCTCCGCTATTTGCCGGGCGCACGGTCACGCAAATGCATTGGGGCGGCGGTACGCCGACGTATCTTAATAAAACGCAAATCAGCCGGTTGATGTCGCTATTGCGCGATCAATTTTCTTTTTCCGATCGGGCCGAACTGTCGCTGGAGGTCGATCCGCGGGAAATCGAGCTGAATATTCTGGATCACCTGCGTGCCGAAGGATTTAATCGCCTTAGCATGGGGGTACAGGATTTTAATAAAGAAGTCCAACGGCGGGTGAACCGCGAACAAGACGAAGATTTTATTTTCGCCCTGATTGCGCGGGCTAAGCTGCTGGGGTTCACTTCAACCAATATTGACCTGATTTACGGTTTACCGAAACAGACGCCGGAGAGTTTTGCTTTTACCTTACAGCGAGTGGCTGAATTGAACCCTCATCGGCTCAGCGTATTTAATTATGCGCATTTACCCACTTTGTTTGCCGCCCAGCGGAAAATTAAAGAGGCGGATTTACCGGACGCAGAGCAAAAGCTTGAAATACTGCAACAGACCATCAGTACCTTAACGACGGCCGGCTATCAGTTTATTGGCATGGATCACTTTGCCCGCCCGGATGATGAACTGGCGATTGCGCAACGGGCGGGGGAATTGCACCGCAACTTCCAGGGGTATACGACGCAGGGTGATAGCGACCTGCTGGGGATGGGCGTATCGGCGATTAGTATGATCGGTGATAACTATGCTCAGAACCGCAAGGAGCTGAAGCACTATTATGCCCAGGTAGCGGAAACCGGAAATGCGTTGTGGCGAGGGTTACAGCTGACGCCGGATGACTGTATTCGGCGTGATGTGATTAAAACGCTGATATGTAATTTCCGCTTGTCCTACGCAGCGATTGAGGCTGATTACGATATCAATTTCAACGCGTATTTTGCCGAAGATATGCAACAGCTGGCGCCTTTAGCGGCCGATGGGCTGGTGGAGATACAAGAATCCGGGATTATCGTGACGCCGAAAGGTCGTTTGTTGATCCGCAATATCTGTATGTGCTTTGACGTTTATCTGCGTAATAAAATGCGTGCAAGACAGTTTTCGCGGGTGATCTGATTCCTTTCTGCCACGCTTCAGCGGTGTATTATCCGGATTTATTATGACAGGGAGAGGCATCCTCTCCCTGAGTAGTATATCCGAAAGATTAAGGTTCGATTAAGGTTCGGTTCCCCATATCAGTTTACCTTGGTGGTAAACGGTCATGTTGCTCCAATCGACGAAGTTCGTGGCGTCGCGGCTATAAGAGTAATCATTGGTTTCATCATAATTACTCCAGTCGTAAGGATGGATGCGCGCCTGAATTTCGCCGCTCTGTCCTTGCGCCGGGATCGCGCCCGCGCCGCTGCTGAAGGTGAATTCCACGTAGCGGTTTGCTCGCGCGTTGCCGCCGGTAAGCGCGGTGGACGCTGTTTGAACATTGTCCGCTCCGACGGCGGCCCAGTCGATGTATCTCTGATCGCTGGTTTTACCGTCGTCGTTAAAGTAATAACGTACTTTCAGATCGCTCATCTTGATTGCGCTGCTGCCGTTATTTTTGATATTAAACGCCAGGCGGATCGAATTATCGGACGGGTTGCTGTCGTTATTGCGATATTGCAGCACCACGCTCTCGCTGCCGGTACTCGGATTTTGCGGCGTTTGCGGCGTATCGCCGTTGTTGGCGAGATCGGACCCGGCGCGAATCTGCTCCCTGACGAATTTACCCGAAGCGGACAGGTTTGCTTCCGTCCAACCGCCGGTCGTGCTGGCGCCCGGCGCCAGCGCAGCGGAGGCTTCCTGTTTATCCGACAGCGACCAGTTTACCCAACTGATGCCGCGGTTGTTGAGAAAATCGATCCAGACTTTTGATTCCGGCAGGAACGGTCCGCCGTTGCCGGATGCATCGCTGGTGCCCCATTCACTGACGAACACCGGCAGCCCCTGGTTTTGCGCGACATTAATCCGGTCGCGTAGAGACTGTCCGTGCGTACCCGCATAGAAGTGCAGCGCGTACAGGGTGTTCGCATCCGGCAGCGGATTGTTTGCCGCGTCATGGATATCCTGGCTCCAGGTGCCGGTGCCCACGATGATGATGTTGTCGGGATCCCTGGCGCGAATGACCTGCGTCACCTCGGCGGCATACGGACGGATCTGCCCGTTCCAGTTCACGTTGCCGTTCGGTTCGTTGGCGATTTCGTAAATGACGTTGGGCGAATTGCCGTAGAGTCCGGCCATTTCATTGAAAAAAGTTTTCGCCTGCGCCTTATAAGTGTTGGGATCGCCATCCGACAGAATATGCCAGTCAATGATGACGTAGACGCCAAGCTCCTGCGCGGCGGTGACGGCTTCTTTCACTTTGTCGGCGATGGAAGGGTTGGCGATATAACCGCCGTCCGCCGTGTACATGGCGGCGCGGAATACCGAGATCCCCCAGTCATCCCGCAGCCACTTAATCGCATCCCGGTTAACATATTGGCCGTACCATTGCAGACCGTGAGAACTGATCCCTTTCAATTGCACCGGTTCGCCGTTCGCATTAACCAACCTTCCGTTCTTGACGGACAACTGGCCGTATTTTTGCACTGGCGGGGTGGTGGCGTTTACAGAGGATGTCCAGAGGAAGAAGCTTAATATGATGGTTGCCAGGGTGGTCGCCGTTCGCCTGAGCAAACGGTTATTGACCGATATATCCATGTTTGTTTCTCCTTACTAAATAGTTAAATATAACTTTAGTATAAGATGTCTGTTAGACGTTCTTTTCTGCCGGCAGGTGGTAGTTTTTTTATAATGGAACGTGCTGAAATAACGCTTTATTGTTTGGCGGTTATCGCGTGGAGAGACAGTGAAATGATCTGAAAATTGGTCTCCTGACTCAAAAAACATCAGGAAAAGCATTTTTATCTTAAGTGAAATTAATTGAATTGATACGGACATCGGCGGCGGTTTATTTTATCGCTCACATGACGTAACGCGGGGTCGCTCGCTACCGTAAGGGAGAACAAAGAACAATAGTCCGATGCCGGTCAGTTAAACTGACCGGCATCGACCAAATCGCGGGTATTGCGCGGCATATCCAGCCAAGTGTCGGCACTTAGCTAAAGAAGTTAATCAGTGCGGCACACAGTATGGCGGCGATGGCGGCTTGCGGCGAGTGGCTGGCCGCAGAGCTTATTTCAGCGCCGTGCGTCACCACGGAAATTAATGAATCCAACATAGTGCTCCTCCCGAATCAGCGACACGATCATACTGCTGACTCGGGGCAAGTAAAGGACAAATTAGCGACAATTTCGTGCGTCAGATTGTATTTCTTACAGCGGGTTGTCCTTACCCGCTGTTTTGCCGGTCGCCGCCCGGCAAGGATAAATAACGTTTTGCCGTTTTTTACCCTCCGACGATCTTCCGGCGAACACTTGTGCAATAAAAGCGCAACCTCGGTTACTCCATTCCCAGCTCTTTCAGCTTGCGCGTGAGGGTATTTCGTCCCCAGCCAAGTAAACGGGCCGCTTCCTGCTTATGGCCCTGAGTATGACGCAATGCCGTTGTGAGCAGGGTTCTTTCCATCTCCGGCTGAGCTTCGGCCAACAGGTTTTGATGACCGGAACGTAACGCCCGATCCGCCCACTGGGCCAATAAGGTCGCCCAACTGTCAGGCAGCATTTGCACCGTGGCGTCGGGTGCCGTGGTTTCAAAGAGTTCCGGGGGCAAATCCTGGATCAGAACTTCTTGTCCGGCAGCCATCACGGTTAACCAGCGGCAGGTATTTTCCAACTGACGCACGTTCCCCGGCCACGGCAGGCGCGTGAGCGCGGTTTCCGTTTCCGGATGCAGGTTTTTCGGCTCGACGCCCAATTCTTTGGCGGTGGCCTGTAAAAAATAACGAGCCAGACGGGGAATATCTTCGCGCCGTTCACGCAGAGGCGGCAGATGAACCCGAATCACGTTCAGGCGATGGAAGAGATCATCACGAAATTTGCCTTCCTGTACCCGCAACTCAAGATTCTGATGCGTGGCGGCAATAATTCGCACGTCCACTTTTACCGCGGCATAACCGCCAACCCGATAAAACTGGCCATCAGCCAGCACCCGCAATAAGCGGGTCTGAACATCCAGCGGCATATCGCCGATTTCATCAAGAAACAGTGTTCCGCCGTCCGCCTGTTCAAACCGTCCCTGCCGGATTTGATTGGCGCCGGTAAATGCGCCTTTTTCATGACCAAATAATTCCGATTCGATCAGATCTTTGGGGATTGCCGCCATGTTCAGCGCGATAAACGGCGCTTTGGCGCGTGGGCTATGGCGATGTAAGGCATGAGCGACAAGCTCTTTCCCCGTACCGGATTCGCCGTTGATCAATACGCTAATGGAAGAGCGTGAAAGACGGCCGATAATGCGGAATACGTCCTGCATCGCCGGCGCTTCGCCGATGATATCCGTCGTCGGGCCGTTGCTCGGCTGATTGCGAACCGGTTGCTGTTGTTCCAGATAATGGCTGATGGCGCGTTCGACCAAGGCCACCGCTTCGTCAATATCAAAGGGTTTCGGTAAATAATCAAAAGCGCCCTGTTGATAAGCGCTGACGGCGGCATCAAGATCGGAATGCGCCGTCATGATGATGACTGGCAGCATCGGATGCCGTTGTTTTATTTGCTGCAATAACGCCAGCCCATCCATTCCGGGCATGCGGATATCGGACAACAGGACGTCTGGCGTTTGCGTCGCCAGAGCGTGCAGAGCCTGATTTCCGTTATCAAACGTGGCGCAGGTCAAGCCCGCGCCAGTGAGCGCGCGTTCGAGCACCCAACGGATGGAGCTATCGTCATCGACAATCCAGACTATCCCTCGTTGCATTGTGAACCTCACTGGCGAATGGGCAGGTAAACCGAGAATTCGGTATGACCTGGCCAACTGTTAAATTCAATTTTACCGGAGTGTTGATCGATAAGGCTGCGGGCAATCGATAATCCCAAACCGGTCCCCCCCTCGCGTCCGCTTACCATGGGGTAAAACAGCGTATCCTGTAGCTGGGCGGGGATGCCGGGGCCGTCATCTTCAATATCAATACGCGCGGCAAGACGGTAACGCACACCATGTAAGGTGAGCTGAAATGCGGTGCGGGTACGTAAAGTAATGGTGCCGCCTTCTTCACCCAGCGCCTGTAACGCATTGCGCATGATATTCAGCAATACCTGCTCAATCTGATCCGGATCGTGTGTAAGCTCCGGTAGACTGGGGTCATAATCTTTCACCAGCGTCACGTTGTCCGGTTTTTCCAATGAAACAAGCTGGCACACCCGTTCCGCCACCTGATGGATGGTTTGAGTTACATGCAGACCGGGTTGCTGCGGGCCGAGCAGGCGATCGACCAGATTACGCAGGCGATCGGCCTGTTCGATGATAACTTTGGTGTATTCGGTCAGCGCCGGATCGGGCAAGGCTTTGGATAGCAGTTGCGCCGCGCCGCGTAACCCGCCGAGCGGATTTTTAATCTCATGGGCCAGCCCTCTGACCAGATCGCGGGCCGCCTGCTGTTGGGCCTGCTGGAGCTGCTCCTGGCTAAGGCGGCGTTGGTTATCCATTGGCGCCATCTCAAGCAGAATGAAGTTATTCTGTATCCGCTGGGCCGTGAGCGACATAATATGCGCTTTGCCGTCGATAACAATTGTGACTTCGTTATCCGTAAAACCTTGCCCTGAATCCAGACTTTCACGCATCAAATCTATATTCAGAGAAAAGTACCCCAGCAAATCCGGCAGCGGCGTACCTGACAATTTACGCGAGCTTTGCGCCAGTAGTTGTTGTGCTGCTGGGTTGGAATAATGAATAGACAGATCGTTATCCAATAACAAAATGCTGTTTATTAAAGAATTTAGGATCTGCCCAGCATCGGGCAGCGTGCCTGTTGCCATAACGCAGACTCCCGCACCGTATAAGTGCATAGTAGTGTAGATGATGGATAAGATGCCGCAACTTCAGAGCCGGTGGAGAAAAAAGCCCATCCTGAGATGGGCTGAAAAGTTTCCACGGCAACAAAAAATTTTCAGGAAAATTTTTAATAACGCAAAGCGTTAGCTCGACGGCTTTCCTGGAATGACGGGCATGGTTAGCCGGTCACAAAAACTATCTTAAAAACGGTGGTTCCGGCGGTAGCCTGACCGTCAGCACGATCAAACTACCGCCTTACTTATGATGCAGCGCGGTGATTAAACGCTGTAGTACAGTTCGAACTCAACCGGATGCGGCGTCATGCGAACGCGGTCATTTTCCGCTTTACGCAGTTCGATATAGGCATCAATCGTGTCATCGGTGAATACGCCGCCACGAGTCAGGAATTCGCGATCCGCATCCAGCGCGTTCAGCGCTTCCTCCAGCGAACCTGCAACCGTTGGGATTTCGCTCGCTTCTTCCGGCGGCAAATCGTACAGGTTCTTATCCATCGCATCGCCAGGATGGATCTTGTTGATGATCCCGTCCAGGCCGGCCATCAGCAGCGCAGAGAATGCCAGATACGGGTTAGCGGCCGGATCCGGGAAACGGACTTCAATACGGCGCGCTTTCGGGCTGGCAACCACCGGGATACGGATAGAGGCGGAACGGTTACGTGCGGAATAAGCCAGCATGACCGGCGCTTCGTAGCCAGGAACCAGACGCTTGTAGGAGTTGGTGCTGGGGTTGGTCAGCGCGTTGATGGCTTTCGCGTGTTTGATGATACCGCCGATATAGAACAGCGCGGTTTCAGACAGGCCGCCGTATTTGTCGCCGGAGAATAAATTGGCGCCGTTTTTGGCTAACGACATATGGCAGTGCATACCGGAACCGTTATCGCCGAACATCGGCTTAGGCATAAAGGTGGCGGTTTTGCCGAAAGCGTGAGCAACGTTGTGCACCACGTATTTGTAGATCTGAATTTCGTCAGCTTTTTTGGTCATGGTGTTGAAGCGGGTAGCCACTTCGTTCTGACCAGCGGTTGCGACTTCGTGGTGATGAGCTTCAACCACCAGTCCCATTTCCTCCATGGTCAGACACATGGTGGAACGGATGTCCTGTGAAGAATCTACCGGAGGAACCGGGAAGTAACCGCCTTTTACCGCCGGACGGTGACCTTTGTTGCCGCCTTCGTATTCTTTGCTGGAGTTCCAGGCGCCTTCGATGTCATCGATAGTGACATGGGAGCCGGAGATGCTGCTGCCGAAACGAACGTCGTCAAACAGGAAAAACTCAGGTTCCGGCCCGAACAGAACGGTATCGGCAATGCCGGAAGAACGCAGGAAATCTTCAGCGCGTTTGGAGATGGAACGCGGATCGCGGTCATAACCCTGCATGGTGCCGGGTTCCAGGATGTCACAACGGATGATCAGCGTGGATTCTTCAAAGAACGGATCGATGACCGCAGTGCTGGCATCCGGCATCAATACCATGTCGGATTCGTTAATGCCTTTCCAGCCGCCAATCGAGGAACCATCAAACATTTTGCCTTCTTCAAAGAAATCGGCATTAACTTGGTGAGCCGGAATGGTGACGTGCTGTTCTTTGCCTTTGGTATCGGTGAAGCGCAAATCAACAAACTTCACTTCATGTTCATTCAGCATCGTCAAAACATGTTCTGCGGACATACTTGGTTCTCCCGATTGTCATTTATCGTCGTGGAACGAATATCGTTGTGGATTGATGTTGTTACCGTGAGTAGACTAAAGCTAAAAGTGTGCCAACTTTTTAAATTAGTGCGATGTGTTGCCCTTTGGGGCTTTCCTTATCAAAACCCGCTGCACCATTATAGCAGATGGCACCAAAATGGTGCTTTATGGGTAAATGTGTGCACTAATATGGTGCGCAAGTGCCAACTTGTAGCGCTTTTGCACCGTGAAAGGGATCACAAAGTAAGCAGCATCAGGTTGTTTATCATAGATGCTTGTGATCTTGTTTAGTCCCTCGATTAATACGTGTACAATAGCGCGCTATTTCTAAATGCCTGAGGCAAAGCTGTGATCGAAAATTTGCGTAACATCGCCATTATTGCGCACGTTGACCATGGGAAAACCACCCTGGTTGATAAGTTGTTGCAACAATCCGGAACTTTCGGAGAACGCACTGAAGCAACCGAACGTGTAATGGACTCCAACGATTTGGAGAAAGAGCGTGGAATTACCATCCTCGCCAAAAATACCGCCATTAATTGGAAAGACTACCGTATTAACATCGTGGATACACCGGGACACGCCGACTTTGGCGGTGAGGTTGAACGTGTTATGTCGATGGTCGACTCGGTGCTGTTAGTCGTTGATGCAATGGATGGCCCGATGCCGCAGACCCGTTTCGTGACCAAAAAAGCATTCGCTAATGGTCTGAAACCGATCGTGGTAATCAACAAGGTCGACCGCCCCGGCGCGCGTCCAGACTGGGTTGTCGATCAGGTGTTCGACCTGTTCGTGAACCTGGACGCCACCGATGAACAACTCGATTTCCCCATTATCTACGCGTCGGCGCTGATGGGGATCGCGGGTAACGATCACAATGATATGGCGGAAGATATGACCCCGCTGTATCAGGCGATCGTCGACCATGTTTCCGCGCCGAAAGTCGAGCTTGATGCGCCGTTCCAGATGCAAATCTCTCAGTTGGACTATAACAATTACGTGGGTGTTATCGGCATCGGCCGTATCAAACGCGGTAAAGTTAAGCCTAACCAGCAGGTCACCATCATCGACAGCGAAGGCAAAACCCGTAACGGCAAAGTCGGTAAGGTTCTGACCCATATGGGTCTGGAGCGTATCGAAGCGACGGAAGCCGAAGCCGGCGACATCATCGCTATCACCGGTCTGGGCGAACTGAACATCTCCGACACGGTTTGTGATGTGAACGCGGTTGAAGCGTTGCCGGCGCTGTCCGTTGATGAACCGACCGTAACCATGTACTTCAACGTCAACACCTCGCCGTTCTGTGGTAAAGAAGGTAAGTACGTGACTTCACGTCAAATCCTTGACCGCCTGAACAAAGAGCTGGTGCACAACGTGGCGCTGCGGGTTGAAGAAACTGAAGATGCCGATGCGTTCCGCGTTTCGGGCCGTGGTGAACTTCACCTGTCGGTGCTGATCGAAAACATGCGTCGTGAAGGTTTCGAACTGGCCGTTTCACGTCCTAAAGTTATCAATCGTAAAATCGATGGCCGTATGCAAGAGCCATTCGAAAACGTGACGCTGGATATTGAAGAGCAGCACCAGGGTTCAGTGATGCAAGCCATGGGCGAGCGCAAGGGCGATGTCAAAGACATGGTTCCTGATGGCAAGGGCCGTATTCGTCTGGATTACCTGATCCCCGCTCGTGGTCTGATCGGTTTCCGTACCGAATTCATGACCATGACGTCCGGCACCGGTCTGCTGTACTCTACCTTTAGCCACTACGATGACGTGCGTCCGGGCGAAATCGGTCAACGTCAGAACGGCGTACTGATCTCCAACGGTCAGGGTAAAGCGGTCGCTTTCGCCCTGTTCAGTTTGCAGGATCGCGGTAAACTGTTCTTGGGGCACGGCGCTGAAGTGTATGAAGGCCAGATTATCGGTATTCACTCGCGTTCCAACGATCTGACGGTAAACTGTCTGACCGGTAAGAAACTGACCAACATGCGTGCTTCCGGTACGGATGAAGCAACGACGCTGGTTCCGGCGATTAAAATGTCGCTGGAGCAAGCGCTGGAATTCATCGATGATGACGAACTGGTCGAGGTTACGCCATCATCCGTGCGTATTCGTAAGCGTCATTTGACCGAAAACGATCGTAAACGCGCGAACCGCGGTCCTAAAGAAGGCTGATTTTTATCAGTAGCTTCTTATGTGTAACAGGGCGCCTTTGGGCGCCCTGAGTTTTATCTGATTCTCTCCGCTTTCATGTTTCCCGCTTTTCCTCCCTGTTCAGCTTTGCTATTTCCCGTTACAGTGAAAATCCCACGGTTACATCAGGAGGAAGATGCCATGCTTTATATCTTTGATTTGGGTAATGTCGTCATAGATATTGATTTCAATCGGGTGTTGGGCGTCTGGAGCAAGCTGAGCAGCGCGCCGTTGGCGACGCTGAAAGAGCGTTTTGTGATGGGCGAAACTTTTGAACAACATGAACGCGGCGAAATCAGTGATGAGGCGTTTGCTGAACGGTTATGCCATGAAATGGGCATCTCGCTGAGCTTTGAGCAGTTTTCCGCCGGATGGCAGGCTATTTTTGTGGCGTTGCGCCCTGAGGTCATCAATATTATGCAGCGGCTGCGCCGCCAGGGGCATCGGGTGGTGATCCTGTCCAACACCAATCGTCTGCATTGCGGTCACTGGCCGGTATTGTTCCCGGAAGTGGAAGAGGCCGCCGATCGTCTTTATCTCTCGCAGGATATCGGGTTGCGTAAACCTGAAGCCGCTATTTATCACCATGTTCTGACGCAGGAAGGGGTAACGCCCGATCAAGCCATCTTCTTTGATGATAATCCTGCCAATGTCGCCGCCGCCCAGAAATTGGGCATCCACAGTATTCTGGTGACAGACCCTCAGGTGGTGCCGGATTTTTTTGCCTCGCAAGTAGCTGCTATCAATGAGTAACTCACCGCGTGGGGTTTGCGGCTGATTTTGCCGCGAATCTTTCAAAATAATGAAAACAGGAGCTGTAACATTCGATGATCGCGTTAATTCAGCGAGTCTCCAGCGCCAGCGTTACGGTGGAAAATGCCGTTGTTGGGGAAATCGGAGCCGGGTTGCTGGTGTTGCTGGGGGTTGAGCAAGGTGATGATGAGCAAAAAGCCGTGCGGCTTTGTGAGCGGGTTCTGGGTTACCGTATCTTCAGTGATGATAATGGCAAAATGAACCTCAACGTCCGCCAGGCGGGCGGCAGCGTACTGGTTGTGTCGCAGTTTACGCTGGTGGCCGACACCCAAAAGGGAATGCGCCCCGGTTTTTCCCGCGGCGCGCCCCCGGCACAAGCCGATCGCCTGTATCAGTATTTTGCCGAACAGTGCCGCGAGCGGGGTATTCACACGGAAACGGGGCGTTTTGCGGCCGATATGAAAGTCGCATTGGTTAATGACGGGCCGGTGACGTTCTGGCTGCATATATAAGGCGAAGATGTTCTTGTCACTATTTTTTAATGAGGCATGTTTATGTATCACCTGAGAGTACCTGAAAGCGCAGAAGAACTTGATGCGTACTATCAATTCCGTTGGGAGATGCTGCGTAAACCCCTGCACCAACCGCTGGGCTCTGAGCGCGATGCCTATGACGCACTGGCGCACCATCAGACGGTGGTGGATGAACAAGGGCGGCTGGTGGCGATCGGCCGCTTGTCCATCAATGCAGACAATGAAGCGGCGATGCGTTTTTTGGCCGTTCATCCCGATGTCCGTGGCAAAGGATTAGGGACGTTGCTGGCGATGGCGCTGGAATCGGTCGCGCGTCAGGAAGGGGCGAAGCGCGTCGTCTGTAGCGCCCGCGAGGACGCGATAGATTTTTTCGCCAAACTTGGTTTTGTGAATCAGGGGGAAATCACTGCGCCGCAAACCACGCCGATACGCCATTTTCTGATGATCAAACCGGTCGTGACGCTGGATGATATTTTGCACCGCCCTGACTGGTGCGGGCAGTTGCAGCAGGCCTGGTATCAGCACATCCCGTTGAGTGAAAAAATGGGCGTACGTATTAGTCAGTATACCGGTCAAAAATTTATTACCACCATGCCGGAAACCGGTAATCAGAACCCCCACCATACGTTGTTCGCCGGTAGCATGTTTTCTCTCGCCACCCTGACGGGCTGGGGATTGATCTGGTTGCTACTGCGTGAAAGGCATTTGGGCGGCACGATTATTCTGGCCGATGCGCACATTCGCTACAGTACGCCGGTAACGGGCAGACCAAGCGCGATTGCCGATCTCGGTTCGTTGAGCGGGGATTTGGATCGTCTGGCCCGGGGACGTAAAGCCAGGGTGCAACTGAATGTGGATCTGTTCGGCGATGATAAAAAAGGCGCGTTGTTCGAGGGGGTCTATATTGTCTTACCCGCTACGCCGAAAGAGCCGCTGGAACTGGGGGGATCCGAAATACGTTGATGGCGGCAAGGCCATCAACGGTGATTAGCGTTACTGTGCGGTCTGGCTCAATGCGCCTTGCCGCATTTGCTGATTGATCGGTTGTCCGCTGCTGTCAGCCCCCTGAAGAGAACCGTTCAACGTCGGCTTGAGCGGCGTATCGGCGGCGAGCCGCCCATTAAGCTGCAATTGCAGATTGGAATTGCCCGTGGGGTCGGAAGACGATGCCGGCCATCCCCAGCGGGTTAATATATCCAATGGAACGGAGCGCCCGGTCATCGTAACCGAAAAGACCCGGGCGGGGTGTTGCTCGATGGTTGCCTTGGCTTCCAGCAAGCCGTTTTGGGTAAAGGCGCTGAGATCGGTGAATGCGATCTGCCCCTCATTGGCGGTTAAGGCCAAAGAGGGGCGGCGGATATCGACTTTATTGAATGTTGCATCGCTGGCGTTCAGGTTCAGCGAACCGCTCCAGATACCCCACTGATGATTGCGCGCCAGCAGCAGATCGCTGCCGTTTCCATCCAGAGCGGTAAGCTGAAATGGAAAATCCGGGTTGATATCAATCAACAGATTACGGTTGGCGGTGAATTTCCTGATATTCACTTCCGCCAGCCAGTCCGGCAGCGTGGTTTGCCAACGCTGACGCCAGTCGGCCGGTAACGTGTATTCCATGCCCGCCACCACGAATTCATTCAGTTGCAAACGATGGTTGCTGCGTTGCCAGTTGCCGTCGGTACGCAACAGCCCTCTTTCCCAGCGGGTGGTAAACTGTTTGATTTCAACCCCGCTGGGGGAGAGTGTCAGGTTAACGATAGGGTCGATCAGATGCATATCGCCGTTGACGATATCCGTGGCATTGAACGACAGTTCGCCGCCATCGCTTTGCCAGTCGTCTTGTTTGAATGTGACGTTTTGCAGGGTGACGTCGAGATCGATAAACGCCCACCCCGGCCCTTCAATACGGGCATCGATCAAATCAAAACGGGAGACGGCAACCGAAGGCAACGCGGTAATCGGTTGCCAGAATTCCCGTAGGGTGCTTGGCGTTTGCAAGCGAACCTTGCTGAGACGCAGGTTGCCAATCTGCCAACTGCCGTCTTCCGCCCGACTGGCGCTGCCGGTTAACTGGCCTTGCGCCACGTCGGCGCCGAAATTCCCCAGGATAAGCTGATTATGATTAATTTCTCCCTGCATCAGCACCTGGCTGGCGGGGATATCATTGAGCCGCAACGAACGGGCGCTGAGTTGAAAATGCCCCTGTTTGCCGAGTAAACGCCCCGCTTCAGGCTGCCAGGGCATGATCCCGCCATTGACCTGTTGGCCGTTCAAGCGCCAGTCATCATCCTGCGCTTGAAGCGCCATCGTCCGTAGTTGTAATACATCGGCTTCGATCGGCAGGGTCGCGGCGGCGGGGGAGAGATTCAGCGTACCGCCTTCCAGTTCCAGACTGGAAAAATGGCGGGGGTCGGTTATCTGACGCGCGCTCAGCCCTGCCGAAATTTGTTTGGCGGTCAGCGTCGGCGGCTGATCCTTATGGCCGAATATGACGTCCTTCAGCAGAATCCGATCGGGCTTGGACCAGCTATGGTCAATTTTCCCCAATGAGATCTGATAGTCCGTGTTTTGATTCACCCAGTTGCCGATCCGGCTTGAGGCCCAGGTGGTTTGCAGTATTACGTACAATATCACCAGCGCCAGTAATGCCAGCAGCAGTAGGGTCAGCAATAATTTCCCGATAAATCTCATCGTGTCAGTCCATGCCAGTCGTCAGGGATAACTGTTTTTATGCCGCAATTACCCCGCAGGCTCAATAGCTAATGCTGTTACAGACCGTAAAAAGCGACCGGTGTTGCACCCGCGGTCGCTTTTATTCACGCTTATCAGAAATTATTGAAGCGAGTACGAATTATTTTTCTTCCGGGGGGAAAACCAGATTCAGCACAATCGCCGTAATACCGCCGGCGGCGATACCGGAAGACAGCAGCGTTTTCATCCAGTCGGGCGCGAATTGCAGAATCAGCGGTTGCTGCGAAACCCCCAGCCCCACGGCCAACGAGAGGGCGATAATCATGATGGCGCGACGGTTCAGCGGTTCACGCGACACGATACGCACGCCGGAAGCGGCGATCGTACCAAACATGACGATGGTTGCGCCGCCGAGCACCGGTTCCGGAATATGCTGCACAAAGCCGCTGACCGCCGGGAAAAGCCCCAGAATAATCAGCATCAGCGCCACCACAAAGCCGACGTAGCGGCTGGCGACGCCGGTAAGCTGGATAACGCCGTTATTCTGGCCGAAACAGGAGTTTGGAAAGGTATTGAAGACGGCGGACAGACAAGAGTTCAGGCCGTTCGCCAGTACGCCGCCTTTCAGACGCTTCATGTACAACGGCCCGCTGACCGGCTGTTCTGAGACATCGGATGTGGCGGTGATATCGCCGATGGTTTCCAGCGATGTCACCATAAACACCAGCATCAGCGGGATCAGCAGATTCCAGTCAAAGCCCAGGCCGTAATAGAGCGGTGTGGGCACCATGATGAATGAATGCTGTTCCGCCGGCGCGCTGTCGGGCAACATCCCCATCAGCCAGGCGCCCAGATAACCGACCGCCATGGCGATGACCAGTGAGGCCACGCGCAGATAAGGGTTACGCTGGCGGTTCAGCAGGATAATGATCAACAGTACGATACCCGCCAGCAACAGATTCTTCGGTGCGCCAAAGGTGTTGTTATTCATTGCCGCATAGCCGCCGCCGATGGAGGTCAGGCCGACCTGAATCAGCGACAGACCGATGATCATCACCACAATGCCGGATACCAGCGGCGTAATGATTCGGCGCGCAAGGTGCAAGAAGCGCGACAGAATAACTTCCGTCATGGAGGCGACCATTAGCGTGCCAAACAGCGCCGCCATCATGGTGGGGACATCCGCTCCACCATTTTTCAGCGCCAGCCCGCCCATGATTAATGGCGTAACGAAGTTAAAGCTGGTGCCTTGAATGGACAGTAGACCCGATCCTACCGGCCCCCAGGTTTTTATTTGCAGAATAGAGGCCAGACCGGAAGCGAACAGCGACATACTGATGATGTGTTGCGTATCTTGCGCGGGTAAACCAAGCGCCTGACAGATCAACAGCGCGGGAGTGATCACCGCGACAAACATCGCCAGCAGGTGCTGGCTGGCGGCAAACAGGGTTTGCGGCAGAGGAGGACGGTCTTCCAGACGATAAATCAACTCGCTGTGCTTGGGCGCGGCGGGACTGTCGGTTTGGTGGGTATCCGTGGTGGCGGTCGTCATAATAGTTGGCGTTCCTGAAACGACAAAGAGGGCATTTTAATGATCTCTTTAACAAAAGCAAACGTTTGCGGAACGGCGTTTCTGATATGAAATTTGTCTGGCTGGTAATGCCTTATTATTTAAAGGGATATTGTGCTGAATGATGGCGCCGTCAGGCATTGGTATAACGGGTTCTTTCGGGTAACCAGCGTTCAATCAACGCCTTGGCGTGTTCCGGGTAGCGTTGATGGAGATGACGGGCGACGCGCTGCACCTGCGGGATCAGTGCCTGATCGCGGAGTAAATCGGCGACTTTAAATTCCGCGGCGCCGGTTTGGCGCGTACCCAGCAGTTCACCCGGGCCGCGAATTTCCAAATCACGTTGCGCAATGACAAAGCCATCGTTGCTGTCGCGTAATACCTGAAGCCGTTTTTGCGCCGTTTTGCTCAACGGGGTTTTGTAAAGCAGCACACAATGAGAAGCGACCGCGCCCCGTCCAACGCGGCCGCGTAACTGGTGAAGCTGCGCAAGGCCAAGCCTTTCAGGATTTTCGATAATCATCAGGCTGGCGTTAGGCACGTCAACCCCCACTTCAATCACCGTGGTGGCGACCAACAATTGCAGTTCGCCTTGTTTAAAAGCCTGCATGACAGCCTGTTTTTCCTGCGCTTTCATGCGTCCGTGGACTAATCCGACGGTGATGTCAGGCAGGGCGGCGGTTAATTCCTGGCAGGTCGCTTCGGCGGCCTGGGCTTCCAACAGATCGGACTCTTCAATCAGCGTACAGACCCAATAGGCTTGCCGGCCTTCTTGCCGGCAGGCGTTATCGACGCGTTGAATAATCTCATTACGGCGCGTATCCGGTATGGCAACCGTGGTGACGGGCGTTCTGCCTGGCGGCAGTTCATCAATGACCGAGGTATCCAGATCGGCGTAAGCCGTCATCGCCAGCGTGCGGGGGATCGGGGTGGCGGTCATAATCAACTGATGTGGGTGGAACCCCTGTTGTTCGCCTTTTTCCCACAATGCCAGACGCTGATGTACGCCGAAACGGTGTTGTTCATCAATAATCACCAGCGCCAGCCCGTTGAATTTGACCTGTTGCTGGAAGATGGCGTGAGTGCCCAAGACCATGGATACCTGACCGCTGGCAATGGCGTCCTGCTGCGCCTGTCGGGCTTTTCCTTTCTGCTTGCCGGCCAGCCAGCCCACCTCAATCCCCAGTGGCGCAAACCACTGGCGAAAGTTATGGGCATGTTGTTCCGCCAGCAGCTCGGTCGGCGCCATTAGCGCGACCTGTTTTCCGTTCGCTATCGCCCGTAGCGCGGCCAGCGCGGCAACCAGCGTTTTTCCTGACCCGACATCCCCTTGTACCAATCGCATCATGGGGAACTCTTTTGCCAGATCGGCTTCAATTTCACCAACCACGCGTTCCTGCGCGGCAGTCGGCGTAAACGGCAGCGCCGTCAGCAGGCGTAGTTTAAGAGAATCATCAGCCGCCAGGGATAATGCCCGGTAGCTTTGCGCGCCGGCGCGAACGGCCAGCATGCTTAAGTTATGCGCCAGCAGTTCTTCCATAATCAGCCGCTGTTGAGCCGGGTGTTTACCCAGTTCCAGTTCGCTGAGTTGAATGTCCGGCGGGGGACGGTGCAGGATATGCAGGGCTTCGGGCAGGCTGATGAGCGATCGACTCAGTTCTTGCGGCAGCAGTTCGTCGATCGGATTGGCGTCCAGCAGCGCCAGCGCCTGATCGGTCAGTTTACGCAATGTTGCCTGACGAACGCCTTCGGTGGTGGGATAAACCGGCGTCAGCGATCCCTGTAATTCCACCGGTGTGTTATCGCCCTGTAGGTGATATTCCGGGTGGATAATTTCAGCGCCGATTTTGCCGCGCTTGATTTCACCGTAGGCGGTGACCCGCTGACCCGGCGCCAGACTGTTCTTCATGGCGGCGTTGAAATTGAAAAAACGCATGGTCAGCACGCCGCTGCCATCGCTGATTTGGCAAGTCAGCATACGCCGATTGCCGAAGGTAATGTCGTGGCGCAGAATTTCGCCTTCCACCGTGGCAAACATGCCGGGGAGCAGGTCGCCAATCGGGTAAAGGCGAGTGCGGTCTTCGTAGCGTAACGGCAGATGCAGCAACAGATCCTGCACGGTTTCCAGCCCGAGGCGGGCAAGTTTAGCCGCCTGACTGCTACCCACGCCGGCAAGCGTGCTCAACGGTTGGGTATTCAGGCGGCCTTTCATCAGCGCTCCGAGGATTGCATTGAGGCCCACCAGGCGGTATCGGCAACGATCTGGCCGCTGCTATCAATATAAGGGCGCGGCAGCCCCTTACGTTTGGCGACTCGCGCCAGCACTGGGTAGCCGCCTTCAAACAGCAACCGCTGTTGCTCTTCTTCGTCCAATGGGCTGTCCTCGCGCTGGTACATGCCGGCTAACTGACGCTGGCGCTGAGCTTCATACAGAATCAATGCGGATGCGACGGAGACATTCAGCGACTGCACCATGCCGGTCATCGGAATAATGATATCTTTATCGGCCAGCTTTAGCGCTTCCGGGCTAATACCGGTTTTTTCCTGCCCCAGTAAAATACAGGTCGGGCGGGTATAATCAATGTCGCGGAAATCGACGGCCTGTTCAGAAAGGTGCGTCGCCAGAATCTGCATGCCTGCCGTTTGCAGGTGGCTGACGGCGTCATGAATGGTGCGATGGGTTTTAACCTGTACCCAGCTATTGCTGCCGGCGGCGGAAGATACCAGCGTTTTCATTCTGCTGGTGGGCCATATGGCATGGATCTGATGGACGCCCACGGCATCGGCCGTACGAATAACGGCGGAAACATTATGCGGCTTATGCACTTGCTCCATGCAGATTGTCAGATCAGGCTGACGGCAGGTCAGCATCTCTCTTATGCGTGCATAGCGTTGAGGCGTCATAACGGTTAATTTCGGTTACGGTTAACTTTTATTACATCCGGCATTACGCGGATTTTGCGCATAATATTCGCCAGATGAACGCGGTCGAGCGTGGTGAGTCGGATAAACGCGCTGTATACGCGGCCGTCTTTTTCTTCGGTATTGATGCTCTGGATATTTGAGTTCGCCGTATTGATTGCGGCGGCCAGATTAGCCAGCGCGCCCTGATGGTTGAACATATCCACCTTGATTTCGGCGATAAATTCTTGATCGGTCACCTTATCCCACTCCACGGCCATAAACTTTTCCGGCTCTTTCTGATAACCGCGGATGTTGCGGCAGGATTCGTGGTGGATAACCAGTCCTTTACCGGGGCTGACGTGAGCGATAATCGGATCGCCCGGAATAGGGCGACAGCATTTGGCGAATGAAATCATCACGCCATCCGCGCCTTTAATCGGCAATTTGCGCAGCCCGGTATTTTCCAACTGGGATTGTTCGTTCAGCAGATTTTTCGCCACCACCACGCTCATGGCATTGCCCAGCCCGATTTCCGCCATCAGATCGTCCAGCGTGGCAAGCTTCATTCGGTCAAGCTCAAGCTGAATATTTTTTTCCGGAATATCAGACAGTTTACGGCCGCTGCCCAGAGCATGGTTCAGCAAACGACGGCCCAGACTGACGGAGTCATCGCGCTTAAGGTTTTTCAGCATCTGGCGGATTTTGGCGCGCGCTCGAGAGCTGACGACGAAGTTCAGCCAGGCGGCGTTTGGTCTGGCGCCTGGCGCGGTAATGATCTCAATGGTCTGCCCGCTGGTCAGCGGCTGCGACAACGGATAGGGCTGGCGATCGACTCTGGCGCCGACGCAGGCATGACCGATATCGGTATGTACGGCATAGGCGAAATCGACCGGCGTTGCGCCGGCGGGCAATTCCACAATCCGGCCTTCCGGCGTGAAGACATACATTTCGTCGGGAAAGAGGTCGGACTTAACGCTTTCGATAAATTCAAACGAACTGCCCGCGCTCTGCTGCAATTCCAGCAGGCTTTGCATCCAGCGCTGGGCGCGAACCTGGGCGGTGGTGCTGCTTTCGCCTTCTTTATAGGCCCAATGCGCGGCAACGCCCATTTCCGCCATCTGATCCATATCGTCGGTGCGGATCTGCACTTCCACCGGAACGCCGTGCGGACCAATCAGCGAAGTATGCAGCGACTGATAGCCGTTCGCCTTGGGAATGGCGATATAATCCTTTACCCGGCCGGGGCGGGGTTTATACAGACTATGCACCTGACCCAACACGCGATAGCAGGTATCCAGTTCCTTAACGATCACCCGAAAAGCGTAAATGTCCATAATGGAATGAAAACGCTGTTCTTTCAGATGCATCTTGCAGTAGATGGAATAAAGGTGTTTTTCACGGCCGCTTACCCGGCAGGCAATTCCGGCTTCGGTCAAACGGCCTTCAATCTCGGCAAGGATTTTCTGGATCATCTCTTTCCGGTTGCCGCGGGCGGCTTTGACCACCTCTTTGATTACGCGGTAACGGTTGGGATAGAGCGCTTCAAAACCCAGCTCTTCAAGCTCGGTTTTCAGGTGATGGATACCCAGCCGATGCGCCAGCGGACTGTATATTTCCAGCGTTTCGCGGGCAATGCGCCGGCGCTTATCCGGGCGTAAAGAACCCAGCGTGCGCATATTGTGGGTACGGTCGGCCAGTTTGATCAGAATGACGCGGATGTCCTGCACCATCGCCATGATCATCTTGCGAAAGTTCTCAGCCTGCGCTTCTTTCTTATCGCGGAACTTCAACTTGTCGAGTTTGGAGACGCCTTCCACCAGTTCGGCGACGCTCTTGCCGAAGAGCTGTTCCATGTCCTGATAGGTGGCGGGGGTGTCTTCTATCACATCGTGCAACAGCGCGGCCATCAGCGTTTCATAGTCAAGACGCATCTCGGCCAGAATACAGGCAACGGCAATCGGGTGAGTGATATAGGGTTCGCCACTGGAGCGAGTCTGCCCCTCGTGAGCATCACGTGCAACAAGGTAAGCCTGGCGTAAACGTTTAATCTGCTCTTCCGGCAGATAACGTTGAATCAGCAGATTAAGGCTTTCAAAAAGGTACAAGGGCGACTCGCGGTCTGATTAACGGCGGCCTTCAGCAATCGCGGTGACCGCCTGAATTTCCGCGGCTTCCTGCTCTTGCTGCTCCTGACGGTCACGAACGTCCAGGATTTGGGCGTTGATCAGGCCTTCTTCGATCTCGCGCAGGGCGATCACGGTGTACTTATCGTTTTCTTCCGCTACCAGCGGCTCTTTACCACCAGTCTGGATCTGACGGGCGCGACGAGCAGCGACCAACACCAGGTCAAAACGATTACCAATTTTCTCTACAGCGTCTTGAACAGTTACGCGTGCCATAATGTGCTACTCCACAGGGAAATAAAATGACTGGGCATCATACTGAAAGAGCCGTCAGTCTGCCAATAGTTTGGTGATTAATGCCTCATGCCGAACTTTTTGCCTGCCCAGCAGCAGACGTTCGGCGCGAATAATGGTTTTCAGATCGAGCAACGCCAAATCGAAATCATCATTAACGATTAAATAATCATATTCTGCGTAATGCGTCATTTCAGCCACCGCCTGCGCCATGCGGCGGGCAATAACCTCTTCACTATCCTGACCGCGGCCGCGCAGTCGGCGCGCCAGTTCTTCTTTTGACGGCGGCAAAATAAAAATGCTGCGCGCCTGCGGCATATGGGTACGGATTTGCTGGGCGCCCTGCCAGTCGATATCCAGAAATACATCTACGCCCGTCGCCAATATCTGTTCAATGGCTAACCGGGACGTACCGTAGTAATTACCGAAGACTTCCGCATATTCCAGAAATTCGTTTTCCTGGATCATACGCTTAAATTTATCAACCGAGACAAAGAAGTAGTGCTCGCCGTGGCTTTCCCCCGGTCGTTTGGCTCTGGTGGTATGGGAGATCGATACCTGAGTGTCATAAAGCGGCTGCGTTTTTAATAGCGCCTGAATCAAACTGGACTTTCCGGCCCCACTGGGAGCGGAAACGATATATAACGTGCCTTGAGCCATAGTGAAGTTTTATTAATTGCAATTAATTATTGATATAAATGCGGCGGAACCCGCATTTCCCCACATTATACACGCCAATACGCCATCAGTCGCGCTGTGATAAATGTCATTGCAGAATGTTTTACCGTTATGCCACCAGAAATGCTTTCTGCCAACCTTTTCCGCATACGTTGCGCAGCCGTTCCCGGTGATTTTTCATACTGATTGCAAACGACAAAAAACGTTGCGAAGCGTTTTGCATTCCTCGGTTTTTACTCTCGTTTTTTGTTCGCGGCTGCGTTGTACTGCGCTCAGTCGGTACTTATGGGAGGTTACATGAATTGCGGGTTCAGTCGGTTTGTCATCGTAATATTGGCGGGCGTCGCCGGTTGGCCGTTAATCGCCGCGCCGTCTTGTCCGGACTGGCCGACGGGTCGCGCCCAAAAAGAAATGGGGATGTTGAACCGGCAGTTGGCGCAGTGGGATGACGCTTATTATAAAGCCGGCGCCAGTCCGGTGGATGACGAGGTTTATGATCAGCTCAGAAGCAGACTGAACCACTGGCGGCGTTGTTTTCAACCCGAGGGCGCGGATTTTGCCGTCTGGCTGCCGGACAATGGTAAACAGCGTCATCCGGTCGCGCATACCGGTTTAAAAAAGCTGTCCGAACGCGGGCAACTGTCGCGATGGATAAAACAGCATCAGGATTTATGGATCCAGCCCAAAATTGATGGCGTGGCGGTAACGCTGGTGTATCGGCAGGGGAAATTGGCATCGGCCATCAGCCGCGGCAATGGCTTGCGCGGGGAAAACTGGACGAAAAAAGTCCTCGCCATGCCGGATATCCCTAAAACGCTGACCGGGGCGCCGTCAACCTTGGTGCTACAGGGGGAGCTATTTCTCAACGTTGTCGATCATCGGCAAAATCTGCACGGTGGAATAAATGCCCGCGCGGTGGTCGCCGGGGAGATGCGGCGCCATGACTCTTCGGCTGTTTTGCCGCGAATCGGCATCTTTATCTGGGGTTGGCCCGACGGCCCGGCCACGTTGCCTGAGCGCCTTAAGGGATTGCAGGCGATGGGGTTCGCCATGACCGCTGACTACACGCACAGGATTTCCTCGTTGGAGGAGGCTGAGCGTTGGCGGGAGCGCTGGTATCGTCATCCTCTTCCTTTCGTAACCGATGGCGTGGTGATCCGTCAGGGCAAAGAATCGCCGGGACGCTTCTGGCGGGATACGCCGGCCGACGGGGCCGTCGCCTGGAAATATCCGCCGGTGCGGCAGGTGGCGGAGGTTAACGGGGTTAATTTTGCTATCGGCCGTACCGGCAAGATCAGCGTCGTACTGAGCCTCAACCCGTTGCGGCTGGATGACAAGTCGGTTCGCCGGGTCAATGTCGGATCGCTATCACGCTGGAAACAATGGGATGCTCTGCCCGGCGATCAGGTCAGCATCAGTCTGGCGGGGCAAGGTATTCCACGGCTGGATAACGTGGCGTGGCGGGTTGCCGAGCGTTCGCCGGTAACGCCGCCGAAAGAGAACGACTTTCACAACTTCAGTTGTTTTCAGTACAGCATAGCCTGCCGGCAACAGATGCTTTCACGGCTAATCTGGTTAAGTAGCGATCAGGGGCTGAATCTTAAAGGCATCGGTGAAGGGATATGGCGGCGTTTGATGCAGCAGGGCGTATTGCGGGATGTCGTGTCATGGTTGGCGCTGACCAGAGCACAAATAAAGGACGTTAAAGGTATTGGCGCCAGGCAGGCCGAGAGTATTTATGAGATTCTACAGCAGGCTCGTCAGCAGCCTTTGGTTCGCTGGCTATGGGCGCTGGCGGTTCCCTTGCCTCGTTCGGCGCGGGGAGCGCTGGAGAATATGAGCTGGTTACAGTTACAACAGCGTACCGCACGGCAGTGGCGGCAGTTTCCGGGGGTTGGCGCCAGGCGAGCGGAAGAGATCATGGCTTTTTTGCATCATCCGGTCGTGGTGGAGCTTATTGCCTCGTTAAGTAACGCGGGGATAGATATTAAAAACCGGACGGAGGCCGTACCCCAAAACATGGTTATTATTTCCAGACTGAGTGAATAATAGCCAGTGCCGAAACGGACGGGAAAAAATTAAAGCATCATTAAAGGCTATAACACTACCGGACATATTAGATATTAGCGCAATAATCATAAATAACATTTATGATTAGCCATCGGATTTATCTATTTTTTGTAATTATTGTCGCATACGGGAAAGAATAAATGCGAGGTTTAGTAATGAACTCCCTCATTGCCCCGTTGTCCTACTAGCTTCAGATAATAATTCGTTTTATCGGAGCACTTGAAGCGATGAAGTTTGGCCCCGCGATTTCACAGCCTAAGTTATCGTTCTTTCTGGCAATATATATCGGTCTTTTCCTTAATCTTTCAGTCTTTTATCGAAGATTTGATGCTTTTTCGGTATTTACAGGTAAGCAGCTATCAAAATTTACCCCGGCAATAATTGAATTGCTGGCCTGTATATTGTTTACCTTTTTTCTTATGCGGATTATTTCTCTGGGCGGGCGCTATTTTTATCGCGTCGTTGCCTCACTGCTGGTGCTGATTTCTGTCGCCGCCAGTTATTACATGACGTTTTTTAATGTCGTTATCGGCTACGGCATTATTGCCGCGGTTATGACGACGGACATTGATCTTTCTAAAGAAGTTATCGGTTTCCGTTTTATTCTGTGGATGCTGGCGGTAAGCGCATTACCCTTGTTATTGATTTGGAAAAATGCCTTACGTCATACACTAATTGAACAGCTAACGTCGCCGGGGAAACGCCTGACGCCGGTGTTGATCTTACTGGCTGTGGTTGCCCTGGTATGGTTACCGATCCGCTATATGGATAAGGCCCAGTCGGTCTCGGAAAAGCTCTCTAATGTTGACTTACCCAGCTATGGCGGCGTGGTTGCGCATTCGTATCTGCCATCGAACTGGCTGTCTGCTTTGGGATTATTTGCCTATACGAAATATGACGAAAGTCAGGACGCGACGAATTTGTTCGATCCCGGCAAACATTTTACTTACCTTCCGCCAACCGGGATTGATGATACCTATGTGGTTTTCATCATTGGCGAAACCACCCGTTGGGATCACATGGGGCTGTTAGGGTATGAGCGCGATACCACGCCCCGCTTGTCGAAAGAAAAAAATCTGGTGGCTTTCCGCGGAAAATCCTGTGATACCTCGACCAAACTCTCCATGCGTTGCATGTTTGTACGGGAAGGTGGTACGGAAGATAATCCTCAGCGGACATTGAAGGAGCAGAATATCTTTGCGGTATTAAAGGAACTGGGGTTCACGTCCGAGCTATTCGCGATGCAGAGTGAAGTTTGGTTCTATAACAGCATTGAAGCCGATAACTACTCTTTCCGTGAAATGATCGCGTCGGAAAAAAGCAACGACGGTAAGTCGGTGGATGACATGCTGCTGGTGGATGAAGTCAGGGAGTCGCTGGAGCGCTACCCGAAAGGTAAGCATCTGATTGTGCTGCATACCAAGGGGTCCCACTATCTTTACTCGATGCGCTATCCCCGTAGCTATGCCCGCTATCAGCCGGAATGTATGGGCGTCGATGCATCCTGTTCCCGTGAACAGCTGATTAATGCGTTTGATAATAGCGTGCTGTACACCGATAGCTTTATCGAAAACGTGATTAACCAGGTGCGGGATAAGAAAGCATTGGTGTTTTATGCCTCCGATCACGGTGAATCCATCGATGATAACTATCATTTACACGGTACGCCGCGCCAAATGGCGCCGCCGGAACAGTTCCGATCGCCGATGATAGTCTGGGCATCGGATAAATTTCTGGCTGACTCAGGTAATATGAATGCGTTTGATCGGTTAAAAGCACAGCAGCGAATCGGCAAAACCCATCGCCATGAAGAGCTGTTTGATACCATTTTGGGATGTCTGGGATATACCTCGCCGGATGGCGGCATCAACCCGAAAAACAACTGGTGCAACAAGACCGGAAGCTGACGATGATGTTTGGCGCGGTTAAGCCTAGACTGGGCAGAGGTTGCTGACAAAGTCGTTTGTAAGCCTGAGATACCCGGGCCTAGCGTACCGAGGGGCGCTCCGGCGGCTTACGCCGCTACGGCCCCTAGCCACGTTCTCCCTAATAACGGGCTTTGTCAACGGTTTGAGCCCAGTCGATAGACTGGGCAATGGCATATTATCAACCGGTCACGCGGATTTCAGTTGATGAACCTGTTTTTCGCGGCGGATTTTACGTTCTTCCATCACCGCAACGATGGCCATCAGACAGATACAGCAGATGGCGGCCGTATCCAGCGCGGCGAAAGTGCCGGCCCAGCCGGTCAGACCGAAGATCGGCGTACCGTCCGCAATCATCCCCAGGCCCAGTTTCGCGAAGCTATCGCCAATCAGGTAGGCAAAGGTGCCTTTAATGCCGTCGGCCGCACTAATGGCTTTTTTCGGTACAAAGCCTACGGCGGCGACGCCAATCAGCAGTTGCGGACCAAAGACCAGAAAACCCAGCGCAAACAGCGAGGAGAGGTAAACGTACGCATTGCTGGCATGCTGGTAGACGCTGAGGGTGGCAATGATCAGCGCCAGCGCGATACAGGCAACCAGGGCGCGGCGGCCGTTGGCAAGGTCGGAGAGATAGCCCCACAGCAGCGTACCGACCAGCGCACCGGCTTCAAACAGGGTAAAGCCCTGAATCGCCACTTCTTTTGACAGCTTCAGTTCCTGAAAGGCGTAGACCGTCGACCATTGGTCGATACCGATACGCACCACATAAAGGAAGACATTGGAGAAACACAGCAGCCAGATCACTTTGTTCTTCAGCACGTACTCGACAAAGATCTGCCATTTGGTCATCGAGCCGTCTTCCGTCTCTTTGTCCTCATCGCTGATCGCTTCGCCAAACAGCTCTTCCGCTTTACCCAGACCGTAAGCTTCCGGCGAGTCGCTGCCGTAGCGCAGACCGATAAAGCCGACAATCAGCGCGATAACCGACGGTACGATAAACATACCGATCACATGGCCGTCGAACAGGTAGTTCGCGCCGAACAGCGCCACGCCCGCCGCGCCCGCGCCACCCAGATTATGCGAGATGTTCCACATGCCAAGATAGGTTCCGCGCTTACGGCGCGGCGTCCATTTAGTGATCGTGGAATAGCTGCACGATCCGCCGGTGCTCTGGAAGAACCCGCTCAGCGCGTAGAAGGCAATCATCAAAAACAGGCTGATGGAGCCGGAACCCATGCTGGCGCTGAAGCCAAGCATACAGATACTGGACAGGATCAGCATCAGCGGCAGGAACTGCTTGGTGTTTTTGCCATCCGCATAATAGGAGACCAGCGTTTTCCCCACGCCGTAGGTGATGGAGAAGCCCAGACCAATCATCCCCAGTTGAGTCATACTCAAGCCGTAGGTGGAGATCATGTCATTCTGCGCGATATTAAAATTCTTGCGGATCAGGTACATGGTCAGGTAGCCGATAAAGACCACCAGATAGGACTGCATAAAGGGCTTGAACCACATTTTGCGCCGCTCTTCGAGCGGCAGATTCAGGGTCGGCTTGCGCACCTGATTAAGAAAGGCCAGCATGGTTGTCTCCTCTTACTACGCAAACGCTGGAAGTGGCTGCATTGTAAGAAACGGAGGTCGGTACTGGCTTAAGACATCATCCAGTAAAAACTAGGAAATTTTCCCGGTTTTGGTCTTTGAGGTGAAAAAGAGTGAAGTGAGTCACGCTTCTGCGGGGATTTTTGCTCCGCTGCGCGGCGCCTGAGCATTTAAAAACGGCAGCAGCAGCAGAGCGGAGACGCCGGCCGCCACCGCAATGACCGCAAAAAAACCGGTCCAGTGCCAGATATCCATAATTTGCGCCAGCGGCCAGCCGGAAAGCGATGCGCCGAGATAGGCAAATAGTCCGACGAAGCCGGTGGCGGCCCCCGCCGCGTCTTTGTGCGAGCATTCCGCCGCCGCCATGCCAATCAGCATCTGCGGGCCAAAGACAAAAAAGCCGGTGGTAAAGAAACAGGCTGCCTGCATCACATAGCTGGCGAACGGCATTAGCCAAAGCGAGCCGACCGATAGCAGGATGCCGGCCGCGAAGATCAGATTCATCGGCCCGCGATTGCCGTTGAACAGTTTGTCCGACCCCCAGCCCGCAACCAGCGCGCCAATAAATCCGCCCAGTTCGAACATGGTTACCGCCGAATTGGCGGTGACCAGGTTTACGCCGAGCGTCTCTGACATATACAGATTGCCCCAGTCGTTGATGGCCGCCCGCACCACGTAAACCAGCACATAGCACAGCGCCAGCAGCCAGATGTAAGGGTTGGTGAGTACGTACTTATGGAGAATTTCCCGGTGCGACAGCCCCACGCCTTCCTGCTGTTGCGCGATCTCCAACGCATCGCGGCGCCACTCGCCCACGCTGGGTAGCCCCAGGGTTTGCGGACGATCGCGCAGCCGCCAGCATAAAAACAGCCCGACCAGAATAGCCAGCGTTCCGGCGATAATCAGCCCGGCTCGCCAGCCGTAGTGCAGCGCCGCCGCACCCACCACCATCGGTATCAACGCGCCGCCCACGTTATGCGCCGTGTTCCACACCGCCCACCAGCCGCCGCGCTCGGTACGCGAGTACCAGGTAGTGAGTAAACGCGCGCACACCGGCGAGCCCCAGCCCTGAAAGAACGCATTCGCTACCCACAGTAGGGCGAATACCCATAGCGACGAGGAAAAGCCGAACAGAATGTTCACCACGCCGCTGGCAATCAGCCCCAGCCCCATAAAGTAGCGGGCGTTAGACTGGTCGCTGACGATACCGGAAAAGAATTTCGACACGCCGTAAGTGACGTAAAACAGCGTGGCGAGCAGGCCGATGTCGCTGCGCGTCAAAATGCCGTTAACCAGAATTTCCGGCACCGCTGCGTTAAAACTTTTACGCGTAAAGTAAAATAGCGCGTAGCCCAGATAGATAGAGATAAGAATGTGCCGTCGCCAGTAGCGGTAAGTTTCGTCAATCGCTTGCCGATCGGTGAGCGGCGGTATGCCGGGCGGAATTTTCAGAAAACCAAACATGACGATCCTTATTGATTACGCAGCGGCAGACTGACGGTGACGCGGGTTCCGCGGGTGCAGGAGATAGTCAGCGAACCACCGAGGGCCGATACCCGTTCGCGCATGCCGGTCAGGCCCAGGCCCAACTGTCCTGAATTCGGCGGCAGGCCGCAGCCGTCGTCTTCAATCACCAGCAGGAGTTGATTGTCTTTGCACCCGCATTGCAGCGTGACCGTACTGGCGTTGGCGTGTTTGACGATGTTGTTCAGTCCTTCCTGACAGACGCGGAACAGCGTGACGCGCTGGCTTTCGCTGAGCATCGCTTCGTCAATTTGCCAACTAAGGCGGCTTACGATGCCGCGCGCTTCCAGTTCCATCTCTCGCGTCAACGAACGCATCGCCTGCTCAAGAGAAAGATCGTCCAACTGGCGCGGCCGCAGGCGGCCCAGCAAACGGCGCACCGAATCGTAAACGCCAAGAGACAGCGTCTCAATCAACGCGCCGCTCTGCTTCACTCCGGCATTTTCCGGCGCCAGCCGTTGCAAAATACCGGCTTGCGTGCGGATCGCGGTGATGGTCTGGCCGATATCATCGTGCAGTTCGCGCGCTACTTCCCGCCGGACGCTCTCTTCGGTTTCCAGCAGCCGCTCAGCAAGGCGATGATTGCGGGCCAACTGGTTTTGCAGGGACAGATTAAGTTCCCTTAAGCGCTGGATGCCCGCCCCCAGCAGCAACCCCGTCAGGCTCTGGGCCAGCAACGAGAGCAGTAAATCCACCTGATGATCGTGCCAGGTCTGACTGGCGATCAGGGCAATGGCATTCATCAGCGTCGCGATGAGCGCCCCCTGCCAACCGTAATGCCAGGCGAGGGCGATAATCGGCAGCGCCAGACAAAACGGCGTAAAGCGCGCCAGCTCATTCGGCAGCCCTAACTGTAGCCATAGGCTGACGGCAAACAGCAGCAGATACCAGAGCAGATGCCGGGTGCGCCAGTTGATCGGCTGTGAAACCAGCGCCGGGCCGAGCGGCAACCAGGTGGCGCTGGTGAGATAGTGCCAGATAACCAGACAGGTGGGCGCCAGCGTGAGTCCGCCAGTCAGGGTCAACAGCAGTACGGTAAGCGCGTCTTCCCCGCTTCCAATCCAGGGCAGAGACTGTAATAGCGCGGCGGCGATCAGGGCGCCGCCCTGTAGCAACAAGGTATGCCAGTCATTCGGGCGTCGCCGGCGGCTGACCAATGCGACGGGCAACAGTGACAGCAGGCTTCCGATCGTCAATAAGGGCAGGTGAAGCAGGTTCACTTCCTGCGACAGCCAAACCAACAGCAGCCATTCACTGGCGAGCAATACCGGCCAGTAACTGCGCGGGCATTGCAACATCAATCCCAGACGCAAACCAAACGGAAACAGCAACGCCGCCAGCTCCGGTCGCTCCACCAGATGCAGGCTAATGCCCCACAGGCAGAACCACGCGGCGGAGAAAATAAAGAAGCTGGCGGTAACGGAGATGAGCCGGGCGAGTAACGGATGCATTACCAACCAGCGAATAGTCGACGGGCCAGTTCGACGTCATTGCTGATGCCGAGTTTTTCCATCAGGTTGGCACGGTGAACATGCACGGTTTTCGGCGATAGCCCCAGTTCGGCGGCGATCTCTTTGACCGCCATCCCCTGCGCGAGTTTTTCCGCTACCTGATGTTCGCGGCGGGTCAGCGGATCCTGCTTGGCGGAGGCGAGTTTCAGGGCCACATCCGGCGTGAGGTAGCAGCCGCCGGCCGTCACCGTACGGACAGCGGCAATCAGTTCATCGGGGCTGCAACGTTTGGACAGAAATCCGTGCGCGCCGGCATTCAGCGCCTGTTCAATCAGCGCCGGGCTATCGTGGACGGAGAGCATCACCACCGCCATGCCTTTCGGCAACTGGCTTAAAAGTTCCAGACCGGAAATATCCGGCATCGAGATATCGCATATGCAGACCTGCACGGCGCGCCCCGGTAGCCCGGCCAGCGCCTCGCGGCCTGAACCAAACTCGCCGACAACCTGCATATCCGGTTCAAGCGCCAGCAATTGGGCGAAACCAGAACGAACGATACGGTGATCGTCAATGAGAGCAATCGTGATCATGGGGGTGAACCAGGCGATATAATAAGCGAGTACCTTAACGTCACTGATAGTGTCGTTCAAGTCTTGTTGGCGTGTTCCGTATTTAACACGTTTTCCAAACCGTAATTCGCCCGATCGCCGTGGATTTGCATTCGGGGGATTGGGGGAGAGATCGGTTACTGGATACTTTACCAACAGGCATAATCCTTTTTCTAAAAAGGGATTGACGCTTCAATGGGGTAGCAGTAATATGCGCCCGCATTCGGTGAGTGGCGCAGCCTGGTAGCGCACTTCGTTCGGGACGAAGGGGTCGGAGGTTCGAATCCTCTCTCACCGACCAAATCGACTTTCGGTAAGGATCTGGAATAGACGGATATCACCGGAAAGTACCAAGAAACCCGCATCCTGTCTGGATTGGCGGGTTTTTTAATGCCCGTTATCTATCGGTATACCCCGTTTACAGCTGGAAAGTTTAGTTATACCACCCCATATAATTACGATGGCACGTATAACTACCCCTCTGACCAATACCGAAATCAAATCCGCAAAACCTGCCGAGACGGAATACACGTTACAGAACGAGAATGTTTTAAGAATTAATAACCTACTTACCAAGCCCAAGAGCCCTTGGCTATTTTTTCCTATTATGAGCAAGGATTACCCCTCCCCTTGCACCTGAGTAAAAAAAGCGCGACACTACGTAAAGACATATGTAAATACAAAGGTGAACATGATGGGTAGCATTAATCTCCGTATCGATGATGATCTTAAAGCACGCTCCTACGCCGCACTTGAAAAATTGGGGGTTACGCCTTCTGAAGCATTGCGTCTTACGCTGGAATACATTGCTGAAAATGAACGTCTTCCCTTCAAACAAACGTTACTTAGTGATGAAGATGCTGAATTAGTAGAAATTGTCCGTGAACGCCTTCGCAACCCTAAACCAGTACGTGTGACGTTGGATGATCTTTAATGTCGTATTTTCTGGATTTTGACGAACGCGCACTAAAGGAATGGCGCAAGCTGGGCGAGACGGTTCGCAATCAATTCAAAAAGAAACTGGCCGATATTCTGGAAGCACCGCGTATAGAAGCAAACAAATTACGAGGGATGCCGGACTGCTACAAAATAAAGCTGCGTTCTGCTGGCTACCGGTTGGTTTACCAGGTTCAGGATGAAAAAGTGGTGGTTTTTGTCGTGTCAGTTGGCAAACGTGAGCACTCCGAAACCTACGACGATGCGATAAAACGATTACGCTAGTAATAAATACATCCCTCCTTCAGCATCCTGTCTGGATTAGCGGGTTTTTTATTGCCTGTTGTCCATCGGTATACCCTGTATAACTACTTCTGAAATCAAAGCCGCGTAACTGTTCATCTCCGTCGCTCGCTGTGTTTTTTACTTACCGGTAAAAGGAGGCATTCACGGAGTTTACTCAGAATATGATTTTGAAAGCGATGTTCCCAGCCAAGCCTGCCGCTTATGGTTTTTTACACTTCCCTTACCTAAGAAATTTCTCAAAATCACGTTTCAAACTGGCTTTGTTTTGTTGTTTTTGTTTTATAACATTTTGTTTTTTAATTAATTTAATGTATCCATTTTATAAGTTATCTCAGATAACCGGCTTTACATGATTTTTATTAAATGCAATTTTGTGTGCGAAAAAAATACGTACAGTGTCCGGATGTTACTGAATTCATACGCTGTATGGCTCACTTTTGTATTGTTCAAACATGGAAGATATGTTGATGATGAAAAAAACGACACTGCTGCTTTCCGCCCTGGCTGCCTGCGGTATGGGAATGTCTGTTGCTCATGCGGCGCAAACGATCTCCTTAGGTTATGCGCAAGCGAACGTTGATGGTTTCAAAGATCTGAAAGGTATTACCGCCAAGTATCATTATCAGGGAACGTCTCCTGTCGGCATTATCGGCTCTTTTACCTACCTGAGTGGAAAAGACGATTATTACGATTCGGAGTTTAATTCCAACGATAGCTTTAAAGTGAAGTACTACTCCCTGATGGCCGGCCCGTCTTATCGCTTTAACGATCTGGTAAGCATCTATGGTCTGGCCGGTATCGGTCATGGGAAAATTGACTGGAAATATAACTACGGCCCATTTGTTGAATCAGGAAGTGAGGATGAGTCGCGTTTTGCTTATGGCTTAGGTATTCAAATCACGCCAGCGGTTAACTGGGCGATTGATATCGGCTATGAAGGCACCAAAATTGATGACGCAAAAATCGACGCCTTCAATATCGGTGTAGGCTACCGCTTCTGATTTAGAGTATAAATAGCCGGCGAGGAAAACCTGCTGGCTATTTTTCGTCCTGAGCATCGTCTTTTATCATAAAACTCTCCAATGATTTATCGTGGTTGTAACGTAGCCAGGCGATTAACGATTCGTTGTCCATGGGTCTGGCGTAAAGAAACCCCTGCATGTAAATCACACCGCGCTGTTTTAAGTAAGTCAGTTGTCTGGCGTTTTCAACGCCTTCCGCCACCATTTTAAGCTTCATCCGGTGGCTTAGGTTAATGATGGCATCAAGTATTGGCGCGTCCTCATCCAATGACGAGATGGCGCTGACGAATCCCTTATCGATTTTCAGATAATCCAAAGGGAAGTTTTGCAGGTATGAGAGCGAACAATGACCGGTGCCAAAATCGTCAATAGCTATCAGGAAACCCTCTTCACGCAGTTGATGTAACCGCTGTATGACGTCGGAACCATTGCTGATAAGGCTTCGTTCCGTAAGCTCCAGCGTAATCTTCAGTTGGTGAGACGCGACCTTGGCTTCGAAACGGCGGACGTCTGAAACAAAAGTCGGATGCTGTAAATGTTCCGCGGCGACATTGAGGCCCAGATGGAACCCCGGACTTACCCGCCAGCCCGCGATGTCCGTCGCGACGAGGTCAAACAGGTGTCGGGTAATGGGAATAATCATGTTTTCCGCTTCGGCGGCCGCGATAAAGATGTCCGGCCTAATCCATTTTCCGCTGTTACGTCGCCAGCGCAGTAGCGCTTCGACGCCGAGACAATGGTTTTCCGCTGAGTCGTAGATTGGCTGGTAATAAACGGAGAATTCACCATTAGCGATCCCTTTTTTAATTTCATCCCGAAATAATAGCTTGCGCTTTTGCCAGTTCCACACGCCGAAGGTAAAAAACAGGGATAAGATTAACGTGATGGGAAGAAAGGTAAAAAACGTTTGTTTCCAGGTTCTTATCGATTCTTCGATCGGCGCGGTCACCTGTACGGCAATCGGGAACTTATCCGATTTTATTTCAAACTCAGCGAGGGGAAAGAGGCCTGAAACCGCAGGGAATGGCTGGCCAACCTGAATGGGATAGCCGTTATTTACCGTTAACGTCAATTGGTAGCCACGCGCCTCCCCGATCGCCAGCATCAGGTCGATAAGATATTGGGCGTCGACCATGGCGTAGGCGCCATAGCCATGGAGCGGCATTTGAACGAAGATGATTCCCGGGCGGCTTTTCACACTGGATGAGCCAGCGATTGACAGACTCCAGCGTGTTGGCAGAGGGGAAGGTAAAGGCTGCATGATCACGACGTCCATGGGGGGAGAGGCATGACGGAACGTCGACGAACAGTAGACAGTAGTATCCTTGGTGACGCCGATCGCGCGAAAGTAGGAAAACACCGAGCCAAGCCGCTGCAATTCAGCGCCGATCACATTGCATGGCTGACCGCTCAAGCGCTGGATTTCGGCAACCATCTCCCACGCTTGTTCGGTGATGTTTTCCGCGTGATGCAGAGCGATTAACGCAGTAGATTCGAGATTCCGTTTAACCATCACCCGGGATTCGACGAAGGTGAATAGCAATCCAAGTAGCAGCGGTAATACACTTGCTGTCAGCAATAACGGCCAGTGACTTTTATATTTGCCATATCCGGGAATCATCCACATCTCCTTTTTTGGCGGATCCAATGCCTAGGATGAGGATACGTGAGTCGACGGCAGTGGCAAGTCTACAGAACCAGAAGATGTTGTATTCACTCTTAATTTCTGAGGCTGCTCGAATAAGTCGTGTCCGTAAAAAGCCTTTCTCTCAAGGTGATGGCGATTGGATATAACCAGGCAATTATTATTATAGTTTCTATTTCACGGCTACGAGCGCTTGGGCGCAGGCCCAGGCCGAACTCCAGGCCCATTGGAAGTTGTAGCCGCCGAGCCAGCCGGTGACGTCGACCACCTCGCCGATAAAATACAATCCCGGAACGTTGCGGGCTTCCATCGTTTTGGAGGATAACTCACGGGTATCCACGCCGCCTAACGTCACTTCCGCCGTCCGATAGCCTTCTGTGCCATTGGGTTGCACCCGCCATTGCTGGAGGTTGGTTTCAATTTGCTGTTGCTGGATGTTGTTCAACTGCTTCAGCGTGACGTCCGGCAATTGTCCCAGCGTTTGCAGACAGTCGACCAGCCGTTTTGGCAGCCATTGCGCCAGGGTGGTTTTCAGACTTTGATTGGGGTGAGCCGCCCGTTCATCATTAATCAGCGCCGCCAAATCCTGATGCGGCAGCAAATTGATCGTGACGAACTCGCCGGCCTGCCAGTAGCTGGAGAGTTGCAGCACCGCCGGGCCGGAAAGCCCCCGATGCGTAAACAGCATGTTTTCCCGGAACGTCGCGCCGTTTTCGGCCGTTATCACCGCGGGTACGGAGACGCCGGATAGCGTCTGCAAGTGTTCCAGCAATGGTTTATGCAGCGTAAAGGGCACCAGCGCCGCGCGCGTCGGCAGGACGTTTAACCCAAATTGCCGGGCGATTTGATAACCAAACGGCGTCGCCCCCAGGCCCGGCATCGACAGGCCGCCGCTGGCGATCACCAGCGCCGGGCTATGAAGCGTCGTACCGTCGGCTAATTGCAAAATGAACGCACCATCCGGTTTTTCCACCGTCGCCACTTCGCTGCGTAAACGCATCGTGACGTTAGCCTGCTCGCATTCCTTAAGCAACATATCGACGATCTGCTGAGCGGAATCATCGCAAAACAGTTGACCGAGGGTTTTCTCGTGGTAGGCGATATTGTGGCTATTCACCAGGCTGATAAAGTCCCATTGGGTATAGCGCGCCAGGGCCGATTTACAAAAGTGGGGATTTTGGGACAGATAAGCCGCCGGCTCGGCGTACAGATTGGTAAAGTTGCAGCGTCCCCCTCCGGACATCAAAATTTTACGTCCGGGTTTTTTACCATTGTCGAGCAGCAGAACGCGCAGTCCCTGTTGTCCGGCCTGTGCGGCACAGAACAATCCCGCGGCTCCGGCGCCGATAATGACAACGTCAAACTGTTCCACAATGGTTTCTCCGGTTATTGGCGCTGGCGTCCTCTGCCCTGACAGGAAGCCTGCAACGTTCAGGGCGGCAAATTGTAGTGTCCGTTTCTGTCAGATGCCAGCGTAACAATTTGCGTGTTTTGGTAAAAATGTATAATACATTGATTTTTATTGACTAAGTGGACTTTTCATCCGTATCCATCACACCCTAAGTCAAAAAAAAGTCATATTTCCCTTTTCCCCGCCCCCGCTTGTCGCCGATAATGCGCCGCGTTCATGACCACTAAATGGCCTAACGCTTATGCTACATTTATTTGCCGGACTGGATTACTACACCGGCCTGATGTTGATACTGGCTTTGTTGTTTGTATTATTTTATGAAGCCATCAATGGCTTTCACGATACAGCCAACGCTGTCGCTACCGTTATTTATACCCGTGCCATGCGAGCGCAGTTCGCTGTCGTTATGGCGGGCGTGTTTAATTTTTTCGGCGTGCTGCTGGGGGGACTCAGCGTTGCTTACGCAATTGTCCATCTGCTCCCCACGGATTTATTGCTGAATGTCAGTTCAGCTCACGGGCTGGCGATGGTCTTTTCCATGCTGCTGGCCGCCATCATCTGGAATCTCGGCACCTGGTATTTCGGGCTTCCCGCCTCAAGTTCGCACACGTTGATCGGCGCCATCATCGGTATTGGTTTAACCAACGCCTTACTGACGGATACCTCCGTGGTGGATGCGCTCAATGTTCCCAAGATGATCGCTATTTTCCTGTCGTTAATTTTATCGCCGATCGTCGGGATGATTATTGCGGGTCTGATGGTTTTCCTGTTACGCCGTTTCTGGAGCAACAGTAAAAAACGCAAGCGGGTACACCTTACGCCAAGCGACCGTGAAAAACAGGATGGTAAACGCAAGCCGCCATTCTGGACGCGTACCGCGCTGATTTTATCCGCTATCGGCGTCAGCTTTTCACACGGCGCGAATGATGGTCAGAAAGGTATTGGTCTGATCATGCTGGTACTGATTGGCGTGGCGCCCGCCGGCTTTATCGTCAATATGAACGCCTCCGGCTATGACATCAGCCGTACCCGCGATTCCGTGGTCAATTTACAGGAGTATTATCAGCAACACGGCGCGGCGCTGGCGCATGTCATCGACCTTTCTCCGCCGCTGATCCCGGCGCCGGAAAAAACCATTCCGGCGAACGGCAACGTCGATTTTCACTGCGATAGCTCGCGCGTCATGATTGCCATCGAGCAAACCCAGGTGTTGTTGAGCAACCTGAAAAGCTACGAGCAGTTAAGCGCGGACGATCGCGGTAAAGTGCGCCGCTTGCTGATGTGTATTGCCGATACCATGGATCGGATCGTCAAACTGCCGGAAACGCCGACGGAAGATAGGCGCTACCTGAGCAACCTGCGTAACGACCTGCTGCATACCATTGAGTATGCGCCTATCTGGATCATCATCGCCGTCGCGCTGGCGCTCTCTCTGGGTACGATGGTGGGCTGGAAGCGTGTTGCAACCACGATTGGCGAGAAAATCGGCAAGAAAGGAATGACCTATGCGCAGGGCGTCTCGGCGCAGGTCACCGCCGCGCTGTCGATTGGCGTCGCCAGCTATACCGGGATGCCGGTCTCCACCACCCACGTGTTGTCATCGGCGGTCGCCGGGACGATGATCGTTGATGGCGGCGGCGTTCAGGGTAAAACGGTGAAAAATATCCTGCTGGCCTGGGTATTGACGCTGCCGGTATCGTTGTTGCTGTCCGGCACCTTGTACTGGTTGGCATTAAAAATTATTTTGTGAGGGTGATGGGCAGGGATAGCCCACATAAAAAATTTCCTGGAGAAATTTTTAACGTCGCTTGCGACAGCCCGCAGGGTGATGGGCAGGGATAGCCCACATAAAAAATTTCCTGGAGAAATTTTTAACGTCGCTTGCGACGGCCCGTAGGGTGATGGGCAGGGATAGCCCATCATAAAAAAGGCGATTCTTACAGGATCGCCTTTTTATTACTCTGGATAACCGTTCATTGTTTAATACCAAATCAGCATCGCTACCAAGCTGATGACCACTAATCCGCATAAGGCTGTCGTGAGCAGAAACTGACCGCGCACCCTTTCACAGCGCCGCATAAACTCAGGATCGTGATGTTCAAGATAACGCTGCGCGTAGATATAACGTACCAGTCTGATTTGTTTGCTTGGCTGACCGTGTGATGTGAAAAAACCACCCCCATCCACGTACTGATAAAGCAACGGGTCACAGTCACGTAATATCAGCAGTAATACGCGTAATGAGGAATAATATCGCGCCATATTGATGATGCAGACAACACATAAAGCCCAGAAAAGCGCAAATGTACTGATCATGCTCCCCTCCCGGTTCCCGATTGTGTTATTCGTCGGAGGCAATGGCTATACAGGTTTTGCCGGCGGCGCCTCGGCGAATATTTATGCCACACGTTCTTGACGTGATTTTATCATGCGGCCGGATGATCAATTTCATCACCGTTAACCCCATTGTTATTTCTCACCCTTTGAGAATGGCGGCATGCGCCGGCCGCTCTCACTTTTATTGTAGAAGAGGAACGTATTTTTTTGCTACAGATAGAGCAAAATCGGCGCAGTAGGCGACTTTCTCTGCCGTAATGCCCTCAGTCGAAGAACAAACTGCGTGATTTGACCGCGAAAAGAAGCGCTTTCTACTACACTTACTCATAATATTGACAGGATTGAAAACAGTCTTTGATGAGATAATCAAGATGTTAGGTCTTCATAACCCGCGGTTTTCCTCATGACTGGCTAAAACGTGGCGTTGTGATCTGCTGAACATAACCATAATGCAGTGAAGTGTTATCATATAAGCCGCTGTTAAGTATCAGATTGGCAGGAAAATCTGCTGACCGATTATTAGTCTTTACGGAAGGAGTCTTATTATGGCTTACAAACATATCCTTATTGCTGTTGACCTTTCTCCGGAAAGCAAAGTGTTGGTGGAAAAAGCGGTCTCTATGGCGAGGCCGTATAACGCAAAGATTTCCTTAATTCATGTCGATGTGAATTACTCCGATCTTTATACCGGGCTTATCGACGTCAATCTGGGCGATATGCAGCAACGTATCTCTGAAGAAACCCAGAATGCGTTGACCGAACTTTCTCAGAATGCCGGTTATCCCATTACCGAAACATTAAGCGGCAGCGGCGATCTGGGGCAGGTGCTGGTGGATGCGATCAAAAAATATGATATGGATTTGGTGCTGTGCGGTCATCATCAGGATTTCTGGAGCAAACTGATGTCTTCCGCGCGTCAGCTGATTAATACCGTACATATCGATATGCTGATTGTTCCGCTGCGCGAAGATGACGATGAATAAAAAGTGGGTGCGGGCTGATTGATCTATTCCGATAACCAAAAGGCATGGCTTGTACGCTGTGCCTTTTTTGTATAATAAAAAATTATCTCTTATCCGATAAGCGCGTTTGTCCGCGGAGGAAAGGGGAAAGCAAGCTTAAAGCTGATTGTGGGGGATGCCGGCAGCCTGTGAAGTGACGGTCTGGTTTTGCTGTTCGCTGTGTAGAATACGATCGTGCGTCGAGGTGCTGGTTTTATCACGGTCCGCCCGGTAATAGTCATAGGGCAATAGTAGCGTGTCCGCCACGGCGGAGAACGGCAGATCGAGCGCCACCAGCGGCATCATCACCCAACTGGTGTCGTCATCGCGCAGCATATCCATACTGGCGCGCGTGCCGGCATAGTAGCCCTGATCGGCGCCGGTGTGGGTCATCACGCTGGAACAACCGCTGATTGCCATCACTCCGCTGCCGGTGATGATGAAAGAAAACAGAGCACTTTTCAGTATGGTCATATTATCGTCCGTTAGAGCAGAGCGAACCTTGCCTCGGTTATAAAACGCGGCGTCGGATAAGCGAACATCCGGTGGTTACGCGACGGCCTTCTTGTCTATCTCATCATTGAGTGTATGTGATAACACGCGCTTCATCGGTGAATATTGCATGAAAAACGCCAATTTTTCTTTTCGAGCTATTGAAAGTCTGAGAGGGGTCACCATATTGATGACAAGCCTGATGAGAAAGATATGCCGTAAGGGTATCGCTTCAGGCGGCTAACCTGTCCCGAGGGAAGGTTGATGGTTAAATCCTCGCTGAATGTTTTAGGAGGCTGTTTTATGCGTAACCCTGATTTTTCACCGCTTTATCGTTCCGCCATTGGTTTTGATCGCCTGTTCAATCTGTTGGAAACCGGCCAAACCCAAAGCAACGGCGGCTACCCTCCCTACAACGTCGAGTTAGTCGACGAAAACCAATATCGTATCGCGATTGCCGTCGCCGGTTTTGCCGAACAGGAACTGGATATTACGGCCCACGACAATTTATTGATCGTGAAAGGGGCTCATGCCGGCGAACCGGTGGCTCGTAACTATTTATATCAAGGTATTGCCGAGCGTAATTTTGAACGCAAGTTCCAGTTGGCCGAGCATATTCAGATCAAAGGCGCCAATCTGGAAAACGGTTTGCTGTATATCGATCTGGAACGCGTTGTGCCGGAAACGATGAAGCCGCGTCGGATCGAAATCAAATAACCGCGGCCGACGGCCACCTATTTATTGCGTTAATGAACCAAACATCGTCCGCCGAATGGGGACGAACCCAGTAACGTTCCGTGACTGGGAGAAATTGTCTCGCTTCATAGAAGGAGTAATAGTATGCGTAACTACGATTTATCACCCTTATTGCGTCAGTGGATCGGTTTCGACAAATTAGCCAGTTCGATGCAGGGGGGACAGGAGTCTATTGAGTTTCCTCCCTATAACATTGAGAAAAAAGACGATAATCATTATCGCATCACGCTGGCTTTGGCCGGTTTCCAGCAAAGCGAGCTGGAAATTGAAGTGGAAGGCCCGCGCCTGACGGTGAAAGGCAATCCGACGCCGACAGAGAAAAAAGTGGAATATCTGCATCAGGGGTTGGTGTTTAAGCCATTTTCCCTGAGCTTTACGCTGGCGGAACATCTGCACGTCTCCGAGGCGCAGTTTGAACATGGGTTGCTGCATATCGATCTGGTGCGCGACGTGCCGGAAGCATTGCAGCCGCAGCGGATTGCCATCGGCAATAGCCGCCCGGTATTGACCCAGTCATCTGCTGATGATGAAGCATAATTTCCGTTGATCATCGTTTTGTTTGTTGCGCCCGCTGCTTAGCCGAGTAGCGGGCGTTTTTTTGCGTGCTATCCCTGCCCGCCCCCTGACGGGCCGACGCTTCGCGTTGTTGAAAAACGCTCCCGGCGTTTTTTTCTTATGGAAACTTTTTGTGCTGCCCGCCACGTTTCCTACGGTGTCATTCTGCCAGAATCAGTGACAGTAAAAGCTAATGCTTAACTAAAGAGCGTGTTTTTAGTTTTCTTTCCAATAAGATACGTCCGCACAAGGATACAAGGTATGAGTGATATCGCGCTTACCGTTAGTATGTTGGCGCTGGTGGCGGTTTTAGGGTTATGGATCGGCAACTGGCGGATTTACGGGGTAGGTCTAGGGATTGGCGGGGTGTTGTTCGGCGGGATCATCGTCGGACACTTTGCTCAGAGCTATCAGTTCACCCTGAATGACGACATGCTGCATTTTATTCAGGAGTTTGGGCTAATTCTGTTTGTGTATACCATCGGTATTCAGGTCGGGCCGGGTTTTTTCTCTTCATTACGCGTTTCCGGGCTGCGCCTCAACGGTTTTGCGATCCTGACCGTGTTGCTTGGCTGTGTGGTGACGGTGATTATTCATAAAATGTTCAATGTGCCGTTGCCGATTATTCTGGGGATTTTTTCGGGCGCCGTTACCAATACGCCTTCTTTGGGGGCGGCTCAGCAAATCCTGACCGATCTCGGTTCCAGCGGAACGCTGGTCAATCAGATGGGGATGGGGTATGCGATGGCTTACCCGCTGGGCATCTGCGGCATTTTGCTGGTGATGTGGCTGCTGCGCGTTGTGTTTCGCGTGGTGGTGGATGCGGAAGCCAGGCAGTTTGAGAACAGCAACGGCATGCATCATGAACAACTGCATACCATGAATGTGGCCGTCTCCAACTCAAACCTGCAAGGGCTGGCGATACAGGACGTTCCCATTCTGAATCGCGACGCCATTGTGTGCTCCCGTCTCAAGCGCGGAGATGACCTGATGGTGCCGTCTCCCGCAACCATTATTCAACTGGGCGACTATTTACATCTGGTCGGCGCGAAAAGCGATCTGGAACAGGCCCGGCTGGTGATCGGCAATGAAGTGGACACGTCATTGTCGACCCGCGGCACAGAGTTGCATGTCGAGCGGGTGGTGGTGACCAATGAAAAAGTGCTGGGGCGCAAGATCCGTGAATTAAACCTGAAGCAAAATTATGACGTGGTGATTTCCCGCCTTAACCGTGCCGGCGTCGAACTGGTCGCCAGCAATAACGCCAGTCTGCAATTCGGCGATATTCTTAATCTGGTCGGGCGCAAGAGCGCGATTGACGCCGTGGCGGATATTGTGGGGAATGCTCAGCAGAAGCTCCAGCAGGTGCAAATGTTGCCGGTGTTTATTGGCGTCGGCCTCGGCGTGTTGCTGGGATCTATTCCGCTGTTTATTCCCGGTTTTCCGGTCGCCTTACGGTTGGGGCTGGCCGGCGGGCCGCTGGTGGTGGCCTTGATTCTGGGGCGTATCGGCGGTATCGGTAAGCTGTATTGGTTTATGCCTCCCAGCGCTAACCTTGCCTTGCGCGAACTGGGAATTGTGTTGTTTTTAGCGGTGGTCGGGCTGAAGTCCGGCGGGGATTTTGTGGAAACGTTGTTGCATGGTGATGGTATATGGTGGATTGGCTACGGGGGCTTAATCACCATTATTCCTTTATTGATTGTCGGGACGCTGGCGCGCGTTGTCTGCAAAATGAATTACCTGACGCTGTGCGGCATGTTGTCAGGATCGATGACGGACCCGCCGGCGCTGGCGTTCGCCAATGGGCTGCATCCCACCAGCGGCGCGGCGGCATTGTCCTATGCCACGGTGTACCCGTTAGCGATGTTTTTGCGCATTATTTCGCCACAGCTTCTGGCCGTCCTGTTTTGGGCGATGTGACAAAGGCTTAGGCGGGGATGGCAAGGTCATTGTTATGACTGGAAATAAAATAATAAAGGAGGGGGAAACCTCTCCTTTATTATTTAGGGCGAGGATAATTATCGGGAAAAATAAATAAAAATTTGTTATTTATCTTTTTTAATGGTTAGTTTTACCGTCTTTAATAATTCCAGTGTTTTATATTTTATTTATAAAAAATGAATCAGGTTAATTTTATGTGCCTTAATTGTTATTTATCCTTGTTTTTAGCGTTTAATATTTATTTTTAGAAAATATCGATTCGATATATAAGTTAATAAACAGCTTTAGTAACTAAAGTAACACGGCTTTCACTATGTGTTATAATATTATATTTCCATGAATTATTGGATTTGATAGGGCGAGAAAAATACCGTGGCACGACTATTTTCTCGCCTTTTTTCTACTGATGTTTCCTGTTGCGCGAGTTAATGGGTTATTGACCGGCAGGGTGATGAAGGAAGAATAAAAGAAACGCCGACTCCTCCGCACGGAACATCCGTTGTGAATTAGTGAATTTTGTTTCAATGGAGAGTGGTGTTCCTATGTCTGCAAATAGTAGCAGGTTGTTAAAGCTTCTGATTATATTCTGTATCGCCGGTGGATTGTGGTTACTCCCGGTTCCTGACGGCGTTAAGCCCGATGCCTGGCACTTAATGGCGATTTTCGTTGCCACAGTGGTCGGCCTGATCCTTTCCCCTTACCCTTTGGGCGCGATGGCGATGTTCAGCCTGACATCGGTCGCCATTCTGGGTTTGCTCTCCATTAAAGATGTTCTGGCTGGCTTCAGCGATCCGACTATCTGGATGATTGCCTGCGCATTCTTTATTTCCCGCGGCTTTATTAAAACCGGGTTTGGCCGGCGCATCGGTTTGCTGTTTATCAGCAAGTTGGGTAACAGTTCGCTGGGCCTGGCTTACGGGCTGGTGTTCACCGATTTGCTGTTCGCCCCGGCGATGCCGTCGACGTCCGCACGCTGCGGCGGGATTATTACTCCGCTGTTCCGTTCCATCGCCGAGGCATACGACTCAACGCCGGAAAAAGGCACACAACGGCGTATCGGCGCCTTTCTGGTGCAGTCCATTTTCCAGTGTAACGCCGTGACTTCCGCCATGTTTATGACCTCCATGGCCGGTAACCCGATGGTGGCGAAACTGGCTTCTCAGTTCGGCATTCATATCAGTTGGACTGACTGGGCGCTGGCAACGCTGCTGCCCGGTTTCCTCTCGCTGGCCCTGATCCCGTACCTGATTTACCGCTTCTATCCGCCGGAACTGAAGAAAACCTCGGAAATGCGCGCGATTGCCGTTGAAAGATTGCGTGAAATGGGGGCGATGAGCCGCGACGAGTGGGTGGTGTTAGGCGTATTCCTGGGGCTGGTCACATTCTGGGTGTTGGGTTCCACGCTGAATATTGACGCGACGCTGACCGCGCTGGCGGGCCTGAGCGTTCTGTTGCTCAGTCGCGCGTTGAGCTGGGATGATGTGATCGGCGAAAAAGAAGCCTGGCATACCGTGGTATGGTTCGCCGTGCTGATGACGCTGGCCGGGCAGCTCAACAAAATGGGTCTGATTTCCTGGCTTGGCGGTCTGGCCGGCAACGCGGTAAGCGGTATGCACTGGCTGCCGATGCTGGGCCTGCTGCTGCTGATTTACTACTACAGCCACTATCTGATGGCGAGCGCGATCGCCCATATCAGCGCGATGTATGCGATTTTCGTTTCGATTGCGCTGGCGGCGGGCGCGCCACCGATGCTGACGGTGTTAGTCTTCGGTATTTTCAGTAACCTGTTTATGTCCACCACCCACTACTCCAGCGGCCCTGCGCCGATTCTGTTCGGCTGTGGTTACATGCCGCTGAGCACCTGGTGGAAGATCGGTTTCCTGGTCAGCCTGGTGATTATCCCCATCTGGCTGGGCGTCGGCGGCATGTGGTGGAAACTGCTCGGTTTTTGGTAATACCCGATAGATCCCTTTGGTTATAACGATTTACGTTCCTTCCTAAGATGATGCGCTCTGCCCCCGGAGGTAGAGCGCATTCAGCGTCCTCCTCGACACGCGAAAAGCGACGAAACAGTATAAGATGGCGGTGTAACGATGGTCATTCCGGAGAGCGACATGAGTATGAAAAAAACACCGTTGAAATTGGGAACTTCGGTGTTTCTGATGGTTTCGGCGGTGATTGGCGCTGTGCTGTTGGTCGTATACGCCTTACTGTTTTTCCGCATTAACCAGCTATCAGAGGATCATCTGCGGGAAAAAGCCTTCGCCATTGCCCGCACATTTGCCGCTTCACCGGTGGTCATTAATGAGTTACAGGGGGTCGGCAATCCAAAAGCGGTGCAGGATTCGGCGGAAGTGATCCGCCTGCGTAACCAGTTGCTCTTTGTGACCGTCACCGATATGGACACCGTTCGCCATACCCATCCCGAGCGGGAAAGGATTGGTGAATATTTTGCGGGGCGGGATATTTATCCGGCCTTGCTGGGGATGGAGAACACGTCTATTAGCCGGGGAACGCTTGATCCGGCGCTACGGGTTTTTACGCCGGTCTTTGACGGTAATCACCGGCAGATTGGCGTGGTGGCCTTGGGGATCGCACTGACTAGCGTGCAAAAGGTCATCAGCGAGAACCGCTGGATGATCCCCTGGACTATCCTGGCCGGCGCGCTGGTTGGCTGGTTCGGCACCTTGATTCTGGTGAAAATACTCAAACGAATCATGTTGGGTTTTGAGCCGTTTGAGATCTCTAATCTGTTTGAGCAGCGCAACGCGATGTTGAAGCAGATTAAGGAAGGGGTGATAGCGGTTGACCGGCATGCTCGCATTACGGTGATCAATGATGAAGCCAAGCGGTTGTTTCGACAAAGTAATCCGACGACCAATAAGTCGACCGAGAGCGTCAGCGAACAGTGGCTGGAGCATCTGCATCTGAAACAGGTTCTGGAGAGCGGCACTCCGTGCCGCGATGAAGAAATCAACGTTAACGGACATCTGTTGCTGACCAATACGGTGCCGGTGTTTGTTAAAGGCGATATTATCGGGGCCATCGCCACATTTCGTGATAAAACGGAAATCAGCCAGCTGCTACAGCGTTTGAGCGGTATGTCCTATTATGCGGACGCCCTGCGGGCGCAGTCGCATGAATTTATGAATAAGCTGCACGTGATATTGGGAATGCTGCACTTAAAATATTATCCTCAACTGGAGGATTATATTTTGAAAACCGCCAATAATTATCAGGCGGAAATCGGCTCCATTATTCGTAAGGTAAAATCGCCGGTGATCGCTGGTTTCCTGTTGGGTAAAATTAACCGCGCCCGCGATCTTGGCATCGTGTTATCCATCAGCGAAGAAAGCCTGCTGCCGGATACGGATGATGTCGATGCCACCAATGAATTGATTACTGTGTTGGGTAACCTGATTGAAAACGCCATGGACGCCATAAACGGCCAGGAAAATTGCGAAATCAGCGTCAGTTTCCATCATCAGGATGGGCGTTTGCATGTTACCGTCGGTGATGACGGGCCTGGGATTGCGTTGGCGGATCAGGAACGTATTTATGAACAGGGTTTTTCCACCAAAGGCAGTGGACGCGGTATTGGTCTGTATCTGACCAAACAGAGTCTGGAGAAGATCGGCGGCAACATCGATTTTGAGTCGGAACCTGAGGTATACACCCAGTTTTTCGTTAATATTCCTTATCAAGCAAGGCTGTTTGACCATGATTAATGTACTGATTGTTGATGACGATGCCATGGTTGCAGAGCTGAATAAATCATATCTGAATCAGGTTTCCGGATTTAGCTGTTATGCGACGGTGCCCACCTTGCAGCAGGCGAGAAATCTACTGATGCAACCGAATTCCGATATCGATCTGGTATTGCTGGATATCTATATGCAGCAGGATAACGGGCTGGATTTATTGCCCACCATCCGTGAATTCAGCGAGAAGACGGATGTGATCATTATTTCTTCCGCCAGCGACGTCCATACCATCAAAAAAGCGCTGCACTACGGCGTGGTGGATTACCTGATCAAGCCTTTCCAGTTCTCACGATTTGAACAGGCATTGACGGCTTATCGTGAAGAAGCCAATTTACTGAAACACCGCGATTTCGTTGCGCAGTCCGATATTGATAATCTGATCCGCCGCACCAGCGGCAATTCAGCCAGCGAGCGTAAGAAATTGCCGAAAGGGCTGACCAGCTTAACGCTGCGCACCGTGTGCGAATGGATTGAAGGGAATCAGGGCGCGGAGTTTTCAACGGAAATGCTGGCCAATGCGATCGGCATTTCTCGTGTCTCATGCCGTAAATATCTGATCTATCTGGCTGAAACCGGGATTCTGGCGACCAATATTCTGTACGGCTCTACGGGTCGCCCGGTCTATCTCTATCGCCTGTTGCCGGAAAAGCAGGATGCATTGCGGCAGTATTGCGAATAGGCGACGTTCCCACCGCTTTTTTCGTAAAAAAACGCCACGGCAACCACCGTGGCGTTTTGCATTATGGATGAATCGTTGGGGGCTATACCATCCAGCCGAGCAGCAACGTCGCGCCGATAACCGTTGAGGCACCGCCGATGCGGGTAGCGATCTGTGCGAACGGCATCAGTGACATACGGTTAGATGCTGACAGAATCGCAACATCACCCGTACCGCCCAGCCCGCTGTGGCAGGTGGTGACGATAGAGGCTTCTATCGGGTACATGTTCAGGTAAGGGGCGATGAAGAAGCTCACCAGAGCCATGGAGAGCACCACTGAGCCACAAACGATCACATATCCAACAGAGAATACGGCCACGACGCTTTCTAACGGGATATATAGCATACCTAGCCCAATCATCAGCGGCCATACCAGCGAACTGGACACAAACTTGTAAACGCTGTGCGCGCCGGTTTCCATGCTGGAAGGGATCACTCGGCTGTATTTACAGAACACGGCGATCAGAATCATGAGCACGGGGCCTGGAATATGCACCAGTTGTTCAAACAGACCGCCGACGATGAAGAAGGCGCAAATCATCAGTAAACCACCGCCCATCAGATGAAAATCAACCGGTTTAGGCGCCTCGGTCACGTTGAATAGCGCATTATCTTCATCGCTGCGTACCAGACGGCCTTCACCGTTCAGGTCTTTACGACGCATGCCAAGACGGGACAATATGCCGGCACAGAAAATAGCAAAGATATTGCCGACAACGGCGGCCGGCGCCAACTGTGCGACATAGACATCCGGTGTTTGCCCTAAAATGGCGGAATATGCCAGTGATAACGGCAGAATACCTTCGCCGATCCCGCCGCCGATAATTGGAACGATGATAAAAAAGAACGTGTGGTAGACGCTGTAACCACAGAGCTTACCGACGAGCAAGCCTGTCACCAATGCGGTTGCAGTGCCGACAACCAGCGGAACGAACATGCGAATCATCCCTTGAATCAGGATTTTCCGATTCATTCCCAGAATGCTGCCGACAACCAGGCAGGCAATAACGAAATAAAGGAAATTCGCTTCCTTCATCAGCAGGTGGACCGTTTTCATGGTGTTGTCATTGAATAAATGAAAATACACCAGAATGGATGGCACCATCAGACAAAGAATCGCCGGACCGCCGATATCTTTAAATACCGGTATTTTATGTCCGATATGGGCCAGTAAAAACCCCATGGTCATGATAACGGCAAAGCCGCCAATCATATTCTTAGGCAGAAATCCTTTATAGGCGGCAATAAACACAATGGCGCTAATTGCAATAAAGAGAGCAACAGGAACGGAGCCAATGGTTTTTTTTAAGAGACGTATCACAAATGATGAAGCAGATGGTGATGTTTCGATGGCGAGATTGCTCTCACATAAAATATCAGTTTCTATTTTTTTCATTATATTCACCCTACCGGATAGTTGGTACAGAAACAGTCTGTATTTATCTTCAGAAAGTAAGAAAATTAGTTTTTTTGTTTTTTATCAACAAGTAACAAAAAAATAAAAATAGTGAAGTGTATTTAACCCTGTCTCAGGTTGGAGGGTAATTTAGCATGAGTAAATGTTAAAAATAATACGTCCTCCCGCAATTTATGGCATATTTGTGAACTTATCAGCAACTCCTTTTTAAATAACTTATCTTCTTTTTTTGTAATTAAAATAATTTATATGGCGGAGGTTGACGTATTTTGAGGTGGAATGTGAGTATGCGATAGAAAATATCACGTTATAGAAATAAGTAAATAGCAAGGATTGATGTTAATAAAAATATTTCCATAACTATAATTTTAATTTGTTTTTAGCGTAAATTAAAGGGATCGGCAGGTCATTTTTGTGTTTTATCGCCGGAAGCTATTTGTATGTTGCTTCTTGTTTTCCATGTTACCTAACCATGCCTTAACCCGGCATTCCTTTGCTCTGTCATCTTTACACACAAAACACATCCTGCATTGGTTCGAACCCGTTTGTCGTCAAGCGTCGGTATGCATCTATGCGAGTCATACTCCGGTTATAAAGTTTTTTTATGCAGCGTAGATAGTCAGTTGATGGCTTATGAAGTAGGTGGATATATCACTTTTACTTATTATCTGGCAGGATTTTCACCTGTTGTTAACGTCTTTTGCAAAAAATAGTGCTCATATTGTAGGCATGCCGCAGATCATTATTATAGTTTTTTTAACGGTGGTAATTTCTTTGATTGCACCACTTAATGGAGTATATAACTGGTTTTTATTATTTTAGTGAACAATAAAACTTAGTTTTTTTCTTATTGTTATATTTTAAACCTATGAGGAGGGCGGCGCGGGTTTGTAAATCCTTACAGCTTGTATTGACGTTAGGATGATCTGTTGACAGATTTAAGCTGTCATTGAGAAAGAAAACAGCGGATGCCTGAAGATTCCAGGTATTCATAGGGTGTTTCTTGCACTCTGTTACAGGGCTTCCTCCGTTATTTTAATTTCGCGCCTTCGGGCAAGGTACGGGCCATTGCAGTTAAAAATACCGGTCTGGCCGAATGAATACACAACATCATCCATAGTGGAGCACAAATAATGGGAAATTCCTTGGCTAAATCAAGGGTACTGACGCTGGGGCTTGGTCTGCTGGCCATGTCTGTCGCGGCCGGATTACAGGCTAAAACGCTCGTCTATTGTTCAGAAGGTTCCCCGGAAGGGTTTAACCCGCAGCTGTTTACTTCCGGCACCACCTTTGATGCCAGCTCTATTCCGATTTATAACCGCTTAATCGAGTTTAAAAGCGGGACAACGGATATCGAGCCGGGTCTGGCGGAGAAATGGGACATCAGTGAAGATGGCAAAACCTACACTTTTCACCTGCGTAAAGGGGTGAAGTGGCAGGACAGTAAAGACTTTAAACCGTCACGTGATTTCAATGCCGATGACGTGCTGTTCTCATTCCTGCGTCAGCAGGATGTGAACCACCCTTACCATAAAGTTTCCGGCGGCAGCTATGAGTACTATCAGGGCATGGGGATGCCGGATCTGATTAGCAAGATTGAAAAAGTGGACGATTACACCGTTCGCTTCGAACTGACCCGTTCGGAAGCCCCATTCCTGGCCGACCTGGCGATGGACTTCGCGTCCATTATGTCGGCGGAGTACGGCGACAACATGCTGAAAGCCGGTTCGCCGGAGAAAATCGACCTGAATCCGATCGGCACCGGGCCGTTCAAATTGCAGCAATACCAGAAAGATTCCCGCATTCTGTACACCGCGTTTGACGGCTTCTGGGGCAAAAAACCGGGCATCGACCGCCTGGTGTTCTCCATCACCCCGGATGCTTCCGTACGTTATGCCAAACTCCAGAAAAATGAATGTCAGATTATGCCGTACCCCAATCCGGCCGATCTGGCGCGTATGAAGCAGGATAAAAATATTACGCTGCTGGAAAAACCGGGGCTTAACGTCGGTTATCTGGCGTTCAATGTGCAGAAAAAGCCGCTGGATAATGTGAAAGTCCGTCAGGCGCTGACCTATGCGGTGAATAAGAGCGCGATTATTGATGCGGTCTATCAGGGCGCGGGGCAAGCGGCTAAAAACCTGATCCCGCCGACCATGTGGGGCTATAACGATGACGTTCAGGACTACAGCTACGATCCGGAAAAAGCCAAAGCGTTGCTGAAAGAAGCGGGGGGGGCGGACGGTTTCACGATTGACCTGTGGGCGATGCCGGTACAGCGTCCTTATAACCCGAATGCGCGCCGGATGGCCGAAATGATTCAGTCGGATTGGGCTAAAGTCGGGGTGCAGGCCAAGATTGTCACCTATGAATGGGGCGAGTATCTCAAACGCGCCAAAGACGGCGAGCATCAGACGGTGCTGATGGGATGGACCGGCGACAACGGCGATCCGGATAACTTCTTCGCCACGCTGTTCAGCTGCGACGCATCGGAAAAAGGTTCGAACTACTCCAAATGGTGCTATAAGCCGTTTGAAGATCTGATCCAGCCGGCGCGTACCACCTCCGATCATGAAAAACGTATCGAACTGTACAAACAGTCGCAGGTGGTGATGCACGATCAGGCGCCGGCATTGATTGTGGCGCACTCCACCGTGTATGAGCCGATCCGCAACAACGTGAAAGGCTATGTTATCGAGCCGCGCGGCGTACACAGTTTCAACAACGTGTCGCTGGATTAATTCAACCCGTTATTTTATGGGTAAACGCTAAGCCCTGCCTCCGTCGCGTCGTCGCCGATGCGGTGGAGGCAGGGCTTTAAGCCTATCCATTTTATCACGGGTGTCCTTGCCCGTTACCCTACGGGCCGTCGCACGCGACGTTTAAGATCGCTCCCGGCGATTTTTTGTTGTGAGCATACATAAGTCCGGTCGCCGATGAGCGCTCGGACAGGTAAATTTAAGAGAATTCGGGATATGTTGCAGTTCATACTCCGGCGTTTGGGGCTGGTTATCCCAACGTTTATTGGCATTACGCTACTGACTTTTGCTTTCGTGCATATGATCCCTGGCGACCCGGTGATGATCATGGCCGGGGAACGCGGAATTTCCGCCGAGCGCCACGCGCAGCTGATGGCTGAAATGGGGTTGGATAAGCCGCTGTGGCAGCAATACGTCAACTACATTGGCGGCGTATTACATGGCGATTTGGGCATTTCCCTTAAGAGCCGCATCCCCGTCTGGGACGAATTCGTTCCGCGTTTTAAGGCCACGCTGGAATTAGGCGTCTGCGCGATGATATTCGCCATCAGCGTAGGTATTCCCGTCGGCGTACTGGCCGCGGTAAAACGCGGTTCCATCTTCGATCACGCTTCCATCAGCCTGGCGTTAACGGGTTACTCCATGCCCATTTTCTGGTGGGGCATGATGCTGATCATGCTGGTGTCGGTTCACCTTAACCTGACGCCGGTATCCGGCCGCATCGGCGATACGGTTTTTCTCGATGAAAGCTTGCCGCTTACCGGGTTTATGCTGATCGATACCTTTTTCTGGGGCGAGTCCGGCGACTTCATCGATGCGGTGGAGCACATGATCTTGCCCGCCGTGGTGCTGGGCACCATCCCGCTGGCGGTGATTGTGCGTATGACGCGCTCCGCCATGCTGGAAGTATTGGGCGAGGACTATATCCGCACCGCCCGCGCCAAAGGATTGAGCCGGCTGCGGGTGATTGTGGTGCATGCGTTGCGCAACGCCATGCTGCCGGTGGTGACGGTTATCGGGTTGCAGGTCGGGACGATGCTGGCCGGCGCCATCCTGACGGAAACCATCTTCTCCTGGCCGGGGCTGGGACGCTGGCTGATCGACGCCTTGCAGCGCCGTGATTATCCGGTGGTGCAGGGGGGCGTTCTGCTGGTGGCGACCATGATTATTCTGGTTAACCTGCTGGTGGATGTGCTCTACGGCGTCGTCAATCCACGCATCCGACATAAGAAATAAGGGGGAGGCTGAGATGACACAAATTATTGAGCCTGTTGTAAACAGCGCGCCTAAGCCGATGACCCCGCTACAGGAATTCTGGCATTACTTCAAACGTAATAAAGGGGCTGTGGTCGGCATGATCTATGTCGTGCTGATGCTGCTTATTGCGGTCGGCGCTAACATACTGGCCCCTCATGCGCCGGCCGAGCAGTTTCGCGATGCGCTGCTTCATCCGCCGGTCTGGCAGGAGGGGGGAAGCTGGAAGTTTATTCTGGGCACCGACGATGTCGGCCGCGACGTGCTGTCCCGGCTGATGTATGGTGCGCGTTTGTCGCTGCTGGTGGGATGTCTGGTGGTGGCGCTGTCGCTGGTTCTGGGGGTGATTTTCGGCCTGCTGGCGGGCTACTTCGGCGGCGTGGCGGATGCCATTATCATGCGTGTCGTCGACATTATGCTGGCGTTGCCCAGTCTGCTATTGGCGCTGGTGCTGGTGGCGGTCTTCGGGCCGTCGATTGTCAACGCCTCGCTGGCGCTGACGTTCGTGGCGCTGCCGCACTATGTCCGTTTAACCCGCGCCGCCGTGCTGGTGGAAGTGAACCGTGACTATGTGACGGCTTCGCGGGTGGCGGGCGCGGGCGCGCTGCGCCAAATGTTCGTCAATATTTTGCCCAACTGTCTGGCGCCGTTGATCGTGCAGGCTTCGCTGGGTTTTTCTAACGCCATTCTTGATATGGCTGCTTTGGGTTTCCTCGGTATGGGCGCTCAGCCGCCAACGCCGGAGTGGGGCACCATGCTTTCCGACGTTTTGCAGTTTGCGCAGAGCGCCTGGTGGGTGGTGACGTTCCCCGGCGTGGCGATTTTACTGACGGTGTTGGCATTTAACCTGATGGGGGACGGCTTGCGTGATGCTCTCGACCCCAAACTCAAGCAGTAACCGAGGTAGAGAGATGGCGTTACTTAATATAGATAAACTGTCGGTTCACTTTGGCGATGAGGACGTACCGTTTCGCGCGGTCGACCGTATCAGTTACCGGGTGGAACAAGGGCAGGTCGTGGGGATCGTGGGTGAGTCCGGTTCCGGCAAATCGGTCAGTTCGTTGGCGATCATGGGATTGATTGATTATCCCGGTAAAGTGATGGCCGACAAGCTGGAGTTCGACCAGCGTGATTTGACGCGTATCTCGGAGAAAGAACGGCGTCAGTTGGTCGGGGCGGAAGTGGCGATGATTTTTCAGGATCCGATGACCAGCCTCAACCCCTGCTATACCGTGGGGTTCCAGATTATGGAAGCCATTAAGGTGCATCAAGGCGGCAACCGCAGAACCCGCCGCCAGCGGGCGGTTGATTTGCTGACGCTGGTGGGCATTCCCGATCCGGATTCACGGCTGGATGTGTATCCGCATCAGCTTTCGGGCGGGATGAGCCAGCGCGTGATGATCGCCATGGCTATCGCCTGTCGGCCGAAGCTGCTGATTGCCGATGAGCCGACGACCGCGCTGGATGTGACGATTCAGGCGCAGATTATCGAACTGCTGCTTGAATTACAGCAGCGCGAGAACATGGCATTGATTCTGATCACCCACGATCTGGCGCTGGTGGCGGAAGCGGCGCATCAGATCATCGTGATGTACGCCGGGCAGGTGGTGGAGTCGGGCAAGGCGACGGATATTTTTCGTGCGCCCCGCCATCCCTATACGCAGGCGCTGCTGCGCGCCCTGCCGGAATTTGCGGCGGATAAGGCGCGTCTGGCGTCGCTGCCGGGCGTGGTGCCGGGTAAATATGACCGTCCTGACGGTTGCCTGCTGAATCCGCGCTGTCCCTATGCGCATGACCGTTGCCGCCGGGAAGAGCCGGCACTGCGGGAGATACCCGGTCGTCAGGTTAAATGTCACACGCCGCTGGATGACGCGGGGAGGCCGACCCTATGAACCAAACTAACCTTACATCGCCGGCGCATTTGCTGCATGCGATTGATTTGAAAAAGCATTATCCGGTAAAAACCGGCTTCTTCGCGCCGGAGAGAATGGTCAAGGCGCTGGACGGCGTCTCTTTCACCCTGGAACGGGGAAAAACGCTGGCGGTGGTCGGCGAGTCCGGCTGCGGCAAGTCGACGCTCGGCCGCCTGCTGACGATGATCGAAATCCCCTCCGGCGGCGAACTTTACTATCAGGGACAGGATCTGCTGAAGCCGGATCAAACGGCGGAGAAGCTGCGTCGTCAGAAGATCCAGATCGTGTTTCAGAATCCTTACGGATCGCTCAACCCGCGTAAAAAGGTCGGCCAGATCCTAGAAGAGCCGCTGCTGATCAATACTCAACTGTCAAAAGCCGAGCGTCGTGAAAAGGCGTTGGCGATGATGGCGAAGGTGGGGCTGAAGACTGAGCATTACGACCGCTATCCGCATATGTTTTCCGGGGGGCAGCGTCAGCGTATCGCCATTGCCCGCGGTCTGATGCTGGATCCGGACGTGGTGATTGCCGATGAGCCGGTGTCTGCGCTGGATGTTTCGGTGCGGGCGCAGGTGCTGAACCTGATGATGGACTTACAGCAGGATATGGGGCTGTCCTACGTGTTCATCTCCCATGACCTGTCGGTGGTCGAGCATATCGCCGACGAGGTGATGGTGATGTATCTGGGGCGCTGCGTGGAGAAAGGCAGCAAAGAGGCCATCTTCAATAATCCGCGTCATCCGTACACGCAGGCGCTGTTGTCGGCGACGCCCCGGCTTAACCCGGATTTACGCCGTGAGCGCATTAAACTGGTCGGCGAACTGCCCAGCCCGTTGAATCCGCCGCCGGGCTGCGCGTTCAACGCCCGCTGCCAGCGCTGTTTCAGCACCTGTACTCAGCTTCAGCCGCAGTTGAAAACCTACGGCGATCAAAGGGTGGCGTGCTTTGCCGTCGATCAGGACGAAGCGGGGGACAAGCCGCTCCACCTTGATTGATTCGCTTCCTCTCACGCACGTCTCGCTTTTGCCGGAGAGGCGTGCGCTTGTCGGCAAAATCGCCGATCGCTACCGACCGAACGGGCTTGTCATTTGATACCGTCTTAACCAGACGGTATCGTTTTCAGATTGATTGGGCCGACACGCCGGCATCAAGGCAGGGCTTCCAGGCGGCTCAAGCCATAGGCGATCGCGAACATGGCGATGGCCACAACGAAATCAAGCCCTCTTACCATAAGCGGATTGGCGAAAAAGCGTGAAACGCGGTAGGCCGCGTATCCCGTCGCGTAAAACCAGATATAAGAGGCGGCGCTGGCGCCGATAATAAAGCTCAGCCTGGCATCATCAGGTTGCCGGGAGCCGATATTGCCGAGAATAAAAAAGGTGTCGAGATAAACGTGCGGGTTTAAAAGCGAAAACGCCAGCGCCGGGATCACCACGCTGCGTTGTTTCAGATAGCGCGCTTTCTCTGAGTTGTTGACATCGGACAGCACGGCTTCCCAACCTTTGGGATGCCGGGAGAAAGCATTCATCAAAGAGAGTAAACCGTAATAGACCAAAAACAAGACGCCAATCCATTTTGCGATAATGATCAGGCCAGGCACGATGGTCATCAGCGCCGACATGGAAAAGGTTCCCAAAATAATGAGTGCGCAGTCACAGCTTGCCGCTATCGTCGCGGCAAGAAAAACATTTTTATTTTGCAAACCCGTTTTAATGATGTAGATATTTTGCGCGCCAATCGCGACGATCAAACTGAGTCCGAGCGCAAACGCCCTGGCAATATGTAGTAGGTCTATCACTTAACTGTCCTTGGCCGGTATCGTATAGACGGTGAACTCGCCGCCGCAATTTCTCACAATACGCTGACACAATGCGTTAAGCGCATGAGTGCGGTACGCGATGGATGTTGCCGCGTTTCCCTGAACCACGATGAGAACACTTTTCGTGGCCGGAGAAACTTTTGCCAGATCGCTGTCTCTTGAATCAAGCCAGGCCAGCACCTTTTCGGTATCGGCATATACGTAATCATCTTTCGCCGTCGCCTTGTTTCCGCCGCCGATCGGGATAAACGCTTCCCCGCCGGCGGAGAAGCGAAACCAGATATCACCTTTGATCAAATCTCTGTCATGTACGCCGAAAGAGAGAAAGTGCTCCAGTGCGGCAAGGTTGTAGATATCGACAAGCGTATTGATAGAGGGAAATTTCCCTTTTCGTTTGACGATGCCGATCAGGGCTTCCGCGCTGGGAGGGAATTTTTTATTGCTTCTCCCTCGCCTGTGGATCATGTCCCGGTAGCCTTGAAGAATCGTATTGTCCCGGATAACGTCATCCGGCATGTTGCAGACGCTGCGCGCCGCGGCTTCGCAACTTAGTGCGATATCGGGGAGCAGCGGCTGCGTATTGTCAATGTCATACAGTTCGGCGACCACCACCGCGTCGATGCCAATGGCACCGAACGCGGTAGGAAGGTGGATGTCGTTGCGCCGATCTGCCGATGGGGTTGTTTTAGACGTCGGCATATTTTCGGGCATGGTTCAATGTTTCCTGTTCCGCCTGTTTAATTTGTTCCTCTGTTTTCGCCAGGGCTTGTTCATGCGTAATAAGCTCGGTACGCAGGTGGTCGATCATCTGACGCACTTTGTTCGGCCCGGTTGAGCCGTCGCTGCGCTGCCGCCTGATAACATGCGCGGGTGAGACGTATTCAAGAATTTCTTGCTTATCGACCCGGATGCCTTGCGTTTCGAAGAAATGGCAGACCATTTCCGTGTTGCGTAGGTCGGTTTGCGCGTTGATCAGCGCCTTGGTCAACATACCGGTGATTCGATGGGCTTCGCGGAAAGGGATGCCTTTTTGACTGACCAGAAAATTGGCCAGTTCGGTCACGGTGGAAAAGTTTTGCCAACAGAGTTCCTCTGCTCTGGCTGAGTTATATTCGCAGTTTTCAATGTGGTGATGAAGGATGGTGGTGGTGTCCTTAATCGCATCGATCGCCCCCCACATCATGGGCTTATCTTCTTGAAGATCGCAGTTGTAGCCGAGCGTGACCCCTTTTACCATGGTCAGTAATTGCATCAGCGTGCCATAGACGCGGCCGACTTTGCCTTTCACCAGTTCGGCGACAACCGGATTTTTTTTCTGCGGCATAATGGAACTGCCGGTAGCGAATGAGTCGTCGACGCTGAGTAAACGGAATTCGTGGCTGCTCCAAATGACGATTTCCTCCGCCAGACGTGAATAGTTGCCCATCAGCAAGGCGAATGCCGAGGCTGACTGAAGCACGAAATCACGGCTGCTGGTGGCGTCAAGACTATGCAACAGAGGACGATCAAAGCCGAGCATCGCGGTCGTCATATAGCGATCGATGGGGAATGAGGTGCCGGATAAAGCACAAGCGCCGAGCGGGTTTAAATTCGTGACGTTCAGCGCCTGGCTTAACCGCTCCAGATCGCGTAGGAACATGCTGGCGTAGCAACTGTACCAGAACCCCAGGCTGATAGGCTGCGCCGGCTGGAGATGGGTATACCCCAACGCGGATTTGTCCGCGTTTTTTTCTGACAGATCGAGTAACGATGCGACAAACGCGCATAATGTTTTTTGTATCTGCAACAACTCCGCGCGCAAATACATTCTCGTATCAAGGACGACCTGGTCGTTGCGCGAACGGGCGCTGTGCATCTGGCCGCCATGATCCAGTCCTATTTTTTGTATCACCAGTTGTTCAATATTCAGGTGAACGTCTTCATATTCGGGATTCAATTTCAGTTCACCGCGCTGGTGCTGTTCGTATAAACTCACCAGCGCGCCGAGGATTTTCCCTGCGGTTTCCGAAGAGACAATCTGACATTCCTTCAGCATCGCCACATGCGCCATGCTGCCGAGGATATCGAAAGGCAGCAGTCGCTCGTCGATGACCGTGGTATAAGTGTATTGCAGCACTTCGCCGGTGATATCTTTGCTGAAACATCCGCCCCAAAGTTTTTTGCTCATTACTTTGCTCCTGTTTTGACGTTCATCGTCGGCTTCCGGGATTGCGTAAGGTAGTTTTCGAGTTCCCGGTGAGTAAACAACCGGTCGCCCCAGCGTATTGCGGAACGGGGCAGGGGTTCGTCGTGATAAATTTTTATACAAACGTCATAGAGCAGCGTCAGGCAATACGCCGCGGTTCGGCTGCGCAGCATTTCAGGGGTTTCCGTGGGGGAAAGCCGAAATTCCGATGTCTGGATGATCTGCCCGTGATCGATATGCTTGTCCATGTAATGGCAGGTCGCGCCAAAGCGGGCGTCATGATTGTCGACAGCGTAGTGATATCCGCCGAGTCCGCGATATTTAGGCGAGGATGGGTGGAAGTTGATGGCGCCTTTAGCGGCATGATCCAGAATAGGTTCCGGCAGAACAAGGTCTGACTTGAAAGAGATAATCCAGTCACCCCGCCAGGTAGAAACCATCGGGTTTTTTTTCATACCGTTTTCCCAAAATACAGGCGTGACCCGGTTGAAAAGCGAAGAAACGAATTCGCAGGCGGTTTCCGACCAGAAAGAACAATCACCGATAAAAAGCACGCCGTCGTTTTTCTTTTTGTTCATGATGCACCTCTATTCCTTAATCTGTCCGGCCAGAGCGCTTATCCGGGTATTCAGCGTCAGGATATTCAGCAAACCCTCGGAATCCCGATGGTCGAAACTGCCCTCGTTTTCCATTGAGCCGTCTTTGCTGTAGAGGCTGTGTTTTACGTTATGGGTAGATAGATAAGACAGATTGCCTTTATAGAGGGAGAAGGTCACTTCGCCGCTGACCAGGGCGGTGACTTGCTGAATTGCGTGGCGCGCCATGCGGGAGCCGAGATCGATCCAATAGCCCTGATAGAGTTGCGTACCGAGATAGTCGGCGGTGTTGCGGTAAAAACTGAGGGCGCGTTTATCAAGGATCTGCTGTAGCAACTGCTGATAGGCGTAAGCGAGAATGGTCATCGCGGGAGATTCATACACGCCGCGCGATTTCACGCCGACGAAGCGGTTTTCCACCAGATTTTCGGCAATGCCGACACCGTGTTTGCCGCCGATGGCGTTAAGCGTTTCGAATATATCCACTAAGGCGAGGGTTTGACCGTTTAATTTCACCGGCCTGCCCTCCAGAAAGGTCAGACGGAGTTCCTCTGGCTGCGCGGCGGCGTTGATCGGCCAGCAGCCCAAGCCTGGATCCACGAAGTCCATACGGTTGGCAAGACTTTCCAGCGCGCCGCCCTCATGGGTCAAACCGAGTAGGTTGGCGTCCGTGGAATAGGGTTTGTCCGCCGTGGCCTTGATAGGGATCGCATGCTGTTGGCAGTAGTCGATCATTTCCCGCCGTCCTTTAAAGGCATCGAGAAAGGCGGCGTCACGCCAGGCGGCATAAAACTGCATGGTTGGGTCAAGCAGGGAGGCGATAACCTGGAATCTGACCTGATCGTTGCCGCGGCCTGTAGCGCCGTGGCTGAATATCGTAATGTTGCGCTCTTTAAGCTTCGGCAAAAGTCCCTTGATAATGACCTGCCGCCCGGCGCCGGTGAGATTCCAGTAATTTCCTTCGTATTTCGCGCCGGTTTGAATGACTTCCAGTCCCATTTCCGCCATTTTTTGTCTGAGATCAACGGCGATGAACTCCTTAGCGCCGGAAGCGAGCATCCTTTCTCCGATTTGGCCGAAATCATCTTCATCCGGTTGCCCCAAATCCGCCGTCAGGCACACGACGTTTACCCCCTGGTTGGCAAGCCAATGCGTGATCGTACAGCTATCCAATCCACCAGAAGCGGCAAAGGCCACTGTTTTACCCTTAAGTTCACCTATATTCATGTTTCTACCTAATCTCCGTATTGTGTCAGTTCATTATCTGAACGTGCTTTTCCCTGTGAGCAATAAAAAATAAAGTTTTATTATTCAGTTAGTTGTCTAATTACCTTTTCCTTTAAACTGACGCCGTGAGAGAGATTAATTAACTTGTTTTACACTAGCAAGTCTGTTAAGAAACATTACGGTATGTTTAATTTTTCTTAAGCTGAAGGGCGCTTGTGAACATTGATATTCGCAAAATGGAAGCCTTAATGGCGGTGATTGAAACCGGGAGCTTTGAACTTGCGGCGAAGAGGCTGAACCTGACCACCTCGGCGATATCGCAACGTATCAAAGCGTTGGAAAGCGCTATCGGCAAACCTTTGGTCATTCGAGGCAAGCCTTGCGCTTCTACTGAAGGAGGGAGGAAGCTGGTTCAATATTTGCGCAGGCAGAAATTTCTTTATCAGGAATTTGAATCCGAATTTTTGGGTAAAGAAAACACCAAGGTCAAAATACGCATCGCCATTAATCAGGATTCGTTGGACACATGGTTTTTACCCGCCGTTCAGCCGGTTGTTCAAAAGAAAAGTATTTTATTGGATATCATCGTGGACGATCAGGACTATACGCTGAAATCGCTGGCGGAGGGCAATGTGATTGCGGCTATCTCTTCTATCGCCAAGCCGATGCGCGGTTGCGACGTGGTGCCGCTTGGTGCGATCCGCTATCGTTTTCTGTGCAACCCCGATTTTTATCAACGCTGGTTCGCGCACGGCGTTACCCGCGAGGCGCTACAGAAGGCGCCGCTGATGATTGTCGGCAATAAGGACAAGCTACAGTCGGATTTCCTGAATCGGGTGTTTTCCGTTAATCAGGAAGCGTGTCGATATCACTGCGTGCCGTCTGCCGCCGCATTTTATATCGCGGTGCAACAGGGGTTCGGCTACGGTATGATTTCGGAATTGCAGTATGCCGACAATCTGGCGACCGGCGCGCTGGTGGATATTTCGCCGGGCGCTTATAGCGATATTGACCTCTATTGGCATCACTGGAAAGTGCAATCGCCGTGCATCGATTGGCTCACGCGTTGCCTGACGGCTGAAGCCTGCCGTTATCTGGCAAGATCCCCTTTGCCTGATGAGGGCCTATCGTCAGCGGTCGGGATATAAACCCATCGGTTTTCAGCGGGGATCGACATTGCGCAGCGTTACTGCCCGTTCTCCTGCAAGGCTTTTACGACTTCCTCCGCCAGAATGGCGATGCCGCGCTCAATGCTCTCCGGGTCCGGCACGTAGTTCATGCGTAGACACTGGTGCGCATGCGGCCATGTTTGCTCTTGTCCCGGGAAGAAGTAATGGCCGGGCACCATCAGCACCCCCCGTTTCTTTAATCGCTGGTACAGCACCTCGGTGGTGATGGGCAAATCCTTAAACCATAACCACAGAAAAATCGCCCCCTCCGGCTTATGGATAAGACACTGTTCCGGCGACAGATAGCGACGGATCGTGGCGATGGTTTCCGCCACACGCTGTTGATAAAACGGGCGTACGACCTCATTGGACAACCGCAGCAAATCGCCGCGCTGGATCATTTCATGCGCCATCGCCGGACCAATCGCTCCCGGCGACAGGCTGATGATGCCGTTCATATTGCCAATGGCGGAAATGACCTTTTCGTCCGCGATAACGATGCCGCAGCGTGAGCCGGGCAGCCCCAGCTTGGACAGGCTCATGCACAGAATAATGTTCGGGTTCCACAGCGGCGTGGCCTCACTGAAAATAATACCGGGGAAAGGGACGCCGTAGGCATTGTCAATCAGTAACGGAATATCGTGCTGCTGGGCCAGAATATCCAGACGCATCAGCTCGTCATCGGTCAGCACATTGCCGGTCGGGTTGGTCGGTCGGGAAACGCAGATCAGCCCGATATCGTCGGTAATCGACAGATGATCGAAGTCGACATGGTATTTAAACTGTCCCTCCGGCAGCAGTTCAATCTGCGGACGAACCGAGGTAAACATGTTTTCATCCAGTCCGGCATCCGTGTAACCGATGTATTCCGGCGCCAGCGGGAATAGCACCTTGCGTAGGCTGCCGTCGGCATGTCGGCCGGCAAACAGATTGAATAAGTAGAAAAATGCACTCTGACTGCCATTTGTCAGTGCAATATTCTGTGGTCCAATCTGCCAACCTAATTCATCGCGCAGCAGATCGGCGAGTGAACCGAGCAGAATGTCTTTACCCTGCGGGCCATCGTAATTACATAAGGCGTCGGTTAATTTCCCCTGTTCCAGCATGTCCTGACAGAGCTGTTGAAAATAGCTATCCATCGCCGGAATATGCGCCGGATTACCGCCCCCCAACATGATTGCCCCTGGCGTACGGAGTCCCTCGTTCAAATCATCCATTAACTGGGTGATGCCTGCATGACGGGTGAATTTGTTGCCGAAAAGAGAAAAGTTCATAGTTTGTTAATCAACGGTAATACATGGGTGGACGGCAACCATAACGCTTGCGTTACCGTGGTGCAATGCGGCGGAAAATCAAACGGTTGTTGTATTGTTCTGATCTGGCTTTATTTTTCAGCATAAAGTACTGATAACCTAAAGCGTATTACCATCAAGCGACGGGTTGTTTTTTGATTCAGGCTGAATCGATATCAGCTTTAACCGATCTGTACGCTATTATTTTGTAATAAGCATTAATGTTTCTAACGTTATTGTGATCTCCATAGAAGAAATTCACTGGTAAAACGCTATTTATTGAACTGGTGATAAGTATCACATTCTGAAATTCAGCTGATTTGTAGTCTTGGCAGCGTATTGGGCTAAATCAATTCAGCAAAAAGGAAAAATGAAATGAAAAAATTACTGGTAATGGGAATTTCATTAGCGCTGGCTTCATGGCAATTATCGGCTCAGACATTTGTGCTGACGGATGCTGAAGGCAGCGTGGAGAAAGGGAATTGGCAGATTAGCAGCGACGCGATGAAGATTAAGGATCAGCACTTCAGCATTGAGCAAAGCGTGCTGCGCGGCGGGCGTCAGGAAGGCAGTAAAATCATCACCATCAACAGTCAGAATGGGCTGAAAATTGTGCTTAGTCCGACCCGCGGCATGGATTTGCTGCACGTCACGGGCAAAAACATCCGTTTAGGGTGGGATTCTCCGGTTAATGAGGTGGTGAATCCGAATACGATCAACCTGGAAAGCCGTAATGGGGTGGGGTGGCTGGAAGGTTTCAATGAAATGATGGTGCGCTGTGGTTTTGAGTGGACCGGGCACCCGGTGGTCAGCGACGGAATGCTGTATACCCTGCATGGGCGCGCCGGGAACACGCCAGCCTCGAAAGTGGTGGTCGACGTCAGCGAGAAAGCGCCTTATCAGATCACCGTCCGCGGTCTGCTGAAAGAGAACAGCTTCAAGAAATCGAATCTGGAAACCTGGACGGAACTGCGTTACATCCCCGGCAGCGAATCCTTTACCGTTCATGATGTGCTGACCAACAAAGCCGATTATGCCCGTGATTATCAGATTATTTATCACAGCAACTTCGGTACGCCGATCCTGGAACAGGGCGCGCGTTTTATTGCGCCGGTAAAGGATATTTCACCGTTTAACGACTATGCCAAAGCCGGTCTGAAAGAGTGGCAAACCTATCAAGGCCCCACCAAAGACTTTGACGAAATGGTCTTCAACCTGACGCCGTATGCGGATCAACAGGGGAAAACGTTGGCGGCGTTGGTCAATCGCGCCGGTGATAAAGGGGTATCGATTGAATTTGATACTCATCAACTGCCGTTGCTGACGTTATGGAAAAACACCGATACGGAAAAACAGGGCTACGTTACCGGTATTGAACCCGGCACCAGTTATGCGTATCCGGTTACCATTGAGCGCGAACAGGGGCGGGTAAAACAGCTGCAACCGGGTCAGAGCACTGTCTTTGAACTGACATACAGTTTGCTGAGCAGCGCGGATGCGGTACAGAAAACGGAGCAACGGGTGAAAGCGATTCAGGGCGAAAATAAAACCACGCTGACGGAGAAACCGATCGCGGTTGAGTGATCGCTACGATAGCGGCTTCTTGAACAAGGCGGCGTCAGCCGCCTTGTTCGCGGTGGGCTGAACCTATTTCAGCACCTGCGGGTTAACGCAGTTCTCTTTTACCCGGCCGCTCAGTGCGGCGATCAGGTTATCCACGGCGCAGGCTGCCATGGCATAACGGGTTTCATGCGTTGCCGAACCGATGTGGGGTAGCGCCACCACGTTTGGCAGGCTTAGCAGCGGAGAGTCAACAGGCAGAGGTTCTTTAACGAAAACATCCAGGCCGGCCGCGTGGATGGCGCCGTTGGCAAGGGCGTCGATCAGCGCGTCTTCGTCCACCACCGCTCCGCGACCAATATTAATCAGGATGGCGCTGGGCTTCATTTTTGCCAATTGTTCACGACCGATAAGATGGTGCGTTTCGGCGGTCAGCGGAAGGGTGATACACAGAAAATCCGCTTCAGCCAGCAGCGTATCCAGCTCGCAATAGCGCGCGTCAAAGCGCTCTTCGGCTTCCGTATGGCGGCGGCGCGCGTTGTACAGCACCGGCATGCTGAATCCAAAGTGAGCGCGTTGCGCCACCGCCAGCCCGATGCGGCCCATACCGAGAATGCCGATGGTTTTATGATGGACGTCCGTACCGAACCAGTCGCTGCCGATGCCGCTCTGCCACTCACCCGCTTTTACCCGTTCGGCCACTTCAACAACCCGGCGGGCGCTGGTCAGCATCAGCGCCAGCACGGTATCCGCCACGGTTTCAGTTAACACCGTTGGGGTGTGCATGAGAATAACGCCTTTTTCGTTGAGGGCATCCACATCAAAGGTGTCATAACCGACGGAAATGGTGGAAGCGGCGCGCAGGCGCGGCGTGTGTTGCAGAAATGCTTTATCTACGTTGCCGCCGGCGCCGAGGAGGCCTTCGGCCTGCGCCAGCGCCGGATGGTTCTCGGGCGGCAAGTCGTCAAATTCAGTGACGGTGAAGTGTTGATCTAAACGGGCACGCAAATCGTCAGGGATCTTTTTATACAGAATAACGCTAGGTTTCATCGCAAACTCCGGCAATTGAGAGAGGTTAACGCAGAAATAGCTGTTGGAATCATCGCCAAGCCACATCACACAGTATGCATGATGAAAAAGATTAGCAGGAAAAGTATTGCAGGATCACGCCGGCAATCGCCGGGAGACCTGTTCCCACAGAATGCGCAATCGCAGAAGTTCGCGTCCGTAGTAGTCAATATCGAGCCTGTTTACCTCATCCAGCTGTTGTTTAAAGTGAGGCGCGATACTGGTTACGCCATTCAGCGCCCCGCAGATTGCCGTCGCCATTGCCCCGATGGCAGCGGTATCGCCTCCCAGGTTGGCGCACAGAATGGCGCAGCGGTTGGGGTCGGTTTGCGCCAGTTCAACCATGGCAATCGTCGCCGGCACCGATTCAATCATGTCCGTACCGGCGCCAATCAGATTATAAATCTGCGTCATCGCGCGTTCTGCGCCGCCGGCGCGTTTGACGGTCTCTAAAGCCAGTTCGATACGGCAGGCCAGGGATGCGCTGTAGGTGGTAATCCTTCTGTTCTGCGCCGCCTGGGCGACAGCCGGCAGTTCATTGCAGATCCCGTTCCAGGTGGACGTACCTTCAATCGCTCTGGATATGGCCCAGGCGATCGCCACGGCGCCGGCGACGGCAATATCGGATTTATGCGTTACGCTGGAAGCGAGCGCGACGTTATTGATGAAATCATTCAGTGAACGGGGAGGCAGCAGGCAACCTAACGGGGAAATTCGCATCGCCGCGCCATTGGTGATGCCGTTGTTTTCCAACTCGTGAATGTCGACTCCCTGCCGTAGCGCGGTTAACGCCGCTTTTGATGCGGGGCCGAGGATATTTTTCTCAAATGCGCCGAACGACAACGCCCACTTCAGAAGATGCTCGCCTATCGCCGTTGGGTCGATGCGGCCTTCACATTCGATAAGGGCATCCGCCAGCGCGATAGCCATTGCCGTGTCGTCGGTATATTGCGCGGCCTGAAAATAACGGGCGGCGCTATTATTCGCCGGGCCGGGCAGGAAACGATCAATCCAGCCAAAATGGTTTTTAATCCGTGTACGCGGCCACAATTCCGACGGCATTCCCATCGCATCGCCCAACATCTGACCATATAACGCGCCATTAATACGGTTCTGCTTATTTGATGGCATGGTACATCCTTAACGAACTTGGATAATCCCCTGTCCATGATGGTTATTAAGAGAGGCCGTCCGACTGGCTTTTTCGTGGTTAATGATTGATTTCGGCAATGAATTTCCTCTGATCAATGTTCACGCCGTGATTAAACAAGAAAGCAGGAAAACGTTACTGCACAGCGTAACACCAGATAGAATTAAGATAGTACCTTTACAGTAGATTAGTTGGGCGGAATGTGAGGGTTTATTTAATCTGGCGACAGCCGCGGGGCCGGATCCTGCGGCTGATGCGCGCGGATCACGTTTCCGTTTCCTGACGACGGAAACAGTCGATGGTATGGTCGTTCACCAACCCGCCGGCCTGCATAAAGGCGTAACAGATGGTCGAGCCGATAAACTTGAAGCCGCGCTTTTTCAACGCCTTTGACATGGCGTCCGAAATAGCCGTTTTAGCCGGCACATCGGCAAGCGACGTCGGACGGTTAAGCTGCGGCTGATGGTCGACGAATGACCAGATGAAACGGGAAAAACTTTCGCCCTGATTTTCCATCTCCAGCCAGGCGCGGGCGTTGGTGATAATGGCGGTTATTTTTCCACGATGGCGGATGATGCCGCTGTCCTGCATCAGTTTATCCACATCCTCCTGGGTCATTTGCGCAATCTGCCCGGGATCAAACTGACGGAAGCAACGGCGATAGTTTTCACGTTTTTTCAGTACGGTAATCCATGACAGCCCGGCCTGCTGGCCTTCAAGGCAAAGCAGCTCAAACAGTTTTTGACTATCCGTACAGGGTTTTCCCCATTCATTATCGTGATACGCCTGATAGAGCGCATCCTGGGTCACCCAGCCACAACGATTCATTTTATTTTCCTGTCATGAAATGGTCTGTCGGCAGGTTGTTATTCGATACGGTTGTTGGTATTGATAGCAATGCCGCTGACAATATAATGCGATCATTGCATTTCAAGTACTGTATATGCAACCAGCTTTTTGTGTCATGGCTCACAGATATCATGATGCTGACCATTAAGCTGTCTGAATAAAAAACGATAACGAGTGACTGATTGGGGAACGGGAATGGCGGTTGAGTGGATTCTGGCCTATCTGGCGTTAGGCGCGGTAGTGGGTTTTATGGCGGGGCTATTGGGGATCGGCGGCGGCGGCATTATGGTGCCGATTCTGACCGCATTGTTTGCCGCACAGGGCGTGCAGAATGAGCATTTGGTGCATGTGGCGCTGGGAACGTCAATGGCGGCGATTGTGATTACGGCGATCTCCAGCCTGCGCACGCACCATCAGCATCAGGCGGTTTTATGGCCGGTCGTATGGCGGATTACCCCGGCGATACTGATTGGCACGTTTGCCGCCACCTGGCTGGCGACGCTGCTGCCGACGCGAACGCTGGCGATCTTCTTTTCCTGTTTTATGGCTTATGTCGCGCTGCAAATGGTGCTGAATATCAAGCCTAAACCGCAGCGTCAATTACCCGGCACGGCGGGCATTTCGCTGGCGGGACTGGTGATTGGCGGTATTTCCGCCCTGGTGGCGATTGGCGGCGGATCGCTGACGGTGCCGTTTCTCACCTGGTGTAACGTGCGTATTCAGCAGGCGATCGGCACATCGGCGGCGGTCGGGTTGCCTATCGCGCTGGCCGGGGCGCTGGGATACATGATCAACGGCTGGTCGGCGAGCGGTTTGCCGGACTATACCCTGGGTTATGTTTCGCTCCCGGCGGTGTTGTTAATCTCCGTGGTGAGCTACTTCACCGCGCCGGTCGGAGCGCGTCTGGCGCACCGTCTGCCGGTGGCGACATTGAAGAAGGCGTTTGCCGCGCTGCTGCTGTTGCTCAGTCTGAAGATGCTGCAAACGGTGTTTACCGGCTAATTCTCTGCCGGCGAAGGGATGCGGGCAGACGCCGCCCGCATGAAAAATCGCCGCCGATATGCACTTGTTGCCGCATTCTGGCTGTATATCTTGCACTCAGAGGGTATACTGGCGCATTCATTGTAAATCCACTTGTATCGCTGCGAATCCAACATGCAAAAGTTTGATACCAAGACCTTTCAGGGCCTGATCCTGACGTTACAGGATTATTGGGCGCGTCAGGGCTGCACCATTGTTCAACCGTTGGACATGGAAGTCGGCGCCGGCACCTCACATCCGATGACCTGTCTGCGGGCGCTCGGCCCGGAGCCGATGGCGACCGCCTATGTGCAGCCGTCCCGCCGTCCGACAGACGGCCGCTACGGCGAAAATCCTAACCGCCTGCAACACTACTACCAGTTTCAGGTGGTGATTAAACCCTCACCCGATAACATTCAGGAACTTTACCTCGGTTCATTGCAAGAGCTGGGTATGGATCCGACTATCCACGATATCCGTTTCGTGGAAGACAACTGGGAAAACCCGACGCTGGGCGCCTGGGGCTTGGGTTGGGAAGTGTGGCTGAACGGTATGGAAGTCACCCAGTTCACCTACTTCCAGCAGGTCGGCGGACTGGAGTGCAAACCGGTTACCGGTGAGATTACCTACGGCCTGGAACGTCTGGCGATGTACATCCAGGGCGTGGACAGCGTTTACGATCTGGTCTGGAGCGACGGCCCGTTGGGTAAAACCACCTACGGCGATGTGTTCCATCAGAATGAAGTCGAGCAATCGACCTATAACTTCGAACACGCCGATGTCGATTTCCTGTTCAGCTGCTTTGAGCAGTATGAAAAAGAAGCGCAGCACCTGCTGGCGCTGGAAAAACCGCTGCCCTTACCGGCTTACGAACGCATTTTGAAAGCGGCGCACAGTTTTAACCTGCTGGATGCGCGCAAAGCGATTTCTGTTACCGAGCGTCAGCGCTATATCCTGCGCATTCGTACGCTGACCAAAGCGGTAGCGGAAGCCTATTATGCCTCCCGCGAGGCGTTGGGCTTCCCTATGTGTAACAAGAACATGTGCAATAAGAAAGAGAGCTAAGAGGCAGCCATGACTGACAAGACTTTTCTGGTGGAAATCGGCACGGAAGAGCTGCCGCCGAAGGCTCTCCGCAATCTGGCGGAATCTTTTGCCGCAAACTTTACCGCCGAGCTGGATGCCGCCGGTCTGGCGCACGGCGAAGTAAGCTGGTTCGCCGCGCCGCGTCGTCTGGCGCTGAAAGTCGCCCGCTTGAGCGCCGCGCAGCCGGATCGTGAAATAGAAAAACGCGGCCCGGCGATCGCCCAGGCATTCGGCGCCGACGGCAAGCCGACCAAAGCGGCCGAAGGCTGGGCGCGCGGCTGCGGCATCACCGTCGATCAGGCGGAGCGCCTGACGACCGACAAAGGCGAGTGGTTGTTATACCGCGCGCAGGTTAAAGGCGAGCAGGCTCAGGCGCTGCTGGCGGGGATGGTGAGCGCGGCGCTGGCTAAACTGCCGATCCCGAAATTGATGCGCTGGGGCGATAAAGACACCCAGTTTGTGCGTCCGGTGCATACCGTGACGCTGCTGCTGGACGATGAACTGATCCCGGCGACCGTGCTGGGTATCGACGCCGCACGCACCCTGCGTGGCCACCGTTTTATGGGTGAAGCGGAATTCACCATCGATAATGCCGATCAGTACCCTAAAATCCTGCTGGATCGCGGTAAGGTCATGGCGGATTACGACCAACGTAAAGCCAAAATCAAAGCCGATGCCGAAGACGCGGCGCGTAAAATTGGCGGTAACGCCGATCTGAGCGACAGCCTGTTGGAAGAGGTCGCTTCGCTGGTGGAATGGCCGGTGGTGCTGACGGCGAAGTTTGAAGAGAAATTCCTCGCGGTGCCGTCCGAAGCGCTGGTTTACACCATGAAGGGCGACCAGAAATACTTCCCGGTGTACGACAACGACGGCAAGCTGCTGCCGAACTTTATTTTTGTCGCCAACATCGAATCCAAAGATCCGCAGCAGATTATTTCCGGTAATGAAAAAGTGGTGCGTCCGCGTCTGGCTGACGCCGAATTCTTTTTCAACACCGACCGTAAAAAACGGCTGGAAGATCATCTGCCGCGTCTGGAAACCGTGCTGTTCCAGCAACAGCTGGGTTCGCTGCGTGACAAAACCGATCGCATTCAGGCGCTGGCGGGCTGGGTTGCCGCTCAGATCGGCGCGGACGTGAACCACGCGACCCGCGCCGGTCTGCTGTCCAAGTGCGACCTGATGACCAACATGGTGTTTGAATTCACCGACACGCAGGGCGTGATGGGAATGCACTATGCGCGCCACGATGGCGAGGCGGAAGATGTGGCCGTCGCGCTGAACGAACAGTATCAGCCGCGTTTTGCCGGCGACGATCTGCCGTCTTCCCCGGTTGCCTGTGCGTTGGCGATTGCCGATAAAATGGATACGCTGGCCGGGATTTTTGGCATCGGTCAGCATCCGAAAGGGGATAAAGACCCGTTTGCGCTGCGTCGTGCGGCGCTGGGCGTGCTGCGTATTATCGTCGAGAAGCATTTGCCGCTCGATTTGCAGACCCTGACGGAAGAGGCGGTGCGCCTGTACGGCGACAAGCTGACCAATGCCAAGGCGGTGGATGAGGTGATTGAGTTTATGCTCGGTCGTTTCCGCGCCTGGTATCAGGAAGAAGGCCACAGCGTGGATACCATTCAGGCCGTGCTGGCGCGTCGCCCGACGCGTCCGGCCGATTTCGATGCCCGGGTGAAAGCGGTCACTCATTTCCGTACGCTGGAGGCCGCCGCCGCGCTGGCCGCGGCAAACAAGCGCGTATCCAACATCCTGGCGAAATCCAGCGATACGCTAAAAGCGAATGTTGATGCGTCGGTATTGAAAGACGCGGCGGAAATCACGCTGGCGACGCATGTCGTGGTGCTGTCTGACAAGCTGGAGCCGCTGTTTGCCGCAGGTCGTTATCAGGAAGCGTTGGCGGAACTGGCTTCGCTGCGCGAACCTGTCGATGCGTTCTTCGAGCAGGTAATGGTGATGACGGATGATGAACCGGTGCGTATCAATCGTCTGACGCTGCTCAACAAGCTGCGTGAACTGTTCCTGCAAGTCGCCGATATTTCGCTGTTGCAGTAGCGTGCTTTGTGCTCCCTCTTCATGCTGAGGGGGAGCATCATGTTTAACCCAGGGCTGGTTAATAACGTTTTGACCACCTTGGGAATATTTTATTTGGTATCTGGATAGTCTATTTCCTTCCCCGCAATAATGGCGTATTCATTACTGATGTAAATTAAATATCATTCTATTAACGTAGAATATTAATTAATATTTCATTTTTACAACATAATAATAATTATTTTTATTCCTCTCCATTATATTGTTAACGTTAAGTTTTTCCTCGATTTTATTGTGGTTTTCATATTATTTCATTTTTTGTGAAATAGAATAAAGATCACAATTCTTACCCAGTGTCGCGCCTATACTGGGAAAAATTTCTGATCGCAATCATTACGCGATGAAGTATCGTTGAAATAAATAACACCGTGTTTTTTATTAATTTCAAGGCAGAATGGATGGTCTTGTTATTGGTCGGAATTGGGTAGAAACAACAAATAATATACCGGGGTATTCTGAACTGCCGATAACGTCGTTGCTCTCAGTCTGCTGTAACACTATTTCTATAGTTTATTATTAATTGCAGGAGATTATTATGAGTGCGCTTAATTTTTCTATTCCACGGGATATCACCTATGGTGAAAATGCGATGGATCGGCTGGCAACCCTGCGGGGTCGCCGAGCGGCTATCGTGACCGGCGGCAATTCCATGAAAAGGCATGGCTTTCTGGCAAAAACCGAGCAACTGCTCAGGCAGGCGGGAATGGATTGCCTGCTGATCGATAATGTCGAACCTAATCCCTCGGTGGAGACGGTACAGCGCGGCGCGAAAGCGATGCTTGAATTCGAGCCGGACTGGATTGTGGCGATTGGCGGCGGGTCTGCGATTGATGCGGCGAAAGTCATGTGGTGCTTCTACGAGCACCCGCATCTTACGCTGGAGGACATTCTGCCCGTTGGCGCGATGCCGTCGCTGCGCAACAAGGCAAAGTTCGTCGCCATTCCTTCCACCAGCGGTTCCGCCTCGGAAATTACCGCCTTTTCGGTGATCACCGATACCGCAAGCCATATTAAATATCCTATCGTTGCGGCGGATATGGTGCCGGATATCGCCATCCTCGATCCGGCCATTCCGGCTACCTGTCCGCCACACATTACCGCCTATTCGGGGATGGATGTGTTGACCCACGCGCTGGAAGCGTATGTGTCCACCGCCGCGACCTCATTCACCGACCCCTACGCGCTGGAGGCCATTCGGCTGGTGTTTGAGAATCTGGAAACGGCTTACCTTTCGCCGGACAACATGCAGGCGCGTTATCACATGCACAATGCCTCTGCGCTGGCGGGAATTGCTTTTACCAATGCATCGCTGGGGATTATCCATTCGCTGGCGCATAAGCTCGGCGGTGAGTTCGGCGTGACGCATGGGTTGGCTAATGCGATTCTGCTGCCTTACGTGATCCAGTATAACCGCCACTGGACTAATAAATATCAGCTGGTTGAAAAGCGTTTCGGCATTATCGATCTGGCGAGCGCCATTCGGGATCTGAACCATCGGTTGAATATTCCCGATACGCTGAATACGTGCGATGAAGTGGATTTCGCTGAAGAGAAATTCGTGAAGGTACTCGATCGCATGAGTCACAACGCGCTGGCCGATCCCTGTACGCTGACCAACCCCGGCAACCCAAAAGTGGAAGACATGAAAGAGCTGTACACCGTGGCGTATTACGGGCATTAATCCTTTTCAGCGGTAAAATTTTAACGTCCGGGACCGGCTTGCCGATCCCGGACGTTATCTTTTGTCACCGCGCTATTTTGCCCGTTGCATCAGGCTGATTCGACTATGCTTACTGTAATCTGAAACACGCCGTCGACGTATTGTATACGTGAAAATCACTGACTGACCGAGAAGCATGTAAAACAGGGGTATGGAATGAAAATATTGATGGGATATCGCTCACGCTGGTTACTGCCGATACTGATGTTTTTTATGGGATTACAGTTGGTTGCCTGCGGTGATTCCGAAGCCGACCAGCGCAAAGCGTTTACTGATTTTCTGCAAAATGTTCAACAGCAACAGGATGGAAAACTGCCTGCGTTGACGGAGGAACAAAAGAAGACGTTCGGGCCTTTTGTCAACGATTACGCGATTTTGACCACATTTTCCCAGCAGGTGAATCAAGCGGTGGCGGGGAGCCTGACGCCGATGCTGGAGCAAGTTTCCCACATTCGCGTACCTCAGGATTATCTGTCTCAACGCGATAACCTGCGGCAATCCATTGGCGCGCTGAATTTGTTAGGCCAGCAGGTTCAGGCCGCCAAAGCACAGGCCGACAACGCTCACCGGGCGCTCAAACAGCCGGAGGAGCTACAGGTCGCCTATGAGCGGTTGTACGCGCGGGTTGTGACGCAGCCGACAAATGTATTACTGCCGGTTATTCCAAGCGCTATCGCGTTCGCTCAAAGTCTGATTCAGGTGGGGGATTACCTTCAAGCGCAGGGCGATCAGGTGGTGTTCAACGGCGCCTCGGTTCAGTTCCCTACGCCACAGCAGGTGGCGCAGTACAATGGCATGGTGTCGGAATTGCCTGCGCAACAGCAGAATCTGTTGAATGCGCTAAAGGCGTTGGGCGTCACCGCGACACCGTAGGAGAGGCGGCCTGACGAGAAGATGTTGGGCGGGATGAAAATAAATTGTGATTGTCATCACATAAGTGAAACAAAAGCTTGGTTAAAAAATGTGATTAAAGTCACATAAAAAGCCTGTAATGATGCGCCGATAGCGCCGGATTTTGGCTTTTTAAGCGTTTTTTGTGAAATGGATCACTTATTTGTGGCAGTGATGTAGGGTGAATGTGTGATTTTTGTCACGTTTATGCCACTGAGTTGCGGTATGAAAACAGCGTGCTAGAGTCCTCGCTGCATACAGTAATACTGACGGGGACGTTCATAGGACGACTCGTTCGCATAGCGTCTCACGATAATTATCACGCGCTCTTATTGGCAGCGCGTCTCAATAGGGGTGTGTTTTATGCTTTCACCAGACATCAAGATCAAAGTTCAGAACTTTGGTCGCTTTCTAAGCAACATGGTGATGCCCAATATCGGCGCATTTATCGCCTGGGGTATTATTACCGCACTGTTTATTCCTACGGGTTGGATCCCCAACGAGACGTTGGCGAAACTTGTCGGCCCGATGATCACCTATCTGCTGCCGTTGCTGATCGGTTATACCGGCGGTCGCCTGGTGTTCGGCGAACGCGGCGGCGTGGTCGGCGCCATCACCACCATGGGGGTTATCGCGGGTACGGACATCCCCATGTTCATGGGGGCGATGATTGTCGGCCCGTTGGGCGGCTGGGCCATTAAACGTTTCGACGGTATGGTTGACGGCAAAATCAAAAGCGGTTTTGAAATGCTGGTCAACAACTTCTCTGCCGGTATTATCGGCATGTTGCTGGCGATCCTGGCGTTTTTGGCGATTGGCCCGCTGGTCGAAGTCTTTTCCCAGGTGCTGGCTGCCGGCGTCAACATTATGGTGCAGAATAACCTGTTGCCGCTGACCTCGATTTTCGTTGAACCGGCAAAAATCCTGTTCCTGAACAATGCGATTAACCACGGCATCTTCTCGCCGTTGGGTATTCAGCAGGCGACGGAAACCGGGAAATCCATTTTCTTCCTGATTGAAGCCAACCCAGGCCCCGGTATGGGCGTGCTGATGGCCTATATGTTCTTTGGCCGCGGCAATGCGAAAGAGTCTGCGCCGGGCGCGGCGATCATCCATTTCCTCGGCGGGATCCACGAAATTTACTTCCCTTATGTGCTGATGAATCCGCGTCTGATCATCGCGGTGATCCTGGGCGGTATGACCGGCGTGTTTACCCTGACCCTGCTGAGCGGCGGCCTGATTTCTCCGGCGTCTCCCGGCTCTATTCTGGCGGTATTGGCGATGACGCCGAAAGGCGCCTATTTCGCCAACGTGGCGGCGATTGCGGCGGCTTTTGCGGTGTCTTTCGTTGTTTCCGCCATTCTGCTGAAAAGCACGAAGAACAAAGGCGAGGAAGATCTTGGTGATGCCACTCGCCGCATGCAGGATATGAAATCGGCCTCTAAGGGCGTGGATCGCGCCAATACCGGCGTCAGCGGCGATATGAGCACCGTGCGTAAAATCATCGTGGCCTGCGATGCGGGTATGGGTTCCAGCGCGATGGGGGCCGGCGTGCTGCGCAAGAAAGTACAGGATGCCGGGCTGAAAAATATTTCCGTGACCAACAGCGCCATCAACAACCTGCCGGACGATGTCGATCTGGTCATTACCCACCGTGATCTGACCGAGCGCGCGCTGCGCCATGCGCCGCAGGCGCAGCATATCTCGCTGACCAATTTCCTCGACAGCCAACTGTACGGCGATGTGGTGGCGCGTCTCGTCGCCGCGCAGGGCGAGGGCGGCGCTGCCCAGACGCCCGCGATGGCCGCTCAACCGGCTGCCGTCAGCGACGCGCCAAATCTGTTCCAACTCGGCGCTGAGAATATTTTCCTCGATCAGCATGCGACGGATAAAGAGCAGGCCATCCGTTTTGCCGGCGAGCAACTGGTTAAAGGCGGCTTCGTTAAGCCGGAATACGTCGATGCCATGCTGGAGCGTGAAAAACTGACGTCAACCTATCTGGGCGAGTCCATCGCGGTGCCGCACGGAACGATTGAAGCGAAAGATCAGGTACTGAAAACCGGCGTGGTTTTCTGCCAGTATCCCGACGGCGTGCGCTTCGGTGAGAATGACGATGACGTCGCGCGTTTGGTTATCGGTATCGCCGCCCGTAATAACGAACACATTCAGGTGATTACCAGCCTGACCAATGCGCTGGACGATGCCACGGTGATTGAACGTCTGACGCATACCCGGGACGTGCAGGAGGTGCTCGATCTGCTGTCGGGTAAAAAGAGCGCCTAAGTTCACGGCTGTGCCGCCTGCGGGCGGCCTCTTTTTATATTTTCGTTTTAAAAGGTTAAAGCATAATGAAAGCATTACATTTTGGCGCCGGAAATATCGGCCGGGGATTCATTGGTAAACTGTTGGCCGATGCCAACATCGAACTGACGTTTGCCGACGTCAGCCAGCCGCTGCTGGATGCGCTGAACAGCCGCAAAAGCTATCAGGTGCGTATTGTGGGAGAGCAAACGCGGCTTGAAACCGTCAGTAACGTTAGTGCGGTTCACAGCGGCGGCCCGGAGGCTGTTGCGCTGATTGCCGACGTCGATCTGGTCACGACGGCCGTCGGGCCGCAAATCCTGGAAAAGATTGCCGGAACCATCGCCCAGGGGCTGCTGAAGCGTCACGATAACGGTAATTTGCAGCCGTTAAACATCATTGCCTGTGAAAATATGGTGCGCGGCACCAGCCAGCTTAAGCAGCATGTACTCAAACTGCTGCCGGAAGATAAGCTGGAGTGGGTGGTTGAGCATGTGGGATTCGTCGATTCCGCGGTTGACCGTATTGTGCCGCCTTCCGAAGCCGGCAGCAGCGATGTGCTGGCGGTAACGGTAGAAACGTTCAGCGAATGGATCGTCGACCAGACGCAGTTCAACGGCGAGCCGCCGGCGATCCCCGGTATGGAACTGACCGATAATCTGATGGCGTTTGTCGAGCGTAAACTGTTTACGCTCAACACCGGTCACGCCATTACCGCTTATCTGGGCCAACAGTCCAGACACCAGACCATCCGTGATGCCATCCTTGATCCAGAGGTTCGCGCCGTGGTCAGAGGGGCGATGGAAGAGAGCGGCGCCGTGCTGATTAAACGCTACGGTTTCGATGCCAATAAACACGCCGCCTACATCAATAAAATTCTCAGCCGCTTTGAAAATCCCTATCTGCACGACGATGTCGAACGTGTGGGCCGCCAGCCGCTGCGTAAGCTGAGCGCCGGCGACCGGCTGATCAAGCCGCTGCTGGGTACGCTGGAATATAACCTGCCGTACGATAACCTGATTATCGGTATTGCGGCGGCGATGCACTACCGTAGCGAGCAGGATCCGCAGGCGCAGGAACTGGCCGCGCTGCTGCAAAAACTGGGGCCACAGGCGGCATTGGCGCAGATTTCCGGGTTGGATGCCGACAGCAAGGTTGTCGCGCAAGCAGTGAGTGTGTATAACGCCATGCAGTAATCGGCGCGTCTCGGCACAAGGCGGGTTTGCCTTTGCCTGATTACCTGGGTGCGTTCGGAACCGTTGAGATATAGAACAGGTGATGTTACATACCGACATCGCCGCACTCGCTGGTAAAACCCTATTATCGGGTAAGGCAAATCTGCATGTGGGTTAAAGGTACGAGAAGTGACGATGGAAGAAACACAGGCGTTTGAAAATCGGGTTCTTGAATCGCTGAATTCAGCAACGACGGTGCGCGGTTTTATGCTGCAAGCCGTCGAGCTGCTGGCTGAGGCGGCCAGTATTCTGATGTTGCAGGTGTTTCGCAAGGATGACTATGCGGTTAAATATGCGGTGGAGCCGCTGATGACGGGAACCGGTCCGCTGGGCGATCTGTCTGTGCGTCTCAAATTGATTTACGGATTAGGGATGATCAGTCGTAAAGAGTATGAGGATGCAGAACTGCTGATGGCGCTGGGTGAAGAGCTCACGCACGACGCCCATGACTACCGTTTTACCGATGATGAAATTCTCGGTCCGATTGGCGAATTGCACTGCGTCAGCGCTCTGCCGCCAGCGCCGCCATTGCCCGCTGGCGGCGACCCCGCCGACCAATTACTGATTGGTATGCAACAGCAGCGTTATCAGCAGATGGTGCGCTCGACGCTGCTGCTGTCACTCACCGAACTGATTTCCCGGATTAGTTTGAAAAAGGCTTTTTAATCCCTATTTCTTCTTCCCTTCGCCCACTGCACCGACAGGCGGTTTGGTGTATGCTTGTGCCCCGCACGATTCTCCGGTTAGATAGGTTTATAGGTTATGAAAGAGCAGGAAAAAGCAGAAATTAAACGCCTCAGCGATCAGCTGGATAAGTTGAACCGGAAGCAAGACACCCTGCTGGCACAGGGGGATGCGGAGGCGATTGCGCTTAATCTGGAAGCCTGCGGGAAACTGGCGGCGGAAATTGAACGTCTGCGCAGCGTAAAAGAACAGAAACTCAGCCAGGAAGCGCAGAAGCTGGCCCGCTTGCCGTTTAGCCGCGCCATCACCAAAAAAGAGCAGGCCAATATGGGCGCGTTGAAGAAAAGCGTGCGCGGCCTGGTGGTGGTACACCCCATGACGGCGCTGGGCCGTGAAATGGGGCTAAAAGAGATGACGGGTTACGCCCCTAAACCCTTTTAAGCCGCGCTGTTTCCTGCCCTTCTCCTCCGTCATGCCCGCGAAAGCGGGCATCTCAGCAACACCAAGCCGCCGGTGGTATTCGCGGATGACTATGGCGGAGTGGGTTTGTCGGCAACGTCCATATTGCTTACCGCGATCACTTTTTATGGCCTAGCTGGGGCGATGATTGGGAAAAGGCGATGCCGGCTGGCGTTGCGTCATCTTGTGAGTTTGCCAGACGGAAGACGGAAACGGCCTGTTTGAGCAACGCGGCCTGCTCTTCAAGCGAATCCGCCGCCGCCGAGGATTGTTCAACCAGTGCCGCGTTCTGCTGGGTGGTGCTGTCCATTTCCACAATAGCCTGATTGACCTGGGTAATTCCCCGGCTCTGTTCATCTGAGGCCGTTGCTATTTCGCCCATAATGTCGTGTACCTGAGTCACGGAGACGACGACGTCATTGATGGTTTTACCCGCATTGCTGACCAGAACGGCGCCGCTGCCGATCTGACTGACCGTCTCGGCGATCAGCCCCTCAATCTCTTTGGCCGCCTGTGAGCTGCGCTGCGCCAGATTGCGGACTTCGCCGGCCACCACGGCGAAACCGCGGCCTTGTTCGCCAGCGCGGGCGGCTTCAACCGCCGCGTTCAGCGCCAGAATATTGGTCTGGAAAGCAATGCCGTTAATCACCGAGGTGATTTCCGCAATACGCCTGGAGCTGTGTTCAATATCGTTCATGGTTTTCACCACATTGTTCACCTGCTCCCCGCCTTGCTTCGCCGTTTGCGACGCGCTGATCACCAGCGTGTTGGCGTGGTGGGCATTGTCCGCGTTTTGTTTCACCGTTGCGGTTAACTGCTCCATGCTGGCGGCGGTCTGCTCAACGGCGGCGGCTTGTTGCTCGGTACGTGAGGACAGGTCGGTGTTGCCGGCGACAATCTCCCCTGACGCGGTGAAAATCTGGCTGACGCCGATGCGGATCTCATCGATCATGTTATGCAGATTGGCATTCATTTTCGCCATCGCCCTGATGAGCTGCCCCAGTTCATCGCGGCGGTCGGTGTTGACGGTCATGGTCAGATCGCCGGTTGCGATGCGCTCGGCCATATCCAGCGTCGTATTCAGCGGGTTGGTGATTTGGCGTGAGATAAACCAGGAAATCAGCAACCCGAGAACCAGCGTAATCAGCATGGTTACGCCCATCTGTATCTCGGAGGAACGAATATCCTGCTGAGCAAGCTGTAGCTGATTGTTAAGCAGGGACTGGATGGTGGCGTTGAGATCGTCCGCACTGGCGGCCATTTGTTTAGCCTGAGTCAGCTCTTCCTGATAGGCGGGCATATAAGCCATGGCGCGCTCTTCATAGGTATTCATGGTGCTCAGAACGGGCGCGAGTATCGCCTGTTGTTCGGCGGGCAGGTTCTGGTACAGCGTAGTCAGCGCGCTTTGCGCATCGTCAATGGCGCCGGCAAGTTCTTCTTCCGATTCCTTATCCCGGGATAACAGCATACCGCGTACATGGTAGCGAACGGCCGTCAGCTTCTGGTTCAGATCGGAAAGCAGCAACTGAAGCCGGATGTTATCCCCGTCGGCTTTTAATTGTTCGTCCAGTTGTTTTAGCGGTGCGCCTGTTTCGGAAATATTCCAGCTTTTCCTGACGTCATCTTTCTTTTGGATGGCGTCAATATAGCTTTGCTGTCTTTGCCGATATTCGGCAATCACGTTTTCGATGTGGGAAAATTGCGTTCTGGCCTGCTCAGGCCAGTTCCAGCCTTTAGCCTGAGATACGTACTGATTAATATTCTCAATGTGTACGATATTTTGTTTTATATCGTCCGGCGAGTAGGTTGCGCTATAGCGCACCCGGTAATATTTGGCCTGATTAATTTCATTATTGATATTGTTGCTTAAATTGACTTTATCAATGCTTTTTTTTAATTCTTCAATGTGCATGACGCCCGCGCCAGCGATGATGACCGTCATCAATAAAATAAAGAAGAAACCTAATCCTAATTTTTTACCGACGTTAATATCTTCAAATTTTATAGCCATGTTGTTTCTTCCACTATCTTATGAACTGAATACTGGCTCAGGCGCGGTTTTGTCATCCATCGCGTTGATTATGAAAGATCGCGCCATGAGATTGTCGTGTGAGGCACAACATATCGGTTAAAAATAATACGATAGAGTCACATAGGGATCATCGGCAGGAGAGGGGAAAACTTTAATACCCTTGCTGGTGATTAATAAGCCAATAAAGTGGGGGAAAACGGGAAATATTCCGTTCATTGTCATTGAAAATAAAAAACCGGAATAACAGGGATTACCGTTACTCCGGTTTGTTCAGTCACCGCCGGGGCTGACCCGGGGCGGTAAGAAGACGGCTTATTTTTTCGCCTCGGTGAAACGTTTGGCGGCTTCGTCCCAGTTTACGACGCTCCAGAACGCTTTGATGTAGTCAGGACGACGGTTCTGATATTTCAGATAGTAAGCATGTTCCCATACGTCCAGCCCGACGATTGGGTAGCCGGATGCGCCGGAAATGGCTTCGCCCATCAGCGGGCTATCCTGGTTGGCGGTGGATACAACCGCCAGTTTGCCGTCATCTTTCAGCACCAGCCAGGCCCAGCCGGAACCAAAGCGGGTTGCCGCAGCTTGTTCAAATTTTTCTTTGAACGTATCGACGCTGCCGAAATCACGCTCAATGGCGGCTTTCAGATCGCCGGCCAGCGTGGTGCCCAGTTTCAAACCTTTCCAGAACAGGCTGTGGTTGGCATGGCCGCCCGCGTTGTTACGTAAAGCGGTTTTTTTCTCTGCCGGTACTTTGTCCAACTGTGCGATCAGTTCTTCCGCAGACAGTTTGGCGAACTCAGGCAGGGATTCCAGCGCTGCATTAGCGTTATTGACGTAGGTCTGGTGGTGTTTGGTGTGATGGATTTCCATCGTTTGCTTATCGAAATGAGGTTCCAGCGCGTCATAAGCATAAGGCAGGGATGGCAGTGAATAACTCATGTTTAGCATCTCCATGGTTGTCGTACTGAAGTGTTGTAGTACTGAAAAGAGGTATCGTACACAATTATTCTAGTACACAAAGTGTTGCGGCACTGCTTTTGTTAGCACCGCGTAAGAATTAGGTTCATTATAGTTAATTAAATGATATTGAAAATGATTATTCTCGTCTGAAAGCGATGCGTTTCATCGGCTTAACCCCCGATAACAAGCGCTTATGTGGTAATGCGCTGAGGTAACAACAAATCGGTCTAAGTCTTCGCGCTCTGGCGCTATTCGCACAGTCGCTGCGGATGGGTGTAAATGGTTGAACGGCCCGGACGACAGAAACCCACCAGCGTCAGATTGCATCGCTCGGCCACCTCGACGGCCAGCGAGGTGGCTGCGGAAACCGCAAACAGGATCTCCACGCCGCACATGGCGGACTTTTGTACCATCTCGTAGCTGGCGCGGCTGGAAACCAGCACGGCGCCCTGCCGCCACGGTTGTTTGGCCCGCATACCGAGCAGCTTATCCAGCGCGACGTGGCGACCGACGTCTTCACAGCCGCCGCTTAGCGAACCATCCGGCAGAATCCAGGCCGCGGCATGGGTGCAACCTGTTAATTGACCTGCCTGCTGCACATCTTTCAACTGCGTCAGCGCGGATTCGAGGCGGCTTAGCGAAAAGGTTTGGCTAAAGGGCAAGGGCGCAATGGGTTTACCGATCTCCGATAGCTGCTCAACCCCGCAGACGCCGCACCCGGTGCGGCCGTCCATCGCCCGACGCCGTGCCTTTAATCCGGCAAAGCGGCGGCTGGAAAGCTCGATTTGAACTTCGATGCCGTTGCATACCGGTTGAACATCGATGCCATAGATATCCTGCGGCGACTGAATGATGCCTTCCGACAGCGAAAACCCCAAAGCAAACAGCGGCAGGTCTTTGGGCGACGCCATCATAACGACGTGCGAAATACCGTTATACACCAGCGCCACCGGTACTTCTTCCGCCAGCCAGTCGGCCTGCGGCTGCGCCAATGAACCTTGATGACGAACCGTTCGCTGACATGCCCCTGTCGGGGGCGTTACCGTCTGTGGATTAACGCCTTTCACCTGAAACACCTGCAAGTTAATAACCGGAAACTGATGAAAGCATTATTTCACTGCCTCCCGACGGATGCGAATTTTTCTCCGAAAACGGTGAACATGCCCGCGCGCCGCCGACCGTTTTGTTAATGGATGTACCATAAATTGTGCGTTAACTCGAAGAGTTGTCATTCTCTTTCGGCTGCGGCTGTCGAAAATGCGCACCACTGTATACGCTTTAGTCATGCTCTTTATTTAGCGAAACTTTTCATATTGCCTCTATTTTCACTGCGGTTTTGCCGCGAATCCAGACAGCGAAAAGGAGACAGAAATGGCACATGTCACATCTGAAGGCCGGATTACTTCCGACGAGTATGGCGCGCTTAATCTGAAAAAACGTTATGACAACTTTATCGGCGGAGCCTGGGTTCCGCCCGACGGCGGGCAGTATTTTGTTAATCTGACGCCGATTACCGGCCAGCCTTTATGTGAAGTCGCCAGTTCCACCTCACGGGATGTCGATCATGCGCTGGATGCCGCCCATAAAGCGAAAGCCGATTGGGGGGGGATGTCGGTGCAGGAACGGTCGTTGATCCTTACCCGCGTCGCCGACCGAATGGAGCAGAATATTGAACTGCTGGCGAATGTGGAAACCTGGGATAACGGCAAGCCCATCCGCGAAACCAGCGGCGCCGATGTCCCGTTGGCGATAGACCATTTCCGCTATTTCGCCGCCTGTATGCGTTCGCAGGAGGGCGCCATTAGCGAGATTGACGGCGACACGGTGGCCTATCACTTCCATGAGCCGCTGGGCGTGGTCGGCCAGATTATTCCGTGGAACTTCCCGCTGTTGATGGCCTGTTGGAAGATGGCGCCGGCGCTGGCGGCAGGGAACTGTATCGTATTGAAGCCCGCCAAGCTGACGCCGATGTCGGTGCTGATCCTGATGGAACTGATCCAGGATCTGCTGCCGCCAGGGGTGATTAACGTCGTGAACGGTTCGGGCAGCGAGATTGGCGAATATCTGGCAACCTCAAAGCGCGTCGCCAAAGTGGCGTTCACCGGTTCAACAGAGGTCGGCCAGCAAATCATGGGCTATGCCGCGCAGAACGTCACGCCGGTGACGCTGGAGCTGGGAGGGAAATCGCCGAATATCTTCTTTGCGGACGTGATGGACAAGGAAGACAGCTTCTTTGACAAGGTGCTGGAAGGGTTTACGCTGTTCGCCTTTAATCAGGGCGAGGTCTGCACCTGCCCGAGCCGGGCGCTGATTCAGGAATCGATCTACGATCGTTTTATGGAGCGGGCGATTAAACGCGTGGAGTCCATTCGCATCGGCAACCCGCTGGACAGCAAAACCATGATGGGGGCGCAGGTGTCCGCCGGGCAGATGGAGACCATCCTCAACTACATCGACATCGGTAAGAAAGAGGGGGCGCGGGTGCTGACGGGCGGTCATCGCAAAGCGATGCCGGGCGATCTGGCTCAAGGCTATTATCTGGAACCGACCATCCTGTTTGGTAAAAACAGCATGCGCGTTTTCCAGGAAGAGATTTTCGGGCCGGTGCTGGCGGTGACGACCTTTAAAACCATGGAGGATGCGCTGGAAATCGCCAACGAAACGGAATATGGTCTGGGCGCCGGCGTATGGAGCCGTAACGGCAATGTCGCCTACCGGATGGGGCGCGGCATTCAGGCCGGGCGCGTGTGGACCAACTGCTATCATGCCTATCCGGCGCACGCGGCCTTTGGCGGTTACAAGCAGTCGGGCATTGGGCGCGAGAACCACAAAATGATGCTGGAACACTACCAGCAAACCAAATGCCTGTTAGTGAGCTACTCGGATAAACCGTTGGGCTTGTTCTAATGTAAGCATGGGGCCGCTAAACGTTAGCGACCTGAGGTTGCTGACAAAGTCGTTTGTAAGCCTGAGATACCCGGGCCTAGCGTACCGAGGGGCGCTCCGGCGGCTTACGCCGCTACGGCCCCTCGCCACGCTCTCCCTAATAACGGGCTTTGTCAACGGTCTGGGGCCGCTAAACGTTAGCGGCCTTTTCCCTTCTCGTGTTCATCGCGTTCTTAGGATTACCCCGATTGTTGATTGTATCAAGGGTAAACAGGCACTACTCTGTTGAATAGGCATTATATTTTAAGAGGTTGTGCATGACCGACAAGATCGGCTGGATTGATAATTTGCGGGCACTGGCCTGCATGATGGTCGTTCTGATTCACAGCACAACCTACTCCATTACCGCCGGCGGGACACCCGATGACGCCCATTGGAATGTGGCGAATATCCTTAATTCCGCGTCTCGCGTCTGTGTACCGCTGTTCTTCATGATTTCCGGCTATTTGTTTTTTGGCGAACGCAGCGCGCAGAAGAAGCATTTTCTGCGGATAGGTTTATGTATTCTGTTTTATAGCGCCATCGCGTTGATTTATATCGCCACGCTGACGCCGATAAATGGACTGAATGCGCTTCGCCATGCTTTGCAGAAACCGATTTTTTATCACTTATGGTTTTTCTACGCCATTGTGGTGATTTATCTGTTCTCTCCGCTGATAAATATCAAGCCTGTTTCCGGAAAGTATTTGCTGGTGTTCATTGCGCTGCTGGCGATTATTGCCAATCCCAATACCGGGCGCGTTGAATTCGCCGGATTCAGGTTACTGCCGGTCAACCTCTATATTTACGGCGATACCTTTTATTACCTGCTGTACGCCATGCTCGGCCGTGCGCTGGGGATGTTGGCTATCCCGCGGAAAATGGTGCTTGCCGCGATGCCGTTATTTATTTTCTGTGTGCTGATGGTGGCGCTGGGAACCAAATATCACACGCTGCGAAACGATAATTTTACCCAGACTTTTTATATTTACTGCGGGCCGCTGGTGTTTCTGGCCGCGGTCAGTCTGTTGATGATAGTTAAATATTACCTGAATCAACGGGTGCTGCCGGGGTTTGCCTTGATATCACGTCACTCGCTGGCGATTTACGGCATTCATGCGCTGATTATCCATTATCTGCGTACTCATGGCATGAATATTCCGTCCCGGCCGGTGCTGGATATTTTTTACGTATTCACCCTTGCGTTGCTGGGCAGCCTGCTGTTGTCGATGGTGTTGCAGAAAATCGATACCCGGCGTCTGATCAGTTAAGATGACGAGGTGCATGGTATAAGTCTTACCGGAATAGTGCGGCAAAACGCGGAGCAGACATGTTGAAGATATTGGGTAAGTTATTCGCTATCACCTTGTTAGTCGCCGGATTAAGCGCCTGCGATAATCCATCGGATAACAATAAGCCTGACCCGCAGCCCGCGCCGCCGCCGATGCAGGCGCCGGAAAGCAACGCCGCCGCGCCGGTGGAGCCGCCCGCCGCGCCTGAAGCATCGGCACACAAGGTGATGCTGCAACAAGGTAAAATCAGTTTTATGCTGCCGGATGCGTTTTCCGACCAAACGCCGCCCGATGATGTTAACAATGGCGAACTGGGTAAAACGCATCTGTTTATTAACAGCGACTCGCGTCAGCAAGTGGTGTTCTCCGTGGTGCCGCCGCCGGCAGGACAGGTATTGCGAACGAATCAGGCGGGGCTGGAGAGCCTGGGAAACGACATTTTCGCCAGTATGCAGGGTCAGTATCAGCATATAAAAAAGATCCGGCAACAGGCCGTCGCCATTGGCAAGACACCCTTGCAGCGTATGGACAACGAGCTACAGGTTGGCGGACAGCAGATCAACTCGACGCTGTTCTATACCGTGTGGCGGAAGAAAATACTGACGTTGCAAATTAACACGCCGGCCAGCCGTGGTGACGTCCATCAGGCGCTGATTGAACAAGTGCTGGCATCGCTGGACTTTAAATAGTCCACGGGCGTGGACAGATAAAGCGCGGCCGACAACACCGCGCTGGGAACCCTATCTGCTACGCCGGCACACGCCAGTAATCGTAATCGATGTGTTCAACCTGAAAATTGGCATCTTCTTTATCACCCGTCAGACGGCAGGCGATAGTGAAGGCAAAATCAAAGGTGACGCCCAGCCCTTTACCGCAGATCAGGTTACCATCTTCGACGACTTTCTGGTTGACGTATACGCCGTCGGTAACATCCCGCCATAGCTCGCCGGAGCAGACATAACGTCGGCCTTTCAGCAGGTTATTGCCGCCCAGTACGCGTGCGGCGGCGGAACACAGCGGGCAAATCAGCTTGTTGGCCTCATCGTGGCGACGAATGAATTCAACGACGAGCGGGTTCGCCGCCAGATTGACCGTTCCCTGCGGACCTCCGGGAATGATCACGGCATCAAACAGGACGTCCATGTTTCTTTCCAATAAAGCATCGGCAAACATACGAATATTGTGATAACTGCGCAGCTCCAGCCTGTCGTGACATGACAGCATGGTGACCTCTATTTTCATGCGGTGCAGTACATCGATCACCATAATCGCTTCGGCTTCTTCAAAACCAGGCGCCAGCAGAATGGCGATTTTCTTAGACATAACATCTCCAGCAACGTGCAGGGGGAAATAAAGAATAGCAAAGAAAGCGCATTTAAATGAAACGATGTTTTATTATTGTTATTGGCATCGCGTAACCCGTTTTTACTGCTTAGCTTGTCGCACAAATAGCGTTATACTCGCTCACTTGGGCGCGAATCAGGCGCGAATTTTTTTGCCTAAAACTCGACTCTTCTCTTCCTGTGCCGGCAAAAAGATGTTTAAATTATCACTCACTTATTTTGCATAAATATGCATTTTTGAGCGCGTTGGTTTTGACAATCAACCCAGTCTGACCAATTCCCTATCCGGGAAGGCATAACCTCTCATCAATGTATTGCGTAACATAATGGTGTAGCTGCTAAGCTTCTATCCATCGATCTTCGAGCAGGGATTTATTTATGACAACGATTCTCAAACATCTTCCGGTTGGTCAGCGCATTGGTATTGCGTTTTCTGGTGGGCTGGATACCAGCGCCGCGCTGCTTTGGATGCGTCAAAAAGGCGCGGTTCCTTATGCCTACACCGCGAATCTGGGTCAGCCGGATGAAGATGATTACGATGAAATCCCACGCCGCGCCATGGAATACGGCGCTGAAAATGCCCGCCTGATCGACTGCCGTAAGCAACTGGTTGCGGAAGGCATTGCGGCGATCCAGTGCGGCGCTTTTCATAATACTACCGCTGGCGTCACGTATTTTAATACTACTCCGCTGGGGCGGGCGGTAACCGGTACGATGCTGGTGGCGGCGATGAAAGAAGACGGCGTCAATATCTGGGGCGATGGCAGCACTTATAAAGGTAACGATATTGAACGTTTTTATCGCTACGGTTTGCTGACCAATGCCGAACTGAAAATCTATAAACCGTGGCTGGACACCGACTTTATTGATGAGCTGGGCGGCCGTCAGGAAATGTCCGAGTTTATGGCTCAGGCGGGTTTCGGCTACAAAATGTCGGCGGAAAAAGCCTATTCCACCGACTCCAATATTCTGGGTGCGACCCATGAAGCCAAAGATCTGGAATACCTGAACTCCAGCGTCAAAATCGTTAACCCGATCATGGGCGTTAAGTTCTGGGATGAGAACGTCAAAGTCACGGCGGAAGAAGTGACGATCCGTTTTGAACGGGGTCATCCGGTTGCGCTGAATGGCAAAACCTTTGCCGACGATGTGGAACTGATGCTGGAAGCCAACCGTATTGGCGGACGTCACGGTTTAGGCATGAGCGATCAGATTGAGAACCGCATCATTGAAGCGAAAAGCCGTGGCATCTATGAAGCGCCGGGCATGGCGTTGCTGCATATCGCTTATGAGCGTCTGCTTACCGGTATCCACAATGAAGATACCATCGAACAGTATCACGCCAATGGCCGCCAGCTAGGCCGCTTCCTCTATCAGGGGCGCTGGTTCGACTCGCAGGCGCTGATGCTGCGTGACTCTTCACAGCGCTGGATCGCCAGCGCCATCACCGGCGAAGTGACGCTGGAACTGCGCCGTGGCAACGATTATTCCATCATGAACACCGTGTCCGATAATCTGACCTACAAGCCAGAACGTCTGACGATGGAAAAAGGCGATTCGGTGTTCTCGCCGGATGACCGTATCGGCCAACTGACGATGCGCAATCTGGATATCACCGATACCCGCGAAAAGCTGTTCAACTATGTTGAAACCGGACTGTTGTCTTCATCTGCCAACGCCGGCCTGCCGCAGGTTGAGCAGTTGCAGGACAAAACCAAAAAGTAATTCACCGCAGTTTGGTATTTAATGCATAAAAATCCGGAGACGAAAAACGTTTCCGGATTTTTTTATGCGTCTGCGTCGGTGGTATTTCTATGCTTATTCTTTTTTTGTATTAATAAAAAAATAAAATTACCGATATCTTTTACAGAACAGTCTTTTTTCAATGCTGATATCAACCGTCTTTATCACATGAGGTAAGTTCGCGACAAGATTGGCGGAAGTGCGTTTATTTCTCTGTCGGTCATCGCCTTTAATAGCATCAATAATCGCTGTTTGGATGACAGCGTTTGATATCTGTTTCAACATATTGGTTTGGGTTATCACTATAACTTCTAGCCTGGACCGGTATTAAAACAATAAGAAGGAGCGGCGTTGTGACTATATCTGGTATCGACACACACAGTCAGAATATAAAACCTATTTATCCCCTTATCGCATCCGATCGCGTTGTGGATAACACCAACTCATCAACGGCGGGTACAGACGGTTATTCGCCGGGGAATAGCCCGCCGGGCGCCAGTACCCAGGTAACGCTGTCGACGGACGGAGAAAAACAGTCCGGAATGGCGCAGTCACGTGACAGCCTGCAAGATCTGGAGAAGCAACTGGTGTCCCGCGAAGCGCAACAGGCGAAAGAGGAGCGGGAAGAGCAAGCGCGGCAGCAGGCCGATTCTTCGCAACGTTCGCTGGAAATGATCAACGGTATTCCCCTTTACGGCGGTACGTTGGTATCCATGATTAATTACCCTGACGGCAGTTGGGAGGCATTTGATGCCTTTACCGGTAAGCCGGTGACGGCCGAGGATGCCGGGGTGATAGGGCGGGAAACCGCCGATGATAATAGGGACATGTTCAGCTTTTACAGTAAAGGAATATATAACGGTATGACCGCCGCTGAAATTTACGAAAAAATACAGCAGATGATGGGCGTCGAATCGGCCGATTTGGCCTGGAGCCGATATTTGAATGCTGAATAATGACTGCTGATGTTATTATGAATCAACCATGAATAACCGGTTGAAAAATATAGACTCGCTGTTTTTACCATAAGTATATTCAATATCTATTGACCGTGGCTTTACTGCGGCCATAAAGCGTTATGCTTATATTCCATAAGTTGAATATATTCCCCTCTCTGGGATGAGGGGCTAAAAAATTCCGATTATTCGTAGTATCTAAAACCTATCCAGCAAAAAATCGATAGCACTTTTTATCATTTCACGGTGCTCCTGAACGCTTGCCACTTCCGGACCCATTTGGGTCTGACGAATATGTTGCTCTGCACATCAAGCAGGTAAGGGTAAGCATCGCTATTACCATTATTACGGTAAACGGTGTACCACATAGATTAAAATACCCGGTGATCGTCCGATAACAAACCATGCTTATCCGTAATACGGTTAAGCTCCTGGAGTGCCTTATGGTTTTTTTTCCAGCGTTCGGATTCTGACGCTCGAATCTCGTGTTTCAGGGCTTCGGTGAGTACAGCAGACAAATTTATGCCCGCATTACGTGCTTGCTGAAATAGCGCGGGCTCTGGTGTCACACTTACCGTCTTCTTGCGGCGGATGCTCGCGCTACCCTTTGTTAAAACACGTGTAATTGACCCTTGCAAATGGTGTTGGTCATTTTATTACGAGCGGAGGCGGTTTTTTTCAATGCTCTTTGCACCAGCGTTATCGTGGTATAAGTGTTATGGCATTCTTGTAAATATTGGCATGATCACATTTATCCTACAAAAACGCCCTGAAAACAGGGCGTTGTGGCAGTCGGTGGAACAGGGTGGAAATTATTCGATATTTTGGATCTGCTCCCGCATCTGCTCAATCAGTACCTTGAGTTCGATGGCTGAGGCGGTGACATCGGCGTTAATGGATTTAGATGCCAGCGTGTTGGATTCGCGGTTGAATTCCTGCATCATAAAGTCCAGACGTCGGCCGACGGCTTCTTCTTTTTTCAGAATTTTATAGGTTTCCGCCACGTGGGCTTCCAGGCGATCGAGCTCTTCCGCCACGTCCACGCGCTGCGCCATGATAACCAGTTCCTGTTCCAGGCGGTTATTTTCCAACTGAACCTGTGCCTCTTCCAGTTTGCTGAGCAGCCGTTCACGCTGCCATTGCAGGATATTCGGCATATGCGCCCGCACTTTGGCGACTTCGCCGCTGACGCCCGCCAGGCGCTGTTCAATCAGTCCTTTCAGGGCGTGGCCTTCGCTTTCCCGCGCGCTGATGAAATCATCCAGCGTACGATCCAACGCTTGCAACAACTCGGCGCTGATGGCGTCCAGATCCTGCTCTTCGGCGGCCATGACGCCGGGCCAGCGCAGAATATCGACCGGGTTGATCTCCCCTTCGTCGCTCTGCATTTTTACCCAGTTGGCTGCGCTGACTAATTGTTTAGCCAGGTTTTCATTGAGGATCAGCGAGCTTTGCGCCCGTGGGTCCAGATCAAAACGCAGGTTGCATTCAATTTTACCGCGGGTCAAACGAGTGCGGATGCGATCGCGGATAACAGGCTCCAGACTGCGGAACTGTTCTGGTAAACGGATGTAGGTTTCCAGATAACGTTGGTTGACAGAACGCAGTTCCCAGGCTGCGCTTCCCCAGTCACCCTTGACTTCTCGCCGGGCGTAAGCGGTCATGCTGCGAATCATTGGTGCATACCTGTAGAGCAAATGATGAAAGGATTATAACGTTGTGTCTCTGGGCTGGGTAGAACAAAATCGGCAAGCTGGCAGTCAGGTCTCCTGGAACGGCTGTTGACAGGGAGTGCGTCATACTGTTTTTGTGATGCCGCTTGCCTGTTTATACGGTTTTATGCGGCATGAAGCAGCGCTTCATTCTGTCGGGCGATTTCCTGGCATTTATTTTTCATCATCTGTTTTAGCTGTAATGTCGCCCGTGACTGAGGGTTATCCCGGCGGCTAATCAGCGTCACTTCAAACGGTAACGGCTGGTCGATGGAGACGATTTTAAGCTGGTTGGCGTAGCGACAGGCGGTAAAGAGATCGACCACGCCGACCCCCCCTCCGGCCAGTACCATATCGGCAATCACCGAGTAGGTTTTGATATACAGCGCCGCCGCCGGCTTCAGGGATTTATCGCGTAATGCCCGATGTAATACCTGTCCGAGCGGATCCTGAAGCTGCATCATCAGCAGATTGTTCGAGCACAGCCATTCCAGCGAAACGGGGCCGTTCACCGGGCTGTCTTTGGGCAGCAATGCCACCATGGAAGACTGAAACAGCGGTTCCGCCAGCAAGGCCGCCGGCACCTGCTGACCAAACACCAGCGCGAAATCAAGCTGATCTTGCAGGATATTCAGGCAAAGCGTACTAAAATGTTCCGTCACCAGCTCCACGTTGACCAGCATCTCCTGCTTATGAAATTCCACCAGCGCGGGGGCCACAATCATCTGTCCAAACGCATGCGCCGCGCCAAGGCGAACGGACTGTTCTTTGCCGGTTTTGATCTGTTCTGTCAACGAGCTGATGGTTTGCAGGTTTCTGAATAGCGCCTGTACGTCGGGGATCAGGCGGCGGCCTTCCTTGGTGACGATCATGCCTTGCGTACGTCGTTCAAACAGGGCGAAGCCAAGCTGTTGTTCCGCGTGATTAAGCACCCGGCTGACATTAGGCTGGGAAACGTTCAGCAGGCGGGCGGCGCCGCTAATGGTGCCCGCCTGAATAATCGCCTGGAAAATTTCGATGTGTCGTAAACGCATGGGAGCATGCTCCGTGTCTCTTTGGTGGTCGCTGTACCGTTAAGAAATCCTTGCAATATTCATGCCATTCATGAAGGCTCGCCTGTTATCGCTTTTGGCTGTTTAAATCGGGCGTCCCGGGTGGTTTATCGTGGTTATCCCAAGGCCATGGATGCAGAGGACATCGATAGCGGTCAAAGATCGGAAAAGTTCAGGGTTGGAAGAGAGGTTGGCAGGCACAGTCAAAAGCATCGGCGCAGGATGCAAAGGAATGGGCGTTAATTGCGCATTTATGGCGTGTTTGCACCAAAATGGACAAAAAACCCCCGCTTTGTATTTTCAACCTGCCGACGCCGGTTACTCAATCGATGCCGCGCTCGCGGTATCGCATCCGTCACCGATAAATATTCGCGACCGGATCTTCACCGACATAGCCGTAACCGCGGTACATGCCTTCACTGTTGAACGGTAGCGCAATGTTGCCATGGCGATCGACGGCAATCAGGCCGCCGCTGCCGTTCAGCCGCACCAGTTTTTCCATTACGACGCGTTCAGCGGCCTGCGGCAGGGAAAGTCCGGCATATTCCATCAGCGCGGAAACGTCATAGGCGGCTACGGTACGCATAAAGATTTCGCCGGTGCCGGTGCAGGAGACCGCGACGGTCTGGTTATTGGCATAACATCCCGCGCCGATGATGGGGCTGTCTCCTACCCGGCCGGCCTGTTTATTGGTCATGCCGCCGGTGGAGGTCGCCGCGGCAAGATTTCCGGCGCTATCCAGCGCCACGGCGCCGACGGTGCCGTATTTGCGGTCGGGATCGATAGGGTCGGCGCCTGTAAGCTGGGTCTGACCATCGTGATCCAGCACCACTTTGCCTGAGCCTGACTGTGCGTTATACAACTGTTGCCTGCGTTCTTCGGTGGAGAAAAAGGCGGGTTCCACCATCGCCAGGCGGTGCCGGCGGGCGAAATCTTCCGCGCCGTCGGCAGTGAACATCACATGCTGGCTGTGCTCCAGTACGGCGCGGGCGGCCAACACCGGGTTGCGGATATGGCTGACGCAACTGACAGCCCCGGCATCCAACGTGCGGCCGTCCATGATGCTGGCATCCAGTTCGTGAGTTTCATTATGGGTAAACACCGAGCCATGTCCGGCATTAAACAGCGGACACTCTTCCAGTAGCCGAACGGCCTCCGTCACCGCATCCAGCGCGCTGCCGTCCTGTGCCAGAATTTGCTGTCCGCTGGCGACAATATCGGCCAGCGCGGCCAGATAACGCTGTTCTTTTTCCGCGCTCATGGCCGATCGTGTCAGTGCGCCGGCGCCGCCGTGGATGACAATCACGGGTTTTATCATGTTACAGATTCTCTTTTTAGTCGTTCAATAACGCCGCAAGGAGCGGTTCCAGCCTCAATTCTGCGTTGTCGCCAGATAGGAAAAAGCACTCAACAGGCTAACCAATTCCGTCATGGTTTGCGCAGTATAACCGACGGTAATGGCATCCTGACGTTTTACGCCGGGGAGCAAACAGAACAGATCGGCCAGTACCGGCTTCGCCACCATCAGCTCAAGATGATAGGGTGACTGAATACGCGACGTAACGGTTTTGTGGGCTTTGCTGACGGCATTCATCGCCGCCTGTCGAATGACCTGACGGGCCGCTTCCGGACTTAATGATTCCGCGGCATGTTGGGAAATCGCCCGTTTGACGCAGGCATAACCGGCGGCCGGATAATAGCGGGCGATCCATTGTTGCAGCGTATCGTCGCCGCTGACCAGCCAGAGCGGGGTGTTTTGCTCGGCGCCGGCAGCCGCGTAGATATCGCTTTCGCCCATGACTTCACCATTAATATGAACCCGGTAAAAAGCCCGGCCGTTGATGGTATGCGCCAGCACGCCGAACTCCCCGGCGGCGCTGTGATAACCAATAAACATCATGCCGTCATAGCGTTGTTGTTCCAGCCCTTCAACCATTGATAAGCCACGCGGTTTGCCTTGCACCAGCCGGGCGCGGGCATCCATATTCTCCGCCCGCAGATTTACCATGGCGGCATGACTGTCAGCCACGACGACCTCGGTGGCGCCGCCGGCGAACGCCCCTTCAATGGCGGCATTGACTTCCTGCTCCATCAGACCGCGAGCGAGCTGATACTCCGCCGTGCCGGGGCTGCACTGTTCCGGGCGCATCACGCCTGCGATCCCCTCAATGTCTGCCGAAATGAAAATTTTCATGACCCATTCCTTAATCAAGTAAGTCCTGTACCAGACGATCCAGTACCTGACGTAATGCCGGACGATGATGCCCGCGAAAACCCGTCACCGACTCTGCGTTGAGCAGGGCGTCCAGCACCGCGTGTTCGGTGGCGTCCGCGGCGGCGCTCAACATGGGTTCGAGTTTGTCGTCGGCGGGCGGTTGCGGAGCCGGGCAGGTGGAAAACGCGACGGCAATATCGCCGGACCCATGGCCCCAGTAGCTGCCCAGACGGCCTAATCCCGCTCCCGCGCGTTTGGCGATGCGTCCGAGCTGGCGCGCATCCAGCGGCGCGTCCGTCGCCATAATAATGATGATTGAGCCGGCGTCCTGCTGCGGCGCCAGTTCAGGCAATAAAGGGGCAATGGCTTCGCCCATCCGCACGCCGTCAAGCGTCAGCGCGGAGAGCGTGCCGAAATTCGCCAGCACCAGCACGCCCAGCGTGGCGTTCAATTCCGGGATGAGGCGTGAAGCGGTGCCGATACCGCCTTTCAGCCCAAAGCAACTCATGCCGCGCCCCGCGCCGACGCTGCCGCGCGTAAAGGTTTCTTCGGCGCATTCCATCGCCCGACGCGCCATCTGTTCGGTAACGGCCAGCGTCTGAATATCATTCAGCCAGCCGTCATTGCACTCCAGCACCAGCGGGTTGACGGTGGGAAGGGTGCGGCCCAGTTCAGGATTACGTGCAATGGCGTTGCGTACCAGCGCGGTAAACAGCGTCCCCACGGCCAGCGTGTTGCTGAGCAGAATGGGCGTCTGCAACAGACCGAGCTCCTCAATCTGTATCAGCCCCACGGGTTTGGCGAAACCGTTTAATACCGCTGCGCCACAGGGCAGAGGGTGGGTGAACAGATTCTCGTCAGAGGGCAGGATCGCCGTTACGCCAGTTTGGGTCGCTCCCTCAGCCAGCGTACAGTGCCCGACGCGAACGCCGGCTACGTCGCTGATGTTGTTGCGCGGCCCGCTGGCTGAGCGGGGCGTGCCCAACTGCCGGTGTTGCCGCCAGCGGCGTAACAACAAAATCATCTGTTGCTGTTGATAGGAAGCCATGTCCGCTCCTTAGCTTTTCAGTTTCGGATCGAGCGTATCACGCAGCGCATCGCCCAGCAGGTTGAAAGCCAGTACGGTAAAAAATATCGCCAGTCCGGGGAATACGCTGACATGCCAGAAGCCGGCCATCATCAGGCTACGGCTCATCGCCAGAATATTGCCCCATTCAGGTACGTCCGGCTCCGGGCCCAAACCAATAAAGCTGAGACTGGCGGCGGTCAGGATGCTGGTGCCGATACGCATGGTGAAATAAACGATCACGCTGGGCAGGGTGCCCGGCAGAATGTGGCGTAGCAGCACAATGCGGTCCGGCGCGCCCGCGCAGCGCACGGCTTCGACGTAGGCGGCTTGCTTCAGCGACAGCGTGGAGGCGCGCACAATACGGGCGAATACCGGTACGCTGAAGACGGCGACGGCAATAATCACGTTGTTCAGCCCCGGCCCGAGGATCGCCACCACGGCAATCGCCAGCAGCATCCCGGGGAAGGCGAACAGCACATCGGAGCCGCGCATAATCAGCATATCGATCCAGCGGCCGTAATATCCCGCCAGCAGGCCTAACACAATGCCTGCCAGCATTCCCAACGTAACGGAAAAAATACCGATATACAGCGAGATGCGGGAACCGTAAATAATGCGGCTCAAGATGTCGCGCCCGAGGTCGTCGGTTCCCATCCAGTGGGCCGCTGACGGCGGTGAGGAGATCGCCATCCAGTCGGGTTCCATCGGATCCCACGGCGCCAGCCAGGGGGCAAAGACCGCCACCAGTAGCAGCAGCAAAATGAATCCGCTGGAAATCAGCGCCATCGGATTATGGATAAACACCTGGGCGAAATCACGCCAGGGGGAACGGATGGTGTTTTCGCCGAGCGTAACAGCGGCCACGGCGGGCTCGGAAGGCAGGCTCATCATATCTCCTAACGTAAGCGAATCGCCGGATTGACCACCGCGTACAGCAGGTCCACCAACAGGTTAATAACAATAAATTCAAACACAAACAGCATAACCAGCGCCTGAATGACCGGCTGGTCCTGCGTTTTGATCGATTCGATCAAAAGCCAGCCCAGGCCCGGCCAACTGAATACGCTTTCCACCACGATTGAGCCGCCGAGTAGAAAGCCGAACTGCAATCCCAGCATGGTGATCACCGGGATAAGCGCGTTGCGCATTACGTGTTTCCACGTTACCAACCGGTTACGCAGCCCTTTGGAACGGGCGGTGCGCACATAGTCTTCCTGCGCCACTTCCAAGAAGGCGGAGCGGGTAAAACGCGCCATCACCGCGGCCACCGATGCGCCCAGGGTGAGCGCGGGCAGAATAATATCGCTGGGCTGATTAAAGCCGCTGACGGAAAAGACGCCGAACGGCATCGCCACGAACTGGATCAGCAGTAATCCCAGCCAGAACGGCGGCATGGAAATGCCCCCGACGGCAAAGCTCATCAGCGTCCAGTCCTGCCATTTCCCCCGTTTTAGCGCGGAAATCACTCCAATCAGCAGCCCCAGCGCCACCGACCAGGCGAACCCCGCCAGCGCCAGCCACATGGTGGGCATAAAACTTTTACCGATTACCTCGGTAACGGGTTGCTGGGTGCGATAAGTGACGCCCAGCTCCCCTTTGAACAAACCGCCGAGCCAGTTGACGTACTGTTGCGGCAGCGGATCGTTCAGCCCCAGTTGCTGGCGCGCCGCTTCAACGGCTTCAATGGTGGCATCCGGCCCGGCGTAAATGCGTGCCGGATCGCCCGGCAGCAGTTTGATAAAACCGAACACTAACAGGGAGACCACCAGCAGAACCGGGATCATTTCCAGCAAACGTCGGACGATATAGGCAAACATGGCGTGCTCCCCGGGTCTGTTACTTAAATTCCGCCTGATCAAAGATCAGCGAGCCGTCGGCCAGCATATAAACGCCGGAAAGATTTTTCGCTTTACCCACCAGGTTGTCCGGCGCGCCGAGGAAAGCGACGGCCGAATCCTGCCAAATCAGTTTCTGCGCGTCGGCATAGGCTGCGGCGCGTTTGGCCGGGTCGGCGGTTTGCAGGCCGGCCATAATGGCCTTGTCCACCGCCGGGTTGCTGTAGTAAGAAACGTTATAGGCGGTCGGCACCCAGGATTCGGTGGCGAACAGCGGACGCAGCGCCCAATCGGCATCCCCGGTGGAGGTCGACCAGCCGCCGTAGTAAAGGTCAAACTCCGCCTGTTTCGGGTCCTTCACGCCCCACAGCTTGGCGTTACGTGCGCCGGAGTCCATTGGCGTGACGGTGGCGCGGATGCCAACCTGAGACAACTGCTGTTTGAGGAATTGCGCGCTACGAACGGCTACCGTCGCGTTGGTGGTCCACAGCTTCAGATCCAGCCCGTTGGCGTAACCGGCTTCTTTCAGCAGCGCCTTGGCTTTTTCCGGATTGTAACTGTAGTCCGGGGTGGCTTGTTTCTGGTAGAACTGAACGTTAGGCGGCATGGCTGAGGTGGCCGGTGTTCCCATGCCGGCAAAACCGACTTTCAACCACATATCGCGGTTGATGGCATAGTTGATCGCCTGACGCACGCGCACATCCTGCAACGGTTTGTGCTGCGCGTTGAGCGCGATGTAGTAGAAATAAATACTTTCATCACGCTGTACCGCCAGCTTGCTGTCGCTTTGCACCGCGTTCAGCAGGTCGGAGGGCAGGGGGTAGATGGCATCGACCTGGCCGGATTTCAACGATGCCACACGGGTGGAGTCTTCCGGCGCCGGGAAGAAGGTTACGCTATCGACTTTCGGCCAGCCTTTCTGCCAGTAATTGTCATATTTCACCAGCTTCACGTCTTTACCCTGCTGCCACGTATCGAATTTGAACGGGCCGGTTCCCACCGGGTTGACGCGCAGCTGTGCTTCATCAGGATATTTTTTCAACGCCTCCGGGCTGTGCATCACCGCAGACGGGTGGGCCAGGGTGTTGACGAAGGCGCCGAACGATTGATTAAGATCGATTTTCACCTGGGTGGGCGAGATCACCGTAACCGTTTTTATCATTTTAAACAGGCTATTACGTTTCAGACCTTTGGTCTGATCGGCGAGTCTGTCGAGGTTGGCTTTAACGGCATCGGCGTTGAACGGCGTACCATCCTGAAAGGTGATCCCCTCACGTAGCGTGATGACGAATTCGGTGGCGTCTTCATTACTGGTGTAGTCAGCGGCCAGTCTGGGCTCCAGTTTCATTTTGTTATCGAACTGGAACAGGCGCTCAAAAATACCGCTCTGAATGGAGTAGCTCAGCGTATCGGAGGTGTCGTGCGGGTCTAATCCGGTGATATCGGCGTAGATGGAAATGCGAAGATCCTGTGCCTGGGCAATAGCTGCCAGACACAATGAAAGCCCGAGGGCAACAGCGGATCGGCGAACGAATGGCTTCATGGTGTTTCTCCTGGTTAGCGATATAAAAATACGATCAAAGAACATCATTACCCGGGGACGAGTCGGCGATCTCACCGTCCGCCACCCAATGATGGGGCGCGACCTGTCGATAGCGCGTTTTTGTCACGCTCTCACCTGCCTTACGCAGCGGAGAGGGTATTTCACTGTCATCAAGCTGGCGAACGCCGCGCTGAGTGGGATCGGCAATCGGGACTGATGCCAGCAGGCGGCGGGTGTAGGGATGCTGCGGCGAATTGAACACCGACTGGCGCGGCCCGATTTCCACAATCTGACCGAGATACATTACCGCTACCCGGTTGGCGATACGCTCGACGACGGCCATATCGTGAGAAATGAAAATCCACGACACGCCGGTATTCTTTTGCAAATCCATCATCAGGTTCACAACCTGTGCCTGAATGGAGACATCCAGTGCGGAAACCGCCTCATCGGCAATAATGATCTGCGGTTGCAGCGCCATGGCGCGGGCGATGGCGATGCGCTGACGCTGACCGCCGGAGAATTCGTGAGGATAACGGCGGGCGTGTTCCGGCAATAGGCCGACGCTTTTCAATAACGCCTGTACCTGCGGCGTGGCCTCTTGCAGGGATTTCACCAGTCCGTGCAGCAGCAGGGGTTCGGCGATGGTAAAGCCCACCGTGAGACGCGGGTTCAGGGACGCATACGGATCCTGAAACACCATCTGGATTTCACGGCGCAGCGGCTGAAAATCGCCGTCTTTCATTTGGGAAATCTCTTTCCCCTGAAAATGGATGCTTTCCGCCTCGCTCTGTACCAGACGCAGCAAGGCCCGACCGGTGGTGGATTTGCCGCAGCCGCTTTCTCCCACGATAGCCAGGGTTTCACCCGGCCAGACGTTGAAATCAATCTGTTCCACGGCGTGTACATTGTGGGTGACGGACGACAAGATCCCGCTGCGCACCGGGTAATAGACGCGCAGGCCGCAGATATCCAGCAACGGCGCCTCATCGTAGCGGGCAGTGACCTGATCGCCTTCATCGTTGCCGGATTGCTGACCGAGCAGCGGAAAGCGTTTCGGCCAGATGTTTTCGCGCATATCGCCCAGTTTGGGCACGGCGGCCAGCAACGACTGGGTATAAGGGTGTTGAGGATGCGCGAAAATCTGGGTCACGCTGCCTTGTTCCACCACTTCGCCCTGATACATCACCACCACGCGATCGGCGATTTCGGCCACCACGCCCATATCGTGAGTAATGAACAGTACGGCCATATCGCTCTGCTGTTGCAGGTCGCGCAGGATTTGCAGAATACGCGCCTGCACGGTGACATCCAGCGCGGTAGTCGGCTCATCGGCAATCAGCAATTGCGGGTCGCAGGCCAGCGCCTGGGCGATCATCACCCGTTGGCGCATGCCGCCGGACAGTGAATGCGGATAACTTTTCATTACCCGGTCGACGTCGGCGATGCGCACCTTGTGTAACAATTCGCGGGCTTTTTTCTCGGCGCTGGCCGCATCGCAAATCTGATGATCTCGCAGGGCTTCCGTCAGTTGATCGCCGACTTTCAGCACCGGGTTCAGTGATGTCATCGGTTCCTGAAAGATCATCGCCATTTCACGGCCGCGTAGCTGACGGCGTTGTTCGGCTTTCATGTCCAGCAGCGTATGCTGTCGCCCGTCACGGCCGGTAAAACGGACACTGCCGCGTTCAATGCGGGCGGCGTCAGCCAGTAAACCCATTACCGCCAGCGAAGTAACGGATTTACCTGAACCGCTCTCGCCCACTACGGCAACCACCTCTCCCTTGTTCAGGGTGAAAGAGATGCCTTTCAGCGCCAGATGCTTGCCGGAGCGTCCGCTAAAGCTGACGCTCAAATCGTTGATTTCCAGCACGGGCCTGGGTGTTTTACCCGGTGCTGCGGCGGTTACCGCACCCGTTTGCGTGATAGCCGTCATTGTCACTCCGGTTGCTTGGGTCATAGCCAGATACGGCCGAGGTTATAGGTCAGGTAAGGGGAACTGTCGGCGGCCAGCCAGATGGGGCCATCGAGATCGACATGTTCTGCCGCCGTGGTGATGGGTAAAGCGGCTTCCATCGCCATTGACGAGCCGAGCATGCAGCCGACCATCACCTGTAGGCCGTGGAGCTTCGCCGCTTCCACCATCGCCAGCGCCTCGGTCAGCCCGCCGCATTTGTCCAGCTTGATGTTGATCATCTCATAGCGGCTGCGCAGTCCGGCGATATCGCCGCTGTGGTGGCAACTCTCATCCGCGCAAATCGGAATGGGGTGAGTAAAACGCTGTAAGTCATCATCTTTTCCGGCAGGTAGCGGTTGCTCCACCATGGCAATCTGATAGCGGGTCAGCGCACTGAGCAGGCTGCTGAGATCCAGACCGCCCCAGGCTTCATTGGCGTCGATAATCAGCGTGGCGTGCGGGGCCACGGCACGAATCGCGGCCACTTTCTCCAGAATCAGTTCGCGATCCAGTTTTATTTTCAGCAGCAGGACGCCGCGCGACACCGCATCGGCGGCGGCGGCGGCCATCTTTTCCACGCTGTCGAGAGACAGGGTTTCCGCGCAGATGACGGATGTCGGCGGCTGAATGCCGAGGCATTGCCACAGGGTTTGTTTCTCCAGCGCGGCTTTGAGCCGCCACAGCGCACAGTTCAGCGCGTTTCTGGCCGCTCCCGGCGGTAAACGAGTTTGCAGTTGCGCGATGCTGAGACCGCTTTCGATATCATCGGTTATCTGTTTTAACTGCCGACACACACTTTCTGCGGATTCGCCGTAGTGAGCGGTCGGCGTACATTCGCCCTGACCGATAAATCCCTGTTCTTCCAGCGTGACCCGCACCACGGCGACCGCGCTACGGGTGCCGCGAGAAATCGTGAATGGTCGCGCTAAAGGCAGGTTTACGGTTTCGATTTGCATATGACGCATGGTTAACCTCACTCCCCGCACTGTTTAACATGCATACCGATAGCCATGCGCCATGAAGCGCTCATGAAACGCCGGAGCCGTAATAGCGACGGACATCGGCAACGCCAGAGATTCGGTCTCATTACCGGACAGCGGCAGATAAGGTTGTGGGATCGACATGACGTTTTTCTCATCAATGGGCAAGTGGTTAAGAAAATATTCCATGATGCATCATCGCTGACGAATACTTGTTCATGGGTAGGGTATAGCCTGAGGTTATACCGGCGGGGGTATATGTTTTCACCGTTTAGCGATTTGCCGGGAAGACGGCCGCAGACCGAAAACGCCGGATTTTGGCCCTGCGCCGCAGGGCAAGATAGGCATTGCGCCGCTAAGGCCGTATAATGCGCGCCAGTTAACATTTACCCGCCGGAGATAAGCCATGCGCCCTACAGGCCGAAGTGCACAGCAAGTACGCCCCCTGAAATTAACCCGCCATTACACAAAACATGCTGAAGGATCGGTGTTGGTTGAGTTTGGCGACACCAAAGTTTTATGTAATGCCACGGTTGAAGAGGGTGTGCCGCGCTTTCTGAAAGGACAGGGCCAGGGCTGGGTCACCGCCGAATACGGCATGTTGCCGCGCGCGACGCACAGCCGTAATGCCCGTGAAGCCGCGAAAGGCAAGCAAGGGGGCCGGACGCTGGAAATTCAACGTCTGATCGCCCGCTCGCTGCGCGCCGCCATCGACCTTAAAGTGCTGGGCGAGTACACCATTACGCTGGATTGCGATGTCTTGCAGGCGGACGGCGGCACGCGTACGGCGTCGATTACCGGTGCCTGCGTGGCGCTGGCCGATGCGTTGAATACCATGGTTGCCGGCGGTAAGCTGAAGAAGAACCCGCTGAAAGGCATGGTCGCGGCGGTCTCTGTCGGCATCGTCAACGGCGAGGCGGTGTGCGATCTGGAATATGTCGAGGATTCCGCCGCAGAAACCGACATGAATGTGGTGATGACCGAAGATGGCCGCATGATTGAAGTGCAGGGAACCGCCGAAGGCGAACCGTTCACCCACGAAGAATTGCTGTCTTTGCTGGCGCTGGCGCGCGGCGGCATCGAAGATATCATTCAGGCGCAAAAAGCCGCGTTAGCCGATTGATTTTCCTTAAGCGACCGCATGGTCGCTTTTTTGTGGTCTGTCTTTGATGAAGATAGCCGTGACGAACAACAACGCGACCAAACCGTGAGACGAGGAGATGCAGTAATGAAAGCCTATCAGCGCCAGTTTATTGAATTTGCGCTCAGCAAACAGGTATTGAAGTTCGGGGAATTTACCCTGAAATCAGGGCGTATCAGCCCTTATTTCTTTAATGCCGGACTGTTTAATACCGGGCGCGATCTGGCATTGCTGGGGCGCTTTTACGCCGCGGCGTTAGTGGATTCAGGCATTGAGTTTGATTTGCTGTTCGGACCGGCTTACAAAGGGATCCCGATTGCGACCACCACGGCGGTGGCGCTGGCGGAACATCATCAACGCGATCTGCCTTACTGTTTTAACCGTAAAGAAGCTAAAGATCACGGCGAAGGCGGCAGTCTGGTCGGCAGCCCGCTACAGGGGCGCGTGATGCTGGTTGATGATGTGATCACCGCCGGCACGGCGATCCGCGAGTCGATGTCGATCATTGCCGCCCACGGCGCCACCCTGGCCGGCGTGACGATCGCGCTGGATCGTCAGGAGCGCGGACGGGCCGATATTTCCGCCATTCAGGAAGTCGAGCGTGATTATCAGTGCCGGGTGATCTCCATCATTACCCTGCAAGAGTTGATTACGTATCTGGCGGAAAAACCGGAAATGGCTGCGCATCTGGCGGCGGTTAAGGCATACCGCGAACAGTACGGCATTTAATTCGCGCCAACGGCGGGTTCCGCCAGAGGCGTCTGGCGGGAATGGCCGAAAGACAGAGCGGAAATCAGTGCAACTGCGCGGCCAGCAACGGCCAGCGCGTATCGAATTCCTGCGTCGGTCGGTAACGGAAGTCGGAGCGGATAAACCGTGAAAGCATGCCTTCACAAAATGCCAGCAGCTGGCTGGCCAGCAGCGTTTCATCGTGCTGAAAGCCCTTGCCGTCACGCAGTTTATGTTCACGTAATACCTGACGCAGCTGCGACTCGATACGTTCAAACAGCTGATTGATTCGGCCCTGCAACCGATCCTGTTCAAACATCAGCGCGTGGCCGGTCATAATCCGCGTCAGCCCTGGATTACGTTCGGCAAACCCCAGAATAAGCAATAAAATCAGGCGCAGACGGTTAAACGTTTCTTTTTCATCTTGCAGAATCAGGTTAATGCGGGTAGTCAGGCTATCCTCAATAAACTCGATCAGGCTGTCAAACATACGCGTTTTGCTGGGGAAGTGCCGATAAAGCGCGGCTTCGGATACCCCGACGTTTGCGGCCAGTTTTGCTGTGGTAATGCGTTGGCTGCCGTCGCTGGATTCCAGCATTTGCGCCAGCGCCTGCAAAATTTCCTCGCGCCGATTCCTTTTCTTGTTTTCTTTTTCTGCCATGCCTGAAAAGACCCTTGCTAAAAATTTGACTGACAAGCACCCGGTAGCGCCACAGTCACGCTATCGTGCTGTGGCTTATATGAGTTTTTACGATACCGGGTGGTAAAGGGCGTGTTAGTTACGACCGGAATGGCCGAAACCACCTTCTCCACGCTCGCTGCTAACGAAATCTTCGACCAGATTAAACTCGGCCTGAACGACGGGAACGAAAATCATCTGTGCGATGCGCTCGCCCGGCTCAATGGTGAATGTCTGCTGACCGCGGTTCCAGACGGAAACCATTAACTGCCCCTGATAGTCGGAGTCGATTAGCCCGACCAGATTACCGAGCACCACGCCATGTTTATGGCCCAGACCCGAACGCGGCAGCACCATGGCGGCCAGATTGGTATCGGCGATATGAATCGCCAGCCCGGTGGGGATCAGCGTGGTTTCGCCGGCTTTTAATTCAATCGCCTGATCCAGACAGGCGCGCAAATCCAGCCCGGCGGAACCCGGCGTGGCATAGGTCGGTAACGGGAATTGTTGACCAATACGCGGGTCAACTATTTTTACGTCGATTTTTTTCATCATAACGGCTGACAATCTCGTCGATTAAGTTTTGGCCAAGAAGAAGCTTGTCGCATTGTGGCAACTGCTTGTCTCCGTCTTGCCAGAAAAGATGTAATGCATTGGTTTCACTGTTAAAACCATGCCCGGAAAGGGAGACGTTGTTAGCGCAGATGAGATCCAGCTTTTTACGCGCCAGTTTTTGTCGCGCGTATTCTTCCACATTCTGGGTTTCGGCGGCAAACCCGACGACATAGGGACGGTTTTTATCCATCGCGGCGACATCAGCGATAATATCCGGATTTTTTATCATCGTGACAGTCATTTCATCACCCTGCTTTTTGATTTTTTCGTCAGCAACCAGCTTGGGGCGATAGTCCGCAACGGCCGCGCAGCCGATAACAATGTGCTGCCGGGCGGCTTCGGCCATCACGGCCTGTTGCATATCCAGCGCGCTGCCGACGTCAATGCGCTTCACGCCGCTCGGCGTCGCTAAAGCGACGGGGCCGGCAACCAGCGTGACGTTTGCCCCTCTGGCGGCGGCGGCCTGGGCAATGGCGAATCCCATTTTCCCCGAACTGTGATTGCTGATGAAGCGCACCGGATCGAGCGCTTCTCGCGTCGGGCCGGCCGTAACCATAATGTTCAAATGTTGCAGATCGTTGACGGCGGTAAAATGGCGCTGCGCCAGTTCGACAATCTCCAGCGGATCAATCATCCTGCCCGGGCCGATGTCGCCGCACGCCTGGCTGCCGCTGTCCGGCCCCCAGAGTTGCAAACCACGCGCCGCCAGCGTACGCAGGTTGTCCTGCGTCGGTAACGCGCGATACATCTGCTGGTTCATCGCGGGAACGACGGCTATGGGCGCGGGCGTCGCCAGACAGAGGGTGGTTAGCAGATCGTTGGCCATGCCAGCGGCCAGACGCGCGATCAGGTCGGCGGTGGCGGGAGCCAGAATAACCAAATCCGCCCATTTCCCCAACGCGATATGACCCATCGAAGCTTCCGCCGCCGGATCGAACAGGTCGTCCGACACCGGGTAACCGGACACGGCCTGCAAGGTCAGCGGGGTGATAAAGGTTTTGGCGGCTGATGTCATGACAACCCGCACTTCCGCCCCGCTATCGCGCAGGCGTCTTACCAGCTCCGGGCATTTATAAGCGGCAATGCCCCCGCTGATGCCGAGCACGATTCGTTTTCCAGAAATACGTTGGTTAGAAAGCTCATTCAGACTGGAAAGTCCCATCATCATGGTCCGATTAAAAACCGAAAGAGGCGTCATTTTATCATAACCTTGCCCTAAGCGCGGAATCTTAAGCCTCCCGGCTGACTGGCGAACAAAAATTGCGAACCGATTCGCAACCTGTCACGGCTGGCATCGTCCCTTAATGCCGGCCATGTCATGATGGCGTTCGGTCGGAGCGGGAGGTTCTATGAGCTGGGGAAATGAGCAGGCGCCGCGGGAGAAATTGGTGAGCCAGGGCGCTGAAGCACTGACGGATACCGAGCTGCTGGCGATTTTTTTACGCACCGGGTTGCCCGGTATGCACGTCATGCAACTGGCCGAGAGCCTGTTGGCGAAATTTGGTTCGCTGTATCACCTGATGTCCGCCGAACAGGCGGAGTTTTGTACCACCAAAGGCATTGGTATCGCAAAATATACGCAATTGCAGGCGGTGGCCGAGCTGTCGCGCCGGCTGTTTTCGTCCCGTCTGGCAAAAGAGGATGCGATGCTGAGTCCGGAAATCACCGGGCAGTATTTGCAATTATTACTGGCCCGTCAGGAACGGGAGGTTTTTTTGGTGATGTTTTTGGATAATCAGCATCGGGTTATTCGTCATCAGGAAATGTTCGCGGGTACGATTAACAGCGTAGAGGTACACCCGAGGGAAATTGTGCGTGAAGCGCTGAAAGCCAATGCCGCCGCGTTGATTTTGGCTCACAATCATCCATCCGGGAAAGCGGAACCCAGCCAGGCCGACCGGGCGATAACCGAACAAATTATTAAAGCGTGTCTGTTATTAGAGATTCGCGTGCTTGATCATCTGGTCATCGGGCGTGGCGAATATGTCTCTTTTGCCGAGCGCGGATGGATTTAACCGATATTTCCGTGATCCTGGGGGATCTTTAGCTGTTCGGGACTTGAGCACTTACGCTTCAAAGCGTATACTACGCCACCTTTGAGAATCTTGGGTGTGGCGTTAAGAGCCTATCTCAGCAGGTTTATCCTGATGACGGAGTCTTTTCAGTGAAGTTGCTGAGATGGGCTCTAGAGCCTGACGAGGCGGCCACCACTCTATACGAAGCTCGAGCTGATTTTGATTTTTGGAGAATAGACATGTCCCGAGTCTGCCAAGTTACTGGCAAGCGCCCGGTGAGCGGTAACAACCGTTCCCACGCACTGAACGCGACTAAACGCCGTTTTCTGCCGAACCTGCACTCACACCGTTTTTGGGTTGAGGGTGAAAAGCGCTTTGTAACGCTGCGCGTATCTGCTAAAGGTATGCGTGTTATTGATAAGAAGGGTATTGAGACGGTTCTGGCCGATCTGCGTGCCCGTGGTGAAAAGTATTAAGGAACTGAATCATGGCTAAGGGTGTTCGCGAGAAGATCAAGCTGGTTTCTTCTGCTGGTACTGGTCACTTCTATACCACCACGAAGAACAAGCGCACGAAGCCGGAAAAATTGGAACTGAAGAAATTCGATCCAGTTGTCCGTCAACATGTGATCTACAAAGAAGCTAAAATTAAATAATTTTGGCGGATTACTGAAAACCCGGCTTCGGCCGGGTTTTTTTATGGCGGGCTATCCTTGCCCGTCACCACAAGCAACGATTTTTTATGGTTCCGATTTTCTGTATCAGCCGCTTGTATCCTTCTTCATGTTATGCCAATTTCCTGAACTTGGGTTTCTGCAACCATTTGGTAATGAACACATATGAATTCGACGTTACACCAACTTTTGCTGACGACGCCGCATGCGCAACATCCTGCCGGATTGGCAAGAATATCAGGCGCAGATAAAGCAACAGCATGGGCGGAAATACGCTTTCTGGCAGCGGCTCAATTAACCGATCGAATTTTTCAGGAGATAAAGCATGCCCGAACTGCCAGAGGTTGAAACCAGTCGTCGGGGAATCTCACCCTATCTTATCGGTCATACCATCCTTTATGCCGAAGTCCGCAATTCTCGTCTGCGCTGGCCGGTTTCCAGCGAGATTTTATCGCTCAGCGATCAGGTTGTGCTGGGCGTCCATCGGCGCGCCAAATATCTGCTGATTGAGTTGACCGCCGGGTGGATTATCGTTCATCTGGGCATGTCCGGCAGTCTGCGTATCCTGCCGGAGTATATTGAGCCGGAGAAACACGATCATGTCGATTTGGTCATGGATAGCGGCAAAGTCCTGCGTTATACCGACCCGAGGCGTTTCGGCGCCTGGTTATGGACGGATAACCCTGAGGCAAGCCCGGTGCTGGCGCATCTGGGGCCGGAACCGTTGAGTGAGGCGTTTTCCGGCGATTATCTGTATCAGCGATCGCGCGGCAAAAAGACGCGGGTTAAGCTATGGATTATGGATAACAAGGTCGTGGTTGGCGTGGGGAACATCTATGCCAGCGAATCGTTGTTTATGGCGGGCATCAGGCCGGACAGGCCTGTCGGTTCGTTAAGCGAAACGGAAGCGAATTTGCTGGTGGAAACCATCAAACAGGTTCTACTGCGTTCGATTGAGCAGGGCGGCACAACGTTGCGGGATTTTTTGCAATCAGACGGCAAACCGGGATATTTCGCTCAGGAACTTCAGGTCTACGGACGGACCGGCGAACCTTGCCGGGCTTGTGGAACGCCGATAGAAATCGCCAGGCACGGGCAGCGAAGCACTTTCTTTTGTCGCCGTTGCCAGCGTTAATTTTCCTGCAATCACATTTATTAAATCAGGGTTGATGCATGCATAAAAATAACGATGTCGTATTTTTCCTCGAAAGTTCGAAAAATATGGGGGGACAGGAATGGCAACTGCTGCAACAGATGGAAGAATTGAACCGGCGAGGCGTGGCGACCTATTTATTATGTAATCCCCAAGGGCGCATTGATGGCGAAGCACGTTCGCGCGGGTTGTCCGTCATTAATTTGCCCTTTCGCAACAGCTTTCATCTGCCGACGATTCAGGGGATTAGAAAAGCGATAAAGCGCCATCGCCCGATGGCGTGTATTTGTCACAGCGGCCATGATGCCAACAATCTGTGCGTTGCGGCAATCACCCTGGTCAAACGGCCCAAAATCATCAGGTCGAGAACCTATTACACCAACAGAAAACCGAATCCTCTTAGCCGCTTTCTGCCGATTGATTTGGTCATGGTGCCAAGCCAGTTTATGGCTCACAAGATTAAGCCGCAGTTTTTGGGTAAAGAGATTGCGGTGGTTTATCCGGGAATTGATTTTGCAAAACTTGATAACGAGATCAATCTCCCCGTCAGGGAGGATTTATCCGACTGGCTCAATGAAAATCAGGGCGATGTGATTATTCAGCTCGGCATGTTGAGGGCGGAAAAAGGACATAACATAATCCTGTCTGCGATGAGCGAGCTAATAAAAAGCAGGCCTCACCTGAGATACGTTATTGCCGGTGGCGGTAATGCTGAGAAAATAACAGCAGAAATTGCTGAGCGTGGCTTACAAAAAAATATATGGCTAGGAGAATTAAAGTCGGTGGCCGCAGCCTTGAAGAGAGCGAACGTGCTGGTCATGCCTTCAACCAAAGAGCCGCTGGGGATGGCGCAAATAGAAGCGTTGGGATTGGCGGTTCCGGTGATTATCAGTAACGAAGGCGGGCTGCCGGAAACGGTCAAGGATCACGTCACCGGGCTTATCGTTGCACGAAACGAGCCGCAGGAATGGGTCAGGGCAATTGATTTCGCATTATCAAATCAGGAGACCATGCGATCCTATGCGCAAGCGGGACAAAAAGATGTTAGAGCCAGATTTGGGCTGGACGCGAATACCAATCGCCTGATGAGCATTATCAGGTCTTGATGCGCTTTAGGCGTGTTGCAGTTTTTTCTGTAATGCGCCGGCAATGGACGCGGGCAGGAAGTGAGAGACATCGCCGCCATGACGAGCCACTTCCTTGACCAGCGAAGAGGAAATAAAAGACCACTCTTCGGAAGGCATCAGGAACACGCTTTCCAGCGCCGGCATCAGATGGTGATTCATTTTGGCGAGTTGCAGTTCGTACTCGAAATCGGATACCGCGCGCAATCCCCGCACCAGAATGGTTGCTTGCTGATGTTGCGCAAAATGCGCCATCAGTTCGCTGAAGCCGACAACGTCCACATTCGGCAAATGTTGGGTGACTTCTTTTGCCAGCGCTACCCGCTCATCAAGCGTAAATAACGTATTTTTGCTCGGACTGGCGGCAATCGCCAGCACCAGATGGTCGAACATCCGTGATGCGCGGGTGAGTAGATCCAGGTGGCCGTTGGTTAGCGGATCGAAAGTGCCGGGATAAATCGCTTTGATTGTCATGATGATCCTCTGCTCCTATGCTCAAAACCACGGCCAATTATTGCGTCCGAGGCGGCAGATAGGGTTCCAGCAATGAGAGCAACTTCTGCAAGGCCCCTTGATTCTGATGCAATACCTCGACGGCGTGTCGGCCATAATAGCGGCGGTAATCTTCATCGGCGAGCAGATTCCCAACTTCTCTGGCCAGCGATGCCGCATCCGTCACGGTAATCAGGCCATCCGCCTGCTCAAGTTTGTTGCAGATGTCTTTAAAGTTAAAGGTGTGCGGCCCCATCAGAACGGGAATGGCATGGGCGGCGGCTTCGAGCGGATTATGACCGCCGCGTTCGACCAGACTGCCGCCGACAAACGCCAGATCGGCGATGCCGTATAACAACATGAGTTCACCCATGGTGTCGCCAACAATAACCTGAGTATCGGCGGAAGGGAGTTCGCCGCTGCTTCGCAAGGTGTAGTTGAAACCCAGGCTTTGGGTCAGCGCCTGCGTGGTGGAGAAACGCTCCGGATGTCTGGGAACCAGGATCAACAGCAGGTCAGGGAAATTAACCAGCAGCTGACGATGCGCCGCAAGCACAATGGACTCCTCGCCTTCGTGCGTGCTGGTCGCGATCCATACCGGGCGGTGTGGCGCCCACTGGCGCCGCAACGTCACCGCGCGGGCCGCCAGTTCCGGGGTAACGGAAATATCGAATTTAAGGCTGCCGGTAACGGTGAGACTTGAACGCTTCAAACCGAGATCGATAAAACGCTCGCCGTCTTCCCGATTTTGCGCGGCCACCAGTGTGATACGCCGCAGAATATGACGCGTCAGACTGCCGATTTTCTTGTAGCCGGCGGCTGAGCGGGCAGATAAGCGAGCGTTGGCGATCACCAGCGGAATTTTACGTTTATGCAGCTCATCAATCAGGTTAGGCCACAGCTCTGTTTCCATAATGATAACGACTTTGGGGCGAACCTGATTAAAGAAACGTCGCAAAGCGGAGGGTAAATCATACGGGAGATAAACGTGATAAACCGTATCGCCGAAAGCGGAACGTACACGCTCTGAACCGGTTGGCGTCATCGTGGTGACGGTAATCGGCAGGTTAGGGTAGCGATGCCGTAAAGCCCTGACCAGAGGGATAGCCGCCAGCGTCTCGCCCACGGAAACGGAGTGCAGCATTATGCCATCTGGTTTCACTTTTTCCGCGCAGAACCCGTAGCGTTCACTCCAGCGTCTACGATATGCCGGCGCCTTGCGACCGCGCAGCCACAGTCGAATCCATATCAGCGGCTGAATAAGGTAAAGAAGAACGGTGTAGAGAGTTTGTAGCATGCGTTTATTATGAGTCCAGTTAAGTACTAAGACCTATCATATAATGAAAATTTCATATTGCTAATGAGTTAGTAACTTGAGTAGTTTCGTATGTGCCTTCTCTGTAACAATTTTCTTTTTAGTTTATTTAGTACCCTTTTTATTTTAAGTTTTATTGGTAAGTTTTTCTTTATTTTTTTCTTTTTCTCTTGATTCACTGACTTATTTAAGTCAGTGAATCGGTCATTGCCAATATCTGATTGAAAGGAATGATCGCTTAGTTCAATGCAATGGGGGATGACACCTCTCAAATTTATTATACCGTATTCCTTAAATAAAAACCAGTGGTCTGCAATTGACCATGCAGGATAAAGGAACTTATATAGTTCATGTGCACCTTTATTGTTAATTACATAACCATGGGCTAGCGTCCCTGTAAGTCCATTATATATTTCATATGTCTTGTTTACTCGTATTTTCTCGTTTTCAATGTATTTTGATATAGGGGTAAGTAATGTTACTGTAGGTTTACAAAGTTCTTCTTTTTCCAGGAAAAGAAGAATATCCATTATGCTGGAATTTAATAACGCATCATCTTCTAAAATAAGAGCATTAGGTATGTTTTGGTCTATTATTTTTTTATATAAAAACAAATGACTTAATGCGCACCCTAATTCTCCTGGAGTATTTAGCATGTTGAGGGGTAATGTATGTGTTTTTTTATCAGTTTCCGACAGTTGATATCCATTGATTGCAGGGAATATCTCATAATCAAGGCCCAATTCAGAGCACTGATTGACTATGTTTTCCCTTCTTTGAACTTTTTCTTTTAAATTAATAATAAATGTTTTCATATTTTTATCGATAGTGAGTTGTAATTTACAATCAAATTGTGTTTTTATTTTATGGAGTTATATTTAATTCTGCTTTTTATAGCTTTAATAAACTTTCTTTTTCTAAATTCATGTTTTGATTTTTTCTTCCACTGGAGTGGTGTAACCGCTTCTACTAATGGAATATCACTCCATGTTGAAGCATGATAAGCTTTTTCAAAAAAAATCGTGGATGGATATTGACCCCATTCATTCCAAGGTTTTGTTGTGCCTACATAGTGGATAAGAATACTATCATCTGTAATCGTTTCTTTATATTTTTCATGTGTACGATCATTTAATTCGCTCTTTATACTATAAATACAATTAAACTTTCTTGGAAGTAAAAGGGTTTTATGAAACAGTAGAAAGTTTAATGCATCTTGGTCAGGATATTTCATTTTTGGATTTTTTACTATGAATGAAAGTGTTTCGCGTGTTAGTTCATCATCATGCCATTTTTGCATATTGATGAGCATTACACCGGAGTTGAAATAGACCCCCTCTAATTCATCATTTTTTAGTCTCTCAGCTGCTTTTTTCTGCATGGATGCCACATCTGGTATGACGGCACTAACATTATCCTGAAAATCCAAATGGGCTAGATAATCAAGATCTCCTTTACACATAACGTCTGCATCAAGATAGAGCAAGCGTTCAAGTGTTTCTCCCAGGTAGTCAAATGCAATTAGTCGGAAGTACGCGGAATGTGGCCAATATTTGGTAGGTAGATTTTCTAATGGTATAGTATTGACATGATATAAACTTATATCAACGTTAAATGTCTTCGCCATTTTTTCAAATCGTGAAACCGTATTTTCGTCAAGACAATCTATAAAAAAGTGAAAGCATAGTGGTATAGTGTTATTGATAATTATAGACGTTGCGGAAATTGCCGCTCCGAAAATAAAGTTTTTATCAATACCATAAGCAATATGCAGGCAAGGGAGAGCAGGGTTAACGTTGGGGAAACCTGTTATCTTTATAATATTTCTGATGATTGTTTTTTTAAAATACATGATTTTTCTGATGTGAGTGTTAGAAGATTTTTTTGATAAAATACATCATATAACTTTTTAAGCCCGCGACTATTTTCCCCGAGTGAAATTGGTGTTTCGCACAGTAGCGAAACTGGCTAGCAGATTTTGCACCAAGTAATTTTGAATTTGACCATGGTGAGTGGTTTTTAGCCTGAATGAAATATTTGGTACAATGATATTCACTGGACCATTTATGCCAAGGTTTTGTTGGTCCAATATAATGTATGAAAACAGTATTATCTACTATTGTATTGGCATATTCTTTATTTTTTTTAGTTTTCAACTCATAATTAATACTGAATTGTGCATTGTATTTTTTACTAATAAATATGACTTTTTTGACAAAAAGCATATTAAGTATATCTTGGTCAAGAAATGATATTTTTTCTTTTACTTCTTCCTTTGCTAATAAATTCATGGCTTTTTTGCTAATATCTTCTTCTGCCCAGCGGTATATATTGATAAGTAAAAAGCCAGCATTGAAATAACCATTTTTTATCTGTTCATCTTTCAGGGCAATAGATCGTTTTTCCCACCAATCTTTTTCACCTTCCGTAACTACGGCAGCCATAGTATTACTTAAGTCAAGAGTTAATAACTCTACCAGACTACCCTTACAGATAATGTCTGCATCAAGATAGAGTAGCTTCTCTATCTCATTATAGAAATAATCAGCAATAACGAATCGGAAATAAGTTGCATAGGACCAGTTTTTGGTGCTGGGTAAATCCTTTAATTCTTCACAATTTACGATATATACTATTATCTTTGTATTGTAATCTACAGAAAGTTTTTTGAAATCAATAAGATCATTATCTTCAAAATAGTCAGTAAAAATATGAAAGGTAAAATCAATATCTTTGTTGTTGAGTAATATTGAAGTAATGGATATTCCACATCCAAATAGGAAATTTTTATCAATTCCATATGCAATGTTTAATTCTTTATTATTTTCTGGATTTTTATTCTTCTTATTTAATATTATTTTTTTTGTGATAACATCGTTTTTATTAAAATACATAATGTTCTCAATGAAAGGTTATGTTATCAAAATGATTATAGATTAATCATTTTGTGTAGATTTGTTTTGAGATCTTTATAATATTCTGCATCGTAAAAATGGCTTATTGATAATTTAATGCTCTGGGATGATGGTAGCGGTTCTTTATCGACAATACTGTTCATGATCGACTGTAATTTGCTCAAATCATATGGGGGATACAATCTGCCGTTAATGCCGTTTTTTATAATATCTGCTGGCCCTGATGGGCAGTCTGAACTGATGCAATAGATACCGTAAGACATGGCTTCCGCAAGAACCATTCCGAATCCTTCAAAGGAGGATGTTAAGAGTAAGGAACTAACTGTTTTAATCTCGGTTCTAATATATTCCCATGGATTTGCCTGCCAGCCATGCCAATGGATATGCTGACTGATCCCTAACTGCTGTGCATAAGCCTGACATATTTTCAGATCTGAGCCATCGCCTACGGCATGGAATACCCAATCGCCTTCAAGCCTAGAGAGCGTATCCAATAAGTCCTTGAGCCGTTTTTGGCCTTCGAACTTGATTCTGCCAACATATAAGAAAGAGGCTGGCTGTGTAGATTCAGGTCGGGGAATGACTATCTCTGTTGGCGTCACTGGGTTAAATATCGTATAGATCTTCTCTGCCGGCACACCACGATTGACTAACTGTTGTTGAATGCCAGAACTGATAGCCAAATGATAATCCGCTTCCAGTACACGTTCGGAGTATTTTTTATGATCGAGAGAATAATGGATCCATGAAATCAGCCGAATATTTCTGTTGCTGTATTTTATCGCTCTGGCTGCAATCAGGCAGGAGGGCGAATCAAAAGCGATGATGATATCAGGATTATTTTTCTCAATATAACGACTGAGAGCATAAATGTGTTTAAGTCGTCTGAAAAATGAAATCTTAATCCCGGATCTGGAATAAACAGCTTTCTTCCCAGCCAGCCAGCTTTTATCCATTCTATCGTCACGACAAAGGAAATAGAGAGTATAGTGATGTCTGGTTGCAGGATCATCTGTTAGAAAACCGGTTACTTTTTGTATCACAGTTTCAATGCCGCCAAATCCGGATACCGCTTCACCAACAAAAAGTATATTCATATTGATTCGATCGTATTGTGCATTATAGTGATTTACGTTCAGTTCTGCTTTTTATCTTATCAGCTTTAATTTCTGCTTCGCTAAGCAGATTTTTTTCACTGTCTAATATCGTTTTCAATGGCTGATTAAAATAAATTTTTAAAAAATAAAAAATATCCGTTTGGGTTAAGCCGATAGTGAGCGACGAAAAATACAAACCGATAAGATCTTTATTACGCCAGCGCAATGGCACTTTTTTTCTAAGCTGCGCACGATGTAAATCAATTACCGATATTTTCAGCTTGCTGCTGTCCGGATTATACGGTAGATGCAGCAGGAAATGGCAGATATAACAATCCCGGTGGTTGATCCCGCTGGCGTGCATGCCGCGCACCATTTCCGCGACCCGACGGATGAGCCGCCTCTTTTCCTTAAATGTCGGACGATTTTTCGCCCAGGTTGCGCAGTAGTCTTCCAGGCTAATCGCCGGGTTAAGATCTTCCGTAATGATAAAGGAATGGCGGCGCAACGGATTTAAACCGCGTTGCCCGAATCCCACTCCTCGCATGGTATCGACGCCCTGCTTGGACAAACGGTGGATTGCATTCCATTCGCGATCGGCGCCTAACACCGGCAGCCTGAGTGAGATCAGGTTTTTCAGCACTTCTTTTAGCGTGGTGCCGCGGTGTATTTTTATAAAATAGGACTGCTTGCCCACAGTAAAACGCAACGTCCGGCGGCTTTCCAGCGCGCGGAATATATCGCCGTCGAGTTTATCGACCTCTTCAAACGGGTTTTTATTTTGCCATAATGATGCGAAAGGTTCTTTTAGCTCAATCATGATGGATCACCCGTTATCAACGCTGCGGCTTTCTCCGGCAAACTGTATAGATCTGCGGTATCGGCAAAATGGCGCGCATTGGCGGCCCATTGCGTACGCTCTTCCGTCTGGCTTAGCGCGTGGTGTAATACGGCATTTAATTCATTCTGACGGTAAGGTTCTTCGATAACGGCCCCGGCATTTGCCCGATCAATATAAAAAGCGTAGCCGCACACATCGGTCACAATGACCGGCAAACCCGCGGTCAGTGCTTCAAGTAGCACGATGCCAGCCGCTTCCTGATGCGCAGGGTGAATCAGTAAATCGGCCGCCGCCATAAAATCAGGAATATCGTTACGGCCTGAAAAGAAACGTACCTGAGCGCTGATTCCCAGACGCGAGGCGATTTTTTGATAACGGCCGGGTTTATCTTGCCCGACAACCAGATAAATCGTCTGTTTTCTCTGTGTTTCCGGCAGGCTGGCAATCGCATATAAACTTCGTTCAACGCCTTTACGATAGAAATCCGAGCCAACCTGCAAAACCACCAGACTATGCTGCGGGATCTGTTGCTCTTGTCTGAATCGTGTTCTGACCTGTGCCGCATCCGGACGATATTTACGATCGGGAGAAATACCCGGTGGTAAAATGACGAATCGCTCATCCTGTGTGCCGTAATGTTTTTTGAAGTCGTCAATCTGGCGGTGAGTGAGCATCAGCATTTTAGTGCGGCTATCACGCTCAAAAACGGCCTTTTCAAAAGCGGCATAATGTCGGTAACGCGACGTTAAGCGATAAAGAAAACCTTTCTCCTGCGCCACTTTTTCGGCATAGCAAACATCGGCGGCATAATAGAAATCCAACCCCGGCATTTTATTAAAACCGACTATCCGGTCTACCGGGTGTTGTTGCATATGTTGTTGTATCCACTGATAATATTCTTTATTGCGTGCGTGATTGGTGTGTTTCCGAACCGGAACCTGAATCAGTTCGAAATTATCAATCTGCGAACCTTCCCATGATTGGACGTATACGCGAATATGATGTCCGCGAGCCTGGCAGGCCTGAGCGATGCGTAAAAAATCTCTCTGTAGCCCACCAAAAGGGAAGTACTTGTACAAACAGAATGCAATGATCATTGTCGTGTCCCAGATTGGGATGCCTGCCTAGTTTTAGACAGCATAGTCAGTGCTGCCTCAATGACATCTGTTGCCGGAATACAAGACAGATATTTATGCTGCCTGTCTATTCCGCTGCGTTGGGGCATCGTCTGGTAATCTCCAGCCCAGATAACGATTTTATTCTCACTCCAGGGGCGCCAGAATAGATGATCCGTTGCGCCGAACAGACATACTATCGGCGTCTCCAACGCGGCAGCCATGTGCATGGGAGCGGAATCGACACCGATAAAGAGTTCCGCGTGATCTATTAATGCGGCTAACTGAGGAAATGTCGTTTTGCCCGCAAAATCCGTTATCGGTGGTGATTTACACAGCGCTGAAATAGCATTAATACATTGTTGATCTTCTTCGCTGGGGCCGGACGTTAAAATAACATTCAATCCGTTTGACTGAATGTTATCGATAACGTCAGCAAATTTATCATTATCCCAGCATTTAAATATCTGTCGCGCTGTGGGTTGTATAACGATATATTTTTTGTCTGCATTGATAGTTATCAGTTGGTTATGAATCGTTTCCCATTGTTTCTCATCGTAAGCCATAATGGTGTGCGTATTAATTTTTGATAAATGCAATGCGTTGGCTACCGAAAGATTATGTTCAACAACATGAGAACCTACTGGCCTGACGATTTCATCAAAGCAAAAGCGCCAGAAAAAGGAATCTCGATGCCTGAATTCCAAACTTATTTTCTTGCGGGCGTTGGCTAGCTTTAGCAATGGGGCTATAAGCCACTGATCCGTCAGGTTGATAATCAAATCATAATGGTTGGCTCTTAGTTTGCGAGTCAGATTCGAGAAACTTTTTAGTTTACGCAGTGCCCCTTTCTCTTTTCGCTTGATACCGTATAATACATTGATATCTTTATTTTCGGACAAAATCGGCATGGTATCTTCGTACAATAATACGTCGATTTGGGCATCCGGATAATTCATTTTCAGCGTGCTGATAAGCGGGGTGGTGAGTAGCATATCACCATGGAATCTGAGCTTTACAACCAGGATTTTTTGGTAATTTTGATAAACATTATCCACCGTAATTCCTTTGTTTATTTCACGTATAACGATTTTATTGCAGGACTACTTTATCAAAACTAGTCTGTTCACTTCTTTGGCTTTGGGCCAAGAAAATACTGAGGCAATAAGTAAGTACCCAAACTATGGTTGTGTTCCTACCGTAAAAAATCACGTCACTTAAGCCATAAATGATCAATGCTAATGAGAGTGATATTATTGCGTAGTCTCTTATAATAAAAAAAGAAAAATAAATTAGAGAAGCATAAAAAATAAGCAAAGCAGCTCCGCCGAATATTCCTTTTAGAGAGATGGCTTCGATAAATTCGTTATGCAAATGAATCTTAGTAAATAGTGATGCGCCCAAAAGGGAGCGATCCTTTTCCGCTTGTTGTTCGATATCAATTGCTCTTGACTCGGCAGATTGTCCCATTGGCGCATTTAAAAAACTGCTCATCCCGGCTTTATACATAGCAATGCGAGCACCAACTGATGTATTACTATCCGCCTGTTCGTATTTTTTTAAATCTGTAAGAAGGTTATTTGCTCTAGTATTTATCGTGTCATAACATAATGCTATACAAGCTATGCTGATTGTTATAAATTTCACGATTAATTTAAAATCTATCTTTTTGTTTTTATAAATAAAAGGGCTTAATACTATTATACTTAATAGCGGGTATGCTAATATTGCCGCCCGTGTTCCTGTAAGTATTATAAGAATAAAAAAAACAAAATAATTTAAAAGAAATAAATTAACTCTTATCTTGATATTACTTATAAAAATAGCTTGTGATATAAGAATTCCGATAAACGTTATCATATATGCAGAACTCGTCGCTATACCGTCAGATAGTGTAAATCTTTCATCGTATCGTGAGAAATAAAAATATATTAATAGTATGATGGGTGTTACATATATGCCAATAATTGATGGTTTTGATTCTTTATATTTCAGGGGAGATAATACTGTAATGAAAATAAATACTGACCCTATTAGTAATATTTTCTCTATATTGTGATAGGAATGATAGATGCCTATCATTTCACTGTCATCTGTTTTATATATTAATCCCCAAATGAAATTTACTGCACTTAGCAATAGCATGCTGAGTGCGACCATTATATTTTTATTATTTATCTCCTTTGTCTTGAAGACCAGGAATAGAAATATAATAGCAATTATACCTATATTGTTGAATATTTTTACAGATAATCGTGAGTTAAAAATCATGAAATTTAATGCAATAATAAATCCTATGTAGATGGAAGTAGAAAGTAGATTTTTTCGGATGTTTAATTCAAAGTTTTTCATGTTTAATTTTATATTAAGTTTGTTTTTTGGTGTGTGTATAAATGAGAATCTGTTCTTTAAGTAATAAGATTGATATACCTAAATGAAAATAATAAAAGCTACGACTTTGCTCAAAAATGGACGTTTTGCAAACAAACCACGCTACCGCCCCTGGCTCGACAGCTACCAGTGGACTGAGATGACCGATCGGGCGGCACAGCGGTTTGCGGTGCGCCATTTTAGCCTGCCATGGTACTAAAACCCAGCTCCCTGTCACAGCGATAATTGCCTATATCACGATGTTATATGTGGTTATTACTTAAGCCATCTGCCGGTCAATGTGGTGCCGAGGCAAAAGGTCAGCAGCCAGGCGATTAGCATATCGCGAGAGTACAAAATAACATCGCTCAAACCGTACATGAGTAGCGCAAAAATCATGGCTGCCAACAGATGGCTTCTGAGTATAAAGACGGAAAAATAGATCAATGCGGCATAGAGCATCAGCAGGATAAAAGCGCCGGGCAACCCTTTAAGAGAAAAGGCATCGATCGCTTCATTATGGAGATGCACGTTCAGGAATCCTACGGCGCCCGCCAATCCGGGATCCTGTTCCGCCAACTGAACAATACGCACTGAACGCTGTTCCGCCGATTGGCCGAACAACGCGTCTTCGCCGACCTGTACGCCGGCCTGGTACATGGCCAGGCGGGCGCCGACTGACGTTTTGCTGTTGTTCATACTGTAATTGCGGATATCGTTAATCAGATCGTTGGTGCGCTGATGGATCGTCTCCTGGAAGAGAAACGAGCACAGCAGAACAGTGATAACCGAACCCGCAAAGGCTTTGATAAATAAACGCCTATTGTGTCTGACTTCTGATAATAAAATCGTGGCGCCGACAATCGGATAAACAAATATTGCCGCCCGCGTTTCCGTGAGCAGAATGGCGATGGTCATCAACAGAAAATGAGCCAGATAAAGGTAATACTTGTAGGGTGTACTGAGCGTTAATATCGCCTGGGCGCTCAGCGCGCCGATAAAGGTAAGGAAATAGGCCGCGCTGGTTGCCGGGCCGAATACCAGCCCGATACGGTGCACACCGCTAAATAAGGACTGATAAAAGGCATAGCCCAGCGTCAGAGCGCAGATCGCCAGGATGCAGGGAAGCTGAAATTTTTGCTTCTCCCGGGCGATATGCAACGTCGTTAGTAGGATGAATGCCCCCAGAATACAGGCGTGGGCGGAGGTTTCATAGGCGTTGTAGACTGCGGAAAAGGCGGTGTCCGGCTGATAATATTGATGATACCAGACAAGATTGGTCAGGCCGAGGAGCAACAAACACAGCGGGATCGTCAGAAGTCGTTTGGTCGCCGCGATGGTTTTCAGGTGCGTCATCACGTAAAAAACGGAAAGCGAACCGGTCAGGTAGAAAACCCAACCGGCGACGATGGTACTGAATGGCATAATACAGAGCGTCAGTAAACAGCCGGGGAAAATAAGATTAAGGGCGAGGGCCGCGCTTATGCCGGAAGATCTTGTCAGATCATATCCTAAGTTATTGATCATCTATTTATTCAACGTGGGGAGAGCGGGATTACTCGCCTGATGGAGTTAATTCTATCATTTGATCCAGCTTTTGGCGGACTTCCCCGGCCGTAATTGTACTCATCTGCCGATTTTCAGACATTTCCACTGCCTGATTCAGCCCATAACCGCCAATCAATCCCGGATCGGTCGGGCCATACAGGGTGATATTCGGACGATCCAGCGCCGCGGTTAAATGGCTTAAGCCCGTATCGACGGAAACCACCGCTTTTGCTCCGGCCAGCACCTCGGCGACCTGTTGCAGCGTAAGACGAGGTAAAACGTCGACGTGCGCAAACCCTTGCGCCAGACGCAGAGCGCGCTGGCGTTCATGCTCCGCGCCCCAGGGAAGCTTGATCCGGAGTCCGCTGGATTGCAGTAGGGAAATCAGCTCGCGCCAGTGAGATTCCGGCCAGTGTTTTTCATCCCGGGTAGTAGCATGAAGAAAGACCAAATATTGATTGGCATCGGCCGGTAGCTGGGAAAGAAAGCGCTGAGCGATGGCATAATCGCCGCGCTCGGCGGGTTTCTTGTAGCCAAGGCTGGCGGCGAACAGTTCGCGCACGCGTTCTACGGCATGTTGCCGACGGCTGACGGGATGGCGGTAGTTATAGAACCCGCTCGCCAGGGGTTCCCGCGCGCTTTTACAGTCGAGACCGTGCTTTTTGCCTCGGGCAAGGCGGGTGACCAGCGCGGCGCTTTTAATTAACCCCTGGGCATCGATCACCGCATCATAATGATATTCACGTAGTTGCCGCTTAAAATCTTTGCGTTCCTGACGTGTCTGGGCGCTGAACCAGCTTTTTCTCCAGCGCCGGATAGCCACCGGGATCACGCGGGATACGGCCGGGTGCCAACCGGGGATCTGGGCAAAGCCCTCTTCCACCACCCAGTCGAAGGTTATGCCGGGCAGGGCCAGCATGGCGTCGGTTAACGCGGGTAACGTATGCAGCACATCGCCCATTGAGGATGTTTTGATAATCAGCACCCTCATGCGGGTTCTCCCGGCGTGGTCAGATATTTTTCCAGCGCGTCGAGCACGCGCTCCGGTTGGATGTCAATCAGGCTTTGATGATATCCCTGCTCGGCATCGCCTTTGCGCACCCGGTGATAACCGGTAATCAGGCGAATGACCTCCGCCTGATGCGACAACGGCGGGGTGAAGTCCGGGCTGCTGGGGCCATAAAGCGCGATGAGCGGACGGTTGAGGGCGGCGGCAATGTGCATTAATCCTGAGTCATTGCTCACTACCGCGTGGCAGGCGGCGATCAGCACTACCGCCTGTTCCAAAGCGGTTTTCCCGGCGAGGTTGGCGCAGTGTTGCTGCGCTTTCTCGGTTAAGGCCTGGCGGATATCCTCGCCTGCCGCTTGGTCGCTGGCCGAACCAAACAGGACGACCTGATAGCCCCGTTCAATCAACTTCTGCGCCAGCGTGGCGTAATGATAATGCGGCCAGCGTTTAGCGGGGCCAAATTCTGCGCCGGGACAAAAACCAATCATCGGACGCGGATCGCGCAGGCCGAAAGTTTGCGTCATCTCAGCGGTTTCTTCCGCGCTAACCTGTAGCTGAGGCCACAGTAACGGCTGCGGAAGATCTTGAGCGCCATGAACGCGTTGGCGATCGTAGGCCAGCGCGACATAGCGCTGCACCATCAACGGAAATGCCGCTTTATCCAGTACGCGGATATCATTCAGCAGCCCGTAACGCATTTCACCGCGCCAGCCGGTGCGTTGCGGGATACCGGCGAAGAAAGGCACCAGCGCGGATTTAAACGAGTTAGGCAACACGTAAGCGCGGTCGTATTGGGCGGCCCGCAGGGAAATCCCCAAACGGCGACGCTCCCCCAGCGCCAGCGCGCCGTGGCCGAGCGGCATCGCCAGCGCCTGATTAACCTCGGGCATACGGGCCAGCAGAGGACGGCACCAGGCGGGGGCCATCACGCCAATGACCGCTTGCGGATGTTCAGCCTTCAGCGCGCGATACAGGCTGTGCGACATCATCATGTCGCCTACCCAGGAAGGGCCGATGACCAGAATTTTCATACCGTTTGTCCGTTCCTTATCCGATTAAACGGTACGGTTTAGCCAGGCCATGTATTCGGCAACGCCTTCGGCGACGGTTTTAAACGGTTTATCGTAACCGGCGGCGCGCAGGTTGGTCAGATCGGCCTGGGTGTACGCCTGATAACGGCCTTTCAGCTTGGCCGGGAATTCAATGTATTCCACGCTGCCTTTTTTATGGAATGCCAGCGTGGCGTCAGCGACAGCCTGGAAAGATTCCGCCCGGCCGGTGCCGCAGTTGAAAATGCCGGAAACCCCTTTTTGCCAGAACCACAGGTTGACGTCGGCGACATCGCCGACGTAGATAAAGTCCCGCTTAAAGTTTTCGCTGCCGGCGAACAGTTTCGGGTTTTCACCCTGATTGATCTGGTTGTTCAGATGGAAGGCGACGCTGGCCATGCTGCCTTTGTGCCCCTCGCGCGGGCCGTAGACATTGAAGTAGCGGAAGCCGCAGATTTGCGACTCGGCGTGCGGCAGAATTTCGCGCACGTACTGATCGAACAGGAACTTGGAGTAGCCATAGACGTTCAGCGGTTGCTCATATTGGCGATCTTCAATGAAGTTATCGTTGCGGCCGCCATAGGTTGCGGCAGACGAGGCGTACAGGAACGGGATGTTGCGATCGAGGCAATATTGCAACACATCTTTGGAGTATTGATAGTTGTTATCCATCATGTACTTGCCGTCCCACTCGGTGGTCGACGAGCAGGCGCCTTCGTGGAAGACGGCATCGATATCACCCAGATCGTCGCCAGCGATGATGCTGGCGATGAAATCTTCTTTATCCAGGTAGTCTGTGATATCCAGATCCACCAGATTGACGAATTTCGTCCCGTCTTTCAGGTTATCGACGACCAGAATATCCCGATAACCCATATCATTGAGAGATTTTACAATATTGCTGCCGATGAAGCCGGCGCCGCCAGTAACGATAATCATGGGGTCTACCCTTATTAATCTTGCCGGTGAAGCACCACGCCTCACGCTGTCTATAAGCGCTATAATAGCATTACATTTTACGGCAAGCAGCCTGAGGTTTTTTTAGCGCCGTTTCCTGCATTCGTTCTCGCGCCGGACGAAGATAAATACCGCGTGACGCAGATTGCATTTTCAGATTCTTTCTCCCTCATTCACGTCCACTTCCGCTAGTTTATTAATCTATACCCGTCATACTTCAAGTTGCATGTGCGTTGGCCGCGCTCAGTCACCCGAATCACTTACCTGAGTAAGCTCATCGGGATTCCTTCACTTGCCGCCTTCCTGCAACTCGAATTATTTAGGGTATACATGGCATCCTTTTTACCGGAGAGATCGCTTATGCCCGCCGCTTTTTATCAGCAACTCGCCACACAGATTATGGCTGCCCGCACCGAGGGCTTATTCAAACAAGAGCGCATCATTACCTCTCCGCAGCAGGCTGAAATTGATGTCGCCGACAGCGGTAAGCTGCTCAATTTTTGCGCCAACAACTACCTTGGGCTGGCAAATCACCCGGAGCTGATCGCTGCCGCGAAACAGGGACTGGAGAGCCACGGTTTTGGTATGGCGTCGGTGCGTTTTATTTGTGGCACGCAGGATATTCATCAGCAGCTGGAGCAAAAGCTGGCTGACTTTCTGGGAACGGATGATGCGATTCTTTATTCCTCTTGTTTTGATGCCAACGGCGGTCTGTTTGAAACGCTGGTGGGTCCGGAAGACGCCATTGTTTCCGATGCGTTGAATCATGCTTCGATCATCGACGGTATCCGTCTTTCCAAAGCCCGACGTTATCGTTACGCCAACAACGATATGAGTCAGTTGGAAGCTCAGCTTCAGCGGGCAAGGGCGGAAGGCGCACGCCATATCATGATCGCTACCGATGGCGTTTTTTCGATGGATGGCGTTATCGCCAATCTGTCGGGGATCTGCGATCTGGCCGATCGCTACGATGCGTTGGTCATGGTGGATGATTCGCATGCGGTCGGTTTTGTCGGGGCGCAGGGGAGGGGAACGCACGAATATTGCGGCGTGATGGATCGTGTCGACATCATCACCGGGACATTGGGCAAAGCGCTGGGCGGCGCCTCTGGCGGCTATACCGCCGGGCGTCGTGAGGTTATCGAGTGGCTGAGGCAACGCTCGCGCCCTTATCTGTTTTCCAACTCGCTGGCGCCGGCGATGGCGGCGGCGTCGCTCAAAGTGCTGGACCTGCTGGCGGATGGCAATGAACGACGCCAGCGGCTGTGGGCGAACGCCAGTCTGTTTCGCGCGCAGATGAAGGCGGCGGGATTCACCCTTGCGGGGGCCGATCATGCCATTATTCCGGTTATGCTGGGGGAGGCCCGGTTAGCGCAGGACTTTGCCGCGGCGCTGCAACGCGAAGGTATTTACGTCACCGGATTCTTTTATCCCGTCGTCCCCAGCGGCCAGGCCCGCATTCGTACCCAAATGTCCGCGGCCCACACGCTGTCGCAGGTTCAGCGGGCGGTTGACGCCTTTATCCGGGTAGGCAAACGCCTGGGCGTGATTGACTGAGATCACGACGATGAAAGCATTGGCGAAATTGCGCCCCGAGGCCGGTATCTGGATGATGGATGCGCCCAAGCCGGAACTGGGGCATAACGACATTATGATTAGCATTCGTAAAAGCGCCATCTGTGGTACGGATGTGCACATTTATAACTGGGATGAGTGGTCACAGAAGACCATCCCGGTGCCGATGGTGGTCGGACATGAGTATGTCGGCGATATCGTGGCCATCGGTCAGGAAGTGAGCGGTTTCAACATCGGCGACAGGGTATCCGGCGAAGGGCATATCACCTGCGGATATTGCCGCAACTGCCGCGCGGGACGCCGGCATTTGTGTCGCAATACCCTTGGCGTGGGAGTAAACCGTCCCGGAGCGTTCGCCGAGTATCTGGTTATCCCCGCCGAAAACGCATTCCGTATTCCTGACAATATTTCCGATGAGCTGGCGGCGATTTTCGATCCCTTGGGCAATGCGGTGCATACCGCGCTGTCGTTTGATTTGGTCGGCGAGGATGTATTGATTACCGGCGCGGGGCCGATCGGTGTGATGGCCGCGGCAGTGTGTCGCCACGTGGGCGCCCGGCATGTGGTGATTACCGATGTGAACGATTATCGACTGGATCTCGCCCGTAAAATGGGGGTATCGAGGGCGGTAAATGTGGCGCATGAAAATCTTTCAGACGTCATGCTGGCGCTGGGAATGACCGAAGGGTTTGATGTCGGGCTGGAAATGTCCGGCGCGCCGCCTGCGTTTCGCGCCATGCTGAAAGCCATGAATCACGGCGGCCGCATCGCCATGCTCGGTATTCCCCCGGAGCCGATGTCGATTGACTGGGGCGAGGTCATATTCAAGGGGCTGTTTATCAAAGGTATCTATGGTCGGGAAATGTTTGAAACCTGGTACAAGATGTCCGCCCTGCTCCAGTCCGGTCTGGATTTATCCCCCATTATTACGCATCGTTTTCCGATTGATGATTTTCAAAAGGGATTTGATGTCATGCGTTCCGGGCAGTCGGGGAAAGTTATTCTCAGTTGGAAGGGATAACTTCCGGCTTGAGTGACCTGTTTGCGCCTCAAATTGAGGCGCAAACACGAAAAATAAACCTAGGGTCTCACATCCGATTCGGCGGGCGCTACCCAGGTTTGCCAACGACGTTTTACAAATGTGATGGCGGCGCTATCGCGAATGCTGCTATCGACCAGTTTGAACATCACATCGTTTTTCACGGGTTCAGGCGGGCGTTTCACCAGGCATTGTTTGATGCCCCGGAATGGATTACGCGGTTTAACCGGTTTCGGCGTCTCTGGCGCGGGTGACGGTTCGTAATGCCAGGTCGGTTCATTCAGCAACTGGCTTGGACGCACCAGTACGATATCCGCATCCAACGCGGGCAGCATTTGCTGCAACACTTTGATGGTCGACGGATGGGGATGCCCAATGGCGATGGCGGAGCCGCTGCGCCGTGCAATCTGCACTGCGCGGTTAAACTGGCGGCGGATGTCGGCTTCGTTCTGGCTATCATCCAGAAAAACCTTTCGTTTAATCACTTTTACGCCGGTTCCTGCGGCGGCCTGAGTGGCTTTGCTGCTGCCGATCGTCATACTGTCGAGAAAATAGAGCTGATAGGCGCTCAGGGCCTGCATCACTTTTTGCATACCGGGGAGATCGGCGGTCATCGCGCTGCCCATGTGGTTATTCAGGCCGACGGCATAAGGCACATTATTGACCGACTGACGGATAATGCGCTGGATCTCTTCGCCGCTCATGTCCGGGCGCAGCGTGTCGCGCTCCAGCGGCTGTTTGCTCATCGGCGCCATCGGCAGATGGATCAGGACTTCCCGTCCCTGATTATGCGCTTTGGTCGCCATTTCTCTGGCGTAAGGCGCATTGGGAAGCACCGCCACCGAAATGGCCGCGGGCAGGTTTAAAACCTGATTTTCGTTATGCGGACGGTAGCCGAAGTCATCAATCACAATGGAAAGCTTACCGGCCATACCGGATTGGGAGAGCACCAATAGACTGAAAAAAAATAAGATTTTTGATTTTAAATGATACAAGACTATCTTCCCAACCAAGGTTGTGGGTTTACCGCCTGACCCTGGCGACGAATTTCAAAATAGAGCGCAGGCTGGCTTTGTCCGCCGCTGGTGCCGACCAGCGCGATAGGCTGGCCTGCTTTAACCTGTGCCCCGACGGAAACCAACGCGCTTTGGTTATAGCCATAAAGACTCATGTCGCCCTTGCCGTGCTGGACGACCACAACCAGACCATAGCCTTGCAGCCAGTCGGCCATCAGCACGTTGCCATCGGCGATGGCCTTGACTTCGGTTCCTTCCGGCGCGGCGATGACCAGCCCTTTCCAGCGTAGCTCGCCTTGCAGCGGTTCACCAAAACGATGCTCAATATTCCCCCGAACCGGCCAGAAGGCCTGTGCGGCCGGTCGGCCGAGGCCGCCGGTGCGCGCCATGAGCGAGCGCTCGTTTTCTGTTGGTTTGTAGCTGCCGCCGCTGCGTTTGGCCTGTTCTTCTTTGGCGCGGACTTTGGCCGCCTCACGGGCTTCCCGCTCGGCCCTTGCTTTGGCTTCGCGCTCAGCGCGGGCGATTTGATCGCGCAGGCGCGTTTCATTCTGACGTAATTCGGTGAGCTGTTGCCGATCTTTTTCCAGCGAGCTTTCCAGCGTCGATAGGGTTTTTTGCCGCTCTGTCTGCGCCTGCTCCAGCGTTTTCTGCTGTTGCTGCTGGTCGCTCAACAACGTTTTCTGCTGCGTCTGTTTTTGCTCAAGCAGTTGTCTCTGGCTGGCCAACTCGGTTCGCGTTTGTTGCAACTCATTGATGGATTTCTGCCGTGCTTCGTTCAGGTAGCCAAAATAAGCCAGGATACGTTCACTGCGCTGGCTCTCTTCGCCGCTCAGAATCAACTGCAAAGCGCTGTGCTGACCCTGTCTGAATGCGGCATCAAGCTGGCGGGAAAGAATTTCTTGCTGTGTGTCTTGCTGTGATTGTAATTTGGCGATGGATGCGCCAAGCGCGTTCAGCTCTTTATTCAGCGTGGACAGCGTATTGCGCGTTTCATGCAGTTGACGGCTTGATTGCGCGATAGACTGCTCCTGCTTTTTCAACTGCTGGACTAACGCGCCGCGCTGTTGCTGTTGCAGTCGAACGCTTTTTTCCTTGGCGGCGATATCCTGTTGCAGGGCTTTGAGCTGTTGCTGATTATCCGCCGCCTGGCTGAAACCGGACAGCAGCAAGGCGCCGACGCAAAACGCGCTGGCGCACCGGGCGAACAGCTTGTGTAACGCCCGGGATTGAATTTTGGCGCGACATACTGCTCTCAACTGTACAGATAACGCTTTTTTACTCATAGCGAAGGATTATTCCACGATGAACAGCGGCTTACCAGTCGTCTCTTTCTGGATTTCTATTTCCATTCGTGACAAGGATGACACGGAATCCGCAGCAGGGATGCATCAATAATAGATAAATGGGAACGTATGCGCATAGAATGGTTGAATTACACAATCTGTGAGGTGATTTTTACCTATCGCGCCGCAGATTCAGTACGCTATGTTGGCTTACTGGCTGTAATTGCCGTATCGCGCAGGTATACTCAGGAACCTTATATTTTATCGCTTAACTGATTCGGGAGTCGTTATACCCCATGCAAGAGATTATGCCATTCATTAGCAAGCACCCTATATTGAGTTTGGCCTGGGTTGCCCTGTTGGTCGCCGTCATTGTGCTTACTGTGAAGAGTAAACTTTCTAAAGTGAAGGAAGTGGTTCGCGGTGAAGCGATCCAATTGATCAACAAAGAAGACGCCGTGATAGTCGATATTCGCAATCGTGACGACTATCGTCGCGGCCACATCGCCAATGCGTTTAACCTGTTACCCAATGATATTAAAAACGGCAGCGTAGGCGAGTTGGAAAAACATAAAGCGCAACCGGTGATTGTGGTGTGCGCCAACGGCATTTCTTCGCGCGAAGCGGCGGATAACCTGCTCAAAGCAGGATTTGAACGCGTATTGGTGTTGAAAGACGGCCTTGCCGGCTGGAGCGGTGAAAATCTGCCCCTGGTCCGCGGCAAATAACGGTTCGCCGCAAATAATTCTTGCAAGACGGCGCAACGGGCTGTCCGCAACGCTAAAATGACTAATGTGCTGGCGTCCACCTTCTCTGACGATGGAAGGCGTCAAAAAAACCAACAAAAGGTATTATTCAACATGTCTGAACAAAACAACGCCGAAATGTCTTTCCAAATCCAGCGTATCTATACCAAGGATATCTCCTTTGAAGCGCCGAACGCCCCTCAGGTATTCCAGCAGGAATGGCAGCCTGAAGTGAAGTTGGATCTGGACACGGCATCAAGCCAACTGGCGGAAGATATTTATGAAGTGGTGCTGCGCGTTACCGTCACGGCTTCGCTGGGTGAAGAAACGGCATTTCTGTGCGAAGTTCAGCAAGGCGGGATTTTCACCGTTGGGGGCATTGAAGGCACTCAACTGGCGCATTGCCTGGGCGCGTATTGCCCGAACATTCTGTTCCCTTATGCCCGCGAGTGCATCACCAGCCTGGTTTCCCGCGGCACCTTCCCACAGCTGAATCTGGCGCCGGTTAACTTTGATGCGCTGTTCATGAACTATTTGCAGCAACAAACGGCAGATGAAAATGCCGCGCCGCGTCAGGATGCCTGATGAACGCGTCTGACGCTTCAATGACCGTGATCGGTGCCGGTTCATACGGCACCGCATTGGCGATTACCCTGGCGCGTAACGGTCATCGGGTGGTGCTCTGGGGTCATCAGCCTGAGCATATCCGTGCATTGCAGGCGGCCCGCTGCAATCAGGCGTTCCTGCCTGACGTTTCTTTTCCTGATTCGCTGCAACTGGAAACCGATCTGGCGCAGGCGCTGGCGGCCAGCCGGAATGTTCTGGTGGTGGTTCCCAGCCATGTGTTCGGCGATGTGTTGCGTCAGATTAAACCCCATCTGCGCGCTGACGCGCGGATAGTGTGGGCGACGAAAGGGCTGGAAGCGGAAACCGGACGCTTGTTGCAGGACGTGGCCCGAGAAGCGTTGGGGGAACAAATCCCGCTTGCTGTCGTATCCGGGCCGACCTTTGCGAAAGAGTTGGCCGCCGGCCTGCCTACGGCGATTGCGCTGGCGGCGACGGATGACGCATTTGCCGATGATCTTCAGCGTTTGCTGCATTGCGGTAAAAGTTTCCGGGTATACAGCAATCCTGATTTTATCGGCGTACAGCTGGGCGGGGCGGTTAAAAATGTTATTGCTATCGGCGCCGGTATGTCTGACGGCATTGGCTTTGGGGCCAACGCACGTACGGCGTTGATTACCCGGGGTCTGGCGGAGATGACCCGGCTGGGTGTGGCATTGGGCGCCGATCCCACCACTTTTATGGGCATGGCCGGATTGGGCGATCTGGTGCTGACCTGTACCGATAACCAATCCCGTAATCGACGTTTCGGTATGATGCTGGGGCAGGGGATGGGAGTTCAGGAAGCGCAGGATACGATTGGTCAGGTTGTCGAAGGATATCGCAATACCAAAGAGGTATTGGCATTAGCGAAGCGTTACGGCGTTGAAATGCCGATTACCGAGCAACTTTGGCAAGTCCTGTACTGTGGAAAAGATGCCCGGGAAGCAGCGTTAAGTCTGCTGGGGCGTACACGCAAAGACGAAAGCACTCATTTATAACATCCTATGACCAAGCTTGCTTAATGCCGGCGGCCTAGGGTGTTTTTTGTGTGTGAACGGCGTCGGCGACAAATTGTATACCCAAAGTCATGGGCGCTGCGGGCGGGCGGTGAGTGAACGAACATCCCTCGCGACTTCAAGCCGGCAGGGTATAATTCGGTATGTGGTACTGCGGAGAGCAAGGCAATGTCGACAGAAGAACTGGAACTGGTCTGGAAAAATATTAAGGCTGAGGCGCGTAATCTGGCGGATTGCGAACCGATGCTGGCCAGTTTTTTTCATGCCACATTGCTGAAACACGAAAATCTGGGTAGCGCGCTAAGCTATATGCTGGCTAATAAGCTGTCTAGTCCGATCATGCCCGCCATTGCCATCCGTGAAGTCGCTGAAGAGGCTTACCATGCCGATCCGCAGATGATCATTTCCGCCGCGCGCGATATTCAGGCGGTCTGCCTGCGCGATCCCGCCGTGGATAAATACTCAACGCCGTTGCTTTATCTGAAAGGATTTCACGCCTTACAGGCGTATCGCATCGGTCACTGGCTGTGGTCTCAGGATCGTAAGGCGCTGGCGATCTATTTCCAGAATCAGATCTCGGTGTCCTTTGGCGTTGATATTCACCCGGCTGCGACTATCGGCTGCGGGATCATGCTCGATCATGCGACCGGTATTGTGATCGGCGAAACGGCGATTGTTGAGAATGATGTGTCCATTCTGCAATCCGTTACCCTGGGCGGTACGGGGAAAACCAGCGGCGATCGCCATCCTAAAATCCGCGAAGGGGTAATGATCGGCGCGGGCGCCAAGATCCTGGGGAATATTGAGATCGGGCGCGGCGCCAAAATCGGCGCGGGTTCGGTGGTTTTACAGCCTGTTCCGCCCCATACCACCGCTGCCGGCGTTCCTGCCCGGATAGTCGGCCGTCCGGAAACGGATAAGCCGTCAATGGATATGGATCAGTATTTCAACGGTGTGAATCGTGGTTTTGAGTATGGAGACGGTATTTAATACCGTCGCTTCATACGTCAATAAAAAACGTTATTTATAAATTATCCGCCAGCTCGCTGTTGTTAGTTATTCAGGGTAGGAAACGTCTGAAACTATTTCACGGATAGTCATTTAGTTAACTACCCTCGTCGTATTTTACTACATAATGACGAGCTGTTTTATTGTCGTACTATCTGTGCAAACAGAATGGGTTGAACGATATATTCTGATATCTGTGTAGGTGGTGTTATGGTTGCAGAGAGTTCAATAATGTATTTAAAGCGCGTTTTAATAACCCTGTGTTTTATGGCGTCATCCGCTATGCCGATGTTGGCTCATGCAACTGACACGGAAAATAATTACTCTGCGGCGAACAACGGTGCGGATAACCGCAGCGCCGGAACCGTCACGGCAGAGCACGATGAAAGCTGGTGGCAGAGAAGTAAAAATAACCTGTCTAAAACCTGGTCGGAATCACCAAACCACGATATCTACATCCCGGCGATTACCTGGCATAACCGCTGGACGTACGATAAAGAAAAAACGGATGAGTATAACGAGCGTCCGTGGGGGGCCGGGTATGGCGTGTCGCGCTTTGATGAAGATGGCGACTGGCATGGGATTTATGCCATGGCGTTTAAGGATTCCCATAACAAATGGGAGCCTATCGGCGGCTATGGTTTTGAGAAACGCTGGCGGCCGACCCGCGATCAGGACTTCCAACTGGGGTTAGGTTTCACCGCCGGCGTCACGATGCGCGACAACTGGAACTATATTCCTATTCCGGTCTTGTTGCCTCTGGCATCAATAAGCTACCAAAAGCTTTCTTTTCAGGCGACGTATATTCCCGGCACTTATAATAATGGGAACGTCTTTTTTGCCTGGTTCAGATGGCAAATTTAATAGTGATATTCAATCTTCTTATTACTCACTTCGATTAATTGCTAACCCCTTTCGGAATATTGAAAGGGGTTATTTCTTTTGATGCCTTTGCCGGAATGTATCGACGATACATTGCAATTGATTACATCGGTTCAGGCTAAGTTTTTGCCGTACAGCTTTTGAGGATTGTTAGCTGTTTATTTGCTCAGATGTAAACCATATTGGTTAAAATTTATTTTCTTTCCTCCGTTACAATAATGGCACTTCTTTGCTGAGCGGATATTGTGCTGTGCCATTACTCGTTATCACCACTATATTGTGGGCTTTTTCATTTAGTCTGATTGGCGAATATCTGGCGGGCCAGGTCGATAGCTGGTTTTCCGTATTGATGCGCGTCGGGCTGGCTGCGTTGGTGTTCCTGCCCTTTTTACGTTGGCGGGGCTATGCGCCGCGCGTCATTTTACTGTATCTACTGGTTGGCGCCTGCCAACTGGGGATTATGTATCTATTTGTTTTTCAGGCTTATTTATATCTTACTGTGCCGGAGTTTTTGCTCTTTACGGTGATGACGCCGTTATATGTCACGCTGATTTACGATCTGTTGCGGCGTGAGCGTCTGCGTTGGGGGTATGTCTTTAGCGCGTTGCTGGCGGTGCTGGGCGCGGCGGTGATCCGTTACGATGAGGTCAGCACGCATTTTGTCTGGGGACTGGTGCTGGTTCAGGCAGCGAACATCTTTTTTGCCATCGGGCAAGTCGGGTATAAGCGCCTGATGGAAGTCCATCCGATGCCGCAACACACCGCCTTTTCATGGTTTTATCTGGGCGCGCTGGCGGTTTCGGTGGTCGCCTGGCTGTTGTTCGGCAATGCCAACCAACTGCCCACCACCTCGTTGCAGTGGGGGGTTTTAATCTGGCTGGGTGTCGCGGCCTCGGGTCTGGGCTACTTTATGTGGAACTACGGCGCCACTCAGGTGGATGCGGGCACGCTGGGGATCATGAATAATTTCCATGTTCCGGCCGCGCTGCTGGTCAATCTGGCTATCTGGCAGGAAAAACCCCATTGGCCGAGCTTTATCATCGGGGCATTAATTATTATGTCCTCGTTGTGGGTGCACCGGCATTGGGTCGTGAAGCGTCCCGCACAAACGGTAAATGATCGCAAGCGTGCTGACGCGCCGAGCGAATAAACGCTTCGATCACCGGTTGGCGCTGTTCTCCGTCCCGGACGGCGGCGTACAACCGGCTCCATAACCCCTCTCCCAACGTTTTTGTCACAATCAGCCCCTGACGTTCAAAACTTTCCACCACCCAGTGCGGCAGCGCGGCGATCCCCATGCGGGCGGCAACCATTTGAATCAGCAGCAAGGTGTTGTCGACGCTCTTCAACGCCGGGCTGATGCCGGCAGGTTGCAGAAAATGGCGCCAGACATCCAATCGTTGACGCTGAACCGGGTAGATCATCAGGGTTTCCGCGCTTAAGTCTTCAGGTTCGATTTTTTCTTTGGCGACCAGCGGATGATCGGGCGCCAGCACCAGTCTGACCTCAAAATCAAACAGCGGCGCATAGTGCAGCCCGCTGCGCGGCAGGATATCCGAGGTCATCACCAGATCCAGTTCGCCCTGTTGCAGAGCGGGTTGCGGATCGAACGTGACGCCGGATTTAAAATCCATCGCCACCTGCGGCCAGCTTTGATGGAACTCATCCAGCGCCGGCGTCAGCCACTGAATACAGCTATGACACTCAATCGCCAGACGCAGCGTGGTTTGGTGCGGTTCGTGGCATGCCTGTAACGCCTGCTGGATCTGCGGCAACACCTGCTCGGCCAACTGCAACAGGATCTCTCCCTGCGGCGTGAAGCGCAGCGGCTGGCTTTTACGCACAAATAGCCTGAACCCAAGACGCTGTTCCAGATCGCTGAACTGGTGGGACAACGCCGACTGGGTCTGATGAAGCGCAGCGGCAGCCGCGGCTAACGATCCCGTATTGCGCAGTGCTTGCAGCGTTCGCAGGTGTTTAAGTTCGATCATGAGAGTCCTTCACAGTGACAGTGAATAAATTGCGCTTGTGCATCATACACTACCTGCGGATTATGGATGTGTAAACATCTGGACGGCTAAATGAGGAATTACGATGACGATTTTAAATCACACACTGGGTTTTCCACGTGTTGGATTGCGACGCGAATTGAAAAAAGCGCAGGAAAGCTATTGGGCAGGCAACGCGACACAGCAAGAGTTGCTGACTGTCGGACGTGAACTTCGGGCGCGTCACTGGCAGCAACAAAAAGATGCGGGCGTCGATCTGCTGCCGGTGGGTGATTTTGCCTGGTACGATCATGTGCTGACCACCAGCCTGCTGTTGGGCAACGTACCGGCCCGTCATCAGAACGCGAATGGCTCCGTTGACCTGGATACGCTGTTCCGCATTGGTCGCGGACGGGCGCCGACCGGCGAACCCGCCGCCGCCGCCGAAATGACCAAGTGGTTCAACACCAACTACCACTATATGGTCCCGGAGTTTACCAAAGGGCAGCAGTTCAAACTGACCTGGACGCAGTTGCTGGATGAAGTGGATGAAGCGCTGGCGTTGGGGCACAAGGTGAAGCCCGTGCTGCTGGGGCCGGTAACCTATCTGTGGCTCGGTAAGGTAAAAGGCGAGCAGTTCGATCGTTTATCGCTGTTGCAGGACATTTTGCCGGTCTATCGCCAGGTGCTGACTGAACTGGCTAAACGTGGCATCGAATGGGTACAGATCGATGAACCCGCATTGGTTCTGGAGTTGCCGCAGGAATGGCTGGCGGCGTTCAAACCCGCATACGATGCGCTGCAAGGGGCGGTGAAATTATTGCTGACCACCTATTTCGACAGCATCGGTCAGAATCTGCCGACCATCAAAGCGCTGCCGGTACAGGGGCTGCACGTCGATCTGGTGCACGGCAAGGATGATGCCGCGGCGTTGAATGCGCAATTACCCGCTGACTGGCTGCTGTCGCTGGGCGTGATTAACGGGCGTAACGTATGGCGCGCCGATCTGAGTGGTTGGTTTGAACGTTTGCAACCGCTGGCGGGCAAACGCACGCTTTGGCTGGGAAGCTCCTGTTCGCTGCTGCATAGTCCGATCGATCTCAACGTGGAAACGCGCCTGGATGATGAAGTAAAAAGCTGGTTTGCGTTTGCTATCCAGAAGTGCGCCGAGCTGTCGCTGTTGTCTCAGGCGTTGAATAGCGGCGACGATCGGGCGCTGGCGGCATACAGCGCGCCGATCCGCGCCCGCCGTACCTCGACCCGCGTGCACAATGCGGCGGTGGCTCAGCGTCTGGCGGCCATTACGCCGCAGGACAGCCAGCGCCGGCAGCCGTATCCGCTGCGCGCCAAAGCACAGCGCGAGCGTTTCAATCTGCCCGCATGGCCGACAACCACCATTGGTTCTTTCCCGCAAACCACGGAAATTCGCGGCCTGCGTCTGGACTTCAAGCAAGGGCGTCTGGACGGCAATCATTATCGTACCGGCATCGCCGAACACATTAAGCAAGCGGTGGCGGAGCAGGAACGTCTGGGGCTGGACGTGCTGGTGCACGGCGAGGCCGAGCGTAACGACATGGTGGAATACTTCGGCGAACATTTGGACGGCTTTGTGTTTACGCAGAATGGTTGGGTGCAGAGCTACGGTTCCCGCTGCGTGAAACCCCCGGTGATTATCGGCGATGTCAGCCGCCCTGAAGCGATTACCGTTGAGTGGGCGAAGTATGCCCAGTCGCTGACGGATAAGCCGATGAAAGGCATGCTGACCGGCCCGGTCACCATCCTGTGCTGGTCTTTCCCGCGAGAAGACGTGACGCGGGAAACCATTGCCAAACAGATCGCGCTGGCGCTGCGCGATGAAGTGGCGGATCTGGAAAAAGCCGGTATCGGCATTATCCAGATTGACGAACCTGCGCTGCGTGAAGGTCTGCCGCTGCATCGCTCCGACTGGTCGGCCTATCTGGCCTGGGCGGTGGACGCCTTCCGTCTGAATGCGGCGGTCGCGCAGGATGACACGCAGATCCATACCCATATGTGCTATTGCGAATTCAACGACATCATGGATTCCATTGCGGCGCTGGACGCCGATGTGATCACCATTGAAACGTCACGTTCCGATATGGAATTGCTGGAGTCGTTTGAAGAGTTTGAATACCCGAATGAAATCGGCCCGGGCGTGTATGATATTCACTCGCCGAACGTGCCGAGCGTTGAATGGATGGAAGCGCTGTTGCTTAAAGCCGCGCAGCGTATCCCGGCGGAGCGCCTATGGGTTAACCCGGACTGCGGCCTAAAAACCCGCGGCTGGCCGGAAACCCGTCAGGCGCTGGCGAACCTGGTACAGGCGGCCCGGCGTCTGCGTGAAACGCAGTAAGCATGTATCAATGACCAGGGAGGCGAAAGCCTCCTTGAGGTTGCTGACAAAGCCTGGTGAGCGGCGATAATGGATGGATCGTAAAGACGCTGCAAGTACGTCCCTGTAAGCTCGAACCGCGCCATCCCTGGCGCGGACGCTTTACTCTTCCATTCCATTATCACCGTTCGATAAAGGGTGATAGGTTTGTCAACGGTCTGAGGGAGGCGAAAGCCTCCTTTTTTCATTTCGGCAGCAAATTTCACTTCTGCGACAAATCGTATCGATGAGTAAAGAATCTACAATAAAAGGGGCGAACGGCGGGAAGCGTTGTGAAGCTCTGATTGGTGATGCGTATCACGTTTTTATGTACGTTTAGTTTTTGTTTCTTTTTTATGAGTGATAGTCATCACTAAAAATGCCATCGTAATACGATAAAGTCTGTCCTTATCCCTCTGATTATCCAACTCATTGCCTGGGAGGCGGTTATGTCTACATCTGATGTGTTCCATCTCGGTCTGACGAAGCATGATTTACAAGGGGCGACGCTGGCGATTGTTCCCGGCGATCCCGAGCGCGTCGAAAAAATAGCCCGTCTGATGGAGAACCCGGTACATCTGGCGTCGCACCGTGAATTCACCTCCTGGCGCGCCGAATTGGACGGAAAGACGGTTATTGTCTGCTCTACCGGCATTGGCGGCCCGTCAACGTCGATTGCGGTTGAAGAACTGGCTCAGCTTGGTATCCGCACTTTCCTGCGAGTCGGCACTACCGGCGCTATTCAGCCGGGCATCAATGTGGGAGATGTGCTGGTGACGACGGCGGCGGTGCGCCTTGACGGCGCCAGTCTGCATTTTGCGCCGATGGAATTTCCGGCGGTGGCGGATTTTGCCTGTATGACCGCGCTGGTCGAGGCGGCGAAAGCGGCCGGCGCCGCGCTGCATGTCGGCGTGACCGCATCATCCGACACGTTTTATCCGGGGCAGGAACGTTATGATACGTTTTCCGGCCGCGTGGCGCGCCGCTTCCGCGGTTCAATGGAAGAGTGGCAAAGCATGGGCGTTTTGAATTATGAGATGGAATCTGCCACGCTGCTGACCATGTGCGCCAGCCAGGGGCTGCGCGCCGGCATGATCGCCGGGGTTATTGTCAATCGCACCCAGCAGGAAATTCCTGATGCCGCGACCATGAAGCTGGCGGAAACGACGGTCGTTAAGGTTATGCTGGATGCCACCCGTCGATTGCTGGCCTCGGCATAATTGTTCTTTAAGCCATCACCGGGAGAGGTATGACCGAACCAACGTTACTCCATCCGTCTTTAGTGCCGCTGGACGGCGGGATCAATTTCCGCGATTTGGGCGGTAATCGGGCGGCGGATGGGCGTCTTATCCGGCGTGGAAAGTTATTTCGCTCCGGCTCGCTGGATTTATTGAGTCCGGCGGATTGTGAACAACTGGCCGGGGTGCCCGTTACCGATATTCTTGACTACCGCGATCCCGATGAAATTGCGCTCAAGCCCGATATTCTTTGGTCTGGCGCAAACTACCATCCATTCCCCGCAAACCCGCTGCGGCACGAGGTCACGGCGAACCTGGATTCTTTAGGTTCGGATGTGCTGGAGACCTTTGATTCACAGGCATTCATGCTGGAGCTTTACCGCCGCTTACCTTTCGATAACTCCGCATACCGCCACCTGGTCTCGCTGCTGTTGCAACCGGATAACGGCGCGCTGGTACAGCACTGCGCGGTGGGGAAAGATCGTACGGGTATGGGGTCGGCGCTGGTGATGCTGGCCCTGGGAGCCGATGAGCAAACGGTGATCGAAGATTATCTGCTCACCGACACCACGCTGACGCCTTTCCGACAACAGTTAATGGCGCATTTGTCCCAGACCATGAGTGATAAAGCGCTGGGGCAGTTTGCGTATGTACTGTCGGTTCAGGAAGCGTTTATCTCGACGGCATTACAGGCCATTTATGAGCGTCATGGTTCTGTCGATAGCTGGCTTGAAGCGGAGTACGGATTAGACAATCGCGCCCGGCAATTTTTACAGGATAAGTATTTGATTTGATTCAGGCGACGGACAGGAGCATATCAATTGAGAGGCCGGTCACATGAACCGGCCTCTGCTTTTTACTGAAGATCGCTGTGCGGTGATTAGCCGGTGTTGCGCATGCCGGCGGCAACACCGGCGATAGTCACCATCAGCGCCAGTTCTACCTCGGGTTCGGGATTTTCCTGTTGGCGTGAACGGTGCAACAATTCAGCCTGAAGAACGTTCAGCGGGTCGGTATAAACGTTACGCAAGGCGATGGATTCGGCAATCCACGGCAGGTCTTCCATCAGGTGGTCGTCATTGGCGATCGTCAGCACGACATGAATATCGGCCGCCAACTGTTCACGCAGCTGTTTTCCCAACGGCCACAGCTTCTTATCCACCAGGCGCTGATCGTAATATTCGGCCAGCCACAGGTCGGCTTTGGAAAACACCATTTCCAGCATCCCGAGACGGGTGGAGAAAAACGGCCAGTCGCGACACATGGTTTCCAACTGTTTCTGTTTGCCGTCTTCCACGACTTTTTGCAACGCGGCGCCCGCACCCAGCCACGCCGGCAACATCAGGCGGTTCTGCGTCCAGGCGAAGATCCACGGAATGGCGCGCAGGCTTTCGACGCCGCCGTTAGGACGACGTTTCGCCGGGCGCGAGCCTAACGGCAGTTTGCCCAGCTCCAGTTCCGGCGTGGCTGCGCGGAAATAAGAAACAAAGTCTGGATTTTCACGCACATACCCACGGTACATATCGCAAGACACACGCGACAGCTCATTCATAATCTCATGCCATTCCTGCTCGGGTTCCGGCGGCGGCAACAGGTTGGCTTCCAAAATGGCGCCGGTATAAAGCGCCAGGCTGCTGATCGTGACTTCCGGCAGGCCGTACTTAAAGCGAATCATCTCACCTTGTTCGGTCACGCGCAGGCCGCCTTTCAGGCTTCCCGGCGGCTGGGACAACAGAGCGGCGTGGGCGGGGGCGCCGCCGCGGCCGATGGAACCGCCGCGGCCGTGGAACAGCGTCAGGGCAATGCCGGCTTTCTCGCAGGTTTTAATCAGGGCATCCTGCGCCCGGTATTGCGCCCACGATGCCGCCATGACGCCGGCATCTTTCGCCGAGTCGGAGTAGCCAATCATGACCATCTGCTTGCCCTGAATGAAACCGCGATACCAGTCGATATTCAACAGTTGCGTCATGACATCATCGGCGTTGTTCAGGTCTTCCAGCGTTTCGAACAGCGGGGCGACCGGTAAAGCAAACGGGCAGCCAGCCTCTTTGAGCAGCAGATGAACGGCCAGCACGTCTGATGGCGTGCGGGCCATCGAAATGACATAGGCGGCAATCGAACCCGCCGGGGATTTGGCGATAACCTTACAGGTATCAAGCACTTCTTTGGTGTCCGCGCTCGGTTCCCACTGACGTGGCAGCAGCGGACGTTTGGAACTTAATTCACGGATCAGGAAGGCCTGTTTGTCGGACTCGGACCAGCTTTCGTAATCCCCTAAACCAAGATAGCGGGTAATTTCAGCCAACGCTTCGGTGTGGCGGGTGCTCTCCTGACGCACATCGATACGCACCAGCGGTACGCCGAAGCAGCGTACGCGACGCAGCGTGTCGAGCAACTGCCCGTCGGCGATGATGCCCATACCGCAGGCGTGCAGCGACTGATAACACGCATACAGCGGCTCCCAGAGCTGTTCATTGCTAATCAATAAATCCTTGGGCGGAAGCGATTGCGCGCCTTTAAGGCGGGATTCCAGATAGCTTAGCGTGGTCGTGAGCTGGGCCCGCAATGATTTCATGATGGCGCGGTACGGTTCCTGTATTTCGCTGCCGCCGGCAAGTTCGCTCACTTCCGGCGTGCAGGCGGACATTGACAGTTCCGACACCAGAACCTGAATGTCGCGCAGGAACAGGTCGGCGGCTTTCCAGCGGCCGAGCAGCAATACATGCTGGGTAATTTCAGCGGTGACATTGGGGTTGCCGTCACGGTCTCCGCCCATCCAGGACGTAAAGCGTACAGGAACGGCTTCTATCGGCAGCCGATAACCAAACGATTTCTCCATCTGCTCGTCCAGTTCACGCAAAAACGCCGGAACGCCTTCCCAGAGGCTATTTTCAACCACGGCAAAGCCCCACTTCGCTTCATCCACGGGGGTGGGGCGAATTTTACGGATTTCGTCGGTATGCCAGGATTGCGCAATGATCTGACGTAAACGACGCATAATCTTGTTGCGTTCATAATCCGCCAGGTCGTCATGATCGAGCTGCTGGAGACAGGTATTGACTTCGACCAGCTTGTGAATCAGCGTCCGACGGGTAATTTCCGTCGGATGCGCGGTCAGCACTAATTCAATAGAAAGCGATTCTATGGCTTCCCGAATGTCTTTTTCCGTCAAATCCTTGCTGGCTTTCAAACGATTAAAGGCGGTGGTCAGCATCTCCGGATTGCTGGCGGCCTCGCCATGGGGCGAAATGGTGTGGTATTGCTCAGCGGTATTGGTCAGGTTAAGAAATTGACTGAATGCACGGGCAACCGGCAATAGCTCATCGTTGGACAGATTTTGTAGTGTGTTCAGCAGTTCCTTACGGTGCTTTTCACTGCCTGCTCGGGAGGATTTTGACAATTTACGAATTGTTTCTACTTTATCAAGAATGTTCTCACCCAGCGCTTCCTTGATCGTATCGCCAAGTAGCTTACCTAGCATGCTGACGTTACTGCGCATTGCCGAATATTGCTCGTTCATAGTTACCCTGACCCATCTCAATTTTTTGTAAGTTTGTTTCACCAGAAAAAATACAGCTCTTCCCTCATCTAGCCACGACCAGGTTGATTCGTCAATTGGCGATTCTTTGTTCCCACGATTCTTTATATCAGCCGATCTTTTTACCCGTATTGATGCAGGTTTGGCAATTTGTGAAATTTAATTACAGATGCGCTGATATTAGGGGCGCTAATTTAAGCAGGGGAAACGGGGGCATAAATGCCCCGTAAAATGGCCCGCGGTTAGTGATATACGCTGGCGAGGCCGCTATCCGTTGACTCAGTGGTGACAGAAATGCTGAATCATCTGCGCAATCAACGCGCGCGTCGGTTTGATAAACGCGGTATCAAGGAATTCGTCCGGCTGATGCGCCTGATTGATGGAGCCCGGCCCCAGCACCAGCGTCGGACAGAGTTCCTGAATAAACGGCGCCTCGGTGCAGTAATTGACGACTTCTGTTTGCGTACCGAGTAATTTCTCCACCACCGACACTAAATGATGATCCGCCGGACATTCATAACCGGGGATCGGCGGATGCAGTTCACTGATGGTTAAACGCCCCGGCCAGCGTTGGCTTACCGGGGCCAGCGTTTCAGACAGTAGCCCGTTCAGATCGTTGAGCGTCAACCCCGGCAGCGGACGGATATCCATATGCAGTTCACAGCAGGCGCAGATGCGGTTGGCCGCATCGCCGCCATGAATATGACCCAGATTCATGGTCGGATAGGGGATATTGAACGCCGCATGGTGATAGCGCTCTTTCAGGGTATTGCGCAACGCCAGCAGATGCGAGATGGCCTCATGCATCAATTCGATGGCGTTGACGCCGCGCGCCGGATCGCTGGAGTGGCCGGATTGCCCCTGTATGCGGATAGCGCTGGACATATGGCCTTTGTGGGCGCGAACCGGCTGTAGCGACGTCGGTTCGCCGATAATGGCGCAGTCCGGGCGGATCTGCGTCGATCCGGCAAAATATTTGGCGCCGGCCATGGTGGTTTCTTCGTCGGCGGTGGCAAGCACATACAGCGGTTTAGTCAGTTTCGCCGGATCAATGTCGCGCAGCGTATCGAGAATGAAAGCGAAGAAGCCTTTCATGTCGGCGGTGCCTAAGCCGTACAGCTTATTGTCGTGTTCGGTCAGCGTGAAGGGATCGCGCGTCCAACGCCCGTCGTCGAAAGGCACGGTATCCGTATGCCCGGCCAGCAACAATCCCCCTTTACCTTCACCGATTCGCGCCAGCATGTTAAATTTATGTTGCGTGCCGGGGACCGGCTGGACTTCAACATGAAAGCCTAAATCGGTAAACCAGCCTGCCAGCAGGTTGATTAATGCCTGATTACTTTGATCGAGCGCGCTGTCGGTCGCACTGATGGACGGAGTCGCGATCAACGCCCGGTATAGCTCAATAAAAGGGGGTAAATTCATCTTCACTGTTGACAGCCTCTGGTTAGGATAGTATCAATATTCATGCATTTATTTTGAATAAAAATACAATAACGCTAAGTGAAAGGAAACCATAAGGTATCAGTGATGATGAATTCACCACTCCGCTTAGCTTCACGGGTGAACAGCGTGATGGCGCTGGTGAGCCCTGTTACCTGTTCCATTGATAAGTAAGAAGGTACGCAGATCCCATGCTGAATACGTTGATTGTTGGTGCAAGCGGTTATACCGGCGCCGAACTTGCGCTTTACCTGAACCGTCACCCACAGATGAACATAACCGCTTTAGCCGTTTCAGCGCAAAGCGTAGACGCAGGAAAATTAATTTCTGATTTGCATCCGCAGTTGAAAGGCATCATTGATTTGCCGGTCCAGCCGTTAACCCATGTCGCGGAAGCGGCCAAAGGGGTCGATGTGGTCTTTCTGGCGACGGATCACAAGGTCAGCCACGATTTGGCGCCCGAGTTTCTGGCTGCGGGCTGCGCCGTTTTCGATTTATCCGGCGCATTCCGTGTTAATGATGCGGAATTTTACCGTCAGTATTATGGGTTTGAGCATCAGCACACCGACTGGCTGGCTCAGGCTGTCTACGGGCTGGCCGAATGGCAGGCCGAAAGCATCAAACATGCGCAACTGATTGCGGTGCCGGGATGTTACCCGACAGCCTCACAGCTGGCGTTGAAGCCGCTGGTGGACGGTCAATTGCTGAATACCGCGCAATGGCCGGTGATCAACGCCGTCAGCGGCGTCAGCGGCGCGGGGCGTAAAGCCTCCATGACCAACAGTTTCTGTGAGGTCAGTCTGCATCCTTATGGTATTTTTACCCATCGTCATGAGCCTGAAATCTCGACTCACCTCGGTACGCCGGTTATTTTTACGCCGCATTTAGGCAATTTTGCTCGCGGGATACTGGCGACTATCACCTGTCGGTTGCAGCCGGACGTGACGCAGCAGGATGTGGCCGAAGCCTATCACAACGCCTATCACGGCAAACCGCTGGTGCGCCTGTATGAGAAAGGGGTGCCGGCGCTGAAATCCGTCGTCGGGCTGCCGTTCTGCGATATCGGTTTTTCCGTACAGGGCGAGCATCTGATTGTGGTCGCCACGGAGGATAACCTGCTGAAAGGCGCCGCGGCGCAGGCGGTACAATGTATGAATATTCGTTTTGGTTTCCCGGAAACCCAGTCTTTACTCTGATTATCATTTACCATTCTGAGGCGCGAAGAGAACAATGAATCCGTTAATTATCAAGCTAGGTGGCGTTTTACTGGATAGCGAAGAGGCGCTGGAGCGTCTGTTCACCGCACTGGTTACCTATCGTCAGCAGCACCAGCGCCCGCTTGTGATTGTGCATGGCGGCGGATGTCTGGTTGACGATCTGATGAAAAAGCTGTCGTTGCCGGTGGTGAAGAAAAACGGCCTGCGCGTGACGCCCGCCGATCAGATCGACATTATTACCGGCGCGTTGGCGGGGTCGGCGAATAAAACGCTGCTGTCGTGGGCCAGGAAGCACGGTATTGACGCCGTCGGCCTGTGTCTGGCGGACGGCGGCAGCACGACAGTGACGCAGTTGGATGAAGCGCTGGGTTTTGTCGGTAAAGCGCAGGCGGGTTCGCCTGCGCTGCTGAATACGCTGTTGTCGGCGGGTTATCTGCCGGTGGTCAGCTCCATCGGGATTACCGATGGGGGCGACTTGATGAATGTGAATGCCGACCAGGCCGCGACGGCGCTGGCGCAAACGCTGGGCGCGGATTTAATCCTGCTTTCCGACGTGAGCGGCATTCTGGATGGAAAAGGCCAGCGCATTGCGGAAATGACCGCGCAAAAAGCGGAGCAACTGATTGAGCAGGGCATCATCACCGATGGCATGATCGTCAAGGTCAACGCGGCGCTGGATGCGGCCCGTACGTTGGGGCGGCCGGTGGATATCGCCAGTTGGCGGCATGCCGATCAGCTACCGTCGCTGTTTAACGGGGTGGCGATTGGGACGCGTATTTTAGCGTAAGCGGTTTTCGGGTATGGCATGATGTCATACCTGCATTTATCTGAATTTCAGGAGTAAGGGTTATGGCTTTGTGGGGCGGTCGGTTTAGTCAGGCGGCAGATCAACGTTTTAAACAGTTCAATGACTCACTGCGGTTTGATTACCGTCTGGCAGAGCAGGACATCATCGGCTCGATTGGCTGGTCGAAAGCATTGGTTACCGTCAATGTGCTCAGTCGGCAGGAGCAACAGCAGTTGGAACAGGCGCTGAACGCGTTGCTGAGCGAAGTGCGGGTCGATCCTGAAATGATCCTGCAAAGCGATGCGGAAGATATTCATAGCTGGGTCGAGCAGCGTTTGATCGAAAAGGTCGGCGATTTGGGCAAGAAACTGCACACCGGGCGCAGCCGCAACGATCAGGTCGCGACCGATCTGAAGCTGTGGTGCAAGGCGCAGGTTGCCGAACTGCTGCTGGCGGTGCGCCAGTTGCGTCAGGCGCTGGTCGCCACGGCGGAAGCCAATCAGGACGCGGTGATGCCGGGTTATACCCACCTGCAACGCGCCCAGCCGGTTACGTTTGCCCACTGGTGTCTGGCTTATCATGAAATGCTGGTGCGCGACGAAAGCCGTCTGGAAGATACGCTGAAGCGTCTGGACGTCAGCCCGCTGGGCTGCGGCGCGTTGGCCGGCACCGCCTATCCCATCGACCGCGAACAACTGGCGGGCTGGCTGGGATTTGCCGGCGCCACGCGCAACAGCCTGGATACGGTCTCTGACCGCGATCACGTACTGGAGCTGTTGTCTGATGCGTCGATCGGCATGGTGCATTTATCCCGTTTTGCCGAAGACCTGATTTTCTTCAACAGCGGCGAAGCGGCTTTTGTGGAGCTTTCCGACCGTGTGACTTCCGGCTCATCGCTGATGCCGCAGAAGAAGAACCCCGATGCGCTGGAGCTGATCCGCGGCAAATGCGGCCGGGTTCAGGGCGCGTTGACCGGTATGATGGTGACGCTGAAAGGGCTGCCGCTGGCGTACAACAAAGACATGCAGGAAGACAAGGAAGGGTTGTTCGATGCGCTGGATACCTGGCATGACTGTCTGATGATGGCGGCTCTGGTGCTGGAAGGCATTCAGGTGAAGCGTCCGCGTTGTCAGGAAGCGGCCGAGCAGGGTTACGCCAACGCCACGGAGCTGGCGGATTATCTGGTGGCGAAAGGCGTTCCGTTCCGCGAGGCGCACCATATCGTCGGTGAGGCGGTGGTGGAGGCCATTCGTCAGGGGAAAGCGCTGGAAGCCCTGCCGTTAGCCGACTTGCAGGCGTTCAGCGCCGTTATCGCTGACGATGTTTACCCGATCCTGTCGCTGCAATCCTGTCTGGATAAACGCGCCGCGCAGGGCGGCGTGTCGCCGCAGCAGGTGGCGAAAGCCATCAGCGAGGCGAAACAGCGTCTGAGCTGACGGTTATCTGAGGCCGGTCACTGTACCGGCCTCAGACCATTGACAAAGCCCGTTATTAGGGAGAGCGTGGCGAGGGGCCGTAGCGGCGTAAGCCGCCGGAGCGCCCCTCGGTACGGTAGGCCCGTGTATCTCAGGCTTAAAGACGACTTTGTCAGCAACCTCAGGCCGGTCACTGTACCGGCCTTGTTTGTTTCATCGCCAAATCGCAATCCCGCCCGCATTTTCTGATTTTTCACCGCGCTTTTCGCCAAATTTGTTTCATTATCAGCATTGCCTCTGGACATCCATACAGTATCATTCTACTTTGACGAGCAGCAATGGCAGCCAGCGGAGGCGCAGTGGATATCAGCATATTTTATGGATTGGGCGGCGGCGTTATTGGTCTGTTGGCCGGTTGGCTCATCGTCGGCGTATCGCACCAGCAGCGGCAGTCTCGTCATGAAACCGATCGGCGTTTGCTTGAACAGACATTGCAGCAGACCCAACAGTTGCTGAACGAAAGTCAGCAGGCGAGAAAACAGCATGAACAGCAATTACGTGAAAATGAACTGGCGTTGCGCAACGTTCATGGCCAGTTGGCCGCCAGTCAGGAAAAGTTGCAACAGCTGGCGCAACTGCGTGAGGAATGCGTTCAGTTAAATCAGGAACTGCGCGCCTTGCGTGAGGTCAATAGCGCTCAAGAGGCGGAGCTGCGCGAGGTCACCATCCGGCTTGAAGAAACGCGCATGGCCGCCGAAGAGAAACAGCGTCTGCTGATAAACAGCGAGCAGCGGCTGACCACGCAGTTTGAAAATCTGGCGAACCGTATTTTTGAGCACAGCGGCCGCAAGGTGGATGAACAGAATAAACAGAGTCTGGATCGTCTGTTGATGCCGCTGCGCGAACAGCTTGATGGTTTCCGGCGTCAGGTTCAGGATAGCTTTGGCGCTGAAGCCCGTGAACGCCACACCCTGACGCATGAAATTCGTAATCTGCAACAGCTCAATGCGCAGATGGCCCGCGAAGCGATTAATCTCACCAAGGCCCTGAAAGGAGACAATAAGACGCAGGGAAACTGGGGCGAGGTGGTGCTCAGCCGGGTGCTGGAAGCCTCCGGGCTGCGCGAAGGCTATGAATACCAGACTCAGGTCAGCGTACAGACCGGCGCGAATAACCGTATGCAGCCGGATGTGATTGTCCGTTTGCCGCAAGGCAAAGATGTGGTGATTGACGCCAAGATGTCGCTGGTCGCCTATGAGCGCTATTTTAACAGCGAAGACGACGCCGAGCGTTTGGCCGCCCTTAATGAGCATTTGCTTTCGGTGCGCGGTCATATTCGCCTGTTAGGCGGCAAAGACTACCAACAGTTGCCGGGGCTGCGTTCGCTGGATTATGTTTTGATGTTTATTCCTGTCGAACCGGCGTTTCTGGTGGCGATCGATCGCCAGCCGGAGTTGATCGCTGAAGCGCTGAAGCACAATATTATGCTGGTAAGCCCGACCACGTTGCTGGTGGCGTTACGCACCATCAACAACCTGTGGCGTTATGAACAGCAGAGTCGCAACGCACAGCAGATCGCTGAACGAGCCGCGAGGCTGTACGATAAACTGCGTTTGTTTGTCGATGATATGGAAACGTTGGGGCAAAGCCTGGATAGGGCGCACGGCAGCTACCGTCAGGCGATGAATAAACTGGCTTCCGGTCGTGGTAATCTTATCGGCCAGGCCGAAGGTTTTCGCGCATTGGGGGTGGAGGTAAAGCGTCCCATCAGCCCATCGCTGGCGGAGCAGGCAACCGACCATGAAAACGCCGCCGGCGAGGCGCTGGCGGATACGGCCGGCGACGGTAAACCGTCGGCAATCGATGCGGAAGGACGTTAGGTTTTTTCTGCGTCGCAGGCTTGGCGGGTAGCTGTCGCAATGGCTTTTCGTCCCTTTTCGGCAAAGAAGGGCGGTGGGCTTTTTATCCGGGTCTGTTACACTCTTCCCAATAACCGGTAGACCCGAAATTTGACTGAATAAGTAGGCGGATAAAATGGCAAATGAGCCGGAGAAAACGACCGATTTTGGTTTTCGCACTGTCGCCAAGGATGAGAAAGAAGTCATGGTGGCTGACGTTTTTCATTCTGTCGCAGCAAAATATGACCTGATGAATGACCTGATGTCTTTCGGCATTCATCGAATCTGGAAAAGATTCACCATTGAGTGCAGCGGCGTGCGGCGCGGTCAGCGTGTGCTGGATGTCGCCGGCGGCACTGGCGATCTGACGGCGAAATTTTCCCGTATTGTGGGCGACGAAGGGGAAGTCGTTTTAGCCGATATCAATGCTTCCATGCTAAAAGTCGGCCGTGAGAAACTGCGCAATAAAGGCATTATCAATAATGTCAGCTATGTGCAGGCAAACGCCGAAGAACTGCCGTTCCCGGATAATTTCTTTGACTGCATCACCATTTCCTTCGGCTTGCGTAACGTTACCGATAAAAATAAAGCGCTGCGCTCCATGTATCGCGTTTTGAAACCCGGCGGCCGGTTGCTGGTGCTGGAATTCTCCAAACCGGTGATGAAACCGCTGAGCAAGGTTTATGACGCCTATTCGTTCCACATCCTGCCTAGAATTGGCGAGATGGTCGCGAGCGACGCCGGGAGCTACCGCTATCTGGCTGAATCTATCCGTATGCACCCCGATCAGGAAACCCTGAAAGGGATGATGAGCGACGCGGGCTTTGACAGTGTCAATTATTTCAATCTTACCGGTGGGATTGTCGCGTTGCATCGTGGTTTTAAATTCTGATTGGGAAGGCCAATGCTGATAACGTCTGTGCTGACTGCTTCGCTGGAAACTGCGCTGAATCAGCTACTGTTTCGTGACCGCGGTATGAAAGCGGCGCGTCAGCGCCTGCACGGCAAAACGCTGCAAATCGAGCTATCTGAACTGAACGCGCCGCTGGTGCTTATCTTCAGCGAACACCGGCTCGATGTGATGAGCGAGTGGGGGGAACCGGCGGATTGCCGGCTAAAAACGCGTTTACCGGTTCTGATGAAGCTGCGCGATCGTCAGCACCTCTCTTCGCTGATGCGCAGCGGCGATTTGATCATCGAGGGCGATATCCAGGTCGTGCAGCAGTTTATCGGGCTGCTTGATTTGGCCGAGTTTGATCCGGCGGAATGGCTGGCGCCTTATCTGGGGGATGTGGTTGCGCAGGGGCTGAGTCAGACCGCGCAGAAGACGCTGAATATACTGCGGCGTACATTGCGCGGACAGCGGCACGCCTTATCCGAGACGCTTACCGAAGAGTGGCGGTTAGCGCCGGGAAAACTTGAAAACGCCTGGTTCCAGGATGAAATCGCCGCACTGGAGAAATCCACGGACAATCTGGCTGAACGGCTGGCGAAACTGGAGGCCCTGCCATGATGCCAAGTGAACTGTTGCGGCTTTACAGCATCGTACGCGTTTTGCTGAGCTATGGGCTGGATGAGCTCATCCCCAAAATGCGTTTGACCATCCCGCTGCGTTTTGGCCGCCGGCTGTTATTTTGGTTGCCGAATCGGCATAGCCACATGCCGTTGGGCGAGCGTTTGCGCTTGGCGCTGCAAGAGCTTGGCCCGGTGTGGATCAAGTTCGGTCAAATGATGTCGACGCGGCGTGATTTGTTCCCGCCCGCCATTGCCGATCAACTGGCTATGCTGCAAGACCGGGTCGAACCTTTTGACGGTATGTTGGCGCGCAAACAAATCGAGCTGTCGATGGGCGGCATCCCGCTGGAAAACTGGTTTGATGATTTTGATGTGAAGCCGCTGGCATCGGCATCGATTGCGCAGGTTCATACCGCTCGTCTGAAAGCCACCGGCAAAGATATCGTCATTAAGGTGATCCGGCCTGATATTTTACCGGTGATTCAGGCCGATATGCGGCTGATGAAGCGTCTGGCCGGCTGGCTGCCGAGACTATTGCCGGATGGCCGGCGTCTGCGCCCGCGAGAGGTGGTGCGCGAGTATGAAAAAACGTTGCTTGATGAATTGAATCTGTTGCGTGAAGCGGCCAATGCGATTCAACTGCGGCGTAATTTTGAAGGCAGCCGTATGCTGTACATTCCTGAAGTGTACTCGGATTACTGCACTGAGAGTATGCTGGTGATGGAGCGGATCTATGGCATTCCGGTTTCTGATATTGAAGCCTTGAAAGCCAATGGCACCAATTTGCAGTTACTGGCGGAACGCGGGGTTCAGGTTTTCTTTACCCAGGTATTCCGCGACAGTTTCTTTCATGCGGATATGCATCCCGGCAATATTTTTATCAGTTACGAACACCCGGACGATCCTCAGTACATTGGGATTGACTGCGGGATTGTCGGCTCGCTGAACAAGGAAGATAAACGCTATCTGGCGGAGAACTTTATTGCGTTCTTCAATCGTGACTATCGTAAGGTGGCCGAGTTGCATGTGGATTCAGGCTGGGTGCCGGCGGATACCAACGTTGAGGACTTCGAGTTTGCTATTCGCACCGTTTGCGAGCCTATTTTTGAAAAGCCGTTAGCGGAAATTTCATTCGGTCATGTATTATTGAATCTCTTTAATACGGCTCGTCGTTTTAACATGGAAGTACAGCCACAACTGGTGCTGTTGCAAAAAACGCTGCTGTATATTGAAGGGATTGGACGCCAGCTCTATCCGCAGTTGGATCTGTGGAAAACAGCAAAACCATTTTTAGAAAACTGGCTGAAAGAACAGGTTGGCTTGCCTGCCGTTATTCGGGCATTAAAGGAAAAGGCGCCGTTCTGGGCCGAAAAATTGCCGGAGATCCCGGAATTATTCTATGACGGTTTACGTCAGCACAAGATACTGCGGCAGAGTGTCGACAAGCTTGCCGATGAATTGCGCACGCAGCATGTTCGTCAGGGACAATCCCGTTATCTACTGGGAATTGGCGCAACGCTATTAATAAGTGGTACGGTGTTGCTGGTCAGTCACGTGGAAGCGGACATTGTTCCTTCTGGTTTGATGGCCGCGGGAATTATCGCCTGGATTATCGGCTGGCGACGAACTCGTTGAAGCAGATCATGATGCATAACCAGATTACCCTATATACTGAGGGTAATCTGGGTGACCCCCTTTTGAAAGAGGTAAATATTATGGGCGGTATTAGTATTTGGAACCTGTTGATTATCGCAGTAATCGTCGTATTGCTGTTTGGTACCAACAAGCTGAGAACCTTGGGCTCAGACTTGGGCGCTTCCATCAAAGGCTTTAAAAAAGCGATGGGCGATGAGCAACCGTCAGCGAATAATGCTGATAAAACACAGCAGGATGCTGATTTTGCAACTAAATCGATTGCAGACCAACAGCCGGAAGTTGTTAAGCAGGATGAAGCAAAGAGCAAGCATAAAGAGCAGGTATAATCGGTGTTCGATATCGGGTTTAGCGAACTGCTACTGGTAATGGTGATTGGCTTGGTGGTTCTTGGGCCAGAACGTTTGCCCGTGGCGGTTAAGACAGTGGCCGGCTGGATTAGAACACTGCGTTCGCTGGCGTCCACGGTTCAGAATGAGCTGTCGCAGGAATTGAAATTGCAGGAATTACAGGACAGCCTCAAGAAAGTAGAGAAAGCCAGCCTGCAAAATCTGTCGCCGGAATTGAAAGCCTCCATGGATGAACTGAAAGAAGCGGCAGAAGCCATGAAGCGCAGCTATGCTGAAAAATCGCCCCAGAGCGAGGATTCGGCGGAACCGTCATCCTATCAGCCGCTCAACGATCCCGAGGCTGTTCATGATGGCGTGATCGACACGGAAAAAGCGCCGGAATCGGTTGCGGTTAATCACCAGCCTGATGACAATCCGATCGCGCCTGTACCGGTTTCGGACAACAAAATCAAACCTGAGCACTCCCCTGCTGCTTCTGCCCGTCAACCAAGTGATGATCGTTAGTTTATGGCCGCTGAAGATACCCAACCGCTGATTAGTCACCTGATCGAACTGCGTAAGCGGTTGCTGAACAGTATTATTTGTGTGCTGGTGGTGTTTTTCGCACTGATTTACTTTGCTAATGACATTTACCAGATGGTTTCCGCTCCGCTGATTGCGAAACTTCCCGCCGGTGCCAGCATGATCGCCACCGATGTGGCATCGCCATTTTTTACGCCGATAAAACTCACCATGATTGTGTCGGTGTTTGTCTCGGCGCCGCTGGTGTTGTATCAGGTTTGGGCATTTATTGCGCCGGCCCTGTACAAGCATGAACGTCGCTTGATGATACCGCTGTTGGTTTCCAGTAGCCTGTTGTTTTATGCCGGTATGGCGTTTGCCTACTTCGTGGTTTTTCCGCTGGCGTTTGGCTTCTTTGCCAAAACCGCCCCGGAAGGCGTATTGATTGCGACCGATATCAATAATTACCTCGATTTTGTCATGGCGTTATTTATGGCCTTCGGCGTGTCGTTTGAAGTGCCGATCGCGATTGTATTGTTATGCTGGAGCGGCGTGGTCACGCCGGAAGACCTGAAAAAGAAACGGCCTTATATGTTGGTCGGCGCTTTTATCGTCGGTATGTTATTGACGCCGCCCGATGTGTTCTCGCAGACGTTGCTGGCTCTCCCCATGTATCTGTTGTTTGAAATCGGTGTGTTCTTCTCCCGGTTTTATGTGGGTAAAGGTCGCCGGGCGAAAGCGGAAGAACCTTCACCGTAGTTATCTGCGAATACGTCAGCACATGTTTGATATCGGAGTTAATTTAACCAGTACGCAGTTTGCGAAAGACCGCGGGCAAGTGATTGCCCGGGCTAAACAAGCTGGCGTCCGCGGTATGCTGGTGACGGGCACCAACGTTGATGAAAGCCGTCAGGCACTGGCGCTGGCATTGGAGTATCCGGATTACTGCTGGGCAACGGCGGGTGTTCATCCCCATGATGCCAGCCATTGGCAGGCGTCGGCCGCTGAGCAGATTTACCGCATGGCGCAATCCGATCCCGTGGTTGCGATCGGCGAATGCGGACTCGATTTCAACCGCAACTTTTCCCCCCCTGAGCAACAGGAACAGGCATTCAGCGCCCAACTGGCGTTGGCGGCGGAGTTATCGCTGCCCGTGTTTCTGCACTGTCGCGACGCCCACGCCCGTTTTATTACCTTGCTGACGCCCTGGTTGAGCAAATTGCCGGCTGCAGTTATCCATTGCTTTACCGGGAATCGCAGTGAGCTTGAAGAATGTCTGTCGGCAGGGTTAATGATCGGCATTACCGGTTGGGTGTGCGATGAGCGGCGGGGCCTTGAGCTGCGCGCGTTGTTAACGGATATTCCAGCCGATCGGCTGTTATTGGAAACCGACGCCCCCTATTTATTGCCCCGGGATTTAACGCCCAAGCCCGCATCCCGCCGTAATGAATCCTGTTTTCTGCCGCACATTGTCCGTCAGGTCGCGGGTTGGCGCGAAGAAGATGCCGCGTGGCTGGGGCAGAAAACAGATGAAAACGCCCGCCGGGTTTTCCAACTGGCTTGATTCAGGAGAATAATTATATGAGCAATGTTTTTCCCGGTACGTTCCCTGGCCGACGTCTGCGTCGTCTGCGTCGTCACGACTTCAGTCGCCGCCTGGTTGCTGAAAATCAACTGACGGTAAACGATCTGATCTATCCCGTTTTCGTCATGGAAGGAAAAAACCATCAGCAGGAAGTCCCTTCTATGCCAGGCGTATACCGGATGACCATTGATGTATTGCTAAGGGAGGCTGAGGACATCGCTAAACTTGGCATCCCGGTACTGTCGTTGTTTCCGGTAATCGAAGCGGATAAAAAATCATTACATGCCGAAGAAGCGTATAACCCGGATGGTCTGGTTCAGCGCACGGTTCGCGCCCTCAAAGACGCGGTGCCGGAACTGGGGCTGTTGACGGATGTGGCGCTCGATCCCTATACCACGCACGGGCAGGATGGCATCATCGATGCAGATGGCTATGTTATTAACGATGTCACGAAAGAGATTCTGGTGCGTCAGGCGCTGTCGCATGCACAAGCGGGCGCGGAAATTATCGCGCCCAGCGATATGATGGACGGGCGTATTGGCGCTATCCGCGAGACGCTGGAAGCGCAGAGTCTGATTAATACGCAGATTATGGCGTATTCGGCGAAATATGCGTCCTGTTATTACGGCCCGTTCCGTGATGCGGTGGGTTCCGCCGGCAATCTGAAAGGCGGCGATAAAAAAACCTATCAAATGGATCCGGCCAACGGCGATGAGGCCTTGCAGGAAATTGCCCAGGATCTTCAGGAAGGCGCCGATATGGTGATGGTAAAACCCGGTATGCCCTATCTGGATGTGGTTACGCGCGTGAAAGAGACATTCGGCGTGCCGACTTTCGCCTATCAGGTGTCCGGAGAGTACGCGATGCATATGGCGGCTATTCAGAATGGCTGGCTACAGGAGCAGCCTGTCGTCATGGAATCGCTGCTGTGCTTTAAACGTGCCGGGGCGGACGGTGTACTGACCTACTTCGCCAAGCGCGTCGCGCAGTGGTTACGCGATGGGCAATTACAGCGCTGATGTCAGTGACGTCAGGGCGGTTTTCGCCGTCCCTGACGATTACATTTTTTGAAATTGCCGATTATCAATGCTCTGGCGAACCTGTTTATTCAACAAATTCAGCAACAACATTGAGCGGGCTTCCCCATCCGGTTCCGTATAGATAGCTTGCAGGCCGGTAAAAATCCCATCGGTGATCGTTACTTCATCGCCTGGCTGAGGCGTCAGCGGATCGGTAACGCCCTGTGTCGGATGCTGCGACAGGTCATCGATCACCTGTTGCGGAACGGTGGCGGGCAGATTACCGAAACGTACGAAATTGCTTACGCCACGCGTAGCGCTGATGGTGGTGGTATGGATGCGTTCAGGATCGAACTCCACAAACAGGTAGTTCGGAAACAACGGCTCGCAAACCTCGGTACGTTTACCCCGTACTATTTTTTCCAGCGTGATCATCGGACTCAGGCAGGTAACATCCTGGCGCTCTAAATGCTCTTTCGCCCGCAGTAATTGACCGCGTTTGCAATACAGTAAATACCAAGCTTCCATAATTTCGCAGACTTGTCATTTCGGTGGCTAAGCATAACAAAAGCCGAGGTGGATAAAAAATTTTCAGCAGGAATTTTTAACGCCATATCACGTTGCGGCGACCATAAATAGCCACACTAAGAAGCGACAGGTCGGCGAAGAGACTTTATAATAACCAGTTCCACTGACTGCCCCGATGATCAGCATGAAATATCGTGATTTACGCGAATTCCTCTCGCTGCTGGAAGAGAGAGGGGAATTGAAACGCATTAGCCAGCCCATTGATCCCTATCTTGAAATGACGGAAATAGCCGACCGTACCCTGCGGGCGGAAGGCCCGGCGCTGCTGTTTGAAAATCCGAAAGGCTATGACATGCCGGTGCTGTGCAACTTGTTTGGCACGGCAAAACGCGTCGCCATGGGAATGGGACAGGAGGACGTCAGCGCGTTGCGCGATGTCGGAAAACTGCTGGCCTTTCTGAAAGAGCCTGAACCGCCGAAAGGATTTCGCGATCTGGTGGATAAAATGCCGAAATTCCGCCAGGTGCTTAATATGCCGACGAAACGGCTGGCTTCAGCGCCTTGTCAGGAACAGGTGTGGCAGGGGGATGACGTTGATTTACGCCGCATACCGGTGATGCACTGCTGGCCGGAGGATGCGGCGCCGCTGATTACCTGGGGGCTGACGGTGACGCGCGGCCCGAATAAAGAGCGTCAGAATCTGGGCATTTACCGTCAGCAGGTGCTGGGTAAAAACAAGCTGATTATGCGCTGGCTGTCGCATCGCGGCGGCGCGCTGGATTTTCAGGAGTGGTGTCAGGAACATCCGGGCCGGCGTTTCCCGGTGTCGGTGGCGTTGGGCGCCGATCCCGCCACTATTCTGGCCGCGGTCACGCCCGTACCGGATTCGTTATCTGAATATGCTTTTGCCGGGCTATTGCGCGGCCATAAAACTGAAGTCGTAAAATGTCTTTCCAACGATTTGGAAGTGCCCGCCAGTGCGGAAATTGTTTTGGAAGGTTATATTGAGCCGGGTGAAATGGCGTCGGAAGGGCCCTACGGTGACCACACCGGTTACTACAATGAGGTTGATGACTTCCCGGTCTTTACCGTGACGCGCATAACACAGCGGCATGATGCGATTTATCATTCCACTTATACCGGGCGTCCGCCGGATGAACCCGCCGTGCTGGGCGTGGCGCTCAATGAAGTGTTTGTGCCGATTTTGCAAAAGCAATTTCCGGAGATCGTCGACTTTTATTTACCGCCGGAGGGTTGCTCTTATCGTCTGGCGATCGTTACCATGAAGAAGCAGTATGCCGGTCACGCCAAACGCGTCATGATGGGCGTTTGGTCTTTTTTACGGCAATTTATGTACACTAAGTTTGTTATTGTCTGTGACGATGACATCAATGCGCGTGACTGGAAAGATGTCATCTGGGCGATCACGACACGCATGGATCCGGCGCGAGATACCGTATTGGTGGAAAATACGCCGATAGACTATCTGGACTTTGCCTCACCGGTTTCCGGTTTGGGTTCCAAAATGGGACTGGATGCCACCAACAAATGGCCGGGCGAAACACAACGCGAGTGGGGGCATCCGATCGAGAAAGATCCGCAGGTATGTGCACGTGTTGATGCCATATGGGATGACCTTGCCATTTTTAGTGACAGAGAACCCCGGCGTTAATTTGCGGTTGCTCTGTTTCCAGTTTTGCTTCGATTACCCTACAGAGGGAATGCATGACAACATTGAGCTGTAAAGTGACTTTGGTAGAGGCAATAACCGATACGGTTTATCGGGTTCGTTTATTACCTGAGGCACCTTTTTCTTTTCGTGCTGGTCAGTATCTGATGGTGGTCATGGACGAACGCGATAAACGTCCTTTCTCGATGGCGTCCACGCCGATGGAGCAGAACTTTATTGAACTGCATATTGGTGCTTCTGAGCTTAATCTTTACGCTATGGCGGTGATGGAGCGTATCCTGAAAGAGAAAGCGCTGACGGTGGATATTCCGCATGGTGAAGCATGGCTGCGTGAAGAGAGCGAACGTCCTCTGGTGCTGATTGCCGGCGGTACGGGGTTTTCGTACGTGCGTTCTATTTTGCTGACGGCGCTGGCGCAGCAACCCGAACGTTCCATCGCGATCTATTGGGGCGGCAGGGAAACCAAGCACCTTTATGATCTTGCCGAGTTGGAAAAACTTGCCGCGCGATACGTCAATCTTCAGGTGATCCCGGTGGTTGAGCAGCCGGAAGAGGGCTGGAACGGCAGAACCGGCACCGTATTAAGCGCGGTACTACAGGATTACGGCTCATTAGCCGAACAGGACATTTATATCGCCGGCCGCTTTGAAATGGCGAAAATCGCCCGCGAGCGTTTCTGTAATGAACGCGGCGCGCTGGCGGCGAATATGTTCAGCGACGCTTTTTCGTTTATCTGAGCAAGTTGTCTGCGCTCGAATAAAATAAAAACCCCGCCTGACGATCCGCGGGGTGATTTATTGGTTACGCCTGAATGGCTGACGGTATTTACGGCCGCTCAAATACGGTGGCAATCCCCTGGCCCAGACCAATACACATGGTCGCCACGCCGAATTGCACATCGCGGCTTTCCATCAGGTTAATCAGCGTGGTGGAAATCCGGGCGCCGGAACAGCCCAGCGGATGACCGAGCGCAATCGCGCCGCCGTTAAGGTTCACTTTCTCATCCATGGTTTCCAGCAGACCGAGATCTTTTATGCACGGCAGAGTTTGTGCGGCGAACGCTTCGTTCAGTTCAAACAGGTCAATGTCTGCAACGCTCAAGCCGGCCCGTTTCAATGCCAGCCTGGTGGCGGGAACGGGGCCGTATCCCATGATGGAAGGCTCACAGCCGACCACGGCCATCGCACGAATGCGCGCCCGTGCGGTCAAGCCCAATGACGCCGCCCGCGATTCGCTCATGATTAACATCGCTGCCGCGCCGTCGGACAGCGCGGAAGAACTGCCGGCGGTCACGGTGCCGTTAACCGGATCAAAGGCCGGCTTTAGCGCCGCGAGGCCGGACGCGGTGGTTTCCGGACGAATGACCTCGTCATAGTCAAAGCGCTGTAAAACGCCATCGGCGTCATGACCGGCGGTCGGGACTATCTCCTGACGAAACGCACCTGACGTCGTTGCGTTAGCGGCGCGCTGGTGCGAACGCGCGGCAAACCGATCCTGCATTTCACGGCTGATATTATGTAGGCGAGCCAGCATTTCGGCGGTCAATCCCATCATCCCCGCCGCCTTTGCGACGGTGCGGCTAAGCCCGGGATGGAAATCCACGCCATGATTCATCGGCACGTGGCCCATATGCTCAACGCCGCCAATCAGACAGACATGAGCGTCGCCAACCATAATGGCGCGCGCCGCGTCATGCAGCGCCTGCATAGAGGAGCCGCATAACCGGTTAACCGTGGTGGCAGGAACAGCGGCGGGAATTTCTGCCAGCAAGGCTGCATTGCGGGCGATGTTGAAGCCCTGTTCGAGCGTTTGCTGCACGCAGCCCCAGTAAATATCATCAATGCCGCCCGCCTCAAGCGCAGGGTTGCGGCTGAGCAAGCTACGCATCAGATGAGCGGACAGATCTTCAGCCCGTACCTGACGGAATGCGCCGCCTTTGGAGCGGCCCATCGGCGTACGCACGGCATCGACAATCACCACGTTTTCCATATTCTCCGACCTCATGCTGGTTGCCCTTGAGAAACGTCCGCGTGCGGCGCGACAGGGGGATAATAACTTTCATTGCGGCTGGCTTTTTGTCGCAGCCCATCCGGAACCTGATAAATCGGCCCGAGGTGCGTCAGTCGCTGCGCCATTTCGACATAGCGGGCGCTGCCCTGCGTGTCCAGATAGCGGCAGGCGCCGCCGTGGAAAGGCGGGAAACCGAGTCCGTACACCAATGCCATGTCCGCTTCCGCCGGACTATCGACGATGCCTTCTTCCAGACAGCGAACAACCTCGTTAATCATCGGGATCATCAGCCTGGCAACGATCTCTTCAGCGCTGAAGTGTCGTCGTGGCTGGCTGATGGCCGTCAGCAGGCTATCGATATTTTCATCCTGTTCTTTACGCTGCTTTCCTTTGTTGTCCGTTTGATAGCGATAGAAGCCTCGGCCATTTTTCTGGCCGAATCGCTGATGTTCAAACAGTACGTCAATGGCATCGCGATAATCTTTCGCCATGCGCTGTGGAAATCCTTCGGCCATCACCGCCTGAGCATGGTGCGCGGTATCAATACCGACCACATCCAGCAGGTACGCCGGGCCCATCGGCCAGCCGAAGTGTTTCTCCATGACCTTATCAATCTCACGAAAATCCGCGCCATCTCGCATCAATAAACTGAAAGCGGCAAAGTAGGGAAACAGCACCCGGTTAACGAAGAATCCCGGGCAATCATTGACGACAATCGGCGTTTTCCCCATCTTGCCGGCATAGGCCACCACATGGGCGATGGTTTTCTCGTCAGTCTGCGGGCCACGGATAATTTCCACCAGCGGCATACGGTGCACCGGATTGAAGAAATGCATACCACAGAAATTTTGCGGCCGCTTTAATGAGGCGGCAAGCAGCGCAATCGGGATGGTTGAGGTATTTGATGCCAGTATAGTGCGCTCGCTGACTTGTGATTCGGTTTCCGCCAGTACGCTGGCCTTCACTTTGGGATTCTCGACCACGGCTTCAACCACGATATCCATCCGTTCAAATCCGGCGTAGTCCAGCGTTGGGCAAATGTTCGCCAGTATGCCCGCCATTTGCACACCGTCCAGCTTGCCGCGCGCCATCTGTTTGTTCAGCAGCGTCGCCGCTTCATTCATTCCCAGCGTGAGCGGTTTTTGGTTAATGTCTTTCATGCGGATGGGCACCCCTTTGAACGCGGACTGATAGGCGATGCCGCCGCCCATAATGCCTGCGCCCAATACCGCTGCCTGTCCCGGTGGTTGAATGTCGCCGACGATTTTTTTCGCTTTGTCTTTGACATACCGATCGCTAAGGAAAATACCGACCAGCGCCCGCGCGGCGTCGGAATGCGCCAGCGGGACGAAATTTTTTGTCTCAAGCCGCAATGCCTCATCACGAGCCATCGTCGCGGCGGCTTCGATGGTATTTACCGCAGTCATTGGCGCGGGGTAATGTTTACCGGCCGTTTGCAGCACCATCGCTTTCGCCGTGGTGAAACTCATGCCGGCTTCAATGCTACTGAGTTTCAGGGCTTCAAGTTTCGGGCGCCGATAGGCTTTCCAGTCCAGTTCACCGTTAATCGCTTGCTTTAATATCCGCATTGCGGCGGCAACAAGCTTCTCATTGGCCACGACCGCCTGTACCAGACCGACTTTTAATGCTTCAGCCGCGCCGAGGTCTTTGCCTGCGGCAATGATTTCCAGCGCGTTGTCTGCGCCCAACAGGCGTGGTAACCGTACGGTTCCGCCAAATCCCGGCATGATGCCGAGTTTGGTTTCTGGCAGGCCGATACGGGCATCGGCCGAGGCGAGCCGAAAATCGGTCGCCAGAACGCACTCGCAGCCGCCTCCCAGCGCGTAGCCATTAATCGCCGAAAGCGTAGGGACGGGCAGATCTTCCAGCCGATTGAAAATACCGTTGGCGAAATTCAGCCACTGGTGGAGCTTATCGGCCGGCGCGGCGAACAAAGAGAGAAATTCCGTGATATCGGCGCCGACAATAAAGGCTGATTTATCCGAGCGTAACAACAGCCCTTTCAATGCTTTCTGTTCCGCCAGTATATCCAATGCCTTACCCAGGCTGGCTACCGTATGCGTATCCAGTTTATTGACGGAACCCGGCGCGGAAAAAACCAACTCCGCAATGCCGTATTCAAGCCAGTTAAGGTAGAGCGTTTCGCCTTGATAAAGCATGGTGATCTCCGCATTCAGGATGAGTGATCTGGTACGACCAGATGATCGAATTGTGGCTATAATGTTAATTATTTGCAAATGAGCGAGTAATTTTTTGCCAAAGAGATCACAAAGCGCCCGGCGCTGCCGTTGAACTACGGCTGTGTTAAAATGGAAAGACAATGCAGTGACAAACAGGGATACCTATGGAAAAGCTGGCTTCTTTATATCACCATCATTTGGTTACGTTGCAGCAACGCGCACAGGCGGTTTTGGCGCGTCATCAGCTTGACGCATTGTTGATTCACTCCGGTGAATTATTGACGGTATTCCTGGACGATCACGACTACCCTTTTAAGGTCAATCCGCAATTTAAAGCCTGGGTGCCGGTGACTCAGGTGCCCAATTGCTGGTTATGGATTGATGGCGTCAATCCGCCGAAGCTGTGGTTCTATTCCCCGGTGGACTACTGGCATAACGTCGCGCCTGTTCCGGAAAGTTTCTGGACGGATGAGGTGGATATTTCGGTTCTGCGTAACGCCGATGATATCGGCCGGTTGCTTCCTGCCGCGCGTCAACGAGTCGCGTATATCGGCTATACCCCACAACGCGCCTTGAGTCTGGGGATCGGCGCTGAAAATATTAATCCTCAGGGGGTGCTGGATTATCTGCATTACTATCGCGCCTATAAAACAGACTATGAGTTAGCCTGTATGCGCGAAGCTCAGAAAACCGCGGTTGTCGGCCATCGTGCCGCCCATGAGGCTTTTCTGTCCGGCATGAGTGAGTTTGATATCAATCTGGCCTACCTGACCGCCACCGGCCACAGGGATACGGATGTGCCTTATGGCAATATTGTGGCGCTGAATGAACATACCGCAGTACTGCACTACACTCAGTTAGATCACCAGGTTCCGTCGGAAGTACGCAGTTTCCTGATTGATGCTGGCGCGGAATATAATGGCTATGCCGCCGATCTTACCCGCACGTATTCCTCACAAAGCGACAATGCTTTTGCGGCGTTGGTGAAGGATCTGAATCAGGAACAGCTTGGGCTGATTGATACCATACAGGCGGGGGTGCGCTATACCGACTACCATATTCAAATGCATCAACGCGTCGCCAAACTGTTGGCGTCGCATCAGTTGATTCAGGGGATCAGCGAAGAATCAATGGTGGAAAACGGTTTAACCGGGCCATTCCTGCCGCATGGCCTGGGGCATTTGCTGGGATTACAGGTACATGATGTCGCGGGCTTTATGCAGGACGATAGCGGGACGCAGCTGGCCGCGCCTTCCGGACATCCTTATTTACGCTGTACCCGCATACTTGAGCCCGGTATGGTCATAACTATCGAACCCGGTATCTATTTTATCGACTCGCTGCTCGAACCCTGGCGGGCAGGTAAATTCAGCCAGCATTTTGACTGGCAGAAGATTGATGCGCTAAAACAGTTTGGCGGCATCCGTATCGAAGACAATATCGTTATCCACGAGCAGCGGATTGAAAACATGACTCGCGACCAGAAGTTGCTCTGATGCAGGCCTACCCGATACCTGCGGCGCCAGTCAGCCTGAGTGAGGAAATTAAGAAAAGCCGTTTTATCACCCTGCTGGCGCCGACGAATGGCGTTGACGCGGCCAAAGACGTTATTCAGCGGGCAAGAGAACAGCATCCCACGGCGCGGCATCACTGCTGGGCATACGTCGCCGGTGCGCCGGACAATTCCCAACAGCTTGGATTTTCTGATGACGGCGAGCCTTCCGGCACGGCCGGTAAACCGATGCTGGCGCAATTGATGGGCAGCGGCGTCGGAGAAATTACCGCGGTTGTCGTGCGTTACTATGGCGGGATCCAATTGGGTACCGGCGGGCTGGTAAAGGCGTATGGCGGCGGGGTTCAACAAGCGCTAAAGCGAATAACGCTGCAAGAGAAAGTCTTACAGAAAGAGTATGGCTTGCGGTGTGACTATGCCTTACTACCTCAGATTGAATCGTTGCTATACCATCTTGGTGGTCGGATACTGCACAGCGACTATGGCGCTGACGTGACATTGCGTCTGGCTATTCCCGTCAGGGGCGTGGATGAAGCGATAATGAGATTGCGCGATATTAGCCGCGGCTCGTTGCATTTATTGCCAATTTCACAATAATCCCAGCGCTGTTTCATGAATGATTAAGGAATACTCTTCAATGCACTTGCGCGCCATAACCCGTATTGTGGGTCTGCTGGTTATCCTGTTCTCCGGGACAATGTTTATCCCCGGTCTGGTGGCCTTGATCTATCGCGATGGCGCAGGTCGGGCTTTCACTCAGACATTTTTAGTCGCACTGGTTATCGGCATCGTGCTGTGGTTGCCTAACCGCAAGCAAAAACATGAACTGAAATCGCGGGAAGGGTTTCTGATCGTCGTATTATTCTGGACGGTGCTGGGCAGCGTGGGGGCGCTTCCCTTTCTGTTTGCGGAGCATCCCAATCTGGGCATCACCGATGCGTTTTTTGAGTCTTTCTCCGGGTTAACCACCACTGGCGCAACCACGCTGGTCGGCCTGGACTCCCTGCCGAAGGCCATTCTTTTCTACCGGCAAATGCTGCAATGGTTTGGCGGGATGGGGATCATTGTGCTGGCCGTCGCCATCCTGCCTATATTGGGTGTCGGCGGTATGCAGCTCTATCGTGCCGAAATGCCGGGGCCGTTGAAAGATAACAAAATGCGTCCCCGGATTGCCGATACGGCGAAAACGCTATGGCTGATTTACGTGCTCCTTACCATCGGCTGTGCGGTTTCACTCTGGCTGGCGGGGATGCCTATTTTTGATGCCATCAGTCATAGTTTCTCAACGGTCTCTGTTGGCGGCTTTTCCACCCATGACGCCAGCATCGGTTATTTTAACAGCCCGACGATTAACACTATCGTTGCGGTGTTCCTGCTGATTTCCGGCTGTAACTTCGGTCTCCACTTTGCGGTATTGAGCGGGCGCAGCCTCAAGGTTTATTGGCGCGATCCCGAATTCCGTATGTTCATCTTCGTTCAGATGTCGTTGGTTGCGATATGCATTATTGTCTTGTGGTTTCATAACGTTTATGTCAGCGGTATGCAGACGCTGAATCAGGCTTTTTTTCAGGTGGTTTCGATGGCGACTACCGCGGGTTTTACCACCGATAGTATCGCTTCCTGGCCGCTTTTTTTGCCGATATTGCTGCTGTGCTCCGCTTTTATTGGCGGGTGTGCGGGGTCAACCGGGGGCGGTTTGAAAGTGATCCGCATCCTGCTGCTTTTTCTACAGGGTTCGCGCGAATTGAAAAGGCTGGTTCATCCTAATGCGGTATATACCATTAAATTGGGCCAGCGCGCGCTGCCAGAGCGGATATTGGAGGCTGTTTGGGGCTTCTTTTCCGCTTATGCGCTGGTTTTCATTGTCAGTATGCTGGCGGTCATCGCGACAGGCGTGGATGATTTCTCTGCTTTCTCCGCTGTTGCCGCTACGCTAAATAATTTAGGCCCGGGGCTGGGCGTCGTGGCGGATAACTTTACCTCAATGAATGATACGGCAAAGTGGATATTGATTTTGACTATGCTGTTCGGGCGTCTGGAGGTCTTTACTCTTTTAGTCTTGTTTACGCCAACTTTCTGGCGGGAATAATACGGGTAAAAGGAATAGTACGATGAAAGCTTTGATATTGTTTTCCAGTAAGGATGGGCAGACTAGGGCGATAGCCTCGTATATCGCCAACTCGCTTAAAGGCTCGTTGGAGTGTGATGTCATCAGCTTGTTGAGTACGAATGACATCGACTTGAATAAATATGACCGGATTTTGATCGGCGCTTCCGTACGATACGGACGCTTTAATCCGGCGGTAAATAAATTCATCCGGCAGCATCTGACTTACTTGCAGGAACTACCCAGCGCTTTCTTTTCAGTTAATCTTACGGCTCGCAAACCGGAAAAACGATCGTTACAGACAAACGCCTATACGCGGAAGTTTTTGCTGAATTCCCCGTGGCAACCGGATCTTTGCGGCGTTTTCGCCGGTGCGCTGCGCTATCCGCGCTATTGGTGGTTTGACCGCGTTATGATCCAGTTGATTATGCATATGACCGGCGGCGAAACAGATAGCAGTAAAGAAATAGAATACACCGACTGGGAGCAGGTAACGCGTTTCGCTCATGAGTTCGGACAACTGACGCAGAAAAAAAGCGCATAGTGTCGCCTTTTCCCGCGCATTGCCGAAAAAAAACGCACTCGGTCGCTTTTTTGCATTTAGCGCTTGTAAGCCGCGGGGAAGTGCCTATAATGCGCCTCCACTGACACGGCAACGGCGATTACGCGGTTGGGGTGACGGTAAGAAGTCAGGCAATAATCACTTGACTTCACAGCGGAATTGCATAACATATGCGGCCCGCGCCACAGCTTGCTGTGGCACTGCTCTTTAACAATTTAATCAGACAATCTGTGTGGGCACTCACAAGACAATATCGGCAAACGATATAAAAAAGTCTTGAAGAGTGACTGACAGTAAATTCATTACGAATAA
>NZ_JABJXS010000009.1 GCF_013155275.1 Brenneria sp. hezel4-2-4
GGAAGAATATAACCATGACAGGACACATTCTTCATTAAATGATCTGACTCCGGCAGAATTTATCCGAAGTCACCAAAAAAGACAGATCCTCTAATTGATCCTGGGTCAGGATATGGGAGGAGGTCAATCCTTGCTGATTGTCGCCTTTGGTGTGGCGCTGGCACTGGGTATACCGCTCAACGGCGTCGTGAAGTCCATTGAAAAAGGGTTGGGCGGCACATTAGGCCACATTGCGCTTATTTTTGGCGTGGGCGCCATGTTGGGGCGGTTAATTGCCGATGCCGGCGGTGCGCACCGCATTGCCGTGACGTTGATTAATCGATTTGGTGAACGTCATATTCAATGGGCGGTGGTGATTGCGTCATTTATTGTCGGGATTGCGCTGTTTTTTGAAGTGGGGCTGGTATTGCTGATCCCTATTCTGTTTACCATGTCGCGGCAGTTAAATGTGTCCATTCTGCATTTGGGCATTCCGATGATTTCCGCGTTGCTGGTGACTCACGGCTTCCTGCCGCCACATCCCGGCCCAACGATGATTGCGGGGGAATATGGTGCAGATATCGGCACGGTATTATTTTATGGCATTATCGTCGGTGCGCCGACAGTAGTAATTTGTGGCCCGCTATTCAATAAGGTAGCAAAACTTATTGTTCCGGAAGGCTTCAGCAAGGTCGGGAATATTGATTCCCTCGGCATGCAGAAAACCTTTCAACTGGAAGAGACGCCGGGATTCGGTATTAGCCTGTTTACCGCCATGTTGCCGGTTATATTGATGTCGGTTGCGACGCTGGTATCGATGGTACAACAGCAAATCGGCGTGGCGGATAATTTGTTCACCGGGGTAATAAAATTTCTGGGTGACGCCTCGGTCGCGATGATTATCTCACTGCTGTTCGCCATCTATTCGATGGGGCTGAACCGGCATATTGCAGTGAAGGATCTGATGTCCTCATGCAGTTCCGCGGCTGCCGGTATCGGGATGATGCTGCTGATCATTGGCGGCGGCGGCGCCTTCAAACAGGTGCTGATCGATGGCGGCGTGGGCACCTATGTCGCCGAACTGTTTGCCGGCACCTCGGCTTCACCCATTTTGCTTGCCTGGGGCGTTGCGGCCATTCTGCGTGTTTCTTTGGGCTCGGCCACCGTCGCGGCCATTTCCACCGCCGGGCTGGTAATTCCGACTCTGGCGCAGAGTCACGCCAATCTGGCGTTGGTCACGCTGGCGACAGGGGCGGGCAGCGCCATCGCTTCTCACGTCAACGATGCGGGTTTCTGGATGATAAAAGAGTATTTCGGATTGACGATGAAAGAGACCTTCGCCACCTGGACGTTATTGTCGACGCTGGTTTCTATCTTTGGTCTGGCGTTTATTTTACTACTGAATACGGTGATTTAACGGTCTTGCTCTGGTGTGGCCTGACGCCATACCAGAGCGGCAGTCTCAGCCTTCGTAGCCAAGACGTCGGGAAAGTTCCTTGGATGCGGCCTTCAGCAGCACAATGTAGTCGTTGAATTCCGCATCGGAAACGCGGTTGGTGAGCGTCGACATACTGATTGCCGCAATGGTGCGGCGCGCATGATTCCAGATCGGCACGGAAATACATCTCACGCCCTGCTCATTTTCCTGGTTATCCAGCGCATAGCCATTCTGACGTACCCATTCCAGCGCTTGTAGATAAGTTTCCCGATCGAGGATGGTGTTGGGCGTTTGCTGGGTAAATTCATAGTCTTGCAACAACGCGTCGATTTCATTTTCGGGGTTGAACGCCAACAGAACTTTCCCAATCGCCGTCGCGTGAACAGGCAACCGCCTGCCAATACGCGAAAATGTGATGACCGCCAGTTTCCCTTCCACTTTATCGATGTAGACCCCTTCTTTGCCGTCAAGGATGGCAAGGTGGGTGGTTTGACCGGTTTGCGATGCCAGATCCAGCAGGTAGCTGCGCGCTTTTTCACGAATATCAATGGAGTTCACCACCAGATTACCGCGTTCAACCAGCTTCATTCCCAACCGATACTTGCCGTTTTCACGGTTTTGATCGATATAACCCGCGACCTGCAATGTTTTCAGCAAGGAGTGCAGGGTACTTTTATGTAACCCCATTTGGGTGCTGATATCGGTAATTTTGATTTCAACGTTGTATTCGTCAAAAAGGTCCAGAATACGTAAAGCACGTTCCACCGACTGGATGATTGGCATAGAAAAACCAACTGCTTATGAGGGGTAGGGTGAGTTTTGAATGGTACTACGTCAGTCAGGGTAAATCAATTTGCCACGGTTGACATTGCAGCGTTTTGTGAGCAATCAGGCTTAACTTTGCGGGACTTGCAATAGCTGGCGCAGGGTAGGTTATTTCCCCGCAACCAGCCTTTTCCTGACATGTCGCTTTCCCCTCTCTCTTTCGAGCTTCAAACCCATTACCGGGTAAGGAGAGGTCAGGTTTGCAGTAGGCGTACCAATAGCCTGTGGTTATCACGATATCTCATGCTAACCGTTTTATTTTTAAGTAAAAATCAGAACGGAATATCGTCGTCAAAATCCATTGGCGGTTCGTTGCCGGCGGCCGGGGCGTTGTTCTGTGCCGGGCGCGATGGCTGCGCTTGCGCGCCGCCGCTGAATTGATTGCCGCCCTGCGGCTGTTGCGGCTGACCCCAACTGCCTGACTGTTGTCCGCCCGCGCCGCCGCCCGCAGGTGCGCCGCCGCCTTGACGACCGCCTAGCATTTGCATGGTGCCGCCAACGTTAACCACCACTTCGGTGGTGTAGCGGTCTGCGCCCGACTGATCGGTCCATTTGCGGGTTTGCAGCGCGCCCTCAATGTAAACCTGAGAGCCTTTACGCAGATATTCACCCGCGACTTCAGCCAGTTTGCCGAACAGCACCACACGGTGCCATTCGGTTTTCTCTTTCTGCTCGCCGGTTTGCTTGTCGCGCCAGCTATCGGACGTGGCCAGCGTGATGTTGGCAACGGCACCGCCATTCGGCATATAGCGAACTTCCGGGTCTTGCCCCAGATGTCCGACAAGAATCACTTTATTAACGCCTCTGCTGGCCATGCTCGTGTCTCCTGATGAATCCAATTTATATGAGTATAAACGATCGATTTTAGCATGATAAAAGTATCTATCATACCTGCGAGGCTGAATCAAAAATGAATGTGCAGATTGCAACGTTTGCATCGGATACTGGATATCCATTCAGCTTTTTTTGTGCCATAATTGCATGTTTCGTACCGGTTGTCTCCATCAGAGAGATGATGCAAAACTGTGTTTATTCCGGGAAGTGTGTGAATGGATAAGATCGAAGTTCGTGGTGCCCGTACTCATAATCTCAAGAATATCAATCTGATAATCCCTCGCGACAAGCTGATAGTGATCACCGGATTATCGGGTTCAGGTAAGTCATCGTTGGCGTTTGATACGTTGTATGCCGAAGGGCAGCGGCGTTACGTCGAATCACTCTCTGCTTATGCGCGTCAGTTTTTGTCGCTGATGGAGAAGCCGGACGTCGATCATATCGAAGGGTTGTCGCCCGCCATTTCCATCGAGCAGAAGTCCACCTCGCACAACCCGCGTTCCACCGTCGGCACTATCACCGAAATTCACGACTACCTGCGCCTGCTGTTTGCCCGCGTCGGCGAACCGCGCTGCCCGCAGCACGACGTCCCGCTGGATGCGCAGACGGTCAGTCAGATGGTGGATAACGTGCTGGCGCAGCCGGAAGGCAAGCGGGTGATGCTGCTGGCGCCGATTGTGAAAGATCGCAAAGGCGAGCACAGCAAGACGCTGGAAAACCTGGCGACGCAGGGTTATATCCGGGCGCGTATTGACGGCGAAGTGTGCGATCTTTCCGATCCTCCAAAACTGGAATTGCAGAAAAAACATACCATTGAAGTGGTTGTGGACCGTTTCAAAGTGCGTGACGATTTGGCGCAGCGTCTGGCGGAGTCGTTTGAAACCGCGCTGGAGTTGTCCGGCGGCAGCGCGGTGGTCGCCGATATGGACGACCCGACCGTGCCGGAGTTGTTGTTCTCCGCGAATTTTGCCTGCCCGGTGTGCGGTTACAGCATGCATGAACTGGAACCGCGTATGTTCTCGTTCAATAATCCGGCGGGTGCTTGCCCAACCTGCGATGGGCTGGGCGTTCAGCAGTTTTTCGATCCCGCCCGCGTGGTGCAGAATGTGGAATTATCCCTGGCGGGCGGCGCGATTCGCGGCTGGGATCGTCGTAACTTCTATTATTTCCAGATGTTGCGTTCGCTGGCGGAACACTACAAATTTGATGTTGATGTCCCGTTTGACAGGCTGAGCGAATCGGTTCAAAAACTGATTCTGTACGGCTCAGGCAAGGAAAACGTCGAGTTTAAATATATTAACGACCGTGGTGATACCTCGGTGCGCCGTCACCCGTTCGAAGGGGTGCTGCATAATATGGAGCGCCGCTATAAAGAAACGGAATCCAGTGCGGTGCGTGAAGAACTGGCGAAATTTATCAGCAATCGCCCCTGCGCCAACTGCCGCGGTACGCGTCTGCGTGAAGAAGCGCGCCATGTGTTTGTCGAACAAACCACGCTGCCGCAGATTTCTGATATGAGCATCGGCCATGCGATGAGTTTCTTTCAGAATATGAAACTCAGCGGTCAGCGCGCCCAAATAGCTGAAAAGATCCTGAAAGAGATTGGCGATCGGCTGAAGTTCCTGGTCAACGTGGGGCTGAATTACCTGTCGTTGTCGCGTTCGGCGGAAACTCTTTCCGGGGGCGAGGCGCAGCGCATTCGTCTGGCAAGCCAGATCGGCGCCGGGCTGGTAGGCGTGATGTACGTGCTGGATGAGCCGTCTATCGGTCTGCATCAGCGTGATAACGAACGTCTACTGGAAACCCTGATCCACCTGCGTAACCTGGGCAACACCGTGATCGTGGTTGAACATGACGAGGATGCTATTCGCGCCGCCGATCATGTGATCGATATCGGGCCAGGCGCGGGCGTGCATGGCGGCGAGGTGGTCGCGGAAGGAACGATGGAACAGATCATGGCGGTGCCGTCATCGCTAACCGGGCAATATCTTAGCGGAAAGCGCAAGATTGATATCCCTGAGCGGCGCGTCTCCGCCGACCCAACCAAAGTGTTGAAGCTGATTGGCGCCAGGGGCAACAACCTGAAAGACGTGACGCTAACGTTGCCGGTAGGGCTGTTTACCTGTATTACCGGCGTGTCCGGCTCCGGTAAATCCACGCTGATTAACGACACCTTGTTCCCACTGGCGCAGCGTCAGCTTAATGGCGCTACGCTGGCCGAACCGGCGGATTATCGTGAGATTCAGGGGCTGGAGCATTTTGATAAAGTCATTGATATCGACCAAAGCCCGATCGGGCGTACGCCGCGTTCCAACCCGGCGACCTATACCGGGATTTTCACCCCGATTCGCGAGCTGTTTGCCGGTGTGCCGGAGTCGCGTACCCGCGGCTACAACCCCGGCCGGTTTAGTTTTAACGTGCGCGGCGGACGCTGTGAAGCCTGTCAGGGGGATGGGGTAATCAAAGTCGAGATGCATTTCCTGCCGGATATCTATGTGCCGTGCGATCAGTGCAAAGGTAAACGTTACAATCGCGAAACGCTGGAAATCAGGTATAAAGGCAAGGGCATTCATGAGGTGCTGGAGATGACCATCGAAGAAGCTCGCGAGTTCTTTGATGCGATCCCGGCATTGGCGCGCAAGCTGCAAACCTTGATTGATGTCGGACTGTCTTATATCCGCCTGGGGCAATCCGCCACGACGCTATCCGGCGGCGAGGCGCAGCGCGTGAAGCTGGCGCGGGAGCTGTCAAAACGCGGCACCGGGCAGACCTTGTATATTCTGGATGAACCGACCACCGGCCTGCATTTTGCGGATATTCAGCAATTGCTGACGGTGCTGCATCAGCTGCGCGATCAGGGCAATACCATCGTGGTGATTGAGCACAATCTGGATGTGATCAAAACCGCGGACTGGATTGTCGATCTGGGGCCGGAAGGCGGCAGCGGCGGCGGCGAGATCCTGGTATCCGGAACGCCGGAAACGGTCGCCGAATGCGCGCAGTCACATACCGCCCGCTTCCTGAAACCGATGCTGGCGCGTAAGCCTGCGTAACCTTTAGTCTCAACCCGAGGGGGTTTGCGATGTGGATACAACATGAAATCCGTCTGAAGCCTAAATCCAGAGGCTTTCATTTGATTACCGATGAAGTGCTTAGCCAGGTAACGGCGCTGCGGCAAATCAAAGTCGGCCTGATGCATGTTTTTATCAAGCATACCTCGGCGGCGCTGACGATTAATGAAAATGCCGATCCTACCGTGCGGCAGGATTTTGAGCGTTTCTTTAACCGTCTGGTGCCGGAAGATGAACCTTATTACCGCCATGTTGATGAGGGCAGTGACGATATGCCTGCCCACCTGAAAGGCAGTTTGCTGGGCAACAGCCTAACAATCCCGATCGGTAACGGGCGACTAAACGTCGGCGCCTGGCAGGGGATTTATTTATGCGAACACCGCAATCACGGTGGTAGCCGTACGTTGGTGGTGACGCTTCAGGGAGATTAACTGATTTGACTGACTATCCTGGCTCATTCGATCGCGCTCGCGGCCATGATAGCTATCATCTATTTATTTTTTGATTTTTGAATGATTTAAACGATCAATAGTGTAAAGGTACTCACTCTGCTGCCGATAACAACTGAGACGCCGGGAGAAGAGGCTTACTATCGGATAAACAGAATAAATACCGTATTCAATGACTTTAACAAATTTGGCTGAAGAGCCGATGATATTGTTAATCAGCTTGCTGTTTTTCAATGGCTTTATGTTTTTTAAATGATAATGCCAAATAAAAAACAACGCTATTTCGCGGCATCTGATGGCCGCGGGAATGCTTTTGTTATTTTAATTTAGCAGCGCTGCCTGGAGGCCGGCGTGTGTATGATCTATTTCTTTTTATCCGCAAGCAAGATGTAATGACAAAAAGCTCTCCTTCGCTCTGGTTTCTTATCAAAAAAATGTTTATCGGAATGGTTCATGTAAATACATGCTGAATAAAAGGAGCGAGATAATGAGTTTATCTAATTTACGTATTGGCTACCGCCTGGGAATAGGATTTGCTTTTCTGGTACTAATGCTTTTTGTAGTTAATATTCTTTCTATTTCTAAACTGTCTCAATTTCAGAATAGCGCCAGTGACATTGTAAAAGAGGTCTATCCGCAGACGGTGAATGCCAATGACCTTATTAGTACGGTGAATATCGGCGTAGTGATCTATCAGCGTTTGTTATTAATAACGGATGAGAATGAAATCCAACGCAGTATTTCCAGGATTGGTGAGCTAGGTAGAGATATCAATGTACTGTTTGAGAAGTTGGAGAGCGGTACTACAGATGAGAGATCGTTAGCCGCGCTTGAAGAGATTAAACATATCCGTGAGAAATTTGCCGCTTCAGGTGGAAAATTAATCAATCTTATCCTTGCCGGAAATCAGCAGGAAGCAAGTGATGAGTTTATCAATAATTTGAATAATCTTCAGCGGGAGTACCGTCAGAGTATTGCTAAATTGATTGGCTATCAGAATGATATTATGTATGCCTCAGTTGATTCCATGGCTGAGATCTACGCTGAAACCCGTAACATTCTGTTGATTATTCTTGCATTGGGCGCGGCGGTAGGGGGCGTGATTGCCTGGGGAATTACCCGAAGCGTTACCCATCCGATACAGGAAGCCTTGTTGGTGGCGGAGAAAGTCGCACAGGGTGATTTGACTTCCACCATTACCACCACCAAACAAGACGAAACCGGTCAGTTGCTAGTGGCGCTGGGGCGGATGAACGGCAGTTTACGCCAGATCGTCAGTCAGGTTCGCGACGGCGCTGAAGCCATCGCGAGCGCCGCATCGCAGATTGCCGCGGGTAATCAGGATCTTTCTGCCCGGACGGAAGAACAGGCCAGCTCGTTGGAGCAGACCGCTTCTTCAATGGAGGAATTAACCTCCACGATCAAAAACACGTCGGACAATACCCTCCAGGCTACGGAGATTGCCAATCAAGCGTCGGCAACGGCACAACGCAGCGGCGAAGTGATGGTTTCTGTTACGCATAAAATGCGGGGTATCCGTGACTCTTCACAGCGTATGGCCGACATTATCGGAGTAATTGACGGTATTGCTTTCCAGACCAATATTCTGGCGCTGAATGCGGCGGTTGAAGCGGCGCGGGCGGGTGAACAAGGGCGCGGGTTTGCGGTGGTTGCGGCCGAGGTGCGCTCGCTGGCGCAGAGAAGCGCGACGGCGGCAAAAGAGATTAAAGAACTGATTGATGACTCTGTTGGTAAAATTCAGGACGGTATGGGGCTGGTAGATACGGCCGAAGAAACCATGAATGGCCTGACGGCGCACGTTCAGGGCGTTAACGATATCATCAGTGAAATTGCCCAGGCCAGCCGTGAACAAAGCGACGGCATCAATCAGATTAACCTGGCCGTAGGGCAAATTGACACCACGACCCAGCAGAATGCCGCATTGGTGGAAGAATCCGCATCAGCGGCGCTATCCTTGCAGTCTCAGGCGTCTGCGCTGACACAGACCGTTAATGCGTTTAAGTTGAATGCGCAAACGTCGAATTCTGATAGCCGGCAGGTTAATCCACAAAATAACCGGGAGGTTCAGGCATTGCCTGCCAGCCGAACGCTGGCGCCGGCAGCGGGAAAAGCATCCGATAATTCATCGGACTGGGCGTCCTTCTAACCTTGTCTGAAGCCATTCTTCTTGCTGAGAATGGCTTCAGCATTTTTGTTATACCGACTTTTATTGCTGCCTGTACGGCAGTGATTCCTTGCAGCATCGCACTGTCAAGTTGCAACGATTTCTAAGCTGCCTGTACGGCAGCTTAGAAAACTGCGTTATGTACTGGTCGTTATCCTGGTACGTTCACTGCCGTACAGGCAGCATCAGAAATTCAATATCAGCCCCACGATACGTTCCTGTCTGTACAGATTGCGGGGGCTGTGGCGCAGGGACGGTGCTCATTGCCCTGCCTGGGGCAGGGGAGTAAAGTTACAGCATGCGCATTAATTGTCGTCAGGAGGGCAGGATGTATCAGTCAGTGTTATTGCCGGTGGATATCAGTGAGCAGGAATTAACCGAGAAATCGCTGCAACAGGCAAAGTTTCTGATGGAGAGAACGCAGGCCAGCCTGCGGTTGCTATATGTGAGATCCGCAGTACCGGACTATATTCTGAACCGGTTTAATCCGAAAACCCAACAGTTTGAAGACACGTTGGACACGGAGATAAAACAAAAACTGAAAGTCTTCGCGGATGAACTGGCATTGCCGGAAGAGCGATTCACGATCAATGTCCGTCAGGGATCGATCTATGATGAAATTCTGAAAGAGGCTGAGGCGATCGGGGCCGATCTTATCGTCATTGGTTCGCGGCGACCAAGCGTGACCACTTACCTGCTGGGCTCCAATGCTTCCGCTATCGTGCGATATGCGAAAACCTCCGTGCTGGTGGCGCGTTAAACCGGCTATCTGTTGCATCGCTTAGGCGAAGCTGATTGCCGCACTGCCGACCGGCCTCTGAATTAAAGGCCATCCTGTAGGTATGGCCTTTAACCTAAACAACGGATTGTGCATTATCCACCGTGGTTGCCGCCTTCTGTATCTTGAACGTTATTCGGTAAAGCAAACTCATTGTGGGATAACAAAGCCGCAAAAAGTCGGTCACCCTTATGTTGAACACCGCAAGCTCATCAACGGGATGTTTGGGGTGCTCTGTTCCGGTGCGCCGTGGCGTAATTTACCTGAGCGATATGGCTCATTGAGGGACGCAGCCTAAAATAATGAATTATTGATGGCATTAAGCCGTAATATCTTTAAGTAACAGAGGCTTTGGGGCTGAATAAAAATTTGCGAATTGGGCGCCGTCAATATTTGAAAATTGTCATTTTTCCGTTACAGTGTTCGCATCAGGAGACATAGCTATTGACTTAAGTCAAATTCAAGGGAGTGAGGTGGTTATGAAATACGATCCGGTTTTAAGAACGTTTGTTGAGGATGACTATCGTTTAGAGGATCATCTTGATTTTAAAAAGCAGCATGCAGATATCAATTATCAAAAATTACATGCTCAACTAAATGAAATAAATAATGACAACATTCATGCCATATTGACTGCGCAAGAAGGATTATATTTTTTAAAAACGTTGTGTACGCCAAACCCTAATCAGTCGTGGAAAACAGCCCTCTTTGCCTGCACCGATCCCGCCTCGTCGTTTGCCGGGAATATTGCAGAAGCTGTGTCGGTGAGCAGAATCGCGATGGAAATGAAAGGATTTGGCGTACAGGCAACGGAATATATTGGGAAGAATGGCAGTAAGTATATCAAGCTATCTGGTTATCCCGGGGTGAGGAAGTATTTAGATGCCACTAAATATTTAGTCGATAACCAAAAAATATTGGATATGGGAATAGGAACGAAAGGCATTGAAAGCGGAATTGCGACTGGGGCAAGATTCTGCATTGTGTTTTCCGGTGCTTATCGAGCCATTGAGCTATTGTTGAAAGATGAATATGCATTAACCGATTTCTTTGTTAATTTAACCATGGATGCAGCAAAATTAGCGGTATCTATTGGCGTAGCTTGGGGGGCAAAAACGTTAGCTACCGGACTTATGGTCGCTGGAGGTAGTGTTCTAGCTATTGCTATCGGTGTGTTTTTTTTAGGTGTTTTAGTGAGTGCAATATTATATTGGTTAGATAATAAATATAAAGTAAGTGAAGCAATAATAAAAAACTTAAAATCGCATAATTCATATAAATCACAATACTATCCTTACCATCCCGATCAGTTCTTTAATACTTGGGGGAGATACAGTCGTGGTTAAAGTAAACAGACCATTAGTTGGTGCATTTGCAATATTGGTTTTCCTACTTTCATGCTGGGGATGCTGGTTTTCTTTAAGTGGATACGTAGATTTCTTTAAATCAAGTGATGTAATTACCTTTTCATGGAAAGTAGGAGTTATAATATTTGCAGCACCTTTATTATTTTACTTTTCATATCTAGCCTTTTTTTCTGTAATAAAAAATGAACCAGCAAAAATGAATAATAAATTAGCAAATGCATTGGCAATGATAGCTATCTTTGGCGCAATGGTTAGTTTGTTGTCATCAATATATATATCGTATGAACTTAGTAATCAAGGCTATAAAACCTGCTCTAAAATATCCTGGATGGACCCTAATAAATATGTGAAAAACATTGCTCTTTGCAAGGATTAAGAAATGAAAGGAAAATCTGACAAGGTGCGTTTCTATATCCCGGAGAGATACAGTCGTGGTTAAGGTAAATAGGCCATTAGTTGGTGCATTTGCAGTATTAGTTTTCCTACTTTCATGCTGGGGATGCTGGTTTTCTTTAAGCGGATACATAGATTTCTTTAAATCAAGGGATGTAATTACTTTTTCATGGAAAGTTGGATTTATAATATTTGCAGTACCTTTGTCATTCTATTTTTCATATGTTTGTTTTTATTCTTCCATAAAAAACAAACATGTAATAATCAATAATAAATTAGGGGAATGCTTGGTTAAACTGCTTATCTTTGGTGCAGTAGTTGGTTTGTTTTCATCGATATATATATCATATGAACTTAGTGATCAAGGTTATAAAACCTGTTCTAAAATATCCTGGATGGACCCTAATAAATATGTGAAAAATATTGCTCTTTGCAAAGAATAAGAAATAAGATGAAAATCTGACAAGGTGCGTTTTTTATATCCTGGAGAGATACAGTCGTGGTTAAGGTAAATAGGCCATTAGTTGGCGCATTTGCAGTTTTTCTTTTTTTTATTTCATGCTTTACCGGTTGGTTTTCTTTTAATAGTTATTTGGATATTTTACAGTTAAACGATGTTATTGTCTTTTCATGGAAAGTTGGGTTAATGGTATTTGGTACTCCCTTTTTATTATATTTTTCATTTCTATGTTTTTATTCTGTAATACAGAATAAAGTGGCGAGAATTAATAAAAAACTAGGAGGGGTTCTATTTATAATAATAGTCATTGGCGCTATAATTAGTTTATTTTCATCTTTCTATATATCTTATAATTTTAGAAGTTATGGTTATGAAATCTGTCCTAAAACATTCTGGATGGATCCCAATAAATATGTGAAAGATATTGCTCTGTGTGACGAATGGTAAATAATTAACCTATCTTATAGTGTGTGATTTTTCATACTTGGGGGAGAATCAGTCGTGGTTAAAATAAATAGATCATTATTTCTCTTATATTCGGTTTTTATTTTTATCCTTGCATTATGGGGATGCTGGTTTTCTTTAAGTGGATACGTAGATTTTTTTAAGTTAAGTGATGTAATTACCTTTTCATGGAAAGTAGGAGTTATAATATTTGCAGCACCTTTGTTATTTTATTTCTCATATCTGGAATTTTTTTCTGTAATAAAAAATAAACCAGCCAAAATGAATAATAAATTAGCAAATGCATTGGCAATGATAGCTATATTTGGCGCAGTGGTTAGTTTGTTTTCATCAATATATATATCATATGAACTTAGTAATCAAGGCTATAAAACCTGTCCTAAGATATCCTGGATGGATCCCAATAAGTATGTAAAAAATATCGCCATTTGTGATAAATAGTAAATCACCAGCACACCTAATAGGCATGCTGGTTATCAAACGTAATGAACCTAGAGACTCATTTCCTCCCATATGCTGTAACCAGACGTTCCCGCAGCCTTGTGGTTCCATGCTATGCTTTTATATTTTAACTGGATTTTTTCATACGGCATGATTTCATTGTTATCTATTACGTGCGGATAGACACAGGTAACGTCTACAATGCTCGCGTCCGTTAATTTAACTTCATAATAAAGCTCTAACTGTCCAGCAGAATTTACGCGGTAAAAATAAAATGTCACCTCTATCTTTTCATTGTAAGAGATTGCCATGCCTAATAACGGGGATGACTTATCTATTGGCTTAATAAAATGAATAGGATGGTGAGATACATTTTGATCGCGGCTGATACTGTGGTTCAAGCCTAATACTTGTATCTGATCCTCATGACCTGTTTGATAGCGATTGCCAATTGAGTCAAGAGTTGAACAACCGGATGATATCAAACCTTGTTTTTGACCGTTAATACTGGCGTAAATCAAATTAGCCATATCAAATCCTTATGAGAAGAGTTATAAATAGACGGAGTAAAAATATTTCTATTATCAGCGCGAAAATAATACGGTTAACACGGCGGAAAAGCAAAGCGTTCGATCATGAAAGGTGAGTTGCGTTGATGACTTAGCTAATAGTGTAATACTGTACTTTGGTGCAACCGCTTAGCGTATTTGTTGGCGAAGCGATTACAACATTTTACCCTACATCCATTTCTCGCCAGTTCAGCCAAATCCGCATATCAAACTCCAATTGGTGATAGTCTGGCTCCATATGGCAGCAGAGTTGGTAGAATGCTTTGTTGTGGTCTTTTTCTTTGAGGTGGGCGAGTTCGTGTATCACGATCATCCGCAGAAAATCTTCAGGCCCGTCCCGAAACAGTGTGGCTATTCTGATTTCGTTATTGGACTTCAATTTTCCGCCCTGTACGCGTGCCACAAACGTATTTGTTCCCAGCGTCCCTTTTATTGGATTCTGTTTATTGTCGTAAAGCACTTTTGATACCGCTGGGGCGTTCTTCAAATATCTCTGCTTGAGTTCCGCAACAAATTGATAGAGCGATTTATCACTTTGGATATGATGGCGATCAGGATATTTTTTTCCCAGCCAGAGGCCAAGTTTGCCTTGATCAACGAGGGTTTGAACCTGTGCAACAATCGTCGGGGGATAAGCGTTCAGGTAGCGTAGCTGGGTCATGGCTCTTTTCAAGCCACCGAATTAACCCTCCACAAGCGTGGGTCGGTTAAGCCAGTGGCGTTTCATTTTATGGTTTACTGAACGGCGGCGAAAGCGGCGGCAACGCGCTGAACGTTGCTGTGGTTCAGGCCCGCCATGCACATGCGGCCGCTGGCGATCAGATAGACGCCAAACTCTTCCCGCAGACGATCGACTTGTGCCGGGCTGAAGCCGGTATAGCTGAACATGCCGCGTTGGGTCAGCAGGTAATCAAAATTACGATTCGGCAGCGCCTTTTTCAACGCTGCGACCAGCGTCCGGCGCATTTCCAGAATCCGGGTACGCATCTCTTCCACTTCCGCTTGCCACTCGGCATTCAGCTTCGCGTCGTTCAGCACTTTGGCGACCACCTGAGCGCCAAAATTCGGCGGAGATGAGTAGTTGCGGCGTACGGTGGCTTTTAACTGGCCCAGCACGCGCAGTGCGGTTTCCTCATTCTCACACACCACGGAAAGACCGCCGACGCGCTCGCTGTACAGTGAGAATATTTTAGAGAACGAGTTGGCGATGAACGCCGGAATGCCCGAGCCGGCAATGGCGCGAATGGCATAGGCATCCTGCGCGCTGCCGACGCCAAAACCCTGATAGGCGATGTCCATAAACGGAATAAGTTCACGGCTGATCAACACTTCGATGACGCGATCCCACTGTTCATTGGTGAGATCGGAACCGGTCGGGTTATGGCAGCACGGATGCAGCAGCACAATGCTTTGCGCCGGCAGTTGTTGCAGGGCGCTAAGCATGGCGTCAAATTTTACGCCCAGCTTATCGGCATCAAAATAAGGGTAGGTGTGCACGTTAAAACCGGCCCCGGAGAAAATGGCGATGTGGTTTTCCCAGGTTGGATCGCTGACCCACACTTCCGAGTTCGGAAAGTAGCGTTTCAGAAAGTCAGCGCCGACTTTCAGCGCGCCCGAGCCGCCCAGCGTCTGGATGGTGGCAATGCGGTTGGCGGTCACCGCCGGGTGGCGCTCGTCAAACAGCAGGTGCTGAATGGCGGTACGGTAAGCGTGCAAACCTTCCATCGGCAGATAGGACGTTGCCTGCTTGGGTAACTGTTGCAGTTCTTCTTCCGCGGCGCTGACCGAACGGAGTTGGGGAATGATATTCTGTTCGTTGTAGTAAAGACCGATACTCAAATTCACCTTATCCGCGCGTGGGTCCTGTTTGAATTTTTCCATTAGCGACAGGATAGGATCTCCGGCATAGGCATCAACGTTTTGAAACACGGTGTAACTCTCCTAAAAATAGTGTTGAGTATCGGGTAACGCGGCGGTTTGAATCATCATACTGCCTGAATCCGGCGGTCAGACCGCATAGCGGCCGGGACGATGGTTCATGGCGATGATCAGATTCAGCAGGGTTGCGCCCAGTATCGAGGCAACCAACATCGGTATGCTTACCACGAACAGGGAAGTCAGCACAATCACAACATCGATGCCCATCTGGAATTTCCCCGCCCGCAGGCCGTATTTATCCTGAAGATAAAGCGCCAATATATTTACGCCGCCGAGGCTGGCCTTGTGACGGAACAGGACAATAAAGCCGAGTCCCATAATCAGGTTGCCGAACAGCGTGGCGTAGAACGGGTTCAAGCGATCGAAGTGAATAAAAAGCGAGTGAAGATCGGAAAACAGCGACACCAGCGCCACGGCGCAGAATGTCTTTATGGTGAATTTCCACCCCATCCGGCGGATCGCCAGATAGTAGAACGGCAAATTGAGCAGAAAGAAGGCCGTACCGAAGGAGATCTGCGTCAGGTAATGCAGTAAAAAGGCCATGCCTGCGGTACCGCCGGTGAGCGCGCCGGCCTGACGTAACAAAATAACGCCAAAAGAGACCATTAGCGTACCAATCAGAATAGCCAGAACATCTTCCAGCAGGGTATGTGACAATTTTTCAGTGGTGATAACGTTATCCATGGCGGGTGGGCACTCTATACACAGTAGAACACGTATTTATTAAGCAATAATCACACCAGATACCCTATAAGGAAGGCCTTAAACGCCGGGAACAGGAGAGAGATAAGGGCAACTTATTGAAATATAAATGCCAATTTTTTGCGTAACTTGTGCATTAATCGGCTTTTTTATGGTTGATTTACGCGGTTTAATTGATTTTTGTGCGCATTTTAATCGTTCCGTTGCTCCAATAGAGAGCATGCTGCCCCATATCAGGGCAACGATGTCCGTTCAGGCATCATCAACCCATTCTCTTTGAGCCGATTAAGCACCACCGAGGTTTTCAGATGCGCCACGCTTTTGTTCTGCGACAGGATCTGACTGATCAATGTGCTCAATCCCGGTAGATCGGCCACCGCGACCTTGAGCAGATAGTCAGCATCGCCCGTGGTTTTATAGGCATCAATGATAGCGTCGACTTCTCCCAGCATCTGATGGAATCTTTCGACATATTCGGTGGTGTGATTAATCAGTCTGACCTCAATCAGCCCCAGACACTCCAGCCCGACCGCGTTGGGCGAAAGACGGGCGTGATAGCCAAGGATCAGTTGCGCCTGTTCCAGCGCGATGCGGCGCCGGGAGCACTGGGAGGCGGAAAGCCCGACCAGCTCGCTCAGTTCCTGATTGGTCAGACGACCATTCGCCTGCAACAGCGTCAGGATTTTCAGATCAAAATCATCAATATTGTACATAGCTTTCCCTGAACGGCGTCAGGCCGTGGAGATCATAGACTAGCAGCTTTTTGTATGAATAAAATCATGGCCCGATAATGCTTTCACCGGGCCACGGTTATCATCGGCACGCCAGTTTCATTTACTCGTCGATATATTCCAGCCGGGTGCGCTGCGTTAAACGGGTAATTAATTCATAGGCGCTGATGCCGGTGTGCGCCGCGATGTGCTCGACGGGCAATGCCTTGCCCCACAGAATAACCTCATCTCCCGCCTTATCCTGCGCATCCGGCCCCAGGTCGACGGTAATCATATCCATTGAAACCCGTCCGGACAGCGGGACTTCGCGCCCGTTTATCCACACCGGCGTGCCGGCCGGCGCGCTGCGCGGATAGCCGTCGCCGTAGCCGATCGCCACCACGCCCAGTTTGGTATCGCGCTTGCTGGTCCAGATGCTGCCGTAGCCCACCGGTTCGCCCGCTTTGTGCTCGCGCACGGCAATCAGGTGCGAGGTCAATGTCATGGCGGGTTGAAAACCAAAATGCGCGGCGTCTTCGGTATCGAGCGGCGACACGCCGTACAGAATGATGCCGGGGCGCACCTGATCGCGGTGCGCCTGCGGCCACAGCAGAATGCCGCCGGAGGCGGCAATGGACTGGGCGCCGGGTTTGCCCTGGGTGAAGGCGTCAAAGCGGGCCAACTGACGTTCGGTGGTATCCGCTTGCGGTTCATCGGCGCGGCAAAAATGGCTCATTACGTTCACCGGCTGCACCACATTACGGCACTGCGCCAGACGCTGATAGAACGCTTCGGCGTGTTCCGGCAATATCCCAAGGCGATGCATGCCGGTATCGAGCTTCATCCACACCCGGACGGGCTGCGGCAGGTTTGCCTGTTCCAGCGCGGCGAGCTGTTCGTTACTGTGAACAGCGGTTTCAAGCTGATGCTCGGCCACCAGAGAAAGGTCTTCAGCGGAAAAAAAACCTTCCAGCAGCAGGATCGGTTTGGTGATACCCGCTGCGCGGAGTTGCAACGCTTCTGAAAGCCGCGCGACGCCATAGCAGTCAGCGTCGCGGAAAGTGTGGGCGGATTCAATGATACCGTGACCGTAGGCATTTGCTTTTACCACGGCGACCAGACGGCTTTGCGGGGCCAGTTGGCGGATCCGTTGTAAATTGTGACGCAAAGCGCGGCGATTAATGACGGCGGTTGCCGTTTTCATTGTGTGTCCTTAGCGCATAATTCTTATCGTGCGTTATTCATCGTCATATTGTGGCCCGGCGTAATTATCAAAACGCGACCACTGCCCGTTAAAGGTCAAACGAACGGAACCAATAGGGCCGTTACGTTGTTTCCCTAAGATAATTTCAGCAATTCCCTTCATGTCGCTGTTTTCATGATAAACCTCATCACGATAGATAAACATAATCAGGTCGGCATCCTGTTCGATGGAGCCGGATTCGCGCAGGTCGGAGTTAACCGGCCGTTTATCGGCGCGCTGCTCCAGACTACGGTTAAGCTGGGACAGCGCGACCACAGGGACTTGCAATTCTTTTGCCAATGCTTTGAGTGAACGGGATATTTCGGCAATTTCCAGCGTACGGTTATCGGACAGGGACGGTACGCGCATCAATTGCAGGTAGTCGATCATAATCAGGCTCAGGCCGTCATGTTCGCGGAATACCCGACGGGCGCGGGAACGAACTTCGGTTGGCGTCAGGCCGGAGGAGTCATCGATGTACATGTTGCGTTTTTCCAGCAGGATCCCCATGGTGCTGGAAATGCGCGCCCAGTCCTCATCATCCAACTGACCGGTACGAATACGGGTTTGATCCACGCGGGACAACGACGCCAGCATACGCATCATGATCTGTTCGCCGGGCATCTCCAGACTGAAGATCAGCACCGGCTTTTCCTGCGTCATCGCCGCATGTTCGCACAGGTTCATGGCGAAGGTGGTTTTCCCCATGGAAGGGCGCGCCGCCACGATAATCAGGTCGGATTTTTGCAGGCCGGCGGTCTTCTTATTGAGATCCTGATAGCCGGTATCCACGCCGGTCACCCCGTCGTGCGGTTTCTGATACAGTTGTTCGATACGGGAAACGGTATCTTCCAGAATGCGATCGATGCTTTTCGGGCCTTCATCTTTGCTGGCGCGATTTTCGGCAATCTGGAAAACGCGGGACTCCGCCAGATCGAGCAGATCTTCACTGCTGCGCCCCTGCGGATCGTACCCGGCATCGGCAATCTCGTTGGCGACGGAAATCATTTCGCGCACCACGGCGCGTTCCCGCACGATATCGGCATAAGCGCCGATGTTGGCTGCGCTCGGCGTATTTTTAGCCAGCTCCGCCAGATAGGCGAAACCTCCCGCCGATTCCAGATCGCCTTTCTGTTCAAGCGATTCGGACAGGGTGATCAGGTCGATCGGCTTGCTCATTTCCAGCAGGCGCTGCATCTCGGTGAAGATCATCCGGTGGGCGCGATTATAGAAGTCATTGGCGACCACGCGCTCGGCAACGTTATCCCAACGTTCATTATCGAGCATCAGGCCACCCAATACCGATTGCTCCGCTTCCAGCGAGTGTGGTGGAAGCTTTAAGCCTTCCATTTGACGGTCACGGGGTTCATTCGATTTTTTGGTTGGTCTTTTTTCTGCCATGAAACGAGTTCTTTACCGGTTGATTTACCCTTGGTTAGTGGAGCATTGTATATCTGAAAGCGGGGAATAACACACTGCTAATCCACACAATGGTAATACAAACGACCGCTCACCATAAGGAGATAACATGGCAAAACGCATCCAGTTCAGCGCCCACGGCGGCCCGGAGGTTCTTAAATATGTCGATTTTACCCCGCGCGATCCCGCAGCGGGCGAGGTGCAGGTGGAAAATCGCGCAATCGGCATTAACTTTATTGATACCTATATCCGCAGCGGGCTGTATGCGCCGCCATCAATGCCGTCAGGGTTGGGCACTGAAGCGGCGGGCGTTGTCGTCAAAGTCGGAGCGGGAGTCAGCACGGTGAAGGTCGGCGACCGAGTGGTGTATGCGCATTCTGCGCTGGGCGCCTACAGCGAGGTGCATAATGTGGCGGAAGACAATGTTGCCCTGCTGCCGGACGCGATAAGCTTTGAGCAAGCGGCGGCTTCGTTCCTGAAAGGGCTGACGGTGTATTATCTGTTTCGTCAGACTTATGAAATCAAGCCAAACGAAACCTTTTTGTTCCATGCCGCCGCCGGCGGGGTGGGGTTGATCGCCTGTCAGTGGGCGAACGCGTTGGGCGCCAAATTGATTGGCACCGTAGGTTCGGCCGAAAAAGCGCAGCGGGCAAAGCAGGCCGGCGCCTGGGCGACGATCGATTACCGTAAGGAAAACATCGCTGAACGGGTCGCGGAATTGACCGGTGGCGAGAAGGTGTCGGTGGTGTACGATTCGGTGGGGAAAGATACCTGGGTAGCCTCGCTGGACAGCCTGCGGCGCCGTGGGCTAATGGTCAGCTTCGGCAACGCCTCCGGGCCGGTCACCGGGGTGAATCTGGGGATCCTGAACCAGAAAGGATCGCTGTATGTCACCCGTCCGTCGCTGTTTGGCTATATTACCAATCGCGTTGAACTGAAGCAGGCCAGCGATGAATTGTTCTCCCTGTTAGCCAGCGGCGCCATCAAAGTGGCGGTGCCCGTCAGCCAGACTTTCGCCCTGGCGGATGCCAGCGCCGCGCACCAGGCGCTGGAAAGCCGCGGCACACAAGGCTCCAGCCTGCTGATCCCGGGTTAATCATCCTCAAGCAAAAGGCCCCCTGTCGGAGGCCTTTGCCGTAACGCCCATTTCATCAAACCGTATGTAGGGTACAGTGGTGTCGTCATGGAGGTGCCACTGTGTGGCTATTGTGTTCCTGACGCTGATGAAAGCTTTTGTCTTACTGCGCTTAACCGCCTGTTTGACGACAGAACAAGATGTCATGTCGTTCAAAGCAGATAATCAATAGTGGCGACATCCTAGCAGCCACCGTCATGAAAAAATATCTGCTGGCGCACAATTTTGCATTGCGCTCTTTATCTTTCATATTCCATCGGCGCTGACGTCGCCACGGTTAGCGATAGTAACGCACTGGTTTTTGTTGAAAATGACGCCATAACCAGACCGCCGCCACCGCCAGCAACAGCCACGGCAGCACTTTAATCGCCATCACGAACAGCCCGCCGACCAGCATGAAAATAGCGGCGATAAACAGGGCGGCAATCACCCCCAGCAATGATACGCCGGTGACCATCAGCATGATAAAAAAGCCAATAACGAAGAAAATTTCCAACATAGAGCGCTCCTGTGGCGGTTAAGCATTTTTTGCTTGTTAATCGTGATACATCGCCTGTCGTCTATATCGCAACGAAAGGGCGGCTATAGGGTATTAACAAGAATCGTGCCAAAATGCGCCGCTGATAAGGTATTGATTTATCAGCGACGAATAAGGAAGGGATTATCGAAGGTTAGTCAAAAAGACCAACTGTTGGCGTTATTCAGACGTGGGAGTGATTAACCAACGCCAGCGCGCGTTCAACCACGGACGCATCGGCGCCCGGTTTGTGCGCATTTTCACTCAGATAACGTCGCCACTGGCGTGCGCCGCTCACGCCCTGAAACAGACCCAGCATATGACGAGTGATATGACCGAGCGCCGCGCCGTTCGACAGCTCCCGCTCGATATACGGGTACATCGATTGCACCACCGCGACGATATCCGGGTCGGCAACCGCCGATCCGAATAGTTCCCTATCGATCTGCGCCAGAATGCCGGGGTTTTGGTACGCTTCGCGCCCCATCATCACACCATCCAGGTATTGTAAGTGGGTTTTGGCTTCCGCCAGCGTTTTGACGCCGCCGTTAATGGCGATGGTCAGGGCTGGGAAATCCCGCTTCAACTGATAAACCCGCGGATAATCCAACGGCGGGATCTCACGATTTTCTTTTGGACTGAGGCCGGACAGCCAGGCTTTGCGCGCATGCACGATAAAGGTGTCGCAAGCGCCGCGTTCGGCAACCGTGTGAATAAACTCGCACAGGAAGGCATAGCTGTCCCGATCGTCGATACCGATGCGGGTTTTTACCGTCACCGGGATGGAAACGCGATCTTTCATCGCCTTGATGCAGTCGGCGACCAGTTCGGCTTCCCCCATCAGACAGGCGCCGAAACGCCCGTTCTGCACCCGATCGGACGGGCAGCCGACGTTAAGATTAACCTCATCGTAACCGCGCTGTTCCGCCAACTGCGCACAGTGCGCCAACGCCTGCGCATCGCTGCCGCCCAACTGCAATGCCAGCGGGTGCTCTTCCTCGCTATAGGCCAGATAATCCCCTTTGCCGTGGATAAGGGCGCCGGTGGTGACCATTTCGGTATACAGCAGGGCGTTGCGGGTCAACCGGCGCAGAAAATAGCGGCAGTGGCGATCGGTCCAGTCGAGCATCGGGGCGACGGAGAAGCGTCCCAGAGGGAAAACCGGGTTTTGAAGCTTGGTATGATGGCTGGCGGTTTGGCTATAGTGTGGCATGGATCTTACTTGGTCAGTGGTTCGTCAGCTTCCCCAAAGGGGAAAAATGTCAAGAACGAAAGATAAGGCTCACTATACCACACAATGCTTTTTTCGGGATGAGGCGCGCTGGGTGAGTCCTGTCACGGCCGTAGCACGTGTTGTAAACGCAAGGGTATGCGTTCGGCATACTGTTTAAGCTGTTCGATAAAGGTATCCACCAGCGCGGAGGCCGGACGGTGCAGCGGGCGGATCAGGCTGACGATAAACGGCACATCGATACTGAAAGGGCGCACGACAACGCCGGAGTTGGCATAGTCCAGTGCGGTCAGCGGGTTGACGATGGACAGACCGACACCCGCGCGCACCATGGCGCAAACAGACGCCGCGCTGTGGGTTTCCACCACCATCTGGCGGGGAACGCCTTGTTCCTGAAACAGCTTGTCCAACAGTTGGCGATAGCCGTCGGCGCTGGACAGGCTGATAAAGGGTTCGCCAGCAAAGTCAGACGGCGTCAGCGCCATCTTGTCCGCCAAAGGATGCCGCGCGGGCAGTACGCAGACTTCATTCAACTGCATCAACGTCTGGCGCTCCGTTCCGGCGGGCGTGATGGTGTTTTCCGTTAGCCCCAAATCGTGCCGCTGGGCTGACAGCCACTCTTCCAGCAGCGGCGATTCCTGGGGAATGATATTCAGGTTAAGCGACGGATAGCGAGCCAACAGCAGTTTACAGACGTCGGGCAGCAGCGACTGAGAGAATACCGGCAGACAGGCGATTGAAAGCTGCGCCTGCTGAAAATGGCGAATATCGCCGGCGGCGTTGATGATTCGGTCTAAGCCATAATAGGATCGCTGCACTTCTTCAAATAGCTGTAAACCTTGCGCCGTCGGGTACAGCCGCCCGCGCAGGCGTTCGAACAACGTCATTTGAATCAGTTTTTCAAACCGCGCCAGCTCGCGGCTGACCGTCGGCTGAGAGGTATTCAGCAGCGCTGCCGCTTCGGTCAGATTACCGGCGGTCATTACCGCGTGAAAAATCTCAATATGTCGTAGTGATACGGCGGCCATAGCGGTTCCTGTTGGGTTAATTAAGATATATCAAAAATGAATAGATTAACCATATATGGATATTTTATTACCAAATTAACCATTGGCATAATGTAAACATTACCAACATGGTCATTTTGCTTCCGGGAAATGTTATGCCGCACGATTTGAATGACGCCGCTTATGCGCTGAATGCGCAGAGCCTGCGCGAACTGCCCGCTCGATTCGGTTGCCCGGTCTGGGCTTATGATGCGCAGACCATCATCGACCGAATCGCTAAACTGCGCCGATTCGATGCCATCCGCTTTGCGCAGAAAGCCTGTTCCAATACGCATATTCTGCGCCTGATGCATCAGCAGGGCGTCAAAGTGGATTCCGTGTCGCTGGGCGAAATTGAACGCGCGCTGGTGGCGGGGTTTGCGCCGGGCACCGACGCGCACGAGATCGTCTTTACCGCCGATCTGCTGGATCGTCCGACATTACAACGCGTGACCGAATTGAAGATCCCGGTTAACGCCGGATCGGTGGATATGCTGGAACAGTTGGGCCGCCAGTCGCCGGGTCATCCGGTGTGGCTGCGGGTTAACCCCGGTTTTGGTCATGGTCACAGTCAGAAAACCAATACCGGCGGGGAAAACAGCAAACACGGGATCTGGTTCGGCGATCTGCCGCGGGCGCTGGCGCAGATCCAACGCTATCAGCTGAAACTGGTGGGGATTCATATGCACATTGGTTCCGGCGTGGACTACGGCCATTTAGAGCAGGTGTGCGAGGCGATGGTGCGGCAGGTGATTACGCTGGGCCACGATATTGAGGCGATCTCGGCCGGCGGCGGTTTATCCATTCCTTACCGCGACGGTGAAGAGTCGATTGATACCGAGCACTATTACGGCCTGTGGAACGCCGCCCGTGAGAAAATTGCCGCTCATCTGGGCCATCCGGTGACGCTGGAAATTGAGCCGGGCCGTTTTCTGGTCGCCGAAGCCGGCGTGCTGGTGGCGGAAGTACGGGCGGTGAAAGAGATGGGCAGCCGCCACTTTGTGCTGGTGGATGCCGGTTTCAACGATCTGATGCGTCCGGCGATGTACGGCAGCTATCACCATATTTCGCTGCTGCCGGGCGACAACCGCGATATCAGCCAGGCGCCGCTGCGCGACAGCGTGATAGCCGGGCCGCTGTGCGAATCCGGCGACGTCTTTACCCAGCATGCCGGCGGCGGCGTGGAAACCATCGCGCTGCCGGACGCGCAGGTGGGCGATTATCTGGTGTTCCATGATACCGGCGCTTATGGCGCCTCCATGTCCTCCAATTACAATAGCCGTCCGTTGCTGCCGGAAGTGCTGTTCGAGCAGGGACAGCCGCGGCTGATCCGCCGTCGTCAGACGTTGGAAGAGCTGCTGGTGCTGGAATTGGTTTAATCGTGTTGTCATTAACGCCGGACTGTTTGACAGTCCTCGTACTATTGGATACCGTGCCGGAATGATTGCCAATCACCCTGAACGAGACAAGATTCGCCTGGAAGATGTGCTCACCGCGCTAGGCAACCCGCTGCGCCTGACCGTGGTGCGGGTGCTGGCCGACGGCGGTGAATACACCTGCGGTTCGGTGCTGCAAGGCATATCGAAGTCCACCCTGACTCACCACTGGCGGGTGCTGCGCAACAGCGGTGTAATCTGGCAGCGCCCATACGGGCGCGAGAACTTATTGTCGTTGCGCCGTGAGGATCTGGACGCGCGTTTTCCCGGTCTGCTTGATGCCTTGCTCGGAGCCATCGAATGCGACGCCGCCACCGCGGCGTCGATAGCGAAAAGCCTGGCGGAATCTTCCTTGCCTCGCCAGTAACCGGTGATTGCCTGGACGGATTAACATTGCCGCAGTTATTACACGACGCGATAAGAATTTTACAGTTGGTTGCACTTAGAGCAGAACTCTTGCGATTCGCTGCTGGTTTCGCGAATGCACTCTGTTTAAAGTATCAAGTCCCAGAGGTATTGATTGGTGATATATCGATGTGCTCTGTACATTGAACCATTTGATTACACCAACCTACGCGGATGCGTAGGTTTTTTTTGCCTGCCGCCCGCACTGCTCTCTATTACTTTCTTCACCCGCAACATAAACCGACTTTCGCCCGCCGTGGTTCGGTTATTCTGGCGATGAGCGGATCGCTATAGTATTTTGATCGCAGCGATCGAACAGCCTGTTTTTCACCGGCTGCACCGTTTATCTGTCTATTAGGAGAAGACATGATCTATACCCTGTTACGTTGGGTGTTCCGGCGTCTGTACCGCATCCGGATTGAGGGCGACAGCAGCAACTTCCAGCAATCAAAATTGCTGATAACCCCCAATCACGTTTCCTTTCTTGATGGCGCGCTTCTGGCGCTGTTTTTACCGGTAAAGCCGGTATTCGCAGTTTATTCGGACATTTACGGGCGCTGGTTTATGCGCTGGCTGAAACCCTATATCGATTTCGTGCCGCTGGATCCGACCAAGCCTCTAGCCATCAAGGGGCTGATTAAATTGATCGAACGCGGCCAGCCGGTGGTGGTGTTCCCGGAAGGACGCATCACCGTGACGGGGTCGCTGATGAAAATCTACAGCGGCGCGGCGTTCGTGGCGGCGAAATCGGGGGCGACCATTATTCCGGTGCGGCTGGACGGGCCGGAGTTCACGCCGTTCGGGCGTCTGGCGGGGGTATTTAAACGCCGCTGGTTTCCGCCGATCACCATCAGCTATTTGCCGCCCACCACCTTGCCGATGCCGGAGGCGAACAGCGCCCGTGAGCGCCGTATACTGGCGGGGGAACGCCTGCATCAGATTATGATGGCGGCGAGAATGGCGACGCGCCCAAGCCAAACGCTGTATCAGGCTTTTCTGTCGGCGCAAACCCGCTACGGGCGCCGCTCTCGTTGTATTTCAGATATTTCATTCAAGGAAGACAGCTATCAGGGGTTATTGAAAAAGTCCCTCGGCGTATCGCGGATTTTGCAGCGTTTTACCCGGGCGGACGAGCATGTGGGGATGCTGTTGCCCAACGCCACCATTACGGCGGCGGCGATTCTGGGGGCCACGTTACGTAACCGGGTTCCGGCGATGCTGAACTACACGGCGGGGGCGAAAGGGCTGCAAAGCGCCATGAAAGCCGCCACCATTAAAACCATCGTGACGTCGCGTCAGTTTCTGGAAAAGGGCAAACTGACCGACTTGCCAAAACAGGTGACCGAGGCCAACTGGGTCTATCTGGAAGATTTAAAAGATACCGTAACGCTGTCTGATAAGCTGTGGATTCTGTTTCATCTGCTGTTTCCCGCCCGGGCGATGCTGGCGCAGAAACCCGACGATGCGGCGATGATCCTGTTTACTTCCGGTTCCGAAGGTAACCCGAAAGGCGTGGTGCATTCCCATGACAGTCTGTTGGCGAACGTGGAGCAAATTCGTACCGTGGCGGACTTTACGCCCCGCGACCGTTTTATGTCGGCGCTGCCGCTGTTCCATGCGTTTGGACTGACGGTCGGCCTGCTGACGCCATTGATGACCGGCGCTCGGGTCTTTCTGTATCCCAGCCCGCTGCATTATCGCATCGTGCCGGAGCTGGTATACGACCAGAACTGTACCGTGCTGTTTGGCACCTCCACCTTTCTGGGGCATTACGCGCGCTTTGCGCATCCTTATGATTTCGCCCGTTTGCGCTATGTGGTCGCCGGGGCTGAAAAGCTCTCCGAGGTCACCCGTCAGATCTGGCAGGACAAATTCGGTATCCGCATTCTGGAAGGCTACGGTGTGACTGAGTGCGCGCCGGTGGTGGCGATCAACGTGCCGATGGCGGCTAAAATCCATACCGTCGGGCGTTTGCTGCCGGAAATGGCGTCGCGGCTTATCACGGTTCCCGGTATTGAGCGGGGCGGGCGTCTGCAACTGCGCGGGCCAAACATCATGAAAGGCTATCTGCGCGTTGAGCATCCCGGCGTATTGGAAACGCCCGCCGCGGAAAACGCCCAGGGCGAATCAGAGGCGGGCTGGTATGACACCGGCGACATTGTCGAACTGGATGAAAAGGGCTTCTGCACCATCGTCGGCCGGGTGAAGCGTTTTGCCAAACTGGCCGGTGAAATGGTGTCGCTGGAAAGTGTGGAACAACTGGCGTTAAAAGCGTCGCCGGACGCCCAGCATGCCGCCAGCGCCCGTAGCGACAGCAGTAAAGGCGAAGCGCTGGTGCTGTTTACCACCGATAACCAGTTATCTCGCGAGCAACTATTGGCACAGGCGCGCAGCGGCGGCGTTCCCGAACTGGCGGTGCCGCGCGATATCCGGCATGTGAAAGCGTTACCGTTGCTCGGCAGCGGCAAACCTGATTTTGTCACCCTGCGTCAAATGGCGGAACAACCGGAGCAGGCACAATGAGTCAGATGCCGGAACAGGCCGCTCCGCTGATGTCGCGCAGCATGAGCGCGGTAATTATCGCGCAGTTTTTTTCCGCCTTTGGCGACAATGCCCTGTTGTTCGCCACGCTGGCGCTAATCAAACAACTGGTTTATCCCGACTGGAGCCAGCCATTTTTACAAATGGGTTTTGTGGCCGCCTATATCATTTTGGCCCCGTTTGTCGGGCAGGTGGCGGACAGCTTTGCCAAAGGTCGGGTGATGATGTTTTCCAATACCCTGAAGCTGGCCGGCGCGTTGCTTATTTGCTTCGGCGGTAATCCGTTTCTTGGGTATACGCTGGTGGGCGTCGGTGCGGCGGCCTATTCACCCGCCAAGTATGGCATCCTGGGCGAAATAACCCGTGGCGACCAGTTGGTGAAGGCCAACGGCCTGATGGAAGCTTCAACCATTGCGGCGATCCTCACCGGCTCGGTGGCCGGGGGCGTGCTGGCGGACTGGAATTTGTACGCCGCGCTGGCGATTTGCGCCGTGGCTTATGGTATTGCGCTGGGGGCGAATATGCTGATCCCCCGGCTGAGCGCGGCGCGCCCGGGATCGTCCTGGCATCCGGCCCAAATGACCAAACGCTTCTTTTCCGCCTGTCGCGTGCTGTGGCGCGATGGCGAAACCCGTTTTTCGCTGGTGGGCACCGGCCTGTTCTGGGGGGCGGGGGTGACGCTGCGTTTTCTGCTGGTGCTGTGGGTGCCGCTGGCGCTCGGTATTACCGATAACGCCACGCCGACCTTGCTGAATGCGATGGTGGCGGTGGGTATTGTGATCGGGGCGGGCGCCGCCGCTAAACTGATTACGCTGAAAACGGTACAACGTTGCTTACCGGCGGGCGTGTTGATTGGCGTGGTGGTGGTGATTTTTACTCTCCAGCAAAGCTTGATCGGCGCCTATGGTTTACTGATTTTGCTTGGCGCGCTGGGGGGCTTTTTCATCGTGCCGCTCAATGCCCTGTTGCAGGAGCGGGGTAAAGCCAGCGTCGGCGCGGGCAACGCCATTGCGGTTCAGAATCTGGGTGAGAATGCGTCGATGCTGTTGATGCTGGGCCTCTACTCGCTGGTGGTTAAATTAGGGGTGTCGGTTATCACCATCGGTATGGGTTTCGGCGTATTATTTGCGCTGGCGATTGCATTATTGTGGGCGTGGCTGATTTACGCGAAGCGGCGGGCCGACAGGCGGAATGCCGCGTAGAACAGACGGGGTGGATATGAATCTGATATGGCATGACTGGTCTGTCGATGATCTGAATGTGTATTCATTGCATGACATTCTGGCGCTGCGTAATCAGGTTTTTGTGGTGGAGCAAACCTGTCCGTATCAGGATATCGATGGGCGCGATCTGGAGGAAGGCAACCGCCATATCACGGCGTATGACAACGGCAAACCGGCCGCTTATGCACGGCTGCTGGCGCCGCATCCGGGTAATGATGTGGTGACCATCGGACGGGTGATTGTGGCGCCGCCGGCCCGCGGGCAACATCTGGGGCATCAACTGATGGAGCATGTGCTGATTAGCAGTACCCGCCACTGGCCGCAAAAGCATCTTTTCCTGTCTGCTCAGGCGCATTTGCAGCATTTTTATGCCAACTTCGGCTTTGTCGCCATCGGTGAGGTTTACGACGAAGACGGCATCCCCCACATCGATATGCTGTCTGCATTCTGAGAGGATTGGCATCGCTCTGAAACGCAAAACCCGCAGCCTGGCGCCTGCGGGTTTTGTAAAGGGTTTACAACTCGCGTCAACTGGCCGAATTGGAAATTTTGCTGCCCAGTTTTTCCACATCCTGACCGAAGCCGCGCGCGGTGTTGCAACCGCTTAGTACCGTCGCCATCAACAGCGATATCATTATTAATTTTACAATTTTCATCATCGTCACCTGTGGGATAACACATCGCGACACTTTGTCATAATCCGCTGCGAAAATTCAATCGGAAACCACGCGTTTATATTTGGCTCTATCCAACGGATATGGCGTACGGCATCTTGCGATTGGTGAAGTATGCGTATAATGATTGCTGTATCGCATTCGTTCAAAAAGAAAATAACGTGGCTTGAAACCGGTAACGAATGGATACCGCCGCCGATTTCGTGGCGTTCAGTGCCGACGTGATATTAGGCAATGGCGCTAAATGCATTCTCAAGTTTTGATAAATATTTATCAGCGGCCGCTTCATTAAATTTCAGCAGACTATAGAGATAAATATTTTCCATATCTTGCTGAGTTCGTGGGGTGAGTTTAATTTTTCTTTGCTGCCTTGTGCACTTTATCTCTGACTTTTTGCAGAAATTCATCACGATTCCATTCCTGTGGTTCCCCGCTGTTTAATCCGTCCGCAATCAGATTTCGCAGTTTTTGCAGATCGGACTCAGCCTGTTTTTCACGCAGCATTCTCAGAGCCTCCCGAATGACTTCACTTTGCGTACGGTAATCACCGGACTCGACCAATGTCTCTACGTAGTGGCGAAGTTCATCTCCAAGATCAATCGTCATCGTTCTGGCCATAACTACCTCAATAATGAATGTAAGATTTATTCTTACAAAGAATATCTGAAGATAAAATCTCAATCCAGTGTAAAGAAAATGCTATTTCTGGCTGTCGGGCAAGGGGGATAACGTAGAAGTGGAAAGCGGCTCGTAAACCGGAAAGGTCGCCGCTCTAAATGACGGGGGATGTGAAGGCGGTGAACAAGGTGACGCTTTGAGCGGGCGGCGCTGTTCACCCCATCAGCGTCACTCTTCTGTCAGAAACAGCTCCAGCAGCGAATTCAGAAACAGCTTGCCGTGTTCGGTAATCTGCCAGTGGGTGGCGGTCTCAGCCAGATAACCTTGCGCCAGCGCCTGATCCAACTGCGGGCGTATTCCTCTTTCATCCAGACCGGTATATGCGGTGAAGTCAGCGCGTGGCGCGGCTTCCAGCAGGCGAAAGCGGTTCATAAAGAACTCGAAAGCGCGGTCTTCATTCGCCACTTCATGCTGCTTGTCCAGATAATTGCCCTGCATATAGCCGCGAGGATGGCGGGTTTTCACCGTGCGTAGAATACGCCCGTCGCTGAAGGTCAGCTTGCCGTGCGCCCCACAGCCGATCCCCAGATAATCGCCGAAGCGCCAGTAGTTCAGATTGTGCTGACACTGATAGCCCGGTTTGGCATAGGCGGAGGTTTCGTATTGCTGATAACCCGCCGCGCTCAGCAACCGATGACCTTGCTCATAAATATCCCACAGTGCGTCGTCGTCCGGCAGCGTCGGCGGCCGCGAACTGAACAGCGTATTGGGTTCGATGGTCAGTTGATACCATGACAGGTGCGGCGGGTTGAGGGCGATCGCCTGACGCAAATCGTCCAGCGCCTCCGCCAACGACTGATCCGGCAGGCCATGCATCAGGTCGAGGTTAAAACTGCGTAACCCCAGTCCGGCGGCCAGACGGGCCGCGCGTTTGGCTTCATTCGGGCCGTGAATGCGGCCCAGCCGGGTCAGTTTCTGTGGATCAAAACTCTGTACGCCGATGGAGATGCGGTTGATGCCGGCGCGCTGATAGCCGCTGAAGCGGTCGGTTTCCACCGTGCCCGGATTGGCTTCCATGGTGATTTCGGCGTCCGGCGCCAACGCCAGCCGCGCCCGCACGCCGTCCAGCAGGCTTTGCATCGCTTGCGCGCTCAGCAGGCTAGGGGTGCCGCCGCCGATAAAGATCGTGTGCAGCGTCCGGCCGGCCGCCAGCGGCAGGTCGGCATCCAGATCGGCCAGCAGATGTTCAACATATTCCTGATGCGGCACCTCGCCTTTCAGCGCGTGGGAATTGAAATCGCAATAGGGGCATTTTTGCACGCACCAGGGAATGTGAATGTACAGGCTGAGCGGAGGCAGCTTAAGCATTACGCAGGGCATCCAGTAACAAACGCAACGCCTGACCGCGGTGAGAGAGGGCGTTTTTTTCTTCACGCGTCAGTTCGGCGGCGGTTTTGCCCAGCTCCGGCACGAAGAAGATTGGGTCATAGCCAAAACCGCCGGTGCCTGCGGCTTCGTGGGTCAGTACGCCTTGCCAGCGGCCGTGACACACCAGCGGCGTGGGATCTTCCGCATGGCGCAGATAAACCAGTACGCAATGGAAGCTGGCTCCGCGCTGTTCGTCAGGCACGTCTTTTAGGGTTTGCAGCAGCTTATCCAGATTTTGCCGGTCGCCGGCGTCGACGCCGGCGTAACGCGCGGAATAAATGCCCGGCGCGCCGCCCAGCGCATCCACCGCCAGGCCGGAGTCATCGGCGATCGCCGGCAGGCCGGTGATCTGCGCGGCGTGGCGCGCTTTCAGAATCGCGTTTTCAATAAATGTCAGACCGGTTTCTTCGGCGGAATCGACCCCCAGTTCGGTTTGTGCCACGATGTCGAGGCCAAAATCCGCCAGCAGACCGGCGAGTTCGCGCACTTTACCGGGATTGCCGGTAGCCAAAACCACTTTTTGCATCTTGTTTTCCTGCGTGTTTATTCGATGAGTTCCGCGACTTCTGCCGGGATGGTTTGCGGATTGATGATTTTAATCTGTTTATGCCGCCCGAGTTCACCTTTTTCGATAATGACCAGACTTTTGGCGACCCGAAATTGCTTGGCGAGGAATTTGGTCAGATGGACGTTGGCCTGCCCGTCGACCGGCGGAGCGGTGATGGCGACTTTCAGCTCGTCGCCATGCAGCCCGACAATCTGGTCGCGACTGGCTTTCGGCTGGATATACAGCCGAATCACCAGATCGTCGTTGTGGCGGGTAACGGCGCTCACAGCAGGAACCACAACCCCGGAAACAGATCCATGCCCAGATAATTGAACAGATACAGGATCAGGATCACCGCCATGGCGGAAAAATCGATGCCGCCCATGACCGGAATAATGCGGCGCAGCGGCGCCATCAGCGGCTCGGTCAACTGGTGCAGCAGATACTCGATTGGGCTGCGGCCCTGACTGATCCAACTCATCAACGAGCGGATAATCACCACCCAGAACACCAGGTAGCCGGCGGATTTGATCAGGGAAAGCAGCCCCACCAGCAGATTCATCGGGCTGAGCGACAGCGCGCCGACCTGAATCAGCAACAGCAGGGGATACTTGATGGTGGTCAGAATAAACGCCAGCAGCAGCGAGGCGCTGTCAATCGGCCCCAGCGACGGCAGGATACGGCGCAGCGGCCCGACAATCGGCTGAGTGATTTTGACCACGAACTGCGACAGCGGGTTATAAAAATCGCTGCGCGACCATTGCATCCAGATGCGCAAAAGCAAGACCATCACGTAGAGGTCAATCAGCGTTTTGACCAGAAAAGTCAGGGTAAGCATAAGTACGTCGGTTCCTTAATTAAATGGGGACATCCCCTTTATCTTTCGCATTGCAGGTATATTGGCTTTCTGCATCTTTGAAATTTATTGAGCCTGTATCTGTATAATGAGGGCGACTAACAATGCTTTCAATTAAAACAGCTTTTCCATTTCCTGAGCGCGCGCTACGGCGGCCTGCATCGCCTCCGCCACCGTCTGCGCGAGCTGCCGTTCATTAAATATCCGTAACGCTTCGGCGGTCGTCCCGCCTTTGGAGGTCACGTTTTCCCGCAGCGTCGACAGCGGCGTGGCGGGGTTGGCCTCTACCAGCGCGGCGGCGCCGGAAGCCGCCTGCTGTACCAGCAAACGTGCGGTATCCTGATCGAATCCCTGACGAACCGCTTCCTGCTGCATGGCTTCCATAAACAGGAAGAAATAGGCGGGCGCGCTGCCTGCGGCGGCGATAACGCCGTTAATGCCTGATTCGTTCTCCACCCAGCATACCTTGCCCACGCTGTTCATCAGTCCGGCGGTGAACGCCCGATCGCTTTCGCTGACGGCGGCGGGCGCATACAGCCCGCTCATGCCTTTTCCCACCAGCGACGGCGTATTGGGCATAATCCGCACGATATTCAGATTTTCGCCCAACAGCGCCTGAAAACGGGCGATGCTGATGCCGGCGGCTATCGACAACACCAGTTTACCGGAGAAATTCACCTGCTGTCGCAAGGGTTCACAAACGGTCGCCATCATCTGCGGTTTTACCGCCAGTACAATAACATCCGCTTCTTGGGCGCAACGCACGTTATCCGCGCTACCGACCACGCCAAATCTGGCCGCCAGCGCGTCACGATGTTTGCCGGAGGGCGCGCATACGCTGATATTGCCGGCGGGGTAGCCGCCGTCGATTAACCCGGCGACAATGGCCTGCGCCATATTCCCGGCGCCAATAAACGCTATTTTACGTTGCTGCATCTAAATTCTCGCTGATTATCGTTGTGGTTGATTATGATGGTGCGACTGACGTCGTTGCAACGGATTGTCGTTGCAATGGATTGTACCGCCGTTGCCGGCTAGGCCGTCGTCGCGGCATAGTCACGCGCGCCAAAGATAGCCGTGCCAATCCGCACCAGCGTACTGCCTGCGGCGATCGCGGCGCACATATCATCGGTCATTCCCATCGATAAGGTATCAATGTCGGGGTAGTGTAATGCCAGTTGTTGAAACAGATCGTCCATTCGTCGAAAAACGGCAAGCTGCCGCTGATAGTCTGTTTCGGGGGCCGGGATCGCCATCAAACCACGCAGGCGCAGATTCGGCAATGCCGCCACGCCGGCCGCCAGCGCGGATAATTCATCAACCCTGATGCCGGATTTGCTCGGCTCATTGCTGATGTTGATTTGCAGCAGCACATTCAGCGGCGGCAGCGCCGCCGGGCGCTGTTCGCTCAGGCGCTGGGCGATGCGCAGACGATCCACGGTGTGAAACCAGTCAAAATTCTCCGCCACCAGTCGGCTTTTGTTCGACTGTAACGGGCCGATAAAGTGCCATTCCAACGACGTATCGGGCTGGTTTTCCCGGAAGTGACGGATCTTGTCCACCCCTTCCTGCACATAGTTTTCGCCAAATGCCCGCTGCCCGGCATTGATCGCTTCTTCGATAGCCGTCACAGGTTTGGTTTTACTGACTGCAAGCAGCTTCACTGCTTCCGGCGCCCGTGCGCACTGTTCTGCGGCGGCTGAGATCTGCTGCCTGATGTGCTGTAGATTCTGCTGGATAGTGGTCATAGTGATTCAGGAGATTAATCTATGTATGTGGATGAATGGGTGACACTTAGTGTAAAGCATAATGCCTCGGATCTGCATCTGTGTAGCGGACATCCGCCGGTGTTGCGTGTTGATGGCCAACTGCGCGCTGAAAATACCTTACCACGTTTGTGTTCAGAGCAACTGGAACAATGGTGCTCCACATGGCTTGAACCGGGCCAGCGGCAGCAACTGCAAACGTCGGGTCAGGTGGACTGCGCCCTGACTCTGGCTGACGGGCCGCGCCTGCGGGTCAATCTGTTCCGACAGCGGCAGGGACTTTCGGCGGCGCTTAGGATCGTACCCTCAACCCATCCTTCACTGACCGCGCTTCATGCGCCGCCGATTTTGTCTGAACTGCTGGTCAAACCCGATGGGCTGATTTTACTGAGCGGAGCGACCGGCAGTGGTAAATCCACCACGCTGGCGGCGATGATTACGGCGTTGAACGCGCGTTGTCGCCAGCACGTGATCACGCTGGAAGATCCCATTGAATTTATCCATGCCAGCCGGCAGTGTCTGATCCAGCAGCGTGAAATCGGCCGGCACTGCTCTTCATTCGCATCGGGGCTGCGGGCCGCGCTGCGCGAGGATCCCGATGTGATTTTACTGGGGGAGCTGCGCGACGCCGAAACTATCCGCCTGGCGCTGACGGCGGCCGAAACCGGCCATCTGGTGCTCTCCACGTTGCATACCCGCGGCGCGGCACAGGCCGTCGATCGGCTGGTGGATGTGTTTCCCGGCGAAGAAAAAGCCTTTGTTCGCAGCCAGCTCGCCGCCTGCTTACGCGCCGTCGTGGCGCAAAAGCTGTTGCCGATGCCGCAGGGCGGCCGGGTGGCCTTGTTTGAGGTGCTGACGGCAACCTCGGCGGTCAGCAATCTGATCCGCGAAGGGAAAACGCATCAACTATCCAGCCTGATCCACACCGGGGGCCAGGCCGGCATGCAGACTTTTGAACAAAGCTATCAGCAGCGCCGCCGGGAAGGGCTGTTGGGTGATCCTGTCGAACCGTTGTCGGTTCACCGAGCGTGATAACGTTCGGCATCCGGGGCGTCCGGCATTTAGCCCGGGTAGCTCAGCTGTTCCGGGGTACGGCGCATGATGACGTTGCCGTGCCGGATCGACAGTCTGGCTTTGGCCTGACGGCGCACGGTTTCGTAATCGTTCTCCGCATCCAGCAGCACCAGATTGGCCGGACGACCGACTGCGATGCCGTAACCTTCTCCCAGATGCATCGCTTTGGCGCTGTTATCGGTGACAAAATCCAGGCAGCGTTGCAGATCTTCATACCCCATCATATGGCAGATATGCAGCCCGGCATCCAGCACGCGCAGAATGTTGCCGTTACCGAGGGGATACCACGGATCTTTGATTGAATCCTGTCCGAAACAGACATTCATGCCCGCCCGATCCAGCTCGGCCACCCGCGTAACGCCGCGTCGTTTGGGAAAGGTATCGAAGCGTCCCTGAAGATGAATGCTTTCCGTCGGGCAGGAAACAAAGTTGATGCCGGACAGGTTGAGTAAACGGAACAGCTTGGAGCAATAGGCGTTATCATAGGAACCCATCGCCACCGTATGGCTGGCCGTAACCCGGTGCCCCATCTGCCGGACTCTGGCTTCTTCCGCCAGCACTTCCAGAAAACGTGACTGCGCATCGTCGGTTTCATCGCAGTGCACGTCCACCAGACACCCGGTGCGTTCGGCCAGATCCATCAGAAACCTGATCGAACTGACGCCCTGCTCGCGGGTATTTTCGAAATGAGGAATACCGCCGACGACATCGGCGCCCATTTCAATGGCGCGTTCCATCAACCGGCGTCCGTCGGCAAATGATTCGATGCCTTCCTGCGGAAAGGCGACAATTTGCAAATCAATCAGATTGCGCGCCTCCTGCTTCACCTCCAGCATGGCTTGCAGCGCCGCCAGACTGGGATCGGTGACGTCAATGTGCGTTCGTACATGCTGAATACCGTGATCCCGCAGCATGCCGATGGCGGTGTGCGCCCGGCGTTTGGTGTCGTCATGGGTGATGGTCGCCTTACGCTGGCTCCAGCGTTCAATGCCTTCAAACAGCGTGCCGCTCATGTTCCATTGCGGATCGCCGGCCGTCAGAACGGCATCCAGATGAATATGCGGCTCGACCAGCGGGGGAATAACCAACTGGCCGCCGGCATCGATCGCATCCTGATGTTCCGCGGCGGGCAATAACGCGGGCTGCGTCTCAATGGCCGCGATCAGGCCGCGATCAAGGGTAATGCTGAAGAGTCCGCTTTGCTGGCGAAGGGCGGCATTGATTATTTTCATAAGAACTCCTGCTGTTTTGCCGGGTAAATTAGGCGATTGATGCACTAACAATATGCACATTATCGCGCAATGCGCTAAAAATTGTGAGTGATGTCATTATTTTCACGGGCAAAAGATGAGCTTTAAATCAGTCGGTATTTGACCTTGATGGCCTGTTTGTCGTTAGTGTCTTATAAGCCTGTAAATCCACACCAGGGATCTTATTATGAACGCCAATTTTAAAAACGAAATACAAACATTTGGACGCTCACTATTATTACCCATTGCAGTATTAGCGCCCGTCGGGATGTTAATGGGTATTTGCAGCGCGTTGGGACAGGCCTATATGATCGATAAGCTGCCTTTTTTAGGTAATGCTTATTTCAAGGCTATTCTGTCGTCCGTTGGTTCAATCAGTAGCGTGGTTTTTCAAAATATCCCGCTGCTGTTTGCCATGGGCGTCGCTTATGGCATGTCAAAAAAAGAAAAAGGGATTGCGGTTTTCTCATCGGTAATTGCTTATATGACATTGCTGATATCCATGCATGTCCATTTAAAACTGATGGGGCAATTGGTTGAAGGCAATATGGCTTTTGTCGGGCAGGGGATGGTGCTAGGGATCCAGACTCTGAAAATAGAGGCGTTGGGGGGCATTATCGCCGGCTTGTTGGCGGCGAAAGTCACCGATCGTTATTATCGCTTGCAGTTGCCGCTGGCCTTTGCGTTTTTCAGCGGTAAAAAGTCCGTGGCGATTATATCCATCGCCTTTACGATCCCCGTCGGGCTGCTGATCCCGTTCATCTGGGATGTGTTTACGGCGGGAATGAAAAGTATTTCAACCGTGATGATGGCGCCTCATATTGGTTCGGGGATCTATATGACGCTTAACCGGCTGCTGATCCCGTTTGGTTTGCATCATGTCCTCAGTTCCACCGTACGCTTTACCGAGGCGGGCGGAACCTATTTAATCGACGGGCAAACCTATGTCGGTATTTTGCCGGCGATGAATAAAATTCTTTTTGAGTTAGGCCCCAACCATCCGGCGTGGAATGAATTTATGCCGACGTTGTCGAGTTACCTTGCCTCGTCGCAAATGCTGACCACCTTATTCCGCGTGCCCGCCATTGGTCTGGCGATGTATCACATGGCGTATTTCAAGAATAAGAAATTTGCCAAAGGGATGATATTGACCGTGGTGCTTACCGCTTTCCTCGGCAACATCACCGAACCGCTTGAATTCTCCTTCCTGTTTATTGCGCCGAAACTGTTTATTGTCTATTCGATATTGTGCGGATTATTAACCATACCTCTGCAAATATTAGACGTCTCCATCGGCTATATTCGCGGTACTATTTTTGACTTCGGTATTTTCGGCCTGATGTATGAAAATACCCACTGGGTAAATCTGATCGTGCTCGGCAGTATCAACTTTGTGGTGTTTTATTTCTTCTTCCGCTGGGCAATTGGCAAGTTCGATATCAAAACGCCCGGTCGTGAAAATGAGATGGCGGACAGCACGCTATTAAATAACAAGGAATATGACAAGGTAGCCCAGTTGGTGATTGAGGGATTGGGCGGCAAAAGTAATATCAAACGGGTGGAAAATTGCGTTTCCCGTCTGCGCGTCGATCTCTACGATCAAAAACTGCTACGGATGGAGTCGCTTAAAGAGTCGGGATCGCTGGGGACGTTTATTCCGTCCAGCAACCATATTCACGTTGTTTTCGGGCCGCATGTCGAGTTTGTCCGTAACGCGGTAGACGATGTTCTGGCTGGAAATAACCAAGGTTAAGGGGGATAAACATGCGCGCACTGTATGACTCAAAAAGTAAAACCATTGACGATAAAGGCATGAAAAGTCTGTTTACCCATGAGGCGCGGGTACAGTCATGGCTTGATATTGAAGCCGCGCTGGCGCTGGCGCAGGCCAAAGCGGGGATGATCCCGCAACAGGCGGCGGAGAATATTGCCGCCAACTGTAAGCTGGAACGTATTGATTTGGCGGAGATCGAGCGTCTGTTGCAACAAATCGGCCACGGCTTTGTTCCGGTGATAAAGGTGCTGGTCAATGCCTGCGACGCCGAAAGCGGCAAGTATGTGCACTATGGCGTGACGACGCAGAATATCCAGCAAACGGCGCATTTGTATATCGTTAAGCAGTTCCATGAGCGACTGTTGCAGTTTGTGGACAGCGTGCTGCTCAACCTTGCCCGGCTGGCGAAAACGCATAAAGACACCTTGATGGCGGGGCGCACCCATGGCAAACATGCGTTGCCGATTACCTATGGCTATAAGGTCTCGGTGTGGATTTATGAACTGCTGGGCGCGGTAGAGCGTATGCAGGAAGCGGAGAAACGGGTATTTACCGTGATGATGGGCGGCGCGGTCGGCGCTTTCCATGCCACCGGCGAACCCGGTCGTCGGGTACAGGATCTGGTGGCGGAGGCGCTGGGAATGCATGCAATGGCGATCCCGTCGCGTAATGCCCGGGTGTATCGGGCTGAATACATCTCGAATCTGTGTCTGTTGGCCACCACGCTGCATAAAATCGCCGAAGAAGTTTATCAGACCTCCAGCGAAGAGTTCGGCGAGGTTTCCGAAGCCTTTGCCAAAGGGACGGTCGGCAGCAGCACCATGCCGCAGAAGGTTAATCCCAAGCTGGCGAAAGGGATCATCGCCAATGCGCAAAGGCTGTATGCGGTATTGACCTCATCGCTGTATGTCTGCCCGCGTCCGTTCGAAGCGGATAGCTCCGCCTACTTTATTTTTGATGCCAATCTTCAGGAAAGTATTGAGCTGATGGCGGAAATTATCCTGCGGGCCGAAGAGCTGACCCGGACGTTGGTGATCAACAAGGAGCGGATGCGGCAGAATGTGGGGTTGACGCATGGGCTGATCAACAGTGAAAAAATCATGATGAAGCTGGTGGATAAACTGGGTAAGGATCCGGCCCACGAGTTGGTTTATCAGGTGGCGATGCGCAGTACCCATGAAAATATTGCCTACCATGAGGCGCTGGCGAGCAATCCGGTTATCGCGGCGAATTTCACCACGCAAGAGATTGCCGAACTGTTGGATCCGGCGGCCTATACCGGATTATGCGCGGTACTGGCGGAAGAGATGGCCGAACAGGTATTCAAGCGGATAGCGTAAATCAGCGTGATTTTTTTCCGTAAACGGCATCAGGGGGGGCAACGCTAAATAGCTTTGCTCCACTTTAGCCAGACCGTGCTGATTGCCTCAATAAGAGGACTTATTCGCGCACTGTACTTAATACACCAGATTGATGGTACGGGTATCGAGATACGTTCCTGGAACATCCTGAAAAGAGGGAGCCATACTGGCGTAAACCGTATAAGTGCGAGTTTCACTTGTATCGGCGACCAGCGTGTAGCCATCTGTCAGCGTTCCGGTGCTGCTGTCCCAGATTTGCTGGTTATTGCCTGATGTATAGAGCTGATAATGTGTAGTGTGATTTCCATTGGTCATTTGACGCTGGCCGCCCGTTTCGGCGCCATCAATCATTATCTGATAGCTAATGGCGCTGTCTGTGTCAGTGTCTGCCTGACATTTCACCGTGAAAGTAGCCGTACTTTGCAGTGATGTGCCGGTAATCCCTTCTATGGCGCCGAAATTTAATGCTGTCGTGCTGATCGCACAGCTATAGGCCAGCACTTCCACAGGAAGCAAGGTGAGAAGACACAATAATGTGGTTAATCTCATGGTTTTTCTCCGGTAAGGCAGGTCAATGGCCCGATCTCGGGGATCGTGTTGGGTTGAGGGTGATAATCAAAGGCGACGTGACAGGCGGGGTGCTCATTTCGCTGTACGCTAAGCGTGTTATGCGTGGCAAGGTTTTCAAAGAAAATAATGCCGTCATAGCCAATCACCTGTTGCATACCATTTTCATTCAGGATGGCGGTACTGCCCAGCGGCATAGGCTGATGGTTGGAATCAACCAACCTGATAGTGGCGCTGTTACTGCGGTGAACGGGAAATTTGGCCAGTACGCCGGCACGATCGCGGGGGGTGAGGTGGAGCTCGGTGTAACGCAGCGAGACATCCATCGGCACATCGTTGGGATCAATCGACAAATGATTATTTTCATAGGCGTTGAGCGCTTCAATAAACATCACGCCATTACGATCGGTCTTACCCAGAGGCCGATTTTCCTGTAATACGGTGATGCCGGATAATCCATCGGTATCGACTACGCCGAAGCTGTCATGAATAGTATTCGAGGCGAAAAAATGGCCGCCAAGGGTCGAAATTGCCCCTTGAGCGCTGGCGCGCACCGCATTTCCTTCCTTGCTTCGTTCGATCTCGGTACCCATCAAACCCCATGGCGATTTGTAATCTAACGCCATATTTTGTCGCGCTCGGCTTCCACTCTGATTGGCGATTTTCCAGCCGACATCGCCACGTTGTACCGCGGATTGCCGTGCCTGTACGGTTTGATAGTGATTACCGTTGCTTATACTGCTATTGGCGCTGATGGTGGCTCTGCGGCCAAAGGGGATGGAGAAGCCAATAAAAATACCGCTACCTTGTTGATTGTCGAAATCATGCAACACCGTTATATAACCATAAGAATCAAACGGTAATGAAGCAGAGTAGGTCGCTGACAGCGTTGAAGTGGCAATGCGTTCCGATGTTAAATCATAGTCGTTATAAAAAGTGACCATTCTCTTGGCATAAATCAGGCTAAATGAACCCTTGCCGGGTGACACGGGAAATCCAATGCTGGCGCGTAGCGTGGTGCCAGGCATCGTGTCGTCGTTGGCGGCGGCAATATCATAAAAATGTTTATCAGCCTGTAGGATACTGATGCCATAGCTCATGGCAGGTAGAATATGGGAAAAGCCCAGCCCGTATTGGCTCCCCTGCCGGTTACCGAAATGGCTGGTCGCTAATGAAGATGAGAGGATGCCGTAGCGGCTGATTAACAGATCGGCGCCGATCCCGCCCATAGCCAGTTTTTCAGTACCTTCAAGATGGCTGGACAGCGTCAGCCCGCTGGTTATGCCTCGACGATAGCTCAGTGCAGCCGCGCTCTGCGTATAGTCACTGGAACGAGTGGCATAACGGCGGCGTACCAATCCGGTTTCCACGGCCAATGAGTCCAACCCTTTTTCGAGTAATGAGGCACCGGTATAAAAAGGCAGCGTCTGTTGGATTTGCCGACCGTTGGCGCTTTTAACCACCATAGCGATTTCCCCACCGCCACTTGTCACTGGTAACTGGGTAACTTCAAAGGGACCCGGTTCTACCCGGCTGGACAATTGATGTATACCGTTGACATAGATATCAACGGATGAAGGCACCGCGACCTCACCGGTAATTCCCGGGCGGGGAAACGTCACCAGATCCGGACGCAGGCTAAAATTGGTGGTCATCTGCATACCCGCCATGCGGATAGGGCGGGTCCAGGGTAAACCACTATTGATAAAATCGCCGACATTGTAGGTGCGCAGCTTTTCCACATCAGAAACGCTATATGTGCTATTCAGCCGCACGGTTCGGCGAAGATAAGGATTATTCGTCCGTATTCCGCTGGTTGAAAATACGCCATGATTGCCAAACAACCGTAAATCACCCGTCGTGCTATCACTCAATTGCCCGGCATAGTGGGTCATTTGAGTGTCATAATTCAATACCGCGCCATTATCACTGTGTGGAACTGAACCACTGTCTGGCTTTTGGGGAGCGTTCAACTGTTGCGCCACCAGATTCTGATTGGGGATTTGCAGATGGAGCGTTTGTGTTTCATTGTCTAATTGATAACGCCAGCCCTGAATAGTGCTTAGGTTGATTAATTCATCGTTCGTGGCGTTCTGAGAGGGCGGTAAACTCAGCCCTAACCGGGTGAGTTGCGTAACGGTAACAAACAGCTCTCCGTTATCCTCGACAAAATCATCAATGCCTTCACGCTGTTGTCCGTTTACTACCACGCTGAGCAACAGGTTTTGTCTGGCCGAGGATTCAGCCCAGGCGATGCCATTTAATCCTGGGCAGAACAGGCCGATGATGCTCAACAATAATCCCAACGGGCGAACAACATTCAATCTGTGATACCCACATTCAGCCACTGATCGGCATGACTTGTCGGGCTGGCGTTTTTCAGGTGTAAGCGCCTGCCGGGGGTTAACCGATGCAGACGATCGTCGATCAGCCAGTGGCGCTCGCTGCCGGCAAGAATATAAGGCAGACCCGGTCCCTTAAGTTTAAGCGCGATATTGCCGTCGGTATTCAGCGAAATGTTTGTCAACATGGCGTGCTGTTGACCATGATTGACGGCGATCAATACGGCCTGATCCTGACGTTTCTCAACCCGCCAGCGAATATCCGCAGTGGATAATGCCTGTGGTTGGGAAAACACCGGGATGGTAAAACGTAACGCCAGCTCGACTTTATTTCTATTGTTATCCGGGATTTGGTCAAAGATCACCCGATAAGCTTCTTCTGTTTGGCCCGCGGATTCACGCAATAACAAGCGGATGGTTTGGGATTGACCTGGAGCAATGGTCGCGAAAGGAGGGCTGATCGACAGTCTGGTCGTATCTTGGTAAGTATCACTGTTAACCGTTTGTGTCCAGGCATAACTGCGGATCTGGACCTGGGTGTTTTTATCGGAATGATTGGTTAGCGTGAAGCTGGCGGCCCGTTTATTCGCTGACAGTGTTTGACTGATCGGTACAATGGATAGCGCTTGCGCAAAGGTCTGTAGTGCAATGCACCACAGACCTGCAATCATTAGCGCCCTGAATATTAATCTATTACGGGGCATAATCGCTAACCTTTGTATTAGTAGTTAATGGTAACTGCGATAGTATCCGAGTAGGTGCCAACGGCGGAGGTGAGCTGATTCGCAGCAATCTCGCCGTAAACCGTCAACGTTTGTGTCGCCCCGGAACCTGTTCCGGCCACCGTATCCGTATCAATGGTATTGCCCCAGTTGGTGGTATGCGCAGCTTCCTGATACAACCCGTAGTTCAGTGTTGACCCGGCAACCGAGCCAGTTAAGGCACGCAAGGCTGTGGTGGCCCCGACGGCCGTCCCTGCGCCAAGACCCACCGTATAAGGTGCCGCATTAGAGCAAAGAATCGACAAGGTTGCGGTGGAATCAACGGCGACGCCTGAATAATCAGGGAAGGCGAGAGGCGTGGTTGAGATCGTACAGGCGGCGACCACGGTTGCACTGACCGCCATCGTGTCTGTTGCCGTAGCGGCAAGCGCTTGAGTAGAAAGCGCACCGCTGAGACACAGTGAAGATAATACTGTCATTTTAATCAATAGATTGTTGGACATGAGGATGCCTTGAAAACGCAAAAGAAAACTGAATGGATTTGGCGTAAAAACAAGGAGGCCATTTCTCACGTTTAGTCTAACCGTTATTTAAGAGGACATTGGGACTATACCGCTCCATACCCGGCCTTATGTACTGCAAAAACGGCCAATACCCATGATGCGTAATTAAGGTAATAAAAGATAAACGTTGGGAAAATGGCGTATCGTCTTTTTTCCGATTTATTGCTTGCATCAGGAATGCTCAATTGCAGGTTGATATTGTAAATAGAGTAATATCGATAGTTTTTTCTGTTTTTCGGGATTTATTTTGGCTAAAAAAGCATATAGCCATCCAGGTAGATTGACGGCATTAAATAAATCGCTATAGACCGGATTGAGCCCGATAAAGTGTTCTTTATATTTTATCTCCCGATATTGATGAGGGGAGGTGCCGATAAATTTTCTGAATATTCTGGCTAATTGTTGTCCATCCCGCAATCCGCAGCGGCGGGCGATTTTATCGATAGGTAAGTTGCTATTAATCAATGCCTGTCGTGAGAGTTCAAGACGCAATAATAATAAAAATAAAGAGGGAGAATATCCCATTTGTAGTTTGAAGTGACGTCGAAAATTGCGTTCGCTCATGGCTAAATAACAGGCGGATTGGGCCGTATTTAAATCTTCATCAATATGAGTAAGCCACCAAAGTATAATGCGATGAGCGATAGATTGCGTGTGCGTGAAAACAGAATCTAACAGACACGAGGCATTATCCAGATGAGGCGGTTTTAAGGCGCCGGTAGTAAGGCCATCAGTGGTGATTTCCCCTCGATCTGAACGCAATAACAGTTGGGCCATTTCTTTTATATTGACGTGCTCACTGGCGGTATAGAATTTACCATCTTGTTGGAGGTCGGCATTCTGTTTTACGCGCAGTGTCGGATAGCATGCTATCAACCTGGCTATCAGTGATGAGTGGGTCGTGACCGTTCGTTGATTCAATACGCCGGAGGCCGCCAGCCAGAAGATGCCGGTGCCAAGAGCGATGACGCATCGTGATTGAAAGCAGATCTTACGCAACCAGTGGATAATCGAATCTGGCGGCGTTGAGATCGCCTGTTGAGGACCATGAGCGATAATGAGTATATCAATGTCTGCTTGCCGGGAAACTTGCACGGCTTGAGTTTCTACATTCATTAAGGTCGTTGAAGGGGAGGTGATCGAACCGCCGTATAAGGAGTAAATTCGAGTCACATAATGTATTTTTTCCCCGGGTGAATTTGGTTGATTTTTGTTAAGTGTTGTCAGAATTTCCAATAAGTTAATGACGTCCCCTAGAAAACAATCCGTGTAAGCCAGGATCACGATTTTCCTGATATCCACCTCAGCGCTGGATGATAAGCACGGGTTAGTTTTTGCAGGCCATAAAAGCCTACTATTCGCGTTCATGATAGAATGCTATTTTTTATAATATTCATTTTTAACAGAGTCCCAGAGTGTGTTCATGTGACACGGCACCGCCATTTCTGGACAGATAACTACATTTACTGTAGCAGAGTTATGAAATTAAGCGGTGTGACCAGGGGGAAAGGATTGTTGGTTGCCGTAAAGGATACTTATTGTATTTTGCATACGGGTGTGTTCTAAATCTTATCGAAAGAAAAACAGCCGCAACTTATTCGACATTAATAAGAAAAATTTCATATACCAATAATGTTTTTACAACTATCAGGATAGAAAAAATGACCGAAGCGCTAAAAATATTAAATAACATTCGTACACTGCGTGCTCAGGCTCGTGAGCTTGATCTGGCAACACTGGAAGAAATGCTGGAGAAGCTGACCGCTATTGTGGAAGATCGCCGTGAGGAAGAAGCCTCAATTCAAAAAGAACAGGCTGAACGTCAGGCCAAGCTTGAAGTCTTCCGCGCCAAGTTGCTGGAAGAAGGTATTGATCCTGTCGAACTTCTTGAAGTCATATCACAAAAATCGGCAAAATCCGCAAAGGTTAAACGTGAACCTCGTCCTGCCAGATATAAATATATTGATGAAAATGGCGATGAGAAAACCTGGACTGGTCAGGGACGTACTCCCAAGGCTATCAAAGAAGCACTTGATAATGGCAAGGTCTTGGAAGATTTTGAGATCCGATAACAAAAAGTCAGTAATCAGGAACGTTTCTCATCAGGAAACTTCCCTTTTAGTTATGAATAAAAATGTTATCAGATAAAAAAATCGGGGTAGCGCTGTTCCAGCCACAGACGGCGCTGTTGTTGATCCCTTTCCTCGGTTTCCTGCAAAAACGCCTCAAGGGGAATTTTCTTTCTCGCCCGGGAAAGCCCTTGCTGGCTCAATAAGGCGATGTCGTCCCGGGTAAGATAAAAATTCACTTTGATATAATCCAGCCGGTAATATTTCAGATAGTTGGATATTTTATTGGTAAAGGTAATGAGTAAATCGCAGGGTAACTGGTTGAGCCGCTGTAGTTCGTTAATATTGACGCAGTCGACAATATCAATATGGAAATGGGATTTAAGCACCTCTTTGAAATAACCCACTTTGCTTTCAGATGAATTGGTTACGATGATAATGCGTTTTTTCGGTTCGCTGTAGAGGCGGTTTTGCAACTCGTATTTTTTCAGGATCAATACCAGCGTGGCCAGATGAATGGGGGAAAACGTCGTCTGGTAGTGCTGTTCGATCGGTGCGGTCGCCTGACAAACGCCGGTATATAACGTGGCATAACGGGTTTGTACGTCGTGCAGCTTTTTATCATCGAAATAGAGGTTGAATTTATTCTGTACGATGGCGGAATAAATAAACTGATACAGTTCGGAAAAGAAGTCATGGGTATTCTGAATTCGCGCCCGTAGTAAATGGGATAGGGTCGAACACAATTGCCGAACATGTTGGATCAGCGTGGGATCGTACACATTGAAAGGACGCCGGGTAAAGGTTAACGATGAAATCAGCAGGTTCAGAAACTGATTTTCATGCTGCTGTTCCAGCAGGGAAAAATCCAGCGACTGAATAAAATCAAGCTGGCGACCGGATGGGATCACATGGCCGCGCCGGATGCGGTGCAACGCAATGCTCATGTAGACCAGAAAGTATTTCTTGCTGTTATAACCCAGTTGCACCACCGGCTTCAGCCGCTGTTGGTAAAGGGCGGCGGCGGTCTCTATTTCAGGGGCGCACTGGGTTAAAAACTGCAAGGCAATGGATTTATTTATCGGTTCATTGGCAGTGTGGGGAACCAGGAGTTGGTTTTCTCCTATTTCCACCGTTTTCAAAATAATCAGGCAGATGGCGATACGCAGCAGGATTTCATCGCCGTCCAGCCGCGAGCCGAGTTTGGGAATACCGGTGATGGTGAGTTTGTTGGCCTGTAAAAAGCCGAGCAGCGCCTGATTGTCGTTTTTCAGCGTGGTGGGGCTGACGTGAAATTTCCGGTAATACTCGCTTTTATTCACCACATCTTGCAGACAGAGCGCCACGCTCAAATCCCGAATACGCTCTTCCGCCGTGGTGATATAACGGTTGAATTTAATGTGGTCGAGAAAATCAATATATTCCCGATAGGACATCGCCGTGGTAATGAACTGATTATCAATGTGCAGATGATAGGCGGGATGAAGTTGCTCATTGATCTCTTTCATCGTCCGTTTCAGCGTGGACAATGTCTTGCCAAATTTGGTTATCACCTCATCAATGGCCAGCGGGCTATATTCCTGCGCATATTTCAGAAAAGCGAGATCAAAGCTGTTCATCGTACTCTCATCGGGGGGATTAATCGGCGATTATCATCGGCGTGGCTTGATATAAAGGATAATTCACCTGGGGTATTTTGCCCTAAAAACGAAAGTAAAAACCATGATGCAGGCCGGATAATCGAATTTGTCCGGGAGCATTCGGGGGGCGGTCCCGAATGCTCCCGCGCCGTTATACCCGAAGCCGTTTATACCTGAAACAGCGCCATTGAACGCATAAGCTGCTGGGATTGCTCTTCCAGCGACTGCGTGGTGGCCGAGGAGGCCTTAACCAACTGGGCATTTTGCTGCGCCACTTTATCGATTTGCGTGAATGCGATATTCACCTGTTCAATACCCCGATGCTGCTCTTGCGTGGCGTTGGAGATATCCTTCATCAGCCGGGTAATGCGCATGATCTCTTCCGTCACCTCATCCATGGTTGCGCCGGCCCGCGAAGCCAGTTCCAGCCCTTCCGACACCCGTTCCTGTGAATCCAGTATCAGCGAGCGGATCTCTTTCGCCGCCTGAGCGCTGTGCTGGGCCAGATTGCGGACTTCCCCGGCGACCACGGCAAAGCCGCGTCCCTGTTCGCCCGCGCGGGCAGACTCTACCGACGCATTGAGCGCCAGAATGTTGGTTTGGAAAGCAATACCGTCAATCACGCCGAGAATGTCATTAATCCGTTTGGCGCTGGTGGCGATTTCCTGCATTTTCTCAATCACATAGCAGACGGATTCATTGCTGAGATCGCAGATGTCCGAGGCGTTGTTGGCGACCTGATGAGCCTGTTCGGCGTGCTCGGCATTCAGCTTCACCGTCGCGCTCAACTGCTCCATGCTGGCGGCCGTCTGCTCCAGCGCCGCAACGGACTCTTCCGTGCGCTGGGAAAGATGGGTGTTTTCCTCAAATAACTCGCGGCTACCGAGATCGATCTGCGTACTGGCGTCACGAACCTGGCTGACCGAATCCAGCAATGCCCCTTGCATCCGGCCAATCGCGTCGCCGAGGCGACCCAGTTCGTTACTGCCGCCCTGCAACAGACGGCGCGTCAAATCGCCGTTGGCGACGTGCTCCAGTTGTTCAATAGCCTGTTCCAACGGTTTTAACAGCATATGCCGCAGCGCAACCCAGCCAAGCATCGCCAGCGCCATGGATAACAGGCAGGAGATGGCGATGAGCAGCAGCATTATCCGTTCATTGCCTTCGGACTGCGCCAGTCCCTGTTCAGAAAGCTGCTGCGCGTGCAGACGGAAGTCCTGAATGGATTTATCAAAGGCGGCGCTCAGCGGGCCGAGCTGTTTTTCGAGTACCTCGTAGTATTCGTCGGTGTACTGTTTCTGAAGCGAACTCAGTATCGGCATCATGCCTTGTTCGAGATAAGCCTGATAGGTTTTCGCTACCTCCTGCGCCAGCCCATGCCTTTGGGTATCGGACTCAACCGACGCCATGACGCGATCGATTTCCTTCCGGGACTGGAGCAGAGCTGTTTCCACTTCTTCGGTTTCCTGCGTTCCCGCTTCAAGCTGGCCCATTTCAATTTTTCTCACCGCCAGCGTCGCCGAGGCTCTGGCCCTTAGCGTCTGGTTATATCCATTCATCAGACTGCCAAGCTCGATTCCCTGAGTTTGGTTCAGTACCAGCAGCGATTCCCTGTCTTTTTTAAGCGCCAGAATCCCCATGCCGCTGACGATAAGCAGCAGCAGGGTGGTGGATAACAGTAATGTCAGTAATCCGGCGCGAATGGAGATGTTTTTCAAGCCCATGGTTTCCTTATTCCTTGTGTGTGCAGCGTAAAGTGACAAAAGTCGTAAACTTTATCGCCCCATGGTATGACGCGTTTTTATGAGGCGATGAATAAAACAGAACATCACAGAAAATACGGGATCGGTGTAGTGCGAGCATCGTTGATGACTGTAAAACAAAGATAAAATTAAAAATATATGTCAGCGCAGAAAATCCGTTAAACCAGCTTTGGTTAAGGGGTAAAGCGCCCGGCTTCATCACAGAATGGGCATCATCACCCTGAACCTTAGCGTTGTGCTCATGCTAAAAATCGGCTTAAAAACGCTAATCCTTAGAGCAATGGTGTTGATATTTTTTCCGATTAGCGCTGATTTCTACTACTCTGTCGGGAGACTGACCGTTGGGAGACGGCGAAGCGCTTTCGGCTACCGCTTTTCAGCGGTATATACCGGTATTGTCGCTAAATAATTAGCCGTAGCGTTTGCGGCTGGTTTATTATCTGCGGATAAGATCAGTATTGTGTGTCTGCGGTGCGGTTCGGCGATGGGCCGGCGGCATCCTGACCTGTTTCTTCGGGCGTATTCGCTACGTCGTACAATGATACCCACCGGTATCCGAGGTTTATGTGCAGTTAACAAGTTTCACGGATTATGGCCTGCGGGCGCTGATTTATATGGCGTCTTTACCCGATGGCAAAATGACCAGCATTTCAGAAGTGACGGAAGTGTATGGCGTGTCGCGCAATCACATGGTCAAAATCATCAATCAACTGAGCCGAGGCGGATTTGTCAGGGCCGTGCGCGGCAAAAATGGCGGGATACGATTGGGGAAACCCGCAAGGTCAATCCGGGTTGGCGATGTGGTGCGTGAGCTGGAGCCGCTCTCGTTAGTTAACTGTAGCAGTGAGTTTTGCCACATTACCCCTGCCTGCCGACTCAAACAAGTGCTCCAGCAGGCGGTGCAGAGCTTTCTGCACGAGCTGGATCAATACACGCTGGCCGATATGGTCAAAGAAAACCCACCGCTCTACAAATTATTGTTGGTTGAATGAATTCTGTTCAGCCTCCTGCTGATGACAACGGAGGAACCGCAATGTCACAAGACCCGTTTCTGGAACGAGAAGCAGAAAAATACGAATCCCCCATACCGAGTCGTGAATATATTCTGGCGCATATCGCCAAACGCGATACCCCGATTAACCGGGAAGAACTGGCTGCCGATCTTCAGTTAACCAGCGAAGAGCAACTCGAAGCGTTACGTCGCCGCCTGCGGGCGATGGAACGTGACGGTCAACTGATTTTTACCCGCCGTCAATGTTACGCGCTGCCGGAAAAACTGGATCTGCTGCGCGGCACGGTGATCGGCCATCGCGACGGTTTTGGCTTCCTGCGCGTGGAAGGGCGCAAAGACGATCTGTATTTGTCCGCCGAAGAAATGAAACGCGCCATTCATGGCGATGTGGTGCTGGCCCAGCCGTTGGGCGCAGACCGCAAAGGACGGCGCGAAGGCCGCATCGTGCGCGTGCTGGAGCCGCGTACCGGGCAGATTGTCGGGCGCTACTTTGTCGATGCCGGCGTCGGTTTCGTCGTTCCGGACGACAGCCGCTTAAGCTTTGATATCCTTATTCCGAAAGAAGAGATCAACGGCGCCAGGATGGGGTTTGTGGTGGTGGTGGAACTTACCCAGCGCGCCACGCGACGCACGAAAGCCGTCGGGAAAATCGTCGAGATCCTCGGCGATAACATGGGCACCAGTCTGGCGGTGGACATCGCTTTGCGCACCCACGACATCCCGCATACCTGGCCGCCAAAAGTCGAAGAGCAGGTCAAAGATCTGTCCGAAGAGGTGCCTGAAGAGGCGAAAAAAGGTCGGGTGGATTTGCGTAAGCTGCCGCTGGTGACCATTGACGGCGAAGACGCCCGCGATTTCGATGATGCCGTGTACTGTGAGAAAAAACGCGGCGGCGGCTGGCGACTGTGGGTGGCGATTGCCGACGTCAGCTATTATGTGCGTCCCAATACGCCGCTGGACAACGAAGCGCGCGCGCGCGGCACCTCGGTGTATTTCCCGTCGCAGGTGGTGCCGATGCTGCCGGAAGTGCTGTCGAACGGGCTATGTTCGCTTAACCCGCAGGTTGACCGCCTGTGTATGGTCTGCGAGATGACCGTGTCGGGGCTGGGAAAACTCACCTCGTACAAGTTTTATGAAGCGGTAATGCGTTCGCACGCCCGTCTGACCTACACCAAAGTGTGGAACATTCTGCTGGGCGATCAGGAACTGCGCGCACACTACCAGCCGTTGGTGGGCGGACTGGAAGAGCTGCACAAGATGTTTCGGGTGTTGGAACGGGCGCGTGATATTCGCGGGGGCATCGCGTTTGAAACCGAAGAAGCGAAATTCATTTTCAATGCCGAGCGACGGATTGAACGGGTCGAGGCGGTGGTGCGCAACGATGCGCATAAGCTGATTGAGGAGTGCATGATTCTGGCGAATATCGCGGCGGCGAGATTTGTCGAGAAAAATGAGGAGCCGGCGTTATTCCGCGTCCACGATCGGCCGAGTGAAGATCATGTCCTGGCTTTGCGCAGCGTGTTGGGCGAACTGGGACTGACGTTAAAAGGCGGAATGAAGCCGCAGCCGAAAGATTACGCCGATCTGATGCTGGAGATCGCCGGTCGTCCCGATCGTGAAATGCTGCAAACCATGCTGCTGCGTTCGATGAAGCAGGCGGTGTACGATCCGGAAAACCGCGGGCATTTCGGTCTGGCGTTGACCTCTTACGGTCACTTTACCTCGCCTATTCGCCGTTACCCTGACCTGTCGTTGCACCGCTCAATCAAGTATCTGCTCAGTTCCCGTAAAGAACGCTGGACGCCGACCGGCGGCTGGCACAGCGATATGAACGAGATGCTGCAACTGGGGATGCACTGTTCGATGACCGAGCGCCGTGCCGATGAGGCGACGCGGGATGTGGCCGACTGGCTGAAATGCGACTTTATGCAGGATCACGTCGGCGAGGTGTTCACGGGGATCATCGCCAGCGTGACCGGTTTTGGTTTCTTTGTGCGGCTGAACGATTTGTTTATCGACGGGCTGGTGCATGTCTCCACGCTGGATAACGACTACTATCGTTATGATAATATCGGGCAGCGTTTGATCGGCGAATCACGTGGTCAGGTTTATCGTCTGGGCGATGAAGTGGAAATCCGTGTTGAAGCCGTCCATATGGATGAGCGCAATATCGATTTTGCGCTGGTCTCCAGTACACGTAAGCCGCGTGGCGAAGGCAAGACCGCGCGCGATCGGGCCAAGAAGCCGGATAACCGCGAAGCCAGACCGAGTCGCCGCCGTAGCGCCAAGCCCGCGGCGAACTTCGAACCGGATGCCGCTTTCCGCAAAGAGGGCGATCGTAAGGCTAAGCCGGCTACGGCAAAAGCGAAGCCAAAAAAGAACGCCGAGAAAACGCGTAAGATTGCATCGGCAACCAAAGCCAAACGCGCGAAGAAGAAGTCCGCGGAGTAAGGCAACTATGAGGGCCGTTTATCGCGGCCCGGTATTTACCCTGTTTGAAGAGTATCAATGAGCGAAATTATTTACGGTATTCATGCTGTCAAAGCGTTACTGGAGCGGGATCCTCAGCGCTTTCTGGAAGTTTTCATCCTCAAAGGCCGCGACGATCGCCGCGTGCAGCCGCTGGTGGCTGAATTGGAAACGCAAGGGATTGTGGTTCAGGTGGCTAACCGGCAATGGCTGGACAGCCAGGTCGAGGGGGCGGTGCATCAGGGGATTGTCGCCAGAGTGAAAGAAGGGCGGCAGTACCAGGAAAACGATCTGCCGGCGTTGCTGGATAGCCTGGATAAACCTTTTCTGCTGGTGCTGGATGGCGTCACCGATCCGCATAATCTGGGCGCTTGCCTGCGTAGCGCCGATGCGGCGGGAGTCCATGCGGTGATTGTCCCGCGCGATCGTTCCGCGCAGCTTAATGCCACCGCGAAGAAAGTCGCCTGTGGCGCGGCTGAAAATGTCCCGTTGATCCGCGTGACCAATCTGGCCCGTACTCTGCGGGTGTTGCAGGATCACCGTATCTGGATCGTCGGCACGGCGGGAGAAGCGGACCATACGCTGTACCAAAGCACGCTGAACGGCCCGCTGGCGCTGGTGATGGGGGCGGAAGGCGAAGGTATGCGCCGTTTAACCCGCGAGCATTGCGATGAGTTGATCAGCATCCCGATGGCGGGCAGCGTCTCTTCATTGAACGTTTCCGTCGCCACCGGCGTATGCCTGTTTGAAGCGGTGCGTCAGCGCGGCTGACGGCCGGTCGTGGTCCGTCGCGCCACGTTATCGTTATTTAGAACAACGACAACCCGAAGGAAATTTACCGCATGACAATCGTTACCGCTTTACTTGCTTTTGCTTCTTACTTTTTCATTGGGTTTGTCATGGTGCTGGCATTCCTGTTTATTTATACCCGCGTTACGCCGCATGATGAGTGGACGCTGATTAAAGCCAATAATAGCGCTGCGGCGGTGGGCTTTGCCGGCGCGCTGATCGGCTATGTCATCCCGCTGGCCAGTGCGGCGGTCAATTCTGTCAGCCTGTTGGACTACATCACCTGGGGGATTGTGGCGCTGGTGATCCAACTGCTGATTTATGGCGCCGTGCGCCTGTACCTGCCGGGACTCAGTCAGCATATCCGCGATAATGAAGTGGCCTCGGGGGTGTTTCTCTGCGCTGCGTCATTGAGCGGCGGGATCCTGAATGCGGCATGTATGTCTTATTGAGGCGGTGCCGGTAGGGTATAACAGCGTGAGCGGGGGTGATAACATCATGGTTATTGCCCCCTGTGCTTTATAAGAGAAATATCAGCGATATAACACCGCGCGGGAGAACCAGGTGCCCGGAAGCGTTGTTTTTTCAGATTTCATCACAATGGTGTAGTAACGGGCGCCTTTTTCATCCGCCCGGCGCTGAATCGCCCGATCCGCATCATCCGGGCTACCGCACACGGTGACGGATACCGTTCCGATTTTTTTCAGTGCGGCGGTTTGTGCGTAGTTAATCAATTGAGCCTGTTCTGTCGGCGGCGGCAACGGCGCGCCGGAAAGCGTGCCGCATGCGGTAACGAACAGCGAGAAAATCATCGCCGGTAAAGCTTTCAGCATTGCACGCCTCTCCGTGACCTCTATCAGTCCGCTGAGTGTAACGCGCTTTATCTGTCGGGGGTAGAAGGGCATTCCGTCAATGGCTGTATTCGCAGGCTTTGCACTACGCCACATTGCAATTTTTGCGCTAAAACCTTGCGAATTTGTGTTTAAAAAGAATGTATTTTTGATGCTATGGTGTTTTTGCTGTGGCAGATGTTCAAAATATGAGATGACGAGTAGAGAAACAGGACATGGTTGAAATTTCACTGGATACCGTTAATGGTATTGATGTTTTGCATGCCGCTCCGGGGGGAAAATACTCGGTTCCCTTGCCGACCATTTTTTTCTTTCACGGCTATCTGTCTTCAAAAGAGGTCTATTCCTATTTTGGCTATGCGCTGGCCGAGGCGGGCTTCAGGGTGATTTTGCCGGATGCCGCCATGCACGGCGCGCGTTTTGATGGCGATGAGGCCCGGCGGTTGCGTCATTTCTGGGATATTCTTCAGTCCAACGTTCATGAACTGCCCGGCTATGTGGATGCCTATCGGCAGCGCGGGTTGATTGCCAACGAACGCATTGGCGTGTGCGGCGCTTCTCTGGGCGGAATGAGCGCGCTGGGGTGTATGGCGCGTTACCCCTGGATCTCCGCCGTCGCGGCCTTTATGGGATCGGGGTATTTTTCAACGCTGTCGCACGCGTTGTATCCGCCGGCGACGGCTGGCGAGAAAGGGACAGAGGAAATATTACAGCAACTGTCGGCGACGCTTGCCGAGTATGATGTTTCCTCTCGTCTGGATGCCCTGGCCGATCGCCCTTTGCTGTTATGGCATGGCGACGCCGACGATGTGGTGCCGGCGCAGGAGAGCGCGCGTTTATATCAGGCGCTGAAAGCAGGCCGCCAGGATCGCAATCTGACTTATCTGACCGAGGCCGGCGTGACGCACCGTATCACGCCGGCGGCGCTACAGGCGGGAGTTGATTTTTTCCGGCGTTATCTGACCGAATAACCGGCGTGTATCACTTATTGAAAGATAAATCTGGCAGCAGACAACTACCAGAAGACGTTAAAGGTTTCTTTTATTTTCTAAATAATATAAAAATAGACATACAAAAAAGAAAAAGAGATATAGTTAACCCTTGCGTTTGAATTTATAGGAATATCGAGAAGTGTAAAAAAAAGTGCGTTTTTTAAGTCATATCTGAAAACGATAAGATGATACGAACCAAGTAAAAATAAAATAAGTCTGCTTTTGTAAAATAGAGCAAAACAAATTATGGATATGGTTTTGTATACATAGACAGGCCAATTATATGAGTGAATTATTATATAATTCATTTTTTTTATTTTATATTCATCCTGTATGTAAATATTAGATAACCTTCCAAAGATATTTAAATATTTCTCTTGTGTTCCAGGTAATATAAATATATACCTACTCCCCAAAAAAACAAAGATAGATATCTAACCTCTGTACCATCATAAATGAAAATATCGAGGTAACTGAAGAGAAATGACTCTGTTATTCCATACTTAAAAGTAATTAAGTGAAAAGACGATAACAATACTAAAGCAACTCTGCTTCTGCGAAATAAGATAAAGCAAAGGATGGATATCAGTAGATATACATAAACAGGCCAGGTGGAAGATATGATGATGATACTATTCATTTTTGTATAATATGTAAATATCAGTGAGCGTAACAGAATCTACTGTGAATTCAGTGGTTAAAGATACTGGCCCCATAGTCTTCCAATTCCGAACAAAATCACTATTAATATATCTAAAAAGTCGAAAAGTATCCTCTCTTACAACATTTCTGAATAATCCATAAGCGGAGATCCCTAAATCAACGCTGACATAGGCTAAATCTGCATGGTTTCCGTTTTGGCCTATTGATTGAGCAATAGCGCGATAGGCGTCCCGCGTCCAGCCCGACTGGTTTTCCCTAAACAACAGGTAATAGCCGTTTTCAAACAGATTATTTAAGCCGTGAGAGACATTTAGCGAGCCAAAGCTGGCGCATAGATAACCCATTGAGGCGCCACAGACGGCAATACCGGCCATAACCTGTGTTCCCCCGCCGATAAAGCCAACCTGCTTTAATATGATATTAAAAGCTTGTGCTTTTTTCTCTTTTTCAAATACATAATACTGCATCATCTTTTGCGTCGATAAATCAAATTTTTGTTTTTGCAGATTTTTTATTTCTTTATCGATAACGCTAATGGCTGCGTCTTCCGTCAGGCAAAAGTTAACCACCTCATAGTCTAATTGACTTGTCAGCGCGGCGATTTCCTTTAGAAACCCCCGGCGGGCCTCAAAGCCGTGGATGTACAGCAGCGCCAGCTCATTAGTCAGCCGGTTCAATTGCGCTATTTTCCTTTCCAGAGCGATGGCTGACATCCTATCACCAAAGACAGTAGGCGCTGGTGCCCGCTTTGCAGTGTTCCCACTCTATACAGGCGTATTTAAATGAGGCGCTTTCCTGCGGCGGCATTTCATTTTGCGTCATTGAATGCGGAGCCGATAGCTTTAATTCGACAATCCGGGCATCCCGCAGTTTTATCACAAAGTACTTCTCCATTCCGCCGGTTTCAGAAATCCGATAGAACGCGAATTCACATTGCAATACTTCATGGTTACTTAGCGCCATCGCTAGCAAGGGGGAGGATTTATCGATCGGTTTTCTTATTTCCAGAGGATGGAGCGAAACGTTGTCATGGTGTTCAAGGGCGCTGATTAAATCATAAATAAAAACTTCATCTTCATGGCCTTGCTGATATTTATTACCGATTGATGGCAGGCTACCGCAGCCGGAAGAAATCAGCCCCTGTTTATTGCCGTTAATTGAAGCGTAAATTAAATTCGCCATGTTAAAGTCCGTTTTAATGAGCGTTTCTAAAAATATCCTTATTCTGAAACCAGGATGTTATCTGCAAAAATATGGCTTGTAAAGAGTCGTTGAGCAGTAAAAATACATTATAAATTAATAATTAAATAGCTAATTAATATGTTTTTATTGGCGCTGGCGTTAAGCGTTACCGATTATTTTAATGAGAATAAATTATGTCTTTTAATTAAGCGAATAACTTATCTTTATTAATAATATTGGCGGGTTCGTCTACTACTGACTGACCCGCTTCGTTTACAACCGCGTTGCTAAGCCAAACGCCATCTTGCTATTGCCGCGGCGGGGCACTATACTTACGCGTCATTTTTTCAGCCGCACACACATACACGTTCCTTGCTTCCATGGGCCGCGGTTGACCCTGACAGGAGGCTGAATAATCCGTAAGGAGCAATTCGATGCGTCATTACGAAATCGTTTTTATGGTTCATCCTGACCAAAGCGAACAGGTTCCGGGCATGATCGAGCGCTACACCGGTGCTATCACTGGTGCAGAAGGCACGATTCATCGTCTGGAAGACTGGGGCCGCCGTCAACTGGCTTACCCGATCAACAAACTGCACAAAGCGCATTACGTTCTGCTGAACGTTGAAGCGCCGCAGGAAGTGATCGATGAGCTGGAAACAAACTTCCGCTTCAACGACGCCGTTATCCGTAGCATGATTATGCGCGTTAAACACGCGGTAACCGAAGCATCTCCGATGGTTAAAGCGAAAGACGAACGCCGTGAGCGTCGTGAAGATTTCGCCGATGCCGGCGATGATGCGGATGCTGGGGATTCTGAAGAGTAATTGTCGTGGTGACGGCCAATCGTCTGGTGTTGTCGGGCACGGTGTGCAAGACCCCCATTCGTAAAGTCAGTCCTTCGGGTATTCCTCACTGCCAGTTTGTGCTTGAGCACCGATCAACGCAGGAGGAAGCCGGATTTAGCCGGCAAGCATGGTGTCGTATGCCCGTGATTGTCAGTGGACCAACGTCACAAGCATTTACCCACAGTATAACGGTCGGCACGCAACTCACGGTGCACGGGTTTATTAGCTGCCATCAAGGGCGCAATGGCCTGAGTAAAGTGGTGTTACATGCCGAGCAGATTGAATTGATAGATTCTGGAGACTAGCCAAATGGCACGTTATTTCCGTCGTCGCAAGTTCTGCCGTTTCACCGCGGAAGGCGTTGTAGAGATCGACTATAAAGACATCGCTACGCTGAAAAACTACATCACTGAAAGCGGCAAGATTGTTCCGAGCCGTATCACCGGTACTCGTGCAAAATACCAGCGTCAGCTGGCTCGCGCTATCAAGCGTGCGCGTTACTTGTCTTTGTTGCCGTACACCGATCGTCATCAGTAATCGGCCGCTGTCTATTAACAAGACTTTGAGAGGATAAGGTAATGCAAGTTATTCTGCTTGATAAAGTAGCAAACCTGGGTAGCCTGGGCGATCAGGTAAACGTTAAAGCGGGTTATGCCCGTAACTTCCTGGTTCCGCAGGGCAAAGCCGTGCCGGCAACCAAGAAAAACGTTGAGTTCTTCGAAGCACGCCGTGCCGAACTGGAAGCCAAACTGGCTGAGGTTCTGGCCGCTGCTGAAGCTCGCGCCGCCAAGATCGCTGAACTGACCAGCGTCACCATCGCGTCTAAAGCAGGCGACGAAGGTAAACTGTTCGGTTCCATCGGTACTCGCGATATCGCTGATGCGGTAACGGCTGCGGGTGTCGAGATCGCGAAGAGCGAAGTTCGTTTACCGAACGGCGTTCTGCGTACTTTGGGTGAGCACGAAGTGAGCTTCCAGGTACACAGCGATGTGTTCGCTACGCTGAATGTCGTTGTCGTTGCTGAAGCGTAATTAACGCTAGTCGTTATTAACACTTTAGTTAACGCGTGAAACGCCGGCCTTGTGCCGGCGTTTTGCATTTCTGCGGCGGCTAAAACGAAACGATAAACATCAGCGGGTGCGGGTAAACGCCCCATCGGCGTTACGGGTGAATCTGACAACCTGATTATCCGTGGTTTCTATTTCCAGCACCGCCACTGCGCCTTGCGTATTCAACTGCAATTTGACTTCCTGACCCACTCGCAGATTGCTGAGCGGTTTATCATCGCCTTCCACCTGGGCCATGGCGAAAACGTCGCCGACCGGTAGATTGTTATCGCGAAACAGCTGCGCCAATGTCTGGCCGGAGGCAACTTCATAGTTGCGCCAGGGAATTTCCGTATTCTGCGGCTCAGGTTGAACTGGAGGCGCGGGCGGGATGGCGGGCGGTTGCTCTGCCGGCGGCCTGTTGTCAATAATTTCCGCCTGCATCGGCGCGGGTTGCTCACTGGCGACAGGCAGCGGTTGCGGGGATTGTACCGGGGGCGGACTGTAAGGCCACAGCAGCGTCAGCAGTAAGACGCCGATAGCCACCAGGATCCAGCGGCGATGGAAGAGAGGAAGCGGCTCCATCCAACGGTAACCGTCAGGCAGATGCCAGACTTTGTTGAACGCGGCTTTAATCCGCTGGCCGGATGATGATGGCAATGGACGATTCTCCCCCTCATCGCCGGATAGCGCTGGGGGCCGATGAACAAAACGCTGGCAGAGGCGTAATAACGCTTGATAACCCCAGGTAACTTTCCGCTTCCTGGGCGCAATTCTGCCCATGGTGACCTCTCTTGCGACGCTATAATAATAGAAATACGCTTTAGTATATCGGTAACAAACGGATCATGACCAGCTAACTCTTTGATGCTTAAGGTAACGGCAGTACAGAATTCTCTGATTTTATAGTATAGGTCAGCCAGCCCGGACTATGCCGCTTATCGAAAGATAAAAGTTCTTGATCCGCACTCAGGATTTTACCCTAATCTCTGGCGCTGTTATGCTGCGCTTTCGGTTTTTTACAGTTTAAAAGGAACATCCATGACAACCCCTTCTTTTGATAGCGTGGAAGCGCAGGCAAGTTACGGCATCGGTTTACAGGTCGGTCAACAATTACAGGAGTCTGGTCTTGAAGGTTTGATCCCTGAAGCGCTGGTTGCCGGTTTGCGTGATGCGCTGGAAGGCAATGCGCCGGCCGTACCTGTGGATGTGGTTCACCGGGCGCTGCGTGATGTTCACGAGCGTGCGGACGCCGTGCGCCGTGAGCGCCAGCAGACATTGGCCGTTGAAGGGCAGCAGTTCCTGGCTGAAAATGCTCAAAAAGAAGGTGTGAGCAGCACAGAGTCAGGTTTGCAGTTCCGAGTACTGACGCAAGGCGAAGGGGCGATTCCCGCCCGTCAGGATCGCGTGCGCGTTCATTACACCGGCCGGCTGATTGACGGCAGCGTGTTTGATAGTTCGGTGGCGCGCGGTCAACCCGCTGAGTTTCCGGTTAATGGCGTGATCCCCGGCTGGATTGAGGCTTTAACCCTGATGCCGGTCGGCTCCAAATGGGAGCTGTATATTCCGCACGATCTGGCTTACGGCGAACGGGGCGCCGGCGCGTCGATCCCGCCGTTCAGCGCCTTGATTTTTGAAGTTGAGCTGTTGGAAATTCTGTAAGCTTAATAAGATAAAAGCAAAGGCGCCGCTGAGCGCCTTTTTGTCATCAAGCAGAAAAAGAACCGCCACGATTAATGGACGCTGTTGCGCTGTTCAAGCGAGCGGGACACGGCCTGTAGCAATTCCGGCATGTCCATTTTAGGCAAAATGACCTCAACCAGCGACAGGCGGGGGGTTTTGTTTATATCATGCAGCGTCTGAGCCAGTTGCGCCGGCGATGTTGTTTGCCGGGAGAGGATGTTATCGTTGCCGCCCAGCGCGGCAGGCAGTAGCGTCCAGTTCCAGGCCGCGATGTCATTATAGCGTTGCTGCGGGCCGTGTACCGCTCGTTCGATGGTATACCCCTGATTATTGAGTACAAAGATCGCCATCTTAAGATCGTTGCGGATGATGGAGCCAAGTTCCTGCGCCGTGAGCTGGAGCGAACCGTCGCCGATCAGCAGCACGACTCGCCGTTCCGGGGCGGCCATTTGCGCGCCGAAAGCGGCGGGTAATGTATAGCCGATAGATCCCCACAATGTCTGCGTGATAAATTGGCAACCTTGCGGCAAAGTCAGCGCGGCGGCGCCGAAGCAGGCGGTTCCCTGTTCGGCGACGATAATATCGCCGGGACGAAGGAACCCCTGAATTTGTTGCCAGAACTCACGTTGTTCGAGTTTATCCTTGTTATCCGAAGCCGGGAGCGCCGGTGGCGTCATCGCCGGATGTCGCCAGCGAGATGAAAGCGCCGAGGTTATCTTCATTAAGGCTTCTATCGCGGTCAGCATAGGGATATTGGAAAAGGTTTTATGTCCCACTCGGGCGACAGCCGGCTGAATATCAATACTTTTTTCCGTGGGGATCCGCTGGCTGAATCCGGCGGTAATGGTATCGGTAAAACGCACGCCGACACAGACGATCACATCCGCATCCTCAATCAGCGATCTTATTTTTTCACCGCTGGCGCGACCGGCATAGGTGCCGGTGAAGCAGGGATGCTGTTCGTTCAGGGTGCTTTTACCCATCAGTAAGGTTGAGTGTGGGAAAGTCATACCATCCAGCCAGCGTTGCAACGGTTTTGCGGCGCCGAAACGTTCCGCAAGAAAATCCGCCAGCAGCGAGAGTGAATTGGCCGTGCTGAGCATCTCTGTAGCCGCATTCGTGAAGGCTTGCAGAGATTCGTCGGAACATTCGGGTTCTGGCATCGGCAAGGGATACGGGCGATTTTCGGTTGGCGCGGAAGCCACATCCAGCGGGAGTAATAAGTAAACCGGGCGATGTTGGCGGAGCGCTTCTCCAACCACCCGGTCGATTTCCGTGGTTGCGTTGGTGAGGGTAAGACTGGCGGATGCGGCGGTGACTTCCTGCGCCATGCGCAGAAAGTGGCCGAACTCGCCATCTCCCAATGTATGGTGTAGCAATTCACCTTTATGCTGCGATAGGAGATCGGGCGCGAAAGCGATATGAATAACCGGTACGTATTCCGCGTAACTGCCGGCAATGCCATTAATCGCGCTGAGTTCGCCGACGCCAAAGGTGGTCAGCAGGGCCGCGGCGGGTTTGCATCGCGCATATCCGTCGGCGGCATAAGCTGCGTTCAGTTCGTTGGCGCATCCAACCCAGGTGATATGCTTATGGTTAAGAACGCGATCGAGAAATTGCAGATTGTAATCGCCCGGTACGCCGAAAAGATGGTTGATCCCGGCTTGAGCAAGACGATCCAGTAAATAATCACCTATCGTATAGCGGCTGAGCATTGTTTCCCCCGCGTGTAATGACATTCTCCACTTGCAAGTATTAGCTATATGTTAAAAAAAACTAATATTTTTCCTTTATGAAAATGGCAATAAAGCGTTACATCCGGCGAAAACTTACGGGTAAGCGGCATGTCTGATGATTATGTTTAATGAGTCGCCGGTACGCCTCGTCTGAGTTGCCTGGGCGTTACGTTGAATGAGGCGCTCGGGGAGCGCCTCGCAAGATCGCGGATTAGCGGTGGTCAATCAGCATTGGCCGGTAATGATGTACCTGGCGCATTGCCACCAGATCCTTGCGCCTGACCGCATTTGTCGGCGTCGGACTACCGGCTGGCGAAGCGGTATCGATGGTCAGCGTAGCAATGCCCGATTCCTGCCATAGCACCTGTTCGTGCCGGGGAAACGTGAAGGTTTCCGGCCCGAAGACCCCGCTGTATCCGCCATGCCGATGCGCGCTATCCACGCTGTTGGCAAAGGCCAGATACAGGTTGTTTTCACCGGCCCGGGTGCGGAACAAATGCCAATGCAGGGGATCGGCGCCTACCGGAATCGGGTAACTCTGGGGAACCCGGCTACCGGCGTGACCGCTGACGAAACCGTCGCTGAGCGCAGCGGAACAGGCCACGATGTCGCAGCCCAGCAACGCGAGAATACGGGCGGACTCGGGAAACAGCGCATCGTGTCCCAACAGCAGGCCTATCCGGCCTACCGCCGTATCAAATACCCGCCACTGTTCGCCGGGGATCGCCCATGCCTGATGGGCAAGTGGCAGATGCATCTGCCGGTAGTGGCCGATCATGCCTTCCGGCCCCAGCAACACCTGGGTGTTGTAGTATTTCTGTTCCTGCTGTTCAGCCATGCCGACGACCAGATAAACCCGTAGCGTCATCGCTAAGCGGATCAGCGACTGTAGCGCTGGCGCATCCAGCGTTTGGGCGTGCGTTTCCGGTGCGGCGTATCCTGTCAGCGCCATTTCAGGAAAAACCACCAGTTCGCTGTGTTGTTGGCTGACGGCCTCCCGCGCCAGCGCCACGATCCGGGCGAGGTTGTCCTCAAGGCGATCGGTGGGGGCAAACTGACAGACGGTAATACGGCTTGATTTCCCCGCCGGCAAGGGATGGTGGCCGTACAGGCCGAAGAAGTCGGCGGGATTCCACAGAAAGCTGTCGCTAAGCAGCGCATGATAATCCTGCGGTCGGCGCTGAGTGAAAACCGGTTCACCCAAAACCTGACGCTGGCGGCTTAGCCGGATATCAATCTCGCCATAGGCAATGCCGTCGCCGTTATCCACCACGTCAATCAGCGTCCCGTCCGGAGCAATAATGGCGCTGCCGCCGCTGAATTGCACACCGCGTTCCAGTCCCCAGCGGTTGCTTTCCAGCAGATAGCAGCCATTTTCCATGGCGCGGCTGATCCAGTAAGGGGCGGGCGTGCGTTCCGCCAGCCAATTGCTGATGTGACAGATGATATCCGCGCCGTCCAGCGCCAGCAGCCTGGCGGTTTCGGGGAAATGGATGTCCATGCAGATCAGCATGCCGATCTTGCCGAGCGGCGTCTCAAAAACCTGGTGCCCGACGTCCCCCGCCGCCGCCCACTTGGGTTCGGAAATATAGGGATGACTTTTGCGGTGGCGGCCAATCACCCCTTGCGGGCCGATCAGCAGCGCGCTGTTGTAATACAGTTGGGTTTGAGCATCCACCTCCGGCATACCCAGCACGATATAACATTGATAGCGCTGCGCCAGCTCGCTAAAACGCGCCGATGTTTCGCCGGGCACGGTTTCCACCTGGGCGGCAATTTCCTGGCGGTCATACCAGCAATAGCCGGTTGTCGCCATCTCTGGCGTGGTGATCAGTTTGGCCCCCTGACGGGCGGCTTGTTCCACTAGATCCAGCAGACGGGCGATGTTGGCTTGTTTGGCGAACATCACCGGCTCAAACTGGATGGCGGCAGCAAGAAAAGGAGGTGTTGACATGGCGAATCCTCACTAACGGTTAATGGCGCCGCGACGGTGAGCCGGATTGGCGTCGCAGCATAAAAATCAATGCGTAACGAATATCGATCGCTCGGCTTTTTTGTGGCGCGCCATCCCTGGCCGCCACCCGGATGGGCCGTCGCCAGGGGCGGCGTCAAAAACTTATCCCGGAAGTTTTTTGACCGGCGCGGTGAGGGAAAAAATATCATTGGCCTGAATGAGCACGCTGGACATCTCCTCTACCGTGATACGTTTATCCATCGCCTGATGACGCAGTATCTCGTAGGCCCGCTCCTCGCTGATGCCGTGTATGCGCATCAGGATTGCCTTGGCCTCGCTGACCTGCCTGAGTCCCAGCATCTTTTTTTCCAGTCGTTCAATGCGTTCCATCATGCGTTGACGCTGTTGCCGGTGGTGCAGCGCCATAACCATCGAAGAGAGCAGACCGGAGGCGCGGATCGGGGTGGTAATCGTCGCGCCGGCCCCCATGCTCAGCGCCTGATCGATGAACGTCGGGTTTTCATAGGCGATGATCGAGATCAGCGCGTGCCGGGCGTGATCCAGCCACGGCACATCCGGTTCGGGTTGATCTGACTGGAGGGCAAAGAAAATGAGATCGGTGTCGGCGGGAAGCTGCTCCGGTATCGGCCAAAACGCCTTGACCTTGAATCCCATGCGACGGAGATGTCGGGTCAGCGTTTCACCATCTTCATCATCGGGATGCAGCACCACGCAACGGATCCCCCGGCTGAGGAGCAGGGCGGTGGTGCTGTCGCGGGAGTCATTACGGCGCATTGGGATACTCCACTTTTGTCAGTTTGGTCACCCAGTCTCCCTGAACCTGATTGGTCATATAGGGATCGGGCGCCACGATGCGACGGGATTCTCGTACGATGGTGAATTGCCCCGCGTCGTTGACCTGTCCGATACGGGGATAAAGCCCGGTATGCTGATTTAGCGGATCAATCCTGATTCGCCCCTGCGGCGAATCGAATTCGCTGCCCCGCAGAGCGGATGACAATCGCGGGATCGTGTCGCTGCCGCATTCCCTTACGGCGTTGGCGAACAGGTGCACCTGGCTGTAGGTTGCTTCCCAGTTCATATCGGTTGTCAGATTCGGGCCGAACATCTGGTGAAACTTGTCCAGCGCGGCAAGATTGGCCCGGGTTTGCAGGCTCTGGAAGTAGGGCGAGGACGTGAAATGCCCTACCGCCAGTTCGGCGCCCATCATGGCGATTTCGGTTTCCGAGGTATTCAGACTACCGATCGGCGTCCGCCCGGGATCAAGCCCGACCTCATGATAGGCGCGATAAAGGTAGGGAACGGTCTGGCCGATGACCGTGCTGAAGATAAAATCCGGTTGTTTTTTACGGATCTCTTCCAGTACCGGCAGAAAAGCCTCATAGGGCGCATTGAGGTCAAGATAGCGTTCACCGATAACGGCGCCGTCATCCCGTTGCAACAGTAATTCCTGCATGTTGCGGTTGCATTCGTAAGGAAAAACGTAACGGGAACCGATCATATAGACTCGGGCGCCGAAATGACTGGTGAGATAATCTTCCAACTGGACGCAGTTCTGGTTGGGGGCGGCGCCGCCGTAAAAGATGTTCTCGGAGAATTCAAACCCTTCGTATAGCTGGGAATAAAACAGCAGCCGCTGGTATTTTTCCACGATCGGGGACATGGCTTTGCGGCTGCTGGAAGTATAGCCGCCGAAGATCACATTGACATGGTGTTCGATGATCAACTGCTCCGTCAGCGTCCGAAAGCGCGCATTATCGGAATGCGGATCAAGATGAATGGCCTGTAACGGGCGACCGTTGATGCCGCCGCTCTGATTGATTTCTTCGATTGCCAGGGTTGCCCCGCGCAGTTGCGATTGCTCCTGCGCGGCGGTAACGCCGCTGGACGAGTAGAGTAAACCGATTTTTATTGGTGTGGCCGACCCCATATTGACTCGCTTAATGTTGATAACGGGACTTATCCCGGCGCGTATTCGCCGGAATACCGGAAGTAATTAATGCGCCAGCAGCGTTTTGTTCAGCATCGCGCCTACGGTGTATTTCGGGTCCACCATATTACCCAGCCTGACTTTTCCGCACTGGCTGAGCAGCATATAGGCGTCCCACTGCTCGAAGCCAAAATCTTCAACCAGCCAGTAGATGAGATCCCGATAGGCGATGCGGGTGGCGTCTTCCAAGGGTCTGGCGCTGCCAATACTCATGATGGCGGTGTCGTTTTCCATACGCGGCCAGCTGATCTGCCAGTTCTTGATCAAATCCACCTTGATGGTGGTGACTGACGGATATTCCACCGCGGTTCCGCAGATTTCACCGTCCCCCTGACAGGCATGGGCATCGCCGATGAACAGCCGTCCTCCCGGCGAGCGTACCGGCAGGTAGGTGATGCTGCCGGGGCCGATATCCGGCACATCCATATTGCCGCCGTGATTATCCGGCGTCAGGGAGTTGATGGAGTCGATTTCCGGCGACACGCTCAGGGTGCCGATATGGGGTTTGTAAGGCAGCGTGTGACGCTTGCTCCAGTAGACTTTTTCATTGTCCAGTTTGATCCGGCGGACCTTTTCCGGTAACGGATCGTTGAGCATCGCCGTCAGATCGGTTCCGGTTAGTCCGCCAAAATGCGGGATCATGGCGCAAATGCCGTGCGGATCCTCGCCTCTGGGCTGCATGGATTCGATGTACACGGCCAGCACGTCGCCTTTTTCCGCGCCATTGACCATAATCGGGCCGTTTTGCGGGTTGAGAAACGGCATTTTCAGCAGTTGGCTGGGGATGTCCTGTTCGGACTGAATGGCGCCTTCAAAGGCGTCACGGGTATCGACAATCACCCGATCGCCCGGCTCTATGGTCAACACGGGGGTGGAGTAGGGGCCGATGGTGTAGTGAAATTCCTGCTGCCTCTCTTCGGTCAGATGATGCGTAACCGGTTGACGCTGCGCGCCCACACCGCGTTTGGTCATGATGGAGTCGTCCAGCCATTTTTTCATTGTCTATTCCTCCGCGAAAAATGAGAGCGGCGCCACCAGTGCGGCACCGGTAAAGGTCACAGCGCCAGATAGCGGCGCATCAAGAGATCATCGGACAACTGCTTCTGGTTCAGGGTGTCGATCACCCGCCCTTTATCCATCACGCAGCAACGTTGGGCGGCACGCTGGATCATGGCGATATCCTGCTCGACCAGGATCACCGCGACCCTTAGCTCGCGGGCAATGCGCACCAGCGTATCGGCAATAATATTGACGATGGAGGGCTGTACGCCTTCCGACGGTTCGTCCAGCAGCAGCACTTTCGGCGAGCCGACCAGCGCCCTGGCGATGGCCAACTGTTGCTGTTCGCCGCCGCTCATGGTGCCCGCTTTTTGCTTTAGCCGTTGGCGCAGGATGGGGAAGTAGTCCAGTACCCTTTCCAGCAGATCGCTGGCGAATTCCCGGTGCTCGCGCACGAATTGCATGCCGACCTGCAAGTTCTCCGCCACGGTCAGGCCGGAGAACACTTCACGCCCCTGCGGAACATAGCCGATGCCCAACCGGGCGCGGCGTTGCGGCGTGGCATGGGTGATCTCCGTCTCGCCCAGCAGGATATGGCCTTGATTAACGGGAACCATGCCAATCAGCGAACGCATCAGCGTGGTTTTTCCCACGCCGTTGCGGCCGATCACGCCCAGCACTTCGGCGCTGTATAGCTGAAGCGTGGCGCCGTTCAGCACTAGCCCGCCGCCGTAGCCGCCGGTAATGTCATTCACCTGCATTAATACGTCATTACTCATCCGGCTTTCCCCAAATAGATATCCGTTACGTCATCCCGGGCCAGTACCGCGTCGGCCGCGCCGTCGGCAAAGACCTGTCCCCCGTGTAGTACCGTCACTCTGGATGCAATCTGCCGAACAAAGGTCATATCGTGTTCCACCACCATCAGCGTCAGGCCGTCCTGGCGCATCTGTTTAATCAATTCGCCGGTCAGATAGGTTTCTTCCACCGACAATCCGGCGACGGGTTCATCCAGCATCAGCAACTCGGGTTGCAGCGAAACGGCCATGGCGATTTCAAGCCACTGTTTTTTCCCATGCGACAGGTTGCCGGCCCGTTGGCGATACTCGTCGGTCAGATTGAAACGGTGCAGCAATTCATCCATGCTCGCCGGCTGGTGGCGCGCTTCCGGCCGCAGGTGACGCAGGGACAATCGCAGATGCTGCTCTACGCTCAGATCGGGAAAGATGCCCGGGATCTGAAACTTGATGCTCATGCCCATGCGAATACGCTGAAACGGCGGCAGGGCGTTAAGACGCTGGCCGAAAAAGCGGATTTCTCCGCTGCTCGGCGCGTGCTCGCCGGTCAGCAGTTTGAAAAAGGTGCTTTTGCCTGCCCCGTTGGGGCCGATGACGCAGCGGATTTCTCCCCGACGGATCTGCATATCAACCTGATTGATGACCTGCGCGCCGCCGAAGCGCTTACCCAGCCCCTGAGTTTCCAGAATGATGTCCTGTGTCATCAGGAGCCCTCCGTGTTGCGCTCGGACGGAATGATCCGGCGTATTCTGTCGCCCAGCCAGGGCAGGATGCCGTTGGGAGCGGCCAGAACGACAAACAGCAGAATGGCGCCCAGCAGGATCATGGCGTACTCGCTGCCGTAAACGGCCAGCCATTGGGATAGCCAGACCAGCAGGGCGGTGATGACGATAGTGCCGAAGATATTTTTACGTCCGGCGGTGGCGACCCAGATAACCGGCATGGCGGCGGCGGTCAGCCCCATGGAAGACGGGGTGATATAAGATCCCCACAGGGTATACAACACGCCGGACAGCCCCGACAACATGCCGCCCAGCACGAAAATCAGTAGCTGATAGCGGCGGATATCAATGCCCAGCATCTCTGCCCGGCGGGGATTTTCGCGGATAGAGGCCAGCGTCAGGCCGAAGCCGGAGCGTAATAACCGCCGTACGCCCCAGTAGGCCAGCGCCAGCAGCACGATAATCAGATAATAAAACGCATTGCCTTCCAGAATCAGCCGTTCGCCGTCAAAGCCCGGCAACGAGAGCGGCGGCATGCCGGACATACCGTTAAATCCGTTCAGCCGGGCGCTGCCGATAGTCCACTGCGGGCCGGCGGTCTGTGACATAAAGGTTTCCAGCACCAGCGTAAAAGAGAGGGTGACAATGCCGATGAAAATACCGGTCACGCCGCCATAAAACATCATGTAACCGAGCGCGGCGGCGACGGCTGCCGCCAGCAGCAGCGCCAGTAGAAATCCCGACCAGGTGGACAGCACGCCATCGCCGAAATTCAGCGTGAATACGCCGTAGGCATAACCCGCCAGGCCGAAAAAGGCCGTCTGACCGAAGGACAGGATCCCGCCGTGGCCCCACATGGCGGCCAGCCCGATGGCGCAGAACGTCCACAGCAGGAAGTAAGCGAAATCGCCGATCGTGCCGCTGTCGACGCCCAGCGGCAATAACAGGGCCAACAGCAGGACAAGCCCCGCCGTCCAGGGGACGATTTGACGCTTCCTGGACGGGGCAATCGATACATGGATGGATGATGAGGTCACGGTCGGCTCCTAGCGGTTACGGGTAAACAAGCTGCCAACCCCGTTAGGCAGCAGGCGAATGACCAACATGGCGGTAACCAGCAGACCGATTTGTCCGGCCAGTTGCCCATACCAGGCGTTCAGCCCGGTCTGGATAGCCCCCAGGGTCATGGCGGCGGGAATGGTGCCAACCAGCACATTGGCGCCGCCAACTACCACGGAAACAAAAGCCTGCACGATAAAGCTGCTGCCCATGGTGGGGACGGCGGTGAGCGTCGGGGCGTATATGGCGCCCGCCAGCCCGGCCAATCCGGCGCCCAGCGCGAATGTCTGGGTATAGAGGCGGTCGGTTTCCAGCCCCAGACAAGCCGCCATGCGGGCATTCTGGATAGTTGCACGGGCGCAGACGCCATAATTGGTATGAAAAAACAGCCAGTACAACAGCAGCAGAATGGCGATGGCGAAAAGCGGCAACAGCGCCCGATAAGTGGCGAAAGAGTATCCTCCCAGCATAAAGGATCCAAAAGGCGTGGACAGCCCTTCCAAAGACGGCCCAGCCAGCAGCAGCATACTTTGCTGCACGATCAGACTGATCGCCCAGGTCGCCACCACCGAGTCATACAGCCGGTGGTAAAGGTGGCGCACCACCAGCCGCTCGATGACCCCGCCGGCGAAAGCGGCGGCCAATGAACCGGCCAGCATCGCAAGCGGCAGCGGCAGGCCGGATTTGTTCAGTGAGATCGTGACGTAGGCGCCGCACATGATGAATTCACCATGCGCCAGATTAATCACCCCCATCATGCCGAAGATCACCGCCAGACCCAGCGCGGCGAGCACCAGATAGGCAAAGTTGTCTCCGAACTGATAAATCACCGAATAAAGAAAGGAGAGCATCTGCTGAAAATCCTTAGTGCCCTGCGCGACACCGTCAGAAAGGGATAACATCAGGGAGGCGCCGTTTGGCTGGCGCTTCCCCGACCGTAAGCCGCCAGGTTATGCTTTGGGCGGATTAGACGGCGTATACTGGCTGGTGTCCGGTTTCACCGGCAGATTACAGCCCGCCTCGCCCAGCCAGTAAGGTTTGATGTCAGGCCAGACTTTGGGGATCTCGACGGAGTGATCTTCTTTGACATGGGCCAGATAGATGGTGTGGCTCAGATGATGGCTTTTAGGATCGATACAGACCTTGCCGGACGGGCCGTCGGTACAGATATCCCCGCTTTCCAGCGCCTGACGCACCGCGACCTGATCGGCGCTGTTGGCGCGCTCGACCGCGAGTTTGTACAGGTAAACGGCGTCATAAGCGTTGGCGGCTTCCTGATTGATGTAAGGTTCGTTAGGAAATTTGGCGCGGAAACGCTGCTTAAAGTCATTACTCGCCGGCGTATCCACTTCTTCCATATAATTCGCGGTAATGTACATATCTTTCAAGGCGGGCGCCTTAAAGCGTTTATGCTCGTAGGCCTGAGCCACATTGACGGAGCTGGCCATCGGCAGATTGAGTTTTGCCGCCGCCTGCTGCTCGTAATAGGAAGACTGATTGGTGCCCACCAGTAGCGTCATGACAAAGTCGGGTTTGGCCTGCTGGATATTCTGAATGGTTTGCCCGAACTGGGATACGCTGAGCGGAATAAACTCTTCACCGACCATGGTGCCGCCGTTCTCTTCAACAATCTTCCGCACCCATTCCGCTGAAATCTGGCCGAAATTATAGTCGGCGGCGATGGTGTAAACCTTTTTGCCGTATTTTTCCATCATCCAGGGAATTAGCGTGGAAAATTGCTGTTCAGGCACGGCGCCGGTAACGAAAACGTTGGTATCGCAAACCCCGCCTTCATACTGGTTGTTATACCAGTAGAGTTGTTTTTCCCGATCCATGATTGGGCGGATGGCTTCACGCGACGCGCTGGAGAACGCGCCGAAAATAACATCGACTTTATCTGTTCTGATTAAACGGCGGGCCATTTGCTGGAAGCGGGTATTATCGGATTGCGTATCATATTTTATCAATTCAACCGGGCGTCCGAGAATACCGCCCTGGGCATTGATTTCTTCGATAGCTAATTCGGTGGCATGGATCTTGGGAATAACCGGAAGAGCAAAATTACCGGAAGCATCTTCCAATAAGCCAATCTTTATCGGTTCATCTGCTGCGGACGCCACACCTGAAAAGGTCACTGCAAATGCGGAAGCGATCGCAAGTGTCAGAGCGGCGTAATTACCTTTTATTCTGGACATAAATACCCCTGGTGTTGGTCTGGAAAGAAGCAAAAAAAAAGAGCCCTGCATAGTCTGAAGACCTTGCATGGGCTCTATTGCCTTCACCACAAACCGACATCATTGGCGGTCTTGCGGAGAGTGAAATCTACTATAAAAAGTAAATCAAAGTGTTGTCAATGGTTAATTTTCCAATATAAATCATAGAGTAAAAACATATGCCGTCGCACTGTTACTGAACAGGCCTGCACGAATTTTGTGCAGATGAATAAGCAAAAAAGACATACTGCTAAGGTCTGATTATTTATAAAATATCACTATTATTTTATTGGCGTCGGCAACGTTAATAGCGATAAGAAATCATTATTGTTAATGGAATGCACTGGATAAGGGATAAAGAAATTTTTCACTTCAACATTCAATAACGGGTTTATTTTGTCAGTATCCGGCTGCGGTTTCATTATTTAGTACGCTTAAACGCGGTGAGTCCATTATTCGGCGCTGTCTTGGCAAATACGATACGCCAAGGCAGTGCGTTAACCCTGTTTGTCGACGGTGTGTCAGTAAATCGTTAAGAAGCGTAAAGCAAGGAAAATGGGCGGTTGTCTGATAGTGGATGCGCATCATTCCCCGTATATCTTCGCCTATCCGCAGTAGCGGCTAAGGAAGGAGTAACCCTATGTTTAAGCCACTGTTAGTCAGTACCCTGTTGGTTGGGATGTTCGCCATGACGCCCGCGGCGCAAGCCGACAGCATCAGTATCGATATACTGCCTGGCGTGACGCTGAATATCGGCGATCGCGATCGCCGCGGTTATTACTGGGATGGCTATGACTGGCGAAGCGAACGCTGGTGGCGTGAACACCGTGGCGCTTATCGTGGCGAACGTAATCGGCATGGTCACTATTGGGATGGCTGGCGCTGGCGTGATGTAGGCTGGTGGCGCGAACATCAACGCGGCCCGCGGCACTTCGACGATCGCCGCGCGTATCGTGAGCATTACCGAGACGATCGCGGCCCCCGATGGCATAAAAAGCGTGACCGGGATGATTGGGACGATGACCGGGATGATGATTAAAATGCGCCCGGAGCCGTTATTTGATCACCGATAACCCGCCAATAACAACCACGTCCCGCAATGGGCGTGGTTGAGGCTGCCGATAAAATCATGGGTTGTCGCCCCTCCCGACTCTCTTTTTAACCGGGCGGGGAGCAAGCCGGTATCACGGCTTGTTCTGCAGATCGAGACGATAAACGGCAAACCCGGCGTCGTCATTGCCGAGGGCCGTCATCGGGTATTGGGCTTTTTGGTTAATAAACGCCGCCGCCTTAGCGGATGGCGAGGTTTCAAAGCGGATATCCAGCGGCGTATCGCTGCTGATAGGCGCCAGTCGCCAGTTATTGTCCGCCTGTGGGTTGACCGCCCCCGACTTTTTGGTTTCCGCGCTGATATAAGCCGTCAGTACGGCGCGGTTTTCATCCGGCGAGGCAAAGGCGACGTATTTTTCCCCGGTGCCGGCGAACTTCTCGCCATAAGCGCGATAGTTGTTGGTGGCAATGAGGAACGTGGCATCGGGATCGATGGCTTTACCGCCAAACGTCAAGTTTTTGATGCGCTGCGCCTTGTCGTTGATTAAGGCGCATTCGCCGTCATAACGTGCGGGCTGGGTGACATCAATCTGATAATCCACGCCGTCGATAACATCAAAATTATAGGTACGGAAACCTTCCCAGTTGAGTAATTGCTGGGGTTGGTTATTGCGGATATCGATCTGGTTAAACTGTCCCGCCGAGCATTCCAGCCACTCCCGAACCGCTTTACCGCTGACTTTAACCACCACCAGCGTGTTGGGATAAAGGTAAAGATCGGCGGCATTACGGAAGGTTAACCGGCCTTTTTCCACTTCCACGTAACTGGCCGGGTCGTTTTTACGTCCGCCGGCTTTAAACGGCGCGGCGGCGGAAAGCACCGGCAAATCGGCCAGATCGGGATCGCCCTCAATAAAGTGTTCAACATAAGCGCGCTGGGCATTGTTGACGATCTGCACCGTCGGATCGTCCTGGATCAGCGAAAGATAGCTGTACATATTATCGGCTGATTGACCAATCGGCTTGCCGACGAACTCGCGGGTATCCCGGTGGGCGTCAGACAACACATCGACCAGCTTTCGATCTTCCGCGGCCAGCGATTTTTTTTGCGCCTTGTCGTAAATTGGTCTGGCTTCCGCTTTCGCCTGCTCGACGCGCCATACGCCGCTGTGGTTATTTAATACCAGATCCACCACGCCGAGATGATCGCCCCATTGGCCCGGCATCACCGCGGGAATGCCGTTGAGCGTGCCTTGCGTGATGTCCGCGCCTTTAATCGCCGCAAAGTCTTTACTGGGGAAAACGGCATGAGCGTGGCCGAACATGATGGCATCAATGCCTGGAATTTGGCTGAGATAGTAGACGGAGTTTTCCGCCATGGCTTTGTAAGGTTCCGCGGAGAGGCCGGAGTGAGGAATGGCGATCACCAGATCGGCGCCCTGTTTGCGCATTTCCGGCACCCATTTTTTGGCGCTTTCGGTGATATCCTCAACCGTGACATGACCGGCCAGATTCGCCTTGTCCCACACTAGGATCTGCGGTGGAACGAAACCAATGTAGCCGATGCGTAAGAGATGGGATTTACCCTGGCGATCGATGACCGGCTTCTCTTCTATCCGATAAGGCGTGAACAGCGGTTTGCCGGTTTTGGCGTCCAGCACGTTGGCGTTCACATAGGGGAATTTTGCCCCTGCCAGCGCCCGATGCAGGTAATCCAGGCCATAGTTGAACTCGTGATTGCCAATGTTGCCCACGGAGTAATCAAGCGTATTGAGCGCCTGATAGACCGGGTGGATTTCACCGTCGGTCAACCCCTTGTCCGCCATGTAATCCCCTAAGGGACTTCCCTGGATAAGATCGCCGTTATCCACCAGTACACTGTTCGTCGCCTGTTGGCGGGCGGCATGAATCAGGCTGGCGGTACGCACCAGACCAAATTTATCGGTTGGCGTATCTTTGTAGTAATCGAAATCCATCATATTACTGTGCAGATCGGTGGTTTCCATCACCCGCAAATCCACGATAGCGGCGTGGGCTGTGGTGGCGATCAGCGTAGCAAGCAGGCTTAATGCCAGCGAAGGCTTCATGACTCAGCTCCTTGGAGAAAATATATTGTGCGGGCTATATCTCATATAATGATGAATTCAGGGTGAATTATCATCACAAAATGTGATGCTGGCCTAGAATGACGCCAATAATGGTCGATTGTTGCATCGTTGTATAATGATAAGGATGAAGCAGGTGTGACGCGATGGTTATCCGTTCCACTACATAACCGGTAACGACGAGGTAGAAAATGCTAGAACACATTTGCCAATTGGCCCGCGATGCTGGTGCCGCCATTATGCAGGTCTATGAGGGGCGCCAGCCTATTGAGGTCGCCCATAAGAAAGATGATTCGCCGGTGACGGCCGCCGATCTGGCGGCACATCAGGTGATCAAGGCAGGACTGGCGGCGACGTTTCCGGATATTCCGTTGCTGTCCGAAGAGGCTCCTCCGCCGTGGTCGGAACGCCGGCACTGGCAACGCTATTGGTTGGTCGATCCGCTGGACGGCACCAAAGAGTTCCTCGGCCGTAATGGGGAGTTTACGGTGAATATCGCGCTGATTGAAAACGGTCAGGCGGTGCTGGGCGTGGTGTATGTTCCGGTGACCGGCGTGATGTATGCCGCCGCCGGGGGGAAAGCATGGAAAGAAGAGAACGGGGAACGCCGGCAGATCAATGTGCATGATGCGCGTCCGCCGCTGGTGGTGGTGAGCCGTTCGCACGCGGATCAAGAACTGAAAGACTATCTCAGTCAGTTGGGGGAACATCAAACGGTCGCTATCGGGTCGTCGCTGAAATTTTGTCTGGTAGCGGAAGGCAAGGCCCAGCTTTATCCTCGTTTTGGGCCAACCAACGTGTGGGATACGGCGGCCGGACATGCGGTTGCGGCGGCGGCCGGCGCACAGGTTCATGACTGGCAGGGGAAACCGCTGTCTTACACGCCGCGGGAGTCGTTCCTGAATCCCGGTTTTCGCGTATCGCTATTCTGAGCTTCCCTTTCTTTCTCTTTCAGTAACCGATGCAGCAGGCAGACAGCCTGCTGCACGTCCTACGCCGCGTCTATTCGTCGGCTGCCCGGCTAGTCCGTCATGCGATGGGGGGCAGCGCGCAAATACCTACTTTTTGAATGTTTATACTGATGGAAAGCAGATTGCATAAACACTCATCTGTAAAAGAGTGTAAAAGCAGTGAAGAATCCTGCCGAATAGGGAACTAAATATCGTTTTATTGTACTAATCTATCAGTATCCGTTATCTCATTAGCGCGTTGAGTCTCTGGCCGCGTTGGTCATGGAAAGCGCGTAGAAAAATAAAACGGGAGGAGAGTAAAACGATGAGGATCTTCGAACGTTACAACCCGATGAAGGTCGCCAAGTATGTGAAAACGCTGTTTCGTGGGCGATTGTATATTAAAGGCGTTGGGACTTTTGAGTTCGATTACGGCAAAATTGTATTGCCAAAGACGCAAGACAGACAGCATCTGCTGGTGATGTCTGAAGTTAATCGTCAGGTTATCAGGCTACAGGCCGAAATGGGCTGACAGCGCAAGCGGATATGCCGAACCGATGTTTTACGGCATTCATCATCGATAGAAGAGGATGTTGGGTTGGATAGTATTCCGACTCAACTTGCCAGCGCCATACCGAGGTATGGCGCTGGCTTATTTTCGCCTAAAATTATTTTTTCTCATCTTTTTTGGCAATGCCGGCGACGGATTTGTCTTCCAGACGGGTCACCAGCAACTGGTCGATCTTATAGCTGTCGATATCCACCACTTCAAATTTGAATCCGGAAAAGCGCACAAAATCGGTGCGTTTCGGGATCTTGCGCAGGGTGTACATCATAAAGCCGCCGATGGTTTCATAGTTTCCGGAATGAGGGAAATCGTCGATACACAACGCCCGCATCACATCCTCTATCGGCGTACCGCCCTCGATTAACCAGGAATTTTCATCACGGGCGACGATCTGTTCTTCCTGCCCCTGACCGACTAAATCACCCATCAAGGTGGTCATGACATCGTTAAGGGTAATAATACCGACCACCAGCGCATATTCGTTTAGAATAACCGCAAAGTCCTCTCCGGCGGTTTTAAAACTTTCCAGTGCTTCAGACAGCGTCAGCGTATCGGGCACGATCAGCGCAGGGCGGATTTGCACGCCGCTGTGCAACTCAAGGCTTTGGTTTCCCAACACCCGGATCAGCAGATCTTTTGAGTCGACATAGCCGATAATCTGATCGATGTGACCATCGCAAACCAGGAATTTGGAGTGCGGCTGCTGGGCGATTTTCTCTTTGATTTGCGCTTCCTGTTCATGCAGATCAAAAAAAACCACGCTTTCACGCGATGTCATGGAGGAGGGAACCGTGCGCGACTCCAGCTCGAATACGTTTTCGATCAGCTCATGCTCCTGCTTACGCAACACCCCCGCCAGCGCGCCCGCTTCCACCACGGCGTAAATATCGTCAGAGGTGATGTCATCCTTGCGCACCATCGGCAACTTAAGCAGCCGGAAAATCACGTTCGCCAGACCGTTAAACACCCACACCAGCGGGCGAAAAACAAAAAGACAGAAGCGCATGGGGTTGATAATGCGGATAGCGACGGCCTCCGGCGCGATCATCCCAATGCGTTTCGGCGTGAGATCGCCAAATAGAATAAACAGGCTGGTCACCAGCACGAAAGAGCAGATGAAGCTGACTTTGTCGGCCGATTCCGGCGACATGAACTGTTCAAACACCAGGGCGAAGGTGGGAGAAAAGGCGGCATCGCCGATAATCCCTGCCAGAATGGCGACCGCATTGACGCCAATCTGAATGACGGTAAAGAAAATCCCCGGCGTTTCCTGGAATTTTAATACCATATCGGCATTGAGGTTTCCTTCGTCGGCCATCAGCTTAAGTTTTATTTTACGGGACGCGGCCAGTGATATTTCGGAAAGTGCAAAAAATGCGCTGATGGCAATAAGGGCAATAATAAGTAGTAGACTGTTTAACATAGTATTCTCGCTTTGGCCCGCAATGGGGGAAGGCGATCCTCAGAAAGGCAAATCATCTCAGATAACGCACAACAAGCCGTTAACAGGGCCAGGCGTTGGCCCAAATTATTTTTAATATACCCGTCATCTTTCAAGTCGCGGATGCGTTGGCCGGACAAATTCGTCGCCGACGAATTTGTCACTCGGCTGCCGCCTTTCCGCGCGTTGAAATTTATTGGATATAGCGGGGCATTATAACAGGAGCGGTGAAATTACCGCCAGATCTTAACGCAGGGGAGGGAGGCAGACGCCAATGCCGCCTAAGCCACAGTAGCCGCCCGGATTTTTATGCAGGTATTGCTGGTGTTCATCCTCGGCGAAATAGAACGGGCCGGCAGGGACGATTTCGGTGCTGATTGTCCGGTTATCGCCGCTGTCGATCATCGCCTGCTGGAAGCGCCGGTAGCTATCTTGTGCTTCTTGCTCCTGCTGCGGCGTGAGGGGATAAATACCAGAGCGATACTGGGTGCCGATATCGCCGCCCTGACGCATCCCCTGGGCGGGATCGTGATTTTCCCAGAAAAGCCGCAACAGTTGGGCGTAATCGATCGTCTGGGGATCAAAAACGACGCGTACCGCTTCGGCATGGCCGGTTTTCCCGCTGCACACCTCACGGTAAGTGGGGTTGGGCGTATAGCCGCCGGTATAGCCTGCGGCGGTGCTGTAGACGCCGGGTTGCTGCCAGAAAAGACGTTCTGCCCCCCAGAAACATCCCATCGCAAAGAGCGCCACCTCCATGTTGTCCGGCACATGCGTCATGGAGTGTTCGCTAACGGCATGCAGTCTGGCGACCGGCATCGGCGTGATGCGCCCGACCAAGGCGTCGGACTGTTTGATCCGCTGCGTTTTATCAACATTGTGTACCAATTTGTCTACTCCCGGGAATGACGGTGAAAGTCAGGTGATTGGCGAATGATTGAATGTAGAGCATAACCGAGAAGTTTCAGCCTGTCTTGATAACTCACTCTTGTTTAATGTTAAGGTTATGTGTATCCGCGACGCGGCATTTTAGAATTTACAGGTTAAAATCTATATTTAAAGGAAAATAGTAATATTTCCCGCTGGTTTGGAACCCCGGTTGTATGAGGCGCGGTTATATAACGATGGGGATATAAAAGCAACGCGATGGATTTAATATGACAGAACGAGGTTATCAGGGAGCTAAGTGACTATTTTTACAGGACAAAAAAACAGCCTTTCAGGCTTTTGTGCGCCACGTTGCCGTGCCTTGGGATTATTGTGCGTACTGCTATTTCCGGTTGAGAGTTTTGCCGCCAATGTGCGTTTACAGGTCGTTGGATTGGAAGGCGCACTGCAAAAGAATGTGCGGGCGCGTTTATCCACCATTGCCGTCGATGAAGTCAATGCCGATGGCCGCTTCCGATCGCGCGTAGACGATGCGATTCGTCAGGGATTACGCGCGCTGGGCTATTATGACCCGCAGATTGCCTTTGAATTCCGTCCGGCGGTAAACGGCGGACGCCCGGTTCTGATTGCCAGCGTGACGCCCGGCGAACCGGTGAAAATCGCCGATGTGAACGTGGTTCTGCGCGGCGGCGCCCGCGAAGACGCGGATTTTCAGCAACGGGTGCGGGATGATAGCCCGCAGATCGGTACGGTGCTGAACCACGGTGATTACGACAGTTTTAAAAATTCGCTGAATAGTCTGTCGCTGCGTAAAGGCTATTTCGACGCCCATTTTTTGCAGAGCCGGTTAGGCGTCATGCAGGAAGCGCGTCAGGCATTTTGGGACATCGATTTCGACAGCGGCGAACGCTACCGTTTTGGCGAGGTTAAATTCCAGGGCGCGCAAATCCGTGATGATTACCTGCAAAATCTGGTGCCCTTTCATAGCGGCGATCCCTACAGCAGTGAAAATCTCGGCGAGTTAAACCGCCGTCTGTCGGCCACGGGCTGGTTCAACTCAGTGGTGGTCTCGCCGGATTTCAGCCAGTCGAAGGAAAACAAGATCCTGCCGCTGGATGCGGTGGTAACGCCCCGAACCCGCAACAGAATAGAAACCGGGGTTGGTTACGCCACTGACGTGGGGCCGCGTTTTAAAACGACCTGGAATAAACCCTGGCTGAATTCTCGCGGACACAGTCTGGAAAGCAGCCTCAGCGTGTCCGCACCGGAGCAGTCGCTCGATCTGAGTTACAAAATCCCGTTGCTGAAGAACCCGTTAGAGCAGTATTACCTGTTGCAGGGGGGATTCAAGCGCGAAGACCTCAATGATACCCAATCCGACTCCACCACGCTGAACGTGGCGCGCTACTGGGATTTGTCCAGCGGTTGGCAGCGGGCCATCAACCTGCGTTGGAGTCTCGATCACTTTACTCAAGGCAGCGTGACGGACACCACCATGTTGCTCTATCCCGGCGTAAGTATTAACCGCACCCGCCAGCGCGGCGGGCTGATGCCGGTATGGGGCGACAGCCAGCGCTACTCGATTGATGTTTCCGATACCCTATGGGGGTCGGATATTGATTTTGCGGTTTTCCAGGCGCAAAACGTCTGGATCCGCACGCTTGAGGAGAAGCACCGGTTTGTCGCCCGCGGCAATCTGGGATGGATTGAAACCAACAGTTTCTCACGCGTTCCTCCTTCCTTGCGTTTCTTCGCCGGGGGCGATCGCAGCATCCGCGGTTACAAGTACAAATCGATATCGCCGCGCGACAGCGAAGGGAAATTGACCGGGGCGTCTAAACTGGTCACCGGATCGCTGGAATATCAGTACAACGTGAGTGGAAAATGGTGGGGGGCCGTGTTCGTGGATTCGGGTGAGGCGGTCAACGATATCAAACAGGATGACTTTAAAACCGGGGCGGGGGTGGGCGTTCGCTGGGCATCCCCGATTGGCCCGGTGAAGTTTGATCTTGCTATGCCGATTGGCGATGCAGAAAAAAATAACGTGCAATTCTATATCGCGTTGGGGCCGGAACTATGATGTTGTTGAAAAACGCGAACCTGATGAAAAAAATCGGCATTGGCGCGATCGCTTTCCTGTTGTTATTACTGACGGCGGTGGTGCTGCTGGTGGGAACCACGCCGGGGTTGCACCTGCTGCTGAACGGCGCGACACGCGTGGTGCCGGGGCTGGATATCGCCAGCGTCAGCGGCGGCTGGCGTGATCTGACGCTGAGGAACGTCAGCTATCAGATGCCGGGGGTAACGGTTAAGGCGGGCGAGTTTCACCTGTCGCTGGCGCCTGGCTGTTTGCGACGCAGCCAGCTTTGCGTCAACGATTTGTCGGCGCGAAATGTTGATGTGGCGGTGGACACCGCATCACTGCCGGCGGCGGACGAAGCGCCGCCGTCCAGCGAGCCGCTGACCGAGTTGTCCGCGCCGTTTCCGATCGCTTTGCGTCAACTGACCCTGAATAACCTGCGGGTCACCGTGGATGACACGGCAATTTCCCTGGCTGAATTCCGTACCGGCATGCAATGGGAAGGGCGAAAGCTGACGCTGCTGCCGACCAAAATCAGCGCGTTACTGGTGGCATTGCCGAAAACGCCCGTCGACGTGCTTGAAGATGGAAAAGTTACGGCGGCGGAAGTCGCGGCGGTGGTGAAAGAGACGGCAGCCGACGTTCGTCAATCGGTTGAAAACGGCGCGTCGCAAACGATTCAGATTGATAAGACCTTATCAGTTCCTAAACCGCGTTCGGAAACGCCGGCCGATCGGTCCGCCGCGGAAACCCTGGCCGGCTCCGCTCAGCAGGACGACGCGTTGCCTGAACAACCGCTCGGCGAGCGGTTGGCGGCGCTGTTCGCCAAACCGTTATTACCCGATTTGCCGCAGTTCACGTTGCCGCTGGATCTGAATATTACCGAAATTCACGGTGAACAACTGCGGCTGACGGGCGATCAGGACATCCTGATTTCCGATCTGCGGATTCAGGCGTCAACACAAAATCAGCGCCTGCGTCTGAGCCAATTTGTCGTGCAATCGCCACAGGGTGGGCTGAACGTTCGCGGCGAGGCGACGCTCAGCGATAGCTGGCCGGTCTCCCTGACGGCAAATGGCGTGCTGAATGTTGATCCGCTGAAAGGCGAAACGTTGAAGCTGACCGTTGACGGCGGTCTGCGCGAGCAATTGAATGTGGCGCTTAATTTGTCCGGCCCGCAGCGGGCGCAGTTAAATGTGCAGACTGAACTGGCGCAGGCGGGGCTGCCGCTGGAACTGACGCTGCAAACCGAGCAGGTGCGCTGGCCGTTGACGGGGGAAGCGCAATATCAGGCAAACGATCTGCGCTTGCGGGTGAGCGGTAAGGCGACGGATTACGCCGTCTCGCTGCGCAGCGATATTCGTGGCGCGGACTTGCCGCCGGCGACGCTGTTGCTGGACGGCAAAGGCAACGAGCAGCAATTTAATCTGGCCCGACTGCGTTTATCCGTCCTGCAAGGCAATGCGGATCTGAGCGCCGTGGTGGACTGGAGTAAGGCCATCAGTTGGCGCAGCGAACTAATATTGAGCGGCATCAATACGGCGAGGCAGTGGCCCGACTGGCCGGCGAAAGTGGACGGCAAGGTGACGACGCGCGGCAGCGTGTACGGCGGCAGTTGGCAGCTACAGGTGCCGGAACTGCGTCTGGACGGCAACGTGAAGCAGAATAAGCTGACCGCCCGCGGCGAACTGCGGGGAAATGCGGCCGGTCAGTGGCAAATCCCCGGGCTTAATCTGGCGCTCGGGCCTAATCAACTGAATGTTAAAGGCGAGTTGAGCGATAAGTGGCAATTGGATGCCGATATCAATGCGCCGTCGCTTACCGGCATGTTGCCCGGTCTGGCGGGGCGCGCGAACGGTACGCTGAAATTGCGCGGCAACCTGCGCGAACCGCAAATTCTGGCGGATATCACGGCATCGGGACTGCGCTGGCAGGCCATGTCAATCAGCCGCATCAACGTTGAGGCGGACGTACGCTCTGAGCAACAGATTCAGGGGCAGCTTCGGGTGCGGCTTGAGCAACTGCGTCAGGAGAGTCTGAATATCGCTTTACTGACGCTGAATGCCGACGGCAATGAGAAGCAGCATCAGCTGCGTTTGACGATGGAAGGCGAACCGGTATCCGGGCAATTGGCGCTGTCCGGCAGCTTCGATCGTCAGGAACAGCGCTGGCGCGGTACGCTGAACAATACCCGCTTTGACACGCCGGTCGGCGAGTGGCGTTTGACGCAGGCCGTGGCGCTGGATTACCTGAATGCTCAGCAAAAAATCACTATCGGCACGCATTGCTGGCGCAATCCTCATGCCGAGCTTTGCGTCCCTCAACCGATTGAAGCCGGGCCGAGCGGTCAAGCGAGTATCCGGTTAAATCGCTTTGACTTAGCCATGCTCAAACCCTTCCTGAGTGAGGATACGGCGCTGGCGGGAACCTTCACCGGCGGCGCTGACGTTAGCTGGCAGGCCGGGCAAAGTTTACCGCAGGCGAAAGTGACGCTAGTGGGCGACGGCGTCAATGTCCGGCAAAATGTCCAGGGTAAAACGCTGCCCGTGGCGTTCGACACCTTAACCCTGAACGCCGGGATCGACCGCGGCCGCGCCCAGCTTGGCTGGCTCATCGCCATTCAGGATAACGGCCGTTTCAGCGGCGATGTGCAGATTACCGATCCGCAGGTCAGACGTAATCTCAGCGGCAATATTGCCATCAGTAATCTCTCTCTGGCGTTTCTCAACCCGGTGTTGCAGAAAGGGGAGAAAGTAGCCGGGATACTGAACGCCAATTTGCGTTTGGCGGGGAATGCGCAACGGCCGCAGATCTTCGGCCAAATGGTGCTGGATCGATTGGATGTCGACGGCAGTTGGATGCCGATCGATCTGACCACCGGGCGGCTGGCCGTGAGTTTCAACGGCATGTCCTCAACCTTGCAGGGTTTCCTGCGAACGGATAACGGGCAGTTGACGTTGGGCGGGAATGCGGACTGGGCGCAACCTGATGCCTGGCGGGCGCGTATTGCCGCCAAAGGGCAGCGGATCCGGGTGACGGTGCCGCCGATGGCGCGTCTGGATGTTTCGCCCGACATTGTGTTCGAGGCCACGCCGCAGTTGTTCGCGTTGAATGGCTCGGTCAGTATTCCCTGGGCGCGGATTGTGGTTAATGAACTGCCTGAAAGCGCGGTGGCGGTTTCGTCGGACGAGGTGATGTTGGATGAACAGCGTCAGCCGCTGGAGCAGGCTTCCGCCTCAATACCGATCAATAGCAACCTGACCATCCGTATCGGCAATGATGTGCGGCTGGATGCCTATGGACTCAAAGCGCGTTTGCAGGGCGACCTGAAAATGGTGCAGGATGAACGCGGGCTGGGGTTGAATGGGCAGATCGATATTCCTTCCGGCCGTTTCAAGGCTTATGGACAGGATCTTATCGTCCAGAAAGGGCAGTTACTGTTCTCTGGCCCGCCGGATCAGCCTCTGCTCAATATTGAGGCGGTGCGTAATCCCGACAATACGGCGGATGACGTGACCGCAGGCGTCCGCGTCACCGGGATGGCGAGCGCGCCTAAGCTTGAGGTTTTCTCCGACCCGGCCATGTCGCAGCAGGAAGCCCTGTCATATCTGCTCCGGGGCGAAGGGCTTGAGAGCAGCGGCGCCGATAGTGCGGCGATGACGTCGATGCTTATTGGTTTAGGGGTTGCACAAAGTGGTCAAGTTGTGGGTAAAATCGGCGAGGCGTTTGGCGTAAGTAATTTAGCTCTGGATACACAGGGCGCTGGCGACGATTCTCAGGTGGTTGTCAGCGGTTACGTCCTTCCTGGCCTGCAAGTTAAATACGGTGTTGGCATATTTGATTCTTTGGCGACGTTGACGCTGCGTTACCGTTTAATGCCGAAACTATACTTGGAAGCGGTGTCTGGTATCGATCAGGCATTAGATGTGCTCTATCAGTTTGAGTTTTAGCGATGCGAATTATTGTCTACGGAAGTTTACGGCGCAAACAGGGGAATAGTCACTGGATGACCAATGCTCAATGGTTGGGGGATTGTCAGCTCAAGGGCTTTGAGTTGTACGATCTCGGCCATTATCCGGCGGTGGTGCCTGGTGACGGAGAGATTTATTGCGAGGTGTACCGCATCAGTTCGTCAATACTGACGGAGTTGGATGCGCTCAAGCGGGACGGTCACGAATACCAGCGTGAGCTGATTGCCACCCCTCTGGGGAACGCCTGGATCTATTTTTACAATCACTCGGTGGAAGGGTTGCCGCGTATCACCAGCGGGGATTGGCTAAAACGCAATGAAGAGGCATAACCGGTCGGCGCGCTTTTCTATGTGATCCATGAAAAACACCGCTTTATGCGGTGTTGAGTTTGCTGACAAAGTCTGGTGAGCGGCGATAATGGATGGATCGTAAAGACGCTGCAAGTACGTCCCTGTAAGCTCGAACCGCGCCATCCCTGGCGCGGACGCTTTACTCTTCCATTCCATTATCACCGTTCGATAAAGGGTGATAGGTTTATCTACGGTCTGAACACCGCTTTACGCGGTGTTTTTCATGTGTCTGCGTGTCTTATTTCTTGGCGCGTTCGAAAGAGGCGACGATTTCCGCTTTGGCGGCTTCGGCGTTATCCCAGCCTTCCACTTTAACCCATTTGCCTTTTTCCAGATCTTTGTAATGTTCAAAGAAATGGCCGATTTGCGCGCGCAGCAGTTCCGGCAGATCGTCGACGTCTTTAATGTGGTCGTATTCTTTTGTCAGCTTGCTGTGCGGTACGGCAACCAGTTTCGCATCCTCACCGGCTTCATCGGTCATTTTCAGGACGCCGACCGGACGGCAACGAATGACGGAGCCAGGCTGTAACGGATAAGGGGTTGGCACTAAAACGTCGACCGGATCGCCGTCCAGCGACAGCGTATGGTTGATGTAGCCATAGTTGCATGGGTAGAACATGGCGGTAGACATGAAACGGTCTACAAACAGCTCGCCCGTATCCTTATCAATCTCGTATTTGATCGGATCGGCGTTAGCGGGGATTTCAATTACTACGTAGATATCTTCCGGGAGATCTTTACCAGCCGGGACATTGTTCAGACTCATGTCGGTTTCCTTCTCTTCTCAAACCTGAAATAGCGTGGCGGTCATTATAGCCAACTCACAGAGAAAGTCGCCGATTTTTAGGGGAGAGGGTAGGGCCGCGAGCGCGTTGTCAGACTTGTCCGACGCATTCTGATACCGCGTCGTCGGGCATCAGTCTCTACTCGCGGTGGTATCTTTTTTCTTGCGCAGTTTATTCCAGATTTTGTCTTCCTGCCCGCGCCACAGACGCTGAATATTGTCGTGATGGCGCACCAGTATCAAGCAGGACAGCATGGCGACCGGGAAAGTAAACTGCGGTTTAAACCACCAGACATAGAACGGCGCGATAAGCGCGCTGATGATGGCACCCAGCGACGAGTAACCGCTCAGCAGCACGGTAAGTAGCCAGGTGCCGGTCATCAGACCGGTAAGATCCCAGCCGATTGGCGCAATGGCCCCGAGGGCGGTGGCGACGCCTTTGCCGCCGCGAAAATGAAAAAAAACCGGGTAGATATGACCGAGGCAGGCGGCAATGGCGGTCAGACCGAGGTACAGCGGGGGAATGCCCAGCGCGTAAGCCGCCCAGACAGGCAGCATTCCTTTCAGGACATCGAAGACCAATACCGTGGCGGCGGCGGATTTCCCGCCGATACGCAGTACGTTGGTGGCGCCAGGATTTCCTGAACCATGTTCGCGAGGGTCTGGCAGCCTGGCGATCCGGCAGACCAGAATCGCACTGGAAATCGAGCCACACAGATACGCGATTATTATCATACCAAGCGCGGTTGCACTCATAACGCGGTTCCGTTTAATAAGGGTCGTTTTACTGTTCGCATCTGTGGATAATACGCATATTCCGTCGGAAGTGGTATCCGACAACGACAAAAACAGAGAACGGCGTGATGGATATCGTATTTATTGAGGAACTTAGCGTAATTACCACCATTGGTGTTTACGATTGGGAACAGACCATCGGGCAGAAGCTGGTGTTCGATATCGAAATGGGCTGGGATAACCGTCAGGCTGCGGCCAGCGATGATGTTAACGACTGTTTAAGCTATGCCGATGTCAGCGAAGCGGTGATTGCACTGGTGGCCGGGCAGCGTTTTGCTCTGGTTGAACGGGTTGCGGAAGACGTGGCGCAGATGCTTATGCAGCGTTTTCCCATCCCCTGGTTACGCATAAAGGTCAGTAAGCCGGGCGCGGTGGCGCAGGCGCGTCAGGTCGGTGTGGTGATTGAGCGCGGGACGCGATAAATCTGATTTAACGGCGTGAATACTGATTTACCGGCGACTAAACAGTAAGCTAGGGCGTTGATAAGACGTGTAGGGCGGCTCGCTAAGCGGCGCAGCCGCTTTTTTATGGCGGGCTATCCCTGCCCGCCACCCTTACGGGCCGTCGCTTCGCGACGTTGAAAAACGCTCCCGGCGTTTTTTTATGGCGGGTTATCCCTGCTTGCCACTCTTACGGGCCGTCGCTTCGCGACGTTGAAAAACGCTCCCGGCGTTTATTTATGGTCTAGGCTTTTTATTTTTAATAACAAGAGGCAAAGGATTTTAGATGACGGACCTGCATTCATTGTTCATCGCATTTATTCTGGGTGTGGTTGAGGGGTTGACCGAGTTTTTACCCGTTTCCTCTACCGGTCACATGATTATTGTCGGTCACTGGCTGGGGTTTGCGGATGAAAAAGCCAAGACGTTTGAGGTCATTATTCAGCTAGGCTCTATTCTGGCGGTGGTGGTGATGTTCTGGCGTCGCCTGTTTGGACTTATCGGTATTCATTTTGGTCAGGTTCCGCATGAAGGGGTTGGTGCCGGACGCTTAAAACTAAGCCACATTCTGTTGGCGATGATTCCGGCGGTGGTGCTCGGTCTGGTTTTTCACGATGTCATCAAATCGTTGTTTGAACCCAAAAATGTGATGTATGCGTTGGTGGTCGGCGGTTTCCTGCTGCTGGCGGCGGAATGGTTGAAGCCAAAACAGCCGCGAGCGGTCGGGCTGGATGATATTAGCCATCGTCAGGCGTTTATGATCGGTTGCTTCCAATGTTTGGCGCTGTGGCCGGGGTTTTCCCGCTCGGGCGCGACGATTTCCGGCGGGATGCTGATGGGCGTCAGCCGTTATGCCGCCTCGGAGTTCTCCTTTATTCTGGCGGTTCCCATGATGATGGGCGCCACGGTGCTGGATCTCTATAAGAGCTGGCATTTTCTGTCGCTGTCCGATCTGCCGATGTTCTCCGTCGGTTTTGTAACGGCCTTTGTGGTGGCGCTGATCGCCATTAAAACCTTTTTGCAGGTCATCAAACGTATTTCTTTCGTTCCTTTCGCGATTTACCGCTTCATCGTCGCGGCGGTGGTTTATATGGTGTTTCTGTAAATCTGACCTGACGGTATAAAAGAAAAAGCCACGCGGCGGCGTGGCTTTTTGCTTTTCGGCTTATAGCGCCGGCGGAGAATTGCCCGGCTGTTGCGCTTTCCACTGTTCCAGCGCCTTGCTACGGCGGCGGCTGAGTTCGTTGCGGATCTCGATGCCCTGATAGCCGTCGGCGACGACGGCGGCGCTGGTGATGGCGCTGGCCACGCGAAATGCTTCGCGCAGGTAGTCTCCTTGTGGATACGCGGTTTCTTCAAAGCCGGTGCGCCCGCGGGCGTCGGCTTCACTGGTGATGGCCAACTGCTCCAGCCGCTGTGGTTTGCGCCAGACGTCAAGGGCGTCAAACAGCTTCAGCAAGGTTTTGGGCTGTAATAGCTGCACCGTATGCACCAGATCGTGATATTCCGCGACCAGTTTCGCCAGATCCCTGATGTGATTGGGCACGCGCAAACGCTGACACAACGCCTCCACCAGCTTCACGCCCGCCGGACCATGACCGTGATGGCGGGGCCACAATTCCGGCGGCGTCAGCCCTTTGCCAAGATCGTGGCACAGGGTGGCGAAACGCACGTCGATATCCGGGCTGAGGCGGGCGGCAATCGCCAGCGTCATCAATGTATGGATGCCGGTATCAATTTCCGGATGCCATTTTGCCGGCGCAGGCACGCCGTAAAGTTTGTCGATTTCAGGAAACAATACCGCCAGCGCGCCGCAGTCTCTGAGCACCTGGAAATAGACCTGGGGATCGCGGGTGGCCAGCGCCTTCTCGGTTTCTTTCCACACACGTTCCGGCGTCAGATAAGCCAGTTCTCCCTCGCCGGTCATTTTTTGCATCAGCGCCAGGGTTTCTTCCGCAATCTGGAAACCCAGATAGGCGAAACGGGCTGCGAAACGCGCCACGCGCAGTACTCTAAGCGGATCTTCACTGAAAGCGGCGGAAACATGGCGCAGAAGGCGATTTTCCAGATCGCGGCGTCCGTGATAGGGATCGATCAACTCGCCCTGCTCGGTACGGGCGATAGCGTTAATGGTCAGATCCCGGCGGAGTAAATCCTGCTCCAGCGTCACGTCGGGTTCCGCATGACAGACAAAACCGGTATAACCATTACCTGACTTTCGTTCGGTGCGCGCCAGCGCATACTCATCGCGGCTGACCGGATGCAAAAAGACCGGAAAGTCTTTGCCTACCTGCTGATAGCCCAGCGCCAGCATTTGTTGCGGCGTGGCGCCGACAACCACCCAGTCCTTCTCGGTGACGGGCAAATCAAGCAGGCTGTCCCGTATAGCACCGCCGACAAGGTAAATATTCAACGTCAGGACTCCCGAATAGGCATAAGTGATATTTATTACATCTTAACATCTTTGGTTCACATTATGACCCGGGTATAAAAATGCCTGCGATAGGCAGGCATCGGTTTTAACCCATCCAACGGTCATTTTTCTTTCTGCGCGGGATAAGATGCGGCAGCAACAGGCCCAGCAATAGCCCGACGCCGGCAACCCCGCCGCCGTACATAAACCATTGCAGAATGATGGTGCGCTGTTTGTCGTCAAGCTGGACGTTGGCGGCGCTGACTTTCTTCTGCGCCACGATAAGCTGATTCTTTAATTCCTGATTTTCGTTGCGTAAGCCGTTGATAATCTCATCGCTGGCGGCAACTTTCTGCTGCATGTCCGCCGTACGCTGGTTCCAGGTTTGATCGATGTTGTTCAGTTTTGCCGTCAGATCACTCACCTGACTTTCTAATTCGGGAACGCGGGTGCGCAGGCTTGGCGTCTCGCTGAGCTGATCGAGCGGGATCCAACTGGTGCGGTTTTTGTCATCGCGGATTTGCGCATAGCCCGCGCCCTGATTAATGCTGAGCACCGTCACTTGATCGCCGGCGTTCAGCGTGCCGACGATACGGTATTGGTTACCTGGTCCGCTATGGATATAGGTCAGTAACTCATCGGAAACGTAGCGTTTTTCTTCGGCGTGAACCGTCGCGCTTAAAATGAAGGTCATTAAGGTAAAAAAAATCAGGCATAATTTCTGCATAAGATCATCGTGTTGCGTGAGTTATGGGATGATAGTAGAGGCTTAAGTCTGACGAGGCAACGATTAAACCTGAATGAGAACTATCTTACTCTTGGCCTGACGGCCGATTTCCCGGTCTGGTTGCGGGTGTTTGTTGACCGCGATAGTTTTGCCGATCTGACTTTAGACCCTGGCGCGAGGCCGGTCGGATAACGGTGCGGGTGCTGACCGCCTGGACATGGCGCGTGCCGCAAAAGTGGCAAGGTGAAGTAAAATGTTATTTACTGGCGTGATAGGCGCTTAACCCAGGTAATAAATGTTATGAGTGAAGAAATTGAACTGAAATTTATTGTTCATCCTGGCGGTGTTGATTCGCTGCTCAAACAGTTAACGGACTGGCAGAGCGAGTACAGCTACTCCGAACATCTGCGTGCGCAGCGGCTGACCAGTATCTACTATGAGACGGCGGATAACTTTCTGCGTCGAAATGGCATCGGTCTGCGGATCCGCGGTGAGAATGAGCGCTATGAAATGACGGCGAAAACCGCCGGTAAAGTGGTCGGCGGGCTGCATCAGCATCCGGAATATAATCTGGCGCTGGAAAAAGCGGAGTTGGATCTGGGGTTGTTACCCGCGGATATCTGGCCTGAAAACTGCGATGTCGCCGCGCTCCAGCGGTCGCTCAAGCCGCTGTTCAGCACGGATTTTACCCGTGAAAAGTGGGTGGTCACTTATCATCAAAGCGTGATTGAAGTTGCCCTCGATCGTGGTGAAATCCGCGCCGGCGATCTCAATGAGCCGCTGTGTGAGCTGGAGATGGAGCTTAAGCTGGGACATCCTTCGGATCTGCTGGAGCTGGCGCGGGAGATTGCCGGATTTGGGGGCCTGCGTCAGGGTAGCCTCAGCAAAGCCGCCCGCGGATATCATCTGGCGAAAGGCAACCCGCCGCGCGAATGTCGGCCTGTCGGCATCCTGAGGCTGGAGCCTAAAACCAATATCGATCAGGCGATAGGCGCCGCGCTGGAGTTCGCGCTGAGTCATTGGCAATACCATGAAGAGCTTTGGGTGGGCGGCAATGCCGATGCCCGCAACGCGCTGCCCCAGGCTGGCGCGTTGATGCGCGAGATGTTGGTTTTGGTCGGCGGCGTGGTGTCGCGTAAGGTGACCACGATTTTCCGCGCCGCGCTCGCCAATCTGGAGGCCATGGTTGAAGGGCCGGGGGAGGCGGAAACCCTTTGCTACCGCGTGGAGTATCTGCAAAGTAAGCTGGTGCTTACTTCCTGGTTGATTGAAGCGGGATGGCGTGACTATATGGATAATAAAGATCGCATCAAGTTACAAGGTTCTTATAAACGCTTTGCCGATATCATGCTGGGCCGCAGTTCCGCCGATCTGAGAAGCACATTCAACAATACCCTGAGCGAAGTGCAATACACGCAGCAACTGCCCCGTTTACAGCGCAATATTTGCGCCTTTCAGCTGTTATCCGGCGCTTATCCGACCGAACAGGTAGACGCGTATATCGGACGCTGGCGGGCGCTAATTCAGGCTATTGAGCAATTGGCCGTCGATCACACGCCGTCCCCCTATCTGGAAAGTTGCCGTAAACAGGCGTTGGCCCAGCCGCCGTTCTGGTTGCACAGCGCCGGGAATTAATCGTTAACCGCGTTCACCCGCCGTTGACGGCGGGTGGCAGATCAAGGATCCCCATGTCGATACGTCCTTTGTCGTCTTTACCTCCCTTATTGGCGGAGCAGTCTCAGCAGGTTTTATTGCGTATGCGGGAAACCATCGCCGACGTCGATCCCGTAGCCGAGAGCGATGTTGCCGTATTGGCGTTAAGCGATTTTGTCAGTGATGCGCTGACGCGTTATCCCGACTGGCGGCGGGAGCTTCACCGGCAACCGCCGCAGCCGGAAGAGTGGCGACATTATCCCGACTGGCTGAACACGGCGTTGATTGGGATTGAGGACGAAACGGCGCTAATGAAAGCGCTGCGGCAATTTCGCCGTCGGCTATTGGTGAGGATCGCCTGGTCGCAGACATTGCGGACCAGCACCACGGAACAGACGTTGCGACAGCTGAGCGAACTGGCGGAAACGTTGATTATCGCCGCGCGCGACTGGTTGTATCAGGCTTGCTGCCGGGAGTGGGGCACGCCGGTCAATGCGCAGGGAACAGCCCAACCGCTGTTGATTCTGGGAATGGGGAAGCTGGGCGGCGGCGAACTGAATTTTTCCTCTGATATTGACCTGATTTTCGTCTACCCGGAGAGCGGTCAGACGCAGGGCGGGCGGCGCGAGCTGGATAATGCGCAGTTTTTTACCCGTTTGGGCCAGCGGCTGATTAAAGTGCTGGATCAGCCCACGGTCGATGGCTTTGTGTATCGCGTCGATATGCGTTTGCGCCCGTTTGGCGACAGCGGCCCGCTGGTGCTGAGCTTCGCCGCCATGGAGGATTATTATCAGGAGCAGGGAAGGGACTGGGAACGCTATGCAATGGTAAAAGCCCGCCTGCTGGGGGGGATGGACGATAGCTACAGCCAGGAACTGCGCAGGACTCTGCGGCCCTTTGTTTTCCGCCGCTATATTGATTTCAGCGTGATTCAGTCGCTGCGCAACATGAAGGGCATGATTGCCCGGGAAGTCCGGCGGCGGGATTTACGCAACAATATCAAGTTGGGCGCCGGCGGCATTCGTGAAATCGAATTTATCACCCAGGTTTTCCAACTTATACGCGGCGGCCGCGAGCCGGGACTACAAGAGAGATCGCTGCTGCCCGCGCTGCATCATATCGGGGCGCTGGGATTACTGGCGCCGCCCCAGGTTATCGAACTTGCTGAGGCATACCGCTTTCTGCGCCGCCTGGAAAATCTTTTACAGGCGATTGCCGATGAGCAAACGCAAACCTTGCCCGACGATGAACTGAACCAGCAGCGGCTGGCCTGGGGCATGGGATTTGACGACTGGGCAAGATTGCAACAGGCGCTATTGCAACACACGTTGTCGGTACGCCGCGTGTTTGATGATTTGATCGGCGATGATGCGCCGGACGGCGACGATATTCCCGAACACGGCAGCTACTGTAGTCTGTGGCATGACCGGCTGGATGAGGCCGATCTGGCGTTGTTGACGCCGCATCTGACGGAAGCCGTGCGGGAGAAGTTGCTGCGTACGGTCGTTGACTTTCATCAGGATGTGGCGAAACGCACTATCGGTCCGCGGGGGCGTGACGTGCTCGATCAATTGATGCCTAATCTACTGGCGGAGGTGTGCGCCCGACAGGACGCCGATACCCTTTTATCGCGCCTGACGCCGCTGCTGTTGGGTATTGTGACCCGCACCACCTACCTGGAACTGCTGCTGGAATCGCGGCCGGCGCTGGCGCAACTGGTTCGGCTGTGTGCGGCTTCGCCGATGGTGGCCGGTCAGCTGGCGCGTTATCCGTTGCTGCTTGACGAACTGCTCGACTCCTCCACTTTGTATCAGCCGACCGCGCCGGAAGCCTATGCCGATGAACTGCGTCAGTACCTGATGCGGGTGCCGGAAGAGGATGAGGAGCAGCAACTGGAAGCGGTGCGCCAGTTCAAGCAGGCGCAACTGTTGCGTATCGCCGCCGGGGACATCGCCGGCGTCTTGCCGGTAATGAAAGTGAGCGATCACTTAACCTATCTGGCCGAAGCGATTATTGCGGCGGTGGTGCAGCAGGCCTGGGGGTTGATGGTCGCCCGTTACGGTCAGCCGGCGCATTTGCAGCAGCGCGAGGGCCGTGGTTTTGCGGTCATCGCCTACGGCAAGCTGGGCGGTTGGGAGTTGGGCTACGGCTCCGATCTGGATCTGGTTTTCCTGCTGGATTGTCCGCCCGATGTGATGACGGACGGCGAGCGCAGCATCGACGGCCGCCAGTTTTACCTGCGGCTGGCCCAGCGGGTGATGCATCTGTTCAGCACCCGCACCTCATCGGGCATTTTGTATGAGGTGGATGCGCGCTTACGCCCGTCGGGGGCGGCTGGGATGCTGGTCAGCACCGTGGAGGCCTTTGACGACTATCAGCGTAACGAAGCCTGGACCTGGGAACATCAGGCGCTGGTGCGGGCGCGCATGGTGTACGGCGAGAGCGGGGTACAGCGGCAGTTTGAGGCCATTCGCCGCGCCATTCTCTGCCGCGAACGCGATGCGGAGCAGTTGAAAACCGAGGTGCGCGAAATGCGTGAGAAAATGCGGCAGCATTTGGCGAACAAAGACAAAGCGCTGTTCGATCTGAAAACCGACGCCGGCGGGATCACCGATATTGAGTTTATCGTCCAGTATCTGGTGCTGCGCTATGCTTCACAAGAAGCGCGCCTGACTCGCTGGTCGGATAACGTGCGGATACTGGAGATGATGGCGCAGTACGGCGTGATGGAGGAAAGCGAGGCCGACGCTCTCAAGCTGGCTTACGTCACGCTGCGCAATGAGCTGCATCATCTGGCGTTGCAGGAGATATCCGGCCGGGTGAGTCAGGACAAGTTTACCGCTGAACGTCAGCAGGTTCTGCTGAGCTGGAACCGGTGGTTGGGTTGAGAGAAGCCTCGCATTCCGTTCAACTGGAATGCGCTTTTTAATAGCAATAATCCGGCCTGTGATATTATTGCGCGCATTATGCGAAATAAGCCTGGAGTATGGAATGAAAGTTACGCTGCCTGATTTCCGCCGTGCGGGGGTGTTAGTGGTTGGGGATGTCATGCTGGATCGTTACTGGTATGGGCCAACCAGCCGTATTTCACCGGAGGCGCCGGTGCCGGTGGTCAAGGTGGACACGATTGAGGAACGCCCGGGCGGTGCGGCGAACGTGGCGATGAATATCGCCTCTCTGGGGGCGGGTTCGCGGCTGGTCGGCCTGACCGGGATCGATGACGCCGCCCGCGCCCTGAGCGCCAAACTTAACGAAGTCAATGTGAAGTGCGATTTCGTTTCGGTGCCGACGCACCCGACGATTACTAAGTTGCGGGTGTTATCCCGCAACCAGCAACTGATCCGGCTGGATTTTGAAGAGGGCTTTGAAGGCGTCGATCCACAGCCGATGGTCGAGCGTATCCAGCAGGCGTTGCCGAATATTGGCGCGTTGGTACTGTCCGATTACGCGAAAGGGGCGCTTACCCACGTACAAACCATGATCCAGACGGCGAAAGCGGCGGGCGTGCCGGTATTGATCGATCCCAAAGGGACGGATTTTTCCCGCTATCACGGCGCGACCCTGCTGACGCCCAACCTGTCGGAGTTCGAGGCCGTCGCCGGGCGCTGCAAAAATGAAGATGAGCTGGTGTCCCGCGGTATGCAACTGGTGGCCGATTATGCGCTATCCGCTCTGTTGATTACCCGCTCCGAGCAGGGAATGACGCTGTTGCAACCGGGTAAGGCGCCGTTGAATTTACCGACGCAGGCGCAGGAAGTGTATGACGTGACCGGGGCCGGCGATACGGTTATCGGCGTACTGGCGGCGGCGCTGGCCGCCGGCAATTCGCTGGAAGAAGCCTGTTTTCTGGCCAACGCCGCCGCTGGCGTGGTGGTGGGAAAGCTGGGGACATCGACGGTAACGCCGATCGAACTGGAAAACGCCATTCGCGGCCGCTCTGACACCGGGTTTGGCGTGATGAGCGAAGCGCAGTTGAAAGAAGCGGTGGCGCTGGCGCGCCAGCGCGGCGAAAAAATCGTTATGACCAACGGCTGTTTCGATATTCTGCATGCCGGGCATGTTTCCTATCTTTCGAATGCCCGTAAGCTTGGCGATCGCCTGATTGTGGCGGTGAACAGCGATGCTTCAACCAAGCGCCTGAAAGGGCCGACCCGGCCGGTTAATCCGTTAGCGCAGCGCATGATTGTGCTGGGGGCGCTGGAAGCCGTCGACTGGGTGGTGCCGTTTGAAGAAGATACGCCGCAGCGCCTGATTGCCGAGGTGTTGCCGGATATTCTGGTAAAAGGCGGCGATTATCAGCCGCATGAAATCGCCGGCAGCGAAGAAGTGTGGGCCAACGGCGGCGAAGTCAAAGTGCTGAATTTTGAAGACGGCTGCTCCACAACCAATATTATTAATACGATTAAGGCCGGGCAGGCTGAATAAACGACTGAAACAGGTATGAATCCATTGAATCAAGAGCCAACCGAAGTACGTGAGGCAACCTCACGGGTGGCGGAACTGCGCACCTTATTGCGTCATCATGAATACCAGTATCACGTGGAGGACGCGCCGGAAATTCCGGATGTTGAATACGATCGGCTGATGCGTGAGCTGAAAAGTCTGGAAGAGACCTATCCCCAACTGGTGACGGCGGATTCCCCGACGCAACGCGTCGGGGCGGCGCCGCTGGCGGCGTTCGAACAGGTGCGTCATGAAGTGCCGATGCTGTCGCTGGATAACGTATTTGATGAAGACAGCTATCTGGCGTTTAATAAACGCATCGGCGATCGGCTAAAAAATGCGCAAGATCTGACTTTTTGCTGTGAGCTGAAGCTAGACGGCCTGGCCGTCAGCCTGCTGTACGAAGAGGGCGTGCTGGTGCGCGCGGCGACGCGCGGCGACGGCGCCACCGGCGAGAACATTACCAGCAATATCCGCACCATCGGCGCGATCCCGTTGAGTCTTAAGGGAGAGAACATTCCGCGCCGTCTGGAAGTCCGTGGCGAAGTGTTTATGAAACATGACGGTTTCGAAAAACTGAACGACGAAGCGCGACGCACCGGCGGTAAAGTTTTCGCCAATCCGCGCAATGCGGCGGCAGGTTCGCTGCGACAGCTCGATCCCCGTATCACCGCTAAACGCCCGCTGACCTTTTTTTGCTATGGCGTCGGCCTGCTGGAGGGCGGCTCGCTGCCAGACAGTCACTGGCAGCGACTGATGCGGTTCAGACAGTGGGGATTACCGGTCAGCGATCGCATCAAACTCTGCACCGGCAGCCATGAAGTGCTCGATTTTTACCGCCGTATCGAACAGGAGCGCGGCTCGCTGGGTTTTGATATTGATGGCGTGGTCATCAAGGTGGATGATTTGGCTTTGCAGGAGCGTCTGGGGTTTGTCGCCCGCGCGCCGCGCTGGGCGGTGGCGTTTAAATTTCCGGCGCAGGAGCAGCTAACCTGGGTTCGCGACGTTGAGTTTCAGGTTGGTCGTACCGGCGCGATTACGCCGGTGGCGCGTTTGGAACCGGTGCCGGTGGCGGGGGTGATGGTCAGCAATGCGACGTTGCATAACGCGGATGAAATTGAACGTCTTGGCTTACAGATTGGCGATCGGGTGATTGTCCGCCGCGCCGGCGATGTGATTCCGCAGATTGTCGGCGTGGTGGCGTCGGAGCGGCCGGAAAACACCCGGCCGATTGTGTTCCCTGTGGTCTGCCCGGTGTGCGGGGCTGATGTGGAGCGCGTTGAAGGCGAGGTCGTTACGCGCTGCACCGGCGGTCTGATTTGCGGGGCGCAGCGCAAAGAGGCGCTAAAGCACTTTGTTTCCCGCCGGGCGCTGGATGTGGATGGCATGGGCGACAAAATCATCGACCAGCTGGTGGAAAAAGAGTACGTCGAAACCCCCGCCGACCTTTTCCGGCTGAGCGCCGGTATATTGACCGGCCTCGATCGAATGGGGCCGAAATCGGCGCAGAATCTGGTTGGCGCCCTGGAGAAGGCCAAAAGCACCACGCTGGCGCGATTCCTGTATGCATTGGGGATCCGAGATGTCGGGGAAGCGACCGCCGCCAACCTTGCCGCGCATTTCGGCTCGCTTGAGGCGCTATTCGCCGCGGACGAAGCGTCGCTGCTGGAGGTGCCTGACGTGGGCAAGGTGGTCGCCGCCCATGTGCGTCACTTTCTTGAGGAAGAGCATAACCGGAAGGTGATCCGCGAGTTGACCGCGCCTGACGGCATCAATATTCACTGGCCTGAACCGCGGGTGGTGAAAGCGGAAGAGATCGACAGTCCGTTTGCCGGCAAGACGCTGGTGCTGACCGGGTCACTGAGCATTCTCTCCCGCGATGAAGCCAAAGATCGGCTGACGGCGCTGGGTGCGAAGGTCAGCGGCAGCGTATCGAAAAAAACGGATATGGTGATTGTCGGCGAAGCGGCAGGCTCCAAGCTGGCAAAAGCGCGGGAACTGGGCATTCCGGTTATCGATGAAGCTGAAATGATACGTTTGCTGGGAGAGTGAGCCGGTGGAAAAAGAAGATCTGATTGAGATCGCCAATATGCCGATGCCGTTTGGTAAATATCAGGGGCGTGCGCTGATCGATTTGCCGGAAGAGTATCTGCTGTGGTTTGCCCGTAAAGGGGAGTTTCCCAACGGGCGACTGGGGGAACTGATGCAAATGACGTTGGCGATCAAGATAGAAGGTCTGCAAGGGCTGGTTAAGCCGTTGAAAAAAAATAATAAGGCATGATTGTTACCTCATGCCTTGTTTATCGTTCGAATTTAGATGTAAACATTAATCTGGTTTTCTTCCGTCGGGCGATTAACGCCGTCGGCTTTAATGCCAGTACTGGTGCTTGTGGTATTTGTTTCATCTACGGTTTGCTGTGCTTGTACGTCTTGTTGGGCTTGAGCAGCCTCAAGCTGGGCTATCTGCGCCTGAATGGCTTCAATTTGTGCCTGTAGCATTTGACTCTCTGTTTCAATCTCTTCTGCGCTACCGGAAGAGTTTAATACATTTGTCAATTTCTCTGTCAGTTTTTCAAGTTGTTGAGTTAATTTATTTATTTTTTGCGTGTAGTTTTCACTGCTGGTCGATGAACTACTCACCGATGAAATTGCGCTTATACCTGACATTTTTCCTCCTGATAAATGTGCACAAACAAAGTTGTGCTCATTTATTATCGTCCTGTTATTCTTTTTCCTTGAAAGAATTTTGATATTAAAAGCCAACTATACTGTTAAGTTAGTTATGTCATATGTAACTAAATGTGTCTTATGCGGATTAACTTCCATAAACATTAATGGCGCTATTTAGGCGCATAGCCTGATGATTCAGCCTTTCCGCCGCTTCCGTTGACTGTGCGACCATATCCGTATTTCGTTGCGTCATTTCTTCAATCTGCGCAATGGAGGTGTTGATTAACCCCAGCGCGGAGGTTTGTTCGCGGGTGGCATGGCTGATCTCTTTGATCATGGCGGAAACGTGCTGCACTTCATGCACAATATCGCTGATATGTTTGCCTGCATTTTCCACCATATGGCCGCCTGATTTGACGCTTGCCACGTTGGCGTCAATCAGCGTTTTGATCTCTTTCGCGGCAGAAGCGGAATGCTGCGCCAGATTGCGGACTTCGGCCGCCACGACGGCAAATCCTTTGCCCTGAACGCCGGCGCGGGCCGCTTCAACGGCGGCATTCAAGGCGAGTATGTTGGTCTGGAAGGCAATGCTGTCGATTACGCCGATAATATCGACAATTTTATTACTGGCTTCGGAAATGGAATCCATCATGTCGATGGTTTCCTTCATGATCTCCCCGCCTTTTACGGCGGTGCGGCTGGCGGTTTCCGCCAGTTGCGTTGCCTGGCCGGCGGTTTCAGAGCTTTGCTGAACCGCGGCGGTAATTTGCTCAATGGCCGCGGCGGTCTGCTGTAGGTTGGCGGAAGTTTCCTCGGTGCGGGTATTCAGCGCGAGATTGTTTTCGGCCAGCCTGTGACTGACGTCGGTCATGCCCTGAACTTGCGTACCGACATCATCGACCAGAGAATGCAGGTTGAGTCCGAACTGGTTGATGGCCCGCAGCAGCAGGCCGATTTCATCAACCCGGTTCAGGTGTACCGACTTTCCTTTCCGACCGGAAACGATATGTTGCGCCTGTTTCAGGATCATGTTCAGCGGCTGGGCAATCTGCCGTTGTAGAAAGCGATCAAGCAGAAAGATTAAGGGGAGCGTAAGGATAAGCAGCCAAAGCGGGCTGATGCCGCCGAGAGAAAGTAATAGGGGAACAATTCCCGCCATCAGGATTGCCAGGCGCAAGCGCCAGCGAACGGGCAGTTTCTGTAATATCGACAGCGGGGAAAATAGGCCGGTTCGAATCACCAATCCTTTGTAAAACCGCCGGCTCCCGGCCTGCTTTTTCCTCACTGCTTCATACAGCGGCTCCGCGGCTTTAATTTCATCGGCGCTTGGCGTATTACGCACGGAAATATAACCGGTGAGTTGATTTTGATGGTACACCGGCGTGACGTTGGCGCGCACCCAGTAATGATCGCCGTTGTTACGTCTGTTTTTTACCAGTCCGGTCCAACTGTCGCCTTGTTGTAAGGTAAACCACATATCGGCAAAGGCTTCAACGGGCATATCCGGGTGGCGTACAATATTGTGCGGTTGATGAATTAATTCATCCTCGGAAAAACCGCTGACGTTGATGAATGCGGAGTTGGCATAAGTGATATGGCTGTGAACATCTGTTGTGGACATTAATGTCGTGTCCATGTCTAACAGATACTCCTGCTGTGTGACAGGTGTATTTAATCTCATCAGAAACCCCGGTAACTTTTATTGCTGTTAATGTATTCAATTAGATACGCTGATTTTTTTTGGGGGCCATATGCTATTGGCTTTTATTGGATAAGTAATAATAAACGATAAGCTTTTCTTTTTGAGAATCATTTACCGAATACAATTACCCGGTTATCAGCTTGTATGAATTTATGATGATGAGGTTCCTGCTGTCAATTGATTCATTTTATTATAAATAAATCATTGGTGGGAGATGATTATTCAAGGCGGTGGTTTTAAATGATAAACCTATTCAACAAAACGGTAAATAATGATATTTACCCGGATAGTCAAATACATTGGTTTTGTTAAATTTTATTGGGCGGTTATTTAAGTTTCTGGTATGGAATGTTGCTGATTGTGGTTTCTTTCTACTTTTCGGCCCGTGTTTTTAAAGGGAGGTATTTATTAAATTGATCTCCAGTCAAAAACCAGTTTTTTACTTAATAAATAGAATGGCCAGAATCGATTCTGGCCATAGCAACAGTAAGACGTCAATCAGGTTACCGGCGCCGGGTTAAAGACGGCCAATTGGTTGTGAAGCCCCCATTGGTCGGACCAGGTTTTCTTCCTGCCGCTGGCGATGTCCAGAATGAAGTGGAAAAGTTGCCAGCCAACGTCTTCAATCGTCGCATCGCCTGTCGCGATGGTTCCGGCGTCAATATCCATAAGATCGTACCAGCGATTTGCCAGCACCGTGCGGGTCGCCATTTTGATGACGGGAACGGCCAGTAAGCCATAGGGTGTGCCGCGACCGGTGGTAAATACCTGTACGGTGATGCCGGAAGCCAGTTGCTGCGTACCGCAAACAAAGTCGCTGGCCGGCGTTGCCGCATAAATCAGGCCGCGTCTGGTGGGGCGCTGCCCCGGCGACAGCACTTCGACAATGGCGCTGGTGCCTGATTTTGCAATAGAGCCCAGCGCTTTTTCCACCACGTTGGCCAGGCCGCCCTTTTTGTTGCCGGGCGAGGGATTGGCGCTGCGGTCAGTCTGGCCGTTATCAAGGTAGCTGTCGTACCAGGCCATCTCTTCCAGCAGCCGTTTGCCGACCTCTTGGTTAATGGCCCGCGGCGTCAGCAAATGAATGGCGTCACGCACTTCGGTCACTTCTGAAAACATCACGGTGGCGCCGCAACGTACCAGCAGATCGGATGCATAGCCGACCGCCGGGTTCGCCGTCACGCCGGAAAAGGCGTCGCTGCCGCCGCATTGCATACCAACCACCAGCTCGGAGGCGGGACAGGTTTCACGCCGACGTTTGTTCAACTGTTGCAGATGCCGATCGGCCATGGTCAGAATATCATCCACCATTGACTTAAAGCCGACGTGATGCTCATCCTGCAAACGTACAATGCTGCTGTCATCCAGCGAGATAGCTTGTACATCCGGCGTGCCTTCCAACAGGCGTTCCGGCTGTAATTTTTCACAACCCAGGCCGACAACCAGCACTTCGCCGCCAAAGTTGGGATTTCGCGCCAGATTATGGATGGTGCGTATCGGCACTACCGCCGCCGGGGCATTGATGGCGACGCCGCAGCCATAGAGATGATTAAGCGCTACGACGCCGTCGACGTTCGGATAGCGAGGCAGTAAATCCCGTTCGATGATTTTAACCACATAGTCAACCACACCGGCGACGCAATGTACGCTGGTGGTAATGCCGAGCAGGTTTTTCGTGCCGACGCTGCCGTCCGCATTGCGATAACCCTCAAACGTATACCCCTCCAGCGGGGGGAGATCGGCCGGGACTTTGGTGGCCAACGGCAAGGTTTCCAGCGCCGGGGCTTGGGGTAATTCCACCAGCGATTCATCAATCCAACTGCCCTGAGGGATATCCCTTAAGGCATAACCGATGATTTCGCCATAGCGAATAATGGGGCCGGATTTGGCAATATTGACCAGGGCGACTTTGTGCCCCTGAGGGATATGCTCAATTAATGTTAATCCAGTATCAAATTGGGTGCCGGCGCGTAAGCCATTGTCATTAACAATGATTGCAACATTATCGTCATCATGGACTTTAATGTAAAATGCCTGCACGGAATTCTGTTTGTTCTGTGACATAATGTCTCCAGTTAATATTTATTCAGAAAACCAGGAAATTCTCGTCTTTTTAGTATGGGTAATCCACGTTTTACCAACATGATATCTGATTATTGTATCGCGCCGCATTGTGCAATTGAATAATCTTCGCCGGTTATAATATGGAATAATCAGGCGAATTGCCTACTCTCTGTGATCTCACTCACTTTTTATATGCCGCCACTATGGATGGAAAAGAATAGTGTGATATTAATCGCAACTTCATGTGCATAACGCAAGAAATAACGCTAATTTCTCATGAATTATTGTGCATTTTAACAATGCTATTCTGTGGCGTCATTTTTATACTGATTGCGAATTGTCATGCTCGTGGCGAAATCTGCTAATGAATGTTTTTATTTAACATGATTTGCGTCTGAAAATTAAAATAACTCAAATTATCAATGAAAAATATCACTTTAGCGTGTTTGAGTTAACATACTAATAACGATAGAGAAGGGGTGTTTATGAATTCCGATGCCGTCCTTATAAATAAAAAGAAAACCTATGTCCGTTACATCATATTGTTAATTATATTTACCGTTACCGCCATAAACTATGCGGATCGTGCAACATTATCGATAGCCGGTTCGGCCGTAGCGGCGGAATTACAGTTGGATGCGGTGCATATGGGGTATATTTTTTCCGCATTTGGCTGGTCATACCTGGTGATGCAAATCCCCGGGGGTTGGTTGCTGGATCGCTTTGGTTCAAAAAAAGTTTACGCCTACAGTATCTTTTTCTGGTCATTGTTCACTTTCCTGCAAGGATTCGTCGATTGGGTTCCCTTAATCTGGGCCCCCATTACGCTGTTTGCGCTGCGTTTCATGTTAGGTTTTTCTGAAGCGCCGTCCTTCCCTGCGAATGCCCGCATCACAGCCGCCTGGTTTCCCACCAAAGAACGCGGCACCGCATCAGCTATTTTCAATTCCGCGCAGTATTTCTCTCTGGCGATTTTCTCTCCCATCCTGGGTTGGTTAACTTACCAATGGGGTTGGGAACACGTCTTTTTGGTCATGGGGGGATTGGGATTCGTTTTAACCATTGTATGGGTGAAATTTATCCATAATCCAACCGATCACCCTGGCATCAGCCCGCAGGAATTTGAATATATTTCTAAAGGCGGCGCTGTTGTTGATATGGATCACAAGAAAGGCGACAGTAAAAATAGCGATGGCCCTAAATGGGACTATATAAAACAGCTTCTCTCCAATCGTATGATGCTGGGGGTATTTCTCGGACAATACTTTATTAATAGTATTACCTGGTTCTTCCTGACCTGGTTCCCTATTTATCTGGTGCAGGAAAAGGGAATGTCTATTTTGAAAGTCGGTCTGATCGCCGCCATTCCGGCGCTGTGCGGTTTTATCGGCGGGGTATTGGGCGGCGTGGTATCCGATGCGTTGTTAAAACGAGGTTTTTCGTTAACCGCGGCGCGTAAAATTCCCATCGTATTAGGTATGTTGCTGGCATCCAGCATTATTCTTTGTAATTACACCGACAGTAATGTGCTGGTTGTGTCATTGATGGCGCTGGCTTTCTTTGGTAAAGGATTCGGCGCGTTAGGCTGGCCGGTGATTTCCGATACCGCGCCTAAAGAAATTGTCGGCCTGTGCGGCGGCGTATTTAATGTGTTTGGCAATGTAGCATCTATTGTTACGCCACTGGTTATTGGTTATTTAGTCAAAGAATTACACTCTTTTAACAGTGCTCTGCTTTTTGTCGGTATCTCCGCAATAATGGCAATGCTGTGCTATTTGCTGGTTGTGGGTGAAATCAAACGTATGGAATTAAAGAAAAGCTGATAACTGATGATTGTTTCCGTCATTTATTGGCTGTCGCAATACGAATTAAACAGAAGGTTATTATGAGTAATACGCTATTACCTAACCGTTTTCGTCAGGATTTACGTCAGGGGAAAACCGTGATTGGTTGCTGGTGCGCGCTGGGCAACCCGATTTCAACCGAAGTGCTGGGGCTGGCCGGATTTGACTGGCTGGTTCTGGATGGCGAACACGCGCCCAACGATATCACCACGTTTATTCCGCAGTTGATGGCATTGAAAGGCAGCAACAGCGCGCCGGTTGTCCGTCCGCCATGCAATGAGCCGGTGATCATCAAACGTTTGCTGGATATCGGTTTCAATAATTTCCTGATCCCGTTTGTGGAAACGGAAGAAGAGGCGGTCAGGGCCGTCGCGTCTACGCGTTATCCGCCCGCCGGTATCCGCGGCGTCTCTGTTGCCCATCGCAGTAATAGGTATGGAACAGAGCCTAATTACTTCGCCACCATTAACGACAACATTACCGTCATGGTGCAGATAGAGAGCCAGCAAGGGGTCGACAATCTGGATGCCATCGCGGTGGTTGACGGGGTGGACGGTATTTTCGTCGGGCCAGGCGATCTCTCCGCCGCGCTGGGGTATTTGGGGCAACCCAACCACCCGGAGGTTCAGCGCGTCATTCGTCATATCTTCGACCGTGCCGCCGCACACGGCAAACCCAGCGGTATCCTGGCGCCGGCTGAGGCCGATGCCCGGCGATACATGGAGTGGGGGGCGACTTTCGTTGCCGTCGGCAGCGATTTGGGTGTTTTCCGCGGCGCCACGCAGGCGTTGTGCGACAAGTTTAAACCGTGATCCCACGGTTAATCGCGAGTGTTAATTACATCAGACAATGAGGTTACAACGATGAAAATTGGTTTTATTGGACTCGGCATCATGGGAAAACCGATGAGTAAAAATCTGCTGAAAGCGGGTTACTCATTAGTCGTGATGGACAGAAATCTGGAAGCGGTGGCCGAAGTGGTTGCTGCCGGCGCGACGGCGGCGGAAACGCCGAAATCAGTGGCGGCGCAATGCGACATCATTATTACCATGTTGCCCAACTCTCCGCATGTAAAAGAGGTGGTGCTGGGCGAAAACGGCGTTATTGAAGGCGCGCGCGCCGGCAGCATCGTGGTGGATATGAGTTCGATCGCGCCGCTGGCCAGCCGCGAAATTGCGGCGGCGTTGGCGGAAAAAGAGATCGCCATGCTGGATGCCCCGGTCAGCGGCGGCGAGCCGAAAGCGATCGATGGCACGCTGTCGGTTATGGTCGGCGGCGACAAATCGCTGTTCGATCGCTGTTTTGAGATCCTCAAGGCGATGGCCGGTTCTGTCGTGCATACCGGTGATATCGGCGCCGGTAACGTCACTAAGCTGGCGAACCAGGTGATTGTGGCGCTGAACATCGCGGCGATGTCGGAAGCACTGGTATTGGCGACGAAAGCCGGCGTTAATCCTGATTTAGTGTTTCAGGCGATTCGCGGCGGCCTGGCGGGAAGCACCGTGCTGGAAGCCAAAGCGCCGATGGTTCTGGATCGCAACTTTAAACCGGGTTTCCGCATTGATTTGCATATTAAAGATTTGGCGAACGCACTGGATACGTCGCACGGCGTGGGCGCGCAGTTGCCGCTGACCGCCGCGGTGATGGAAATGATGCAGGCGCTGAAAGCGGACGATCTGGGATCGGCCGATCACAGCGCATTGGCCTGCTATTACGAGAAACTGGCTAAGATTGAAGTTACGCGATAAGGCCTATGTGAGCGTTGTCGGATCGGCATACGCGGTTGTATGCCGGTCTGGATATCGGGGTAATCATGCTGATAAACGCCGATTCAACTGCGCGGATTATTGATGAAATCGGAACGTTTATGAAATCGGATCGCTTATGAAAATAGTTATCGCACCGGATTCTTATAAAGAAAGCCTATCTGCACAAGAAGTTGCTGCGCAAATTGAAGCAGGGTTTCGTGAGATCTTTCCTGATGCCTGCTATGTCAAATTGCCGGTTGCGGATGGCGGCGAAGGCACCGTTGAAGCCATGGTGGCGGCAACGCACGGAGAGATTGTCAAGGTTAAGGTTACCGATCCGTTAGGCGATAGTGTCGAGGCATTTTTTGGTCTGTCTGGCGATGAAAAAACGGCGTTCATCGAGATGGCCGCCGCCAGTGGATTAGAACGGGTTCCCGCGCAACAGCGTAACCCGCTACTGACCACCAGCTATGGTACGGGCGAGTTGATTCGCTGCGCGTTGGATCATGGCGTGAAACATTGCATCATCGGCATTGGCGGCAGCGCGACCAATGACGGCGGCGCGGGCATGGTTCAGGCGCTGGGGGCGAAGCTGCTTGACGCATCCGGCGAACAGATCGGGTATGGCGGCGGACAGCTCGACAAGCTGGCGAGTATTGATATCGGCGAGTTGGATCCGCGTATTAAAGACTGTCGCTTTGAAGTGGCCTGCGACGTCACCAATCCACTGACCGGCAAACAGGGCGCGTCCGCGGTTTTTGGCCCGCAAAAAGGGGCGACAGACGCGATGATCGAACAGTTGGACAATGCGCTGAAGCATTACGCCGCTGTCATCCGTAACGATTTGGATATGGATGTCGAGCATGTTCCCGGCGCAGGCGCCGCCGGCGGAATGGGCGCCGCGCTACAGGCTTTTTGCGGCGCTGAATTGCGGCAGGGGATTGAGATCGTCACCGAAGCGCTGGGGCTGGATGAACTGGTTCGGGATGCGTCTCTGGTGATTACCGGCGAAGGCCGTATTGATAGCCAGACGATCCATGGCAAGGTGCCGATTGGCGTTGCCCGGGTAGCCAAACGCCACCATAAACCGGTGATCGGTATCGCCGGCAGCCTGACCGCTGATGTCGGGATTGTGCATGAGCATGGTCTGGATGCCGTGTTCAGCGTCCTTTACAACATCTGTTCATTGGAAGAAGCCCTGGATAATGCCGCAGAGAATGTGCGTATGACGGCGCGTAATATTGCGGCGACGATTAAGCTGTCGAAAGATTTATCGTAACGATTTATTCCGCGCCGCGATGCGTGTTCAATGGCGGCGGAATGCGTCTGCTCCGGCGTTCATCCTGAGGGGGCGCTTGTTAGCTGCGACCGCGCCGCCTCGTTGACGTTGTCGATTTCGTCCAGCAGTTCCAGCCACTCCGGTTCCAGCGCCTTGGCATCGACCCCTTGGCGCAGCTGTTGTTCCAGATAACAGCAGATTTGTTTCAATCGCGGTACGCCGCTGTAGCTGCAACTGCCATGCAGCTTGTGGATCAGCGCGACGATGTCGTCGTTGGGCTGGCCTTTCAGCAGGTCTGCAACCTGTTGACGTACCTCTGGCAGAAAGTCCAACAGCATCTGCAACAGTTCCCGGGCCAGCTCCGGTTTATTGGCCGCCTGCCGCTGCGCCAGCGTCCAGTCCAGAGACGGTTGGCTATCGTCGCGTTTATCCGGCGGGGCAATGACGCCTTTGGCGGGAGAATACCGGAACAGCACTTTTTTCAGCATCTGCTCGTCAATCGGTTTTGCCAGATAATCATCCATACCGGCCTGTAATAGCTGCTCGCGTTCATTGCTCAGGCTATGGGCGGTAACGGCAATAATCGGCGTTTGGGCATGATGGGGGAGTTGGCGGATTAATTCGCTGGCGCGAATGCCGTCCATCTCCGGCATCTGAATATCCATGAGCACGATATCGATATCGTGCTCTCTGGCCTGAGCAATGGCGTCCATGCCGTTTTCGCACAGAATGATGTTTTCCACCTGTTCTTCCAGCAGGGTGCCGATCAGTTTCAGATTGGCCGGATTGTCATCCACGGCCATCACCCTTAGCGGCAGGCGTGCCGGGGCGGGTGACGGCGGCTGAAGCGCCATGATATTTTCCGGCAGAAACGACAACGGGAAAAGCGAACTGTTTTGCAGTAGCGGCAACAGACGGGGCGCGGAGATCGGCTTGCTCAGGCAGGCGTGAACGCCGAACATTTTCAGCTGTTCCGCATCCATTTGAGCAAGACTGGGCAGCGCCAGGATCACGCAGGGCGCGCGCCGACAGACGTCGCGTAATCTGGGCGTATAGTCGAACAAGGTGTTGCGGTAATGCACGGGAATGCCTAACAGCAGGATATCGAAAGATCCTTCAGGGAGCTGTTCCAACGTCGGGCTGTAGCTTACGGTAAATAGCGTCTGACTGAGGATATCCAGCGTGGCCTGCGCCGCCGCCGGATTGGATTCGATATACGCCAGATGCTTGCCGTCCTGCATTCTGTCTGTGTTATTGGCGGGCGCGGCATGGGGGTTCAACGACAGGTTGATATGCAGCCAGAACGTCGATCCCTTATTTAACTGACTATGGAAGCTGATATCGCCGCCCATTTCTTTGACCAGTCGCTGAGTGATAACCAACCCCAGTCCGGTTCCGCCATGACGTCGCGAAATACTGGTGTCGGCCTGACGGAATGCCTGAAACAGCTGCGACTGCTGGCGTTCGGCAATGCCGATGCCGGTATCGCGAATCTGGATTTCCAACTGAACCTGATGGTTTTCCCGGCGGCGTTTTTCCACCCGTATATCAATATTGCCCTGTTCGGTAAACTTAATGGCATTACCCAACAGATTGGTGATGATTTGCTGAATACGCAGCGGATCGCCGATAAATTGCTCCGGGACGTCATGCTGAATATCGAGCGTGAGCTCCAGCCCTTTTTCATGCGCGGTATGGGCCAGCAGCATCACCACTTCGTCCAGCGTGTTATGTAATGAGAAGGGAATGTTTTCCAATACCAGCTTGCCCGCCTCCAGTTTAGAGAAGTCCAGCACATCATTAATGATGTTCAGCAGGTTATTGGCGGAGCGCTCTATGGTCAGCAGATAATCGGTCTGGGTCGGATTCAGCGAGGTTTTCAGGGTCTGGCGGGTAAAGCCTATGACGCCGTTCAGCGGCGTTCTTAACTCGTGCGATATATTAGCCAAAAACTCGGATTTGATCCGCGCGGCTTCCTGCGCCCGTTTTTTGGCAAGATCCAGTTCGACGTTCTGGATCTCCATTTGTTCCAGCGTTTCCCGCAGATCGTAGGTCGCCTGATCGATATTTTGCTGCATCTCCTCGTGGTAGGCGGTCAACGACATCGCCATCGAGTTAATGCCGTTTTTCAGCATATTCAGCTCACCCAGCATATAACCTTCAACCCGGCTATCCAGTTGTCCGCGCCGGATTCGATCGACCGTTTCGACCATATTGCGAATCGGCGCGGTGACGTCCCGCATCAGACGATAGGCGAACAGAATGGAAACGCCCATACACAGCAGCAACAGTAAGCCGGCGATAAAAATTTCCTGATATTGCTGGAGTTTGATGGCGTTGGTATCCAACTCAACGGCAAGATAGCCAACCGACGCCATAGCGCCCGGCAGCGGCGGCGTTAAGTCGTCATCAATAAGCTCGTTGTCAGCCAAAATCGGCATATACAGGATCAGCGAGTTCTCGGTATGGTGCAAAGACAACCTGTTGTTAGCGGTCGCCTCGCGGGTCAGGTGTTGCAATAACGTGTTCTGACGATTATTGGTCGTCACGGTCAGCTGATTTTTATTATCAAAAACGCTGATGGTTCTGACGATATTGGAATGTTGGCGGTGAAGCGTATTGATCAGCGTTTGAATCGTGTCCTGCTGGTGTTTGGCAATGGCGTAAGCGCTATTGATCGCCAGTGGTTCAATAATACTGGTCCCTGCGTCAACCAATTGCGCCTGCAATTGGTTATAGCGGTGAATGACAAAAAAGGTACTGATCAGCAGACCGATCATCAACGTCGGCGCCAAAATCAGTATCAACATGCGCGCACGCAGACTGTGTTTGGTCATAAGGGTCCAATGTGGGAGAATTAAGCTTAAAAATTATTGTATTGATAAAACGATCGTAAATTATGGCGCAATTCTACTCTCCAAACCGGCGCGTGGCGACCCGGCGAATGCTAACCGTGACGGCGGACAGCCTTGACCCTTTCGGTCAGGGCGTGGCGCGTCATCAGGGCAAGACGATTTTTGTCGGCGGCGTGCTGCCGGGGGAACGAGCCGACGTTCAGTTGACGGAAGAAAAGCGTCAGTTTGCTCATGCTAAACTTATACGTTTACTGACGCGCAGCCCGCAGCGGGTTGAACCACGATGTCCGCATTTCAATGTGTGCGGCGGGTGCCAACAACAGCATGCCGATAGCGCGCTGCAACAGCAGAGTAAGGCATCGGCGCTGGTACGCCTGATGGCGCGGGAAACCGGGGCGGCGTCATCGCCTGTCGCGCCGATTGCCGGGCCGTCTTATGCCTACCGGCGGCGGGCGCGGCTTGCGTTATACTATCAGGCGAAACAGCAACGCCTGTTGATGGGGTATCGTCAGGCGGGTTCGCACGATCTGGTCGATGTCCGGGCCTGTCCGATATTGCGGCCGGAACTGGAAAAACTGCTGACGCCGTTGCGTGACTGCCTGAGCCGCTTGCAGGCGGTAAAACGATTAGGGCATGTGGAACTGGTGCAGGCGGATAACGGCCCGCTGCTGGTCCTGCGCCATCTGGATCCGTTGAGTCAGAGCGACTGTCAGGCGTTAGGTGATTTTGCGCAGCGACAGGGAGTGTCGGTTTATCTGGCGCCCGAGGCGGGAGCCCTGACCTGCCTGTCCGGCGAAGAGCCGGTATACCATGTTGCCGGGCTAACGTTGGCATTCAGTCCGCGGGATTTTATTCAGGTCAATGATGCGGTTAATCAGCAAATGGTCAGCCAGGCGCTGATCTGGCTGGATGTTCAGCCACAGGACCGAATCCTGGATCTGTTCTGCGGGATGGGCAATTTTACCCTCCCGCTGGCACAGCGCGCGGCGAGCGTGGTTGGCGTCGAAGGTGTGATGGCGTTGGTGGAAAAAGGGCGAGAGAACGCCCGGCGCAATTCACTCGCCAATGTCACATTTTTTCACCAAAATCTTGAAGATGATGTCGCCGCGCAGCCGTGGGCCGCCCAAGGTTTTGATAAGATATTGTTGGATCCGGCACGCGCTGGCGCCGCAGGGGTGATGACGCAGATTGTCAAACTGGCCCCGCAGCGGGTGGTTTATGTTTCCTGTAACCCCGCCACGCTGGCGCGCGACAGTAAAATCCTGCTCGCCGCCGGTTATCGGCTGGCGAATGTTACTATGCTGGATATGTTTCCACATACCGGCCATCTGGAGTCGATGGCGCTGTTTTTGCGCGATTCCGATGGGGCGGTAAGGTAGGGAGAAATTATGGTTGCGGTAAGAAGTGCGCATTTGAATACGGCTGGCGAGTTTGTACCCGATGCGTGGATTGCTTCGCTTGGCATAACCAGTCAGCAGTCATGTGAACGTTTAGCCGAAACCTGGCGTTACTGTGAACGGCAGACCCAAGATCATCCTGACGCCATGTTGCTGTTGTGGCGCGGTATCGAAATGGTGGAAATCCTGTCCACGCTGAGCATGGACAACGACAGCATGCGCGCGGCGCTGCTGTTTCCATTAGCCAATGCCGATGTGGTGGATGAAACCACATTGGCGGAAACCTTCGGCAAAAGCATCGCTGAACTGGTGCACGGCGTGCGCGACATGGATGCGATTCGTCAGCTAAAGGCCACGCAGAATGATTCCGTCGCCTCTGAGCAGGTCGATAACATCCGTCGTATGCTGCTGGCCATGGTGGAAGATTTCCGCTGCGTGGTTATCAAGCTGGCGGAGCGCATCGCTCATCTGCGGGAAGTGAAAGACGCCCCGGAAGAAGAGCGGGTGCTGGCGGCGAAAGAATGTACCAATATTTATGCGCCGTTAGCCAATCGGCTGGGTATCGGGCAGCTCAAATGGGAACTGGAAGACTTTTGCTTCCGCTACCTGCACCCTGAAGAGTACAAGCGTATTGCAACGCTGCTGCATGAGCGCCGTATCGATCGCGAACAGTATATCGATGACTTTGTCAAAACGCTGCGCGTCGCAATGAAAGAAGAGGGTGTGCAGGCGGAAATTTACGGCCGTCCTAAGCATATCTACAGTATCTGGCGCAAGATGCAGAAAAAATCGCTGTCGTTCGATGAACTGTTTGACGTGCGCGCGGTGCGGATTGTGGTGGAGCGTTTGCAGGATTGCTACGGCGCGCTGGGTATCGTGCATACCCATTATCGTCATCTGCCGGACGAGTTCGATGACTATGTCGCCAATCCGAAACCGAACGGCTACCAGTCCATTCATACGGTAGTGCTGGGGCCAAGAGGCAAAACGCTTGAAATTCAGATCCGTACCCGGCAGATGCATGAAGATGCCGAACTGGGCGTGGCGGCGCACTGGAAATATAAAGAAGGCACGGTCGCCGGCGGCCGTACCGGCTATGAGGGGCGGATTGCCTGGCTGCGTAAGCTGATCGCCTGGCAGGAAGAAATGGCGGATTCGGACGATGTGCTGGATGAAGTTCGCAGCCAGGTATTTGACGATCGCGTGTACGTGTTTACGCCGAAAGGGGATGTGATCGATCTGCCCGCTGGCTCGACGCCGCTGGATTTCGCCTACCACATTCACAGCGATATCGGTCACCGTTGCATCGGCGCGAAAATCGGCGGGCGGATTGTCCCGTTCACCTATCAGTTGCAGATGGGCGATCAGATCGAAGTGATCACCCAGAAGCAGCCCAACCCGAGCCGTGACTGGCTGAACCCTAACCTGGGTTACATCACCACCAGCCGCGGGCGTTCAAAAATTCACAACTGGTTCCGTAAGCAGGATCGCGACAAGAACATTCTGGCCGGCCGTCAGATTCTGGACGATGAGCTGGAGCATTTGGGGATCGGCCTGAAAGCCGCCGAGAAACTGTTGCTGCCGCGTTATAACGTGAATTCGCTGGATGAGTTGCTGGCGGCGATCGGCGGCGGGGATATTCGCCTCAATCAGATGGTGAATTTCCTGCAATCGCAGCTTAAGCAGCCCAGCGCCGAAGAGCAGGATCGCGAAGCGTTGCGTCAACTGACGCAGAAATCCCAGCCGCCGGCTACGCGTAGCAAAGATAACGGCCGGGTTGTGGTTGAAGGCGTCGGCAACCTGATGCATCACATCGCCCGTTGCTGCCAACCGATCCCGGGGGATGAAATCACCGGATTTATTACCCGCGGCCGCGGAATATCCATTCACCGGGCTGACTGCGAGCAACTGGACGATCTGCGCAGTAATGCGCCGGAGCGTATCGTCGAGGCCGTGTGGGGAGAAAGCTACTCCAGCGGCTATTCGCTGGTGGTGAGGGTCATCGCTAACGATCGTAGTGGGTTACTGCGGGATATCACCACCATTTTGGCGAATGAAAAAGTCAACGTGCTGGGCGTCTCCAGCCGCAGCGACACCAAACAGCAACTGGCCACCATCGATATGGAAATGGAGATCTACAACTTGCAGGTGCTGGGCCGGGTGTTAGCCAAGCTCAATCAACTGCCGGATGTGATTGATGCCCGCCGCCAGCAGGGGGGATGACTAGAGTCTTCGGCTTTTCAAACCGTAGGTTATAAAATCTTGTTTATGTTGTTGCGGTGGAAGGTTTCGTGCGTGTTGAGTGACGTCGTTTTTTGTGGCGCCACCACCACGCCCGACTGAGGGATGCTCAATTGCCGCATCCCTCAGAACCCAGGCTTTGGGCGGGAATTGTGCCGCTGCGCGGTTCCTTCGGCGCCCATGTCCGCTTATCGAGCCGCCAGTGACGCGTTCCCGACGCGGCACTGGCTTTCGCCGCGTCCATGCGGCTCACTCGGCGGTCATGTTCACCTCAGCACAATTTTTTACGCCCGGAAGAACAAAACGGTGAAATATTCTGGTTCCATTGCCGTTGTTATTAACTTAGTTCGGGCATAGCCCTCATTATCAGGAATACTATGACTTCACCCGCTATTGAGCGCCTGCTCGCCATTATGAAAACCCTACGCGATCCGCAAAACGGCTGCCCGTGGGATCGTAAACAGACATTCGACACCATCGCGCCTTACACGCTGGAAGAAACCTACGAAGTGCTGGATGCCATCAGCCGCAAAGATTTTGATGATTTGCGCGGCGAGTTGGGCGATCTGCTTTTTCAGGTGGTGTTCTATGCGCAGATGGCGCAGGAGCAAGGGCTGTTTGATTTTTCCGACGTCTGTAACGCCATCAGCGACAAGCTGGAGCGCCGTCATCCGCATATTTTCGCCGATGCTCAGCTTGCCGACAGCGAGGCGGTGCTGGCGAACTGGGAACAGACAAAAGCGCAGGAGCGGGCGCAAAAAGATCGTCATTCGCCTCTGGATGATATTCCCGAAGCCTTGCCCGCGTTGATGAAAGCCCAAAAAATTCAGCAGCGCTGCGCGTCTGTCGGTTTTGATTGGGACAGCCTGGGGCCGGTTGTCGACAAGGTGTACGAAGAGATTGATGAAGTGATGCATGAAGCCCGGCAGGCCGTGGTTGATGAACAAAAACTGGGTGAAGAAATCGGTGATTTATTATTTGCCACGGTCAATCTTTCACGTCACCTGGGGCACAAGGCGGAGCGTGCGTTGCAGGAAGCCAACCGCAAGTTCAGCCGCCGTTTTCGCCAGGTAGAACAGATCGTTACATCGTCTGGCAAAACGCTGGAACAGGCAACGCTGGAAGAGATGGAAGCCGCGTGGCAGCAGGTTAAACAGCAGGAAAAAAGCCATTAAAGACCGTTTATCTTTCATGTCGCCACGATGAGTAAAACGAACATTTGTGGCGTTCATCAGGTTCCGGTATACTACTTTCCCGTCTTGGTCTTCCATCGTCTTTAAACCTAAACTCTCAGGTTCAGCATGACAACTAATTATATTTTTGTGACCGGCGGGGTCGTTTCCTCTCTGGGTAAAGGCATTGCCGCAGCCTCTCTGGCGGCTATTCTTGAAGCCCGTGGCCTCAACGTTACCATCATGAAACTGGACCCGTATATCAACGTGGATCCGGGCACGATGAGCCCGACACAGCACGGCGAAGTGTTCGTCACCGAGGACGGCGCGGAAACCGATCTGGATTTGGGTCACTACGAGCGCTTTATCCGCACCAAGATGTCGCGCCGTAATAACTTCACCACCGGCCGAATCTACTCTGATGTACTGCGCAAAGAGCGCCGTGGCGACTACCTGGGCGCCACGATTCAGGTTATCCCCCATATTACCAACGCGATTAAAGAGCGCATCCTTGAAGGCGGCGAAGGGCATGATGTGGTGCTGGTTGAAATCGGCGGCACGGTAGGGGATATCGAATCTCTGCCCTTCCTTGAGGCGATTCGCCAAATGGCGGTTGAAGTGGGCCGCGAGCATACGCTGTTTATGCACCTGACGCTGGTTCCTTATCTGGCGGCGGCCGGTGAAGTGAAAACCAAGCCGACTCAGCACTCGGTCAAGGAGCTGCTTTCCATCGGTATTCAGCCGGATGTGCTGATTTGCCGTTCTGACCGTACCGTGCCTGCCAACGAGCGTGCAAAGATTGCTTTATTCTGTAATGTGCCGGAAAAAGCAGTAATATCCCTTAAAGACATTGATTCCATTTATAAAATCCCGGCGCTATTGAAATCACAGGGCCTGGACGATTATATTTGTAAACGATTCAGCCTTGATTGCCCGGAAGCGAACCTGTCCGAATGGGAACAGGTCGTGTACGAAGAGGCGAATCCGGGCGGCGAAGTGACCATCGGCATGATTGGCAAATACGTCGCGCTGCCGGACGCTTATAAATCCGTCATTGAAGCGCTTAAGCACGGCGGGTTGAAAAACCGTCTGACGGTGAATATCAAGCTTATCGACTCGCAGGATGTTGAAACCCGCGGCGTCGAGATGCTGAAAGATTTGGATGCTATTCTGATCCCGGGCGGGTTCGGCTACCGCGGCGTCGAAGGCAAAGTGATGGCGGCGCGTTATGCCCGCGAAAATAATGTGCCTTATCTGGGCATTTGCCTGGGAATGCAGGTCGCATTAATGGAGTTTGCCCGTAACGTTGCCGGTATGAATGAGGCAAACTCGACCGAATTTGTGCCAGACTGTAAGTACCCGGTGATTGCGTTAATCACGGAATGGCGCGATGAAGATGGCAATATTGAAGTACGTGATGAAGCGAGCGATCTGGGCGGCACCATGCGCGTCGGCGGGCAGCAATGCCATTTGACCGAAGGCAGCCTGGTGCGCCAGCTTTACGGTGAACAGACGATTGTTGAACGTCACCGCCATCGTTATGAAGTCAACAACATGTTGTTGAAGCAGATTGAAGCGGCGGGATTACGTGTTGCTGGTCTTTCCGCCGACCGCAAACTGGTGGAGATCATCGAATTGCCCGATCATCCATGGTTCGTGGCTTGTCAGTTCCACCCGGAATTTACATCGACGCCGCGTGATGGACACCCACTGTTTGCCGGATTTGTCAAAGCCGCCGGCGCGTACCAAAAGCGTCAGGTGAAGTAAGGGTTTTGTCAGCAACGCGCGATCTGAAGATCGCGCGTTGTTCGTCTGAGGTTTTAGTTTAACTTGTACTGAGGAAAATCTAATGTCCAAAATTGTTAAAGTCATCGGTCGTGAAATCATCGACTCCCGCGGAAATCCAACTGTTGAAGCTGAAGTGCATCTGGAAGGCGGTTTTGTCGGTCTGGCTGCCGCGCCATCAGGGGCTTCCACAGGTTCGCGTGAAGCGCTGGAACTGCGCGACGGTGACAAATCCCGTTTCCTGGGCAAAGGCGTAACCAAAGCCGTTGCTGCGGTAAACGGTCCGCTTGCTCAGGCTATTCTGGGTAAAGACGCGAAAGATCAGGCGAACATCGATAAAATCATGATCGACCTGGACGGTACTGAAAACAAATCCAAATTCGGCGCCAACGCGATTCTGGCTGTTTCTCTGGCCAGCGCCAAAGCCGCCGCGGCATCCAAAGGCCAACCGCTGTACGAACACATTGCTGAACTGAACGGCACGCCGGGCAAATTCTCTATGCCTCTGCCGATGATGAACATCATCAATGGCGGCGAGCACGCGGACAACAACGTTGATATTCAGGAATTCATGATTCAACCTGTTGGCGCGAAAACCGTTAAGGAAGCGATTCGTATCGGTTCTGAAGTGTTCCACACGCTGGCAAAAGTGCTGAAAGCCAAAGGCATGAACACTGCCGTCGGCGACGAAGGCGGCTATGCGCCGAACCTGGAATCCAACGCTGCGGCACTGGCCGCCATCAAAGAAGCGGTAGAAAAAGCCGGTTATGTACTGGGTAAAGACGTGACTCTGGCGATGGACTGCGCGGCTTCTGAGTTCTACAACAAAGAAACCGGTAACTACGAACTGAAAGGCGAAGGCAAAACCTTCACTTCTCAGGAGTTCACCCACTATCTGGAAGGTCTGACCAAAGAATATCCGATCGTCTCTATTGAAGATGGTCTGAATGAGTCTGATTGGGACGGTTTTGCTTATCAGACCAAAGTTCTGGGCGACAAAATCCAGCTGGTTGGTGACGACCTGTTCGTAACCAACACCAAGATCCTGAAAGAAGGCATCGACAAAGGCATCGCCAACTCCATCCTGATCAAATTCAACCAGATCGGTTCTCTGACCGAAACTCTGGCGGCGATCAAGATGGCGAAAGATGCCGGCTACACGGCGGTTATCTCTCACCGTTCTGGCGAAACTGAAGACGCCACCATCGCCGACCTGGCGGTAGGTACTGCGGCCGGCCAGATCAAAACCGGTTCCATGAGCCGTTCTGACCGTGTTGCCAAGTACAACCAACTGATCCGTATCGAAGAAGCGCTGGGTAACCGTGCGCCGTTCAACGGTCTGAAAGAAGTAAAAGGCCAGTAATCGCAGCTTGCCGCGTACGCGGAGGCTAGACTGACCGCTAACCTGGCAAACGTATAGCGCGGTTAATCGTAAATCCGGAAGCGTTAGTTCGCTTCCGGATTTTTTTATGTCTTATGCCGGGTCGGTTCTGAAGGTATCCTGCCGTCTGAAGGCTTTCCTGATTGGAAAATGACGCTAAAAACGGTTCACGGCTTCTCTATGAAAGAACCCGCGACGCTAATGTGCTACGCGCGGGAGGATGGGCTGAAGCTGTGATGGGAAATCTGAAACTGCATATTACATTAGAAAAATTTGTATTTAAGACGCGGTGCGGGACGGCAAACGATCAACCTCGCAGGCCTGCCATGACCATGAGGAAGGAATCCCCGGGTAATTTTTTTCCTGCCATAAGGCGTGTTCAAAATACTCATCGGTGATGAGATCGATTAAAAAATATTTTTCCTTATCGCTTATATTATCAAGAGCATGAAAGTTAAGACCTTTGTCTCTGCCGTACTGGATTATCACACGATAACCATCGATATCCTCCAATGGTTGAACGGTTTTATAGGTATCAAAGAAAAGGCTGGTTTCTTTTAGTATGGATGGCCTGCCATTATCTGGAAAGAACATACTGTAAACTCTTTTTTTGGCTTTTTCGTGGAATTGGTCGCTAGGCGGCGTTTGGAATATTTTTATGCGCCAGGAAAAATTCGACCAGTAATTATCACTCATTATTTTTACTAATAAGGAGACCGAACCTCCCTCAATAATAATGCCGGGACGTTGTGTAGATAAAAATGATATTTTCTCTTTCAAACGGGTATTGGCTTCTTCCGCTGAAATAATACCTTCATTCAGGGAGTTTTCAGACAGATATATTCTGTCTGTGCCTTGTAACTCATTCATCGTTGGCGCGCCGCTGCCGGTCATTATCTCCGGATAACCCTGAAAGCGATCCAAAGCGATGACAGGATAACCCATTGTTTTTGCTATGCTGACCGAATAAGATGTTTTCCCTGTGGATGTCGGTCCCCATATCAGGTAAAGTGTTTTTTTCATGCGTTCCTCACTTTATAATGCTCATTGTTTCTTGTGTATAAAAAACCTTTCATTACACGATATAAATTCTCAGACGACCCTTCTCTCCAGTTGCCATAAGTTTCTATTTTGCTGTTATAACATTGGCCTTCCAGAAAAAAACACCATTCCTTATCTTGCTTATTATAAAATATCCTCTTTGTACAGGGTAAGCGCCGTACTACAATGACTTTTTCATTCTCATTGCCTGGAGGAGGAATAAAATAAGGGGAGAAAATACAAAGTATATCCGTTTGTGTGTGGAGGATTTTTGTATCCGTCGCTGTCGCTAAGGTTAATTTCTTTTCTCTACATGAGAAATCAATGCTTTCATTCTCTGACAGGACAATATCGGTATTAAGCAGAATATGACTAAAGGGTAAAAAATATAGATTCTCATAGGAAACCAGCTCGGATATTGCGACAAGCTCAAAAAAATCAGGTTTGAACCGGAAATCCTTGTTGTGTTTTGAATTCATAACGAATCTCAGCGCTCCATGGCACATTACAACATTTAATTAATTAATTATTTTTAATTAATTAAACTCCATTGACTCCATAATGCAACTTATGTATTCGTGGTAAATAAGAAAATTCCTATAAAATTTCAGGTGATTGTCGACGCTGACATGATTGCCGTCCGGCGTGCCGCCTGATTCCCTCCCTTACGTTCTGTGTTTTTCGCTTTATTTCCTGTGATCGGAGTAGATGAACCATTGGTTCTTATAATGTAAAATGGCTTTTTATAAAATGTTTGAAGCCGATCGGGTCATTCTTCCTTGTGGTGCCAATGCATGTCGCCCAGTGGCAAAAGCGCAAAGGTTTTCACGCTTGCCGGGCGTTAAGTTAACGCCGTGGCGGCAGTAGATGTTTTGACCAGCCATGACACCTCCATAAATAAAATGATTGGGGAAGGATGGGAATGAAAACACGTAAAATCGGGTTAGCTAATTATTTAGCCTATGGCTCGGGTGATTTCCTTGGAGCAGGCACTACTGCGCTGACGGCTGCCTGGCTACTTTATTTTTACACCACATTTTGTGGACTGACGCCAATTGAGGCGACCTTTATTTTTGCGATGGCGCGCGTGCTGGATGCGGTTGTCAGTCCGTTAATGGGGTTTCTGACCGATAACTTTGGTTCAACCTGGCTGGGCAAACGCTTCGGCCGCCGGAAATTTTTTATTCTGCTCGGTATCCCTTGCGTGTTCAGCTACAGCTTTATGTGGGTAGGGGATATGGGGTACTGGTATTACCTGCTGACCTATCTGCTGTTTGATGTGATTTATACCATGGTGCTGGTGCCGTATGAAACGCTGGTGCCGGAAATGACCGACGATTTCAAACAGAAAACCAAATTCTCCGGCGCGCGTATCGCGCTGGCCCAGCTTTCCGCCATTCTGGCCGCCTTCCTGCCCGGTATTCTGCTGGGGTACTTCGGTAAGGACAATGCGGTTTCGTTCTTCTATTCCAGTCTGGTGTTCTCCGTTATCTGCGCCGTGGTGCTGACGCTGGTGTACCTATTTACCTGGGAACGGCCGCGCGATCAGATGTCGGAAGCGTCGCTGCGGGCGGAAAAAGAGCGTCAGTCCCTCTCGCTGGTCGACAGCCTGAAGCGTTTGAACGTCGAACTGTTATCGACCCTGCGTATCCGCATTTTTCGTCAGCATCTGGGTATGTATCTTGGCGGCTATATCGCGCAGGACGTCTTCAACGCGGTGTTTACCTACTATGTGGTCTTTGTTCTGATGCAGAGCCCGACCATGGCTTCCAACCTAATGGGCACCATGGCGATCCTGCAATTTATTGCCGTCATCGGCATGATCCCGCTGTGTATTCGTTTCGGCCCCGCGCCGTCTTACCGTCTGGTGGTGTGCCTGTTCGGGCTGAGCGCCATCTCTTATAGCATCCTGTGGTACAGCGAACTGCATGACGCTTTTTCGCTGCTGCTGCTGATTTCTGCGGTGGCCGGATTAGGACGCGGCGGGATCAACTACGTGCCGTGGAACACCTACACCTATATTGCCGATGTGGATGAAGTGATTACCGCACAGCGCCGCGAAGGTATTTTCGCCGGGATTATGACCCTTACCCGCAAGGCTTCCCAAGCCGGCGCGGTAATGCTGGTGGGGATTGTATTGCAGCTCTCCGGCTTTGTCTCCGGACAGGGCGTACAGGCGCCGGGGGTTAGCCACACTATCCTGATGATCCTGAGTTTCGGCACCGTGGGGGTCCTGGTGCTGGGCTTTTTGGTTTCCCTGCGCTTCAAACTCAATCTTGAGACGCATAGCGTACTGCGGGAAGAGACGCAGAAAATGCGCGAGGCGGGGCGTCCTGTTCCCGAGCAGATCACGCCGCAGGCGCGGGCGATCGTCGAAATGCTGGCGGGTCGGCCTTATGAGTCGCTATGGGGCAACAACAATATCGGCTACCTGAATCGCCATAAGGTCGACAAGCCCGCGGCGCAGGTTACGCAACCCTAACTGTTTTGATGTGTTGAATGTTCACTAAATTGGATGAATGACGATGACCGTATTCAGTGTAAAACATAGCCCGCTTCTACGTCAGCCAGAGCACTTCATTTCCCGTGAAGCGTTGAAAGCGCTGATTTGCCGAATCACCGACAATCTGGTGCATATTGAAGATAAAACCGGGGAGTTTCTGTTACGGCTGGACGACGGCCGGGTGATTGACACCAAAGGTTGGGCCGGTTGGGAATGGACGCACGGCATCGGTTTGTACGGTATTTATCAGTTTTACCAGCAAACGGGCGACGAACAGATGCGGGCCATCATCGACGACTGGTTCACCGCTCGTCTGGCGGAAGGGACGCCGACCAAGAACGTCAACACGGTTTGCCCTTTCCTGACGCTGGCCTATCGCTATGAAGAAACGCGTGACGCCAGTTGGGTGCCGTATCTGGAGCGCTGGGCCGAGTGGGTGATGTATGAGATGCCGCGCACGCAAAAGCAGGGGCTACAGCATATTGTTTATAACAATGAAAATACCGAACAACTGTGGGACGACACGTTGATGATGAGCGTGTTGCCGCTGGCAAAAATCGGCAAGCTGTTGAACCGCCCTGAATTCGTGGAAGAGGCCACCTATCAGTTCCTGCTGCACGTTCAGTATCTGATGGATCGCCAGAGCGGTCTGTGGTTCCACGGCTGGACGTTTGAGGGCCGGCATAACTTTGCCAAAGCTCGCTGGGCGCGGGGCAACAGTTGGCTGACCGTGGCGATCCCCGAGTTTATCGAACTGCTGGAACTGCCGGAAGGGAATGCGACGCGTCGTTTCCTGTTGCAGGTGCTGGAAAGCCAGATTGACGCGCTGGCGAAATATCAGGATGACAGCGGCCTGTGGCATACGCTGCTCGACGATCCGCAATCGTATCTGGAAAGCTCGGCGACGGCCGGCTTTGCCTATGGCATCTTAAAGGCGGTACGCAAGCGCTATGTGGATAAACGCTATGCGCCGGTGGCGGAGAAAGCGATCCGCGGCGTGATTGGCAATGTGAACGCCGAGGGGGAACTGGTTCAGGTGTCGTTCGGCACCGCGATGGGGCAGGATCTGGATTACTACCGCCAGATCCCGCTCACTTCTATGCCCTACGGACAGGCGATGGCGATCCTCTGCCTGTCGGAATACCTGCGCGTTTATCTGTAAACACGGTAAATCAATAACCCTATCCGGCGGCGGGCCTCCGATCGGAAGCCCGCCGTAGGGTAATTAATTCAGTCCCGACAGGCTATAGTTCGCGGCCACCCAGCGGTAAGCGTTCGCGTTGCCCTCATGAGCGGGGGCGGTTTTGACGTGGCCGATCCCCGGGAAGGGCAGATGCGCGCCAGCGATCCAGTATCCCTGAGCGGCGGCCTCAGCCAGTATTTTATCGCGGGATTGGGTCGCTTTATCCATATCGGTATCAAAGCTTATCGTCGTGGCGGGTAAGGTCATCTGTACGGCTTCCGCGTGAATAATGTCTCCCCATGCCAACAGTTTGTGGCCTTCGCTTTCAATCAGAAAAGCCGTGTGTCCTGGCGTATGTCCCGGCGTGGGGATGGCGGTGACGCCGGGCAATAATACCGCTTGCTGCGCGGAAAATGTTTTCAGCTTGCGATCGTTGCTGATGAGATTAAACGCATTTTGTACGCGCTGGAACGTGGCTTTTCTGCTCTCTTCCGCCTGCTTCAGGTTGTCCGGATTGAGCCAGAAATCCGCCTCTGGCTGGCTGACGTAAACCGTGGCGTTCGGGTAGGTCAGTTTGTCATCCTGTACCAGACCACCGAAATGGTCGCCGTGCAGATGGGTCATCAGCACCGTATCCACCTGCTCGGGTTTATAACCCGCCGCAATCAGGTTCGGCAGCACTTTCCCGACGCTTGGGTTGCTTTGTTTGCCATTGCCTGTATCCACCAGAATCAGGTTTTTTCCGGTATTGATCAAATACGCGTTAATCGACGTTTCCACCGGCGAGGTCAGCGACTTTTCCGCCAGCAGTTGGTTTATTTTTTCCGGCGAGGTGCGGGCCAGCAATTTATCCATCGGCATGGTATTGGTGCCGTCGGACAGGGCGGTAATCTCAAACTCGCCCAGCATCATCCGATAATAGCCTGGTTGGGTTTTAACCTGAGGCGGCAGTTGTGCCGTGGCGATAACGGGGACGAAAACGAACGCCAACAACACTAAAGAGAGAGATCTCAATCGATTCATATTTTTCGTTCCTGGTTAATGAGTTAGCATTGAAATGGTTGATGAAGTATACATCTTGCCTGTTGATTATTAACCGGGGTGCAACATTACTCAAATTAAACCTTGGCATTATCGGTTAAACGGTAGCCGCTGCGGCGGGTTTGGCGTGTCGCCGGCTATCTGCGATAATGCGTTTTTAAGTAACAGGTATAGTGAAAACCATGCAGTACCCGATTAATGAAATGTTCCAGACGTTGCAGGGCGAAGGCTATTTTACCGGCGTGCCGGCGGTATTTGTGCGCCTGCAAGGGTGTCCGGTCGGCTGTAGCTGGTGCGATACCAAACATACCTGGGACAAACTGGCCGAGCGGGAGATCCCGCTGGATCAGGTACTGGTGAAAACGCGGGAAAGCGATGGCTGGGGCGCCGCCAGCGCCGGGGATGTGGTAGCGATGATTGAACGCGAAGGCTATACCGCGCGGCATATTGTGATCACCGGGGGCGAACCCTGTATCCACGATCTGGCTCCGCTGACGCTGTTGCTGGAAAAACAGGGATTTAGCTGTCAGATAGAAACCAGCGGCACCCATGAGGTGCGCTGTTCGCCAAAAACCTGGGTGACGGTCTCCCCCAAGGTGAATATGCGCGGCGGCATGGCGGTTATCGATCAGGCTTTGCAGCGGGCGGATGAGATTAAACACCCGGTTGCCCGGGAACGTGACATCGACGCGCTGGATGAATTGCTGGCCCGGCTCACGGATGATAAACCGCGTATTGTGGCGCTACAGCCGATCAGCCAGAAAGAAGACGCGACCAAATTGTGCATTGCCGTCTGTATTGCCCGTAACTGGCGGCTTTCCATGCAAACGCATAAATATTTGAATATTGCCTGACGGCGAACGGCGCGAAGAGGAAACCGTTCGCGCCGTCTGAAGAGAAGATGTCGTTGGACGGCGCTTACTCGCCTTTATAGATACAGCCCGCGGTGCAGGTCTCTTTTACCATTACCGCGCTCAGTTCGGGCAATGACGGTTTCACCTGTTGCCAGATCCAGTGGGCCAGCACTTCGCTGGTCGGATTCTCCAGACCGGGAATATCATTCAGATAGTGGTGATCCAGCCTTTCCCAGGTCGGTTTAAACGCCGCTTTTAATTCGGCAAAATCCATCACCCAACCGGTATGGGGATCAACATCGCCGGTAATTTCCAGCCGAACCATAAAGGAATGCCCATGCAGGCGTCCGCATTTATGCCCTGCCGGAACGTGGGGCAGACGGTGAGCGGCTTCAAACTGAAAATCTTTAAATAGTGTGGTTGCCATGTCGGGCTCTCATTTCTTTGCAATAAATAGCTTTCAACAAACCGCTATTCAAAAATAGTTTTCAAAAAAACGGTTTTCAAAAATAGTATTCAAAAAACCGTCGCATACTACCGGAAAGTGCATCGGTAAGCTATGTATCGCCGGCAGAGACGCTCCGCGAAGCGGGTTCGTCGTCACTGCGAATATCTGTCCGTATTATTCTATTTATAATTCAATAGGTTATTTAATTATCTCTGGCTATAACACTTTAATCAATAAGGATTATCAGAAAAACCACTTAGTCATTTTGGTTATTTAATATTTCCATCGTTTCTTTAATTGTTAAGATGCAGGTGGTTACCCTTATGTTCCATTCATCTTTTTACTGCATGAATTTGTATTAGCCCGGTCACAAGCACAAGGAAATAGAGATCACCATGACAACTCCGGTTTCTCCGACTTCGTTGCTCCCGTTGAGTGCGGAGCAATTAACGCGTTTACAGGCGGCAACCGGTGATTTTTCACCCACGCAGCTTGCCTGGTTGTCCGGTTATTTTTGGGGGCTGTTGCAACAGCCCGGTGGGCAATCGGGCATCGTGGCAGGCGCCGCCGGCGTCGCGTCATCGTCGGCGGTTCCGGCGTCAGTACCCGGCATCACCCTGATTTCCGCCTCTCAAACCGGCAATGCCCGTCGGGTTGCCGAGCAACTGCGGGACGACCTGTTGAACGCCAAACTGACGGTCAGTCTGGTGAATGCCGGCGATTATAAATTCAAACAAATCGGTCAGGAAAAACTGCTGTTGATTGTGACCTCGACGCAGGGTGAAGGCGAACCGCCGGAAGAAGCCGTGGCATTGCATAAATTCCTGCTCTCCAAAAAAGCGCCATCGTTGAAAGAGACCGCGTTCGCCGTATTGGGTCTGGGCGATACTTCATACGAATTTTTCAGCAAGGCGGGCAAGGATTTTGATAACCGCCTTGCCGAGCTGGGAGCGGAACGGCTGCTGGATCGCGTTGATGCCGATGTGGATTATCAGGCGGCCGCGGAGCAGTGGCGGCGTCAGATCGTGGATATTTTGCAGGCGCGTCTGCCGGCACAGAGTGAGGCGGCGGTACAGGCCAGCACCCGTGGCGCGCTGGATGAGATTACCAGCAGTCCTTACAGCAAGGAATCGCCGTTATCGGCGCTGTTTTCCGTCAATCAGAAAATCACCGGCCGTAATTCGGAAAAAGATGTGCGTCATATTGAAATCGATCTCGGCGATTCCGGTCTGCGCTACCAGCCGGGCGATGCGCTTGGCGTGTGGTTTGACAACGATCCCGCCCTGGTTGCGGAATTGCTTGAACTGCTGTGGCTGAAAGGCGATGAGCCGGTGACGGTAGATGGAAAAACCCTGCCGCTGTCGCAGGCGCTGAAAAGCCACTTTGAACTGACCCAGAACACGGCGCCGATTGTTGAAAAATATGCCGCTCTGTCGCGGGATGAAACCCTGCTGGCGCTGGTGAGCGATAAGCCGGCGTTGCAGCAGTTCGCCCAGCGTACACCGCTGGTGGATATGGTGCGGCAGGCGCCCGTCGAACTGACGGCTGAGCAGTTGACGGATCTGCTGCGCCCGCTGACGCCCCGTTTATATTCCATTGCCTCTTCTCAGGCGGAAGTGGAAAGCGAAGTGCATATCACCGTCGGCGTGGTGCGCTATGACATTGACGGACGGGCCCGCAGCGGCGGCGCCTCCGGCTACCTGGCCGACCGCCTGAATGAAGATGATGAAATCCGCGTATTTATCGAACATAACGATAATTTCCGGCTGCCCGCCGACCCGGAAACGCCGGTCATCATGATCGGGCCGGGCACCGGTATCGCGCCATTTCGCGCTTTTATGCAACAGCGGGAGGCGGAGGGCGCCGGCGGCAAGAACTGGTTGTTCTTCGGCAATCCGCACTTTACCGAAGATTTTCTCTATCAGGTTGAATGGCAGCGCTATGTTAAGGATGGCTTGTTGACCCATATCGATCTGGCCTGGTCGCGCGATCAGGCGCACAAAATTTACGTACAGGACAAACTGCGTGAAAAAGGCGCGGAAGTCTGGCGCTGGCTTCAGGATGGCGCGCATCTTTATGTTTGCGGCGATGCCAACCGCATGGCGAAAGATGTCGAGCAGGCGTTGCTGGACGTGGTGGCCGAGCACGGTGGCATGGATACCGTGCAGGCCGACGAATTTTTAAGTGATTTGCGCCTTGAGCGCCGTTATCAGCGAGATGTGTATTAATGAGCGAAAAGCTATTTTTAGATAAAAAACAGGCTGTAGGTGAAAAGCATCCCGGCCCGTTGGTGGTGGAAGGGAAACTCGCTGATGCCGAACGTCTTAAGCAGGAAAGCAACTTTCTGCGCGGCACCATCGCCGAGGATTTGCAGGACGGCCTGACTGGCGGTTTCAATGGCGATAACTTTTTGCTGATCCGTTTTCACGGCATGTATCAGCAGGACGATCGCGATATCCGCGCCGAACGCGCCGAACAGAAACTGGAGCCGCGCCATGCCATGATGCTGCGCTGCCGCTTGCCGGGCGGCGTCATCACGCCCGCGCAATGGCTGGGTATCGATAGGTTTGCCGCCGAAAGCACGCTGTACGGCAGCATCCGCCTGACCAACCGTCAGACGTTCCAGTTTCACGGCATTCTTAAACCTAATGTAAAACCCGCGCACCAGTTGCTGAATAGTCTGGGCCTGGATTCGCTGGCGACGGCCAACGACGTTAACCGTAACGTGATGTGTACGTCGAATCCGATCGAATCCGAGTTGCATCAGCAGGCGTATGACTGGGCGAAAAAGATTTCCGAACATCTGCTGCCGCGTACGCGCGCCTATGCCGAAATCTGGCTGGATCAGGAGAAAGTCGCCACCACGGATGAAGAACCGATTCTGGGCGCCACCTATCTGCCGCGTAAGTTTAAAACCACCGTGGTGATCCCGCCGCAGAACGATGTGGATCTGCATGCCAACGATCTCAACTTTGTCGCCATCGCCGACAACGGCCGGCTGGTGGGATTCAATGTGCTGGTGGGCGGCGGGCTGTCGATCGCCCACGGCGATAAAGCGACCTATGCGCGCACCGCCAGCGAACTGGGCTATATTCCGGTGGAACAGACGCTGGCGATTGCCGAAGCGGTGGTGACGACACAGCGTGACTGGGGCAATCGCACCAACCGCAAGAACGCGAAAACCAAGTACACGCTGGAGCGGGTGGGCGTCGAGACGTTCAAGCAGGAAGTGGAAAGACGCGCCGGCGTGAAGTTTGAAGCCGTGCGTCCCTATGAATTCACCGGGCGTGGCGATCGCATCGGCTGGGTAAAAGGCATCGACAATAAATGGCATCTGACGCTGTTTATCGAAAACGGCCGTATTCTGGACTATCCCGGTCGGCCGTTGAAAACCGGTCTGGCGGAAATTGCTAAAATACATAAGGGCGATTTCCGGCTGACGGCGAACCAGAATCTGATTATCGCCGGCGTGCCTGCGCGCAGTAAGGCGAAGATCGAGGCGCTGGCGCGGGAGCATGGGCTGATTGACGACGGGGTGACGGAACAGCGCAAAAATTCTATGGCCTGCGTGTCCTACCCGACCTGTCCGCTGGCGATGGCGGAAGCGGAACGTTTCCTGCCGGAGTTCGTGACCAGGGTTGAAGATATCATGCAGCGGCACGGCGTGGGCGACGAGCACATTATTCTGCGCGTCACCGGGTGCCCCAACGGCTGCGGCCGGGCGCTGCTGGCGGAAATCGGGCTGGTGGGGAAAGCCATCGGGCGTTACAACCTGCATCTGGGCGGCAACCGCGCGGGTACGCGGATCCCGCGTATGTACCGCGAGAATATCACCGAGGCGGAAATCCTCAGTGAAATCGACCAGCTTATCGGGCGCTGGGCAAAAGAGCGCAACGAGAATGAAGGCTTTGGCGATTTCACCATTCGCGCCAACATCATTAAACCGGTGCTGGATCCCGCCCGTGATTTCTATGACTGACAGGAGACCCTGATGTCTGAGCTTAATCTTGAGGCGCTCAACGCCTTACCGAAAGCGGAGCAGGCGGCCGAACTGGCGGCGATTAACCAGCGGCTGGAAGCGCTGTCGGCGCAGGAGCGAGTCGTCTGGGCGCTGGAAAATCTGCCGGGGGAATATGTACTGTCTTCCAGTTTCGGCATTCAGGCCGCCGTCTCTTTGCATCTGGTGACGCAGCAGCGGCCGGATATTCCGGTGATCCTGACGGATACCGGCTATCTCTTCCCGGAAACCTATCAGTTTATTGACGCCTTGACCGATCGGCTGAAGCTGAACCTTAAGGTTTACCGCGCCTTATTGTCGTCAGCCTGGCAGGAAGCGCGCTACGGCAAACTGTGGGAACAGGGCGTTGAAGGCATCGAACAGTACAACCAGATGAACAAGGTCGAGCCGATGAACCGGGCCTTAAGCGAACTCAAGGCGCAAACCTGGTTTGCCGGTCTGCGGCGCGAGCAGTCCGGCAGCCGCGGTCATCTGCCGGTGCTCGCGGTACAGCGCGGCGTATTCAAGCTTCTGCCGATTATCGACTGGGATAACCGGCAGGTATACCAGTACCTGAAACAAAACGATCTGAGCTACCACCCGCTGTGGGATCAGGGCTATTTGTCGGTGGGCGACACGCATACCACCCGTAAGTGGGAACCCGGCATGAGCGAAGAAGAAACCCGCTTTTTCGGTCTGAAGCGCGAATGCGGCCTGCACGAAGGGTGAACGGTGAAACCGGGCGGTTGCCCGGTTTTTTCTGGTGTTATTCCATTACGGAACTTGTCATTCCAATTTGGCATTTCATAAGTGTTCCTTGCTCACCGTATAGTCGCTTTATCACTTTTTGATATTTGTTAAGGCATTTGTGAACTATCTACCTTTATTCGCCGACCTTCGACATCGTCCGGTGCTGGTGGTTGGCGGTGGCGATGTCGCCACCCGCAAAATCGATCTGCTGCAACGTGCGGGTGCCGAGGTAAAGGTGGTCGCACAGTCGCTGTCGGAGCATTTGGCCGAGCGGCATCGGGCCGGCCAGATCCACTGGTTGGCGCAGCGTTTTACGCCTGAGTTGCTGTCGGGCGTGTTTCTGGTTATCGCGGCGACGGATGACGCCGAGCTGAATGCCGCCGTCTCCGAGGCCGCTAATCAGCGGCATTTGCTGGTGAACGTGGTTGACGACCAGCCGAAGTGCTCGTTTATTTTCCCCTCAATCGTCGACCGTTCCCCGCTGATGGTGGCGATCTCTTCCAGCGGCCAGGCGCCGGTGCTGGCGCGGTTGCTGCGTGAAAAACTGGAAGCTCTGCTGCCGGCCAGCCTGGGGACGATGGCTCAACTGGCCGGCGGCTGGCGCGAGTGTATCAAGCAACATGTGCATACGATGAGCGGTCGCCGCCGGTTCTGGGAGCGCCTTTTTTCCGGGCGTTTCGCCAGTCTGGTGGCCGCCGGGCAAGTATCGCAGGCGGAAACGGAACTGCAACGGCAGCTTGAACAACAACAGCATGAGCAACAGCAGCCGCTGGCGGAGCGGGGCGAGGTGACGCTGGTCGGCGCCGGGCCCGGCGATGCCGGCTTGCTGACGCTGCGCGGTTTACAGGTTATTCAGCAGGCGGATGTGGTGTTGTATGACCATCTGGTCAGCGACGAGGTGCTGGAACTGGTGCGCCGGGATGCCGAACGCATTTGCGTCGGCAAACGCGCGGGCGCGCATTCCGTGCCGCAGGAAGAGACCAACCGCATGCTGATCGCCCTGGCGCGGCAAGGTAAACGGGTGGTGCGCCTGAAAGGGGGCGATCCGTTTATTTTTGGCCGCGGCGGCGAGGAATTGCAGCAGGTGGCACAGGCCGGTATCGCCTTTCAGGTGGTGCCGGGGATTACCGCCGCCGCCGGCGCCACGGCTTACGCCGGCATACCGTTGACGCACCGGGATTACGCCCAGAGCGCGGTGTTCATCACCGGTCATTGCCGGCCCGACGGTCAGGCGCTGGAGTGGGCGACGCTGGCGCGCGGCCGTCAGACGCTGGCGATTTATATGGGAACGGTAAAAGCGGCCGATATCGCTCAACAATTGATCGCCCACGGTCGCGCGGCCGAAACGCCGGTGGCGGTGATCGGCCGGGGAACCCGGCACGATCAGCAGGTACTGATCGGCACGCTGCAACAGTTGGAACAATTGGCCCATCAGGCGCCGACACCGGCCTTGCTGGTGATTGGCGAAGTGGTGAATTTACACCACCAAATCGCCTGGTTTGGTCGGCAAACGCTGACGGCGCGGCAAGACGGCCGGCCGGCGGTAGTGAATTTGGCTTAAGGAATGGTTATGGACGAGAAACGACTCACGCATTTACGGCAGTTAGAAGCCGAGAGTATTCATATCATCCGCGAGGTTGCGGCGGAGTTCGGCAATCCGGTGATGATGTATTCCATCGGTAAAGATTCCTCGGTCATGCTGCATCTGGCGCGTAAGGCATTTTTCCCCGGATCGCTGCCGTTCCCGTTGCTGCATGTGGATACCGGCTGGAAATTTCGTGAAATGTACCAGTTTCGCGATCGGACGGCGCAAGCCTATGGCTGTGAGCTGCTGGTTCACCGCAACCCACAGGGGGAAGCGCTGGGCATTAATCCGTTCATCCACGGCAGCGCCAAGCATACCGATATCATGAAAACCGAAGGGTTGAAGCAGGCGCTGGATAAATACGGCTTTGACGCCGCATTCGGCGGCGCCCGCCGCGATGAGGAAAAATCCCGCGCCAAAGAGCGTATTTATTCGTTCCGCGACCGCTTCCACCGCTGGGATCCCAAAAACCAGCGCCCGGAGCTATGGCATAACTACAACGGCCAGATCAACAAGGGAGAAAGCATCCGCGTATTCCCGTTGTCGAACTGGACTGAGCTGGATATTTGGCAGTACATCTATCTGGAAAATATCGATATCGTGCCGCTGTATCTGGCGGCGATGCGTCCGGTGCTTGAACGGGACGGCATGTTGCTGATGGTGGATGACGATCGTATCGATCTGCAACCGGGCGAAGTGATTGAACAACGCATGGTGCGTTTCCGTACTCTGGGCTGCTGGCCGCTGACCGGCGCCGTCGAATCAAACGCCAAAACGCTGCCGGAAATCATCGAGGAGATGTTGATTTCCACCACCAGCGAACGTCAGGGACGGATGATCGACCGCGATCAGGCCGGTTCAATGGAACTGAAAAAGCGTCAAGGGTATTTCTGAGGAGTCGTCGAATGAGCCAGGTTGTAAACGAGAGTGTGATTGCCAAACAGATTGCCGAGCAGGGGGGCGTTGAAGCCTATCTGCATGCTCAGCAGGACAAAACGCTGCTGCGTTTTTTGACCTGCGGCAGCGTCGACGACGGGAAAAGTACGCTGATTGGCCGTTTGCTGCACGATACCCGCCAGATTTATGAAGATCAGCTCACCACGTTGCACAGCGACAGCAAACGGCTGGGCACGCAGGGCGAGAAACTGGATCTGGCTTTGCTGGTGGACGGCTTACAGGCGGAGCGCGAGCAGGGCATCACTATCGATGTGGCTTACCGCTATTTTTCCACCGAGAAACGCAAATTTATTATCGCCGATACGCCGGGGCATGAGCAGTACACCCGTAATATGGCGACCGGGGCGTCGACCTGTGAACTGGCGATCCTGCTGATCGATGCGCGTAAAGGCGTACTGGATCAGACGCGCCGCCATAGTTTCATTGCGACGCTGCTGGGCATCCGCCATCTGGTGGTGGCCGTCAATAAGATGGATTTGGTGGATTATCAGCAAACGGTATTTGAGCAGTTCAAGCAGGACTATCTGGATTTCGCCCGGCAGTTGCCCGCCGATCTGAATATCACCTTTGTGCCTATCTCCGCGCTGGATGGAGACAACGTCGCCACGCCGAGCAGCGCCATGAGCTGGTACAGCGGCCCAACGCTGCTGGATGTACTGGAAACCGTCAATGTGGCGCAGCGCAGCCTCAAACTGCCGATGCGTTTTCCGGTGCAGTATGTGAACCGCCCCAATCTCGATTTCCGCGGCTATGCCGGTACGCTGGCGTCCGGCATCGTCCGTGTGGGGCAGCGAGTGAAAGTGTTGCCGTCGGGCGTCGAGTCCACCGTCAGCCGGATTGTCACCTTTGATGGCGACCTGCAACAGGCGCAGGCCGGCGAAGCCATCACGCTGGTGCTGGCCGATGAGATCGATATCAGCCGCGGCGATCTGCTGGTTGAAAACACCGAAACCCTGAAAGCCGTGCGCAATGCGCTGGTTGACGTGGTGTGGATGGCGGAACAGCCGCTGGTGCCGGGGCAGAGTTATGACATCAAGATCGGCGGCAAGAAAACCCGCGCCCGCGTGGAGAATATCCAGTATCAGGTTGACATCAATTCCCTGACGCAACGGGTGACGGAAAATCTGCCGCTGAACGGAATCGGACTGGTTGAACTGACCTTTGATGAACCGCTGGCGCTGGACAATTATCAGCACCACCACGTTACCGGCGGCATGATCTTTATCGATCGCCTGAGCAACGTCACCGTGGGCGCCGGACTGGTACGCGAAGTCATTGAACAGACCTATCAGGAGCCAGGCGCTTACGGCGCGTTTGAACTGGAACTGAATGCGCTGATTCGCCGCCATTTCCCGCATTGGGGCGCCCGCGACCTGCTGGGAGGGAAGTAACGTGACTCAACGCCATCCATCCTCAGCCGCCGATGAAAATGTGGTCTGGCATCCGCACGCTGTGTCACGCAAAGAGCGCGAGCGTTTGCATGGGCATCAGGGCGTGGTGGTCTGGTTTACCGGACTGTCCGGTTCGGGGAAATCGACGCTGGCCGGCGCGCTGGAGCAGGCGTTGCATCAGTATGGCGTCAGCACCTATCTGCTGGATGGCGATAACGTACGCCACGGTCTGTGCCGCGATTTAGGTTTTACCGATGCCGATCGGCGGGAGAATATCCGCCGCGTCGGCGAAGTGGCTAAATTGATGGTCGATGCCGGTCTGGTGGTGCTGACGGCGTTTATCTCGCCTCATCGCGCGGAACGTCAAATGGTGCGGGATCTGCTGGCCGAAGGGCAGTTTATCGAGGTGTTTGTCGATACGCCTTTAGCCACCTGCGAAGCCCGCGATCCGAAAGGGTTATACAAAAAAGCCCGGGCGGGAGAACTGCGCAACTTCACCGGCATTGATTCGGCGTATGAAGCGCCGGATGCGCCGGATATTCATCTGGACGGCGAACAAGGGGTGGAGAATCTGACCAGCCGACTGTTGGCGCTGCTGAACCAGCGGGCAATTATCACTCTCTGACCTCTCCGTCAATGCCGCCAGCCCGTGGGAAACAGGGCTGGCATCCGTTTCAATCCTCGCGGGTTAAAGCACTTTACTCAAGAATGCCTGCGTTCTCGGATTGCTGGGGTGAGTAAAAATATCCTCGGGTTTACCCTGTTCCTGAATAATTCCCTGATCGATAAAAATCACCCGATCGGCGACGTCCCTGGCGAAAGCCATCTCATGCGTCACGATGACCATAGTCATGCCTTCCTGCGCCAGCGTTTTCATGACCGCCAGCACTTCACCCACCAATTCCGGATCCAGCGCCGACGTCGGTTCATCAAACAGCATGATGGCCGGCTCCATCGCCAATGCCCGCGCAATCGCGACCCGCTGCTGTTGCCCCCCGGACAGACTGTTTGGCCAGGCGTCGATTTTATCCAGCAAACCGACTTTTTGCAGCAATGCCTCAGCGCGTTCGACGGCCTGTGCCTTGGATAATTTCTTTACGCCCATGGGCGCCATAATCAGGTTTTCCAGCACGGTCATGTGAGGAAACAGATTGAACCGCTGGAATACCATGCCGACGCTTTCCCGCATGCGGTTTAAATCGGTTTTTTGATCGTGAATGGCGAAACCGTTGACCGTGATCTCCCCGCCTGACAGCGTTTCCAGGGCGTTGATGCAGCGCAGGAACGTGCTTTTTCCCGAACCGGACGGGCCAATCATGCAAATCACCTCCTGAGGTGCGATCTCACAGGAAATACCGCGCAGGACATGGGTATCGCCAAACTGTTTTTGCAGATTATTAACGTGAATCACTTTTACCGAACCTCATTTCCAGGTGCCGCACCAGCAGTGAAAGCAGGAAAGTAATCACCCAGTAGACGACGGAAATCGTCAGATAGGGTTCCCAATAAGTGGCGTAGGCGCCGGACACCGTTCGGGCGGCATAGGCCAGATCGGCAAGGCCTATCGCCGAGGCCAGCGAGGAGTCTTTCACAATCGCGATGGCGTTATTGCCCAGTGGCGGCAGCATGCGACGGAATGCCTGCGGCAGTATCACTTTACGCATGGTACGGCCGTAGCTCATCCCCAGCGAGCGGGAAGCTTCCATTTGACCGCGATCGATTGACTGAATCCCCGCGCGGAAAATCTCCGACACGTAGGCGCCGGCATTCAGGGTTATCGCCACGATACAGGAGAGAAAAGCGCCATAGTCTGAACGTAATGTACGGGCGAAATCGACGGACATTATGTTGCTGGTGACCAGCAGGCCATCGCGCGGGTTAATGAATAAGGGCACCAGCGCGAAATGCACCACCATGATTTGTACGAATAGCGGCGTGCCGCGGAATGCGCTGATATAGATACGCACCGGCCATTGTACGCCATAGTGCAAAATGTACTTCCACGGGCCATGTGGCGCTTGCGCCAGACGACCCAGGCCAAGCGTTAATCCCCAGCAGGTGCCGAGAATAACGCAAATAAAGGTGCATTTGATGGTCATCCAGGCACCTTGCGTAAACAACGGCGCGTATTCCTGAATGATCTCCCAACGAAATCCCGTCAAGATAGATTTCCTTTACTGAATTGACTTGCGTGATACGGCATACCAGCCGGTTAAGCACTGAAATACTCGATAAAGCCGCCATAAGCCACCCTCAGCATACTGCTGAAATCAGCCCTAAGCGACCGGTACGCTGTTATTGAAACCGGAAGGATCATTTCCCCTGCCGATTAATGCTAAGCAGCAATGATGCGCGGTGCGCCTGAGTACCGATTACTCGGCAGGCAGAACCGGCACCTGACTGTCAAACCAGGTTTGATAGATGCTGGCGTAGGTTCCGTCCGCAATAATTTTTTTCAGACCGGCATTAATCTTATCGCGGAGTTGATCATTGCCTTTGGCAACGGCAATACCGAAATATTGGCGTTCGAATTTTGCATCGGAAACCAGATTAAATTGTTTTTCAGGATGGGTTTTAATGTAAAACTTCACCACACCAACATCGCCAACGGCGGCGCCGATGCCATCTTCATACAACTCCTGCAACATCAACGGGGTATTATCAAAACGTTTAATCGCCGTGCTGTTTTTCCCCAGTACGTCAGAAACCACCACGTCGCCGGTGCTTGAGTTAACCACGCCGACTTTGTGATTTTTTAATGCCGCAATAGAGTCGACCGTAGAACCTTTAGGCACCACGATAGCCTGCTCCGCCGGGAAGTAAGGTGAAGAGAAATCAACCATTTGCTTACGCTTATCGGTGATGGTAATCCCGGAGATAATAATGTCGCGATCGCCGGAGTTCAGGGTGGCGAAGATCCCCTCCCACGGCGTATTAATCAGTTTGATATTAAAATTTTCCGCTTTGGCAACGGCTTTAATGATATCGATGTCGAAACCTTCCAACTCTTTTTGCGCGTTTTCAAATTCAAACGGACGATAAGTCCCTCCGGAGCCTACAACATAGGTGGGTTCTGCGGCAATCGCTATACTGGACAGGGCTGCGGCGAACATGGCGCCAATCAGTAACAGTCGTTTATTCATGGTGTCTCCCGGTGTAAAGTTAAATTTTTTCTTTTTTTATGCACTTTGGCTGCATAAAAATACACAGATTGCGGCAAGGGTTCAATGTTGAGGTGCATGACAGCGCGAATCTTACCGTCTGGAGCCAGACAGTATGGAGTCGGAACGAAAGTTGTGGGATGATTAGGCGGCTTTTCAGGGGGCGGGATGGGAAAACTTACGCTGTTATTATTGATAATACTTGGCTGGCTTCAGTATTCACTGTGGCTGGGTAAGAATGGTATTCATGATTATGTGCGGGTTAAAGATGATGTTGTTGTCCAGCAGGGGAACAATGCCAAGCTGAAAGCCCGCAATGAACAACTGTTTGCGGAAATTGATGACCTGAATGGCGGGCAGGAAGCGATTGAAGAGCGTGCGCGCAATGAACTGGGCATGATTAAGCCCGGTGAAAGCTTTTATCGTCTGGTTCCGGAATCCGGGAATCGTACTGCAACTTCCCCGCCATCGTTACCTAACAATACATCACACTAACCCATGCTAAAACAGATTGTTTCCCCGCCAGAGGTCGTTGCCGTCTTACCTGCCGCCGGCAACGGCAGCAGAATGCAAAGCGACCGGCCTAAACAATATTTGACCATCGGTCATAAAACCATTCTTGAACATGCCGTCGCCGCATTATTGTCTCATCCCCGAATTAGCCGCGCGATCGTCGTCGTCAGCCCCGACGATCGTTGCTTTCACGCCTTGCCTATTGCCGGCGATCCTCGCGTCAGCGTGGTGAACGGCGGCAGTCAGCGCGCGGATTCGGTGCTGGCGGGGCTACAGACGATCGCTGATGCAAAATGGGTGCTGGTGCATGACGCGGCGCGGCCTTGTCTGCATCCAGACGATCTTGAACGGTTGTTGAGTATTACCGCGCAGAGTGATGTCGGCGGAATTCTGGCGACCCCGGTTCGTGATACCATGAAACGCGGCGCGGGAACGGTGATAGCGCATACGGTGGACCGCGGCGAACTGTGGCATGCCCTGACGCCGCAACTGTTTCCATTGGCATTGCTGAAAACCTGTTTGCAGCAGGCTTTGCATGAAGGCGCTATCATAACTGATGAAGCTTCCGCGCTGGAGTATTGTGGTTATCATCCACAAATTGTCAGTGGGCGCGCTGATAACATTAAAATAACCCGTCCGGAAGATTTGGCGCTGGCTGAATTCTATTTAACCAATTTGCACCACAATTATTCTACTGGATAAAACGATAAGGAGAAGGCTCGATGCGTATCGGTCACGGTTTTGATGTTCATAAATTTGGTGGAGAAGGTCCGCTGGTGATCGGTGGTGTGCGAATTCCTTATACTCAGGGGCTGCTGGCCCACTCTGATGGCGATGTCGTGTTGCATGCGGTGACGGATGCTCTGCTAGGGGCCGCCGCGCTGGGCGACATCGGCAAGCTGTTCCCCGATACCGATCCGGCATTTAAAGGCGCCGACAGCCGCGGTTTACTGCGTGAAGCATGGCGTCGTATCAACGAAAAAGGTTATCGGCTGGGCAATCTGGATGTCACGATTATCGCGCAGGCGCCTAAAATGGCGCCTCATGTCCCGCAGATGCGGGTCAATCTGGCGGAAGATTTGCAAAGCCACATGGATGACGTGAACGTAAAAGCCACGACCACCGAACAGCTCGGGTTTACCGGCCGTGGCGAAGGCATCGCCTGTGAGGCCGTCGCGTTGTTGGTGAAAAATGAAGCCGGTGAAATCGTCGCATGGTAGACATGATAAACAGTGAATCGCTGACCTGGCTGCATGGCAAGCCGCCGGCGTCGGGCGTGCTGAAATCCACTGCCGAAGATTTCGTGGTCGTAGAAGATTTAGGATTTCAGCCGGACGGCGAGGGCGAGCACCTGCTGGTGCGTATCCGTAAGCGCGGCTGCAATACGCAATTTGTGGCGGAGGCGCTGGCGAAATTCGTCCGCATACCGCAGCGGGCGGTGAGCTATGCCGGCCTGAAAGATCGCCATGCCGTCACGGAACAGTGGTTTTGCCTCCATCTTCCCGGTAAACAAACCCCTGATTTAACGGCATTCGAACTGGAAGGCTGCGAGGTGCTTGAATCGGCGCGTCATCGCCGTAAATTGCGTATTGGCACATTGCAGGGTAATGACTTTACGCTGATCTTGCGTCAAATAAGCGATCGGGCGGCGGTCGATGCCCGTTTGCAACAAATCGCTCGGCACGGCGTGCCTAATTACTTCGGCAGCCAGCGATTCGGCCGGGACGGAAATAACCTTGAGCAGGCTCGTCTGTGGGCCAACAACGACATCCGGGTTAAAGAGCGCAATAAACGCAGTTTTTATCTTTCCGCCAGCCGCAGCGCGTTGTTTAATCTGGTCGCCAGTACCCGGCTGGCGCAACAGCGGGCGAAAACCGCGATGTGCGGCGATGCATTGCAATTGACCGGCCGCGGCAGCTGGTTTGTCGCCACGGCGGATGAGTTGGCTGATTTGCAGGCGCGGCTGGATGCGGGCGGGCTTCAGGTCACCGCGCCCCTGCCGGGTGACGGCGCGTTAGGCACGCGGGAAGCCGCGCTGGTTTTTGAACAGGAATGCCTTATCGGACAGGAAACGTTGCTGTCTTTATTGCAGCGTGAGCGGGTTGAACCTGCCCGGCGCGCCATATTGCTGTATCCGCAGCATATGCGCTGGGATTGGCAGGATGATGTGACGCTTGAACTGAAATTCTGGTTGCCCGCAGGGAGTTTCGCCACCAGCGTGGTGCGTGAAATACTGAACCAGCAGCCCGATACGGATCGTATTGTCTGATGTGCTGCGGTTTATTTTTTATTGATCGAATGGCAGCAATAATGATGACGGCGGCGGCAAGTTTGACCCTATGCGGGAAACAGAGTGTATTGACGACAAGGTTAACCAAAACTGAGGTTAGCGGGGAATGGTGAACAAACGCATGCAAACGTTGCTGACGCAGTTGCGTCAGCAAGGAATACAGGATGAGCGTCTGCTACAGGCGATAGAAGCCGTACCCAGGGAACGCTTTGTTGATGAAGCTTTCGAGCATAAAGCGTATGAAAATACCGCGCTGCCGATAGGCTCCGGTCAGACGATTTCGCAGCCTTATATGGTGGCGAAAATGACGGAGTTATTGTGTTTAACACCGGTTTCCCGCGTATTGGAAATTGGCACCGGCTCGGGCTACCAAACGGCGATTCTGGCGCATTTAGTCAAGCATGTCTGCTCCGTTGAGCGTATTAAAGGACTCCAGTGGCAGGCCAAGCGTCGTCTTAAACAGCTTGATTTGCACAACGTCTCCACCCGCCACGGCGACGGCTGGCAGGGTTGGGCGTCGCGCGGGCCGTTTGACGCCATTATCGTGACGGCGGCGCCGCCGGAAATTCCTCAGGCGTTGCTGGATCAATTGGATGAAGGCGGGGTGATGGTGTTGCCGGTGGGCGATCGGTCGCAAATGTTGCAGGTGGTGCAGCATCATGCGGGAGAGTTTATTATCCAAACAGTTGAAGCAGTTCGGTTTGTTCCGCTGGTCAAAGGCGAATTAGCCTGATACGGTTGCGATGCGTTGGTTTTGTTGTTAGGAAGTTAAGATTTTAATACAACTGTTGTATGGTGCGAACCTACTGATATTGCTAGCATCAGATAATGATTTTTGTCTCTCCGGTTTTGCTTATGCGCCAGTGGTGAAGACATGGCGATCTTTCTCGTTCTGATTGACGAACAAAACGCCCGATCTCAGATGCGCGATAATGGATAAGAGACACAAATGTCTGAATTTATTGCCGAATTTTATAGTTATAGGGGAGTAAGGCGCATGGGGAGCCGAATGATGAATTTGCGTCAGATTGCTGCTTGTACGGTTGTTATCTTAGGGCTGGCGGGATGTTCTAACCATAACTCCCAATCCGCGCCGATCAGCAGCGTTGGCGGAAATACGGGCAGTAGCAGAAGCGGAATATTGTCTGCTCCCCCATCACAGGTAACGACATCGGGTGAACCGGTTACCACTCGCGATGGCCGAATCGTTTACAACCGCAGCTATGGCACTATTCCGAAAGGAAGCTACGGCGGCGGCAGCACTTATACCGTCAAACGGGGCGATACCCTGTTTTATATCGCCTGGATTACCGGCAACGATTATCGGGATCTTGCCCAGCGGAACAATATTCCAGAGCCTTACAGCCTGAATGTCGGTCAGACCTTGAGTCTGGGTAATGGCGCTGGCGGAGGTTTAAGCAGCGGAGGGGGTATGCTGGCGGCGACGGATGCAACCACCAGCGGTGTGCCTGTTCCGCCTTCCAGTAACCAAATACAAACTACGCAGGTTGATTCTCAGTCAACTAACGCGTATTCTGGTAATTCGGGTGAACAGAATGTAGGTAAAATGTTACCTACGACAGGAGCAGCAGCAACCGTTCCTGTTACCGCACCAGCGGCTGTCGCCAGCAGCAATACGGCTGCTGTCGGCAGTTGGCGTTGGCCCACCGAAGGGAAAGTCATAGATAGTTTCTCCGCAGCTGAAGGGGGAAATAAAGGGATTGATATCGCCGGCTCACGTGGGCAATCCATCATTGCTACCGCCAGCGGGCGTGTGGTATATGCCGGCAACGCTCTGCGAGGTTACGGTAATCTGATAATCATCAAGCATAATGATGACTACCTTAGTGCCTACGCCCATAACGAAAATATGCTGGTCCGGGAGCAACAAGAGGTCACGGCGGGGCAGAAAATAGCTACCATGGGTAGTACCGGTACCAGTTCAGTTCGTTTGCATTTTGAAATTCGTTACAAGGGGAAATCCGTAAACCCGCTGCGTTTTCTTCCGCAGCGATAAATCGGGCAGAGTATCTCGGTATTCTGCCATGGGATCACGGGTAGGAGCCACTTATGAGCCAAAGCACGCTGAAAGTTAACGAGTTACATGAAGATGCTGATTTCGAAGAGAATGGACTTGACGTTTTTGACGACAAAGCGCTGGCAGAGGAAGAAACCAGTGATAATGACTCGACTGACGAAGAGTTATTAGCGCAAGGGATCCCACAGCGTGTTTTAGACGCGACACAACTCTATCTGGGAGAAATTGGCTACTCACCGCTTTTAACCGCTGAAGAAGAGGTTTATTTTGCCCGACGCGCGTTGCGTGGCGATACCCCGTCGCGCCGTCGGATGATTGAGAGTAACTTGCGTCTGGTGGTAAAAATTGCCCGCCGTTACAACAATCGGGGGCTGGCGTTGTTGGATCTGATCGAAGAGGGAAATCTTGGTCTGATCCGCGCAGTTGAAAAATTTGATCCGGAAAAAGGGTTCCGCTTTTCAACTTACGCCACATGGTGGATCCGGCAGACGATAGAACGGGCAATTATGAACCAAACCCGGACTATCCGCTTGCCAATCCATATCGTTAAAGAGCTGAATGTCTACCTGCGTACAGCACGCGAACTTTCTCATAAACTGGATCATGAGCCGAGCGCGGAAGAAATTGCCGAACAGCTCGACAAGCCGGTTGATGATGTTAATCGTATGCTGCGTCTGAATGAGCGCATCACTTCCGTTGATACCCCGCTGGGCGGAGATTCGGAAAAAGCGCTGTTGGATATCCTGGCGGATGAAAAAGACAACGGTCCGGAAAACACCACTCAAGATAACGATATGAAGCAGAATATCGTTAAGTGGTTGTTTGAACTGAACGCTAAGCAGCGTGAAGTGCTGGCTCGTCGTTTTGGTCTGTTGGGATACGAAGCCGCGACATTGGAAGATGTCGGACGGGAAATCGGACTGACGCGTGAACGTGTCCGGCAGATTCAGGTAGAAGGCCTGCGTCGTTTGCGGGAGATCTTGCAGGTGCAAGGGCTGGATATTGAAGAGCTGTTCCGTGAGTAATTTCTGCCGCAAGATGCTGGCGAAAAAAAATGGTGGGGAAACCCACCATTTTTTTATTACTTTTTTGGCCCTTCCCGAAGGAAAGGCCTGACGACGTGAAACTTAGCGAACAATATTTGTCAGCAGAAAATCGATGATTTCGCTGGTTTTAATCATTTGCTTTTCACCGCCGCGGCGGTTTTTATATTCAATCTCTTCATTGTCCAGATTACGGTCGCCGATCACGATGGTGTGCGGTACGCCAATCAACTCCATATCGGCAAACATCACGCCCGGACGCTCTTTTCGATCATCCAGCAGCACTTCGATACCTTTTGCCCGTAATTGCTGATAGATATCTTCAGCGACTTCTTTCACGCGGAAAGATTTGTGCATGTTCATCGGCAAAATCGCCACGTGGAAAGGGGCGATAGCATCAGGCCAGATAATGCCGCGGTCATCGTGGTTTTGCTCAATGGCGGCGGCCACGACACGGGTGACGCCGATGCCATAGCAGCCCATCAGCAGCGTCTGGTTACGCCCGTCTTCTCCCTGCACCGTGGCTTTCAGGGCCTCAGAATATTTGCTGCCCAATTGGAAAATATGGCCGACTTCAATACCGCGTTTAATTTGCAGCGTGCCTTTTCCATCCGGGCTGGTATCTCCCTCCACAACGTTGCGAATATCCGCAACCAGCGGCAGAGCGACATCACGTCCCCAGTTGATGCCGAAATAGTGCTTGCCATCAATATTGGCGCCGGCGCCAAAATCACTGATTGCCGCAACGGTGCGGTCAATCACGACGGGGATCGGTAAATTAACCGGCCCTAATGAACCTGGGCCTGCGCCCACCATCGCCCGGATCTCTTCTTCCGTGGCAAATGTCAGCGGACTGGCGACCATGGCGAGTTTTTCAGCTTTGACTTCATTCAGCTCATGATCGCCGCGTACCAGCAAAGCAACCAGTTTATGACCGCTCTCCTCCGTCGCTTTCACCAACAGCGTTTTCACCGTTTTCTCAACCGGCAGTTTGAATTGCTCCACCAGTTCAGCGATGGTTTTGGCATTCGGCGTATCAACCAGACGAAGTTCTTCGGTTGCTTCAGCACGGCCTAACTGTGGAGCAACGGCCTCTGCCAATTCAATATTCGCGGCATAGTCGGAACCGGTAGAGAAAACGATATCGTCTTCACCGCTGGCCGCCAGCACCTGGAATTCATGGGAAGCATTACCGCCGATAGAGCCGGTATCAGCCTGAACGGCTCTGAAATCCAGATCCATACGGCTGAATATCTTACTGTAAGCGGCGTACATCGCATCGTATGTCGCCTGCAATGATTCCTGTGAAGTATGGAAAGAGTAGGCGTCTTTCATCAGGAACTCGCGGGAGCGCATCACGCCGAAGCGAGGCCGGACTTCATCACGGAATTTGGTTTGAATCTGGAAAAAATTCAACGGCAATTGTTTATATGAACTGATTTCATTACGAATCAAATCGGTGATGACTTCTTCATGCGTTGGACCGAGCACGAATGGGCGTTCTCCGCGATCGACAAAGCGTAGCAGCTCTGGGCCGTATTCTTCCCAACGACCGCTTTCCACCCAAAGATCCGCCGGTTGAACGACGGGCATCGACACTTCGATCGCGCCGGCATTGTTCATTTCTTCGCGCACGATGGCTTCAACTTTTTTCAGAACCCGTAAGCCCGTTGGCAACCAGGTATAAAGGCCGGAGGCCAGTTTGCGGATCATTCCGGCCCGGAGCATCAGCTGATGGCTGATAACTTCCGCATCGGCAGGCGTCTCCTTCAGGGTGGAGAGCAGATATTGGCTAGTACGCATGGTGTTTTAAGTTCCGTCAGAACGAAAAATGGCATCAGGCTGCGGTGCAGCCGAAGACATAAAAAGTGGCTTAGTTTATCAGTGTGGGCCGTTCGTCAAAAGAGAGTCAGAAGAATTTTATGGCCGCAGGCGTCGTAAGCGTGGTTAAAAAACGTTTTTTATGGCGGGTTGTCCCTGGCTGCCGGCTTTCGAGCAGCGATTGTTTCGAGACATAACACTTCGGTGCGTTGCGCAGACACCCGCCAGCGCACATTGAATTCCAGCAGTGAAACGGCATATTCCCGCTCGATATCCTCGTCTTTGCGATAAGCCGGGCGCGGATCCTGAGCCAAAACCTGGGTAATGAAACGTCTTAAATGGGGATATTTTCCCTGATATCCGATCATTTGCTGTTCCGCCAAAGAGGAGAAAACCACCGCCATTTCGGCGCGTGGGGGCGACTGTGCAAAACCAGCCAGTGCGTGAGGCTGACTTTCGGCAAAGGGCAGATAGGGCTTGATATCAATAACTGGCGTTCCGTCGACAAGATCGAGGCTTCCCAGTTCCAGCGTTACCGCGTTTCCTTTGGCATGGATCTTTTTCAACTCAACCAACGACATGCCGACGGGATTGGGCCGGAAAGTCGAACGTGTGGCAAAAACGCCCATGCGCGCATTCCCGCCTAATCGAGGAGGACGAACGGTGGGACGCCAGCCGCTTTCCATCGTTTGATGGAAAATGAACAGGATCCAAATATGGCTGAATTCAGCGAGCCCGCGCACGCATTCCGCCTGGTTATAGGGCGGTAATAACCGGAGTTCTCCTCCACCGTCTTCAATCAGCCCCGGCTGCCGCGGAATGGCGAATTTTTCTTTATAGGGCGAGCGGATAACACCGATCTGATTGAAAACAAATTGGCTCATTGAGCAGAAACTTTCAATGCCGTGCCCTGACAGACGGCCTGACGATAGCAGCCGGCGACTTCGCTGATAATCTGGCATTCATGAAGCAGAACGGCGTTGGCTTTCATGGCGGATGCGCGATTCTGCATTCTTTTACGGGCATTGGCCAGGTTTGGCGGCGCGTCCTGAGCGCTTACCTGACAAGATGAGCCGGAGACTTCGCCCATATCGCGGAACGGTTTGCCCACCAGTTCTTCAGCGCTTTTATATAATACTGCGGGCGTTGCAGGACGAGGAACCGGCTTGGGTTTGGTAACCAGCTCGTTTTTTGATTCATTGACGGGCTGTCGAGGCTCGGGAGCTGGGGACTTCTGCAATAGGGAACATCCTGTCAGCGATATTGCCAACAGCATAAGAGGTAGAGCGCGCATAAAATTTCCTCTGCTTTTTCTTTAAAGAGCGGATATTGAAGCAAGCTATTGCACAAATAACAAGACGGGCCGTAGCCCGTCTCAGTGATATATTTTACAAAAGTGATAATAACGAACTTACCAGCCTTTAACCGCACCGCCGTTAAAGATTTTGTTGGCCGCTTCGTTCACTTCATCTGATTGATAAGCCTGAACGAATTTTTTCACATTTTCAGCGTCTTTATTATCTTCGCGTGAAACCAGCAGATTCACATAAGGAGAATCTTTTTCTTCGACAAATAAACCATCTTTGGTGGGCGTCAGGTTAATTTGGCTGGCATAAGTGGTGTTGATGATAGCCAATGCGATCTGCGCATCATCCAGTGAGCGTGGCAACTGCGGTGCTTCCAACTCGACCAGCTTAAGATTTTTGGGATTTTCAGTCACATCCAGAACAGTCGGTAACAGGCCGACATTGTCTTTCAGTTTAATCAGCCCGACTTTTTGCAGCAGCAGCAAAGAGCGGCCCAGATTGGTCGGATCGTTTGGCAGCGCGACCTGAGCGCCATCCTGCAACTCATCCAGCGCGTTTATTTTCTTTGAATAACCGGCAATGGGGTAAACGAAGCTGTTGCCAACGGAGACCAACTTATAACCACGATCTTTAATTTGTTGATCCAGATAAGGTTTGTGCTGGAAAGCATTCAGATCGATATCGCCTTTGCTCAATGCTTCATTGGGCAGCACATAATCATTAAACGTGACTAACTCGACATCCAAACCGTATTTATCTTTTGCAACTTTTTGAGCCACTTCGGCGACTTGTTGCTCCGCGCCAACGATGACGCCCACTTTAATATGATTCGGATCTTTCTCTTCCTGACCACATCCCGCCAACGCCAGCGCGCCGATCAATGCGCCGATGGTCGCAATGGATTTCAATTTAATCGCCATATCCTTACCCCTATATAAAGTCTTTATGGCATGGGCGTAGACAGCCCATGCATGTTTTAACGCTTACTTATGCGTGACGGCTTTTACTATCCGATCGCCGCAGAATTGAATCAGATAAACCAGAATAACCAGCAATATTAATACCGTATTCATGACCGTCGCGTTATAACCAATATAACCATACTGATAACCAATTTGACCTAAGCCCCCGGCGCCAACGGCTCCGCCCATAGCAGAATAGCCTACCAGCGTGATAAGCGTGATGGTTGCGGCATTAATCAGGCCCGGCAGCGCTTCCGGCAACAGTATTTTCCTGATGATTTGCATGGGGGTGGCGCCCATCGCTCGCGACGCTTCAATCAGGCCGGTTGGAATTTCCAGCAGGGCGTTCTCGACCATGCGGGCGATAAAAGGCGCGGCGCCGACGGTGAGCGGAACGATCGCCGCTTGCAGACCGATGGATGTGCCGACGATGATGCGGGTAAAGGGGATCATCCAGACCAGCAGAATAATAAAAGGTATGGAGCGGAAAATATTCACCAGGGCGGAAAGACTCCGGTAAAGTTTAGGGTTGGCGATAATTTGCCCCGGCCGGGTGGTGTAAAGCAGCACGCCGACCGGCAAACCCAGTACAAAACCAAAAAAGCCGGAAACCAATGTCATTGCCACGGTTTCCCACACGCCGCGGGCCATTAGCCACATCATGGCTTCAGACATAACCTAACACCTCAACATTTGTATGGTGATCCTGTAGAAATTGTATCGCCGCCGACGTATCCGCTTCCTGCCCGTGCATTTCCGCCAGCATGATGCCGAATTTAACGCCGCCGGCGTAATCCATTTGCGCGCTGATAATATTGTTATTGATGTTGAAACGCCGGGCGACTTCAGACAGCAGCGGGGCATCCACGGACTGGCCGGTGAATTCCATACGCAACAACGGCACGCTGCCTTCCCGCTGCGTCGGCGTCAGACGGGCAACATAGTCGTCGGGGATGTCCAGATGCAGCGTTGACTGAATGAATTTCTGCGCCAAGGGGGTTTTGGGATGCGAAAATAGTTGTCCTACCGTGTCCTGCTCAATCAGACGTCCGCCGCTGATTACCGCAACCTGATCGCAAATGCGCTTTACCACATCCATTTCGTGAGTGATCAATAGAATCGTCAGATTCAGCCGGCGGTTGATATCTTTGAGTAACGCCAGAATGGAGCGGGTTGTCGCGGGATCCAGTGCGCTGGTTGCTTCGTCGCATAATAAAACTTTTGGATTACTGGCCAATGCCCGGGCGATAGCCACCCGCTGCTTTTGTCCGCCGGACAGGTTGGCTGGATAAGCGTCGTGCTTGTCTGACAAATCGACTAAATCCAGTAATTCGTTTACCCGGCGCGTAATCTCTGCTTTTGGGGTGTTATCAAGTTCAAGCGGCAGGGCGATATTGCCAAAAACCGTGCGGGAGGAGAGCAAATTAAAATGTTGAAAAATCATCCCGATCTGACGACGAGCCTGAGTCAACTGGCTTTCTGAAAGCTGAGTCAGCTCCTGTCCATCAACCAGCACCGAACCTTCGGTTGGGCGCTCCAGTAAATTGACGCACCGAATCAGCGTGCTTTTGCCTGCGCCTGATGCGCCGATGACGCCATAGATTTGCCCGGCGGGAACATGAAGGCTGACATCCGCAAGGGCGGTAATTGCTTGACCGTTTTGCTGGAAAACCTTGGTAATATTAGAAAGTTCAATCATATTTTTTATTGTAAGCGCCTATGGCTGGATAAATCCGATTTTATTCCATCAGAAATAGTAGTTGGATGTTAGGGAGTCTAGACGTCCGAGTCAATTGGGATCGTCATTACCTGAACATTCTCTCTGGCAATAAAAACATGCGATACTAACCGACAATTTACGCCATCGGGAGCAAAGTAAGTGGCACAAAGTGTTCCAGCAGTTTTTCTTGATCGTGACGGTACGATCAATATCGATCATGGTTATGTACATGAAATCGATCAATTCCAATTTATTGAGGGCGTCATTGATGGCATGCGCGAACTAAAAAACATGGGGTTCGCGTTAGTGTTGGTGACCAATCAATCAGGTATTGCCCGCGGTAAGTTTACTGAAGATCAGTTTATGCAACTGACGGAGTGGATGGATTGGTCTCTGGCCGATCGTGGCGTGGATTTGGATGGCATCTATTTCTGCCCGCATCATCCCGATCAAGGCAGTGAAGAGTATCGACAGGTTTGTGACTGTCGAAAACCCGAGCCCGGAATGCTGCTTTCCGCACAGCGTCATCTGAATATCGATATGGCCGCGTCCTATATGGTTGGCGATAAAGTAGAAGATATGCAGGCCGCGGTTGCCGCAGGCGTAGGGACAAAAATTCTGGTGCGTACCGGCAAACCGATAACCGAACTGGGGGAATCTCTGGCTGATGGCATTATCAATAGCCTGGCTGAATTACCGCAGTGGATAAAAAAGCGCATTTAATCGACCAGATGAATGAAAGTTGCGCAAACAGTAGAAAGTTCGAGATATTTGCTTGCGCTTCTGAATCGGCCCCCTATAATGCGCCTCCATCGACACGGCGCTGTGAAGTAAATCACATACTAGCCGGTGAAGAAGAAAGGGAAAACGGTTAAAATAAACGTTGACTCTGCAAGAGGAACGCGTAATATACGCCACCTCGCGTTAGCGGCTCAGGCCACAGCGCACTGCTCTTTAACAATTTAATCAGACAATCTGTGTGGGCACTCACAAGACAATATCGGCAAACGATATAAAAAAGTCTTGAAGAGTGACTGACAGTAAATTCATTACGAATAAACAGTTATTAAT